>CAVYLP010000006.1:0-1024914 GCA_963769425.1 Candidatus Bathyarchaeota archaeon | reverse complement strand
ATGTGTAACCCTCTTGGGGCCCATTACGTATTGCTCAGATCGTTCATGAATCTATTCGACGCCATCGTGAACACGCTCGTTGAGGAAGGCCGGGTCGAACTCCGCAACTTCGGCGTCTTCGAGGTGCGGTGGCGGAAAGCTCGGAGAGCCCGCAACCCGCGTACCGGGGAAAAGGTCATGGTGCCCAAGCGATGCACCGTCATCTTCAAGCCGGGGCAGGCGTTGGAGGAACGGGTTGAATCGGAAAGTCGAACTGCGGCTGCCAGTCGCAAGACTCGGTCCAAGGCAGAATCCTCACTTGGTGTCGGCACAGCACGCTCTGGCGATTGATGGGCCAGCGTCAGGTCCAAACAAAAGGTTGGCCGGAAGGGTAGGCGTGACGCCTTTCCAGGTCGGCTAGGCGTGGCACCTCCCGGCCGAGTGATGTACCAGGGGAGGGCGGGGGTACACGCCAGCCGCCACGGCCACCACCTGACTGGCAAACGCCACTGCCGAAGGTAAAATAGACGTCATGCTGGCCGTTCGATCACCAACGCGGAACCGTTCCCAACGTCCTTTCCGTCAATCCCTCTTTCCACGCGAGGAGTTTCCAATGGCCCAGCAAAGCAAGATCAGATTGTTGATCGCCGACGACCACGAAGTAGTCCGCAGCGGGCTGAAGGGCATGCTGGCAGGCACGGAGATCAAGGTCGTCGCCGAAGTGGCCACGGGACAGGCGGCCGTGAAGTATGCGTTGGAGAACCAGGTGGATGTCGTGCTCCTGGACGTTCGCATGTCCGATGGCGACGGCTTGAACGCCCTGGGCCGCATCAAGTTGGATAAGCCGGACCTGCCCATCCTGATGTTCTCTTACTCCGACAACCCCACGTATGTCGCCCGTGCGGTCGCCCTGGGGGCCAGCGGCTATCTGCTGAAAGGTTGCACCCGCGACGAGTTGGTCAACGCGATCAAGACCGCGGCCGCGGGTGAAAACCTCTGGACCCGCGACGAACTTCGCCGCGTGACCGGGGCTCTGGCAACGCCGCGTCTTGCCGCCGACGTCGAAGTCGCCTTGACCCAACGCGAGAGCGAAGTGCTGCGACAACTGGCCTAGTGGGCTGACGAACAAGCAGATTGCCGAGGCGCTGCACATCAGCTATGAGACCGTCAAGGAGCACGTTCAGCACATTCTCCGCAAGATCGGCGTCACCGATCGGACACAGGCAGCGGTGTGGGCCGTGCGTAAGGAACTGGCTTAGATAAAAGGCAGCTATTGGAGGCGACTTGTGATGTGTCACCGTAAGTTCCACACTACCATCCTGGTCGTAATCGCGTCCCCGCTCCAAGTCCTCAAGCAGTGTATCCCGTACAAATGCGGTTCTCGTCACTTAGGCTATTGACAAGTCGTTCCGCCGCTTCTGCAAGCGATTTTGGCCAAGCCTCGGGTATCGGGGTTCCGTCCATGACAATGCCACGTCCCCTGGGCACCGAACCGAAGTGTTCCAACCAGAAAGCGGCCGGGACGGTAGGCGTAGCGGCTAACTCCGGGCGGGGCAGAGCCCGGCACGTCCCGGCCGTCAGATGGTTGTAACAAAGGGTGGCAAAATTGTCTAGCCACCACGGCCAGCACGAATCGTCACTCCCGTTGCCTAGCAAACGTCCCCGCCGATGCTAAAATGCCGTCATGCTATCGGTCGATCGCCAACGTGGAACCCTCCTCGGCCTCGCCATCGCGGATGCCCTCGGCGCCGCCGTCGAGTTTAAGAGGCTATCCGTAAAGATTTCTCGGAAAATACGCGGTTTGCTCACGCGGCCTGGCGGTAGTGGAATGGCACGACCCGTGCGGGCGGCGCAAGCCGTCGGAGCATCAGGTGAATCGAACTGATCCGCAACATCGAGGTGCTCGACTCGGTCAGACGTTCGTAGTCCCGGCTGTGGCGACGATACCGTCCCAGCCAAGCGAACGTGCGCTCGACGACCCATCGTTTCGGCACGGGCGCGAAACCGACGGCTCCTTCCGGCCGGGACTTGATCTCCAGGTCCCAATGGTCGCGGTGCTTCTCCAGCCACCGATCCAGTTCGTGATTGCGATACTTGTTGTCCGCCCAGATTTTGGTCAGTCGGGGGCATTTGGCCTTGTCGAGTTGGGCGAACACTTGGGGCGCGGCGGCCCCGTCGTCCAATGCCGCGCTGGTCACGACCACCGCCAGCAAAAGCCCCAAAGTATCCACGAAAACATGGCGTTTTCGCCCGTTGATCTTCTTTCCGCCATCGTAGCCGTGCTCGCCGCCCCGTTCCGTCGTTTTCACGGTTTGGCTGTCGATCGAACCGGCGCTGGGCGTCGGCTCTCGCTGGTCCGCCACGCGCACCTGCGCCCGCAGGGCATCCATGATCCGCTGCCACGTGCCGTCGTCGCGCCATTGCTTGAAATACTGGTAGACCGTGCTCTTGGGCAGCAGATCGTGGGGCAACAGGTCCCACTGGCAACCCGTCCGGTTGAGATAGAACAACGTGTTGAGCACCTCGCGCATATCGACCTCGCGGGGATGGCCCCCATGCTTGGCAGGCGGAATCAGCGGTTCGAGGATGGCCCATTGTTCGTCGGTAAGATCGGTCGAATACGGCTTCCGCGTCATCGTGGTCATCTGCGCACTCCTTTGCTAGGGGAAAGTGCGCATCATCATACAAAAACACGAGTTACAGCAATATCACTTTGCGGATAGCCTCTAAGTCGCCGGGCACCTTCCCCGAGGTGACCGGCTACCGTGGCGGCGGCCCGCACGGCTTGGCGCCGGGCGAATGGACCGACGACACCAGCATGGCCCTCGCCCTGGCCGACAGCATCGCCAGCGTCGGCTGGGACCTCAACGACCAGGCCCGCCGCTACGTCGCCTGGTGGCGGAAGGGCGAATACTCGGTCAACGGCCGCTGCTTCGACATCGGCATCACGACCCGCAGTGCCCTGAGCCGGTTCTCGAGAGACCGGCGATGCCAGAACGTCGGGCGACCCCTCGGAGCGGGCCAGCGGCAACGGCTCGATCATGCGGCTGGCCCCGGTGCCGATCCGCTACGCCGACCTGTTCCCCGACCGGCTGGACGAACTGGTCCGGCTGCTGGTCGAATCCAGCCTGCCGACCCACGCCAGCCCGCAGTGCCTGTCGGCCTGCGCCTACATGGGCTTGGTCTTGGCGGCGCTGATCCACGGGATCGACCGCGAGGAGGTGCTGGCCGCCGACTGGGAGCCGCTTGCTGCGGCTCAGGGAAATCCACGCGCTTCATCCCGAGGTCGACGAGGTGGCCGCGGGCAGCTTCCGCCGCAAGAAGCCGCCGGAGATCGTCGGCAGCGGCTACGTGGTCAAGAGCCTGGAGGCCGCCCTGTGGGCGTTCCACGACGCCAAGGACTTCCGGGAGGCCGTGCTGCGGGCCGTGAACCTGGGCGACGACGCCGACACGACCGGGGCCGTCTGCGGGCAGCTTGCCGGGGCGTACTGGGGCGAGTCGGGGATTCCGAAGGAGTGGCGGGAGGGGCTGGCCCGCAAGATGATCGAGAAGGCCCTGCGAGGGCTGCTGGGAGGTGCGAAGTAACGAAGTTTAGCTGTCAGTTGGTACTTGCAAGCCGATAGACTTCCGTTTAGAATCAGCGTTACAAGTCGCACTGGCACAATTCGCCAAGTGACGGCGACAGTGGTTGACCCAGCAACTCCCGCCCTCTGCTTTATTGTAGAACCGGAGGGCGACGGTCGAGGAACCTGCCCTCGCCTTCCAAGGCGAGGGCGGCTGGGTCACCTGTGGGAGATACACTTCGCAACTCGTCCAAGGTTCGGCTGATGACGGCGCTTGTTGGGTGGGTTGGCGTCGATCAGTATATATAATATTATAATTAAAAATAATGCGCCCAGCGAGTTAGGAATAGGCATAAAACTAAAACTAATGAAATAATTACCTATTATTAAAACGAGGGAAGCCATTAAACTTATTTTATAATCGTTGAAGATAAACAAAGATATCATATATATAAAAACTATTCCTATAACGATTAATGGAATTGTAATAAATATAATTTCTGCAGTTTTATAATTAATATTGCAGATAATTGACGCAAAAGTAAGTAATAGATGGAAAATCGGAAGTCCTTGGTATGGACTTTGAGGAATATAGCCTTCAATGATAATTTTATTCGTAATCATTGAATGCCACCAAGGATCTACGCCTAAAATGTAAGGAAATATGATCAACTGAGATAAACCAATGTTTAATCCTAAAATAATAATTTGTGATAAAATAATGTATTTTATATTTTTAACTGCGTAAACTATCTCTAAAGATACTAAGCCGAACATTAAAGCGATGATTAAATAATAGTTAATAGAGAGCTGATAACTAAACTCACCATTATAAATTAAAAACATGCTATATACATAGCTAACTATAAAAATATATAAAATTAAAAAGAGATATTTATTTTTCTCACCCTCTCTTACTCGTAAAATGTACGGATTGTTACGGATTAATAAATAGATGATACAATAAATTAATGTCAAGAAAGATATTATCAAATATAAACCAGTATAAATATGCACTCTAGTTGAAATCGCAATTATATAAGCTATAATAAATACACAACAAATTGAAATTGTACTCGCTAATATTTTATCTATTTCATTAAAAGGATTTATTAAATTTAATTTCATATTAGATTCAACAACCATTCATAAGCTAAATCGAAGTTAAAAAATTTTTTATTTTATTCATCTTTACAGACCAGTCTAAATTATTCAATGCATATAATCTCATTTTCTCATTATGATTTTTATCTACATATATTCCTGTAACAAAATCGGTGATATCTTCGATAATAACAGGGCTTTCGTCCATAGGTATTTTTAAAATAAATGGAAAATCGGTATCAAAATCAGGATCAATATAACCGATAAAGAAGGGGATACCGCGTGAGCAATACTCTCGAGATTTCAACGGCGTACCCTCTATTAACCCAATTCTATGCAGACCAAGGCTGCCCACAGAAATATGGCAAACATCAAATAAATCATCAAGCTTTGAACCAGTTAAATATCCGTGGAAAACAATTTTCTTTGAATTTGTATTCAAATTGGAATTATTTTTAAAAAATTTTAGATTTTTGTCACCAACAATATGCAGAATGATATTTATTTTTCCATTATAAGTTGATAATCCATTTAATAGCCTATCAATTCCATGCCGAATGATTAATATTAGCAACACACAAAATATGCAATTCTTTACCAGAAAAATAAGGAACCGAGCGCATCTTTACTGAGTTAACGTTAATACCGTTTCCAATAAAAATACTAGGGATATTCGGATTACCAGCTTTTCTTGACTCATATTCTTTAATCTGATTAGTTACACTTACCAATCCATCAAATTTACTTCTTATTGAACTCCCAAAAATTAAGTCAAGAATCATAAAAATATACATGTGATTTATTTTATATTCTAAAAATTCAATACTTTGAAATTCCATAACAATTTTACATCTCCTCTTTTTATTAAATGCAAAAAATAGAATTATCGAAGGTATAGGATATCTCATATATACTATATCATCATCTTTTAAAGAAGATAATAATTTATATATATTAATATCACATACGGTTCGTTTTATCGCGTAGTTAAAATATCTACCAATATCATTTCGTTCACTAATCGGCTTTTTTTCAAGTCTATTGATACTTAATAAATCTATTTTCTACCGCATAATATAATAAAGTATCGAATCCCAATTTTTCTAAATTATTTAATTGAGACTCACATTTACTAATTAAAGGATTAGTTAAAGTCAATTCAACGCTATTATCAATTATATAAATTATTCTACTCATAGAAAAAACCAGATTTCATATAATATCACGCAAGGGATGAAATAAGTTTACGTTTTTAAGCCATAGTAAATTAATCCGGACATTAAAAAGTGTAGAGACTCGGTATATTGGTCAAATAGATAATAAAATAAATCATCAAGATTATCAAACTTCTTCATAGAGTTTTTCTAGATCACTAATGATGATATCTAATGAAAATCGAGATTTTACAATGCTTAAACAACTATCCGAAAATTTTTGACGTAACTCATGATCAGAAATAATTGAATATATTGCTTTTGATAACTCTTCAATTGATGGAGATGTAACATAACCTACTATCCCATCAATCCAATCTAATTTGTCACCTAGTGTAGTCGTGATTATAGGAGTTCCTATTTCGCACGACTCAAGGAATGTGATTGGAAAACCAGAGAATGCCGGAGTAACAAATACATCTGCATCAACAAAGGCACTGAGTTTATCTTCATTGCTTATAAATCCAATAAAAAATACTGAATTAGATACACCTAATGAATTTACTAAAGATTTAATAGTCATTAAATATCCATCGTCAGGACCTACTATAACCAATGATATATCGGTCATTTTCATTATATTTATCAAATAAGAGTATGCCATTACCAATAGATCAATACCCTTCGTTTTATGAATTCGACCTAAATAAAGAATGATTTTGGATGATGAAGGAATATTAAATTTCGTTTTAAATATTCCCTTTAAAGGTAGTAAAGCATTTTCATGTAGATCAATACCATTCGGAAGAATAACGATTTTTTTGTCGGGTACTCCCATACGCTTATACTGAATTACCTCGGTTTCATTGAGCGCTATTACTTTGGAAGCGTTAATTAAAATGTCGCTTCCAAATAACTTATCATACATAAATTTTAGTTTTTTCCAACTACCAACTCTCGCTAGAGACCCATGCGCCTGCACTACATATGGAATCTTAAATTTTATAGCATATTTGCAGGTTACTATATTTTGATAGCTGAAATATTCATGGAGGTGAATAACATCAAATTGGTTAAGATTCTCTTCAAGGAATGGAACTAAGCTAGGAGTCACACAAAACTTAAAGGTTTTAACAAGCGCCATTGATAAGTTTTTAAATCGAAATACCTTGACTCCATCAAGAAGTTCTATTGAATTTCCACTTAGTCGTGAGTTAAAATCTTTAGCATCTGAGGTACAGACGGTTACTTCATGACCCCTATTCGCTAATGCAGTTGATATTTTAGAAGCTACCGTAACTGGGCCTCCAAACGCTTGTGCAGGAATAAAATAAGGGATAACCTGAAGTATTTTCAAAAGAAGCCTCTCAAACACTAATATTTGCTGTTTAAAATAATTTTAAAACTCGACATTATCAATCATGGTACAAATCATAGTTTATTAGAATTCTGCACTTTCTTGTATTTCATCCCAGTTTTTCACGAACCAGTCATGAGTATTTTCTAAACCTTTTCTGAATTGAACTTTTGGCTTATACTTCAAAATTCTTTTGGCTTTTTCGATGCTAGATAATAGGTGACTTTTCTTATCCCAGTTCCTTTTCTCTTTGAAGACTACTCCCGCCTCATTTCCAGTCAATTCATTGATCCACTTGGCTAGATCTTTGATTTGGATTTCCCTACTGGCTCCAAGGTTGAATGCTTCACCCACTGCTTCATCATAATAAGCCATGGCAATCAAGCCATCAACAATGTCCCCTACATAAGTAAAATCTCTTGTTTCCTCCCCTGTCCCAGTTATTGGCAAGGGCAATCCCTTCTTACTCCAGTAGAAGAAGTTAGGGATAACGTTCCTATACTGGCCTGGAACCTCTCCCGGTCCATATGAGTTGAAAAAGCGTGCATTTACAATCGGCAAATCATAGAGGTTGTGGAAATAATTCGTGTATAACTCACCAAGCATCTTCGTAACTTGGTAGGGGGTAAACAGGCTGATCGATATATCGTGTTCCTCAAATGGCATCTTCGACTCGAGGCCATAGACTCCGCAGCCAGAGGAGGAATAAATGAAACGTTCAACCCCAGTTAGATGAGCGTATTGAAGAACTCTGAGAATACCCATACCATTAACCATTAAATCCGTTTCAGGGTTATCTACACTGTTCTGATTCGCAAAGTGAGCTGCCAAGGTGATACACAATATTTGGTTTTGACTTGAAGGCCCATCTAAGCTTCTCATTATCCAGGATATCCCCCTCAATGAACTGTATTTTAGGATCTTTAGGAATATTCCATTCATACGAAGATGAGAGGTTATCATATACTATGAGCTTTTTAACATCATAGTTACAAAGTGCTCTTACAAGAGTCCCGCCTATAGCCCCTGCTCCACCAGTTACTAGAATGGTCTTGTCCTTGAATGTCTCATCGTATTCACTCATCAACTAACTCTCCATTCGATAATACCACTTCATCCAGGAAACAGTTCTCCTGATGCCTTCAGCCGGAGTGATCTTAGGATCATGCCTCAGATCTCTTACCGATTTTGTAAAGTCCATGGTTTTAATTTTTGTGGTGTACGGCTCCGCTTCTTTATAGGTAACAATGGAATCATCGATTCCCACTTCTTTTAAGATAAGATCTGAATACCCCTTGATGTCCATCTCCCATTCTGGCCTGCCGCCAACATTATAGACCTCTCCCGGAATAAAGTTCTCAATGATGTTAGCCCAGGTTCTACAAGAATCCTCGACGAAATCAATGATTCTTTTATGGCCTTTATACACAGTGTAAGGCTTTTTTAAAAGTGCATGATAGATAAACTTGGGTATAAATCCCCTGTATGGGGTATAGTGTTCTAATGGACCATAGCAATTTACAGGCCGAACTCTTACTGTCTCCGTTCCGAACATTTTGGCGGAGTTGAGGCACATGAGTTCACCAGCCCACTTCGAGATAGCGTAGTCATTCATCTGATAGGTGTCTCGGATTGGATTGTTGAGCATCACATCCTCGGTCATGACACCGTCGTAGTCCCCGTAAACTTCTGCACTTGAGAAAAAGATCATCTTGAACTTCAGCTTCTCCTGAAGCCTCAGCATGTGCTTTGTACCGACTACGTTTGTATCCCAAAGATTCTCGTAATAATCCTCACCGTTCCATCTACCGTATTCAGCTGCAAGATGGTACACGTAATCAAACACATTATTTTCGAAGACCCGCTCAAGCTGTCTATAGCTCCGAACGTCAGCTCGGAAATAATCATCACGGTCGGTGTTGTATAGGTCTAAAGAAGTGACCTTATGACCGCGTCTCACGAGACTCGTTGACTAGATTAGATCCTATAAAGCCGGCTCCGCCGGTTACCAGTATTTTGGCAGTATCCATTTTATTCTACATAACCTTGCGCAGATAATTAATAACAAATTCGCTAGAGTGTCCATCGCCAAAGGGGTTTGACCAATTCTTTTTGGAACATATTGCATAATGCACCCCTTCGACTATTCCCTTAACACTAGTTCCAACAATCCGATTAGCGCCAACCTCAACAGTTTCAGGACGTTCTGTATTTTTCCTAAGTGTTACACATGGAACCCTTAAGATACAGGCTTCTTCCTGAACCCCGCCCGAATCAGTAAGAATAACTTTTGCATTAGCCTCCATTCTTAGGAAGTCAAGATAATTCATTGGAGGTATAATTGTTAAACCAGAAGCGTCCAAACTAAATCCTTTCATCATCTTTAAAGATCTAGGATGCAGGGGTAAGATAACTGGAATATCATATTCTTTGTGAATGGCTTTAAGACCTTTAATTATTTCCGAGAAATTAGCCTCGGAGTCGACGTTTTCAGCTCGATGGACCGTCACCAAGAAGTAATTCTTATGTTCTAAATTGTATGATTTTAAAATTCTACTCTTCTTACGAGATAACTCCAAATTTTGGTTCACGGCGTCAACTATTGTGTTGCCGGTAACCTGGATCCTATTATCTGCAATTCCCTCCCGCTCAAGATTCTTTTTTGCCGTTTCCGTTGGAGCGAAGAGGTAATCCGAAAGGTGATCAGTGATCACCCTGTTGATTTCCTCAGGCATAAGTCTGTCATAACTTCGAAGGCCAGCCTCAACGTGGCCAATCTTTACATGCAGTTTAGATGCAGCTAGTGCACTGGCGAGGACCGTGTTGGTATCACCTTGCACAAGTACCACGTCTGGTTTCTCCTTTACCAGGAGATCCTCCACACCGATTAGGATTCGGCCAGTTTGTACAGCTTGACTATCCGAATTCACGCCTAGATTATGATTTGGTTTAGGAAGCTCGAGCTGGTCGAAGAAGATCTGATCCATATCATATGAATAGTGCTGGCCAGTGTGAATGATTGAGTAATCGACTCCGAGCCGCTCACAGACTCGAATGATTGGCGACATCTTAATGATCTCGGGCCTAGTTCCGAGGATGATGGAGATCTTCAGTTAAAACATCCTCTATCTGCTCAATGTTGACAGACGAATGTAGAGGGTTGATAATTTATGCATGCGCGCGAATGCGCAAACTGGAATACCCTCTTTTCCCAGTATCTCATGGATCTGAGTATATTGGTTCCTGTTACATATTTGCCCTTGAGGTCGTGAGAACAGATCCAGAGCCTCGTGGATTTCAGAAAACGCACATCTTAAAATAAATAACATCGACAACAATTAATTATTCAACAAATCCTCATTTTAAATTATTTATAATATTAATCATTTTTAAACCAATATGTTTTAAAGTCAAATTATCCTCTACAAATTTTCTACCATTTAATCCAAACTCTTTAGACAAGTCAATGTGATCCCTTAAGAATAAAACAGAGTTTGCTAAAGACTTATAGTCTCCAGGATCAACCGCGAGACCGGATTTAGTTGATAAGACATACTCCTTATGCATACCCCGAGAACAACATATTATCGGTTTTTGAGCGGCCTGATATTCAAATAATTTAGAGGAGAGTCCCGTTTCAACATAATCAAAGTCCCCAAGTGGTAAAACCAAAACATCCACCTCAGAAAGAATCCGAGCGACCTCTTTCCTATCAACTATTTTATCGACGACAATCACATTTGACAAATTCCTATCTCGGACTTGCTTCTGTACCCCTCGAAGCAGTTCTCCTCCTCCCTGTAAAATAAATTGCATATTCGGTACTGTAAGAAGAATTTCAGCCGCATTTAGGATCTGATCAAAATCGTAGGCTGGAGAAAACGATCCAATATACAATATTTTAAATAGAGGCGATCTTTTCTCCTCGTTTTTATACTTAAAGATATCAAGATCGACACCAGCATAAATAACATTTAATTTAGATGGATTAACATGATATTTATCAATCAATACTTTAGAATAAGCTGGACTAATTGGTGTTATGGCTGAAGAGATAGAATATACTATGGAAGCAACCTGCTCCAATAAGCCAATTAAAGCTTTTTTATTAGCCCAATTCAAATCAATTAAAGATTCAGGCCACAGATCATCTACATTTTGGATTATTGGTTTTCTCTTAATTATCTTGTAAAAAAAAGCTGAGTAACCTGAGATAATATTCGGATTTGCAGCCCAGATTACGTCTATGTCCCCAACCAGAGGCATCGCATAAAGACAGCCAAGAATAAATGAAAAAAAGAGAACAACTCTTCTTATCAATCCACTCGATGAAATAGGAGGAACGAATGTTCTAATCACTTTAACTCCATTATTATTTTCCACAACCAAAGGTTTCCATCTATACTTCTTTGGTATAATACCCTTTGGATAATGCGGAAAAGATGTTACAACTGTTACTCTACAATCATTGGATGTTAATGCATTTGACATATTAGATGCCCTTGTTGCACCACCACCCATATCCGGGGGATAATACTGGGCTAGAATCAAAATATTCAACAAGATTCGATAGATTTTCTTATTTCATTTAAGCTAATTCTTTTCTCTAACCACGTAAATGAATCCCCATAAAATAATCCCAGTCATCATAAACAATAGTCCTAAAATCGATGTTAAAATAGCTAATAAAGTAATATTAGTTGTTAAAATACTAGTCTTCGCGTAGATATCAAGAGTCCAGATCCAAAAAAACATCGAAATAAGACTTAGTACTAATCCAGATAGACCATAGAATTGAAGTGGCTTTCTCATCGACATGTACTTGAAGATACTAAATAATACGCTAAGTCCGTGAGAAACAGGGAATTCGGTAGAAGTATTTTTCCCATATAGAATAGATATTGGGACCTCTTTAATTCTGAGTTTGCTATCTGCCGACTTCAGTATAATCTCTGTACTTATCCCCATACCTTCATCCGTTAGCTTTAGTTTCATAATCGCTTCTCGAGTATATACTCTTAAACCGGATTGAGCATCGGTTATCTTTGAACCACCATAAGAAGCGAAAAATGTAATAACTTTAATCCCAGCTTTTCTCCAGAACGGGGCCTGAGATTTACCTCCTTTTACGAACCGTGATCCAATTACGATGTCGGCGTCACCATGCTTAATCCTATCAAGCAGAGTCGGGATATCAGATGCCTGGTGTTGACCGTCGCTATCGAAGGTTATAATGTAATCAGCATCTGCCTTGATGGCTTGCTCAAAAAGACTGATAATAGACGCCCCATATCCTCTGTTTTTCTCATGCTTAATGAGAGTCACTCCCAGTTCTTTAGCGATCCCGCTGGTAAAATCCGTGGATCCATCATCACAGACAATTACTTCGTTAACATACTGTTTGACGGAGAGAATCACAGTCGCTATAGATAACTCTTCATTGTAGGCAGGTATGCAGGCAACAACATAAGGCCTAACCTTAGTTTCGTCGTACGAGGGTTTACCTATTTCCTCTACATCAATCAGCTCAATCATTTCAATTTATCTACAACTATAACTTATTTGGCCAGCGCGCGAAAGCAATCGTCAACGGCATGCTCTCCACCCTACCGGTTGATTATAGTCGAGAAACATCAGGTACTTAATGAACCCAAGATCCCTCGAAAGCTTCCCAGCGTCCTTATAACCCAGCCTAGACGCCTCCGCTAGAACCACTCGTGCCCTCTCAACCCCAAATCGTTCAAGATACCTAACAAACCCGGACTTACAGGCGTCTCTGAGCTTTGTAAGGATAGTCTCTAACTGAACGCTTAGTAAATTGCTCTTGATATTGTCTATCACCTGAGCCGCGATTGATAGGATGCCCCTCTCTAACCCGTCAAGTGCACTATACCAGACTCGCCTGCGTAGTGCTTGGCGCCTTACCCCAGAGAGGAACTCTTTAGTGAACAAGGTTAAGAAGAAACCGTCCCTCATATCATCTAGTTATTCACAAATTGTTACTATGTGTCTTATATTCTATTCTAATCTGTAATATATATCATTTATTAATCAAATAGATTTCGTATCGTTTTTATACAGTTTTTATTTATAATTGGTTTTAAATAGTCTTAATTCAAGATACCGGATGGAAAACTCGGCACCACATGGTGCCCCTCAATCTCTAATGGAAATAACCCTCTTTAATTTAAAAAGAGAAATACACACTATTCAACGGATTTGGTAACGCAACTGGCACTTTATCTCGCTAAAAGAACCGAATAAGCTAAAATAGGGTTCCTCGCCGTTTCATTGGCTGCTTACTCTTTGATATGAGGTTTTAATCCTCGAGTGAATCGAGGTGCGCGCGCATGACTATTCTATATGTCAATAATTTAGTAGGCTGAGGATTTTTGTAATAACAAAATAGCAAAACGTTACAAAAAGGACTCCACCCACGATATCTAGATTAGAAGGTTTCGGTTCAAAAGCGATAGTTACAATAAAATAACATACAATAATCATGTACATATAAGTGTCGATTGTGAAATTACCTGTGATGAATTTAGGAGTGATAAGGGATATAAAGAAAGTTAGACCCAGAGTTATAATGTAGAGTTTCTGTTTATTCGTCTTTTATCACCCTAAAAACCGCGATGATCGTCTTTCCGGTAATTTTTTCTTCCTTTAAACTAATTGGGGCGTGGAAGATATTTGCTAGAATACTACCGGCGATGCTTGTTTGGAGGGTACCAAGGATATCATTATAGTGCGGGAGATCAACGTTTAGTGTATTTCCTTTCATTTGTATAATGATATCACCACTATCTCTAATCGCCTTCACTGATTGCACAAGTCCTAGACTTTTAACGA
This sequence comes from Candidatus Bathyarchaeota archaeon, assembly GCA_963769425.1. Taxonomy (GTDB): domain Archaea; phylum Thermoproteota; class Bathyarchaeia; order TCS64; family TCS64; genus UBA8941. Next base: position 1,010,905 of record CAVYLP010000006.1, on the reverse strand, counting down.
GAATGTATTTAATAGTCGTCTCAACATTAGAATCCTTATTTATTGATTCGAGCAAATCATCACCGATTGGTATAAATATCATCAGCCCTAATATCCTATCGATATCTATAACAAGTCTCGGAGAAACTTCAAATAGCTTACTGATTAGATTAGCATCAACTGATTTCCCGAGTGGTATATATGCATAGGTTCTTCCCTCCTTTCTTGGGAGATAGATAGCTTTTTCTTTGGCTTCGAATTGCTCAAGAATGGTTTCAATGTTATATAATGAAGAATTAAGCATCGCGTAAAGATTTTTAGGTGGGGTGGGATCGTTCGGGAGTATTATGGTTGTGGTACCCAGAACAACTATAGCAATTCCTATTGCTGTAAAGAGACTACTATCAAAATTGAAATAGGCAACTACAGATAACCCAACACCGAAAAATGTGAGTATGAACCCAAGAAAAAGGTAAGGGGAGATCTTAAACCGCCGGGTTTCTTTCACTTTTGATGGACTCATTTTCGATTCATTACGGTACCAAACGCGTACACCCCAGATTAGTAATACAAATACGCCTAAGGATACGAGAAAAAGTGATACTCCCCTAGCGTTTATATCTCGCAATAAGTAGGAGAAGGGATGAGAAAAATCAGCTGAGACAACCCCATACCAGAGATACTTGGTGGCATTACTAAACGAATTATCAAAGTTTAGTTTATAATATCCATTTTCGTTGGCTGTCCACGTTACTTGTTCAGGGCTGATGATTCTCTTTTCGACTACAGACGTATTCGAGGGACTATTGATGCTAAAATCGAGGTTGTTATTTCCGCCAGATATATGGATCTCGCAGATTACTTTTGTTCCTTGGGGAAGCCAAGTCAAGAGATAATTCTGGGAGGAGGGATTAATAGTCGAATTTGCTTCCGTTGGATAAATGTGGTAAGACTCTGATACTATTAACGGTCCTACTATCATCAGACCAATACCTAGTAGTATCAGAAAAAGACCTGGAACTAAAAAAATCGTGTTGTTTCCCTTTAAAAAAGAACTCATGTCCACTAGTTACTTCGACCAGTTTAATAATAGTTTATGCCTTTTTGTTTCTGTTTGTTTTTTATGTAGAAAAGGTAGTGAAGAGGAAAGTAACAATGAGAACGAAAGTGCTATTGGGTTTCGGCGCACGCAATTCATAAATGGCTCAAATTAATTGGAAATTCATAACAGTTTCTACAATCATTATCACTTATTAAAAAGAGCGTTTCGGGAATAAATTCTTATAAATGAGGATGAAAATCGCACCCTTTTCAAGAATGTATATTAATAGCTAAAAAATAACTTTTATTGATACAAAATGGCATTCGATCCACTTGAATTGGTTATTATCGTCGGAGCAGTTGCACTTCTTCTTTTCTGGGGCCCAAGCAAGATCCCCGAACTAGCGAGAGCACTCGGAAGAGCAAGAGGTGAGTACAGTAAAGCCAGCAAGGAAATAGATAACGAGGAGAAGCCTAAATCACGAAAGGAGACCCCCGAAGACCCGTTAACAACTGTGGCCCTAAGCCTAGGAATAAGCGTGGAAGGAAAGTCAAAGGACCAGATTGCTAAGGAGATAATCGATAAAAAATCTCTCTAAGAAAAGATGAGTTTTAGGATTCCTCGTCTAGATACTATTTTAGACTTGTCTTACATCATAGGTTTTACTTGTTTGGAAACCCTAGACCATTCTACCAAGCATCCATACACCCCACATGATCATCACACCACTAGAAATCAGATACCACCCACATAGAACCGGACCAGCGATTAACGAATCACATCGCTAAAAACGGATCTTTACCTACAAGCCACAATTTGGAGTTACTCCGCACCAGCTACTAGGAACCAAAACGTGGAAAAAAACGTGATTCCTACTAGCGAGGCATCCACACCCAGCCAGCTGATGAGCCATACCACCCTACTAGGAATCGGATTCCTAGTAGGGTGGTAGGATACTGTGCGCATCTCGACCTACTCGATACTGCCACTAGGAAATCGGATTTCTAGCCACAGGTATCCGTCGAGCGACAGAATAATGCTCAACCAAGGATCAGTCACGGCTACACAAGTGAGAGTTATCCCACACCCGTGGGTATGGATGTGGTGAAACCGTTATACCCCCTACAGGGTACCCGCGAACTCCCGCTACGGGGTATCATGATTCCCTGCTACAGGAGCATGACGATACCCCCCTACTAGATATAAGAGAAAACGTTTGCAACATCATGAAACCATAATAAAATGAATGTGGAACTCGATGATACTGAAAAAGATGAAGCGTTCAGCGAACTCAAGGTAAGCTGAACTCATAAGTCATGATATTTCAAATAATCAAGATCTATATTCTTGACTTCCCGCACTTCCGGCAGAACGCCTCATTCCCCTTAAACTTAGCCCCACAGTAATTACACTTAGATTCGACTGCTTGAGGGAATTCAATGAGGTTTGGAGTCACCCTGTTCTTCTCATACCTCTTAGCAACTATAATCGCGCCCTCGATCATTATGATCACGGGTATGAATAGGGCAAGATCCGCGAGCGGACCTCCGTCTGGACTTATCACCGCAGTTATTGCATAGATGACGATGTAGAAGATCTTCCTGTTCTGAGTGATGATGGAGGTACCAACTACGCCAAATTTCACCAGAAGCACAAAAAAGACAGGAAAAGTAAATCCAAATCCAGTGAATAGCACCGTAGTGAAGATCATCGAGTAGAAATCAAGAGCCGTGATGATTGGCTGCGCGCCTACGAACTGGGCGAAAATAATCACCGTCAACGACATAAATGGAGCTAAAAATAGGTAACCGAAGGCTGCCCCGGCTGCGAAGAAGAGTGTAAATCCTAACACAAAGGGGTAAACTGCCTTCCTTTCGTTCTCTAGCAGGGCTGGATTAACGAATTGAAACAGCTCATAACCAATGACCGGCGAGCTGACAACTAACCCGAGCAGGATGGAGGCGAAGACATAAACCTCGAGAGGATCACCAATCTGCAGACTGATAATCTGTAGCTCAGTTGGAGCAACATAGTTCTTGACGGTCTCCAGCATGACCGAGATCATTGGTCTGTAAAATCCTGTAAGAAAACTTGAAGGATTAATTAAATCAAGGGGATTCGCGGGGAAAAGCATGAAAAAGATAGTGCTTACGAGAAGTGCAATAATAATAACCTTAGATCTATCGGCCAACTCCTGAACATGCCCAAGAAAATTAGCCACTATACCAGGTTCTTCAGTCGCCGCCACATAGCATCCCTACAGGACTGGTGAGTAATTAAAAAAAGGAAAGACCCTAGAGGTTGGCCTTCTTCGCAACAATCGCGTCGGCGATCTCATCCCGGGTCTTCCCGACGGTTTCGATGCCGAGTTGCTGCGCCACCTCAACGATTTTATCGGGTGCCGGAGCACTCTTAGGAGCCTCCTTCATGGCCTCCTGCGTGAAGACCTCTACCTCACTCGCGGCCTTAGAATATTCATTCTTCGCGCGCCCGAGCGCCCTGGCTAATTCAGGGATCTTGTTGGGTCCCCAGATCAGGAATATCATGATGGCTCCGACGATTACAACCAGTTCAAGTGGATCTAACGCCATTTTCCATCGATTCAGCGAAGGGAAGCTTTCTTAATATACCTAATCGATTAGCTATTTTAAATTAAAAATAGTTAATCAATTCATCAAGATACAGTTTTTCATCTTATCTATTTATAAAAAAAAGTCTAATGGAGAAACCACTGCTCGACAGCGAGGCGAGGCGGGTGGTGTGGGAATGGAAATTGAACCAATTGTAATAGCCATTTAACGGCTGTCCTTTTCACACATCCCTATTCGACTAATTAACTAATGCCCCCAAAACCTCGCGTGCAGTTGAGAGCACGCACATATTGGTTAGAAAATACGTAACTCCTATAATGGTAAAAATCACATCTGTGTCTGATAACACGTTGGAAAAAGTAGGCGAACCTTCATTAAAGCAATACTTGAACCAAATCATTGACTACGTAAAGACAAAAGAACAACCCAACACACAAATCACCTCAAATAAACTCGTAGAAACACTCTTCGACACACTAATCTCACACGACTTCTGCTACCTAACGAGAACCCAAGTCGTACCCTACACATCGCAGATAATCGACGCATTCCAATCCGCAACACAGAAAAACAAACCACTACCCATGTACCTTGACCTCGGGCCCGGATACCACGCAGCCCTTGAAAAAGACGACCCAAGACACCTCTCCTTCGAGGTAGGCCTAGGAGAACTCCTAGTTCTATATCAGATGAGAAAATTCATCAATAGAGTAAATAAAATCTATCCGCCCGGGGCTGAGTTCAACATCATAATTGACAACGTGTGCGCCGTCTACGTAAACGACATCAACACTAAGGAAACGGAGCGCTACTGCAGCCGATTCAGGGAACTAATAAGAGAGATGAACATAGAGGACCATGTAGAGCTCCTCGTCGAATCGGAGCACTTCAACGTATCAGACTATGATGTTAAACCAATCCCCGAAGATGAAATAAAATCCTACGAACTCACAAAAGATGAACACGAAAACGTCGAACGATTCCTTGGGCACGCCTGCTCCAAAGAAGACGCAATTAGGAGAATACTAACATACAAACAGATCGGAGACAGAACAGACGAGTTATTCTACAGCTTTTTCCAACACGGAGTACACATGACACAGAGAGCCTCAAAGACAACGATAAGCTTCAGACCCTTCCCAGGAGGCGACTCTAGGATACAGAGCGGAAAAGTCGTCCTCGGCATCAACAACAGAAACAAAGTGTATCCCTTCCTGTTAACCAGCACCAACTACGAAAAATTCGTATGTGAGAGCTTCACCTTCCCGGAGATTCAACCGAAGGCAATTCGAGAAATAACGTTCGCTCACCCATCATAAATATCCAATTAGCAAGCGTTCAATCCCACTAAAGGATCGAAGGTCAACCAAACGTAATTAATTCAATGGATTAGGCTCCATTCCAGCATTTAGAAAACAGGAACTATTCGTCAAAGCAACCATCTACCTGACACCTTTGACGCTGCTAAAAAGTCTAGACTCTTATAATTCACTTCAATTATGAAGATTTCATATAATTATTAAGATTATAATTGGTGCCGGGAATGGGAATTGAACCCATGGTCTCTATCCGGCTAAGGCACTGGTGCCTATAACCTCTGGATCATGAGTCCAGCGCATTAGCCAAGCTATGCTACCCCGGCCCTTCTGACCCATACACGCTGCACAAATTTAAATCCTGATCATCGCTCAACGAGCCTAGGTTCACTAAGGGCAACCGGTCTTCCCTTCTCGAAATAGACCCTTGGTAACAGTGGATGCAACCCAACCATGAGGGAATACGTCATAATTCCGGCTAGTTCAGCCACGTTATGCGCATTATTCACACCATCACGCCCTATGGCCTCAACTACTCCACCCACGTCGACGTCTGTCCCATCAAGATCGACTAGGAAGTGATTGACAGAGACCGTCCCTAGCACATGTTTGATCCTCCCATCCACCATGACTAGGCCTTTCTTCGTCAAGCCCCTCGGGTAGCCGTCGGAGTACCCGATGTGAACTGTCCCCACCTTCATCCTCTTAGAAGCCGTGAATCTCCTAGAATAGGTGAGGGACTCTCCGGACTCAACCCACTTGACCTGTTCGACTCGAGCTTTGAGGGAAATTGCCAACTTTAGGTCCAAACCGCTCTCCCGATCCTCAGGGTCGGGATAGAACCCGTAGAGCATTAAGCCCGGCCGAACAGCGTCCAAAAACGTGAAGGGTCTGTGGAAGACCGCGTTTCCACTTGCCATGCTGCGGACCCCATACTTAATCCCCAATCGATCCAACTCTGCGCTGACATCCTTCATTCTATCAACCTGAATCCGATCAAGTTCCGCATCCTCCGACATGGTCGAGAAAATACCGGTTATCTCAAGGTGCGTAAGAGACGAAATATACTGAACGAGATCAACGGCTTCGCTCCACCTTACACCAACTCTACCGAGTCCTGTGTCGATCTTAACCCAGATCTTAGCCTTCTTCCCGACTTTTTGGGCTGCGGATTCTAGTCTCTCCGCCGTTTTCTTCTGGTAAATCGTCTGCGTGATTTCTTTTGTGACAACCAATTCATAATGCTCATCTGAGAAGAGGGGATCCATGCTGATCACACCACAATCAAGGTGAGAGTCCCTGATCTGCTCGGCCTCCCAAAGCTTTGCTACGAGGTACTGCTTGATGCCCATCCTCATCATATGCGCAACTACTGGTACCAACCCATGGCCGTAGGCATTCGTTTTAACACAGGGGATCACTTCGACTTGGACCTTTTTCTTAACTTCTTCAAGGTTGTATGTGATAGCGTCGAGGTCGATCTCGAGCCAAGAGGGAAAGCCCTGGATACGTTTCTCTATCTCTTCAGAGGAAAGCTGCCTAGCGAAATAGGCTTCAGCCAAGTGACATCGACGGATTAACTGGCTCTAATCCTATTAAATAGGTTTGGCGAATTAACACAATTTACCCAGAAAAGCCATGACAACATGGACTTGCAAATCCCTGACCAGAACCAAACACTCACTATGACCTTCACAACGCTAGGGGGCTATCACTTATTGTAGCGTTCACACAAGGCCCTTGTAGATAGGATATAAGGGTCATGGCAAGGCGTAGAAATAAGCTAGAATTGACTTAGATTTAAGAAATTTCTCCTAACTATAAATACGATTCTTCCTTTTATAAAAACGGAGAACCGTGAGGTAGTAAAAATGTCCGCTCCGATCCCTCCGTCAGCTATAGACTGGGGTAAGGTCTTCGAGATATTTCTCGTACTTGGAGCGATCGCCTTGACGGTGGTCATGGGATCAATGCTCTACATGCTTGTAAAATACAGATTTAGGGGAGGGGAGTGGACAGAGAGACCGATTGACCCATCTCACGAAAACACTACCCGTTGGAGGGAAGCGATAATCTTCGCCTCAATATCATTCCTTGTACTCTTTGGATTAGCCATAGTCTCATACAGGGCAGTAGTATACATCCAGAATCCGCCGATCGCCACTAATTCCTACGAGATAAAGGTCACGGCGTTTCAATGGGACTTCAGGTTTACCTATCCTAACGGATACTCAACGGTTGGGGTATGCAATGTCCCAGCTAATGCGCGCGCGCAGATTGTCATAGGAACAGGATAATGTGAAGAAATGTCGAAGGAAATCTATAGAACCACGCCCACTTGGAAGGGCCTACTCGAGGTAACTAAGCCCAAAGTAACCATCTTGAACATCCTCGTCTCGGTCATCGCCTTCATTATGGCACCCTCACAGACGAACTGGTTGAGTCTGCTTGTGTTCTGCATCGCAGCATACTTTGTAGTAGGAGGATGCGGTGCACTGAATTGTTACTTGGATAGGGACATCGATGCCGTGATGGACAGAACATCCCACAGAGTGATACCTCGAAAAATCCTCACGCCCACAATGGTGCTTACATTCGGACTAGCCTTGATGAGCATTGGACTAGCCATAACTTACCTCATATTCGGGTCAGAAACCCTGCTCATGGTCAGCTTAGGCTCATTTTTCTATCTATTCGTTTACACGATCTGGTTAAAGCGTCGATCAAAGTGGAACGTTGCTTTAGGCGCGGTCTCCGGAGGCTTAGCCGCTTTAGCAGGATGGACGGCAACCGGCAGCACACTTACTATAACGCCGATGCTGTTAGGCCTCATAGACTTCCTTTGGACACCTGGTCATCTGTGGAGCCTCGCCATGAGAAGAGTCAGAGATTACGCTAATGCTAAAATCCCAATGCTGCCAGTGGTCTCAGGGCTACGAAAGACATCTTGGTTCGTATTCGCATTTAATTTAACCACGGTGGCCTTCTCATTTTCATTCGTAATGCTTGGAATAACGGGCTTACTTTATACGATAATGGCCGTAATTGCCGGGTTTTGGTTACTTCGACATAATATTCAGCTTTTAAAAGAGCCATCCGAGAAACTCGGTGGCATTCAATACTTTGCTTCGATGCCATATCTCGCAATTATTCTTCTAGCGCTTCTATTCGATAGACTGCTCTATTTGCCTATCCATTAGGCACAATTATCACAAGAAAAATGGGCTCGCAAAACTAACCTGATAAAATTAAAATAAATTCTACTGTTTATGAACCTTCACGATCTCCTTTGAAACCCAAAGCTCATTTATCTTCAGCATCATCGACGCGAGATCATTGGCCCTCAGGTAGATGTCGAGTTTGACTCTAGCCGGTTCGCTGCACACGAACTCCGTACAACCACCCGCACCGATGCCGTATGTTGATTTATCTAGGTGGAGCTTGCTGAGCTGCGCCATCGTGACATCCCTGTCGAGCCCCATGTTTTCAGCGAGCACCTTAGGTATCTCCTCAATCGAATCAGCAAAATACTCAATCACGATCTGTTCCCGTCCTGCAAATTGACGCGCGTATTTCCTGAGGTCAATTGCGGCGTACATCTCCATGGCGCCGCCCCCGGGCACGAAGAGGCCATCCTTTGAGGTTTTTTGAATCACCTTCATAGAGTTATTTATGAGGGACTCGACCTCGTCCAACGCCTGAGTCGTTGATCCCCTCAGTAAGAATGTGGCGGCGTCACATCCCTCAAAGACAATGATCTCGTCAGGAGGTACCCTCTCGACCCGGAGTGCGCCCGCTGTGCCCAACTCGGACTCAATTAACTCCTGAGGAGCACTAACGATCTTGGCCCCCGTGGCTTTTGCCACATCATGTAGATCCTTTTCATTTACGCTCTCTAGAATGAAAATACCATTTCTCACTAGCTCACTCTTAACGGAGTCATCGACTGGTTGTTGACAGAGGACGACGTTGACCTTGTTTTCGACGATTTTCCGGACCGCGGCTTTCTTGATTTCATCCTCAGCGGATTGGTAACCAGTAATGTGCCGGGGGTCCCTGATCTTCAGCTCCACCTCTGAGGGCCCTTCACCCTTCATCATCACGGTAAGTCGATTGAGCCCAATTTTTCCGCTAATCAAAGCGATGCATGGACTCTGAATCGATTCGGGTACACCGTGGTAGAGTTCAGGCGCCTTTATTGCTATGCCCTTTATCAGAAGGGTCTCATCAGTGTTTCCACCCACCTTCTTCACGAACTTTAGTCGAGAATCATCGACCTTTCCCTCCCTGATCACCGTTTTTGAAGCTTCGGTGATTGAGGAACGGATAGTTGGAGTGAGGATGTTCCTTCCACAGTCGACGCATTCAAGAATCGGAACATAGAGCCCATCACCCCCTTTCTCCGATTTCTCATTCACCAAATCTACGAGCCTCTTCGTCGCCTTGTCGAAGCCTTCCACTATCGTGTTTGGGTGAAGCCCCATCTCAAGGAGCTCGTCGGCCTTAATCAACAATGACGTGAGGAGAATTGAGAACTGAGCGACCCCGTCACCGTCCTCTTCACGATGCATCTTCGACGCTTCAGCTATGAACTTAACCAACGGATTCTGGAACCCGATCTCGTCGAGAACGGGGACCACGTCCTTAGCTATCTTCACAACCTGCTCTGGTCCCCTGTTGTAGGTAACCATCTTATAGGCACCCTTCGGGCCCAGTGTGCTTCGGATTCTGCTATTAGCTAGACGTGCCAACTGGATATTCTGACGCCAGGCCTCCTTCCCCTTAATCTGGTTAAACCTCGTCGAAACAGGCGGATTAGCAGCACTCACCAAACGATTAACACCGTGCAATACTTCTAGGATAGTTCTCCGAAACCGAGGTTCTTAAACAGATAAAAAACGAACGTAGTCACATTAGGGAGTTGGAATTCCTAAATAACTTTGAATCGCCTCTCCACTAACATAGATCTAGGACTCATTGAAACATATCATATAAACAGATGAAAACCTTCAGGACTCGATTCAATTTTTTAACGGTTTATAAAGAGATATTCCTAAAATTCAAACAGAAATGTTTATAGAATCAATAATTGGACACGCGGGTATTCCACCGGTTCTGTCTCAGACAGCTTTGCCCATCATGATGATCGTCCTCAGAGTGAGCATTATCGCCATCGCCTTCGGCAGGGTGAAGAACGCTGATTTTCTGTGAATGCACCGCTGGGTAATGAGCGTGGCTCTGATTCTGATGCTTGGACCAATTTTATTCGTGATGTTGCCGGCGACATTCACGTTCTAAACTGATCCAGATGTCCAACTCTTCTCCGCCATGTCGATCATAACCATGATCTATGGGGCTATAGGCCTCCCCACCGTCGTCCTCGGTCTGGTTTTCCTCTCAAACGACATCCCTAAGGCGACGAAGCCATGGATAAGGAGAACAGCATTACTTGTTGTTCTCAGCATTTGAAAATTATTGCTCACTTAGAGCCGGATTCTACGATATAGACGACTTTTCAACTAGACTATACTTCGATTGGATCTTTCTACTCCAACTCTCAAAATCTTCGACGTACTCCTGATAGGCGTTCAGTCTCTCGATCAACATCTCTAGGTTCTCCTCCAGAATTAGAACTGCGCCTTCATCTGGTCCCAACTCTTCCCAGATCTTGTCCTCATGTATTCGTCTTCGTTTGTACTCGTTGTCGAGCTCCTGTTCAGAGGCTTGCTTGGTCATTAATACAATCCCACTAGGTTTTGGTATCGTTTCCCAGACCGCATTAGAATTCATACTCTTGACCCGCCTCATGTCAGCCGCCGTCTGGTATTTTTAAAAAAATTAATTTATATGTTTCCCAATTCAAATCACAAATTAGCTAAAAAAAGTGTATATAATTCAACACCTTCCCACAAAACAATACTGTATATATATTATCTCTTCCCAAAGCCTCCACAGACACATTTCGAATCAGGGACATTGGAGGGCGTTTAAAACGGGGAGACACACGGTGGCCGTAACGAGGACATTCAGGGTCAACCGTGACAGTCTAGATGTACTTGAGGCGGAGGCGGAGAAAGAGAGCCTCTCTGCAAGTGCCCTTCTGAACAAGATACTCCAGAGATACGTGGAGAGCACGCTCTGGGGGGATAGGTATGATTTCATCAACCTTCCAAGCAACAGCTTCACGAAGCTCATAAACACACTAGGGGAGAAAGATGCCTTAGAGCTCGGGAAGGAGTCCGCCCAAGGTGAAAAAGAGAACATCATCGACTTCATGTGGAAGGGCAAGACTATCGACGAGTTCCTCCAATTCATAGACAGGAACTACGGTACATACTCTGGGTGGTTCAGGTGCATCTACCAGAACAATGACAACAAGTACATGGTTGTGACTACCCACAACTTTGACAAGAACTGGAGCTACTTCGTCGCAGGCTACATCCAGACCCTCTTCCAGGCCGTCCACGGCATCGATCTTAACTACAAGATAAACGATAACTCGGTCACCTTCACATTTGAGCATGAGAAGCCCCACGACTGATCGGGCACGAATATTATTAGAAAATAATCGATTCTATTACAAGTTATTAATACATATTATGAGTGTGCGTTTGTAAACTGGAGTTTAAAGTGAATCAGTTCCCATCGACGAATGCGGGCGATGGATGGGGACATTATGGTCGTAAACGAGTACTTCGACGCCCTACAGGAAGCAGCCTCTAATTCATGTCCGACCTGCGGGATCAACTCCATAATGTACGACCACAATACCGGGGAGACCGTGTGCACGAACTGCGGACTTGTCATCAGTAGCGACGCGATCGACCCCGGAAAGGAATGGTCCGCCTACGACCTCGCCGAGTCAACTATGAAGGAGAGGGCCGGCCCATCCATAATGGGGAAGCACCGCGAGGTCATGTACACCAACTTCTCAATCCAGAAGGACGGGCAGGGGAGGACCCTCCCGCAGAGCCAGCAGAACAGGATGAGGTACCTCCGCCGGCAGAACCTGATCATAAACACGGGGACACCCGAGTCCCGAAAAATGATGATGGCTCAGAACCTCACGAAGAAGATAGTGGAAAAGATGAGGCTCGGGAACAACATCTATGAGGAAGCGCTCTTTCTCTACAAGAAGGCCCTCGGCAAGGACTTGGTGAAGGGCAAGTCGATAGACGGCTTCGTCGGCGCCTGCGTCCTGTCCGTGATCAGAGAGAAGAACCTCCCTCGGCCCATCGAGGAGGTGGCGCAGCAAGCCAACATCGAGCCCCTCACGCTCTCAAAGTTCTACAGGGAGCTCGTCACCGACCTCTCCCTCAAGATGCCCGTCGACGACCCATCCAAGTACGTCGTCAAGATATGTGCACAACTTAAATTCGACGCCCAGATCGAAAGGACAGCGATTGAGATTCTCGAAACGGCGGGGAAACTCGGCTTGATCCAGGGGAAGAGGCCGAAGGCCATAGCCGCGGCCGCCCTCTACCTGGCGGCGAGGAAGAACTTCATGGGGATAACCCAGGAGAAGCTCGCATTGTCCTCGGATGTTTCCGAGGTGACGCTGAGGAACAGGATAAAGGAGCTCAAGGCCAACAGGTGCATGGCCTCGACTGATGTTAGCTTCTAGTTTCCTTCCCCCTCGAGTAGGAGAGCACACCCGCCACCAGCATGAAGAGCATAGAGACCCAGAGCGCCGAGTCTATCCCGGCTATGAACACCGAGGATAGGTCCCCCGAGAGGCTCGAGGTGCCGAGGAATATCTGGAAGGCCACCGAGCGGGGGATTGAGGATGACGCGATCGTTATCCCGACGACGAAGCTCCCCAGGATGCCTATGTTCTGCATCATCCTTAGGATGCCTGAGGTGCTCCCGTAGGAGCCGGGGCGGGCCCTCGCCATCACGGCGCTGCTATTCGCGGGGAAGAAGAGGGAGGTGCCAACCCCCGCGATGGCAGATGCGACGGATACGATGTATAGAGAGGAGTCCGCCTTCAGGAACAGGTAGACAAGTATGGCGACGCCCATCACGGCGACTCCCCCGGTGGAGATAATCTTCGCCCCGTACTTGTCGGATTGCCTACCCATTATCGGGCTCAGGAAGCTCCCAACGACGTAGCCGGGTATAAGGAGGAGCGAGGCGTCCAACGGGGAGAGCCCCCGGATGCCCTGAAGGTACATTGTGATCAGGAATACTACAGAGAAGTAACCCATGGCGAGGAAGAACGCCGACAGGATAGAGTTCCGGAGAACCGAGTCCCTGAATGAGGCCAGGTCGATCATCGGATTCTTCTCCCTCCTCTCTAAGATCACAAATACAGGGAACAGAGCCGCCCCAGCAATGACAAGTAGTAGATTATATGCGGTTAGTCCCTGGCCTGCATAGTCGACAGCGCCGAAGGAAAGTAGCGTTAGGAGCAGCGTCAGAAGTGCGATGCCCTTCACGTCTATCCCGACCTTCTGACGGGCCTCGTCTTTAATGTAGAGTATCCCAAGCGCGATCGCAAGAGCGCCGACAGGGATGTTCAGGTAGAAGATGTACTGCCAGCCCAAGTAAGTCGCGATTACTCCCCCGAGGACGATGCCAACCATCGCCCCTATGGTGAAGCCGAGTGAGTTGTACCCGAACGCCTTGCCCCTCTCGTTCCGCTCGAAAGTGTCGGAGATGATAGCGCCGCTGTTCGCCTGGAGAAGTGAGCCCCCGACGGCCTGTATACCCCGGAATAGGACCAAGAGCGCGATATTACCAGATAGGCCACACAGTGCTGACCCTGCGGTGAAGATCACGAAGCCGGCGTTGAACATCCTGCTTCTGCCGTAGATGTCTCCGATCCTCCCGAAGGGTATGGAGGTCACGGAGAGGATGAGGAGGTAGATGAGGATTATCCAAATAGTTGACTCGATGCTTGAGTGAAGCCCGTCAGCTATGCTCGGAAATGCGAGGATCACGATGGTGCTGTCGAGGGCGCCCATGAACGTCCCGAGGCTCAGGATGAAGAGCGTGATGGCCTTCTTTTTCTCCACGGTCTAGTATCTTTACGAGTTTTTTATAAACAGGAGAAATCGATCGACGGTGGGGGTAAAACTTGATACATATGTATTTAATTTCAGGTGTGAGTTAGTTCAAGTCGAAGAGAGCCGGGATGATCAACCAAGTCAGTTTCAAATGTAAAATGCTGTTTCTAATTCTGCTTCTCACCTTCTCAGGCGCCTACCTGCCACACAAGGTGGCTAATGCCGCTTCTAACTCATCGGGTCCCGTGCTCGTCGTCAACTTCGATGTCGGGGTCGACCCTGGTTCATCGCTCTTCGTCAAGAGAGCGGTCGGTCTCGCCATCGATCAAGGAGCCTCGGCCATAGTCATAACGATGAACACCCCAGGGGGGCTCCTGAACGACATGACCTCTATCGTGTCATCGATCGCCGACGCCAACGCGAGTGGGATACCAACCTACACCTACGTCCCTCCGAACGCCCTCGCGGGTTCCGCGGGGAGCTTCATCGGGTTCGCTTGCAACAAGATAATAATGGGGAAGGGTTCCGAGATCGGCCCGAGTAAGCCGATAGTAGTTGGCGGGTCGCAACTCGAACAGGAACACACACAAGCCGGCATGCTTAGCCTCCTGGTCGGACTCGCCCAGAAGTGGGGGCGTAACTCGACGGCGGCATACAACATGGTGCAGAACGATGTAGCCTACTCTGCGGACGAGGCGCTCAGGTACCACATAATTAACGGCCAGGCGGACTCTCTCGACGAGGCCATTAACGATCTCGGGCTAACGGGACGAAACCAGATCACGTTAAACGAAAGCGTCTACGAGCAGTTCATCAGCGCCCTTAGTAACCCGATCCTAGACGGCATACTTATTCTCATCGGCGTAATCGCGATAGTGCTTGACATACAGCATGGTAGCATATTCCTCACCGTCGTCGGGGCGGTTTCGATACTCGCCGGGCTGATCGGCGCGGAGGTGATAGACGCCTCGCTGCTCGGATTCTTCATAATAGTCATCGCGGCGGTACTCATCTTCCTAGAATTGAAGCTCGGCCACGGCTTCTCGATGATGGCGGGGGTTATATTGGGGGCGTTTGGGATATATTACCTGGCAAACGGGTTGAGCTATTCGCCGTCTCCGATAACCATCTCATCGGAACTAGAGCTTGTCGCTCTTGTCGCAGCTGGCATACTCCTCGGACTCTACTTCAGGTGGGTGATCGGCCCCCTAAGGCAGAAGCCGAAGATGACCGGCGCTGAGTCACTCATCAATGACGTCGGCTTCGCTGTTTCAGATCTTACCCCTATGGGGGATGTGAGGGTCGGGGGCGTGATATGGAGGGCGGAGTCCGCCTCGGGTAACATCGCCAAGGACGGTAAAATCAGGGTAAAGAGACTAAACGGATTAGTGTTGATAGTCGAAAAAGAGGAAGACTAGTTTTTCTTTCTAACTAAGTTAAATAGAATCTTCACCAATCTACTTATTGTGAAAAGAGATGGCTGATCTATTCACAGTTGGCATCGAGGCCTTCATCGTAATCATCGTGATCGCTATTCTGGTAAGCGGAATAAAGATCCTCAAGGAGTGGGAGAGGGCGCCCCTCCTCATGCTCGGCAGGTACAGGGGACTGAAGGGGCCGGGTATCATCTACGTTCCACCCTTCATCGGGAACGTTCCGTTCGTGATTTCAACTCGACTGCAGGTTGTCTCCTTTAAAACGGAGCAGAGTTTAACTAAAGATAACATTCCTGTGGCTGTTGACTCCGTGATGTACTTCCAACCAGTGGACCTCCAGAAGGTGATTCTGAACGTGAACGACTTCAACCAAGCTACTCAGCTCGCCGCTCAGACCACGCTTCGAGAGGTGATTGGCCAAGCGTCATTCGATGAGCTCCTCACAGAGCGTGAGAGAGTAGGAAACATCGCCCGGGGTATCATCGACAACAAAACTGAGCAATGGGGAATCAAGGTCACATCAGTGGAGATCCGAGACGTGAGCATTCCACAAGCACTTCAGGACGCCATGTCACGTCAAGCTCAGGCAGAGAGGGAGAGACGGGCCAGGGTCACGCTCTCACTCGCGGAATACGAGTCGGCGGAAAAAATGGTTCAGGCGGCCAACATGTACAAAGACAACGATAGAGCTTTCGAGCTGCGATGGATGAACATCGTCTATGAACTGGGACTCCAGGGAAAGAACCTCATGATACTTATTCCCTCGAACATTCCGACGGCAGGCCCGGGTGGGCAGTTGTCGATGTACGGAATCTATGGCGTAAATCCATTACCTAAACCAGGGGAAGGAACAGAACAACAACCGAAGCCAGAAGGAACTTAATTTTATAGGACCTATTTTTTAGATTCTTACGAACGATAGCTGAGTTTGTTAAAATAGGAAAGCGGGAGGCAGCGTTAGCTTGTTTATCGGGATCTGTGTCATGGCTTTGATGCGTTCGAGTTCGATCTCCTCATCCGGGGTGACCAGAGTTATTGCGTTGCCCTCTTTACCTGCCCTGGCTGTTCTGCCGACTCTGTGGAAGTACATGTTTGGGTCCATTGGGATGTCATAGTTGATTATCCATGGAACATCCACGATGTCGAGGCCTCTCGCCGCTAGCTCGGTAGCGATCATGATACTGAACTTGCCCGTTTTGAAGCCTTCAAGCACTTGCTGGCGCCTTGCCTGTGTGAAGTTACCGTGTATAGCCTCAACACTATAACCCGCCCTGCTGAGCACTGCAAGTAGGTCGTCGACACCGATCTTCATTCTGCAGAAGATTATGCAGCGATCGATCTTATAGAAGTCTATAATGCGTTTTAGAGTCTCATCTTTCTCGTGCTCGTTGACGAGGATATAATGCTGCTTGATGGTGGTTAGACCTATCTCGTCTCGGCTGACATTAACAAATTCGGCGTTATGCATGTATCCGCTACTAATGTGCATCGTCCTGTCATCGATGGTAGCGCTCCAGAGACTGACTTGTTTCTCCTTCGGTGTGCGCTTGAGAATGTACTCAATGTCTTCGACGAACCCCATGTCAAGCATGTTGTCTGCCTCATCAAGTACGAGTATTTTGACATCGCGGAGGCTTAAAGTGCCTCGGTTGAGGTGGTCGATGATGCGGCCGGGGGTCCCGACGATGATAGAAGGTCCCCTCTTAAGCTCGATAAACTGCTTGTCAATGGGTACTCCGCCGTAGACGGCGATCGCCTTTACCTTGGTGTACTTGGCGAAGTCGTTTATGTCCTCGGTTATCTGCTGGGCGAGCTCACGGGTCGGGGCAAGGACGAGGCCTTGGACCGTGCCTTTCGAGGGGTCGAGTATCTGTATCATCGGGACGCCGAATGCCGCCGTCTTCCCCGTCCCCGTCTTCGCCTGCCCTATCACGTCCTTCCCCTCCAGCATCGGCGGGATGGCCTTCTCCTGGATTGGGAACATGTCATCGAATCCTATCTCCTTGATCCCCTTCTTGATCTCCTTGCTTATGGGCAGTTTACTGAACTTCATGGCGGGTCCCAGGCGTTTCGCTGATTTGAGGTGTGGGGGGAGTTAAATACTATTACTATTTGCCGTGCGTACCAGTCGACACTAGAGGAGGCTAAGACATCATGGTGCTTATTGCCATAGCTCCCTAATCTCGTTCTTATTTTTCGTCAGACCCTTCGAGTAGAGGTACTCGTAGGCTGAAAGTGCCGCCTGTGCCCCCTGTCCAACAGCTATGGCGATCTGCTTGTCCTTGTAGTCGGTCACGTCGCCGGCGGCGAACAGCCCGGGGAACGCTGTGGACATGTTGGGCTTCACCTGTATCTCCCCCCGCTCGTTTAGCTCCACAAGGCCCCGCAGAGGGTCACTGTTCGGGGTCATACCGATCTCCAGGAAGACGCCGTCCACGAGCAGGTCTTCGAGAGATTCCCCATTTAATGTGCCGACGCGTACCCCCGTGAGCTTCTCATTGCCGAGGAACGCCCTAACATTGGCGTTCCGGTGAAGGGTTAGGTTCTTCGCAGAAGTTACCTCCCGCACTAGCTGCTCGTCCGCTCTGAACTCGCCGCCCCTGTGGATGAGGTGGACCTCTGATGCAAATCGTAGCAGGTCCCTAACCGCGGTGAAGGCGGAGTTTCCTCCTCCCACGACGGCGACCCGCCTCCCGGTGAAAAGGGGGGCGTCGCAGGTGGCGCAGAAGCCTATCCCTCTGCCAAGGAACTGTGCCTCCCCGGGTACCTCAAGTCGCTTGTACTCCTTCCCCGCGCAGTAGATGAGGGCGCGCCCCTCGTACCTGCGCCCTTCGAGGGTAATTACCCTGAAACCCCGATCCATCGCTTCTACCCTGATTACCTCGACCCCTGTTACCTCTGCAATCCTGTGCGCTTCGAGGTGACGCATGAAAAAGTCTATGACATCCACGCCCGGTGCCTCGCCGAGGCCGAGGTAGTTCTCGACGCTACCGGTGTATGTGATCTGTCCACCGAGGTTCTTCGTGACGAGGGCGACCTCAAGCCCCTTGCGGGAGGCGTATAGGGCTGCATTCATGCCGGCGGGGCCACCCCCGACGACGAGGACCTCGTAGCTGTGCCCCTCCTCCGCCCTCCCAACCCGCCTCAATCCCTGAGCTTCCCGGATGGTTTCGTCGAGTCGCCTGTACTGCTCCGGCTCAACCGCCTTGAGTAACTCAAGGAAGAACGCTTCTGCCTGGATCGCCCCCTCGAAGCTGTGGGTTTCGTTTATGATCGTCTTCGGGACCCCCGAGACGCCGTATCGTTGCACGAGCTGTGGGTACTCGGAGGACTCGATCATGTCGGATCGTATCTTATCGTTTACGAGGGCGAACTGGTTGGCGACGTGCACCATTTTCGGGCAGTAGGGGCATGTGAGGGTCGTCATCACCTCGATGTGGACTGGCTTCGTGATGCCCGTGATCAGCTTCTTTAGCCTCTCGTCGAGGCTCGACTCCCCCGTAGATGCCATCAGGATCGCATCGACGAGAGATGAGAACTCGTAGCCCCCAGTCAGGCCATAGAACCTTATCCCCAGCTCCCCTGCACCATCTACGAGTGTCGCGGGGATCTTATCCACGCCACGGGTCGCGGCCTGTGTTTGATCATTTAAGAGGTCGAGCACCTTCAGGCTGATCTTGCCGCTCATCGAGGCGAGCTCCTCAAGGAGTCGCCTCTGCTCGACGCAGGCCTGGGTTGGGTTGGACTGGGTGAAGAAGGTGATGTTGACGGGCCCCACAAGGCTCGCGAATAGACTCTTTAGCTCGGCCCGCGCCTGGGCATCGATTAGGGTGGACACTGGGGGTAACCGGGCTGATCATAAAATCCGTTATGTATCAATATTGACCAAGGAGACAGAAAGCCTCTCAACAAAGTCTATTACGGGCGGATCGAACCCTACCCTGATTGATTTGCCGCGCGTCGCTGTCGTCAAGGGGAGTCGTGGACCAGAGCCGGTAAACAGGGCACTCGACCTCGTGGACTACAAAAAGGCCATTGGGAAGTCGGATAAGGTCCTCGTCAAGGTCAATTTCATCTCGACGAAGAACTGGGAGACCGGGGCCACGACTGACCCCGTAGTCGTCGAGGCGATAGTGAACCGGCTTAGGGAGATCCCCGTCGAGGTACTCATAGTCGAGTCGGACGCCACGATGACGAACGCGGACAAGGCGTGTGTCACCAGCGGAATGAAAGACATGTGTGACAGGGTCGGGGTGCGCTTCATCAACCTCCGCCACGAGAAGGATAGGATTGAGATACCAGTCCCAAACGCGATGACACTAGACACCATCACGGTCCCACGCATCGTCACGGAGGCCGCCATCGTCAGCGCCGCGAAGCTGAAGACGCACATGCAGACCGGTGTCACCCTCGGTATGAAGAACATGTTTGGACTCCTCCCGGACAAGTTCAAGGGGAAGTACCACATGAGGGGCATGGACAAGGTAATAGTCGACATTAACACCGTCCTAAGACCTAAGCTGACGGTCATCGACGGCTTCGTAGGTATGGAGGGGAGGGGGCCTGTCAACGGCAACCCTGTTAAGATGGACACTATTATAGCCGGTGTCGACCCTGTTGCCACCGATGCTACGGCGACGAGGGTTATGGGCATCGACCCCCAGACCATCGAGCACATAAAGTGGGGCCACGAGAGGGGGCTAGGCGAGATGTACGACGTCGAGGTCGTCGGTGACGGGATCGAAGCCGTCCAACGCATCTTCTCGAGAATGTGACTAATACCTCGATATTACGCCCACAGTATTCTCTAGTATTATATCGCCTATCGCCCCCATTCAGAGACGATCTGACATGGACCTCACACTTCTGAGGAAGTTATCCAACGCCTACGGCCCACCGGGCTACGAGGACGAGGCGAGGGAGATTCTGAAGGCAGAACTCGAGGGTTTCGCCGACGAGACGAGGGTCGACAGGCTCGGCAACATCCTATTCACTCACAGGGGGGAGAAGGGTAAACCCCTGATCATGCTAGCTGCCCACACCGACGAGGTCGGCTTCCTCGTCAGACACATCGAGGACATGGGCTATCTCCGCCTACACAGCTGGGGAGTCGTCCCAAACATCCTCCCCGGGCAGAGGCTCATCTTCCGCGGGAAGAAGGGGGACCTGAGGGGGGTAATCGGCACGAAGCCACCGCATATCATGAGTGAGGAGGAGAGGAAGAAACCGGTCGTCCTCGATGACCTCTTCGTCGATATTGGAACATGCACCCGTGAGGAGGCGGAGACGAGGGGCGCCTGCGAAGGGATGACCGGCGTCTTTGACGTCGACTTCCTCGACCTCGGTGGCGGCTATGTAAGGGGTAAGGCTCTCGACGACCGAGTTGGCTGCTACGTCATGGCTGAGGTCTTCAAATCCCTCAGGGGGTCGCCAGTAAACGTCGTAGCCGTGGGGACGGTCCAGGAAGAGGTTGGGTTGAGGGGCAGCAGAACGGCTGCTTACCAAGTCGACCCGGACTACGGCCTTGCTCTCGAGGGCACATTCGCCGTCGACATGCCGGGGATGGCGCCCCATATGGTCCCCGCCTCCCTCAAGAAGGGCCCCGTCGTGACAATAGCCGATGCGAGCGTCATCGCTCACCCAAAGGTTCTCAAGGCGATAACGGAGGCTGCTGAGGAGAGTAAGATACCTTACCAGTTCAAGAAGATCCCGAGCGGTGGAACCGACGCGGGAAGCATCCACCTCACGAAGGGCGGCGTCCCCAGCGGCACGATAGCGGTGCCGTGCAGATATATCCACGGCCCAGCCTCGATAACGACGACGGAGGACATCGAGAACACCATCAGGCTCGTTAAGGCGTTCATAGAGTATATTTCGGCCTAGCCCCCGGAACCAAGGATTATACGCCATGCTTCCCAAGCTTCCAACGGTGTAAGAAACTGAAGGCACTAATACGCATCTACGGCCCACCCTACCTCGAGGCCATCGCCGCCCTCGAGCGCGTCGCGCTTGATAACCCGGAGATCTGCCTCATGAACCCACTCCTCTACCACGCGGACCCGTACACCCAGACGGTCGACTGGATCTACAACTACTTCAAAGGGCGCGGGAAGGTGACCTACGAGAGGTGTGGTAAGATCCTCGCGAAGGGTGAGGACCTGGAGGGGTATGACTTCGTCTACGTGTGGATGGTGAAGCCGAGCCGCGACTACGTGGACGACCTCATCAAGCGGGTCGACGAGGCCCTGAAACCGATCGGTGTTATGTACGAGATAACCTTCAGGGGCTAATCCGTTCCTACCTTCTTCTCCTCTGGCTTACGCTTCATCCTGCGATAGAAGTAAATGATGTTCCCGATTACGACGATGACGATGAAGAGAACCGTGACGGCTGAGTAGGTCTGATCGTTTGAGAGCCCAAGGAGAATAGCGAGGACTGCCACTACTAACACGGAGAGGTAGACAATCCGCCTCTCGTTCTCACTCATCTTATTCGACATTCGACTCAGGCAAACGACATGAAACCCTCTTTATACAGTTAACCCCAGAGGGTAAGCAGCCCCCTCCTTAAATCGCCGACTCCGAATATTTGATAGATTACACATGTCCGGCATCGAGGCGGTGGGCATCAGCAAGCGCTTCGGAGTCCTGACCGCCCTCGATAAGCTGAGTTTCAAGGTGGAACCCGGTGAGATATTCGGCCTCCTGGGCCCGAACGGTTCAGGGAAGACGACGACCGTCAGGGTGCTATCATGCCTCATCTCCCCGAGCGAGGGCTCCGCTAGCGTCGCCGGGTTCGACATCGTGAGGGAGCCCCTCAGAGTCAGGGAGGCAGTTGGCGTGCTCACTGAGAACCCCGGTATATATGACAGGCTGACCGCGTTGGAGAATATGGAATTCTTTGCAGAGGCCTATGGACTCAAGGATAAGGTGGGGAGGGACACCCGCGTCAGGGATCTACTCGAGTTCTTCGACCTCTGGGACCGCCGCGGGGACAAGGCGGGCACCTTCTCCAGAGGGATGAGGCAGAAGCTCGCCATAGCGAAAGCTGTCGTACACAGTCCCCAAGTCGTATTCCTCGACGAGCCATCATCC
The DNA here is from genome assembly GCA_963769425.1 of Candidatus Bathyarchaeota archaeon. Lineage (GTDB taxonomy): Archaea > Thermoproteota > Bathyarchaeia > TCS64 > TCS64 > UBA8941. The sequence goes on along the minus strand of CAVYLP010000006.1, from coordinate 988,439 downwards.
GGACTCGACCCGAAGGCGGCGAAGGACATCAGGGACCTGATGGAGAAGATGAGCCGCCAGGAGAGACACACCATAGTCCTCTGCACACACAACCTCGAGGAGGCGGAGAGGCTCTGCAACCGCGTCATGATAATCAGGAGGGGGGTAGCCCTCGCCGCCGGGAGCATAAGCGACCTGCAGAGGAAGCTACACGGCGCACCCGAGCTAGAGGTAGTCCTTGAGGAGGTCGACGAAAAACTCATCGTCAAAGCATCGAAGACGAAGGGAGTTAAAAACGTCAGAGCCGAGGGCCTCACATCCCTCATTTTCGACCTAGACGACCCCGAGGCTGAGACACCTGACGTGGTCAAGGCATTGGTTCAAGCCGGGGGGCGTGTCAAGTCAGTGAACATCCTGAAACCGACCCTAGAGGACGCGTATCTAGAACTCACCAAGGAGGATTCCTGATGAGGGCGGACAAGGTTCTGCTAGTGTTCAGGAAAGACTGGCTGGAGATCAGGAGGAACTGGGAGATACTTGCACCGATACTCATCGTCCCGCTCATCTTCTCGGTCTTCCTCCCTTCAGTCATAATGCTCATCCCAGCCGGCGCCTCCACGAACGGCGACGTAAGCGGCATACTGGGTATCCTCCCCGCCAACGTGAGGGCGGAGATCGCCGGATTCACAGAACAGCAGACGGTCGTCTACCTCCTGTTGGGCTACCTATTCCTTCCATTCTTCCTCCTCATCCCCGCGATGGCGAGCAGCGTTATAGCCAGTGACAGCTTTGCGGGGGAGAAAGAGAGGAAGACTATCGAAGGCCTCCTCGCGACGCCCCTCAGCGACGCGGAGCTCATGATGGGAAAGATACTAGTCTCCTTCGTCCCCTCGATGATAGTGACGCTGGCCTCATTCATCACCTACACCGCAATTGTGGACTATCTCGGCTTCGGCCTCTTCGGCCGACTCATAATCCCCACGATCAACTGGGTGCTAGTGATCTTCCTCCTCTCACCGGCGGTTTCAGTGGCTGGGATCGCGCTAACCGTCATCGTGTCGGCGCGCGTGAAGGGGTTCAGGGAGGCGCAACAGCTGAGTGTTCTCATAATAGTTCCCATAATGGGGCTGGTAGTCGGGCAGGCGTTCGGGATACTCCTCCTTGTCCCTGTCGTGATCCTCATCCTCACCGCCCTCTTCGCCGCCATCGACGTAGTGATCCTGAAGATCGGGCTCAGCATGTTTGAGAGGGAAGAGATTCTGTCGAGGATCCACTAGGCTAAGATGACCACACAGCCGAAGCTATAATAGTACAATCGATGGAAGCAAATGCATGGAGAAGCTTATTCTTACAAAGGAACCGGTCGCCAAGGCGGAGATGCTCATCCGCAGGCCAGTGGGCGAAGTATTCAACGCCTTCATCGACCCCGAGGTCACAACCAACTTCTGGTTCACAAAGGGCACCGGGAGGCTGGAGGCTGGCAAGAAGGTCACTTGGAAGTGGGAGATGTACAACGTCTCTGCCGAGGTCGATGTGAAGGAGATCGTGGAGAATAAGCGGATACTGATCGAGTGGGCGGGCTACGGCGGCCCGACCAGAGTAGAGTGGGTCTTCACCCCACACGGGGATGGAGCGACCTTCGTCAGCGTCACCGAGAGCGGCTTCCACGGGGACGGCGACGCGATCGTCAACTCCGCTCTCGGCTCAACGGGGGGATTCACCTGGGTCTTATCCGGGCTGAAGGCGTGGCTCGAGCATGGGATCAGGCTCAACCTCGTGGCCGACCGTTTCCCAAATGGTAAACCCAAGTAAATCAGAGAATCACGCTTATCGACACGAAGTCGACAGCAGGATCAGAATCTTCACGAACGCAGAACTACTCAGGGTGAATGGTGGGGTCGGGAGGATTTGAACCCCCGGCATTTGGGTTTCTGCTCCAAAAACTCGTCATCCCCTCACGGGTCAGTTTAGTCCTTCATGGATTTCTGGAGCCCAACGTCATACCTGTCTAGACCACGACCCCCGTGCAAATCGCATACAGGGTTTCACTTAATAAGCGTTACCGGGACCAAACAAGACTAAAGTTAGTTATGATTAGATCTAATCGTTGACTCTACTCTGGAAGAAATCCTACTTGCCACTGCTGCTAAGTGGGGAGAAGACAGCAACCAGAAGGACGAAACGACCATTAGTGAAGGAGGGCAGAAGTTACTTTATTCGCTCAGGATTCTTCACTCATCTACCTCAAAGGATAAAGATTGATCGATTATACACTCAAAGACTCTGCGAAATGAATGAGCAGGACGCTATTAAGGAAGGGACGCCGAGTCTCAAGGATTACATTATTGAGTGGCAGAAACTTTATGGGAATTGGAAATCAGACCAAGTTGTCTGGGTTGTTGAGTTCCACTTAGACTCCGTAGAGAGATAAATCTCCATATTTTTTTTCAAATTTCCCACATTCTTACCGATGCTCTTAATTAAAAATACGTGAAAGAAACCACCAAAAGGTTTAAAATAAACACCCATAGCCATTGGTTTGGGTTACCGGCCATAGGGCGTGGGAACCACCCGAACCCATTCCGAACTCGGAAGTTAAACCACGCTCCGTTCGCGGTGGTAGTGTTGTCTTCGGCGACGCGAAGCCGGGGAAGCTGGTGGCCCACCTCTTCTCTTAATAAAAAGGGCTTTAGTTTAGTGAACGACACCTAGACGGTGGAGTTCCTCGCCGAGGACGTCTCTAGTCTTCTTTAGGTTGGTTTGCCTCTCAACGAACTGGTCGCTGGAGATCAGGCCCTTCCTGAACTCCTGGTCGAGGATAGTAAGCTGTGAGTCGATGCTGGATATACGGGTCTTGAGCATGTCCGTGTAGTTGGTCTGTGTAGGCGCCGCCTCCTCACTCGGTGCAACGTCTGTGGCGATGACGCCATCCAGTATCCTGAGTATGCGGCTCGCGGCACGGGCGACTCGGGGGTCGTGGGTGACCATAATGATGGTCTTCCCTAGCTCCCTGTTCGTCTTGGCGAGATAGTTGACGACTATGAGGGCGTTCTCTGTGTCGAGTTCTCCCGTGGGCTCGTCGGCGAGGATGAGCGGTGGGTCGTTTGCGAGGGCCGCGGCTAGAGCTATGCGCTGCTGCTCCCCGCCGCTGAGTTCTCCGGGCTTGTGGCCCATCCGCTCCTTGAGGCCGACGACTCCTATGAGTTCCTCGACTCGCTTGCGGCGTGCGTCCTTCTTGACCCCGAGTGCCGCCATGGGTAGCTCCACGTTCTCGGCGGCGGTGAGTGTGGGGATGAGGTTCATGTTCTGGAAGACGTGGCCGACGGTCTTCCTCCTGAACTCGACCAGCTGGGAGGCGTTGAGCTGGGTGAGGTCGCTTCCCATGACGCCGATGTACCCCGCCGTTGCCCTGTCTAGGCCGCCGATGATGTTCAGGAAGGTGCTCTTCCCCGAGCCGGATGGGCCTATGAGGGCGACCATCTCGCCTTTAGCGACGGTGACGCTTAGACCCCTGAGGGCCTGGACCTCCAGCTCCCCCGTCTTGTAGACCTTTATCAGGTTCCTTGCTTCAACTGCGTATTCGCTCATCATTCCACACCCTTTACGTTGGGTTCGTTCGTGATTCTTCTTACTACGAGTATTATCGGGATCACTGTGGCCGCGACGATTATCAGGTACAGTAGGGCAAGTTGGAGCTGTGACATCAGCGGGAAGACGAACCTCCACGCCGTGTACGTGGTTATGTACTTGTTCAGTAGCTGTACCTCCCCCATCAGGCTGACTATGCCGCTTCCTATGCCAAGTATCGTCGCGAGGGTTGCCAGCCCCACGTTCTCCACGGTAAGGCTGATGGCAAGCTGGCGGGTGCTGTACCCCCTTATCGACATCAGGTTGAGTTCCTTCGACCTGCTCCTAAGAAGTGTGTAGACTATCAGGGCCATGCCGACCGAGGAGACGGCGGACGCGAAGATGACTCCTAGTTGGTTGACCTGCTGTGATCCCCCGAGCAGCGGAGAGGCCTGTTGTTCAGCCACAATCTGGCTTGTTATGTCAACCCTCTGGACGTTGGGGCTCAGCGCCTGTATCTGGGTCGCTATCGCCTGTGTGTCTGCGCCCGGTGAGAGCTTAATTGGTATCCGTATGCCGCTCACCCAACTGGGCTCCCAGTTGTTTGTGAAGTTCAGTGGGACATAGACCATGGGGAACTGGGGGACCCAGTTCGACCCGAGGTCCCTTCCGAATAGGCCGACGATCTTCAGGGAGTAGACGTGTCTCTGGACCTCTAGGTTGAGGTACCCTGTCCCATCCGGCTTGAGGCCGAAGAATGTCGCCCCTCCTCTGTCCATGAGGGTGTTGGCCCCCTGTAGGACGCCGTATTTGTCGCGGAAGACGCTCCCCGGCGCAGCTAGCTGGGCGTATTGGCTAGGGTTGATCGATAGATCCTCTGAGTAGACAGTCTTGTTCCACTGGTCGGTCTCTATCGCCCTGACCTGTATCGTCCCGGCGCTCGTGTCGGCGTTGAAGATAACCTCGATGGCGGCCGATTCGACTCCGGGGACGGCCCGGATCTGCTGGGCGAGGCTCGTGATGGCGCTCTTGTCCCAGAGTCCCCCCTTTATTGGGACGTAGACCAGGGCCACGGCGTCCGCACCCTGCTGCCCGGCCGCGTTTCTCCCCGTATAGTCGCTCGTTATGGCGACGTTACCGATGACGACGAAGCTGTAGCTGATGATCAGAGCGACCATGAACGTATATGAGCCGGCCCTCTTGAGGCTCCTCTTGCTGCTTAGGCTTGTGAACTTGGCGGCGTCCCCCGTGATCTTCGACGCCAGGTTTGAAAGCACGTTCTGGAACTGGGGGGCGTACATGAGGAAGAGCTTCGTGAATCCCCAGAAGAGGAGGATGGTCCAGATGTAGCCGAGTATCGAGTCCATCCCGTACCACACGGAGTAGAGTAGGAAGGTGATGAACTCCCCCGAGGCGGGCTGGTACGTATCGATGCTGACGTTCATCAGGAGCATCACGAGCTTGTAGAGGCCGAGTCCCAGCGCGAGGGCGGGCACCATCCAGTCGCCGAGACCCTCCTCCTCCTCGCGGTACTCCCTTAGCGCATCGACTATCTCCATCTTCGTCGCCTTCCTCGCGGGGTTGTAGGCGGACAGGATTGCCAGCACCAAGCTAAACGCTATAGTGGCGGCGAGGGTGAGGGGTGACACGAACCGGAATAGCGTCGCGAATGTGGCGCGGCTAACGACCAGGGGCATCACGACGGCGCCGATGATGACGCCGAGTACACCCGAGACCACGCCTATGAGCAGAGACTCAGATAAGAGGGTCGTGAATATCTGGCGGTGGCTCATGCCACGCGTCAGCAGCAGCCCTATCTCCTTCCTCCTGAGGGCGAGGGCGACGTCTGACACCGTCATGCCGAGGTACCACGCGGTGAAGAAGACAGGTATCGTCACTACGATCGTGTTGAGCTTCGTCTTGGCGGCGGTCGCCTCGACTCCCTTGAGGGCCTGCTCAAGGTAGTTTATCGGCATGTACTGGTAGACGCCTCCCATGCCGTTGATCTGCTCGCCGATGTTGTGGACCCGCGCCTCGGAGCCCGCGATGTCCCACTCGTTGATGAGGGACGCGCGGTCAAGCCTTATCGCTACTACGCTGTGGATTATCGTGGGTGTCCTGACGGGGCTCATCGCGAAGAGTTGGTTGATGATCTCCTTGTAGGTGTTCTCGGTGACTATCGCGATGTTGTACTGGGGTCTGCCTCCCCAGTTGCTGTAGCCCCCTAGGGCGAGTGTGACCCATTGGTTATAATACGAGACCCCGTCGGTGTTCGAGACGAACATCGACCAGGTCTGGTCGTCCATCGCTATCGGTGTGCCCACCTCTACGGGGAAGTAGAGGCGCTTGAAGCCCGCCAACACGCTTGTAGGGGTGTATGTGAGCATCCCAATGTCGATAGTCTGGCCCGTCGTGAACTTCGTCGCGTTCATCGAGCCGAGGTCTATGTAGATCTTGCCGTCCTCGAATCCGTTAGGTGCGGTTACCCCCTTCGCTATCTCACCGGAGGGAGGCAAGGAGATCAGGGTTACGGGTATAGTCCCGTTTATCGTCGTGGAGTTAAGCTCGATTGAATGCCGCACGAAGTGGTCGACACCGTCAACGCCGTCGAGCGTCTTGAAGTAGGGGTCAATGTTGAAGATGTTGACCTTCGTCGTGTTCTTCTCGTAGATGTTTGTGTCCATTATGTCGAACTTCGTGTTCTTCAGCATGTTGTCGAGGGCTGAGCCGCTGACGGCGTCCGCGCCCTGGAGGATTCCGGAGAAGAGCGTCGCGGCTAGCACCACGCTTAGGAAGAGGGCTACAGTCAGCCCCCTCCCGCGGGTTATCCTCTTGGACGCGTAGCTGAACATCTCTCAAACCCGACGGCGAGGAGCCTAAAAGACTTTTGCAGAATGACTTCCAAATCACCCCTGATTGAAATAACCCGTTTTTTCTCGGGAAATCGGCCTTAGACTAAGGTTTATAACTCTATTCAAGTCTTCAACAGCACTGATCGGCATGGTTCTCCTATTTGGTCAGATCCTGCAGACGCAGGGTACTGACCTGAACACGATTTTGCAGATGGTATACAGTTTCGCTTTCATAATCTACCTCTTCTACGCTCAGAGGATTCAGACCCTCCAGATGCTCAGGCAGATCGAGGTCACCCTGAGGAAGGTTAAGATCGTCAAGGAGGAGGCGCGGAATCAGACCATCAAGACGCTCGTTGAGATCGGTAAGCCCACAGGGGACATTGCGCCTCGGGTTGACCGCTTCATTGACTTCTTCAGCATTGGCCTAGAGAGTATGGACCCCGCGGGTATAGTCGACAAGATGGATCACTTCCTGAAGACTAACAAGCACATCTACGAGGCTGAAGTGAAGGCCCTCGCTCCCAACGCGACGCCAACTGAGAGGAACAACTTGGAGAACCTTATCGAGGTGAGCCAGGCTCTCAATATTTTCTACAAGATCATTCGTCACTACTACCTCCTCGGGAAGAAGACGATGAACATCTACGTCATCATGCAGGTCCACATGATTCTGCCCCAGCTAGTTCAGATGGTGGAGGCCTACAGCTCGGGTATTCAGGCCTTCGAGCAGGGTATGCCAATCGGTGACGGCGTCGGCCCGATCGTCGCCGCTAAGCTGATGCACGGCTATCCGCAGAGGGACGTCGCCGAGGAGATCGTGGCTGCTGATGTGCCCTATGAGGGTAGGACGCTCGTCGTCTTCAAGGCCAAGGGGCCGGGTGGCAGCGTCGGGAACCCCGATGAGGGGCTCATCAACATCATCGAGGAGCACAAGGGGAAGGTCAAGATAATCATCACGATAGACGCCGCGGGCAAGCTAGAGGGCGAGCCCGTCGGGCAGGTCTCCGAAGGCATAGGCGCCGCGATAGGTGGCTCGGGTAAGGAGAAGTTCAAGATGGAGGAGGTTACGAATAAGTACAAGATCCCCATGCACGCGATCGCCATCAAGGAGGGGATGGAGCACGTCGTGGCGCCTCTCGTAGAGCCCCTCTTCGACGCCACGGACAAGGCGGTCGAGTCGGTCAAGCGCATAGTAATGGACTACACGGAGCCCGGCGACATCGTAGTGATTGCTGGAATCGGCAATACCATAGGAGTTGGTCAGTGATGGGCGAAAAACCAGGCAACGGATCTAAGGCAGCAGCTGGGATGCAGGTCTCGTGGGTCGCCTACGCGGCGATCCTCGTAGTAGGTCTGCTCAGCCTCTTCAGCCTCTACATGGGATTCATCAATTACCCGGATAACGCCGACGTAGCCATTATCTACATGTTCATCGGCGCGGCTGGCTTCGCGGCCATCGGCTACATGCTTGTCAGGGGCAAGCCGACGCAGGCGAAGAACGAGCCACTCGAGATAAAAAAGGTCGAGGTCTTCACGACCCTCGAGTGCCCCAAGTGCCAGCAGAAGAGGGTCCGCGACTTCAAGCGGGGTGACTACGTCTTCAAAGACGACGAGCCCTGCACCCGGTGCGATGGCATGATGATGATCACGAAGATCGCCCGGAAGAAGGAAGAGGACGGCAAGAAGAAGGACGAGTCTAGCTGGTTGTGACCAGGCAACCATCTTTCTGTACTATGACCGTGTGTTCGGCCTGGGCGACCGGGCCGCCCGTTTTCTCGAGCAGCTGTGGGTAGCCCATTATACATCGGCTGCTGAGCAGGTCCGAGAAGGCGCTCACGCCCTCGGGGCCGGGAAACTTCTTAAATACCCACCTGCTCGCGAAGGGGAGGGTCCTGTACTCCTGCTGTATGAAGGCGAGCATCTGCTTGGGGACGCCCTCTAGGTTCTTCTTCCTCTCCCACCGGTAGATGTTGCTGGGGGGGCCATCTCTTACCTCGCCGACGGCATTGTTGAGGACAGTAAAGGGTTCTATTGCGTAGATCTCGTCCTCCTCGAGCCGATGGAGCTCGTAACCGGCGACGTTGGGGATGCTCCTCCCCGCGTGTACTATGTATCGCGACATCTTGTGGCCAGTGAGGTTCTTGATTGGTCGGAAGCCGCGGTTCTTGATGGTGTGCTCTATCGTGGCGCCGATGTCGGAGGCGCGTGCTCCGGCCTTCACAGTCTTTATTGCGATGGCGAGTGCCTCCTCCGCGGCCTTCACCATCTGGGTGAGGGCTGGGTCGAGGCAGATGGTGACGGCGGTGTCGGCTATATACCCGTCCACGTGTACGCCGAGGTCTACCTTTACCATCTGACCCTGCTGGATTGTGGTCTGGTCTCCGAGGGGGGAGCAGTAATGTGCGGCTACCTGGTTTATGTTAACGTCACATGGGAAGGCGATACCGCCGCCGAGCTGCCTCGTGAGGTTCTCGACGCGCTCGCAGATGTCGATGGCCTTGATGCCGGGTTTTACCTCGCCGCGTATCTGCTCTCGGACCTTCGCGGCGATCTTGCCGGCCTTTATGTACTCCTCCTGCGCCTCCATTCGGGGTCGGCTATTCTTTGACGCCGGTGGCGAAAAAGGGTTGCCCCCACTACTTGATGACGAGAACGGGCTTGGTGCAGGACTCGACGACGCGCCTGCTGGTGGAGCCTAGTATCCAGCCACTTATGCCCCCGATGCCGCGGCTTCCCATGACTATTAGGTCGATGCCGTTCTTCTCCGCTTGCTCAACGATAGTGGCGCTTGGCCTGCCCTCTAGGAGTATTGCCTCAGCTTGGAGCTTGGGGAAGTGCTCAGCTATGTCCTTCATCACCTCTTTTTGGCTCATCTGGTACATGGCGCGCATCTTGTCTTGGTAGTCCCCGAAATCTTGGGCGGTGGTGAGGGGAGCGACGCCGTATCCCTCCTCGGGGAAGACGGGCAGTGTAACCCTCGGGACGACGGTGAGGACGACGAGCGCCCCCCCGCAGGTGTTCGCCATGTCGGCAGCGTAGTCGATGGCGCGCTTCGCCTGCTCGGAGCCATCGTAGGCGACGAGTATCTTTTTGAACAACATGTTCTTCGGTTAGGTTTTGGGTTGCGTTGTTTAAAAGGGCGCTGGGAGCTAGGCGCGGCCGGGTGTCTGGAGGAGCTTGAGTGGGCCATACTTCTTCTCAATGAGCCGCCACTCCTCGGCGTTGTAGAAGCTGCATAGGCCCTTGCCGTATGCCTTTGCGACCTCGACGCAGAAGCGGGTCGCCTCCTCGATGTCCTCCGGGTGGCTTGCTCCGGTGGCGGAGCCGGGGACGGTCGACTCGGTAGTTATGGCGACGCCGACGACGGGCTTGTCTGTGGCGGTGCACGGCTGCATTATGCTGTTGATGTGGTCGATTCCGTTGCCGTAGGGAGTTATGTCCTGGGTGGTGAGAGGGCAGACGCGAGCAGTCCTCCCGGTGACTATCTCCATGATAGTGAGTAGGTCGTCGCTGACCTTGAGAAGCCAGCCCTCCTTAGCAGTTGGGGTTATGGCGAAGCCCCTCCACTTGGCTATCCTGTTGCCCTTCGTGGTGTCGACGCTGAGTATAGCGTCCATATCCGGGGCTACCTCCTCGCGACCGATGTCGGCGAAGGCTACGGGGGAGCCCATGAATGGGACGGGTTTGTGGGGGAGGGTGGGGGCGTCCGGGCAGATGTGCGTCCCGATTACGACGTCCCCGGGGAGCGCATCGCCCTTTGCCCTCATGTCGGCGAGCTTCAGCGCAGTGGCGACCGCCGTGATAGCGCCGTCCGCGTCGGATACGAGGCCAATCATCTCGGGCCTCGCACCCACGCCGCCGAGGCGGCCCAGAACTCCGAGGGTCGGCGCGTCCCCCTTAACGGATTTCCCACGGGCGCCCGGAATCCTTACCATGATGAAGTCGGTCTTCCCCCTCTCTCCGCGGAGGGTCTTGACGATTATGTCCTCGAGCCCTCTCGCTCTGAGGAGGACTTCGACGTCCCTCCCCGTCACCTTGGCGGAGTCGAGGAGCTCCATGGCGTCTATGACCTGCTTTAGCATGGATCGTAGGGGTGCTGCCGGGGATTTAAGACGGTGTCTGAGTGGTCCTGAGTCTCGTAACGGAGATGCCGGCGGCGAGGAGGAGCACGCCGGATACGAGGATTAGCGAGGAGAGGGGCCCGAAGCCCGTGTAGACGTAGCCGAGGGCGGGGTTCGCGACGATGCCACCGATGTCCTCAGACTCGGAGTACAGCCCCATCACCACGCCGGTCTTCCCATTGCTCTGCAGGCCAATTAAGTGCATCATCATGCTTGTGTCCGCCCCTGCCTGTAGGACGCCCTGGAGGGCGCCGATGGCGAAGAGCACAGGTATCCAGCTCGCCGCGAGCATCCCGAGGTAGCTGAGGGCGAGCAGGCCGCAGACGGCGGCGACTATCTTCCCGCTGCCCACGCGGTCGATGAGGTCGCCGAGGAACGCCTGCGAGACCGCGGCAGTGAAGCTGACGATGGTCATATACGTCCCGATCTCGGTCTCGGTGGCCCTGAGGCTCGTGCTCTCATTCAGGAGTATGGGGAGGAAGTTGCTCCTAAAGGGGGAGTTGAAGAAGTAGAGGCCCCTAACCAGGTATATGCTGACGAGGTTGCCATTTAGGACGTCACTGAGGCTCGTCTTGGGCTTCTCCTTCTTCTCGGCCTCGGGGAGTCTCCCCATGAGTATGATGGCTATGAGGGATACAACACCCACTCCGCCGGCAGCGTAGAAGGGGAGGGAGTAGCCGATCGCGTCCGAGACGTAGCCACCGACGAAGGGGGCGATTACAGAGCTGCCGCTTACGATGGCCATGTACCTCCCGTAGGTGTGCCCGCGACCAGTGTTGGGCAGAAGCTCGGAGAGGAGGGCCCGGGTGGGAACGCTTGAGGCGGAGGAGAAGCTTGAGAGGGCGAAGGCGAGTATGAGGAAATGGCTGAACTCGGTCGCGAAGGGGTATAGGAGGTAGATTATGGAGGTGGAGACAATGGAGAAGGCGATCATGAAGCGCCTGTTGACCCTGTCGGAGATGACGCCGGAGAGGGGCTCGAATATGAGCCATCCGAGCATCCCGGCGACGCCGAGGACCCCTATCTCTATGATTGAGACGCCGTGCCTCCGTATCAGGAGGGCGAGGATGGGGGCGACTATCCCCATCCTGAAGCTTCCGGCCATCTGGACCACCATGAGTAGGTTCAGTAGCCTGCCCCTCGGGTCCGCCAATGTGGTCTAGAAGCCCTCCCTGTGGATTATTGAAATTATCTCGGCTAGGTGGAGCCTGGCTCGCCCATGCGCTCAATGAGCCTGAGGAGCGCCTCCTTGCCCCCCTTCTCGACCCCGCTGCCGTGGCCGACAAGGACCCTGTCGAAGTCGAAGCTGGCGAGGCTTCGGGCGCTCGCCTCGGCGAGTTCGCGGTCTTTGGAGAACATGGGGTTGGGGCCCTTGAGCTCGGTGCCCCCGCCGTTGAGGGCGTCCCCTGTTATCAGGGTGTCCCCGCGGAGTAGTGCGATGCTCCCGAGGGTGTGGCCGGGCACGTAGATGACAGTGAATCCGCCGACGGACTGGCCGTCGATGAGGCGGAGGTCGACCTCTATGCCCGTCGCCTTCTCGACGTCGTCGGCCTCCGATTCGTGGGCGGCGACAAGGAAGGGTGACCGAGTCTCCTTGAGTGCCCTTAGGCCGCCGACGTGGTCCCGGTGGGCGTGTGTGATGATGCAGAGGTCCACGTCGGACAGCTTGTGGTTGAGGGCTTCGAGTCTCTTGACGATGCTCCGCCCCGAGCCATCGTTCAGGCCCGTATCGATGAGGACGAGGTCCTCCCCCTCGGCTATGAAGGAGTTGACCAACGGGATGAGTCCCGCGACCTTGTGCGGGACGACGTGTATGCTCTCTTGGGCCACGGTTGAGAGTTGGCGTAGATGTTTAAAAGATGGTGGCTATTCATCGCGGACGATGAGGGCGAATCTGGGGTAGTCGTACCTGCGCACCTTGATGCCGTTGGCGACGCCCGTCTTGTAGGAGCCCGCCTTCCCAGCCTTTATCGCCTCGATGGCGTTCAGGACGTCCTCTACTACCTTCTTATCAACCATCGTCTCGTTATGTGCGGGCATGGCATAGTCGTAGTCGGCCTTGACCATCTTGCGGAAGCTGCTGATGAACTCGTTGATGTCGGAGTCGGGGGAGTAGATGTAGATGGGGGCGGGGTAGAATATGTCGCCTGTGAAGAGTAGGCGCTCGCGGCTCTCTAGGAGGCAGACGCTGTCGGGGGTGTGGCCTGGGGTGTGTATCACCTCAAGTTCCTTCCCGCCGAGGTCGATCTTGTCACCCTCCTTCATCCACTTCGTGACGGTGAATGGGTCGGTGTGCCACGTTGCGGGGTCTACGTTCCTGGGGAGGGGCTTCCAGACCATGCCCTCGCTGATGTAGTTGCCGACGTCGATGCCCTCGTGTGGCCTGCCTTTCGTCCTCGCTCGCGCCCAGGGGTGGTCGTAGAGCGCGATCTCATCGAAGGTGGAGTTGCCTCCGGTGTGGTCAAGGTGTGCGTGTGTGTTCACAACAATGATGGGTAGGTCGGTGAGCTCCTCGACGAGCGACTTAATGTCACCGATGCCGTTGCCCGTGTCGATGAGGGCGGCGGTGTCCTCTCCTATGACGAGGTAGCTGATGACCTCCTCGAACTGGCCGTCCTCGTAGAGAGCGTAGGTCTCGGGGGTGGTCTCGTAGACACTGAACCAGGGTTGGCTGGTCTCAACCTTCTCGAAGCGGCTCCAGCTCGCGCGCGGGAGGGACTCATACCATTTCTTTGGCACGATGAGTCCCGCATCGGTGTTCTTGGAGTATGCCATGGCGCGATAACAGTGGCTCGAGTGATATTATCCTATCGGGCTCAGGTAGAAGATGACCATACTGAATCCTTCATACAAACTCAATAATTGATAATAACACTTGAATCCGCCTCTGATATTGATATAACCTTCGGAGACTGTCTTAATATTTAGTAACTTGTTTTCGCCTAAGGAGAAGGTCGTCAGCGGGCAAATATCCTCAACTATCTGATAGCTTAGCTATTCGTACCTGTAGAATATGCTAATTAAGAAGGGGGGAATAGCTCCTTCAAAATCGCTAGTCGCGATATTACAAGGCGTACCTACAAGCTTAGCCCTTGATCTGCTTCTCGAAGCAGATGATGGCGAAGTTGTCATACTGGTAGCGCCTTATCTTCTCCTTGCCATCCATACCCTCGGTGTACTTCTTCTCCTTATCGGCGCGGATCAGCTTCGCCTTCTCAAGCACCGTGGCTAGAACCTCCTTCGGCACCATCGGCTCGTTGTGGCTAGGCATCAGGGAGTCGTACTCGGGGAAGAGCTTGATCATCCTCTCGTAGCTCTTTATAAACTGGTCGAGGTCGCCGCCGGGGAGGTAGGTGTAGATGCCGCCGGTGTAGAAGATGTCGCCCGTCCAGAGCCAGCGGTTCTTCCTGTCGAGGAGCGCAGCGTGGTCGTTGCTGTGACCAGGTGTGTAGATGACCTCGAGCTTCCTGCCGCCGAGGTCGATGACCTCGCCATCCTTCATCCAGTGAGTCACCTTGTAGGGGGGCACGACCCACTTCTTGGCGTCGAAGCCCTTGGGGAGCGGCTTCCACGTCATCCCAGGGCCCACCATGGGCGCCGTCTTGCTGTTCGGGTACCCCGTCTTCTCCGTTTCGTGCGCCATAGGGCCGTCGTAGCACCAGACCTCCTTGAACATGTAGTCCTGGGCCACGTGGTCGACGTGCGTGTGGGTGTTAACCACCCAGAAGGGCATCTTCGTCAGCTCCTCCGCGAGCTTCTTTATGTCGCCGATGCCGTCGCCGGTGTCGATGAGGATCGCCTTCTTGTCGCCCTCGACGAGGTAGCTGAGCGTCTCCTCGAACTGGTAGGGCTCGTAGATAGCGTAGGTCTTCGGGTTGAGCCTGTAGACCTCGAACCACGGCTGGCTCGTCTTCACCCTCTCAAGCTTGGAGTAGACCTTGCGTGGGAGGCTCTCCCACCAACCCTTCGGGACTATCACGTTCTCTTCCTTCGCTGCCTTCGCGGACATGTCGGGGTGTACTCCACGGAGGGGATATTACGTTATCGCGCCACCTGCGACAATCTCAACGTAGATGAAATGAATTTTGACGCGAGTCCCCTCGGGGATAGTCTATTATTCATCCAGCCGACACGCTTATCGAAGAGAGCTTTGGAGACTGACGTCCTCGTCGTCGGCGCCGGAGTCCTGGGACTGAGCTCCGCATACTACCTGAAGAAGCGCGACCCCTCGCGCAAGGTCATAGTCGTCGAGAAGCTGAGCGGCCCCGGCCAGGGCAACAGCGCGAAGAGCGAGGGGGGGTACCGTAACCTCTTCGCGAGCGAGACAAACTATCTCCTCGCGGACTCGACCATAGACTGGTTCCACCACCTGCAGGAGGACCTAGAGTACGACATAGGGCTGCACGAGCTCGGCTACCTCTGGCTCCTGCCCGAGGACGAGTATAGGCAGCGCCGCGAACCCTTCGACGTCGCCAAGAAGAGGGGGGCACGCGTACTAGAGTACAGCAGCGAGGAACTGAAGCAGATGATGCCCGACCTCGTCACCGAGTTCGACGACAGCGAGGACTCCCAGATGATGGGGCTGGAGGACGTCGAGATGGGTGTCTTCGGCCCGAACTGCGGGAGCGTCGACGTGGACAGGCTCGTCAAGGCTTATGAGGCGGAGTTCCTGAAGATCGGCGGCGAGATACACTACAACACAGAGGCGACGAAGCTGCTCCACGACCCCGTTGAGCCCCTCGGTATACCCGGTGAGCCCTTCGTCTGGCAGGAGAGCCGCATCGCCGGTGCGGACACGTCCAAGGGGCGGATTCTCGCGGAGACGACCGTCGTCGCATGCGGCACCTGGGCGGGCAAGGTCCTCGACCCCATAGGCTTCGACTGCCTGATGAGGCCGAAGAAGAGGCAGATATTCGCATTCAAGGACCCGAAGCTCACGCAGGCTCCTGAACACGAAGGACTTCAACGAGGACAACAAGCTCCCAGTCACGATACTGCCGACGGCGGGGATACTACTGAAGGGCGGAGGTCTCGGAGGAGAGTATCTGGCTCGCCTGTGCCGACAACCTCGGGCGCAAGTTCGAGCTGGAGGACGACCCGAAGCCTGAGGACGACTACTACAGCAACAACATCTACCACGCCCTTGTCCAGTACCTGCCCTGCTTCGAGGACGTGCGCCCCGCGAACAGCTGGGCGGGACAGTACGCGATAAACGGCTTCGACCAGACGCCGGTGGTCGAGGCGGGGCCGGGCATCATCTACGTCGGCGCCGCGAGCGGCAGCGGCATCATGAAGAGCGACGCCCTCGGCCGCATAGTCGACGCGGTGAACGAGGAGAAGGAGTACGCGACCCTCTTTGGCGGCCGTGGCTTCAAGTGCAGCGACCTCGAGCGTCGGGGAAGAGGCGGGTCGAGCGGGAGACCCTAGTGGTCTAGTCGACCCGGTTCTGTGCCCCTTTTATCGCGCCCTCGATGAGGGCGTAAACGGATTTTAGCCCCTTCTTCTCCGTGTCGCGGGCGGCTGGGTAGCTGGCTACGCCGAAGGCGCATGCCTTGGGGTACTCGAACATGACCTCAATAGCGTCCGCCAGCTCCTTCGCCGTCGGGCCGTTAGCAACAGGCAGACCTGCGCCGGGGATGTCGACCGGGTCGAGGACGTCCATGTCGACGTGCACGTATATCTTGTCGCAGAGGGTGCTTAGGCGCTCCATCTCCATGTCGACGGCTGGGCTGCTGCTGCGTAGGTCGTCGACTGTGATCTGGGCGATGTCGTAGCGGTCTATGGACTCCTGTTCGTAGGGGTCGGTGTCGCGTACGCCGACCATCGTGACGTACTTGGTGGGTAGAGCGGGGTCGAGGCCGCATGTGCGGCGGAGCATGTCGTGGCAGAGGCCGCAGCTTATGGCGACTGGCATGCCTCCGAGCATGCCGCTGTAGGTGGTCTCGGGGGTGTTGAAGTCGCCGTGTGCGTCTATGTAGACGAGGCCGACCTTGATGGGCTTCCAGCCCTCGCTGTGCTGGAGTCCGGCGAGCATGCCCATGAGACCGTTGCAGTTCTGGAGGAGGCCTAGGGGGAGCATCCCCGCCTTGAGTTGGGCAGAGACAGCGTCGGCGAGGTGCTTGCTGGCGAGGCCCATACGGCGCATCTCACCGTACTGCTTCTCCTCGTCGGGTGTGAGCTTCGTGTTGAATGCCTCGGCGACGGTGCAGCCCTTCTTCTTTAGAAGATCGGGTAGCCCGCCCTGCTCTATGGCGTCGGCCTGTATGCCTATCTCCTTGAGGCCGAACTGGCCGTTGTAAGGGAATTTATCGATGGCTACGTGTAGGTTCTCGACCATGTGTATCGGTAGAATGGGGCAGGTGTCCGCTTAAAAGTGATTCACGCCTTCATGAAGGCGCGCTTGATGGCGATGTCTTCCTTTGGCCAGTCGCCGTGTGGGCCGCGTGTGGCGGTCTTGGCGGTTGCGATGGCGTCGACGGTCTCCATGCCAACTGTAACGACTCCGAAGACGGCGTAGCCCTGGCTGCCCAGGGACGCGTTTAGGAAGCTGTTGTCTATGAGGTTTATGAAGAACTGGCTTGTGGCGGAGTCGGGGTCGTTCGTGCGGGCCATGGCGATTGTGCCCTTGGTGTTCTTGAGGCCGTTTTTGGACTCGAGGCGTATGGGCTGGTGGGTCCTCTTCTGCTGGCCATCGGGGGTGAAGCCTCCGCCTTGGATCATGAAGCCGGGGATGACTCGGTGGAAGATGGTGCCGTCGAAGAAGCCCTCCTTCACGTACTTCACGAAGTTGTCGACGGTGACGGGGGCTTTGTCCCTGTTGAGCTCGATCTCTATGTTGCCCTTTGTGGTTTCGAGTATCACTATCTCAGACATAGCTGGAGAAAGGTGCTGGTTAAAATAAATAGGTTGGGCTTAGTACCTGCGACCGCCGTTGGGGCGCCCGCCGAAGCTCCCGCCCCTGTTGCCGCCATCGTACTCGACCTGCTTGGCGGACAAGTTATTCTCGAGGTTGATCTCCTCCCAAGGGGCCTCCTCGAGGACGTCGTAGCTGCCGTATCTGCCGATGTTCATCCTCATGCTTCCCTTGAAGGTGTTCATGTAAGCGTTTTTGACGGAGAGTATCTGGTCCTCCTGGACCTTTTCGACGGCGTCGTCCCAGAGGGTGAGGTATATAGCGCCGGTGTCGTCGGCGACTAGTGCCTCGCAGACCTTGTGCTGGGTCTCATCGTTTCTGGTTACTACCTCGCGTACGTCGGTCTTGCTGATGACCTTGACGACTACGTTGATCTGGCGCGAGTATTGGTTGAGGTCTCCGATCTTCATCGGCCCCGCTTCTTCTTCATTGTCGAAGGCTGCCATGTGTATCCCTTTCTGTTGCCTTCTTGAGTATCCGGGCTGTAAAAGGGTTCCGTGTTTTGCCGTGTGGGGGTGGTGGGTGGATATGGGGCCAACTCTTTAACGCTGATGGCGGGGAGATTCCACCATGAACGTCGAGAAGATCAGGGAGGAGTTCTTCCCCGTTACGAAGACGACGACTTTCCTAGACATCGCGAACCACAGCCCGCCGTGTGTGCCAGTTCAGGAAGCAATCAGGGGCTACCTGCTCGACTGGGACAGACTCGACAGGAGGGGAGACGCGAGGACCGAGGAAGCGGTGGCTTCCTGGGCGAAGCTCGTGGGTTGCACCCCTGAGGAGGCGTGCAGCCAGCCCAACACCTCCTCGGGGCTGGCAACCGTGGCGGAGGCGCTTCGCTTCGAGGAGGGGGACAACGTCGTCGTCAACGATCTCGAGAACCCCGCGAACCTCTACCCGTGGATAGCGCAGAAACCGAAGGGGGTCGAGGTACGCGTCATCAGGGGGAGGGGGGGAGCCGTCCAGCTGGACGACCTTGGGAAGGCGGTTGACGACAAGACGAAGGCGATCGCCATCAGCCACGTCGAATGGCTCACAGGGGTGCGCCACGACATACGCGCCATGGCGGAGATAGCCCACGAGCACGGGGCCTACCTCGTCGTGGACGGGATACAGGCCGCGGGTGCCCTGAAGGTGGACGTGAAGAGGAGCGGGGTTGACTTCTACGCGTGCGGTGGGTACAAGTGGCTCGTCGGCTGCAGTGGGGCGGGCTTTCTCTACGTCCGCGGGGAACTGATCCCCGAGATTGAGCCGGTTCAGTTCGGGTACCGCTCGGTGGAGGAGCACGACATGGAGAGGCCGCGGCTCAAGGACAGCGCGAAGAAGTACGAGTTGGGGGAGCCGAGCTATCTAAGCACGGTTGGGACTATGGCGGCGATCAAGATGTTGCTTGATCTTGGGCCGCCGGCGATAGAGGCGCGGGTACTGAAGCTGGCCCAGCGGTTCTATGATGGGCTGGAGCATCTCGGGGTCACGATAGTCTCCCCGAAGGAGAAGGAGATGAGGTCGGGGGTCGTCAGCTTCACCACGAAGGACCCGGAGGCGACGTTCAAGCTTCTGAAGGAGAGGGGCTTCTACCTGAGCCTTCGCCCCGCGGGGATCAGGGTAGCCATCGACTTCTACAACACGGAGGAGGAGATCGACAGGCTCCTCTCGGTGCTGGCGCGGGAATAACGGCTTTAACTCGCCCCGCGTCTAGTCCTTCCCCGTAGGGGTTCGCCGTGTGGGTCTCGGGGATAAAGGGGTCGGACTGGTTCGTCGCCATAGGCGGTTTTAAAGTATCTAGTGTCGCTGACCCACGTGCCTTAGTCAAGGCCGTGGGGGACGCCGCCTCGCCCCAGCTCGCGCAGATAGTGGACGCTGGCAGGGTAGCGGGCAGGGACCACCTCTACATGGCTGCGGTGAACGCGGCGAGATCTACTGAGACGGGACTCGCCGTCTCGAAGAGCATAACGGTCGAGGCCCTTCTCTACGCCTCGGCTCAGGACCAGATCACGAAGGCCCTCGCTCGAATGGGGGTCAACGCGGGCACGAAGAAGATCGCCCTCATGGTCTTCGCCCACGGCCAAAAGGAGGCCGGGGAGGCATATAGTAAGGTCGCGAAACTCCTCGGGAAGGAGGATGACAGCGTCCTTGAGATCGACTCCGAGAAGGCGAAGATACTGAGAGAAGCTTATGGCATCGGTGATGAGGAGATTGAAGCCGCTGGTGGCGCGGGTGCCCTAGGCGAGCTTATCGTCGAGCGCGGCTCGCTTCTTAGCCTCCGCCGATAGGCGGACACGCTCCTTCTGGACGTTGAGCATGTTGGTGGGGCGGACGACGGAGACGCCCGTCTGCTTGCCCGCGGTCTCGACGAGTATGAACCAGTCGGGGTTGTCGAGGTTGACCTTGCGCTCTATCTTGTCGGCGACAGCGTCTATTATCTCGTGGCTACCGAGGCGGGTCCTCCTCTTCTCGACGGTGATGCGGTAGGTCTCATCGGGACCTATAGCGGCTGATAGCTCCGTTGTGGCCTTGACTATCTCTTCGAGGGTTGTGGGAACGAGGCGCTGTATGGGGATGACGCGGAAGAGTGCCTGTATGCCGTCGGGTTTCTTCATGAACTCCTCCCTCATCTTGGTGACGGCCTCGGCTGGGTTCAGGCTAGTCTTGGCGACGATTATGCCCCAGATGCCCATCCTCTCGACGACTGGAGCCTCGTCACCCGCGGCGCGCAGCAGCATCCAAAGCTCGCTGCCCGCCCTGCTCTCGCTGATCCTCTCCGTAGTCGCCAGGATGTTGAACTCCCTCGCCAAATCTGTCACCGCTGGGAGGGTTACACGTGCCACCCTGAAAAGCATATCTCTAACACCAAATAGCCCACATTTCAGTAACGCGCACCGAAACCATATATGCGACCAAGAAACCCCACCCATGATACACCATGAAGGTCGGCTCAGAGTGCGGCTACTGCATAATGCACCGCGGACACAAGATAATACAACGCTCAACCACAGACGAGGCTAAAGCGCGTCGAGGCCATGACCGGTCTGCTCAACATGCTCGGTGAACGCTACCACCCAGACGCCGTCCCCAGCTACATCGGTGCCGAGAGATGCCGAGTCATAAAGGACGCCACCGGGTGCGTCGACCCATACG
The DNA here is from genome assembly GCA_963769425.1 of Candidatus Bathyarchaeota archaeon. Lineage (GTDB taxonomy): Archaea > Thermoproteota > Bathyarchaeia > TCS64 > TCS64 > UBA8941. The sequence goes on along the minus strand of CAVYLP010000006.1, from coordinate 967,866 downwards.
CCGACCTTAAGACCAAGTCAAACACCCAAGCCATCCAGATACTCCCCCGGATGATCGAGTATGTCGACAAACACCCACAGGCCAAGCGCCTCTACGCCGCCCTCAAGGTCGCCTGCATAGGCAACGTCATCGAGTTCGACGTCCCCGGCCACAGCCCCGACATAGAGGAGGCCCTAAAGGGACTCGAGGAACCCTTCTGCATCGACGACTCCGAGAAGCTCCGAAGACTCATCAAACAGGGCACCAATGCCCTCCTCCTCACCGACAACGCGGGCGAGATCGCCTTCGACAGACTCGTCGTACGTGAGCTACGCCGACTAGGCGCACACGTAACCGTCGCCGTCAAGGCAGGCCCAAGCCTAAACGACGCCCTCATGGAGGACGCCGAGGCAGTCGGCATGACACAGGAGGCAGACGAGGTAATAACAACCGGAGCCGACTCCATCGGAGTCAACCTCGCCGAAACCAGCGAGGAGTTCAACAAACGCTTCCACGGCGCCGACGTCATAATCGCCAAGGGCATGGCCAACTGGGAGACCCTCACCGAGGTCCCAGCACCCTGCCCCCTCATGTACGTCTTCAGGACAAAATGCGAACCAGTCGCCAGGGCCGTCAAGGCCCCGCTGAACGTCAACATAGCGAAGCTCGTCCCAAAGGGCTGGAAACTCTAGCCCCTGAGGACCGCCATTATATCCTCGCCCTTAACTGGACCCTTCCGGAGGAGCCAGACCTCCTCGCCCGTGAGGTCAACAACCGTCGACGACTCGTCCCCCTGCGAGCGCCCGCCGTCGAGGATTATGTCCACCTTGTTGCCGAAGATGTCCCTCGCCTCCGAGGCCGACATCGCGGGCTGACCACCCGAGATGTTCGCGCTAGTACTCACGATCACGCCCCCAGCCTCCTTCGCCAGCATACTCGCCACCGGGTGAGGCGACACCCTGACACCTAGCGTCGAGGCGCCGCGGTTGACCCACATACTGTACTTCACCCTCGCCGGCAGCACCATCGTCAGCGGTCCCGGCCAGAACCTCGCCGCAAGCTTCTCCGCCGCTGAGCCCATTTCGACGATCTTCCTCGCCGCGGCGATGTCAGCACAAATGAGGGGCAGCGGCTTATCGGCGCGCTGCTTTATCTCGCAGACCCTCTGCGACGCGTCCGTGTCCGAGGGCACGCAACCCAGCCCATAGACGGTCTCAGTCGGGTAGACGACGACTCCCCCCTGCTTCATGAGAAAGCCCGCAGCCCTGATCGCCTCATCCGTCGCTTCGAGGAACCTCATATCGATACACCCAACACGACGGCCGATTTAAGCCGAGCTACGCAACGCCCGCACCTATGTTCAGGACGACTGCGGGTTTCTTGCCCGTGTTGAAAAAGCCGTGCGGCACGTTCGCGGGGAGGTAGACTACGTCGCCTGCGACGACGTCCGCCCTCTCCTCCCCCACCTGAATCACGCCCGACCCGCTCTCCACTATGTAGATCTGCTCCTCCTTCGGGTGGTTGTGCATCAGGTTCGTCTCCCCCGCGGGCACCGTCAGCCTCGCGACCCCCTTGAAGGCCTTCAGCATCTCCGCCTTGGGCGTGAACCGCCACACGAGCTGGTAGAGGACCTTCTCCCCATGCATCTCGTTCAGCGGCTTCTTCTCGACATCGTTCAGGTTGACCTTCTCGATCATAGCATGGAAACCGGTGCGACGCCGAATAATAAGACGAGCGGTTAGATGACTATGAACTTGACGTACTCGTTCTCCTCGTTCCTCTGGAGCTCCGCGGCGAGTTCCTTCACCCTCACCGCGTCCCCGTCGAGTATGAACAGCTCCATGCATTTGCCCTCCCGGAACCTGTTGTGAAGCTGCGTATGTATGATGTCTTGGTACTTCGCCTTGATTTGCGTCACGTGGTGCTCAGCCTCGTGGCTGTGGATGGCCAGCAGTAGGCAGTTTACGTTACCCTCCAAACGCTGCTTCTCGTGGCCATCCATGAGGAAGAGCCGTATAGCCGCCCTCACCACCTCGGAGCGCCCCGAGTAACCCAGATCAACCTGAAGTTTATCCAACTCCTCCAGAAGCTGATTGTTCAGGCTCAGACTTACGACGGGCACGTTTTATGAAGGAACCTCCGCCGGATATGATATTTTCCTAAGAAACCTGTTAAAGTTATTCACCCTGCTTGATCAAGATTTATCAACCGCCCCTCCCAACCACGAAACGGTGAAGTTTTGCCACTCTACGAGAAGCCACATGTCGACCACGAGAAACACCTCTGCACCCTAGTCGCTGAGGGCATGGATCTAGCAGAATACAGGGGCCTCGTCAGAAACCCCCGGTACCTCTGCAGAGTCTGCGGCAGGGCCGCTGCCAGCGAGAAGAACCTCTGCGACCCCGTACCCCTCTGACACATCAGCGGACAACTAGAAACTACTTTCATTAACAGAGTCCTTCAATTTGATGAGGATCGACTATCTCACCAAAGCAAGAAAACAGGGCGTGACACGTAAACGTGAGGTTTAATGCTTCGGAGCATCGATGCAAAGATTAGCATGTCAGCATTGGGCGTCCGACGGGGATACACGCTACTCACCCTATACATAATAGAGGTAATCAAGGATCTCGGAACGCAGCCGAGTCTCGACAAGCTCATAGAAGCCGCAGAGAAGCAGGGGGTAATCATTGCTAAGGAAATGAAAAGAGAGATGCCCTCGGGGCTCACCCTCCTCGAAACGGGGGCTGAGGTCTACCGCCGCTTTATGGCGGACGCCGGAGCCGAAGTCAGCATCCACAGGAGGGACGATTCCAGTGTCACCTTCGTTGTCCGGAGGTGCCCGTTCCACGAGGCTTTCCTCGACGTCGGCGTCGACTGCGGCATCTTCCTCAAGGGACTCTGCAGCAACCTCACCCTCCCAGCCCTACAGGCAACGCTCAACCAGTTCGACCACCGGCTGAAGGTGGAGAACATCCTCACCCGGCAGTCCGCCGAGGAGATGTGCATAGAGAGGGTCTACCTCAACGGATAGCCGTTTTATCCAACGTCGCGCCAACCTAACCCATGGTTCGCTCCGTAGACTCGGACATCCTCATCCTCGGCTCGGGAGGTGCAGGACTCAGGGCAGCCATCGAGACGAATGCCCGCGGGCTTACTACAATTATCGCCTCGAAGGCCCCAGCCGGGATGAACAACTGTACCGTTGTAGCAGGGGGCGGCTTCAGGGCCGCGATGGAGGGGATGACCCCCGAGGAGCACATGAGGGACACCATCGAGGTGGGGAAGGGCCTGAACGACATGCGCCTCGTCGAGGTCTTCACGAGTGAGGGTGCTGCGCGGATACTCGAGCTGCGGGATTACGGTGTTGAGGTACGCGTCCACAGGACCGGCGCCTCGGTGGGGAACATACCCAACCTGATGGGCCTCGGTATGACGAGGCCGATGGTTGAGTACGCCCAGTCGAAGGGCGTCCAGTTCAGGGACAACGTCGCCGTGACTAAGCTGTTGAAGAAGGGTGACAGGGTCGTCGGAGCAGTCGGCTACGATGTGAAACATGAGAAACCCATCATCTTCACGGCAAGGGCTGTCATCCTAGCCACGGGCGGCGCCGGGGCCATCTACAAGAGGACGGACTGTCCCGTGAGGACCACGGGCGACGGATACAGCCTCGGCCTACACGCTGGGGCGAGACTCAGGGACATGGAATTTGTCCAGTTCTTCCCACTGGCTCTAGCCGAGCCGGGTCAGCCACCCTATCTCCTCGGCGGACCCATGACGGAGGAGGGGAGGATAATAAACAGCCTCGGGGAGGATATCCCCCAGAAGTACCATCTTACGGCCCGCCCACTCGTCCTCAAGAGCAGAGACCTACTTAGTCGCGCTTTAATGACGGAGATCACCCAGGGCGGAGGCGTCGACGGCGCCGTCCTCATCGACGCGCGTGAGGTCTTCAGGAAGCGCACCGTCAAGCAGATAGCCGAGGAGGGGACGCAACGCATTCTAGTCGAGAAGCTACGCGCCGCTGAGAAGCCCTTCAGGGTCGCCCCGGTCTGTCACTTCTGCATGGGGGGGCTTGTCATAGACGAGCAGGGCTACACCGGCGTCCCCGGTCTATACGCGGCGGGGGAGGTCGTCGGCGGGATACACGGGGCAAACAGGCATGGTGGCAATGCACTAACGGAGATACTCGTCTTCGGGGCAAGAGCGGGTGCAGCGGCAGCCGACGCCGTGAAGGGCAAGAAGGAGAAAATCGCTGACCAAGCTAAGCCCGAGCTGAAACGATACGAATCAATGATAGAGAGGGAACAAAGCTACGATCCTCACTCACTCATCGAGAGGCTAAGGGAGGTCATGTGGGCGAAGGCTGGCATCATAAGGGACAGCGCAAGCCTCGCGGAGGCGTTCGAGACGGTCTTCGACCTTAAACTACTCGCCGACCGTGTCTCCGCCAAGAATGGGAGAGACATGCTAGTCGCCCTTGAGGCCCAGATGGCCCTAGATTCCGCGGAGATGATAATCAGGGCCGCGATGGAGAGGAAGGAGAGCAGAGGTGCCCACTATAGGACCGACTACCCCAGCGAGGACCCAAGCTGGCTCAAACCAATCTACATCAGTCTCTCAGAGACTGGTGCCCTCAGATTCACGGTGTGAATCAGATGAACCCCCTAACCGAGGAGATCATAGCAGAGACCCGCCGACATTTCGACGAGGGCAAGGCCGAGTCGGCTAGACGCTACTTCAAGGAGCCCATAGACAGCTGGGGGATACCCATGCCCGTCTGCAAGGAAATAGCCGCGTCATTCTATCCACGATTGAAGGGCAACCTTCCACTCGCCATCGAGGTCGTCGGCGAGCTCCACAGAAAGGGTGTCTTTGAGGTCGCCGTAGTGGGAGATTATATGCTTTCGAGGATGAAGAGGCACCTCACGCCGGGCCACTTCTACACCTTCGACTCTTGGGTTAACACCCTGACCAACTGGGCGAACACGGATGGGATGTGCACGGGCTTCGTCTCGGAGACGGTACGTAAGGACCCAAAGTTAACTGAGAGGCTCCTTGAGTGGACGGGGTCGGAGAACCGCTGGAGGAGGCGAGCCGCCGCGGTTTCCCTCGTCCCCATCGCGAGGAGGGGGGAAATGCTAGACGACACCTTCAGGATAGCCGATAGACTGATGGAGGATCAGGACGACATGGTACAGAAGGGTGTCGGGTGGCTCCTCAAGGAGGCGTCGAAGAAACACCCAAAAGAAGTCAGGGAATACCTGCTCAGGTGGAGGACGCGCACATCGGCCCTCGTTCTTAGGTACGCCTCTGAGAAGCTGCCCGCTGATATGCATGTTTTGAAGCGGGTGTAGGGCTACTCCTGCGCCCATTCTATCTCTATCTCAATCTCCCTGCCACCCTCGATGAAGGCGTATAGGAACTTGTAGACCAGCGGCTCTTTGAATCTGATGACCTCGCGCTTCATCTCTGGGAGGTATTTGGATGCGTCGAGTTCCCCTTTCTTGATTGACTCGCCGAATCTTATCAGCAGGTCGCCAAGGTTCTGCTTGCGCATTTCGGTGCTACCCTTCCGTATAGCTCTGTGGCGTTCGCCGTACTCCTCGATGTACTCCATCATGAGCCCCCAGCGGTCCATGCCCTGTCTGAGGGCCTCCTCACCCGCGGGTATAATGGTATAGTAGTGCCTATCTGAGGCATCCTCCCGGTGCTCGACTCGCACCGATATCAACCCGACTCCCATTAGCTTCTCGATAGCAGGATAGACGGTCCCCGCCTTAGGTTTCCAGAAACCGGAGAACATCTCGTTTAGGCGCTGGATCACGTTGTAGCCGTAGTTTTGGCCCTCGCTCAGGATAAGTAGTATCCACATCTGGACGGGGCTGACACCTTGTTCCCGGGGTAGAATTGGCTGCATCTATCATCGCCTCGATGCCGAAGGGCTACGACACACCCGTCGGGGAGAAGGGCCTCACACTAGGCGGTGGGCAACGCCAGCTGGTCTGCTTCACGAGGGCACTTGTGTCAGACCCCAAGATACTGATACTAGATGAGGCGACGAGCAGTGTCGACCCGTACACGGAGCAGCTGATACAGAACGCCCTCAAGGTGGAGATGGAGCACCGCACCATCCTCATCGTCACACACTGCGTCAGCACCGTCAGAGCGCAGACCGCATAATCGTCCTCCACAACGGCGAGATACAGGCCGAAGGCAAACACAACCAGCTCCTCAAGAAGAACGAGCTATACCACCGCTTCTGCGAAATGCAGCTTGTAAAAGTCTAAAAAACTACAATGCCGCGCTGGGCGCGAATTTTTTTCGTTATCTATGGTAGCGAAAGTTGGCGCATGTTCAAGCCGTGTCACTTAGTCACGAACGTGAGCACATCCTCGTCCTGCAGCTTGTGGTTGAGGCTAACCTTCTGCCCGCCGAACCTGACGCTCTTCCCCCAGACTTGGGCGTATTTGAAGTCCGATCGCAGCGCCTTGTGGAGCATATCGCAGACGTCCCCGACGGTGTACCCGACGCGCGCTATCAGCGGCTCCTTGTAGTCGGTCTCCCCGCCCTTCGGCCGCATATATATCCTTATGAACGCGAGCCTCTGGTATAGCTGCTCCTTGAACTCGTCGATGTTTACACCGTTCTCCGCCGCTATTGGTAGGACGTAGTAGTCGAGGTTCTCCCGCACCTTGCGTAGGCTCTCGGTATCGATCATGTCTATCTTGTTGAGTACGGCGAAGGTTGGGGCGTAGACCCGGTTGCCAAGTATGACGTCAATTAACTGCTCGTCGTTTATGTCCTCGCGGATCATTACGCGTGCATTGTGAACGCCGTAGACGGCGAGGATGTCTTTCACGGTCTCCTTCTTGATCCTCGTCAGCGGGATCTGAGCGATGACGGAGAGTCCGCCTGTCGGGGTTTTCTCGATGACGATGTTGGGTGGTCTCTCGTCTGGCCTGATACCGATCTCCCTGAGCTCCTTCATAAGGATCGGCTTGACGCCTGGCTGGAAGACGTCGAGGGTGACGAGGATGAGGTCGGCCGCCCTGGCCACGGAGAGGACCCTCTTGCCGAGTCCCTTGCCTTGTGCGGCGCCAGCGATGATACCGGGGAGATCGAGGACCTGTATCTTCGCCCCCCGGTACTCCATGAGGCCGGGCACGACTGTGAGCGTCGTGAAGTCGTATGCGCCCACCTTAGACTTCGCGTTCGTTATTTGATTCAGGATGGTGGATTTCCCGACACTGGGCAGACCGATGAGGACGACGGTGGCATCGCCGGTCTTCTTGACCGCGTAACCGTCGTCGTTTCCTCGCCCGCTGGCCTTTAGCGCCTGCTCTTCCTGCTCGCGCATCAACTTGGCCTTGCGAGCCTTGAGTATCCCGAGGTGCCTCTCTGTAGCCTTATTGATCTGGGTACGGGCGATCTCCTCCTCTATCTGCTTGATCTTCTCCGGGATACCCATTACACACCCAGCAGATGGGCGCGGTTGAAAAAGGTTTCCAGATGCCTGAAACTCAGAAACCTAGCGAAAATTGGCTAAATATTCGTGCTGCGTTTAGACTGGGGGCTTGACGGGGCTCTTCTTCCCGGTCATCTCGTCGATGACTATCTCGGCGAGGACGAGCTGTGGATTCTTCGCCAGTTCATCAGAGGTTAGGGTCTTCCCCTTGCCTGGCGCGTACTTGTCGCTTATCCTCCTCAGCGCGACTAGGCGCGCAGCAGGATTCGTGATGAACTTCACGTTCCCCTTTACAACGACACTCATATAGCGCCACGAGTAATCGCATGGCTTCTCCGCCTTCACTATCTCGCCGGAGTCGACCTCGAAGCAGACCTTCGGGTTCTTGGCAATATTCGCCATCTTGGTTCCGTCCTTGTGACTGTGGAAGATTATCTTCCCGTCGTTGTAGACAAAGTTGATTGGCACAACGTATGGCTGGTCGCCCACGGAGGTGGCGAGCCTGCCGACTTCCTGCTCCCTGAGGATCTCCTCGATGACCACCCTCTCGGTTATCTCCTTCTCCTTTCTCCTCATGCTGGGCATGCCAAACGAGGGGTCGACAGCGGCTTTAACCGTATCGGGAAGGTTAAATCCCGCTGAAAGTGGTAATTGTTTGGACATCGGATGGTCGAAATCAAACTCACGAGCTGGAACCTCATGTACGTCGGCGCCGTCATCGCGGCACTCATCTGCGTCGCCACCGTCTACCAGATCACAATGACGGGCGACACCAGCGACGAATGGATCATCTGGATATTCGTCATCCTAGGGTTCAGCCTCTTCGGCTTCGGGTTCCTCACCGAGGGCAGGCACAATAAGGACCAGGCTTCCCAGCCATTACCGGGTGAGATTGAGCCAAAATCGACTTAAACGCAGCGGCTCCCAAAAGTAAGGAGAACGATTTGAGCGAAGAAAAGACTCTCACAGTCGAGTTGGAGAGGCTGCAGGATTACTCCTTCAAGATCGACTTCGGGCACGAGGGGATGGAGGCACTCGTCACCGATGAGGAGGCTCCTATCGGCAAGGGTACCGGGCCCAACCCGTCCATGTTACTCGCTGCCGCGATTGGCAACTGTCTGAGCTCAAGCCTCTTATTCTGCCTCAAGAGGGCGAGAGCGGAGGTCAAGGGCATGAAGACTCGTGTCAACGCCAAGATGACCAGAAACGAGAAGGGGCGCTGGAGGATTACCGAGATGGACGTCGAGCTTAACGCGGAGATCGATAAAGAGTATGTCAGTCAGATGGAGAGGTGCATCGCCCTCTTCGAGGAGTTCTGCATCGTGTCAAAGAGCGTCGAGCAAGGAATCCCATTTAGGGTAAAGGTAAACTGGGTTTAATTTGTGACCCAGACGTGGCCGCACGAGGTGCACTTGAACCTCTCAACGTACCTGTCGCTGTTCACACCTGCGTGCTCACCGAGTGCTACGCGGACCTGGTGATATGCCTCGCTGTGCCCACACTGTGGGCATATTTGGTTCACCTTCACGGACTCGTCCTCCCCCCTCACGACATATACCGGCTCTGCCTTAGGCTCGTCTTCCCGCGTCACCTCCATGACGCCTGGGTTCACCTCGAAGCCGCACTTCTGGCAGCGGTACCCCTTGGGAGACTTCTCCATGAAGGAGCCACATTTGTCGCAGAACCGCACAGATTAGCACCTAGGACAGTTTGGATGTGTAAACTGATGTATTTAGGATTACTAACCGTGAATATTAAAGGATTGGTAAGATACACTATCTCAATTATCTTCCAAAAAACGGATTTAAATTAATCATTAAGATTAACAGAAAATAATTGTTATCTTGTAAAAGGTTGAAGGATAAAAGCAGTGATATCTCTTGCCCCATTGAACTTTAACCATAAGGATAAAAGTTTCTCTCCCTTCCAGAAGTCGAGTTCTTCGCAGCTCACTGCAGCTTCTCGGCTTGGGTTTTTTCGCTACTTTCCCATCTATCAGCTGCTGCTTGAAGTAGGGTTCACACAGGCAAGATTGGAATCTACACCTACTGACGTCGGTGCATAGAACTTCATTACCTAGGCAACTGGTTACTGGTTCTTTGAGCTATGACTCCAGTTAGGTCCTCGAGAACGAATCCATTACATAACAATTGGACAAGAGCCGCGACGAGGATCAATTCCTAGTGGCAGGTATCCGCGCGGGATGGTTACCATGAGGAAATGTCTCTTCACTCAGGGGGAAAGGATGAAGGCAATCCATATCTTTGAATAGAGTTGTGAGGAGGGCTGATTCCTAGTGACCGGTGCAAAAGTGGTGTTTTTCTATGGTTCCTACTAGCGAGGTATCCACGCCCAGCTAGCCTATAACGTACCATCCTAGTAGGAATCCGTTTCCAAGTAGCAGGTATCGATGATCACGCTGAGTACTTTGACATTCCATCCTACTAGGAATGGGATTCCTAATAGCAGGTAAGCAGTTAGATGCTAATTCAGCAGCTCATCAACCTTGAAGGAGACCATCTTCGCAATTGCAGGTGAGGATGTGAGACCAGGAGACTCTATTCCAATGAGATCAATGAATCCCGGGTATCCACGCTTCTCCTCGTGTTCGATGACGAAGTCCCGGGCCTTTTCACCGGGGCCCTGGGTCTTCGCGCGTATCCCCGACATATCAGGGCGGAGATCCTCCTTTCGAATGCTGGGTAGATAAGTGACTATGTCGCTCCAGAAGGGCTCTGCGGGTGACTCTACCTTGTAGTCAAGCTTGTCGACGTAGTAGGCGTTTGGACCAAACTTGAGGCGGCCCGTGAGATCGGGTACAGTGTGGATGCCGAGCCCCAGCGTGTCCTTAAGCGGCGGGGGGTAGACAAGCATGGTAGCTGGTGGCTTCCCAACGATGCTATAATAGTCGCCTTTGCACCAGTGGAGCCTATACTTCGCCTTGTCGATATCTATACCAACCATCGACGCTACCTTGTCGCAGAAGAGGCCAGCTGCGTTAATGACTACCCTCGCCTCGATGCTGAAGGGCTCCCCGCCACTCATCGTGTCGACTTGGTAGCCATCCTGCATCTTCTTGATGCCCCTTACCTCCGTGTCGAGGACGAGTGGGTCCGACCCACTCTGTCGGCGGGCCTTGTGGAGGTAGTGGTCCATAAGGCCGTGGGCGTCCATTATCCCGGTGCTGGGGCTAAGGACGGCCATGTCTCCTTTAACCTTGGGCTCGATTCGCCTTATCTGATCTGAGTCTATGAGATCGAGGTCGTTGACGCCGTTTGCCTTCCCCTGCCTCATGAGACCCTCAAGCTGCTTCATCTCTTCCTCGCCGTTACCGACGATTATCTTGCCTAACTTCTTATATGGCACCTTGTTCTCGGCGCAGATCCGATAGATCATGGGGTTGGCTTCGACGCAGATCTTCGCCTTCAGAGTCCCGGTCGCGTAGTAAATGCCAGCATGTATGACCTCGCTGTTCCGGCTGCTGGCTCCTTGACCGATCGCGGACTCTCTCTCTAGGATGAATACGTCGCGGTTCTTCCCTGTGATCTCCGAGGCGATGGCGAGTCCAACCGCCCCTGCCCCTATTACCACTGCGTCGACTTTATCCAAGGTTGGTTAACCTGTTTATCCTTCTACTCTTCTTAAAGTTGATCAATGGCTAGGATCGGTTGATCTCATTTGCTATTCGGTAGGCGTCCCAGGCGGATATAATCGAGAACACGACGCCTATTATCATGAGTTCGTCAAACGTGAGGATCCCGTCGAATAGGATGCCCAAGAGGAGGACAGCCACCAAGTATCCCAAGCCCCTCCAGACTCGTCCGAGGTAGATCTGCCCTGCGCCGGTGATTAGGAGGGATAGGATGGCTGCGAGGAGCGCGTTCTTCTTCACGACCGTCCGCTGAGGCGCCGTGCCGTCTATCAGCGGCTGCGGCTTGCCACATGATGGGCATGTCGTGTACTTATAATCGATTTGCGCGCCGCAGTAAGGGCAGTACTTTGTCTTCTCCTCGGACATTTCCATGTGAGCCTCGTTTCGATAAAGATACGCATTGTGGTTTAGCTTCATTTAAAAAGGGTGTTCCCTCTCGGGCGGGTTGGGAAGTCTACTCGTCGTCGTCCCCGGCTTCTACACCCGACCCCTCGTCGATGTCTTCCAGGTCTTCCTCGGTGACTTCTTCTTCCTCCGCGCAGAACTCGCAGAGCTTCTCGATTGGGGAGCCACAGTCCTCGCAGAACTTTGCTCCGCAGGACTTACACTTGATGAGCTTGTCAGATTCTTCGCCGCAGATTTCACACTCTGGCATCTTTTTCACCATTCATTGAGGGGCTTTCCCTCGGCATCAGAAACCGTTCTGCAGCCTAGAGAAATGGCATTCCTAAATTTAAAAATGTAATATTCCGAGATATTTTTTAGATATTTTGATGAATTTAATGCAAATAGTTCAAATAGACTTGATTTTATAAAAGTATTTAAAACATTGTAAAAAATATGTTAATAATAACTATGGCTATAAGTATTGAAATAACTGTTTAATTAAACAAAAAAGCTGGGATTAGTGCTACTTTACTTCTTTATACCATTCCTCGGGTGCTCCATCTACTGCCGGGTTATAGTTTGAGGGGAGCATCTCCTCTATTCCAAGTATCTCGGTGACAAAGACCTCGACGACACCCCTCACAATGGACCCCTCTATAAGGTGTCCCCCTACGGTGGGCACGTCCCAAGATCCGCCGATGCAAAAGTGAATGGCGGGGAAGGGCTCGGGTTTGCCGTCGACAATGCGTGTGTGTATCATCCCGCTCATGCTGATGAGCATGCTAAGGTTCTCGAAGCTCGCCGCAGTCTCGTTATGCCAGTTCGAGGGGTCCCGTGTGTCGGGGGTCCACATGAACATCTTAGCGGGAGCGAAACCGCCCATGAAGGCGGCGTGTATCTTTCCAAATTTGATTTTCTTATCCTTAGCGAACTGCTGGAGGGCCTTGTAAACGTCGGTCCCCGTCGTCATCCTGACTATGAACTCTCTGCCCCTGCGCGCCTCAACGCAGTGGTATTCGGTCGACTTCGTCGCCGGTCGTTCCCATGGATCCTTTTTTCTTGTAGTTACCATAAACACCGTTGTTCCTTTCACCTCCAGTGTGTAAAAGGTTTGGCTGGAGATCAACCGTAATTCAGATTTTAAGTTGTACTTAATGATTATCTCATTGAGATTGGTGTCTTCTCGCTCAACTGATCTTAAGGAGTTCTTGTAGAATGCCGAGTTGGGTTGGATTAGCCCTGACTATATCGCTCGTACTCAAGATGCCGAGTATCTTGTCCTTGTCCATCACGGCTAGCTTCTTGATCCTCTTCTGAGCCATTAGCCTCGCTGCATCCTCAACTGAGGAATCCGGCTCGATGGACACGATGGGACTGCTCATTATGTCCTTGACCTTGACCGTTCCGGCGTCGAGGCGGGGTTCAACGACCCTGCTTAGGATATTCTTGCTCGTGATTATCCCGACTGGGCGGTTGCCGTTTACCACAATGACGCTACCTACGTCAAATTTGTTCATCTTGACGACGGCGTCGTGGGCACTGTCGTCTGTGCGGACGGTTTTGACGTTCTTCGCCATGATGTCTCTGACTAGGATTATTCCGCTCATAGAATCACCGATAAGGGCGTTTGATCATTTCATTTGGTGGGATTTGAAGTTTAAGCTAAGAGGTCACGTATCGGTGATACTGGCCGAAGGTCCAAAATTGCTTTAATGAATCAAAACCCGTGTGTTGAGTCGTAACCGGTGTTTAAGATGAGCCTGAAGATAGAGGATGTCATGCGCGCGAGTGTCGTCACTATCGAGGGTAGTTACACCCGCGAGGCAGGCTGCGAAGATGATGGACTCTCGCAGCGTCAGCAGCCTCGTCGTGCTGTCGAATAAGAGGTTCGCCGGTATCGTCACAGATAAGGACCTCTGCACGAGGGTGGCCGCAAAGGGAGAGAACCCCGAGAAGGTGAAGGTCTTAGATATTATGACCCAGCCCGTCTTCGTCGTAAAGGCTGACGCTCTACTTGAGAGCGCAATCCAGGTCATGTTGGTCCAGGGGATCAAGAAGCTGCCGGTCCTCGGCGGGGAGTTAGGTGAGGACTTGGTTGGTATCCTCTCACTGACTGACGTGGCAATGTTCTACCCCGCGCTATACGCGACCATGAAGCAGCTTCAGGAGAGCTAGCAAACCGTGTTAGAGAAGAATGTGGACTTCTACATCGCTTAGAATGGTTAAACAGTAGACATTTGGGCACTTACTGAAGTAGTGTCAAAGTTTAGAAAAAAAGTGACGATTCGCAGGTAAGGGTTAGTCGTTGCCTGCGTTCTTCTCGCTTATCTGCATGGAGGCCGTGGGATAGATGGCAACCTTCGCACTTGAGCCGTGGACCTCTTCCATGAGAGCCCTAGCCTCGCTCCACTTCTTAACCCACTTAGAGCCCTCGCCGTAATAATGCTCGTCCGCCTTCATGAGACCGCTGGGACTGACGCATATGACACGCTCCATCTTCCAAGGCTTCTTCGTGTAGACCTCAGGGTTCCACCCCTCGCCTCCGTAGTTGGTTCCGAAGCGACCGTTGTAGAAGTGGACGCGGCACCCCTCGGGGGTGTATAGGAGGTAGACGAGGTCGCCTCCCTTCCTGACGGACTCGAGAGCTATGTGGTAGGACTTGTAGCCCTCGTTAGCCATTGGGTAGGTGTTTCCTATGCTTACATCGGCGTCGGGTACGACCTTAGTGACGTAGTGGGCGCGTGCCCGCTTGACGCCCTCCCTGTGAGCGGTTATTATGTCGCCGGAGACTAAGTCGCACACATCGGAGGCAGCGTTGAGGAGGGAGAGAATTATGAAGTCTACGCCGACTTTGCATGCTGCCTCCTCGGAGTCTAGGCGACGCTCATTGCTTGTCACCCTCCCGGGGTCTGTGCCCTTTTTTATTCCGTGGTTGGGGCTAATAGACTCGACCGCGGAGACACCGGGGAGGATCATCTTGCTTCCGCCCCCGAAACCATAGCCGAAATGGGGCATAATGCTGCTCACTGTGACTTTGAGGTCGCAACTCATAACTTCCTTGTTGATGAGTATGGGTGTGCCCCAGCTCGTCTTGCCGAGATCCTCGAAGCTGTCGTAGGGGTTATGGTTGAAAACCAAGTGTCTCGCACAGATGTCCTCGCCGAGCTTCTTCTGGAAGTCGAAGAGCATCCGCCCGGTGTGGGCGCCGGATGCCATCATGAATACTATTCTATCGTCGGTTAGGCCCCCCTCATGTAGTTCGTCGAGAACGGCGGGTAGCATCTGAGTTGTCTTCGTGGGGCGGGTCATATCGTCAAAGAGGATGACGCACTTCCTCTTCCCCTTGGCGAGTTCGTTCAGCGGCTTGGTGCCGTACGGGTGGGTGATCTTCTCCTTGATCTCTTTCGGTTTCAGGGCCTTGGCGTCGTGGCCCTTCATCTTCTGGACGCTTACGTCCCAGCCATCGGGGAAGCTGAGGCGCTCGGGCTTCCAACCGTACCACTCCCAGGCGGGCACATTGATGTACTTCATGGGTAAGACCAGAGCCCACGCCTTTTAAAGACGTAACACATCCAGGCATCATGATATCCGTCAACGAGAAGCCGCGTAGTAATTCCCCTGAAAAAAAGGGAATACACAATCGAGACCGAAAACGGAGCTGATTACAGAAAAGAACAAGAAAACCAGCCAGTTGACTCTTGACGATGTACCAAAATAAGGCGATTATGCAGGTTTCCACCCGACTGGCTCCGAGGTGTAACCGACCACTACAGATATCAACTTAGATTCAGAGGGTCTTCTCGGTGGTGTGGTTGGAGTACCCTAAGGATCTGAGGAGGGAGTTCCCGGGAGTCTACGACAGGGCGTACGAGCAGATGAAAAAGTTCCGCCAAGTCAAAGATATCATGACCCCCAGAGTCGTAACGATCACGGAGGATAAGACCATGGCCGACGCGGCCCGTGCCATGGGGGAGAAACATATTGGGAGCCTCGTCGTCGAGGCGGACGCTAAGCCGAAGGGGATCGTCACCGAGAGAGACCTACTCAGCGGCATCCTCGCCTTGAGGAGAGACCCAGCGAAGTCGAAGGTCGGTGCAGCCATGTCGTGGCCCCTCCTCACCATCCCGCCCGACGCCCCCATAAAGGAGGCTGCCAAGGTCATGATGAAGCGGAAGGGGAGACTCGGCGTCATGGAGAAGGAGAAGCTCGTCGGCATAGTCTCCGCCTCCGACTTCATACGCAGCCTACCCGATGTGCCGGAGACGCTGGTCAAGGTGGAGGACTACATGACCGCCGAGGTCGTTATGGTTGATGAGGCGCTGCTTGTTGCCGACATCGCGGTCACAATGGGCAAGGAGAGGATCGGCAGCGTCATAGTGTCTTCCGCGGGGAAGCCGAAGGGCATCTTCACGGAGCGAGACCTCCTAACCACCTTCCTGAGGGAGGGCAAGTCCCTTGACGCCCCAGTAAAGGGCTACGCGTCCACGCCACTCATCGTCGCCCCAGCCTGGATAAGCGTCTACGAGGCCGCCTACATCATGGCTGACAGGCATATCAGGAGGCTCCCCCTGATGGAGGAGGACGAGATGGTGGGCATCATAACTGCGAGGGACCTCGTCGAGGCGTACGCCAAGTAGCCCACTTGCATATCGGTGCAACAAAACCCATATAGAGACATCGGGGTTGTGTTGATCAATGTCCCCCGATCTGCTTCCAGACGGGATCGTGATCCTCGACTTCGGCGGCCAATACTGCCACCTAATCGCCCGCCGCGTCAGGGATATGAATGTCTACTCAGAGATTCTACCAAGCGACGCCACCGTCGACGATGTCAAGACCCTCGGAAAGGTGATGAGGATAAGGGGAGTCATCCTCTCCGGGAGCCCCAGCAGTGTGAACGCCCGGGACTCACTGAGGCTCGATGAGGGGATACTCGCCCTTGGCGTCCCGGTTCTTGGCCTCTGCTATGGTCACCAGCTCCTCGCGCAGCTCAACAAGGGCGACGTCCGGAAGGGGACAGTTAAGGAGTACGGCTCCAGGACAGCCTACATCGAGAAGGCTGAGGGGATACTCGAGGGGATGGAGATCGAGGAGCCAGTCTGGATGAGCCACGGAGACACCGTCTTCAGCATGCCGAGCTGCTTCAGAGTACTCGCCCACACCGACTCCGCCCCGGTAGCGGCCTTCAGCTACCCTGAGAAGGGCATCTACGGTCTCCAGTGGCATCCCGAAGTCAAGCACACTGTCCACGGCGACCGCATGCTCCATAACTTCGTTTTCGACATCTGCAAGTGTGCCCCGAACTGGCACCCTGCGGATGCGGTCGAAGAGGGCATAAGGACCGTCAAGAGACAGGTCGGAAAAGGGAAGGCGGTCATCGCCCTCAGCGGAGGCGTTGACTCAAGCGTAGCCGCCGCCATCGTCGGCAAGGCCCTCGGCGATCGCATAATCGCAGTTCACGTCGACCATGGCCTCATGCGTATGGGCGAGTCAAAGCAGGTCAAAGATGCCATGGAGCGAATCGGCGTAAACGTCAAGGTCGTCGACGCCAAGGAGAGGTTCCTTAAGAGGCTGCAGGGCGTCGTCGACCCGGAGAGGAAGAGAAAAATCATCGGGGAGGAGTTCATCAGAGTCTTCGAGGAGGAGGCACGCGGCTTCGGCGCCGAGTACCTAGTTCAGGGCACAATCTACCCCGACAGAATTGAGTCGGGAATAACTCGCCACGCTGATACGATAAAGACCCACCACAACGTCGGAGGACTACCCCTCCACATGGAGTTCAAAGGAGTCGTCGAGCCCCTCAAAGACCTCTACAAGGATGAGGTCAGGGCCCTCGGCGCGAAGATTGGGCTCCCAAGGGAGCTAGTCTGGCGCCAGCCATTCCCCGGCCCCGGCTTAGCAGTCCGGATAGTCGGTGAGGTCACGGATGATAAGGTCGAGGCGCTACGTAAGGCAGATGCCATAGTGACGGAGGAGGTGGAGAAGTCCGAAATAGCCGGCCTTCCTTGGCAGTACTTCGCCGTCCTTACAGACACGAAGAGCACCGGCGTCAAGGGGGACGAGCGCGCATATGGGTGGACGGTCGCGGTTCGAATAGTGGAGAGCGTCGACGCGATGACCGCCAACTTCACACGCGCTCCTTGGGAACTCCTTGAGAGCATAAGTAATGAAATAACAAACAGCATTCCCCAGGTTACACGCGTCGTCTATGACATCACCAACAAACCACCGAGCACTATAGAGTGGGAGTAAATTGTCGGGGTACAACTATCCGCCCGGTGGCCCACCAGCTGACTTACTCATTGAGGGTAGGGGTAAGACCTTGGGAGAGGCAGTCGCAAACGTGGCCCTCGGGATGCTGAACTCTATAACCCCCCTCGAAGGCATTAAGGAGAAGGAGACCTACACCGCGGAGGCGAATGGCACGGATCTCCAGAGCCTGATCGTCAACATCCTTGACGAACTGCTCTTTCTCAACGACTCTGAGGGGCTTACCGCGAAGAGACTCATAATCAATGTCGATGAGAAGAATTTCAAGGCGAGGGCTGAAGGGAGGGGGGAGCGCTTCTCCGCAGCGACCCACGAGGTTGGGATAGCGGTGAAAGCCGTGACCTACCACATGATGAGCGTAGAGAACAGGGACGGAGAGTGGATCGTCAGGGTGGTCTTCGACACTTAACTTAGTGTCTTCAGGACCTTCATCGCCTCGTCGATGTGGGCTTTCATGTCTATTTTCGAGCTGAATACCAGGCGGACCACACCCCCTTTGTCGATGACGAACGTGACCCTTGCGGGGAGCAGGTGACCCGAGAGCCCATATAGTTTCTTTACCTCGCCCTTTTCGTCGCTGAGCAGGGAGAATGGGAGCAGGTACTTGTCCCTGAACTTCCTGTGGGACTCCTGACTGTCAGCGCTAACACCGACGACCTCCGCCCCCGCCTCAGTGAAGTCCTCGTAGGCGTCCCTGAAATGGCACGCCTCCTTCGTGCAACCTGATGTGAAGTCCTTCGGGTAGAAGTACAGGACAACGACTTTTCCCTTGAGGGAGGAAAGTGTGAGCGACTTCCCATCTTGGTCGGGGAGGGTGAAGTCAGGCGCAATGTCCCCCACCTTTATCTCGGTCATATGGATCGTTGGGGAAAAAGTGAAGCGTGGGAGATAAGGCTAGAGAATCTTCATCGGCTCCGACTGCCGGGGCATCTTGCAGACCAGAAAACGAAGCAAACCATCGCTCCTGTTGTACCAGCAGTGAGGTATCCCATTCGGGCTCTCAATAAGTGTGTCGGGGCCGACCTCTCTCTGCTCGTCGCCGACCTCGACGACGCCACGCCCCTCCAGGACGTAGAAGAATACGTCTGTCGGCGTGATATGGCGCTTTAGCTGCTCTCCTGGCTTCAGCGCTAGGTGGGTCACCGTCGCGTGCTCAGTGTTGTAGAGAGACTTGGACTCGACGCCGTGCGGGTTCTGGCTAGCCTGAGCTAATTTAACCTCGACTATTTTCACCGTGTTCACCCGAGGATTGCCTTCAGGTCGGCGTCCGGGGTGGTGATGGGCATGATGTTGTAGTTATCCACGAGCACCTTGAGGACGTTCGGCGTGAGGAACGCGGGTAGGCTGGGGCCGAGACGGATATTCTTGATTCCCAGGCTCAGAAGTGTCAGCAGTATTGCGACCGCCTTCTGCTCGTACCAGCTCAGGATCATGCTTAGTGGGAGTTCGTTCACGTCAACGCCGAATGCTTTGCTCAGGGCCACGGCGATCTGGATGGCTGAATACGCGTCGTTGCACTGGCCGATATCGAGGAGCCTGGGTATCCCGTCGATTGTGCCGAGGTCCTTATCGAAGAACCTGAACTTGCCGCAGGCGAGTGTGAGGACGACGCAGTCCTTTGGCACTTTCTCGACGAATTCGGTGTAGTAGTTGCGCCCCGGCTTCGCACCGTCGCAGCCGGCGACGAGGAAGAAGTGCCTGATCTTCTTCTCCTTGATGAGCTCGATGACCTTGGGAGCGACGCTCATCACCGCCTCGTGGCCGAAGCCCACCATGACGGTACCCGCCTCCTTGTCATCCTGGAAACCGGGGAGTTCTAGGGCCCTCTTGATAACTGGCGTGAAGTCCTTGTTGGCGATGTGGGTGACGTTGGGCCATCCAACGAGCCCCGTTGTGAATATGTTGGCGATGTACGTTGGTGCCGGGCGCTGGATGCAGTTCGTCGTCATCAGTATGGCACCGGGGAAGGTGTAGAATTCCCTTATCTGGTTCTGCCAAGCGGTGCCGTAGTGGCCATAGAAGTGGCTGTACTTCTTCAGTTTCGGGTATCCATGGGTGGGTAACATCTCGCCGTGGGTGTAAACGTAGATGCCCTTCCCCTCAGTCTGCTGGAGCAGAAGCTCCAAGTCCTTCAGGTCGTGCCCCGAGACGAGTATAGCCTTGCCCTTCTTGTGGCCGAGTGGCACTGTGGTCGGGACCGGGTTACCGTATACACCTGTGTTTGCGGCGTCGAGCAACTCCATTGCGCGGAGGTTCATCTTACCCACCTCCATGACTAGGCCAAGGTAGTCGTTCAACCCCATTGCTGGATTAGCAGCCGCGGCGAAGCCCCTCTCAACGAAAGCGTAGAGACCCTCGTCCTCCTTCCCGAGTATCGCTGCGTGGTCGGTGTAGGCGCATATCCCCTTCAGGCCGTAGATGAGCGTCCAGCGCAGGCTGTGTACGTCGCTGCCCGCGTCTGGCTCTGATTTGATGCCGACCTTCTCCCCCTGCTTGACCATCTCGACTATGTCGTCGGAGGGCATGAAGCCCTCCATGGATTCGGGGAGCTTCGCCTTAACGAGTCTGTTCAGTCTATCGCGGTAGTAGACGGTCTTCCTGACGAACCCCGCGATCCTCTCCGGGTCGAAGTTTACGTTCGTCAGCGTGGAGAACGCGGCCTCGCAGACGAACCTGTCAATCTCCTTGTCATATATCCCCCTCTTGCGTCCCTCGGATGCGACTATCGACAGCCCCTTAAGGGAATAGATTAGGAGGTCCTGCAGGGCCGCCACTTCCGGATTCTTGCCGCACACACCGATCTGGGTGCATGCCCTTCCCTGAGCCGTCTGCTCGCATTGGTAGCAGAACATCGGCGACTCTGCCTTCTCTACCTCAACTTTTTGTTCGTTCATGTTGGTTCACTCGTTTACCTTGATTCTGAGCAGGATCCGTGGAACGGGCAGTGATTAACCGCATGGTTCTCAACGACCCTGAACAATCCTTCGACGGTCTCGGCGTTGATGCTGTAAACCTTCTCCTTCCCACTCCTGTCGCTGTGCACTAGATTGCATCTCTCGAGCGTCTTCAGGTTGTGACTCACCATGCTCTGTTCCTGGCCGATCGCTTCTGCTAGGCGGGTGACGTTCATCGGGTTGCCCCTGAGTTTCTCGAGTATGGCGAGGCGCGTTGGGTTGGCTAATGTTGAGAAAAATCCGTAGCAAATCTCCGTGAGACCTCTCTTCAAGACAAATCACTTATGAAGATTTCTTCATATGAAAAAGTTGACATGTATATTTAAACATTATGAAGATAGGGCGTCCCATGCCCTTAAAAAAAACTTAACGTTTATATTTTCGGATAGACTCGCATTAACGTCCAGTAAGTGAATAAGAATTGACACTAACCATTGATACCGCCGGATACGGACTCGCCATGGTCCTTAAGGACTACCAAGAGGAGGCACTCCACTACATTTGGGAGAAGAAGGGGGAGGGGGCCAGCTCGCGGGACGTCTGGAGCATGGTAAACAAGACCTTAAAGACGAGGAGCATCAGCAGGGCTTCCATAATCAACTTCCTAAACGCCATGGTGGATGAGGGTGTGCTCAACTACACCGAGATAACGGGTAAGGGTGGGCACCGTCGCATCTACTCCACGAAGCTGAATGAGGCTCAGTTCAAGCAGTATGTCGCCGAGGTCGTCCTCAAGAACCTCATGCGCGACTTCCCAGTTGAGACTAAGGAAGCCTTAAAGAAGGTCAAGTAAGCCTACCCCTTTCTTTTACTTCATCAGCCCAGTGGAATGAGGGTTTGGGTCGCCCACATGTTATAAGGTCTTAATGATTATTTTCTACGGCTTATCATGGCGAAGCTGACCAAGGAGAAGAAGACGGCCTTCGAGTACATCGATGAGAACTCGGAGAAGATCAGCAACCTGCATCAGCTGATCTGGAGGTACGCGGAACCAGCTCTTCGGGAGTACAAGAGCTACGATGCCCTCGTGAGGTAGCACCGCGAGGAGGGATTCGAAGTCGATGATGGGATCGCCGGTATGCCAACCGCCTACGTCGCAACATGGGGGAAGGGAAAACCCGTCATAAGCACTTACACCGAATATGATGCGGTACCCGAGACTGCGCAGGAGCCCGTAACCCACAAGGAGGCGGAGAACCCGTGGCAGGCGGGGCACACGGACCCACATAGCGCACTGGGCGTCGCAGCAGCAGCTGGTGCACACGCTGTCAAGTACGCTATGGAGAAGCACAATCTCAAGGGTACTATAAAGATCTTTGGCGCCCCGGGGGAGAAGATATGCATCTCTAAGCCCTACGAGGCAGCGAGAGGCTACTATGAGGGACTCGATGCAACAGTGGCTTGGCACCCGAGGTGTTCCACGACTGTCATGTACGAAACCCAGTGGGGGAGTTATTGGTGCGTCGCATTCGTCTTCGACTGCGACGAGCCGGAGAAGTGGATGAGCTACGCCCCCGATCTCCCCACCCAGACACGGGCACCGGGGGCCCTCGACGCGGTCTGCCTCATGTACACGACGACGAAGTACACGAAGGAGAACATGCTTCCTCGCACCGGGCTCTGGACGATAAACGAGGCCATACTCGTCGCTGGTCAGGCAACGGCGGACAACCTGCCGCCGAGGGTGGGTGTGATCACCTACGCCTTCAGGAGTCCGAGTCTCGTGCAGCAGGAGCAGATATACAAGGTACTCCTCAACAACGCAGAGTCGGTCGCGAGGGTCACCGGTTGTAAGCTTGGAATAAAATGGGTGGCGAAGACACGCACCGGCCTCTTCAACAAGGCCCTCGCTGACTTAGCCTACGAGAACCTGGAACTCATTGGGGCACCAAAGTTCACTGAGAGTGATAAGGAGAAAGCCCGCGTGATCGTTAGGGGGCTCGGCTACAAGCCGCCCCAGGAGCCGTACAACGAGAAGCTGACGACCCCGGACGATTGGGAGAAGATGTGGCGGAAGCCGATCCCCAACCACCAGACACACCACGGGAGCGACGACTACGTCG
This sequence comes from Candidatus Bathyarchaeota archaeon, assembly GCA_963769425.1. Classification (GTDB taxonomy): domain Archaea; phylum Thermoproteota; class Bathyarchaeia; order TCS64; family TCS64; genus UBA8941. The sequence continues at coordinate 945,093 of CAVYLP010000006.1, read as the reverse complement.
AGTTCACATGGCACTGTCCAACTGTCTGGATACAAGTCTACGTCCCAAGCGTCAGCGTCCCTGAGGTGAGGCTTCCCTCGTGGACCCGCTACGCGCTATGCGGCATGAAGGGTGTGATAGACAAGAGTATCTACACCGCCGGGAAGGCTATAAGTGGCACGATGATGGATCTCATCACTGATCCTGACAGACTGAAGGCGTGCAAGGATGAGTGGAGGGAGAGGACGAGCAAGTACGTCGAGAAGCCTCTCCTCCCGGTAGATATGGAGCCCCCAGTGGATCTCCCGTGGCCAGAGTACGTCACCACACAGAGGGGGAGGGAGTGGCACATACCCCCCTTCAAGGTCTAACTCGCCTCAGCCCTGTTCTAATCATTCGTACAATCGTTCTAATCTATGGGTATAATAGAGCCGCGAAGAGCCTTCTTACCGGTAATAAACATGGATAAGACAAGTCAAGCCGCGACCGTCCTAGCGATCTGCGCATCCATCCTCCTAGCGGGGATGATGATCGCCTACAAGCCTGGCATGGTCGCTGGCGCCACCGAGTTCAGGTTCCCAACGGGAGTCCCACCAGCCCTCGGAGTACCAAGCTCCACAGTCGCCGCCACTGACACCAGCACGAACCCCAAGACGCTGAGCGTCACGGGCACCGGCGTCATAAACGTAAAGGCTAACCAGGCGACCGTTTCACTCGGCGTCTACACCGAGGATAAGATCGCCAGCGCCGCCATCGACGAGAACGCTGCAACCATGACCGCAGTTATCGCTGCCCTGAAGCAACTCGGCTTCACGGACGACGACATGCAGACAACGACGTACATAGTGTACCCCAACTACAATTACGATGTCCGCCAAGTAGTTGGGTATCAGGTCACCAACATGATCCAGATAAAGATCAAGGACCTCACCAAGGTCGGCCCAGTAATCGACGCCGCGACCACCGCGGGTGCCAACAGGGTAGACTCGATTGGCTTCGGAATAACTGATGAGACCGCCTCCGCCATGAGGCTACAAGCATACACGGCCGCAATCGCCGACGCGAAGGCGAAGAGCGACGTGATAACCAGCGGCCTGGGTATCCACGTCACGGGGGTCCAGAGCGTGAACGAGAGCGTCTACTACCCGCCAGTGAGCTACAGTAACTACGACATCTCAGCGGCGGGGTCGGCGAAGGCCTCCACTCCGGTGCTGTCGGGCAACCTGAGCGTGACGGTGAATCTAAGCATCGTCTACCTCATCGAGTAAATCAAACCACCCTTTTTTCATACTTATTTAACCACGAGAGCGGATGCTAATTCTTTTACCTCCCGAGTCCGCGAGGTGATGTGATAACCATGTACAAGGTAGTCTTCACGGTCGTCGACGTTCAGGAACCGAAGAGCTTAGACGGGAACCCCCCGCACGTCAAGGGGCCCTGTAAGGTATACAAGGTCGGTGACAAGATCACCATCACGAGCAACCCGGGGAGGCTCGTCCTCGAGGAGACGGACAGCGTCTGCCTCGCAGCCTTCAGCGCAATCCTCCCCCTCACGTCGGCTATGGAGAGGAACGTCACGGAGCCATGGGACTACATAGACAAAATCAAATACTTCAGCTGCCCCGACTCGGAGCGACCAGTCACGTTCAAGGTCGAGAGGATACCGGTTAAGCAGGGCGAGATGCCGCTGAGGAAAAGCTAGACCCCTCTCAGCTTGCTCAGGTAGTCGTTGATTATCTCGGGTTGTCTTCGCACGCGATCCATGTTCTCCGCCGTTATGGACTCGTAGACCTTACCAGCCTCAGGGAGCGCCTCCAATAGGTTTTGGTTGTAGAGTTCCCCCATCTCTCTCGCTTTCTGACAGGTGGGACTGCATGGGAGAAAATAGCTGACGAAGTAGACACGTTGGTCGGGGGGGATGTCAAGTTCCTTTAGTTGTGTCGCCGCCCTAGCCTCCGCGTTCACACCATGCTCCCTATCCGAGGCGTACCTTTCGACGCAGCAGTCTGGGTAGCCGAGGAGGTGCCCCATCCTCTTTATCCAGTCGCCGTTGAACTCCTCAGGGTAGATGAACTGAAGCTGTCCCTTTGATGGGTCCGGCTTTCTCACGGCCTCCACCCTGAGCTTCCCCCTCTCCTGAATGAGCCTCTGAAGCTCCCTCAACGTCTCCCGGTTCCTGTAGAGGTAGAGTTCGTGGACTGTGGGGCGCACCTCGACCTGGTCAACCTTGAGACTCAGCTTCTTCGCCCAATCTGATAGCAACTTACACTCCATGGAGTCCTCGACGAGCTCATCGAAGGCGGAGGCCATTCCCTTCCTCATGGCCCCGATCTCCCTGATCTTCGCCTTCTGATCCCGAATCAACCTGAGTTTTTCCATCTTAGGTTTGAAACGCTCGTCTATCGTTTCGCCCATCAAAGGCCCGCTGGGGAGCTCGGCGGGGATCGTCGTCTGGCTACAGGGGCGGAGCCCGAGGCTTACGAGCATTAGGTTCTCAACCGCGACCCTTCTCAACAACCGGGATTCGTTGAGGAGATCGTGGATTTCAGATGGATTCAACAAGTGACTATCGGCTGCGGTCGTTTATAACATTCGGGCTAATCATAGCTACTCCTTTGGGGGAGTATAAAAATAATAAAAAGGAAAGGGCGTGGGGTAGCTTACATCGGGATGATCTTCAGAACCTGTAACAGGAACTGAGCCCTCGTCGCCAGCATGCTGAATCTAAAGAGCACTGTGTTGCCGAAGTAGGCGCCGAGACCTATCATTATGAAGTAGCGCCCTATGACGGTCACCGGCTTGATCACGCCGCTATGCTCGTATGTCAGTAGGAAGTATGTGGTCGCGCAGATTGTGCCTACAGCGATCCAGATGAAACTGAACCAGTCGATCATCTGAGAGTTGGAAGCTGGCACAGCGATCGTGGAGATCATCTGGTTAAGGATGTTCGGCTGGATCCCGCTGGCTAGGCTTAGTCCGATGGTGGAGCCGACGAGTATCGCTATCGGGTATCGGCTCAGGTACCTCTTGCTCGGTATCAACAGGGTGTACATGACTAGGCCCAGGATGATGCCTATGATAATCATGTAGTTACCATTGACGAGTGGTATCCAGGCGGTGCCCTGTAGGGCCGTGAGGGTCACTATTATTCCAATGGCCATCGCCGACGCGGTGAAGGTGTGCTCTGCGAACCTGTATATCGGGTTCTCCTTGAAGAGTGGGTAGCTGTAGATGGCGAGCATTAGGAACAAACCCGCCCATAGGCCTAATATGTCGTAGATGCCAGTCGGATACGCTGCAACATTCACAATCATTTTACTTCTTCCCCCTCATTGCGAAGTATCCCACGTTCGCAAGTATGATTGCTAAAACAATGAGTATGTGTGAGACGTTGATGGCGTCCATTGTCGTCGTTCCGTCTCCAAGGGCACCGATCAACTTCTCGAGCTCTGCTCCGCCTCGTGAGCCAGCTACGAGACCGAACTCGTCTCCGGAGAGGAAGTAGGGCATGTCACCGGACTTGTTCATGGCTATACCGAGTTCAGCGACGGGGGTATTGGTTGGGCCGTTCTTCCAGAGCTTTACATAGTAGGATTGTACATCACCGGTGTCACTCGAACATACAGCCGCGATGTCCTTGGCGCCGTTGACGTTTGCCATCATGGGAATGTTGCCGATTGGCGTGCCGTTCTTGTCTTCGCTGAATACGCCTCGGATGTTATCCCTTAGTAAGGAGACAGTGGTCTCTTGGGTGGGAAGGTAGCCGAAGTAGACATAATCAGTTCCGTATTTGTACGATGTACCGAGGGCGGGTACCTGTGATTCTATCTTCGCCCACGTGAGATCGATGTCAACCTGACCCATGCCCCAGACAATGATTTTGATGTTCTTTTGTACTAGGAGCTTGACTGTCGCAGTCATAGCGGGCAGGCAGTCTCCCCACGCGCTTACACCCGAGTTGATGCTAAGTACTACGACCGAGCCGGCTGGAAGGGAATTTAGTTTATCGTAGTATGCTTGGGTCGAGGTAGTGACGGCGACGGGCAGACCAAGGGGGCTGATGTAGGGAATCATTAAGCCGATGAATAGGATCCAGTAAAAGATCCTCCTATCGGCGTTCTGTATCCGGTCCCAGATAGATTTGTCGCTCATATCACTCCACCCCCGAGTAGAACCCTCTCTCCTTTCCTAGGAGGGCTCTAAACCCGAACGCTAAAACACCAAGAGCACCAGTGATGAGGAAGGTCCTCATCGCGGGGATTTCTCCGGCATTGTTTAACCAGTTCCCGATTGAGGGGAATCCCGACCATATGACCTCACCAATTGGAGCGTTCGCAAGCATCACAAATACGCCTGCGACTAAGAGAAGTGTAGCATCGATGTTTCTGGCACGGAAAGCCCTGTAGGCTGCTGAGAAGATGTAAAAACCAGTAATAGCATACAGGGTTGAACTCAGGCTTGTGTAGACGTTAGTAAATACCCATGTGTATAGGTAGGGTTCCTGACCACTCGCGATCTTTACTAGGCCGAAGACCATCAGGATGGCAAAGAAAACCAGGAACCAGGCACTGTTGTACCAGAGGCCCTTGGTTCTCCTTTGGACATTTCTGTAGTGGACCTGAACCATGTTTACTGCACCCAGACCTATTGCCATTAATTGGACAATTAGGGCCCAGGTGTAGAGCTGGTTAGCTATGGTTCCTGCTGCACCTATGCCGGTGAAGTAGTACGCTACCATCGCTATTATGGCGGATATCGCTGCGATGACGAAGACCAACTCGCGTTTGTATATTTGAGACATATTTCATTACACCTTTAGAAGGTTAACCAGGAAGGCGCTTCCCGTGAAGGCGATAATAAATCCTATAGCGAGCAGTGCCAGCACGACAAATTTGAGGATGTCTTCTCCGCGCAGGCTACCTAGTACATCGGTGTTTCCAGATATCTCAGCGCTTGCAGCGTAGAGCTCCTCCATGATGAGGGTGTAATCGCAGGTCGCTACAAGGAAGGGTATCTGGCTTGTGTTTGCTGTACCGGAGATTTGCATTGCACCGATTGTGTTACCAGCCTCCCCCAGTACAACGGATTCGTAATAGTATCCTCCGATCAGGAAACTTGAGGCAGGTTTCTCGCGCTGGATCCAGCCTAATGAGGCGGTTAGATATGGGGATTGGTCTTGTTGGAAATTGATCTGTGCAGTAGCGTCAAATTCGTCTGGTTTTCCCTCAGACAAGTATGCAGTCCTCATCGTCTCCTCAACGAGGGGAAGCGAATCCGCGATGGGTGTGAAGTAGCTTACCTTGACACCGCTCCTTGCGCTCAGTCTGGTGACGTAGGCAAGTATGCTTATTCCCGCTAGGGTCTGCGGACCGTTGAGCTGGTTGTTCAGAGTCTGCATGCCAAGCCCTGTTGAGTAGTAGATTGGTTTGCCCATCTCCGCCGCCCTGCCAACCGCTTCGGGTATGGCGGTGACCGCGGGGAAGGTTCTCACCTTGAACTTTGCACCCCCCTTGGCTTGCTGCATGAAGATGTAGAACAGGGCGAACGAGACCAGCAACAAGATTAGCGAATCTATTCTGCCGTCTGCTAGTAATCCCATTCTCGTTTCCTCCGTTTCATTTCATTTTTCTTTACCGATAGAGGGTTCGCATCCTCAATCACTCGTGCTTTCGCATCGAGTTTTCCATGGGTTTAATGTAACCCCATTTGGATCAGAGAGACCAAACCCTTTCTCCGGTTAGATAGAGCAGTAATCCAGATTAATATTTAATACTTCGCAGTTAAAAATCAAATTTTCTAGTTAAAAAGTGGTGGAAAAATGGATTTTCTTATCCTTTTGTGATCACCAATAGTAATTACTATTCAGTTTTTTCTTCACGTTTGTCTATCCAATAATTATGTTAGAATGAAACTATTCGCACTGAGTTCTTTTTCCGATCTTCTTTTCCAGTTTTTTTATGTATCTTCACTCAGCTTTAATGCGCGGGACTGACTTGTCTTAATCATGGCTACGAAGGGCGTCCCATCTCCTGAGGAGCATCTTGGCTTTAAAGTCGGGGAGGATCGTAGACTCGCGGATTGGCCAGAGATCGTGGCCTACTTCTTGAAGGTAGTCGAAGCCTCTGATAGGGTGAGGCTTGAGGAGCTCGGGAAGACGACGGAAGGGAACCCATTCATCCTCGCGACCGTGTCTTCTCCGGAGAACCTCAGGAGACTTGAGGAGCTTCAGGAGGTCCAAGGGAGACTCTGTGACCCGGAGGGGGTCACGGTGAAGGAGGCAGATGATCTCGTCAGGCGTGGGAAGACGATCGTGTTGATCACTTGCAGTATCCACTCGACGGAGGTCGGTGGGAGCCAGATGAGCATGGAACTCCTCCACCGGCTCGCAACGGGGGAGGACCCGGATGTCAGGGAGATTCTGCAGAACACCGTTCTCCTCCTCATTCCCTCACTGAATCCCGATGGAAACAGACTGGTCTGCGAGTGGTACAAGCGGTACCTAGGGACTAGGTATGAGGGCACGGCACCGCCCATGGTCTACCACAGGTACGCGGGCCACGACAACAACAGGGACTGGTTCATGTTCAGCCTCAAGGAGACGAGGCTGACCGTCGAGAAGGTCCACAACGTCTGGCATCCCCAGATTGTATATGACATCCACCAGATGGGGCAGAAGGGGCCGCGACTCTTTGTGCCCCCCTACATCGATCCTATTGATCCGAATGTGGACCCGGTGATTGTCAGCGGTACGAGCTTCATGGGACTGACGATGGCGGATGCCCTGACGACCTCGGGGAAGGCGGGTGTGACCACCCACTGGGAGTTCGACGGATGGACACCCGCGAGGGCCTACCAGCACTATCACGGCGGCATACGCATCCTGAGCGAGGCCGCGAGCGCCGACATCGCGAGCCCAGTCGATGTAAAGGCAGAAGAACTCGAGGGGGAGAGGGGCTTCAAGCCGCGTGAGGTGAGGTGGAACCACGCCATGCCCTGGGGCGGCGGGAGGTGGAGCCTACGAGACATCATCGACTACGAGTTCACCGCAGCCATGGCGCTCCTCGGTAACGCTGCTAAGCACAGGGAGCGCTGGCTGAGGGGCAGCCTGGAGATCGGTAAGAGGGCGCTGAGTCCATCGAATGGTCCCTACGCATTCATCATACCTAAGGAGCAGGCGGACCCGGGAGCGGCTTATGAGCTGTTCGAGGTCCTGAGGATGGGTGACGTGAGGCTGTATGAGGCGCTGGAGCCGTTCACCGCTGACGGCATAAGGTACCGGAAGGGATGTGTTGTCGTCCCACTCGCTCAGCCCTATGGGCGGTTCGCGAAGACAATGCTGGAGAAGCAGGTCTATCCAGACCTGAGGAGGAACCCTAGCGACCCACCTGAAGTTCCCTACGACGTCACCGCCCAGACCTTAGGTCTACAGATGGGGATCGACGTTGTCTCAGTTCAAGATAAATTCGATTGTGAGCTGGAGTTACTGAAGCCCAGAAAGCCGATCGGGGTCGTCAACGGCTCTAATAGCAAATGGTACATGTTCCCGTCGGAGTTGCTCGCATCGACGAAGGTCGCTAACACGTTCCTCCACAAGGGGGTCAAGCTCTGGAGAACACAGGGGTGGGTTGAGGCAGGGGCTGTTGAGCTGAGGCCTGGGGCTTTCGTCGTGGAGTCCGGCGAGGACACGGATAAGTTGATGGAGGAGGCGACACGCCTCGGGGTCAGCTTCCACGGGGTAGAAGACCTCCCCGACGTCGCCTTCGAGGTGGTGAAACCCAGGATAGGCGTCTACAGGGCGTGGCTGCCCAACCCGGACGAGGCGTGGCTCAGGATGGTGCTCGAGGAGTACGGATTCGGCTTCGAGTCGCTGAGCCCCCAGGATATCCGGCAGGGAGGACTGGCGGAGAGATTCGATGTTCTGGTCTTCCCAGACCTCCCGAGGGACCAGATCGTGAACGGGATGAAGGCGATCAAGGGCTCCAACCCGAGCAGGTACGAGGCCATGTACAGGGTCGGGCTCGGCGAGGAGGGCACGAAGGCCGTGCTCGACTTCCTCGGCGCTGGGGGGAACGTAATCACCCTCAACAGGGCGTCGAGCTACGCCATCAAAGACCTGATGGTGGCCGCGGAGAACCCGCTCGAGGGGCTGAAGGAGCAGGAGTTCTACATCCCCGGCAGCATCCTCAGGGTCGCCCTCGACGAGGCACACCCCGTCGCGTTCGGCTACCCACGCGAGGCATCGGTCTACTTCATCTCAGGACCCGCCTTCAAGGTGAAGGAGGGCTATAAGGTGGCGAAGTACCCGGAGGCGAACCCGCTGCTCAGCGGCTGGATTCTCGGGGAGAAGCAGCTGAGGGGACTCGCGGCGGTCTCCGACCACACAGTTGGGAGGGGGAGGGTGATCCTCTTCGGGTTCCCGCCTAGCTTCAGGAACCAGGCCCGCGGCACGTTCAGGATGCTCTTCAACGCTATCTACTACTGCGCTAGTGGGGCCTGAGCCCTTCTTCATCTCCCGGGTCGTGAAGGCGTCCTGCAGCTTCTTACCTACACCGTGGTAGGTGCCGGCGCTAGCGGTGAAGATTATGGGCTTCACCTTCTCGATGTCTATCGCTCCCTTCGCGTTGAGGACACTCTCCTCGGCCTTTACGTCCATTATCTCACCGACGAACTGGGTGTGGAGGCCAAGTTCGAAGACCTCCTTGACGCGGCATTCGAGCACGACTGGAAACTCGTCCACGTAGGGCGCGTCGACGGCCGATCCCTTGACGGGGGTGAGCTTGGCGGTCGCGAACTTATCCGCTCGCGGCCCGTGGCGATCCCTATCCAGTCCGCCTCCCTCACATACTTCTCCGAGGGAATGCTGACAGTGTAGGCCCTCCGTCGCCATAATGTTCCCGTGACTATAGGTAGCCTTGCGAAGGCTGACGTAGATCGAAGGTGGGCGTGAGTTGCATATCCCGCCCCAGGCAGCGGTCATGAGGTTTGGTTTCCCGGCGGCGTCGTATGTGCCCACGACCCAGACGGGCGAGGGTAGCGCGAATGTCCCGGCTCCAAGTGACTTCTTCATGGCCCTAACTTCGGCGATGGAGATTAATTACTTTCCCAAAAATAGAAGCGGGAAAGCAACGGTTGCAAGGAGCCTTACTCCTCGATTATCTCTACGTTGGCCCTCGGGACGGTCGCTATCGTGCCGTCGCTTAACTTCACCATTAGGACACGAACCATACTCTCGGACTCCATCGCCTGCAGCTCCACCGGGAGATGGTCCACTACGCCGATGGCCCCAAAGTATGGCTGACGGATGATCCTCACGGGTGTCCCGGGGACCATGCCAAGCGCGAAGGTGTCGCCCTTCTCCTCTACCGTTTCCTCGTGGGGGATGATTATCTCGGGCCTCAGGACGCCCGCCCTGATCTGTGTGGCGCCGTTGACGCAGGCGAGGCGGCCCTCGAAGTTCTTGAGAAGCTTGAAGGTGGCAGCGTTCATGTTCATCCTGCCGAACCCCTCAGTGATGATGAGGGTGAGGCCGACCTCTTCCTGCCCTGTGATCGCCACGCCTATCTCCTGGCCTGTGAATGTGGTCAAGTCCTGGTGGCGGACGCCGCCAACGACGAGGGCTGCGGCGCCGACCTGGGCCGCCTTCTTCATTGCCTCGAGAGTAACTAGGGAGCCTCCTATGAGGACCTTCCCCTTGCAGTCTGGGTCTATCTTCTCCGACGTTATCTCGTCCGAGTTCTCCCCGACGACCACCTTGATCTCGCCGTGGGTCTCGCCGCCGATGCCGAAGATTCCCTGTATGAATGCGCCGTGCGTCTGAACCACGGCCCCCTCGCGAGGGATAACGTTGACTATCTTACCCGGCAAGTAGGCATCGACCTCAACCGGGATGGGCGACCCCCTTATGATCGCCTGTCCAGTCACCTCCGAGATCGACTCAATCACCCCGTCCCTCGGGCTCGTGACGCTCTTCTTCAAGAGGCCGAAGAGAGAAGAGTAGAAGGCGATGCTCTCCCCCTCCTTCACCTTGTCCCCGGTCTTCTTCAGCATGAAGCGGGGGAGATCCTCGGGCTCGATCCCTAGGGTCATCGCCACCTTCACTATCTCCGGCTCACCGCTGATCTCTGTGCGGGCGACCTTCGCGTCGAAGTTGACTGTGTCCCCCACTTTGTGGAGGACCTCACCGGGAATGGGTAGTCTGCGCAGCTTCTCAATGGTCATGGAGCGCTTGACCTTTAGGCCCGGCGTGTAGGCGTGCGCCTCCCCGCTCTCCTTGTCGTCCTTCTTCTTCTCGTGCTTCGGGGCTTCGTGTTTCCTTGTTGACATTTACTTCACCAGCTCCTTGAGGGGGTCCTCGGGGTACATCTTGAGGGATGTGAACCACTTGTATAGCAGGTTCATCCTCTGAGCGTTGTCTTCGGGTAGGTATAGCGGACGACCGCGGGCGTCGAGCAATATACCGGCGACGCCTCCGATGACTGTAGCCTCCTTCGACTTGCCCGGCCCCTCCCCTACGTCGAATGCCTTTGCGGGGTGGATGACCGCCTTCGCCTCTACCCCCTCCGCGAGGGGCACCAGCCTGATGTCACCGAAGTTCATCTCTTCCTTCTGGACCTTGCCGTCGGACATCGTCAGCTCTACGGTCATGCAGTGGTCGCCGAGCTTCCCAGTGCCGGCGGCGGCGATGCTGGTACCTATCCTGACGAGGCAGTCCTTGTCGAAGATGCTCCAAGCGGCGTCGCGGTAGACCGTGCTCGTGACGCCAAGGTGGGGCATCATGAAGACGGAGTCCTGGAACATCCTTGTGATTCCCTCTGGGAGCCATGCGTCGCTGAGTATGAGCATGGACTGTACTCGGCGGGGGGCGTGGCTGAGTAGCCCGCCTGTGCCCGCGATGACGTCGATGGTCATCATCTTGACGTAGCTGTCTTCGATGGCCTGCTCGAACATGTCGCTGATTGTGCGCTGGGTCTGGACGCCCTTGAGGCGCGTCGCGATCGTGCGGTGGTGCTGGAGGCCGAGCCTCAGCGCCTCGCGTGCCACGGCGTGCTCCACTATGAGGTCCTCAAGAGTCTGGGGGATCGTGGTTGGCCTGATCATCTTATTCATCAGGCGGCTGGCGACCTCCTCCTCCTCGATCTTGAAGGGCATCCACCTCATGATGTTGGGGATGCCCGCCTCCTTCATGACGTTGGTGACGCTGTAGCTCATGCCGAGGTTGGCGGAAACGCTTCGGACGAAGCGCCCATCGACGACACTGTAGACGTTCGTCGTGGCTCCGCCGAGGCCGACGCCGAGGACGTTGATCTTGAAGGTTTCGGCGATTAGCTGCATAGCCATGCCCTCGCCGGCGGGTGTCGGCATGATGGGGATGTCAGTCCAGTTCATAAGCCGGTTGTAGCCGGGGGCGTGGCTCATGACGTGCTCCATGAATAGCTCGTGTACAGCGCGCCTCGCGGGCTCGGTGTTCTCGACCTCGAGGGTCGGCCTGATGTTGTCAACGCAGGTGAGCGCGAACTCGCCCTTGAAGAGCTTGGATATGTCCTCCCTGAGGGTCTTGTTGCCAGCGTATACGATGGGCAGGGAGTAGCTCGCGCCGAGGCGTGGCTTGGGCTCCGCCGCCTTGATCAGCTCCGCTATCTCCATGACATGCTGCCCCGCTCCGCCGTCGGTGCCCCCCGCGAAGAGGATCATGTCGGGGCGCAGGTTCCTGATGCGCTGTATCTTCTGGTAGGGCTGCCTACCGTCGTCTCGGGCGATGACATCCATGACTATGGCGCCAGCGCCGAGGGCTGCCCGGTTCGCCGACTCGGCGGTCATGTTCTTGATGAGGCCGGCGACCATCATCTGCAGGCCACCACCCGCGCTGCTCGTCGTGCAGTAGAGGTCGACGCCCTGTTTGCCATCGTAGGGCAGGATGAGGCCGCTCCCGTCCGGGTTCAGGAGCTTGTGCCCGGTTAGCTCCTCGACCTCGCGCACGGCGTTCTGTACGCCGAGTGTGACGTCCTCGTAGGGGGCCTCGACGGTGGTGGGTGCCTCGCCGGCGACGTAGAAGCGCCACACGCCGTCTACCTTGCGGAAGAAGCGGGCCTTCGTCGTGGTGCTGCCGACATCCGTTGCGAGAATGTACTGCATATCCTCGATGGGTTTCTTGAGGGTAGGCATCGCGAATCTCAAAACTTGTGGATACATCAGCATTAAAGGTTTCTGAAAGGGAAAGGTGTCTAGATGTGGAGGCGCTTTCGCAGGCCAGTCTTCTCTGCATGAGGCTGCTCGCCGCCATCGGCCTCGGCGGCCTTCTCCGCCTCCTTCTTTTCCTTTGCCGCCCTTTTCTCCTCCTTGCTCTTAGCTTCATCCGCTTGGGCAAGTTCTTCGAGGCGTTTTAGGAGCTTGTCGACGTTCTCCCTCTTCTCGAATATGAGGAAGAACTTCTCGCTGGTGACGCCCCAATCCTCGCTGAGTATTGGCACGAATGGGCTGATGAAGAAGCGGCCCATCTCCCCGCCGACCCAAACGAGTGGCTTACTACTCTCAAGCAGGAGGATGGCTACGGTCTCCATCTCGTACTCGTGGATCTTCTGGGCTACCTTCTCGATGAACTCCTCCTCATCCTTAGGGGTCACCTCGACGTCGTAGTACAAGTCCTTCGCCGATTGGTAAGCGGTGAAGAGGTGATTTAAGGTTAAGGCTCAACCGTCGGCGGAGGTACGGCGGACTGCTTCTTCCTCTTCAGCTGCTCGCGGAGGGCGTAGTACGCACCTCCGATACCCCCGATGATGAAACAAACGATAATAAGAATAAGGCTACCGAGCTCAAGACCCTCTAGCGTTGGGATCATGAAGACGCCTATGACTATGGAGATCACGACGGTCTTCGCCCCTGTTATTAGGTGCTGCTTTGAAGTTCTCATGCAGACAAGATACGTGGCGATGCCTGCGGAGAGGCACCAGAGAGGAATCAGAAGGTATTGGAAGAAAGGTTCGAATAGCGCTAGATAGATAACCATGCTCGCTAGGCCGTTTGTAAGAAGCGCGCCTGCGAAGTAGTCTAAGAGCTTGGGGGTCCTATCAGCCAACGCCATTTTGGGTCCAGAAGCAGATCGGGTAGAGGGGATAAGAACTTGACGCCCACCCCGTGGAGGGTTAAATATCGGAGCGCCACCCTAAAGAGGTGAAGCGTCTTGAAAAGCGAGCGTGACTTCAGGAACTACCTCGCGGGGGCGGCCCTGGCATTCGGCACCGTCCTCCTAGTCTCTCAGATACTGCAACTCATGTACGGCGGGCTCGCCCCGGCCGATAGGGAATCCGTGTACACGATGGTGATGGATGTCTATCTTGCTGCGCATATCGGCGGGGGATTCCTCGGAGGGTACCTTGTTGCGAGAGTTAGACGTAGGGATTACATAATGACGGGCACACTCACTGCCGTTCTCGCATATATCTTCGAGTTCATATACAACATCGTCGTCGAAGCCACGCTGACTGACATCTATGCCCTGTTGAGCCTCTTGATAGGCGCCGTAGTTGGAGCCATGTTCATGAGAGCGAGAATCGAGAGGGAGAGGATCGCGGGGCTTAAGAGAACCGAAGAGCCCAAACCAGCGCCTGTGCCGAATGAGACGCCACAAGCGTGATGTTCTAAATAGAACAAATATACCTTCTTTTAAAGCAAATATGTCGTAATGTATAAATTGCCGCCTCAGTCTCATACGGCTATCTCATAGAGGAACCCGTATGGCAAAGAAGAAGATCGTGCTCGCCTACAGCGGCGGCCTAGACACATCGGTCATGCTCAAATGGCTTCAGGAACAGTACAAGAGCGACGTCGTCAGCCTCACCCTTGACGTGGGTCAGGAGGAGGACATGAAGAAGATCGAGGAGAAGGCGTGGAGCCTCGGCGTCGTGAACGCATACACGATGGACGTGAAGAAGGAGTTCGCGCAGGAGTATGTCTTCCCCGCGATAAAGGCGAACGCCCTCTACATGGACAGCTACCCGATCAGCAGCAGCATCAGTCGCCCCCTTATCGCGAAGAAGATGGTGGAGGTCGCGGAGATGGAGGACGCCTACGCCGTCGCCCACGGCTGCACCGGCAAGGGCAACGACCAGATCAGATTCGACGTCACCATAAAGGCGCTGAGCCCGAAGACGAAGATCATCGCTCCGGTCCGCGAGTGGAAGTTCGACCGCCACGGGGAGATTGTCTACGCGAAGGAGCACGGCATACCGGTGCCGGTGACAGTTGACAGCCCCTACAGCGTCGACCAGAACCTCTGGGGCAGGAGCATCGAGGGCGGCGTACTCGAGTACCCCGACAAGATGGTGCCGAAGGAGGTCTGGGAGTGGACGAAGGAGATCAAGGACACACCCGACGAGCCCGAGTTCGTCACAATCGGCTTCGAGAAGGGTGTCCCGGTGAGCATCGACGCCGTCGAGATGGACCCCGTCAGCATCCTCCAGAAGCTGAACGAGAAGGGTGGCAAGCACGGCGTCGGGCGCATCGAGCACATGGAGGACCGCACCGTCGGCCTGAAGAGTAGGGAGACGTATGAGTGCCCAGCCGCCGAGATAATCCTCACTGCCCACAAGGATCTGGAGAAGATGGTGCTCACCATTCACCAGATGCTCACCAAGAGGGAAATCGACCACAAGTGGACGGTACTCGCCTACCAGGGGCTCTGGGTCGACCCACTCATGAATGACCTAGGGGCATTTATCAACAGCTCGCAGGAGAAGGTGACGGGCTGGGTGACGATGAAGCTTCACAAGGGGACCGCCAAGCCTGTGAAGAGGAACAGCGAGTTCAGCCTCTACGACTACAACCTGACGAGCTTCGACATCAACACGAAGTACGACCAGGGTGACGCCCTCGGCTTCATCGCCCTCTGGGGCCTCCCCAGCGTCACGGCTTGGAACCTGAAGCACGCGATGCAGGAGTCCGAGTTGGAGAAGCAGGAGCAGAAGGTCATCACGCCATCGAAGGCGAAGAAGGCAGACTCCGATCTTTAGGAGTAAGGGTTACTCGTTTTATACGCCAGGTACCTAGCGCTTATTTTTGAGGCGAGGCCGAGGAGTGGAGAGAAAGGGGGCACCTCCGTCCTCTCAGATTTAAAACCTTAAATTATTGGACACTTCGGAGATGAGGTGTCCTATCCTTGCGTACACGGATCCTCGCCCTCGTGACCGTCTTCGCCGCCCTCTACGCTGCGGGCAGTTTTCTTCCGGGCTTCCCCGTGATCGGTGTCCCCGACTCAAAGATCGATTTGGTTCGGGGTCTGGAGATGAGTTACGGACTCATCCTCGGACCGTTCTTTGGGCCCGTAGCGGCTTTCCTCGGGGCGATCATAGGTAACGCGATGGCGAGCGGGGGTTCCGGGCTTCTCTTCACGCCCCTTGCCCCGGTTGCGGCTTTCTCGGCTGCTTGCCTTGGCAGGAGGAGGGTCTTCGGGGTTCCCGGTTGGATCCTTGGCTCGCTCCCCCTGGCGGTGTTGCTCATCGGATGGTTCGCGACGGATACGGGTAGGGCCGCTGCGATCACCGTCGTGCCTCACATTGTGGCCTTAGGAGTTGCCCTCGTCTTCAGGGGGAAGACCGCCGAGCTAGTGAACTCAGATGAGAGGGGGAAGCTCGTCATCGGGGTCCTCGTGGTGAGTCTCGTTGGGACGATGACGGGGCACCTCCTCGGCGACCTGCTCTTCCTCACCCTCTTCGGCCCCGGCCCGCTTCTATTCCTAGCCGTGCTCCCAGTGGTGATAGTGGAGAGGTCTGTAATCATAGCGATCTCGACGCTCGTCGGCACGCCCCTTATCATGGCCGTGCGCCGCTTCTACCCCTGGGTTAAGGACCAATAAACCCAGCGAACATAGGATAGATGCATCCTGAGGTGGAATTATTCAAGTAAAATCGTTTCTTGCCTAAGTTTTTATCTTCTAAGGTTCTGGTGGGTACCAGAGTTCACGGGCCTCGCCGACGAGGAAGACGGAGCCCGCGATGAGGATGGCGTCCTCAGGCTCGGCCATCTCCAGTGCTCTCCTTATTGCAGATGCGACGTTTGGCTGGGTCTCGGAGGGCTTCCCGAGTTTGGTGGCCTCCGCGACTATTACGCTTGGATCGGCTGTCCTCGACTTTACGCGGTGGATCGTCGCTATGACGTAATAGGCTGCCCCACATATCTCCCGGACCATCGTTGGGATGTCCTTGTCGCCGCTGATCGCGATCACCGCGATTAGTCGCCTACGGGGGATTACGCTCAGGGAGCGACGCAGGGATTTCGCCGCCTCGGCGTCCTTCGCGCCGTCGAGCAGAACGAGGGGGTTCTTCTGGACGACCTCGAGCCTCCCCGGCCAAGTTGTGTCTCTGATCCCCTCGATTATGGCTCGCCGGGATAGCTTGAATCCCCGGCCGACGAGAGCCTCGGCCACGGCGACCGCAGTCGCCCCGTTAACCACTTGGTACTCACCCAGGAGCCTTGTTGAGAGGTTGTATGTCGCGAGCTTGCCCTCGACGCGGAAGGTCTGCCCGTCTATGTCGCTCTGCTGGGTCGCGTATGTGACATCAGTCCCTACGCGTGTGAGTGTGGCGCCCTCCTCGCGGCTTCTCTCACGGAGGAGGTTGTAGACATCGTCGTTTGTCGTCGCGGTGACGACTGAGCAACCAGGTTTTATGATGCCCGACTTCTCCCTCGCTATCTTAAGGACGGTGTCCCCCAGCCAAGCCGTGTGTTCTAGGCTCACGTTTGTGATGACTGCGACCTCGGGGCTGATGACGTTCGTTGCGTCGAGTCGTCCCCCCATGCCGACCTCGACGACGGCGAAGTCTACCCCCCTCTCGGCGAAGTGTTGAAAGGCGGCGGCGGTGAGTACCTCGAACTGCGTAGGGTGGCGGAGGCCCGGCGCCTTCTCAGTCTCCTCGCACTCGAACCTGATCTGCGCCATGAGGCCGGTAGCGTCATCCTGGCTGATCTTCTCGCCGTCGATGACGATGCTCTCCCTCCAGGTGCTCAGGTAGGGGCTGGTGAAGAGGCCGACCCTGAAGCCGGCGGCTCGGAGGATGCTTGCGATCATCGCTGAGGTGCTGCCCTTACCGTTCGTGCCGGTGACGTGGACCGATCTGAACCGTTTTTGAGGTGACTCGAGGCGTTCAAGAAGCGCAGATATGGTCTCTAGGCCGGGTTTGGAGCCGAGTCGTTCCAAGCCGAGATACCATTTGGAGGCCTCCGTGTAGTCCATGGCAGTTCCTAGGGCTGTGTGTGCCTTATTAGGGGTTACTTGGAGGGTCCGGGATTATTCCAGCTCCCGCCTTATGGCGGCGAGGTACATGTCCGTGATCTTCTCGATCATGAGTTTCCCCGCCTCCTTTGTGGAGGGTCTGGGGTCGCCCATGACGCCGGTTGGGGTCACTGCGCGGAAACCCTTCCTCTGGTACTTGCTTGTGAAGGGTCCAATGTAGCCGGGTTTGGCGTCCTTCATCCTGACGAGATCGGGGCGGTAAGCGAGGATGATGCTCGTCTCCCCGGCGCATGCGTGGCCTCCGACGGCCTCGCGGGGTATCCCCATCTCGACCGCTGCCTCTTGCATCTTGCCTATGAGGCCCATGAGGTCCCCCATGGCTATGAGGTTCGCCTTGAGCTTCGGCGCTATCTCCTGGGTCACCGTGGCGACCGGGGCGAAGTTGCCGCCGTGGCTGGGGATGAGGATGATGTTCTCGAAGCCGTGGTGGTCGAGGCTGAAGCAGACGTCCCTTATCACGCTCATCAGTGTCTCGGGGCTCACGTCGAGGCTCCCCGGGAATGCCATGTGGTGGACGCTACAACCCGGCCTGATGACCGGCGCAACAAGGGTCTTGCCCATCTTCTCGGCTAGGCGCCGGCAGAGGGCCTCACCTAGAAGCGAGTCGGTGGCTAGGGGGAGGTGGTGACCGTGCTGCTCTATGGAGCCCACGGGGACGAGTATCGTCTTGTACCCGTCCTTCAGCGCCTTCTCGACGAGGGGCCAGGTTAGCTCCTCAAGCATGATGGTGTCCGTGATCGTCTCCCTCCTCGGCGTCCTCGTGGTCGTGGCATGGCCCCTCGCCCCCGCAGTCGCAGTCGTCACCGTGCTCCTCGTGGCAGTTCGGATCGCCGCAGCCGCATTCGTCGCGGTAGGCGGGTGGGGTGGGCAGCTTCTTCCACGTGTTTATGAAGTCTATGAGGAACTGTGTGGACTCCGCAGCCATCGCGTCTCCCTCTTCCTTCGTCGCGGCGCGTGGGTCGTTGATGCTGTACTGACCAGTTTTGGTGATGTCGTTTGTGTCGGGGCCGATGCTGGCGTTGAATATCTGGCTGACTATCTCGTAGTCTGGGCGGTCGGGGTTGAGGAACTCAAGGAGATAGTCGGGGATGATGGTGGGGTTCTCCCAGTTCTCCAGGCGCCACATCTCGACCAGCTCGGGGAAGTAGTGTAGGGCGTAGCTTGTCTCACGGGCGCAGCTGTGGACCTCTAGGTACCTTTGCATCCGGTCCCTGATCTTCTTGGAGAGTTCTGTGTTGTTTGGTCCGTGAGGGGTCGCCACCATGACGCGGTACTCTCTCTTCGCTATCTGGGCGGCTAGGTTCATTATGTTCTCGTTGCCGCCGTGGTAGTTGATTAAGACGAAGCGCTTTACACCGTGATATGCTAGGCTTCTGATTGTGTCGAGGAGGATGTTGAGGAGCGTCTCGTGGCCATACGTGATTGTACCAGCGAACTCCATGTGGTGTGGGCTGTAACCTGCCCAAGTTGGGTGGAGGCAGACGCTGTTAGTCTTCTCCGCCACGTCGTGGATGAACTGGGCGACGCCGATGCTATCGCACCCAAGTGGGAGGTGAACCGCGTGTTGTTCGATGGCGCCGATGCCTATGATGACAGTCGGCGCGGAGTCGTTCGAGAGCCAGTCCTCAAAGGCGGGGCGTGTAAGTTCCCATAGCCAGAACCGGGATAGTACACCTTTTTCACTCATCTTGATCGGGGAACATGAGACTCCTTCAGTCTTAACTGTTGCCTCTCCCCCAAACGCTAAATAGTATTTATGATAAATTTCCTCACATGGCTGAGATTTACCTCGATCCGATGATAATCGCGATCGCCGTTTTGATTGTTGTCGCGGTTATTGGTATATTCGATTTCCTTCCCCATAGGGAGGAAAAAGCTAAGAAACCCATTAAGAGTGCTGAATAGCCTCGACTTTTCCTTAGATTATGAGGAAGAAAACATACAGGAAATAGACTATCGGCGTGACCTTCTCGATTAGGAAGAAGTAACTCCTCCTCTCCTTGCCGATGTAAAGCTTGTAAGCAAGAACCATGAAGAAGCCGACCGAAATAGCGGTGGCGATAATACCACCGGGTTGACTGAGCATGTAGACCATCACAACTATGTGGACAGCTAGGAGGGCGGAGAAAAGCCTCTTCGCCCAGGGTAGCCCGACTGTAACAGTTGTCGTCCTCACCCCAGCCTCGGCATCAGCGGTTGCGTCCTCGATCTGATTGTTGAGCTCCACAATGATCGAGGCCAGAAATATCCCAGCGCAGATGAATGGGGTCTGTGGACTGGAGCCGCCCGTGACTGTGAGTCCGAAGAGGACTATGAGTGAGCCGAAGAAGAGCCCGTGGGAGAGCATGTCCACGACCGGGACCGACTTGAATCTCGGCTTAGGGGCGGAGTAGGCGCCGCTAAGCGACAACATGACGAGGTATAGTAGGGCGGGGCCTGACCCAAGCAAGAGGCTTGTTATGGTGAGGCCTGCGGCCGCGAGGAGGAGGGAGAAGATGAAGCCGGAGCGGACGCTGATCCTCTCCAGGGCGATAGGATTACGTGTTGCCTTAATTCCGAGCCTGTCTCCCTCGCAGTCGAAGCAGTTGTTTATGGAGAATGAGAAACCTAGGTAGCAGGCAATCACCGCGAAGTAGGGAATAGCGAGAAGCAGATTGGTGAGGTAGCTGTTGGCTAAGTCTAGTCCCAGCATGTAACCTAGGATGGATATGAGGATGTATCCTCCCCAGTCACCCATGCGGACGTTGGCGAAGTACGCGCCCAACTCCGGCGGCACTCGATCCGATAGTTCCAAGGATGTATGAAGGAACCCGCTGAGTTGATAGACATTATGGTTTGAGAAACTATTCGTCGCGCCCCATCTGGGGCATTTTCCCGCGTATGTGTCTCCACCGTTACACTTATCGGGGGAGTACCGTACATCAAATGATGGTTCATGATCCCGGACACCCTCGTTAAAGTCCTGGATGAGAAGAGCCGAGAGAACCTGGAGTCCCTCGGCAACCAGCACGTGATAGACCAGCTTCAATCCTTCGTGGCTCTATGTAAGCCGTTAAGCGTCATGGTTCTTGGCGAGACTCAGTCAGAAGTCGAACGCATCCGAGAACTCGCCCTTGAGACTGGTGAAGAAAAGCCACTGAAATTGAAGGGGCACACGATCCACTTCGATGGCTACTATGACCTAGCCCGCGACACGGGTAGCACGAAGGTCCTCACGCCACCAGGGATGAGTCTGAGCAAGAAGATCAACACCATAGGGAGAGAGGAGGGGCTTAAGGAGATACTCGGCCTCATGGACGGCTGCATGAGGGGAAAGGCCATGATCGTGAAGTTCTACAGCCTCGGCCCGACGAACAGCCGCTTCAGTATCTGTGCAATGCAGGTAACGGACTCCGCTTACGTCTCCCATAGCGAGGACCTCCTCTACAGGCAGGGATTCGAGCAGTTCAGGAGACTCAATGGTGGTAAGGACTTCTTCACATTCCTCCACTCGGCCGGTGAACTCGACGACAGAAAGGTCACCAAGAACTACGGCAACCGCCGCATCTACATAGATGTCACCGACGGAAAGGTCTACTCGGTGAACAACCAGTACGCTGGGAACAGCGTGGGACTCAAGAAGCTGGCTCTTCGACTCGCCATCTATAAGGCGAACCACGAGGACTGGCTGGCGGAGCACATGCTTCTCATGGGTGTCCACCCACCAGGTAAGGGTAGGGTCACCTACTTCGCCGGCGCATATCCTAGCGCCTGTGGTAAAACGAGCACAGCCATGATCCCCGGGCAGAGTATCGTGGGGGACGATATAGCGTACCTCAAGGAGGACAAAGAGGGTAATTGTAGGGGCGTCAACATAGAACAGGGCATCTTCGGGATCATACAGGACGTTAATCCTGTGGACGACCCTCTAATCTACAAGAGCCTCACAACCCCGAGGGAGCTAATCTTCAGCAACGTCCTCGTCTCCGAGGGGGTTCCATACTGGCTCGGAATGGGAAAGAATGAGATCCCTGACAAGGGTGTCAACTTCAGTGGGGACTGGTTCAAGGGGAAGAAGGACAAGGACGGTAACGAGATCCCCTTCGCCCATGGCAACGCCCGCTACACTATGCGCCTAAGCGAGCTTGAGAACGTCGACCCTAAGTACAATGACCCAGTTGGCGTCGTCGTCGAAGGCATATTCTATGGTGGCCGAGACTCAGACACGAACGTCCCAATCGCGGAGGCGCTGAGCTGGGAGCACGGCGTCTACATCGGGGCGACCCTCGAGTCCGAGACGACCACAGCAATCATCGGCAAGACAGGTGTGCGCAGGCAGGACCCGATGGCGAACATGGACTTCGTAGTCGTCCCACTCTCAACCTATCTCACCAACCACATCAAATTCGGGAAGAAGCTCAAGCACAAACCACGCGTATACTCAACCAACTACTTCCTCCGCCACGAGGGCAAGTACACGAACACGAAGCTAGACAAGAAGATCTGGGTCATCTGGGCGGAGGGCCGCGTCAAGGGGGACTACGACGCCATAAAGACTCCCATTGGATTGATCCCTCATTACAAGGACCTCAAGCAACTCTTCAAGACGGTTTTCAAGAGGGACTACGTGGAGGAGGAATACATCCAACAGTTCAGTATACGCGTCTCTAACTACCTCGAGAAGATCGCGAGGATGGAGCAGCTCTACAAAGATGAACCTAACATGCCTAGGGAGTTCTGGGATGTACTCAACCAGCAGAAACGGGAGCTTCAGGAGCTTAAGGTTAGGACGGGGAAGGATTCCCTGCCCCCCATAGTCTTCGTTTAAAGAATGTGGTCGGGGTCACTTGACCTCGATCTTTGTCCGTTCCTCAGGCTTGTGTTTCTTTGGAACAGTGACGGTGAGCAGCCCATTGGTGACCCTTGCCTCAGCCTGCTCGGGGATAATCTCTTCAGGGAAGGTTATGCGTGCGACAGATCTCCTGCTGGCTCCTCTCCCTCATGAGGAACTCCTTCTTCTCCTCCGTTTCCATCTCCACCTCGGCGTCAACATCGAGGGTGGTCGGCGTCATGTGGACCTGCACAGCTTCCTTCTCGACGCCGGGGACCTCGATGAACGCCTCATAGTGGTCGCCTAAATCATTCAGATCGACCCTAGGAGTCCTCATCATGTGGTGTTGCCACGCCTTTGCCTTCATGGGCAACATGGGCATCATTGGCATCATCACGTTCTTCTTGAAGTCCTCAATCCTCGTGTCTAGTTCGCGGAACATCTCGTCTGGGTTCCATACCCATTCTTCCTTCTTCTTCAACTCCTTCGACAAGTACTCGCACCGTGTTTCAGGGAGGAATGATTCTATTTATACCATCTCGATATCAAGCCAAAGGGATTAGCCTTACTTTTCTAACCTCTTCAGTATCTCGGAGAACAATAGCTTGTGGTTGTAGGTCTTTGTGGTCACGAATTCGACGGTAATGAGAACGTTGTTTATGAAGCGATTTACGTAGGATTCGGTTATCTTGCAGACGCCATCGATTTTCTCGATCTCGCCCCGAGTATTCTCGGGTAACATGTTGAAGAGATCCATGACACATGGCCCGAAACTTTCAGCATCTATCTCTGATTTGCAAATCTCGATCTGATGCGTAATAGCTTCATCGGGCATTGCCTCGACCTCTGGTTTTATGAGATTTAAACATTATTTGGGCATGTCCTTGATTAAAAATAATTAATACGCGTGGACGATATCCCTTGGCTGGGGTTCCTGATGAGCAGCTTCGCCGAGAAGACGCTGAAGTCCAAGGAGTTGTATGAGAGGGCGTGCAAGGTTCTGCCCTCGGGTGTTAGCTACGGTATTCGGGCTCTTCCTCCGTACCCGTTCTTCGTCGAGGAGGCGCAGGGGGTGAGGCTTAGAGACGTGGACGGCAACGAGTACACGGATTACTGGGTGGGTCACGGGGCATTGATCCTCGGCCACAGCCCGAAGAGGGTTATGGACGCTGTGAGGAAGCAGCTCCCAAACGGGACCCATATCGGATTCAGCCACGAGTTGGAGATCGAGCTTGCCGAGCGCATAGTTAGGAACGTCCCCTCGGCGGAGATGGTGAGGTACTGTGCGAGCGGGACCGAGGCGAACATGTATGGTACGCGCCTCGCCCGGGCCTACGCGGGTAGGATGAAGATGCTCAAGATCGAGGGGGGATGGCACGGCGGCTACGACAGCCTCCACAAGGCTGTCAGTTACCCCTATACGAAGTCGGAGTCAGCAGGGCTTAACCCGAAGACAACCGAGGACACGGATGCTGTACCGTTCAACGACCTTGAGGCGGCGAGGAAACGCATCAGGACCAAGGAGTACGCTTGCATCATCCTCGAGCCGGTCATGGGCGCAGCGGGATTCATCACCCCGGAGCCGGGCTACCTCCAGGGGCTACGTGAGGTCTGCGACCAGACTGGGACCCTTCTTGTCTTCGATGAAGTTGTGACGGGGTTCCGCCTCGCCCCCGGTGGGGCACAGGAGCTCTACGGCGTCAAACCAGACATAACGATCCTTGGCAAGATCATTGGTGGGGGGTTCCCCATAGGCGCTTTCTGCGGCTCTGAGGAGATCATGGAGCGAATCGACCAGAAGAAGTATCCGAAGGCGGAGGAGCGCGTCGCCCACGGGGGCACGTTCACAGGCAACCCGATCAGCATGGTGGCGGGCTGCACGACACTCGATCTCCTAAAGGATGGGAAGATCTACATCAGCATCGACAAGCTCGGGAAACGGATGAGGACTGGGCTGGAGGATGTCTTCGGCAGGGGTGGGCTCCCCGCGACGGTGACGGGTGTTGGCTCGACGTTCGCCATCCACTTCCAGTCGAAGATACCCCGAAACGCCGCCGACACGATCAGGAACGACGCGGCCGCCACAAAGGCCTATTTCACCCATATGCTTGACAAGGGAATCATCTATCTGAGCCCGAATGTGAGTCACTGCTGGATAAGCAGCCCACACACGGTGGAGGACATAGATGCTTACATCAGCGCTACTGAGGAGTTCGTAAGAGGCTACAAGCCCTAAACAAGAACTATCACGGTTTTCTCTTAGCGTCTTTTCGGGTACGCGGCTCCGGTACAAACACTTGTATGAGTACAAGGGCCACGACGCAGAATGCAGCAGCAAGGTAGAAGACGAAGTTGAGGGGGAAGACCATGTAGATGGTAGAAAATGTGATCTGCATCGAGATGACGGAGAGTGTAATGTAGTAGGAGTTTCTCCTGTGGGGTAACCGTGGATTCAATCACGCTGGTTATGTTAAATTTCTTCTGATTTAACAAGCCTGTGAGTAGTTCCAGCGCGCAGTTGATGGTTACGATTCTTTAAAATCTCGGGTGGATTTGACGCAAGTTATATTACGGGTTACTGTACCCGACTAGACTTCAGTGCCCTTCACGTGGATTTCAAGGATCAGCGCGTTGCATTTGCAGCCTTAGCGGGTCTCGACTTTTCCAATCGATTCCTCAAGTAGGTTTATTGCGGTGTCTGCTTGCCCCTCGTCGATGATTAGGGGTGGGGCAACTCTGATGGCTCTTCCGCCGTAGCTCCCCATGTTGAGTGTGTAGATGCCCCGCTTGAAGGCCTCGGCGCAGATCATGTTTGCGGCCACCGGGTCGGGCGTCTTTCTCACCCTATCCTTCACTATCTCGACGCCTATGAGTAGGCCTATGCCCCTAACGTCGCCGATGCTTGGATGCTCGTCCATGAGCTCTATGAGTCTCTTCCTCATGTACTCACCCATCCTCTCCGAGTTCTCACAGAGCTTCTCATCGCGAATCACGTCCATGGTAGCATGAGCCGCTGCTGTACCGAGGGGAGTAGCGCTGAAGCTCTGGGCGTGTATGGGGATGGGCTCCGGGTCCGTCGACTCGAGTAGATCCCTACCGAGGACGACGGCGCTGATTGGCACTCCGCTCCCCATAGCCTTCCCTAGGATGACAACATCTGGCTTGATGCCCCAGTGGTCCATCCCAAGCCAAGTCCCTGTCCTACCGAAACCCATCTGGACCTCATCTGCAACGTGGAGGATTCCGTATTTCTCGCACAGTTTTTTCAGCCCCACATGCCACCCCTGCGGTGGGACATGCCAACCAGCATCCCCTTGGATCGGCTCGACGAAGACGGCGGCGACCTCGTCGGATGGGACATAGCTCTTGAAGGCAACGTCTTCGATGTAGCTGAGGCATGCTAGGCCGCAGCCGGGGTGCTCCATCTTGAGGGGGCACCTGTAGCAGGAGGCGTATGGGACGTGGATGATGCCGGGGAGTAGTGGGCCGTAGTGTCTCTTCATGCTTGGGTCGTAGCCGCTGAGGCTTATGGCGCCCATGCTGCTTCCGTGGTAGCTCCCCGTGAAGCTGATGATGAGGGGCTTCCCCGTGGCTCTGCGTACCGCCTTTATTGCGTGGTCGTTGGAGAGGCTCCCCGATTGGCCCCAGTAGACCTGCTTGGGCCCCGAGCCCAGCATCTCCTCGAAGCGACGGATTAGGGTATATGCCTGCTCTGTTTGCCAGTGGATGCTCCTCTCCGCTTGGGCCTTAATCGCCTCGACTACGCGGGGGTGATTGTATCCGGTGTTGGCGACGCAGCGCCCCGAGATGAGGTCCACGAAGACGTTCCCGTCGGGGTCCTTGACGTAGATGCCCCTCGCCTCGTCGACTATTGGGCTCGAGTAGGACGAGGGGTCTAGGCCGGAGTCGGCTAGGAGTTTGGCGACGCGTGGGCCGGGGAGCCCCGTGACTATACTTGGGCCTCGGAGGCTAGGCAAGAAGCTGCACCGGGAGTAGAGGCGTCCGAGGGGGTTTAACGTTTACCGGCTAGGGTAATCTGCGGCCATATTTGCTGAATATCTCTCTGACCTGATCGAGGGGGAGAGCGTGTCTTATGTGGCCCTTGTAGCCTGTCATCGTCTCGGCTGCGAAGAGGGCGTTGACGACAGCCTCCTCCGTTGCCTCGACGGTCGCCTTGTAGACGGGGTTTAGGAACTCGTCGCCTGCGCCCATCGTGAGGCTTCTTCCCCGTTGTGAAGGCGATGGTGAAGTCGCCACTACCGTTTCCACTATATGTACCCGTCCGGGCTAGTCCGAGGGCCGCCCTCTTAGCAACCTTCCAGAGTTGCCTGGACTCCATGGCTAGGTCGGTTGCGATGATCATCATTATGCTATTGCCGGGGCTGGCCTCCGGATTCTTTGGGAGTTTGATTTCTCTACCTACGGGGACTCCGGCGATTGTGAGGTCCTCCTTGCTACCGCAGTTGAGCTGGACGAGGGCGCCGACCGTGAAGCCGTCGCCGACGCGGCTCGAGGTGCCTATGCCACCCTTGAAGCCGTAGCCCGTCATGGGCGTCCCGCCGCCTACGTTCCCCTCCTGCACCGGACCCCGCCCAGCCTGGCTCCTCGCGGCGTCGAGTGCCTCGAAGACCTGCTTCGCGCCGACGTGCCTACCGAGGTTGTCGGTGAGGTAGCTCCCGTTCGTCTCGCCAACGACGACGTTTAGGGAGCGAGGTTCGAGCCCCATGCGGTCGCGGTGGTAGTCGACGACGGCGTCGGCGACCCTCCACGTGTTCAGAGTCTCCGTGAGCATTATCGGGGTCTCGAGGGTGCCCTCGTAGATGATCTGGGGGAGGCCGGTGGATTTCCCGTAGGCGTTGAAGAGGTCGACGGCCGCCGTGACCTTCTCCTCGACTAGGTTCCCCTGGTGGGGCACTATGGCTGTGACGCCCGTCCTGACCGAGTCGCCCTCGATGATGGTTGAGTGGCCAACTCCAACGCCCTCTACGTCCGTGATGGCGTTCAGCCTACCCGTCTTCATCGAGCCCAACTCGACGCCGAATTCCCTAGCCCGCGGTCTCGCCAACTGTCTCCCCGGGAACTGAGGTAACATCCAGACTATAAATCTGGGTGGGCTGTGGGAACGGTTAAATCGCCTCCAGTGAAGAAGCGTCACATGGGCGCCGGCTTCTTCCTCGACCGATACAGGGCGATGGGGCACGATTTGAGGGGCGACGAGAGGACGAGGCGGGCGATAAGGGTGAACACCCTCCTAGCTGGCAGGGAGGAGGTCGTTGCCAGAGCTTGAGGCCCAGGGGCGTGAAGATGACGACCATCCCTTGGTTGAGGGATGGATTCCACGTTGAGGGGGGTGAGTCGAGCGTCGGCGCCAGCTTCGAGTACCTACTCGGCCTCTACTCGATACAGGAGGCGGCCGCCCAGTTCCCCGTCGAGGTCCTCGCCCCAACCGGGGGGGAGGTCGTGCTAGACATGTGCGCCGCCCCAGGGGGGAAGACGACTCAGATAGCGGCTTGGATGGGGAACGGAGGCGCCGTCGTCGCCGTCGACATCCGCAGGGACCGCCTCTACGCCCTCGAGAACAACCTGGAGCGCACCGGTGTGGAGAACTGCGTCGCATACCACGCCGACGCTGCGGGGCTCGACTACGGCGGCACACTCTTCGACAGGATTCTACTCGACGCGCCGTGTTCCGGGAACTACGTGACCGATAGGGAGTGGTTCAGGAAGCGGGACATAGGGGACGTGGAGAAGAACGCC
Organism: Candidatus Bathyarchaeota archaeon; assembly: GCA_963769425.1. Classification (GTDB taxonomy): domain Archaea; phylum Thermoproteota; class Bathyarchaeia; order TCS64; family TCS64; genus UBA8941. Next base: position 917,263 of record CAVYLP010000006.1, on the reverse strand, counting down.
TTGGAGCAGAGGAGGCTCCTCGGGGCCGCCGTTGGGCTGCTGAGGCCCGGCGGGACCCTCGTCTACACGACGTGCAGCCTCGAGCCGGAGGAGGATGAGTTGAATGTCCAGTGGCTCCTCGACAACCACGACGTCAGGTTAGAGGAGATCGGTGGACCCGGGAGCCCTGCGTTGACTGAGGTACTGGATAGAAAACTCAGCCCCGATGTGGCGAAGTGTAGGAGGTTCTGGCCTGATGAGACTGGTACTCAGGGTTTCTTCGTCGCAAAGGTGGTGAAGCCATGAGGGAGCTGAAGGATTTCCTAGCGGCGATTGGCGCTGTCTACGAGCCAGTTGGGGAGAGGGTGAACCTCAACGACAGGCGTTTCATCGTCGGCCCCGACGTGGCGACTCAGATACGTGACAGAGGGAAGGCTTGTCTACGCGGGCAAGCTGCTTGGGAGGACGAAGAGGGAGTTCATGCCCAGCGCCGTCCTGCTTCGTGAACTAGGGAAACTTGAGGGGCCCCACAAGGTGTGGGTTGACGAGCGGGTCGGGTGGCTCTTCGTCTGTGGTAGGGATGTCTTCGTTGAGAACATACAGAAGTCTGAGGGGGATCTCACTGAGGGTACATGCTTCCTCGTGATGCTTGATGGGGATTGCCTCGGTTACGGGAGGATTGAGACTCATGAAGGTAAGATGATCTTGAAGAACGTATTCGACATCGGCGATTTCCTCCGAAGAGAACGAGGGATCAACGAAGCCTCATCCTAGAGATCTCGCCATCAAATAGTCCTGACGCTACCCAGTGGGGCAAGATAAGTCAAGGATTTAATCATTCATCGACTGTCTCGGCTTCGGCGGATTGCGGCCACGAGTTCCTTGTCTGGTATTTTCTTCAATATCTCACTTGCACGCTCCGCCTTTGCCCTTAGCGTCTCTTCATCAAGACTCTCCTGTAACTTACTACGTTTCTTGCTGGAGGCTTTGACCATCGGGTATTACCTTGTTTAGTTTATCAATTTAGTAAGATAAAATTGGTGCCATATCCGCTCCAAACTGTTTTATCGCGTTGAGTCTCCTCTCCCTTCTATGAGCGTCTATTCTGAACTCGGCTGTAAGCGCGTGGTGAACGCGGCCTTCGCCCTCACCCGGTTGGGTGGCAGTACTGTGCCCAAGGAGGTGCAGGTTGCGATGGATAGGGCGAACGAGACCTACTGTAACATGTGGGAGCTGCTCCAGAAGGGGGGCGAGGTGATCGCGAAGGGGACGGGCGCGGAGGCCGCCTGGATCACGAGCGGTGGCTTCGCGGCGCTCGTACTCGGCGCCGCAGCATGTATGGGCTGTACGCGGGAACGCGGCCTTCGCCCTCACCCGGTTGGGTGGCAGCACCGTGCCCAAGGAGGTGCAGGTGGCGATGGATAGGGCGAACGAGACGTACTGTAACATGTGGGAGCTGCTCCAGAAGGGGGGCGAGATCATTGCGAAGGGGACGGGCGCTGAGGCCGCCTGGATCACGAGCGGCGGCTTCGCTGCACTGGTCCTCGGAGCTGCGGCATGTATGGCGGGGAGTGACCCGGAGAAGATGAGGCGTCTCCCCGACACGACGGGGATGAAGAATGAGTTCATCATCCAGCGGAACAACAGGCTCTACGTCTACGACCGCGCCATGGAGGTGGCTGGGGGCAAGTTCGTGTTCGTTGGAGACGAGAACTGGGGCGGTGGCGTGGACGAGTTCGAGGCCGCGATTACGGATAAGACGGCGGCGATCCACTACGCGTACCCGTATGCGCCGAAGAGGGGTGTACCTCCGCTCAAGGATCTCCTCAAGATGGCTCACAACCATGGGATACCAGTCATAGTCGACGCGGCCGGGATGACGTACCCGACGAGCAACTTCAAGATGTTCACGGACATGAAGGCGGATCTCATTGCCTTCGGTGGAAAATACGTGCACGGCCCGAACAGCACTGGATTCGTAATTGGGCGCAAGGACCTCATCGAGGCGATTGCCCTCCACAGCTTCATAGGGGTTGAGTCTGGTCCAGACGAGACGCCCGGCAAGTACCGAGGGATTGGACGCGGCTACAAGCTTGACAGGCAGGAGATCGTTGGGCTAGTCGTCGCCTTCAAGCGCTGGATGGCGCTCGACCACGAGACGGAGAGGATCAACCCAGCCTGGGATAGGGCTCGCTACATTGAGAAGCGGATCAGGAAGCTCCCCGGCCTCAAGGAGGCGAGGATCAGCTACCTTCCGAAGAGTGGAACAGGCCTAGCCTACAACACACTTGGGCTAAACGTCCACTTCCTCGACAAGAGCATAGATGAGGTTGGGTCGATTGTAAAGAAGCTGAGGGAGGGGGACCCTGAGATCTGGGTCCGGTACTGGGGGGACAGCAACAACTTCATAGTGAACACGCTGATGCTTCTGCCCGGGCAGGAGAAGGAGCTAGTTAAGAGGTTCGAAGAGGTCTTCGCGTAGCCTCAGTTCGCTCAAATAGCTTTTCAGGTCTGAAAAAACGGTCCACGACTCGACGTGTGTCTACATCGTTGATTAGAAAAAGGAGCGATTTTCAAGTCCCCCTTGTAACCAGCAGGGGGGGTATAAGTGAAAAAAAAGACTCATGATCCACTCGACTTCCTTTTGTAGTGTTAGCGGGAGTAGAAAAGGAGCTGTTTTCGAGACTCTCCCGTAAGTGGTAGCATAGTACAACGATTCCTAGCCTCCTTTTATTAAAATTTGTAACATAATAAATATTTCGCTAAAAAGCGAAATATTTGTTTTTTAATGAATGTTGGTTGTGGAAAAGGAGCCGTTTTCAAATATCCCTCGCTCAAGTATCATATGATATTTAAGAAAAATAATTTTCTAAAAATTTGTTATCGATAATGGATTTTCCGAACTCCGATCCCATGTGTATTTCCACAAGTCTAAAATTGAGTTGTGTATCCCTGATACCTGTGTTTTCGGAGGAGAGTTGTTGAGATTCGGGAAGGTTATCCTTGAGCAATCACAGGATCCATCAATCTACAAGAAGGTTGTTTCTGAGTTACATCTGAAGCCGCCGGTGATCATCAAACCCAACTGGGGGACGATCAACAACTTCACCGAGGCTGCGGTGCTGGATGGAGTGCTGTCAGCGATAAATGGGGAGGCGATTGTTGTTGAGAGCTACGGGTGGGCGAGGACGGAAGACGCCCTTAACGGTAAGGGGATAGGGTCGGTGAAGAGGAGGGACCTGAAGAAGAGCGATGAGTGGTTCCTCGAGTACTCCGGCGTGGGTGACGTGTTGAAGAAGCATGGTGTGGAGTACCTTAACGTCACGGAGGAGGTTTGGGCGAAGCGCGTCGTCGATCCCGGTGTGGTGAAGAAGCACGCAGAGAGGTATCCACCGGTGCTCTTCGAGGAGATGTACGGGGTGGTGCCGCGGAGGTTGTACGATCTCCGCGGGGGCACCTTCCTGAGCCTCGCGAAGTACAGGCTGAACCATCAGCCGATCGTTGTGAGTCTTTCGCTGAAGAACTTCTTCGGGATGATACCGGGTCCGGGGAGGAGCAGGTTCCACGGGGAGTTCGACTGCAAGCTGGACCAGTCGATCGTGGACATCAACAAGGTGTATCGGTCGATCTTCGACGTGGTGGGGATGGTTGACGGGGTGTTGACGGCGTCTCAGGGGAAGACGCCGGAGGAGGCGATCAGGCCCAATACGGCGAAGAACAAGGGGCTGCTGCTTGGAAGCAGGGACTGCGTGACGCTCGACGCAACCGTGGCGACACTCGAGGGATGGGACCCAGCGAAGATCGGGTACCTGAAGCTGGCATGCGTCAGACCTTCGGTGGTTGGGACGAGGCTGCCCTCGCTGAGGCGACGACGACAGTGGTGTCAGGGTCTTCCCACCATAGCGAACTTGCACCACCACAATCTCTGTCTAGTTTCGGTAATTTTTCAAGGTGTGTTGGGAGGGTTTCTTGGGCGAGAGCTCAGCCAGCAAAAGTAAGTAATCTTGTGGAAGACCGAAGGTGGCGTTTATAGCTTCATTATGTGAACGAATATCCCCGTGTGTATTTGGGGGTTAAAATTTGGATAATTTTAACGCGTGTGCGCTTCGCGCACCAGCTAGAGGCTCAGGCTGGCTTCGCTGGGAATGTCTCGACTGAGCGTCCCCGACCCGTGACTTCGTCACGGGCACCCCGGGGGATGATTAAAAGAGTCTAAGTCTTGCGCTCAGCTGTAGAAATGGCTTGCGCAGGGATGTTTCTATAGACTTAAATCATAATAGGAGAGGGGACGCCCCCGATATCGAAACCCCGGAAATAAGAGAACCCCCATGTTATTAGAATGTCCCCGGTTTAGAGGTTAAGGGATAAAAGACCACCAAAAAATACACGTCGATATAATTTTATGTGATTCCTATTTTGGGTTTGGGCACAGTGTGACTAATTTTACCTTTTTTCAGATAAACATTAAATGACTTCTTACACGATGAGCATGTATGTTTTTCAACATCAAAGGACCCATACTTCCATTTTTTACCAGAGGCAGTAGCTTCCTTTCCACATCGAGGACATTTCATGAATTCTACTTACTCAAGATTGATAAATAACTTACTGGTCGTTCAGCTGAATTTACTATTCTGTTAGTCAAAGATAAAACCAGGTTAATATTAATTGGTTTTTTACTATTTACAATAATGCTCTGCATTCTATGTGAAACTTCCTTAATCTTTCTTTTACCGAAAGGGTATCAAAATTAGATAGTCAACGATTAATAGATTCTAGAGAATTAGAGATATTCAATAACACTTTTAATAAGTCTGAGAACCAAAGACAAGATAGTATATCTAGGGTGAAATCTTGTCCGTTTCTGAAAATAAAAAAAACAGGCCCCTTAATACTTCTGAACAAATCAATAACTCAAACGAGGTCGCGTTTATTTGGGAGTCTGCAGATAGAATTTTAAGAGATACATACAAACCTCATCAATATCAAGACATTATACTTCCTTTTGTTGTTCTCCGAAGAATCGACAGCGTTCTTGTTGAGAAAAGAGCGGAAGCATATTTAGAATATAAATCCCAACTAGATATATTGAGTACTAGTGAAAGGTCGAAAATAATATCCGAAAAGGTTTCAGCAACACTTGAATTCGATAATACTTCAGAGTTTACATTAAAAAAACTATCAGCCGAAAAAGAAACTGCATTAAAAGACAATTTCCGAGCATATATTAATGGTTATACAAATAACATCCAAGAAATAATGCAAAATTTTAAACTACAAGAACAACTTTCGGATTTGGACAAGCATAAATTACTCTATCAATTGGTAAAGCAATATTCCCTCCTAGACCTTTCACCTAATGTGGTAAGTAATTTAAAAATGGGTTATATTTTTGAAGAACTTATTAGAAGATTTGCAGAGGCTAGTAATGAGGAAGCAGGACAGCATTTCACACCAAGAGAAATAATAAAACTAATGGTTGAACTTGTCATTAATGATGACTCCATAAAGCCTAATGAGTTGAAGTGCATTTACGATCCAGCTTGTGGAACTGGCGGTATGCTAACAGAGGCTAAAAAATACATTCTTAGTAAATGTGAAGCAAATATAGTTCTTTATGGACAAGAAATTAATGATGAAACTTACGCAATTTGCGCTTCTGACATGCTTTTAAAAGGAGAAAGAATGACGAACATTAAGCAAGGTAATACTCTCACAAATGACCAATTACCCGATGAAAAATTTGACTATATGTTATCGAACCCACCTTTTGGGAAAGATTGGAAAAAAGACAAACAAATAATTGAGAGAGATACAACAGGAAGATTCAATAAAGATATGCTTCCTCGAGTATCGGACGGTTCCACGTTATTTCTAATGCAAATGCTATCAAAAATGAAACATCCTCGTGAAGGCGGTTCTTCGATAGCTATAGTATTTAATGCTTCACCTCTATTTACAGGAGATGCAGGTTCAGGAGAAAGTAATTTTAGGAAGTACCTACTCGAAAATGACCTGCTTGATGCAATTATTGCTTTACCCCCTGAGTTATTTTATAACACGGGAATACCCACATATATTTGGATTCTTCGTAACCTTAAAGAAGAGGAAAGGAAAGGAAAAGTGCAGCTAATAAACGCAGTTGATTTTTTTGTGAAAATGAAGAAAAGTCTAGGTAACAAACGAAATGAAATATCATCAGAACATATAATAAAAATTTCAAATATCTATCACGCTTTTAATGAAAATGAGTTATCTAAGATTTTTGATACAAATGACTTCGGATATACGCGAATTAATCTAGAATTAAGAGAACTCGATGAAAGAGGAAAGCCGATTTTTGAAACAACTATAAAAACGGTTAGAGGAAAAGATATAAAAATCAATAAAGAAAAGGAGACTAGAGATGAAGAATATGTACCTCTAAAACAAAACATCGAAGATTATCTAAAAAAAGAGATAGAAAAACCTTACAAAATTTTACAAAAGGAAATTGGATATGAAATTAATTTTACCCAATATTTTTACAAGTATCAACCGTTAAGACAAACTGAAGAAATTATAAAAGAATTTATTGAATTGGAACATAAAAATCAGGAACTTCTCAAAGAACTGGGATTAGAAAAATGGAATCAAAATTAGGAATGAAATTTAAAATGAAATATTCTGGCATAGAATGGATTGGAGATATACCAGAAAATTGGGAATTGAATCGTCTTAAAGAAGTTATTGATATAAATTCAGAGAGTTTGTCAGAAAATACAAATCCAGATATCACAATCAAATATGTGGATATAACTGCAGTAGAACAAACTGGTCTAGTAAAAGAACCGGTGGAGTTATTCTTTCGAGACGCTCCATCAAGAGCTAGAAGAATTATTAAAAATGGGGATACAATTGTTTCAACAGTTAGACCTTATCTTCAAGCTATTGCTTTTTTCGGAAAGGTTGAACCAAATCTTATAGTCTCTACTGGGTTTGCAACATTATCTCCAAAGAGTGGAATTGAACCTAAATTTGTATATTATTATGTTATTTCTCATCTATTTTTGAGTTATATGGTCTCTAACAGCGTTGGAGTAAGTTATCCCGCAGTTGGTCAAAAAGCGATAAGCGTTATTCCCTTTCTCAAACCACCTGAAAACGAACAGAAAAAAATAATATTATATCTTGATAGAGTAAATTCAAAATTACAAAAAATTATAGATTTCAAATATAATCAAATTGAACTCCTATATGAGTACGAAAAATCAGTTATATCGAGGTCAGTAACAAGAAATATTGAACAAGAGTCAAAAATGATAAACTCAGGAGTTGATTGGATAGGCGAAATACCAGAACATTATTTAATAAAACGTTTGAAAGAAGTAGCCTCATTTATATCACGAGGGGAAACGCCAGATTATTCTGAAGAAGACACTTTTATTAATGTATTAAATCAAGCCTGTATATATAATGATTTGATTGATTATTCAAAAGCTAAACATAATATTATTAAGAACATATCTGATTCTAAAGGTATATTAAAAAAATATGATGTACTTATTACTTCCACAGGTACAGGTACAGTGGGAAGAGTAAATATATTTGAAGAAGATTCCTGTTATCTTGCAGATACACATATTACTATAATACGAGACGAATTTAAAAGATTTGAACCGAGATATATTTATTACTTTTTGTTTCCATATCGACATTTAATCGAAAATTATCTATCTCAAGGTGCTACTAATCAAATTGAACTTCAAAGTAGAAATATAAAAGAGTTTAAAATTCCCTTTCCTAAAAAATCTATTCAGATAGAAATATCTAATTTTTTAGATTCAGAAACGAAAAAAATTCGGAAAATAATAGGAATTTTAAAAGAAGAAATAATAAAGCTAGAAGAATACCGAAAGTCTTTGATTTATGAAGCTGTAACTGGTAAGATTAGGCTGAGTTGAATCTATGCCATTACCCTCTGAAAAAGAATTTGAGACGCATTTCTGTTCAGAGCTGAGAAGCCCTTCCAGAATTCTGCTATGGTTTTCCTTAAACGAGAAACGAGTGATATAGATTTAATCAATCTAGTTGATGACCAGATTCTAACACGCTTCTTAGAAACAACGCAAACAGAAGAACTTGATGAGTTAAAAATAGACCTGAGTGACACTTGGCTCTCATCAATTAAAGAGGAGATAAGAAAAAAACTTGTTTCAAAGAAAGGATTCGAATTAATTCAAGAAGGCATCGACATTAAGGGTAGACGATTTAAATTAGTATATTATAAGCCTGAAACAACGCATAATCCTGAGGAATTGAAACGATATGAATCAAATATCTTCAGCTACGTTCGACAGTTTACTTTTTCGGGAACAATGGAGTCAATTGACATTGTTTTATTTCTGAATGGTTTGCCAATAATTACAATCGAATTAAAAAACCTGCAGACAGGACAAAATGTCGATGATGCTGTAAGCCAATATATTAGCCGGGATAAGAAAGAACTTATCTTTTCAATGCCTTTCCTTCATCTAGCAGCTGATACAATTAAAGCTAAAATAGCCACTCAATTTGTTGAAAATTCTACAGAAGATTTTGTTCATTTCAATAAAGATATTGAGAATACAAATCCCTTAATTCCTGATGATTATCCGGTAGATTATCTTTATCACGATATTTTTAGACCAGAGAGCCTAATCGATATTATAGAAGATTATCTCTTCTGTCACGAGGAAAAAGACAAGACTGGAAGAAACTATCGAAAATTCCTCTTCCCCAGATACCATCAAAGAAGGACCGTCATCAATTTGATGTCGGACTTAAATCAACACTTCAAAGAAAAAAAAGAATTAGACAAAAAATACCTAATCCAACATTCACCTGGCTCAGGCAAGAGTTACACGATAGCAGTTCTACAGAAATTCCTTAGAAACGCCCATGTTGATAATCTTCACTTATTTGACTCAGTTATAGTAGTTACCGATAGGCTAAACCTCGATAATCAGATACAGGGTACAATTACATCTTCAGAAACTCAATTCGGTATTATCGAACATGCTGAATCTACAGCAGAATTAGCCAGTTCACTTAATCGGAACACCAAGGTGATAATCACAACAATTCAAAAATTTTCGGTTAAGAAACTCAATGACTTACTCGAATCACAAAAAGGAAAAAGAATTTGCCTAATCATTGATGAGGCACACCGCTCTCAAACTGGCAAATACCGTTCAAACCTGATGGATAAATTCGATGAGGAGCAAGATTACCAACAAGAAATTATTCAAGGTATTGGAATTAGGACCTATCCAAATGTCGCGTTTATTGCTCTCACCGCGACTCCAAGTAATAAAACTCTTGAGATTTTCGGAAAACCTTTCGACACATATAGTATGGACCAAGCTGAAACAGAAGGATACATTCTAAACGTAGTTGAAAACGTGATTACATACAGCACTTTATACAAACTGAGCCACGAAATCCAAAACAAAGAAGAATATCCCCCGTTAGTAGTATCGAAAAAGCTAAAGGCAAAAGCATTTGAAGATGAGGCAATAATCAAAGAAAAGGTTGACATCATTCTCAAAATATTCGAGTCTAACACGAAGCCTAAGATAAATGGACAAGCTAAAGTGATGATAGTAACAAGCAGCCGACTTTCTGCCGTTAAATACAAATTGATTTTGGATAAAGCTTTGAAGTCTCGAAACCTCGATTACAAGTCGTTAGTTGCTTTTTCCGGGACAGTAAAACACGACGGCATCAGCTATACAGAAGTAAATATGAATAAAATTGAGGAGAAGATTGAGACCGAGTTTGACAAACTCGGTTATCGTTTCATAGTCGTCGCTAACAAATTCCAATATGGATTCAATCAACCTTACCTTCACACAATGTTCCTAGACAAATCTGTTAGTGGAATAAATGCGGTCCAAACTATTAGCAGACTAAACAGAACCCTTGTAGGAAAAAATGACACCTTAGTCGTTGATTTTACCGATTCTTATAAAGAAATCATAGCCGCTTTTAGAAAATTCAAGGGGGCAGTAGACGACTTCTCAGGAATCGATGTTCACGACCTCCCTAACTTACAGAATGAACTTCTCTCCTTCGCACTCTTCACAATGCTCGATGTAGACGATTTTAAAAACGCAGTTCTTCAAGAATCGAACCCAGCTGCTACCACCATTGTTCTAAATCAAGTCGCAAAAAATATCGTGAGATTGCCCATTTTAGAATTTAGAAGCTTCAAATCTCTCCTAAACCGTTTTAATAACACTTTCAAGTACATGGATAATTTATTTAGAATAACTTCAATTGAATTAAGGGATTTTGCACTTTTCACAAATTACCTCGCCAAATTCATAGACCCATTTGGAAAAGGCGGAAAATTAGACGAAGAATTAAAGAAAGTCTACATAGTATCACACGTCATTCGACCAGAGAAAAAGGAACCCGAGCCCCTCCGTCCCTTAATATTACACAGAATGGGTAGAAGAGCCCCAATATACACAACAATCCCCGAGGTTATTGACGCTGTTAACGTTCATTATGAGATGGCTTTAAGCGGTAATGAGATAAATCTCTTTGAACAATATGTGCAAGTTGTAGTAAATAATCAACAGATAATCGCAGAAATAAAGGCGAATAAAAGTTCTGATCTAGAGAAGTTGTATACAAATAAACTGTCTGCTGTATTAAAGGAAATGGCTATAAACTTTTTCCTTACCTATAATCCATCTCGTTTATTTAGATACATAGAGAAAGATATAATATCACATCTTAACGAAGAAGCCTTCAGATATGCTGTATTTATATCTAATTCTCGTAACTGAATTTATGATTTTTTATATAATATTTGATTTACAATATATCTGAAATTTGAGGGTTCGGAATCCCTCGATCTAGTAAATCTCATTATATCATTCATTTAGAATTTGAAGTGCGGAAGCGGAGACGAACTCCCTGCAAATAATCGCGAGGCAATCGGGCTCAATTGGCCTGGTGCTATCATCCCAGCTCTGAGATAGGAGAGGCGAGACTGCCCTGAATACTGCACATACCCTAACGTGACCGCAGGACGCGCATGACTTGATCAGCCTTTCCTCAGCTTTCGATTCCTGGAGGGTCAAGTTGCAATCACCTTGAGTGGTATCAAGCTGTGAAGGGTCTTGAACTGAAACGTCTTCGTCTTCAGCCCCGATTTCTGGTTGTGCCAGATGAGCTCCGTCACATCGTTGTAGAGCTGCCACTTGGACAGATCAGGGATCGTCGCATCCTCCTCAGTTAGATAGTCTGGGAGAGTCTTCCGGCTGAGCCGACTGTTCAGAATCCTATCAATTAATTCGTTTGTCACCTTCTCATCGGCCATTCTCCTGTAAGAGTCTAGCACGTCACCCGCCCTCTCCATGACCCTTAATATCACATTACCCATGTCATCGAGAAGTGGTCTTAGACCAGCTGTGTGTCTCTTGTAGACGTGCTCGAGGGTCCTCCTCTGGTCGAAACTCTGGCTGTACCCAGGCAATCCCGCGAAGACCATGTTGGCGCAGGCCGTCCTGAAAGTGAAGATCCCGCAGCCGAAACCAAGCGACCCATCTATGCTGTTATGCACCCCGACCCCGATGTGCATCTTATCCCCATTAACGTCGTAGTCCTGGTTCAAAGCGTAGAGAGCGTGAACCCTGTGGGCAGCCCTATCATAGATGACGTGATCCTTCATCCTGACGAACCAATCACCAGTGAACTCATCAAAGGGAACGAGACCAGCCAGATCAGCAGCCTGGTCCGCGATGCTGACCGCCTCCTCATTCGGCAGAAGCTCATAGCCCCTGCGAACGATTGACACCATCTCCCCCTGATGTACAATCGCCTTGTAACCAGTGTCAGAGTCGTTAAATCGAATCTGCATCTGATTTAGATCATACTTCCCCCAAGTCTCATCCACCTCTCCAAAGCTAATACGTCCATTACTTTCAATCATTAATTTCACTAAATCTTTAACTGTTATCTAACATATAATATTATCTGAAAATAAATTACATTTAAGTGGTGGCTAAAAAATGGGGTGTGCGGGCATACGCTAGTCGTTAATTAATCAATCACTGCTTAGTATCAGGTGGAAGTGAAGATATGACTATGGCCCCAAACCCAAACCCACTCAACTACGCGTGTGCATTCATGAGCGCGCATCGTTAAGAGGTTCTGTATCTCTGCTCCTTCCACGGATCCCCATAGTTATGGTAACCCTTAGTCTCCCAGAACCCCTGATCGTCAAAGTCCAGGAACACCAGCTCCCTCAGCCACTTCGCACTCTTCCAGAAGTAGAGATGAGGCACAAGCAGCCTAGCGGGACCACCGTGTCTCCCCTCAATGTCAGACCCCTCATACCGCAGAGCCACCATCGCCTGACCGCCCCTCACATCCTCGACGGGAACATTGGTGGAGTAGTCGTCGTAGCACCGGGCGAAGAGGACCTTCGCCGTCGGCTTCGGCTTCACCCTCTCAATGATGTCGTCCAACGCGACTCCCCTCCAGTTGGTGTCGAATTTGCTCCAGCTGGTCACGCAGTGTATGTCCGTCCTCAATTCCGTCATGGGTAGGGTCTGGAGCTGGTCCCAGGTCCAGTTCACCGGGTTCTCCACTGAGCCGCCTACTTTGAGGCTCCAGGTCGCTTTATCGATCTTTGGTACGTGTCCATGCTGGAGTATGGGGAAGTTCTTTGTCTCGTGTTGGCCTGGGGGTAGTCGCGGGTCTCTTTTTCTGTTGAGGAGTCGACGTAGCACCATACAAGAGTTGCTTGGGGCGTCGCTGGAGATAAGATTGCATATGTACGCTAGGGCTAAATTGGGCTCAATCCTTGATCAAGCATGCGTGGGTGAGCAATTTAGATTAAGGCTATTCTCGGAGTCCAGCTCTTGATCTCGCCTCGCAGATACTTGGCAAATAGTTGAGCTTCCTCGTTGATCAGAGTCTCAAGAGTCTGATGCTCCCCGTCCCTAATTCTTAACCTCGACTCTAGTCTCGAAAAATCTGTTAATCTCGATGAATACACGTAGATCTGTGTCAAAATGACCATGGTTGCACGCGCTTCGTGCGTACATGCATAAGCTTATAACATCAGGCCAAATCAACGCTAAAACTTAAGGAGACACTCGGATGGTCGAGATGAAGGTTGTTCACGGGATAGAGTACGGCGACTTGAGTTGGGAGGTCCATGTGCCAGAATCAGCGATCGTTTTCGAGAACATTCCATCGGAGCAGGTGACTCCCGAGCTGCCTGACCCCTCCGAGGCAGTCAAGCGAGCACTGGAGAACCCCCTGGGAATGGATAGGATATCTGACATCGTCAGGAAGGGAAGCAAGGTCACCATAGGGTTCCATACACACCAAGGTCACGGCTCCGTCAGCGCGCCTGTGGTTCTTGAGGAACTTCACAGGGCGGGGGTCGAGGACTCGGATATCACCTTCATGCCTGGGCTCGGCTGCTACCCGAAGCTGGGGAGGAAAGAGTTGCTGCCCCCCACTGGCCCCGATGCTCCCTGGGCTGCTCATCCCAATCGATCTGGCGGGGCAGCTTCGATGCTTGCGGCTGATGTTGTGAACAAGTTCTGGCCACCAGGTACCGTTTATCCTAGGGGGATCAAGAACCCGGACTGCTCCGACCCGGACGAGTTGGTCTTTCTCGGGTACTCGAAGCTAGGCGACTACGTTGAGTATAACAGGTGTGTTCAGGACTCAGACCTCGTGATTTTCCTCGGCGGCTGCTTCGCCCCCCTGGGCACCTATGGTGGGTATGGTGGGAGCAGTGGTTTGACGGTTGGGCTTGGGAGCGCGAAGGCGATTGGCTCGACTCACACCTACTCGATAATAGCCGACCCTAGGTCTACTCACTGCTCGCCGAGGGATAACCTCTACAGGGAGCATAAACACGCGATTCAGGATCGGATTGAGGAGGCGACCGGGAAGCCGATATTCAACCTGGATGGCTTCGGGAACGTCAACTCGAGGTGGAGCATCTTCAGGGCCGGTCACTACCGGGAGATCCAGGAGCCAATGTGGAGGGTGCTGGATAAGGAGAGGATTGTGGAGCTCCCCTCTGAGGTGGATGTCGTGGTGGCCGGGTGTGGCCCGCAGACGACCTACGACACCTCTAACAACCCTCTGGCCATCCTGGCCTCCCAGGTGAGCTCACACCCGCTGAAGGACTACATCGGGAAACCGTTCCTCAGGCCTGGTGGGGTCTTCATAGTTGCTGCTCCCTGCGATGGGAGGATATCGGAGGCTCGCCAGTCGGATGAGGAGGTCATCAAGGTATTCAATAAGGTTGGCCAGAACGCCGCGGAGATGGTGGATTTCGAGGACGAGTTCCTGCACCGAGACGACTACATCTTCCGGTACAGGCATGCGAGGGCTTTTCACCCCCTGCATCCCTTCTGGATGTTCTACAACGCCCAGTGGGCCCTCGACAACTACACCGTGATATGCGCCGGGGCGCTGAACCCGAAGGCAGCCCGCTCCGTGGGGATGGTGCCTGCGAGGGACTTTGATTCGGCGTGGGCTAAGGCGACGGAGGTGCTCGGGGAGAGGGAGCCCCAGACACTGGTGCTACCTAACAGGACGAGGCGGGGTGGAGTAATCTTCAAGGTTGCATAATTTCCATATCTGGAATTATGGCGACGTGTGCGCGTGCTCTCGATTTGTTCAAAGCAAAAAGGCCTTTCTACGCGTTCATTCCTTTAAATAATGACTTTGAATATAACTAAGGTAAATCTGGTCTACTTCTCCCCAACTGGAACCGGAAAGAAAATAGTCAAAGAAATTGCTTCAGCGATGAAACTGGTTACCAACACTATTGATCTTACCCCCCGGAACACCAACCAGCACTATCGACTGGGAAGAGACGAACTCGCGATATTTTCGACACCAACCTACGAAGGACGAGTTCCCACAACCGTAATCAACCGACTTAAAATGGTCAAGGGAGATAAAACTCCAGCCGTACTCGTTGTAATGTATGGAAACAGAGACTTTGAGGATTCACTACTCGAGTTAAACGACACCATTAAGGAGCAGGGTTTCACGCCGGTAGCTGGTGCTGCCTTCATTGGTCAACATAGTTTCAGCACTGAGAAGACGCCCATCGGAGCTGGAAGACCCGATGAGTTGGATCTCAAGAAAGCACATGAATTCGGATTACAAATCCTGGGAAAAGTGAAGAGCCTTGATGAGTTTCCAGTTTTGATGGTACCGGGTAATTATCCCTATTCTGAGAATACTCGGACTCGAACAGTGGCGATCCGCGCTGGTGCACACCCGGTCACAGATGCAGGGACTTGTAACCTGTGTGGTGTGTGCGCGAGTGTTTGTCCGACGGGGTGTGTTGAGGTTTCTGATGTAGTGAAGACTGAGGTTGAGAAGTGTATCCTATGTAGTGCTTGTATTCAGGGCTGTCCAACTGGAGCTAGGCGCTGGGAGCATGAGCCTTTACTTCGTGTAGCAAAATGGCTGTCTACGCAACATGGCGACAGAAAAGAGCCTAAAACATTCCTCTGAATTAGTTATGATCCTCGGCACACAATCAGGTGGAGCGAGGATAAGGGTGAGTTTTGAGAGGCTGAGTCAGGTCTGCAGGTTTGAGAAGGGCGGCTACTGTAAGAGGTTAAGAGGTAGGTGTTACGCCTCGGATTGCCCCCAAATCCGATAAGCAGATTTATGACCATTTTACACCATAACGGACAAGCTACAAGACCTTTTTTTCTCTTATACCCCCTACAGGGTACAAGGGAGACATGAAAACAGCTCCTTTTTCCCTCGCTACAATGCGCGCGCCAGGGGGTCTACGGCTTCAAGTAAAGGTTTTGCTTCGGTAATCTTTAAAAAGTGTAGATGGGATGGTTTCTTGGGCGAAAGCCCAGCCGACTTAGGTCGGAATGTCCGGGTGGGGTAAGGGGTTCACGGTTTCGTGGACCCTCATTTTAACGGTGGTTTCTGTCGTTTCTGATGCCCGTTATCGCGGAATCGATGTCTATTCGGTTGAGGGCGGGGCTGAGTTTCTCTAGCATGGTGTCGAGTTTCTCTGTCTCTGCCTTAGCTACCTCTAACTCTAGTGCCTGCCTAATTATATTGGACATGTTTAAACGGTATTTCTTAATCTTGGATTTGAGTTGCGACGGTACCCTAGTTGAAATGGTCACGTTTCGGGTCATTGTCTATGTATACATCTCCCAATGGGTGAGACATAGGAGTTTCTTTCAGGATATTTAGTGCAGCGATATCCAGGTCTTCTAAGTACCCCCATAAAACCATACCTATAAGGCGAACCAACACCCAGCAAGGGCAGAACAACCATGCCCACAAAGAGCAAGCAGGACAAGATCGACGGCGTCAAGAAACACAACGAGCTAGTCAGAGCCAAGAAGAAGGCAACAAAAGAGCGCAAAGCAGTAAGCCTCCCCGCCGGCTACAAGCACAAGAAATAACCGCCCAGGGACACCAATCACACCCTAGGTGAAAACACACGTCCATCCCCCCTGAGGTAAAGCAGCAGGAGACCGAGATAATCGCCGAGCTCAGAAAACTCGGCCTACAGGTCTACGTCAAGATAATCAAGGTAGACCCCAAGACCAAGGCCTGGGAGCACACCGTCACATTCCAAAAGGTCCACAACAAGGAAGAGACCGACAAAGTCATGGAAATAATCCGCAAACACTACGAAAAATACACCAAACACGCCTACTAACAAAATCAAAATCCACAACTCTAACTCCACCGTTATGTTCCTAATCTCACACTGATAGACAGCAAGCCATCAATTCTTGTACCTGCTGCTAGGATTTGGCGCGGCGGAAAATCGTTATCCTATGCTACAAGGAATCCCATTCCTAGCTACATGGAAGAAACTACCAGCTACAAGGAAGAAAATACCCGCTACCAGGAAGTAAGTTCCAGCTACATGGAAGAAGACAATACCAGCTACTAGGAATTGAATTCCAGCTACTAGGAAGAAAATACCCGCCACAGGGAAGAAGACATACCAGCTACAAGGAAGTAAGTTCCAGCTACTAGGAATAAGGAATCTCCAATGGCGAGTTCGACGCCCTTAATAGAATCAGCCAAACGGTTCACCTAGAAGGACCAACTGGCTCCAAGTCATGCCGGTAATGACTACGGCTACAACCTCCACGGGTTCAGCGAAATGGCCGGAAAACATAACTAATATACTATTTAATAAAATTAGTAAATTAGCAATTTACTAATTAATCAAAATAGTAAAATAAGGATTGATTGATTCGATGGAAACCCATCAATCTTAAACCTCTAAACCCCACACAACAACCCATGAAACAGACCGCGTGGAAATGGATAGACGAAAACCAGAAACACCTCGCTGAGATGGCCAACCAGATCTGGGGCTATGCTGAGCTAGGACTTTGGGAGACCAGATCAAGCAAACTAATCTCTGACGAGCTGGAGAAGAACGGCTTCAAAGTCAAGAGAGGCATCGCGGGGATGCCGACCGCCTTCGTAGCAGAGTGGGGAAGGGGAGGACCCTGTATCGGAATCCAGGGCGAGTTCGACGCCCTACCCGGAATCAGCCAGAAAGTCTCCACTCAGAAGGAGCCCTTAGCCCCAGGTCACGCGGGTCATGGTTGCGGTCACAACGTCCACGGAGTCAGCGGAATGGCCGGAGCAATAGCACTCCGCTACGAACTTGAATCAGACAACATCAACGCACGAGTGAAGTTCTTCGGTACACCCGCCGAGGAGAACTACGCGGGCAAGGTCTTCATGGTCAAGGAGGGCCACTACGACGACGTGGACGCCTGCCTGAGTCACCACCCGAGCAGCATGAACACCGCCCGACTATCAAGCAGCACAGCCGTCAACGGTGTCAAGTTCCACTACTACGGCAAGACCAGCCACGCAGCCGCCAACCCCGAGCAGGGTAGGAGCGCCCTGGACGCGATCGAGCTCATGAACGTCGGCGTCAACTACCTCCGCGAGCACATAATCCAGGAAGCACGCGTCCACTACGTCATCGAGGCCGGAGGAGGTCAGCCAAACGTGGTCCCCGACTACGCGAGGAGCTGGTACTACATACGCGCACCGGAACGCGACCAACTAGAACCCATCTACGCCAGGATCCTCAAGATCGCAGAGGGCGCGGCCCTCATGACGGAGACCACCCTCAAGGTCGAGTTCATCGACGGTCTCTACAACATAATCCCCAACAAGACCGTCGCCGAGACAGTCGTCAAAAACATGCGCGAAGTCGGAGCACCCACATACACCAAGGAGGAGCTGGACTTCGCCGCCGAGATCGCTAAAAACACCCCCAAGGAGCAGAAGGTCGACAGCCTCCGCAAATCCAAGATACCGAACTGGGAAAAATACGTCGACGTAGACCTACCAACCGACATCCTCGACCCCACAGGCGAGGGCGAAGCAATGGCGGGCAGCAGCGACGTCGGCGACGTCAGCTGGAAATGCCCCACCGTCGAATTCGGCACCACCCTCAACGTCCTCGGCGCCCCGGGACACAGCTGGCAATTCGTGTCAATGAGCGGAAGCAGCGTAGCCCACAAGAGCCTCAACTTCGCCGCCAAGACAATCGCGGGCACTGCCCTCGACCTCATAACCCAACCCGAGCTACTCAAGAAGGCAAAGGCCGAGCACGCCGAGCGTCTTAAGGGTAGAACCTACAAGACGCCGATACCCGCAGACTGCGTGCCACCACTCGAGATAGCGAGGGTCGCCGCCGAAAAGGCCCAACAGTAGCCGGCTCAACCACCCATCAGGTGGCTTATCAGCACCCTTAGGCCGATAAGGATCAGAATCAAGCCGCCTATGATCTGTGACCACTTCCCCAGCGACTGACCCGCCCTGCATCCAACCGTCACGCCGACGATGGTGAAGGCGAAGGCTGTGGCCCCAATCAACGCTGCAGGAAACACAATTGGGACGCCTCCGATGCCGAAGCTCAATCCCACTGCGATGCTATCAACACTGACGGCTAGACTGAAGAGGAGTAAGCTCCTTAATTCGAAGATTGCAGAAGGATCGACTTTCTCGCCGCCCCTAACCCCTTCTAAAAGCATCCTACCCCCCACGAAGGCGAGGAGTAGGAAAGCGACCCAATGATCATACCCTGAGATGAGGGCAATTAACGAACCTCCAGCGAGCCACCCAAGGATAGGCATGAAGACATGGAACGCCCCGAAAGTCACCGCGAGGCGAAGCATCTGCCCACGGTTCACCCTTCCCAACCCGAACCCCGTCACCGCGGAGACTGAGAGAACATCAATCGAGAGCCCGACGGATAAGAGAAGAAGAGAAACGAGATCTACCCCATCCAATCGGCTCACTAAGCCCAGCACACGGACAGCCGAACCCTTAAGGTTTTCTTGGTTAAATTAAAGGATGTAAAAATCAACCCTAGTCCTATCTGGCCATAGTCCTCAAAATAATCCTAAGATAAGCACGTATTTTTTACTTCCTTTACAGCTATTTTCCTTCGAATGCTCGCTCCAGAGCCGCAATATCGAACTTCTTCATCTTGAGGAACGCCTCGGTAACCCGCGCCACCTTCCTCTCGTCCTTATCCATGAGCATCTTAGACATCACAGTGGGAACAATCTGCCAAGAGAGCCCGTACATATCCTTCAGCCAGCCGCACTGCTCAGCCTTCGGATCGGCTGATAGCTTCCCCCAGTAGTAATCCATCTCAGCCTGAGTCTCACACTTGACCACAAATGACACGGCCTCGTTGAAAGAGAACATATGTTCGCGTGCGCTATCCATTGCCGCGAACTCCTGCCCCTCGAGGGTGAAAGCGGCGTGCTGCACAGTCTCCTCCTTGTCAGGATCCATTCCCTTGCTATAGCGAAGAATGTCCCCGACCTTCGCGTCGTGGAACACCGAAGTGTAGAAGTTGATGGCCTCCTCAGCCTTGCCACACACGTCGCCGGCGAACATGATCGTTGGTGTGATCCTCTGCTTCGAGTCTCGTCCCCTCGTTGACATCAGCTGCCACGAGAGACCGTACCTGTCCTGCACCCACCCGTATCTCTCGCTGAAAGGATACTTGCCGAGCTTCATGAGCACCCGGCTTCCACGGGAGAGGCCTCTCCAGAACTCATCGACCTGCTCCTTTGTCTTACAGGAGACGAGAAACGAGACGGATGGGTTGAACTTGAAGAATGGGCCCGCGCTGATGAGCATGAATTCCTGTCCCAGCAGCTCGATGGTTAGCATGTCCGTGTCGCCAGATGGGGTGTTATGAAGAATGTGCCTGCTCTTGATCTCCGCGTCTTTGAAGATGGAGGTGTAGAGCTCGGCTGCCTCATTTGCTTCTTTATCGTACCAAAGATGTGGTGTGATTTTTTGCATGGTGAAACATCAGGAAGAGTTGTTTATTAAAATGAACATTTGGATCGGAGGTTCTGTGAGAAGCTTTCATGGTAGGGAGATGTGAGTTCTATTTTTTCCGAATAGTTTCTTACCTACGCGAACATCCCGCAAACCTAGGCACATAAGTTCGCTGAATGTTTTTTAATACATCTACATGCAAACACAGCGTAACGTTTTAACAGACTACAACTGCTTCACAAACATCGGTGACCAATTTGAAGCAGAAGGCTTGGGGCTGGATCGATACTAACTCTGAGCAGATCATATCGCTCAGTGACAAAGTCTGGGGGTATGCCGAACTTGGACTCATGGAGGAGAAATCATCTAAACTCCTCACAAACGAATTGGAGAAATACGATTTTGAGTTAAAGCATGGTGTAGCGGGGATGCCCACCGCTTTCACGGCGACGTGGAGCAATGGTGTTGGCCCCACCATTGGCTTGATGGGTGAATATGATGCTCTGCCCGGCCTAAGCAACGACAAAGTGCCTATAAAACAACCCCTGAGGCAAGGCGCACCGGGGCATGGATGCGGTCACAACATTCACGGCGTCACCGCTGTAGCCGCTGCTTTAGCGATCCAGCAAGAGATGAAGGAGGGGAGGATCAAGGGCACCATCAAGATGTACGGCTGTCCCGCGGAGGAGAACTATGATGGCAAGGTCTTCATGGTGCGGGCGGGCCTCTTCAAGGGCGTTGATGCATGCCTGAGCCACCACCCCGGCTCCATCAACACCGCTGGCCTATCCAGCAGCACCGCCATCAACTCCGTCAAGTTCCACTACTATGGAAAGACGAGCCACGCCGCGGGCTCACCGGAGCAGGGTAGGAGTGCACTGGACGCTATCGAGCTGATGAACGTGGGCGTCAACTATCTACGAGAGCACGTCATCGACAAGGCGCGCATCCACTACATCATAGAGGAGGGCGGAGGACAACCAAACGTCGTCCCCGACTACGCGAGGAGCTGGTACTACATACGAGCCCCGGAGCGGGACCAGGTAGACCACATCTACGCACGAATCCTCAAGATAGC
The DNA here is from genome assembly GCA_963769425.1 of Candidatus Bathyarchaeota archaeon. Taxonomy (GTDB): domain Archaea; phylum Thermoproteota; class Bathyarchaeia; order TCS64; family TCS64; genus UBA8941. The sequence goes on along the minus strand of CAVYLP010000006.1, from coordinate 895,854 downwards.
GGAGGGCGCGGCCATGATGACCGAGACAACACTCAAGGTCGAGTTCCTCACGGGCGTCTACAACCTTCTCCCCAGCAAGGTCCTGAGCGAGGTCGTCGTCTCCAACATGAGAGAGATCGGGGCACCCAACTACACACCGGATGAACTGGCCTTCGCTGCGGAGGTCGCCAAGAGCTTCCCCAAGGAGCAGAAGGTCGACAACCTCAGAAAGTCGAAGATACCGAACTACGAAAAGTATCTCGACGTAGACATGGTGACGGACATCCTCGACCCATGGAACGAAGGCGAGGTCTCGGGAGGATCCACCGATGTCTCAGACGTGAGCTGGCAAACTCCAACGATGGAATTCGGCACGGCGGCCTTCGTCCTCGGCGCCCCAGGCCACAGCTGGCAAACCGTTGCTTGCAGTGGGATGAGCCTAGGACACAAGAGCCTCATCTTCGCGGCGAAGACGATGGCTGGAGCAACACTCGATCTCCTCACAAAGCCGGAGCTACTGGCGAAGGCAAAGGAGGAGCACGCCAAGAAGATGCAGGGAAGGACCTACCGATGCGCGATACCCGACGACATCGGGCCACCACTTGAAGTCGCGAAGGCCCAAGCAGCGAAACAGGGCTGACCATCAGCCATCGTTTTAAAGGTAGTAGCCACAACTCTCCCATCGATGATCCGAGGCAAAGCAGGCGGAGCGACCCCCATCCGCATAGGTAACGCGGTGGCTGCGCCCGGTGAGAAGTCGACCGGATTCATTGACGTTGGCGATGACAACTACCGGATACCTGTAGCAGTGATCAACGGCGTCCTTCCGGGAAAGACTCTGGGCCTATTCGGGGGGACGCATGGGACGGAGTTCGCAAGCGTCGAAGCCGTGACTAGGGTGATCCATTCACTCGACCCCTCCGTGATGAGGGGAGCCGTCCTCGCCACCCCGATCCTCAACAGATCCCAGTTCGAGAAGAGGACACAGTACACGAGTCCCGTCGACAGGCTGAACCTGAACAGCGTCTTCCCAGGCGACGCCTCAGGTAGCCTCACACAGAGGGTTGCCCACGCCGCCTTCGATGGGATCGCATCAAAGTGCGACGCACTCGTCGATTGCCACGGCGGAGACATAGATGAGGACATAAAGGGCTTCATGGTCGCCGCCGAGGGTAAGGACCCCGCCTTAAACGCCGAGTCCCTCAAACTAGCCACCTGCTTCCCCTGCGACCTCACCCACATCTTCCCCGCTTCGGGGGGAATGAGCCTCAGCGCCCAGAGCCTCTACGGTATACCCTGCATCATGTCTGAGGCGGGCACCCCCTACCCGGTTAGAGAGGAAGCTGTCCGCTTCCACGTCGAGGGGGTGATGAACGTCCTCCGACACATGGGCATCCTAGGCGGTGAGCCGAAGTATCGGGTTCAGAGAGTGAGTAGGAGGAGGCTCAGAGTCCTCGCATCTGAGGGCGGCGCTTGGCATCCCTCAGTTGACCTCAATAAGGAGGTAAAGAAAGGTGACGAGTTAGGTAGGGTAACCGATCTATTCGGAAACGTCGTGCAGATCGCGAAGACCCCCGAGAGCGGCCTCGTTAGTATGATGAGGTGCTTCTACTCTGTCAGCAAGGGGGAAACTCTCACCGTCGTCAGCGCCTTCGACTAGCTACTTCCTTGATACGAAGATCGATCCGAAGACCAGCCCCGCTCCGCCTCGATTGCGAGGCCTAACCCCATGTTATAACACATACCAGTGATGATATTGGTACCAACCAACACAATATCTGACAAACAAACGAACAAACGCGCGTACAAACTTGGATCGCTAGTAAGGTTTTATCAGCATGCGCTCAAGTTGGGTAAGCTATGTTACACGCGGAACTGGGGGAAATCTACTCGCACGCGCTGGTGAGTTCATGAGGAACGATGAATGCATAATCAAGTTTCTTAACAAAGAGGGAAGGGTACTGCAATCTTTTCAGAGAGACAAAGATGGTTGGTTTGAGACTAGTTCTAAGGGAATAGTTAGGCGATGCACGGCCGAGCAAACACTATCCCATCTGTTGCCTCCTCTTGCCGGTGTCAGTAGAGCGATTGTAAAGGTGGAAAGGATACCGGCTACATCGGCTCGATAGACTAGCTGATCTTATAGATTCGATCCACTTCCCTTTCACCCATGGTCAAGGAGACTGCTTGGGGCTGGATAGACCAGAATCAAAATAGGATCGTAGAAGTTGCGGACACCATCTGGGGCTACGCGGAGCTAGGGCTCACTGAGACGAAGAGTTCGAAGCTTCTCCAGGACGAGTTGAAGAAACACGGCTTCAAGGTCGAGGCAGGGGTGGCGGGTATGCCCACCGCCTTCGTCGCCACCTGGGGGAGCGGTAAACCGGTCATCGGCATCATGGGCGAGTTCGACGCACTCCCCGGAATCAGCAATAAAGTCGTACCCAGAGAAGATACCACTGAAGGAGGGTGCCCCTGGGCACGGCTGCGGCCATCATATACATGGTACAAGCGGAGTCGCTGGAGCCATTGCTGCACGCTACGCTATGGAGAAGGCGAATGCCAAGGGGACTATCAAGTTCTTCGGGACACCTGCGGAGGAGAACTTCGTCGGCAAAGTCTACATGGTGCGCGCCGGCCTATTCGACGGAGTCGACGCCGTCATCAGCCATCACCCCGACTCAATCAACGCCGCGACAATTGGAAGCAGCACAGCCGTCAACGGTGTAAAGTTCCACTACTACGGCAAGACCAGCCACGCTGCGGGCTCACCCGAGCAGGGGCGGAGTGCACTCGACGCCATTGAGCTGATGAACGTCGGCGTCAACTACCTCAGAGAGCACGTCATCCAGGAGGCTCGTTTCCACTACGTCATAGAGGTCGGTGGAGGGCAACCTAACGTTGTCCCCGACTACGCCCGTAGCTGGTATTATATCCGCGCCCCACAGAGGGACCAGCTCGACTCGATCTACAAACGGATAATAAAGATCGCCGAAGGAGCCGCGATGATGACAGAGACGACCCTCAAGGTCGAGTTCATCATGGGGCTCTACAACCTCATCCCCAACAAGACGGTAGCTGAGACGATCACGGCTAACATGAAGGAAATAGGTGCCCCACAGCACACGACTGAGGAGCTCGAGTTCGCTAAGAAGATCAACACCGGCCTCGACAGACAGGTCAAGATCGACGATATGAAGAGGCAGAAGGTTCCGGCGTGGGAAAGGTATGCCGACATGGAGATGGCGGACGATGTACTCGACCCATTCGGTGAGGACTACTGCAGCGCGGGCTCCACCGACGTTGGGGATGTTAGCTGGGTCGTGCCCGCCGTGGAGTATAATACAGCCACTTATCCGATTGGTAGCCCGGCCCACAGTTGGCAATGGGTCGCCTGCGGGGCGATGGGTCTTGGCCACAAGAGCCTCATCTTCAGCAGCAAGGTCACGGCGGGAACAGTGCTCGACCTTCTGATGAAGCCTGAGATAGTCGCGGCGGCGAAGGAGGAGCACACCAAACGCCTAGCGGGGAGGAAGTACATCTCACCCATCCCAGCAGAGATCCAGCCCCCGCTTGAGATGGCGAAGGCATACGCTGAGAAGAACAGGGGCAAGGACTAGCCTCTAGGGCTCAGAGGGGGTTGTTGTCCTTGTCGGTCTTCCCCTTCCAGTCTTCCTTCGGTGTAGCGTTCTTGGGGCTGTACTTTGTCTTGAGTGAGTGAGCCCTGGTATATCTGAACCAGTAGATTGCCACAATGACGATTACTACTAGGACTCCAATTAAGAGGGCATAGTTCCGTAGCTCGAATGCAAGTACCTCAAGTGCGATTAAGAAGAGTAGGGCAATCTGGTAAGCTGGCCTAGGGGGATTTGGGTTCATCGTCTATCCGTTTTTGGGTAGGTTTTCTGTGGTTTTATATTGTGCTATTTTAAGCGGAGTACAAGCCGAGCCATTAGAAGAGGCCCAGCCCCGTCACGATAGAGAAGACCCCCGAAGCTATGACGAGAAGCAGGGTGATCCTGCGGAACAGCCCCTCATTCACCCTGTGCACGTGCCTTGCACCCAGCAGGGCGCCGGCGACCATGGCGGGCGCCGCGAGCAACGCGGTGGAGAAGACTTCACCAGTCAAGAGTCCCCCGAGGTAGTACGTGGGCAGGGTGAGGGGATAGATGAGGAAGAAGTAGACGATGAGGTTCGCCCTGAAGACCCGCTTCTCGAAGCCCCTGTTCTGGAAGAATAGGACGACAGGCGGCCCGCTCATCGAGGTGGAGCCGCCGAGGAAGCCGCTGAGCAGCCCAACTGGGACCTGAAGGAGCCGGGAGTTTAGCTCGATCTTTACATCGAGTAAAAGGGCGATCGCGAAGGGGATGATGACGGCGCCGGTTAACAGCTTGAGGAGGGGGACATTCAGGTAGATGAGCAGGAGAGCACCACATAGCATACCGAGGAGCCCCGAGACGAGGAGGGGGCGTATCTCGCGTGGACTCGCCCACTCTCTCGCCTCGTAGAATAAAATGGAGTTGAGAACAACGCTCAGAAGCGTGACGACGGGGATGGCCGTCTTCGGTGAGAGGAGAAGCATGAGGTTGGGGGCGAGGACAAGGGCGAAGCCAAAGCCCGTCAACCCGCCGACGAGTGCGGCGAGGAAGACTATGCACTCGACGAGCAAGAGAATAATAAAATCCAATTTACGTCTCCCCTACGGCTATTGACTATCATTTAGGGGTCGTACAAATATAGGAGCCTTACCTCGTCAATTCTTTAAAAAAATTAGTTGGGAAGTTTACTTCTTCCCGTTCTTCTTTACGAAGTGCTCGACCCTGTTCCAGGCGTCCTCGAGGCGCTCCATGTTGTCGACGAGGGCGAACCTGATGTGTCCCTCGGCGGCCTGGCCGTAGCCCGTACCGGGTGCACCGCGGAGCTTCTCCTGTAGCAGCAGCTCCTGGCCGAACTTGGCCGCGGGCATGCCGACTGCGCTGATGTCTGGGAAGACGTAGAAGGTGCCCTCAGGCATCGGGCATGTGATGCCCTTGATCTCGTTCAGCCTCTTGACGCTGAAGTCGATCCTCTTCTTGTACTCCTTCCTCATCTTCTTGACGAAGCCCCAGCCCTTCTCGAGGGCGACCGCGCCCGCGTACTGGAATGGGACTGGCATGCCGATGATGCCGATTGGTACGGCATCCACTATCTTCATGAGCTCTGGGCTCGAGATGATGTAGCCGGCGCGGCACCCGGTCCACGCGAAGGTCTTGCTGAAGCTCATTAGGGCGAGGGTCCTGTCCTCCATGCCGGGGATCTTCATCGTCGGGATGAAGGGCTTTCTGCCCCAGATGAACTCGGTGTAGATCTCGTCGCTGATGCAGATGATGTCCTTCTGCACGCAGACCTCGGCTAGGGCCTTGAGCTCCTTCTCGGTGTAGACCGCGCCCGTCGGGTTGTCGGGGCTGCAGATCATGACCGCCTTCGTCTTGGGCGTGCAAGCCTTAGCGATCGCGTTCGACGTCTGGGCCTGAAGATGCCCTTCTTGTCCTTCTTCATAGGCGCGCGAACCATCTTGGCGCCGAAGTAGGAGGCAGGTGAGAAGTATCCCTGGTAGGCGGGGTCGAGGAGTATGATCTCGTCACCGGGGTTAAGGAGTGCACCGAAAGCGCGGAAGATAGCCTGACTACCGCCTGACTCGATGCAGAGCTGGGTCTCGGGGTCGATCTTCACGCCGTACTTGCCGTAGTAGTTGGCGATCGCCTTCTTGAACTGGGGGACGCCCGTGAACTCGTAGTGGGTGTGACCCTCCTTCATCGCCTGATATACAGCCTTGTTGATGATGTTGGGCTGGTTGAAGTCGGGGTCACCCGCGCCAAGGTTGATGAGCTTGGGGTCGGGGGCCACATTCACACGGGTCGAGGAACCAGCTGCCATCGCTAGCAGCTCCTTCTTCGCGAATTTGTTTACGTCCATATTAACCACTTATCCTTGAAGCAGAGCAGGTTTTCCCATATAACGTCTTCGATGTAAGTCAAAGTAATGATGGTTGGAGAAAATGTATGGATGGTATATAGGGGGCAGCCGACATCAGCCGACAAGCGGGTTAAAGAATAGCTTGAATGCAGCATCGCTCTGCGCCCTGTACTGTGGTGCGAAGCCGTAGAGGATGACCCGCCCCCTCCCCGTCCTCGCCTCCACCATGGCGGCCTTCCGCGATAGCCTCTCCTCCCCCTGCAGCCAGCCGCTCTCCATTATGTGATCCTCGGGGTAGCTGAGGACGACACCGTAGTCGTCGTTCCTGCTCCCGGGCTTCACCTCGAAGGCGCCGTGGCTGCGGAAGATGACGAGCAGGTCCTCCTGAACCCCCCACGCGAGTGGGTTGGCCGAGTCCACGTTTACGTGGAGCGTGGAGCCGGGGCAGACGAACTCCGTGGGCTTCACGTCCGTGAGAACGTTCTTCACGGGGACCTTCATCTCCTCTATGGCGAAGTCGCTCGACTCCCCGAGGCAGAGGATGGTGCCGCCGGCCTCGGAGAAGCCCTTCAGCTTCTCGACCCCCTCCTTCCCGATGCCGCTCCTGTATTCAGGTGGGTACTTAGGCATCGTCATTGTGCCCTGCCACCTCTTCTCGTAGTAGTCCTCGATCCCCTCACCGGTTATCATACTCTTGTGGTCTGAGGGGAGGATTATCACGTCGAACTTGTCCGCGAGCCTCCCCTTCTTGATGTCCTTGTCCATCACCGTCTTGTAGGGGAACCTGTACTGTTCGAGGAGCCATCGGGTCCAGCCCTCGTCGGTGTTCCCACCGTAGTAGCGCTGGTAGATTCCTATCCTGAGCTGGCGAGCGGGCGTCTCCTTCAACTCGCCCTCCGGTGCAGCCTCGAAGACGAGGTGGTAGCGCTTCGAAATCTTCTCCAACTCATCTCGGGCACCCTCACCGACGATGTGCCATGTCCCCGGCTGGTGGGTGCTCTCCCCCACCTTCAGGGGTGCGGTTAGCCTCCTCACCTCGACGCCGCGCCTGAGAAGCCTGTTCACCGCGGCGTAGCCGTCGTTGATGCGGGTGTCGAGCAACCAGCCGTTCGGGGCGGGCGTGGCGACGTCGCCCCTTGGAAACCTGAGGCTCGGCACCGCCTCGAAGGAGCCTTCGAAGGGCTTCTCCACCTCGTGTAGCCTCACCCCCATGAACTCGGGTATCGTGTAGGTTGCGAGGTCGTATGGGGTGAGGGGTGTCCCGTCGGGCTTCCTACTCCACGGGCCCACGTGGTAGTACGTCCTCTTCAGTAGGCTGATTATATAGGGCCTGCAGGGTTGAGACGTGAAGACGACGTGTGTGCCGCGGGGGTAAGTGACTCCGCCGGCGGTGAACTCCTTCTGGCTCCTCTGTACCTCCACCCCCATATCCATCAGGGTCTTGAGAAGCTTGTATGTTGTTAGCTCATCGTGTTGTTCTACCTTCATTACGAAGGCATAGGGCGCCTCACTGAGCCCCTTTTCCAAAGCGTGGGTTGCCTTCAGGTGCATATTCCTGAGCAAGGTCTCCCTGAACCGAGCAGCGGCCATCAGAGTTGCGAGGGCGCTTATCTTCTGCTGCTCGACCACATCGCGGAGCCTCCACACCCCCCCAGGCCATGGGTGGGGGAAACCCATCTGGGTCCTGTACTCGGGGCGGCCTCGACTGCTCGGCTTGAGCTGGTGGTAGTGGACCCATATCGGGGTCGCTATCCCCGCGCTGGCGGACTCAGTGAGCATTCCGCAGATGTTGTGCCAGCAGGGGACGTAGTTGAACGTAGGCATGAACTCCCCCGGGTATGTTGCCGCGGACTCGACGCCCGTCTTCCCCGCGGCCTCCAGCATGACGTGCATAAGCCCCCCGTAGAGCTCCTGCTCAGTCCAGACGAGGGGATCAACTTGGTCATCTAGGGGGTTGCTGAAGGGTGGAATGTAGAACCGCGCCCCATAGCTCCCCATGTGATGGTAGTCGATGTACGCTTGTGGATGCCACTCCCCGTAGAGGATCCTCGCCACCATCTGGCTCTCAACCATGCTGAGGTTGATAGCGTCGCGGTTGTTGTCGTGCCCCGTGTACTTGTGGTAGAGCCACGGGGGGCCGCCCCCCTCGTACTCGGTGCCGAGGTACTTGTTGTACCAGTCCGTGACCATGATCTGGCCGTCGGGGTTGAAGCAGGGGATGAGGAGGAGGACGACGTTCCGGCGGACCTCCTCGAAGGCGGGGCTAGTCGCGACCTCGTAGGCGAGCTCTGGGGCCATCTGTGTCCCGCCGACCTCGGTGGCGTGTATGCTCATAGTCATCGCGACGACAGCCTTCCCCTCGGTAATTATACCTGCTATCTCCTCATCGGGGACACCCCTCGGGTGGGCGATCCTCCAGCTCGACTCCCTGATCCTGTCCAGCTTCTTCATGTTCTCCGGGCTCGTGATGACGGCGAGGATGAACGGGTTGCCCTCTGTTGACTTGCCGAGCTCCGTCACCTTCACGCAAGGCGACTTCCCCAAGACGTTGAAGTATTCGACTACGCGGTCCCAGCGGGCCAGCTTTCGGTCCGCCCCCATCTGGTGACCGAAGAACTCCTCGGGGGAGGGGATCTTTTCAGACATGATGTGAAAAACCCTTTTTTCATATTAAAAACGTTCCCTAAACCATCTAGGATATTCGACGTTTAACTAGGAAAATCCGATTTTCCGCGTTTTTAACAGTAAATCGGGGTGGGAAATCACCCTCAGTCTAGCGGGTTAGGCCGAGCCTACGCTCAAGCCGCCTCACGTACTCGGGTGCGGTTCTGAAAGCCCTTACGATCCCAAAGAGCGCTACCACGCCCGCTATCAACAGGAAGGCGATGACGGCGAAGACGAACAGGGGCGCCCCCTCGGTGGCCGCGATGTAGGCTAGGTAACCCCAGATAAATAGAAAGAAGCAGTCGAAGGCTGCGGCCATCAACAGCAGCCTCGACACGAACGGGTGGACGCTCAGAGACTGGGAGACCCTCGCCGCGGAGACGTAGTCCCCCAAGTTTTCGGGGACGTCGACGCCCAGCAGGACAGCCATGGCCCTCTCGCCGAGAGGAGTGAGCCTGTACCGCCTCTCCTCATCCTTCCCGATAAGCCCCTCAAGTTGCTTGAGGTGATAGTTTAGGTTCCCGGTGGTCAGGCCGAGCTCCCCGAGTATCTCGCTGTATGTGGCGCCGCCCTCGTGGGAGCGTATCACACTGATTATCTCCCGCCTCTCAGTCGACGCGAGCGCCTGGAAGACTACCTCCTCGAGCTCCTCTCTGCCTGGTTTCACCGATTTCACCTGATTTAAGGCGGTTTTCTGGGTTGAAAACGGTTCTTGACTGGAGTCACTTGACTGTGGGTCCAATCATCGAGCGGTCTAGCGTCCTCCTGTAAAGATATAAGCCGCCTACCCCGAGTAGTGGATGCCCGCCAAGACGACGCGCCATGCAGACGGACTCCGCGGAGGGTCACCAGTGAAGATGGGGTTACCCAGTCATGGAACAGGCGGGCAGGGCATGGGCGTCGGACTCCTCGCGATTTGAGAGAGCTCAGCTGAGTGGAGCGTTGGCTCCATACTGTGATGCTGTGTGTTTGTCGCGAGGCACAGGGACGCCCAGCCCACAGTCATCGCCCCATGAATTTCTAGAAGCCGGGCGGTGATCTAAATCCACCTACGACTTGCTCAATCTTCTCCGCTAAATCGATCGTCGTAGCATCCTCCATGAATGGGCCGATTATCTGAACCCCAACGGGTAAACCACTTCTCGTTTGACCAACTGGGGCCACAGTGGCGGGCAAACCGCATAAAGTAGCGAAGGATATCCAGAAACGCAACTCCTGGTACTTCCTAGCCCCTTCGGATGTCTGGAGGACCCTGCTCTTTAGCGGCATCCCATGGTCGTGGGGGAAGGCGGGGACGAAGGCGACGGGGACGAGGAATGCATCCAAGCCCCTAAAGTAGTCATTCCAAGCGTACTGCGCATGTGCCCTACTTGCCATCACATCCTGGAACTCCTTAACAGTCGACGCGTAGGCGTGTGCCGCTGCATATTCGTCGGAGCCATCGTCAAATACCTCGGCCTTGAGGCGCTCACTGATCTGTGCATTACTGAGGCCTCCCGCACCCGAAGCGTAGCGTAGGTAGCGATAATCATCGAAGAGCTGCTTCGGAACGATGCCCTTCGGCCAGCCAGCAGTCAGGTCGACACCCTCTCCCCTAAGCCCCTTCACCAAATTCTCCAGGGGCTCCAAGACATCTGAGGAGGTCCGGCAAAGAGGATCATCAAACACGTACCCCAAGTGGTATTCCCCAAGGCTACGCCTCCTCGGGTGCGCCAGCCTCCATGTGAAAACCTTCTCAAGCCCACCATCTGCTCCGCCCAGAACCTCCATAGCGAGCCTGAGATCTGAGGCACTTCTCGCCAACGGACCGGCCACGCTGAATGCCGGATCACCTGGAGGCGTCCCGGGGAGGGGCGGAATGTGCCCCCTAGCGGAGACGGCGCCTAGGCTCGGCTTGTGCCCGTATACGCCACAGAAGTGTGAGGGGACCCTGATAGAGCCCCCGATGTCGCTACCCACCTCGAGGAATGTCAGCCCCGCTGCGAGTGCAGCGGCGCCACCGCCCGTTGAGCCACCGGGTGTCCGAGTCGGGTCCCACGGGTTGTTGGTAGTCCCGAAGACCGAGTTGTAGGTTTGCCAGTCAGCGGCTAGTTCAGGGACATTCGTGTGACCGAGGATGACAGCCCCTGCAGCCCTCATCCTCTCCACCACCGCCGCGTCCCTATTAGGGACATACTCAGTGAGGGCCTTCGACCCAGCCGTTGTCCTCACGCCCTTCATCTCGAAGCAATCCTTGATTGTTACGGGTACCCCGTGGAGTGGACCGAGAGCGCCACCTCTCTTGATGATTTCGTCAGCCTCCTTAGCATCAGTCAGAGCATCTTCAGCTCGGAGGGTGACTATGGCGTTTAGCCTCGGGTTATAGGTCTCGACTCTGCCTAGAATCTGCTTGGTCACCTCGAAGGACGTGACCTTACCCTGAGCGATAGCCTTCGCTACAGTCGAGGCTGGGGCAAACACAAGAGAGGCTACTCCAAGCCTCCCCCTTTCGGTGGCTTTCCTTGACAACTCAAAGGTAGTACGCCCACTCCGCTTATCTCTTTAACCGGGTGGGGCAGCGCCCACTGCCCTCAAACCTTAATAGCGGAGCCTCTGAGAGATTCCAAAGGCGAGGAACATGGACACAGAGACCCGATACAGGCTAGTCACCCAGAACCTCCAGGAGATAATCACCCCTGCGGAGGTCAGGACGCTGCTTGAGACAAACGACCACCCCCGCGGATACGTCGGCTTCGAGCCAAGCGGCATGATGCACGCAGGCACCGGATTAATCGTAGGGAAGAAGATGAAGGACTACGTCGACGCCGGGTTCCACTTCATAATCTACCTCGCTGAGTGGCACGGCTGGATCAATAACAAGCTCGGGGGCGACCTCAACAACATCCGCGCTGGCGCCGAGTACTTCAAGGACTGCTTCACGGCTCTCGGCCTTCCCGAAGGAAAAGTCGAGTACCTATGGGCCTCGGACATCGTCAGCCACAAAGAATACTGGGAAAAAGTCGTCCGCGTGATGAAGGCGACGACGATGAAGAGGGCGCTCAGGGCGATGCCTATAATGGGGCGCAGCGCGGACACCGAGGACGTCGAATCGAGCTGGGTACTATACCCCGCCCTCCAGACCTCGGACATCTTCCAGATGAGGCTCGATGCCGCGGGCGCAGGGATGGACCAGAGGAAGGTCCACATGCTCTGCAGAGAGGTAGCCCCGAAGCTCGGGTACAAACCCCCAGTCTGCCTACACAACCCACTCCTCCCCGGACTACAGGACTCCACGATCCAAGGTGCCTTCGACGAGGACGAGGGGATCAACAAGACAATCTCGACGAAGATGTCGAAGAGCGTCGCGAAGGGCGCCATCTGGGTGAACGACGAGCCAACCGACATCAGGGCGAAGTACAAGGAGGCCTTCTGCCCCCCCAAGCAGGTGGAGGGAAACCCAGTACTTGAGCACGCCCGCATGATAGTCTTCCCCCAGCTTGAGAAGCTGGATGTAGAGCGCCCAGCCAAGTTTGGAGGAGATATCTCATTCGGGAGCTACGAGGAACTCGCCAAGACCTACGCCGAGGGCAAGCTCCACCCCATGGACCTCAAGACCGCCACGGCGGAGGCGATGGTGAACCTCCTCGAACCCGTGAGGACGTACTTCGAGAAGAAACCCGAGAACCTCGAGAAGATGAAGAAACTCCGAGTCACCAGGTAAATGAGTCTACTTAGCGTAGCTGGCCATCTTCTCGGCCAACTCGATCGTCCTGCAGCTGTACCCGTACTCGTTGTCATACCATGCGACGACCTTCACCATGCTACCGTTCGAGATGGTAGATGTGCCGTCGACGATTGCGCTGTAGGGGTTGTGGACGTAGTCGACGGAGACGAGGGGCTCGTTGTCGAAGCCGAGTATGCCCTTCATCTTCCCGGCCGCAGCCTCCTTGAAAGCAGCGTTGATCTCGTCGGCGCTCGGCTTCGCCTTGAGTACGGCGGAGACGTCGATGAGGCTCACGTCGGGGGTCGGGACGCGGAAGGCCGTGCCATCGACCTTCCCCTTAAGCTCGGGGAGGACCTCCCCGATTGCACTGGTCATACCGGTCGTTGTCGGTATGATGCTCATAGCCGCGGCGCGAGCCCTGCGAAGGTCCTTGTCAGCACGATCAAGGATCATCTGGCTCCCAGTATAGGCGTGGATCGTGGAGACCATGGCGGACTCAAGGCCGAAACGGTCGTTGAGTACCTTGACAACAGGCGCAACGCAATTCGTGGTACAACTCGCGTTGCTGACAAGGTGGTGCTTAGCGGGGTCGTATATACCATCATTGACGCCGAGAACGATTGTGGCGTCGAGCTTCTTCCCCGGGGCGCCGACTAAAACCTTGTTAGCCCCAGCCTTAATGTGCTTGCCAGCGCCGTCCCTGTCCCTGTACTTATCCGAGGCGTCTATAACGAGCCAGACGCCCATGTCCCTCCACGGCAGCTTCTCCGCGTCCGACTCATTAAGGACCTTGATCCTCTTCCCAGCGGCCACGATCGTGTCCCCCTCCACCTCGACGGGGAAGGGCGCCTTCCCGTGGACGCTGTCGTACTTTAGCAGGTGCCCCAGAAGCTTCGCGTCGCCGCGATTAACCGCGACGAACTCGAGTTTGGAGCCCCTCTCAAGCGCCGCCCTGAGCGCGAGGCGGCCCGTCCTACCGAATCCATTTATCGCAACTTTAACCATGAGGACGAACCTCAGATAAGGGTCGGTGAAACCCTCTTAAAACTACCGCGCCGCCACCAGACCTTGATCGACAACGTTTTTATCCCTAGATGAAAGTATCCTAAACGCGCCATAAGGCGTGGTTCACACTCACCGCGGGTGGAAAGGCCGGAAACGGCCGATTCCCCGCAATCACCGGATGGAAGCCAAGCGAGGGGACGAGTTCTTCGGACCCGGGCGAAGCCCCAGAGGAGAAGAGGGGGACGCACCGCGGGCAGTGTGAATCAGGAAAACAAAAAACAGAGTTGCATAAGCATGGGAGATAAGGACAGCTACACAGGCGTCAAGTACACGATACAGGCACGCTTCACAATCGAGGGCGTCGTTGAACGCCACGACGTCATCGGAGCCATCTTCGGACAGACTGAGGGACTTTTCCCCAAGGACTTCGAACTCCGCGAGCTACAGCGCACCGGCAAGATCGGCAGGATCGACATCGAACTCAAGTCGGCGAACGACAAGACAACCGGCACACTCGTGGTCCCGTCGAGCCTAGACAGGCCAGAGACCGCCATAATAGCGGCGGCGATGGAGACCGTGGACCGGGTCGGCCCCTGCGAGGCGAAGATCGCCGTCGAGGGCATAAAGGATGTCCGAGTCGACAAGCTCAAGCGCATACAGGAGCGCGCGAAGGAGCTGATGCGCGACTGGCACGTAAAGGAGAGCCACGACATCGAGATAATGCTCGAGCAGGTAGGGCAGGAGGGCAAGAAGATCGAGCCCGTCCACTACGGGCGCGAGAGGCTCACCGCCACACCCGACATCAGCCAGCGCAACGACATAATCCTTGTCGAGGGAAGAGCCGACGTCATCAACCTCCTGCGGGCCGGCATATCCGGTTCCATCGCAGTTGAGGGCGTCAAGGTGCCGAAGACGATTCGCGAACTCGCCAGAAAGAAGGAGATAACAGCCTTCCTCGACGGCGACCGCGGCGGCGACCTCATACTGAGGGAACTGATGCAGGTTGCGAAGCCAAAGTACGTGGCACGCGCCCCAAGAGGCTCGGAGGTCGAGGAACTCGACCCCGACCAGATAAAGGCCGCACTCGAGGCGAAGGTGCCCGTAGAGGAGGCGTTCGCCGCACTCCAGTCAGGACCAGCACCAGAGGCGCCACCACAGGTTGAGGAGCGCCCACAGGTGCTCCCACCCGAGCACGTGCCGGAGCGTGTACCCGAGCGTGAGAGACGCGAGAGACCCCCACGCGGTCAGCGCCAGAAACCGCCACCACTACCCCAGGTCGTCCAGGCACCGAGCCTCGCCAACGCCTACGCAAAGCTCACAGACGGGCTAAAGGGCACCCTCGAGGCCGTCCTCATAGGGAAGGACGACGCCGAGTCGGAGAGGTTCCCCGTGGCCGAACTCGTCGAGAAGCTCAAGGCCGCGGAGGAAGTGAAGGCGGTGGTCTTCGACGGTATAGTGACGGGGCGCCTCATAGACGCCGCGGCGTCGAAGGGTGTGAAGGCAGTCGTCGGCGACAGGATCGCTGAGGGCGTCAAGATTCCGCAGGGGATGGAGATCAAGGCCTTCAAGGACCTACCCCAGTAACCAACTTTTTTTTAATCGAGCCGTTTTCTGACGGCGGGTCTGCTCAGGCTGAGCCTGTGTAGGGCCTCGCCGAACCCCTCATCCGGCTCCAGAATGTGCTTTAGGTAGACCCCCGTGCGCCCGATGGCGCGCCTCCGCTCCAGCGTCCTAACCCGCTCCATGACTATCCTGACATCCACGCCTAGGAGGCGGGCGACCTCACCCTCCCTCCCAGCCACGGCAGACTCGACGTGCCCCCCCGGCGTAGGCTCGATGAGCATCAGCCTCTTGTCGACGCCGGGCACCCGGGAGCTGTACTCTAGTTGCTTCAGACCAACGGAGCCGGCGAATGAGTAGAAATCACGCTCAGCCGGCAGTAATGGGACGAGCGGGAAGCTGTAACCCCTCCGCTCGGAGGTGTACACATACCCCTTCGCAGCGTATCCTGGGGTCGCCTGTATTATCTCCCTCTCTGAAGCGCGTATCTCCGCCCTCTCTAAGGCCGCCTCGATAAGCTCCGGTGAGGGTGGGCTTGGGAGGAAGATGTCGACGTCGCTCGTCGGCTTCACGTCACCTCTAGCGAGGCTCCCGTAGACGAGGCAGTCAATGTGAGCGGCGGCCAGGGGGCGCATGAGGGCGGAGGCCTCGCCCCGTAGAGACCTCAGCAAGGCCCACCTACGCTCCCCGTAGCTCACCTCGATGTGATCCGACAAGACCAACTCAACCACTTATAGGGAGCGGTCTCCTTATATCTGCAGCATCGACGTGAAAATGGAGGCTGAAGGATTGGACGCCCTTACTACGCTCGGCATAATCGTCGCCGCCTGGTTCACCTTCTACGCGGTCATAATCGTCTTCAAGGTGAAGAGGGACGATCTCGAGGTAAGCCCAATCTACGCCCTCTACAAGTCGACTAAACTCAACGGCTTCATCTCTAGGCTAGCTAATTGGCACCCGAGTATGTGGCGCGTCCTCGGCAACGTGGGTGTAGTCGCGTCAGTGGGGCAGGCCGCCTTCGCTTCCTGGCTCCTTATAAACAACCTTCTCAAGTTTTTCTTCCTACCCGAGCAGGCCACACCCGTGCAGCCGCTCATCCCCGGCGTCACCATAGGGGCGTCGAGCCTCCCCTGGTTCATGCTCGCTGCGGGGGTGGTGATACTCACCCATGAGTTGAGCCACGGCATCCAGTGCGTGATCGGGGGAATCAGGGTAAAGTCAGCCGCGGTCCTCGTCGCAGTCATCACCTTCGGCGGCGCCGTCGAGCCGGAGGAGGAAGACCTCCAGAAGGCGCCCCTCCTCAGCAGGATGAGGGTCTTCGCCTCAGGTAGCATAGTCAACCTCATCACGGGGCTGGCAATCATACCAATAATGATAGCGTTCGGCGGGGTCATGCCCG
Organism: Candidatus Bathyarchaeota archaeon; assembly: GCA_963769425.1. Taxonomy (GTDB): domain Archaea; phylum Thermoproteota; class Bathyarchaeia; order TCS64; family TCS64; genus UBA8941. The sequence continues at coordinate 879,589 of CAVYLP010000006.1, read as the reverse complement.
AGGCCCTCGCCATATTCTTCAGCTGGCTCTACTTCGTCTCTATAAACCTCGCCATAATGAACATGCTACCCATAGGCCCCCTCGATGGTGGCCAGATGTGGAAGGCCTTTACCGAGTTGAGGCCGAACGGTAAGCTCCTGCAGACGGTCGCCACCTACGCCTTCCTCGCCATAATAATAGGGAACATAATCTTCAGCCTGAGCCTCTTCGGCCTCAGACCCCTCTAGTCAACTCAGTGAGTGAGCAGCGCTTGGGATGCGGCCTTCGTCTTCCTGTCTGGCTCGGGTATCCGCAGCTTCACCAAGACCAGCGCCACGACACAGGTTGCGGCGGCGATGTAGAAGACGAGGTTATATCCATAGGCGTCGATGAGGAAGCCGCTGAACAGGGCTCCAATCGTCGAGCTCTGCTGAGTGATAGCATTTTGTAGCCCCATCCCGAAGCCGAGCATCTCGGTGCTGAGGAGGTCGGCCATCAGCGTGTTCATCGCGGTAAGCATCACGGCCCATGTTACCCCGTCCCAGGACCTGAGGATGAGCATCCAGAGGAAGCCGCCGGGGATCGTGTAGCCTACGAGTGTCACAATCGACATGGCGAGTCCGATGAGGATGACGTTCTTTCTCCCCGACCTATCTATGAGGATCCCCGCGATGGGTGAGAAGGCGATTATGCAGAGGGCTCTCACCGCGAATATGTAGCTGGTGAGGGAGAGGTCGACGTGTATTACCTCACTCAGGTACAGGCTGAAGAAGGGATCAACCATCGTGTATCCGGTGCGGTAAATGAGGATTGCCAGTAGGAAGATACCCACAACGAAGCCTAGGCCCTTGGTGGAGCGCAGAAAACCGGGGAGGTCGATCCTGAAGCGCTTCGCATTGGTATCGACAACGGTTCTCTTCTCCTTGGGCAGGGTCTCGTGGACGAAGAGTATCATGATTATAGCACTTATCGCGACAAAACCGCCTGAGAAGAGGAAATATGGGGTGTAGTCGTTTCCGGTGATTAGGAGAGGAGAGATGAGGGGGCCGATCAGGGAACCGATGCCCCCCGAGACACTGTACAGTGCCATCGCCTTGCCCCTCTCCCTTGCCGGGAATATGTCGGCCGCCATGGTGGTCACCATGACGGGCATGATGTAGAACCCGATGCCCTCGATGAACCTCAGCAGCATGAGTATGCCGAAGCCGCTGCCAGCATAGGCGAAAAGGAAGAAGACGACGGTGTACATGAGCGTGCCTACGAGTAGGATGTTCTTCCTCCCGTAGCGGTTAGAGAGGACGCCTGCCGCCACGCTGCTCAGTATCCCCGCGAATGTGCCGATCGAGATGAGGAGACCGCTCTCCCCTTTGTCCAACCCTACACCGGTGAAGAACAAAGGGAAGACCATGTAGATGGTCGACGCCGTTATCTGCATTGAAATTACGGAGATTATGATGAAGAAGTAATTCCTACGCTGCTGCGGGGTCGGATCGATGTCTTCCATTTAATGCTTCACCGGGGAGGGAACTCCAATCACCCCGCGGAGTCTACATATTAACATTACGTCGGGGATACGATCACCTATTTACTAAAAATCTAGAATAAGTATCTACAGGTTTTAGCTCTTCAGGGGCGGTCCCTTCACTTTCTTCAACTTTCCAGGCTCATGAACCCAGATGAGAACGATGACCAATGCAACTAGGCACATAATGGTTGCCGAGTAGAAGGTTGTATTGAAGCCGTAAGCATCGATTATGAAGCCGCTGAAGATAGAGCCGACAGTCGAGCTCTGCTGAGTGATCGCCGAGTGTAGGCCCATACCAAATCCGCGCATCTCCGGGCTCAGCAGGTCAGCTATGAGGGTTCGAATCGCAGTAAGGGTTATTGCTGTAGCAGCAGCGTCCCAGGCCCTCAGGAAAAGCATTTGGACGAATGTTGAGGTAATCGTGTAGCTGAAGGTTGTTATCACCGTCATCCCAAGCCCTATCAGGAACATCGTCTTCCTGCCGTACTTGTCTGTGAGCCATCCGGAGGCCTGTGAGAAGATGATCGTGCACAAAGCCCTTAGGGCGAAGATGTAACTAGTGGATCCGAGGTCGAGGTGGAGGACCTCCATCAAGTACAGGCTGAGGAAGGGGTCGATCATAGTATACCCGGTGCGGTAAAGGAGAACCGCCAAAAGGAATATCGCGACAACGATGCCGAGACCCTTAACCGAGGTCAGGAAACCCCTGACATCTACCTTCTTCCCCGAGGACATCATTGCTTTTTGTTTGATTTCCTCGGGCAGTGTCTCCTTTACAAGAAATACCATGGCGATTGCGCTGAGTAGGATCGAGACAGCGGAGAACAGGAAGTACCAAGTGTAGTCAGATCCGAAGACCAAGAAGGGAGTAATCAATGGACCTATCAGGGCACCGACCCCGCCGGATACACCGTATAGGGCCATAGCCTTTCCGCGATCCTTATAGGGAAAGATATCAGCCGCCATCGTAGTCACGGCCACCGGCATCATGTAGAAACCGATGCCCGCGATGAACCTCGAAATCATGAGAGATGTGAAGTCGTGCCCCATGAATACGAGCATGAAGTAAGTTGAGGAGTAGATGAACCCGCTCAGTACGAGGATATTTTTCCGCCCGTATCTGTTTGAGAGGGCGCCCGCTACGAGGCCGCTTAAGATCCCAGCGAATGTACCCACCGAGATGAGTAGACCGTTGTCGGCGTTGCTGAGACCGACGCTCGAGAAGAAGAGCGGCAGGACCATGTAAATGGTTGAGGAGGTTATTTGCATGATAATAGTGGAGGCGATCATTATGTTGAAGTTCTTCCGCATTTGCGGAGTAAGCTCGGAGGGCATATAGCTCAGTTCCGACTGCCTCACGGAATATATCCCTTTCTAGTGGGGAGGGGTGACCTCGTTATATTCGCACTTCCAGGGCTTAACTGGATATCATTATGGCGTGCATAATGCTTTTACCGCGAGGCTCCGCCACTTAGGTTGCAGTGGTGGGTAGGATCGGGGAGCCAGCCCTGCCCCGCACCCTTAACGGGCTACAAAGGGGGTCAGTAACCTCTTGGGTGGCCGGGGGAAGCGAGGCGTAAGGCGCGGAGCCCTCCGTCGATGTCCTGCCCCGCGGGGCCGGCGGCTGCGTCGCACGCCCTCGTAGGGGGGCGCGCGTGCATTCGACGGGCGAACCTGGCCAGGCCCGGGAGGGAGCAACCTAAGTCTGAACGTTTGGCGCTCGCGGGAACTCGGGACGGAGGAGGGTGACGCGGACCTGCGCCACGCCATCCCGATTGCCCATGGGAGCCACCGCTGCACCTTCACTCACCTCTCCAACATATATGCGGACGCGGCTAGTCTTCACTGACGGGGCTTGAGTGGGGTAAGAGACCTCTTCTTCGACGAATTCTACTCGGAGCTGGAGAGGGTTGCTGGCGAGATTGCGGCGAGGGACGAGGAGGATTCGAAGCGGTCGATACTCGCCGACGAGGTGAAGGCGAGGTGGTTACCATACGCCGGCGACTCCGACGATAGGAAGGGAACCCTGATCAGCGTCGACGGCGGCATACAGCAGAGCGACTTCGCCTACGGGGATTTCGTCGCGGCGGGGCGCGCCATAGCCCTCATCCACAAGCCCGGTGAGGGGCGGCGCATGGAGAGAAAGGTCCGGCTATACGTCGGACAGGTCTATGAGGACAGGGACAAGGGATTCATCCCCGGGTACGTGCGTACCATCTGCGAGTACGACGCAGCTTACGCCGCGGCGAGGAAAGTGCTCGACGAGGGCGGGCAGCCCGTCGTCCTCATGGATGGGAGCCTCTACATAGGCAGGTTCCCATACGCCGTCAGGGAGTACAGGCACCACCCCGAGCTTCTCATAGACTTCTTCGAGTCCATCACCCGGCTTCGCACGCTGGCTCGCGACAACGGGTTCCCCCTAGTCGGCGTCGCTAAGGACTCGAGCGTCTTCTTCCTCTACATGGAGCTGCTCAAGGAGGCAGTTACCAAAGCGGGGCTCGGCAGTCTAGTCAAGCAGCTCGACGAAGCGTCCTCCCCCATCGACCTCAGGGGCAAGATGCAGAACTGGGGCGAGACGGAGTGGAAGCAGATCGAGCCGTGGATCGAGGCACGCCCACTCTGCGACCCACTCCTAGTCAAGGAGTCGACGGAGACGGCGGGCTACACATCGCCCCTCTACCTCTCACCCTCAATCTACTACGCCGACAACGACACCGCGAGCCTCTACAGGATGGTCGACAAGTACCTCGAGGCGGGCACCGCGACGCGGGTCAAGGAGGCGGTGAAAGGATTCTTCTCCGCCCCCGGCGTCGCCGCTATCTATTGGAAGCCGGGCCCTAAGGCACGTCCATTTCGGGTCGACGTGCTCGCCAACCTCCTCGGCCGCCCCGAGGCGTGGAGCAGCCACACCCGGAATATGTTCCTCACCGGCAACCCCAACCTTGAAAAGGTTTTGAACCACCTCGGACACTGGTTCTGTAACGAGGTCGAGTACAACATACCCCTGAAGCAGGCCGACACGCTGGCACACTTCGACAGGGACCTATACCATAGAAAATATGAGCCCTTCATAGTACGCCGCCTCGAGGAGGCGGGCCTCGACGTGGAGGGTAAGCGCAGGGAGAAGAGGAATTTGGGATGAAGGCGTATGGCAGCATCATAGGGCAGAGCGACCCGACGTGGTTCGAGTTCAACATAGAGGACACGAAGAACAGGCCGGTGAGCTACGAGTACGTCGAGGTCGAGGTGGAGGAGCCACAGCAGGACGGCTCGATGAGGAGCATAAGGGTGCTCGGGCAGGTGAAGACGATAACGAGCCGCCACCCCTTCTACGACGAGAGGACAACCCCCGACGCCGCGAGGAAGATGGGGGAGCTGGGCGTAGACGATGACCTCATACAGGTGTTCGCGCACGCCAAGGTTCTCGGCTACCTGCACGACGAAGGGGGGAGGAGCGAGGTGCGGAGGCCGCGCAGCCCTCCGATGCCCGGGAGCCCAGTGTTCAGGGCCTCGGATGAGATTCTGCAGCGCCTCTTCACCCTCGGAGAGGGCGAGGTACCCCTCATGGTCGGGAGCCTCCTGCACAGGGAGGGGATAAACGTCCCAATCAGCGGCAAGGAGCTGCACAGGCACACCGCCATACTCGCCATGACGCGGTACGGCAAGAGCTACTTCGCTGGGCGCATCATGGAGCAGCTCCTCCGCCAAGGCGCATCAATCCTCGTCATCGACGCCCACGGGGACTATGCCAACATGACCCAGGACCCGAGCGGCGCTGAGCACGAGTACTTCCGCGATAAAGTCACCGTCTACCGCCCCGAGGCCGCGGAGGCGTTCGACGCCCCACACGTCAAGCCATTACACATCAGCGTCAGCCAGTGCACCACCGGCGAACTCTGCAGGCTCTCCCACGTCACGGGAAGCCTCCAGAGGATAATCCTCGGCAAAGCCGTCAAGGAGGCAAAGGCGCGCAAGAAGTTCTACGGCCTACAGGACATAATCGACGTCCTCTACGAACAGCTCGACGAGGGCGAGGAAGAGGAGGAGACGGAGGGGAAGAAGAAAAAGAAGAAGGCGAAGCAGGACGCCACACGCGTCGCCCGCCTCATAGAGCACCTCGAGGGCCTCGAGGAGAGGAACATCTTCAGCGAGGGAGAGCTGCCCGTCAAGGAGTTCTTCGCCCCCCAGCACATGAGCGATGTCTTCCTCAGCGGCATAAGCGACGACGAGCAGGACGTCATCGTCGGCATGATCCTGCGGCGCATCTTCCAGATCAAGTACAGGCACGAGGAGAGGCTGCCCCTCTTCGTCTTCGTCGAGGAGGCGCACAGGTTCGCGGCGCCCCCAGACGAGGGCGGGGGCAGGTTCAGCAGGGACATACTTGCACGCATCGCGGCGGAGGGGGCCAAATTTGGCGTCTTCCTCACCGTCATCAGCCAGAGACCTCGCCGTATCGACCCCGACATACTCAGTAACTGCAGCAACCTCGCTATACTTCGCGTCGTCAACAGCACCGACCAGAACACTATACAGGCGGCGTCGGAGTCCTTCAGCGAAGATCTGCTCGCCGATCTCCCTGCGCTCGAACAGGGGGAGGCGGTTCTCGTCGGCCCGTTCGTTCCCGTACCGGTCATGATCAAAACTGCGAAGCGTGAGACGCGCCACGGCGGCAGGACGCCTGAGATCGCGGACCTCCTCAGGCAAGCCCGCGAGGATGCAGAGATTAAGAGGAAGAGGGACGCATTCCCCCTACACTAGGTGGCAGCCATGCGCTTCGCCGTCCTCGCCGACCTCCACATCGGGCGGAGCATACCGCTCGCCATAGCGGAGCATAGGCGGATGGCGTTCGAGAGGGCACTGACGAAAGCCGTGGACGCCATCGTCGCAGCTGGTGTTGACTATGTCTTCATCTGCGGCGACCTCTTCGAAAGGCGCACACTCCGCCCACACATGGTTGAATTCACCCAGAGGGAGCTCTTCCGCCTCGTCAAAGAGACGGAGGCGAAGCACAAGCGGAGCATACACATCCTCGTCATCAGGGGCAACCACGACGGACGGAGCCAAAGCGATGCCCTCGACTACATCAGGCACCCCCTTGCAGGGTATCTGCACGTCTTCGGTGACGAGAATATCACCTATGACGACGAGCGTTTGCACGTCGTGGGGCTCAACTACTATGATCAGGTAGACGTCGCCTACGAGAGGCTGGCGAAGCCCGCCCTCGAGAAGGGCAAGGGCACAAAAGTGCTGATGCTGCACGGCTTCATCGCCAACTACAACGACGTCCCACCGGGGGACAGCAGCATCAGCCTCGACCAGCTCGCAGCCTCCGGCGCGGACTACGTGTTCACCGGCCACTACCACCAGCGCTGCGAGCCGAGGAGGCTCAATGGCAACGGATGGGTCCTGACCCCGGGGAGTACTGAGATATACGACTTCGCCGAGGAGCCGGAGAAGGGCTTCTACATAGTTGACACGGAGGGCCCCAAGTTCACCTGGGTGCCCATCGAGCCCCTGCACATGATGAGGCAGGTGAAGATCGGTAACGGGCGCGGGGCGGACCCGAAGTGGTACGAGGTGAAGGCGATAGAAACCCTGCACGGCTTCGTCGAAGAGCTTCACGCTCAGCACAAGCAGGGCTACATCAGGATCAAGCTCGAGGGCACCCTGAGTGATGGGTGGCCCAGCGACGTGAGCGAGGACAGGATCAGGGAGGCGGCTCAAGACCCCCTCCTGCTCTGGGTTGACGTCGACACTCTCGAGCTGAATCTCCCCCCGAGTGTTGCTCGCCCCATGGCGGAGAACACGGACGTCGCCGAATACTTCCGCGACTTTGGTGGCTTCGCCGAGGAGATCAGGGAAGTGCACGGGCGGGTCCGGGAGGCGCTTGAGGAGGAGGCGAGCACGAAGACGGGGCTTCTCACCGCCACGCAGCGTGAGCAGTTCATAGTCGACTGGGTCCGCCGATTCGAGGCTAAGACCTTTAGGGAGGGCAAGGCTTGATCGAGTCCCTCACCCTCCGCGGCTTCAAGAGCTATCGAGGCCAGCAGACCATCCGATTCACCCGCGGCGTGAACAAGATCAGCGGGCGCAACGCCTCGGGGAAAACCACGATCCTCGAGGCGGTCCTCTTCGGCTTCTTCGGCGAGGTGCCAGGCGTCGAGAAGAGGGACCTCCTCCCCGTCGGGGGCGGCGATCTATTCGTCGAACTCGTCTTCAGGACACCAAAGGGGGTCAAGGTCACCATCCACCGCGAGGCGACCCTCGCTAAGAAGGGGACGGACGAGGCGTTCAAGGCGAAGGAGTTCCTCATGCAGGTCGAGGGGGACAAAGCCCCCATCGCGCGTGAGCGGGACGCGCAGGACAGGCTCAGGGAGCTCCTCGGCATCAGCAGCGGCACATTCTTCAACGTCGTCTACGCGAGGCAGAAGGAGTTCGTCGAGATACTCAACCCCGAGAGGGGGCGCATGAACGCGATACTCGGCCTCACCACCCCAAGCGAGATACGGGAGCAGCTCAGGGACGTCAAGTCGAAGCTGCGCGAGCGAGGAGAAATAGACAACAAGCCCGCCTACGAGGAGCGGATAAGAAACGCCGAGAAGACCCTAGCGGAGGGCGGTGCCCAGCTCGCGGAGATCACCGGCAGGAAGGTGACTCTCGTCTCCGAGCTAAGCGCCCGCCGATTCGAGTTCCAGAACGCGAAGGACGCCGTCGAGCGCGTCGAGAGCTACGAGACAAACTTCAACGAGCTCGACGCGATCAGTCAGGAGGTAGAGCGGAACAGGAGTCTACGCGAGGCGAAGGAAGACGAGCTTGAGGGTGTCGTCTCTGAGATGGGGGAGAGCCCAGACTTCAGATTAAGAGAGTTGGAAAGCAGGGCATCGACGGCGAAGGCGACCGAGGACCGGCTCCGCCAGCTCAGCGACTCGGAGGTGGAGCAGCGGCGCAGGGCCGCGGCGGCGACCGTCGACAGGCTCACCCACCAGATCGCCGAGCACCGTGACCTCGTCGCCAAGGGGCTCACCGTCTGCCCGAAGTGCGGGCAGTCCATCGACCCCGCAGCCATCGAGAAGGACCTCGCCCAATGGGCCGCGGAGCTCGAGGCCGCGAAGAAGCAGCAGGCCGCGGCCGTCTACGAGATACAGGAACTGAGGACGCAGGCAAAGGCCGCCACGGATAGGCGCGTCGAGGCGGAGAAGGCAGTCGACCGCTTCCTCAACCTCCGTGCTCGCCTTGACGAGGGCAAGAGGGCCATACTGAGGCTAGACGAGGTGGGGGGAAAACTCAGTGAGAGACTCGAGCTTGGCAGTGAGGGCGTCCTTGAGCTCGTCGAGAAGGAGTTCGGCCCAGTCAAGGGGCTAGAAGATGCCAGAAAGCGCGTCGAGGAGAAGCTTAAGACCCTGCGCGCCGCCGAGAGGGAGCTCGTCGGCGCTGTAAGGGACAGGGAGGCCCGGTTCCAGGAGGCGGAGCAATCGGAGAAGAGGCTGCGCGCACAGCTAGCCGGAGTTGAGCAGACGCTCAAGGACTCGAGGCTGAAGATAGAGAGGGTCGAGGAGTACGAGGCAAAGATCAGGGCCCTCGACGGTGTCGTGGAGCGCTACGGGAACTACGAGAGGGACCTGCGCGAGAACACGCTGCGGCTCCTCGAGTACCAGACCTTCGAGTACTTCCGCCGGCTCACCGACCAGCAGCTCTACTCCGCGTGCAGGATCGATCGTGAGCGGTACACGCTCGAGGTTCAGCCGAAGGGGAGCCCGAGGCCCCTGCCCGCGTGGCGCGCTGGGGGAGGCCACCAGAGCCTCTTCGCGCTCGCGGAGCGCCTCGCCCTCCTAAGGGTCCGCAACTTCCCCTACCTCCTAATCCTCGACGAGCCAACGGACGCCGTCGACTCAGAGAACGTCCCCCACCTGCTCGAGTACATCGCGCAGGGAAGCAGGGAGATCGGGCAGGTGCTCCTCGTCACCCACCACGGGCAGGGGGAGGAGGAGGGCGTTAACCTCATCAGGGTCACGAAGGTGGACGGGGAAAGCAGGGTGAGCCAGGAGCTCGCCTACGGCTAAGCCGCAGACATGGAAGATGGAGCGGCAGGGGTCAGGATCAAGACCACTTATCTCCCACGTCTCCTCGATGCAGCAACGGGTACCCTCATTGAAACGATCACGATTGTAGTCGACGACCATGGGGAGGGGCTGGTGATAACGGATGAGTCGGAGACCGTCATCATCCTGAGGAAGGAACTCGCCAGCATAGTCGATAGGAAGGGACTCAGGGTGATCTGATGGTTCGACTACGAACCAGGCGAACCCCTCGCGGGATCGAACAACTTCAACTATCTGGTCCTAAAAAGGGAGTAAATCAGGGCATCTTCTTCGGCTTGTACTTCCGCTCCTTATACTTCCCAGTCAGGCGTACGTGTGTCCCGCCCCTGTAGACGTCGGCCTCAACCTGCTTGAGCAGTGTCTCACACTCGGACTTCCACTCGCACTCCTGACAATCCTCATCCTCGCTGAGCATCCCGATGCAGCTGGGCCGCGGCCCCTTGGACATACCCGGATTCAAACCCGAGTGCCCCGATTAAAAACGTTCCCCGGTGGCTTTGACCGCACGATTCAGACTCAAAGCATTAAAAGCGCCCCGCCTCTGGTCAGTCAGAAGGCGGGTAGGATGGCAGGGAACGAGGACGAGATGTGGAGAGCGGTGGAGAACCGGGATGCTTCGTTTGATGGAAAGTTCGTTGTCGCAGTTCGCACGACCGGCATATACTGCCGTCCCTCTTGCCCCAGCAGGCACCCGAAGAGGGAGAACGTCACATTCTACCCGACACCAGAGGCGGCAGAGGCCGCGGGATACCGAGCCTGCCTACGCTGTAAGCCAAGGGAACGTGACTCTCCACAACTGGCGTGGGTGAAGAGGGCGTGTGAGTACATCCGCAGTAACCAGGGGGAGAAGATCACACTCGATGACCTCTCAATAGAGGTCGGCGTGAGCGCCGCACACCTCCAGAGGATCTTCAAGCAGTTTATGGGCCTCACCCCCCGCCAGTACCAGGAGGCGTGCAGGGTGGAGCGCCTCAAGCAGAAGCTGAAGCAGGGGGAACCAGTCACCCAGGCGGTGTACGGAGTAGGGTACGGCTCAACCAGCTGGCTCTACAAGGACGCCAACGCGAAGCTCGGCATGACCCCCGGCGCCTACAAGCGGGCAGGGGAGGGAATGAAGATCAGGTACAGGGTCGTTGACTCTCCCCACGGGAGGCTTCTCGTCGCCCGGACGAGCCACGGCATCTGCCACCTCAGCCTCGGCGACGGTGACGCGGCGCAGGAGGAGGCGCTCCGCCGAGAGTACCCGGCGGCCGAGATAACGAGGGAGGAAGGTAAGTTGGACCCGTGGACCATCGAAATCCTCGACTACCTTGCGGGTAGGGCGACACAGCTGGGATCCATCCCCCTCGACGTGGCGGGGACTGACTTCCAGCGACGCGTCTGGAGGGAGCTGCAGGCCATCCCGAGGGGCTCGGTTCGCAGCTACGAGGAGGTTGCCCGATCGATCGGGGAGCCCACGGCAGCGCGGGCCGTCAGCAGGGCATGTGCCATGAACCCCGTCTCCCTTATAATCCCCTGCCACCGCGTCGTCAGGAAGGGCGGCGGCCTCGGCGGCTACAGGTGGGGGATCGACAGGAAGAAGAGCCTCCTCGAATCCGAGGGTGCCCCCCACGACTAATCCAATCTGGATTCGATAAACCCCTTATGCCCACGGGTCTACTGCTAGTACCACATATCTCCCGAGGCCCACGTCTACCTCGCGTTCGCAAAGGAGAGGGAGAGCGAGCTATTCTTCCTAGGGATTGAAACTTGCGTCTTCGCCTGGTGGTGGGGAGCATCTTCTTCCTCACGCATGTCTTGGCGGTTTAGCCTGACGCTGGCGGAGTCGCTCATAGAGCACCACGGCGGCCGATACACCGACGTTGAGGCTAGAGATGTGCCCCTTCATCGGTATTCTGACAACTGAGTCACACTTGTCTCGCAGTGTCGGGCTTATCCCCTCTCCCTCACCGCCGAAGACGAAGGCCACGGCACTCGATAGATTCTCGGTCCAGAGGTCCTTGTCCCCTGAGGCGTCGACGGCGACTATCTTGAATCCCTCGTCCTTGAGGAACTTGACGGCGGGGTAGATGCTCTCGCGGGCAACCGGCACGTATGCTCCTCCCCCCATGCTCACGCGCAGCACGGTGGGAGTCAGACCGACCCCCTCCTTCTTCGGAATGAGGATCACGTCGACGCCCGTGGCGTCCGCGGTGCGTAGTATGCTGCCGAAGTTCTGTGGGTCCTGCACTCCGTCCAGTATGACCACGCAGGGCTCCCGCCCCGCTTTCTCGATGACGCGGTTGAGGGAGACGTAGCCGGGGGCCTCGACGAGGGCGATCACGCCCTGATGGTGGTTCGTCTCCGTCATCTTATCCAGCACCATCTTCTCAACGAACTCGACAGGTGACCCGCGCCTCTTCGCCAGCTCGACGATCTCCTTCATCTTGGGATCAGTCGTCGTCCCCTCGACCACCAGCAGCTTACGGACCTCGCCCCGCTTAAGGGTCTCGAGAACCGGGTTACGCCCCTCAACCTGCGACATACAAATATCAACAAGGTATGGAAGGCATCGACTAAAAGGATACCGTGGCTTTAATCGCCCGGGAACAGAAAAAGGGGAGATCGAGTCATTTGTAATTGTTCCGTTTACCGGGGACTGGTATAAATCGTCCAATTCCAAAGATCAATCAGTGTGTTCAATTATGACGAAAAGCCTCGATGAATTGGGCCGAACAGAGATCTCCACGCTCCTCGACAAGCGTCTCGTACTCTTCTCACCCGAAGAATCAGTCAGCAGGGTCCTCGGTGAGCTAGAGAGGACCGGCCGCTACGAGGCAGCGGTTCAGGAGGGGGATAAGGTAGGCCTGATTACCCTCAGGCACCTGCTCAACGTCTCTCAGCCCGAGAGCACGAAGCTCGTTCATCTATGGAAGCCCCTGACCCAGGTTACCCCTAACAGTGTCGTGACCGGCGTAGCGGCTGAGCTCCTCAGGATAAACGAGAGGGCCCTCCCCGTCGTTGAGGGGACCAAACCCGTGGGAATCATCTCCCAGCTAGACATAATCAAGGCGATGGCAGACTGCCCTGAGCTGGGGAACATCCCCGCGAAGGATCTGGCGAAGACACCGGTGACGAGCATAGACGCCAAGGAGGCAATCTCTAAAGCGCGAAGCACCATGCTCGATAAGGGATTCAGCCACATCCCCGTGACCAGAGAGGGAAAGCTCGTCGGCATGGTCACTGCGCAGGACCTAATCGAGATCTTCCTAAAGCCTCAGGGGCGAAGCAAGCTGGGTGAAAAGCAGAGCGAAAACACGTCCAAGTACAAGGGTGAGCTGGGCGGGATCATGGACGAACAGCCCCTGACGGTCGGCGTAGACGCCTCCGCCCTCGATGTAGCCCGCGGCCTAAGGGACCGGAGGAAGAGCGCTTGCCTGATAATGGACCCCAAGGGCATTATTCAAGGGATAATCACCCCACGTGAGCTCATCGCCCTGATAGCGAGGCACCCCCTAGCCACGGAGCTACACATCCAGATAGTAGGCCTCAGCGAGGAGGATTTCTTTGACCGAGCCGAAGCCGAGGCAAAGGTCGACCGAATCATAAAGAAGGGGATAAAGGTTCACCCCAACATAAGCGAGGTCTCGATAGTCATCAAGAAGACGAATGAAGGTGGGGAGCGTAACAGGTACGAGATGTCGGCGAGGGTCATCAGCGCCACCGAGCAGATAAACGCCCACGGGGAAGGATACGATATGCTACAGACGTTCGAGGACATGCTCAACACCCTCGAGAGAGAGATGTTGAAGACTAAGCGTGGCCCCCACACCGCACGACGCGGGGAGAACAAGGATGAAGGGGACCAGCGATACGAAAGCAAAGATCGCGCCGTTAGAAGCCTATTTCTCATATATTTTACTCAAGGCTTAGACCTAAGACTGTACTAAGAAGGGGATAGGGAGGATTAAAGTGCTGGAATTTCAATGGACTAACCATGCTTGAACCCTGCGTCTATGGAGAAGTGGAGGAATTGTACCTGTACGGAACATTCGACTTGCAGCTCCTCGATGACGACGACTCACATGAGGAGAAAATGATCATCAACTGCTCAGAGAAAGGCAGCGAAAACCGTGAGGCCGAGCACGAGGAGGAACGCGAGAAGGAACACGAAGAGGAAGAAACCGAAGCTGAAGACGAGGAGACTCAGGAGGATGAGAAAGAAGATCGGGAAGAGTGGGAAAAGGAGGAAGAATTCGCGGTAGAGACCCCTGAGGAGAAAGAAGAGGAAGAACACGGGGAAGACGAGGAAGAAGATAAAAACTAAATATAGTCAATTATTCCATTCAAATAGCGCGCGACTGACTAGCCGCACATAATAGCTAATTCGTGCGCCCAACTAACCGTGGAGTAGTATACTTCTTTGTGCCACGAACTGTTTCTAATGCGCCTAGAAGTTGATTATCACGCTTTTCGGACTCGGTCAATACACTCAAAAGTATCATCCTGATCGAGTTCCAGAGAGGTCGCCTTGGAACTGCTACTCAACGGCTCGTGCGGGAATGATATCGTTGAACCTGAAAATATCCGACTGATCGAGGGGGGCTCAAGGGTGTGTGATTCGGGCTGTTGCCCTTTCCCGTCTAGTGAAAATGAGGAACGCTGCGATCGCTATTAGTTGAGACGAGTCAGCGGGATGCTCCAGTGACTCAGCCTTGCGCCGCGGACCCATACTCCGCCCATCTTCTTTACGCTTCTATCGAGCCTGTACCAATCCATCCTCGCCAACTTTATCGGCCTAATGGTGATGTAGCCCGAGTCCTGGAGAAGGATCGTAATTCCTGTTAGTAGGTCGTTCGGGAGGCACTTTATGACGTCCGAGAACACCGTCTTCGAGTCGGGTCTCCCGCTGTGCTTCTTCTCGTTGAAAGATATAGATTCTACCGATTGTATAATCATCGACTCACCTAGTTCTTGAGGAACGTACGGGCCTTGGTCGTGAGCTGAATCCTGTTCCTGCTCCCGGTGACAATTTCGTTGCGCCTCAGCGTCTTCCTGATGTCATTTGATAGGCCTGTGATGGCGGTGCACTCGTCCTTCGACTTGTATATAGTATCGAGTTCCGCGCGGTAGTAGCTGATCATGTTCTCGAAGTTCTTCTCCTGGAATGTCATGCCAGTCATGTGGCGGAACCTCTCGTCCCGCACACTGATCTTTGACTCCCTGCCTGCGTGTGAACGCGTCTCCTTGTCGGCGTATGCCTGCTTGAGCTCAGGGTCTCTGCTGTAGTTCATGGCCCTCAGGTCGTTAAGCACCATCCACTTCCTGACACCCATCTCGGCGGCGATCTCTATGGTTGAGTGGTCCTGCCCTATCCCCTTGAGTATTATTAGTCTACGTTCCTCTGCGTTCATGTTTTGGTTTGTCATCGTGTTTTCCTTCTTCCTTCACTGTTCTTCTTCCCATAGAAACCGGGTGCCCATCCTTCCTCCGCGTGCGCTTCTATAATGCTCTTATTGCACCGCGCATGCGGAGGGGGCCGACTGCTATATTCGGGCTATCTGTCTGCGTCCCTTACTGGTGCTGCTCTGTTGCGACCCACTTGTTCACGGCCTCCTCTATCGCCCTCGTGAGGTCGCCTTTTTTCCCGCCGAACTTCTCGATCGTCTTGAATCTGAGCTTCCTCTCAAGCTCATCGGGGAGTTCCACGTTTATTCGGCCCATCTTCTTCTTTCAGCTTCCCTTTTTTCGTCCAGCGCTCGCTGAGCTAACTCGCAGAGGGCGACATGCTTCGCCTACCTGCATAAGTATATACGTGCCTAGGTGCTTATAAGGGTATGTATTTATGTGCGTATGTATTTATGTGGATACGTGTTTATCTGTGAAACGTGGCCCTAGCGAAGCCACTTTACCCATAGAAAAAGGGGGTCACATTGATACACCCGAGAAACGCGCCGTGCAGGGAAAGGAGCCCAGAAACGGCTCTGATTGCACACCAAACTAAGCAAAAGGACCACTAATTCGCTACCAAGGTTGATGAAATATTTTTTTTTCTTGTTATAATGGGTAGCAAGCCCACAAGTGGCTACTTTCCGCTGGCGAAGTACTGGTAGACGTTTCTGCTGACCCTCGCGATGACCTCCTCAGCGGCGAAGACGTCCTCGGTCCCCTTCGTGAAGCAGCTTATGCAGTACCTCTCCCCCGTCGCGAGGATCGTGATCACCCCGACGTCGTTCCTGATCCCCGGCAGGCTACCCGTCTTCCTCTGCATCCTCACATTCTCCGCCGGCAGATACTTCGGGACCCTGTACTCACCCGTCTGGCACTTCTCCATCGTCGCGAGGATAGCGTCGCAGCTTGACCTCCCCGCCGCAGTGCCCTCAACAATGTAGCCCAGCAGCTTGTTCATCTCCACCGGGGTCGTAACGTCGTTCCTCTCCGTGCCGAGGCTCCACGACCCCTTAGTCGCACCCGCCTTCGCCAGCTTCAGGTAGAGGTCGAGGGTCTTCTCCTCATCCGGGAGGCTATTCTCGCCGACGAGGTCGAAGAGAAGGTCCCTGCAATCGGCAACCACCAACGTGTTCCTCAGCCCAAGCCTCCGCATCGCCGCGTTGACGTTCTCCTTACCAACACGCTCCACGATCATGTCCGTGGCCGTGTTATCGCTCAGGATCATCATCAGTCGGCTCAGGTCCTTCACGGTGACCTCGAGACCCTCAGTAAGCTCCTTGAGGATGCCGGAGCCGGGGACCTTCTCCGAGTCCTTCAGAACCAGCCTGTCGTCGAGCCTGATCTTCCCCGCCTCCACCTGCCTGTAGAGCTCCACGATGACGGGGACCTTGAAGACGCTCGCCGTCGGGAACAGTTCATCCCCGTTGAATCCCGCCTCCTCCCCCGTGCCCAGATGCTTAACCGCGACCCCGAGCACCCTCTCGAAGCCCTTCGTCTCCTTAACGATCTCGTTGTAAAGCGTCATGAGATATGAGTCGTGCCCGGCGGCTAAAACCCCTGCCCTTCGAACACCTTTTCAACCACCTGAGCCGAGGAGACGGTGAAGGACAATGTCAGAGGAACCAGTCTACATAGCCGAAGTGACACATGTAGGGAAGGACTGCAGCGCCGGCCACAAGGTCGGCGACAAGTTTGAGATAAACACCCACAAGACGTGCGGCATCTGCGGATACTGCTACCACGACCTCTTCCCCACACTCATGAACTGCTGCTACGGTGGGAAGATTCCGTGGGTCGACCCGGCGGAGTTCAAGTACGAGTGCCCAGATAGGTGGAACGACGTCAAGTTCCGGGTATACCGTAAGAAGTAGGCGCCTCGACACTTTTAACCGGGGTGCGTCCACTCATTACCCGATTGCCATGAAGCCGAAGGTGCTCCTCAGCTCTAAGAGCGACAACTTCCCAGAGGACGTAGCCGACAGGCTCCGCCCGCTCGCCGACGTCGTACGCGTCTCCGGCGACTACTCGGACCAGCTACGCGACGCCACAGTCCTGCTCGCCGCGGGTGAGAACGTCAACGAGGACTTCCTCGCCAAGGCCCCGAAGCTCAGGCTCGTCTCGCGCTTCGGCGTGGGCTACGACTCGGTTGACGTCGACGCCTGCACGCACCACGGCGTCTACGTCTGCCACACGCCCGATGTGCTCAGCGACGCCGTCGCCGACCTCACCTGGGCTCTAATCTTGGGCTGGATGCGCCGCATACCAGAGGCGGACAGGTACACCCGCGAGGAGTGGGGGAAGAAGCAGAAAGGGTTCCCATTCGGTTGGGATATGGGCGGCAAGATACTCGGCCTCCTCGGCCTCGGCAGGATAGGCGTCGAGGTCGCGAAGCGGGGCAGGGGATTCGGCGTCAAGATGATCTACTACGACGTCGTCCGCCGCCAAGACATCGAGGCCCAGTACGGCATCGGGTACGTCCCCTTCGAGGAGCTGCTGAAGACCTCAGACATCATCAGCGTCCACGTCCCCCTGATTCCCAGCACAAAGGGCGTACTCAGCACAAAGCAGTTCCAGACGATGAAGAAGACCGCCATCGTCATCAACACGAGCCGCGGCCCCGTCATCGACCAGAAGGCCCTCACCGAAGCGCTCAAATCTAAGGTAATCGTGGGCGCCGCCCTAGACGTCTTCGAGGTCGAGCCCACGCCACTCACCGAGGAGCTGCTCAAGCTGGAGAACGTCATCGTCACCCCCCATATGGCCTCTGCCACATGGGAGACCCGCCGCAAGATGGCAGAACGTTGCGCAGAAAGCATCAAAGCCTACCTAGAGGGAAAGAGACCGCCCTTCACGGTTCCCGAGCAGAAAAACGTCACCTTCTAAGGGTGAAGGGCGGCTACTTGATCGCCTTGAATCTCCTCTCAACCGCCGCCCAGTTCACGATTCCCCAGAGGGCGTCGACGTAGGCGGCGCGGTTGTTCTGGTACTTGAGGTAGTAGGCGTGCTCCCAGACGTCGATGACGAGGAGCGGCACCACGCCCCAGATGGTGAGCTTCTGGTGGTTCTCCGCCTGAAGCACGAGTAGCTGCTTGGAAGCCGGCTCCCAGGCTAGGACGGCCCACCCAGAGCCCTCCACTGCCTTCGCGGCCGCGCCCATCTCTGCCTTGAGCTTCATGAGGTCGCCGAAGTCCGCCTTCACCTGGTCGAGGAAGGCGCCCGACGTGGGCTCCTTGCACTCCGCCTTGGGGCAGAGGTTCTCCCAGTACAGGTTGTGGAGGACGACTCCGCTCCCGTGGAAGGAGAGGTCCTTGTCAAGCGCCTTGATAGCCGCGTAGTCGCCCTTCTCACGCGCCTCAACGATCTTCTTCAGCGTCCCGTTGAACCCCACAACATAGCCGTTATGGTGCTTGTCGTGGTGGAGGGTCACCGTCGCCGCGTCTATAACCGGCTCAAGCGCCTCGTAGGTGTAGGGTAGCTTCGGTAGAACGTATTCTTTCATCCGATCAACTCCAGAAACGGTTGATCCTTAGGGACCCGATAAAATAAACCTTGTACCAGTCTTCACCCAGAACGCTGATATGGGCGTCTGGTTAGGAGGTCTTCTGACCGGTGGCGCGGCCTTGGATGAGTTCACCTGGAACCTAGCAGTGATGGGGGGATGTTACGCCTACATACTGGTGCTCATCGTCGTCTCCCCACGCCTCTCCCTGCCGGGTAAGGTGAGCCGCAAGGTCCTCCACGCCATGATCGGGAACCTGCCGCTAATCATGCCCTTCTTCACCGCTAGCATCTACCCCTTCCTCGTCGCCAGCCCGTTCATACTCGTCACACTCCTCGCCATCCCCAACTCGCCCATGAAGCTCGGGGAGAAGATGAAGGGACTCAGCAACCTAACAGAGGAGGGACACCACTGGGGCCTCGTACTATACGCGATCAGCTACAGCGTCCTCGCGTACTTCTTCGGCGTCAAACCCTACATCGTAGCCGCGGGCATCTTCCCCATGGCCTACGGTGACAGCCTCGCCGCCATCTTCGGCGAGTACTTTGGGAGACACAAGTACAGGGTCTTCGAGACGAAGAGCATTGAGGGGAGCCTCGGCATGTTCCTCGGGAGCTTCGTCAGCCTCACCCTCGCCTTTTTTTACTTCGGCCTCTTCTACTCATTCACCTTCAACCCTCTCGTGCCTGCCTTAGCCATAGCGTGCCTCGTCTCCGTCGTTGAGGGGGCGTCACCCAAGGGGCTGGATAACGTCGCCGTTCCCCTCGTAGGCGCCGCCACGTTCATTCTCCTCACGGGAGGCGTCTGATGTCCATGTTAGTGGTAATCGATGGACTCGACGCCTCTGGGAAGAGCACTCAGGCGGAGATGCTCGCCGAGCACCTGAGGGGACTTGGGAAGACCTACGTCCTCAGGAGCCACCCTAGCGAGGACAACTTCTTCGGAGTCAAGGGGCGCGAGTACCTCTTCATCGAGGGAAAGAAGGCGCACATCGCTGCGAGTCTATTCTACCTCGCCGACGTGATCAGGAGCATAACCCTCTACCACTGGAGGAGGGTGGACTACGTCATCTTCGTCCGATACCTCATGGGCACCGCGTACCTCCCAGCCCCCGCTCACAAGCTCGCCTACAAATTCTTCGCCAAGATAGTACCCACGAAGGGTAGCCTCATCTACCTGAACGTATCCCCCGACGAGGCGTTCCGCCGCGTAGTCGACAATAGGGTAAAGACGGAGCGCTTCGAGACCATCGACGAACTCAGCGAAACTTCGGATAAGGCGCTGGACCTCGTCTCAGACGGCAAGTGGATAATAGTAAACGGGAACAGGTCGATCCCCGAGATACAGGACGATATTCGTAGGGTTGTAGGCGTCAAGTAGAGGCCTTTGGCTTCGCCGTGATCCTGACCAACATGTATCCCCAGATCAGCAGACAGACTAGGTGGATGAGGAGAGGCGCCGTGAAGCCGTAACCGGCGTAGATGAGGCCGCCAATGAACGGGGCGGGTATACTCGCGAACCGGTTGTAGGCGTCCAGCTTCCCGAAGATTGAGGAGCGTATCTTGGCGGGAGTCCCCTCCGCGATGATGCTTGTCCAGTTCGGTATCCAGAAGCACGGGTCGAGGCCGTTGAAGACGCTGAAGAGTAGGAACGCGGCGAAGCTCCTGAAGAGGATGAAGCCGACGACTGTGATTAGCGCCGACGCGGTGGAGAGCATGACACCGACCCGCGCGCCCATCCGCTCCGAGAGCTTCCCAGTGGGAATCGACCCCAACGCCCAAGCGAGAGCAGACGCAGTCGACATCAAGCCCAGCTCCAGCGTCGTGAATTTGTAGGTGTCCGTGAGTGCGCCGTAGAATAGTGAGTAGCCTACTCCGTAGCCGATGCCCATCACCACCATCATCAGGTAGATTGGCATTAGTTCCCTCTCGGGCCTCAGGTTTGCGATTATCCTGTTCCCGACATCCCTGCCGTTAGTGCCTCCGACGTTGTGGGTCTCCTTCACGAAGAGGGCCATTATGACGATGCCGATGATCTCACCCACTATCGTGATGGCGAA
Source organism: Candidatus Bathyarchaeota archaeon (assembly GCA_963769425.1). GTDB lineage: Archaea > Thermoproteota > Bathyarchaeia > TCS64 > TCS64 > UBA8941. The sequence goes on along the minus strand of CAVYLP010000006.1, from coordinate 858,998 downwards.
TATCCACCAGTAACCCGTGACTATGGCGAGGTAGCCACCGACAGAGGCCATGACCATGTTCGTCCCCTGATTGATGGCCATCAGTGTGCCATACGCGGTCGCCCTTCTCTCGCTCGACACGGATTCGGCCATGAGCGCCGTCCGGGCCGGGTTCATTTGGTACCATAGCGTGCTGAAACCGATAAAGAAGGCGAAGACGTAGAGGAAGACGGGGTTACCGGAGACGATGAGGGCGAGGACGGCGGCGACCCTCGACGCGTGGCCGAGGAGCATGACCCGCTTCCTCCCAAACATATCCGAGAGGGGGCCCCAGATAAAGAGCCCCGCAGCCGTGCTGAAGTTGATCAGGCTCTGGATAATCCCGAGGTCGACGACCGTCAGCCCCACGGATAGCATGTAGGGTTGCCAGACGACGATCAGCATCCCGAAGCCCAGCTGGGAGATAAGGGTCTGGAGCGCGAGGACCCGTATGTTCCCCTCTAGGGCGAGGTATTTGCTGAGCGAAGGCACGTCTACACGACCGGCTGATGGAGAGAAGCGCCTGTCGGGATAAAAAAACAGGGGGTTCCGACTACCCGAGCGTGCCGGCGAAAAGAGCGATGTTATGCTTCACGTCCGCGACGTCGTACATGCCAATATTCCAAGCGTCGATGAAGTCGTGGAAGCCGAGCGCGTACCTGATGCAATCATCCCCCTCCGCCCTGTATCTGCCAGCCGCGAGTATCTTGATAACGTAGACACCCTTCCCCGCATCGTGTAGCGCCTTTAGCGCATCGAGGCGCTCCTGCTGAGTGCCGTCGTCGACGTACGTGCCACGCATGTTGAGGGGTGCGCAGACGATGTCGATCTCTGGTTCGTCGAGGACCTGGCGGAGGGTGTCGGTGCTATGCGTAGAGAGTGCTATCTTCTTGATGAGGCCGGAGTCCCTCGCCTCCATGTACGCCTCAAGGGTACCCTTCCGTCCCTTCAGGTCTTGGCTAATGTAGGGGCGATCGTTCGCGTCTTTCCTCTCGATGGGCCTCGGTGGCACTATGTGGAGGAACATGATGTCGATGTACTCGGTGCCGAGATCCTTGCGGGCGAATTCGACGGCCTGAACGCCCTGCTCGTAGGTGGCTGCGTTCGACTTGTCCGAGACCACGACGCTGCTCCTCTTCACCAGCTTCAGCCCCTCCCTGACGTGCGGGTGCGTCCCGTAGTCGTCCGAGGTGTCCCACATGTAGACGCCGAGCCTCGACGCCTCCGCCAGAATCTCACCACCCTGAGCGGGAGTCTTGTCACCCTGCGTCATGTCGTCGTCGGGTCCCTTCTTGAAGTTGAAGGGCTCGGTCCCGAAGCAGAGCCGGCTAACCTTCAAGCCGGCGAGGTTTACTGTCTGCATATAAATCGGGACGAGATGCACGCTGCCTATAGATAAAACATGCCATGACGCTTCGAAGAAATACCCATCGGCGTGCAACCTATTTAAATTTCGCAACACACCAAAGACAAACGATAACGATGGAATTCTACGACGTCATCAAAACGAGGCGTAGCATCCGCAGCTACAAGTCAACAGAAATACCCGAGGATGTTCTCAGCAGGGTCCTCGAGGCGGCGAGGGTCGCCCCCTCAGGGAAGCAACAGGCAGCCCTGGAAGTACGTCCTCATCAAAAACCCTGAGCTGAAGAAGAAGATTGCCACATTAAGCGGTGGCCAACCCTGGATCGCGGATGCACCCATAATCGTCGTCGCCTGCGGAAGCGACATAAAGTACGACCGCGGCGGCTACATGGGTGAGATGAGCTTCCTGATCGACTCAGCGATTGGCCTCACCCACCTCATCCTCGCTGCACGTGAGGAGGGACTCGGCACCTGCTGGATCGGCCTGTTCGACAACGATTCTATCAAGGAACTCCTGGAGATCCCGCCGGGATGGAATGTCACAGCCGTGACCCCGCTCGGTTACCCAAAGGACCCGAAGTGGACGTTTCCGGGGAAGCGTAAGGAGATTAGTGAGATAGTCTCCGTGGACGAGTGGTGATAGTGGCGAGGATTCGCTTAGCAGTCTTCGACATGGCTGGTACAACTGTCGACGACGTGATCGACGGTATGCCACTCGTCCTGCGCAGCTACGACGACGCCTTCCGGCGCCACGGTGTGGAGGTCCCAATGGAGACCCTGAACGACATGCGTGGTCGCGACAAGAGGGAGGTCATAAACATGCTCGGTGGGGACGAGGCGCCGGCCATCTACAAGGACTTCGTCGAGATGCTCCAGGCCAATATTGGGAGGGTGAAGGAGATCCAGGGCACATCGGACACCTTCAGATGGCTCAGGGAGCACGACGTCGCGGTCGGTGTTGAGAGCGGCTTCCCCGCCGTCGTCACCCACGACATCGTCAAGCACCTAGGATGGGTGGAGTCGGGCCTCATCGACTACTGGACGTGCAGCGAGATCGTGGACGAGGAGAGGCCGAGCCCCGCCATGATTAGGCGAACCATGCGCCACTGCCACATCAGGGACCCGGCGGAGGTCGTCAAGGTCGACGACACTGCTATAGGAATAGAGGAGGGGCACAACGCGAAGGCTCACACGGTGGCGGTCCTCACCGGCACGCAGAGGAGAGAGAAGATAGAAGCGGCAAAGCCAGACGCCATCCTCCCCAGCGTCAGGGAGCTGCCCGACTACCTGCAGGGAAAGGGTCTAGTTTAGTCCTCGACTTTCTCTGGTTCCTTGATGAAGAGCACGAGGATTAGGGTGGAGACAGCCATTATGGCGGCCTCCCCCCAGAAGGGGAGCTGGTGGTTGACGTTGTCATAGAGCCAGCCGCCTACCATCATCCCGGCGGACATCGCTATCGCCCCGAAGAAGAACAGGGCGCCATTCGCCTTACCCCGGTGCTCCTTTGGTATGAGGTCCGCGAAGAGCGTGTTCCCCGCGGAGTTGAAGAGGACTATTAGGAGCCCAGCGAGTGTCATCGCGAGGATCAGCCGCGTGAAGTCCCCCCAGACGAGTAGCGGGACCCAAGCTATCGAGGCTATCCCCGCTATTATGAGGGGCTTCTTTCGACCAATCCTGTCTATGAGCTTCCCGCTGGGTATGGCGACCATGATCATGGCGACGAACATCGCCGTCATGATGTAGGAGAGGGTGACCGGGTCGATCCTGAGGTCGTCGACGACGTAGAGGGTTATGACGGGCTGGAAGAGGCCGATGGCGAAGCTGGCAGCGAAATTGGCGATGAAGAAGACGAGGGCGGAGCGGGGAACGAGGTGCCATACGCTGAAGCTCTCACGCATCGAGCCCAGTATCGTTGCCACGACGTCCCCCGCGCTGAACTTCTCGGGCTTCTCGACGGTCTCCTTGAGCCTCGTCCTCATCAGGGCGGCGATCAGGAAGCCGGCGAAGGCTACACCGTAGCCGAGCCTCATGCTAGGCACGAGGCCCATCCTCAGGTAGAGGAGGCCGGCCAGGAGGGGGGCGGGGGTCGTGGAGACGCTGTTGATCAAGTTGATTATGCTGAAGGCCATCCCCCGCTTCTCCTTCGGCACAGAGTCTGCGACTATCGCCATGAGCGCGGGGCCGTAGATGTTGGTGACCCCCGCTAGTAGTGCGCCGACGGCTATCCACTCCCATGTTGGGGCGAAGACGTAGAGGAGCCGGCTGAAGGCGGCGACGAAGGTCATTGAGGCGATGAGCCACTTGCGCCCGTACTTATCGGCGAGGTAGCCTCCGGGTATCTGAACGATGCCCCTGCTGATGCCCTCGATGGCGCCGATGAGGCCGATGCTCGCGGCCGTGCCGCCGAGTGCCTGGATGTAGAGGGGGTAGTAGGTGGCGGGCAGCTCGCTGGCGAAGTCGAGGACGAGCCAGCTGGTGACCATGATGAGGAAGTTGCCCGCTATGAATCCGAACTCGGACCTGAGCCAATCGGTGAGGCCGCCGTGTCTCTTGGTCGCCGTCTCGTTTGCCCCCTTTTAGTTTGGAGTGGGTTGGTTGGTTTATAAGCGGAACTCACCGTGGATGGGGGCGTCCGGTACTCACAAGTTGTTACTGTCGCTTTTCCGCGAAACCCTTTTAATGTATCCCCTGTATCCCTTTTTCCGCGCGGCCTCTGTGGTGTAACGGTAGCATATGGGACTGTGGATCCCTTGACCTGGGTTCGACTCCCAGCAGAGGCCCCATCCCGCGCGTCGGCAAACCTATAAATGGGCGATGTCGGCTAACAGTGGTGGGCGGAGGTCGCCCAGCTAGGCCAAAGGCGTAGGACTGAGGCTCCTATCCCGAAGGGGTTCATGGGTTCGAATCCCATCCTCCGCACCAATTCTAATAATTATTTTTCAGGTCTACATGTTGAAATAAAAATACAACTCTGATTCAATATTTTCGAGAGTTCGAATCCCTCCCCCCTCACCAAAGTCGTGCTCTAAAATCAGCTGTTTTTTATTGACTAAAGAGTCTATAATATTGCCTACTATTTTTGACCCTCCTGCGCGCGCCATAGAGAAATTTACCACGACTGGGTCAGGGGGATGTCCCAGAGAGAGATAAGAAAAGCCAGAGTATCCTCCTCGACTCTGGATGAACTTTGCCAAGTACATTGAGTACTATCAGGATTTTCTCAATGAGCGCATCAACATGGGCATCTACGACCTCATCAACCTCGACATGATCCCCAAGATCAACGTTTACCGCGGAGACCTAATCACATCAGACATCGACCACACACAATGGCCAAAGTCAAGCGTGGAGGCTATCCTGATCAGCTACGCACACCTCGACACGCGCTGTCTTGTCCCTTTATTGATTAATACCGGTTTTAAATCGTCATAACCCCCATCACCGGCTGAGAGGATCTCTTGAATGTCTTACTCGCCTTCGTCAACCCGCTTGCAACGATGTTTCCCTGTAAGTGGTAACCACTAATAAGGTGTTTCCACGGGACACCCTTCACACCGATGACTGAATACATCTAGACTGGGTTACGCCTTCGATTGAATGGCGTCCACTCAACCCGCCTCTATTCACATCGTTCAATGAACCGCGATCCACGCCCTTCAATGGATGTTGAAGGCACACGGAATGCAACGGTTTTCAATCGATATTCAACGGTTTTCGACGCGTTTCAGATGGTTCCGGCGACGTGTCCCCGATGACGACGCTATTATATAGCTGAGTGTGTTGGAACAGGATCTCGATGTCGAAAGGGTGCATTTGGTGCCTTATTTGGCTTAATGGTGTTTAGGACCATTTTAGACCATCTATTGTCAATTTAGGGACAAGGCAGCGCGCAGGAAAAAAGTCAGTACTCTATCACTCGGGGAAGGGTCTTTGCCTCTTTCACCCAAGCCTCGACACTCGCCAGGGAGGGCTGCCGCTTGACGAGCTTCTTCGCCTCGTTCACCTCCAGCATCTTGGTGTGAAGATTCGCAGCGTTCCTGTGGGATAGCTCCACAACCGTGTCGACGCCCGCCTCCTCTAGCAGGTCGGAGTATTCCTCGCCGATCCCCTTGATCCTGAAGAGGTCTGCGAGGTTCACCCACTCAAGGATGAGCTCATGCGAGATGCCGGTCTTCTCGGCGAGGTCACGCCTCCCCTGTGGCGTCGCGCCGATCCTCAGAAGATCAGAGGTGTGATAGATGTTTACGGTATGGAGCTTCTCCGCGTATACCTTGCCTATTCCCTCTATGCTAATGACACTGAAGCCGCGTTCCTTTTTCTCCACGACTTGACCAGCCGGTTTGGGCTCTGGCTCCGCCTCTGGCTTCGTCTCTGCCTTAGGAGCTTCGATAACCGCACTCTGTGTCTTGGGTGCGACCACTTGAACGGGTTCGGGCTTCGGTGCCTCGACCGGAGGAGGTGGTGGCGCGGGTTTTTCGACGGGCATCACTAGTTTCGACCTTCGGCGGCTCGACTGGGGTGCTCTGCGGCTTCGGCTCGGAGACTACAGTTGCGGCTGGCTTCCTTTTTCGAGCCTTTGAGACGTAGTATACCGCGTACACTAGAATCAGGGCTACCACCAATACGAGGATTAAAGTGATCAATGAATTAGTATCCATAATCAATCACTAGTAACTGAGCGCTCTAGTAAATAAAAATTGGAGTGCAGCAATCTCAAAAATGCTAAACTCTGCGCGCGCGGGGTAAAGAGTCGCCTTCATTAAGCCCAGCATCGTTTTTTCATCGATGGATACCGAGAGCCTTCTAAAGAAGCTGAGGTACAGTGCCGATCTTAGGGCGGTGGTGCTGAATGCACCGAGGGAGTATGAGGAAGTCTTCAGCGGTCTAGGCTTCTCAAAGTCTCTGAAGGCACCAAAAGCCCAGTTTACCATCCTGTTCATCAGGAACATGTCTGAGCTGGACCGGTTATTCGCTGAGACGATCAGGGGGATCGAGGAGGACAGCCTTCTCTGGCTCGCGTATCCGAAGGGCGGTTCATCGATCAAGACCGACCTTAACAGGGACATAATCTGGGAGCTGATCAAGCCAACGGGATACAGGCCGGTTGCACTCGTCTCGATGGATGGCGACTGGTCAGCGATGAGGATCAGGCCAGAGGGGAAGGTTAAGGGATAGACTGAGAGCCCACCGCTACGTATGTGCTAGATGTTGATGAGAAGGACCGCTGCGAGGGTCAAGGCGATGCCGAGGGCGTTTACCCTGTTTATTCGCTCCTTGAAGAGGAGCCAGGCGATTATTGTGACGAGCAGGAGGCCTCCTGAATTGACTAGGGGGAACACTATCGCGCCGGGGAGGGCTGCCAAGGCAAGCAGGATGGAGAGGTTACCGCCGATGTTGCAGGCACCGACGACGCCCCCGTAGGCGTAGTCCTTCCTAGCTATCTCGGCGCGGTGCCTTAGGGCGACGGGGACGGTGACGAGTGTCGCGGAGGTGAAGACGGCGAGGAAGAAGGCGTCCCTCTCCGGGCCGAGGCCTGACGCGACGAGTACCTTGGAGGAGAACTGTGCGAATCCCTGCACGAAGAGCTGGGTGATTATGAGGACAAGGGTCTCCCTGTCAAGTGACCCGTTCAGGCCCCCGCCTATCTTGGCAGCGAGGAGGGGAAGGGAGATGAGCGCCACGGCGACGCCGATTAACTGATTTGTCCTCAGGCTCTCGCCGAAGACGAGGACTGATAGGCTGACGGGGATGAGGACGGATAGCTGATTGGCGGAGACGGCTATCGACGCCCCGCGTCTGCCGATGGTTGTCATGCCGAGGTACATGCCGCCGATGTAGAGGAAGCCGGTGACGAAGCCGAGGCCGAGGGTGAGGGCCGAGGCTGGGGGGAGGCCATTTATGAGGAACATCCCAGCGCTGAGTGCGAGGGCCGTGCAGTAGTTCGCGGCGATTACGCCCCAGCGGGTCTTGATAAATCCGATGGCGAACCTGTTGGTGACGTTGATGCCTGTGATGGTGACTATCCCGGATACTATGAAGAGCATCGGGGGGACGGCGCTGAGGTCCAAGGCGGGTTACTCTTCACCATCCGCCGCGCCGGCTATATAATATTGGAGGGTTTAGCCTAGACCTGAGTGTAGTAGCGCATCAGCAGGCGCGTCACATCTATCGTCGAGATGATGCCCGTGAGCTTACCTGCCCCATCGACGACGAAGCAGTGGTCCTCCTCCCTCTCGATCATCTCCTCGATGACCTTCATAACGTGCTCCTCCTCGCGGAAGACCATGGGGGCCTGTAACTCAACCGTGCTCAGCGGCGTGTCGAGCAGTGTCTTTGAGAGGAAGGCGAGGTCTTCAAGGGTGACGTAGCCAATTACGTGCTCCTCCCTGTCGACGACGGGCATGAGGCGGAAGCTCGTCTTCCCGAAGGCCTCCATTGCTTCCCTGACGCTTATGCTCGCGGCGAGCCTTAGGGGGTTCTTTGTGCTGATGTCCCTCGCCGTGAGCTTCTCCAGCTCCTTCGGCCTGCTCCTCATCACCTTGTAGTAGAACCTCTCTAGCGCGAGCTCCTCATGGCTGACCTTGTTGGCAGGCTGGATGGGGTAGAAGCTGTAGGCGCCTGAGACGAAGAAGCAGACGACGGTGGCGAGTATGATGGGTATGATGGTGTGGGCTCCGAAGACCTCAGCGATGAAGATTATCGGGGTGAGCATCATCTTGTGGACACCGGCGGAGAAGGCCGCCATGCCCATGAGTATGAAGACCGGTGTCATCGCGGGGAGCAGAGCCGTGCCGACGATCGCGCCCCAGGCTCCGCCGAGCAGCAGGGTGGGTAAAAAGAGCCCTCCGGTCCCACCGAAGTTCATCGTCACACCCGTGGCTACAGTCCTCAGCAGGAGAACCACGCCAAGCGCCATCAGCGAGCCACCGGTGAGGAGCGGGACCATCTGGAAACCGGGACCAACTGCCTCTGGCGCGAAGTACCCGATCGCGCCGAGGACGAAGCCACCGATCAGAAGCATCAGCGGGTACCCCCCCTTGAGTATGATCTGCTTGGCGAGCCTCTCGCAGCCCGCGTATACGCTTGTGAAGACGAAGACGATCCCACCCGTGGCGAGACCGAAGCCCATCGCGATGGGAAGCCAGACGATCGGCAAAACCGGAACGTCGAGCTGTATGTTTGGGACTAGACTGGGTGCCCCAACTGCTACCGAGACCAAGTACGCCGTCGAGCTGGCAATAGCTGCCTCGATGAAGGACTCCTTCTCAAGGTCCCTTCTATATGGGAGCTCGAGGGCGAAGAGGAGCCCCGTGAGGGGCGTCTTGAAGGCGGCGGAGAAGCCCGCGGCGACTCCGATCATGAGCGCCTTCCCCGAGTCCATCCGGAGGCGGAGTACCTTGTTCAGCCAGCTCGAGAAGCCACCCGAGATGACCGTGGAGGGGCCCTCGGGGCCAGCGGAGCCTCCGAAGATCGAGGTGGCGACACCCGACGCCGTCTTCACTATCGCCTCACGCGGCATCATGCCGCTCGGCGTCAGGTGGAAGACCTCCAGTATCATGTGGAAGCTGCTCTTAGGCGTCCTGTACCACGCGAGGAGGTGGACGAGGAAGTAGCTGAGGACGAGGCCTGTGAAGGGGAAGACGAAGAAGAGCGTGGGTGTCTTCAGCGCGTCCTTGTAGAACATCTCCCAGGCGTAGAAGATGAGACCGTTTATCCCCGAGGCCGCTATCCCCGCGACGACGCCCGTCACGATCGGGAGGAGCCACCATGAGAAGCTCGAGCGCCTCGTAAGCCATCAACCCTTATTAATCCTAGGAGATTAACGCAGGTATCTGAGTCGTGGTAGATTAAAACTTGGCGGAGAAGTTCGTGAAGCCCCGCTGGCTCTACGCCATCATCCCCTTCTACGCGATACAGAGCTGCATCGGCACATACGTCACGCTGCGCATACTCGACCTCGGTGGGAGCGTAATCGCAGTCGGGCTCGCCAGCTCGGCCTACAACATCTCCCTCATACCCTCCGCCTTCATCGGCGGGAGGATAGCCGACTACCTCGGCAAGAGGAGGCCGATACTCATCCTGAGTGCCGTGGGGCAGCTGATGACCCTCAGCCTCATAGCAATGACTGGGGATGTCAACTTCATCATCGGCTTCTACGCCATCTACAGCTTCTTCAGCAGCTTCAGCCCCACAGTCTTCAGCCTCCTCCTGATGGACACCGTCGCGAAGGAGAACCTGAGTGAGGGTAGCGCCCTGAGCTTCAAGTACATGATCTACGGGAGCCTGACGGGAAACGCGCTCGGCTTCGTAGTACTAACCGCCCTGCCGCTGACTGCCATGGCCCTGCTCCCCATATTTTTCAGCTCGACGCTCATCGTGCTCTCGTTGATAACAGTGAAGGAGGTCAAGGCCGTGACGGAGAGGCAGGCGATCGCCCTCAACCCCGAGGCATTGATGACGCGGCTCGCCCACCTCCCAGTGCTTCTCCTGAAGACGCCGAAGATGGACGACCTGAAGGGCATCGTGCGGGACGCTCGGAGCACCGTCAGGAGGGACATCCCGATCATCATGGCGACGAACGCCCTCTTCTTCCTAGGCGCCAACCTATTCTTCACAAGCTACACGCCCTTCCTCAAGTCAAACGCACTGACCAACCTCGAGATCACGGGCCTAAGCATCTTCATGACCTGCATAAACGGCCTTGCCAGCTCACAGAGGCTCAGCGGCTTCAGCAAGGAGGGCAACCCGGGGTTGATGATTGAGTTCCTCTCCCTCCGCGGAATGGCCTTCCTCTTCGCCGCGATCTGCAGCCTCTACTTCGTCGGCCACGACGTGCTCTACGTGACCCTCCTCCTCTACCTCCTCATTGGCATGGCCTACACGAACATCACGATCGGGATGAACGCCCTCCTCTACAGGTTTCTGCCGAAGGAGGGGCAGGGTCAGACCCTCGGCGTCTATAGCGCGATGGGCAGCATAGCAATGTTCCTCGGGAGCTTCCTGAGCGGGAACATCAGCTTCTTCTTCAGTTACTCAGTGACTTTCCTCCTCAGCAGCATCTCCCTCTTCCTCGCTGCGAGCCTCTTCGAGTGGCACTTCAAGCCGAAGAGGGTCCTGGATGAGGAGCCGTTCTAATCGAGGTCAGCGCCGCCAACTCGCCCGAGGGCCCCGCGATGGTCAGGGCCTTGGAGGACTCAACGGCCTCGACGAGCGACCAGAACTCCAGAGCCTGTGGGATGTTCGACTTCTCCACGTCGAACCAGAGGTCGAGCGTTGATTCGCCGCCGCCCTCAGGCGAGGTAAGATGGAGGATGAACGGGTAGTTCCTGTGCTCCGATGAGAGGAGAAGCTGAGCGGGTTTAGCTTCTACGAGCCTCATTAGCGCGCCCTCGAAGGACACGCCGCCACCTACGAAATCAAGGGGGACAACCTTGCGGCTCGGCCGTAGAATTGTTCCAGCCTCACCATCCTCAGCGTCCTCCGCGGAGAATAGGCCAAACCCGTCGCCCGTTAAGTTGGTCGAGGCCTTGTAACTTAGGCGAGTGTTTCCTCTGCCTTTGGGCCAATCGGCGGTGGCCGCGGTCAATCTTCTGACCCCCTCCCCCGTATCTGTGGTCTCGGGGGCGGAGTAGTGGGACAGAAGCCTGACCATATGCGCTGCGACCTCATCTATGTCGTGAGGTAGGCGAACTAGGCTCTTGGTATCGTATTGTTTAGCCGTACTCGGGATCGAGGGGATAACCAAGGCGTCGCCGAGGAAGACGCAGATGTGCATCCACGACTTGGGCTCGGTGGAGGAGCCCGTCCACTGGAAGGCGCCCATGATGAGCCTCACAGGGTCAGAGTCCTCGACGGTGAAGGTGAGAACCGGCTTCTGACCATGGTTGAGGGAGTAGGCTACGTCGGCGACTGCCCCGTCCTCCCTGCTCACGAGGTTTCCCTCGGCGTGAAATCCGAGGCCCGCCCCCCTCTCTATGAGCCACCCGGTGACGCCCGCCGCGTCGGCAGGGATTCCCGTCGACGCCTCACCTGTATGCATCGGCGAGGCGGCTCCACTCCTCGGTGGTGAGACGCCAGCCAAGTGCGCCCATGAACTCCATTATGTGTATGGGGTTTGTCGACTTGGGGATGGTGAAGACGTTCTCCTGTGCTATCAGCCAGTTGAGGGCGACCTGCACCCGGGTCTTGCCGTGTGCCTCAGCTATCTCGTCCATGACCGGGTTTGGGGTCTGGAGTATGGCCCCCCTCTCAAGCGGCCTGTAGGCGATGAGGCTAACCCCCATCTTGCGGCACGTGGGTAGAAGCTCCATTCGGGGCTTCTGGTCGAGGAGGCTGTACTGGACCTGGTTGGCGACGAGCTTCGCCTCGCCGAGGTGTCTCTGGGCCTCCTCCATGAGCTGGGCACTGAAGTTACTGACACCTATGAAGCGGGTATGCCCCTCACGGAGGCACTCCTCCATCGCCCCCATAGTCACCTTGAGGGGGACATCGGGGTTCGGCCAGTGGACGAGGTAGAGGTCGACGTAGTCGGTGCCGAGGCGCTCGAGGCTCGCCCTCATCGATCGGAGAAGGTCGTCCCTGTGGAGGTGGTTGTGCCAAACCTTGGAGGTTATGAAGAGCTTCTCACGGTCCATCCCGTCGATGGCCTCGCCGACGAGCTCCTCGGCGTGGCCCGCGCCGTAGTACTCAGCGGTGTCGATGTGGGTCAGCCCCAGCTCCACCGCCATCCGGATGGCGGTCACAGTGTCGCTGTCCCTCGCCTTGTCCGGGGTCTCTCTACCACCCATGCCCCAGGTTCCTAGGCCGAGGATGGGAATGCTGACCCCCTTAGCTATCTCCCTGAACTCCATCAAGTCGAAGCAAGCTCCCTGGTGGAGGGGGGAAAGGGGAGGATAAATGGTTTAGGCGACGAGCCTCTGCATGAAGCCCGTGTAGTCCTCCGGCGGGATGGTCGGCTTGAAGCCCTTAGTGATCTCCTTCGCGAGCTTCGCCTTATCGTATAGGAGGTCCACGCACGTGAGAGCCATCACCTTTGCGGGGAGGACATAGGCGACCTGCTTGTCGACTATCTTGTAGTCGCGTCCATGCCCCCTGCCTGTGCATCCGCCCATGCCTATGCTCGTCGTCGGCATTATGCAGCTCACGTCGCCGAGGTCAGTGGAGCCGGTTGAGTGGCCCTTCACCTTGATCTGCTCGTCCCCGACGAGTGAAGCAGCGTTCGCCTTGAGGACCGCGTCGAGGGTGGCGTCCTTTATGTAGGGCATGTAGCCGGGGTGGTCGTCGATCTCGCACTCTGCGCCAACCGCCATCGCCCCCGCCTTCAGGGCCCTGTTCACCTTCACGTTGGCGTCCTTGATGGCTTCGACGGTCTTTCCCCTGACGTAGCTCTCCATCCGCACGTCTGCGGGGACGTTGTTCACGATCTCGCCCCCCTTCGTGATTATTGGGTGGACCCTGATGTTGTCCTCGTCCCTGAAGGTCTCGCGCTGGGCGTGTATACCCATGAGGCCGAGCATCGCCGCATTGAGGGCGTTTATCCCCTTGTGGGGGCTCCCACCGGCGTGTGCCTCAAGCCCTATGTAGTGGACCATCTTCCCCACGAAGCCGTTGTTGCTGCCCCCGACGCTCAGCTTCTCGATGATCTCGCTGTCGGTGTGGCTGCCGAGGCTTATGGCGATGTCATTCATGGCCCCGACGCGTATGAACTCCTGCTTCCCACCGAAGAACTCTAGCTTCCCCTTCTCCCTGAGGCTGTTCCGGTAGTCGATCTCTAAGTACTCCTCCGCGGGGACGGCTAGGAGTGCGACGTTCCCGTCGAGCTCACCCATCACATCGTTGAGGCCGAAGCCTGCGCCGAGCATCGCGGCCATCTGCGCGTTGTGGCCGCAGCTGTGGGCCGCGCCCGTGATGGGGTCGCACTCCGGGTGGTCGGGGACGCGTATTGCGTCCAGCTCGCCGATCACACCTATGACGGGGCCCCTCCCACCCTTTTTCAGGTATGCCTTCGAGCCTGTGATCCCAATCTTCGACTCATAGATCCACCCCAACTCGCCGTACTTCCTCTCCGCGAGCTCGGCCGTCTTCCATTCTTTGAAGCCGAGCTCCGGCTTCCCCCAGATAGTCTCGCCGACCTCGATTATCTCATCGGCGCGCGCGTCTATCGCGTCGAGGACCCTCTTCTTGATCGATTCCTTGGACATAGTTGATAGGTGGGTCGGATCCGGATTTAACGTTGATTCGTCTCAGGTTGTCGGCTTAAACGAAAATTTTAGTTAAGATGGAATCACCTATCCTTGTCCATCAAATTGAATTAAAATGGCCAGAGGCGGTTTCCCGCCTTTAGCATCTCCTACTGCTGATATGGGTTCGCTCTCTTGCTCCTGAAAACCGCGAAGGCTATCACTAGGAGGAAGACACCGCCTATACCGTAGCCTAGCAACTGCATGGTCGCGTTCCCATGTGAGACGACGAGCAGCAGCGGGGCAATGAGGAGCGAGACGAGGTTCACGACCTTGATCATCGGGTTGAGGGCGGGTCCCGCAGTGTCCTTCAACGGGTCGCCGACCGTGTCGCCGATAACGGTCGCTTTATGCCTCTCGGAGCGCTTACCAGTGTTTTTCGCTATATCGCTGGGCTCCCCCTCGATCTGCTTCTTAGCGTTGTCCCAGGCTCCTCCAGCATTCGCCATGAAGACCGCCAGCAGCTGACCGCTGACGATTATCCCGGCGAGGAAACCGCCTAGTGCGAGGTCGCCGATCAGCAGACCCACGACGATTGGCATCAAGACAGCGAGCAGTGCGACGCTGATGAGTTCGCTCTGCGCTGCCTGAGTGCAGATCGTCACGACGGCGCCGTAGTTGGGCTTGACCTTGCCCTCCATGACGCCGGGGATGTGGAACTGCTTGCGCACCTCATCGACGATGAGGGAGGCGGCCCTCTGGACCGCGCGCAACAACACGGAGCTGAACAGGAAGGGAAGCGCCCCTCCGATCAGGATGCCTATGAATACACGCGGGTCTGCCAGGTCGAGGACTATCCGCGTGGCTCCAGATCCCTGGAGCGTCTCGATATATGAGCTGAATAGGCTGACGGCCGCGATGACTGCGGAGGCGATGGCGATGCCCTTGGTGATCGCCTTAGTCGTGTTCCCCGTCGCGTCCAACTCGTCTAGGGTTCTCTTCCCCTCCTCGCTGTCAAAGTCCTCCTTGCACATTTCGGCGATTCCGCCCGCGTTGTCGGAGATTGGGCCGAAGGCGTCCATGGCAAGGTTGTTGCCTGTGTGGCTTAGCATGCCGATACCGCTCAGGGCGATGGAGTAGGTGATGAAGAGCACCGCGCTGGTGTCAGGTACCTTGAAGCTGGTGAAGATGATGCCGAATACGATTACCGCAACGGCACCGAAGACGCCCAGCTCGACCTTCTTTGAGCGCTTGGCGAGTAAGTAGCCGATGGCGAGCGCGGCGACGACGACGATTATCATCGTCGTAGTTATCATTGCGGCAGGGAAGGTGAAGGAGTAGATGGAGATAGAGAGGATTATCGACACCACGATGATGAGTAGTGCCCAGACCGTGCTCTCGTAGCCCAACGCGAGTCCGCTCAGGATGACGAGGGCGGGCCCGGACTTCGCTGAATTTACTATGTCGTTAACTGCGCCCGAGCCTCGCTCGGTGAAGGCGCCCGTGTACTTGTTGAAGGCGATGGCGAGCAGTATACCCGTCGCCGTCGCGGCGAAGAGCCTGAGGTCCTGAGCGTAGAACCAGGAGAGCAGGAAGAAGGCCGTTATTGAGATCACGGATGATAGGTCGTAGCTGATGTCCATGGCGCGGAAGGCGTCCTCCTTCACCGGCCAGAGCGCGACCGTGTAGGTTCCGATTATTGAGCTGAAGACGCCTATTGCTCTGACAAGCATCGGGAAGACTATCCACTTCAGGCTGTGTGACGGGTCGACCTGCATGACGGCGAGGCCGAGGATCATGGCGGATACGATTGTGACCTCGTATGACTCGAAGACGTCCTCCGCCATCCCGCTGAAGTCCCCGACGTTGTCGCCCACGAGGTCGGCAATCGTCGCCGCATTACGCGGGTCGTCCTCTGGGATGCCCTGCTCGACCTTTCCTACTAGGTCGGCGCCGACGTCAGCGGCCTTTGTGTAGATGCCACCACCGACACGCATGAACATGGCGAGGATGGTTCCACCGAAGCCGAAGCCGAGGAGTACCTCGGGGGCGTGTGTCCCGTAGAGGAGAAGGATGGTCGTGCCGCCGAGCAGCCCGAGCCCATCAGCCAGCATGCCAGCGATGGTCCCAGCGTGGTAAGCCACCTTGAGAGCCTCCTTAAAGGAGCCCGCACGGGCCTTCTGGGCGACACGTACGTTGGCACGTGTGCCGATGTACCTCAAGCCGATCTGCCCTATGGCTAGGGAGCAGGCAGCACCGAAGAGCAACGCGATGCCTCGCCCGACGGAGATCTCCAGCGGCGAGCTCGCGAAGAATGCCGTCAGGAACATGGCGAACGCCAAGATGATGGCGATCGGTATGACGACGGACATCTGCTTGTTGAGATAGGCTATCGCCCCCTCCCTGATGGCGCCGGAGACCTCCTGCATCTTGGGAGTCCCGGGATCCTCCTTGAGGACCCTGCGAGCCAAGAACCAGGCGTAGAACAGCGCCGCGACTCCGGTGAGAACGACAGCGATCAGACCCACTTGCTCGAAGAGGGTGATACCGGGAGTAACAAGGATCGATTCCATTCTTTCATTCATCACTTCCAGACGGAGAACCTAGGGCCCTTCTGACACTGCAGAGCGAGAAGCGCCAACGCGAAGGCGACAGCGAAGTCTCTCTGACTGTAATGGGTTGGGACCGTAGCCAACTCCGACACACCTAGACGCCCGTAACCGCTCTCATCAGTTATTAATTTTACTTATGCACTCGTGTAAAGAATTCAATGAAAGTGTCGAAAAACGCTAAAAATATCAGTCTTTACGCCAAGTTCGCCGCTCTCGGCCACCCAGAATAATTATCTACTCCCAGCCTGATCACATCCAACGTCAAGGTGATTCCGTTGAAGCTCCTGGAGTACGAGGCCAAGGAGGTCTTCAGGCGATATGGAATACCGCTCGGGTTGAGCGCCGTCGCTGCGAGGCCGGAGGAGGCGAGGGACGCCTCGATGATGATCGGCAGACCCGTCGTCGTGAAGGCCCAGGTGGGCGTCGGCGGCAGGGGTAAGGCGGGGGGTATAAAGCCAGCTGACACGCCCGCCGAGGCGGAGGAGGCGGCCAGGCAGATACTCGCCATGAGGATCAAGGACCTCCCAGTCCGCAAGGTCCTCGTCGAGGAGCGGCTCACCATAGAGCACGAGGTCTACCTCGGGGTCATAGTTGACAGGACGGCGAAGTGCTACACGGTCCTCGCCTCAAACGAGGGGGGCATGAACATAGAGGACATCGCCGCGAAGAGCCCGGAGAAGATCGTGAGGTTCCCCGTAGACCCGCTGAGGGGGATGAGGAGCTACCATGCCAACGCCGTCGCCAAGCGCCTCAACTACACGGGGAAGAAGCTACAGCAGCTATCCGACGTCATCCAGAGACTCTACAGGGTCGCCTACGAGATGGACGCTGAGCTGACGGAGATCAACCCGCTGGTCGAGACGGCGGAGGGGTTCATCGCGGCGGACGCCCGCCTCAACGTGGACAACAACGCCCTCTACAGGCACAAGGAGCTCGAGGCGAAGTACCTGGAGAGCTTCGAGGGGGAGCTGACGCCCCGTGAGATGGAGGCCCGAGCGATGGACCTAACCTATGTTGAGCTAAACGGCGACATAGGGATCATCGGCAACGGCGCCGGCCTCACTATGGCCACCCTCGACACAGTCATGCTCTACGGTGGCCACGCCGGGAACTTCCTCGACCTCGGCGGAGGCGCGACCCCCGAACGCATCGGGAAGGCAGTCGAGTTCATCCTCAAGGATAATCGCGTCAAGGCTCTCTTCGTCAACGTCCTCGGCGGCATCACAAGGTGTGACGATACCGCCAAGGGCATAATCGAGGGGCGGAAGAAGCTCGGCGACAAGAAACCGATAGTCGTCCGCATGATGGGCACGAACGAGGAGGAGGGAAAGAGGCTCCTCCACGGGGCAGGTATAGAGACGGACGACACGATGGAGGAGGCGGCGCAGAAGGCCGTCAACCTCGCGAGGGGGATCTAAACATGAAGCTCATCAACAGGGATACGAGGGTAGTCGTGCAGGGCATCACGGGCACACAGGGCAGGTTCCACGCGGCCCGCATGAAGGAGTACGGTACCAAGATCGTCGCCGGCACCACCCCGGGCCGTGGAGGCCAGGAAGTCGAGGGGGTACCTGTCTACGACACCATTATTGAAGCAAAGGAACGGAGCGGCTGCGACGCCTCGATTATATTCGTCCCAGCCCCCGGCGCCCTCGACGCAGCGCTCGAGGCCATAGAGGCGGGGATGGACCCCGTCGTGGTCATAACAGAGGGGATACCCGTCCGCGACACCATCGAGATGGTAGCTAGGGCTAAGCAGACGTGCACAACCATCATCGGACCCAACACCCCCGGACTCATAAAGGCGGGCGAGTCCAAGATGGGCATAATGCCCAACCAGGTCTTCAAGGCCGGCAGCGTAGGTATAATCAGCAGGAGCGGCACCCTCTTCTACGAGATAGCCGCACACGTCACGAACCAGGGCCTCGGCGAGTCGACCTGCGTCGGCCTCGGGGGCGACCCCGTCGTCGGCCTCGACTACATAGAGCTCCTCAAGTGGTTCCAGAAGGACCCCGAGACTAAGGCAGTGGCCCTCATAGGGGAGATAGGCGGCAACGCGGAGGAGAAGGCCGCCGACTTCATAGCCTCAGGCGGCTTCACAAAACCCGTCGCCGCCTACATCGCCGGCCGAGCGGCGATCCCGGGGAAGAGGATGGGCCATGCCGGCGCCATAATCCAGGGCTCAACCGGCACCGCTGACAGCAAGATGAACGCACTAAGGGGCGCAGGTGCGTCGATCGGCGAGCAGCCGGTTGACGTCGCAAAGGCTCTGAAGAAAGTCCTGAGCTAGCCCTCATCGATCAGGGCTAGGAGGTTGTCCAGCATCCGGTAGGTTAGTCCCCAGACGATGTCGTCCCCAAGCTTGAAGACCTCACCCTCCCACCCCTTCACCTTCGCAGGAGTCCTGCTAGCCCTGAGCTCCTTGAGATGGACCCAGCGGTAGGCGGTGAGCTCCGAGTTGAGCCGTATCTCGGGCCTGCCCTCGTAGAGGTAGATTATGGGGAGAACGTCCCGCTCGGGCTTCATCGATGAGAATAGGACGGGCAGCGCCCCGATGTACCTGAGAGAGTCAAGGTCGATCCCAGTCTCCTCGCTTACCTCACGTACAACCGTATCCCTGAGGGTCTTATCCTGCGGCGCCTTCTTCCCCCCGGGGAAGGCCATGTCCCCCGACCAGGGGTCACCGGGGACGACCGCCCTCCTGACGAGGAGCGTCTCGTAGTCGTCCTCCTCCTCCCTGAGGAGGATGGCGACGGCCGCCCACGCGTCGAGCGCCTCGATGCCTCGCAGCCTACGCCTGAGCCTCTCTATCAACGGGGACCACTCCGAGTTGAACTGTCGAGGGGGTTAAAATACTAATTGCTCAATCGTCGAGCCGGGGCAGGGTTTATACACCCTGCGATCTGACCCTCACTAGGTTCCGAAGATGGACGCGGTTGATGAGGCTCGTAAGGCTGAGGAGGCGGAGGCCTTCGTCAGGCGGGTCGAGGAGCTAAAGCAGCTCAGGGAGCGCATGGAGAGGGTCAAGTACAAGGTTGCGGTCATGAGCGGGAAGGGTGGCGTGGGGAAGAGCCTCGTCACCGTCAACCTCGCGGCCGCCCTAGCAGGGGAGGGGAAGAGGGTCGGCGTTCTGGACGCTGACCTCCACGGTCCTACTGTGCCGAAGATGCTCGGCCTCAAGGGCGCGCGCCTAGAGGCAGGGGAGAACGGAATAATCGCCCCGATGTCCCCATCCGGGATCAAGGTCGCATCGATGGACTTCCTCCTGCCGAGCCAGGACTCGCCGGTAATCTGGCGCGGTCCACTCAAGATGGCGGCGATAAGGCAGCTGCTCACGGATGTCGACTGGGGTGACCTCGACTACCTCCTCATCGACCTCCCGCCGGGGACAGGCGACGAGTCGCTGACGGTCCTCCAGCTCCTGCCCGGATTAGACGGTGTCGTTATAGTGACGATGCCCAACGAGGTGAGCGGGCAGGTCGTCGAGAAGTCGATCAGCTTCGTCCGCCAGCTCAAGGCCCCCGTGGTGGGTGTCATCGAGAACATGAGTTACCTCATCTGCCCCCACTGTGGGGATAGGATCGCCCTCTTCGGCGATGGAGTGGCGGAGCGGGTGGCCTCCGAGATGGGGGTGCCCTTCCTCGGCTCCATCCCTCTTGAGCCCAAGATCGCCCAGAACTCGGACTCGGGGACCCCCTTCGTCTCGGAGAACCCTGACAGCCCAGCGGCGAAGGCCTTCCTCGGCATCGTCGCTAGGATAGAGAAATTCATCGGATCATAGCCGGGATTTTCGTTCCCGGATTATCTTCGCCGGTTCTATCGTATTCCCAGAGTAGTTGAGCGTGAAGGACTTGGGGAAGGCGCGGGATAGCTCGGTCATGGCGTTGAAGCCAGTGCAGTGGCAGGGGGAGAGCAAGCTTAAGCTGTGCCTCCTCAGCCCCTCGATCGTCGCTTTCGTGTACTCTGGCTTCCTTCCAGTCAGGTGAGTGCCTCCTATCAGCGCCTTCACAGGCTCGCCTGTTAGGGCCTCGACGTGTGCGAGGATATTAAGGGGGCCGGAGTGGGCACAGCCCGTGACCACGATCAACCCGACGCCCCTCTCGCGAAGGAACAGCGACTGATCGTCGGGGATAGAATCGGGAACATCCGAGCCCTCCCGGACCAACCTCTCCTTGACCAGCTCCATGACTGTCTCGAAGCTGGCCCGCGGGACCTCGCCCGTTGTCCAGACGCCGGGAGAGACCTCGACTGGTGCCTTTGAGAGGACGACCTCCCCACCCGCCGCCTCGATCTCGGCGACGCCTTGCCCATCGGGGATGGATATCCTACGCTTCTCCCCTGTCTCATTAATCCTGTAGACGGGTTGGAACGCCGAGGGGTGTGCGTACACCTTCACGCCGCCAGCCGCCTTCACAATCTCAACCGTGGCGGATGTATGATCCCAGTGCCCATGACTGAGTACGACGGCGTCGATCCCCCTTAGGTCGATCTTCAGCTCCTTCAGGTTCCTCAGGATGCAGTCCCTATCGCTGCCCGTGTCGAGGAGGACGCGCCTCCTCCTGCCAGAGACCTCGTAGTCGAGGAGAGCGGAGAACCCCCAGTGGGCAACGGGGCCGGCGCTCTGTGTGATGTTGTCTAGAATCGTAGTGATTTTTAGGCCACTAACCTCGGTGGGGCTTATCATGAGGAGAAAATGTGGTCAGGTGAATATAGGCTTAGACGGCGGGTGCCTCACCACCCTCGCCCGGCTTCCACCCCTTGACGTAGCCGATAGTGCTCTTCACCGATCGGCTGAGGTAGCCGAGGTCGGTGTCGAGGGCGCAGAACCTGAAGCCGCGTTTTATCGCGTCGTTGATGTCGGTAGCGTCCTGGGTTACGAAGCAGTGCATACCCGGTGCGACGCCGTGCTCCTTCCCAGCGTCGACGATCTTGTCGAGCGCCTCGATGAACTTGGGGTTCGTGTACTGCTTGTGGATGCCCATGTCTAGGCTGAGGTCGCTCGGCCCCACGAAGCAGGCGTCGACTCCTTCGACGCTGAATATCTCGTCGAGCTTCTCGACGCCCTTCACCGTCTCGATCATAGGGATGACGAGTATCTCATCGTTCGCGGTCTTGAAGTAGTCCGGGTCGCGGAATGCGGCGAGGCGCGGACCTGCTCCCCTCTCGCCCTGCGGCGGATACTTCATGAGGCGGACCGCCTCCTTCGCCATCTTCGCCGAGTCGACGCGAGGCAGCACTAGGCCCATCGCCCCAGCGTCGAGGACCTTCTTGCACCAGATGAGATCGATCCACGGGATGCGCGCCAACGGCATGCATTTGCCCCGTGCATAGAGCATGCTCTGGACGAGGCTGTGGTACGTCTCGGGGCCGTAGGCGCTATGCTCCATGTCGCAGACGAGCCAGTCGAAGCCCATGTCCGCGAGATACATCGTCATATCTGGGTGACCGATGCTCACCCAGGTCCCGATAGCCGGCTTACCGGCCATCAGCTTGTGCTTAACAAGATTTCTCATGGCCTAATAGGAGGTGGTTTAGCCTTAATACGGTTGCTCGCCTGGACATCGAGCATGAGGTATGTGTTAAATCCGTGACAACCAGCATGAGGAGCAGCGGTGAAGAGCTTACGTCATTCAGAATAGAAGACATCGAGGCTAAGCAAGGGGAGAAGGCGACTGGCTACGTCAAGCTAGCGGAGCAGGCCATCGGCGATGTAGTCGTCCCGATGACGATCATAAACGGGGTTAGAAGTGGGCCGAGACTACTCGTCGAGGCGGGGATACACGGGACGGAGTACCCGGGGATCAAGGCAGCTGCAGATCATCGCCCGGGATGTCAAGCCGTCCAAGCTCGCGGGGACTCTGATGATCATCCACTGCGCCAACGTGCCGATGTTCAACGCGAAGACAGCCTTCGTCAACCCCATCGACGACATAAACATCAACAGGATATTCCCCGGCCAGCCCGTCTCCCCGATATACTACGGCCCGGGGACCATCAGCCACCACATGGTCAACTTCATCTACGAGAACATCATGAAGAAGGCGACCCACTTCGTCGACCTCCATGGAGGCGACCTGCCGGAGCTGTGCCCGTGCTTCGCTATCTCGACTAAGACGGGGGATGAGAAGAAGGACGTGGAAACGGCGGCGATGCTCAGGTACTCACTCGCTGACTTCGTGACCCTTAGGGCACCCAACCAGGCGCTGACGACTACGGGTGCAACCTCCCGGGCGAAGATACCGAATATGCTCATAGAGTCGGGTGGAGGAGGCATCCTTTCGACCGAGAACACGGGTCGCCACGTCAACGCCGTGATGAACGTTATGAGGTACCTCAAGATGTTAGAGGGCGCGCCGATTGAGCCGAGCAACCAGACGCAGTTGGGCGAGCGCGCCGTCGGTGTCCGGGCCACCCGGGGCGGCTTCTTCACCTACCTCGTGAACGCCGGCGACATCGTCGAGCAGGGGCAACTGATCGGCCAGATAACGGACCCCTTCGGCGTGGTCATCGAGGACATTAAGGCTCCGATGGGAGGGGCGGTGAATATAATCAACTTCCTCTCGGCGAAGAACACAGGGGACCCACTCTTCAGCATCTGCGAGCTACGCTGAGCGGGGGTTACTCCTCTTCCTCGGGCTGCTCCTCGATCCAGCTGAACTTCTTCTGCAGCGTCGTGGGGTAGTAACTGCGCCAGTCGAAGCCTACACGTTTCCCCCAGTCGTAGTAGATGCGGGGGTCGACGTAGTTCTTCAGGCTCGTGCCGAGGTTGTAGTCGCGGGTTATCTCCTGCGCCTCGACCTGTAGCCTCATCCTTTCCACGGCCTCCCTGTCGCGCTGCCTCTTCTCCTCGAGCTGCTTCTTCTCCTTCAGCGTTGAGGTGACGTAGGTATTCTTGAGTTTCCTTATGCGGTCGCGCGCCGTCTTCGTCTTGTCCCGGGCGGTTGAGAGGTGCTTTCTGGGAGCTTTTTGGTCGCCGCCCGCCTTCTCTATCGTGGCGAGCTGGGCGCGTAGCTCCTCCTCCTTCTTCTCAGCCTCTGTGAGCTTCTTCTCTGCCTCCACGAGCTTCTCGCGGTATTTCTTCTCCTCATCGGCGAGCTTCTGGCGGATGGCCTTCTCGTCGGCTGATGCCTTCGCCTCGAGTTGCTTGAGGCGGTCCTTCTTCTTCTGGAGGCTCTGTTGCCAGGTCTTAGGGATGGTGCGCTTGTGGTTGCAGACTATCGCGGCCTCGAGGTTGGCGCGTAGCGCCGCCTGTCGCTTGACGTAGTCGGGGTCCTCGGGCTTCACGGTCTCCTTGGCGAGACCGCCCCTGACGGCGTCGGTCGCGTAGAGGGTCCTGAAGACCTTAGCGCTGAGCCCCTCCATTATCTCCTTGAGGAAGTCGCCGACGTGGCCCGAGTTTATGCCCTCGAAGAGACTTTCCTTGCCGGCGCCCTGCGCGAAGTCGCGCAGGTTCTGAACCACCTTGGGGGGTAGGGGGGCGGTGATGTTCATAGGCACCGAGTCCTTGCCGAGGAAGTTGAACGTGACCGAGCCGTCCCTGTTGAAGCAGACGTGCTCGGGGCGGAGCGTTGAGGCGCCCACCGTGTCGGCTTCGTCCTCCTCGTCCTTCTCGTCGCCGACCCTGAACTTGAGGCGGTCGATGAGGTAGCAGACGGTCGCCACCTTCCTCCGCTTCAGGTCGGCTGTCGTTAGGTTGCCCTCTATATGCGCCTTTACCTCGTCTAGCTTCTCCTTGAGGGCCCTCGCCTTCTCGTACTTCTCCATGTCCTTCCTCTGCTTGAGGAAGCTCGCGTCGCCGGGCCAGACATACTTCTTCTTGCCGCTGAGCTTGTCGGTCCAACGTGCGATCCACATTGTGCCCGGCTCCCATACCACCGCTTTCCAGTTGCCCGACGGGTGGGGGGCGTCGGGGCTGAGGTTGAGCTCTATGTCCTCGTATGTTGGGCCAAGCTTCCACCTGCCCCTCCACGGGTGCTGGCCGCGCCCCATGAAGATGCTGTTGGGCTCGACGTTGTAGTTGCCGAGCTCCATGCGCTGCCCGTCGACGGTTGCGTAGCCGTACTTCTCCTTGTTCGCGTCGCGCTGCGCCTTCCGCTCGGCGGCCTGAGCCTTCTTTACCTCCGGTGGGAGGTTCTGCTTCTCCTCCCTCTCCCTCTGGACGAGTCTGATGATGTCGCCGAAGTCGACATCCCCGGGTAGGAGCTTCAGGCCGAGCGCCTTGCCGAAGTCCTCGTGGAAGTTCTCGGCGAATTTGGGGTCATCCACGTAGGGCGTGCCCACCTTCTTCGCCCATGCGACGGCCATCTCCTCCTGCTTGTCGGTTAGGCTCACTGGTTGGCCCTTGACCCTGACGGTGAGGCCGCGCGCCTTGTATTTCGGTGGGACGATGACGCCTTTGTGGTGTAGTGTGTTCACGCTGTGCACCGGGGAGCTTTGATGAATACCCGGTGGCCCCCCTTTAAAAATTACCCAACATCGAGGAGCCGATCAGCTTCATCTAGCCCCACTACCCAACATCAAGCCATGGCCAAGGACGCGGGAGAGCTATTCTTAGAGAGAACTAGGAGGGAGTGCGCCTCCCTAAAGCTGACGGTCGAGAAGGCACTCGTTCAGGTGAGCGATGAGGAGTTTTTCAGGAAGCCGGGGGAGGAGTCCCACAGCATCGGCGTACTCGTTAAGCACATCGGGGGGACGCTCAGGAGCAGGTTCACCGACTTCCTCACTGAGGAGGGGGAGAAGCCGGACAGGGACAGGGAGAACGAGTTCAAGATTTTGGAGGGTGAGACTCGCGCCGTCGTCATGGCGAAGTGGGAGGACGGCTGGGCGAGGTTCCTCGGCACCCTCGACAAACTGAGAGGGGAGGACGTCACCCGGGACATACAGGTGCGGTGGAGGAAGCAGCCAGCCATGGAGGGCATCTACCAGCAGGCCATGCACGCGGCGCAGCACGGGGGCCAGATCATCTACCTCGCCAAGCTCTACAGGGGCGGCGACTGGAAGTACCTCACCATCCCTAAGGGCGGAACCGACGCGTATAACGCGATGAGGCGCCGGGAAGCCAGCGTCAGGTAAGCGCCTTCTCCAACTCCGCGACGCCCAGCATCGCGCCGAAGCGCTCCGCCGGTTTCCCGCCCCGGAAGACGACCACGGTGGGTATCCCCATGACGCCATACTCCTTCCATGTCTCCGTGAAGGCCACGTCCATCTCATAGAAGTCGGCTCCGCCTACCCGCTTCTCGGCGAGTGCCTTGAACTGGGGCTTGATGACCTGGCAGGCGGGGCAGCCACCGCTGGCGAAGAGGACGGCGACGGGCTTTGCGGAGCCGAGCACCTTGTCCCGGAACTCGGAGTCTGAGACGGAGGCGATCGCCTTCGACTCCCCTCTGCCGAAAAGTCCCCTCAGCTTCGAGAGGGGGCTCGGGTACTTCTTGTAGGCGACCTGGTACCCGACGTCCTCGATAGCCTTCTCAATGGCTGCGAGGGGCGTCGCCTCGTCGAAGGTGACCTTGAGGGTCTTCTTGAGGTAGTTGCCCTGCGCCTTCCTTACGCCTGGGACCTTCATCACCGACTTCTCGAGGGTGACGACGCATGTGGGGCAGTCCATGCGGGTGATGCCTATCTCCTTCGTGACGTCTGCCATGGTTACTCCCTCGGCCTCCACCTGCGGAGCAGGAGGCTGTTGCTGACGACGGTTATGCTGCTCAGCGCCATGGCGCCCGCGGCGAGTATAGGGTTCATCTGTATCCCCCAGGGGATGAGGACGCCAGCGGCCACGGGGATGAGCGCCGAGTTGTAGGCGAAGGCCCAGAAGAGGTTCTGCTTGATCTTGCTGTAGGTGCGCTTGCTTAGGTCGATAGCCCTCGCGACGTCCTCGAGATTGTTCTTTATGAGGACGATTCCGCCGGTTTCCACGGCGACGTCCGTGCCGCTGCCGAGGGCTATGCCCACGTCGCTGGCGGCTAGGGCGGGGGCGTCGTTGACGCCGTCTCCCACCATCGCCACGATGAGGCCGCCCTTCTGCAGCTCCTTGACGACATTGACCTTGTCCTCGGGGAGTACCTCGGCCCTGTAGTCGTCTATGCCGACCTGCTTCGCTATCGCCTCGGCGGTCCTCTTGTTGTCACCGGTTATCATGACTACTTTGAGGCCCATGTCCCGGAGCTTCTTCACGGCTTTTGGTGCGTTCTCCTTGATCTGGTCGGCGACCGCGATTATGCCGATAACTTTGCCGTTAGCAGAGACAAAGGCGAGAGTCTTCCCCTGGTCATAGAGTGCCTCGGATTGCTTCTTCACCTCATCGGGGATCTCGGCCTTGATATCGTCCATTAATCGGCTTGTACCGACGACGTAGCTCCTTCGCCCTATGGAGCCTTTGACGCCGCGGCCCGCTAGTGCCTCGAAGTCATTTGGCTCGGAGAGCTTGAGACCCTTCTCTTCCGCCTTCTTAACGACCGCTGTGCCTATGGGATGTTCGCTCAACTTCTCTAGGCTCGCGGCCGCGGCGAGCAGCTCGTCGGGCTTCTCGCCTACGACGTCGGTGACCGCCAGCTCTCCCTTTGTTAGTGTGCCCGTCTTGTCGAAGGCTACGGCCTGCAGGCTGCGCGCTTTCTCGAGGAACTCGCCGTTCTTGATGAGTATGCCGTTCTGTGCCCCGAGTCCCGCGCCGACTAGGATGGCTGTCGGGGTGGCTATGCCCATTGCGCAGGGGCAGGCGACTATGACTACGGCGACGAATGTGGTGAAGGCGACGCCGAAGGTCTCGTGTGCGACGTAGAACCAGCCGAGGGCGGAGATGGTGGCTATGATGAGTATCGTCGGGGTGAAGTAGGCGGCGATGGTGTCGGCGAAGCGCTGTATTGGCGCCTTGCTTAGCTGCGCCTCCTCCACCATCTGCACTATCTGCTGGAGGGTCGTGTTCATCCCGATCTTGGTGACGTCCATCTTGAAGCTCCCCTCCTTGTTCATTGTGCCGCCGATGACCTCGTCCCCCGCCTTCTTCGAGACGGGGACGCTCTCGCCCGTGATCATGCTCTCGTCCACGCTGCTGGCGCCGTCGACAATTACTCCGTCGAGGGGGATTCGCTCCCCCGGCTTCACACGAAGGATATCCATTGGCATGATGGTCTCGACGCCGACCTCC
Organism: Candidatus Bathyarchaeota archaeon; assembly: GCA_963769425.1. Classification (GTDB taxonomy): domain Archaea; phylum Thermoproteota; class Bathyarchaeia; order TCS64; family TCS64; genus UBA8941. Next base: position 831,684 of record CAVYLP010000006.1, on the reverse strand, counting down.
TCCTCGGAGCCGTCCTCCCTGACTATCCTCCCCATGGGTGGCTGGAGGTCGAGCAGCTTCCGCACCGCGTCGGATGCGCGCCCCCTCGCGACCTCCTCAAGGTACTTACCGATGAGGATGAGGGCGAGTATCAGCGCCGAGGCGTCGAAGTAGACGTCCATGCTCGGCGCCCACTGTGGGAAGAGCACGACGAAAGTACTGTATGCCCACGCGGTCGTCGAGCCGATGACTATGAGCGTGTCCATGTTGGCGGTACGGGCCTTCAGCGCACCCCACGCGCCTCGGTAGTACCTCCACCCAGCCACGAACTGGACGGGGGTCGCGAGGAGGAACGCCCACCACTCCATCGGGAGGAGAGGCAGGGACACACCCGCGAACATGACGATGAAGGTCAGCGTGCCCAATATCAGACTGAAGATAGCTAAGTTTCTGAGCTTCTTCAGCTCCCTGTCGGGCTGCTGGAAGGTGAGCATGCAGCCCTCGCTGCAGAAGTAGTAGGTCTTCCCGCCACGCTCAACCTTGAAGGCGGCGTGCTCCTCGTTAACGTACATCCCGCAAACTGGGTCGCGTGCCATCGTTTTCTCTGGGTGCTCTGAGAACTACCTAAATTTAAATAAGCAGATGGGAAAAGGGCGGATTTGGACTACCTGATCCTGCCCTCTACGCCCTTGTCGACTCGGACCGTCTCCCTCTCGGTCGCCAATAGCTTTCCATTGACGTAGGCCTTCCCCGTCTTCGCCTCCAGCGTGAGGGCTGCGATGTCCCCGATCTCGATCTGGGGTGCACCCTTCCCAGAGACGCCCTCGGCGGTTACCTGAGTCCCCGCGGGGCTGTCGGGCGCGTTGAGGACGCCGACCATGCTCCCCGAGTCGGCTGCGAGGAGCATCCCCTGACTCAGCTCGCCACGCAACTTCGCGGGCTTCAGGTTAGTGACGACCACCAAATGCTTCCCGAGCAGCTCCTCCTTCGGGTAGTAGGGCTTGAGCCCGGCGCATAGCTGCCTCTGCTCCGAGCCGAGGTCGATCTTTAGGACGTAGAGTTTGTCGGCCTGCGGGTGGTCATTGATCTCGGTGACGACCGCGACACGTAGGTCGAGCGCCGCGGGGCCATTCGGTTTTGCGGGTTTCTCCTCCCTCTTCTCCTCCTGCTTCTCCCCCGGCTTCTTCAGCACTATCGGGTCAATCTTGCGGAGGATTATCTTGGCGCCCGCGATGCTGTGGTTCTCGACGACGCAGTCCACGTCGGCCCACTTTAGGTCGTGGAGTCCGAGCTGCTCCTCGACTCTCTCGGCGAAGACAGGAGTTATCGGCTTCATGAGGACCGCCACCGTTTTGACGATATTCACGCAGTCCGTAAGCACCCTCTGCGCCTTCTCCCTGTCTGTCTTTACGAGCTCCCACGGCTTGTTGTCCTGGAAGTACCTGTTGCCGACTGTGCTGATCTCGAGTGTTTTCGCGACGGCCTCGCGGAAGTTGAGTTCGTAGTAGCTGTCCCTGACGCCCTCCGCCTTCTTCGCCACGTCGGCGAGCAGCGCCCTGTCGAGCGTCGTCGTGATCTTGCTGTCGAAGTTCTTGTCGAGGAAGCTGAGGGTCCTGTAGACGAGGTTGGCTATGTTGCTGACGAGCTCGTTGTTGACCTTATCCTGTAGGGTCTTTAGGTCGAGGTCGATGTCCGTCATGGTGTGGCTCAGGTTGGCGGCGTAGTAGTAGCGGAGGAGCTCGGGGTCGAGGAGGTCGGCGAACTCGCTGGCTGTGAGGAATGTGCCTCTACTCTTGCTCATCTTCTCCCCGTTGACGTTGAGGAAGCCGTGGACGACTATGTTGTCGGGGACGTGGAAGCCGCTGCCCATGAGGACGGCTGGCCAGAAGAGGAGGTGGAAGTAGATGATGTCCTTCCCGATGACGTGGACTATCGTAGAGTCGTCGGTCTGCCAGATGTCGTCCGCAGTGAAGGACTTGCCCCTGCAGTAGTTCGCCGTTGAGGCGATGTAGCCGATGGGGGCGTCGAGCCAGACGTAGAAGTACTTCTCCTCCTCCCCTGGTATCTTGAACCCGAAGTATGGGCCGTCCCTGCTAATGCACCAGTCCTGAAGTCCCTGATCCACCCAGCTTAGTATCTGGTTCCTGATCTCGGGCTGCAGATTCTTGTTCCCCGTGAGCCATACGCGTAGCTTGTCGCTGAAGTCGTTGAGGCGGAAGAAGTAGTGGCGGCTCGGCTTCCGAATGGGGGTGGAGCCACAGATGCTGCAGTAAGGCTCGACAAGGTCCGTGGTGGCGTAGGTGGCGTTACAGTGCTCGCAGACGTCCCCGTACTGGTCCTTCGCCCCGCACTTCGGGCACGTCCCCTTCACGTACCTGTCGGGGAGGTACCGCTTACAGTGCTCGCAGTATGTGAGCTCGATCTCCTTCGTGTAGATGTGCCCCGCGTCAACGAGGCGCTTGAAGATGAGCTCCGTATATGCCTTGTTTTCGGGGCTGTTCGTCGTGTAGTAGCTGTCGTAGTCGATGTGGTACCTCTTGTAGTCCTCTTTGTGCTCCTTGGCCCACTTGTCGATGAACTGCTCGGGGGTGACGCCCTGCTTCGCCGCCGCGATCTCGATCGGGGCGCCGTGCGTGTCCTCCGCCCCGCAGTAGAAGGCGTCGTGGCCGTTCAGCTTCAGGAATCGGACGTAGATGTCTGTCTGTGTGTTCTCCACAAGGTGCCCTATGTGGAGGGGCCCGTTAGCGTAGATGAGCGCCGACGTGACCAGTACGCGGTTATTCAGTTCCTTCATCGATTGCTCCCCCCGAAGTTTTCGATCGAATAGCCGGTTTGGGCTATTAAAACACGTTGCTTCGGCTGAACCGACGGTCTGCGAGAGATCTCAATTCTTCCTGTGAGTTTTGATCCCTTCTAACCTAGACTTTCATTTATTTAAACTTCTGTCTATGTCGCGGTGCAGCCTCATTGGATTAGTCTCTCGTTAAGAAGTGTAATATGGACCGTCAACCAACTCAAGATCGATGACGGATAAGGAGCAGAACAAGGAGAAGATAGCCAGCAGGGAGGAGCTCATCGGCCTCGTCCAGCTGGTCATCATATTCACCGCCATCCTGGCCGGGCGCCAGATCGGCAACATATACAGCAGCTATGGGGAGCTGAATAGGATGGCCGTGAACCTCGAGTTCTCGGAGGAGGGGATGTCCAACTACCTTAGGGACGCCATCCAGGGGAGGAACGGGACAATCAACGTGGGCCTAGCGATCACAATTCCAGGCTTCACGAGCACCGAGGGCCACGTCACTCAGACCCCAGACTACGTCAGGAAGTGGCTGATCAGTGTCACCCTTAGCCCCATCGTAGTCACACAGCCCGAGGTCTCCGATGTCTACCTTACCTTCCAGGTTGAGGGCCACACCGTCATGAACCGCACATACACCTTCACCCGGGAAAAGGTCGGCTACATAACCTTCTTGAACAGAAACCTCCCACTCTCCGTGGATGACGAGGCTGCCTTCAAGAAGCTCGTCAGCGACGCGGTCGCGGCACACGCCGGGGAGGTGGAGGTCACCATCACCGGGCGCGCTAAGGCCAACGTCCTCTTCTTCGAGGCCATGCTCCCCTTCAAGACCACGAGGTACCCCCTGATCGTTCCGCCTACCCTGACTCTCACCAGATCGGGGTGGTATAACGCCAATGGGACAACGGCGACCTCTAAGGTGCATGACCTGACGTTCGTTGAGATAGCCCTCGATAACCCGACGAGGGTTCACTCGATCACGCAGAACGTGACCTGCAGATTCTACATCGAGGGGGAAGAGGCGCCCGTGGCAACCATAACGAAGGTGACCACAGCGGCCCCCGGCACCCGTTCAACTTACGACTTCAACTTCGTCCCCGCGAAGCCCGGAACCTACACGTACTCCCTCGATTCGTCGGGGTTCTCCCTCTCCCCCGGGGCATCGCCCCGGCTCGTGGTCAGCCCCTAGCCGGGAAAGCTCAAAAGGGGCTGGGGGATTCTAATCAACGATACCGGCATGGAGGGAATCCTAGTCAAGTATCCCCTGATCCTCGTCAACCTCAAGACCTACAGGGAGGGGATGGGGGAGAACGCCGTTAGGCTGGCGAAGATCGCGGAGCAGGTCCACGTAAAGACGGGGACGAGCATAGCCCTCGCTCCCCAGCTCGCCGACTCGAAGATAGTCATCGACGCCAGCGAGACCCCGGTCTTCGCACAGCACGTTGACCCAGTCGGCATGGGCCAGTTTACGGGCCACATCCTCCCCGAGTCCGTCGCGGAGGCGGGCTGCGTGGGGACCCTCATCAACCACAGCGAGAGGCAGATTCCCCTCGAGGTCATCAAGACCACCGTTAAGCGGGCACGGGAGGCGGACCTCTCAACGGTCGTCTGCGTCGACACCGTCGAGAAGGGAAGGCAGGTCGCGGCATTCGCCCCTGAGGCCATCGCCATCGAGCCACCGGAGCTAATCGGCAGCGGCATCTCAGTCTCAAAGGCGAGGCCCGAGGTAGTCTCGGGGGCAGTTACTGCCATAAAGCACGTCAACTCGAAGATCAGGGTACTATGCGGCGCCGGGATAACGAACGGCGACGACGTGGTGGCCGCCCAAAAGCTGGGGGCAGAGGGGATACTAGTCGCAAGCGGCGTTGTCAAGGCGAAGGACCCACAGGTAGCCCTCCTAGACCTGGCCCGCAGCCTCAGGCACTAAGCGACTTCACCGTCTCTTCGATGAGCCTCTTGTTCTCCGAAACAAGCCCATCGACCTTGAACTGCGTGTCCGCCTCGGCGTAAAGCCTGAAGATTGGCTCTGTCCCGCTGGGGCGTACGAGTATCCAACTGCCGTCCCCGAAGATGAGCTTGAGACCGTCCATGGTGTCGACTCGTGGCGCTGCCACCTTAGTGCGCAGTGCCTCAAGGACCCTCTGCTTCAGCTCGTTGGGGCAGCGCACCCTGTCCTTCACTTGTGCATAGGTGGGAAGCTCGGCCACGAGTCCGCTGAGCGGCTTCCCCTCCCCCGCCATGATACCGAGGACAAGGGCCATCGTCATCGAGCCGTCCCTGACGGGGTGGTGGGGGCCATACATGACGCCCCCGTTCTCCTCCCCGCCGAACTCGATGCCGTTCTCGACCATCGCCCGACTCACGTCAACGCTCCCCACACGCGTCCAGTAGATGGAGCCCCCCGCGGCCTCTACGACGTCGACTATGGCGTTGCTGCTGCTGACGGGTGTGACGACCCTCGCCTTCCTGTGACTAGCCATGTAGTACTTGGCGACAAGGGCAAAACTACGGTCACCCCAGAGGGGCTCACCCAGTTCGTTCAGGAAGATGCTCCTGTCTGCGTCCCCGTCGAAGGCGATGCCCATGTCCGCGCTTGTAGCCTTGACGAGCTCCCTGAGCGCCCCGAGGTTGTCGGGGCGGGGTTCTGACTCGCGACCGGGGAACCTGCCGTCGAGCTCCGAGTTTACCGTGTAGACCTCGCAGCCGAGGCGCTGGGCGATCGTGGGGGCGACGAGCGTCCCGACGCCGTTCCCGGGGTCTATGGCCACCTTGAATTTCTTCACTTTGATGGTGTCGACTTCCGATTTGGAGAGAATCGCATCGATGTAGAGGCTGATTGCTTCCCTCTTCATCATTGTGCCAACTTGATCCCACTCGGCGAGTTTCGGTCCCCCGGAGAAGTAGATGCCCTCGATCTCGTCCTCGACGCCCCGCGGTATCTCGACACCATCAGAGGCCATCACCTTGACGCCGTTGAACTCTGGCGGGTTGTGGCTCGCCGTTATCATGAGTCCGCCGTCGAGTCCGAGATGTTTTACGGCGTACTGGAGGGCGGGCGTGGGGAGGACCCCGAGGTCGTGGACGTTGCAGCCCGCGGACATGAGACCGGAAGCAGCGGTGTCCCCGAACATGGGGCTCGTCACCCTCCCGTCCCTGCCGAGGGCGATATTTTTCCCTAAAATGTGTCCGCATGAGGCAGCGAGGCGCGTCACGAGCTCGAGGTGAGCTCCTTGTTCGCGACCCCCGACGCCGTTCGTGCCGAATAGGCGACCCATGCCTAGAGTACCGGTCTCCGAATAATTAAAGGTGGAAGCGAGAGAGCCGGCGCCGCGGTCACATGACCTGGCGGCGCTCAAGTATGCTCTCGCTTACTTCCTTGCTCGGGCAGATGCTGACGCCGTCGGTTATGGTGACGCCGTCCCGTATCACCGAGTAGTCGCCCACGAGGCTGCCCGACTCGACCTTGACCCACCTCTCAAGGATGGCGTTCTCCCCGATTATCGCGTTCTTCACCGAGGAGTAGTCGCCTATAGAGGCTCCCGCGAAGAGGATGCTGTTGTCTATCCTGCATCCTTTCCCGATGAGGACGTGGTCACTTATGGTCGTATTAGGACCTATGAGACTATCCGCACCTACCTCGGCTTCTGGACCAATGTAGCAAGGAGCTAAGAGCTTCGCCGTTGGGTCTACTTTGGCACCTTCTCCGAGCTTCACGCCCTCGTACTTGCTGAGTATAATCTGGTTAGCCTTGAGGTAGTCGTCAGGTATGCCCATGTCCGTCCAGAGGCCGTGGAACTCGAAGCCGTAGAGCTTGCGCTCGTTGGCTAGGACGGGGAATACCTCTCTCTCAATGCTGACGGCCCTGCCGTCGGGGATGTAGTCGAATATCTTGGGGTCTAGGACGTAGATGCCTGCGTTGATCAGGTTGCTCGGCTCCTTCCCTTTCTCTGGCTTCTCGACGAAACGGGTTATCCTGCCCTCCCAATCAAGTTCGACGGCTCCGTACCTGCTCGGATCGGAGACCGAGGTCAGCGCTAGGGTCGCGAGGCCACCCTTCGCCTTGTGGTACTCTATCAAGCGTCTATAGTCGACATCCGTGATAACATCCCCGTTTAGGACGAGAAATGGCTCCCCGTTCAGGAGCTCTTTCGCCTTCCTGATGGGGCCACCCGTACCCAAGGGGCGCTGTTCCCGGCTATAGATAATGCCGAGGTCGTACTTCGTTGGACCCAAATAGCGTACTAGAGCCTCCGCCATGTAGTTCACCGCCATCACGACCGTGTCTACTCCACCCTGTGAGAGGTTCTTCAACGTCCAATCCATGAGAGGCTGGTCTCCTATGGGGAACAGCATCTTTGGTCTCGTGCAGCTTAAGGGTCTAAGGCGAGTGCCGAAGCCACCCGCGAGGACTAATGCCTTCATCAAGCTTCACCGGCGGTTAAGGATGAGCGGACCATGGTTTAAGAAACTTCTGTAGAGGTTGTAAAAAGCGTATATGTTCCAGAAGAGTCATAACGAATTCACCCCATGGTTTACCATAAAATATAAATAATCCTTAATTAGGTTATTACAATAAAAGATAAGCAAAGATAAACAGTTCACGTCCGCTGAGAAGAGGTATGAAAGTTGTGTGAAAAGACCGTGGAAAACAGAAAAACTACACAAATAAACATTCAAGATAAAAAAGAAAAGAAACGCCGGCTTGAAATAACAAAGAAATTACCGATATTCCCCAAAGTAAGGTCAAGCGGAAAAGGCGTGAGAATATTCTGGGAAGACGGAAGAATAGAGTACTGGGGAGAGGAGAACACTGACAAAGAAGCTGACGAAGTAGCTAAAGAGATGCAACTTGAGCTTCGAGCATGTCTCTACGTCAAGGAGAAAATATCCAAACTAATCTCAGAACTTGAGGAGGATTTAGAATCATTCGATATCCCATCCATAATTATAAATAATGCAATTCAAGGTGGGTACTTCTCTACTTTATCGATGATGAACAAACTTGATGAGTTACTTTTGGAGAGGAAAAAAAACTCGTCGGAACGTGGACCTTCTCGATCCATGGAGAATCAGGTTTAAGTGTCATTTATTACTGAGCTACTTCAGGAGGAAGCCCATTACCTCGCTGAGTTTCTCAGGACTGAGCCTTTCATACCTCTCTATGCTGCCGACGTCGTACCAGAATGCGTCGGTGAGGTAAGCTTCGACACGGCGTCCCCTCTGGACGAGGTAACTTATGACGTCGCCCATGAGGTCGAAGCTCTTGAATTGCCCCTGTTGCTGTAGCCTCGACATCTCCTTGAGCATTGAGCCGCTAAGGGTGAGTATCCCGATGCTGATTGGCTGCATGAGGTCAGGCTTCTCTATGAAGTTCGTTATGCGGGTCCCATCGAGCTCTGCCTTACCTACACTGATGTTGTAGCGCTTAGCCAACGCGAGCGTGGCGTCCGCATTTGTGCTCTGGTGGTGCTTGATCATCGCCCGGATGTCGAGGTTGCTAATTATATCCCCGTAGTAGACTACAAGGGTGTCCTCGTCCTTGATCGCGCCCTTCTTGTAGGCGTTGAGGAGAGCGTTTGCGCTTCCCTTGAGGTTCGGGTCATCGAGGACGTAGGTCATCTCGACGCCAAACCTCTCCCCGTGCTCGAAGTAGTTCTCTATCTGCTGGTGCTTGTACCCAACGAGTAGCACCGTCTTGGTGATCCCGTGGTACTTGAGGAGGCGAAGGATGTAGTCGAGGATGGGTTTCTGCTCGTCCCCGATGGGGATCATACACTTCTGGAAGTAATAGGTCAGGGGCCTGAACCGTGTCCCCTCGCCGCCAGCCAGCACCACGCCCTTTACCGACATCTCTAAGCATCCTTTGAGATAAGCAGGAAGACGCCGAGAATCGCCACCAGGAATCCGAGGGGCGTGAAGAACATGGTTGGCGCGGCCCCCTCGACCGTGAGGGCTAGGTAGGTCAACGTGGCCCCGAGGCCGAGCAGTGCGATCCCGAAGGCGGCGACGATCACCCTCGAATATGTGACACCGAATCTGCCAGACATATTGTCCCCAGAAGGAGTCACGCGACGGCGTATTTAAGAATCGGGGGCGTGGGCACCGATCTTCTCGGGGAGATACTTGTCGACTATGTAGGTGAGGCCGTAGCGGCTGAAGGCCTCAAGCTCCGCCTTCTTCTGTATCTTTATGAAGAGCTCTATCTGACTCTTCCACGGGTCCTCGTTATAGCGGGGGTCCTGCTGGAGCTCCATGAGCCTCTTCTTGTCGAACTCGGTGAGGTTCTCAGTGGGGAGCTTGTAGTCGATGATGTCGCTGGCCCAGACGCCTATCCACTTGGCATCAGGGGTTGTGAGACCTCGTAGGTGAGCCGCGTTGGCTGAGCCCGAGCAGATGACTTGAGCGATGTGTACACCCCATGGGTCGCCGTCGGTGAAGATGTAGACGGGCATCCCCCAATCCTTACTCAGGCGGTGGATGATGCTCCTCGTGCTGCGCGGCGCCTGCCCGGCTGTGTGTATGAGTATGGCGTTGAACTTCTTGTGCGCCTGCTCCTCGACGAGGCGGGTGAACATTGCGCCCTTCTCTACGACGATTACCTTGTTCGCCGTTGTCTCGATGAACTCGCTGCTCGTTACGGCGGGCCCGACCATGATGCCGTCTGGGTGGTCGGTCAGGTTCGTGCGCCTGCCCTCGTAGCCGGGGACCGTGTACTCGATGGTTATGTCCCCGAATATGGCGCTACGCTCCTCGGGGAAGATGCCGAAGTCCTCCCTCGCCTTGTTCAGCGACACCTCGAGGTCGGTGATGATGCTGTCCGACTCCTGCTGGTCCGTGTACTCGATGTCGCGCTGGCCCCTCGCTGAGTAGTAGGCTTCCCTGAGGGTGCTCGTCTTCCTCTGTGTGACGAGCTCTCTTGCGAACCAGGCAGTCCAGATGAGCTGCGTGAATGGGCGTATGTGTTTGATGTTCCTGCTGTGGCGCTTGACCATGCGGTCGCCGAGGATGTACTGGCGCACGTGCGGGTCGTACTGGATGTTGTCGATGCTCCGGCTCTGCATCATCACCCAGGGGAACTCGCCCTGGTTGATCTGGTCGTAGACGAGTGTGCCGAGCTGCTTGAGGGCCTTGTCGGTGGCCTCGCGCTGCCTATCTGCCTCGCTAATTCGCTTCGCCATCGAGTTTCTCCTCCTTCAGCTCCTCTTCCAGCTCCTCGTCCGATGTCTCCTCATCGGGTGGGGGCAGCACACCATTGCCGTTCTCCTCCCCGTTGCCAATCTCCTCGATGCCGTTCTCCTCATCCTCCTCCTTCTGGTTCACGACGAGGATCTCATTGAGGAGCCTCTGAACGTCGAGTGGCTCGCTCTTGTCGCCGAGCTTCATAGCGAACTCCGCTATCTTTGGGAGGTACTTGCCGAATATGTTGAGGCGGTGCTTCTGCCTCTCCATCTTCACGCTGCGGCTGATGAATATGCGCAGGTCGCGCGCCGCCTCCCTGACGGCGTTCGTGATCTCCTTCTCGACCTCGATCTGGTCGGCGAGGAACTCCTTACCAACGCTCTTGTAGGGGATCTTGGTCGAGCAGAGGTGGATCGCCACGACGAGGGGCGTGTCCTGCTGGACGTTGTAGGTCTTCCAGTTGATGTCCTTCGAGATGACCTTGTAGGTGACGCAGCTCGACTCGTCGAAGAGCAAGGGGATGCGATTGGCGAACCTGTAGAGGGTGATGCCGTTGCCTATCTTTCGGACCGTAGGCCCGGCGACTACGGCTGCCTCCACGATGAAAGGGTAGCCGCTGTACGTTGCCGGGGGCCGCTGCACCGTCTTAATGAAGTCGGCCTCTGTGAGGTTTAGCTCCTTTCTGATGCCGGTCTCTAGGAGGTCTGGACCGATGGGGCTTAGGCAGCTCGCGTCGGGTCGGTAGAACTCCTGGAACTCCTTCGCAGCGCGCACGAGCTTGACTATGTCGTCGGACGAGAGGCTAGCGGGCTTCGTCTCCGTCTTTATCCCGGCGAAGGCGAGGTACTTCTCCGCCGTCTTGGGGCCTACTCCCTGGAAGTGATCGATCCAGAAGTTTTTCATGTCCCGGGACCTTGTGACGAGGAGCATCCTGCGTAATGTCTCCACGTCTATACCGTGCGGGTGGGGCTTGACCCTCTGGGGGACTGGGGGCATCTGCGTAGTGCCCCTCTCGAATCGGTAGAGCCTGTTCTTTGGGTCAATGAAGGTGATGTCGGCGTAGGGGTTGACCATGGCGGTCTGGCGGATGTACTCGATCATGCGACTCATGATTCGGGGATAGTCGCCCTCGATCTGGAGCTCGACGATGGTACCTCTCCACCCCTTCTCGTTTGCGAGGGTCGTGTGCCTGAGGACCTGTGGCTGGTTCTTCTGGATGTCCATCATCATCTCGTACTCGTGGATCTCGTCCCCGGTGCTCGATGTGACGACGACGGGCTTGTGGGTGGTAATCTGCCCGTAGAGGATGGTCATCTTGCCGCCCATGCCGAAGGTGCCGCGGTTCTGCTTGAGGGTGTACTTGGAGCCGTAGAAGACTTGGGCGAAGCAGGCGGGTATCTCCTCCGCGGGGACGCCGGTGCCGTTGTCCTGTATCCTGAGGAGGTAGACGGCTGTCCCGTTCTCGCCGCTGCTGGCAGCTGAGCTCGGTTATGCGTAGGTAGATGTCGGGCGGGATCTGGGCGGATTCGCAGGCGTCTAGGCTGTTCTCGAGGAGCTCCCTGACGCCGACGTAGATGGCGCGGCTGGGGTTGCTGAATCCCGCGATCTCCCTGTTGCGGTAGAAGAAGTCGCTAGGGCTGACTGCCTGGTACTCCGTCTCCTGTGACTGTACCATGTTATCCCTTCCTCTCGGACGTCGGCGGAGGTTGGTCATACCAGATCTCGCCGCGGTCCTTCTTGAGCTGGCGGCGGTAGGCGAAGAGGTAGTTGTAGACCGTCTTGTGGAACTTGCCTCGGATGAGCATCATCACTGCCTCGGTGGCCGCCGGGAGGGACTCGATGTTGCCTATGAGGGCGACTGTACTGCCGTAGACGCTCATCTGGCACTCGGTGAGCTCCTCGATGAGGGCCCTGCTCTTCCCCTCCTTGCCGATTATGCGGCCCTTAACCCTCTCCTGAGCGCTGTGGGTGGGACCTACATGCTCCTCGAGGTCGACTATGGATAGGTCGAAGTCCTCGTTGCTGAGGAGCATAGCGCGTTCGGGGCTGAATCCCCTCCCGATAGCTTTGACTATGTTAGCGACGGTGAAGATTATGGAGACGTCTGGCTGATCCTTGTTGAGGACGACCTCGACGTTCCCCGAGTCGCTCTCTATGACGAGGTTGACCTTGAACGTCTTCTCTATACGGGCCTTGACTTTACCCTCAGGGCCGATCAGGACGCCGACCCTGTCGTGTGGTATTCTGATGTAGTTACGCTTCTCCACTTTTCACCCACTCCAATAGTTCTTTGTTATCGTACACCTGGACTCCTAGCCTCGTGAAGTATGCGTTCACGGTCTCCACGTCGTGCTGGAGGAGGCTGGGTGCCAGAGGATGGTTGATGAGCATCGCCTGGCTCAGGTCGAATATGACTGGCTTCTTCTCCCAGACCATGATGTTGTACTCGCTTAGGTCGCCGTGGACGAGCCCCGCCTTCTGGTAGAGGGCCCTCATCTCGTCTGTGAGTCTGTCGTAGAAGTCGATCGGATCGTCCAGCGGCAGCTCCCTCAACAGTGGAGCGGGTACGCCGTCGATCCCTATAAACGTCATTACGAGTATGTTCTTGAGGAAGGCGATGGGGCGGGGGGAGTTTACGCCGCCCTGCTGGGCTAGCTGGAGGTTGCTGTACTCCTTCTGCGCCCAAGCGTAGACGAGGCTCTTGTTGTCTGAGCGGATGTGCTTGAAGCGGGGGTCCCCCTCTATGTACTTCATCATTCCCTTGCGGAACTCGGACGTCGTCGTGTAGTAGATCTTGATGGCGATCTCCTTCCCGTCGACGGCTGTCCCCCAGAAGACGTGGGCCTCCTTGCCGGCCTTGAGGACGCCCTTGATCTTGTCTATTCTCTTGTGCTGGATTAGGTTCAGAATGCCCTCCAGGGTCGGCCGGTCGAAGACCGCCTCGCTGACGTTGAACTCCTCCTGATTCTTGTTCAACATCAGGTCTTTCTTTTCGTAGTTCCTCTGCAGCGTCTCGGCCTTGCGCTCGATCTTGTCCTGGCTTGGCACGTGGGTATCAGCCTACTCTATTTTCAGTATGCCTTTCTGTCTTAGCTCCTCTACCTGATTCTGGGTGTAGCGCCAGAATATCTCGCCGCGTTCCTCGCTCTGGAAGTCCCAGGGGCTGACTAGGACTATGTCTCCTTCCCTTATCCAGGTGCGGCGCTTCATCTTGCCCCTTATGCGGCATACTCGTATGTTCCCGTCCTGGCACTTCACCATCACCCTGTCAAATCCCAGCATCTTCTGGACGACGCCTAGCACGTCGTTCTTGCTGGGGAGGACCATCTCGTGCAGGTCCTTTTCGCTCAGTACCTTCTTCTTACCCATTGAGCGACCTCTAACGGTTGATAACGTGGTCGAGAAGCTTAAAAACGGTTCCTATGGGCACATTAGTGGAAAAAGCCGTTTTTTAACTAGTATACTTCAATTATCCGTTATTTTCTGATCCAGTTTTACCTTAATTGTGTTAATTTGAATTTGCGGTTAAATGTCGACCGGCACGCGTTTGTTAATACTGATGCCCTCTAGGGTCACCTTGGAGTCGTATTCGTACCACTTCCACGCCTTTAAGGAGGGCGCCACGAAGAGCCTCCGCGAAGGCGGGATCGGTGGTTTCATTCGGGCTGAGGGAGTAGGCGTCGCTGCGTTTAATGAAGAAGACGATGGCGCTCCTCCCGAGGCGCAGGGGCTCACCGAGGGCCCGTAGATGGCGCGCCCCGCGCTTGGTTGGGGCATCAGGGAACAGGGCCACTCCGTCGACGAAGAGAGTGCACAACTTCACCTCGACCAATGCGTGTGAGGAGCCCTTGGTGAGTTGGAAGTCGAGGCGCGAGTCCCCAAAGCCAGGCTCGCGTCGGTCGACCCGATAGCCGTGGAACTCTCGGACGATGCCCGCCTCGATTGATTCCTCGACAACGTCGTTGGGGACCCTTGAGTCGACAGAGACGAGGAAATGACCATGGTCGACGAGGGTGAGGTCCCAGCACGTCCTCCTCAGATGAAACTCACATCTCCTGAGGTAGACGCTGGCCCCTGGAACCAGAAGCTCTCTCATCCTCCCCGGGTTCGCTATGAAGCACTCTTCCACGCCCATTGACCTCGGCGAGGCCCACAAACCTGTTTGAGCGGGCCCTTAACGTCGCGCGAATTAGGGATCCGAACAGCATCAGGGACACTTCGTGAGGGCGAGGAGCTCGTCTAGGAGCGGCATGTTGGACGCAGCAACGAGTTCCATCGTCGTCTCCTTTGTCAGTGTGAAGTCTCCGCCGATGGTACTCTGAACGGCATAAACACCACCTGCCTCCTTCAGTATCGTGAGGGCAGCGGCCACGTCCGTGGCCCGTACCGTACCGCGTATGTCCACGTGGGCGTCGAATCCCCCCGAGGCTATCAGTGTGAGCTCGGAGGCGGAGCTTCCGAACATCCTGATGTACCTGCAGGCGTTGAGGAGGGGGGTGACGCGATCCAGCTTCGGAGTCTTGCTTATATCCATCGAGACGAGGGCTGACCTCGCCTGCCTCGGCGCTGCGACCCGTATCGGGTAGCCGTTTAGTGTTGCCCTCTCGCCGGGCTCGGCGGCGTAGATGTCCCCAGTGTAGACATCCCTGACCACTGCGGCGAGGGTTCCGGATTCGAGGCCGTTCTCCGAGACGAGAGGCACGTCACCGCGTGGCGTAGGCCCCTCGCGAGGTTCGTCGTGCCGTCGATGGGGTCGGCAATGACGGTTGGTCCCCCGCCCCCCACGAGGACATTTCCCTCCTCGCTGATGAGTTGGGCGGAGACGCCTCGACTGCTTAGGGCGTCTACTAGCGCGTTCTGGGCCGCCTCGTCGAGCATGTGTTTATAGTCCCGAGTTTCAAGCCCTACACCCTTCGGCTGCACCTCCGCGATGGCTGAAGCATATTGCGTCCGCGGCCTCGCGGAGGATGACAAGCCAGCTTGATGAGTCCACGCCCTGCGTCTCCCCCATTAGCTGCTCGGAGCGCCTCTTAGGGTCTTCCCCGAAGAGGAAGTTGTTTTGTGATCCGGCTCGGCATGTTGGGTATCATTCTATATTGCGCCGCTAAAATAACCTCTTAGGAGTCGAATGAATTGGCGTCTAGATCAGAATGTTCTCCCAGCTGGAGTTCTACGAGAGGAGCCCAGAGGACGTGGCGCGGGACCTCCTTGGGAAGAAGCTGATCAGAGTCCTTGACGGTGAAAGGCTCGGTGGCGTGGTGGTCGAGACGGAGGCGTACCACGGGCTCGCCGACCCGGCTAGCCGCGCCTTCCACGGGAGGAAGAACTACAACTCCCCGATGTGGAACCCGCCGGGGCGCCTCTTCATCTATAACGTCCACAAGTACTGGATGCTTAACGTGATTGCTCACCGAGTGGACGAGGTGGGAGGCGTCCTGTTCAGGGCAATAGAGCCAGCTTGACGGCTTGAAGACGATGAGGAGGCTCCGCCCAGTGGAGGACGACAGGGAGCTGGCGAACGGACCCGGGAAGCTCACACTCGCCCTCGGGGTGACCAGGGAGCTGAACGGCTACCCCGTCACCGACCCGGACAGCCCCGTCCACATACTCGACGCCCCCTGCGTCGCCGACTACTGCACGAGCCACAGGATCGGGGTGACGAAGGACCTACCCGAGGAGCTCAGGTTCTACGTCCCGGGAAACAGATTCGTCTCCAAGTGACGCACTGCCGCGTTTCACTCATATATCCCGGGCTGCCGATTCTATTCGTTGGCCTTGTTCCGCTTCATGCTCGCGCCGCTCGAGGGTTACTCGGATGGGGTCCTGAGGACGCTATGCCACCGCCACGGGGCCGACCTCACCTTCACAGAGATGGCACACGTCGAGAGCTTCCTCAGGGGGAACAGGCAGGCGCTGGAGAAGATAGCGGTCCGCGACTCGACGCCGGTGCAGATACAGCTGCTCACTGGCAAGGAGGAGCACCTTGAGGCCTTCTTGCAGCGGCTTCGAGCCTTTCCCCGGGTTCGATGGCTTCAACCTCAACCTGAGTTGCCCGAGCCCCGAGGTCATACGACGGGGGAAGGGGGCGGCGATGATCAAGAGAGCCGCGAAGACGGGGAGGCTCGTCTCTATCATACACGGACACGGCTACAAGGCGTCCCTAAAGATACGGCTCGGCACGAATGCCTACGAGAAGTCGCAGAAGGTCTACCTGAACAGCCTCCGCGGCGTCGACGCGGACTTCTTCGTCGTCCACGCGAAGACCGCCTCGCAGGAGTCGGGTGAGGCGGACGACTACTCGGTCTTCCCCGAGTGCGTCGAGGCGGCTCGCGGCATCCCGTAATCGCGAACGGGGGGATCGACTCCGCCGAGAAGGTGAGGCTCCTCCAGGACATGGGCGTTGTGGGCGTCATGATTGGCAGGTCAGCCCTGTCAAACCCGGCCGTCTTCGATGCGCTGAGGAACGAACTCGGCTTGAAAATACATCCCGAAAGGTGGTTCCGAGTGTCGAGGAGATTGAAGGTAGAGTACGACTGCCATACATGCACAGCTTGGCGGCTCCGGAGAGGTACCGGGATGCCTTCATGGGCATCGTTGGGAAGAAGACCGATACCATATACTTACTAGGCGCCGGGTGGTAACGTGTATAAACCCCCCTTCCCCGCCGTTGACCTGAGTGATGTAAAACGTCATACAAGGTAAAGGACTACATGGACAAGACCTTCATGACCATCGACGTCGGCCGTTCGGTGCGCGAGGCCGCGAAGATGATAGCTGAGGGGGAGCACGCCTACATCATAGTGACCGACAAGGGGACGCCGAAGGGGATGGTCGCATCCCGGGACATCGTTGCGAAGGTCGTTGCCGTCAGCAAGGACCTCGACAAGACGATGGTAGCGGACGTCATGTCCACTCCGCTCGTGACCGTCGACCCCGACGAGGACCTGATCAAGGCATCCGAGATGATGGCGAAGCAGAACGTGCGCCGCCTCGCCGTCGTGAAGGGCGGCATCATCTACGGCGTCATAACGACGCGGGACATCGCCCAGCGGTGCGGTGACTACGTGGACAAGTCGGTGAAGGACATCCTTCGATGGTCCTTTCCAATGAGGTAAGAGTTTTTTAAAATGATTGGGGCCTCACGGCCTCCAGATCGTGACGACGCCGTTCTGCTCGAGTTCCTCGATCTCCTTCGGCGTCTTCTTCAGCACCGTCTTGAGGACCTCTTCTGTGTGTTGGCCGAGGACTATGGCGCCTGTCTTTATCTCGCCGGGTGTCTCGCTGAACTCGGCGGGGAACTTGGGTATCCTATAGCTGCCGGCGATTGGGTGGGGGACCTCGACGAAGGTCTTCCGCGCCTGGAGGTGGGGGTCGTCGAATCCCTCATAGGCCTCGTAGATTGGGGCGCTGGGCACGTCGAAGCTGACGAGCCACTCGAAGGCCTCCTTCCTCGTCATTGTGGAGAGCTTCTCCTTGACGAAGTCGAGGGTGACTTCCTCGACGCCAAGCTTTGCTTTCATCTCCTCGACGGCTTTGGGGCGGCTGCCTGCTATCTGGACCCAGCCATCCTTGACCGCGACGATGCCCCAGAGCTCGCTGGGGGGGCGGGCGCGCTTCTTCCGCCTCTCTATTGGACTCTCCTTGAAGAGGTCGTATGCTACTATCTCGCAGCAGTTGTAGCTGACCATAGTGTCGACCTGGTTGACGTCGATCATCTGGCCTTTGCCGGTCTTGTCGCGGTGGCGGATGGCTGCTACGATGCTGAAGGCGGCGAAGACTCCGGGGCCGATGTCGCCTAGGGCGCCGGCCATTTGGACGGGCTCGTGGTCCTCACTGATGCCTTTGCCTGTGGCATATGTGTGGCCACTCATCGCCTCCGCGACGACGGCGTAGCTCCCGTACTTGCTATATGGGCCATACTGGCCGAAGCCACTTAGGGCGGCGTAGATTATGTCGGGTTTTATCTTCTTTAGTTCCTCGTAGCCGAGTCCAAGGCGCTCCATGGCGCCTGGGGCGAAGTTCTGGATGACTACGTCGGACTCCTTCACTAGCTCCTTGACGAGAGCGATGCCCTCGGGCTTCTTCATGTCGATGGCGATGCCCTTCTTGCCGCAGTTGACGGCCATGAAGCTGGTGCTTGTGCCCTTGTAGAGTTCTCCAGGGCCGAGGCGGCCGATGTTGCCCCATGGGGGTTCGACGGTGATGACGTCGGCGCCGAGGCCGGCGAGCATCATGGTGCAGTAGGGTCCGAACCAGACGTGTGTGAAGTCTAGGACCTTAATGTCTTCGAGTATCTTCATCGTGGATTCGTCTTGATGGGGGTGGGGGTGTTGATATTATTTGTCATCGCGTGCGTGTATGGGGGGAGAGGTGTAGTCCCTTCGCCGCCGTCGCGTTTCCGGTTATTTTAACCGGTTTTATGGTTTAGGGTGTTTTTCCGGGTTCGTTGACGGCGACGTGGCAGTCGGAGGAAATCCGCTATAAAGTGTGTGGTGTCGAGTTGCCCGTCTGGGGACTCGGATTACTCTCCGTGGCTTAGAAGGGGAATCGGTAGTTCTTGAGGCCGCACTCGTCACTGAGCTGGGCGAGTTCCTTCTGGAGGCTCTTGTTGAGGGGGATGCCCGTCTTCTTGCGCTCCGGCCAGGTGAGGTACTCCTTCTCGCCTGCCGTGTAGATGCGGTCGTGGCCCGGCATCTTGCGGCTTGCGCGTAGGCCGCGGAGTATGTCGCCGGTCGTCTTCTTGAAGTCGTCGAGGTCGGTGAAGGCCTCGACGTCGACCGCCATGAAGAAGTGGCCGAGGTTCGTGCCGGTGAGCGCCTTGAGGAATGCTCCGCCCTGGAGGCTGGCGCTTAGTATCTCGACGACGGTGGCGTAGCCGTAGCCCTTGTAGCCGCCCGTCTCCTCGAGGCCGCCGATGGGGAGGAGGGCGGCCGTGCCCTTGGTCAGGTCGCGGAGTATCTCGTCGGGGTCTGTCATGTATTCGCCGTCGGCGTCGATGACGAGGCCCTCGGGGACCTTCTTGCCGATCGCGTGCGTAGACCTCGACCTTGCCGCGCTGGATGATGCTGGTGGCGCAGTCGAGCATGAACGGGAAGGCCTCGTCGCTTGGCATACCGAATGTGAGGGGGTTTGTGCCGAGCATGTTCTCGGTGCCGAAGGTGGGCGGGATGGTGGGGCGCGCGTTTGTGCCGACGATGCCGATCATCCCCGCGTCGACCGCCATCTGGGCGTAGTAGCCGGCGATGCCGAAGTGGGTGCTGTTCTTGGCGGCGACCATGCCCATGCCGTAGCTTCTTCGCCTTCTCGATCGCCATCGCCATCGCCTTCTCGCCGACGACCATGCCCATGCCGTTGTGGCCGTCGACGACCGCCGTCGTTGGTCCCTCCCTGATGACCTCGAAGTTGGTCGTCGGGTTGCTGCTGCTTCGCCATTATGCGGTCGTAGTAGATGGGCTTGAGGCGGCTGACGCCGTGGCTGTCTATGCCCTGCCTGTCCGCGGCGATGAGCACGTCGGCGCATGTCTCGGCGTCGCCCGTCGGGGACGCCGACCTTCTTGAAGACGTCGACCATGAAGCTGCGAAGCGTCTCGATCTTGACCCAGGCTACTTCCTCTGGCATTGATTCACTTACCAGCCTAGTGTGGCACGGCTCCGGCATTTAACTTGATTCGCGAGAATCATTCCGGTCTTGGCCCAGTCGAGAGACCGGGTGACGGCCTCGCCCCATTTCGAGTAGAGCCCCTCGCGCTCCGCTTTCTCCATATCGGGCTCGTAGACCCTCTCGGCGCGCCATATCTTCGCGAATTCGTCCTTTGCTCCAGTAGTCGACGGCGAGTCCGGCGGCGAATGCGGCGCCGAGGGCGGTCGTCTCTGTGTTCGTGGGGCGGACGACGCGCCTCCCAAGGATGTCGGCCTGGAACTGCATGAGGAAGTCGTTGCGGGTAGCGCCGCCGTCGACGCGTAGCTCGCGGAGCCTGATCCCGCTCTCCGCCTCCATGGCGTCGGAGACGTCGCGGGTGAGGTAGGCGATGGCCTCGAGGGTGGCGCGTGCGATGTGTGCCCTGCCTGTGCCACGGGTGAGGCCGAGGATGGTGCCGCGGCGTACTGGTCCCAGTGGGGGGCGCCGAGCCCGGTGAGGGCGGGGACGAAGTAGACACCGTCGTTGCCCGCGAGGCTCTCTGCGAGGTCTCCGCCTCCCGTGGCGTTCTTGGCGACCCCGCGGTCCTTGAGCCACTCGACGGCTGCACCCGTGACGAAGACGCTCCCCTCGAGGGCGTAGGTCGTCTCCCCGCCGATACCCCACGCCACGGTGGTGAGTAGCCTCTCCGACTTCGCCGGCTTCGAGCCCGGTGTTCATGAGCATGAAGTTCCCCGTGCCGTAGGTGCACTTCGCCTCGCCGGCGCTCGAAGGCGGTCTGGCCGAAGAGAGCCGCCTGCTGGTCGCCGAGGACCCCAGCGATAGGGATGCTAGCGCCGAGTAGCCTCGTGTCGGTGTACCCGATTACGCCGCTGGACGGGGCGGGGCTCGGGGAGCATCGCCGCGGGGACGCCGAGGAGCCCGAGAAGCTCAGTGTCCCAGCGGAGCCTCCTGATGTCGAAGAGCATCGTGCGGCTGACGCGTTCGAGTAGTCGACGGCGTGGACCCTTCCTCCCGTGAGATTCCAGATGAGCCACGAGTCGACGGTGCCGAAGAGTACGTCGCCCTTCTCCGCCCTCCGTCGGAGGCCCGGGGACGTTGTCGAGTATCCACCTGATCTTGGGCCCGCTGAAGTAGGAGTCGGGGACGAGGCCGGTCTTCTCCTTGATCAGGGCTGCCTGTGGCTTGAGGGCCTCGACGATCTCGGCGGTGCGCCTGCACTGCCAGACTATCGCGTTGTGGACGGGCTCACCCGTCTCCCTGTCCCAGAGGACAGTGGTCTCACGCTGGTTGGTGATACCGATGCACGCTATATCGGAGGGGGCAATCTTCGCTCCCTTGATTGCCTTCCTCGCTGCCCTAAGCTGGGCACCCCAGATATCCCGCGGGTCCTGCTCAACCCAGCCGGGGCATGGGTAATACTGCTTGATTTTGAACTGGCCCTGAGAGAGGACCTCCGCCTCGCGGTTTAGGAGCAGGGCTCGGGCGCTCGTCGTCCCCTCGTCGAGGGCGAGGATGTATCCCCCGCGGGTCTCGGGCATGGGGATGGATACGCCCGGTGTGGTAAAATATGTTGGGCTATGTGACGGTGGATCGCTCGTCCTTGAACTTCAGGTATTCCTTGTTGTCGATGACGGCCTTTAGGTGCTGTGCGACCTTCCAGACGTCGTGGTAGCTGACGTAGAGTGGGATTGGTGCGAGGCGCATGATGTTCGGCGGGCGGAAGTCGGGGATCACGCCCCGCGCTATTAGCGCCTGGTTGATCCTCCAGCCCTCCTTGTGGGCGACGCCGACGTGGCCGCCGCGGCGCTCCGGCTCGCGGGGAGTCGCGATCGAGTAGTTGTAGGGCGCCTTCCCCAGCATCTCGTCGATGAGGTACATGAGGTAACCCGTGATCTTGAGGCTCTTCTCCCTGATCCGCTCTATCCCCGCCTCTCCCATAATTCGGAGGGAGCCCTCCAGCGGCGCGGCGCTGAACATGTTTATAGTGCCGATCTGCCAAGCCGCCGCGTTCTTCGCCGGGTCGTACTTCGTCTCCATGTTGAACATGGTGGAGCGGCTGTTCCCCCACCACCCAACGAGGCCGGGGCGGACGCCGAAGAGCCTCTTATTCACGTAGAGGCTCGCTGTGCCGCCGGGGCCCGCGTTCATGTACTTGTAGTTGCACCAGAAGGCGAAGTCGACGTCCCACCTGTCGAAGAAGTGGGGGACGACGCCGACGCTGTGGCTGCAGTCGAAGCCTATCCAGATCTTCTTGCGGTGCGCCGCCTTGGTGAGGCGCACCATGTCGGTGAGCTGCCCCGACTTGTAGTAGACGCTCGGAAGGAGCGCGAGGGCCACCTCGCCGGTCATCTGCTCGATTATATCGTCCTCCTCGATGAGGCCGTTCCTGCTCTTGACGAGTACGAGGTCCTCCTCGGGGTCCCCTCCTGCGAGGATTATGTCGGCGTATAGGGCGTAGAGGTCGCTCGGGAAGTTTAGCTCGTCAGCTAGTATCTTGCGGCGCTTACCCTTGGGCTCGTAGAAGGTGGCGACGAGGTTGTGGAGGTTGACGGTGGTGCTGTTGGTGACGATAACCTCCCCTGGCTCCGCTCCGACGAGGGGTGCCTCCATGTTGCCTAGCGCCTCACCGTAGTCGATCCAGGGTATCCTCCCCCTCCCCCAGCCGGAGATGCCGAGGGTCTTCCACTCGTTGGCCACCCTCAGAAGAGTCTTCTCCGCGTCCCGGCTCATGAGGCCGAGGCTGTTACCATCCATGTAGATGCTATTGGGGATGTGGTAGAAGCGGTTCCTGAAGACGGCGAGGGGGTCCTCCGCGTCCATGCGCAGGGCGAAGTCCTCACCGAGCTCGTACTTGAACGCCTTCTTGCTCATGGGTGGATGTCCGTGATGATGGCTTTAAGACCAGCGCCTCGCAGCCCTTTTCTTCCCGAACCACTACATTTCCCGGGATGGATACACCGACCCTCAGCACGCCGCGCCTAACACTGCGCCCAGTCACACCCGATGACATACCATTCATCCTCAAGCTATTCGCCAGGAGCGAGACCAACCTCTACAGCGGCTACGACGACATTAAGACGCTCGCCGAGGCGGAGCAGATGTACGAGACGTATCTCAAACCCGGCTTCCCGAACCACTTCAGGGTCGTCATCGAGCTTAAGGATACGGGAGAACCCATAGGCACCATCGGCCTCTACTACTATACGAAGGAGAGTCGCCGCGCCGAGATGGGGTACGACATGCTCAAAGAGCAATGGGGCATGGGGCTTATGACGGAGGCCGTGGAGGAAATACTCCGCTACGGCTTCGAGAAGCTGGACCTTAACCGAGTCGAGGCGACGACCGACTCGGAGAACGCGGCGTCGAACAGGATCCTGGAGAGGACGGGCTTCACCCTGGAGGGGTGTCTCAGGCAGAGGCATATCTACAAGGATGATTTCCACGACGAGCTATTCTTCGGGCTCCTCGCGGTGGAGTGGAAGAATAGGGTTCAGTCGAAGAAGTAGACGATTACTTCTGCGCCTTTGTCGAGAAGTTTTGTTCCTATCGAGATTATTATGTAGCCGTTGGCGTATGCCATGCTGGTTATGTCGCCGCTCTGCTTGAAAACGGGCACAGCCTCGCCCCCCTCAACGTGGACGGAATAGAACTGCTCCCTCTCCCCCTCCGCCTTGATTGGTCGGCTCAGCTTCGCCACCACATTCCTAACCTCAGCGGGAGGTAGCCCTGCCATCCTCCTCAACGCGGGCACGAGGAAGACGTAGGCGTTGTTTAGGCAGCTCGTCGAATACCCGGGCATACCGAAGACAGGCGTTCCCCCGACCTCGCCGAAGAGCGTAGGTTTCCCCGGCTTCACCCTGAGCCCGTGGAAGTGGACCCTTCCTAGGTCCTCGATGACGCTCGCGAATAGGTCCTTGACGCCGACGCTGCTGCCCCCGCTGAAGACGGCGACATCGTGTTTGGCTGCATCTCTTACAGCGTCTGTGATAGCCTCGGGGTCGTCTCTCACGAGCCCCCTCCTGACTGGGACGCAGCCGTTCGCCGCGACCACCGCTGAAAGTGTGTAGCTGTTTATGTCGTAGACCTGCCCCGGCTTCAGCGTCTTCCCCTGTGGGACGACCTCGTTGCCGGTTGAGTAGATGGCGACGCGTGGCCTCGCGTAAGCCTTGACTCTTGAGAAGCCGAGAGCGGCGACGGCGCCCAGCCTGCCCGGGGTGAGGAACTCGCCCGCTTTGACGACGGCCTCCCCCTTCTTGATGTCCTCCCCCTCGGGGGCGATGTTGTCTCCGACCCTCGCTTCCCTCTTTATCTCGACCCCGTCGCCTGCGAGCCTTGTGTACTCGACCATGACGACGGCGTCCGCACCCTTCGGCACGGGGGCACCGGTGGCGATCTCTATGCATTCGCCGTCCCCGATCACGCCGTCGAATACCTCCCCGGCGTGGCGGGCGCCTATGAGTTTCAGCGTAACAGGCTTCGACGACGCCTCCGTGGTGTCCCTCGCCTTCACAGCATAGCCGTCCATCGAGCTCCTGTTGAATGGCGGCACGTTGAAGCCGGCGACCACACCCTCGGCGAGGACCCTCCCCGCTGCCTCCTCGATTGGCACATCCTCGACACGCTTGATCCGCTTTACGTTCTCGTTTATGATGCGCACCGCCTCGAGGCGCGTCATAAGCTTTCCGAAGGGCTTCATCTACTCAGCTCCCACTGCATGTGCCCCACGTTGGGGAGAATGATCCTGGTGAGGGCAACCTTCATCGCGTTTCGGGAGCCGGGGAGACAGAAGACGAGCTTCCCCCTCGCTACGCCTGCGGTGGCTCGACTCATGATGGCTGCGCCCCCCACCTCGTCGTAGCTGATCCTACGGAAGAGTTCCCCGAATCCGGGCATCTCCTTCTCGAGAAGCGGCGCGACGGCGGCGACGGTCCTATCCTTCGACCCGATGCCGGTTCCCCCGCTCGTCACTATAACCGCGACGGAGTCATCGCTTAGAAGCCTCTCGACCTCGGTCTTGATCCTCTCCTCATTGTTTGGGACGAGTGTGTGGTTCGCCACCCTGTGGCCGTCTCCCTCGATGAGGCCGACCGCTATCCTACCCGTCTCGTCCTCCCGCTCCGTGCGGGTGTCGCTGGTTATTATGAGTCCGAAGGTCGTCGGCGCCTTCTTGCTCGTTGGGTGCTCGCTCATTACCTTCCCTTCCTCTTCTCGATGACCTTGATGTCCGCGATCCTCGTCGTCGGGTACTGGCCCGCCTCGTCCTTCTCCATGTACTTGACCATGTCCCAGATGTTGAGCAGGGCGATGGAGACCCCTGTTAGTGCCTCCATCTCGACCCCCGTCTTGTATGTAGCGGAGACGCGGCACTTCGCCTCGACGTAGTCGGCTCCGAAGATGAAGGAGGCGTCCACGGATGAGATAGGTATCTGGTGGCACATCGGGATGAGGTCGGGCGTCCTCTTCACGGCCTGTATGCAGGCTATCTCGGCGACGGCGAGGGGGTCGCCCTTCTTCACTTTTCCCGCCCTAATCGCCTCGATCGTCTCCTTCTTGAGCGTAATTCTGCCGGCCGCCTCCGCGGTGCGGAGCACCGACTCCTTGTCGGCGATGTCGACCATGCCAAACGGGTCAATCTTCGTCAGGTCTACCAGCCTCCACCCAGCGCGCCCCCGAGGGGGTGTGCTCCCTCTTCCAGATGGGCACCCTCTTCTTCAGCTCGTCGATAACGTACCTACAGGCGTCGAAGGCCGCCTCTCGATGCTCCGCGGAGACGACGACGAGGACAATGTTGTCCCCGACCTTTAGGTCGCCGTACCTGTGGACGACGAGGACGTTGTCGACGCCAAACTTCGCTAGCGCCTCGCCCCTGATGAGGGTGAGCTGCCTCTCCGCCATCTCGGGGTAGACCTCGATCTCCATGCGCTCCACGTGACCCGCCTCCGACTTGTCGCGGACGGTGCCAACGAAGACAACCAATCCCCCCACGGAGGGCTTCTTGATCCTCATCAGCTCCTCGTCGACGCTGAAGTCGTCGCGGGTGACCCTGATCAAGGTCTCAGCCCCCACTCACGGGTGGGAAGAGGGCGACCTCGTCCCCCACCTTTAGGACCCGATTCGGCTCGACGAAGGAGCCGTTGACGGCAACTAGGATGTTCTCCTCCTGCCCCTTGAGGGAGGCGTGGAGCCCCTGAACCCTGCGCTTCAGCGCCTCAGCCGTTGAGCCCTCGGGGACCTCCAACTGCTCCTCCTTCAACCCCGTGAACTCGCGTATACTCGCGAAGTAGCGTACCCTCAGACTCACTTATCCTCACTCCAGTACGGGGCCCTCAGGCTCGTCGCCAGTCCTGAAGGCGTCCACCAGTTCCTCCTTCGTCGCCCCGCTCCTTAAGAGTTGCACCACGGGGACGAGGTTGTCCCCCCGCATGAGGCAGGGCTTGAGGCGACCGTCGCTCGTGAGGCGTAGCCTGTTGCAGTTGGCGCAGAAGACCGTGTTGTGGATGGGGCGCACGATCTCCACCGTCGCCCCGTCGGCGAGCGTGTACCTCTTCCTCCTGTGCATCACCTGCTCCTCGACGCTCACCGCCTCCCGGTCCCACACACGCTCGAGCGGCGTCAAGTCGATAGTAGAGGTCCCCCCACCGCTCCACGCCCCGCTCGAGGCTCTGGTACTCGATGAGTTGGAGGATTGCCCCCGTCTCCGCGGAGAGGCGGAGCATATCGGGTATCTCGTCCGGAGTTGAGTCCCTTCATCACGACGAAGTTGAGTTTGATGGGCTTGAGCCCCGCCTCGTCCGCGGCCCTTATCCCCGCCTTGACCCCGTCGAGGCAGTCGACGCCCGCGATCCTCTTCACCGTCTCCCGCTTGAGGCTGTGGAGGCTTATGTTGACCCTCTTTAGACCCGCCTCCCTGAGGGCGATGGCCTTCCCGGGGAGCTGGAGGGCGTTCGTCGTCATAGAGACCTCCCTGACGTGCGGGGAGATGAGGCGGATGACCTCGACTATGTCCTCCCTCATCAGTGGCTCCCCGCCGGTGACCTTGATCTTCGTGACGCCGAGCCCCGAGGCGACCTCGACTATTCGCCCGATCTCGGCTGGGGTCATCTCCTTCCCCGGGTCGTGCTCCCCCTCGCGGTGGCAGAAGAAGCAGGCGAGGTCACACCTCTGCGTGACGCTGACGCGGAGGCTCGATACGCGCCTCCCGAAGGGGTCGACGAGGGACTCCAACCCGATACTCGCCTCAATACGGGTTCCCCGCGCCCTAAAATGGTTATGCATGCGCGTGCATGACGGCAAAGCTTATCCGACTTGCATGACTAGACACTTCGAATAGTGATTCGAGATGACAGAGAAGAAGGGCATGGCAATCAATCAGAAGACGGCGGTAATCCTCGCCGTTGTAGTCGTTGTCGCGCTCGTCGGCGCGGTCTGGTACTTCAACCGCCCCGTCGCGGGCAAGACCCAGCTAATAGTCTCGACGACTACGAGCCTCTACGAGACTGGGTTCCTCTCCGATCCTCAAGAAGAGCTTCGAGACGACAGTACCCGCAGTACAACGTGAGCTTCATCAGCCAGGGGACGGGGCTGGCGCTGGCGACGGCCGCCCGCGGAGACGCTGACCTCGTCCTCGTCCACGCGCCCTCCAGCGAGAAGATATTCCTCACCAACGGCACCGGCGTCAACAGGAAGATCGTCGCCTACAACTACTTCCTCCTCGTCGGGCCAGCGAGCGACCCAGCGGGCATCAAGGGGCTCTCCATCGTCGACGCCCTGAAGAAGATCGTCGCGCCGGGGAGGCGGGACGGCGCACTCTGGGTGAGCAGGGGAGACAAGTCGGGCACAAACACGAAGGAGATCGCCCTCTTCAAGCTGGCCGGGCTTCGACACCACGAAGCTCGCCGCGGAGAAGGACCCCAGCGGTAACCCCTGGTACCTATCCGCCGGCGCGGGCATGACGGCGACCCTCCAGCTCGCCGACCAGAAGAACGCCTACACCCTAACCGACATCGCCAGCTTCCTCAACAACCAGGCGAACGGCAACATCCACCTCGTCCAGTACGTCGGGCCGGGTAAGGACATGCTCAACGTCTACTCCGTCATAGTCATGCAACCCCAGCTCGAAGAACTACAGGGGTACATTCGACGCAGCGATGACCTTCGAGAGGTACCTAGTCTCCACCGACGGGCAGAACCTCTTCGGCAGCTTCGGCGTCGCGGGCCAGACCGTCTTCAAGCCCTGGATACCCCTGAAGACAGCGGCACCGACACAACGACGATCCAGTGGGTCCAGAACTACGCCTACATCAACGGCACCGAGTGCCCGACCAAGTACCGCGTCCAGGCGGACGACCTATACAAATAAAGGGACTGAGTCCACCATTTCTTGAAGGGGCCCATTTTTGAGCTGGCAGCCAATCATCGACGGCCTTACACAGGGTGTGCGCCTTATCCTCACGGGGGACAGGGAAGTCATGCAGATCGCCCTGAGGAGCCTCGAGACCGCCGCTGCGGCGACGGGGATGGCGGCCCTAGTTGGCATGCCGATAGGGGTCGCTATCGGCCTCGGCTCATTCAGGGGGAGGGGCTTCCTCAAGACCCTCTTCAGCGCCCTCGTCGGCGTCCCCACGGTGACCCTCGGTCTCTTCCTCTACATCCTCTTCTCGAGGAGCGGGCCATTGGGGTATCTGCAGCTACTCTACACGGTGCCGGGGATAGCCGTTGGTGAGGCGGTCCTCGTTACACCTTTAGTCATCAGCTTCGTGGCGAGCGCCGTCGAGGCGAGGGATGTCGGCGTGCGGGACCTCGCCCGGACCCTCGGCGCCTCCGAGTACGAGAGCAGCCTAGCCGTCCTCAGGGAGGCATGGAGCGGGGTCTCCCTCGCCCTCGTCTCCAGCTTCAACAGGGCCTTCGCCGAACTCGGCATCGCCATGATGATCGGGGGGAACATAGAGGGGCTCACGAGGGTCCTAACCAGCGCCATCGCCCTGCAGACGAACATGGGTGAACTCGGCCTAGCCTTCGCCCTCAGCTTCATCCTCCTCATAGTCGTCCTCATCCCTGAACTTCCTCATCGCCTACCTCGGGAGGGAGCGGTAGCTGGAGCTCTACAGGCTTGAGGGGGTCTACCGGAGCTTCGGGACTAGGCATGCCCTCGATTCCATCGACCTATCCATGGGTGAGGGGGAAGCACTCGGAGTCGTCGGGGAGAGCGGCGCTGGAAAGACCACCCTGCTCAGGCTCCTGGCGGGGCTCGACGTGCCGACGGCGGGGACTTTCCAATGGAGGGGGAGGGTCGTGGATAAGCAGGCCGCCGCGGAGCTCAGGAAGGAGGCGACCATGATCTTCCAGCACCCCCTCTTCATTCGGGGGAGCGTCTTCGATAACGTCGCCTACGGCCTGCGACTTAGGGGAACACCCGAAGCCGAGATTTCCAAACGCGTCTTGGAGACCCTAGCCAAGGTTCGCCTCCCCGGATTCGAGGCGAGGGACGCCCGCAAGATATCCGGCGGGGAGCAGCAGAGGGTCTCACTCGCGCGCGCCCTCGTACTCGACCCAAAGGTGCTCATCCTCGACGAGCCCACCGCCAACCTCGACTCGGAGAACGCCTCCATAGTCTCCGACATCATAGCCGGGGAGGCGGGGGCGAGGAGCGTCGTCGTCGCGAGCCACGACCTGGCTCGGGTTGGGAGGCTCGCTGGGCGCGTCATCCAGCTCGAGGCGGGTAGGATAGTCGCGGAGGGCGGCGTCGAGGTCCTCGCCTCGAACCGTTTCGGCAGCAACGTCTTCTCGGGGATCGGCAGGAACGCCAACGGGGAGTCCGACGTCGACGTCGGGGAGGTGTCACGATTGCATGCGCCGAGTGCCACGATTGGGCGCGTCGCGGTCAGGGTCAGACCCGAGGACATCATAGTCTCCAAGACGCCCGTCGAGACGAGCGCCCGCAACAACTACAGGGGACGCATCGTAGGCGTCGAGGAGAGCGGCTCCGTCATCAGGCTCAGGATAGACGCGGGGAGGGTCTTCACCGCCCACATAACACGCCGCACCCTCACCGAGATGGGGCTAAACGTCGGCTCAGATGTCTACATAAGCTTCAAGGCCATCGCCGTCGAGCTCCTCTAGCCGCGACCCTTTATAATTCGCCCGTATGAGATTCTAGTTAAAGGTGAAATCCATGGCGAAACTCAAGGGATCGGAGACGGAGAAGAACCTGCTCAAGGCGTTCGCGGGCGAGAGTCAGGCGAGGAACAGGTACACCTACTTCTCGAACGTGGCGAAGAAGGAGGGCTTCGAGCAGATTGCGGGCATCTTCCAGGAGACCGCCGACAACGAGCGGGAGCACGCCGAGATCTTCTTCAAGCACCTAGAGGGGGGAGACGTCGAGATAACCGCCACCTACCCCGCGGGGAGGATTGGGACGACCGCCGAGAACCTCCTCGCCGCCGCGGAGGGTGAGAAGCTCGAGTGGGGGACGCTCTACCCCGCCTTCGAGAAGGTGGCCCGCAAGGAGGGCCTCGAGAAGGTCGCTGAGAGCTTCAAGGAGATCGCCGAGGTCGAGGAGAGGCATGAGAAGAGGTACCGGAAGCTCCTCGAGGACGTGAAGAGCGGGCGTAGTCTTCAAGAGCGACAAGGTGATCGAGTGGAAGTGCCGGAACTGCGGCTACGTCCACGCGGGTAAGGAGGCGCCGAAGGAGTGCCCCGCGTGCAAGCACCCGCAGAGCTACTACGAGCGCCTCGCCGAGAACTACTGACCTCCTTCTTTTCATTTCACGCCCACGTTTCTAGAAGTGGTGTACCTCATCGCTCAATGGTCCTTGGGTCCTTCACCTTGAGGTGAGCCCATACGATTATTGGGATCAGCCCGATTGCCATGAGGATGAAGGGGACCATCGGGTTGTACTCGTAGAGGACGCCGCCGAGGGTCTGCCCGATGGCGAGTGGTACGAAGAGCAGCATCCCGCCGCCCCACATCGTCCCCCTTATGTCGATGAAGAAGTTGCCGCTCCCCACCGCGGAGGTCACTCTGCCACGGCGATTCCGGGGCGTGTAGTCGGCGAGGAGGGACTGGAAGCCGGGCATGAGGAAGGCGTTGCACACCGCGACGGCGACGACGAGGGCGACCAGCGTGTAGTAGTCCTTGATGAAGAGGAACGCAATGGGGAAGATGGGCGTCACAGCCATCATGGCGACGAGCAGCTTCTTCCTACCCAGCCTATCCATCATTCTCCCCGCCGGGATCGCGAGCACCATGTTGACGCCGCCCTGGATCGCGGAGTTGAGCCCCCAAAGCGTCGCTGAGATGCCTATGTATGTGGTCGCGTAGACGACCCAGAAGGAGGAGGCCATCCCTATGAAGAATACCTGCATGACCTGCATGACGGCGAGGGCGAGGATCTCGGGCGGCATCCACCTCATCGTCTCGAGGAAGCTCTCGTAGGAGTCCTTGATGACCCTGGGGATGTTGCGGTAGTCTATCTTCTCCTGATGGCTTGGGTCGAGGGTCTCCTTGAGTGTGAACCAGCGTAGGATGGCGACGAATATGCCTGCCCCGAAGCCGACGAGGTAGATGAGAGTTCATGGCGGGGAGTATCCCCATGTGGTCGACGAGGTAGCCGCCGATGAATGGGGAGATGACGCCGAGTGCACTGGGTATGCTGAGGGCGACGGCGAACCCCTGCCCCCTCTTCCCTACGGGCATCGAGTCCGCCTGCAGCACAGTGAGTATGGGGGCGTAGAAGAGGACGAGGTTCTGGAAGAAGCTCGCGAAGGCGAGGGTCTCCCAATTGGGGGCGTAGGCGAAGGGATGAAGCTGAAGGCGTAGACGATAGTCGCGATGCTGACGAGGCGGACCCTCCCCTGCTTATCCGCGATGTACCCGCCGAGGGGGTAGAGGAAGAGCCCCGCTAGGGCGGAGGCGGACTTGACAAGGCCGATGTCCACGGGGGAGCCCCCCAGCCTCTCTATGTAGAGGGGGAGGTAAGGAGACGGGATGTTCGTGGTGAACTGCCAGATGCACTGGCAGACAACAAGCCAGAGCAGGTTCCCCCGTAGTATTCCTATTCCGAACTCGAGCTTCGGAGTGGGTGCGTCCTGAGCCAAGGCGGTGTCTCTCTGGGCGTTGTACCCCTAGAGGGAGCCAGATGTATTTAGATTCGTCGAGGAGCCAAACGGCTACTCGTTGCTCTTCAGCTTCTGCTCCAGCGTCTTTAGCTCGCCGTGCTCCGCGAAGCGTATCTGTGTGTTGAGCCTGAGCGGGAACCCTATCTGGCGGAGGAACATAGCCAGGCCGCCGCCGTCTATCTTCTCCGCTATCTTCCCCTGCTTCACCGCGTCGACGAGCGCCTGCTCGACCTGCGGGATGACCTTCGGGAACTGCTCCCTCGCGGCCTTCCACACCTCCCACGCGCGGTCGCCGAAGATGCTGTCCAAAACCTTGTCAGTTGAGGCCTCCTTCGGTTTATCCTTCAGTCGATTCCTGGGCGGCCTGCGTCGCCTCATGGGATGCCATGCGCCTCTGCATCTCCTGCATCTTCTTACGCTTGAGGCGCTCCAGCTCGTCGTCCGACATGCCGTAGAGACGAATGAGAACCCCGCCTTTAACCTTTAGGCTCATGGCGTGCCGACCCGATTAAATACGCCTCGAGGGAACCTCTCTGGTGGGGGTCAGAGATGAAGGAAAGCCCGATAGTCGATGTTCACGTCCACGTCACGCCGATGCGGTTCCAGGAGGCGGTCCTCTCGGGTCAGCGACTGGCACGGGATGACGGCGGAGGACGGGGAGCTAGACAACCCGAAGAACAGGTGGGCGCCGGAGCGGAGGATCGAGGAGATGGACGAGCTCGGCGTCGACGTGCAACTCGTCTCCCCCACCGACGTCTTCTACCAGTACGATAGGACCCGTGCGTCACCATCCACCATCGCGGCTGAGTGCAACGACGAGGTCGCTGGGATGGTGAAGACCTACCCGCACCGGTTCATGGGCCTTGGGAACGCTGCCGATGCAGGACACAGGGCTCGCATTGGCCGAGATGGAGCGCGGTATGCGCCTCGGTCTCAAGGGCTTCATGATAAACGACCATGTTAACGGCAGGACATACGATGATCCCTCTTTCGAGCCCATCTGGGAGGCGGCGGAGCGGCACCGCGCTTTCCTACTCATCCACCAGTGCGGGCCGACGACGGTCTGGTACAGAACTAAGAACTACTTCCTACCCAACTCGGTGGGGAACCTCGTCGACAGAACCCTCACATTCGGCTGCCTCGTCTTCGGCGGAGTCATGGACAGGCACCCCGGCCTACGGGTCTGCCTGGGTCACGCGGGGGGTTACGTTCCATACGCCGTTGACCGGATGGACAGGGGCTGGAACGCCTTCCCAAAGTACAGGGGAATGGCACGGGACCATCCGAGCACCTACCTGAGCAGATTTCTCTACGACACCACCACCTTCACCGACAGAAACCTCCGGTTCCTCATCGACGCCGTCGGTGTCGAAAACGTGATACTCGGGACGGACTGGCCCGCACCCATAGCCGTCGAGGACCCCGTGCGTAAGATCAGGGAGTCAAAGGTACTTACAGATCCAGAGCGCGAGGCGATACTGATGAAAACGCATCGAGGGTCCTCGCGGAGCGGTCTAGTATCGTAGGTCTAGTTCGTACTTCTCCTCGATGAGATCCCTCCCCCAGATGCGGTGGGCCTTCTCCTCAGTCTTCTCGAATCCCCAGCGCCTGTAGAGGGCGATGGCGGCCTCCAGTTCGCTGAAGGTCCAGAGGATGATCCTCCTGTACCCGGCCTCGCGACTGTACTCGACTGCCTCCCCCATGAGGCGTTTGCCGATTCCCCTCCCGCGGGTCTCGGGTGTGAGGATGAACCACCTGAGTTGGGCCACGCCCTCCCCGCTTCGGACTATAGCTATGCACCCAGCGACCTTCTCACCCGCCTCGACGACCCATATCCTCTGCCCCTCCCGGTCCTTCGCGAGGACGAACTCGGAGAGCGGCCCGGCGACGTACGCCTCGAAGGTGTTGTCTAGGCCGTACTCCTCAGCGTAGAGGACGCCGTGAAGTCGCACTATCTCGCCGAGGTCCCCCGGCCTCATCTCGTTTCGGATGACGGGCTCCATGCCTGATCGAGGATCAGATGTTTTAATAGAAGATTCCGACGACTCTGATGCTGATCCCCTTGCTTTTCGAGGCACTCGCGCTTGTGACATCCATCACGAACGCCCTCGGGGTGACGCTGATTGCGAAGGGGATGAGGGGGGCAAAGCCGATAGTCGCGGCCTTCTACAGTGTGGCGATTCAAACAGTAATACTGTTGGCGCTCCTGTTGACGCGACTGCCCCAGCTCAACTTGGTCGCGGTCGGGTACTTCGCCCTAGGAGGGGTACTCAGCCTCGGAGTCGCCAGACTCCTAAACTTCGTCGCGATGAGGGGAATCGGCGTAGCGAAGACGAGCGCCCTCATCGGGAGCAGCCCGGTAATAACGACCCTCCTCTCCATCGCTATTATCGCGGAGAGGCCGCAGGTGACGACAATCGCGGGGGCTGCAACCGTCGCCCTCGGAGTCGCCCTCATCAGTGGCGCCTCGGGCTTCAAGATTGAGAAGGCGCTGCTCATCGGCCTCGTTTCCGCCCTCGCCTACTCCCTCAGCAACATCGCAAGCAAGGCAGGGATACAGCTCCAGCCCGACCCATTCCTCAGCGCCGCGACGGGCGCCGTAGCCGGCTTCCTCTTCATCACACTCTATCTAGCCGCGACGGGGCAGATGGGGGATCTCCATATAAGCCGCCCGAGCCTCGCCTGCTTTGCCGCCACGGGCGTCCTAAGCAGCATAGGCTGGCTTGCCATGATGGCGGCCCTCGAGACCGGACCAGTATCCGTGGTCACAACCATCGTCTACAGCTATCCACTCTTCGCCCTCCTCACAACCCGCCTCCTCATGAAGGAGGAGAAACTCACCAAAAGAATCGTCATTGGCTCAACCCTCGTCGTGCTCGGCGTCGCCATAGTCACCCTCCTCTAAAAGGGAGGGTAAGCAATCGGAACCTGAAAACGACGCCGATCACCGAAAGAAGCTATAAAACTAGCCAATTCACCGTCGATTATATACAAAAATGAGGCATTAAGGTATATTTCACTCGGGCTTTATCCTTCCGAGCCTCAGCGCGTTCAAGATCACAGCTAGACTCAGCCCCATGTCGCCCACAGCGACGGCTATCCACAGCGTCACGAAGCCGGGGAGCGCTAGCAGAGCGACGCCTAGCTTCACCACCACACTGAGCGTAATGTTCTCCCTTATTCGCCGCATCGTAGCGCGGCTCAGATCAACCGCGTAGGGGACTCTGTCGAGCCTGTCCTGCATGAGGGCAATGTCCGCCGTCTCCAATGCAACGTCGCTCCCCATGGCACCCATCGCTATGCCGACGTCCGCCTTCGCCAGCGCCGGGGCATCGTTGACACCATCCCCAACCATGATGACCCCGCCGAGCGATCTAAGAGACTCGACCGCGGCCACCTTCTCCTCGGGCAGAAGCCCGGCCCTGTATCCGTCGACCCCAACCCTCCCTGCTATTTCGCGTGCCGTCTCCTCGTTGTCCCCAGTTAGCATCTCGACGCGCAACCCACGAGCCTTGAGGGCGGCTATTGCCGCCGATGCCTCGGGCCGGACTTTATCAGTGAGGGTGAGCGACCCGATCACCGCCTCGTCCTTCGCGACGAGTATCACCGTCTTCCCCGCGTCCTCCGGCGAGAGTGTACTCCCGTTCACTATCCCGAGCTCGGCGAAGAGCCTCGGGTTCCCGACGCAGATGGTGTTCTCGCCGAGCCGCGCCTGGACTCCCCTCCCCGGATAGGTCTTGAACCCGGTCGGCTCCCCCCCGGCCACCTTCTCCCTCTGCGCTCTCTCCACTATCGCCTCGCCAATCGGGTGCTCCGACTTCGCCTCTAGGGCAGCGGCGCATCTGAGCACCTCGTTTGGCTCAGCTCCACGGACCTCTCCAACCTCGAGCTCGCCGCGGGTCAGCGTCCCCGTCTTATCAAACGCTATCACCTTTGCCCTCGCAAGCTCCTCGATGTGTATGCTACCCTTCACCAAGACGCCGTTCCTGCTGGCGCTCGCTATAGCTGAGACCATTGCAACTGGCGTGGAGATGGCGAGGGCGCAGGGGCAGGCGACAACGAGCATCACCATCGACCTGTAGACCCAATCGATCAACGGCTGCCCCAGCAGCAGCGGTGGCACAGTGGCAACAATCAAAGCCGCGGCTATGACAGCAGGCGTGTACCAGCGCGAGAACCTATCAACATAGGCTTCTGTCGGCGACTTGCTCTCCTCTGCCTCCTCCACCAAGTGGAGTATACGGGAGAGGGTCGACTCCTCAGCCATGCTCGTCGCTCGCACGGCGAGGAAGCCGTCCACGTTCATCGTCCCCGCGTAGACATCGTCGCCAACGGCCTTCGCCACGGGCACTGACTCCCCAGTGATGGCGGACTGGTCAACGCTCGACTCCCCCTCAGATACCTCCCCGTCTAGGGCGACGCGGTCACCCGGCCTGAGGATAAAGACCTCTCCTGGCATCACCTCGCCGACGGGGACATCCATCTCCACGCTATTACGCCTCACGACGGCGACCTCCGGCCTGAGCTGGACCAGCTTCTCGATGGCGTGGCGAGCCCTCTCACCCGCGTACTCCTCCAGCCGCTCCGCGAGGTTGAAGAGCAGGACAACGGCCGCCCCCTCCTCAAGGTGGCCTATGAGGCTCGCCCCAACCGCTGCAACTGTGATAAGGAGGTCTATTGACACCCTCCCGTGGAGAAGGGCCTTCCCCCCCGAGACCGCGATGCTGTAGCCCGACACTACCATCGCGGACAGTAGCAGTATATTAGAGAAGATGCTCGGGCCGATGATGAAGCTCACGGCGAGCCCAACGGCGAGGGCAGCACCGGAGAAGACGAGCCCCCACGCGCTGGCACCACCCTCCTCCTCGTGGCCGTGAAACCCCTCGTCGTGGTCGTGATGCTCGTGTCCCTCAGCCAAATCATGAGCCCCAGATTCAAGGATGGTTATCGGAAATCCGTTATTAACATAGTGCTAAGGCGAGGCTTGTTTTTATTAATCATTAATAACTTACTGGCGAATTTATAATAACTGAGTCTCGTCCACACATCACACCGCCTATCAACACTTTTAATCCCCGAGGCGTGAGAATCATACGAAATGTCCGGGCAGAGTCTCTACGCCGTCATCGGGAAGGATACACCGAGGAAGGATGGCGTCTCAAAGGTCACGGGGCAGGAGCGCTTCTCTAGCGACCTCGCACTACCGGGGATGCTACACGCCCGTATCCTCAAGAGCCCACACCCACATGCCAGGGTTATACGGATAGACAAGGAGGAGGCCGAGAGGGTGGGCGCGGTCGTCGTAACCCCTGACGATGTCCCTGATGCGAGGTTTTGCCCCCGCCTCGTCAGCACTCCCGAGGCCACGTACAAGGACTGGCACATCCTCGCAAGGAAACCGGTCTACGTCGGCGAGCCAATAGCGGTCGTCGCGGCGGAAACGGAGGAGCAGGCCCAGGCCGCATTGGAGCTCCTCAAGGTGGAGTACGAAATTCTCCCCGCATCATACGACGCCATCGACGCCATGAAGCTCGGCACAATGCTCCACGACGAAATAACCCTCAAGGAGAACCACCTTAAGATCGAGAGCAACATTGCCTGTACCCTCGACAACCGGGAGGGGGACGTAGAGGCAGGCTTCAAGGAGGCGGACGTAGTCATCGAGCACACCTACCGCACGAACCGCCGGTACCACACACAGCTTGAGACGAAGAGCGTCCTCGTCAAGCCTGAGCCCGACGGTGGCGTCACCATATGGAGCACCACCCAGACACTCCATAATACCCGGCTCCTCCTGCACGAGATATTCGGCCTCCCAATGGGCAAGATACGCGTCATGAAGGCAAGCCTAGGGGGCAGCTTCGGCTCGAGCATCCAGGTCAACACGGTCGTCCCCATCGCCGTCGCGTTGGCTCTCAAGGCGAGGAGACCCATCCGCCTAAGCCTCACACGCGAGGAGGATCTGCACGACCACGTCAGCTATAGCATGATATTTAACCTAAAAATGGGCGTAAAGAGGAGCGGCAAGCTGACTGCCGGCCACTTGGACGCATGGCTCGACATCGGGGGACACCAGGTCCAAGCCTATCCCCTACTCGGCTGCATAGTCGGCTGGTGGGTGAGCCTCTACAAGCTACCCGCCAAGAGCTACAGGGGCATCGCCGTCTACACAAACAAGGTGCCAAGCTGCGCCTTCCGCGGCTATGGCAACCCCCAGATGACCTGGGCAACCGAGTGCATGATGGACGAGCTCGCCGAGGCCATCGGCATGGACCCCGTCGACTTCCGCCTCCAGAACTACATCGGGCAGGGCGACCTCTTCTGGGGACAGGGACCCACCGTGAAGAGCATAATCCAGAGCTGCGGAGTCGAGGAGATACTGACGAAGGGCGCGGAGATGATCGACTGGTACAACCGCCCGAAGGCGGGTAGCCAGGCGGGTCGCTATAGGCGAGGCGTCGGCATGGGACGTGGATACCACACTAGTAGCGCGGGTGCGCCCATCCCCGGTACGGTTGTCGACTTCGGTGGAGCACTCCTCAAACTCAACGAGGACGGGACGCTCGACTACGTTACCGCACTAATGGACCACGGCGGAGGCACAGTCGAGGCGCACGCCAAGATAATCGCTGAGGAGCTCTGCGTCCCCCTCGACAACGTCAACATAATCCAAGCCGACACGAGCACTACTGTCTACGACGTCTGCACCCACGCCAGCAGGGGCATCTACTCAGGCGGGGGGGCTGCCCTAAAGGTCGCGAAGCAGGTGAAGGAAAAGATCAGGGAGAATGCCGGCAAGATACTCGACGCCTACCCACACGCGTTGAAGTTCAGGGTCGACCCAGCGAGGAAGCAGGGGGTCGTCTACGCGGAGGGAGTCGCCGGAAGGGAGCTGACCTTCAAGGAGATTGCCTATACTATGAGGCACAAGAACTGGGGCACCATCGCCTCGGTGGATAGCTACCGCCAGCCCGCATGCCCGCCCCACTTCACCGGCTACTTCGTCGAGGTTGAGGTAGACACCTGGACAGGGAAGGTTCGCCCGATAAAGATCATCGCTGGCGCTGACATCGGCACCGTCATCAACCCGACACTCGCTGCTGGGCAGATACACGGAGGCTTTGCCCAGGGCTGGAGTATGACCTTACTAGAAGACATGCAGCACGATCCCAAGACCGGCGACCTATACAACAAGGGTTTCCTCACCGACTACAAGATACCCACGGCGCGAGACATGCCACACCTGGAGGACTTCAAGGTATTCTTCGTCGACACCTACGAGGACACGGGCCCATTCGGGGCGAAGGGCATAGGTGAGGGAGCGCTCAACCCTGTCGCGGGAGCGGTCGCCAATGCAATACAGAATGCCCTGGGCGTCAGGTTCTACGACCTCCCAATAACCCGAGACAAGATACTCGCGGCGCTCCACCAGAAGGAGGGGCAGCAATGAGCATCAACACGCACGACACCCACATCCTACACGGCTTCCAGTACCACGCGCCAGCGAGCGTCGCCGAGGCAGTCAAGCTCCTTGACGAGCATGGCGTGGAGGTAGCGATCCTCGCCGGGGGCACCGACCTCATCCCCAAGATGAAGCAGGCGCTCCTCAAGCCCCGCCACGTCGTCAACCTCAAACACATACCTGAGCTCTCAGGCGTCCGAGAGGAGGCAGAGCAGATCAGGATCGGAGCCCTCACCCGGCTCCGCGACATCGAGCGCAGCATCATAGTCACAGAGAAGCTCCCCCTCCTACACGAAGCGGTCTCGGCCATCGGCTCTGTCCAGATCAGGAATATGGCGACGGTCGGTGGGAACCTTTGCAACGCGTCCCCGGCCGCAGACAGCGCCCAGGCCTTAATCGCACTGGATGCGAAAGCGAACATAACTGGACCATCTGGGGAGAGGAACATAGAACTCGAGAGCTTCTTTACCGGCCCCGGCAGGACTGTACTCGGCAGGGGGGAGTTCCTAGCAAGCCTCACCCTCCCCTACCCGGAGGCGGGGACCCGAGGTGCCTTCATAAAGCTCGGCAGGACAAGCCTCGACCTCGCAACCGTCAGCATAGCCGTCAACGCCAAGATGAAGAAGGAGACGGCAGAAAGCATCAGGGTAGTAATGGGAGCGGTCGCTCCCACACCGCTTAGGCTCAGGAACGTCGAGCAGCAACTCACTAAGAAGAAGCTGTCTGTCGAGACCATTGAGGAGGCAGGGAGACTCGTCAGTGAGAGCATCAAGCCCATAACAGACATCAGGGGCACAGGCGAGTACAGGCGCTTCGCCTCGAAAGGCCTCGCCATGGAGGCACTTACCAGAATCCTCGAAGACTCAAGGAGGGATAAGTGATGAAGATCACAGTTAGGATTAATGGTAAGTCAAGGGGCTTCAACGTCGAGCCCAACACACTGCTCCTCAATCTAATCCGTGAAAACATGATGCTAACCGGAGCCAAGTATGGTTGCGGCGTTGGCGAATGCGGCGCATGCACCGTCCTCCTCGATGGCGAGTCTGTCCTCGCTTGCATGATCCTAGCCGTCGATGCCGACGGGAGAAACGTCGAGACCATCGAGGGACTCGGCGAGTACGACAGCCTCCACCCGATACAAGAGGCTTACTTGGAGGAAGGCGCTGTCCAGTGCGGCTTCTGCACGCCCGGCTTCGTCATGTCCACGAAGGCCCTACTCAGTGAGAAGCCCCAGCCCACGGAAACGGAGATCAGGGAGTACCTCAAGGGTAACATGTGCCGCTGCACCGGCTATGTCAACATCGTGAAGGCGGTTCAGTCCGCCGCAGCGAAGATGAAGGGACCCGGTTGAGGACCGGGGCCGTCGTCCTCGCCGCAGGCAAGAGCAGCCGGATGGGCGCGAACAAGCTCCTCCTGGAGGTCGGGGGTAGAACCGTCCTCGACAGGTTACTTGATGCACTGATGCAGGCGGTCGACGAAGTCGTCGTCGTGACAGGAAACAGCCCTGAGCCGATTAGGGTAATAGCCTCATCCCACGGCGTTCGCATCGCCCATAACCCCGACCACGAGAAGGGGATGACCACCAGCTTCCAGGCCGGCCTCAGAACGATAAGCGATGTCGACGCGGCCTTCCTAGTCCTCGGCGACCAGCTCGGGCTCAGACCCGAACTCCTCCGGAGGCTGATCGCTGCAATGGAGGATATCCCCAGCGCACTCATAGTCAGCCCCATCCACGACGGAAAGGGGGGGCACCCAGTCCTCTTCAGGTCGAGCCTCTTCGGGGAGATACTCGCTTTGACTGGGACTATCAAGGAGGTCGTCGACACGCATTTGTGTGCACATGTTAACGTCGAGGGGGGCGAGTGGAGCACGGCCGACTTTGACACCCCCGCCGACTTCGAGCGCGTCAAGCGCCTGTTCGAGAAGTAGCGAGATTATAGAGAATAAATGCTCTTTGCATGTAGAACGGTTATGGAAAAGAAGCCATTTTTCATACTGGTTTGACGGAAGGATCCGTTTACACGGATATCAGGGGTACACCCTTTTTTCTATCGTCCAATTCAGGTCTTTGTCTTCATGAATCTGCGGGACTGGATGAGGTAGAAGAGTATGTTGTAAGCGCTGCTTTGTCCCTAAATTGATAACAGACGGCCTAAAATGGTCCCAAATACCATTAGCCCAAACAAGGCACCAAATAGACCCTTCTTTCATCGAGATCCTGTTCAATATATTCAGTATATATAGCGGCGTCGTCGGGGACGCGTCGCCGGAGTCATCTGAAACGTGTTAAAAACCGTTGAATATCCGTTGAAAACCGTTGCATTCCGGGGGTCTTTAACATTCATTGAAGGGAGTGGATCGCGGTTCATTGAACGATGTGAATAGAGAACGGGTTGGGTGGACGCCGTTTAATTGAAGGCGTAACTCGGTTTGTATGTGTTCATTCATCGGTGTGAAGGCGTCTCCACGGAAACACCTTATTAGTGGTTACCACTTATGGGGAAACGATGTTCATGCACTCCTGCAGGAACGACCTCTCCTCATGAGTCTCCTGACTATGTGGGGTACGGTGACCATCTTGTTAAAAATTTAACAATAGGTATAATTATTTTTTTTTCTCCTTAACAGCATGGACGCCACACCGAACGGGGTCACCGACGAGTCCACGAAGTGCGTCATGGTCATAGACTCCGGACTCCCTCTCGGGCTCAGTTTGAACACCGCCGGGCTCCTCGGAGCCACACTCGGCAGGAGGATCGAGAGGATAATCGGGCCGGACGTCATCGACGCCTCGGGGGAGAACCACACAGGCATACTAAACGTCCCCCTACCAATACTCTCCGCTGACGCCGACACCATCAAGGCGATCAGGGAGAAGGCGATGAAGTTCGGCGAGCTGCTTGTCGTCGACTTTACGGAGACGGCGCAGAGGGAGGTACGATACGAGGACTACTTGGGGAAGCTCGCCGTAACGCCCTATGAGGATTTGAAGTACCTCGGAGTCGCCCTTTATGGGCCTAAGAAGCGTGTTAACAAGCTAGTGGGGAACCTGTCCCTGCTCCGCTAGCCACGCTTCCTCTTTATCATCTCAGCGACGATGCTCACGCCTATCTCCTCTGGGGTCTCGGCGTTTATGTCGAGGCCGATGGGTGCGTACATAGCGTCGAGCGCCTTCGCGTCTACGCCCTCCGACTTTAGCTGCTCCTTATGCTTCTTCGCTTTGTTGCCGCTACCGAGGAGGCCAATGTAGGCGGGCTTCGCCTTTGCGGCGTGGCGGAGGGCGGCAAGCTCGAAGGGCGTTTCACCATGGAGGATGGCGACGAAGTCGGATGAGCGAATCTCCACCCCGGCGAGAGACTCGGGATATTTACCGTTGACAACCGTCATCCCCGGGAAGTACTCCTGCTTCGCTGTTGCCGCGTCATCGACTATGATTATCCCGAATCCGCAGTCCTTCGCGTAGCGGGCCGTGGCCTGGGCTATCCAGCCCGATCCCATGATTATGAGCCGTGGCTCAGGCTTCACAACATCCATGAATATCTTGACCTCCCCCCCGCACTTCGAGTCTATGGCGATCATCCCCTCGCGTGGCGGTATCCCCATGGCGAAGTGCAGTGTCCGGGGCTTATTCTCCGCGAGCGCCTCGAGCGCCTGCGCGACGATGAGCCTCTCCATCCCACCACCCCCTATTGTGCCCAGGGCCTCCCCATCAGGTGTCACAAGCATCTTTGACCCGGGTTCACGTGGCCCCGAGCCCTCTTTGAATATCAGTGTACAGAGCACGACGCTCTGCCCCCTGGCGAGGAACTCGCCGGCTCGGCTGAATATCTCCGGGTCGCTCATCCCCTCAAACGATCCTCGAACCCATTAATAAGCGGTCACGCTGCTGGGAGCCTCCGGCTCACCTCGAGGCCGTCCCAGCCGACCGAGATGTACCTGCTCTCGTACAGACCCGATCGGCAGACCCTGTCAAGGTAGTCCGCCATGGCGCGGGGGAACGCGCCAACGTTGTCGGCTATTATCACACTGCCGGGGCGGAGCTTCGGCTCCATGAGGGCGAGGTATCTCCCGTACTCGTCCTTCTCGGCGTCAACGAAGGCGAGGTCGATTGGGCTATCGATGGATGGGATGAGCTCGAGGGCGTCACCGACGAGGAC
This sequence comes from Candidatus Bathyarchaeota archaeon, assembly GCA_963769425.1. GTDB lineage: Archaea > Thermoproteota > Bathyarchaeia > TCS64 > TCS64 > UBA8941. The sequence goes on along the minus strand of CAVYLP010000006.1, from coordinate 788,350 downwards.
GCTAACTCTCTCCGAGAGGCCTGCCTTCTTTATGTTCGCCTCAGCCTCACGGGAGTGCGCCCTGTCTACCTCGATCGTCGTCAGGTGCGAGCCCTCCAACATATGGCTCGCGATCACGATCGCCGAGTACCCGATGTTTGTACCGACCTCCAACGCCCGCTTCGGATTCACCTCTTCGACTACTCTAGCCACTATCCCGGCCTTCTCCGCGCCGATTATTGGGAGCCACCTCCTCGAAGCCTGCCTCTCAATCTCTCGGAGGACACCCTTAGGGTAGCTCATGATCAGGCCTTCGACTCCGGAAGCTAAAAACCACTGTGAAGATGCTGTGGTTGACGTCTCACGAGCAACCCGTGCATTGGTGGGAAGGCCTCGTACAATCTCTCGATCGCCAGCTTCTCTTCCTCCATACAGCCGATGAGCACCTTGATCTCCGAGTCCCTCTTCACGAGGTCAACCGTACAGACGATTGCGTCGATCTTCTGTTTGGGGTCAGAGCCGACGAAGACGTCAATGCCATCACCGTCCATCGAGGAGGTGCCTTCTAAATAACCGTAGTCGACCGGGTAAACGACCGTGGATGAGTCGCCATCGTGTGTCCCATGGGGATTATCGACTATGACGCGGCTCTCCGCGACGAGGCGGTCGAGGTGCCACCAGAAACTGCTTTCAACCATGCTCCTCCATTGAACCATAGGAGAGATAAGCCCTGCCCATCAAGCGACGCCGCAAACAATTTCAATAAGCGCGTACTGAGCAATCAAAACACTTCGAGCGATTCGACATGGTTGAGAGGACGCTTCCTGTGGCCTGCCCGCTTGACTGCGGAGGAGGCTGTCCGCTGCTAGCCCACGTAGATGACGGAAAGGTGGTCAGGATCACGAACAACCCAAACGGCGACCCCCACATGGCGGGCTGCATAAAGGGTCTCCAGATGACACGCATCCTCTACGCACCTGATAGGCTGGTGAAGCCACTCATCCGCACCGGTTCCAGAGGCTCGGACGAATTCAGGGAAGTCGAGTGGGGGGAGGTCCTTGACCTCGTGGCCCGGAGGCTAACCGAGATCAAGGAGAGGTACGGTGCTGGTTCGATATTCCGGTTCGGCAGCGCTGGCACCTCCACCGGCGCACTCTATGAGACCGTTAACATAACGCGCAGGTTCCTCGCCCTGCTCGGCGGATACACGGACATCATCGACGGCTATAGCAGCGCAGCTGGGAAGTATACAACACCCTTCGTTCTCGGCACCAAGGCCGCGGGCATCGACGCAGGCACACTACGAAGCTCCAAGATGATCATCCTCTGGGGAGCGAACATCGCTGAGGCCCGCCTCGAGGGAGCCCTAGAAGCCCACGTCAGGGAGGCGAAGGCCCGGGACGTAGAGGTGGTCTTCATCGACCCACGAAGAACCCTAACCGCGAAGACTCTAGCTACAAAATGGGTACCCATCAACCCGGGCACCGACTCGGCGATGATGATGGCGATCCTAAACGTGCTTGCAACCGAGGGGATGGTCAACCGTGCCTTCGTGGAGAAGTACAGCTACGGATTCGACGAGCTCGTCGCCCACGTCCTCGGGCGAGACGACGGCGTACCGAAGACGCCGAAGTGGGCCGAGAGCATATGCGGGACACCCGCCTCGGAGATCAGGGACCTCGCCCGGAGATACGGGAACAGTCACCCCACCGCAATAATCCCCGGCCTCAGCATACAGAGAACCCTCGGCGGCGAGGAGGCGATACGCATGTCGATCGCCCTGCAGGTCGCGACGGGTAACCTTGGCGTAGAGGGGGGCTCAAGCGGCGCACTCACCTGGGGCACTCTCCCCTCGCCACGTATGGGCACACTCCCAGCCCTCGATAACCCAGCCAACGCCTCTGTCACCGCTTACAAGTGGGCTGACGCCGTCCTCGAGGGAAAGCGGGGTGGCTACCCTACAGACATCAAGGCCATCTACAACGTCGGCGGCAACTACCTCTCCACGGCCGCCGATACCCACAAAGTCATGCGTGCCTTCAACTCTGTCGAGTTTTCAGTCTGCCACGACTTCTTCCTCACACCCACCGCAAAATACTGCGATGTGGTCCTGCCCGCCGCTATGTTCCTAGAGCGGAACGACATCGTCATCGCAGACGGTGGAAACCACGTCATGTACAGCCACAAGGTCGCTGAACCCCCGGGGGAGGCGAAGACTGACTACGAGATATTCTGCCTGCTCGCGGAGAGGCTCGGCTTCCTCCCCGCCTACTCCGAGGGGCGTACAGAGGAGGAGTGGCTCGACAAGTTCATCGCCGAGTCAGAGGTCCCCGACGCCGCCGAGTTCAAGGTGAAGGGCATATACTTCGGCGCCGACCAGCACCGCGTCGCCCTCTCAACCTTCATCGCCGACCCGAAGGCGAACCCGCTGAAGACCCCATCTAGCCTCGTCCAGATACACTCAGACGCCTACGCTAAGACCGGCTACCCAGCGATCCCCACGTGCAGGGCCACCCTCCCCCCAATCGAGTACCCTCTTTACCTCATCTCCCCCAAGTCACGCTACCGCGTCCACAGCGAGAACTGGAACATCCCCTTCTTCAGGGAGCGTGAGAGGCATGCGCTCTGGATCAATCCCGGGGACGCCTCAGCCAGAGGCATCTCTGACGGAGACACCGTGATCATCTATAACCAACAGGGGAGGGTCAGGGTCTCTGCAATGGTCACAGAGGATATCGCCCGCCGTGTTGTCTGCCTACAGGTGGGCGCGTGGCCCACATTCGACGAGGACGGAGTCGAGACGAGCGGTGCCCCGAACGTGCTTAGCTCCACGGAGCCGACGATGCCCAGCAGGGCCTCGCGGACGCACACCGTCTTCGTACAGGTAGAGAAAAATAGAGCTTAGTCGGGGGCTATGCGCTCAGCCGCGTCGAGAATCGCCTCGAGAATAGCGACGTACCCCGTGCATCGGCAGATATTCCCCTCTATTGCCGTCTTGACCTCCTCCTCGGTGGGGTGCCTGTTCTCGCTGAGTAGCGCATATGCGCTCAGACAGCATTCCCGGTGTGCAGAAGCCGCACTGGACGGCGCCGTTCTCCATGAAGGCCTCCCGAAGCTCCTTCATCAACGGGCTATCGACGAGCCCCTCGACGGTGCAGACATGGCGCCCCTCGACCTGGGGGGCGAGGATTATGCACGAAGTCATAGGGTAGCCGTCGATCAGCACTGTGCAGGCCCCGCACTCACCCTGCTCGCAGCCCTTCTTCACGCTCTTCACGCCTAGCTCGACGCGGAGCATGTCGAGGAGAGTCATCGTCGCTGGCGCCTCGACGGTGACGTCGGCGCCGTTGAGCTCGAAGTTAACCATCAGAGCTCACCTCCGGTGCGCCGCCACGCCTCGCGCATGGCGCGCTTGACGAGCACGCCCACCATGTCCCTGCGGTACTCGGCGGTGCCCCTTACGTCGTCTATAGGTTTCGCTACTTCGACGGAGGCGGCCGCCGCTTCCTCGATTAAATCCTCACTCATCTTATTTCCCCTGATCTTGTTTTCGACTGCTGGCGCACGTAGGGGGGTCGGGGCGACGCTGCCGAGGGCTATTCTTACCTCCTTAAGCTTGTCGCCGTCCCGCTCCGCGTAGACCGCGGCGTTCACGACGCTCAGTGTGAACCCCTTACGCCTTCCTATGCGCTGGAAGCTGCTCCCAGCCCCCTTCACCGCGGGGAACCTGAGGCCTCCGAGTATCTCGTTCTTCTCCAGAACCGTCATCTTCGGCCCCTTGAAAAGCTCCTGGAGAGGTATCCAGTGCCCCTCTTCGAGGCTGCAGATATGCGCCTCCGCGTCGTGTACGAGGAGCGGCGGAGCCGAGTCTGCCGCTGGCGACGCGTTGCATAGGTTCCCACCGATGGTGCCCCTGTTCCTGATCTGGACACTCCCGATCCATCGTGCAGCGTCGTGGAGTGCAGGCGCCGCCTCCTCTACTAGCTTCGACGCCAGTATCTGGGCGTGGGTCGTCGTCGGGCCGATGAGTATCCTGCCGTCCTCCTCCTCGATGCCGTTGAGTTCCTCGATGAGGCCGAGGTCGATGAGGTGGACGGACTTCGGGCCTAGGTCTCGGAAGGCGGGCACGATATCCGTGCCACCTGCGATCGGCATAGCGTCGTCTAGGGCAGACATCATCTCAAGCGCGCCGACTAGGGTTGGTGGACGCAACAGATCGAATCCTGTGAGTTGTTTCAACACTTGCCAGCCTCCTTTAGCGCCTTGTGCATGCGATCCGGCGTTATGGGGATCGTGTTGAACCTGATGCCAGTCGCGTGGGTTATGGCGTTGACGACGGCGGGGACTATGCTGATTATGCTCGGCTCGCCGACGCCCTTCGCGCCGAAGGCCGCGTGCTTGTACGCCTCCTCGACGATGATGGTGTCGTCAATCTCAGGCGTATCGAGGGCCGAGGGGATTATGTAGTCCTTGAAGCCGGTGGTGGTGACGACGCCGTCCCTGAGCTGCAGGTTCTCCATTATGGCGAAGCCGACACCGTGGCTGATGGCGCCGTGTATCTGCCCGTCGACGATGAGTGGGTCGATCGCCTTCCCGACGTCCATCGCGGGCCAGATCTTCGTGACCTCAATCTGCCCCGTCTCCGTGTCGACCTCGACCTCCGCCACCGAGGCGGCGAAGGTGTAGACGGCGTAGTTGTGCCCGAGGCCCGTCTCGGGGTCGAAGAACCTCCTCGGGGAGGTGTAGAAGCCGTAGCTGCCGGGGTTCTCGCCCCTGATGTGCATCTGCTCCGCGATCTCCGCGAATGGTATCTTCACGGTGGGCTTCTTCTTGTTGTAGGCCTGGCTGTCGCGTAGCTCTACCTGCGCCTCGGGGCAGCCGAGCATGTCGGCGGACACGCGGACGATCCGCTCCCTGAGCTGGATGGCCGCATCAGCGGCGGCGGTACCCCCCATCATTAGGCCTCGGCTGCCGTGCGTCGGCTTAGAGTCGGGGGTAGTGTCGGTGTCGGGCTGCTCTATCTTGATGGTTTCGATGTCGGCGCCGATGATCTCAGCGACTATCTTGGCGTGGCCGAAGGGGCTGCCCTGACCTATCTCGCATATCCCCGTGCGGTAGGTGAGGCTTCCGTCCTCGTGTATCATGAGGGCCGCGGCGCTCCAGTCCGGGGTGCTGCGGCTTGTGCTGTTGCCGTGGTAGGCGCAGCCGACGCCCCAACCCCTAACCTTCGATCCGATGCGGACCGGCTCTCTATGCTTAGCCCAGTCGGAGGCTGCGGCGACGCCTTCAAGGCACTTGTCGATACCGACGCTGTTGTCGAGTAGCTGGTCGCAAGTCGTGTGTCCTCCTATCCTGAGGATGTTCTTCATGCGGAAGTCGACGGGATCCATACCTAATTCGATGGCGAGCTTGTCGACCTGCTGTTCCGCGGCGAAGTGGAGGGCAAGATTGCCGAAGCCACGGTAGCTACCGCCGTAGACTTTGTTGGTGTAGACGGCGCGTCCGTCGACGGCAACGTTTGGAACTTCATAGGGGCCGCAGGCGTGAGCGGTTTGCCTCCATAGCCAGAATGGAGCTCTGTTAGCGTAGGCACCGACCTCGAGAGTGATATCGACCTCTACGGCCGTCATCTTCCCATTCCTATCAGCGCCGGACTTGTACTTGAATCGGACCGGGAAGCGCTTAGGGGTTACAGCCACAACTTCGCTGCGGTCCATTATATACGCAGCGGGTTTACCCGTCTTCACGGCTGCGATTGCGGCGTACGCGCTGATCAGTGGTCCCGTGTCGTCCTTCTTCCCGAATGCGCCGCCCGTTAGCGCCTGAATGATCCTGACCTGGTTGAGCTTCCAACCTAGGACCCTAGCCACCTTATCTCTGACGAGGTGAGGGCTCTGCATACAGGCTATAACGGTTACCTTGCCTTCACCGTCTGGGACAGCGTAAGCGGCTTCGGGCTCGAGGCACATGTGCTCCTGGTAAGGCGACCAGTAGGTGTCCTCGACGACGACACTGGCCTCCTTCCATCCCTTCACCGTGTCGCCCTTCCTGATCTTCGTGGTCACGGCGATGTTGTTGTCCTTGTGTATCACCGGCGCCCCGTCAGCGAGTGCCGCATCGATGTCGAGGACCGCGGGCAGCGGCTCGTATTCTATTACCACGGCCTCGGCCGCCTCCTGGGCAGTCACGTCGTCCACTGCGCAGACGAGTGCGATGGGGTCACCGACGTAGTGGACCTTCACACCATTGAGGAACGCCTGCTCGGGGAGCGCGTACCCTATCTCGTTTTCACCGGGGACATCCCTCGCGGTGAGGACGGCCACGACACCCGGCATCCGCAGGGCCGCGGATGTGTCCACCCGCTTAAGCAGTGCGTGGGGCACCGTGCTCCGCACGACCTTCACAACCATAGTGCCCCTGGGGATGTAGTCGGAGGTGAACTTCGCCTTCCCGAGGAGCTTATCTAGGGCGTCGGAGCGAACCGTCCTCTTCCCCACCAACAGGTATTCGTCCCTGTGGAGGAGGTCGCTGAGAATCCTATCGTATTCCATGGGCGCCAACCGTATACTGGTAAGCGATGAAGGTGTATTTAGAGTCTACAGGTTGGAGCAGCCGCGGATTATTCGAAGCAGCGCGTCGGAGTCCCCAGCCTCGATGTTGAAGACCCTGGAAGCCTTGCCCTTCACGAGTTCGGCGACCTCATCGACCTTGTCCTCGCGGCAGAGGAAGATCGCAACTCCACCCCGTTTCAGGCCATCGGCGACCATTACGGCCCCCGGGTATATCCCCTTATGCTGCGACTCGAGCCTGCCGTACTCGTCCACGAAGACGACGACACCGTCCTTCATCTCCTCCGCCGCCCTGTGGAGGGCGAGATTCGCAGAGTAGAGGCCCTTCCTTGAGAAGACGAAGTGCGGATTGCCAAAGGAATCCCATCCCTCACCCGAGGCCTCCTCAACCGGCTTCACGAGGGGCGTCGTCTCGTTGGTGTCCATTTCCAATAGATCATAGCTTGGGAATTCACCACCCTCTATGACGCGTAGACTCAGAATCCCCATAACCTTCAAACCCTCGGCCAGAGCCCTCTCAGCCACTGTTCTGGCAGTGGTCGTCTTCCCTCCCCCAATGGGTGCGTGCAGGATCACGGCGCAGCGCAAACTTGAGCCCCACGGTATCCTAGGCGCAGAGGATAAGAACCCAGCGTCCGATAGATGCCATGAAGGAATATGGACGGCTACGTCAGGAGCAAGATAGTCTGCACCATCGGCCCGGCGAGCAGGAGGCCGGATATCCTGAAGGAGATGGCCGCGGCAGGGATGGATGTGGCGAGGGTCAACCTGAGCCACGGGAGCTTCGACGACCACCGCAACACAATACGCGCCATCAGGAGCCTAGGGAATGTCGCCGTCCTAGTTGACCTCCCTGGCCCAAAGATAAGGATCGGGGAGCTTAAGGAGCCCATCCAGCTGAAGGCGGGGGACAACGTCAGGTTCACGACGGAGAACGTCGTCGGGGAGGGCCTAACGCTCCCGGTCAACTACGATAAGCTCCCAGCCGAAGTCCGCCCCGGGGGCCACATCTTTATCAACGACGGCCTCATCGAGCTTGACATAATCAAGGTGGATGGCGACTTCAAGGGATTCGAGGCGAAGGTCGCCAGTGGCGGCGAGGCGAGCAGCCACAAGGGTGTCAACGTCCCAGGTGCGAGCCTCAGCATCCACCCCCCGACGGAGCAGGACGTGAAGGGCATCGAGTTCGGAGTACAGGTCGGCGCCGACTGGTTCGCAGCCTCTTTCATCAGGAATAAGAAAGATGTGGAAACAGTAAAGGAGGCCATTAAGGAGGCCGGGGGAGACCAGCCAGTCATCAGTAAAATAGAGCACGGCGAAGCCATCACGAATATCGACGAGATAATAGACACAAGCGACGGCGTTATGATTGCGCGCGGCGACCTCGGCATCGAGGTGCCCCCCTGGGACATCCCTCTGCTCCAAAAGAAGATCATCGCCAAGTGCTACGAGACTGGTAGGCCCGTCATCGTGGCGACGCAGATGCTTGAGTCGATGGTCGAGAACCCACGCCCTACTCGGGCGGAGGCCAGTGACGTCGCCAACGCTATCCTCGATGGCGCAGACGCGGTGATGCTAAGCGAAGAGACGGCGACGGGCGCCCACCCAATAGAGGCGGTGCGGATCATGGAGAGCATCAGCCGTGTAGTCGAGGCGGGGGGTACACTTAGAAAGGCCCAGAGGCCTAGGGAGGGGCAACCCATACCCGAGATAATAGGCAGCCTCGCCTCCCAGGCTGTTGAGTCGGTGAAGCCGGCGGCCATCTTCACAGTGACGCGCAGCGGCTTCACGACCCTCATGGTCAGCAAGTACCGCCCATCCGCCCGTATCCTAGCCGTCGTCCGTGAGGCGAAGATTGCGAGGAGGACCCGACTTTATTGGGGAGTCGAGCCACTGGACGTCCAGTGGAGCGATGACAGGGACGAACTCATAATCCGAGCCGTCAACAGGGCGCTGAGGGACGGAATGATCAGGGAGCCCGACATCATCATGATTGTCTCCGGCTCTACACTCGAGGCGCCGGGGCGCACAAGCACCCTCGAGATACTCAGGGTCAGGGATATCCTCTACCACGCGGGGAGGAAGGACTGATGCGCCTCGGTCTGATATCGGACACACACGACAACGTCCCGAAGATAAGGGAGGCGATACGCCGACTCGACGAGTTAGAGGTTGACCTTGTTCTCCACGCGGGGGACTACATCAGCCCATTCACGGCGAAGCCCTACTCCGAGTTGAAGGCGAAAATGATCGGCGTCTATGGCAACAACTGCGCCGAGAGGGAGAAACTCAGGGAGGTCTACGCCGAGGTCGGGAAGGATATTGTGGGCAACTTCGCCGAGGTGGAGGCTGGCGGGAGGAGGATCGCCCTACTCCATGGCCACGATGACACACTCCTCCGCTCCATCATCTCACACGGCAGCTACGACGCCGTCGTCCACGGGCACGATCACAAGGCGAAGGTGGAGAATAGGAGCACAACCCTCGTCGTGAATCCGGGGGAGGTCTGCGGATACGTCACGGGGAGGAGCAGCTTCGCAGTGCTAGACACAAATGGACCCACTGCGAAGATACTAGACCTTTAGGGGGCTTGGAATGATCAGGAAAGCGTTCGTGATGAGTATCTACCCCAGCTGCGAGGCCGAGTACGAGAGGAGGCACACACCCATCTGGCCCGAGCTTGAGAAAACCCTCAGGGACCACGGCGTCCACACCTACTCCATCTTCCTCCACCCATCGACTAGACAACTCTTCGCCTACGTCGAGTTCGAGAATGAAGCTCAGTGGGACGCGGTTTCGAGGACGCCAATCTGTAGGAGCTGGTGGACCCACATGAGGGAGCTGATGCCGTCAAACCAGGACAACAGCCCAGTATCCGAGGAGCTGCGGGAAATCTTTCACATAGAGAAGCCCTAGGCGTAGAGGAGTCTGTAGAACTCCTCCACGGACTCGCGCAGGTACTTCTCGTCGATCTTGCCGAGCGGGGAGTCGGTCTCGAAGATCCGCCCCGGGATCCTAAGCTTCTTCGCATTGAACCCCTCCCTCTCCTTGAAGCGGTTCTTCTCCCGAAGAATCTGCATTCCTATCCCCTCGAGGGCCTCGGGGGCGATCTTATGCCCCGCGGTTGTGAGGGCCTTCGCGATAGTGTCTTTGTCGTAGATTCCTCTCGCGAAGAAGCATATTACTAGGCTGCTGAGTATCTGGCGCCAGGCCTCCTCTTTCAGAAGCTTTGCGGCGGCGGCCTTCGGATCGGGGAGCTTGTCCTTAAGGGCGGCCTGGTCAACGCTGTACCCGGCGGCGTCGAGGTGGCTGTGGCGGCTGCCTGTTAGGTGGCCAACGTGGCTGACGGGCCCCGTGTGGTACCCGGGCATCTCATTCCCCCCGAAGGCAAGGGCATAGTCCTCACCACCGTAGCGTTTAGAGGCGAAGTCGACGCCCTTCGCCAGCGCGGAGTAGAACTCGTTCGGCTGCTTCACTATGTACTCAACTGCTTTCGCGTAGGCGGGCTCGTCCCCGAACTTCATGGTGAGCCCTAGGGTCTCGTCCTGGGTTATCAGCCCCTTCTCCTGCGCCTCTGTGGCCCATGCTAGCACAACGCCGGTACTCATCGCGTCCAGCCCCCAGATCTCGACGGCGTCTATGAGGTGGAGCATCGCCTTCTCGTCGAAGACGCCGACCATCGAGCCGAGGCCGTAGATTAGCTCGTAATCGTAAGGTATCATCGTTGTCTTGTAGAAGTAGGGCTCCTTCTCGTAGGGCTCGCGTAGGGCAGCGATGTGGATGCAGGCGACGGGGCAGTGGGCGCAGGCGACTCGGCGCCCTAGGTAGTTCTCGGCGAGCTTCTCCCCCGAGATGTGTTCCGCCTCTGTGGACGTAGTCGTCTTGAGGTTCATCGTAGGGAGCCCTTTCTGCAGGTTGAGGGGCATGATGTTCGAAGCGGTGCCTATGTCGTGGTACTTTTTCATTACGGGGGACTCGACGGCCCGCTTGTAGATGTCGTCGTAGGTCTCGCGGTAGAGCTTCCTGTCGCTTACCTCGATGCCGTGGTTTCCGGAGACGGTGACGGCCTTCAGCTTCTTGCTGCCGAAGACGGCGCCGAGTCCGAGGCGCCCGAAGTGGCGGTAAGTCTCGGTCGTGACGCTCGCGTACCTGACGAGATGCTCCCCAGCTCCACCGATCCGCATTATTGTCCGCGTCCCCGCGCCTGCCTCAAGTTCCCTTATTACCCTACCCGTGGTGACTGTGCTCGCGATCCCCCAGATGCCAGATGCGTCCCTGAACTGGACGCCCTTATCGTCGATCGAGAGGTAGACGGGGGACTCACTGGCGCCTTTGATCACGATGGCGCCGTAGCCGGCGGACCTTATCGCCACGGCGCTTCGCCCGCCGGCGTGGCTCTCGCCGAGGTTCCCCGTGAGAGGCGACTTAAACATCGCCACAGTCTTCGATGCGAGTGGGTAGAGCCCTACGAGGGGGCCAACGGCGAAGACGATTGGATTATCCGGACCAAGCGGGTCAGCCCCAACGGGGCAGTTCTCCTTGAGCAGGTTGATGGCGACGCCTGAGCCGCCGATGTAGTACTGGAAGAGGTCTGCGCGGTCTTCGACCATGAATCGTCGGGCCGTCAGATCTGCCGTCAATACGCGCGTCGGTAGCCTCACAGCGGCTCGGCCTCCTTCATCGCGAGCACCTCGTGTGGGCAGTAACCCACGCAGTACCCGCAGTGGACGCAGATGTCCGGCTTGTTTGCCTCGTCGTCCCAGAAGACGGCGTGTACGGGGCAGGCCTCGGCGCAGCGGTGGCAGCCTATACACTTGCCCGCCTTGAGGACGACGCCTCCGCCCCTGCGCTGCTCGAGGGCGTCTACGGGGCACACCTTCATGCATGGGGGATCGGGGCAGGCCCTGCAAGTGACTACGACGAAGCCCCTCTCAAAGCCTCCCGCGGATCGGACCCTGATGGCCGACTTCGCCAGCCCTCCCTCGCCGAAGCGCCTGTTGCAGGCGAACATGCAGAGCTGGCAGCCGACGCACCTGTCGGCGTCTACCACGGTGAGCCTCGTCATCGATCCATGCTGATTGCTACGCATTATTCTAGTTTCTCATAGATGATGTAAGGGGGGTTCTAGTTCTTCTCGCCGCAGAAGCGGTGTAGGACCAGCTCCTGCACTCTTGCTGCATCCGTCACGGTGTCGAGGTCGACCCACTCGACGGCGGCGTGTGCGCCCTCGCCGGATGGACCGTAGGCGACAGCGGGTATGCCCTTCTCCCACATGATCTGAGTGTCCATCCACCCGGAGCCACCTACGAAGGCGGGAGTGAGCTTTATCGCCTCCTTGCTGCAAGCAACGATGGTCTGGCAGATGTCCGAAGTCTCTGGGACGTCCATCGGGCCACGGTAGAAGGTTATCTCGTAGCTCGCCTTGAACCGGGGGTCCTTCTCCGCGATGCCCTTGAGGAGCGCCTCCATCTCAGCCTCGATGTCCTTCCGCTCCTCCCCCGGGATTGTGCGCCTCTCGATCTGGAGTAGGCACTTATCGGGATAGGTGCTGAGTTCTAGGCCGCCCTTTATCGTGCCCGCGTGGACACTGGCTGGTCCGAGGACGGGGTGCTTCCTCTTCTGCAGCTTAGCGCTGATTGCTTCGAGTCCCGTGAGTACGTTGCCCATCTTCGCGATGGCGTCGACGCCGGTTTCCCACATGCTGCCGTGGGCGGCTAGACCCTTCGTCTCGACATCTATCCACGCGAAGCCCTTGTGGCACCTCTCGATCTGTAGGGCGCTCGGCTCACCGATGATCGCCGCGTCTACACGCGTCTTCTCCATCACCCTCTCGGTGCCGATGCTGGCGAACTCCTCATCGCAGACGGCAGCGACGACCACATCACCCTTGAGCTGGGTGCCGGAGTCGATGACAGCCTTTAGCGCAGCGAGGCTAGCTACTAAACCGCCCTTCATGTCGTATGTACCGCGCCCGTACATCCTACCTTCCTTGATAACCGGCTTGAGGGGGTCGATGGTCATGTAGTCGTAGCCGACGGTGTCGATGTGGCCGTTGAGCATTAGGCTCTTGCCGCCACCGGTTCCCTTGAGGGTGCCCACGGCGTTTGCCCTCTTCGCCTCTATCTTGTCGACCTTGGCCTTGAGGCCGAGGCCCTTAAGCCACTGGGCCACGTACTCGGCGATCTCCTCTTCCCCCTTCGCCCCGGGCACGAGCGTCGGGTTGACCGAATCGATCTTCACAAGCTCCCTGAGTAGCTCCGTTGCCGCCTTCTCGTCCACGCATGACTTGAACATGTGTAGTGAGACGCGGTTTATCGGTTAAAAGATGGGTGGTTAGTGGGCGGGTGGCCTGACCCAGCCGCCGTAGACTGGGTGGCGGCTGCAAATGACTTCTATGAAGGCTGGGCGGTTCTTCGTGTTCTCCTTGAGGGCGTCCTTCAGGGCTGGCGCGATGTCGTCGGGCTTCTCGACCCGGGTGGCGTGCATACCGAGGGCGTCCGCCATCTGCGCTGTCTTGTAGATGTCCTGCTTCGTCACCTCGCACGCGAACGGGGTGTGACCGCTCCCCCAGAAGCCGGGGCCGTAGCCGCTGAAGCCGCCGTTGTTTATATGGATGATTGTTATCCCCATCCCGTGGCGGATGAGTGCCTCGTAGTCACCCATCTGGTAGCTCACCCCGGCGTCCCCCGTGACGCTTACCACCTGCCTCTTCGGGTAGGCGAGCTTCGCACCCATCGCGGCGCCGAGGCCGAAGCCGAGGGTGGAGACGTTGCCCCAGGCCATGAAGCCATGCTCAGTGACGGCATCGTAGACTGTGGTGAGTTGGTCGCGTGTGTTCCCCGACTCGTGGGTTACGACGCTGTTCATCGGGTCGACGGTCTTGATTATCTCCGAGTATACCCTGTAGGGGTTTATCGGTGTCTCGTTCGACTCCATGAGTGGGCGATACTTCTTCATCTTCTCCTCTTTCGCGGCGGCGACCTCCGCCTCGACCCCGGGCTTCGGCTTTGCGCCATGCCTCTCCGCCTCAGCTATCATCTGGCGGAGGACGAGCTTCGCGTCGCCGACTATGGCGTGGTCGGTTCTTGTTGCCCTGTTTAGGTCCTGCTCGTCGATGGTGCACTGGACTATCGTCTTCCCCCTCGTGGGGACCTCGTGGCCGAATGTGGTGGTGCCGAGGCTCGTGCCTATGGCAAATACGAGGTCCGAGCCCTTGAGCCACCTCTCGGCTGGGACGTCGCGGACGCCGAGGCTGAGGGGGTGGTCCTCGGGGAAGCAGCTCTTCCCCATGAGGGTGGTGAGGACGGGTGTGCCCGTCATCTCCGCGAACTGCTTCAGCTCGGCGCAGGCGTCACCGAAGAATACGCCTTGCCCCGCGTAGATCATCGGGTTCCTAGCATGTAGGATGGCCTCGACAGCCACCTTCACGTCGTGGGGGTCGCCTGAGGGCTTCCACCCCTTCACCGGCGTGTAAGGGTGCTCGGCGGGGTCGTAGTCTTCGAGTCCGCGTGGGAGCTGTAGCATGACGGGGCTTGGGCGCCCGCTGCGGAGCTGGGTGTAGGCGCGACGCACGAACTCGGGGACGCGCCGCCCCTGGTTTATGAAGCCATTCCACTTCGTGACGCTACGGAACCCATCCTCGATGTTGAACCTCTCCCTCGCGGCGGCCTCGTTGGGGACGCCGTCGGTGAGGCATAGTAGGGGGGAGGAGTCCTCGTACGCCTGGGCTAGGGCGCCGTACGCCATCTCAGTGCCTGCTGCGTTTAGCCCACCCATCACGGCGGAGACACCGATCTTCTTCCCGTTCGTCGCCCTGCTGTAGGCATCCGCCACGGCGACGGCGAACCTCTCCGTCCTAACCATCATAAGGGGCATCCCCTCCTCGCCGCACGCGTTCACGAAGACGTTCGTCGGGAACGTGCAGACCCACTCGGTCCCCTCCTCGCGGAGGAGCTTGACCAACCCGTTAACGGCCTTGACCAACTCAGAACACTTGGTCAAGGATGGGCTTGGGGGTGTAAAAAAGCTGCGAGGGCTACATCTCGCGCAGCCGCTTTATTCGCTCCGTCGAGTGGCGGGTGGGTGGCGAAGAGGTTGTCGAGTCCGCTCTTGTTTGGGTCGCTTATGAACAGGGGGCTGACCGCCTCGTCTACCTTCATCTTGCCCTGGTTACCGTTCTTAATCTTCTCGAGCGCTGACGCAAGGCCCTCGGGGTATCGTGTTAGCTCAGCTCCACTCGCATCTGCCATGAACTCTCTCCTCCGGCTTATCGCGAGCTGGATTAGGGCCACGGCGATGGGCGCGAGGATTGCAAGGACGAGACCTAAAACTAATACGACGATCTCGATGCCCGACCCACCATTCCTGTCGCGGCCACGCCGACGCGTACCGGCGCCAAGCCAGGCCCACTGGAGGATGATGTGGCTGAGAATCGAGACGAGGCCGACAAGGACCGCGACCAGGGTCATGAACTCCACGTCACGGTTCCTGATGTGGCTCATCTCGTGGCCGACCACGCCCTCGAGCTCCTCCCTGTTTAGACTCTGCAGGGCACCCGTCGTCACGGCGATGCTCGCGTGCTGTGGGTCCTTCCCAGTCGCGTATGCGTTGATGTCAGGGTCGTCCATGACGTAGACTTTGGGTGGGGGAATCCCAGCAGCAATCGCTAGACCCTCCGCCACATTGTTAAGGTAAACATACTCGTTGCCCTCCGCGGGCCGAGCATGTGTTGATGCGAGGACTACCCGGTCCCCATACTCGTAGCTGCTCCAAGTGTAGATGACTATGAGTATGAGGCTGAAGGGTATGACGAGTATCAGCGCCTCGGGCGCGAATATGTAGGCGAAGGAGTAGATGAGGCCGAAGAGGAACAGCGACACCACTATCACTAGTAGGAGGCTGGCCCTGCTGTTCCTCCTCTGCTCGTCGTAGAAGGTTCGCCGGGCCATCAGAACTGTACCTTCGGTACCTGCCTCTCGCCCTCAGGGATGTTGAGGAACTCGTGCTTGCTGCGGCCGCCGGCGAACCATGCGCCGGGGATCGTCGTGATGAGGTTGTTGAAGTTCAGCACGCTGGTGTTGTAGAACTGGCGTGCGTAGGCGATCTTGTCCTCGATGCCCTGTAGCTGCTCCTGGAGGAGCTTGAAGTTCTCGTTTGCCTTGAGCTGCGGGTAGGCCTCGGCGACGGCGAATAGCTGGCGGAGCGTGGAGGTCAGCATGTTGCTGGCGTCCATCCTCTCCTGGGGCGTGCCCTGTATCATGCCGGCGCGAGCCTGGGCGACCTTCTCGAAGATCTCCTTCTCGTGAGCGGCGTATCCCTTGACTGTCTCAACGAGGTTCGGGACCAGATCGTAGCGCTTCTTCAGCTGGACGTCGATCTGGCTCCAGGCCTCATCGATCTGGTTCTCGTACTGCCTGATCCTGTTGTAGTACGAGAAGTAGAGTCCTACGAGTATCAGGACGATGACTACAATCGCCCCGATTATCCCTATCGTGAGTATGTCCATTTTACTTCCCTAGGAAAATGGAATAACTCGACCCTAAAAGGGTATTGAATATAAACTAAATAGATTGGCCCGGGTGGGGGTGTTAGCCGTCGATGATCAGGATCTTCCTGCTTTGGGATCAAATATTGGCTTATTACGAGGAACTTAGACCGAGGCGCCTGAGCGTCCTCAGGGCCCTGAGGGTGACCCACTTCGAGGGCTTCCCCTTCTCCTCGATATCGACCCACATCTTCCCATTGTAGGTGTTCTCAAGCAGCCACGTGCCGTCGGGTTGCCGCGCGCTGAGCACGAGGTCGACAGCGGGCTGCATCCGGTCGTCGTGGACGCCGAGGCGCGTGAGGGTGTCGAGGAGCTCGAGGTCGTCGGACTGGTAGAAGAGGGGGAAGCCGAAGCGCTTCCAGCCCGCCTTGTCCTTTCGGGTTCCATCCGGATTGCGAAGGTACCGATATACGCCGTTCTCGAGGATGTTCTCCACCTCACGATCGATGATAGCCTGTATCTCTTGGCTCCTCTTCGGCTGCGGGATGGTGGAGAGGGCTCGTAGCATCTTCGCCGCGCCCATGTAGCAGTTCTTTGGGAAGACGGTGGCGGGGTTGATTGGGTAGCTTCGGCACCTCCAACCCGCGTTCTCGCCGTCGTGGTACCCGATGTTGAAGTCTATAAGGCGCTGTGTTCGCGGGTCGTCGAGGTAGCCGAAGTGGATGAGGTAGTAGAGGATGTTGCCGTCGAAGCAGCAGCCGTCCTTCATTGTGCTTGCCCTGCCCTTCGCGGTTGCGGGGAGGTCGGGGAGGAAGTGTCCCGAGTCGCGCTGGAAGCGGAAGACCTGCTCGATGCCCCTCTCAATCTCGGGGGCTCCTTTTCGCGCCCAGCTCGGCGAGGATGAGTAGGGAGTGGGTCGTCGCGGTGTACTTGGGCAGGTACATGTCCCTCTCCCCAACCCACCAGCCTCCAGGCTGCTGTGCTGAGAGGATAGCCTCGACTAGCGGTGAACTCATGACGCGCTCCTGCGCCTCCAGCACTACGGGATCGTCACGCCTCTTTCCATCGATGTCTTGCAGTGCCCAAAACCTCACGCTTGGGTCACTAGGCTCAAGGAGCCATCCAACAGGGTCCATGGGGTACCACGAACTAGTATCAATGGATGAAGGTTAAGAATTTAAATTGTTAACAGCAGAACAGGTACAGAAGGCTGAGATGGACCAGACATAACAGACCTTCCGCTAAGGCTCCAGCCTGAAGTGTACTATCTTCTTCCCCTTCTTCGCGTCCTCAAGGCGCAGCTCCGAGAGGTGCCCGATCTCAGCGGTGCTCTTCACATGTGTGCCGAAGCAGAACGTTGAGGCGTAGGGGCCTATGTCGACGATTCGTAAGCGGTTTACGCTTCGAGGGATCTTCTGGAGGAAGCTGATCTTTCGGGGGTCGCCCGAAGCGTCTATCTTTGCCCTGTCCTCGTAGTAGACTCGGACGGGTGCGTTCTCGTCCACTATCTCGTCGAAGCGGCGGTGAACGCCCTCGATCTGCTCGACGGTAAGGCTCGATGGCTGGTACTCGAGCTTCTCTAGGTCACTGAAGACCTTCGGGGGCTCTCCTAGTGCCTCGATGAGTCCGGTGACGAGGTGCTCGGCGGAGTGGCGCCTCATGTTCCAGTTTCGGGTTGGCCAGTCGATGACGCCGTGGACCTCCGTACCAACGGGGATATCTGCGTCGAGGTAGTGGAATATCTCCACCCCCCTCTTCATGGCCTTCGAGACGTGGACCACGCCACCGGCATGCCTGAGAATGCCGATGTCGCTGGGTTGTCCACCCGAGTCGGGGTAGAAGGCGGTCCTGTCGAGGACGACGAATTTTGGGCCGGCCCTCACGACGGTTGCGTCGAACTCGGTCAGGTGACTGTCGTCCGCGTAGAGTGGGAGACTGTTGGCGCTCACGCCACAGATAATCGTCGAACCCTCGAATCAGCTTTACGGCGGGAGTGTGGATCACTTGGCCCGGTTCTTCCGGGCGTAGAGCTGTATCTGGGGGATTATGGAGCTGATGAGCTTGTTCTCCGCCTTGTTCAGGTGCTCCTGAAGAGTCGTACGGGGGACCTTCACCCTGTCGGCTATGCTCTGGACGTTGACCCTCCGTGGGGTCTGGTAGTACCCGCTGTTGTAGGCGGCGGATATGGCATCCACCTGCTTGTCAGTGAGCTTTGCCATCAGGGAGCTGAGGGTTATGAGGGTGTCAGAGACCATGCCGTTGAAAGGTGCCTTCTCCTCCACCTCGAAGCTGAAGCCGTGCCCACTCAGCCTGTCGAACAACTCCGCGAGGGCCTCGTGGCGGAAGGCTATGAGGCGGCTGTGCTCGTAGCCCCCCTCGCAGTAGATGGGCATCAGGTTGAGTATCTCAAGCTCCTGTATGTTGTCGTGGACGGTGGTCTCCCTGCTGCAGATGCAGTTCTGGGTGATCATCCTCGCGTTTGTGGAGACCTCTGTCTCGTCCAGTATCTTGTAGACGCCCTTGAACTCCTCGAGGGCGGCGCGGAGCACCTCGGGGTCCTCCGACTCCAGCTCGTGGACGTCCTGTATGAAGTTGCACCACGTCCATATGCGGAGGGAGGGGTACCTCTCCGTAATCCTGTCAATTGGGTTCCCTATGTGGGTCTTAAGCTGGACCTCGAAGGCGGGCATGTACACCACTTTGGTGAGGGACTACTTCGCCTTTTCTAGGTTCGCCTTCCACGCCTCTATGTCCCCGTGGAGGCTCTTCCACTGCGCTTCGAGCTTGTCGCAGGGATACTCACCACATCTGCTGCATATGCTGACGCCCTTCCCCTGGGCGCAGGTCCTCACGGGGCACACTATGCACCCCTTGAAGACGCGGCTGCTCGTGCAGCCGTCGCACTTCATATCCCCCGGCTTCCACTTGTTCTTCTCGCTGCTCCAGCTCGCCGCGAGCTCTGAGAGTTTCTTTACGTCGTTCGCCTGCGTCGCCTTGTAGGCATCGCAGTTGCCGCAGTTTAGTCCGCATGCACCTATGTTTTGCATGGTTCTAGGTTGGGAAGAGCCGGAATAAGGGTTGTACCGGCTATTGACGGGTCAGGCGGGTACGAATTTCTGTATGCGTTGCCCCTCGAGGACCTCGCCGACGTAGAGGGCGCCGTGGCTGTCCTTCCAGAGGCAGTGGGGAGCGACGAACTGACCGGGGGCGAAGCTCCTCTCCCCTCCGAGGCGAGCGAGTACCTCCCCCCTCTTGTTTAGGATGCTCACCCTGTGTGTGAGCTCCGCCACGTAGACGCGCCCCCTCTTGTCGAAGTAGATGTCGCAGGGGCGGAGGAGGTTGCCCCACTCCTTGATGTACTTCCCCTCGGTGGTGAATATCTGGACGCGGTTGTTCTGGCGGTCGGCCACGTAGACATTCTTGCCGTCGACCCAAACGCCGTGTGGGAGGTTAAACTGACCCGGGCCTGTTCCAGACTCCCCCCAGCTCTGGATGAGCTCCCCGTCTGCTGTGAATCGGTGGACGCTGCTATTGCCGTAGCCGTCGCTTACGTAGAGGTCGCCGTTTGGGGCCTGGGCGAGGTCGGTGGGCTTGTTGAATGGCTTCCCTGGGGGTGCGGGCTTGTCCTCGGTTCCGAGTGTGAAGAGGAGTTCACCATCCTTGGCGAACTTCCGTACGGTGTGGTCGCCGTTGTCTACGCAGTAGAAGTTGTCCTCCGCGTCCACGTAGGCGCCGTGGGCGTTTGCGAAGATGCCTTCCCCCCAACTCTCGATGAATTCGCCCTCTCTGCTGAAGACGATGATCGGGTGCTCGCCGCGGCAAAGGATTAGGACCCTGTCTCTGGAGTCGACGGCGACGCCGGCGACCTGCGTGTAGACCCAGCCCGAGGGGAGCTTCCCCCAGCCCTCCACGACCTCGTACTCAAGGCCCTGCTTTATCATTTGTATCAGGGTGAATGGGTGGTAGGGCTACTTGATACCTGCGACCTTATTCCCCGAGGTGGGAACCGTCGCAGAGGGGGCGGGCCTCCGATTTACCGCATCGGCAGAGGGTAACACGGTTCCTCTTCTCGTAGACGTGGCCATCGGAGGCCTCTATGTCGACACCGCCCATCACCCAGAGGGGTCCGGCGACGCCGTCCTGATCTTCAGTCACGGCTATGCTAGGCTTTAGGTCTGGCTCTAGGGCGTTTCCCTTCTTATCCCACTCGACGAGACGCCCCGATGGGCAGTCCGCTGCTTCCTGTATCGCCGTCTCCTTGTACTCGGGGTTGTCGCTATTGGTGGTGAGGTTCCAGATGTTTCCGGCGCGGGTGCAGAACCCCGCACCTACGCATAGCTCCCGTTTGTCCGTTAGTTTTAACTCAGGGCCGTCATAGACCCTCGCCCCCTTTATGTAGGGGGTATGGTCAGCGGTCTCTGTGCCCTTGAAGTGACTCTTGATGTGGGAGCCGTCGCAGTAGGGTTTATTCTTGGACTTGCCACATCGGCAGAGGATGTAGTTCTCCTTCATGGGGTAAGTCTCTGTCTTCCGCCAGCTGAGAGAGTAACCCTCAGCGTCGGCTTCGATGACCATCTTCGTCAGTGGGAGTCCGCCAGTCACTTGGTAGGGGCCATCCTTGACGACCTTTACCCTGCCCTTCCCTGTCATAAGTAGCGACCCGGAGTCGCAGAAGATGAAGGTTTCACTATCGTGGAACAGTAGGGGGAGAAGCAATCGGGGAAACGCTTGATTCTAGATCTTGACACCTAGTAATTGCGCCACAAGCGTTGGGTTAGTGAGGCTGTAGAAGACCCACTTCCCCTCCTTCCTGCTCTTGACTAGGTCAGCCTCCTCCAAGATTCTGAGGTGGTGGCTGGTCGTCGGTTGGGTCATTGACAACGCAGTGATGAGTTCGCAGACGCACATCTCGCGTGACTTGAGGAGGCTTAACATGCGCTGTCGGGTCTCGTCACCGAGTGCCTTGTAGAACTTGCCCCTCTTTTTAGCGTCGATGGGGTTTGCATCTCCCTCGGCTAGTCTTCTTAGCTGGGCGGTGTACTCCTTCACGTTGACGCAGTTGCACTTACCGGAGGAGACGAGCCTCTCAAGGGACTCAGCGTTCTTAGACATCGAATAAACAGATCTTAAACGAATTTAAATATGTTTTCACTTGGTTCTGTATCCTATTCGCTTCGCGATTGAGTAGAGAGCAATGTTGCTCACAAACCATAGAGCAGAGAAGCTGTAGAGAGTCGTGCCCTGCAGGATACCCTCATTGAGGCGGACGCTGAATATCGCGGCGGCCCAAAGGATCGCGTTCGTAACAATCATTGCTGTTATTTCCCTCCTAGCTGATACGAGGGCAATGGCAGACTCTGAGACGGACGATATCTTCCTCATCAACGCGTACGCGTCACGCCCTGCCAGTGAAAGTCGGTAGCCATCCTCGCTCTGTGTCGTTAAGGGGTTTAGGGAACCAAGGTGGTATGTGAGGGAGGCACCATCCTCGAAGCCGAGGTTTCTCTTGATATCGTTGAACCTCGCAACGTCCTTCTCCCCGAGGTATCGAATCATTTCCCTTCGCTTCTCGTTGCTGAGTGACTTGAACACCCTCTCCTCGAGGCTCTCTTGCTGTTCTTCAGCCATTTTCCATCAATCTAGGAAAGGATATGCCGGTTATAACCCGGTAAGTGAAGAGAAATTCACTGAAATCAAGAAAGGATAGATTACCGGCTGAATAGATATGATTTATTTTGAAAAACGATCATCTGGGCAGTGAAAAAACCCTTCCCCAAACATTACATAATCCTAGCAGAGTTTCATCTGCGGGATTTCTGGGCTTTGCTCAGAGCACAAGTATCGAGTATGCGGCACAGTGTTGCTGTAGTGGAACATCTTCGCCTTGTACTCTAGCTTCTTGGGCTTCTCGTTAAACTTCGACTTATTTCCCTCCTTTGTAGAGACGTATCCCGGGCAATATATAAACGTATTCATATATATGGATGTGAAGAGCAAACCTTTTATACACTCACATATTCAATTATGTCGATACATATGAAGGTGGAGAATGAGGAAAAACCCTGCGCCTGTACCCCAAGCGCGACCGGTGAAACTCAATGCGGATGCATGGCCGATAAAAACGATACAGGAACAAAGGAAAGGAAGGCCCTACAAATCGTAAAGGCACCCAGAATTTATCGTGACAGGAGACCTGTAAAGGGCGAAGTGGTGACCGTCATCGACGTGACGTTTAGCAGCTCAGGAATCGATCTCGTCGAGTCTTGGAGCCGCGCCGTCCCCAGAGGAGATATTCATGAGATAATGCTCTGGAACCCTCTGGAGGAGGGGAAAGACGATGCGGCGGCTGTTGCCTTCATAGAGATTACTCAAGGCGGCAATATTGTGAACGGTGACGAAGTCAGGGTCAACGGGGAGCCAATTGGTAATCTTGCGGGATTCGACTACAACCATATGCCTAACCACATGAACATACTAGTGGAGACGAAGAGCCTCAACATACCACTGAAGTTGGGAAGCGTATTCGAGTTCGTTCCGAACCCTATGCTTCCCCTCATCGAAGACGAGGACTGCTGCTAAAAAACGGATCAGAAAACTGGAAGAACAGCATATTTTCCCAGAGTGCCCAATCCGAATACAATTGGGGTTTTTTGGTGAGGAGGGGCTAGGTAGTTTTTTACCGTCGGTGACCTTAGATCATTGAACTAGAATGGCCGTCGCCACAGTTGAGAGAAAGAAAGTGAAGAAGCCGAAGAAATACATGGAGAAGAGGATACAGAAGAGGGGATTTCCGAAGGACGCAGGAAGGAAGAAATAACTCTTTAAAAATTCTTAGTCATATGCCTGTTGATACATAGGAGAATGAGGCGGCTCCCCATTTCCTTTTTAGTCGGTTGAAGAGGAAAGCCGAGGCGAGCAATTCGATGACTGAGGCTATGGTTATCAGCAGTGTGGCGAACGTGACTAGGTACGGGAGGATGAGGGCACCCACTTCGATTACTGTGAGTAGTGGCATAATCATCAGCGTGAATGCTAGTATCGTCTTTGCCCCGAAGAACATCGTGTTGGTCCAGAGCCCAGTAAGGTAGGCCGTCACGGCGACGACGAAGACGGAGTTGCAAGCGGCGACGAGTAGACTCTGAGGGACGAGGATCATCTCACCTTTCAGGAACCCAATTAGCACCACGTAGACAACGGTCACACCAGAGGTTAGTAAGAAGTAGACTACGAGTTTTGCTCTAACAAGTTGGTCGACACTTACCGGAAGCACGTTCAGGAACTCATTGTGCTCGATGCTAGTCAGGAAGCTGTATGTCAATACCCCCATGAAGCCGACTAAAGTGCTGAAGAAGACGACGTTGAATCCCAGGGGGATGCCGAAGCCGTTCTCGAATATCCAGCTGATGAAATATACGGCGACGAGGTGAATCGTGTAGCCTCCAACTACCGGAGTGAGGCTGCTACTCCTATTTACCTCGAGCCACTCCTTTACAATTAGGAATTTTAGCTCCCCAAAAGCATTGAAACGACGCTCCAAGCTAAGGAACGAGTCCACGTATCTCCTCTGATGAACCTCGAAGCGCTCCTTCATCAACAGGGCGCCTATCGCAGCAAGTACAACAGCAACGATCACAGATGCGAATGGCCAGATTAACGACCTATCTATCCAGTATCCGAGTGGTAGCAACACCTGGTATGGTTGAAGGAGACCTAGGGGCCAGACCAAGGCGACGATTATGAGCAGCCCGAGGGAAACAATCGCTCCCAACAACTTTGATCTTACGGAAACAGCAGAGACGACGAAGCTAAGACCCATCCCGAGCATGAAGGTGAGAAAAGTAGTCGCCCCGATTCGAAGGACTCCGAGGAGGGAGAATCCAGAGAATGACCCTACGACACCTATTCCAAGAACCATCGGGATGAACGTGTAAATTAGGTAGAATAGGGAGTCCTTGACGTAGAAGACTGCCATCACTCTCCGGAATGTGATTGGATAGGTCTGCGGTAGTTGGAGGAGCATGTTAACCTGTCCCAGACGCCGAGTCATCACATGCTCCCCAATGGAGCCGAATCCCCCCACAAAGAAGCCGTAGAGGAGAGCGGCTACGTGGAGCAATAGGATGAGGGTTGAGCGGGGGAGGTTCTGGAGAACAAACGGAGCAGTCAGTGCGCATAGGACAGTCATTGAGAAGATCATCAGAGGAAAGAAGGTGGAACCGAGCCATCCTGATAACGACCTATGTAGCCTCCACTCCTCCTTTATCATCCCGAGTAGAAGGTGCCAGTCTAGGTCAAGCGACATGCGCGTTCACACCGTCCACAGCACGCATGAAAATCTCCTCTAGTCCTTCCCCCTCGCGGGACCTGAGTTCATCGATGGTTCCTTCAGCCACTATACTTCCCCCATCAATGACAGCGACCCTCGTGCACAGCTTCTCAGCTATCTCGAGGATGTGGGTGCACAAGAAGACGGTGCGCCCCTCCTCAGTTAGTCCCCTAAGGTATTCTCGTAGGCGGCGCTGGTATATGGGGTCGAGGTTGATGAATGCCTCATCGAGAAGCAGTAGACGGGGCTCGTGAATGAAGGCGCTCGCCAACATCACCTTCTGCCTCTGCCCCTTGGAGAGGTCCCTACAGAGGACATCCTCCTTAGCATCGATGTCGAAGAATTTGAGCCAGTGATCGACTCTTCCTGCGACATCGTCGAGGTTCCTGATTCTACAAGTGAGCTCGAGCGCCTCTCTTGCAGTGAGGAAGGTGGGCGGCGTCTCGGCTTCTGGGACTATGCCCACTGCACGTTTAACGGCTATGGGGTCGGAGATTGAGTGGCCAGCGGTGCGTACTTCGCCTGAGTCAGCTGCGAGTTGCCCTGTAAGGATCTTAAGGAGGGTCGTCTTCCCCGCGCCATTTAAGCCGAAGAGTCCGAAGAATTCCCCTTCTGCGACGTTCAGGGAGACATCCCTTAGAACACAGATTTGACCGAAGCTCTTTGAGAGGTGGCTGACCTCGATTGTTGACATTTTGGAATGACCCCCGTCAATCGCAAACAACTTCCTTGGATTGGCATGTTAAAGCGGTTCTGTATCAATAATATAGATTCGAAGTTCGAACCACCAAGCCTACTCCGCTCAATATCCGTGAATACGTACTTCCTCGCATGGCCCACTCCTCTGACTCGTATTCCTCGTAGCTGGAATTTACTTCCTTGTAGCTGGTATGTCTTCTTCCCTGTAGCGTGTATTTTCTTCCTAGTAGCTGGAATTCAATTCCTAGTAGCTGGTATTGTCTTCTTCCTAGTAGCTGGAACTTTCTTCCTGGTAGCGGGTATTTTCTTCCTTGTAGCTGGTAGTTTCTTCCCTGTAGCTAGGAATGGGATTCCCTGTAGCATAGGATAACGATTTTCCGCCGCCTCAATTCCTTGCAGCGGGTATAGGGAGCAATCGCCTAGCTGTCCCCGTGGATGGGACAGTGTTCCTAGTGGCGGCGTCACTGTTCCTAGTAGCGGCGTCATGTGTTCCTAGCTATGGGGTCAATGTTCCGTGTGGCGGTGTCTGGCTGTTCCTAGCAGCGGGGTCACGTGTTCCATGTAGCGGCGTCATTGTTCCTTGTGGCGGTGTCTGTGTTCCTAGTAGCATGGAGTCGGGTTCCTAGTAGGATGGGATAACGATTTTTCCATGCATCTGTTCCTAGCAGCAGGTACATAGAATCAATCATCTCATTACTGATCTCATATCCCATCCCTGCACCAGTAGAGGTCTTTCACAAGATGAGACTAAGGTAATTCCTAGTAGCATATCGGCGCGGAGGTTGTGGTCATATACCCATTCTAACGAATGATTGGATAATCTACAAATCCTTCAAGATCAGCTTCGCGGCGTTCCTCCCTGAGAGAGCGGTGTTATAGATCTTGATGAAAAAAGGGGCGTTATTCTTGGCAGATATTAGGTACTACTAAGTATGTGTCTTGTTTTTCACCGCCTCTTCAGTTTCTTGTATAAGAGGGCGAAGACCCCTGCAGCGACGACGAGGAGGATTATCCCATAGATGCTCCAGGACGACTCAACGTTGACTGTAACCCTGATGGACTGCTGGTCGGTCGCCACCTCATCGGACGTCGCGGTGAGCTGGACGAGGTAGTCTTGAGCCGCTGTGCCACTTGGGGGATTAATCGTCAGCGTGAAGGTCGCCTTTGAGTTTGGGTCGAGGGTCGTCACCTTGATTGGTGTCGCCGTTACAGTCCACCCACTGGGATAGGTGAGGGACAGCTCAAGGTTGTTGATTGAGGAATAGCCGGTGTTGGTCAGTGTGACGGTCTCCGTATATGTTGAGCCGGCGTTTGTGGCAAAGTATAGGGAGTCAACTGCCATTGTGAGGCCGAAGGAGCCACCTATGCTTGCGTCCAACGCGATCTTCCCGCTGCTGTAGTCGCCCTGGGCGGTCACGGCGAAGGAGTAGGAGTTCTTGTCGCTGCTTAGCGCCGGAGTAACCTGCAGGTTCACCGACTCGGATGTCTCCGCGTCGACGAGTATCGAGTTTATCTGCTTACCCTCGCTCGTGAGGAAGGCGACGGTCCAGCCGCTCGGAACACCCTCCGCTTTGAGGGTGACGAGCTGCTTAGTCCCGGGATTAGTGATCGTAAGCGGGTAGACAGTCGCCTTTCCGAGGGCGATAGTCTGCGACGGGTACTTGGAGGTCACTGTCAGTCCCGCGCTCACGTTGCTCACGGTGAGGGTGAGGGGTAGTGACACCGTGTTTCCGTTGGCTGATGCCTTGATTGTGAATGGATAGTCGCCCGGCGTGGAGTTGCTTGGTACGTTGCCGGTCACC
Source organism: Candidatus Bathyarchaeota archaeon (assembly GCA_963769425.1). Taxonomy (GTDB): domain Archaea; phylum Thermoproteota; class Bathyarchaeia; order TCS64; family TCS64; genus UBA8941. Next base: position 761,491 of record CAVYLP010000006.1, on the reverse strand, counting down.
TGGATGTTCACGGACTCTCCTGCGCCGAGGGTCACCGAGTTGATTTTTTCGCCCTTGTCGTTTGTTGCGTATAGGCTCCAGCCGCTCGGAGAGCTGAGGTCGATGGTGAATGTCTGTGTGTAGTAGTATGGGTTCTTTACCGCCACTGCGAATGTGAATACGTCGCTAGGCATAGCTACCTTACCGGGGTACGTGCTGCTGAGGACGCTGCCACTTGCTTCGATGACTTTGAGGTGGACTATATTCTCATTCTCGAGGTTACCGAGGACTCTTATTGTTAGGTCTGAGTCGGTTGCCTTGAGGGGCGCTGTCACCTCGACATTCACCGTGACTGTACCGGAGGCGGGGACATAGACGCTCTGAACCTGCTGTCCATCCTGATTGAGGATCGTTGTTGTGTAGCTGCTGTCGATGACGGCGGTGATCGTCTCTGTCTCAGCGTCCCCAGTGTTTTTTATGGTCACTGGGATATTCAGCGTCTCGCCAGCGTGTATCTCCAGGGTCGAAGCCGTCACCAGCGCGCTGATGCTTGCATTAAGGACCAGCTTCTTTACGTCGTAGTTGAACTCTGTCGCGGTGTTGAGGTTCACGGTTAGGGTCGCAGACTGATAACCCGTTTTGCTGAGAACCACCGTATAGGCGGCTCGGTCGAGGCTTAGCGTGAAAGCACCGTCTGCGTCTGTGACTGCGGTCTTGACAAACTGGCCAATGAGGTTGCTGCTTGTCACAATGTTTGATGTCGTGTAAACGGTCAGGGTAACCCCGCTGATGGGGTTACCAACCGAGTCGACGATTGTGCCCGTGATCGTGTAACTTGTGTCCGAGTGGACCATAGCCAGGGGAGTCGATAGCATCCCTAGCAACACCACGAGGGCCAAGAAGCGTGTTAATAGACTAGTTTTCTTCTGTGTGGACATTTTGATCACCGGATTTCCTGGCGTGTGAAGATCACGTAGGCGGCGGCGAAGATGGCGATGAGGAGGCCGACGAAGTAAAGTAGACTGGGGAGAGATGTTGCAATTGCCTGTGTCACGTTTACGGAGATCATCGTCGGTGAGCCGCTGGTGAATCGGAGTTCATTGGTCGTGAGTATCGAGTTTACTATATTCTCGTAGGCTGTTGACGGGGAGAGGCCTGAGATTATTGCTCTGATGGTCGTGAATCCGGTCTGTGTGGCGAATGAGGGTCTACCATTTGTCAGGCTGAACCTGACGGGGTAGAGTATCTGGCCTATTGCGTAGCCGATGTTTGGTATGAGCTGTATCGAGGATAGCCACACTATCATCGATGCGAGTAGGGAGGTGGAGGGAAGGGGGAGTACTATGGAGAGTAACAGCCCCACGGCTAGGAAAATAGCCATGTAGACTAGAGAGACTCCAAAGAAGATGAGGAGACGGATAACCGTGTCCATCGTCATAGCGAGGCCCGTCACGCTGACGAAGACGCCTATCCCCGCGAGGAAGGTTATAGTCGCGACTAGGGTGACAGCGATTAGGCCACCGAGGTACTTGCCATAGACGATTGTATCGCGGTAGATCGGATAAGAGAGAAGGGTCTTCAGCGAGCCCTTCTGTCGCTCGTTGTTTATCGTGTCGAAGCTGATTGCGATGGCTAGGACTCCGCCAACTAGGCTGAAGTTTGTGATCATGCTGCTGAGGGAATTGGATAGGCTCTGGGCCGAGCCGAAGGCGAAGTTTCCTTGCCCCCCTCCGCCGGGCCTCGTGGAGTTACCGGTAATCACAGTCACTGAAGTCGACTGAGAACTGCTGTAGCTGAGGCCGCCCTGGAATGTGGATACGAGTACGACTATGAGTAGAGTGGCGAATATGAGTAAGAACTTCTTTTCCCCGATTATGTCGAGGAACTCCTTCTTCGCCATTGTGAATAGTCCGGCCATCCTAGACTACCCCCTGGTACCGGAGGAAGACCTGCTCGAAGTCCTCCCCCTCCGTGGCGTTTACCTGCTTGCGTAGCTCGGGTATGGTGCCCAGCCCGGCGATGGTCCCACTCTTCATTATGGCGACCCTGTCGCAGAGCTTGTTGACCTCGTATAGTACGTGGGTTGTGAAGATTATTGTCATTCCTTTTTCCTTCGACAGCATTCTGATGAGTTCCCTGAAGTCTCGTGTACCCTCAGGGTCGATTCCCTGCGTGGGCTCGTCGAGAATGAGGATCTTGGGGTCCCTTACCAGTGATTGGGCTATGCCTAGCCTCTGCTTCATTCCTCTGGAGTAGGCTCCGACCTTTACGTCCCTCTTCGTTCCGAGGCCAACCATGTCGATCAGTTTCTCGACTCTCTCCTTGGCAACACTTGTAGGGACCTCGGCGAGCTCGGCGTAGAAGCTGAGATTCTGCCTCGCGTTCAGGTTCTCGTAGAAGCCCGCCCCCTCGGGTAGTAGACCAACGTTCCTCCTTGCCTCAAGCGGTTTCTCCCTGATGTCGGCCCCGTTTACGATTGCTGTACCTTCTGTCGGTGGGATGAGTCCGAGTAGCATTAAGATCGTGGTTGTCTTCCCCGCGCCGTTAGGTCCGAGAAGCCCGAATATCTCGCCCTCCTCGATGTTATAGGTCACGTGGTCGACGGCCATGAAATCGCCATATTTTTTCGTGAGGTTCTTTATCTCGATCACAGCGTTCAGCACTCTTACCTCCTAAGCATGTTAGTAGCTACTGGTGGAAGGTGTAGTAGGTAATATAAAGGTTTTTATCTGCCATAGTAATTACTAAGGCAGATAGTAGGATGTCTAATGATAGCTACGCTCCCTCCGGCTATCGGCCGGACGCTAAAGATCTCGAAGCCATACTCGGCCCACTGGAAGCAGATGTCCTAGTCTCCGTATACGAGATCGGGAAACCTGTAAGGGTGCGGGAGATCTACGAGCGGATGAAAGGCGAGAGGAAGATCGCCTACACCACGGTCATGTCCACGATGAACACCTTATACGAAAAAAGCATACTGGACAGAAAGGTGACCGAGGGAAGGGGGGGCCTCCTCTACGTCTACTGGCCTAAGATGAGCCGATCCGAGATCGAGCGTTCGGCAGTGAAGCATATAATGGACAGCCTCGTAAAGAATTTCGGCGAAGCCGTCACGTCTTACCTCGTCGAGATGAAGACAACAGAATCTAAAGAGAAGAAGGCGTAGAAAACATGGACTTGTTTAACGAGGTCCTCAGAATCGTCACGATGCCTCCGCTTCTCCAGGTGGTACTAACCTCCGCCGTAGTCCTCGGCGTCTCCTACGTGCTGATGAGGGTACTGCACCTTAACAACCCCAAGGTAAGGAGCCTATACTTCTGCCTGGCCCTAGTGACTCCGCTCGTAATGTACGTTCTCTTCACGCCCTCCATCTGGTTCACGCGGATAATGGTCGAAGGCGTCTTCATGCAGTTCCCAGGAGTACCTCAATTGGAGATCAAGAAGGTGGTCGAGGTGAACTACGTGGGCGTCCTCTGCGTCGTCGGCCTCATCTTCGGGGCAGCCACGTTCCTCGTCTCGAATATCTTCAGCATATCAATCGTCAAGCGGCTGCAGGGTGTGGTCGAGGTCGGCGTAGATGACGAGCCTCGCCTCTACAGCCTAGTCGAGAAGGTGGCGAAGAGGATGAAGATAGAGACGCCTCGCGTGGGGTTGACGGAGCACCTGCAGCCGAACGCCTTCACCGTAGGGAGGGGGAGGAACGCCATGGTCGTCTTCACAATGGGCATACTCAACACCCTCGACCAAAAGGAGCTTGAGGCCGTCGCGTCGCACGAGCTCGCCCACATAAAGAACAGGGACTTCAGCCTCATGGCTGTGGTCACGTCGATGAAGCTCGTCTTCTTCTACAACCCCTTCGCGTACCTCGCAACCTCGATGATATCGAGGGAGAGGGAATACTTAGCCGACGAGGTCGGAGCCAAGTTGATGTCCCGGACGAGGCAGCTGAAGAGCGCCCTCGTAAAGATATCAAATGTGAAGGTCGAATCGAGGCCGAACATACTCACCACTTGGACGACGAGTCTCTTCGTCTACTCGCAGATAGGCTCGCTCAAGTCGGCGTTCACGGCCCATCCCAACCTCGACACCCGTCTCAGGCACATAGGGGGGAAGACGAACTCGACGGGGGACGCAGTGAAGACGCTCGCGGTGGCTGTGCTCCTCGGGAGCACCCTCTTCCTAGCTGGTGGGTACCTATCGCAGCCCATGAGGATCATCGACCAGGTACTCTTTAGGGTAGACGAGTCCTTTGGGCTAAGGTTGATGAAGTTCCCTGAGGTGGGAAGCCACGCGGCGGGGGCAATGTTCAGCGTGGCCCGGGTAGCGCCGCCGATTGAGGGAATCATGGTTATCAACGCGGGCCAGATCCCCTCGCCACCGTGAGTGTCAGGCTATTCTGCAGCGCAGCATCTCCTTGCTGAAGACGCTGTCCGACTCGCAGGCGTCGCATCGTATGCATGACGCCTCCTCCTGCCCTCCCTGTAACCTCTTGACGAGGTCTGGCTCGTTTATGAAGGGGCGGCTCATGCTGATGAGGTCGGCTATGCCCCTGTCGATGACGGTTTGCATAGCTGCTCTCGTTCTGAAGCCGTTTACGAGTGCGAGGGGCTTGGGCTTCGTGGCTGCGCGTATCTTCTCGCAGTGGCCGCCAAAGCTGGGCTCGCTGAGGGCGGGGTCGCTGTGTCGGGCGCGCTCCTTGTATCTGTCCTCACGGCCTATGCCTCCGCCGCTGACCTCTATCAAATCCATGCCGCGTATCGCCATGGCTTGGGCGACCTGTGCTGACTCATCGACTGTGAATCCGTCTCTGCTGAAGTCGTCGCAGTTCATCTTCATGGCGATGACTGCTTCGGGGCCGAGTCGGCCGCGTACGTCCTCGTAGACCTCCTTGAGGAGGCGCATCCTGTTCTTGAGTTCGCCTCCCCACTCGTCTGTTCGAGTGTTGGCGTGTTTGCTGAGGAACTCGCTGATGAGGTAGCCGTGGGCGGCGTGGAGTTGGACGCCGTCGAAGCCCGCGTCTATGGCCCTCACTGCGCCCTCCCCGAATTTGTCGACGACGCCCCAGATTTCGCTGGTCGTCATGGCGCGTGCCTTCCAGCCCTCCGCGGTATAGTCGCTGGGGCCCATCCTCTCGCCGGCGCTTGCTTGGTACCCGCCGTAGTTTATCTGGGCGAGGATGGCGCCTCCCTGGCGGTGGACCGCGTCGGTGAGCTCCCGTAGTTTTGGGACGACCTCGTCGCTGTGGATGCCCGCCATCCCCTCATGTGCCTTCCCCCGCGGGTCGACGTAGAGGTGGCCCTTGATGATGAGGCCGACTCCGCCCTCCGCGAGTCCCTCGTATAGTTTTATGATCTCGGGGCGGACCACACCGTTCTCGTATGCGAAGGCGCTGGTGGTGGCGCTTCGGATGAAGCGGTTCCTGAGGGTTAGTCCCCCTATCTCGTAGGGTTTGAAGAGGTCTATCATGGGGGAGGCTCTTACCCCGGCGTTTTTGAAGGCATCGGACGCAGGTCTTTTACGCGCACCGGGTCTGATCTTTTCGGGTGTTCTCTTGGCTGTTCCTAATTTGGTGGATGGTGAGCAGAGGGTCTACTTCAGGGCGGGTGGGGAGTGGTGCTACCTCTGGACCCCTAAGAGGTTCAAGGTTAGGGGTAAGGCGCCAGTTTTGATGCACCACCACGGTGCTGGTGGGTATGTGCGTGAGGGTGCGGCGGATTGGCCTGACACGGAGTCCAAGGCTACCTTCCTGAGGGCGATTATGGAGAACGGGATAGTTGTTGCGGGTAGTCATGCCTGCGGCGACCACTGGGGGAATCCATGCGCCGTCGCGGCGAATGCGGCCCTTCTCAAGGAGCTCGACGCTACTCCAGGGCTAGATATGTCGAGGCTCGGGTTGATGGGTGGGGGGCTTGGTGGGACCCTTGTCTGGAATTCTGTTCTTGGCCCGCTTGCTGGGAGGGCTAAGCTCGCTGCGGTGCTCCAGGCTGTAGCCAATCTTGATGCTACAATCAAGGAAAAGAAGTTCAGGGATGTCACTCTCAAGGCATATGGTTTCACGCCGGAGACGCCGGATGAGGATGCGTACAAAGTCATAAAACCCAGCGATCCGATGCCGAGGCTTAAGACCATGAGGAGGGGGACGAAGCTCCCAAGGGTCGCGATCTTCCACGGATCTAAGGACCATAACATCCCGGCGGAGACGAACGCTATTCCCCTCTCTGAGGCACTGCGAGCAGCGGGCGGCGAGGTTGAACTTAATGTCTTCCCGGGTGTTGAACACAACGTCTATGCGATGGGTAGGGAGATGGAGAATCGTCTGCGGGTCTTCTTCTCAGCGCTTTAGCTTGTCGCCGAATTTCTTCTCCAATTTCTCCACTTTGGGGGCTATAACGTATTGGGAGTAGGCGGCCTCCCTGTTTCTCTCGTAGTATTTCTGGTGGTACTCCTCGGCTGGGTAGAAGGCCCTGAAGGGTTCAACCGCCGTGACTATGGGGCTGCCGAATGCCTTCTTCTCGGTCAGCTCCTTGATATATGCCTCCGCCTCTTTCTTCTGCTCTTCCGTATGGTAGAAGATGACGGAGCGGTACTGGGTGCCCACGTCGGCTCCCTGCCTGTTCAGCGTCGTGGGGTCGTGTGTGGCGAAGAATATCTCGAGTATTTGACGGAAGCTGATGACGGAGGGGTCGTATGTGATCTGGGTGACCTCGGCGTGGCCCGTCCTGCCCGTGGAGACCTGCTCGTATGAAGGGGTGGGTATCTTGCCACCGCTGTAGCCGGGGAAGGCGCTAGTGACTCCCTTGAGGCGTGCGAAGACCGCCTCGGTGCACCAGAAGCATCCCCCGCCGAGTGTTACGGTTTCCTCACTTCCGCTCATGGGCTCCAGCGGGGAAGCCCTCTAGTTATAGCTTGACGAAATCGGGTGGATTTCGGGTATATTAACCGCGGTTCCGGTCGAGAAAATGGGATCAACATGGGAAGAGTAAACTGGTTTGAGATCCACGCGGACGACGTGAAGAGGGCGAACGAGTTCTACAAGAAGGTCTTTGGCTGGAAGATGGAGCAGTTTGGTTCCCCAGCCATGGAGTACTACCTTGCTACCACTGGTGACGACAAGACGCCCGGCATCAACGGCGCCATCATGAAGAGGATGGGTCCCAACAGCGTCTGGAACACCATCTCGGTCGAAGACATCGACAAGGCGGTGAAGGCCGTCGAGAAGGCGGGGGGAATGCTGATGAGGCCGAAGATGGAGATACCCAACATGGGCTGGGTGGCCTATTGTGTGGACACTGAGGGCAACGTCTTCGGCATCCACCAGGCGGCGCCCGGGGCGAAGATGTAGGCCCTAATATCTCCTTTTTAACAAAGTATAGGCTATCGATGGAAACTACCATCATCCCAAATTTCTTCTCATTTAATGTTCAATGAGCTATGATGTCTTTCCAAGTATCTTCCTAGCGCCCTGCTGATGCGTCTCCCACTTGGATAGTCCCTCGTCTAGCACTCTTCGACCAGCTTCGGTCAACTCGTATACGACACGGGATCTGCCTGAGACCACGCCTTCTGTGCTTGTTATGAGTCCCTCCTTCTCTAACTCACGGAGGACGGGGTAGATCGTCCCAGATGTGATGGTGCAGCAACCCTCGGAGCGGTCACGGATCTCCTTTATGACCCCGTATCCGTGTAGCGGACCCCTACTCAGGACGGATAAGATCAGCAGCTTGGCCGAGCCCACGATGAAGGATCTGTCCCAGTAGCCCGACAGGTTACAGTCGCCCCCAATCAACTCTACTGTGGGGGTGATAAGACTGTGCCTCCTGGCGCCTAGAAGGTTATCGCGTTGAAGACGTAGCCGGTGACTATGGCACCGATGATCATCATCGAGATGAAGAGGAGGAGGTATCGTCTCTTGAACATCCCCGAGAGCATGATGAGCTCTGGTGGGCTAATCGAGGTGGCAGTGATCAAGAATGCTATGACTGCGCCGTTGCTCACGCCCTTCGCGCTCAGGCTAAGCACGATGGGGATTATTGGGATGATGCTGACGTAGAGGGGGACTCCTATCAAGGCGGCGATTGGGACCGCGAATATGCTTGCCCCACCCATGTATGTTGCTAGGATGTCCTGTGGAACGAAGCCGTAGATGATGGCGCCTATGCTGCAGCCGAATAGTATGAAGGGGATCATCCGTTTGAAGAACGTGAGTGAGTAGATAGCTGCCCGCTTCGCCTTTTGGGGGAACCCGTCCTTGGCGACAGCGGCGGTTTTACTGGGTGTGGACTGTGGGTCCTTTCCGCAGCCGCAACTAGGTTTCTCCTGTACAGGTTGTTGCGCTTTGCAGTCGCATGAAGTTTTACTCCCAACAGGGCCCTCTTTTTCGGCTCCACAACTGCAACCAGTATTCTCTGGCTCCTCTACTTTATCCGCTCCGCAAGCACATGCTGATTTATCCCCAGACTCTTTGATATCGTCCTTAGCTTCGGGCTTCAGACCATTTATGAAATCGTCCTTGATTTGATGCTGCCAGTTCAGCCTCTGCAAGAGGAGGCCGCTTAGTATGGCGATGATCGCCCCTGTGGCAACGAATGCCACGGCAAAGTACCAGCCGAACATTGGCCCGAGGACTAACATCCCTACCTCGACAGGGTAGGGGGAGGCGAAGAGGAAAGCCGTGAGGACACTGATGGGTATCCCAGCGGCTAACATTCCGGCGAGGAGGGGTATAGTTGAGCAGCTGCAGAACGGAGTTACGAAGCCGAGCGCGGTTGCTGCGAGTATACCTGTGACGCCCTTCTTTCCGCCGAGTTTCTCCCTTATGAGGGAGGGTTTAATGTACTCGAGGGCTAGACCCGCTAGAAATGTGACGGCTAGGAAGAGGGGGATTATCTCGATTAAAACGTTGATGAAAAACGTCAACGTGTTCATTAGAGCGATTTCCATTTCTATTTCCCGACAACATGATATGTTGGTTTCCAATATATATGAGTTCTACATAAGATGTTTAGGTGTAGGGGCAGAGAATGGTGAATTTTCCTAAAAATATTAGGTAATAATGATAAAGTACTAAAATTTTTAAGTGACTAGCACAATTCCCAAATGGAGGGTGTTGAGACCTGGACGAGACTGATCTGAAGATTATTGACATGCTGAAGGCAAACGCTAGGATCTCTTTCTCCGACATATCTAGGGAGATTGGACTCTCAATCCCAACTATCCGAGACAGGGTTTTAGGCATGGAGCAGGATGGGATAATAAAGGGTTACGTACCGATCCTCGATAACTCTCGACTCGGACTCAATACGACAGCATTCATTGGTGTCACGCTGGCGCACCCGCAATGCTGCAGGGAAGACGTCGTGAATAAAATTGCCGAGATGCCGGAAGTCGTTGAAGCCCACTACACGGATGGGGATGAGGACATGCTCCTCAAGGTCGTATGTAGGGACACGACCGCATTACTGAAGCTCCTTTCGGATATGACCGTGATCGCCGGGGTTTCGAAAACGAGGAGCGTTATCTCACTATCCAACCAGCTCCAGAGGACTTGACCTTAATTCTTAAGGATAGCTCAAGTCTTGCAAGTGCTTTCAATTAATAATTTAATGAAATAAGAAGAATATCTTAAATATTTTAATAATCATGGTTATATTTCCTCAATTTATTAATTATATGCGGATCCTTAATGAGTGATAAAAAGGGTTGCAGCTGCTCCGGGAAGGGAACTTCGAAGGACGGCAAGAAGAACGAGCCAGCGGCTGGAAACGGTAACTGCTGCTGATCTCTTAGAATCTCTTTTTTTCTTTTTTTTTGGTAGAAGCTCATCCAACTATATCTTATCTTCTTGAAAATTTTTAATCAAAAAGAGTCGTTTCGTCTTATGCTCGTCGCTTTTTTGCCGATTCTGTGAGGTAGTAGTCGGGCAGGAAATTCGGTTCCTGGTCGACGCCCCCGAAGGGGATGGGGGTGGGTAGAAGGTGCTTAGTTTTCTCGAAGCCCTCGATGACTTCATCTAACAGGGAGTAAGGTACGGTTATCGATAGTTCCTGATCCTGCACTATACTTGAGACGCGCTCACCTCTACAAGGGAAGGCGACTGCTGGCTTCCCTGTTACATACGCTTGTGCCATTCCCTCGACGCATACGCCGTATTTAGCGCAGGTGGTGATTGTGAAGCGTGGTTCTTCCGCGTAGACATAGCCTTGCACGAGCTTTAGAATCTGGAGTGGGTTGCCGTAGACTATGACTTGGTCGGGGTTCATCTCCATCTTCTCGAGGGGGGAGAAGGCGATGGCTTTGATCTCTCCGAAGGGTGCCCGGGGGAGTGTCTGGAACATTTCCTCGCAGCACTGGGGGGTCTTTCTTACGCCGTCCTTCTTTGCTATCTCTCCATGTTTCATGGATTCGTCGTATGGGCACGCCCCTGTGACTAGTGCACCTATGTTGCAGACCTGATCTTCAGCTGTAGCGACAACTTTCCTTAGGTGGTGGCGGGCTTGTCCGACGAACTGGCAGACGTTTAGAGGTGCCTTTGGGCGGTAGTAGCCCTTGTCAGCGAGCGCCCACTCCTCCTCTTCACTCCACTCCTTGAGGTACTTCACCGCTACCGGAGGGGTTTGGAGGCTTAGTGTCCTCATGAGCCATTCGCTCTGCTGTTTCTGATCCATTGGCTGTGACTTAACGCCCCTTAATTTAATGATTTGCAAAGAAAGCAGCGCTGGAACAGATTCAAGGATGAATCTACTTCTTGATGTAGACGTAGATCAGGAGCATTACTTCTACGACCACGTTTCCTATGGCAAAGAGGATGTATGAACCGAGGTTTATTGAAATGAGGTAGAGTATGAGGAGGGCCATTAGTGCCCAAACGAAGGCGAACTCCCTTACAACCATTGGAGCGCTACTCTTCGAGGATTTTGGTCTCTTCCTCCAGTAATATATCGCAGAGCTGACGACAACTAGGAACATGATGCCGGCGGTTATGGTCGCGGCCCACCACGAGAACAGTTCTTGGTATGGTAGCATCATGATCACCAGGTGTATCCGCAGACTTTGTAGAAGAAGACCTTCCCCGCGTCAACGAGGAGAAGGTAGGTCGCGACCATAAGGACCAACAGTAGCCAGTAGTTCAACGGCAGAGGCGTGAAGCCCAGGAAATCCCCCAGTGGCGTGAATGGGACAGCTATACCTATGGCGAGGCAGCTGAGTGTAAGAACTGTGAGCCACTTGCCTGGCTTGCTCTTGTAGAATGGCGTCTTCCGGGTCCTAATCACGAAGATGACTAGAATCTCGGTTGCAAAGGACTCGACGAACCACCCGCTTTGGAAGAGGGATGGGGAAGCGGCGAAGATGAAGAGCATTATCCCGTATGTGAGGAAGTCGTAGAGGCTGCTGAAGGGGCCGAAGAAGAGCGTATACTTCCTTACAAAGCCCATGTCCCACTTCTTTGGCTTCATGACGTACTCGTCGTCCACGTTGTCGCTCGGGAGGGTCATGTTCGCGGTGTCGTAGAGGAGGTTCATGAAGAGTATCTGCATGGGGAGCATTGGGAGGAAGGGGAGGAAGACACTGGCCGCTGCAGCGCTGAACATGTTCCCGAAGTTGCTGCTCGTCCCCATGAGTATGTACTTGAGGGTGTTGTCGAAGATCTTCCTGCCCTCGATGATGCCGTTGGCGAGGACCATTAGGTCCTTGTCGAGGAGGACAATATCGGCAGCCTCCTTTGCGACATCGACGCCGGATTCGACGCTTATGCCGACGTCTGCCTCGTAGAGGCTAGGGGCGTCGTTCACGCCGTCTCCGAGGTAGCCGACGACCTTGCCGTTGGCCTTGAGGGCCTTGATGACCGAGAGCTTCTGGTCGGGGGTGACCCTGGCGAAGACTGTTGTCTCGTTGACGGCTATGCTGAGCTCCTTGGGCGTCATTGCCATGAGCTCGGAGCCGGTCACGATCCTCTTGCATTGGATCTCAATGTCTTCACAGATCTTCTTGGCGACTAGCTCGTTGTCCCCTGTGAGAATCTTGACGTCGACTCCCATCTCCTTGAGACGGGCTAGGGCCTTGTTGGCGTCCTCCTTAGGGGGGTCGGTGAAGACGAGGAAGCCGAGTAGTGTGAGACCGGCCTCGTCTGCGGATGTGTAGTTCTGCCTCTTGTCTATCTCCCTGTAGGCTATTGCGAGGACGCGGTAACCCGCCCCCGAGTATCGGGTGAGCTTTCCACTGATCTCATCCCTGACCTTCTCAAATGGGAGCTTATCCCCGTTCATTTCGGCTACTGTGCACTTGTCCGCAAAAGACTCGGGGGCGCCCTTCGTAATCAGCAGGGTCCTGCCACCGTTCTCCACGATGACGGACATAAGCCTGCGCTTGTAGTCGAATGGTACGTCGTCTATCCTCTTGTAGGGTTTCACCAGCTCGTTTTTACCTGTCTTTAGGGCGTAGTCCCAGATAGCGACGTCCATCGGGTTACCAATTATCTTGTCATTGAGGATAGCAGAGTTGCAGAGCATCCCGTAGGTCAGTATCCGGTCGTCCTCGACATCCTTGAGTGAGGGGTACTCCCTTAGGATTATCTTGCCCTCGGTGAGCGTTCCTGTCTTGTCGGTGCAGAGGACATCCATCGTGCCGAAGTCCTCGATTGAGACAAGGCGCTTGACTATGACCTGCTTCTCGGCCATTCTCGCTGCTCCTTGACTGAGGCAGATGGTGACTATTGCGGGCATCAACTCGGGTACGAGGCCGATGGCGATGGCTAGACTGAAGAGTAGGGCATCGATGAGGGGTTTACCGACGAGCATGTTGAGGGCGAATATACCGACGGCGAGTGCTATTGTGAATGTGAGTATCATGTTGCCGTAGTTCGTGAGGCCCTTCTGGAAGTCGGTCGGTGGATGGGGCCTCGTGAGGCTCCATGAGATGGCTCCGAACTGGGTGTGCTTCCCGGTCTTGGTGACGACCCCCTTTCCGCCTCCGTGGTTTACGACGGTCCCCATGAAGAGGTGGTTAGTGATCTGCTGGGGGGTGGGGTGATCTAGCTTCAGCGAGGTTGAGGTCTTTTCGACAGGGAATGACTCCCCGGTGAGAGTGGCCTCGTCTACCTGTAGGTCCTTCACCTCGATGAGTCGCATGTCGGCGGGGACGACGTCTCCTATGTAGACGCTGACTACGTCGCCTGGTACTAGTTCCCTGGCGCTGAGGTCGTAGGTCTTTCCACCTCTCGTGACGAGGGCTTTAAGTGAGACCCGCTCCGTCAGGGCGGCTACGATCTTTTCAGCCTTGTACTCGTTGTAGAACCCGAGGACTGCGCTGAGGATGATCATCGAGACGATGGCTATTGACTGCTCGAATTCCCCGAAGAAGAAGGCGATGATGGAGGAGGCGAGAAGGATGAGGTAGATGGGGTTCATGAACTGCCTGATGAGTATGTGTATGCGACTGAGTTTCTCTCGTGGTAATTCGTTGTATCCGTGCGTCTCGAGTCGACTACGTGCTTCTTCTTCAGTTAGCCCTGTGTTTGTTGTCTTTAGCTCGGATAGGATCTCTGCCTCGTTTAGGGCCCAAGTTCTGTCCTCGTTGGTATCTGGTTCGTTCACCCCGCGCTTCACCTCCTTTTTCCTAGAAGGTGGGGGACACCACTATCGTATTTAGGGGTTGTTATCATTTTTTCGTGGTTAATTTTCTAAATTATAAAATATTACTTATTAATTAAATTAGAATTAATTAAAATTTTTTATACATTTTTTGAATACGCCCACACCTTAGCCTCGTGCTAAAAGCTTAAAGACTAAGGGAGCTTCCTCATGGCTCACGCACGTGGAGTTGAACGTGATGGGGTATCGCTTTATCGTGTCCCTCTCGGAGGGGTGAATCATGGGGTATTGCTTTATTAGTTGAGCATCTCCAACAAGGAACTTTCTCAGGATCGAACCTGACTTCAGGAAACAGACCCGCTTCGGGTCCACGGGGGGCTTCGCCGCTTGGCTGAGCTTATGCCACCTACACTTCTCGACGTCGTCGCGGCGCGTGGACGCATCAGGCCCTACCTGCTCAAGACGCCGCTGACCTACTACCATGGGTTGTCGAGCCTGCTTGGGTGCGAGGTCTGGGTGAAGCATGAGAACCACCAGCCTATCGGCGCCTTCAAGGTCCGTGGCGGCATCAACCTGCTCTCTCGGATGAGTGAGAGGGAGCGCGCCATGGGCGTGATCACGGCGTCGACGGGGAACCACGGGCAGAGCATCGCCTACGCGTCGCGCCTCTTCGGGGCGAAGGCCACGGTCTGCGTCCAGAGGGGCGCGAACCCGGATAAGGTGGCGGCGATGCGTGCCCTTGGCGCAGACATCGTTGAGGGGCAGGGCGACTTCGACGACGCGAGGCTTCTCGCCGTCGAGCTCGCGAAGGAGCGTGGGCTCCGCTACATCCACACCGCCAACGAGCCCGACCTCATCGCCGGCGTAGGCACACTCGCCCTAGAGATGGTGGAGGACCAGCCCGGCCTCGACGTGGTCATCGTCGCAGCGGGCGCGGGGACGCTGAGCAGCGGCGTCGCCACCGTCTACAAGGCGGTCAGCCCCGGGACGCGTGTCGTCGCCGTGCAGACCGAGGCCGCGCCCAGCCTCTCAAAGAGCTGGAGGAGCGGCGTCGTTGAGTGCAGTGATTCCGCGAATACGATGGCGGACGGCCTCGCCGTGAGGCAGAGCTTCGAGCTCCCTGTGAAGATAGTCCACCGGCTCGTCGATGAGTTCACGCTCGTCTCTGAGGAGGAGCTACGCTCTGCTATCCGTCTCTACGTTGAGAAGGCGCACACCATCGCGGAGGGAGCTGGAGCTGCGCCATTGGCCGCCGCCGTGAAGATGAGGGATCAGCTCGCGGGGAAGAGGGTAGGACTCGTCCTCAGCGGGGGGAACATCACGGCCTCGATGCTAAGGGAGATCCTCTGCGACGCCTAGGCGGAGCCGTGGTCACCCATCCCCAACGCCCTACCACCCTCAAGCCTCACGACCCTGTCAACCATTACCTCGGCCTCCTCTGGGTCGTGGGTGACGTAGATTACGGTCGCGTCGAGTTTCTCGAAGATGGCATTCAGATCGCTCATGAGCTGCTTCTTGAGTTCGGGGTTGAGGGATGTGAGGGGCTCATCCATCAACAGTATCTTCGGCCTCACCGCGAGGGTCCGGGCCAGTGCCACGCGTTTCTGCTGCCCACCGCTCAGCTGGTCGGGGTAGGAGTCGGCGGCCTCCTCGATGCCGACCATCCGCAGCAGTACGCCGACCCTGGCCTCTACCTCCTCCTCGGGGAGTTCCTGGGATTGGGGGCCGAAGGCTACGTTGTCGTGGACGTTCATGTTGGGGAAGAGGGCGGCGTCCTGCATGACGTAGCCGAGCCCCCTCATGGCGGGTGGGACCGTGACGCCCTTCAAGCCGTCTCCCCTCCGAGTCACCACGACGCCATCGACACTTATCTCACCGGAATCGGGTTCGAGAAGCCCAGCGACGATGTTTAGCGTCGTCGACTTCCCCACACCACTCGGGCCGACGAGTCCGAGGACCTCTCCACGTTCCACATCTAGGCATAGGTCCCTGAGGACCTCTCTCCCCCCGAAGGCTTTCCGGAGATCCTTGATGCTGATCAAGTTGACCTCTGACCCCCGAGAGACTTGACGGCGGCGAGGAGCCCGAACGAGAAGAGGATGAGGATGACGGATAAGACGATGGCGGCCTCCAGGTCGCTGCTTAAGGCTAGGTAGATGGCGAGGGGCATCGTCTGCGTGACGTTTGGCAGGTTGCCCGCGAACATTAGTGTTGCGCCGAATTCGCCGAGGCTACGGGCCCAGCACATGACGAGGCCGGCGAGGACCCCCTTCCAAGCGAGGGGGAAGGTGACCCTGGCGAAAACACGTGCGTCCGAGTTCGAGAGCAGTCGGGCGCTGTCGATTATCCTCTGGTTCACCTCGCTGAAGGCGGCCTTGGAGGAGCGGATGTAGAAGGGGGAGCCGACGAAGACCTCTGCCATCACGACCGCCCAGATGGACCCCGGCAGGATTATGCCGAAGCTCCTCAGGGCGGGTCCGATGAGCCCACGAGGTGCGAAGGCGAGCAGCAGAGCGAGGCCAGCCACGGCGGGGGGTAGGACCATGGGTAGGTCAACGACGGCGTCGAGGAGCGTGCGCCCCCTGAAACTGTGGCGGGCGAGGGCATAGGAGAGAGGAGTCGCCAGGACGAAGACGATGAGGGTCGAGACCGACGATGTGAGGAGGCTGAGTCTTAGAGAGTTCAGTACGGTGGGGGTGGTGATCCTAGACGCGAGTTCGGAGGGGGTGACGCTGAGGAACACGGCGGCTATCGGTAGAAGTATGATGAGTAGGAAAAGCGACGAGGCGGCATATACAGCTGCCTTTAGCGTCGCCTTCAACGCGGTGCACCCTACTTGCCCTGGAACCCGGCGTCGGTCAAGGCCTTCTGTCCATCAGCGGAGAGCACGTAGTCTATGAACGCCTGCGCTAGCTTCGAGTGGCCGGATCCGTTAATCACGCCGATCGGGTAGACGGCTATCTGGTTGACCTCGCTGGGTATCTCGAAGAACTTGACCTCGTTCGCCCTGTTAATGGCGTCGGACTTGTACGCTATGCCGACGTCAGCTGTGCCAGTTGCCACCTTTGTGACGACCTGCTCGACGTCGGTATCGTAGGAGACAACATTTGCGAGAACCTTCTTTGAGAAGCCCACCCATTCTGCGCCCTTGTAGAGAGGACTGCTGCTGTTGCCGTATGTGGCGTCTATCTTGGACAGCGTCTGTAGAGCGTAGTTGCCTACGGGTACGGACTTGTCAGCCATCTCGATCCGGAGCCCAGACTTGGTTAGGTTGAGGAGGGATGTAATGTCGCCTGTGTAAGACTTGGAGACTATGATTATGAGGGAGTTGTGTGCGAAGACGGTTGAGGTGCCGTTAAGCAAGTTGGCATTCTTCACGTTGGTCATCTCCTTCGTGTTCGCGGAGGCGAAGACGTTGCATGGGGAGCCCTGGTTGATCTGCGTACTTAGGGCGCTCGACCCGGCGAAGTTGAAGGTGACGTTTGCGTCGTATTTCTTCTCGAAGCCGGCTTCCAAGGCTTGGAAGGGCTTCGTCAGGCTTGCGGCGGCGAAGACGGTGAGTTGTTCCGCGGGCTTCGGGGTCAGGTACTGGTAGGCGGTGTATATGCCCGCCAGGGCAACCACCAAGACGATGCCGATGAGGATGACCATGTTTCTCTTCAACGTGATCGAAGGATGAAAACCACCCAAACCGGAGTTAAGTATTCCGCTTGCTTTTTAAGCATAAAACGGTTTCTTGTAAATCATTAACGATTTCGTTAGTGGTTGCATGGTGGCCAATGAGAAGACGGGGACCCTGACGAGGATTCAACTCGACGTACTCAGGCTCAGGATGGGGGGACTAACGCAGGAGGAGGTTGCGAACAAGCTCGGGACAACCAGACAGAACGTCTCACTCGTAGAAAGGAGGGCTAAGAGGAACCTCGAGAAGGCGGAGGAGACGCTGGCGGCTTACAAGAAGCTGAGGACCGTCGCATCAGTCATCATCCCACCAGCGACGCATCTCGTGGACGTGCCCAGAATACTTATTGAC
The DNA here is from genome assembly GCA_963769425.1 of Candidatus Bathyarchaeota archaeon. Taxonomy (GTDB): domain Archaea; phylum Thermoproteota; class Bathyarchaeia; order TCS64; family TCS64; genus UBA8941. The sequence continues at coordinate 743,893 of CAVYLP010000006.1, read as the reverse complement.
GCCGCCGACGCCGCGGGGATCAGGATACGTGGGGATTTTTCGCTGGTTTACAAGGATCTGCGGCAGAACGCGGCGGCTAGCATCTCGGGCACGAGGGTGATGAAGCCGGTGAGGGTGGACATCCTCCGAGATGGTGAGGTTTACATTGAGCCTACCCAAGGTGCCTGAGACACTCACCTGAACCCGCGGTGAGTCAACACGAGCTGCGGACCTGATGAAGACGGGGCCTACTTCTGCGCCCTGAAGTACGTGACCCAGGCAGGGAGGACCTTGAAGAGGTCCGACATCACCCGTTTCGTCGCCTCGAACCAGAGGGTCGCGGTACCATCGTAGACCTCGCCCCCGCTCTTGTCGACGAGGTCGGAGACGCCTCGGAGTATGAGGACCTTCGCGTTGTTTCTGGCGCAGACCCAGGCTATGGGGGCGGACTCGTAGTCGTTGACCATTCCGCCGAACTTCTCCTTCAGCTTGGGGATGTCCTCTGGGACGAGGTCCCTGTCGCCGCTTAGGATGGTCACGGGTTTGACGGGTGTCGGCGGCTGCTTGACCCATGTGAGGTCTATGTCGGTGGTGAACTTCTTTATGCCCTCGTCGGGTGGGCCTATGAGGCTGACGAAGTCGTAGATTATGGCCTTCTTGACGAGGACGGTGTCGAACCTCTCAATGGCGCCCCTGAAGCCGCCGCATGTGCCGAAGTTGATGATGAGGTCGGGGTGCCAAGTGCTTATGACGTACTCGGCTGAGGCGGCGGCGTGGACCTTACCCCATCCGCCGTGGTAGACGATGACCTCCTCACCCCTAGCGCTGGTCGTGAACCACTCGCCTAGGGGGGATGACTTCAACTCCGCCTTGGGGAACAACGGGAGGGTGGCCCTCCACTCGCCGTCGGCTGAGACTATGACGACTATTCGGCCCATTCTCGTTTCGCTGATGGATGGGTCCCCGGGGGAATAAGAGTTAGCCCTTTGTTTGGGTGATTTTTTGCCGGATCTTCTCGGCGGTCTCCTCGAGGTCGGCCCTACCACCGGGGCCTAGGCTCTGAACTATGCCTCCACCGTCCCCTCGGCGGCGAGGGATAATGTGGATGTGAACGTGCTGGATCTCTTGGCCGCTACCCGGGCCATTGTTAACGCCTACGGTCGTAGCGTCGGCGTCGACGGCCTCTTTTATGGGTTTGAGGATCCGATGCAGAGCTGTGAAGAGTGCTTGGGCCTGCTCTTCGGTTAGGTCCTCTAGTCTAGCGGCATGGACTCTTGGCACGAGGAGCGTGTGTCCAGGGGCGACTGGGCGGGCGTCGAGGAAGGCCACGGTGTCAGTGTCTTCGTAGACGATTTGGCTTGGTATTTGCCCCTCGATTATGGAGCAGATGAGGCACGCCATGGTTTTCTAAGTGAGGATGAGTGTAATGGGTCTTCCCATCAACCTAAGTAAACATGCTCCACCTGACTAGTAATATCAAGTATCGAGACCGAGAATGCACAATAGTGACTCAAACAGTTTACAAATTTTAAGTATTAGCTGAATCGATCGATGATTCAATCCGTGTGGTATAGAACATGAGAAGAACATCTGTACTTATTCTTGGAATCATATGCCTCTCACTCTGCATTGGCTCAATCAGTTCCTCGAAGGTCGAAAGTGTAGCTGGGGCTAATGTAGATTGGTGGACATCGTTCGGCCACGACCTATCTCATACTAGATCCTCAACATCAGGTGGCCCTCGTACCAGTGAGGTTCTCTGGACTTTCCCAGCGGGGGGTCAAGTGCGAACATCCGCTGCGGTGGTCGACGGCGTCGTCTACGCAGGCACGTTTGGTGGAAATTTTTATGCTATTGACGCGAACACTGGAGGACAGATCTGGAGTTTTAAAACAGATACCGATGTGTGGGCATCCCCCGCCGTGGCTGATGGGCGAGTCTTTGTTGGTAACAACGGCGGCGTCCTCTACGCTCTGAGAACATCCGACGGGCAGAAGATTTGGGAGTTCGCCACCGGACAGGCGCTTTTCAACGGACCAGTGGTTGTTGGAAACGTAGTCTACGAGGTATCTAATGATGGGTTCCTCTACGCCCTTGACGCCGCTACAGGGAGTAAAATTTGGAGTTTTGAGACAGCTGGTGCGTGTCGCTGCTCCCCGGCAGTTGTCGATGGGGTTGTCTACCTAGGCTCTATGGCTGGGGGTAAGATCTATGCGATCGACGCCGCTAAGGGCTCTGAGATATGGAGCTTCACTGCAGCACCGGGAGATACCTACATGGATTCATCTCCAGCAGTTGTCGATGGAGTAGTCTACATCGGCTCAACCGACTCCAATCTCTATGCATTAAACGCTAAGACGGGCGATAAAATCTGGAATTATCTAACGGGTGCGAAAGTTTCAAGCTCCCCGGCTGTTGTGGGGGGAGTCGTTTACGTGGGCTCGGAAGACGGCAATCTGTATGCAGTTGACTCAAAATCAGGAAATAAGATCTGGAGTTATGCTCCAGGTGGAGCAGTATATTCCTCGCCATCAGTTGCTGGCGGTGTGGTTTACATAGGCTCTTGGAATGGCGGTATCCACGCGGTGGATGCTGCAACGGGTAGACTCATTTGGACGTATTCTATGGGCCCAGTATTTGCCTCGCCAGCGATTGCGAATGGGGTTATGTATGTGGGCTCATACGATGGCAATGTTTACGCGTTTGGCACCCCCGGAGTCATCACACCGTCTAGCCAGACTCTGCCTCCAGTCTTCACAGGCGGTGTTGCGAACGGAACAACGGTGGCCTCAAGCAGGGTAACCCTGAACTTCAATACCCAGAACACCTCCACTTCTCACTATGAAGTCAGGGTAGACGGTGGCCAATGGGTGAACAGCGGCCTTTCTACCAGCTATACTTTCTCGGGGTTATCCCTCGGTAAACATGTGCTCGAGGGACGAGCAGTCGACCAAGCTGGTACAACGGTCGGTTCGAGTAATGTTACAGTTGACGTGAACGTCTGGGTTCCACCCGCCTCGAATGCCATCGTCTCAAGCGTCGCAACGGTGAGTATCTTCACCGTGGTTTCTCTAGCGGCGGCCACTGTAAGCAACCCCGCTAGCTTCGCGAGTAGTTGGCTCGCTGAGAAGCTTAACGGCATCCTCCCTGATGGAGTTAAGGGGTGGCTTGAGAGCTACATCGCATCTAAACGCTCATTGGTGATCGACGCTAGGAACGGCCCATTATTTGTTTTGACAAAGTTGGAGTTGATCGCTTACGCGGTGGCCCTTGTAGTGTTGACGTTTGCCTTCGCCTACTCAGGGGCTGGGTCCATGGAGGAGTTTCTCTTCCTTATACCTACGGTGCTAGCCACGAGCGTGGTTGTGGGGTTGGCCAAGAACCTGTTGACTGAGATGATCGCTCGAGTGTTAGGGGTTTGGTCCGAACATCGACTATGGTACTTTGGGCTCGCGACGTTCCTCCTCTCGACGCTTGCCTTCAGGACGCCGTTCTCGTCTCCGAGCAGGATCATCAACCACACCCCAGGCTTCAGCAAGAGGACACTCGGTATCGTCGCGTCGTCATCGGTCCTCATTGCGCTTGGGTTTGCAGGGGTCTTCTATGCTCTGCTGTTATTTGGGTTCACATACGTGGGCAGCATTGGTTTAGCGATGTGTCTTCTTATGGCTCTATTCGACTCCATACCCCTCGCACCGATGAACGGTAAGGACATCTATGACTGGAGTAAGATAGCCTGGGGGGCGCAATTCGTCGCGTCTGCGGCACTATACACTCTATGGTTGTTAACCGTCTAAACACAGTTCTGAGAATCTGTGTTGCCTGAGTTTAGACATTTTTAGTCGCTTTCTTTAAATTCAGCATCTGTCCTCCTGAAGAGGAATTAGAGTAGGTAGAAGGCATTCATAGTTGCATGTACCGACGTTCGGTGATCTGAGGGGCGTTATGGAGGACACGTTGAAGGCCTCCATCGTGGCGCAGTTTCTATGCTCTCTCGCGTTCGGGTTGATGGGCAGCTTCATGCCGCTCTTCATCAACCACGACCTGGGTGAGTCGCTCGTCAACGCGACGTACTGGACGGGGGTGTCGAACCTGGCGTGGTACGGCGGGCTGGCCTTCACGGCGCCTGTCTGGGGCTGGATCTGCGACAAGGTGGGCACGAAGAGGGTCCTCGTCATCGTGCTGATCGGTAACATCGCGACGTACGCCGGCATGGCCTTCTCGCAGAACGTGACGCAGCTCGTAGCGCTGAGGATCGTCCAGAGCCTCTTCGGTGGGCTTAGCACGATCCTCTTCGTGGTCGTCGGGATCGTCGCCTCCTCCCGGGACCTGAAGAAGTATCTGGGGTACCAGATCGCGGCGTCGACGATCGCGAGCATCTTCTCGCCGGGTCTGGGTGGCGCCCTGGCCGCGGTCATCGGGTACAGGTGGACGATATTCTCGCAGGCGGTGGTCTTCGCGGCGATCTTCCCGCTGATCCTGGTGATGAAGACGGCGAAGCCGGAGGGGAAGGAGAGGGAGTCGTTCGGGCTGAGGGACGTCCGTACGCTTCTGCCTACGGCGGCGGCCCTCTTCTGCGCCTACGCGGGTATCAACTTCATCACGCCGGTGGTGCCGTTCTTCCTCTCCTCGCTGGGAGTGGCCTCTGGTGACCTACTCACCTGGACGACGATCACGACGATCGCGAACGGGCTGGCGTACGCCGCGGCCACGCCCATATTGACGAGGCTGTCGTCGGGGAAGAAGATCATCTTGTGGCAGGTGGTGACGGCGCTCATAATCGAGGCGGCGGCCTTCGCGTTCAACCCCATCGTCTTCATAGTGATGAGGGTGGCGATGGGCGTGGTTCAGGCGGGGCTGCCTCAGAACCTGCTGGGGGGTAAGGCGGGGAGGACGGGGCAGGGGATGGGGCTGATGAACACGGCGCGGTACCTGGGGATGGCCCTGGGGATGTACGTGGCGCCGCTGATGCTCGAGACGGGGCCACCGATCTACATGTACTCGGTGCTCGCCGCGTCGGCGCTCTTCAGCGCGGGCGTGACCTTCTTCTTCGTGAAGGCCGAGGACTAGTTATTGATATCTTCAAGGCCGGAGAATGGTTCTTTTTTTTCGCTTTGATGTTTAGCTTCAATATCTGAAGGAAAATTGTTGTGTGAGATTTATGTTAGATAGAGACAACTAGAGTGGTTATTTTAGTAAACCGCGTAATTATTCCCCAAATTTCTGAACATGTACGGATAATTCGGCTTTAAACTAGACGAATTGGAAAATATTTAGTGTTATTTTCTTACAAATGATTAAATTTAGGGATGTTATATGAGTAAAGGGGAATATTTTGTTAGAAGAGGCAATGGTGTTCATAAAGATTCAGCCGAACATGGATAAGACTGTGATTAAGACACTAAGGACTCGAAACGATATTAAGAATGCAAGTCTGCTTTACGGCCCTTACGATGCTTACTTTGAACTGGTAGCGGGATCTCTTAGTGACATTGAAAATACGATCACTAGCGTCATCAGGAAGATACCCGGTGTTAGATCCTCTATGACTTGCTTCATAGCGGATTAGACCCCTTTTTGTAAAAAACATGTTGTATGATTGACCTCTAGATCCGGGGAAAACTGTGCAATAGTTCATCAGTAAGTAAATACTGTAAGTATTGTAATGATCAAGCTGCCAAGCATCATCCAGCGGGGTGGGGTCCCATATGAGCAGTGCAATCAGTGCGGTAAGTGCGCGAGTGGTTGTCCCGCTGCTAGGTATCTTGAGTTGAAACCTAGGAAGGTGGTCCTCATGGTTCAGCGGGGTCAGATCGATGAGCTCATGAGGTCTGGATTCATCTGGGAGTGCACCCAGTGCCACCAGTGCATGGAAAGGTGTCCGAGAGACGTAACTCCCTTTGACATTATAATTAGCCTCCAGAACATGGCTGTGAGGGCGGGGCTACCTTTCCCCGAGAATCTCACAATGATATTAAACGCGATAAAGAGGCTCAGCACGGTTCAGGGAAATCAAGAAGTTTTCGATAGGGATTTTGAGTCCTACGACAGGGTCGGCCTTGGGCTGCCTGAGCTTCAACCACCAGAGAACATTGAGGTATTCAGGAAGGGACTTGAGGAAAGTTTTAGCTGGGAACTTCCATGAAGTACGCCTTATACCTTGGGTGCTGGATCCGGACCGAGTTATACAACATCGAAATGTCTACTCGTGAGGTGATGGCTCGGCTAGGGGTTGAGCTCGTCGACGTGCCTGGCTTCAGTTGCTGCGGCTACCCGTTGAGGAGCCTGAATATGCCGACTATGTTTTATCTCTCGGCGAGGAACCTCGCGCTCGCAGAGAGGGAGGGGCTCGACCTCTTCGCCCTCTGTAACGGTTGCCACGCCTCCATCTCTGAGGTTAAGCACTCGCTGGATAGGGACCCTGAGCTGGTCAGGCAGGTCAACAAAAATCTGGCCCCCGAGGGCCTCGAGTACAAGGGTACGAGTAGGGTTCTGCACCTTCTCGAGATTCTTAACGGCGAGGTTGGCGTGGAGAAGATACGTGCCTCGTTGACGCATGACTTAGAGGGTTTCAGATTCGCCCCCCATTACGGTTGTCATGCCCTCAGGCCCAGTGTTGTGGGGAGGCCTGAGGACCCGGAGGATCCTAAGATATTAGATGGCCTCATACGGGCACTGGGCGCTGAGGCGGCCTACTATCCAGAGCGACTTGACTGTTGTGGGTCGAGCCTCGGTCTCTACGATATTGAGTCGGCGCTTAAGATAGCGGGTGCCAAGATGAGCTCGATCAAGGGGAGGGGCTTCGACGGTATGGTTGTCGTGTGCCCCTTCTGCTACAAGATGTACGACGCCCGACAGGATGTGATAAAGAGGGTCATAGAGGACCAGGAGATCAAGATCCCCGTATTCTATTACACTCAGCTCCTCGGCCTCGCTATGGGGCTGGACCCGAGGAAGCTTGGGTTGCATCTCAACCAGAGCCCTGTTGATATTGCGATCCAGCGAATGGAGGCGAAGTGGCGTGGTTAAGGTCAGCGTCGGTCGTGGTCATCGGCGGAGGAATAGCAGGAATACAGGCATCTCTTGACCTCGCCGACAGGGGGGTTAAGGTCCACCTGGTCGAGAAGACTACCAGCATAGGTGGAAAGATGGCCCTTCTTGATAAGACGTTCCCGACGATGGACTGCGCCATCTGCATACTCGCTCCCAAGATGATTGAGGTCTACAGGCACCCAAACATCGATCTGCTGACCCTATCCGAGGTAACGCGGATCGAGGGGAGCGCCGGCGACTTCAGAGTCACGATCACCAAGAAGCCAAGGTATGTAGACGAGTCCAAGTGCATAGCTTGCGGCGTCTGCGCATCCAAGTGTCCCGTTAAAGTTCCCGATGAGGTCCAGATGGGACTATCAACGAGGAAGGCGGCCCACCTCTCCTTCCCTCAGGCGGTACCGCTGATCTACAGCATCGATGATAAAAATTGCCTCTACCTGACCAAGGGGATTTGCAGGGTATGCGAGAGATTCTGCGAAGCAGGGGCCATCGACTTCGAGCAGAAGGCGGAGGAGAAAGTGATTGACGCCGCGAGCATCATCGTGGCCACCGGCCTCGACACCTACGATCCGTCCCCGTTGAAGGAGTACGGGTATAGGCGCTTCAAGAACGTGGTGACTGCCCTCGAGTTGGAGAGGATGATTACCGCAACGGGTCCGACTGAGGGTCAACTCCTCAGGCCCTCGGATGGGAAGCATCCTGAGAGCGTCGCCTTCGTCCAGTGCGTTGGGTCGCGCAGCCTCTCTGAGGGTTACCCGTACTGCTCGGCGGTGTGCTGTATGCACGCCACGAAGGAGGCCATCCTCGTCAGAGAACACGCATCCGAGGCGAAGGTCGCCATCATGTACACCGACATTAGGGCCTTCGGCAAGGGGTTCAGGGAGTTCGTGAACAGGGCGAGGGATGAGTACGGGGTAGAGTACATCAGGGGGAAGCCTGCGGAGGTGAGGGAGGAGCCGCGGGATGGTAGTCTCTCCTTCTGGTATGAGGACACCTCGACGGGGGAGATTAAACTGAAACGCGTCGACCTCCTTGTCCTTTGCACCGCCCTCACTCCGAGCCGCGACAACAGGAGGCTGGCGGAGATTCTCGGGGTCGAGCTTGATGAGCATGACTTCTTCGTCCAACCCGACCACATGCTTTCGCCTCTGGCGACTACGAAGGAGGGTGTCTTCGTCTGCGGTTACTCACAGGGTCCGAAGGACATCCCCGACACGATAGCGGAGGCTAGTGGGGCTACCGCCATGAGTGCGGAGGTCATGAGGAGGGCGATGAAAAGGTGAGGAAAAAAATGAAGAAGGGCGGAGCCTCGAACCCTCGAGTCGGGGTCTTCCTCTGTCACTGCGGGACAAACATCGCGGGCGTCGTCAATGTACCGAAGGTTGCAGAGTTTGCGAGGACGATACCTGGCGTCGCTTACGTCGGCGAGAACATCCACACCTGCTCCTCGGAGGGGCTGAAGAACATCAAGGAGGCCATAAAAGAGCAACGACTCGAACGGGTGATCGTCGCAGCTTGCACGCCGAGGACCCATGAGCCCATATTCAGGGAGGCTGTGGAGGAGGCCGGGCTTAACAAGTACCTTTTCCAGATGGTGAACATCAGGGAGCACGACTCCTGGATCCACAAAGACAAGGATGCGGCGACGGAGAAGGCGAAGTATCTAGTCCAGATGGCGGTCTCCAAGGCGGCGCACCTCGAACCTGAGGAGGAGATGGAGATCGATGTTCTGCCCTCAGCCTTGGTAATCGGGGCGGGGGTCTCCGGGATGACCGCGTCACTTTCGTTGGCGGAGCAAGGTTTCGATGTCGTTCTCGTCGAGAAGGAAAAAGAGACCGGGGGTATGCTTAGGGACCTGCATACACTTTTCCCCGGTGTTAGGGAGGCGTCGGAGCTCATCCAGACCCTCGGAGACAGGATCAGGGGGAGCGACAAGGTTCAACTCCTCACCTCAGCGAGGGTGAAGAGGGTCGATGGATTCCTCGGGAACTTTGACGTCGAGATCGATAAGGATGGCGCTGATCTGAGTATGAAGGTGGGGACGATAATCGTCGCCACCGGTGCCGAGCCTCTGACACCGACCGGGTACTACATGTTCGGTGAGACCCCGGCGGTGATCACTCAGTTTGAGCTTGAGAAGAGGCTCAAGAGCGCCTCCGTGACTCCGCCGAAGAAGGTCGTTATGATCCTGTGCGTGGGGGCGATGGAGGATAGGGGGAGGGTCTACTGCTCCAGGATCTGCTGCGACGTGGCGGTGAAGAATGCGTTGAAACTCATTGACCTGAATCCCTCGACGGAGGTCTACATGATGTACAGGGACCTCATGACGTACGGCATCGAGGGTGAGGTTACCTACCAGGAAGCGTTGAAGAGAGGAGTAAGATTTGTCAAATTCCAGCAGGAGAAGCCACCGAAAGTATCTCCTACTAATGAGGGTGCGACTGTCTCAGTCTACGAGCCCTTACTCGGGTCGGAGACGGTGATTGATGCGGGGCTTGTGGTTCTCTCAACGCCACTCATACAGAGGGAGGAAGGGAGAGCCCTCGCGAAGGTACTGCGTGTTCCGTTAACATCAGACGGCTTCTTCCTCGAGGCACACCCGAAGATGAGGCCTGTCGACTTCAGCTCCGACGGGATCTTCCTCTGCGGCACGGCACACGGACCTAAGAATGTCTCCGAGAGCGTCAGTCAAGCCCTAGCGGCGGCGGCTAGGGCTGCGATCCCGATGAGTAATGGGAAAGTCAAGACCGAAGCCGTCAAGGCAACTCTAGACGAGGAGATGTGCGTTGGGTGCGGTGCTTGCGCTAGTGCTTGTCCATTCGACGCCATAGAGTGGGGCGCTACAGGTCTCCCCGTGGTAAACGAGGCATCCTGCAAAGGTTGCGGCGTCTGCTCAGTCGAGTGCCCCATGGGAGCGATGCAGCTGAAGTATTTCAAGGACGACCAGCTCCTCCCCGCAGTCGACGGGCTCCTCAGCCCGACGCGGTGGCTCGACCCGGGAAAGGAAGCTGAGCCGGTTGTCATATGCTTCGCCTGTAGATGGTGCTCCTACGCGGCGGCGGACTTCGCAGGGGTGATGAGGCTCAACTACCCCGTGAATGTGAGGATCATCCTCGTCCCCTGCTCCGGGAGGGTAGACTTCAAGCACGTCTTCGAAGCCTTCCAGAGGGGTGCGGACGGCGTCGTCGTGGCGGGATGCTTGAAGGAACAGTGCCACTACGTTGACGGCAACATCCTAGCGGAGAGGCGCGTAGACGCCGCGAAGAAGACGCTCAACACACTGGGTGTAGGTGGTGAAAGGCTTGAGATGTTCTTCTGTAGCGCCGGGATGCCGAGGGAGTTCGCCGGCTTCATGGGTGAGTTCACTGAGAAGATCAGGAAGATGGGTGTCCTGAACAGGCGTGAGGTCCACGCCCTGCAGGTGAAGGGAGGAACCCAGAAATGAGCCATAAAGGGCAGTGTAGCGCCCCCTTCAGTAACACTCAGCCCTACAAGATAGTCAAGAAGCGGACCATGACCCCGAATGTGAAGATGCTCGAGGTCGAGGCGGATGCTGTCTCGAAACGGGCGAAGCCGGGTCAGTTCGTCATCGTCAGGGTGGATGAAATGGGGGAGAGGATCCCGATAACCCTCGGTGGGACACACCCCCGAAAGGGAACTATCACTTTGTACATTGCAGAGGTTGGGGCCTCGTCGCAGCAGCTCGGAGCCCTCCAGGTAGGTGACAGTATCCTCAACCTCTCGGGCCCCCTCGGGAACCCGACGGAGGTAAAGGGATACGGAGATGTCCTCTGCGTCGCTAACGGCGTTTTCGTGGGTGCTCACGTTTTCCTCGTTAAGGCCCTCAAGGAAGCAGGGAACAGGGTCGTCTCAGTGATTGGGGCGAGGACCCCTGACCAGCTCTTCATGGTCGAAGAAGCGAGGAAGGCGAGCGACGAGTCCATCGTCGCTGAAGACGGGGAGGGCTTCGGGCTCCTCAAAGGGCTCCTCGCTAAAAGGCGGTTCGACCACGTCTTCACAATAGGATCAACTAGTATGCAGAGGTTTGTCTGCGACCTAACGAGGCCATTGGGTATACCGACTACTGTCAGCCTATTCCCAATAATGGTTGACGGGACCGGGATGTGCGGTGCCTGTAGGGTGACCGTTGGCGGGCACACAAGGTTCGCCTGCGTCAACGGCCCCGATTTCGATGGCCACGCTGTCGACTTCGATGAGCTCGTCTCGAGGATGAGGTACTACACGCCTCAGGAGAAGATCGCGATGGTCCTAAGGGAGAGGGGGGTAGTCTGATGCCGATCGGCCCACAGGTTGAGATGCCGAAGCAGAGTCCCGAGGAGAGGACCCATAACTTCGATGAGGTGGCGAGTGGATACGACGAGGGTATGGCGGCAGCAGAGGCATCTAGGTGCCTCACCTGCCCGAAGCCACAGTGTGTCCCTGGTTGCCCCGTCGGAGTGGACATACCGGGCTTCATCCGCCTTGTAAAGGAGGGGAAGATCATAGATGCCGCCCACAGGATCAAGAAGATGAATGCGCTCCCAGCCATCTGTGGCAGAGTCTGCCCCCAGGAGGAGCAGTGCCAGAAGAGCTGCGTTCTCGGGGTAAGGGGGGACCCGGTGGCTATTGGGCGCCTCGAGCGCTTCGTCTCAGACCAGGAGAGGGAGAGCGGCGTCGAGATGCCTGAGATCGCCTCCCAAACCGGGAAGCGTATAGCTGTTGTCGGTTCCGGGCCGGCTGGACTCACCGTTGCGGCGGAACTTGTGAAGCTCGGCCACGAGGTAGACGTCTACGAGTCCCTTCACAAAGCGGGGGGGGTGCTCATGTACGGTATCCCCCAGTTTAGGCTCCCCAAGGAGATCGTTCAGGCCGAGGTTGAGTACGTTAAGAGGCTTGGTGTAAGGATGCATCTTGACTCTACCGTGGGGAGGCTCGCCACCGTCTCTGAGCTGCTGAGGGGCGGCTTCGACGCCGTCTTCATCGGTAGCGGCGCTGGACTCCCTAACTTTCTGGAGGTCCCCGGTGAGAACCTGAATGGTGTGTACTCCGCTAACGAGTTTCTGATTCGCACCAATCTGATGAAGGCGTACAAGTTCCCGGAGTATCGGACCCCTATTCAGGTTGGGAAGAGGGTTGCGGTGATCGGTGGCGGGAACGTGGCGATGGACTCTGCGAGATGCGCACTAAGGCTCGGCGCGGAGAAGGTGTACATCGTCTACAGGAGGGGGCTGGAGGAGCTGCCGGCGCGGCATGAGGAGGTTGAGAACGCCAGGGAGGAGGGGGTCGTCTTCGAGTTGTTGACGAACCCGGTGAGTTTTGTTGGTGACTCCCGGGGGTACCTGTCGAAGATGGAGTGTGTGAAGATGCAGCTAGGAGAACCCGACTCATCGGGTAGGCGGAGGCCTGTGCCTGTTGAGGGGTCGAACTTCTTCATCGATGTGGATAATGCGGTGGTCGCGGTTGGGCAATCCCCGAATCCCATCATCCAGCAGACGACGGTGGGTCTTGAGGTGAGCCGTCACGGAACGATTGTCGTGGATGAAGAGACCATGGGGACGACCCTTGAGGGGGTCTACGCAGGCGGGGATGTGGTGAGTGGGGCGGCGACCGTGATTAGCGCAATGGGGGCGGGGAAGAAGGCCGCTAGGGCGATTCATGAGTATGTCATGAAGAAGTGCGGCTAGCTCTCGTCTGCAATGTAGCAGGTCATCGTCGTTGAGACGCCGTATATTTCCCTGATCCTGTTGAGGACGAGGTCCTCCATGTCCTCAAGGGTCTTGACCTCGATCTTCGCGCTTATGTCGTATGGGCCGTAGAGGTAGTGGGCTTCCTTGACGCCGTGGAGGTGTCTGATTTCGTCGAGGACCTGCTTCTCGATTCTTGGGTCTACCTTGATTAGTATTATTGCGCGCTCCATGTGGCTCCCCTATCTGTGTTTGTAATTACAGTATTTATTACTATTTTCCCGTTGGAGGGTTGGAGATGGGTGAAGATCACTTTTTTTGCTTCGAGGGAAGGACGAGGCAGGTCATGGTCTCCTTTATCCCCTCCATCCCTCGGAGGGAGGTGACTATGTTGTTGAGCTTTTCCTGATCATCGACCTCGGCGATTATGTAGAAGTCGTGGGGCCCGGCGATGTACTCGGCGTCCTTTACGCCGTTGAGGGCTGATATCTTCGCGAGGACCTCGCTGGTTTTAACACCGGTTGCCTTGCTGTCGATTTCGCCTAGGATTAACGCCTTTCTGACCATCTTGATTATCATTGGAATTTTTGGGGATTTAAGAATTCCCGCGTTTTCCCTTTGAATTCAGGCAGTGGTTTAGCCATGATGGCTTCAACGCTGGTCATCCCAATAGTCGAAATGAAGAAGGTTAGTATTTTTAATCTTTGAAGCTAATGACCCCTCTTGGTGGCGGGTGTTGGAAGCTCGGTTTAGGGGACTAACGAACCTCACCCTGGGTAGATCACAGATGGGCCGTTTTATCGCCTAGCCCTGATAGCTCATCGCATGTACATCCCAACAGTCGAAATGAAGAAGGTTCCAATGTAACCAACATCTATAATACAATCCACCTAGACACAGTCTAAAGTATGGATAGCCCAAAGAAGCTGTATCGTTCAAATAAGAAGTGGCTCGCAGGCGTCTGCGGCGGAGTAGCCGAATACCTCAACTTGGACCCCACAATCATTAGGGTCCTATGGGTCATCTTATCGCTGATCTACGGCATTGGCATTTTAGCCTACATAGTCGCATGGATTTTGATCCCAAAGAACCCCAACTGAATACGGGATCGGAACTTAGAATCTGGGGCGGTATGTTCTCGCGTGTGGGGTGTAGCGGCGGGGGCCCGTGGGGGTTCTGCGCTCGGCGCCGGGTTCGGTGGGTCTTCGTCTGTTCTGGTGGGTTTTGTAGCAGGTGGGGCAGTAGGGGAGCGAGTTTGGTGGGGGGGTGAAGGTGGGTACGAAGGTTTTGCCGCATTTTGCGCATTTGGTTGCCGCGGGGGCCTCGGTGGGTGTGATGTCGAGGGCGAGGGGGGTTATGCGTGTCTTGGTCATGGCCATTATTCGTTTGAGGTCCTTTAGCTCGTCGGGGGCGGTGAGGCTTATGGATGTGCCCTCTTTTTCCATGCGGGCTGTTCTGCCGATTCGGTGGAAGTAGTTGGCGGGGTCCTCGGGGATGTTGTGGTTGATTATGTGGGTGATGTTGCTGATGTCGAGGCCTCGTGCGGCTACGTCTGTTGCGACGAGGATTCGGAGCTTACCTGCCCTGAACTGTTCGGTGACGGAGTCGCGCTGGGGCTGTGTTAGGCCGCCGTGTAGTGGTCTGGCGTCGTAGCCGCGGTCGTGAAGCATCTTTGCTAGGCGTTGTGCGCCGCGTTGTGTCCTGGCGAAGATTATGGCGCGTTCCACGTGCTGCGTGTCGAGTATCTTTGTGAGTGCCTGGAACTTGTCGCGTGGTTCTACTTCGACGAAGCGTTGTGCTATCTGGGTGACGGCGATCTCGTCGCGGCTGACTATGATCTTGAGTGGGTGGTGCATGAACTCCTTGCTGAGCTGGAGGACGTTGTTGTCGAGTGTGGCGCTGAAGAGGCTTAGCTGCTTCTCCTTCGGGGTGTTGCTGAGTATGCGCTTGATGTCGGGGATGAAGCCCATGTCGAGCATGCGGTCGGCCTCGTCTAGGACTGCGACGGTGACGTTGCGTAGGTTTAGTGTGCCCTGGCCGAGGTGGTCGAGGATGCGGCCGGGGGTGCCGACGACTATAGATGTGCCCTGTTTTAGGGCGCGTGTCTGCTTCTGTATTGGTTCGCCGCCGTAGATGGCGGTGGCCTTTATGTTCTTGTGGGCGGCGAGGGCGTTGAGGTGGTCGGCGATCTGGACTGCGAGTTCGCGTGTGGGGGCGAGTACTAGGCCCTGGACGGTCTTTAGTTTGGTGTCTATTCGCTCTATCATTGGGATGCCGAAGGCGGCTGTCTTGCCGGTTCCGGTCTGTGCCTGTCCGAGTACGTCCCTACCATCTAGTAGGGGCGCCATGGCCTCGGCCTGTATGGGTGTGGGGGTCTCCCAGCCCATGTCGGCTATGGCCTGCATGATCTCTGGGGATAGGTGGAGCTGATCGAATGATGTTATCTGCATGTTTTGGTCTCCTTGGTCACTGGAATTCGGCTTGTAGTTGTCGTCGTGGCCGCTTGGGCTTCGAGCCAAAACATGCGGGATTCTCTTGTGACTGGGAGATTGGGGTAGTCTGAGGGTTAAAAGGGTTTAGTTTTTCTGAGAGTTCATAGCAAGTATGTGAAAAGAGCTAAGTACGAATCCGTAAAATTGCCCTCCATCCCATTCAGCCTACTCCTGTACCTAGTTGGGGAATCATCCTCAAGCTTCGATAGCCTACCCATGACGTTATCGTAATCAAGCTCGACCAAACCGTACTTGCGCAACAGCTCATTCTGTCCGATGCACTTTGAGGCTACGATATTCCGCGTAATTATCTTGCCTCTTCCGTCTACTGACACCTTATACTGGCTTACCCTAGTTTCTACGTAACTGTCATCCTTCAGGTTCTTTCGAACGGCTATCGGCTGACCCTTCTTTGTAGAGATTAGTACGTTTATCTCCCAAAACCCTAGGGTAGTAAGTACTCCTGTGCTTACTGTGTTTCCTGACGTCAGTACTACCCCCTCAATGTCGGATTCATAGTAAGGATAATTTTTCGTATCCCCCCTCTTTATCTCTTAGTAGGATACATACTTTTTCCATGCCTAGATAATTTCTATAAGCATCTAGGATAAGTTTAACTCCTTTTATCCATCTATTTATTCCCTTTAATATAATACCATCTATATTAATAGGCTTTTATTATCCCTATTCTATCACTCTTTAATTCTTCTTATATATCACCTATCTACATAAAACTGGGATATGTTATACTTGAAGTTAAAAATTAAATACATCTGTGAATGCATATAGTAATCATGGAAGAAAAATCAAAAGCTAATTTTAAAGTCAAGGTCGGAGAAAAAGAAATATCTTTAGAAGGCTCAGAAGAAAAGATTTTTGAATATTATGAAAAGGCCTTTAATTGGGCTACTTCTACATCTGAACCAGTAAAAACTACTAATCTTGCTGATGGAGAACAGGAAGTCGAAAAGCCTCAAAAGGAGGATAAACGTGGAGGAAAACGTACTGCTACGTTGTCACCAGTACTAGATGAAATCATTAATAGCAACTTCATGAAAATTCCTCAAAAGAAAGATATGGACCAAATATTATCAGAATTTAAAAATAAAGGCTATCCGTCCACCGGAAAAAAGGTACGCGATACGGTTAGAACAGCTTTAAACTATCGGCTGAAATCAGGTAAAATTAAAGGTACTGAAGAAGACGGAAAATGGGTTTATTGGACCGTATAGACTTTGTCATTACCCTCATATTCAGATATTCTTAAGGTACTTGATAGAACATTAGGTGATTCCTCTTGTCCGGAATCAGTATTTGTTTTATTTACAAGATTAAGAAGTATTGGTGATTCAGTTTTTCCTACAAACCCGGATTTAGCCATAGCAATAGTTGCCCCCTTGCACCCAGTTTTAACTGGGTTAATTGGGATAAGACAAGGTCCTAGTCAATATTCTCACGTGGTTTTAGATGGAGGTGTAACATGTGAAGGTTCGTATAAATCATTATATCCAATTGTCTTTGGTAATTCATTCCCCACTAAAAATGACGAGGAAACAACATCTAGAGAATTTGTAAATCAAACAAGATATACGGATATTCGTATTAAGAAAATACTACCTACATCTTGGAATAATTTTTATACTATACGAAATAGAAAAACAGCCGCTCATTATGGACCAATATCAGAACGTACAGATGCGGTTTTTTCTATAGTTGGTTCGATATATGTATTGATAAATCATTTGGAGTTTTTAGCAAATGATTTTCTCAATGCCTTAGGTATCGATATAATTTCTCTAAATTTCCAAACAATTTTATTTGAGGCACTAAATGAAGTGCTATTATTTCCTGTAATTCCCTCCTCGATTATAAGATTCGAGCGGGATGGTCCAATAATTATTACCGATAAGAGTTTAAATCAGTTGGAAGGAATCGGAATAATACTATACGCTCTTGGTTTTACCAAATTCGATTATAGCTTTGACTTATTAGATACTTTATTGAAAAAGAGCGGTCATGAGGTAGAACATTTATCAACACAATTATCAAATATGAATGGTAGAAAATTAATAACTAGAAGTGGAAATAAAGTAATCATAACCTCAAGAGGAATAAATTGGATTCAAGAAGTAATAGATAAAATTAAGTGAATCTATTTTTCTTTCCGTTTTGGTAATTCATGTTCAATTAAATTAATTCCAATGTTACCAATTTTTGCACTATTGACACTTGAATCAGGTGCTAGCCAACCTTTCTGTTTTGCATCTAAAATTGTTTGAGGAATATTCTTAGGAAGTTTTGAACCTACGCTCCGATAACATGTTAGTAAATGGCCGGGAGTTGCTTCTTGAATCTCTTTGAATTGCTTTAGGTAGTATGTAAACAACGTTGTCTTTTCAATGAAAGATTCTGGCTGTTTCGTGTTATAGAAGTCCTTTAATGAGGAGTAATTCGCTCCGGAATTTAGGTCGATTTCTACAGCTTCTACAGACACTGTTGCTGGCTTACGACGCTTTACTCCTTCTGGTTTACCTTGTTCTGGAGGAGCTTTTGGGGGTATGTCAGGCTTTTTCACTGATGTAAGAATTAAAGTTCCATATTTTTCAATCATTTCTTTAACGAATATTTCTGTCCCTTCGACTTCAATGATACCTAAATTCTTGTCAATTTTTATTTTCGCAACGATATTAGACATACTATGGAATTTAATTGGAACCTTCTTTTAACATTTATCATTCAACTCTAAAATCTCTCTTTTTCCATCCCATATTCTAGGGAAAAAGGGGTACGTACGTACTAGTACAAATCCTCCTCGTCAGAGAACTTTCTGACTAGCGCCAGTCTCTTTCCCTGCTTCATCCCCGCGCTAGCCTGAATCTGAGACCTCTTTTTCCTGCTTACCACAATCCCTATCTACCAGAACTTCTAGCGACCCTTGGGTCGCTCAACACCCCACTACAGTCAGAACATCGCCCGTTCGGGGAAAAAAAATTACCCTAATTGTTTGTGATGAGAGAGGGTAAACCATAGAGGCTATGTGTATCTACCACGTGCTGTTATAGGCCATACCGCTGCAACACGCCCATTCTTCACCACAAGCATCTCATCATGTTGGTTGACACATGTGCAGCAGTGACTCGGAGTTAGCTCCAGCTTGTCCCCCCACCTAATCCTCTTCCGCTCAGGATCACCCTCCTTGAATCGTAGCGTGCAATGCTCCTCACTCAACCCAGCCTTCTCAAAGTGGATAGGTTCCCCATCCTTCTTGGCTAGCACCGCCGGCACCGCGTCCGGGTCACCCCCACTCAACACCTTCAAACCAGCATCTAACACAACCCTATCCGAGAAGTTGTCGCTGATCACCTGCGACAGCACTGTCAAGCTGCTCTTGAAGTAGACGTTGTTGTTGCTACTCCACCCGTACCCGCTCCCCTCCGGACCCGCTCCGAAGACGAAGCTCCCCGGCTCAATCTCGGTGATTCCTGGATACGAACCGGTCACCTCATACGTGTCCGTCGAACCCGCCGACACGATCTCCACCGGAATACCAGCCGCCCTGATCATCTCCGCGGTGTCCACAGTCAGCTTATCCCTCTCAAGTGCCAGCTCCCTCTTCACCGGGTTCTCGTACCCGTAGATTCCCCGGAACACGAGCCCCTTCTTCTTGGCGATGTGCTCCGCGAGGTCGACCGTCGGCTTCCCCGGCGCCGTCCCGCAGCGCCCGTGACTCATCTCGATGACAACATGCTGCTTCACCTTCCACCTGAGCGCCGCCTCATCCAGCATGTCCACCTCACGCGCATCGTCGACGCTGGTGAGAACCTTCCCCTCCCCCATAGCCACGTTGTGCCCCACCAGCCGCTCCACCTTCCCCGGATCCGCCAGCTCCTGACTCACCAGGATATTCTTATCCCCGTACAGGATCCCGCTGTTCAGCAGCACCTCAGCCTCACTCAGCTTCTGAGTCATCACACCGATCGCACCTGCCGCGATCAGCCGGTTACAGATAGCAGCAGCCTTGAACGTCTTCGCGTGAGGACGCACGTTCACCCCAACCTTCTTGGCAAAAGTGAACATCTTCTCAACATTCCACTCAAACTTATCCAGATCCAGCAGCAGAGCCGGAGTCGGAACCTCAGCCACAGACTTACCAACGAGAGACAAGAGAGATCGAGCAACCAGACGCCCAGAAGCCTAGTAAAACTTTCCATCCCATGAATATAGGAGGAAACGACACGTCTCAGAACCTGTGCCTAATTTTATTGAAGACGAAAAAAGTACCCACTGCCATGTAGAGAATGAACTCCCAATCTGAAACAAAGTACCTACCGAGAAGAAATAGAGCCCCGCTAAATAGCCAAAGAGGTAGGTCATGGACCAATACTTCTGACTCGACAAAGCCAAAATCCCTCCAACTATGCTGATGAGGTTGAAGGCGATTATTATCAGCTGACCATTAGGAGCGTTCCAGAATAGAGCCCGGATAACGGTGGAGATGATGAAACCTATAGCTAAGGATAAAATGACCTTACTGAAGCCAGATAACACTCCAGGCAATTCAATCGCTTCGTTGAGTTATTCTAGGTTCAGCTTCGTTTCCTCGCTAGGAAGATGACAACTATGACTACTCCAATTAGAACTGCAATGCTCGGGATGGGTACTGCACCACCCGCAGTGGTCTTCGGCGGAGTGTAAGCCGTGTATACTGGGTCATGTATCACTTGGTATCCGCTGTAGGTTGGATATGATGTGATGAATAGGTAGTCGGACTTCGTCGCGTTCATCCATACCTTGGCGGTCTCGGCGTACTTCGATGGGAACATGTGGGACATGAAGGCATTCGAGTAGAGGAGGAGAGAATTCTGCAGCCTTAGAACCGGGTTCCTAGCATAGAAGTTCACATCCGCTATCCTCGTCACGGCGTCGTAGGTCTTCTCTCCTGTAGCCTCCTCGAGCTTGTAGGTTTTCTTCTCACCGAAGCTGACATCTGATACCTTCTGCCCATCGGAGGTCGTGGATTGAACGCTTCCAGAGCTGACGTCAACACCATCCGAGATAGCGCCCGAACCATTCACCTTGTTTGAGACCTCCTTATCAGCCACCCACGTCCTCTGACTCATCACGATGCTCATGCTGATCTTGTTCCGTTCGAGGAAATCGTGAATAGTCTCAGAACCAGCCTTCTTCCCCAATGGACCGTACAAACCGGTGCTATTGTAGTGCACCACGACGGGAATGAAACCGACGTGACCCACCGTCCAGAGGTCATGCATCTCACCGAGGGTGTAGGTCACGTAGAGCTTCGCGGTACCGTCGCCTGGGTTGAACACTAGACGATAATTGAAGCCGAGCTCGTCGTATACGCAGAGGGCGGCCGGCAAGAGCTTCGGCACACTCCCCGCGATGCTCCACCAGATTGCTTCTAGGTTCTTGTACGTCATCCCCCAGGTGTACTCGTTGCCAGAGACCTTCAACTGAGTAATCTCAACACTCGTGGTGAGCTTGGGCGTCTTCCCCTCAGGTAAAACTTCACTATAATCCGACCCCATTGTGAACGATGCCCAGAGGTTGTCGCCCTTATCGGGTGAACCCGCGTATAGGGAGGTTTTCGTGTCATTGAATGCCATGAGCATTAGGAAACTAGAAGCGGTCATGGCTGGTTCACCCTTGGTCGTGTTAAAGCTTTCAACTACGGACTGAAGGGGTAGCTGGAACTTGGCGCTGCCATAGTCAACCCCGGCGAAGCCCATGTAGAGGAGCTTGAAACCATTCTGATTGATGTAGTTGACCACCGTGTCACTAGTCCAGTTCTCTGGCGGCGGAACACCACCCACAGACTCAGCGTGCTGTCGAGCATAATCAAAAAGATCGATCGTCTTCGACCAACTACCCAGCTGGAAATCCGATGCACTAATCGTGTCACTTGCACGCGCACCGATCAACCCTAACGAATTTACAACGAGTAAAAATGAGATCATTATTGATAAAATCTTGATTTTCAACTCCTACCTCTCCCTTATGCCCCGTAAAATCCTCATTGATGTTTATTTTAGGGTTTATGGACGTACAAACTCATCATACATTAATGGATAAGCATGATGGTTACCACGTTCTCATATTTTATACGATCTCGAGTCCAACCTCATAAGCAAAAGGAGTATTCATTTCGAGTCATAAAAAGAGTTATTACTCTTTCAATCCATCGGAATTGAATATGGATAAAAGAACCTCAATAGCCGTCATTTTAGGAGTATTAATCCCACTCTGCACCGTATTGTTCATAGCAAATAATCAACACCAACTCCCAGCGAACGAGTTCAGCATCATACTAACCAAAACCCAGCTTAATGTAGTAACAGACACCGATGTCCGATACTATAACGTGACAAGCCACGAGTTGATCTTAACCAAAGCATGCGTAGATACAATGAAGGCAATGAGAGCGCCTCTAATGGGCGACTTTGTAATCATAGTTGACGGGGAGGAAGATTTACACGGCATATTTGTTCCCCCAATCACATCACGCTCATACCCATCAACCGAGGTTGTAATCACATACCCAAACTTCGAATCGAATTATGAAACCATGAAGATTCAGATGGGATATCCATGGGACCAACCTACTAGTCAGGATCCTAGGGAGAATTCAAAGATCATCCAACACTTCGAACAAACTGGAAGATTAATTCGATGAAACTCCATAACCTCACCTAATTACTCAGGAAATAAATTGCTGAGGCATACCGTAATGTCGAATCCTTCAACAATTAAAATTCATACTTCGATTTTAATTGTCAAAGCGCATTCCTTAGAATATCAAGAAGCAGCAGTATTACGGTAATTCCTATCAACACGTAACCAATGATGTCGCCGACCATTGGCTTAATCGTGATACCACTCCAAGGCCAGCACCAGCAGGAAGATGATAGCCTCAGAAAACAGACGATCTAAGTTGGCCATAGTCAAATCATACATCCAATACCTCTTTTAAACATTAACAATTCGTATCCCCAAAAACACGGAGCGAGATTCATTTAGGTTATATTCTTTGCTATCAACTAAGGTATCGAAAAACCATGGAATCAAAGCCACTCGTTCTCTTAGTGGTAGGTATAATCGCCGGAGCCGTAGTAGGCTTCGGAGGCGGATTCGCCGTTTATAACAGCCAGATTGTCGACCTAAAAGGGATCGCCTAACCGACACACAGCTCCAATACATCACTCTGTCATGTCAGTATCAAGTGCTATCGACCCAGAAGGACACCCTTCAGGCGGATTATACTAAGTTAAGCACCCAAAATAAGACCCTCACCGACAAATACACACAGCTTCAGGGAAGCTACGGGCAGACTCAATCAAACTACAAGGACCTGAAGGGCTTCCTTGGATCCATCTCCAACGATGTAGTGGCGCTTAACAGTACTCTCTACTCGGTTGGATTCGTCTCCCAAGGCCTTCACCCGTACTCTCAACAGCCAGGAGGTCAACTCAGTCACAAACCATCGTGTCGAACATAGATCAGCAGTGAGCCCGATTACCTTTCAGCTTACAACAAAATCTACGCCTATGTATCAGGCTTCGTCACATCTGTCCACCAGATCGGCTTCCCGTTCCTTCAACTACAATACACCATGATCAACGGCACAAAAACCGTATCGAGTTTCGATGTTCAGTACCACGAAGTCTACTATAGAACCCCCACCGAGACAATCAAGTACCTCGAGGGTAATGCCGTCGACCAAGCAACCCTCCAGTATGCGATGATGATCAACTACCAGCAGAACATCAAGAAAGCCCCACAGACAATATACCTCGGAATAGTCGACTTCATGGACGGAACACAGACCGCCGCGATCTTCGTCCCATCAGGGAATGGACTACTGACGATTTTCGACACCGCCGGCCGCTACATTACACACGATTTCAACCAAGTTACTGCAAGAATAGCTACCAGCGAGATGACCTCCTACTACAACACCTACGCCCTCCAGAGTAAGGTGATAACAAACTTTACACTCTACAAGATCGATACAACCAACGGTAGCGTCTCCAGCGTCGTTAAGGGACCGCTCCCTACCATCATCACCTTCTTCACGGGCTAATCTCCATTTATCCTCATTAAAATAGAGGAAAACGATAATTTATTTTTAGAAATAATATCAAAATGGAAAAAAGATATTTTACTTCTGAGACAAGTTCGAGGTCCACATATCCCAGTGGAGCTTCCAACCCTCAGGCATATTCTTCCACACAACTAGATACTTACCCTTGTCTTCCGTAGCTTTTCCATTGGCCTCGAACTTGAGGACGTACTCTCCCCTCTCAGTCACCGAGTCACCCGAACCCAAAACCTCCACAGTTTTAAGAACGACATCCTTTAGCCCCATGTTCTTAATTGCACCACCCCAGAACTGCTCGATGGCCCTTCTACCATCGATGGACTTCATGCCAACCGGTAGTAGACTCGCCCCATCCGTGTAGAGGGCCGAGATTGCCTTCGCGTCGCTTCGCCTAACGTATTCCCCGAACTTCCCATTCTCCTTCTCGATCTTCTTCCTAACTTCGGACATAGTCACATCATCATCCAGACTAGAATAATTGAGCCAGAATAAAGGTTAACAAGTTGGTTTATATCAGTTATCAATAAAAGACTGCTTGCTTTTCCTCCTAAATCCACTAATTAGTTTCTACAATCGAGTAATTGTGATCTAGATACCTTGCCACCGACGCAAATTCCATGTTTTTTCCTCATGCCCCGTGGCAAGAAATAATTAACCAGCTACGGGAGCGAACTGTAAAACCGCTAATAATGATATCCTAGCGCATTTATAGCTCCGAGAAACAAGAAACACCCATGCCAAGCGACGAGGAGACACTCCAAAACATCATCAACAAGACTTCGGACGAGCTCCTAGACCGCGAAAAAGCACGAGACGAAGCCCTAACCAGGGCTAGAAAAGCCCGACAACTCAGCAAGCAAGCCATCCTACTCGACCACAACAAACAACCAGAAAAAGCACAAACCAACATACTCGAGGCCCGCCGCCTCCTCGACGAGATGAAGCCCTACATCCGCGATCACCAGGAACTCGACCAATACGATGAGGTTGAAGCCGCACACGAGGAACACGCCGAGGCGACAATCCTGCACACCCTCCTAGCAGAAGACAAATACCCCTCACTAGAACAAGCCGCCGCCACACCAACCCGATACCTCCTCGGACTAGGAGACGTCCCAGGTGAACTCCGCCGCGAGGCCCTCGACGCACTCAGAATCGGAGACCTTGAAAAAGCTGAGCAAAACCTGACCCGGATGGAGCAGATCTACCTCCACCTCGTCGCCATGGAGGACGCAAGCCTCCTCAAGGGACTCAGACGAAAACTCGACATCACCCGAGCCGTCATCGAGGCAACGAGAAGTGAAGTAACAGCCGAAACCGGCCGCAGACGACTAAGCGACCAGCTCAAAAAACTCGCAGAAAAACCAGCGTAACCATGAACCAAATAGGTCCCTAGGCACTGACCATATTCATAGGAGTGGAACTTGAATCTGATGATGGGAAAGCACAGCGCTAAGCCGTGAGCTGTTTATGGAAGCAGGTTTGCTCCCCGAGGTGGCAGGCTGGCCCCTTCTGGTGGACGATGTAGACTACGGCATCGTTGTCGCAGTCGGTGAGCACTCGCTCAACCTTCTGGGTGTTGCCACTAGTGACTCCCTTCATCATGACCTGCTGGTGGCTCCGTCTGTAGTAGTGGGCGTACCCGGTCAGGAAGGTCAACCGAAGGGCCTCTGGATTGATGTAGGCTAACGTGAGCACCTCCAAGGTGTCCGCAGACTGGGCAATGACGGGTAATATCCCATCCATCTTCTTCCAGTCCAAGTCATCGCTCTTCACTTGTATCATATTCTCACCTCAACTCCGTTCTGCTTTAGGTACCGCTTCACGAGGGGGACCGGGTAGTTCCCGTAGTGGAAAACGCTTGCCGCGAGGGCTGCGTCCGCCTTGCCCGCTGTTAATGCTTCAAGGAAGTGGCGGGGCTCCCCGGCACCTCCACTGGCTATCACCGGGACGTTTACGGCGTCCGCGATGCTGCGGGTCAACTCGATGTCGAACCCCGCCTTGGTGCCATCGCGGTCCATACTCGTGACGAGGATCTCACCGGCGCCCAGTTCGACGGCTCTCCTACTCCAGTCTACTGCGCAGATACCGGTCGCCTTACGTCCGCCGTATGTGTAGACCTCAAACCAACAGGCGCCTTCCCGAGTCTGCACTGTGTATGCCTCGGGGTTGGGGGCGTAGTTGCGGCGGGCGTCCACTGCCAAGACCACACACTGGGCACCGAAGACATCGGCACCCCGCGTGATCAGAGAAGGGTCATCGACGGCGGCCGTGTTGAGGCTCGTCTTGTCGGCCCCCGACAGGAGGACGGCGCGGATGTCATCAACGCTCCTGATGCCCCCACCCACCGTGAAGGGGATGTCAAGCTCCGAGGCGACCCCCGAGACGAGGCGGGTGAGTGTGCTCCGCTTCTCGTTACTAGCGGTAATATCGAGGAATACGAGCTCATCGGCACCCTCCGCGCTGTAGCGTTTCGCCAACTCAACGGGGTCCCCAGCGTCGCGAAGGTTCTCAAAGTGAGTACCTTTAACGACCCTGCCATCCTTGACGTCGAGGCACGGGATTATCCGCTTGGTGAGGGTCAACTCTCGGTAGCCTCCAGTGCTTGTGTTAGGGTGAATCTCCCCTCGTAGAGGGCTTTTCCGACCACCGCGGCTTCGACCCCCGCCGACTTGAGCTGCTTGAGGTCGCCTAGGCTTCCGACTCCCCCCGCCGCCATGATCCGCGCACGGGCGGTGAGGCCCTTGACGGTGGCGATGTCGGGGGAGCCGAGCATGCCGTCCACGTCGATGCAGGTGACGAGGAACCTTGAGACGCCAAGCCCCGTGAAGCTGTCGAAGGCTTCGTCGATGCTGACCCCTGCCTCGGTACGCCACCCGTTTACCTTGAGTATGCCCCCCGAGTGGTCAAGGGAAACGACTATTCTTTCCTCCCCGTAGAGGTGGAGGAGCCTTTCGACGGCTCCTGAGTCTTGGAACGCGAGGGACCCGAGGATCACGCGGTAGGCGCCGCCGTCGAGGAGTGCCGCGGCGTCGTCGATGGAACGGACTCCGCCCCCAACCTGAACGTCTACACCCGCCTCCTTGATGATCCTCTGTACAACCCCCGATTGCTTCTTTTGTCGAGGGCGGCGTCGAGGTCTATGACGTGGATCATCTTTGCACCCTGCTTGGCCCAGAGAAGGGCGGCTTCTAGGGGATCACCGTAGTCTTTCCTCTCGAATTCAATCCCCTTTACGAGGCGCACGGTGCGGGCGTCCATGATATCAACAGCCGGAATCACCTGCATCATCATCACCTCTTGAGTAGCCCCGCGTAGTTGCGGAGAAGGGCCGCGCCGGAGGCCCCCGACTTCTCTGGGTGGAACTGGGTCCCGTAGAGGCATCCCCGAGCGACGACGCTCACAAAGCAGCCATCGTACTCGGTGGTCGCTACCGCGTCCTCAGGATCCGCTGGATCCGGGTAGAAGCTGTGAACGAAGTAGAAGTATTCGTCCTCCACGCCTTCGAGTAGGGGGCAAGGTTTCGCCGGTGTCACCTGATTCCACCCCATGTGGGGCACCTTGACCCCCTCACCGAACCGCCTGACGCATCCCTTTATGAACCCGAGACCGACACCCTCAGCCTCCTCGCTGGCCTCGAAGAGGAGCTGCATCCCTAGGCAGCTCCCCAGCATCGGCTTACCAGACTCTAGGGCTTCGGTTAACGCACCGCGGTAAGGCTCCAACATGCGGGACGCAACCCCGAAGTTGCCGACCCCGGGAAGCACCAGCCCATCAGCCGCCCTGATCCTCGCGGGGTCCGATGTCAACTCGACCTCAAGCCCGGTCCGCTTCAGAGCGCTCATCATGCTGAAGATGTTCCCGACCTTGTAGTCGAGGACCGCTACCTTTGGCATCAGAGTAGCCCCTTGCTGCTTGGTGCACCGACCCGAGCTGGGTCGAGGCGTATCGCTTCACGTAGACTGAGGGCGAGGGCCTTGAAGGCGGCTTCAATCTTGTGGTGATCATTGGTGCCGTACGATACGTTGATGTGAAGGGTGATACGGGCGGATGAGGCGAGGCTCTGTAGGAAGTGTGCAGCGTCCTCGCACGCCATGTCCTCCACCCGCTCTCCCCGGGTGCCGAGGCTGATCACCGAGTAAGGTCGACCGCTCAGATCCAAGGCTGCCTCCGCAAGGCTCTCATCCATTGGAACCGCCGCCGAGGCGAAGCGTGTTATCCCGCTGGCGTCCCCGAGGGCACCCCTAAGAGCGTCGCCTAGGACGAGGGCGACGTCTTCCACGATGTGGTGGCTAAGGTCCCCCGACGCCTCCACGGTGAGGTCGATCATGCTGTGAGTGGAGAGGCTTGTCAACATGTGGTTCAGGAATAGTACCGACGTATCGACGCGGCTTACACCTGTGCCGTCTAGGTTTAATTGGACCTTTACTCGGGTCTCACGGGTTTCACGATTCTTTTCATAGTTTCTCAAAGCTGTTCACTTCTCGCCCACTCTAGCACATCTGGAAGCTGGTTGACGCTCGGGGCGATGGCGTCAGCCCCCTCATCGATAAACATTTGGAGGGTCTCATTTGGAGAGTCCACAGAGGAGTAGACCCCCATGAAGACGTAGCGGGGGGTCTCCGTCGCCGCGTTCCGGGTGGCGATGAGAATCCGTCATTGTATCCCCCACGTAAACGGCCCGTTTGAAGGGCTCGTATATGGAGGAGGCACGTAAGAGCGGGTATCCGGACGGCTTGTGGAGACCTCTGGCCCCCGTCTCGGCCATCGTCCTGTCCACGTCGTCGTGCCAGACTTGGGCCTCACGGGGAAAAACGCGCCAAGTTTCTCCGAGGACACGGCGGGCGCTGTTCATTAGACTCCCCGAGGCGACTCCGAATCGGCGTCCCCCGAGGAGGCGTTCAAGCCGCAGGAAAACGGCTGGCGTAGGGATTACCCGTTCGGCGTCGATGTAACCTCCGACTCGCTGAGTGAATTGAGCGGGGATGCCAAAGGTTTCCTTGAAGAGACTAGCTCCCGCGAACAACTCCTCAAAGAGTGTGGAGACTACGCTGACGCCTACATCCCCGCGATATCGGAGGAGCCACTTGATGTTTGATCCAACTCGTGGAAGCAGCAGTTGATCAACGGAATCGACGCCTCCAGGTCCAACCGACCCGGCTAATTCGATCAGAGAGGCGCGGATTTTCTCCTCTTCAACCTTAATGGGGGATCTAAAAGAGGAGAACGACTGTAATCTCTCAGAGGGCTTCGCCTCCGGGACCCGGGCTGCGGCCTCATCTAGGCGACGAAGCGCCTCATTCGACAGAGTGCCGAGAGTACCTATAATATACGCATAGGTCAGAGACCAGTCGTTGTTGAAGCCCCCCGTCTTCTTGAACGCGAAGTCCACGTCACGGTCGAATACACCCAGGCTGACCCTAGCTCCGGTTAAAGCTTCGAGTACTATGACGGCGGTCTCCGCGGCGGCCCTCCAGTAGGATTCCCGGATATCGAGGAGGACACCGTCGCAGTCGAAGACGGCGACATCCACACCCGCGAACCACGGGACCCGGTCCTCCCGCACGTAGCAGACGCCCTCGGGCGTCTCGAACTCGATATAGTTGCTCACGCCAGCGCCTCCCCTAGGCACGTAAGGAACCCTTTCAACATTGGTCGGGGTGCGACGGTGACGCGCAGGCAATCTCCTAGTCCCGGGATCTCTTTAACGAGCCTCACGGCTACACCCCTAACCAGCAGTGTTTCCCTGATGGAGGCGGCGTTTCGGGGGGTCTTGAACGTGATGAAGCTTGAGTCACTCGGGATCACCACCACTCCCGGGATTTGGGACAGTTCAGACGTGAGCCAGGCACGCTCCTTCTTCAACTGCCCGACGGCTTCGTCAATGATCCGGGTCTCACGCAACATCCTTAGCCCCATCCGTAAAGCGATCCCTGACGCCGGGTATGGGTCCTGAACGCCTCGGAGCGCCGACGCTAGCCGGGACCCAGCCACGAGGTAACCGAGCCTGAGCCCCGCGAGCCCATAAGCCTTTGAGAAGGTCCGGAGAACCATCAAGTTCTCGATCTCCCGACAGGAGCCGACGAGGCTGTATCTGCCGTAATCAACGTAGGCTTCATCCA
This sequence comes from Candidatus Bathyarchaeota archaeon, assembly GCA_963769425.1. Classification (GTDB taxonomy): domain Archaea; phylum Thermoproteota; class Bathyarchaeia; order TCS64; family TCS64; genus UBA8941. The sequence goes on along the minus strand of CAVYLP010000006.1, from coordinate 714,444 downwards.
CAAGCACGGGGCCCTTGAACCCCTGAACTACCTTCTTGACGGCATCCTCGCCGAACTGGACGCCGATCGGGTTGTTGGGGTTAACGATCTCGATCATCTGCGTGTTCCCCTTAACGGCGGCTAGGAGGCGCAATGGATCAAGGATAAAGTCAGGGTCTAGGGGGGACTTCTGGTGCTCGACGCCCCGGATCGAGGCGGCGACCTGATACATACTGAAGGTAGGGGTCACCGAGAGGAGCCCGTCCCCGGGACGTAGGAGGACAGTGGTTAGCAGATTTATGAGTTGGTCGCCTCCACCGCCCAGAACAACTTGATCAGCGTCTACCCCGATCCGTTTAGCTATCGCGGCTTGAAGTTCATCAGCCTCATCGGCAGGATACAGGCGGGGATCAGAGAGCTCGGCGGCCTCCCGTAGATAGCCACGCATCACATCTCGCGGGAGGAACAGGTTCTCGTTTGCGTCCAGCTTGACGCGAGGGGTTTCGCCGCTCGTCGTGTACCCGTTCAATGCTTCAAGTCTTCGGAGGGTCTCTTCGATCTTCATCGCCTGAACCTCCCCTCGACGGCCCGGGCGTGGTTGGGGAGCCCCTCAGCCTCCGCGAGGACGCCGACTATACCTCGGACGGCTTCTAACCCCCCGAGAGACGCCTCGACGATGCTCACGGGTTTGACGTAGTCAAGGACGGTCAGACCCCCTGCTATCCGCCCGTACCCCCCAGTGGGGAGGACGTGGTTTACGCCGAGGGCATAGTCGGTGGCGCTCACGGGGGAGTTTGAGCCCACGAGGATCAATCCGGCTCCCCGTATCCGCTCCACTAGAGCCCACGGATCCCTCGCCGCCACCTCGACGTGTTCGGGCGCGAACCTATCCGCAAAGTCGGCGGCCTCAGCCATGCTCGAGACAAGGTAGATGAATCCACCTTCATTGAGAACCGGCTTAACGTACTCGGATCGGGGCACAGAGGCGATCACCGCCTCAAGCTCCCTATTCACCGCGTCCGCAAAGACTCGGGAATCCGTCACGACGCCGCATACGCCTCCGGGGCCGTGCTCAGCCTGGCTTACGAGGTCGAGTGCTACGAGTCGTGGGTCCGCAGAGTCGTCGGCGACCACCAAAATCTCAGTAGGTCCCGCGGGTTTGTCGATGGCGACCCACCTTTGAACAAGACCCTTAGCGGCAGTCACATACTGGTTTCCTGGCCCCACGATCTTGTCGACTCGGGGAATCGTGCCTGTCCCGAAGGCAAGGGCAGCCACCGCCTGTGCCCCACCCACCTTATAGACAGAGTCCGCGCAGCAGACATCGGCGGCTAAGAGCGTGAGGGGCGTCACCTTACCATCCCGCCCTGGCGGCGTAACCACGATCACCTCATCGACTCCAGCCACCTTGGCGGGGGTCACATTCATGACCAGACTGCTCGGGTACGCGGCTTTGCCCCCCGGGACATAGCACCCGACCCTCCGAAGGGGACGTGGCTCGTGCCGCACGGTGACACCGTCTATGTTTGTTGTGAAGCTAAGCCCCTTGAGACGCTTGGTCTCGTTCGCTTCGAGCCGGTCACGGGCCCTACGGAGGGCTTCAACGGTCTCCGGCTTGACCAGCCTGTAGGCTTCCGATATTTCCTCACGGGTGACCTTGAACATCGCCGGTGTAAGCTTGACACCATCAAACTTCTCGGTGTACTCGACCAGAGCTGTATCGCCTCGGCGCCGCACGTCCTCGATGATGCCCTTGACGGCAGCTTCAACCGTCGTGCTCTGTGCTGAGGCGTTGGGCCACCTGCGTTCCATGAGCCACAAGGGTTCCTCTGTGACTATCTTCATCATGTGCGCCCGTTCTCCGCCTGTATCTCCTCGAGGGGTAGGACCTGCCGTGGTTCATAGACTACTAGCCCCTGCGCGAGGCACCTGAGACTCGGCAGGATTTCGAGGAAAACTCGTTTGTCGATTATTGTATTGACGTCCACCCACTCGGGGTCGCTGAGCGGGGAGATGGTCGGCTTCTTTAGTGCGGGTAGCTTCATGAGTAACTCGTCGAGGTTCTCGCGACGCACGTTGGCGAAGATGTGAAGCTTCTTTGAGGCATCCACTGCTCCGCGTAGGAGCGTGAGAATGTCCATGATCTTCTCCCGCTTGGCTGGGTCCCTGAGAGCAGACTTGTTTGCTATGAAGAGTGCAGTCGTCTCCATCGCTGTATCGATGATCTTCAGGTTGTTTTGGCTCAGACTTGTTCCTGTGTCAACTACCTCCATTATTGCGTCGGCGTCCTCTGGGGGTTTTGCCTCGGTGGCCCCGAAGCTCAGGTAGATGGCCACGGCTTCGACCTCGCCCTTCCTCCACCAAGGAGTCACAATGATGGGATTGGTTTCGCCCCACTTCGACTGGTAGGCTTTGGATTTTTTAATAAAATCAGCTGCAGCATTTAGGTACTCGGTTGAAACCCGTAGGGTGCGTCCCTCCGTGATGTAGGCCGTCAGCATATCCTCTAGACTAGAATATGGGCTAGTTTTTGGAACGGCTAAAACTAGCTTAACACGGCTATATTCGAGATCGAGGAGCACCTCTACATCTGCTTGGGTCTCCTGTACCCAGTCCCTGCCGCTTATTCCCACATCCTGCATTCCTTCAGCCACGAAGATGGGTATCTCCTGAGGACGGAGCACTTTCATCTCGATCCCGGGGTCATCGATGCTCGGCCTATATGTTCTGTCGTCACCGTGGATGCTGTAACCGGCACGGTTGAGAACGTTTAGGGTCTTCTCGCTGAGGTGTCCTTTAGGTATAGCAAATTTTACTGTCAATTATTTCATCTCCGTGGTGTTGAAGAAGAGGAGTCCAGCTCCCACTGGATATACTAAAAGCAGCTCGAGTAAATCTAGGTCGGCTTCACTGAACGTGAAGGCGAGCGCCTCTGATGAAGTCTATCCCTCATTTCACTCCACTTCTCCTAGAGACCCGGGGCTGCCGCATATAAACGTGGCGCACTGAAAAAGCGTGTGTGTATAGTCTCGTTGGGCAAGGAAAATACCTGCTTAAAGTTCTCTTCAGTCCTGATCTTTTTTCTCGTAAAAATATATCACTGATAACAAAGGGAAAACCCTCAATCCTTATAAACGCCCCCAACCAACCTCAACCAGCTAGAAAGGGAAGAATGAGACTATTGTGTCAGATAGTCCACGCCTAGAGATGGTAACCCACCTAGCGGAGCCGAGATTCTGGAGGAGAACCATATGACCAAATCAGATATCCATCTATACGACACAATGACCCGCTCGAAGCGCCTCTTCGAGCCGCTTGAACCAGGGAAGGTCAAGATGTATGCCTGTGGCCCAACCGTCTACGGCGACCCCCACATTGGTAACTTCAGGAGCTTCGTCTCCGCGGACCTCCTCCGCCGCTGGCTCGAGTACCGCGGCCTAGACGTTACTATGGTCATGAACGTCACGGACATAGACGACAAGACCATCCGCGACTCGGCGAAGGCCGGCGAACCCATCAGACAATTCACTCAGCGATACACGAGGAGCTTCCTTCGAGGACTAGACCTGCTCAACATACGGAGAGCCACCGCTAACCCACGAGCGACAGAGTACATCCCACAAATGATCACCTTCATCCAGAAACTCCTCGACAAAGGAGCAGCCTACGTCGCAGAGGACGGAGTATACTTCGACATCGACAAGTACCCGAACTATGGCAACCTCAGCGGAATGGACCTCACCCAGGCCCAGACAACCGAGCGCATGTCAAAGGACGAATACGACAAGGAATCAGCCCAAGACTTCGCTCTATGGAAAAAGAGCACACCTGAGGAACTCGAGAGAAGCGAAAAGGAGCCCGGACTAGCATGGGACAGTCCCTGGGGGAAGGGACGCCCAGGCTGGCACATAGAGTGCAGCGTCATGACAAGGGACCTACTAGGTGATACCCTCGACATCCACGCCGGTGGAGAGGACCTCGTCTTCCCCCACCACACCAACGAAATCGCCCAAAGCGAGACTCTAACAGGGAAACAATTCGTACGCTACTGGGTCCACATCCGCCACCTCATGATAAACGGGAAAAAGATGAGCAAGAGCCTCGGCAACTACATAGGATTCGAAGAGGTCCTGGCAAAGTACAGCCCAGACGCCTTCAGATACTTCTACCTCGCCACACACTACCGCCGCCCCCTCGACTACACAGACGACGCGATGAAGAGCGCCGAAGGCTCAGCCAACAGACTCGAGAACACCCTCGACCTCCTCGAAGCGGCAAAGAAGGCACCCGACACGAACCTTGACCTCGGACCCCGCGAACGCAAGCTCCTCGACGACGTCGCGAAGCACAGAGAAGCATTCGAAAACGCGATGGACGACGACCTGGACAGCCACACAGCCATCGACGCCCTCCATGCAATGAGCGGAGCCATTAACGAGTACCTCACAGCAACCCCCAACAAGGGCGTAACCCTGAGGGCACAAATGATCTACCGAGGTCTCCTTGACGCTCTAGGCCTCTTCGAAAAAAGGGGTGGAGGAACGGACAAGCTGACAGAGGACCTTATAAAAACCCTAATCGACCTCCGCAACCAATACAGGAAGGATAAAAATTACAAGAGTGCCGACGATGTAAGAAATAGACTCGTCGCCCTGGGAGTAATCTTAGCTGATAACGCTGAGGGCACTACTTGGAAAATGGAGAGAAAGCAATAGTTCCTCTCACCAAACCCCGTTGCATATATCTTCCACATATTCAGTATATATAGCGTAGTCGTCGGGGACGCGTCGCCGGAACCATCTGAAACGTGTCGAAAAACGTTGAATATCTATTGAAAACCGTTGCATTCCGTGTGCCTTCAATAATCATTGAAGGGCGTGGATCGCGGTTCATTGAACGATGTGAATGGAGACGGGGGTGGGTGGGCGCCGTTCAATCGAAGGCGTAAACCAGTCTAGATGTGTTCATTCATCGGTGTGAAGGGTGTCCACGCGGAACACCTTATTAGTGGTTACCACTTATAGGGAAAATCATAGCGAGCGGGTTGACGAGCGGATAAACTCGGGGAGGACGTTCAGGAGATCCTCTTAGCCAGCTAAGGGGGTTATGACGATTTGAAACCGGTATTATAAGATAAATGGACAAGACAGCGCGCGAGGGAGCCCTTTTTTAAGCTCTAAATAGGAAAATGGGCATGTAAATCGTTTTTCTAAAAATTTTTTAATTTTTTTCCCCTTAAGTGGTAGCGTTTACAATCAATAAGTTAAACTCTAGTATTTTCAATAATCTCGGGTTTATACTATAAAAATTCAGCTATTTTTGTAAGTATTCGTACGCGGAGAGCACATGAACCTTCACTATATGTAGCAACTCTTCGACCTCAACATATTCATTGATAGTTCCCATACCGTGGTTTGTCGGCCCATAATAGTAACTCGGTACACCAATTTCACGCCAGAACTTCAGATCCGAGCCACCGAGACTGATAATCGGCTTAGGGTCAACGCCAAGGAGACGTGCGTTTCCGCGAATTATCTCAGACATCTCACCATTGGGCGGACTCCATAGCGGACCGTCGTAACGGACCTCCTCGACCTCAGCTCCAGGGTGACGGGCGATAATCCGCTCGACGTAGGGCATAACATCCTGCTTGCTCAACCCTGGGGGAAGGCGTAGGTCGACCTCGAATGCGCACTCCCGCGGAATCATGTTCACCTTAAGGCCACCGTGGATCACCCCTATGTTGACCGAGACGCGAGACATCACATCAGCACCACCCGGACCTAGAGCTTTCTCAGCGGCTTGACGCCCCTCAGCTATAGCTTTTGCAAGGTCCGCTGGATACGGAACAGGGATATCCTTCAGGTCCTCAAGATCCGAGATGACCTTAGCCGCGATCTTGATTGGATTGGGGCTAAGATGTGTGTATGCGCCGTGAGCCCCTGGAGCACGGACAGTGACCCTAAGCCAGAGTATCCCCTTCTCACCGAAGCGAAGAGTATAGGGGCTGCTAGGCTCCCCGTTTATCACACAATCGCCCTTGACCTCGGGGAGGTTCTCCACGAGCCAACCGGTACCCAGTCGACCCCCAGACTCTTCATCACTCACCACCGTGAGGGTGACGCTTCCAGATAGTTCCTCTCTTAACTCGTAGAGGAGCGCGAAGGTGTAGATTGAGGCGGTTGTCCCAGCCTTCATATCGATAGCCCCCCTGCCGTAGATTCGGCCTTCTACGAGCTTGCCGCCCCACGGATCGTATTTCCAACCTTCACCGTCTCCGACGGGGAAGACATCAATGTGTCCGTTTAAGATTAGTTTTCGACCGGGTTTTTTGAAATTCATACTCGCAACTATGTTAGGCTTCTCTGTTTCAGGCCCAACCGTTTTGAATGATATTCCTCTTTCCTCGAGGAACTTGGCGACATACGAGGCCGCCTCTCTAGTGTCCCCAGGGGGGTTGGGGCTCTTCGCCGCAATCAATCCTTGAAGAAAACCGACAATTGTTTCCCTATCCGATTCGACCCTATCTAGCAACCCCTTCTTCGTCGACAAGTTGAATCTAATTATGTAAACAGATTAGCAGTTAAAACAATGAATCCAAATAAAGCTGAAAAATAGCTTCTCATTACGTTGCGCTTAAGCTTGAACCGACTAATTTAGCTTCGTCCCGCACTCGCCGCAGAACTTCGTGTTAGCCACGTTCTTGGCACCGCACTTTGGGCATTTTGCGAGTGCGAGGGTGGCTCCGCAGTTGTTGCAGAATTTTCCGCCACCTGACGGCTTACCACACTCGGGGCAGAGGGTCTGCCTTCTCTCAACCTCCCCCGTGAAAACGGTGGTTTCATCCGCCTTCTTCTTAATGTCTTCAACCATCTTGCCAGCCCTAGCTGCGGTGACCTCGACGTTTTCACGTGGGGCACACTCGACGCAGAGCCCATCCTGCTCATTCCAGTCAGTTTCACAGACGTATTTACGACACTTGGGGCAGCGCTGGAAGTGCCCCTTAGCCTCGTTCTGAGCCAACCCAAATGCCTCCTCGTGCTCCTTCTGCCACTCCGGGGACATGCCGTGGAACCTCTCGCTCAAAATTCCGGTTCCACTTTCAAAGTGGCCCCCTAAGTTACCCTGACCCACAATATCGGCTCCGATGGAAACGGCCCTTCCTAAACCGCGGAAGAATCCGGCCTTCTTGTTACTCTTCGACTCTATGAACTTGGTCTTGTATCCATCACTGCACAGGTCGCAGTAGAAGGTGAACTGGAAACCCGCCTCAGTGCTATTATCCTCATAATTTCTGGTAAAAGCTTGCATAGGCATAATTATCACCGATAGAGTGGCTTCCCACATTTAATACATTTATTGCCTATAGGAGGTTGTTCTTGACCACATTTAGCGCATTTTACGGTTATTCGTTTTCCACACGACTTGCAGTAGTCGCCGAAAAAGGTGGTCTCCCCGCAGTTAGGACACTTAACCTCCAGCGACTGACCGCACCCACTGCACAACTTCTGACCCTCCTGTATCGGGTTCCTACATTTTGGACATCTGAGCGGACCAGTTGGGTTCACCTTGCCACAGTTTGGACACACGTTGTCATCGGATGAAACGAGTGCATTACAATATCGACAGGGATGCTTGTAGCCAGGCATTCCGGATCACTATTTCCCCCACTTATCCGCGTTATTCACACTTTCTACGTTGAACTTCAATAACTCTGCCAAGTCGCCTCTCCACTTGTCTGGCGACGAGTGAAATACGCGACCGATGAAATTCTCACGAAGGAGCTGAAGAGACGCTAATCGGTTAGCTGCGTAGAGGTACCTCTCATTGTCGGGCTCACGAAGCTTATCATCAAGTAGATAGATGGGCTCTCGACGGAAATTTATCTCAATTAAACAACGATTTACCCGGTTAACAAAGGCTTCCACATTTTCCTCGAGTTTCGTCAAAGATACGCCGCGACTATACTCAAGCCTATCCATCATTCTGAAAACGTATGTAGCGCGACCAGAGACTTCGTCTGATGCAGCCTCGAGCACTAAAGCGTTTCCAGGCTGAACCGGATCTGAATCGTAGATGGGGGCCATGAACCAGACATACTGCCCAGTTTTATCCCCCATCAGCGCCCTTTTGACGCCTATCCTCACCACTCCTGGCTTTGAAAGTTTTTTTAGGAAATCATACTCCTCAGTGAGACCCACCAGCTTCAGGTTCTCCTCGAGGCAAAGCCAAAGTTGAGGAGATATTGATTCGATCTCCTTACCCGAGGCGGCCTTTCCATCACCCATGAGTCCCCCCGCCCTTATAATCAGGTTGAGATTGATATTTGGCGCGAGGCTACTAAGTAGGCTTTGTGAACGGGCCGCAACATCTGCGAGGACTTTCGTTAAGCTCCTATCGAAGAAGTCCGTCCTCTCCCCAATTTGGGATAATCTTAACTTCTCATCGACATCAGCAAATATTGAAAAAGTGTAGTCCTCTCGTTGATGATTTTTAATGTAACAAAGGGGGATACGGATCGGATCCGCTTTCTCGGGTAAGACAACTACAGCGGATTCATAGACCCTTACCTCGCATTCACCCTCCTGACTCCCCCCCTTAGGGTCAATGTAGATAAAATGAGCATCAATACCCTTAGCAACACAACCCTCATTCATTAGCAGGTAGCGTAGCAAGAGTTCTCCACGCAGTTTATACAAATTTTTCAGGAAATTTTCGTAATCATATCCTATTTGGCTAAGCGTGATTAGTTCAAAACCGAGGTCAAGGTTTACCTTGTAATCCTCATTATCTATCCGGAATATCTCAAAGTATGGAATTACGTTAGAGTCTCCATGAAGCGGATTTAAAGTAAGATTACGTTCGTCGAGTAGGACCTTCCCCTCATCAGTTCTTAATAAATCCCCATTGGGACTCTTCGACTCGAACTTCATCGAATACTCTAAAGGCCGTTCCAAGGATCCCACTAACTCAATGATTCATGTTCGAGTTTATGAAATCGTTCAATAAACACAAAATCCATGAAAAGAAACGATTAATCCTTACTCTTCTCAGCTTCATGTCTGAGGAAATGGTAGAGTTCACTACCCGCCCCCGGATAAACAACCCTCTCGCTCCTAGGAGTAGCCTCAACAACTTCAGGCCATTTAGCCTGAACTGGCTCAGGACCTTCCTCCGCGTATTCAACTGGTACTAGATCCTTCATAGCAGGAGTCTTCCTAACATTGACCCCCTCAACGTTGTGGCTGAACTCTATCGGAATACCATTCGGGTCATACGCGTAGATGGAATGAATGAAGCCGTGGTCAATCACCTCGGAGACCCAAAGCCCCGCGACCGCTATCCTGTCCTTCAACGTCCAGAGGTCGTCCTCGGACTCCACGCCAAAGGAGACGTGGTCAAACCCGAAGGGCCCTTTAACGGGTCTACCGTGCTCCTTTTCCTTTAGGGGTTCCACACCGGGCCACTCGAAGAATGCCACGAGATCCGTCTCTGACAGCTCAAAGAAGTAATGCCTGTACCCCGGGGCACCTAAGCCCGCAACGAGCCTCATGCCGAGAAGATCCCTCCAGAACCTTATCGTAGCGTTCATATCGCCTGTAACGAGTGCGAGGTGGTTCACACCGTTGAACTTCATTCTAACCGATTCTTCAGTGGGAAGCCAAGTTTACATATATTACCCTAATAAACTAGATTGAGAAGTTTGAATTTTTTTTTCAAATATGACTAGCTACTTGCGCGAGGGAGACTTGAAAAAAGCCCATTTTCACCTCACAGAATCTCCAACAAACCATTAGACGAGCTAGAAAAGGGGTAAGCTGACGATCATGCTTTACCCATCTTCTGAAGCATCATAGACCCTGCTTCTTTTACCTTTACAACTAAGAGATCATAATCTTCTCGTCTGCTCCGGTGATTAACCACGCAGACCCTCAAAGCGACTTTCCCCTTCAGTTTGGTGTCGGAGATCATCGCGGCGCCCATCCCCATGATCATCCTGGACATGTTCGAGTTCAACTCGTTGAGCGCCTCATCGGGTAACCCGGGTACCCTGTACCTGAAGCAGACCGTGTTAGACGCAACAGGTGCAAGTAGCTCAAGTTCAGGAGTCGCCCTAACCAACCCCTCGAAGTACTTGGCCTGGTCACAGTTCTGCTGGACCAGCCGCCCGTACTTGTTCAACCCATGCTCCTTGAGGCCCATCCAGACCTTGAGACTTCGGAAGTACCTGCTAACCTGGAGACCGTAGTCGGTCCTTAGCTTCATCGTCGCGGCGTTACCGAAGTAGTCCGGATGCTCAGCGAAGGTCTTGAAGTGATCCTCCTCGCGGCGAATCAGGGTGCAGGCCACGTCAAAGGGCATGTACATCCACTTATGGAGGTCGAAGGCCAGAGAGTCAGCCCTATCGATGCCCTTAACCAGAGGCTTCGTGGAGCCACCTATCGCGGCCCAGGCCCCGAACGCGCCGTCAATATGGAACCAAAGGTCCTCCTTCTTACAGATGTCCGCCAGCGCCTCCAAGTCGTCGAATGACCCAGTATTAGTCGTCCCAGCATTACCAATGATGCAGAATGGCTGAAGCCCCTCTGCCCTATCCTTCCTAATCTGCTCTTCCAGTAGATCCACTCTGACGCGGTAATCGTCATCCACGGGTATCCTCCTGAAGCTCTCCTCACCGAGGCCAAGCAACTGAACACCCTTATCGATGCAGACATGAGTCTCAGTGGAGCCGTAAAGGACCATCCTCTTTTTCGCGCCTCCCTGACCTAGCTTCCTGACGTCAAAACCAGCCTTCGTGTTACGTGCAACTGCCAAGCCTAGGAGGTTAGCCTCGGACCCACCACCCACCAGTAATCCACTCGCCCCCTTGGGGAAGCCGAAGATCCCCTTGAACCACTCAAGGACCTGAGTCTCCATAAGGACGGGGGCAAACGGGCCGCCAGGCATATTGAAGTTAATGCCCGTCGCCAGCATCTCTGCTAGCGCCCCCTGAGCGGTACCCGTACCAACGACCCATCCCCAGAATCGGGGGTGAGTGTTGAGCCCCCCATGAGTGTCCAAGACATCCTTCTTGAAGTCCGCGTAGGCCTTATCGATCCCCTCGGGCTCCAACGGAATCGGCTTCATGAAAGCCGAGGCTATCTGCTCGTTCACGAGTATCGCAGGGGGCCTCTGCCTAACCGTGGCGAGGTGGTCGATCATGTCGTCCACCATCTTGTGGCCGAGGACCTTCAGCTCGTCCCAATCCTTAGGGTCTAGGGTCTCCTCAATGCGCTTCTCTTCTACCATAAAATCACGAATAGATCAAAGCGCGGGTAATTTATTAATCAGAGAGGTTAATCAGCACCCCTCCCCGAGGGCAACTGCAATAAAGCGCCGATCCGAGAACTAACCATGGAGACCCCCAAACTATCCTTCCCGCGTGGATTCCTACTCGGTACAGCGAGCGCCTCATACCAGATAGAAGGCGCCGTCGCCGAGGACGGTAGAGGCCCAAGCATCTGGGACACCTACAGCCACACACCCGGAAAGATCGAGGACGGGACCAACGGCGACAAGGCCTGCGACCACTACCACCACTACGAAGAGGACGTCGAACTCATGAAGCGGCTAGGCGTCAACGCCTACAGGTTCAGCATCTCCTGGTCGAGGGTCCTCCCGAGGGGTAGGGGGAAGATAAACAACAAGGGGCTCCAGTTCTACAGCAACCTCGTCGACTCACTGCTCGACGCGAAGATCACCCCATTCGTCACCCTCTACCACTTCGACCTACCACAGGTCCTCCAAGACGAGGGTGGATGGCTTAGGCGAGGAATCGTAGACGACTTCGAGGAATACGTAGACGCCGTGAGCGTGGAACTAGGCAACAGAGTCAAGCACTGGGCCACCCTCAACGAGCCCTGGGAAATGGCCTGGCAAGGCTACGTCACCGGCGAGGACGCCCCCGGCCTAAGACTCAGCAACGAAGCCGCCCTGAAGGCTAGCCACAACGCCCTCCTGGCCCACGGAGCCGCCGTAAGGACCCTCAGAGACAACACAAACGACGCCGAGATCGGTATAGTCCTACACCTCAACATGGTCGAACCCGCCAGCGGAAAACCGGAAGACATCGCAGCAGCGCATAGGTGGGAACTATGCCAGAACAAGTGGTACATGGACGCCCTCTACCGCGAAGGATACCCACCCGAGATGACGAAGCTATACGGCTGCGATGCGCCTGAGGTCCTTCCGGGCGACATGGAGCAGATCCAAGAGCAAATCGACTTCCTAGGGATAAACAACTACAGGAGAAGCGTCGTCGCCGCCGGCTCCGACATGCCCCCAGTCAACATGAAGAGGGTGAACCCCCCGGGGGTGTACACGGATATGGGTTGGGAAGTCCACCCCGAGGGAATCTACAAGATACTAAAGTGGACCCACGCCAACTACCCAGTCTCTCGAATATACGTCACAGAGAACGGCGCAGCATTCCCTGACACGATAACACCCGACGGAAAAGTCCACGACGAGAAACGCGTCTCATACCTAAAAGAACACATCCTGCAGGCTCACAGAGCGATGAAGGAGGGGGTACCCCTGCGCGGATACTTCGCATGGAGCACACTAGACAACTTCGAATGGGCCTACGGTTACAGCAAACGCTTCGGCGTGATACACGTCGACTACGAAACCCAGAAGAGAACCATCAAAGACAGCGGCCACTACCTCTCCAAAGTAGCCAAAGGATTGAGGAGCTGAATATCCGGAGAAAAGACACTGAACTTCAAGTTCGAATATATCACAATCCGTAAAACAGACCTGCTAAACCTCGACCATCCGTCGCTTACAAGAGTCGATCCCTAATCCAAGGATTTTAATCGCCGAGACCCCGATTCGGTTCGGGGCATCACATTGAGCATCTGGAGTGGAGAAAAGGCCACCGCCGAGAAGTGGGTCGATGACAACTCGGCCGAAATGGCCGAGATGAGTAACAAGATCTTCTCATACGCCGAACCTGGGCTCCGCGAGTACAAGTCGTCGAAACTCCTTGTAGAATACCTCAGGAAGAACGGCTTCAACGTCGAGACCGGAGTCTCAGACATGCCGACGGCCTTCAAATCAGAGTGGGGCGATAAGGGCCCAGTCATAGGCTTCTTCTCCGAATACGACGCAACGCCAGGACACAGCCAGAAACCCGTCCCATGGGACGAACCCGCAGTACCCTACGGCGCCGGATTCACCGACGCCCACAACATGCTAGGCGTCGCATCATGCTTCGCCGCCGTCGCCCTGAAGGAGACAGCCGAGCGCCACAAGCTACCCGTCAAGATAAGACTACTAGGGACACCCGCAGAGAAACTCTGCGTCGGCAAACCCTTCATGGCCCGCGACGGCCTCTTCGAAGGAATGGACGCCCTCCTAGCTTGGCACCCCGGCGGCCCAACCAGCGTCCTCGGAGACGTCTGGCCCCTCACCTACATGAGCATGGTCTTCGAGTTCAAGGTCGAGTCCGCCTCCGGTGGCCAGAGCGGGGACGTCAGCTACCCCGGCGCACTCGACGCCGCCGTCATCATGTACAACAACGTCAACACCATGAAGGAGCACATGCCCGCCCTGATGCGCCGCGGCGGAAGCATCAACGAATTCGTCATGACAGGCGGCCAGTGCACCGTGAGCACACCCGAGTTCAGCCAACTCGTCTACGCATGGAGGACGGAAAACCTCCCCGACCAAGACGCTATCAGGAAGGTTATCGAGCGCTGCGCCAAAGGAGCCGCCATCGCAGCCGACTGCAAGGTCGAACCCCGGATCATAACCGCCGTCAGGACCGGCCTACCCAACACGACGATGACGAACCTCGTCATGGCCAACCTCAAGGCCCACGGCCCCAACAGGTACACGGAGGAGGACAAGGCCTTCGCCCGCGAGATCCAGAGAAACCTCGGCCAGAAGGAGACCGAGCAACCATACGACGTCACCATAGTTCCTCCTGAGAAGGCGTACGGGGCCTTCCACCCCGCCGACGACGTCAACGAGTTCACTTGGCATTCCCCGACGGCCCGCCTATACGTCAGCAAGGCGATGATACCGGGATTCAGATACCCCCGATGGGTCGAATCAGCCCTCTGCAGTATGGGGGCAACTCATCGAATGGGTGAAACCGCAGCGACCGTCCTAGCCGCTAGTGCGATCGACCTCGTAAAGAATCCTGAAGCGCTTAAAACAGCTAAGGCCGAATTCGATAAAAGGCGCTCCGAGCACTGGGAAAAGCCCCTGATGCCAGCCGGCCTCAAGCCACCAGTGGGGCTGCGGTGGCCAGAGTGGGTTGACCGCCCCGGGTCGGAGTGGTGGATACTCCCACCCAGCTGACCATGACAAAGATTTTACCGGACGAACCCAGAGCACCCTCCAGTGTCCTAATTGAATCCCTACAACGAATACGGTAAACGCATAGAGGAGCAGATACGCCCCGCCAGCTACCCCCTCGCGATAAAGATGCTGAGGAACCCCGAAGAGGTACCGGAGGAGGCCGAGAGGCCGAAGCGCGACTACGGAGCCTGCATGTCAACATGCCAGTGCTTCTCCCTCTCCAGAAAATTCGGCAAAACAGTCGCCCAGCTATTCGAAGACATGTGGTGCCCCGAACCCGTCATAGGCTTCGGCCTCGCCGAGCCCCCGAGCAACTTCCTAGCGGGCGAGACACGATACCCAGACGGGGTCGCCTCGCTAGAAGCCGGAGCAAACTGGGCGCGAGAAGTACCGAGGCTCAAAACAGGAGAATACGTTGGTGTAGTCTCAGCGCCGTTGAAGACCGCGACATTCGAACCCGACGCCGCCGTGATCTACTGTAACTCCGCCCAACTACTCAAACTACTACTCGGTATCGCCTACAGGGATGGGCGGGACATCACGACCGTCCTCGGGGGACACTCCGCCTGCGTCTACTCCGTCGTACCGAGCCTCCTCAAGGACGAGTGCCAGGTATCGGTACCATGCAGGGGGGACAGGGGATACGCTGGTGCCCAGGACGACGAGATGATCTTCACCGCGCCGAAGAGCAAGATCGAGGAGCTAGCCCACGGCCTTGAGCAGAGGGGGACAAGCAACCTCCCCACCCGGTTCACGATGGCGCCCGAGTACAAGCTCTCGAAGGGTTATGCTGAGGCGGCGCGTCGTATTGGGCAGAAACGAGCGGACGGCTCGGAGATAGAGGGATTCGACGAGAAGGAGCGCCTCCTCTCACTCCAGTATCGCTAAGAAAAAAGGGGCTAAGTTGTACTGATATGAGCCTCCGTCGAGGCTCCTATTAGTCCACTCTCCTCCTTGAACTGCATCTTGTAGAACGACGCGTACAAACCGCCGCTCGACATCAAGGCGAAGTGCGAGCCACGTTCCACGACCACCCCGTGATCGATGACAAGAATCTCATCACAGAGCCTAATCGTCGACAGCCTGTGGGCGATGATTATCGCCATGCGGTTCTCGAGGAGGGCCTTCAACGCGTTCTGGATGACCAACTCAGTATACGGGTCGATGCTCGACGTAGCCTCGTCGAGTATGAGGAGGTCCGGGTTCATCAGCAGGGTCCTAGCGAAGCTGATGAGCTGCCTCTGCCCGATGGAGATGTTGCTCGAACCCTCCTTCAGGATGTAGTCGTAGCCGCCGGGCAGCTTCATGATGAAGTCGTGTGCCCCAACGGACTTCGCGGCTGACACGACGTCGTCGTCGCTCGCCTCCGGCTTACCGAAGCGGATGTTGTCCCTGACGCTCATCGGGAAGAGGAACGAGTCCTGCAACACTATACTCATGTGGGCGCGTAGAGACTCGGTCGTGACGTCCTTCATATCGTGCCCGTTGATGAGCACCTCGCCACTGAGGGGCATATAGAACTTTGAGATCAGGTTTATGATCGTGCTCTTTCCCGCCCCCGTGGGACCCACGAAGGCCATCTTCTTCCCCTTCGAGAGAGTGAAGTCGATGTTCTTGAGCACCGGGATGTTCCTGTCGTAACCGAAGGTAACGTCGTCGAACTTTACCTCATCAATGTGCTCGATCTTGACCGCCGTTGCCTCAGACGGTTCCTGTATCTCAACCGTCGTGTCGATGAGGTCAAACATTCTCTCGATAGCGGACATCGAGGACTGGTACTGATCCCACTGGGTGATGAGGTCCAGTAATGGCTGGAAGTACTGGAACTGGTACTCCGTGAATGCGACGAGTATACCTATCGTAATCTCGCCAGACATAGCCATCACCGCGCCGAAGTAGAGGATCAGTATCGTACCGATGATCCTCATAATCAGCAGGATAGGCTGATACGAGCTTGAGATAGCGACCGTCCGCACCTGCGTATGGTAGACCTTGTCCTGAGCCTCCAGGAAGCCCTCGGTCGTCCTATCCTCCTGCGTGAACGCTTTGATGACCTTGATACCCGATAGGTTCTCCTGTATCTTGGCGACCATGCCGGAGGTGTACATGAGGACCCTGCGATAGTACTTCCTCGATATCTTCCCGAGGCTCCAGGCGACTATAACGGCAAACGGGACAATAGATATAGCGATCAGCGCAAGCTTGGCGTTGATGAAGAAAATTATAACGAGTGAGCCAACTATCGATGACACGTCGAGAACGATCTGCGCGAGCCCCTGCCTGACGAATATTCGAACGAGGTTAGCGTCGTTCACCGGCCTTGACAAGATCCTCCCCAGCTCCCCCTCAGAGAAGTACCTGAGGGAGATCTGCTGGAGCTTCCTGATCATCTGGTCGCGCATCTTAGCGACGACGTTCTCCCCGACTACCCTCATCTGGAAGATCTGGGTGTACTGCACAAGGTAGTGGGCGACCGTGACGAAGAGGAAGATGGGGATCCACCACATGAATCCGGCAAGGTTCTTGGGGGTGATGATATCGTCTATTACGACTAGGTGTAGGTAAGGTAT
This sequence comes from Candidatus Bathyarchaeota archaeon, assembly GCA_963769425.1. Lineage (GTDB taxonomy): Archaea > Thermoproteota > Bathyarchaeia > TCS64 > TCS64 > UBA8941. The sequence continues at coordinate 697,546 of CAVYLP010000006.1, read as the reverse complement.
CGTGAGCGATGTGACCGCGGTCAGGACGATCGTCGCCATGCCGATTAAGAAGTTCCTCCGGAATCCCTCGGCGTACCTGTAGAGCCTCCTGATTAGGTCGGAGTCAGATATGGTCCTCTTCCGAGCCTCCTCCGTCTTCGTCGAGAAATCGCTGAATTCACGTGACATTTACTTCACCCTCCCTGCGAGGATCTCCTCGGGAGCCTTCTCCAGGAACTGGGTCTCGTAGATCCTCTTGTAGATCCCGTTCATCGCCATCAGTTCGTTGTGACTGCCAAGCTCCACGATCTCACCATTGTCGAGGACGATGATCCTATCCGCGTTCTTGATCGTTGACAGCCGCTGGGCAATCATGAGGGTAGTCCTCCCCCTCATCGCCTCGTCTATGGCCTGCTGGATCTCATGTTCAGTCTTAGCGTCGACGAAAGAGAGCGAGTCGTCGAGTATCAGTATCTTAGGGTCCGTGAGCAGGGCGCGGGCGATAGTTACCCTCTGCTTCTGCCCCCCCGAAAGGGTAACGCCACGCTCACCGATTATTGTGTCATACCTCTCCGGTAGGCTCTCGATGAAGTCGTGGATCTGGGCCAGCTTCGCCGCCTTGATAACGTCGTCATTCGAGGCGGCGGGGTTACCGAACGCAATGTTATCCCTGATTGTGCCGGAGAAGAGGAATACATCCTGTAGAACTAGTCCGATCTGCTTCCGAAGAGAAGCAAGCTTGAAGCTCTTGATGTCCTGCCCATCGATAGTGAGGCTTCCCGAGTTTATGTCGTAGAACCTCGGAACTAGGTAGATCAGAGTCGTCTTCCCCGATCCTGTTGCGCCTAGTATCGCGATCTTCTCACCTGGTTTCACGTCAACGTTCACGTTCTTGAGGGCAGGGGTGTTAGGAACGTACCCGAAGCACACGTCCTTGAAGACGATCTCACCACGCTCTATCTTGTGGTCCTCAGCATCGGGTAGGTCCTTCACCGCGATCGGGGCCTCCATCATGTCGTTTACGCGCTCGAAGCCTGCGGAGGCGTTGACCCACTGCCCGATGACCATGCTGAGGTTCTTCAGAGGCATCGTGAGCCTGCGCATGTACCGGGTGAAGAGTATGAGGTCACCGATCGTGAGAATCGCAAGAGGGGCGACTATGAGGTTGGCCCCGTAGATGTAGATGAGGGTCACGCCGATCGATAGTCCCGCCTCAGCCGCTGGCGTGTATATGGAGGCTATCCTTCCGGCGCTAATCGCGGTCTGTACATACTTTTCCTCGACCTGCTTGAAGCCGTCCTCCATCTCCTCCTCCCTCTGGAAGATGCGGACATTCTTCATTCCGATGATGTCCTGCTGGATGTAAGCGCCCAGCCGGCCGAGGATCATCTGCATCCTCCTGAAGAGGGGCATAGTCTTCGTGAAGAGGCCGACGTTGAGGTAGAAGACGATGACTATGGGCACGACCGCGATGAGGCTCATCGTCTGGTTGATGGAAAACATGACCAGGAATACCGCGATGGCGGTGAAGACGGCGTCGCAGACGACACCCACCGACTGGCCGAGGAACATGTCGAGGGGTTGAAGGTCCATCGTTGCCCTCGAAATCAGGTCCCCGACGGCGGACGCGTCGTGGAAATCGAACGATTTTTCCTGAAGCGACCGGTAGTAATCAGCGCGAATATCTCTGATAATGTTCTTGGATGTGTAGCCGTTGAGGAAAATGATCACGAAGTTCAGTATTCCGAAGCCGGCGACCGCCAGGAATATCCTGACAAGCAACCCCATTAGAAGATTGTAGTCGTTGGCGACGATCACGTTGTCAATGATCTGGGCGGTGTATAGGGGCTCGAGGGTGAATAGGTAGGAGCGGGCGACTGAGAGAAGAACAATCAGTCCTAGAAACGGGAAGTAGGGCTTGTTGTACTTCGCAACTATCTTGAAGGCCTTTATCGACCTCTGCATATCGAGCTGTACTTTTAGGGTTCTAATCCACTCAAGGATGGGTTTAGCAACACTCACGTGACTTCATCTTCTGAACTGATTACGTAGGCCAGAAAGCGGCGTCTGCAAGTCGAGACTGCGTCGGGTACGTAACCGTTGCTAGACGTTCAGCGTATCCGGGAACTCCTCTCTCCAACGTCAAGATTAAGGCCTGCGATTATTCTGCAATGGTCGGGAGCGCATCGTAATAAAGCTTCCCAGAAGTCTCAAGCTTAAAAAAAGGCTTCTATTTGGGATAAAATACTCGGAATACCCATATTTTTAAGCAATTGCTCAAATAAAAGCGGTTTTGTCTAAAAAAGGAGATTCCGTTATCCCAGACAGTGCGGGCTGACCAAGTTGCCACATTTGAGTCACTATTAATAGCGTGTGGCGTTGCACTGTTACCGAGTGGGTCGTATGTATCCTGACCTTGTACTGACGAACGGTAATGTTCTGACATTGAATGAGAAGACGCCTCGCGTAGAGGCGGTCGCTGTGAAATATGGTGTGATAGCCCAGCTGGGCTCGAGTAAGGAGGTGGAAAAGGGGACAGGGAAAGAGACGAAGGTCATAGACCTCAGCGGGAAGACCGTTCTGCCCGGATTCATCGACACCCACGTTCACCTCGACGACTTCGGATTGACCCTGAGGACCCTGAATCTAGAGGAGGCGAAGTCGGTGGAGGAGGTCAGGAGCCTGCTCAAGGAACGAGTGAAAGGAACTCACAAAGGAGAGTGGGTGATGGGTCGGGGATGGAACGAGAGCCTCCTAAAGGAGAGGCGCCTCCTAACACGCTGGGACATCGACGACGTCTCCCCCGATAACCCAGTCTACCTTCACCACTTCTCCTGCCACGCGACGCTCCTCAACTCAAGAGGCCTCCAAGCAGCGGGAATCAATAGAAACACGAAGCCCCCCGCGGGTGGATGGATAGACGTCGACGCAAAGGGGGAACCAACTGGGTTCCTGCGGTCCAACGCCAGATTCATGGCCCCAGTGGGCCTTAACGGGGTCCGCCCACGACCCGACCTCGCCACCCTCAGGGAAGCGATACTGATCGGCGTCGGAAGAGCAGTGGAATACGGCCTAACAGCCATCCACGTCCCATCCGCCGATCACGATGAGATCAAGGTCACCCAGGAACTCGCAACTGAGGGAAAGCTGCCCCTGCGTGTGACCCTCATGCCGAAGGTGGAGCTACTCCCCAACATCCTGCAGGTAGGGATCAGCTCGGGGCTCGGCGACGACATGCTCAGGATCGGGGCGATCAAGATATTCAGCGACGGCTCCCTCATCGCGAAGACGGCTGCGATGAAGGAACACTTCGAGGGTGAACCCGATAATATGGGCATCTTGAACGATGAGAAGGTCTTCTCGAAGCAAATCATCGAGGCGAACAGGGCGGGGATGCAGATAGCAACACATGCGGTTGGTGACCGCGCCATCGAGGCGGTACTAAACGCATACGAAGCCGCCCTGAAGGACACACCCCGTGTTGACCACAGACACCGTATCGAACACGGAAGCATAGTCCCGAAGGCGCTGAGGGATAAGGCGAAGAGACTCGGCGTCGTCGTCTCCACCCAGCCTGAACTAGTCACGCGGAACGGTGACGGCTTCGAAACCTCCCTCGGCGAGAAGAGGATGGCGTACACTTACCCCATCAAGTCGATGCTCGAGGAGGGCATAGTCGTGAGCGGGAGCTCAGACTGCCCACTAACCTACTGCAACCCCCTGAAGGGCATCTGGTCGGCTGTGACACGCCAATCCGAGAACACCAACAAGATCATCACAGCAGGAGAACGTGTGACCATCGACCAGGCTATCCGCATGTACACCGTCAATGCTGCTTACGTCGGATTCAATGAGGGGCGTAAGGGGACCATTGAGGAGGGAAAACTAGCCGACTTCACCGTACTCTCGGCGGATCCGTACAAGGTCGGTGAGAGCGGGCTCCTTAAAATAAGCGTCGAGACGACCATCGTCGGAGGTAAGGTGGTCTACAGCCGTGGCAAGGCTTAGAAACTGAGGACTCAGTAGCTCAAGTATAAAGAGTAGCTTTAAACGCAAGCTACCCCGCCCTGAATCTGATTAGGCGACTCAAACCCATGGGAGAAGACAAAGAGAACCAAGGCTTATCGGATAAGCAAGTGCTGGGAGCGATCACTATCTCCCACACCTCCCAACACTTCTTCCAAGGCGCCGGTATCCTCAACCAGAGCATGATTGACACCCTGAAACTCGACTATACGCAGATCGGGGTGATGACGGGGCTCCTTAATGTACTCGGCATTCTCCCCATTCTCTACAGCATACTTAGTCGCAGGATCTCGCGGCGTGTACTGCTCGGCGGCTCCAACATCCTGATGGGCCTCGGGTGCGTCATTACAGGAGCAGCCGATAGATTCGCGCTAGTTCTGGGCGGCCAATCCGCCTCGGGCATAGGCCAGGCGGGGCAACACCCTATGAGCTCATCGATAATAGCGGAGAAGTACCAGAAGAAGGGGATAGGCTCAGCCCTATCCGTCTTCTTCGGCCTCGGCTACGTTGGGAACATTATTAGCCCGCTTCTCCTTTCGAGCGTGGCTTTCCTCTACGGTTACCAATCCGCCTTCTTCGTCCTCGGCCTGATACCCATATGCACAGGCATCCTGATCCTTGTTGTGTTAAGGAAAGAGCCAGCGGCCAGAGTCATTCAGATTGAGCGAAAAGATCGTAACCTGGGTCAAGATATGAAGGCTTCTTTGAAGGTCCCTGGCGCGATAGCGATTCTACTTGCCTATGGCTTCGTCTCCGGTGGGACTGGGCTTGGCGTCCTCAACACATGGGTACCGCTTTTCCTCAGGAGCCCGAAGGGGCTGGATCAGCCGATACTCGCAGCCGGCATCGTCAGTGCCCTCGGTACAATTGGGGGCGTCATCGGTACGATCTATCTCGGTAGGGTCGCCGAGAAGAGGGGCTACCTCAAGATAGCGATAATCTCACTCACTATCACTACCCTGATGATCTTATCCCTGAGCTTCTACACGACCTTCAGCCTGCTAATTATCCCTAACTTGTTCCTACTCTCCCTGACAACGTTCTCCCTGACTTCCCTCATGCAAGCACACCTGATGAGCATAGCCGGTCCAAACGAGCGTGAAATACTCACCGGCCTCTTCTTCGCCGTCGGCGCGGGGGTCAGCGCCCTATGGTCTACGCTCCTCGGATTCCTAATAGACCGATACAACTTCAACGTTGTCTGGACGACAATGGGCGCAGCGGGGATAGTTGCGCTCTTCCTACTCTTCTACGCTTACAGAAGCAAGAAGAAACTGGGATAACCAGACCACCATTCATTTAAAAGCCGGTTTCGCGACACCTGCAGGAGTGGCTCAAATGCAGGTCGCCGAAGGCGTCCACCAGTTCAAAGTCCCGATGATACATAACCCCCTAGGCTACACATACTCATACTTCCTCAAGGAATCCAAGACCCTGATTGACGCAGGCATACCGGACTGGGGCTCACTCAACTCACTCGAGAAACAGCTCGGCGAACAGGGTACACACCTCAAGGACCTGAAGAGGATCATAATCACCCACATGCACAACGACCACGTTGGACTCATAGAATACATCAGGCAGAGCGTGGACGTTGAGACCCTCGCCCACCGCATCGCCGAGGAGCGACAGCAGGAGCAGATCAGGGTCTACAAGGAGATGTACAGGAACACCTCCGAGGAACTCCAGCTCATGGGTGGAGACTCATTCCAACAGTTCCTAAGCCGCTTCGAACACGCCTTCAGAGAAGACCCCGAACCTCTGAGGCTCGACAAACTCCTCGAGGACGGCGACATACTAGACCTTCCAGGCGAGAAGCTAAAGGTGATTTGGACACCCGGCCACGCAGCCGAGCACATCTGCCTCCACGACGCGGATAGGCGAATACTCTTCAGCGGCGACCACGTCCTACCGAAGATCACCAGCCACGTAAGCCTCCACACCTGGGAAAAGAGAGACCCACTCGGAGACTACCTCAACAGCCTGAACAAAGTCAAAGACTTGCCAGTTGATCTCATCCTACCCGGCCACGAGACGAACTTCACGGACCTCCGAGGCCGCGTCGCGCAGCTCTTTAAACATCATGAAGCCCGTTTACTCGAGGTTAAGGAAGCGCTGAGGAACGGGAAGAGCTCGGTATTTGACGTCGCCGGTGCAATCCACTGGGACAGTCGCCCATGGCTAGTAATGGACTTCTGGACAAAGAGGATGGCGGCAACTGAGACCTATGCCCACATCATCTACTTAAGAAACAAAGGCGAGATCGTCGAATCAAACGAAAACGGTATACTACGCTACAGACTGGCTTAACGCCAGACCTTTACGCCCTTCTCAACAAGGTACTGGGCCGCGAGATCAGCGATGTCGGGCGCCTTGAAGGGTATGCGCATCTCCTTAATCTGCTCAAGTAGGTCCCTGTATGTGATTTCTTCGCGCCCCCTCTTGACGTACTGGTCGAGGATGGTCTGAGCGACCTCCTCTGCAACGCGGTACTTCGGGCTGAGTGTCCTATAGTGATGCTTTAGAGCCGCGGCGATCTCGTCTCCGCTAGCACTCTCTAGCGCCCAGATGGTCGGGCGTGGACCACCCTTGCTCGACTGGACCTTTGAAACCTTGAGAGCCGGTCCGATTAAGCCTACTGCCCTGAGCCTCTTCAGCGTACGGTAGACCGTAGCCTCTGGCTGATTGAGCTCAGTCTGAAGCACCCAAGCCGTCCCAGCACCGTGTAAACAGAAGTAGAGAAAAGCCTCAGCCACCGCGGGTGAGCTGAATATGTTCTCGCTAAAATTTAGTAATTCCTGTATGTTCTTCAGAGTCGTGGCCAGATCGTTCTTCTCATTGAGCAAGAGGAGTTGGCGGAAGATCTGCGTATATTTGACGAAATTTGTCTCTTTCGGTGTGATCCTGTTTACCGATCGACTTTTATCGGTGTTTAACGCATCTCTCAGGGGCACCACTCGAGCCATAATGTCGTCTCCATAACCCGCCTGTCGTCGGCGAAAAGAAAACAGCCGCGATAAGCTTATAAGATTACTTGTTAACAAGTAAACATGTAAACAAGTAATCAGGTCGCACCGTAAACATGACTCGCAAGACAGTCGCCATCCGGGGCCTCGACACGGGGCTTTACAACGAAGTATTCTCCATGGCGAAGAAGGATGGTAAACGCGTCAGCGACCTGGTGAACTCCGCTCTGAAGGCGTACATCGACGGTGACATCTCTGAGAATGTGGTTGCATCTGCGAATGGTGAAGGGATAGTTCAGGCGGGAGGTAGTTTTGTCCTCACAGTCGAGGATGAGGGTGAAGTGACTTTATCGAAGAATGATGTCCTAGATATCAGCAGGGACATGGGGCCGTTCAAGATCGAGAGCAGCGGAACCCTAGTCTTCGAGAAGGACGTCGACTCAGAGGCGTTAAGGGGAATCGAGAAGATCGTGATCCTCAGCGGCGAGGTTAAGGTGCCGAAGAAAACCTATCCGCAGTTCCTTATTAAGTGCCAGATCAAGGGTAAGCTCGAGAAGTATTGAGTTCCCTCAGCCTCGTGGGGGTGGAGGACGGCGGCTTCAGAGCATTCCAGTCGGGGCAGTTGACCTTACTCTGTGCAGTCTTAATGATAGGAGACAGGGTAGAGGCGATTAGATTAGGCAAGGTCACCGTCGACGGGCGGGACGCTACCGACGTGTTGCTCGGTATGCTTGTAAACATCCGCTGCGACGCTGTGATACTCGGAGGCGTCTCCTTCGCTGGGTTCAATATAATCGACGGAACCAGAGTGCATGACGAACTTGGCGTCCCAGTGATCGTTTATTCAGGGGAGAAGCCAGATAGTGCCTCGGTACTCGCAGCTTTGAAGGCCCACTTCACCGATTGGGGTGAGAGGTGGGCCCCGATAGCGCAGCTGGGGGATGTTTACAGCCTCGTGACGAGAGAGGGTTATCCTCCTGTGTTCTTCGAGGTGGTTGGTGAGTCGAGGGATTGGTGTGAGGAGGTTCTGAGGTCCTCGGCGTCGTTGACGAGGGCGCCGGAGCCGGTGAGGGTCGCTGGGATCGTAGCGCGTGGTCTGACTAGAAGCGCTTGAAGTCGAGGTCAAGAGTCTGGTGGGTCTGCAAGTCGAATATTGTGGCAACACCCGTCGTGGGTTCTATCTGCATACGCTTCTGAAAGGGGGTCTGATCTTGCCACGAACCCGCGGAGACCAGTGTGACGCCCTTGTAGCGCTTGGTCTCGTTGATGTGGATGTGCCCCATGAGCATGACGTCGGGAACGCTACCAATGACGAGCCGGTCAGTGCGCTCGGGGGCGATCGGAGTGCTCTGTCCGTAGCGGGGGGCAAGGTGGCGGCATCTAAAGAGGAGCTCCATCGCCTTCAGTGGGTGTTGGAACTCGTAGCCGGGCGTGCTGCTGAGTATGTCGTCCATCCCCTTGCCATGCTCGACGAGGATCTCGACTCCGTTTAGGTTAAGCCTGCAGGGACTGGATAGCATCTTGACGCGCGGGTCCTCGTGCAGCTCCTTAGCGTACTCCTTGGGTATGGGGGGCTGAGGCATGCTGTGGCGGGTCGCGTCGTGGTTGCCAGGGGTCACGACGATCTCCACGTAGTCGGGTAGTTGCTTGAGGAGCTCCGCGGCCGCCCTGTACTGCTCTCGTATGTCGGATATGGTGAGTTCGTCCAGCTGCTCGGGGTATATACCGACGCCGTCGACGAGGTCACCAGCTATGACGACGTACTTGACGCGCGCAGCTGCGTCCCTGCTCTGTGGCGGACCGAGTTCGAGGTTCATCCAGTCGATGAACTTGTCGAAGAGGTCGCCCCTGTAGTATTTGGAGCCGACGTGGACATCCGCGAGCAGGGCCGCATATAGTGGGTCAGGGCTTCGTCTAGGGGTGTTATTTGGGACGTCGGGCCAGATCCAGTCGTTTGCGATCAGCAGGTCGTCTGTGTATTTGACTGCGTCGACGGCGATGACCTGATCCTCCTGCAGCTCCAAGCCGCGGTGCATGACGTCCTCGTCTGTGGCCATGACGCTGATTGTGGAGCGGCGGTCCTCGAGCTCGATGAATAACTTGTTGCCTCTGGTTCGTTTCTCGGAGACGATGCCGGTTGTCTTGAGCTTTGTCTTGAGGGGGAGCTTGAGCGCCTGCTCGATCGGTATGGCGTCCTTCACGTCGACGCGGCGCTTGAGTATAGCCTCGAGGCGGTCGTATCGGCTCTGGAAGTACTGGAGGAAGCCCTCGGCGTCGCTGGCTGGTTGTGCGGGTTCCTCATCGAGAACCTTGAGAGACGTGCCCTTGTCCCTAGCGGGTATTGGACGGTTCTTCTGAGGGAGGGGCTCCGGTCGGGGAGTCTCGACGAGTACTAGCAGGTAGCCCTTATCGAGCACGAAGAGAGGAGGGGAGGAAGAGTCTGCCTTCAAAACGGCCTTTTGTGATAGGGTGTCTGCTGTCTCGGCGGGTAGCCCCATGAGGTAGGCGTAGGCGTCCGGGCTTAGCTGGTAGCCTGCCTCGATTATGCGCTGCAGGAACTGGGGGGTCTGCTCGCTCAAGGGGGGTGCTTCACTCTCGTTACTTGGCCTTGGATAAGTAATCCTCGCGTGGGGGGGCGAAGGTCTCTATGAGGATAGTCTCGCCCTTGCTGGTGTTGACCCAATCGTGGCTCTCTCCTCCGGGGATGTACCAGCTGGCGCCGGGGACGGTCTTGAACTTCTTGCCCCCGGATGTGAGGACGCCTTCGCCCTTGATGCATGTGCCTATCTGGTCGTGTGGATGCTTGTGGTCGGGGACTATTGCGCCAGGTTGGGCGATGATGTGTGTGAGCATGACTTTGTCGCTACTGCCAAGGATTATGATCTCTACTCCCTTTGCGGGGCTCATTCGTGGTGCCTTGTCTACACTGTTGGTCTTCATTTCGTATCTGTGGTGGGTTTGGGGGTATAAAGGCTGCTCGGCTGTGTGGGTGTGTCTCCACGTGCGTGAACGTTGGGGAAGGGGGTACCTTCGCCGCCGTCGCGTTTCCTCCTAATTTCTCGGTTTTTCGCGTTTGGGACCTTTTTTTGGTTTTCTTTGGCGACGGAGGATCAGCGTAAATCATTCGCTGAATGTATGACTTAAATGCACGTTTTGGTACATAATCAGAAACAATCAGCGTGTTTTTCGGGTTCACCCGGCTGAAAAAGGCTGATTTTGGGCTTGGTTTTTGACCCCCTCCCCTCTTTTAGGGCAGGGGGTTCTACAGCGTCGGCTTCTGCTCCGGCTGTTGCTGGATGAGGTCGCGTATCTCCTTACGGACGCTGTAGCGGTAGGGCATGGCGTTGGTGCTGCGGTCAACGAAGCCGGACTCGTAGAGCTTCTTGAGTGTACGCGCTGTGTGCTCACGGGTGGTGCCGAGGTGCTCCTTGATCTCAGGGACAGCCCCCTCGCCGAGCTCAGCAATCTTCTTGAGAGCGCTCAGCTCGGTCTCCGTCAGCTGCGCTAGTATATTGCCCTGCTGTACGGGGATTGGGGCTGCTATGTCCTGGCGTACGACCACGCGCTGCTTCGGGGCGGCGGCGAGCTTCTGGACCTCCCTCCTAATGGAATCGACCTCAGACTCGGTGGAGTCTACACGGCTCTGGATGGTCTTCACGGCCTCGAGGCCCTTGAGGGTCGCCTCCTTCGCCTCGCCACTGTTCCTCAGGGCTTCAGACGCAACGATCTTGGCCGTCGTCGCCTCATTCTCGGCCTTAGCTACGTCCTGCTGAAGGTGGTTGACCTGGCGGGTGAAGCCGAAGGTTAAGTTGTGGACGAACTCCTTAGCGCCGTTGTACTCGGATGTCGCCTCCTTTATCCTGCGGTAAAAGATGATGGAGGCGACTACGGTGACTAGTAATAGGGCGGCCGCGGTTATCGTGAGATCCAAGGTATCGCCGACTATGCTCTCATGTGAATGTCACCGGTCTGGCTTTTTTATCCTTTGGTTGCTCTCACTGCGTGAGGGAGTCTGGGACTCATCGTTTAATAATCGAGTCGCCTCATAGCTGTGAATCGGTTTGGGCTCCCCGGGCAGCGTCGAGGCCGAGGTCCACGTGACCGGCAGGGTGCAGGGCGTGGGCTTCCGCCCTTTCATCTACCGTCTGGCGGTCCGCCACGGGCTCAGGGGATACGTCATAAACCTCGGGGACGCGGGGGTCGAAGCCGTCGTCGAGGGCCCAACCGAGAACGTGGAGGCATTCATCAAGTCGATACAAGCGGAGGCGCCGCCCGTATCCGAGATCACTGGGATACACTCTTCTTACAGACCCTACAGGGGTAGGTTCACAGAGTTCGTCATTGACCGTAGCAGGAGCGGCAGGGACGCCGCTTCGGGCATCTTCCCGCCCGACATCGGGATCTGCCCCGATTGCCTCAGGGACATGGAGGACAAGGGGGGACGGTGGTTCGAGTACCCCTTCACGGCCTGCGCCTGGTGCGGCCCACGGTTCACCGGGGTCAGGTCCCTACCCTACGACAGGGAGAGGACACATATGGACGCCTTCCCCATGTGCAGGCACTGTCAGAGCGACTACAGGAACCCACTCGACAGGCGATTCGACGCGCAGGGAATAACCTGCAGCATCTGCGGCCCCAAGATGAGCCTGCTGGACGCCTCTGGGGTGGAGATAAAAGTCAGCGACGTCTTCGCGGAGGTGGCGAAGCTGCTGAGGGAAGGGAGCATTGTTGCTGTCAAGGGGATCGGTGGATTCCACCTCGCTGCCTTCGCCACCGAGGATGGCCCAGTCGAGAAGTTGAGGGCCCGTAAGAACAGACCGTACCAGCCCTTCGCCCTCATGGCTCCTGACCTCGCGGCCGTGAAGAGCTTCGCCTCCCCCGACATCTACGAGTTGAGGGCGCTGGTCTCCTGGCAGAAGCCGATAGTCCTCGTAAAGAGGCGGAGCGGAGAGATCTCCGATCTCGTCGCGCCGGGGTTGAGTCGTGTCGGCGTGATGCTCCCCTACACTGGGATACAGGTGATGCTCTTCAAGAGGCTTGACGGTCTGGCCCTCGTCATGACGAGCGGTAACAGGTCTGGGTTGCCCATGGCTATAACGAACAAGGACGCCCTCAGTGACCTTAGGGGCGTTGCCGACTATTTCCTCGTCCACAACAGGGAGATAGTGAACAGGTGCGACGACTCCCTCATGCGCGTCAACGATGGGCGTGTGGCCTTTGTGAGGAGATCGCGTGGTTATGTGCCCGATCCTGTTGAAATACCCATTAAAAAGGGCATATCTTTCGCAGTTGGTACGGAGCAAAGTAACGCAGCCTCGGTCACGCTAGACGGGAAATGCTACCAGACCCAATACCTTGGTGACATAACCAACCTAGAGACCTTGGAATACGAGAAAAGCGCCATCCACGCCTTGCGTGACATCCTCAGAATCACACGTAACCCCGATGTGATAGCCTGTGACCAGCATCCCGGTTACATGACATCACAGTTGGCGGGAGTGATATCACAAGAGATGGGCGTGGAAATCACAAGGTCACAGCATCATCACGCCCATATAGTCTCCGTGTGCGCTGAGAATGGCGTAAAGCCGGATGAGAACGTCGTCGGGATAGCCCTAGATGGTGCGGGATATGGGCCAGATGGAGCGATCTGGGGTGGAGAAGTGCTAATTTCGACCTATTCAGACTATAAACGGACCGGTCAGCTTGAGTATCTACCCATGCCGGGAGGAGACCTATGTGCGATGTACCCCTATAGAATGCTTATCGCAGCCCTTTCCACCGTACTAAGCGATAATGAGTTGCGTGATATCACAGAAAATCACATAGAAGAAGCGTTACCTAACGGTTTAGATGAACGCGACTTGATTATCAAGCAGTCGAGGGTTAAAAACGTCCTAAAAACCTCTAGCTCGGGCAGATTACTTGACTCGGTCGCCTCTTTACTAGGTTTAACTTATTACAGAACTTACGAAGGTGAGCCAGCTATGAGACTAGAATCCTTAGCGGAAAAAGGTAGCCCAGAGACGGTAAAATATGAGCCTCAAATAGAGAATAATAACCGTATTTATGAGTTAAAAACTGCAAATATGCTTAAATATCTAATAGATAACAAAAATACCCTTAAAAAAGAAGATATTGCGGCTTTTGTACAGAAATATTTAGCCGATGGTATTTCAGAGATGGCTATAGATGTAGCCAGAGCAGAGGACATCAATATAATAGCGATCTCGGGTGGTGTGCTAGTCAACAGAAACATTTCGCAGAGAATCATCAAAAACGTCGAAAAAACAGGATTAGATGTGTTGACGAACACCAAAACGCCGTTAGGCGACGGGGGATCCTCCTTAGGCCAATCCTGTATTGCCCTAACATCTGTGATTTAGTGTGATATCACACCACCTTCAGCTTCGTCGGGTGTGACAGAGACTCTATTCCCATAGTCAATTCCTCCTCTATTCGTCTAAGTAGGGCTGGTGACTTGGTACCAGACTTCTCGATCTCGGAGAGGTATTCTCTCAATTTTTCTGAGAGATTTTGATATTCCTCAAAGGGCTTAGCGTCATAGACTCCTACATAGCTAAGGAGGACTATAGTGAAGATTGAAGATATCACTCTATGCCTAGCTTGCCCTAATGTGCGGCTAAATGAACCTCGACTAACCTTATGGGTTCTAAATAAGGTCTTATCTTTAAACGGAACCTTTTCATCGGACATTACGTCAATTAATAGGTCAATCATGAGTGTTTCAAACTGAGTCCTCGTTAAATTGCTGTTATTTAGTAACAGGTCTGTTATTGGGTCCTGAAATGCTTTCTGAATCATATTTTGGGTCTCTTTAGTGGACTCCACTCATTCACGCCCCATATCTATTGGTATCACATAATGATACCATTGTATACAGAACTGTATGCCATATCAATCTTTTGATTCAGCCTCTAAACAGGCCATTCCTAGTGTAACATGTGCTCAAACATCTGATATTCTCCCAAATCAGCAAAAAACAAGGCATAAATAGCTAAAATTATCATAAAAATCACATAAAGAAACGATTTAATCCTTCCACGTCACATGAAACCCAATGATCGGCATCGAGCAGCTAAATATCGACCCGCAAAAAACCAGCGAAAAAATCTCAGAATTTATTCAAAACACGATCAAGTCGGCGGGATTAAGAGGCATCGTGGTTGCTGTAAGTGGCGGAATAGACTCGGCTACAGCACTAGCCGCCTCAGTGAAGGCTTTTGGGCCTGAAAATGTCACCGCGCTGACCCTCCCTGAGCGTGATATCACACCAAACGCAGACGTCGACGATGTGATACGCCTCTGTGAGACAGTCGGAGTCACGTGTGAGCACGTCGAAATCACGCCGATGTTACACGTGATGCGTGAAAACATCCCCGGATTCGACCCATCTGACAGGATCGCTTACGGCAACATGAAAGCCCGCCTCAGGATGTTGCTAACCTACTACTTCGCCAACACCCGGAGAGCCATGGTGATGGGCACGTCGAACAAAACCGAGCTCTACCTTGGCTATTACACGAAGTACGGGGACGGGGGAGTGGATATCATGCCCTTCGCGGATCTCTACAAGTGCCAGATCCGCGCCCTAGGCAGGTACCTCGGCGTCCCCACGAGCATAACGGAGAAGCCCGCATCGGCGCGCCTCTGGCTTGGGCAGGATACGGAGAAGGACCTCGGGCTTCCCTACGATAGCATAGACCTCATAGTCCACACACACCTCAAGGGCTGGGCACCGGCTCGTATAGCCTCGGAGACGTGCGTCGATCAACGGAGCGTCGAGGGGATCATAGCGAGGATAGCCGCCAATGAGCACAAACGCACACTTCCGGCAATCTTAAGACTAAGCTGAGCCCCTACGTTAACGCTTAAAGGAGACACGTCCATGGGAAGAAGAAGGAAGAAGGAAGAAAAAATCATAAGGAAGACTCTGCCCGAGCTGTTCCTCTGCCCCAACTGCGCCAAGAACTCCATAAAAGTCACAATCGACCCCAAGAACAACCTCGCCGGCATACGCTGCAGCGCCTGCGGCCTACATGGACGCATAACCATAGAGCCCAACACGGCCCCCGTCGACGCATACAGCACGTTCGTCGACAAGTACTACGAGGAGGGGGCGACGCAGAAGGTTGCCTAACTGCGTAGAGCAGCTGATCCAGGACCGCATCAAGGCGGAGGGCTGCATACATATGACCCTCCTCGACCCCGAGAAGAAGTCGGGTTATAACTGCGCCGCCATCGCCAAGGACGCGGAGGCAGGCGGAACCGCCGCCATAATGGTGGGCGGGAGCACCGTGGCCTCGGGAGTCGAAATGGAGGACACCGTCAAGAGGATCAAGGCAGCCGTCAAGCTCCCAGTCATCATCTTCCCCAACAACATCGCCAGCATTACCGGCGCTGCCGACGCCATCTGGTTCATGAGCCTACTCAACAGCTCCAACACCTACTACCTCATAGACAGCCAGGCCATCGGAGCCCCTATGGTGAAGAAGCTCGGGCTAGAGACGATGCCAATGGGCTATATTATCGTCGGCTACGGCGGAGCAGCGGGCTACGTCGGACAGGCACGCGTCGTCCCATACGACCGCCCCGAACTGGCCGTCGCCTACGCGTCCGCTGCCGAACTACTCGGCATGCGTTACATCTACCTTGAGGCGGGCTCCGGCGCGCCCCAGCCCGTGTACCCACAGATGATCGGCGCGGTACGCAAGTACTGCAAGGGCACCCTAATCGTCGGCGGTGGGATCAGGGACGCGAGGGCAGCAGTCGCCGCGAAGATGGCGGGCGCCCAGATAATCGTCACCGGAACCCTCGTCGAGGAGGAGATGAAGGTCACGGAGCGCATACGCGAGATAACCTCCGCACTCCGGGCCCAAGCCTAATTATCCACCTCCGCACCATACCCTTTTGATTTGAGCCAGCTCCGCATGACGCCGGAAAACAGGGCATACTTCGACGAGCTAGAGGCGAAACTGGCAAAGCTCTACGAGGTCGCCGGCGCCGCCCGGGCGAAGGGTTTCGACGCGAGCAGGGAGGTCGAGGCGCAGATCACACACGACATCGCGGAGCGCGTTGAGAAGATGCTTGGCCCCCCCGGCCTCACCGCCCGCATGAGGGAACTCGAGGGCATGGACCGCAGAGAAATGGCCTTCAAGATAGCAGAGGAGATCACCCTCGGCCGATTCGGAGCCTTCGAGAAACAGCAAGCGGCCGACCAGGCGATCCGCACAGCCCTCGCCATCATGACTGAGGGCGTCACCGTAGCCCCAATCGAGGGCCTGCCTAAAATAGTAATCAAAGTCAACCCGGATCGCACCCAGTACCTCAGCCTCTACTTCGCTGGCCCCATCCGCCCCGCGGGCGGCACCGCCCAGGCAATGACACTCGTTGTTGCTGATCATGTCAGGAAGAAGCTCGGCCTAGAGAAATATCAGCCAAGCGAGAACCAGGTCCAGCGCTTCGTCGAAGAGGTCCGACTCTACGAGCGCACCGTCCGCCGCTTTCAGTACCACGTCACCGACGAGGATCTCGAGGCGGCCATACGCCAGATACCCGTCGAGGCTACAGGTGTCGCAACAGACCAGTTCGAGGTGAGTAACTACCGAGACGTCGCCGGGATAGAGACTAACAGGCTCCGCGGAGGAGCACTAATCGTCGTCGTGGACGGGGTAGTTGGCCGCGCCCGGAAGCTTCACGGCGCCTGCGACAAGCTTGGGGTCACCGGCTGGGAGTGGCTCCTCAAGATGGGTAGGAAGAAGAAGGGAGAGGGGGAGGCGAAGGAGCCCACCGCCGCTTTCATGGAAGAGATAATCGTTGGGCGCCCCGTCTTCAGCTTTCCCGGAGCCGTCGGCGGGTTCCGCCTTCGCTACGGGCGAGCGAGGAACACGGGCCTCGCCGCAAGCGGCGTCCATCCCGCCGCCATGATCATACTCAACAAGTTCCTCGTAACCGGTGTCCAGATGCGCACCGAGCTGCCTGGTAAATCCGCTGCCACATGCCCCGTCGACTCGATAGAGCCACCGGTGGTAAGGCTAAGGGACGGCTCCGTCCAGCGTGTCGAGACCGAGTCCGAGGCTGACCGCCTCCTCCCAAGCGTCGAGAGGATAATCTTCCTCGGCGACTACCTCAGCAACGCGGGGGACTTCATACAGAACAACAAGGCCCTCCTCCCCACTGGGTACGATGAGAACCAGTACGTGCAGGACCTCAGGGCGGCCCTCCGTCGCATCGGGGACGACGCGTCGGCCAACCTCACGGGGCTCCTCCCCGAGAGGATCGAGTACCTGAAGGCGAGCCCCCTCCACAGACCGACGGTTGACGAGGCTCTCGCTCTAACCGCAATCGACGTACCCATCCACCCACGATGGAACTACCACTGGTCAAGCCTCACCCGCGACGAGGTCATAAACCTCAGGAACATCCTTGCCACCGAGTACAGCCCCGACTCCACCGAGTACCCAAACATACCCGAGTTGAAGGTAGCTCTCGAGAATCTACTACTCCCCCACAAGGTCAGGGGTGGCCGCCTAGACCTCGGTGAGGACGCCCGCGTACTAGCCAAAACCCTCGGCCTCGACCAGCGGTACACCGAGATCAAGGGAGAGAAGCCGCTGGAGGTCGTGAACTACCTCGCAGGCTTCCCCGTCAGGGAGAAGGCGGGGGCCTTCGTCGGGGCCCGCATGGGCCGCCCGGAGAAGGCGAAGGAGCGCAGGATGGCCCCGTACGTCCACAGCCTCTACCCCGTCGGCGAGGCGGGGGGGCCACAGCGCGATATACTCAAGGCGGAGAAGGGGAAGACCATCAGGGTCGAGCTCAGCCAGCGCCAGTGCCTCGACTGCGGCGAGATCGGGCCCGCAGCCGTCTGCGTGAACTGCGGCGGCGAGACGAAGGAGATACGCAGGTGCAGCCGCTGCGGCCTCAGGTTCGAGGGGGAGCGCTGCCCGCAGTGCCACTCCGAGATAGTATCATACGCCTCAGTCGAGGTAGACCTCAAGGATGAACTCGAGAGCGCCCGCAAGATGATCGGCGGCCAGCTCCCGGCACGCATCAAGTGCGTGAAGAGGCTGATGAACCAGACCAGGACCCCGGAGCACATCGCCAAGGGCATCCTCAGGGCCCGGTACGACCTCAGCGTCTTCAAGGACGGCACCCTCAGGTTCGACCTAACCGACATCCCCCTCACCCACTTCAGGCCAGACGAGGTCGGCGTCTCCATCGAGAAGCTGAAGAGTCTGGGTTATACCAAGGACACCCACGGGGAACCCCTCGTAGACTCGGGACAGATGCTCGAACTCAAGGTGCAGGATGTCATCCTCCCTGAGGACTGCGGCGACTACCTCCTCAAGGTATCGAAGTTCCTAGACGATCAGCTCCGCGACTTCTACGGTATGGAGCCTTTCTACAACGCTAAGGGCCGAGGCGACCTCGTAGGATGTCTATTGCTGGGGCTCGCACCGCATACCTCCGCGGCGATCTCGGGGAGGCTCGTTGGCTTCACCCGGGTCAGAAACCAGTACGCCCACCCGCTCTGGCACGCAGCGAAGCGCAGGAACTGCGACGGCGACGAGGATGCGGTGCTACTCGCCCTCGACCCACTCCTCAACTTCAGCAAGACATACCTCCCACAGCAGAGCGGCGGCCAGATGGATGCGCCTCTCTTCGTCATCCCCCTCCTCAACCCCAGCGAGGTCGACAAGGAGGCACATAACGTTGACGTGAACGAGAGCTATCCGCCAGAGTTCTACAAGCTGTGCGCCGAGGGGGCGGGGAGCGGCCAATACGGTGCCCTCGTGGACACTATCGGGGCCAGATTGGGCACCGAGGGGCAGTTCCAGGGCTTCAGCTACACGGAGGAGTGCAGCGACATAAACATGGGCAGCTTCCACGGCGCATACAACACACTCACCACGATGGTAGACAAGCTCGACAGCCAGCTTGAGCTCGCCCAGAAACTCCGCGCGGTAGACGCGAAGCAGGTCGCGCTGAAGATCCTGAACAGCCACTTCATGAAGGACATAGTCGGAAACCTCCGCGCCTTCACGAGCCAGACCTTCCGCTGCACAAAGTGCAACAGGAAATACAGACGCCCACCGCTTGCGGGGAAGTGCCAGCGCTGCGGAGGCCCCATACAGATGACGGTCCACAGGGGGGGCATCGAGAAGTACCTGAAACCCGCCCTCGACATGGTGAAGAAGTACGGCTTGGACGAATACTACGTGGACCGCCTCGAACTCGTCCAGCTCGAACTCAGCCAGATCTTCGTCGAAGAGGCTGTCCCAGAGGAGCTGTCGAAGCAGTTCAGCCTAACCGACTTCATGCGGGGCGGGGCGGAGAGAAAGGCTGCACAGTAACCCTTTTAGGGGGAATTACCAGTATCTGGGTGGATCATCTATGAGTGGAAAGAAGAAGAAGGACCAGGCACCGGGGATGCCGCAGAGCAGCGCCGGTCTTATGAGGTTCTTCCAGGACGAGACGAATGGCCCCAAGGTTAGGCCCGAGTTCGTCGTCGGCGGCGCCTTCGTGTTGATTGCCGTAGTCCTCGTGGCGAGGATATTCTTCGCTGGACTCGCCTTCTAGGCACTATTAAAGACTTTTAACCACAACTAGCATACGTCCCATCAATTAGGCTGGGTCAACTCTGTCGTCGAGCAGGGAAGCAATAGGGAACATAATCGATTACTATTCCTACCTGTTCACGTTCCCATCCCGCTTCAGGATGGTCTCCTTTATCATCGTCACTATGGGGCTGGCGGGGACACTGTCATTTGGCTTGGCGTACGGCCCCGCGGGGCTGTTGCAAGGGCTAATATTCGGCGTAATCGCGATCGCCCTGCCGGTGATCGCGTCCGATCTCCTTACTGATACCCTCTACAGGGGAGACCCCCTCCTGAACTCGCGAAGGGTAAGCATCGTCTCCTTCGTCTGGTGCCTCGCGGGTGGGATGCTCCTCACGTTGCTTGGTATATTCTCAGGATTCTCGGGCAAGCCGGACATTCTCCTACGTGGGGTCCTGCTGACGGTCTACTCATCCGTGAGCATCAGGGTCCTCATCTTCTCCGTTTTCTCGACGCGTGGGTTCGCGAAGACTGTTGTCGCGATAGGGATCCAGCCACTCCTGATGATGGTTGGGACGTACCTGCTCCTGCCGCAGGTCTGGCAGATCCCCCCAGCGACCCTACTAGTCGTCCTCGCCTTGATTCTCGTCGGCCCGGCGATACTTCTCATCAGGCTGAGCACGTGGAGCTTAGGACAGATCAGGATTATCCCGATGTTTCGAGGCTTCGTCTACGCGTGGGCGGAGCAGCAAAACGAGCAGCTGGAGGACCAACTCGCAACCATCTCAGAGTCCGTGACCCTAGAGGTTGACGAGTTATCATTCTACTCGGAGGAGAGGTGCATCGGGAACCTGGTGGCGCCCTACATCCACCCGGGCCCCTTCAGAAACGTCGGCAGCAGCTGCCTCAGCACGGCAATAACGGAGGGCGTGCCTTGCGAGACGCTGGTCGTCCACGGCATATCGAGCCACGAGAGTGACATGACTAGGAGCCGGGACATGGAGAGGGTCGTCTCAGCCCTAAACTGGGCCACTGACCCGGCCAAGTCGGGGTTTTGCACCCCCATGGTGAGGGCGGAGGTCTCCGGGGCGAAGGCATCCTGCCAGATATTCGGTTCGGCGGCGTTCCTAACACTGACACTGGCCCCGAAGAGCCACGACGACATCCCTGACACGGTCAAGGACAGAATCAGGGACGCGGCTCAGAAGCTGGGACTGACGGCGGTGATAGCGGATGCCCACAACTGCCTGGACAACGATGACTTCCTGAGCGACGCAGACGCAGAAAACCTCGTCGCCGCCGCCGGGGAGGCGATGAGGAAGGCTCAAGTGTCGAGCGCTGGCCCGTTCAAAGTTGGCTTCTCACGAGTCAAGCCGTCTGATTGGGGCCCCGACGAGGGGATGGGCCCCTGCGGGATAGGCGCTCTCGTCGTGGAGACACCCGCGGGGAGGAACGCCTACGTCGTCTTCGACAGCAACAACATCATACAGGGGTTCCGCGAGGAGGCCCTGACCCACGTAGCCTCCCTCGGGTTTGTTGAGGCCGAGGTCATGTCCTCCGACACCCACATCGTGAACGCCATCGGTGCTACGGATAGAGGTTACCACCCCGCCGGGGAAGCGATGGAGCACGATAAGGTGCTGCAGTACGTTGGGGAGGCATTGAACGAGTGCTGTGCTTACACCCGCGGAGGTTTCGCACGATAGAATAGCCTTGGATGAGGTATCTATCATTGGCTTGAAGGGCATCGGTGTCCTGAGGGACTTGGTCAAGAAGAGCTTCCGAGTCTTCATCAGAACGGCTGTCACCGCCCTTCCCCTCAGCTTCGTGGCAGCGGTTGCCGCGGCCCTCCTCCTCTGACTACCTTTAAATCCCCACCCGCGTCCCTACGCGGATACCTCCTTGATGGGTGACACCGAGCGCGGCAACTACGTCATAGTCGGTGCGAAGCCGACGATGAACTACGTCGTCGCCTGCCTCACGCTGTTCAATGAGGGGGTTCCCGGAGTGGTGCTCAGGGCGAGGGGGAGGAACATAGCCAACGCCGTTGACACCGCGGAGATGCTGCGGAGGGTCTTCGTCCGCGACGCCCGCATCGAGTCCATAAACATAGGCACCGACGCGAGGGTGGAGCCAGAGGGAAACGTATCAACGATAGAGATAGCAATTACTCCCAGGTAGGGCAAGCTGTCATTCCTTTTATCCTAGGTGGGACAGACTGTAGCCCGAAGAGGGTGTAAAGGTTTGAGTTACCCGAAGATTGTAGTCACGCCTCCCGGTCCCAAGGCGAGGAAGGCCGTCGCCAGGGACGAGAGGTACATATCCCCCTCCTTCGGCAGGGCATATCCGCTCGTCGTGAAGGAGGCGAAGGGCTGCATAGTCACGGACGTTGATGGAAACGAGTTCATCGACATGAACGCGGGTTTAGCCGTCACGGGCGTGGGGCACAGCCACCCGAAGGTGCTTAAGGCCATTCACGAGCAGGTGGACAAGTTCCTCAGCTACAGCTACACCGACTTCTTCTACGAGAACTACATCGACCTTGGAGAGCAGCTACACGCCATCGTCCCTGGGACGTTCGAGAAGAAGTTCTTCTACGGGAACAGCGGCGCTGAGGCGAATGAGGCGGCTATCAAGCTCGCCCGCTGGCACACGAAGCGCCAGTACATCCTCGCCTACATAAGCAGCTTCCACGGCAGGACGATGGGTGCTGTTAGCCTGACGGCTTCGAGGCCGGCGCAGCGTAGATACTTCGCGCCCCTCGTCCCCGGCGTCGAGCACCTATTCTACCCATACTGCTACCGCTGCCCGTTCCACCTCGAGTGCCCCAGTTGCGACTACTACTGCGTCGACTACATCGAGGAGTACCTCTTCAGCAAATTCGTGCCCCCAGAGGAGGTCGCTATGCTCATCGTCGAGGCCGTCCAAGGGGAGGGTGGGTACGTCGTGCCCCCCAAGGGCTACTTCAAGAAGCTCAAGAAGCTCCTCGACACCTATGGCATCCTCCTAGCGGTTGACGAGGTCCAGTCGGGTATGGGTAGAACCGGCAAGTGGTTCGCCATAGAGCACTTCGATGTGGTCCCCGACATCGTCACAATCGCGAAGGCGATCGCCGCGGGCTTGCCGCTGGGAATTATGGCGAGCCGCGCCGATCTCCAGGACTGGACGCCGGGTAGCCACGCCTCCACCTTCGGAGCAAACCCCGTCGCCTGCGCAGCTGCTTCCGCTGTCATCAAGGCGATGAAGGAGGAGAAGATGCTCGAGAACGCCCAGAAGCAGGGCGCACACATCATGAAGAGGCTGGAGGAGATGAAGGAGAGCCACCCGATGGTCGGTGATGTCCGCGGCCTCGGCCTCATGTGTGGGCTGGAGCTCGTGAAGGACAAGAGGAGCAAGATCCCCGCCGCTCAGGAGACGGAGGACGTGATGATGGACTGCTTCCGGAAGGGGATTGCGGTTGTCAACTGCGGCAAGAGCGTCATACGCCTTATGCCCCCGCTCATAATCACGAGGGACCTCGTGGACAAGAGCCTTGACGTCCTCGATGCGAGTATCGGAACTATGGAGAAGGCCCGGAAATAGCCGGGTGACTTGTGCTGCCACAGCCCGATACACCTCAGAGAAAGCTGGAAAAAAACTTAGCCACCACATTAAGAAAAGGATCCCAAAAACACACTCTACGTGTGCCTATTTCATTTCTTTTCGTCTTCCTCGGGTTCCTTGTCGTGGCGCATGACCTTGAGGTACTCTTCCCCTTGCCGATACTCTACGGTGTCCTTCCAGTCCTGGCTCGGTCGCTCCTGATACTGACGGCTGCTATCCTTGCCCCGCATGACTCGAATGTAAATCAGGGGCAGAATGATGATCAGACTAAATATTAGGATGACCTCGACGGTGCCGATTTGGTCCATTGGCTTACAGTATTCTGAAGCTGAATATACAAATTACCGAAGAATGTAAGGGGTCTTCACTGTTACTTCTTCAGGACCGTGATCCTCGTGAACTGGGTGCTCGTCACCTGCATGAGGCCGTCGAAGGGCTCGCGGATGTTGCAGTTCTCCAGCCTTATGCGGGCGCCGGCTGTTAATCCCTCGACGGCTTTGCCGTGCTCCCTCCAGAGGCTTATCCTCGCCTCCCCGGTGCCGTCGTCCACGCGGAAGCTAACCACGTTCGTGGGGCCCCTCATCGTGTTGACCTCCCTGCTTATCGGGTCATCGAGGAGCTGTCCCTCCACTGTGACGTTCTTCTGCCCCTCCTGGAGGTCCTTGATCTGGGTGACGCGCTCGGCGGCGTCGATGACCTCGACGTGGATGTCGGCGGGGTTGACCTTCATGGTGCCGAGGCGGCCCACGTTGAGGTCGATAGTGTTGCCGAAGCCCGCCCGGGTGTAACCGTTCTCCACGGCGACGACAGTGCCAACGGGCATGTCGTTGAGGGCGTTAACGTCGTCGTCCCAGAGGCTGAGCCTTATGATGCCGGTCTCGTCCTCGAGGACCACCGAGGCTACCCGACCCTTTGTCCCGTCCTTGCGGGTGAACTCGCGAGGTTCACCGACGCTCGTGACCCTGCCGGCGGTGCTCACGCTGCGCATCCCGTCCCTCAGCTCACCGATCTTAGACCACTGGCTGAGTGGCTCGCGGGGTAGTACTCCCTCCTCGAGGACCTCTACCTCGCTGCTCCTGTTGAGGTGGACCTCGAAGCCGCCACCCTGGCGGACCTTGGAGTTTGCGCCTATGATGTGTACCCGGGTGCCGTCGCCCCACTTCGCGGCCTCATCGACCTTCTCGTCCCAGAGGACCGCTGTGATCTGTCTGCCCCCCTCTTCGATGCTGAGGCGGGCGACCTTGCCCTCGGTGCCGTCCTTGCGGGTGAATGTTGACGTGGGGGACCGACTCATTATGACGCCCTCGACGTTGACGGTGCCTGTTGCACTGATCTGCCCAGGTGTCTTGAAGAAGGAGTCCATCTGGGGGAACTCGGAGTCTACCGCGTCGAGTGGCTCCATGTAGACGGTGCCGCGGTTACCCACGTTGACCTCGACCTCGCCGGTGCCCTGCCTCTCACGGCTGTAGCCGTGGAGGACCCGTATAATCTTCCCCCGGGTCACCTTGCTCGCCACAATGTGGTCCGCCTTGTCGTCCCAGAAGACGACAGCGACGATACCAGTGGCGTCCCCGATAAGCATCCTGAGGACCTTGCCTTGGCGCCCGTCGGCCCGCTGGAACGTCCTCGACGGGAAGAGGTGAAGCACCCTCCCCGTTAGGCTTACATCGTTGAGCCCCGAGGTGAGGGCCCCGATCTTGAGCTTCGCTTCGATCCGCTCACCCGCTCCGTCCATGCCGAGGTTAGACGCAACAAGATGTGCCGCGGCCTCATCCGTGAGCAGGCCGGCGGCCTTCGCCTTCTCCTCCTGAATCAGGCGCTCAACTGCCTCCCTCGTGAGATTCGGCTTGACGGCAAGGATTCGCTTTATGACATCCTCGGTGGCGGACATGTCTCTAACGTCCTACCATTAAGGTAAGCGCTATAAAAGTGATTTACTGCTTCTCCTCAGGCTTGAGGAAGACGTAGAGGAAGCCGAGGCCGGCGGCCGCCAGCGCCAGTATCCACGACAGGTCAGTTAACAACGAGTAGAACGTACTGATGTCCATATCGCCTAAGAGTAATTGACGAGAGTATTTAGGTTTAGTCTTCCTCGGAACGTATCTGCGCCCTCCACTCCCCGGTGAGGAGGCGGTACGCCTCGTCCTCCTCCTCAATGAGGTCGAAACTCCCCAAGGCCTCGGCGAGCCTCTGGCCTAGGAGGTGGTAGCATAGACCCGCCTCCCCGTCGACGACGCGGAAGTAGAAGTCGTCGCAGCCGCAGTACCCCGCATTGGGGTATATTTGATATTCACCACCCTGCCCGACTACGACCCAGACGACCCTCCCCGATGGATGGAACGTGTACCTCTTAACTCGTTTCTCCTGCACGAGCCTCCAAGCCCTGTCGAAGCGGTAGCCGAAGGTCCCCCGGAGCCTCTCCCAGTTGGAGCGGCTCAGCTGCTTCTCCGTGCGCACCTCGTCAAGCACGCGCTCCAGTATGAGCCGTTCCTCTGTGACCAAGCAGGTTCAGAGTGTACTATGCGCCTCATGTTTTGACCGTTGCGGAGAGGAACCGGTTTAAATCCGGCGGCGGAGGGGGTTTCAGGGAACCTTGATTCGACTGCTCGCCCCATGGCCCGCTCTGCTGGCAGACATCGGCGAGAGGATACTCATAGTAGCCGACCTCCACATCGGGCTGGAGTACGAGCTGAGCAAGGCGGGTGTGAACATTCCCTACCAGACGGAGAGAATACAGGGGGAACTACTAGCACTCTGCAAGAAGTACAAGCCCGACAGGCTCGTGATCGCTGGAGACGTTAAGCACGGTGTCCCGGTGACAAGCTTCCAGGAGAAGAGGGAACTTCCAACCTTGTTCGAGGTCCTGCTCACCGAGGTGCCCCGGATCGACGTGACGAGGGGCAACCACGACGGCAACATACAGGACCTCGCCACGAAAGGTGTCGAAATACACAGTAGTAAGGGCATAATCCTTGGGGAGGACTACAAGATCGCCATCTTCCACGGCCATGCATGGCCCAAGGCGAAGGCGCTAGAGGCAGACTGCCTCATCGCGGGGCATAACCACCCCACCGTGCTGCTCCGCACACCGCTGGGCATCAGGATGGTTCAGCGAGCCTGGGTGAAGGGGGTCGCCGACCCGGTGAGGCTCGCGAAGGCGTTCCTAGAGCAGGACGCCGTGAAGTTCGAGGGAGACCCTGTCGCCGCCTTCAACGAGCAATACGACGCCGAGATGGGCTCCCCCGAGATGATCCTCATGCCCACCTTCAACGATCTCCTCGGCGGCCTACCCGTCAACGGCGAGGCCCCCCAGAGCCTGCTCGGCCCCATGCTGAGGAGGAACGCTATAAAGACGGACGACTTCGAGGTCTACCTACTAGACGGCACCTACCTCGGCAAGGTCGGGTTCCTCAGGGAACTGAACGCCTGAGGATTCGGTTAGGTATACATAGCGGGCTTCCGAAAGTAGAAACATGGGGCAAAAGGCTACCCAGGCTTTTAACGACCCAGAAACCAGGCATCATGAACTCTCGAAGGCTTATGATATCGAACCACCCACTATCGAAGTGTGGGAAATAGAGGAGATGTGCGCTTCCGCTCATTTCTACGAAGCAATCGAGGGGTTGAGGAAGCCAGAGGCAAACTGATCCACTACAGTGGGGCGAGAATCGGTTTCAGGACCTCGCTGCACAGGTGGCACTTATTCACATAGATCCCGTCTGGTCGCGTATCAGTGAGGCCAATCGGCCCCTTCTCGCTTAGAACCTTGAAGACCTCGCTCTTCCAAGCCTCCTCAAGCAATTCACCGAGTTCCCACTCGGAAAGGTTGCCTATGCCGAAGCCGGTGAGCGTGGCGGACGCCGAGCAGCAGGGCATCACCTCGCCATTCGGTCTCACCCCGATGTCCCTGAGGACGGCCTCGCAGCCACCCGTGAGGAGCGACCCGTCGAGGTGCCACTCCGTACAGGGGATACTCGCCCCCCTGCCCACGGGGATGAAGCCCGACTCCAAACCGATCACCGAGCCCCGAGGAGGCTCAGGGCCGGGCCTCTCCACTTCCTCCCCGAGCAGCTGCGAAACCTCTGCGAGATCGATGCGGCTCGACCTCTTCAGAGCCGTCATGATGACCATCTTGATCCCAAGCCGCTTCGCGGCCTCGTAGCAGTTGCGGACCCTCTCGAAGGGGATCTCGGGCAGGTGGAAGTCGTCGGCGCTCATGTTCAGCACATCTAGGCCGGCGTCCCTGAGCCGCTTCAGAGTCCCAGCGGCCTTCTCTTGCGACGTGGCCCACGAGCAGTTTGTGACAAGCTCGGTCCTCAATCCCCTCCCCGAGGCGTATGCGATGAGGCCCTCGACGAGGCTCGGGTGAAGCATCGGCTCGCCCCCCGTGAGGCTCACCCACTCGACCGAGCCTGTCTGTGCCGCCCTGTCTATATAGTCCTCCGCGTCGTAGCGAGACATCGTCGCCCCCCTGCCAGGTGAGCATTCGAACCAGCAATGGGCGCACTCGGCGTCACACTGCTCGGTTACCATCAGCCCTACTCGGAACGGGGAAGGGACCACTCGGAACACCGGCTAGAGCTTCCCAAGCGTCGCCTTGATCAGCTCGTTCGCTTGGTAGAAGCCGTCCTCCACGAGGTTCCTCTCCCTCACGAGCTTCGTGTAGAGGAACTTGAACTCGGGGGACTGGTGGAGGGTCATGGAGGCGAGGTCCGTGATCTGGCTTATCCTCGGGAAGGGCTGCGCCCCGAAGGTCTCCATGCTCACCTGGTTTGCGATGTCGGCGTCGCTGTGGCTGACGGGGTTGACATGGCGCCCCACCCACATGAGGCACCTGTTCAGCTCCTCGACCTTCGCCTGGCTGCCGCCCTTCGCCACCTTCTTCGACGCCTCCTCGAGCCTCTCCGAGAGCTCGACGAGCTCCTTCGCCTCGGCGATGAGGTGGTGGAGGTTGTAGAAGTCCACTATCTTGTCCGACTTCTTCTGCATGTCCTCGAGTATCTCGACCATCCTCTTCGCGTATGTGGTGTAGTCGAAGGGGATGACGGGGCAGTTGGCGAGGCGCCAGATGAGGTTGAGCTCTATCTTGACGTCTGTTACGAGTATGTCGAGGTCCATCTTGTCGTATGTCTCGAAGGGGGTGTGCCACCACCAGCCGCCGCCCGAGTAGTTGACGTGCGGGTCGTAGGTCTCCTTAGGGCGGCTCGTGGTCACGCCGAAGTGTGGGAGCCCGGTGCTCCAGAAGCTGCCGTCACCGGCTCTCGTGGGCCACCTATAGTGCTCCACGATTATCCCGGTGGCGTCCTTGATGCTCTCTAGCACGGCCTCGAGAACCTCACTATAAGGCGCCTCGCGCACCGTCGTCGCCCCCTGACAACCGGGGGAGTCGATGTTGTAGCTCGCCACACAGTTGTAGCGAAGGTCGTGCCAGAAGGCGTCGTTGTAGTAAGTCGACCCCGCGTACTTACCGATCTCGTGCCCCGTCCAGTAGGCGATCCTGACGCTCCTGCGGAGCTTCTCCTTGTGCTTGTTGAGGATTCGGGCGACCTCGAGAATGGCGGTGTCGCCGCTTATGTTGTCGGTTGCGCCCATACAGTATGGGGGCGTGTCGACGTGACCGTTGACGAGCACGAACCTGTCCGGCTCCTTCCCGCCCTTGATCTCGGTTACGAGGAGGGGAAGCTTCTTCCAACGGGTCTCAGCGAAGCTAACGATGTGCGCCCTCATGCCGCCTCCCTGCGCCATCTTGCGCAGCTTTGCCCCGTCCCTGTTCGAGACGTGGAGTATGGCGGGAATCGTGGGTATGAGGTGGAAATTGTCGGGGGTCGGGTTGCCCGAGACGGAGAAGTCTGCCCTCTGGTGGCAGACGCTCGGCATGTAGTCGTCCTGCTCGATGACTATGAGCCCGGCGACGCCCATATCCTGCAGTGTGAGGAGCAGCTTGCCCTGCAGCCCCATCCAGTCGCCGCTCGTCTTCTGCTCGCAGAGCACGATTTTACCCCGGCACTCCTGGAACCCGATCATGTCCGGGGGCACGTAGATGACATCTGCCTCGAAACCCTCCGGCGAGGTTGAGCCAGCCTGCCTGTAGGGCGTCGTCTGGACCTCCATGACCTGCGGTGCCGTCACCGTCAACTTCGCCGTCTTCGGGTCTGTGACGTAGGCCTCGTAGCGGAGCACCTTGGGCTCGAGCCCGTACT
This sequence comes from Candidatus Bathyarchaeota archaeon, assembly GCA_963769425.1. Lineage (GTDB taxonomy): Archaea > Thermoproteota > Bathyarchaeia > TCS64 > TCS64 > UBA8941. The sequence continues at coordinate 668,194 of CAVYLP010000006.1, read as the reverse complement.
CCTCAAGCTTCCTGCGTAGGACCTGTATCGCCTTCTCCTCCTCGGGGCTCCCCGAGTGGAGTGGCGGGTACTGCATGAGCTCGTCGAAGTTGGCGCCTAGGGTCTCCTTGGAGACCTCCGCCTCCATTTTCCTGAGTAGCTTCTTGTCCTCTTCGGGTAGGAGAATCATAATTATCGGTTATGTGGCTGGGTAGGGCGGGTATAACACTTACGAGCCCAAGGAATAGTTTCGGGATCATCCAGAATATATCGATAGTTTGATTTTCGATGAGACCAGAGCTCATGGGGACCCAATGATTACAAAGGATAGAGCGATGGAATTTGCTAAGGAGTGGATCGATTCCTGGAACGCCCATGATCTCAACCGGATTCTCTCCCACTACTCCAACGACTTCGAGATGTCCAGCCCCAGAATCGTCCAGATGATGAATGAGCCCTCTGGGATGTTGAAAGGTAAAAATAACATCCGTAGGTACTGGGAGAAGTCGCTTACCCAGTCACCTGATCTAAGATTCGAGTTAATTGAGGTGTTGATCGGCGCCGATAGTCTCGTCATTTATTACCATAACGTGACCCGGGACAAGAAAGCGGCGGAGGTCTTCATTTTTGACCACGACGGCCATGTGATCAGGTCTATGGCTCATTATAATTGAGCCCGATTGGGAGATGGTGGGACCGCCCGGATTTGAACCGGGGATCACGTGGTCCCGAACCACGTATCCTAGCCAAGCTAGACCACGATCCCGCGTAATACGCGGGTGGCGGCTGTGCTTAAAAACGATGTGGGTAGGACGAAGTAGGTTGATAGGATGTAAAAAAATGGCATGGAATGACTCACTTGGGAGCGGTTCCCTTCTCCTTTCGGGACTCCTTTAGCCGCTTTTCCTTCTCGGCCTGCTGGAGGTCCTTCTCGTCGATGGTTTCGCGACTCGCCACTGCTTCCCTGTACCACATTATCTCGATAATGCTCATCTCTTTTCCCTCGCTATAGTGGGAAAAGTTAGCATGCTATATATCTGATTGATGTAATATATATTGAAATAAGAAAATATATTGGTTAGGCTTCGGTTACCGCGGCGCTCACCGCCATGTTCAGGACGGTCTCGGCTATGTCGGCACCATACTCCGCAGTCCTCACGATGCTCTCCACGATGAGCCTGAGCTGTGGAACATCCTCGACGGGGGCAAGCTTCACGATCTTGTGTATGACCTCGTCCTCCATGCCTCGGGTCTCCTCCGCGGCCTCCATAACTCCATCCGCCTCCGCGTACTCCTCATCGAAGAGGGCCTCCATCGCGTCCTCGAACACTTTGAGGGCGGATTGGCTGATCCGGTTCAGCTCTTTGAGGATGTCGTCGTTTATTGGCACGAGGTGCAGGGCAAGGCGGTTCTCCGCGATGTTCGTCGCGTGGTCCGCCATGCGCTCAACCGACTTCGTGATGAGACGATAACTCAGGCACTGCCGGGGAGTGGCTATCCCGCTGTCCTTCAGAACATGGGCGTCCATTATTGCCACATTCAGAAGCCTTATCACGTAGAAGCTGAAGCGATCAACCTCGTCGTCCATATTCACTACTTCTTTTGCTATGCGAGGGTTGTCGGTGCTGAGAGTCTGAACGGCGTCCCTATGCATGGACGCGGCGATTATAGCCATACGGCGGAGAGCATCCTTCACTGATAGTTCAGCGTAGCTGAGGAGTATCTGGAGTGTTAACTCATTGGGTAAGTCGCTAAGTATCTCGGTGCCGACAAGCTTCTTGCGAACGAAGTCCTTGATCTCGAAGCGGGTCTCAAGGTCTATCCTCTTCTCAGTGGAGCGGATCTCTATGATGTTGTAGCCGACTAGGTAGGATGAGACGAGGCGGCGGACTACGCTCTCCGGTTTATCCCCTTGGTTGATTGTGATTATGACCTTCTTGACCCTCTCGGGTGAGACAAGGCCTTTAGGCTGAATGGTCAGCGATCTGTCTTCGCGTTGGCTCATGCTTACGACGCTGCCTCTCTTGAGGCCCATCTGGTCAACCCAGTTCTTCGGGAGGGAGATTATGTAGGTAGAACCGCCCGTCACCTGTATCTTTCTTAGCTCTTCCATCTGATCGTTACCGGACAAGCGCTTCTTTCCTCCGGTTTTTTTGCTTGACACGATATAGGGTCACTCTCTTTTTATATTAATCATTATAGAAACAATAATAAAAATATTTCTATGATTTGTCTATATATTTCGTAGATAAGCTATATAATTCGCTCCATGAGTGGATTAGGCCGAGGAGAATAAGGAAAATGAATAATAGTTCAAGGTTCACAGCCTTTATCCTAATCGGATTAGTGGTCAGTGCCGCGGTCGGTTACTTCGCAGCTGGCCCATAAGCTACAACGCGCAGATAGATAATCTCACAAAGCAGCTTGCTAATGCACAAAAGATGACTCCGCGGACTTACAGAAGGCACAGGCGGACCTGAAGACTATGATAGAATACACCCTCACCGTAAGGTACCTCGAGAGAGTCGCGGACCACGCCAGCTACATCGCGAGTCTCTGACCTATGCCTCGACGGGAAAGCGGCTCGTCCTTCGATAAACTCTCTATATAATATACGATTCATCTATATAATAAATAAGATTACAATATAGCTTAGGGCGGTGAGTGTCGTATCAAGAAAAGAAGATGAGCGAATATAAGAGAGCATTTGATTACCACGTCCATGAGAGACATAGTTCAGACGCAGCTGCGATGTCCATAAGGGAAGTTGTAAAGACCGCCGAGGCGAGGAGAATAGACGAGGTCACGTTCACAACCCACATGATAACGGGTGGGATAGATCACGGCTTCGGCATACAGCCAGAAGAGATACCCGAGTACCTCAACGAGATACTCGACGCCCAGGAGGGCACCGACGTGACCCTGAGGGCAGGCCTCGAGGTTGACTACTTCCCCGAGGAGGAGCGCAACATCGAGAGAGTTCTGACGGAGTACCCCTTCGACTTTATACTCGGGAGCGTCCACCACGTACACGGGCTCAGCATAGCAAGCAGGGGAGAGGCGATGCAGTTCTTCAGCGGGAGGCCGCTGCGGGAGTCGATAAACGAGTACCTCGGAGTGTGGAACCAAGCGATCGAGAGCGGCCTCTTCGACGTGATGGCTCACCCGGACTACTTCAAGAAGTACCTGCCATCGCTGGGCTACCCGATCCTAACCTTTGAGGACTTCACTCCGACGATCTACAACTCCTTCGACAGGCTCGCCAGCTACAACATAGGGTTCGAGATAAACACGAGCAGCACGCGCCACGGCTCGGGCACATTCTTCCCAGTCAACGACTTCGTCAGGGAGGCGCGCAAGGCGGGCGTCAGGACGATAACCGTCGGGAGCGACACACATATACCGAAGACACTCGGCTTCAACATCCCCGAGGCGCTCGACCTACTAGAGAAGTCAGGCTTCAGCGAAGTAAGCGTCTTCAGGAGCAGGAAAAGGGCTGGCGTGCCGCTCGAGGACCTTAGGGTCAAAGGGCACGAGGACGAGGGCGTGCTGATGATGCCGCAACTTGCCGCGTAGACCGCTAAACCTCTTTAAACCACAGAAACAACCCATCCCCTGAATCCAGTTGAATTGCGACTTATCAAAAATCAGAAAGAACTCGGAGGCCGTCCACGACTACGTCTCCGCTCCTAGCAAGGCGAAGGACGGCTTCGATAAGAGGCGCGCCGAGTACAAGCTCGACACAGCAGTCGTGAAGGAGCTGAAGAAGAAGGCGAAGGACTACACCCTTGTCGCCTTCAGCGCGGAGTGGTGCCCAGACTGCATGAGAAACGTCCCAGTCCTCGACATGCTCGCCGAGGCGACGGGGCTCAGCGTGAGGGTCTTCGGTCATATGATGAGGGACGCGAAGAGTAACACCCGGAGGTGGGCGATCCCACCGTGTGCGCCTGAGGTGGAGGAGTTCGGAGTCGTAAAGATACCACACATCGTAGTCGTAGACAAGAAGGGGGAAAGAGTCGGGGAGATCATCGAGAACCCGCCGCCGGGCAAGACACTCGAGCAGGCCCTCCTCGACATAATCAAGTAATTTTTAATCAACTCCGAACATAATCAGAGCTGGTAAGCCATGAAGGAAGGGACCGTCTACCGGAGCTTCAAGGCGCGCGACGGCAGAAAAGTTACCCTTCGCGCCCCCAAGTGGGCCGACCTCGACGACATGCTTCACTTCATCAACAGCCTCGTCGAGGAGAAGGCCATGATCCTGATGAACGAGATGCAGACACGCGACTCAGAGATCACCTGGATCGGCAACCTCCTCGGCAACGTTGAGAAGGATAAGATGGTCGCCGTCGTCGCCGAGGTCGATCGGCGGATGGTGGGGAGTTGCGAGATAACGCCGAAGAGGGGCTACTCAAGCCACCTCGGCACCCTCGGCATAAGCCTCCTCGACGGCTACAGGGACCAGGGCATAGGGCAGGAGATGATGCTCGAGGCCGAGAGGCAGGTTAGCCGCCTCGGCGTCGAGGTTGTCGATCTGGAGGTCTTCGAGAACAACGCACGCGCCATACACACCTACGAGAAGCTCGGCTACGATATCACGGGAAAAATCCCCGATGCCATAAAGTACGAGGGTTCCTACATAGACGCCCTCATCATGACGAAGAGGATAGCCTAGTCAACAACCTTTTTATCCAATCTAAACCATTAGTGGGCTGGGACTGAGATGGTCGTGTATCAACTGGACTGGGTTTCAGCCTAGCCGAGGTCACACAACCCTTAGCTCCTAGAAAGCTTCTAAACCGGGCGAGCTGCAGGGATAGCCCATACGCCGCCACCGGCAGGAGGCAGAGAAATTGAGCGCAGACAACAAGAACGGCAACATGGTCGTGACCCCGTGGGAGGTCAAGGGTGACATAGACTACAACAAGCTCATCGAGCGCTTCGGCACCCAGCCACTCACGGAGGAGCTAAAGGAGCGGATCGCCAAACAAGCGGGCTTCATGCACATGCAGCTCCGCCGAGACGTATACTTCAGCCACAGGGACCTAGACTGGTGGCTGAACGAGCACGACGCGGGGCGCCCAGTCGGCCTTTACACGGGCCGCGGCCCCTCAGGCGGCGTCCACCTAGGCCACCTGCTGCCATGGTTCTTCTGCGCCTACCTCCAGAAGGCGTACAACGCCAAACTCTACTTCCAGATGACCGACGACGAGAAGTTCCTGCACAGGGAGGACCTGACACTCGACGAGACCATCGCCTACTCCTACGAGAATGCCTTGGATGTCATCGCCTGCGGTGTGCAGCCTGAGCTGACACACATCTTCAGCGACACCGACCACATCGGGCACATCTACAAGCTGGGCCTCCAGGTGTCGAAGAGGATAACCATGAGCACGGTGAAGGCTGTCTTTGGTTTCACCGACTCCGACAACATCGGCCTCACTTGGTACCCAGCCCTTCAGGCGATGACGTGCTTCCTGCAGAGCTACCGCGAGGGGCGCAACGTGGCGTGCCTGATCCCGGCGGCCATCGACCAGGACCCATACTGGCGCATGACCCGCGACATCGCGGAGAAGATGGGCTACACTAAGCCGACGCAGATACACAACAAGTTCCTCCCGCCTCTCACTCAGGGAGGCAAGATGAGCGCCAGCCAGCCGGAGTCGGCTATCTTCACCACGGATAAGCCCGAGGCCGCGGCGAAGAAGGTCATGGCCGCCTACACGGGGGGCAGGGAGACGATAAAGCTCCAGAGGGAGCGCGGAGGACGCCCAGAGGCCTGCAACATCTACGCCTACTACTACTACCTATTCGAGGAGGAGGACAAGAAGCTGGCGGAGATAGAGACGGAGTGCCGCGCCGGCGCCCTCGTCTGTGGCGACTGCAAGGCGCGCCTCGCCAAGATGGTGAAAATTTTCCTCGTCGACTTCCAGGAGAAGAGGGAGAAAGCCAAGGACCACCTCGACGACTACCTCATCAAGTAGCACCTTTTTTTGAAAAAGGATAAAGCCTCAGGCAAGAAATATCACATTATGAATACGAACCTGCAAAAGGCTTACGACGAGCTCCTCTCCGAGTCGAAGGAACTCGCCATCCTAAACTCGACCACGGCTCTCGTCAGCTGGGACATGGAGACTAAGATGCCCCCCAAGGCATTGAACCTCCGAAGTCAGCAGGTAGCCCAACTCGAGCTCACGGGCCACAAGATGCTCACCGACCCGCGAGTCGGGAAGACCATTGAGTCCATCGAGAAGGACCCCGGTTACGTCGACGTGGACCAGGTCCAGAGGCGCAACGTCTACCTCGCCCGCAAGGCGTATGACGAGGCGACGAAGCTCCCCGAGGAGCTGGTCTTCGAGACGGCGAAGCAGCAGACGATAGCCGTCGGGGTCTGGAAGAAGGCGAAGGTCGCGAAGGACTACAAGATGTTCCGGCCCGATCTGAAGAAGATGATCGAGCTCCGCCAGAAGGCCGCGGATATACTCATGGAGGTCAAGGGGACGAAGACCCCCTACGACGCCCTCCTCGACTCCTTCGAGTCGAAGATGACCGCCGACAAGATCACTAAGACCTTCGACGGTATGCGGTTGGGCCTCATCGATGTCATGAAGAAGGTGGAGAAGTCCGGCTACAAGCCAGATACCTCGATACTGAGCCGCCCCGTCCCGATAGAGGTGCAGAAGAAGATTAGCGACGCCGCGATGGAGTTCATTGGCTACGACACGAAGGGCCCCAACGCGGGAGGACGCCTCGACGAGACGGAGCACCCATTCACAACCGGCTACTACGATGATGTCCGCATAACCACCCACTACTACGAGGACAGGTGGCCTTCGAGTCTCTACAGCGTGATGCATGAGGGAGGACATGCCCTCTACGAGCAGAACCTCCCACAGGCGTGGATGTACCAGCCCGTAGGCGGAGCCTCCAGCTTCGGCATACATGAGAGCCAGAGCAGATTCGTGGAGAACATGGTGGGCCACAGCCCAGAGTTCCTCAGCTACATGCTCCCACGGCTCAAGAAGATCGTCGGGAAGCCCCTCACGGGGGTCAAGCTCGCCGACTTCGTCGCCGCCGTGAACACGGTCGAGTCGAGCAAGATCAGGATCGAGGCCGACGAGGTCACCTATGGGCTCCATATAATCATACGCTTCGAGATGGAAAGGGACATCTTCTCGGGCAAGCTTAAGGTCAATGAGCTACCCCGCGCGTGGAACGAGAAGTACGACAAGTACCTTGGCGTAGAGATCGAGAACGACTCAGAGGGCGTGATGCAGGACACCCACTGGGCGAGCGGCCTCTATGGCTACTTCCCCAGCTACGCCCTCGGTAACATCTACGGCGGAATGTTCCTGAAGAAGCTCAGGAGGGACGTCCCCCCTTGGAAGAAGGAGCTGAGGAAGGGTAACTTTCAGCCCGTAAAGGGGTGGCTCGTGGAGAACGTCCACCAGAAAGGCAACCTCTACGACCCAGCCGACCTCGTCAAGGAGGTCACCGGCGAGAACCTCACCGTGAAGCCCTTCATCGCCTACCTCGCCAAGAAGTACGGGAAAATCTACGGCTTTTGACCCCACCCCCCTTAGAAGGGTTCTAATTTTTGACGCGCATTTGGTAGGGTCATGGTCGATGGTGCCGCCGGCGCGGTATCCCAGCGCCTCAAGTGGGCAATGCTCCTAGCTTCTCTCCTCGCCTACGTGGCCTACGCCTTCGGGCTCCAGGTGGTGCCGCCGCTGATGACTTCGATCGTGCAAGAGTTCAGCGTCAGCAACGCGGAGGCGGGGCTCTTGATGTCGTTCGTCCTCCTCCCGGGGATCATCCTCAGTATCCCCGTAAGCATCGCCATGGAGAGGTACGGAGCCCGGGTCACGGGCGGCGTCGCCCTCGTCTGCGTGGTGATAAGCTCCCTGCTTACGGCTACGGCGGACTCCTTCACTGCGCTACTAATTGCAAGGCTCATCCTCGGAATCGGCGGCTCCCTGATACTCATAGTGACGCCTGCAATCGTGCCCCAGTGGTTCAACAGGGCGGAGCTCGGCAAGGCAATGGGGGTCTTCACCGTCAGTATGCCGATCGCTACAATAGTCGCCTTCCCGACGGCGGGGACACTCGCAGTGACCTACGGGTGGCGCTCCGCGTTCTACGTGAGCCTCGCCATCGGGGTCGTCGCCACAGCCGTCTACGTACTTATAGTCAGGGATGGCCCGATGTCGACCCGAGGAGGCGGATTCAGCGGCTTATCCTCATTTAAGAACGCCGAGGTGTGGAAGGTGGGGATAATCTGGCTATTCTTCAATGGGGCCATTCTCTCCTTTAACACATGGGCCCCAACGCTGCTGACCACCTACAAGGGCTTCACACCGGTGGAGGCGAGCTTCTACGCCAGCCTGCTGAGCTGGATATCCCTCTTCGCCGTCCCGATCTACGGGACGTTGTCGGATAGGATCGGTAAGAGGAAGGTGTTCATTGTGGCGGGGGCCGCCCTCCTCTGCCTCACCGAGGTGGCCGCCGCGTACTCATCTGGAATCATTTTGATCGGGGGCATAGTTGCCATCGGTCTAGTCTCCGCGATGATGCCCGGGAACATTCAGACATTGCCATCGGAGATACTCGGGCCGAGCAAGGCGGGCATAGGCTTCGCCGTACTCGGTATATGCGGGAACATAGGGATAGCCGCGACGCAGCCCCTCGCCGGTGTGATTCTCGACTCGACGGGCTCCTACTCGTTGAGCATCCTCTCGATGGCGCTGTTCGCCGCCCTATGCCTCGGCTCCGCCCTGCTGGTGAAGGCTAAGTAGTCTACTTCTTCCACTTCTTCGCGGCCTCGGTCTCCTTCCGCGTTATTTCTTCGAGGTCTGAGGATCCGTACTTTATCTTAAGCTCCGCCTCGCTGAGGTTCTCCAGCTCCAGCCTCCTCCACCGCGTGTGGCCGACTATCTCGTTGAACTCAGCCCAGCTAACGCCCATGGACGCGATCTTCTCGAGGTCATGAGTCGTCCTCAGCTCCTTTAGGGCCGCCTGCATCGCCTTTGCAGCGGGGTAGAGGCAGGTCATGGGTATACTTAGGTACCTCACTCCACGTGCCTCAAGTTCCTCGATCTTGAACGGTGGCGTTTTGCCACCGGGGATGATGTTGAAAGCGAGAGGCGCCGGTATCCTCTTCACCAGCTTTTCAACCTCGTCTAGGCTCTGCGGAGCCTCGACGTAGACGTAGTCAGCCCCCGCCTCAGCGTATGACTCGGCCCGCTTCACCGTCTCCTCGAAGCTGGCGATGGATCGGGCGTCAGTCCTCGCCCCTATGACCATGTCCGAGTCCTCCTCGTCGCGCGCCTTCACGGCTGCCCTGATCTTCCCCCGCATCTCGTCGCCGGAGACTATACTCTTCCCAGCCATGTGGCCGCAACGCTTAGGCCACTCCTGATCCTCGACCCTCACACCGGCAGCGCCGACCCGTGAGAAGTTTTGCACAGTCCAGTAGACGTTCATCGCGTTGCCGTAGCCCGTGTCAACGTCGACATCAACAGGCAACCCTACGGCGTTTACTATCGTTCTGCTCCTCTCAAGCATCTCTGCGTAGCCGACTAGGCCGATGTCCGGCTGCCCCACGAGGGACGCGGCGATCCCGTACCCCGTCGTGCCGATGACCTCGAAGCCCACCTGCTCTATGAGCACCGCCGATAAAGCGTCGTAGGCGCACGGCCTCATGAACAGTTTCTCCCCCTCGAGGAGCCTCCTGAAGGCTTTCGCTCTCGATTTCATGGCTTCAAGCCTGTTTCGACTCGGATATAAGCAGCCTCACCCGAGTCTAGGCTTGTGAGCGTTCCCGGGGAGCTTCGGTCACGGTACGTGAGGCAGCGCTACAGGCTCGTGGGGGACCACAGCGCGGTGAAGACCTGCACCTGGGTTGGGAAGGCCCTCCGCACAGGCGGGGTGGAGCACTGCTACAAGCAGAGGTTCTACGGCGTCCCCACACATCGATGCCTACAGATGACGCCGAGCCTCGGCCACTGCACGCAGAGCTGCGTTTTCTGTTGGCGCGCCACACCGGAGACACTCGGCGTCGGATGGGAGCAGACCCAGCCCATAAAGGGGGGAGATGACCCCGACGAAATCGTCGAGGGAGCCATCGCGGCCCACCGTAAGCTCATCTACGGTTGGGGCGGAAACCCCAAGGTCTCCGAAAAATTCCTAAAGGAGGCGCTCGACCCCGTCCACGCCGCCATAAGCCTTGAGGGGGAGCCCACACTATACGATGGCCTCGGTGACCTCGTTCAGAGCTTCAAGAATCACGGCTTCCGCACCGTCTTCATAGTCACAAACGGCACCGACCCCGAGGCATTAAGAAGCCTCGGCACCGAGCCCAGCCAATTATACGTCAGCCTCTGCGCCCCCGACGAGGAGACCTACGCTGCCACGTGTCGCCCCATGGTCCCCGACGCGTGGGGAAAGGTGATGGAGACCCTCGACCTCCTCCACAGCTTCCGCTGCCCAACCGTCATCCGCCAGACACTCGTCCCCAAGCTCAACATGAACAACGTACGCGGCTACGCCAAACTCACCCTCAGAGCCGAGCCAACCTACATCGAGCCCAAGGGCGCCATGAGCGTCGGATTCGCCCGCCAACGCTTCGCCTACGATGAGATGGCAAACTTCGAACAGATCAAGGCATTCGCAGGCAAGCTCTCGGAGGAGACCGGCTACTCCGCCATAGACGAGCAGTACGAGAGCAACATCGTCCTCCTGAGCCGACGGGAGAAGCCGATAAACCTCTACGCCTAAAGGTTTTAAGCCGCCGCGGATGTAGCCACCCACAATGATAGTAAAGATAGGCGTCAAAACCCTCACCAACCAGCTCGTCGCCTACCACGAACTCAAACCCGGCGAAAACGAGGCCGAGGCCTTCGCCAAACTCAACGCCGAGGCCCACGAGAAGGGTGCGAGGGTCAGCGACCCAACCATGATCATCTACTACGACCCAAAGGACAAACAGGGCTGCAGAAGGGATGTACTCGTCCCCGTCGACAAGGACGTCCCTGGCCTCAAGACCAAGAAACTACCCGAACTCAGGGCCGGCTTCATAGTCTACAGTGGCGCTAACCACCCATTCGAGTACTACTACGAGGAACTCCAGAAACACCTGCAGCAGCGCGGCCTAAAGCCCGCTACACACCACTTCTGCCACATGGAGGCAGTCTACCAACCCGACACCTTCGGTCTCAGCGAAGGCAGCTTCATCGACGAGGACGCCCAGGAAGTCTGGACAACCGAGATACTCATCCCCGTCGAGGGCTAAGCATTTTAACGACCCACATAACACAATTCCCGGGCGACTGTAGTCTAGTGGTTAGGATTCTGGCCTTCCAAGCCAGTAACCCGGGTTCAAATCCCGGCGGTCGCACCAAAAACTGTACCAAGTCGCGACAAACACCGTTAATACCGTTTACCTTCAACCACTATTACGAATAAGTGGTATCTTGAGCAGGGTCGAGGAGAAAGAACCCATCAAGGAGATACTCCAGTAACCATCTATCCCCGAGATACTCAAGCACAGGCGCAGCGACGCCGAGTTCCTCGGCTTCCTCATCAGCCTGGTTGGAGGGGGGAGCTACCCTACTACCGCTCTAGATGCCCCGTCCACAGCGCTGTCAAGAACTACCCACAGGGATACGACGAGGTCCTACCCTGCCCACACGGCTATTGAGGAATCCGCTTATCTAGCAGGCAGACCCGCATCACCTAGGGCGAAATGATCAGGGCAATAACCCTTCGACCTCTGGAACACCCTCCTCGTCGAGAAGAGCTTCACCAAGGCAAGGCTAACAATCCTCACCGAGGCACTCGGCATCGAGGGGCAGCAGGTCTACGAGGAGGACTTTGGAGAGGGCATATACCTCCGCCCAGAGGAAACACGACCAGCTCTGGTCCAAAGAGTACTGCCACTACCCGCTCACCGAGCGCATAGACGGCATCCTAAGGGATGTCAGGGCAACATTGAGCCCGGCCCTCAAGAAGGCTGTCATGGAAAAGTTTGGTGATATAATTCTCGATGAGACGCCACCCCTCACAGACAGCGCAGCGGAAACTGTTGCCAGGTTATCTACACGCTTCAAGCGGGGTATAATAAGCGACACTTGGAGTCACCTCGGGGGAAAAGATCAAGAAGCTCCTCGACGAGGACGGCATTCTGAGGTACTTCACGACCACGATCTTCTCTGACGAGACTGGGATATGCAAACCGCGGAGAGAGGCATTCGACTCGGCGTTGAAAGGGCTCGGCGTCAATGCGGGCGAAGCCATGCACATCGGTGACCTGCTTAGGACGGACATCGCCGGGGCTAAGGCCGCTGGGATGAAGGCGGTGTGGGTAAGGGTCAGGGAGCCCGATGCAGAGGGAGTAACCCCCGACTACACGATAAAGAGGCTCAGCGAAGTACTGACGATCCCTGAGATAGCGGAAAGGCTCTAGAAGGCCTTCCCCGCCACATTCACGGCTATCCGCTTCTCGTCGTACGTGAATGGGTGCCCGGAGTCGTTCAACTCCGCCGCAGCGAGCCTTAGCCAGTCACCGAAGCAGCCCGCCGTTTTGTTGTCCGGGTCGAAAAAAGAGACATCCGTTTTATAGACCTCTTTACCCAGTTTGCAGAGGATGTTCTTCGAGGCCCAGTAATCGATAGCGACTGGGTCCGTACTCGCGGCGATTACACCAGCGTAGGTTGCACCCTTGAACGGCGTCATAGGACCTGTACCGGGTTTGCAGTTCACATGAATTGCGTCGATTACGTTGAGTGTCGGAACACGCGTCTCAGCCATAAGCGTGCCCATCCCCCCCTTCCCGACGGTCGGGTGTGTCCTGTATCCCTTGGCAGATGTCAGTTTGTCACTCGGCACACCCATGTAGTGCTTGACGGCGCCGGTGACCCCGAAGATGAAGTGGGACTTGAGCACAGGCGTGTTCAAGATCTTTAGGCGAGCCTCGTCGTAGGCTTTCTTCGCCCCGTCCCAGACACCCTTCTTGAAGCTAATGCGTGTGCCATGGGCAGTCTTGAATTTTGGGTAACTGGGCAGCACGCCGGTGAGGGGGTCCGCGGTCTTGGTGATAATATAACCATCATCGTCATCCCCTTCAGAGTACTCACCCACCTCGTTCTCGGTGATCATGTCCCAGAGGTAGGTCGAGACCCGCCCCGCGCTCCTGAAAGTGTCGGCGACGTGCTTCACCGACTGCCCCCTGTCCTCGGCGTTGTTGACGGCGTAGTCGAGGTTTCCACCGCAACCGGAGCTACCATACTGCCCCTGCCCGTTGTCCGCGATGATGACTTCGCCCCCGAACCCGTCCGGGTGGGCGAGCACAGCTGCGGCGAGGGCCTTGATGAGGTCGGTGTTCGTCATCCCACACTCGTCCCACTGACTATTCACCTTCAAGATGACGATGTCGTCGGAGGCGATCAGGCCGGATGGGCCCTTCAGTAAACCCTTCGATTTAGACATGTAGAACTTGAGACCGTCGCTGCCCATCAGTTCAAGCAACGTGCTTAGTGACCCGTCGTTCCCCTTGGCGCCCTCGACCGCGTAGATCGTCGACGCCGGGGCCCTACTCGCCTTCTTTGGACTTAGGGAGACCATGAAGGTATCCACGACTAAGAGACTCTTCAACCTTACCGCGCCCCGAAATTCGAGAAGCTTGATATCCACGCACCAGAACTAAGCATCCTAATCGGAGCATGATGGCTTGAAGTCAAGGCTTGGCATAGAGGTCATCGACGCGCACGCGCACTTCATGACGGCGGGATCCGTCAAGGCATGGAGCCAGCGTGGACGCAGCATGGCCAGCTTCACGAAAAGGACGCAGACACGGACAGACATGAAGACGATCGAGGTACCAGACGAGAACTTCGACGCGGCCCAGAAGTGGCACGACGAGCTCGACCGATACGGCGTCAGCAGCGTGGGCTTCATGATCGGCCCCGAGACGTACGACGAGTTCCTCGAGACACGGAAGAGGTACCCGGGTTACTTTCTAGGCTACCTCAATGTCCAGCCCAACGACCCAGAGGCGCCAAAGAAGATAAGGCAAGCGGCTAAGGACGGTTTCTACGGGATCAAGCTCTACCCATCAACCTGGAGGGACATCCACGTCTATAGCGAGCAGCTATACCCAATATACGAGGAGGTGCAGAAACAGAAAATGGTCGTCTTCTGCCACTTCGGCGTCAGCATAGGTGGAGACGCGGACCTCCGCAGTGGCAATCCCATAGACATACAGATACCCGCCCGCGATTTCCCAGATACGAGCTTCATCATCGCCCACTTCGGTGCCGGCTTCTTCCGCGAGGTCCTCCTCATGCAGTACCAGGCCGACAACGTCTACATGGACAGCAGCGGCAGCAACATCTGGTACAAGTACCTCCCCGAGGACCTCAGCGTCAAGGACGTCTTTCGCCACGCCTTACGCGCCGGCGGCCCAGACAAGATACTCTTCGGCACCGACTCCACTTTCTTCCCTCGAGGCTTCCGCTATAACATCCTCGAGGAGCAGTTCAACGCCCTCAAGAGCCTCAAGAAGGACGGCCTCGTCAACGACGAGGGAATTGAGAAGATATTCTGCGGCAACCACAAACGCCTCACCGGATACAAACCGAGGGAATAGAGATGTCGAAGCGAGGCCGACGCGGATATCCGACCGCGATACTCATCGGTCTCGATAATGAAGCGGCGCACTTCTGGACCATCTACAGCGAGTCGGTGAAGTCTTCGAAAGTCATCCAGAGAAGTGGGGTTGACGAAAAATCCACCTACAAGTTCCACGAGAACATAATAGAGGCCATCAGGAGCCTGCTACCCGAGGGATTCACAGGGGTAATCATTGCATCTGAGGATAGAACCCAGAACACCCCCAGGCTCATGGAGCACATCACAAAACGCCACAGGTGGCTAAAGGATAGAACCACGATCAGGCAGTTAGCCGGAAAAGCCGGGACAGCAAGCGAAGTGACACAACTCATCAGGACAAACAAAATCCAAGAAACAGTGCAAGAAGCCTCGGAAGAGGCTGGCGAAAAACTACTCAACCTCCTTGAAAGGGCACTAAAAGAGAACAACGTGCTCTACACCGTAGAGGAACTCTCCACCGCTCTAAATGCCGAGAGGAAGCCCATCGCGATTATTTTAACCGAGGAGTTTGACCTCAGAAACAGGAGAAACCGGCGATTCCAGAGCCTAATGCAGATCTCAAGAAACCTAGGCGCCTCCGTCACCATTCTGAAACCAACTAACGCTGCGTCGCCTAGACTGAGCCAACTCGGTGGATTCGCCTGCGTAATATCCTCGAAGCCCTAGCAAATAGAATGTCATTTCGCTGCAATCCGAGGGTAACCCTCTAACAACTAAAAACAAAGAAATAGTTATTTACATCAACAGAGAGCAACATTGCCGGTGACAGGGCGGCGAATGAAAATAATTGTTCTCAGATTAAGCGAGGATTAGATACTAAACCTCGTCAAGGAAGGCATGTGCCTTTTCTAAAAATTCGCTAGGGACGTAAGTGTCAGCCATTGGTACTCCCATCTTCCTCAGCTTGTCGATAGCCGTTGCCGTGTATGGTCTGAATATTTCCTTGTGGGCGAGGGGGCTTATCCCAGCGAAGACCCTGATACCGTCGTTGAGCATGTTGCGGATCACTTCATAATTCTTCCTGTTCTCCTCATCGTCCTTAGTGGGATCGGTGAGGACGAAGTCGCTGAAGTAGAAGCAGATCCGGTCGCTTCGCTCAGAGGCTTCAGTCAGTTGGTCGTAGGCCCACTGTATGCTCTTGTTCGGGACTGTGCCGCCCCAGGTTGAGCCGTCGACAGTGCCCCTGAACCTGAACTCCATCTGGGTCGTCGTCATCGTGATCATGTCGAGCAACTGCTCTAGAATGGGCTCGAGGTCCATCTCGTCGCTCAATTCCTTGATTATATGGCTGTTACTTTCGTAGAGTATGAGGCTCCACTTGTCGTTGCGCAACCCCCACATGAGAGGGATGAGGCTCAGTATGCTGTAGTTGACCGAGTTTATGCCCTCGAAGTCGTAGAACATCGTGTTGCTGATGTCTTGGATGTATACGATGCTCCTGTTCTTCTTCTTCCTCTTGAGCATCATGAAGTCATCGGGCCTGACCTCGTCGATCTTCCTGCCGAGGTCGATGATGTTCTCGAGGCTCCGGTCCTCGTCGATGGAGTCAGTGTCCTCGCCTGGCTGGAAGGGGCGGACGGAGGCTATCCTGCTCCAGTCGTCCTTCCTCTCGAGCTCGCGGCCGAGCTTCAGGAGCTTCTCCTTTAGGAGGTAGGCGAGGAGCTTCCTCATCTTCTCGTCACGTTCCTCCTTGAAGGTCTTGGCGCCGAACTTGATTATCCTGTCCTCGCCGGGGCCCACCCCGATGTC
The DNA here is from genome assembly GCA_963769425.1 of Candidatus Bathyarchaeota archaeon. Taxonomy (GTDB): domain Archaea; phylum Thermoproteota; class Bathyarchaeia; order TCS64; family TCS64; genus UBA8941. The sequence continues at coordinate 651,799 of CAVYLP010000006.1, read as the reverse complement.
GGGCTTGTTCTTGAACTTGGTGAACTGGTCGGGACCGGTTATGCTCGGGTTGTCGTTGACTATGTTCTGCTCCAGCCCCTTGGCGTGGGGCGTGACGTAGACTTCCTGGCTCTTCTTGCTGAGGAGGCTGAGGAGTTGGTCAGCGTCCATGTCGTCCTCGGGTTCCTCCTCGAACTCGTTGATGTTCGTGAGTATGTCGAGGGCGATCTTCTCCGCCATCTTCTGGTTATCCACCTGGCTAGTGATGACGGCGGCCCGGAGCAGGTCGCTGAACGTAAGGCAGCCGTTCCTCATGAAGCCGGGGAGAAGGATCTTCCCCATGTTTATGCTCTGCCGGGGGCTCGGCTTCTCGATTACCTCTCTGCTCTTCCGCATCCTCTCTATGAACTCTGGTATGAAGTAGTTCGCGTAGTGGAAGGGGTACTCCAGAGAGGAGGCGGACATCTCAGCCCAGAACCTTCTTTATTATCTCGTCGACGACCTTCGACACCGTCTTGCCCTCCTCCCCGCGGACCTTCATCTCCTTGGCGAGGACAGCGGGGGCGAAGAACCTGATGGCGGCATCCTCAGTTTCGAAGCGGTCGAGGTACTTGTTGACGAGCCGGGTGAGGTAGATGCCGCTGCGGGGTGACGCCGGGATCTCCAGAACCGGGTTCTCTCTCGTGGCCTTGACGATCTCGTATATCTTGTCGAGGGCGCTCACAGGTAGGCTGAAGGCTGGCGTGTTCTCCTTGAGAATCTCTAGCTCCGTCTCCTTCGTCGGGTAGGTGAGCCTGATCCAGCAGCCGATGCGGTCTACGAGGACCCTGCTGAGCCTGTAGGTTCCGGAGGTCTCGATGGGGTTCTGGGTGGCAACGAAGGCGAAGCTCTCCTGGGCCTTCACCATCCCGAGAGGGAAGAGGTGGTAGTGCCTCTCCTCGAGAGGGGCGATGAGGCTGTTCTGGCAGAACTCGGTCGCGCGGTTGAGCTCGTGGGCGACGAAGAGGCCGCCCTCGACCATGGCGCGGATGAGTGGGCCTGGCTCGAAGCTGCTTATGTTTCTCCCGCTGCGGACGACCAGTGCGGGGTCGAAGCTGCCTATGAGGCGGCTCGGTGTGACGTTCTCGTCGAAGAATACCTCATGGAAGCTACGGGCGGTGTCCTCGGCGACTTTACGGGCGAGGAGACTCTTCCCTACTCCGGGGGGTCCGACGAGGCATGGGGTTATCCCGGTGTCGAGGGCATCCTTCAGTAGGCTGTAAGCTGTCTCGTACTGACCCTTCAGCACCACGGGGTGTTCGATACGTATGTTCTCTACGATGCTCTTCTCAAGCATCTTGCGGAAGCCCTGCTCCTTCTCCGCCATAGCTTAGTCCACAAACCATTAACAAACCCTAATTTAAATCTTCAACCAAGGCAAGACGCCTAGGCATACTCTGATTCCTGTGGCAAAATTGTGATCGTAAATAGACAATATCTATAGATTGGTGATAAGTATCATATTTTCTAAGAAATTCAAATAAATACTAACCGCTCCTTTTGAGCTGATTGATTGAATATCCTTCCCTTTTCTGAACATTTTCACCTTTTTATCCGAATTTATTACTCATATTTGACATTTTGATGTTCAGTGACTATTTTTTTCATCAAATGGAGATTTTGTAGTCAAGCTTTAAATCCTTCTTTGTGGACTCATTACGGAATCGTTACTCTTTTAACAGTCAAGAGTTAAGGTGGTAACGAATCACTGAGGGAAAATGACCCGTGATTGAGATAAGGTTGCACGGCAGGGGCGGCCAAGGGGCCGTCACCGCCTCTAGGATTATCGCCACGGCAGCCTATGAGGAGGGCAAGTATAGTCAGGCCATCCCCATGTACGGCACCGAGAGGCGTGGAGCACCCCTCACCGCCTATGTCAGGATCGACAATGTGCGTGTCAGGGAAAGGGAGCTGGTACACAATCCGAATATCAGCCTCTGCTTCGACCCACTGATCAGCCTACAGCAGGCTGTCGCTAACGACCTGAAGCCAAACGGCCAGGTTCTGCTTAACGTACCGTTCGCACCCGATAAGAGCGAGCTCGCCGGCGACATCAACATCGCCACTGTCGACGCAACCAGCATCGCGCTGGAGACCCTCGGAAGGCCCATCACGAACACAGCGCTGCTCGGTGCCTTCGCCAAGGCCACAGGCGTCGTCAAGCTCGAGTCCGTCGAGAAGGCCATCAAGAAGTACTTCCCAGGCAGGCTAGGCGAGATGAACATCGCCGCCGTCAGGAAGAGCTACGAGAAGGTCTCCCCCTGGGTCCCCGCGAAGAACAGGGTCGCCCCCAAGATGAAGGTCGACCTCGAAGTCGGCGGGTACGGAACCCTTAAGGACGTCAGCAGCTGGCGCGTCTTCTACCCCGTCGTGAACGAGGAGAAGTGCATCGGCTGCAAGACGTGCTGGATCTTCTGCCCAGAAGCCGCCCTCGAGTGGAAAGCGAACAACAAGCCCGCGATGATCGACCGCGCCTGCAAGGGCTGCGGTGTCTGCGCAAACGAGTGCCCAGTCAAGGCCATCGAGATGAAGAGGGTGGAGATCTAAGGAGGATAATGAAATGTCATACGAAGTTATGGTCGGTAACAAGGCAACGGCGACTGGCTGCAAGCTGGCCCGCGTAAAGGTTGCAGCGGTCTTCCCAATCACACCGCAGACGACGATCACCGAGTATCTCTCGGAGATCCACGCCTCGGGTGAGTTGCCCGGATTCGAGTTCATCAACGCTGAGGGTGAGCTGAGTAGCCAGGTCATCGCCCAGGCGGCGGAGGCCGTCGGCGCGCGCAGCTTCACATGTACCTCGGGCCCAGGCCTCCTCTACATGCACCACCCGATGCAGGAGACCGCCAGCAAGAGGCTACCCCTCGTCATGGCGGTTGTCCACCGCGGCGTCAAGAGCATGCAGCCTGACCACAGTGACCTAATGTCGCAGCAGTGGCAGGGCTGGCTCCACCTCTACGTGGAGAACGCACAGGAGATACTCGACACAACAGTGATGGCGTACAAGATCGCCGAGGACAAGAGGATCCGCCTCCCAGTCGCGATGGGCTACGACGGCTACGTGCTCAGCTACACGGCAGAGCCAGTCGAGATCCCGTCCCAAGAGGACGTCGACGCCTTCCTACCGCCCTACAAGCCGATGCCGGGAATACTCCCCGTATCAGACACGACTGACAAGTGGCGCGACTTCGAGGCCAACCCTAAGGGCTACGGCGCGGGCTGGGGCGAGGGTGACCCGATGAAGCCATGGCAGTTGCACAACGAGGCGGCCCTCAACGGTGAGAAGGTCATCAAGGAGGTATTCGCCGAGTGGGGCAAGAAGTTCGGCCGCACCTACGGCAACGGCATGATCGAGCCATACCGTGTGGAGGGCGCAGACTGCGTCATCACTGCGATGGGCACGATCGCCGGAACCGCGATGGCGGCGATCGACAAGCTCTGGGCAGACGGCAAAAAGGTCGGACTCGTGAAGATCAGGAGCTACATCCCCTTCCCGAGGAACGACTTCCAGGCCATCGCCAAGAACGTCGGCGCCATCGGCGTCTTCGACCGCAGCTGCCAGCCAGGCTTCTACGGCCCCGTCTACCACCAGATGAGGAGCACCCTCTACGACGAGGCGAAGAGGACCCCAATCCTCGGCTTCATCGGCGGCCTCAGCGGAAAGGAGGTACGCGTCGACGACATGTACAAGATCGGCGAGAAGACCCTGAAGGTAGCGAAGGGTGGGAAGCCAGAGGCTCCCATCCAGTGGGTTTAGGAGGTAATGAAAAATGAGTACGCAAAGAATGACTAGAGCCCAGGTCCCCATGGAAGAGATGATCCTAGCACCTGGCAGCACTTGCCAGGGTTGCGGTGCCGCCATGGCCGCCAGGCTCACCTTCAAGGTCCTAGGTCCCAACCTCATCAGGCACGGTATCCCGTGCTGCCCAGACCACGTCACGAAGCACCCGCGCGCAGGCGCAGTCTTCGAGGGCGGCGGCTCGTCCCTAACCGGGTCGTCCCGTGCCCTTAAGGCGCTGGGGAGGACGGATGTCAAGGCCGTCGGTTTCTTCGGAGACGGCGGAACCTACGACATAGGCTTCCAGGGACTATCTGCTGCGGCTGAGCGCAACGAGAACATCCTCGTAATCACGAAGGACAACGAGGCCTACATGAACACGGGCGGCCAGAGGAGTGGAGGAACCCCGAAGTACGCGGAGACAACCACGAACCCGGTCGGCCCCAACAGCAGGGGAAAGAACGAGCCCAAGAAGAACATCCCGATGATCTTCGCGGCCCACTACGTCCCCTACATCGCCACGGCCTCAGTCGCCTTCCCTGAGGACCTCATGCAGAAGGTGAAGTACGCCAAGGACATCGAGGGCTTCAGGCTCATCCTGATCCAGTCCCCGTGCCCAGTCGGTTGGCGCTTCGACCCAGCAAAGACGGTCGAACTCGCGCGTGCGGGTGTCCAGTCAGGCGTCTGGCCGCTCTACGAGATAGAGCACGGCACCAGCTTCAAGCTCAACTACAAACCGAAGGAGCTGAAGCCCATCAGCGAGTACCTGAAGCCTCAGAGCCGCTTCCGCCACATGACAGAGGTCGAGGTCAACGAGATCCAGACCAACGTCACGACGAACTGGCAGAGACTCCTCAAGGCAGACGAGATGAAGACGGTAGTCCTGTAAGACTACCACCTTTTTTCATTTTTTCAAGCCCAGCGGGAGACTGTGGCCTTTTTTCTGCTAAACCTTATCAGGCGTAGGGCGCCCGTCTCAGCGTATTGTCCGCTCTGGATAGGCTGAGGGGCCTGCTCAGGCACCCCCTGGTGCTGCTCGGCGGTTTCCTCGCCCTCACGGTGCTGGGCATCATGAACTCCGCCTACAGCTACGTCCTCACGTCGATCAAGGGGGATTTGGGCCTAAGTTACACGGAGAGCGGTGCCCTGATGTCGGCCTACTTCGTCGGCTACACGATCGGTCAGATACCCTGGGGACTCCTGGCTGATCGCTTCGGTAGCAGGAGGATTATGGCCGCCAGCATCGCGGGCGTCTCCGCGGCGACCGTTCTGTTCGGGTTCGGCGGCGACTTCACGAGCCTCGCCCTTGCCCGTTTCCTCGCCGGGCTGCTGGGGGCGGGGGTCTTCGTCCCCTCGGTTAGGCTGATCGCCGGATGGTACGAGTCGAGGGAGAGGGGGACGGCCCTCGGTTTGTTGAATGTGGGTGGAAGCATAGGCTTGATCATCGTTACCTGGGTCTCTCCTTTGCTCGCCCTCGTCTACGGTTGGCGGGCATCAATCATCATACAGGGAGTTGCAGGAATCGCTTCCGCCGCGTTGATCTACCTATGCCTGAAGGACGGGGCAAGGTCGAGTGGAGTGCCTCGGCAGGCCGTCCTCACGGCTCTGAGGACGAGGAGTTTCTGGGTGCTCGCCGTGGCCCAGTTCATCCGCCTCGGCAGCTACTACACCTTCCTAGCCTGGCTGCCATTGATGCTAAAGGAGGAGTTCGGCTTCGACGTCCTGCTCGTGGGCACCGCGATGAGTCTGTTCAACTTGGCTGGGATGGTGTCGAACCCAGCGGGTGGTGTGTTAACGGACGTCGTCGGCGAGAAGAGGGTCCTCGGCGGGAGCTTCCTCCTTCTCGCCGTGAACGTATACGCCTTCACGGTTCTCCCTAGCGGTGGCCTCATCCTCGTGGCCACGTTCATACTTGGGTGGTTGAGCAGCTTCACCCGCAGCCCAGCGTTCACGATTATTCCTCGCCTCTTCGGTACGGAGACTGCTGGTAGCCTTTCGGGGGTTCACAACACATTCGCGAGTCTCGGAGCCCTTGGTGCTTCCCCTGCTCCTCGGCGTCGTGAAGGACGCCACGACTAGCTACGACATCGGCTGGTTCATCTTGAGCACCCTAATGCTAATCGGCACGGCTCTCATCGCCCTGATAAGAATTACCCGAAACTGAGGGAGAATCTATACCCTTTTAAGCGGAGTGAAAATCTCACAGATCGAGTAGGTGAAGCGCCATGCCATATTGCCCGAAGTGCGGTAAAGAGGTCAAAGAGGACGCGGTTTTCTGCCCATACTGCGGTCAGAGCCTGAAGCCTGAGGACAAGGTCGTCTACAGGCGCCCCAGAGACGAGAAGAACGAGAAAGGTGAGAAGAACGAGAAGAATGAGAAGGACTCGAGGGGAGAGAAGGCAGAGAAGGGCGAGAAGAACGAGGGCTCAGGCGCCATGTGGGGCGCTGTCATGGGCGGCCTCATCGTCCTGTGGCTGGGAGTCACCTTCCTGTTCAACCAGTACGGTTACATAGGCGACAACCAGTGGTGGAACTGGTTCCTCGTCGGCTTAGGTGTAATAATAATCCTTCGCGGCCTAATGCTCTACGTCCAGACGAGCAACTGGCGCGCCTCTAGCGGCCTGATGATAGGCGGAGCCATCGTCGCCCTCATAGGTGTGGGGTCGTATCTAGGTCTTCAGGACTGGTGGGCTTTCCTCATCATCCTCATCGGTGCGTGGATAGTCATCAACGCGTTGATGAGCAGGAGTAGGCACCCGAAACCCTAGACTGCCCAGCCGACAAATATTTTCCATAGACGATGCTCGAGCACCACGCTCCACTTGTCGCGTCCGAAGACTCGGAAGTAGTTCTTGCCCATCGCCTCGATCAGGTCGCCTTGGCGGTATCGGGGGAGCATGGCCGTCGAGATGATTATCCTCCCCCACTCCCCTCGCTCCATCTCGTGCAGCATCTTGACGCCCGAGCCCGTCTCAACCTCGAAGAGGTAGACATCGTAGTTGGGGCAGACGTATGGTAATTCATCCCTCTGCTGGGCGAAGGCCCCCTCCGTGGCCGTGTACATCTCGACGACGGGTACATCGCCGTACATCGCCCTCAGCTTGGGGGCGTAGTTCTGCTGTATCTTAGCGACGCTGGTGCTGTAGATGACCTTGAGTTTCCATAGGTCTTGTGGGTAGATGTTGTGTTTCTTCTTGACGTATCTAGCGAAGCCGGTCTGAACGGGGGCTACGCCGATGATGCTGACGAAGTCCCTCTCCTTCGCCTTCTGGTAGATGAACTCGTAGCGCTTCTCCCAGCCCTCGGGGGTGAGGTCGGTCTGTAGGGCGTCAATCTCCTCCTGTCGTGGGACCAATCCGAGCCCGGCCATCATCGGGTTGAGTTTCGCGTATGTCCCGGAGCTGAAGCCGTAGACGACCTCCTTGCCCCCCTGGGTGAGGACGCGCATGTTGCTCGGGAACTGGAGGTTGAGGACGCCTCCAGCTAGGAGGGAGATGCCGCCGTTACGCATGGCGAAGTTGAGGACCCCCCTTGAGCCGCACCTGATGAGGTCCTGCAGGTGGCGCGGGGTAACCGGGACAACCTTCGACTGTCCGGTCGTCCCTCTCGTCATTACCCAGGTAATTGGCTCCTCGTCGAGGAACACTCCATGGCCCTCGGTTCTGACCCTCTCGAACCACGGCTCCAAGTCGGCGTAGGTTACGGATGGGAAGCGCCTTCGATATTCTTCGATTGTCGATATTTCTGCAACTCCGTGGCTTCTGCCGTACTCGGTCTTCGAGTACCCCTCGAGGAGATCATGTAGCACCTTCTCCTGCGCTGCCTTTGGGTCCTTTAGCCCCGCCTCCCAGGCATCGAGGTTCCTGTTTATCCTGCCTATTGGGTCCTCGAACATCTCCCGACGAGGCATATCTCCGGCGTCGGCGTTATAGGGGTTCCCACGGGAATTCCTTTTTATCTACAGGGCTCAGGGTGCTAGTGAAAAGCAATGAAGAAGCAGGTTATTCTCACCGTGGCTGAGTCAAAGAGGCTGATAGCGAAGGGCGTCGCTGCCCTGCCCGAGGTTCAGGGAGCGATGGAGGCAGGGATGGTCGTCGTCGCAACAGGCACAACGAACGCCTACATCCTACAGGAGCTCAAGGGCGAGAAGTTCGACCTTAGAAGGTACCGCAGCGGCATCACAACTCCGCAAGTCCCAGAGAAGTCTCCCGAGAAGCAGGGCGAGCCCATCCCCGACGCCGTCTTCAAGAAAGGCGAGATCGCCAAAGAGTACGACCGCTACAACGCTGTCAAGGTGATGGGTAAGGGCGATGTCTACATCAAGGGCGCCAACGCCCTCGACTATGTCGGTCAGATGGCGGGTGTACTCATCGCAGGCGGAGACGGCGGAACAGTAGGCGCCGTCCTCGGTTCGATCATCGGCAAGAAGATCACACTCCTCATTCCCATCGGCCTCGAGAAACTCGTCTACGAGGACATGAACGAGCTACACATGCTCACCATGGACCCCGACAACGAGGGACCGACGATCTGGCCGTTAACTGGCATCATCTTCACCGAGATCGAGGCGTCTCGAGGTCCTCTGCGGCGTCCAGACGACCCTCATCGCCGCTGGTGGAGTCGCCGGCGCGGAGGGGAGCGTACGCCTCCTCATCGAGGGGATGGACGAGGACGTAGAGGCCGCCGCCGAGCTCGTGAAGAGCATTAAGGGCGAGCCTCGATACCTCCTCTAGCCGGTGCGCATAGGTGCTGAGAGACCAAACCCTCGGGCTGCTGGATCGCTTCGGGTTGACGGCTGAGGCCACCCTCGATGAGCAGCAGCTCATCGATCCCGAGGTCATCGACGCCCTCATCGAGGCGTCGGGGATAAAGCCAACCGACACGGTTCTGGAGATAGGCCCTGGGGCCGGCAACATAACCACCGGGCTCAGCGGGTCGGGCCTCGAAGGTCATCGCCATCGAGAAGAATCAGAAATTTATCCCTCTTCTCAGGGAGAGATTCTCCGGCGTGGCTAACGTCGAGGTGGTGCTGGGGGATGCGCTAACGATCTACCTTCCGGCCTTCGACGTGCTGGTCTCGAACCCCCCATACGCCATAACGGAGGCACTCATCCACAGGCTTGAGAGGCTCAAGTTCAGGGCGGCCTCACTGGTCCTCCCGTCGACGCTGGTGAAGACATTAATGGCCAACCGGGATGAACCGGGCTACACCAAGCTGAGCCTGGAAGCACGACTCTTCTACGAAGTCGAGGTGGTATCGGAGGTCAAATCGGAGGCATATCACCCGGAGCCAAAGACGGCGACCTCAATAATTGTTCTCAGACCCAAGGTTGAGCTCGAGGCCTTTCGAGGCTGTGATGAGGGCGGTGCTCCGCCAGGGCGACAAGAAGATGGGGAACGCTCTGAGGGAGGCGATGATAACCGCATCGTCGATGGGTTACCCGTCGACGAAGAGGGGGGCTAAGGAGGTCGTCGATGAACTCAGCCTAAGCGAAGCGATTCTTGAGGAGAGGGTCGCGAGGATCAGTCTTAGTGACGTATCCCTCGTCTACGAGAAGCTGAAAAGTCGCCCCACGAAACCAAATGCCACTTAAAGTTGCATAAAGTGCACGTTTTTGCATATTATCGTAGACAAACGGAACCGTATGAGTCTCTTTCTACGAATGGACTCATTTTTTGGCTCCAATGGGTTACATCCTCCCCTGTTTTTGGGCTACGTTTCCTAGAGCGTCTGCATCATCTGCCAGGCGAAGATCAAGGTGGCTGGTAGGCACATTCCTCCCAGCACGATGACCAGCTTGGCGAGACCCTTTCTCATTACATTATACACCTGTAATATTGTGCTCAAGCCACAGGCATAATCCTAGGGAACCGAACAGTCGTTCTAAAACCCAGAACGGCATGGCGAGATTGAAATAGTACAGAGGATAAGCTCCTATCGAAGGACCTTGAAGGCATACGTTCTCTTGAACACCGAGCTGGGAAAGGAGCCGGAGGTCATCCAGGCGATGAAGGGCGCCAAGGAGATCAAGAACATCTATAGTCTCTACGGCATCTACGACATCATAGTCGAGGTTGAGGCCGAGACAATGGAGAAGGTGAAGGAGGTCGTCTTCAACAGGATACGACGCCTCGACAACGTGAAGAGCACAATCACGTTGATCACCTACGGCGAGCCAATTCGAAACCCATAGAGTGACTGGACCAGAACCAAGCGGATAACCCTCTTCTTCCCCCTCTAAAATAGGTCCATTATTTTACGCACTCTTACAAATAGCCTCCGGAAACGTTGAAAATCGCTGTATCCTCCTCACTGGGAACCGAGGGACAGAGATCATGTACAGCCGAGATGGAGACCTTGGCTGAAGGCAAGACCCCCGAGCGACTCGCTAAATGCCTGCAGAACCTCGATCTCGGGCAGAGCAAGGCGTACCTCTACTGGCGCAGCGACTGACTGGAGTAAATTCTGAATGCACGATATCTTTACGCCGCTGCTAGGAATACAGACAGTGAAAAAACGTTATACCACCCTACTAGGAATCCACTCCACCCTACTAGGAATCGCACCCACCGCTACTAGGAATCGGAACCCTGCCACACGGAGTCGGAACGCCGCTGCAGGGTATACACGGAGAGTGTTCGTTTGAGAAAATACGTCTTCACAGAGATTGAGCGGAGGAGGCTGAAGACTTGGCTCAGCGGGGGGAAGGAGGACTCGGAGACGCAGAAGGACTTCGTGAGGATGAGACGGAACCTGAAACACCCTGACCGATAGTCTGTGGTGTAGTCAATTGAAGTTATGCATCTTTAAGGTTGAGAGGAGGGAGGATAAGGAATGACTCGATGGATTACTGAGAAAACGATTGGAATCTCCAAGTCGAAGTCTCGTCAAAGTGCTCTGTATGCCCATTCGGCATCTATTATAGAAGTGTGAGTTCACATAGCCAAAGGAGATCCAGATAAGGGCTTCTGTAAAAGAATTTTTCAGAGAACACACATTGTCGAAGAATCCCCGTGTATTTACCCCCGGCTCACATTCAGATATCGTTTTATCTCTCGCCGCGAGTCTCAACGGCGGCGAATAAACATGAGTAATAGAGGAGCGATTGGCTTCGGTGGGTTCCTGCTCGGTCTCGGGCTCGGATACCTATTGTTCAGGGAGTTCAATCTGACCTTAAACAATGCTGCCTGGGTCCTCATCATCCTAGGCGTAGCCATAGTTCTATCAGCGGTCATCCGAGCCGTGAGTCCTGGGTTGGGCCTACACAGGATAGTGGGGGGCCTCGCGGGCGGTCTCATCTTCGCCCTCTTCCTCACTCAGGGCATAAGTTTCTTCACAGGTGTAATAGGGGTCAACAACGGTTTTCTTCCCTATTCTACAACCGACGTGAAGACCTACACCGGTGCGTCCACTCCCGACTCCGTATATCTTAGACTGGGTGCGATGAATGGTGAGATAACCCTCACCACCTGGGACAAGCAGGAGTATAGCATAGTATCAACAATCACGGCGCGGGGAACAACGCAGAAGGAGGCGGATGATAACCTTGCCAACCTCGGCAAGGATCTCGCCAAAGTGGAGACCGCCTCTCAGCAGAGCCTCACACTCGTCTACAACTCACCTATCCTCATCAACAATCCCTATCAGATCAACGTAGAGGTGAAACTCCCCGCTAACGCCAAGCTCGATCTCGACCTGACTACTAGCAATGGAATAGTGACCGTCAGTAACGTTAACGGCGGAAGTGTGACAATCCATACGAGCAACGGTGCCCTACGCCTAGACAATGTGAAGGCGGACACCCTTAGGGGCAGCACATCCAACGGACCCATCACGGGCACATTAGACGCCACGAACTGCGATCTCGAAACAAGCAACGGTCCACTCACAATCCAGATCCCCTCCACTATTAGCGGGACATACAGTTTCCAAACCAGCAACGGTAATGCCGACGTGACGGTAGGCTCCACAGCTGAGTACAGGCTCGACGCCTCCACGAGCAACGGCGACGTGACCTTCAGCATACCCAACTTCACCTACTCAAAGGACACGAGAACGTCCAAAGCGGGCCAAACAGTTGGATACGACTCCGCTCAAACCAAGATTTCCGTGAATGTCGAGACGAGCAACGGTTCAGTCACGGTTCACCGAAACGTCTCAGGCGTCTAAACATCATCGCAGCCATCCATTTTTGTCCCCTAACGCCACCTCGATCACACGCCTGGGTAGCAGGTCACGCCCTTAAGTATAAAGAGACAATTTTAGGCAACGTTTTTATGTTCAACAGTTACAAACTGTCGGGAGATTTCCGCAGTGTCAAGGGAATTCAACTATATAGTAAGGCTGCACGGGACGAACCTCGACGGTACGAAGGCGGTCCCGTACGCCGTCTCCGACATCAAGGGGATGGGCATACGCATGGCCTTATCCTTGACCAAGGCGGTAGGCGTAGATCCGACCCACAGGTTGGGGAGCCTCTCCGACGCGGAGGTAAAGCGTCTGGAGGAAGCACTTGAAGACCCCGTAAAGGTGGGGTTGCCCAAGTGGATGCTCAATCATAGGAAGGATCCCATAACGGGTGGTGACCACCACCTGCTCGCCTCCGACTTGGACATCAGGACCAAGGACGAACTCGAGCTCATGAGGGAAACCCGGAGCTGGAAGGGAGAACGCCACGCACGCGGCATCAAGGTCCGTGGACAGCACACGAAGACCACGGCGAGGAAGGGCCGCAGCGTAGGCGTCACCAAGAAGCAGCTGCAGCAGCCGGCCGCGGCGAAGAAGGAGGAGTAGGAGCATGGGAGATCCAAAGAAGCAGCATAAATCATACACGACTCCTCGTGTCCCATACGACACGGAGATGTTCATGGAGGAGCTGAAGCTCCTCGGCGCATACGGGCTACGCAACAAGCGCGAGCTCTGGCGCGCGAGGACCAAGCTCAGTACCCTACGCCGCAGGGCCCGTGGCCTACTCGCCCAGACGGCGACGGAGCGCGAAAAACAGGAGAAGGAGATGATCGGCAAGCTCCACAAGATGGGGCTCGTCCAGGAAAACGGCACGCTCGACGACATCCTTACCCTGAGCATCGAGGACCTCATGGAGCGCAGGCTCCAGACCTTCATCTTCAGGAAAGGAATGGTCAAGAGCCTCTGGCAGGCGAGACAGCTCATCGCACACGGCCACATCAGCATCTCCGGGAAGGAGGTCAGGGTCCCCGGCTACCACGTCCTGATTGACGACGAGAAAACCATCGACTTCACAGACGTGAGCCCGTACAGCAACAAGGATCACCCGCTCCGCAGGGAGATGATGGTGAACGAAATCGCTGGAGGAAACAAGGTTGAGTAACGAAACCACGCCACCGACGCCGAGCCCAGACGCAACACCAGCGCCGACGCCGGTCACGACGCCTCCGCCAGCTGGTGATAAGTGGGCGATAGTCCACGTGTTCAGCAGCTTCAACAACACGATCATCCACATGACGGACCTCACCGGCGCCGAGACCTTCGGCTTCGCCACCGGTGGCATGTTCGTCAAGGCAGACAGGCTCAAGCCGAGCCCCTACGCCGCGATGAAGGCCGCACAGCAGATAGCCGACTGGGGCCGCGACAAGGGCATCACAGGCATACACATCAAGGTACGCGCACCCGGAGGCAGCGGGTCCAAGACCCCCGGCCCAGGCGCGCAAGCCGCGATCCGTATCCTCGCCCGAAGCGGGTTCAGGATCGGTCGCATCGAAGAGGTCACCCCCGTCCCCCACGATGGCACGAGAAAGCCCGGAGGAAGGAGAGGCAGAAGGCCGTAAGCTGGTGGTGCTGCAATGAAGGTAACGGTGCTAAGCGTAAACGAGGACACAATCCGCTTCATAGCGGACGGCATAGACAGCGCCTTCGCCAACGCACTGCGCAGGACCATGATCAGCGAAGTCCCAACCATGGCCATAGAGGACATCTTCTACTACGACAACACCAGCGTCGTACCAGACGAGGTGCTCGCCCATCGCATTGGGCTCGTGCCACTCAAGACCGACCTAGAGCACTACAGGCTGCCGTCGGAGTGCGACTGCAAGGCCGACCTCGGCTGCCCCAAGTGTCGCGTGACCCTCAGCCTCAGCGTAAAGGCGGAGGACGAGAAGAAGACCGTCTACTCGGGCGACCTACAACCCGTAGACCCCGCCGTGACCCCGGTGAGCCCATACATCCCCTTGGCGAAGCTGGCCGCGGGTCAGTCGATAAGCCTCGAGGCGTACGCCCAGCTCGGGAAGGGGCGCTTCCACACTAAATGGAGCCCAGTCGCGATGGCGATCTACCACAACGTCGCAGAGTTCAAGACCGACGCCGCGACCGCGGCCAAGTGCCTCGAAGAGGCGCCGAGGGGCGTCGTGCTATCAAGGAAGGACGCAATCAAGGTCGTGGACATCCAAGCCTTTAACCGCAGCCCAACATGCACCAGCCTCCTAAAGGAAGGAACCCTCAAGGACCACATGAAGATGGACGAGTTCGTCTTCACGGTCGAATCCACAGGCGCACTCCCACCGGAGAAGATAGTAACCGAGGCAGTGAAGATCCTCAACGCGAAGCTCGAGGAACTCAAACGCAAGGTAGACGCGGGCGAGCTCCACGAGGAGATCGAGGACTTCGAGGCACCCACAGAAGTGGGCCGCCGCCTCTACAGCATCGGCTCCGGCGAGTTCGAGGAGGAGGAAGAGGGTGAGGAAGGCGGAGGCGGAGGAGCAGGACCAGGAAGTGAACCAACATATGATGAACAGTGAACTTGAGAAGACCATAAGGGAGCTAAAAACGGCGAAGAAGAAGACGGGTCAGCCTATCTGGGGCGCCCTCGCCGAGGAGCTCGACAAGCCGAAGAGGATCAGGGTAGACGTAAACCTGAGCAGAATAAACAGGCTCACCAAGGAGGGTGAGATAGCCGCCGTACCCGGCAAGGTCCTCTCATCCGGTGCACTCGAGCACCCCGTAACCGTCGCAGCCTTCTCCTTCAGCGACGAGGCCAAGGAGAAGATCAAGGCCGCGGGCGGTGAGGCGAAGACCCTCTCGCAGCTAGTCGCCGAAGGCGTCGAGCCCTCAAAGGTCAAGCTGATCAAGTGACCCTTCCACCTTTTAACAGCCCACCCGGGCTGAAACGTTTAAATTTAGACGCTTGCATGAGTGTTGGCGACCGGGTTCGTAGCTCAGCAAGGTAGAGCGGCGGCCTCTTAAGCCGTTGGCCGAGGGTCCGAATCCCTCCGAACCCGCCATAATACTTTTCCAGCTCAGTCATAAGAAACGGTATTAGATAATAATCGTCTAGGCGGCCGCTGCTGCCTGCCTTATTTCCCTTCTTGTCCTTGTAGACGAGGGACAGGACTATGAAGAGGGCGATCGTGCCGAGTATTATCGCCATGTTCCAGAGCGTCGGGACCTCGAACCCGAAGAAGCCCGCGAAGGTCTTCACGCCAAGGTAGGCGAGGACGATGGCGAGGCCCTTGTCGAGGTACTTGAGCTCACCCATGGCGTGGGCGACGACGAAGTAGAGGGCGCGTAGGCCGAGGATCGCCATGATGTTGCTCGTGTACGCTGTGAAGAACTCGCCCGTTATAGTCAGGACTGCCGGAACCGAATCGAGTGCAAACAGAATGTCCGTCGTCTCAATGACGAGGAGAACCACGATGAGGGGGGTGCACATCAACGCCCCGTTGACCTTCGAGAAGAACTTGTCACCGTCGTAGTCCTCGCAGACCGGTAGGAACCTCCTCACGAACTTCACTATGGGGTTCTCAGCTGGGTTGGACTCCCCGATCTTCCCCTTGAGGAGCTTGTAAGCCGAGTAGAGGAGGACGGCCCCGAAGATGTAGACGACGAAGTGGAACCTCTCGATAAGCTCGACGCCGACGTAGATGAATACGCCCCTGAAGAGTATGGCGCCGATGATACCGTAGAACAGGGTCTTGTGCTGCCTCTCGAAGGGTACGGCGAAGTAGGTGAAGATGACTATGAAGACGAAGAGGTTGTCTATGCTGAGTGCCTTCTCCGTCACGTATGCCGTGATGTACTTCAGCCCCTCCTCGGAACCGAACTCTAAGAAGATGATCGCGCCGAAGGCGAGGCCGATGCCGATCCAGATTATGCTGAAGAGTATGTCACGCTTGAGGGTGAGTTTCCCCTTCCCCTTACTTGTGAAGAGGTCGATCAGGAGCATGACCGCTATCGCGGCGTGGAACATCAACCACCATGTTAAGGTAACTTCCATCGGTACAACCCTCAAGGACGGGGGTTACTCCCCTTACAGAATTTTTTGACCTTAAAGGGTTTGTTGTCGGGCCTAAGATGTTAAAGGCTGGCCTTGGGCTTCTATATTCGATTGATTTGGTGAAAAAGGACAAGGTCGACCTGCAGATAGTCAGGGAGAAGCTCAACTCAAGCCTCCTCAGCGACGTCCTCGACGGGATGGGAATAAGGAGCCAGTGCATGACTCAGGGCATACGCCCCACATACCCCGGCGCCGTCGTCGTAGGTACAGCGCACACGATGCTCATGGTGGACATCCACGAGCCCGAGCAAGACACATTCAAGCTCCAGCTCGAGGGCATAGACGCCCTGAAGAAGGACGACCTCATGGTAGTCGCCTCCAACGGCTCCACATCGGCAGCACTCTGGGGTGAGCTTCTCTCTACCGCTGCCCAGTGCAGAGGTGCCTCGGGCGCCGTCATCGACGGCCTCGCCAGGGACATCAGGCAGATCGAAGAGATGAAGTTCCCAGTCTTCGCCGCTGGCGTCCGCCCGATAAGCAGCAAGGGGCGGGTCGTCGCCATCGGTTACGGGTGCAGAATCAGATGCGGCGGAGTCAACGTCGAGGAGGGGGACCTCATTGTCGGCGACATCGACGGCGTCACAGTCGTCCCCGACACGGCGATCGAGGAGGCCATCGAGCGCGCTCTAAAGAGAGCGAGCAGCGAGAAGAAGACCCGGAAGGAGCTCCTCGCCGGTTCGACCCTCAGCACGGTCTACGCCAAGTACGGCACAATCTAGCCGAACCCGAGCAGAAGCAGAACTCTGTAGAGCACGCCGCCGAGGCCGACCGCGAGGGCGACCTCGACGAGGCTTATCAGGGCCGCGGTCCTCCCCCCGAACTCCTTTGCGAGCACCGCGATAGTCGCTATACAGGGGATGTAGATCATAACGACGAAGGCGAAGACGAACATCTGAGTTGGGGTGAGGATGAGGGCGAAGTTAGTCGTCCCCATTATCGAGGCGAGTAGGATGAGGGTGAGCTCCTTCCTTAGCACGCCGAAGATGAGGACTATACCCGTCGCCGCGGGTAGGCCGAGCCAGAGGACCGTCACAGGGCTCAGCGCCGACTGGACGAGGCTGAGTAGTCCGACCGCGTTGGCGACATAAATAACGACGTTCCCCCTACCATTGCCACCATGATCGGGAACGCCTCGTATACGAAGTCCTTGAGCCTGAACCATGTGCGCTGCGTCGTCACCTTGGCCGTGGGCCACTTGTAACTCGGCATCTCCATTATGAGGCCTACGGGCTCCCCCGGGAGCACCTTGAAGGCTATCCTGCCGAGGACGAAGATGAGTGCGAAGTCGATGGCGTAGAGGGCGACGGCCCAGCCGAAGCCGAGGTACGTCGCGACCAACCCCATTATGACGATGCTCCTCGCTGCGCAGGGCACGAGGCTGGAGACGAAGGCGCATATCAGCCTCTCCCTCTCAGTCTCCATGATCGAGCAGCCGAGGCAGGCGGGTACGTTGCAGCCGAAGCCCAGCATCATCGGGATGAAGCCTTTCCCATGTAACCCGATCTTATGCATGAGCGAGTCCATGAGGAACGCAACCCGGGCCAGGTAGCCGGAGTCCTCAAGGAGGCTGAGCACGAGGAAGAAGGGCACTATGTAGGGGAGGGCGATGGACGTTCCTGCTACAACTCCCTCAATAACCCCGTTCCAGACAAAGTCTTGGATGGGCCCGCGACCCACGGCGCTGATGTAGATAAACTTCAGCGCATCAAAGCCTACGCCGAGTAGCCCTGAAGCGACGCCCCCGAAGGTGAAAATCGAGTAGAACATCCCGACGACTACAAGAATCATTATGGCGTAACCGAGGAGCGGGTGGCTGGTTGCCTCCTGAACGCCCCTCCACAGACCCCTTCGGGGCTCGACCTGAGACGAGGCCCCCGCCGCTATCTCACTCGCCAGCGCATAGCGTTCGGAGGCAATCACACTGGCCGCGTCGTGCCCGTGTATCTCCTCGATCCCCCTCCGCGCCTCGGCGACTCGCTCCCTGAGGGCCGGTTTCCCACCGTAAGCGAGGCCCTCGATCTCCTCATCCCCCTCGAGGAGCTTCGTCGCGATCCAACGGTGGGGGTACGGGGTCTCCACCCCGTCTAGGTCGGCGATGAGCCCTCGGATCGCCTTCTCTATCTCTGAGCCGAATGTTAGGGGGTGGGGCGTCTCGGAGTGCTCTTCATGGATCCTGATCGCCTCGGCCATCAACTCCTGGAGTCCCTCGTTCTTTATCGCCGTCGTCGGGACGACGGGGACGCCTAGGCGCTCCGAGAGTCGCTGAGTGTCGACTTGGATTCCCCTCTTCTCGGCGATGTCCATCTGATTCAGAGCCACAATAAGGTGGGGCTCGAGCTCGAGGAGCTGCGCAGTGAAGAAGAGGTTCCTTTCGAGGGCGGAGGCGTCCACGACGTTAATCAGCGCGTCGGGGTGCTCGACGGCGATGTACTCCCTGCTCACCCTCTCCTCGAGGCTGAAGGTGCTGAGGCTGTATATTCCGGGGAGATCGACGATGTCGATGGTGTAGCCGCCGTAAACGAGGGTCCCCTCGGCGCGCTTCACCGTCTTCCCCGGCCAGTTACCGACGTGCTGGTGGAGGCCCGTTAGCTGGTTGAATATGACGCTCTTGCCGACGTTCGCGTTGCCGGCGAGGGCGACGGTGAGTCGTCGGTTAATCGGGGTCTCTTCGTCGCCGTTTCGGCTCATTGGCTACTCACTTTATCGGCGATGTGGTGCGGGCCGTGGGGGTGGGGGATTGGCGCCTCACCATTCTCGACCTCCACGTAGATCTTCTCGGCTAGCTCCCTGCCGATCGCGAGGCTGGTGCTCCTGACGGAGACCTCCACCGGGCCATGGAAGGGGGCTGCGTTGACGACGCGTACACGTGTTCCGGGGCATAGCCCCATGTCCATTATCCTCTGGGATGCGTGGCCCGTCTCTCGGACGAAGGCGACTACACCGGCTTCCCCCGGCCTGAGGTGGCTGAGTTGCGTAAGGAGCTTGTAAACTCCCCCCGTCTCCCTTACAGTCTTGCATTGAGAGCAATCACCCGCCTCTAAGGTGCAGGCGGGGATGGGTTTTCCATCGTCGGGGCAAGTCTTTGGGCTCTTGAGTGAGTCGCAGAGGGCAGCGGCGGTCTCTTCGCCAATCGAGTGCTCCATCCTGCACGCCTCATCATGCACTTTCTCCAATCCCATGCCGAGTGTGTCGCGGAGGAAGCGTTCGAGTAGCCTGTGCTTGCGGACGACCCTCTGGGCTTTCGCCATCCCCTTGCCGGTAAGCATGACCCCCTTGTAGGGCTCATATGTGACGAGGCCCTCCTCGGCGAGCTTCTTCGTCATCTCTGTGACGCTGGGCGGAGAGACTCGCAGCCTCTCGGACAGGTCCTGGTTTTTCGCAAGCTCTCCCTTCTCGTTGTAGGCGTAGATCGCCTCTAGGTACTCCTCGACGCTCTCGCTCACGGCTTATCGAGGGAATTTAGGGCGTGCCTAAAATATAAATGTTAGGCTAGCCTAAAAAGAATTTAAACTAGGCTGAAGAGGAACCGCGGCGTCTTTGCGGTACACCCCTCGCGGCGGTAGTCGATGCTCCTCTCGACCTTCCCCGCCTCGATCAACTCATCTAGGGTCTCTATAAGGGGGTTGACGATGCTGACGCCGTAATCTCGGCGCAGGGTCTTCCACTCACCCTGGTCGACTCCGTATGCCTTTGCCCAGTGGGTCTTGTCGAGTGAGTACCAGAGGCGGTGGAAGTCGAGGTCCGAGACGCCAAGGATGCTCAGTATCCCCTCCTTGAGTATCTTCTTGTTCAGCTTCAGGTCGGCGACCTTGTAGTTTGGGTCGAGGATCTGAACGTCCGCCTTGCCCCTGGTGAGTTTGATGAGGCTGTTCTTCGGCGGCGAGTAGATCTTCTTCAGCTCGTCCTTGACGGGTTCGAGGCCGACCTTACTGCTGACCCACATCGCCTCGTCCTTTCCGACGCCAAGGTAGCAGGGCTGCCACCTGTTGGCGATCCAGATGGCGTCGGGTTCCTTCTCACATATGAGGCATAAGAGGACTTGACCCGTGAGTTTAGGCATTACGGTGCGTAGCGCTTCGTCGAACCCGGCGCCTTTCTTGACCTCCTCGTCGATCATATGGACGGCGACTTCGCTGTCGGTTATCCAGTCGACGGCGGGGTTGTAGCCCTTGAACTTGTGGTTGGGCTTGAGGAGGTCCCAGTGCTCCTTGAAGTTGGCGATGTCGCCGTTGTGCATCATCGCGATGTCGCCGGCGTCGTTGGTGAATGGGTGGCACATCGAGTCTATATCGCAGCGAGGGTCCTCACGCGCGATGAGGCTGTACCTGCTGTGACCGATGCCGACGTTCCCCTTGAGCTTCGTGATGCTGGTCGACTTCTTCACGGAGGCGACTGGACCCGTCGCCTTCTGGATCTGGATCTTCCCCTTCGGGTCGACTACGCCCATACCCGTGGCGTGCGCGCCGAAGTAGGCCTCCTGCAGTTCTAGGGCCGTGAGTATGAATGGGGCGATCGGCCTGTCGCCGATGTACCCGACAAGCTGGCACATGGGGGGTGAGTATTGCAGCGCCTGTATTAAGAACTGACGATTAAGGCGACAAATGATCCATTAAAACGACTTGAAATTGAGCATTCGGAGCTTATGCGAGCTTGACGTTGCCCCTCTCGATCGCGGCCGCTCCCGTTCTGCTCATCTCCTCGATGCCGATAGGGGCGATCCTCTTCAGGAACCCGTCGATTTCGTCGGTGGGACCCGTGACCTCCGCAATGAGGATGTCGGGCTCGACGTCGAGTATGAGGCCGTGGTAGGCGTTCACAGTGTTCACCGCCTCGATCCTCGCTATCGGGTCAGAAGTCTTCAGCTTAATCAGGAGCAGCTCCCTACTCAGAGTCCTGATGGGGTCAAGGCGCTTCACCTTGACGACGTCAACCATCTTGTCGAGTTGCTCGACTATCTGGTTGAGGATGCGGCTCTCGGCGTCGACGACGACGGTCATCCTACTGAGTGGGCTCCCCTCGACGGGGCCGACGGTGAGGCTCTGTATGTTGTAGCCTCGGCGCCTGAAGAGGTTGGCGACCTTGAATAGGACCCCGGGCTTGTTCTCGACGAGGAAGCTAACTGTGTGCAGTGGCATATCATGCGCCTCCCAAGAGGATGTCCTTGAGACCCATGCCCGGCGGGATCATAGGGTAAACGTTCTCCTCGGGGTCGATCGGTACGTCGATGACAGTGGTATGCTTCTCCTTTATGCTCCGTTTTATTGCGGTCTCGATGTCCTTTATTGACTCGGCTTTCACGCCGGTCGCCCCGTAGGTTTCCGCGAGTTTGGCGAAGTCCGGGTGTTTCGGCCTCTTAATGGTGCTGTACCTGCGGTCATAGAAGAGGCGCTGCCACTGAGCGACCATGCCGAGGACTCCGTTGTTCAGAATAACGACGGTTATCGGGAATCCCTCGTCTACGGCGAGCGCCAGGTTGTTCTCCGTCATGGCGAAGCTGCCATCTCCCGAGATGTTAAGCACTGGGAGGTCTGGCCTCGCTGCCTTCGCCCCTATCGCTGCCGGCGTGCCCCAGCCCATCGTGCCCAGTCCCCCGCTCGTGAAGAACTCGCCGGGGCCGCGGACGTCATAGTGCTGCGCAGCCCACATCTGGTGTTGCCCGACGTCTGTGACAACGATGCTCTCGGGAGGCATCGCCCTCCTGATGGCCCTTATTACTTGTGGGCCCGAGAGTGGAGCGTCAGTATACAGCGTGTTGGTCTGCGCCCTGAGCTCGGCTATGCGCTTCACGAGAGCGGCGTCGGTCGGACCTGTAGCCCTCTGCTGGGCAATCTTCTCCCTTATACCGCGGATGGCGAGCTTCGCATCACCGACTATTCGGGTGATGCTGTCGACGTTCTTGTCTATCTCGCTCCTGTCCACGTCGATGTGGATTATCCTCGCGTTAGGAGCGAAGCCGCTGAGGGAGCCGGTTGTGCGGTCGCTGAAGCGAGCCCCGACCACTAGGAGGACATCGGCCTCGGGGACGATGTAGTTCGCCTCGACGCGGCCGTGCATGCCGCACAGGCCGAGGCAGAGCGGGTGGTTGCTCGGAATCGCGCCCTTGCCCATTAGGCTGTGGGCGACGGGCGCCTGCAGCATCTCGGCTAGCTCGACGAGCTCAGCAGTGGCTCCGGATGCCACGGCCCCCCCGCCGGCGATTATTACGGGTCTCCGCGCCTTTGTGAGGAGCGTCGCGGCCCAGTGCATCTCCTGGGGATTTGGCTCAGTGTTCGGGTGGTAGCCTCTGAACTCAACGCTGTCGGGGAAGGTCATCTCGGCCTTGTCGGTCTGTGTGTCCTTCGGTATGTCGACGAGGACCGCGCCCTTTCTACCGGTAGATGAGATGTAGAAGGCCGACTTGATGGCGTGCGGTATCTCCGCCGCCTCCATGACCTGTATGTTGTGCTTGGTGACGGACGCAGTGATGCCTATGATGTCGACCTCCTGGAAGGCGTCGGTGCCCACCATACTGAGTGGGACCTGCCCAGTGAGTGCGACGACGGGCGACGAGTCGAGCTGCGCCGTGGCGAGTCCGGTCACTATATTCGTGGCACCCGGGCCGCTCGTCACCTGCACGACTCCGGGCCTCCCAGAGACGCGCGCGTAGCCGTCAGCCATGTGGGTCGAGCCCTGCTCGTGGACACCCCCGACGTAGCGCATCTTCGACTTCAGCAACTCATCGCAGATCGGTATGATCGCGGCGCCGGTTATCCCGAAGATATACTCGACGCCCTCCTTCTCAAGCGCTTTGACGTATGCCTCGGCGCCGGTCATCTCAGGCATGCATGGAATCCTCCAGAAGTGTTCCTTGGATCTTCAATCCATAACTCGGTCTCGGACGGGAATCTAGGGACTAAGAATGCGATTCCCCATTCAACTCTCCCCCGTGGTCGGGGGCTCGACAAAGCAATACCCCATGTTCCATCCTCCCAGTTGGGATGTAAGCTATCCAAACAGTGATGCGAATAAAAAGGTTTGTAGGCTCTATCTCTGCACCAGCTTGACGAGGGAGGAGACGAGCCCCTCCTCCGTGTCCGAGTGGATAATCCTGATGCGGTACAGTTCGGCGAGCCTCAGCTCCTCCGTCTTGAAGGGCATCATGGAGGCGATGACGTATCTTGAGGCAGCCAGGTCGGGGACGACGTTGCTCCTCTCGATTATCTTGTTATAGACGGGCTCGTTCACGACCACATCGATGCAGAGGCGGCTGTCCGTGTTGGCGGGGTCCCTTGCGAGGACGTCGAAGGTGTAGCTCTTGGAAGATGTGCCGGCGACGACGCCGGGAGTCTCCGCCGCCCAGCCCGCACCCTCGAATCCCTCACGGATCTTCTTGGATAGAAGCTCCGCCCTCCGCCGCTGGGCAGCGAGGCGCAGCCTCTCCTGCAGAGGCTTACCTAGCTCCCAGTAGTCCTTGAAGACGAGCAGCATTGTGCCCACGTAGGCGGGCATGTTGGACCAGATGGTACGCTTCTGCGACTCGGCGTGGGGCACATTAAGGAGAACCTCCTTCCCGTCGACGGCGAGGAAGACGAGGTCGGTGACGGCGGCGTTCTCCGATACGACTATTGGCGTATCGGCGATCCTGCTCACCTCTGGTAGGGTCTCCTCATCCGTTCGGGTGAGCAGCCTCACGTTTACACCCCTACCCGCCACCTCCTCGAGCCCCGAGAGCGGCACCGGGAGCATCGTCGCGTTCCTAGCAATGATGTCTACCGTCCTAGTGGCTTTGGCGATCATGCCCCTGAAGATGGAGACATACTCCTCCTGGGTCGTGTACGTCCTGATCTCGGGGGTCGGCTCCCCCGTCTTCAGTGACTCTATAACCGACTCCGCGTCAGGTGCGAGGCTCCAAAGGGCATCGAAGAATATCCCGAGGGCCGCCACGTAGCTCGGCGCGTCCGTCCAGAGGCCAGTGTCGGCGCTCGTCGTCATGCTCATAGAGTCGTCCATGGCGACGGTTGTCAGGGCCTCACCACCATCTATGATGGCGAACCTGATCGGTGTCTGAAGGGTAATATGTCGGGTCTCCGCGAAACCACTGTAAGGCTCGACCTCCTTCCAGTTCTCCGAGTCGATCTGAGTGAGGACCCTGATCTTCTTCCCCTGCCTGTTCAGCGCCTTCAGCTTGTCGTCGAGCCCCCAGAGGCTGAGGCGGGCGAGGTCACTCGTCGTCGTGACTAGCCTGACTGTATCATGCGCCCTGTCGTACATCTCCAGTAGTAACTCGAAGACCTGCTGCCTCCCCTGGAAGATGCGGAACCTCGGCTCCTCCGGGCGCTGCTCCGAGCCGCTCGCGAGGTTCTCCCACTCCCGGATGAAGGCGTCTTGGTTCGCTTCGAGGTCAGAGATCGTCTGGTGGAGGCTACCCATCTGGCGGTCGATGACGACCCTAAGGGGGGCGGCGACGAACTTCACCGGCCTACCCATGACGCGCTGGACGAACTCCTTCTCCTCCAGCGCCTTGAGGCTCCTGTAGGCCTTCATGCGGTTGAGGTTGAACCTCCTCGCCACGACCCTGGCGGGGGTAGGGCCCGATGCGGAGATGAAGACGTAGATCTCCGCCTCATCCTTCTCGAGCCCGAAGCCCCTAAGCTTGGCGGCGAGCCTCTCGGTTGCCATGGATTTAGCTCAAACGACAATAATTTAAATTGTTCGTTCACTTGTTACAATCACCTAGCACGTTCTATTGTTACTGACCCAATGTTATCCCTTCCACGTTGGAGCTTAGATTCAGGCGCGTGTCATGAAGAGGCTCATAATGAAGAGCAAGAATAGCCTGTGGCCGACGGTCGTGTGGAAGGGCTCACAGTTCCTCGTCTACTATTTAGGTGAGAACGAGGACGAAGTCGAGGTTAGGGAGACCCGTGAAATCGACTTCGAGGAGTTCTTCCTCCACCTCGACAAGGGCGGCTCGGTGTTCGTCACCCTTATGCCTCGAACAGGTTCGCAAGTAGATGACGGCCCATTGGAGTCGGAGGCCCCGTCCGAGCTTCTTCAGGACTACGTTTGAAACCATGGAGAGAGTGAATGAAAATGGAAGAAGAGTATAGTCACGTTTGCCCGAAGTGTCAGGGAACCCACATTATTAGGGATCAGGAAGCCGGCGAAGAGGTCTGCGGAGAGTGCGGACTCGTAATAAACTCCATCGTCGACTCGGGTGCCGAGTGGAGGGCCTTCGAGTTCTCCGAAATCGGCAGGTCAAGGGCTGGCCACGCCCTCACACCCTCCCTCTGGGATCAGGGTATGTCGACGAGCTTCAACTGCCTCAGGGACGGCACCGGCAAGCCCCTGAACATGAAGGCTATCGACAAGATGTACCGCCTGAAGAAGTACGACAACAGGTCTAAGGTCAACGACACGCAGGCCCGTAACCTGAGCATCGCCATGGCTGAGCTAAGCAGGCTATCCACGGCTATCCACCTCCCCGAGAACGCGAAGAACCACGCCGCGACCCTATACAGGAAGGCCCTAAACAGGGACATGATCAGGGGCAGGAGCATCGACTCATTCGTCGCCGCCTGTATCTACGCGACGTGCCGCATGCAGGGCATACCCAGGCCCCTCAAAACAATCGCCACCGAGAGCCGCCGCGACGTGGGCGACGTCGCGAGGACCTACAGATTACTCATCAAGGACCTTGGGATGAAGATGCCCCTGAACGAATCTGAAAAATTCGTCCCCGGGATCGCCTCGAAGCTCAACCTGAAGAGAGTGACCGAGCAGGTCGCCGTCGAGATACTCAGGGAGGCGAAGGCGAGGCAGGAGCTCTCCGGGAAGGACCCGAGGGGACTCGCGGCGGCCGCGCTCTACCTAAGCTGCGTCAAGAACAGGGACAAGAGGACGCAGAAGGAGGTCGCCGAGGCGGCGGGCACCACTGAGGTCACCCTGAGGAACAGGGTCAAGGGGCTGGAGGACGCCATGAGAGTGAAGCCCTTCGACCTACCCCCCATGGATTTTAACGCAATCCCAGCGGGCGGAAGGTAAAGGTGCCCTCCGGCACACATCGGGCACAATCCTTCTTCTGCCAAGTTAGAATCATTTACCCGATGCAGGCTAGAGTCGGCGGAAGACCTCGTCCCTGAGGACGGTGCAGGTCTCCTTTATCTCACCGAGCTTACTGCTCCTCGGGATCACGATCATCATCTTGAGTCCCAAGTCGCTGCAGGCGCGTAACTTCTCGACGAGCATGTCGGGGGTCCCGACGAACACGTCGTCTGCCACCTCCTTTACGGGCTTATCCTTCGCGATCTTCTTCAGTAGCTCGTCTGTCTCCGCCTTCGTCTTAGTGGGCGTTATGGTGGTGAAGCCGTGGAGATAGAAGTCCCTCATCTTGCGCCCATTCTTCTCGAGCTCCGGCTCAAGGATCTTCAGGTAGCCCTTGATCGCGTTCATGTTGCCGCTACCGTTCATGCCGTCGGCGTACTTTGCGGCGATGCTGATCATCCTCGGCTGCCTCGCGCCGATGCTGAGCCTCATAGGCTTCTGCACGGGGGCCGGCACGTTCACGGCCTCCTTGAGCTTCCAGTACTTGCCCTCGAAGCTGAAGACCTCGTTGTCGAACATGCCCCTAAGGATCTGAGCGGCCTCCTTGAGGCGGGTGACCCGTTCACCGGCCTCCGGTATACCCGCTCCACCCCCCATGAGGTCGTAGCCGAGGTACTCGGGCTCGTTCCAACCTGCACCGAGAATGGTCTCGTAGCGCCCACCAGTCATGACGTCGAGGGTGGTGATCATCTTCGCGAGGAGGGCTGGGTTCCTCATGCTGTTGAAGAGGGTTATATGCCCGACCCTGATCTTCTTCGTCTCGACACCTATCCCCGCCAGCGCGGTGAAGGACTCGAGGTAAGGCTCCTTCCTGTCCCCGCTCAGCCCTTCAATGTGGTCGTTCACGAAGACGCCGAAAAGGCCGAGCCCCTCGGCGTACCGCGACAGTTCAAGCATGGCCGGGTATGTGTCCGCCGGCCTGATGTACAGACTAAATTCCATGCAGGCATGGGGTTGCTGCCCGTATTTAGAGGTAACCGAAGTGATTTCCAGTATCTTTCACCGCTCCTAATCTCCTTAAATCCACGGGGCGAGGGTCGGATCGCGATCTGCTATGTGTAGCACCGACGTTTACCGAGTCCACCGAGTTGAAGAGGATGAATCCGGGGAAGATGAGGAGAGGAGCGAGGTTGAGCTCGTTTGCGCCGAGGCGCGCCTCCTAGAGGCCGTCGTCAGCCTGGCGAAGTAGATGCGGTAACCCTGATTCTGCGTGCGATGAGCCGTCAGGGATATAGCCCATATGGGCTCCCATAGAACCAGATCGACCATGGCGAAGAAGCCGCACCCATACATACCCAACTCCGTCCCCGAGGCCAGGGCGGAGATGCTCAGAGCAGTCGGCGCCGAGAGCACGGACCAGCTCTACGCGGAGATGATCCCCGAGAGGCTCCTCCTGAAGAGGCGTATGAATCTCCCCGAGGCCCTCCCCGCCGAGCAGGACCTCAAGAGGCACGTCTCGGATATCCTCAATGAGGATAGGTCCACCGAGGATACCCTCAGCTTCCTCGGCGGTGGCTGCTGGAACCACTTCATACCGCAGGTCTGCGATGAGATAGCGCGCCGCGGCGAGTTCCTAACCGCCTACGCCGGCGGATACTACAGCGACCTCGGCAGGTTCCAGGCGAACTGGGAGTTCCAGAGCCTCATCTGTGAGCTCGTCGGCATGGAGGTTAGCGGCATCCCCACCTATGACTGGGGGAGCGCCGCGGGCAACGCGGTGAGGATGGCTTCCCGCCTCACGGGGAGGAGGGAGATACTCGTCCCGGCGGGCATGAGCCCGGCACGATTGGCAGTGATGGCCAACTTCGGTAACCCGACAGAGATGCCCGGGGCGTTGAAGATCACGAAGGTAGCCTACGACAAGAAGACGGGGACACTCGACCTCAAGGACCTAAAGAGGAAGATCAGTGATGCAATTGCCTGCGTCTACTTCGAGAACCCCGGCTACCTCGGCGCAATCGAGGATCAAGGGGAGAAGATAGCTGCGATGGCGCATGAGGCGGGCGCGGAGGTCGTCGTGGGGGTCGACCCCATCAGCCTCGGCGTCCTCTCGCCGCCGAGCGACTACGGCGCTGATATCGTCTGCGGCGAGGTGCAGCCCCTCGGCGTACACATGACGGCGGGCGGCGGTCTCGCCGGCTTCATAGCGAGCAGGGATGAGGAGAGGTACGTCGCCGAGTACCCGCTGCGCCTAATCAGCGTAACCGACACCATTGAGGAGGGGGAGCGCGGCTTCGGCCAGGCCGCGTACGAGCGGACGAGCTACATGGCTCGCGAGAAGGCGAAGGACTGGGTCGGCACAACGACAGCCCTCCACGGCGTAATCGCGGCCGTCTACATGAGTCTCCTCGGCCCCCAGGGGATGAGGGACGTGGGTGAGGCCATACTGCAGAAGAGCCACTACGCCGCGGGGAAGTTGTCGGAGATCGAGGGTGTCGAGGTTAGGTTCCCCGGGTTCTTCACCGAGTTCCCTCTATGCCTCGACGCCACGGGGAAGAAGGTGGCGCAGGTCAACAAGGCGCTTCTTAAGAAGGGTATCTTCGGGGGCAAGGACATCTCGGGGGAGTTCCCTGAGTTGGGCCAGTCCGCCCTCACATGCGTCACCGAGGTCCACGGCAAGGCGGACATAGATACGTTCGCCGGGGAGCTGGAGGCGATCCTGCGATGACCGATGTCAAGGTGCGCCCGTATCACGCCCCAGTGTGGAGCGAGCTGCTCATACACGAGCTTGGCGCGAAGGGTGAGCGAGGCGTTATCCTACCCCTCGTTGAGCAGGAGATTCAGAAAGCGGTCGGTAAGGCTGACGCCCTCATACCAAAGGGCATGAGGCGCAAGACGCCTCCCGGTCTCCCCGAGATCAGCCAGCCCCAGGCCCTGCGCCACTGGCTGCGACTGAGCCAGATGACCCTCGGCATGGAGATGGAGATAGACCTCGGCGTCGGGACCTGCACGATGAAGTACAGCCCCAAGGTCAACGAGGAGTTGGCGGGGATGGTGGCGGGCATCCACCCCGACCAGCCCGAGGAGACGATTCAGGGCCTCCTCGAGGTCGCGTGGCGCTTCGGGGACATCTACCTCCGCGAGATTAGCGGAATGGACGCCTTCACCTTCCAGCCCCCGGGCGGGTCGGCGGGCGCTTTCAACAACGCCGTCATCATTCGCAAGTACCACGAGGAGCAGGGTGAGCTCGCGCAGCGCGACGAGGTAATCACGACCATCTTCAGTCATCCCTGCGATGCGGCGTGCCCCGCGACGGCGGGCTTCAAGGTGGTTACCCTCTACCCCGACGACGAGACGGGCTACCCAAGCGTCGAGGCGCTCAAGGCGGCGGTATCGAAGCACACGGCGGGCATCTTCGTGACGAACCCGGAGGACACGGGCATCTTCAACCCGAACATAGACGAGTGGACGAGGATTGTGCACGAGGCGGGTGGGCTATGCGCCTACGATCAGGCGAACCTCAATGGTGTCATGGGGGTCACTCGCGCCAGAGATGCGGGGTTCGATATGAGCTTCTTCAACCTCCACAAGACGTTCGGTAGCCCCCACGGTAGCAGCGGCCCCGGGTCGGGAGCCGTCGGCGTCACGGAGGAGCTGGCGAAGTACCTTCCCATCCCAGTCATCGTGAAGAGGGGGGAGAAGTACCACCTCGACTACGACCGCCCGCACAGCATCGGGCGGGTGAGGGACTTCCTCGGCAACCTACAGGTGGTTGTCCGCGCCTACGCGTGGGCCGCCGCAATGGGGGCAGACGGAATCAGGGAGGCCGCGGAGATCAGCATGCTCAACAACCAGTACCTGAGCGAGAGGATGAAGGAGGTCCCCGGTGTCACCAAGCCCTACGGGGGAAGGCGCCTCGATCAGGTCCGGTGGAGCTTGGAGAAGCTGAAGGCTGATACGGGCTGCGGCGTCAACGAGGTGAATAAGCGGGTCGTCGACTACGGCGTCCAGAGCTACTTCACGAGTCACCACCCGTGGATCGTGGCGGAGCCCTTTACGCCGGAGCCATGCGAGACCTACAGCAAGGCGGACATCGACTACTGGATCGCCGTGCTGAAGAGGGTCTGCGAGGAGGCGTACGAGGACCCGGAGATTCTGAAGAAGGCGCCGCACAACTCGTCGATACACGCCGTCAACGGAGCGCCGTTCGATGACCCAGAGAGGTGGGCGATGAGCTGGAGGGCTTACAGGAGGAAGATGAAGTGAGTAGGCTTGAGGGAAAGGTTGCGGTCGTAACGGGCTCTGCCCAAGGGATCGGGGCTGGGATAGCGAGAGTCCTAGCAGCTCATGGGGCAACTGTGTGCCTAGCGGACCTTCAGGAGTCAGTCGAGGCGACGGCGGAGACCATTCGAGCGACAGGCGGAAAGGCCAACGCCTACCGGATGGACGTGACTAAGGCGGCGGACGTCGATCAGGCCTTCGCCAAGATGGTCAAGGATCACGGGCGCGTCGATATCCTCGTCAACAACGCCGGCATCTATCCCCGGCGCAAGCTCGTGGAGATGGATGAGGAGTTCCTCCACCGTCTCTTCGAGATAAACGTCTTCGGGATGTTCCGCTGCGCGAAGGCGGTGCTGCCCGGGATGATGGAGAGGCGCTACGGGAAGATTGTTAGCATGAGTAGCGTGACGGGGCCGATGGTTGGGACGCCCGCGGGTGGGCAGACGGCCTACGGCTCATCGAAGGCTGCTGTGATTGGGTTCACGAAGGCTCTCGCCCTCGAGACGGCGCAGTACATGATCAACGTGAACTGCATCCTCCCCGGGTATGTGTACAGCCCTAGCGCCTTCGGGATAAGGGGGAGCACGGGTGGCGCAGACGCAGAGGTGGCGATGAGGGAGTTCGGGCGGAAGATACCCATGTGCAGGCAGGGGAGCCCGGAGGACGTGGGCAACCTCGTCCTCTTCCTCGCCAGCGACGAGTCGAGCTACCTCACCGGCTCCGAGATAGTCATCGACGGGGGGAACATCCTGCAGGAGGAGTTCCTAGGCCCCTACAGCCCCAAGTAGCCAACTTCCGTTACCATAGATAACGAAAATTTTTTTTTAGCCGGATCAGTGGGTCCGGATGTTATTTTATATCCTTCAGGGGGAAGTTAAGATTGGTTTGGATTATAGCCTCTACATAGTTGCCCTGTGCTTTGCTGCGCTGATTTCGCTGCTTGGGGTGGCATTGACGATTAGGCACAGGGCGTCGGGGATACCTGATTTCTCGATCGTGCTCTATGTTGGGATCGGTATCGTTGTGACGGGATCGACCGTAGCGCTGCTCGGCCTGAACCTCTACCTCTCACCCGTGTTCTCCTTCGTCGTTGGCTGCGTGGTCGGTGGCGCGGAGTACTGGGGCGTGATGAGGGTGATGGAGCGGCGCGGGGACGGCGAGGTGCCTAGGGTACTCTCGACGATCGGCGTACAGTTGCTAGCGAGCTCCCTCCTCTTCATCGTTGGTGCGAATATCGACGCGGCCACAGGTCTAGACTACTCCATCTTCCACAGCGTCAGGGACTACGACTTCGTCCTATTCGACCTCCAGGGTTACAGCTACATGATCCCCCTGATCTGCATCGTCATCTTCCTCCTCCTGTCGTATCTCTGGAGGAGGACCACCCTAGGTGTGAGGCTCGTCGCCTCTGGGGAGAACCCTGAGCTCACCATGGTCCAGGGGGTCGACCCGTGGAGACTGAAGCTACTCTTCTGGGTCTTCTCAGGAGGCGTTGCGAGCGTCGCGGGGTCGCTCTTCCCGCCCTTCTGGCACAGCTTCGCCGGGAACGAGGCAAACTGGATTGCACCCGTTATGGCCGCGGGGGTCCTCGGAGGCTTCTACTCCCTCGCCCTGGCCGCCGTCGCCGGGTTTATAGTGGGTCTATCCATGATTATCGGGACCCTGTGGCTGCAACTGAACTTCGGCAGTTATATGGCGGAGTTCACGGGGCTGATACCCCTCACTATAATCTACTTCACGATGTTGCTGATCCCACGCGGGATCATCGAGTTGAAGGAGTTGTTTATTGAAGCTAAAACCGCGTTATCGCGGCTGGGGAGGAGAAGGTTATTCGGTTTACTCACCCTCGTGTTGATTCTCGTCGGTCTATTCATATTGATGGATACATCCCGGAGGAATGCCCTGGAGAACGAGACAGCCGGGTGGATCAACGTGGCGAACAGGGTAGGGAGGGCGGGTGCAGTCATATACCCTGACACGGCGACGCCGAACCTCCCTGAGAGCAAACAGTTCTCGGTGGTATACCCGCCGGCGAGCCTAGTCGAGGTCCAGCACCTCGAGGACTTCGCCAGCACAATAAAGAGTAACAGGGCAACAGTCGTCTACAGGCATGAAGGCTCACTGTACCTAATCTTGGGATCCGTCGGTTACGTCTACGATCCGAGTCCCGAGAACTACGGGCACTAACCTCCCTTGATCCTGTAGACCACGCGCCTCCCATAATCAGTGATGACGCGTGTGTAACCTGTCAACTCGGTGTCAAGTGCAGCGTCTCCTGTATCGACGAGGAGGGGCTTCCCGTGTAGAGTCGCCAGCTTCGCCGGGGTCGCGGCTATGATTATGTTCTCTTTTCCAACTATGCGGATGACCCTGGGGCTGATCTGCTGGTTTCCCCGACCGAAGACGAAGCCCTGCCCCCCGATTACGGTCACGATGATCTTCGCTTTCTTCCCGGTGACGATCTTCAGCAGCTGGTCCTCGTTTACGTCCGAGGCCACAATCTTTCCACCCTGGATCACGTCGACGCCGAGGAGCGTCTTCCTCAGCCCGAGGTGCTCCACCACGCTGCTTATCGTCGAGCCCGGCCCGAGGACGTAGAGGGTCTCTGGTTCCATCTCGTCGGCGAGGTCCGCGGCGATCGCCTTGAGGTTCTCGTCCTCTTGGACGGGGCTCGCTTCCTTGCTGCCCTGCATGTAGGACTCCTCCTGGGGGACGCGGAGGTACCCGTAGAGGCGGGCGCTGAGCCGGTTCTCGCGGAATGCCTCCTCGTCGATGTCCATGACCTCAGATTCTTGGACCGATCTGATCTCCCCCCTGAGATACTTGGCGGCGAGTTCGCCGGCGGCTGCAGGGGAGACAGCGAAGACGCCGGAGTGTATCTTTACACCCGTCGGGATGCCGAGGGCGGGCACTCGCCCGTCGATGACCTCGAAAATGTCTCGGGCCGTCCCGTCACCCCCGGCGAACAGGATTAAGTCAACGCCGAAGCCGGCCATCTCGCATGACGCCGCCCTCGTGTCGGCTGAGGTCGTCTCACCCGCCTTAATCTTTCCCAAGACCTTCGGCTCGAAGCCTACGGAACGGGCCTCGTCCTCCCCCATCTCCCCAGGGTAGGTGAGGATCTCAAGCTCTCCCCTCAGAGAGGCAAGATGCTTGAGCGCCTCGGCCGCTCTAGCGGGTGAGGACTCCGTCGCGCCCAACTCCTTAGCCCTCCTCAGCGTCTCAGCCCCATCGCTACCCTTCAGACCAACACGCCCACCCATCCCCGCAACGGGGTTTACCACGAAACCGAGGCGCAACACCATCCCTCACTGGAAAACGGGGGCGAGAATTTAAACTGAATCAGAAAATGTCGACTTATTGATAATATATAGTCTATGATGAATGTTCTTTTACCAGAGGAAGCCCAAGTAGGATCCGAGAAGGAGGGAATGAAGAAATGGCAGCATTCGATCTGACAGGCGCTTCACTAGCCGTGACACTCACGTTAGCAATAGTCCTATTGGTGCTATTGCTTATACTCGTCCTACCCGGCTTCGCGCTCGTTAGAGCGGACGAGGTCGGCATACTGACGAAGAAGCTGTCTGGCAAGAAGCTTCCCCAGGGCAAGATCATAGCCTCCGAGGGGGAGATCGGCATACAGGCCGACACGCTGATGCCCGGCCTCTACTGGCGCTTCCCCGTGGTCTGGAAGATATCCAAGAGCAAGGTCACCCAAATACCACAGGGGAGCATAGGCATCGTCGAGTCGATAGACGGCAAGCCACTCACGAAGGGCAGGCTCCTCGGTGACGACGTCGAGTGCAACTCTTTCCAGGACGCGAGTGCATTCCTCAAGAATGGAGGCATGAAGGGGCCACAGGTCGCCATACTCGTCCCGGGCACATACCGCATTAACACGGCGGTCTTCAGGGTCGAGCATTCCCCAGCGATAGAGGTTCCAAAGGAGATGGTCGGAGTTGTCGTAGCAATGGACGGTACCCCCTTGCCCTCAGGCTACATAGTCGCGCCTGAGCCTAACGGCGATCACAAGCACTTCCAGGATGGACAGGCATTCATCGCCTACGGCGGATACAGGGGGCCCCAGCTTGAAACCCTCCAGCCGGGTGAGTACTATATCAACAAGAGGCTCTTCGCAGTCACGCTCTACTCAGTCGCCGTCGTCCCGCCAGGCTACGTCGCCGTCGTGATCTCCAGCGTAGGTAAGGAGCTCGCGACCTCCCCCGTTGCGCCTACGATATCAACAACCCCGGATCTCAACCAGCCCATACATGAGGCCGTCGAATCCCTGCTGATCACCGATAAGAACCAGCGTGGAATATTCAGGGACCCCGTAGCCCCGGGCACATATAACCTCAACCTGATCGCCTACAAGGCCGAATTGGTGCCAACGAGCGCCATCACAATCGATTGGGCCTCGTCCTCTGGGCCATCCGAGACCAAGATAATCGGTCAGAAGCAGGACAACGGGCAGAGTGCGAAGATAGCGGAGTTCTTCAAGTTCAGCCAGCTTAGGGTCACCTCGAAGGATGGCTTCCAGCTCGACGTAGATGTTAGGCTCATCATACGCATCCCGCCACCAAACGCCCCATTCGTCATCGCCCGCTTCGGCACCGTCAGCAACCTAATCGAGCAGGTCGCACACCCCCTCATCGACAGCAGCTTCAGAAACGAGGCCGGTAAGAAGGCGGCGATGGAGTTCGTCCACAGCCGCACCGAGCTACAGCTACAGGCGCTCGAGAAGGCGAGGGAGGAGTTCAGCAAGTACCACGTAGAGGTCCAGGGGTTGCTCATCGCCTACATCAACGTGGATACGCAGCTGCTTGAGACGCAGACGAAGAAGGAGATCGCCGTCCAGCAGCAGAAGCAGTACGAGCAGGAGGCACTCGCCCAGGAGCAGCGCATCGCCGTCGCCGAGAAGACGGCACGCGCCAACCAGCAAGAGAACGTCATCTCCGCGAAGCTCAGCATCGAGATAGCTGCTGACCGGGCTGAGGCGGCTCGCCGCGAGGCCGAGGGCATACGCGACGCCACGAAGACGAAGGCGGACGGCACGGCCTACGAGAACGAGCAGGTAGGTGAGGGCCTCGCCGCGGCGTACAAGGCACAGACCGAGGTACTAGGGCAACAGAACATCGCCGCCCTTAAGCTCTTCGAGGAGATTGCCAACGGTAAGATAGTGATAACCCCAGAGGTCCTCGTCACCGGTGGCGGCAAGGAGTCGGGGAACATCCTCAATGCCCTCGTCGCAACGCTGCTAAAGAAAAACAAGACGAGCACCACTCAGTGAGGGAGGGGTTAAGCTTTCTCCGTTTTATCTGCCTTAGGTGGCTCGCCGAGAAAGACGTTAGCCTCCGCGACTGGGTTGCCGGCGAGTCTCCTGAAACTGTTTATCTGCCCCGTGTGGGTCAGGGCGTCGGAGAATGGCCCGTTCACGATGTTCCAGAAGGGCTTATTGCGGATGCGAAGCTTCCCCAGCTCCTCGTCGCTCATCGCGAGCATCGTCTCCCTGAGGTCGTGGATCACTTTAAGGGCCTCCCCCCTCGCGGCCTGGGCGTCCTTCGGCTCCGCGTAACTCTTCTTCAGCGCTGAGCTGCTCACCCAGTTGACCAAGGACCAGACGTGGACGACGAGCTCCCCGATGCTCATCGTGTCCTTTGCCGGGCGGAAGGCATAGTCCTCCGCCCTGAGCCCCTCCGTCGCCCAGTAGAACCTGAACCCAAGTCCATCCAGCATCCGCGCCAGCACAGACGTGCCTGAGAAGTGGTCGGGGTACGCGGGTATCCGATAGTATTCATCCAAATCGATCTCGCCTTAAGCTCACCTTCGTGACCCGCCCTAAAAAATTAGACCCGGTTACTGCTGGTTGCACCAGCGGAGAATGGCTAGTGCATAGGTCTTAGCCGCCACTTTGAGATTCTCGACGTTGACCGACTCGTTGGCTGAGTGGGCCTCCCGCAGTTCCCCCGGGCCGAAGATCATTGTCGGGGTGGAGCCGAGGTTGACGAGCAGGCGCATGTCGCTGCTGTAGGTCTTTCCCTCGACCTTCGGCGTGTGGCCTGCGACATCACTGTACGCGGTCTTAACCGTCTCCATAATCGGGTGGTCTGCGGGTATCTTCGCTGGGTCGAATCGGTAACCGTTCCAGTCGACTCGGGGCTGGTGCGCCTTGAGCCACGGGTCAGCGTCCGCCGCTTTCTTGACTGCGGCTTCTAACTGCCTCTTCACCTTGTCGCAGGTCTCGTCGGTGTGGACGCCTATGCGCCCCTCGAAGTAGAGGTTCTCGGGGACGGTACCCGGCCACTCCCCGCCCACAATCTTTCCGATGCTGAGCGGGGAGGGTATGTCGTAGCCCGCGTAGAGGGGGTCCTTTATGCGGGCGTTCCTCTCCGCCTCGAGACTCTTCAGGGCCTCGTAGAGGGGGAGGAACTTGTCGATGGCACTAACGCCGTCTGTGCGCAGGCTCGCGTGGGCGGCCTTCCCCTGGACGGTGACCCTGAATGCCATGACGCCTGCGTGGGCGGGGACAGCGCTCAGCTCGCTCGGCTCGGGGACTATCGCGGCGTCTGCCCTGTAGCCCCTGAGGATCGCGTCGAGGGCCCCGACGCCACCGTCCTCCTCCCCGATGACTGTCTCGAGCATAACCTTCCCCTTGAGGGGGGTACCGGAGTCTACGATGGCCTTGATGGCGTAGAGGGCGGCGACTACGCCCCCCTTCATGTCGGTGGAGCCCCGCCCGTAAACGCGGCCATCAGCAACGGTGCCCTTCCACGGCGGGTACCTCCACTTCGACTCATCACCGGGGGAGACAACGTCTATGTGCCCGTTGACCATCAGGCTCCTACCCTTGCCCTCGCCGTAGCTTCCGACGACGCCGATGCCCTCATTGCGCTCAATAGGCATGCTGAAGGCGGGGTGTCCCCTGATCTTCTCGAAGTCGACATCCCAAGTCTCGACGCCGAGGCCGAGAGCCCTCATCTTCGCCGCGATGTTCTTCTGCGCGGGAGATTCCTGACCACCCACGCTGGGGAAGGAGATCAACTCACACAGGTAATCCACAAGGCCGTCGACGTCGATAGCGTCGAGGACCCGCCTCTCGTCGTACCTCATAGGCTTCATGGAGAGATACCCGGGGGTGAATTAGAGCATTGCCCGCCGGGGAAGCGTTTAATCCGGGACCGGCGACCATAGCACTGTAAAGGTGCCATCCATGAGAGCAGTCGTCAAGCGAAAGCCGGAACCCGGCGTCGAGTTCGCCGAGGTCCCAAAGCCCAAGATAGCCGCGGACGAGGTGCTAATAGAGGTGAAGGCCGCAGCGATCTGCGGCAGCGACCTCGGCATCTACGACTACACCCCCGCCTACTCGAAGATGAGGCTCCCCGTCGTGATGGGCCACGAGTTCTCGGGGAGGATAGCGGAGACCGGCCCGCAGGTTAAGGGCTATGCCGTCGGGGACCGCGTCATCGCCGAGTCCGTGAAGGCGTGTGGGATCTGCGTCTACTGCCGCTCTGGGCACGAGAACCTCTGCGATGCCTCTACCCTCTTTGGGATACACGTCGACGGTGGCATGGCGGAGTACGTCGCCGTCCCCTACCGGCTCCTCCACCGCCTCCCCGGGGAGCTGAGCTTCGAGGAGGGCGCCCTCATCGAGCCACTCAGCAACGCCCTCCACTTCGTCAAGGACTGCACAACCATCAGGCTCGGAGACCTCGCCGTCGTCCACGGCTGCGGCCCCATAGGCATCTTCAGCGCCCAGCTCTTCCACCTCGCTGGCGCCGAAGTGATATTGACCGGCGTCAACGTAGACACGGAGCGCTTTAAGATAGCCAGCGGGCTCGGGCTTGAGACGGTAAACGTTGAGAAGGAAGATCTGTTGAAGCTCGTGATGGAGAGGACTGGTGGACGCGGCGCGGACATAGCCTTCGTTGCCACCGGGGCGCCACCAGCCGTGGCGCAGGCCACACAGATAGTGAAGAAGCGGGGCCAGGTCACAATAATAGGCATCTTCAGCCGCCCCGTCGAGGTCCCCATGACCCAGGTCGTTCGCAGGGAGGTGACCTTGAGCGGGGCTTACGACGCGAAGCCCGAGAACTTCGACCAGTCCATAAGCCTCGCCAAGAGCGGAGCCGTCAAGGTTAGGGAGCTGATCACCCACAGGCTCCCCCTCGAGAAAGCGGATGAGGCCTTCGAGACCGCTAAGAGCCGCGTCGGCTGCAAGGTCGAGTTCATCCCCTAGCCTCCTCTGTTAATATACAATTTTCCCGCAACAATTAACCGACCAACGACGTTCAAGGTGAAGAGAATCTACGAGGAGGCCTCCTCCTCAGACGGGAGGCGGGTGCTCGTTGACCGCCTCTGGCCACGCGGCGTAAGCCGAGAATCGGCGAGGATAGATGACTGGCTAAAAGATGTCGCTCCAAGCAACGAGCTGAGGAAGTGGTTCGGCCATGAGCCCGAGAAGTGGGCGGAGTTTAAGAAGCGGTACCGGGAGGAGCTGAAGGGGAAAGAGGCGGTGCTGGCCGACCTCCGCGCCCTGGATAGAAAGGGTACAGTTACCCTGCTATACGGCGCGAAGGACACGGAGCATAATCAAGCCGTCGCCCTAAAGGAATTCTTAGAAGTGTGACCCCCGCCCTCGGCCTCTAACGCTTAAATTCGAGCCACGCCCGTCTACCGCGGAGTGAATTAAGGTGGGGGATTGCCTTCACCGGGTTGGATCGCGTTCATCTGTGAACGTCCCAATCTACTAGAGTCTATCATATCCCGTTCACTCAGCGGTTATTCGCGCGCCTACGACACCAAACCATAAACCCCAGAAAGCCAATTGGGATTCAAGTGAAAGGCGTGGAAGCCGAAATGGTAGCATCAGAGAGCCCAGCCAGCAGTTATAGGCTGAAATTCAGCATGGAGGAGTTCCTAAAGCTCGTCGACATAGCCAAGCCCCGGGTCATATACAGGCGCGGGAAAAACCACATATTCGCCTTCGACGGCTTCGTCATGTATAGCCAGGAGTGCAGGGACGAGGACTTTGGCGCCACGATAATAGACTCAATAGAGTTCAGTAACTACACTTGGTCAACCTAGCCGAGTTTCTGTCCCACCTAACCGCGACCATCACGCCCCGACGCGAGCATCAGCCTTTGGAAAACCTTTATAATTATAGACGTGATGTAGGCTGGGTGCATCAGGCACTTCGAGCCGATGAAATAGGTTGAATCAGCGATGAGCACAAGGACAGTCATAGACGCCGACGGCCTCATTCTTGGCAGAATGGCCAGCGTCGTCGCCAAGAGGCTTCTAGCCGGCGAAACTATAGTGCTAGTTAACGCGCAGAACGTCGTCATATCCGGCAACAAGGTCAAGTTGGTCGAGCAGTGGAAGGAGTTTATACACGTTGGCGGATTCGGCAAGGGTCCGGTCCACCACAGGAGACCCCACGAGCTCGTCCGAAGGACCGTACGTGGGATGCTCCCCTATAGAATACCAAAGGGCGAGGCCGCATACAAGAGGCTCCACGTCCACATCGGCGTCCCCGATGAGTTTGAGAAGGCGGAGAAGGAGAAGATGCCCGATTGCCACAGCGAGAACCTCAACCACAGGTTCGTAACCGTCGGCGAACTGGCCGAGAGTATCGGCTGGAACAAGATGGGAGTAGAGTAAAATGTCAGCACCCGTAGCGAAGAAGAAGCCGACCCTCACTACCGGTAAACGCAAGACCGCCAAGGCACGCGTGACCGTCGAGGAGGGCAAGGGTAGGGTCAGGATCAACAACGTCCCAGTGCAGTACCACGAGCCTCTAATGGCACGCGAGATGATCATGGAACCCGTCCTCATCTCAGGCGACGTCGCCACCAAGGTCGACATAAACATCGATGTATCAGGTGGCGGCCCACTAGGCCAAGCTGAAGCGGCGCGCATGGGCTTAGCCCTAGGGCTCGTTAAGTACACGAAGAGCAAGAGGCTCAGGAGCACATTTCTGGAGCACGACCGCACCATGCTTAGCGGAGACGCACGCAGGAAGGAGCCAAAGAAGTTCGGTGGACCAAGCGCACGCAGGCGCAAGCAGAAGAGCTACAGGTGACCTCAATATCTCACATTATATCACCAATGGTATTCCGCACCGAGACCGTCAGGGAGGGTCGCGGCTTCAGCCTCGCCGAGATACAGGCGGTTGGCCTGAACGCCGGTGAGGCAAGGATTCTCGGCATCCCGGTGGACGTCCGGAGGAAGTCGAGCCACGAGGAGAACGTCGAGATCCTCAAGGAGTACGTTGCATCGGCCAAGGAGAACGAGATCAAAGTCCCAGCGCCGAAGCAGACCTCCAAGGGCCAGAGGGGCAGGGCCGACCGAGGCATCACTAAGTCGGGCAGAAAGTTAAGGGGCCTAGTGAACGCCACGGGGAAGAACTAACCCTAACCGTTTTCTCGTTACGACTTTCTAGAAATACTTAACCCAGTTATGACTTGGGTTTATAAAGTAAAAAAAGAGCAGGTCTTCGGCTCTACTTCTTCTTAACGGATTTTACGGCCTTCTCGATCCTGTCGAGAGCCTCGCCGAGGATGGACTCGCTCGTCGCGATGGTCATCCTCATGTGCATCTCACCCTCTGGGCCAAACTCGGTGCCCGTTCCGAGGCCGACCTTCGCCGTCTCCTGCATGAGCTTCTCGAGCTCCTTGTGGGTCATCTTCACGTTGAACTTGGGGAACATGAGGTAGGTGCCCTGTAGCTCGGGTACAGCGCAGCCCATCTCCTTGAACCTCTTGTCGGCGATGCCCCTGATCTTCGTGAGGTGCGCGATGATGTCCTTGATCCAGTACTCTCCGTGTCTGTCGAGGGCGGCGACCGCGGCGTCGAGGCTGAGGGTCGAGGACCCACGTAGCACACCCTTCGCGTGCTTCTTGAGCCCCTCCATCGTCTTGGGCGTCGCTGTGAGGTATCCGCACTGGAGGCCGGGGAGGCCCCACGTCTTGCTTATGCCCCAGCTTGTGACTGTGAGGTCGGCGACCTCAGGGCTCAGAGTGGCAAGGCTGACGTGCTTGTGACCGTCGAAGACTATGTCGTCCCAGAGCTCGTCGACCATTACGTTGATCTTGTTGTCGACTGCGATGTCCGCAATTGCCTTGAGTTCCTCCTTCGTCATCACGCGCCCACTCGGGTTGTGGGGGTTGCAGACGAAGATGAGCTTGGTCTTCTTATTCACCAGCTGCTTGAGGCGCTCGATGTGGAACTTGTAGCCGTCCTCCTCGTCAAGCTTCCAGTAGGTGGGCTTCATCTGGCAGGCCTCGACGGCGGTGAAGAATGGGTAGTACATGGGGTCGGTGACGACGATCTCGTCCCCTAGCTTTGCCCCGCTGTTCTGTATGGCGAGCCACATCGCGGGGATGACCCCCTGCGTGACGTAGATGTCGTCCTTGGTAGTCTTGAAGCCGTTCTTCCTATTGACCCTGTCAGACATTGCCTGCCTTGCCTTGTCGTCGGTGTTGTAGAGCAGGTCCTCGTCCTGCACGGCGTTGATTAGCGCCTTTTTAATCATGGGTGCAGTTGGGAAGTCGGGGTCGGCGAGCCACATGCCGATGACGTCCGGGGGGTCGCGGTGCCACTTTATGCCTGGCGCCGCGAGCATTCCCTCGATAGTAGCCGAGTTTAGAACATCTGCGTTATACATAATCTTCACTTCGAGAATTGAAGGGTCCCCCGGCTGGTAATAATCGTTTTGATGATGACCTCGGGGCCCCTTGAGCGCCGATAAACGATAACAATATAAGAGTAATGGCAAACGCTTACGGGAGAACATCATGAAGATTCTCCTCTACTTCGACTGGGCCGGGAGCAGGAAGGAGCTGAAGGAGCACGATAAGCGTATGCAGAAGGCGTGCGAGGAGACCGGCGTCCAGTACATGGGGATCCACGGTTCGATGAACCAGAAGTGGAACTACTGCTGGCTATTTGACGCCCGCAGCTACGACCACTTCATGGAGATGACAGCGAAGGTACCACGCCCCCCACAGATGACGCACTACGTTACGGAGCATCTCATACCTGTACAGCTCCCAAACGAAGAACCTCACCTGTAAAACGTCTATTTTTCTCAGAGCTTCAAGACGTTATACTTGCGCCCTTGTCGTCGATTCCGACGACGACAGCCTCGTAGCCAGGGAAGGAGGACTCGATGAACGTCGCCGCCTCCTCGGCCCTCGCCCTCTTCATGACGCTGAACGCCACCTCACCGAACATTGCCATCGTGAAGGTGTAACCCGCCATGTCCATCTTGTCGAATAGGTTCCTCAGCTTCGGGGTTACGAGGCCTACGTGCTCAGTGAACTGGCGGCTCGACCTCATGAAACGCGTCGGGGTGGGGTCTCTCGTGAGTTCGTCGACGAACCTGCCGCCCATCTCGTTTATCTTGGCCCGGAGGCCGGGGTTGGCGAGGGCCTCCTTTGTGGGGATGGGGCCGAAGTAGACATAGACAGCGCGGAGCCTCCCGGCGTCCGGGTAGGAGATAGCCTCGCCGACGC
The DNA here is from genome assembly GCA_963769425.1 of Candidatus Bathyarchaeota archaeon. GTDB lineage: Archaea > Thermoproteota > Bathyarchaeia > TCS64 > TCS64 > UBA8941. The sequence continues at coordinate 608,876 of CAVYLP010000006.1, read as the reverse complement.
CTGGGGCACCGGGCTTTGTGAGTATCCCGAAGCCGCCGCGCTCCGACGCGAAGACACTACCGAGGCCCGTCCTGCACTCTATCTCCGTGACGTGGGCTATCTGGGAAGCCTCGATCCTCGTCAACCCGGTCCCAGCCGCCTCGTTCAGAGCCAGTGCTAGGCTGAGTGCTCCCCCTCCACTGCTACCGAAGCCGGCGACGATCGGAGTCTCAACCACATGCTCGACTGTTATGAACTGCGGCTTGATGAGCTTCGAGAACTTCGTCAGAACGTTCTCGGAGACGAAGGCCTCGCCTGTAGTCTTTCCATTGATCTTGATTGACCAAGTCGTTTCCTTCGCTGGCTCGGTCGTCACCTTCGTGTGGACTCCGAGGTCGAGGCTCACGCCGGAACCCCTCGATCCCTTCTTCAAAGGGTCGCTGGGCTGGTCGCATATCTGGAATAGGCCCGTTAGGTGTCCGGGGGCGAATGCCGAGGCTGACGCCATCGCGAATCGCGTCAGGGGTGTTACTTGATCGGGATAAGTTTTGCTACTTGAGGCTCTTGTAATCGAAGGGCTTCTTGGGATCGGCGACCGGCGCGTTGACCGTGAAGAGGTCGGTGTACTTGAGCCCGGAACCAGTATTGAATAGAACGACTTGCTCATCACGGTCGACCTCCCCCGCTTCAACCATCTTCCTCAGAGCGGAGATGGTTGCAGCGCCTTCGGGGCAGGCGAAGATGCCCTCAAGGCGGCTTATCAGGCGGACGTCGTTGATCAACTCGTCGTCTGTGACGGCGATTGCCGTACCCTTGCTCTCTCTCACGGCTCTTAGGATGAGGTAGTCGCCGAGGGCCTTCGGGACGCGGAGCCCCGCTGCGACGGTTTGGGCGTTCTCGAAGAATTCACTCTCCTCCTTCCCCTCCCTGTAGGCCTTGACTATGGGACTGCACCCCTCGGCTTGGACGCTTACCATTCGGGGACGTTCGCTCCCGATCCAGCCCATCTCCTCCAACTCCTCGAAGACCTTCCACATCCCGATTATACCGGTACCCCCGCCGGTGGGGTAGATGATTACGTCTGGAAGTTTCCAATCAAGCTGCTCCGCGACCTCGAGGCCCATCGTCTTCTTCCCCTCGACCCTGTAGGGCTCCCCGAGGGTGGCGACGCTGAACCAACCCATCTCAGGGATTCCATCCTTGACTAGCTTCCCCGCGTCACTTATGAGGCCCTTGACGTAGACGACTTTGGCGCCGACGACATCTGACTCAACGGCGTTGACCTTTGGTGCATCCTCAGGCATGAAAACATAGACCTCGAGGCCAGCACGCGCTCCGTAGGCGGCCATTGCGCCAGCGGCGTTTCCAGCGGAGGGGAGCGCGACTCGCTTAATTCCGAGCTCCTTCGCCTTACTGATGGCAGCCGATAGCCCCCTCGCCTTGAAGCTTCCTGTGGGGATAATACCCTCGTCCTTGACGAGTAGGTTGGAAAGGCCAAGAGTCTCACCGAGGCGCGACGTAGGCGTGAGCGGTGTCCATCCCTCCCCTAGGGTGACCACGTTCTCGCTCTTCCTCACGGGGAGTATCTCCCTGTACCTCCACATCGAGGAGACCCTCCCGACGAGCTCCCGCTTCGTCATCGTCTCCTTCGCGGCTTCGAGGTCGTACCTCGCGAAGAGGGGTTTGCCGCATTTCCTGCAGACAGTCTGGACCTGATCGGCGTCATAGTGTTCACCGCACTTCGAACATTCTAGGTAGGTCAGCTTACTCATCTATTCCGCCTCTATGTTTGTTATCGGGCGTTCTGGGGTGTTAAGTGTAGTGGGGAGCTGATTGTGTGTATTATAATTACTTTCACAAACCTTTTATTCGATGCTATCACTCTTCAGGCTACATACCGTTTGGAGATTGGTGTCATGGGGTATCGCTTTATCATGGCCGCCGAGTGGAGGGTGGCGTAGATGGGGTATCGCTTTATTCGGTAGCTCTGCCCCAGTTAAGTCTAGTCAGTTTATAGTGAGTTCCTCAAAGGACTTAGCATCGTTGCTTGGTCCACGATTCAACTCTTTGGAGGCGTCCGCGTTTGGTTGAGATGGCTGGTACTAAGGCATTCGTCAAGTCCCTCGAGATGGAGGGCGTCAAGCACGTCTTCGGGCTCCCTGGCGGTGTCGTCATCCCGCTCTGCGACGAGATACTAAATGGTGACTTCAGGTTCATTCTGGCCCGGCATGAGCAGGGGGCTGCGCACATGGCTGATGGCTACGCAAGGGCCACAGGCGGCGTCGGTGTATGTCTCGCGACCTCGGGCCCGGGGGCAACGAACCTCGTCACCGGTGTGGCTACAGCTCACATCGACTCCAGCGCCGTCGTCGCCTTCACTGGACAGGTTACACGCGCCACGATCGGTACTGATGCTTTCCAGGAAGTCGACATCATCGGGTGTAGCGCCTCCGTGACTAAGTATAACATGCAGGTGAGGAAGGCATCGGAGATACCGAGGGCGGTTAAGGCCGCTTTCCAGATCGCCTCGTCGGGGAGGAGGGGAGCCGTCCTCGTGGATCTCCCCAAGGATGTCACGACCGACGTGGAGGACATCAGCTTCCCGGAGACCGTTAAGCTCAGGGGGTACCACCCTAACTATCAGCCAGATCCACGCGAGGTTGAGTGGGCTGCGACGCTCCTCGCGAAGGCGCAGAGACCCGTCGTGGTCGCTGGTGGCGGTGTGATTAACTCTGGCGCGACACGCGAGCTCGTCGCCCTCAGCGAGTATCTCATGGCGCCTACGGCGACCACACTCATGGGCAAGGGCTCCTTCCCTGCAGACCACCCGCTCAGCCTCGGCTTATGCGGGATGCACGGAACACAGGCGGCGAACAACCTCGTCCCCGAGGCGGATGTACTACTCATCGTTGGGGCGCGCCTAAGTGACAGGACGACGGGCGCTGTGAAGAGCTTCGCGCCAAATGCGAAGATCATCCACCTCGACATCGACAGGAGCGAGATAGACAAAAACGTCGAAACCGTGACCCGCGTCGTCGGGGACGCCGCCCTCGGCCTCCGCGGCCTCCTCTATAACGTGAGTAAGCTCCGCGCGGGCGGGGAGGTGGGCTCTCAGTGGAGCAAGAAGGTGGCTGAGTTCCGTTGTCAGGTTAACCCGAACGGTAATGGGCACAATGAGGGTTACCTAAGGGCACCAGACGTTATCAAGGCGCTTCGAAGCACTCTCCCGCGGGAGGCGATTGTCACAACTGAGGTTGGGCAGTGTCAGATGTGGGCCGCTCTGCATTACGACGCCTACGACCCGAGGACATTCTTCACTAGTGGAGGCCTCGGCACGATGGGCTGGGGCTTCCCAGCCGCTATTGGCGTTAAAGCCGCGAGGCCAGACGTACCCGTCGTCGATATAGCGGGGGACGGTAGCTTCGGCATGACGGAGAACAGTATGGCGACGAGCGTAGAGGAGGAGCTTCCGGTCGTGGTGGTAGTGTTGAACAATCACATGCTCGGCATGGTCGCACAGTGGCAGCGCCTCTTCTTCGACCACCGCTACTCCGCGGTGAAGCTCAAGGGGAACCCCGACATGGTGAAGCTCGCCGAGGCGTACGGCGCTGAGGGGGTTAGAGTCGACACCCTCGAATCCTTCCAAGCAGCCGTCAGGCGCGCCATCAAGAGCGATGTCTCGACCGTCATCGATGTCCCGATTGACCCGGAGGAGAACGTGTACCCGATAGTCCCGCCGGGCGCGGGGCTGAAGGACGCGCTCCTGGAGGCATGACCATGAGTGAGATGCACGTTGTCGCGTTCCTCGTCGAGAACAGGCCGGGTGTATTGTTCAACATAAGCAACATGTTCCGTCGGAAGAACTTCAACATACACAGCATCACGGCTGGGACGGTGCTCGACGACGACACGGTCCGCATAACCATCGTCGTGCAGGCGGACGCCCGCGGAGTCAACCAGGTGGTCGAGCAGCTCGACAAGATGGTGGACGTGATCGAGGTGAAGCGCCTCGACCCGCTACGCACAGTCAACAGGGAGCTGGCGCTGGTGAAGCTCACAACAACCGACCCGATGGCGAGGGAGGAGGCCCTCAAGCTGGTGAACGACTACCACGGCCTCATCCTGAATATCGAGCCGGACAACCTTATAGCCGAGGTCACGGGTGAGTCTGAGGAGATAGACGCGTTCCTCGAGGCCGTTAAGCCCATAGGGGTCGAGGAGGTCTCTAGGACGGGCGTCACGGCCGTCGAGAAGGGGCGGCTAAAGCTGGAGAAGTGACACTATGGTGAAGGTATACCACGATAAGGACATAGACGACAAGGTTCTGAAGGGCAAGACGGTGGCCGTCATAGGCTACGGTAGTCAGGGGAGGGCGCAGGCCCTCAACATGAAGGACAGCGGGGTCAACGTCGTCGTTGGCCTCCGCCCCGGGGGCAAGAGCTGGAAGCAGGCCCAAGCAGACGGCGTCAAGGTGACGACGGTACTCGAGGCCGCGCAGCAGGGGGACATAGTCCTCATGCTCGTCCCCGACATGGCTCAGCCCACAGTGTGGAAGGAGGAGGTCGCCCTCGCGATGAAGAAGGGGAAGACACTCCAGTTCGCACACGGATTTAACATCCTCTACGGCGCCATCAAGCCGCCGAAGGACGTCGATGTGATAATGGTCGCCCCGAAGAGCCCAGGCGCTGAGCTTCGCCGCCAGTACGAGGCGGGCTTCGGTGTCCCGGCCCTCGTCAGCGTCCACCAGGACGCCTCGGGGAAGGCGCTTCAGACGGCGCTCGCCCTCGCCAAGTCGCTGGGCAGCGGTAAGGCTGGGGTTCTCGAGAGCACGTTCAAGGACGAGACTGAGGAGGACCTATTCGGCGAGCAAGCGGTCCTCTGCGGTGGCGCAGATCAGCTGATCCGGAGGGGCTTCAAGGTCCTCGTCGACGCGGGTTATCCTCCTGAGCTTGCCTACTTCGAGGTCTGCAACGAGCTGAAGCTCATCGTCGACCTGATCTACAAGGCGGGCATCGGTGGGATGTACCGCGCCGTGAGTGACACGGCGAAGTGGGGTGGCCTCACAGTCGGCCCTGTCATCGTAGACGACCGCGTCGAGGAGAACATGAGGAAGGTGCTCAAGGATGTCCAGAGCGGCAAGTTCGCGAAGGAGTGGATGGCCGAGTACAAGGACGGCTCAAAGCACTTCAAGGCACTCATGGACGAGGTCGACGGTCTCGAGATCGAGAAGGTCGGCAGGCAGATTAGGAAGATGAGCGGGCTCGAAAAGTAGCCCAATCTACTACTTTTCTTTTATTCACCCCAGGATGCTACTATAATATTTAGCGCCTTTATACTTGTAATAACTTTTTCATACTTGTGGCGGTACTTGTAAAAATACAATAACAAGATTGATTTCCAATTCATATCTGATTTTCAGAGTCGAGGAAGGTGAGTGACGTAATGGAGCTTTTCCATGTTTATGACAAATAACCCTTCCAAGACCATCCAAACCCCGCGCAACGGTGGCTACTTACAATGCAACCGCTGCAACTTATACCGTTTTTCCTCAAGAGACTTTAACCATCCGAGCCGTTTCCAAGCCCCTTTACCGATTCAGGTCAATAAAAACGCTTAGACGCCTGTCTTTATTGTCTTTAATTAGTCTATTTTTGTCTATTGCCGTCTATTTCTGTCTTATTCTGTCTATTTCTGTCTCTCTTATAAGTGGTGGCTGTTACGGAGCTGTCCCTTGTATACGGTGGCTGTTGCGCTTGTAACAGTAGCAGTTGCGCATGTAAGTGGTGGCCGTTACAGGATTCTTCACTGTATACGGTGGTTGTTGCGTGTTGTAATGGTGCCGTTGCGCATTGTAGTCACTAATTGCGAGGTAAAGTGAACCTGGTTTGTACAGGGATAAGGAGTACACGGCGTGGGGCCTCGTGGTGGGACGCGACTATGAGGTATGGGTCCGCGGCCACCCGCTTGGGTGAGTCATCGGCTTCGGAATAAGCGGATCGGGTCGAGGAGGCGTCCGGTTGAAGGGTGTTCCGCGGTGGGGTGTGCTTGTGACGAGTCTCCTCGTGTCCGGGTGAAGATGGTGTTTACGTGTCTGTGCTTTGGCCTGCTGCGGGTGTGTTCGCTTGGCGTCGTCTGAAAGCGTTATCCCTCGATCTCCTCGGGGGGAGGGTTTCGTGGTTGGTTTGTTCCCAACTGTAAAAAAATCCGTATTTCTCATTTCCTCTGATTTGGTGCGTTTTAAACGATAAAAGACTCATTAATTACTAGTTTTCCCTAAACGATTCTCGGTATTAGTTATATTGCGCTTGAGCTTGTGATGTAGCTATGCCAGAGAGGGGCCTCCACGCTGAGTTGAAGGAGTGGCTTTGGAGGCCTGGGGATCTTGTTGAGGGGACTGTATGGGGGTACAGGGCGGACCTTATTCGTGGCGACCTTTTGATAGAGATTCAGACTGGGAATTTTCCTCAGATTAGGGCGAAGTTGGCGAAGCTGCTGAAGGGGTATCGTGTCAGGCTCGTGCACCCTGTCCCTGAGAGGAGGTGGGTCATTAGGGAGGTCGATGGGAGGAGGCAGCGTCGTGTCTCGCCTCGGGTTGGGCGTGTCGAGGACGTCTTCAACGAGCTGGTCTACTGCCCCACGATGCCTCTGGACCCTAATTTTTCGCTTGAGGTGCTGCTAGTCCACTCGGAGGAGTCGCAGGCCGTTAGATGGAGAGGGCGAAAGAGGACACGCTACACTGTAACTGAAAGGCACCTCGTCAAGGTGGTCAGCAGCATGGTCTTCGAGAGGCCGGAGGACTACCTGAAGCTGATACCGGATATGCATGGAGCATTCACGGCGCGCCAACTCAGCAAAGCCATAGGGTTAAGGATTACACTCGCCAGAAGGGTTGTCTACTGCCTAGCCAAGATGGGTATGCTTGAAGAAGTTGGAAGCGTCGCACGAGCCAAGCTCTACCGAGTGAAGGCCTAGCGGGGGAGGTTCAATGAGTCGGTGGGAGCCTCATAGGGGCCCGCGCCGCTCTTCTGCTTCACCAACACAGTCTTGTTGAGGTCCTTCGGATGTTTTCCGTCCAACTCGTCGCGTAGCCAGTCGGCTATGTATGGGTAGATCTCTATGCCTCCGATGCCCTCGCGGAGGCTTATGCGGTGGAACTCGTTCTCGAGCACCCACATTTCCTTAGGGCAGGTTAGCTCGTCGAAGAAGTCGACGGCGTACTCGAGGTGGCAGAGTGGGTCGTACTCCCCCATAGTGAGTAATGTGGGGCACATGATCCTCTCTGCGTAGCCGGTGGTGTCCATCCTCTCCGCCATTGCATCGAACTCGTCCTCGTCGCTGAGCCCCGCCATGTACATGAACATCTGCTTGAATCGTGGGGATGCCTCGCCGAAGATTGCCTTCTTTGGGCCAACGACGGCGTAGGTGGTTGCTAGGGCCCTGACTCGTTTATCGATGGCTGCTGTTCGAATGCCCCAGTGGCAACCGAAGCTGATGCCAACGATGACTATCTGCTCCGGGTCCACCTCGGGCCTCGCCACGAGCCAGTCGATGGCCGCCATCGCCGCTCTCTCGTAGTTGTCGTCATTGACCCTGATCTTGCGGATGTTGCTGATACCCTGGCCTGGGCCGTCGATGGAGAGCACGTTCATGCCACGTCGGAGGAACGGGTTGGCGAGGGGGTTGGGGAACGCCTCCTTCGTCATGTCCATCCCGGGGAGGAAGAGGACAGTGGGTGCCTTGCGCCTGTCCCTGAGTAGGTGGAAGCGGCCCTGTATCTGGACGCCCTCCCACTGTATCTCAACCTTCTCGATCGGGTTGTCCGCGTAGCCGGCGACCTTGTCGTAGCACTCGATGTGTTTCCCGTGGAGGAAGATCTTCTCCTTGTTGTCGTCCTCGAAGATGCTGTGCTGCGCCTCGTGGTAGACCTGGCTTGCACGGCGGTAGAGTTGGCGCGCCGTATCGGTGTGGCCAGCCGCCTCGGCCGCCTTCGCGATCGTCTCAAAGTGGCGCGCCTCCTTGTAGAGGACGCGCGGGATCATACGGTACGACTTGACCTCGGGTGGGAGGTCCCTCTCGTCGTTCGCGAGGTTCTGCACACGCCCAGTCGTCTTGACTATCCAGTCCAGCATCCACTGCTGGTCGTCCCTCTTCAGCTTAGGCCTCGTCAAACCTCATCGGGGCATAAGCGCCCGGCGGGCTGGATGAAACTTTCGACGCCTCATCAGGTAACGTTTATCACCGAATCTTTCCATCGGTCAAACATGAAGATAGCCATCATCGGTAAGGGGCACGTCGGGAACGCACTCGCGAAGGGGCTCACCAAGGCGGGCCACGAGGTCAAGTTCGGGCACAGGGACCCGAAGGAGCCCGTCAACGCGGCGGCCTCATGGGGCGAGGTCATTATCCTCGCGGTTCCCTACGGCGAGGCCAAGAACGCCGCGGTGGCGATCGGCTCGGCCGCTGACGGGAAGCCTCTCATAGACGTCATGAACCCGCTCTCCCAGAGCGGGCTCGCCGTCGGCTTCACGTCTTCCGCGGGCGAGGAGACTCAGAATCTCCTCCCGAGGGCGAGGGTCGTGAAGGCCTTCAATACGGTCTTCGCCGTCAACATGACGACCGGCTCGGTGGGGCGCGAGAAGCTCACCGCCTTCTTAGCAGGCGACGACGCGGGGGCGAAGGAGATCGTTGCGAAGCTGGCGTCGGACATAGGCTTCGAGCCCCTCGACTGCGGGCCGATAAGGAACGCGCGTTTCCTCGAGCCTATGACGGCACTGCTCATCCACCTCGCCTTTGAGCAGGGGAAGGGCACGGGCATGGGCTTCAAGATGGTCAAGTCGTAGCTGTGCCCCATTTGAGACAATGCAGCTGTTTTTCACGTCATCTATGTCATTAAATTAATAATGGGCCCCCGCGGCGTGGTGAGCATCGAAGGTTGCATGTATGGTAGACAGGTACACCGCCGCCATAGTCCAGTACATGAGGATAAATCCAGACGAGATACCAGACTTCGCCGAACGCAGGAAGGTCAACCTCACAAGGGTCCTCGCCAGCTTCCAGAGCCTAGAGACGTGGGAGGAGACCATCCCCGTCAAGCTCACCGTCTTCCCCGAGAACATACTCCGCCACGAGTACGACGAGGCGGACCCGAAGCAGGACCAGAAGATGCGAGTCACCTCAGCGATCGAGATGCCCGGGCCCGAGACCGACGCCATCGCGGGAATGGCGAAGAAGTGGAACACCTACGTCTCCGCCAGCCTGCACGAGCGCGACCCCGAGTTCCCCGACTACTACTTCAACACCGCCTTCATCATGAACCCGAAGGGCAAAATCATTCTGAAGTATCGTAAGATCAACCCGTGGATTCCCCTCGAGCTCACCACGAGCCCCCACGACGTCCTCGACGACTACAAGGCGCCCCTCTTCCCCGTGGCGAAGACGGAGTTAGGCAACCTCGCCTGCATGGTCTGTTACGACCAGTTCTTCCCCGAGGTGGCGCGGCAGCTCGCCTTCAACGGCGCTGAGGTCATCCTCAAGCCCACCGTCTTCCCGCCTTACCCGCAGGAGCTCATGTTCGACCCATACGACTGGTACACGACTGTGAACAAGATGCGCAGCATCGAGAACATGGTCTACGGTGTCAACGCGAACGAGGCGAAGTACGGGAACAGCATGATAGTCGACTTCATGGGGAGGCCGATAGCAGTTGCAGCGAAGGGGCGCCAGATGACCATTGGCGCGGTCATCGACGTCGGCGAGCTACGCGAGTACCGGAAGACGACGAAGCTCCACAACACCCTCCAGCAGAGCAGGAACGAGTGCTACACATACCTCCAGAAGCCTATGTGGCCGAAGAACAAGCCTTTACTGAAGAAGGTCGACTACCCGGCGTGGGCCCCGAAGCCCGACTTCTACGAATAGAACGCCCCCTCATTCGCTGGTTTAATTAAACCTCATAGCCCTTCTACCCTCGTGGGCCGCGTATTATCATCCGTCGACTGGGGCAAGCTACCCCTGAACATTCTAAAGAGCGCCACGGAACTCGAGCCGGGGAAGCCGGCGATGATCCACATCAGGCACACGGAGCGCCCCGGGATGTCGGGTCCCAACAGCAACGCCCTCCTGAGCACCTCGTTCGGGAGAGAGGCGGCGATCGAGTTCGGCGAGGGCCTGCCCGCGGGGAGAGGCTACCGCGTCTACCACACCGTTTTGGATCGGGCGAAGGAGTCGGCGGAGTCGATAGTCGAGGGCATAAGGAGGGGAGGGTCCAAGGCTGATATTGCGGGTGTGTTCCCATTCCGCACCTCCTACGATCCCCAAGCGATGGACGACTACATAGACACGGTATTCAAACGGTGCGGGGACGAGGACGTGGCCGTTGCGGAGATGATGAACCGATGGCTCGCGGGGCTGGCTCCCCAGGACGTCTTCCGCCCCTCGAGTGAGTTCGCGAGGATGGTGGGCGAGTACGCTATACTCCGGCTGGAGAACGCCGCCCCCGACAACATCGACCTCTATGTCACGCATGACACCTGGGTCGGGGCGACACTCTTCCACTGGTTCGGCCTCCCCATTCCGCTCGACGGGATAAGGTTCCTGGACGGCTTCATCCTCCAGCCCCTCGAGGAGGAGATGGCGGTCTGGTTCAGGGGCAGGTCTATGAGGATCGAGTACCCGTATTGGTGGGGACTCTAGGGAGAAGCCTTCTCATCGCCTCGACGTCGGCCGGGGGATAGCCCGAGTAGTATTTGCTGAAGTAGGCGTAGATGTCACGGCCCGACTCGAGTTGCCTCTTCACCTTCCCCGCCCACTCAACAGTCTCTGCGCCCCTGTCCACCTGCACCTCGCCCCTCTCTGCGACCACGGCTTTCCTGTCCCCCTCGAGGCGGATGTAGGCGAAGTCGGCGGTCTCAACCTCGGGCGACCCCTCTCTATTCGTCGAGGCGAGGGCGACGCCGTGGTCCCTGAGCAGCCTGTAGGTCTCCTCGGTGAACCAGTGCCTGTTCCTGAACTCAGCGGCGACGAGCCTTCTCCTTGGGAGCTTCTCCAACAGGTCGTCGAGGACCGTGTAGGCTGGCTTGAGGAAGGGCGGGAACTGGAGGAGCAGGGGGCCCAGCTTCTCCCCGAAGGCCTCAATATGGTGGAGGAAGACCTCGAGCCTATCCTCGTCGTATGCGAGGCCGGGGACGTGTGTAACCGTCTGCGGGAACTTGGCGGCGAATCTGAAACCGTCGGGGACAGCGTCCCTCCAAGCCTCGACGGTGGGGACGCTCGGTATCCTGTAGAATGTGGCGTCGATCTCGACCGAGTTCATGGCTTTGGCGTACTCGGTGAGGTAAGCGGTGGGCTTCGTGCCCTCGGGGTAGAGCTTGCCGACCCAGAACTTGTAGCTCCACCCCATGGTGCCGAGGTAGGCTACTCCTTCTTCTTGAAAAGGAGCCAGTTCTTGTCCCCCGCCTTCCTAAAGCGGACGAGCTCGTAGGGGCCGCTGAGCCGCTCGCCGTGGATGTTGAACTCTATCTTCTCCTCCCCCCACTCCTTCGCCTCGTATGTGCCTCTATCCCATATCTTGACGGTGCCGGCGCCGTACTCCCCCTCGGGGATGGTGCCCTCGAATCCGCCGTAGTCGAGCGGGTGGTCCTCCACGGCCACCGCGAGCCGCTTGTCCCCAACCTTCTCGGGGGGTCCCTTCGGTACAGCCCAGCTCTTCAGCACACCGTCCCTCTCCAGCCTCAGGTCCCAGTGAAGGTGGCTCGCATGGTGCTCCTGCACCACGTAGCTGTTTCCCTTAGGCTTCGCTCCCTCGCCGACGGGTTCAGGGCTCTTCGAGAAGTTCCTCTTCGTGTTATACTCTTTGAGAGTCAGTGGCCTCACCTGTGATATTGTACAGTCTCGGGGGGTTTTATCGGTTCTCAATCTGAGGAAGCGAGGGGCGCGAAGGCGGTTATCTTCGGTAAGGTTCTGGTAGCCAACCTCAGCGACGACGCTGGGCTTAAGCCAGGTGGAGCCGGTGGGGATGTCAGGTGCATCGACCTGCTTCTCCGTCGTCTCGTAGGGGCGGAAGGCGGCGAGAAGCTCCTTCAGCGACTTATCGGTGAATCCTGTACCGACCCTGCCCACAAAAGTGAGCACGTCACCGTCGTAGAGTCCAAGTAGGAGTGCCCCGAAGGTATTCGCCCTGTTCCCGATTCCCCTCGTGTAGCCGATGACGACGCAGTCCGCCGACTTCACCCTCTTTACCTTAAGCCACTCGCGGCTCCTCTCCCCGGGGCGGTAGGGGCTATCGAGTTGCTTCGCCACGATGCCTTCCAGCCCCTTCGCCACGGCAGCCTCGTAGTAAGCCTCCCCCTGACCAACGACGTAGCTGGAGACGACGACATGCTCCCCGTCCTTGAGCGACTCCCTAAGGATTGCCTTCCTCTCGCTCAGCGGTTTCGAGATCAGAGGCCCCCCTCCCCTCTCGAGGATGTCGAAGACAACATAGGTGCAGGGGGTCTCGCGGGCTTTGCGTTCTATATCCCCGGGTTTCGACGTCTGCACACGCTTCGCGACGGCCTGGAAGTCGGGGCGTCCCCCCCTTCATAACGACTATCTCACCGTCGAGGACCACGCCCGAGGCGAGCCCCGACAGCTCGGCGAGCTCGGGGAACTTCCTCGTGATGTCGTTGTCGTTCCTGCTGAGTATCTGCAGCCCTTCCTCGACGTGGGCGATGGCGCGTATGCCGTCCCACTTTACCTCGAAGAGCCACCCCGCGCCGCTGAAGGGGGTGTCCGCCGGCTCCGCGAGCATCGGCTGGTACTTCATCACTTCTTCATCTGCGCGAGAGTCTCCTCAAGAGCGACCATCAGCTCCTTGACCTCCTCCTTCTTCTCCGGTTTCTCCACCTTGATGGTCTCTCCCTTTAGCTTCTTCTTGATGAGTTTCTCCACGTTCTCGCGTATGTGTCCTTGTACTCGGTGATGTCGAACTCGCCGGTGAGGTTTTCGAGTATCTTGTAAGGCGAGTTCGAGCTCCTTCTTGCTCGGCTCCTTCAGCTCCTTAAGGTCCTTTACTGGCATTGGGGTCTATGACCTCATTGGGGTAGCGGAGAGTCGTGAGTATGAGGGCACCTCTATAGGCGTGTATGAGGACGGGGTACTCCTTCGTCCTCATCGTGTAGCGGCCGACGCCAGCCATCCCCTTCTTCTCGAGAGCCGAGTAGAGGAGCCCGTAAGCGTCCCCGCTCTTATCGGGGCCGAGTATGTAGCTGCTCTGGAAATAGAGTGGGTCGACGCCGAGGACTTGGACGAATTTATCGATCTTGATCCTGCGGTCCGATTCTGGGCGGATCGCGTCGAGTTCCTCCTTCGTGAATGTGACGAACTCCCCCTTCTGTACCTCGTATCCGCGGGATACATCCGCCCACTCCACCACCTCGTTGTCATAAGTGCAGACCCTCTGATACCTAAGGGGGCATCCATCCTTCTTCCTGAGGAAGTGGAAGCTGTAGCTCTGGTCACGGATCATCGTGTAGAGCTTGACGGGCACATTGACGAGCCCGATACTAATGGTACCGCTCCAAAAACTACGTCCAGGCGGAGCCTGTTCCTCGTCGCTCAAGCTTAAATCCCTGTTTGAACCTCGGAACCCACAGCCTTAACTCTTTCACAGTCCCAGCCAAGATAGCTGTTGGAAGAGCCATAGATTGGCCATCGATAGTATCACTAACCCGGATAAAATGATGGCAATTATATCTATAATGGTCTGATACCTCGAATCTAGTTTACTCAGGTACTTTCTCCACACGAAGTGCGATACAATCAGAATGACGAATATTACGATCGCAAAGGAGCCCACATCGATTATAGTAAAGTCGCTCAAACTGAATTCTCGAATTGAATCTTCACACTTCGGATTCTTAACACTTACACAATCTGCAATCGAACCTGATCAAAATCATGTGGAAAAAAGCAATGGAATAACTATCACGGTTACGAGCACATTTTTAGACGGTGAGAAAAGGCGTTGGGGAAGCTGACTAAGACACAAATGAAGAGAACCTGCATCATCGGTCTAAAACTCGCTGACAGGAGACTATTTTGGAGCAGCGCAGGATCTGAGCTTCAGCAAGGCTTCTTTCCAAAAGATTTTAAGGGTTCCGCGAGCTAGGTCTTCTCCTTAGATTTCACGCTCTTTTGGGATTTCCAGAAACTCTTCCAGGCGTCCGCTTTGTCTGGTACGTTACCAATCATGTATTTATTCGGGTCTAGTCCGTCAAGCTCTTCCCAGGTAATGGGGGATGAGACTGTCGCTGTCGGAGTCGCCCTGAGGCTGTAGGGGCACGCCATCGTTCTCCCGTGTCCGTTCTGGGGATAATCTATGTAGACCGTACCTGACCTCTTCTGTGCTTTCTCGGAAGAGACTATTCCCGTCTCCTTAGCGAGCTCAATTCCGACCTTATGGGCATAAGCTCGAGTCTCATCGAAAGTCTCCTTCCGATTCGTCGGTGCTACAATGTGCAGCCCCCTCTTTCCCGACGTTTTCACCCAAGCTGTGAGCCCTCTTGCCTTGAGTTTCTCCCTGATCAATCGGGCGACTCTACCAGCCTCAGCCATCCCCGCGGGGGGCTGCGGGTCAAGGTCGAAGAGGACAATGTCTGGGTTATCCGGCTTATCAATCCTCGCGAGTGGGATGTGCAGCTCAAGGGCAGCTAGATTTGCGAGCCAGACTAGCGTGTCGAGGTTGTCGCAGACAATGTAGTCGAGTTCCCTCCCTGCGGCCTCGGAGTAGGTGTGGTGGAGCTTCACCCAGTCGGGCGTCCCCTGCGGGGCATCCTTCCCATAGAAACCCTCCGTCCTCCACCCCGTCTGGGTACCTGGTGACAACGAGTGCTCTCCCCTCAAGGAAGGGCAACATTCGGGGCGCCACCTTGATGTAATACTTCACGACATCGAGCTTTCTCACCCCCACCGCGGGATAGAGTATCTTCTCTAGGTTCGTGAATTGGACCTTCGTGAGCCTCTCCATCAATCAGGTATCGGTGCGGGGGTTGAAAAACTGACGCTCTGCGCCCTCCCTTAAATTCAGGGATAACCCAAACTCACACGTTAACCATGGTTACTGTTCTGTTCATCTGCGTCCACAACGCGGGGAGGAGCCAGATGGCCGAGGGCATATTCAACAGCCTTTCCAGTGGCCGCCACCACGCTATAAGCGCTGGAAGCCAACCAGCCACTCAAATTAACCCCCTCGTCGTACAGGCCATGAAGGAAATCGGGATAGATATCAGTGGCAATAAGCCGAAGAAACTCACCAGCGAGATGGCTAAAGAGGCCGATTTAGCCATCACAATGGGCTGTGGCCCAGACGTCTGCCCCGTAGCCGGGGGCGAGATGAGGGAGTGGGAGATAGAGGACCCTCACGGGAAGCCCATAGAGGAGGTTAGGGTGATTAGGGACGACATACTCCTCAGAGTGAAGGCCCTCCTGAACGAGCTAGAATTCACGTCCTCACACTGATCTGATCGGGTTCGCTAGCCCAGTTTATATTCAGCCCAAACATTCGATCAAATGTTATGATCAAAAAAGCCATAATCATGGGCGCCGCGGGCCGCGACTTCCACAACTTCAACGTCTTTTTCCGGGACAACCCGGAGTATGAGGTTGTAGCCTTCACCGCTGCCCAGATATCGGACCTAGACACGACGGCGGGGATAGAGAAGCGGACCTATCCGCACGAGCTCGCGGGGAAGCGTTACCCGGACGGGATACCGATCCACCCCGAGTCCCAGCTGGAGCAGCTCATCCAGGACCTTAACGTGGAGGAGGTCTTCTTCAGCTACAGCGACGTGAGCCACCAGTACCTTATGAACGAGGGGAGCCGCGCAATGGCGGCGGGGGCGAGCTTCACACTCCTCGGCCCCAAGGAGACTATGATCAGGTCGAAGAAGCCTGTGATCAGCGTCTGCGCCAGCAGGACGGGGAGCGGCAAGAGCCCGACGAGCAGGTGGCTTGTCGACCTACTCAAGCGGAGGGGGCTAAAGGTCGTGGTGATTCGCCACCCGATGCCCTATGGCGACCTCGTCAAGCAGCGCGTGCAGAGATTCGCCACTCTTGAGGACCTCGACGCGCAGGACTGCACGATCGAGGAGAGGGAGGACTACGAGCCCCACATCGAGCGCGGCGCAGTCGTCTACGCGGGCGTCGACTACCTCGACATAATCAGGCGTGCCGAGGAGGAGGCGGACTTCATCGTCTGGGACGGAGGCAACAACGATTACCCCTTCTACTGGCCGAAGATACACATCTGCGTCGTAGACCCTCACAGGGCGGGGAACGAGCTGACCTACTACCCTGGCGAGGTGAATGTCCGCATGGCGGACATCGCGGTGATCAGCAAGGTGAACACGGCGCCGCCGGGGAGCGTGGAGCAGGTCAGGAAGAACATCCAGTCAGTGAACCCCAAGGCGCAGATAGTGGAGACGGACATGGTGATAACGGCGGATGACGAGTCGAGGCTCCTCGGGAAAAGCGTGCTTGTGGTAGAGGATGGGCCAACTGTCACCCACGGCGGCATGGGCTACGGCGCGGCGACCATCAAGGCCCGCGAGCTTGAGGCCACCATCGTCGACCCCCGCCCATACGCGACGGGCACAATCAAGCACGTCTACGAGCAGTATCCCCACCTCCAGAAGGTCCTTCCAGCCGTCGGCTATAGCCCTCACCAGATGAAGGAGCTCGAGGAAACCATCAACGCGACGCCCTGCGACCTCGTGTTGCTCGGCACCCCCACCGACCTGCGCAGGTACTTGAAGCTGAACAAGCCAGCGATGAGGGTGAAATACGAGTTGAGGGAGAGGCAGCGTTGGGAGCTTGAGAGGGCCGTGATTAGCAGGATGGGTGCCTAGAGGACGTCGCCCGCGTCGTAGACCCTGACCCTTTGGAGGCGCTCCTCCTCAGTGAGCTCACGGGTCTCCTCCTCAGCCTTCGCCTCATCCTCATCTGACCAGTGCTTGCGTTTCCCGAGTTTTTTGGCTGCTTCGAGCTGGCGAAGGTGGATCACTGAAACCAAGAATGCACCGAAGACCCAGCGCGTGGCAGATTTATAGGGTTAATCGATTGTTGAGATGGATTATTTTTAGGGGTGCCACTCCCCGGTGGCTACCTTTGGGGTGTAGCCACGGACGGACTCGGGGCTGAACTTGATGGTTCTGCCCTCGTCTGCGGACTTGTAGGCGTGCATCATGAGCTGGGTGACGAGTAGGCCGTCGGTCCAGTCCTCGGTGGGCATGGCTCCGGCTCTAAAGCTGTCGACCATGTGTCTGCACTCTGCGATGTAGCCGTAGGAGGCTGCCTCGTCAGGGACGATGGGCATGAGTCCCTGCTCCGCGGCCTGCTTCTCGACGAAGTCCTCGGACTGTTCGGATTTGATGTTTCTGCTGAGGAAGACGTTGAGTTCCTGCTGGAGGCTGTTCATGGTGACGGAGTATTCTGGGCCGAGGAGCTCCATGCTTAGGCGGAGGCCGGGGCCAGTGTAGCACCAGCTTACGCGTGTCTCGGAGAGGGCGGGTTCGTAGTCGTCCTCGTAGGCGATGTTGACGGCGGCGTAGTCCTCGGCGGGGGTCTTGGAGTAGTCGACGTTGTGCTGCTTCCTGAGCTGGGTGAGGGCGGGTTCCTCGTCCACTTGAGACTCTGGGTGGTGCACTGTATGGTCTTGGGTTTGAGGCTCGTCTTTGGTTTGTCGGGGTCGGTGAGTAGGTATCGTGACGCCTCTATGCTGTGGCAGGCCATGTCGAGTAGGACGCCTCCGCCACTTCTTCTTGGGTCCCAGAACCAGGCCATGTGTGGGCCCCCGTGCTCCTCGGCTGCTCTGGCTAGGTAGGGTCTTCCTGCGGTTCTGGCGCCGTATCTCCACGCGGCGTCGCGTCCCCTGACGATGCTTGGGGAGTAGACCTGGTTTTCAAGGTAGCCGTGTAGTAGGCCGGTTCGTTGGATTGCTTTGAGCATCTCCTCTGCCTCGTCTGCAGTTCTTCCGAGTGGTTTCTCGCAGGCGACTGCAGCTAGGTTGCCTCGTCCCTGTGTTGCTTCTTCTGCGATGGTTCTTGTGGTTTCTAGGCGGGTGTAGTTTGGGTTCATGATCCAGGCGGCGTTGACGGATTTGTCCTGTAGGGTGGCGTGTAGGTCTGTGTATGTTTTGGGTTTTGGTAAACCGAGTGACTGGATGTATGCGGCGAGTTTCTTGGCGCCGTTCTCGTGGGGGTTGTAGACGGCGCTTACGTCGGCGCCTCTGACGGCGGTCATGCTCTGCGCCATGAAGCGGGCGATGAAGCCGGTGCCTATGTAGGCGATGCCTAGCTTGTCCATGGATGTTGTGTCCGCATGGGTGTGGATAAGCTCTAGCCCCGTTGGATGCCTGGGCTCAGTGCGCTTTGCCTCGTCGCGGAGCCGATCTTCTTGAAGCCGAGTATAAGGATCAGCCCGAGGATCGCCGTAAGGACGATAGTGGCGCCCGAGGCAGTGTCGAGGACTATGGAGAGGAACATGCCAGCGACTACGCTGACGGTGCCGAAAACTGGGGAGAGTAGGAGGGTGTGCCTGAAAGAGCCGCTGACCTGCAGGCTCATCAGCGCGGGTAGCACGATCATCGCGGAGATGAGCAGCACGCCAACTATGGGTATCGAGGCTATGACGACTATCCCCGCGAGGACGCTGATGAGGTAGTCGAAGAGGCCCGTGTTTATCCCAGCGGCCCGTGCCTGTGCCTCGTCGAAGGTCGCGTACTGCATCTCCTTGTAGAAGGCGACGACGACGCCGAGGATGAGGGCGAGGACGACCACCGCCACGAGTATCTGGGTGGAGTCGACTAGGAGTATACTCCCGAAGAGGAGGCTGTCTATGTTCACCCCGAAGCCACGGGCGAGGCTCAGCAGCACTATACCTGAGGCGAGCCCAAGCTGGAGGATCACCGCAACCGCGGCGTCCCCCGAGATTCTCTTGGACCGCGTAGTCTTCGTTATCCCGATGGCGCCGAGGACAACGACGACCGCCGCCGCCCATAGTGGCACCACGTCGAGATAGTAGCCGAGGGCGAGGCCCCCGAAGGCCGTGTGGGCGAGGCCGTCCCCGATGAGTGAGATCTTCTTCAGAACGATGAAGACGCCGAGGATGCTGCTCGCCACCGCTATTATGATGCCAACTAGGAACGCTCTCTGTATGAAGGGCTCAGCCAGCAGGCTCAGGAGGCTGCTAAGCGTGGTCATGCTGTGTCAGGTGCTCCAGCGGGTAGTCGCAGACGCGCCCATCCTCCGTGACCTCGATCGGGTAGTCATACATCTTCGAGAGGACCTGGTCACTGAGTTCGGATGTAGGGCCCTGGAAGAGTCAGGGAGCCGTGAAGGAAGGCTGCCCTGTTTGTAAGCCTCTTCACTACACCAATGTCGTGGGTGGAGAGCATCATCGTGATCCCCTTCTCACTGTTCAGCTCTGAGAGTATCCTATAAATCTCGATTCTCGAAGGGGAGTCGACGCCACTCGTGGGCTCGTCGAGGATCATCAGATCGGGATCGCCCACAAGGGCCTTGGCTAGTAGAACCCTCTGAGACTGTCCACCGGATAGCTGCCCCATCTTCCTCTTCATCAAGTCGTGTATCCCGAGTAGCTTGAGGACCTCCTCGGCCTTGTCGTGGTCCTTATGCCCGAGTCTGTGGAGCGGTCCAGCGCGCGGGGCGCGCCCCATCAGGACTGTCTCGTATACTGTGAAGGGTGAGTTTGCCTCGGCCGTTGCAGCTTTCTGGGGGACGTAGCCTACCCGCCGTAGTCCCGCCGGTGAGACTGGTCTTCCAAAGAGGCTCACAGAGCCTTGGTTGGGGGAAGTCAATCCAAGTAGCGCGTTCAGCAGCGTCGTCTTCCCAGCGCCGTTCGGTCCTATGACCCCCATGAAGTCGCCCTCATAGACGTCGAGGGAGACATGGCTGAGCGCGTCGACGTTTCCACTATAGGTGACGCTCAGATCGACGAATTTGGCGACTGTGTTCTTATCCGACATTGTTGAGGGCCATCGCGATATTTTGGGCATCGTTCAGCATAAGTGCTATGTAATCTTCCCCAGCTGACTTGTCAGCTAGGGTCAAGCCCTCTATGGGGTCCATGAGGATGAGCGTGGCGTTCGTCTGGGTGCTAATTGCCTGTGGGATCGCGGGATTCTCGAGGGACTCATAGCCGACATAGCGCAGCTTGTACTGCTTGATGATGGATACGACATTCTGTATGTCGCTGGGCGTGGGCTCCTCCTGGAAAGGCCCCTGTATCGGGATCTGGGTCACGTTGTATCGCCTCGCGAAGTAGGCGAACGCTTCGTGGAAGGTGACGAAGACTCTCGTCTTCGTCGTCTTGACCTCCCCCGCTATCTGAGCGTCGAGGGCGTCGAGCTTTGCCTCATATGCATCAGCGTTGGACCTGTAGTAGGCGGCGTTCCCTGGGTCTGCCTGCATGAGGGCCTGTGCTATGGTCTCCACCTGCTTCTTAGCCTGGGTGGGGTCGAGCCAGATATGGGGGTCTATGCTCCTCCCTTGCCTCTGGAACTCGGCAGCGACCGGGAGAAGATCTATTCCTACGCTTGTGTCAACTGCTTTGAGGTTGGGTTTATTCACAGCGGTTAGAAGGCTTGGCATCCAGGGCTCCAGACCAGCCCCATTATAGATGATAACGTCCGCTGAAGCCGCCTTCTTGATGTCCGAAGGGGTCGGCTCGAAGGCGTGCACGTCGACTGTCTCCGGGACTAGAATTGAGACGTTCGCCTTGTTCCCCGCCACGTTGGAAGCGAAGCCGTATAGAGGGTAGAACGTGGCCAGAACGATGAGGCCCTTGCTCTGGGGTTGCGGGTGGTTCGACTGAAGCAGTGCGTACGCGGATATCGCTGCGACGACGATGACAATCGCCGCTAAAGCCACGACTGCCTTGGTTCTCATGTTTATGTGATTAAGCGGCCTAATTTATTAATGATTTGGAAAATGTTAATAATATTTGTTATCCAAATGGGATAATTTTAATAACTCTCTTGGAGTTAATCCCCGCTCAAGCACGCTTCGACCCTAGGGCTCGCCCTCGGCATCTTCAGCTCCCCGAATATCTCCAAGAGGCGCTTGCTCCCCTCCTCGCTTAGGGGAACCTTCGGGCTCCTGCTCGTCGCCGTCAGGATGACGCCGCGGCTCTTGAGGGTCTCCTTCTCTATCTCGGCGGTGGCGCCGGGGCTACCGTGGAAGAGGTCGACCCACGGCTTGTACCTAGCGTACACCTGCTCCGCCCTCTTCCAGTTGCCCTTCTTCGCCGGTGTCCAGATCTGCTTGATCAGGTCGGTGAGGCACCCGCTAGGGATAGTGCCGTCGGCCCCCAGCTCCGTCTCCTTAAGGATGAGCTTCGCCGCCATCCCCCCGAAGACGCTGACTCGCCCAGGCATTAGGTGGTTTATGTCCCGGAGCTTGTCGAGAGTCCCCGGCCCCTCCAGTTTTATGCTTGCGAGGTTGCTGTGCTCGTCGGCGAGGTCGAGGTATGTGGTGGGGCAGATGTGTATCCCCGTCGCATCCTCCGCGTCCTGGAGCATTATGGGTAGGCTGGTGGCGGCGCAGATGGCGCCTATGTGGTTCTTCACGATAGCCCTGCTCGGCGTGTGACTGAAGTAGGGGACCATGGCTATGACCCCGTCGGCCCCCCTGTCCTCCGCGTGCTTCGCGAGGCGTATCGCCAGCTCGGTGCCGCTATGGCTCACCCCGAAGAGCACGGGCACCCGCCCGTCAGCCGCCTCAACCGTCGCGTCGAGGATGTCCATACGCTCCTCCTCGCTGAACTTGAAGAACTCCCCCGCGATTATCCCGGGGCAGACCCCATCCGCACCCCACTCGATGTTCGCCTCGACCTGCGCGCGCATACCCGCCACGTCGAGGTCGCCCTTCGCGTCCGTCACGGTGCAGAGGGCGGGGAAGACCCCAGCCCAATCAGGCTTGACCATGGTTAATGATTAACCTCCGGCTAGCTTAAATCATCGGGAGAAACGACAGGTTAATGTGTTACATTTTATGTAATACAATTGGTGTACATGGCAACAATCACCATCCGCATCCCCGAGGAGATGAAGGAGAAGATCAAGAAGTACGGGATAGAGGCGGCTAATGTCTCCCGAAAGGCTCTGGATGAGGAAATTAAGAAACGCGAACTAGAGGAGGCCAGGGAGGCCGCCGACAGCCTCGGGGAATACTTCAGCCAGTTCCCCAAGGAGAAGATCCTCGAGTGGATACACGCGGACCGGGAGAAGCGCTGAGATGCGCCTCTTCGACGCGAGTTCCATTGTCGAGATCCTCTCAACCGAGAGGCAGGGAGGAGCGGACCTGCTTAAAGATGAGACTCGAACCGATCTGACCCTCTTCGAGGTCGGAAACGTGGTCTGGAAGACGCGAGGCCAACGCGGGTTAAAAAACCCGGGGGAGGCGACAACCCGCGTGAGGGAGGCGGGAAAAGTGCTAGGGCTCATGGCTATCGCGCATCTCGAACCCGGCGAGGCTGAGTACGTTACAGAGGTCGTTCTCAGCCAAGGACTCAGCTTCTATGACGCCTCCTACCTCTACATAGCTATCCGCGATGGGTTGACCTTAGTCACGGAGGATGAGGCCATGAGGAAAGCAGCCATCAAAACTGGATGCCCCGTTGAAAGAGTTGCTGATATAGTGACCCTCTAACAACAAATGTTTTCTAAACCTTCGGCGGAAGTCTCACCAGTGATCCGATGGCGAGGCTATCCTACCCAAGGAAGAAGCTGAGGGCGACCGGCCCCCAGCACAGCTACGGCCCCGAGGCGACGCAGGCGGCGTTTCTCCTCGGCGGCATAGGCACAGGCAACGTCAGCATCGGGGCGCGCGGCGAGCTCCGCGACTGGGAGATATTCAATAGGTCCGCGAAGGGGCAGAGGATGCCCTACGGCTTCTTCAGCGTCGCCGTAAGACAGGGGAGCAGGGTCGATACCCGAGTCTTGGAGTCGCGCCTCCAGCCGCCATATGCAGAGAGCCACGGCTTCCACCCCAGCACAACCGCGGGGCTGCCACGCTTCGCCCACAGCGAGATGCGCGGCGAGTACCCATTCCTCTGGGTCGACCTCTGGGACGAGGAACTGCCCATCAAGGTGACGCTTGAGGCGTACACCCCCCTCATCCCGCACGAGCCAGACGACTCCGGCCTCCCCGCCACCATCCTCACCTACACCGTCAAGAACACTGGAACTGTCCCCATCGAGGCCACGGTCGTCGGAAGCCTCACGAACGCCGTGGGCTTCACCGGCGTCGATCAGTTCGGCGCCCTGAAGACGGGTGGATTCGGGGGCAACGTCAACGAGCTGCGGAGCGATAACGGCCTAACCGGCGTCTACCTCTGGTCACGGAAACACCCAGACGACGACATCCTCCACGGCAGCCTCGCCCTCGCAACCACCAACAAGCGCACCACAGCAAAGCCCCAGTGGCTCCGCAGCGGCTGGTGGGACGCCCTTCGAGAGTACTGGGACGACCTGCAGGACGGGCGCCTCACCCCACACGGCTACGCGGAGCCCAGCGAGGAGGGCAAAACCGACATCGCCAGCATCGGCGCAACCGAGGAGATCGACCCCGGCGAGGAGAAGCGGTTCCGCTTCATACTCTCGTGGCACTTCCCCAACAGGGTCCGCCACTGGGACCAGCGCCTCTGCGCCTGCGGGGGCGACTGCGAGCAGGGTATCGTCAGGAACCGCTACGCGGTCCGCTTCGACGACGCTTGGGAGGTCGCCCGCTACATGGTCGACACGTGGGACCACCTCGACGGCATGACCCGCGCCTTCCACGACGCCCTATTCGGCAGCACCCTCCCCGCCCACGTCCTAGACGCCGCCTCCGCGAACATCACCGCCCTCCGCAGCAACACCTGCTTCTGGCTCGAAGACGGCACGTTCCTCGCATACGAGGGCTGCTTCGACGACGCCGGCTGCTGTAGCGGCAGCTGCACACACGTCTGGAACTACGAGCAGACGCTCGCCTACCTCTTCCCCACCGCTCGAGCGATCCATGCGGGAGACCGAGTTCCGAAGCGAGACCCACCCGGACGGGGAGATGAACTTCCGCGTCAGGAACGCCTTCCCCGGCACCATAAACTCCGACACCGCCGACCCCGCCAGCGACGGCCAACTAGGCAGCATAACACGCGTCTACCGCGAGTGGAAGCTATCAGGGGACACGGCGTGGATGACCGGCCTCTGGCCCCATGTAAAACTCTCGATGGACTATTCCATCAGGACATGGGACCCCGACGAGGACGGCGTCACCGACGGGCGCCAGCACAACACCTACGACATCCAGTTCTACGGCCCCAACCCCCTCACCGGCGTCATCTACCTCGCAGCCCTCAGGGCAGCAACCAAGATGGCTGAGGCCGCCGGCGACTACGAGACGGCGGACCGCTACAGCCGGCTCTACGGCAAGGGTGGCAGGCGCCTCGACAGGACGCTATGGAATGGCGAGTACTACGAGCAGCGCCTTCCTGATGTTAATGCTTACAAGTACCAGCACGGCGTCGGCTGCCTCGCCGATCAGCTCCTCGGGCAGCTCAACGCCCACCTCGCCGGCCTCGGTTACCTCCTCCCCCCGAGGAGGGTGAAGAAGGCCATCGGCGCCGTCTATGCCCACAACCTCCTCACCGACTTCACCCACCACGATAACTGCCAGCGAACCTACGCCCTCAACGACGAGGCGGGGCTCCTACTATGCACCTGGCCCAACGGTGGGAGGCCCAGAATACCCTTCCCCTACAGCCACGAGGTGTGGACGGGGATAGAGTACCAGGTCGCCGCCCACCTAATCTGGGAGGGCCTCCTCGACGAGGGCCTAGCCATCGTCAAAGCCGTGAGGGACCGCCACGACGGCGTCCGTCGCAACCCCTGGGACGAGTTCGAGTGCGGCCACCACTACGCCCGCAGCATGTCCAGCTGGGGACTAATCCTCGCCCTCAGCGGCTACCAGTGCGACATGGCTGAGAAGAGGATCAGCTTCACCCCCCAGATCAACGTTGACGACTTCCGCTGCTTCTGGAGCACCGGAACCGCCTGGGGCACCTACACCCAGAAGAGAGACGAGAAGGGAAACCTCACACACGGCGTCGAGGTGATCCACGGCAACCTCAACGGCGTCAAGGTGAACGGGGAGCCCCACCGGTCACCGTAGACCCGGGGCATCCGCCACCAGCCTCGCTATGAAGAAGCCCTCGCACCCATGCGTCTTCGGGTAGAGCCTCTGGGCCTCAACGAGGCCGCGCAGCCCCGGTGCCCCGAGCCTCGGTGCCGCCTCCACAAGCCTGAACTCGGGGTGCTTCCCTAGGAACCCTCCCACGACCCCCTCGTTCTCCTCCACCGAGACGCTGCAGGTGCTGTAGACGAGCGCCCCACCCGGCTTCACGTGCGTCGCCGCGTTCTCTATGAGCCTCCCCTGCAGGGCCGCGTACTCGTCGATGGAGGCGCGCGTCACCCTCCACTTCGTCGATGGGATGCCGTTGAATGTGCCCGTCCCCGAGCACGGGGGGTCCAGCAGGACCAGGTCGGCGACCACATCCGGGAGCCCGTCGGCCCTCGACGCGTCCCCGAGCACCGGCTCCGCTATGCTCACTCCCATCCTCTCCATCAGCCGCTCCCAGGATGCGAGCCTCCCCTCGTTGACGTCCACCGATATGATCCTCCCCCGGTTGCCCATGAGCTGGGCGAGGTGGCTCGTCTTCACCCCCGGCGCGGCGCAGACATCCAGAACGACGTCCCCAGGACCCGGCGCCGCGACCTCCCCCACGAGCATGCTCGCCTTATCCTGCAGGATGAAGCCCCCCTCCCTGTAGGGGGCGGTGTCGGTTAGCCCCGCCGAGCCCCCGAGAACTCGGTAGGCATGGCGAATACCCTGCACGGCCTCGAACCTGAAGCCCAGTGCCTCCAACCCGGGTATCGGCGACTCGCCCCCCCGAAGGGTGTTGACCCGAACATACTTCGGCGTCTCAACGGGGGACAATAGGTCGGCCGCGATCCCCTCGTCGAACGTGGCGCAGACATACTCCACGAACCAGGTCGGCAGGAAGTTCTCGTAGGCCAACGCCTCCACGCGGCTCAGGCTCCCCCAAGGTATCCTCTGGTGGGGGATGAGATCGATAGCCTCCTCCACGGCCTTGAACGCCTTCCTGCCGAGGACCCCTCTGATATGCTCTGCGAACCTGTAGGCCTCGGCGCCCGGGCCGCCGCCATAGTGCACCATATAGGCGTAGAGCCTGAGGAAGCTCCTCAGACCAACGTCGAGGCCGTCGACGTCATCCGGCTCGAGGGCCTGGTTGATGAGGCAGTCGAGTGCGTTCCTCCTTGCCGACACGGCGTAGAGGAGTTCACCTGCCTCCCCCGCGACCCGCCTGTCTTCGACCCTGAGCTGCTTCAGCGTCTTCCTCAGGGCGGCGTCCTCGTTCATACCCTGAAGCTCGACCCAGCTGAGGGCCTCCAAGGCGGCGGTCCAAGCCACGCTCAAGAAAATCAATAACCTACGTTGCACCGGGACATATAACCTGCTGGCAACCTGCGAGCTGAGCCGAAAACCATAAGGGCGGATGGCGATCAGACGCCCCCATTTGGGATGGTTAAAGTGAAGGAATCCCAGCAACTAATACATGCCAGAATGCGGGATCTGCGGGGAAAACGTTGAGAAGCTGTACCTATGCGGTAAATGTGGTGTAAAGTTCTGCGAAGACGACGGCTCACCCGAGGAGAAGCTGTGCATAAACTGCTCGGAGAAGGACGAGGAGAATCGTGATGCCGAGCACGAGGAGGAACGCGAGAAGGAGCATGAGGCGGTTGAGACGGTGACGGAAGAGGAAGAGGACGAGGAAGAAGAGGAATCGGAAAAAGATGAAGACCTTGACGATTATAGGTAAAAACTCATAAAGAGACCGCGCCACGCGTTCGAGGGATAAGATACCTGATCAGCACATCATATAAGCGGGAAATCCCCGTCTCCCAACAGTTAACGGGGAGACACTACGGCCACTAGAAAACCCTCCGAATCCCGCAGACCGGGAGAGACCGAAATGGTCTCAGTGGCCGACCTCCTGACCCTACCCCAGGCCGACGTGCTCAAGAGACTCGGCTCGACCGAGCAGGGGCTCACAACGGCCGAGGTTGAGAGGCGCCTTGAGGCATACGGCGCGAACGAGGTAGCGGCCCGTAAGAGACGCGCCACCGCCGTCGAGTTCCTCCTCCAGTTCCGCAGCCCCCTCATACTCCTCCTGATCTTCGCCGGCGCCGTCTCCCTCTACTTCGGCGAGGTCATAGACTCCGCCATAATATTCACCATAATAATCGCGAGCGCCTCCCTCGACTTCTACCAGCAGTCCAAGGCCCACCAAGCCGCGGAGCTACTCCGCTCCAAACTCGTCTCCACTTGCACCGCCATAAGAGACGGGGTGAAGAAGGAGATAAAATTCACCGAGGTCGTCCCCGGTGACATCCTATACTTCAGCGCTGGAGACATGATCCCCGCCGACTCACGCCTGCTCACCGCGAAGGACTTCTTCCTTAACCAGTCCGCCCTCACCGGTGAGTCCTTTCCAGTCGAGAAGGGCCCCGCCCCACTCGCCGAGGCGGGGGCATCCCTCACCGACTGGACGAACATCGCCTTCACGGGAAGCAGCGTCGTCAGCGGGACAGCGACCGCCGTCGTTGGCAGGACAGGCGGCTCCACGGAGTACGGGAAGATCGCGAAGAGCCTCGCCGCCCGGGGCGAGGAGACGGAGATGGAGCGGGGCCTCCGCCGCTTCGGCTACCTGATAATGCAGGTGACCTTCGTCCTCGTCATCTTCGTCTTCTTCGTAAACGCCCTATTCCGCCGGGGCGTCCTTGAGTCCCTCCTCTTCAGCGTCGCCCTCGCCGTCGGCCTCACCCCAGAGCTGCTCCCTATGATAATCTCCGTTAACCTCAGCAAGGGCGCCCTCGCTATGAGCAGGCACGGCGTCCTCGTCAAGCGCCTAAGCTCCATACAGAACTTCGGCAGCATGGACATCCTCTGCACCGACAAGACGGGCACACTCACCGAGAACAAGATCACCCTAGTCCTCCACGTCGACATTGATGGCAAAGACGACGACAGGGTCCTTGAGTACGGCTACCTCAACAGCTACTACCAGACGGGGCTCCGTAGCCCCCTCGACGAGGCCATTCTGGCCTTCAAGAACATGCCAATAACCGAATATGAGAAGGTCGACGAGATACCCTTCGACTTCGTGAGGCGCCGCGTCTCGATAGTCGCCTCGAAGAACGGGGGAAGGCTCCTACTTACTAAGGGGGCACCGGAGGAGGTGCTGAGTGTCTGCGCCCACGCTGACATTGCTGACGGGGCCTCCGACCTCACCGAGAAGGTTAAGGAGAGGATAATCTCCCGGCACCGGGAGTTAAGCGCGCAGGGCTTCAGGGTCCTCGGCGTCGCATACCGTAAGCTAAGGGACGAGAAGCCAACTTACTCCATTGCCGACGAGAGTGACATGGTCTTCCTCGGCTTCGTCGCCTTCCTCGACCCCCCGAAGCAGACCGCGATGGAGAGCCTCAACCTCCTAAACCGTGTCGGCGTCGAACTCAAGATACTCACTGGGGACAACGAGCTGGTCACCCTCCACACCTGCGAGCAGCTCGGATTCAAGGTTAAGCGGGTGGTCCTCGGCAGCGACCTCGCCCTAATGGGGGACGACGCCATCCAGCGCGTCGTCGAGGACGCCAACGTCTTCGCGAGAGTAAACCCGAGCCAGAAGGACCGGATCATGGGAGCCCTCCGCAGGAACGGTCACGTCGTCGGCTTCCTCGGCGACGGCATAAATGATGCCCCCAGCCTCAAACGAGCAGATGTAGGCATCAGCGTCGACAACGCAGTCGACGTCGCAAAGGAGAGCGCGGACATAATCCTGCTGGAGAAGGACCTCAAGGTCCTCCAGGACGGTGTCATCGAGGGGCGGCGCACCTTCGGCAACACGATGAAGTACATAATGATGGGGACTAGCAGCAACTTCGGCAACATGTTCAGCGTCGCCGGCGCTTCCCTATTTCTTCCCTTCCTCCCCATGCTGCCCACCCAGATACTCCTCAACAACCTCCTCTACGACCTCAGTCAGACCACCATCACCGCCGACCACGTCGACGAGTCCTACGTCGAGAAGCCGAAGAAGATGAACATCCGATTCATACGCCGCTTCATGGTCTGGTTCGGTCCCATAAGCAGCCTATTCGACTTCCTCACCTTCTTCGTGATGCTATGGGTCTTCTCTGCCTCTCAGGGCCTCTTCCAGACGGGCTGGTTCCTCGAGTCCCTCACGACGCAGACCCTCGTTGTCTTCGTCATCAGGACGCAGGTCGTCCCCTTCTGGAGGAGCAGGCCAAGCAAGTACTTAGTGGCAGCATGCCTCGCCATACTGGCGTCCGCCTATGTGCTCCCGTACACGCCAGTCGGCGCTCTATTCGGCTTCATACCGCCCCCGCCGAGCTTCTACATCCTCCTCGCTGGCCTCGTCGCCGCCTACCTCGCCATGGTCGAGGGCGTCAAGCTCCTCTTCTACCGGAGGTACACGCACCTCCTGGAGAGTGGGTAAACGCTTTAATCCGTGTACCCGTTTCGGTTGGGCGACGACGATTGTCCTGGGACGCCGAATACAACAAATACAGGCAGATATGGGGAGAGAGGCCCAGTGAACTCGCCCTAGAGGCTTCCAAGCGGCTCATACGCCACAAGGGCAGGCCGCTACGCGTCCTAGACATCGGCTGCGGCTACGGCCGCGACTCCATATACGTCGCAAAGAGCCTCGGCTTCAGGGTCCTGGGCATCGACATCTCGGAGAAGGCCATAGAGATGGCGAAGGAGAACGCCTTGAAGGCGCAGGCGACGAAAGCCGAGTTCAGGCTCATGGACTTCCGCGACCTGCACAGCTACTTCGACGCCGTCCTCGTCTCAAACCTCTACCACCTTTTACCCCCCGAGGGGCGCCGAGACCTCGCGGAGCACGTGGCCCGCCTACTCGGTCCGGACGGCGTACTCTACATGAACGCCATCTCCGTCAACGATAAGGAGCACTACGGCGTCGGCACCCCCGTTCAGGGCGAGGAGAACACCTGGGTCGACGGCAAATACATCCACCTCTCAACGGAGGATGAACTGCGCCGCGACTTCTCCGCCCTCAACATCAAGGAGCTCTACGAGCACGATTACGAGGAGCCCCACCCCGGAGCAAGAACCCATTATCATATAGCGTGGATTCTAATCGCCGAGAAAGCTGGTTAGAATGTTTGGTGCGGTCGCCGGGATTCGGACCCGGGTTTCCTGCGTGGCAGGCAGGTATCCTACCAGGCTAGACTACAACCGCGTGCATCCAGAAATGTTGGGGGCTTGTATTAATCTCTTACCCCGCCGCCCGCGCGACGAGTAGCGGCAGGAGTAGCAGCGCCGTCATGCCCACGAGCTTCATGTAGATGATGAGGCTAGGCCCAGCAACGTCCTTCATTGGGTCACCGACGGTGTCCCCGACCACCGCCGCCTTGTGGGCCTCGGTGCCCTTCATCGAGGGGATCCTCTCGATCAGCTTCTTCGCGTTGTCCCAGGCGGCGCCGGTGTTGTTGAAGAAGACGGCGAGTGAAACGGCGCTCACCGTTATGCCGAGCAGTAGTGCGACGAGGGTCTCCGCGCCGAATATCAGCGCCACGGCTATCGGCGGTACGATTGCCAGCAGTGCGGGGACGATCATCTCCCTGAGGGCGAACTTTGTGCTGATGTCGATGCAGCGCGCGTAGTCGGGCTCCGCCTCACCCTTCATGATGTCGGGGTTGGCCGCGCACTGTCCCCTGATCTCGTCCACCATCGCGAGGGCCGTCTTCGCCGTCGACCCGATGAGCAGGCTGGATATCAGGAAGCTCAGGGTCACCCCGATGAAGAGGGCGGCGAGGTTGTAGGGATTTACGAGGCTCAGGCTCTGGATGTTAGCGATCTGGAAGTAGGTGATCAGTATGGCGAAGGCGGTGAGTGTGCCCGTAGTCATGCTGAGGGCCTTCGTGTACGCCTTCATGCTGTTTCCCACGGCGTCGAGGTGAGCTAGGTTTTCGCTTGCGCCTTCGTTGTGGGCCATCTCCGAGACGCCGTCCGCATTGTCCACGATGGGGCCGAAGGCGTCCGTCGACATTATGTAGCCGACCATGAGGTCGGTGCCTATGTTGGCGATGGCGATCGCGAAGAGTATGTTCCCGTTTATGAGGTAGCTGAAGGCTGCCGCCGCGACGACTGCGACAACCGGAACTATCGGGCTCCTCAGACCATATGCCATACCGGTGATTATGTTGAGGCCCGCGCCGCGGTTGCTAGCCTCCGCTATCGCCTTGACGGGTTTCCCCTCGAAGCCTGTGAAGTACTGAGCCGTCCACATACTGGCGATGACGGCGGCTATCCCGCTGAGGGCCGCGTAGAATATCTTAACCTCCCCGATGAGGGCGACGGTGAGGAAGTAGGCCCCGATGATGCTGAGGACCGCGGTCACGATCAAACCGGTCCTTATGGCGGTCTCGGGCTTTTGCTTGAGTTGCTTTACGAGGGCTATACCGACAAGGCTGGCGAGGTTGCCTACGCACTGGAGGAGTAGGGGGTAGATGAGTGCACCCGGGCCGTAGCGTGGGATGAAAGCCGCGCCCAGTATCATCCCCGTGACCACGTCGCCGCTGAAGCTCTCGAAGAGGTCCGCTCCGCGGCCTGTGCAGTCCCCGACGTTGTCCCCAACGAGGTCCGCTATTACAGCGGGGTTGCGGGGGTCGTCCTCGGGTAGGCCGAGCTCGACCTTGCCCACGAGGTCGGCGCCGATGTCCGCGCCCTTGGTGTAGATGCCTCCCCCAATCTGGGCGAATAGAGCAGTTAAGCTCGCCCCGAAGCTGAAGCCGACGAGATCCTCGGGATTACCGAAGACGAGGAAGAGTAGCGTCAATCCAAGTAGGCTGAGGGCGGGGACGCTGAGTCCCATCACGCTGCCTCCGAGGATTGCTGTGCGGAAGGCGGCGAGCCCTGATGTCTTCGCGTCCTCCGCTACGCGGCCATGCACCTTCACGACGATCCTCATAACGGCATAGGCTGAGAGCTGGCTGAGTACCGCTCCAACTAGGAAGCTGACTGTCGCGCGCCAACCTAAGAGGTAGTAGATACCGACTCCTAGGATCGGCACAAACGGGGCTATGACCCTGAGCTGGCGGTTTAGGTAAGTCGCTGTCCCGACCTCGATCTTCTCGGATATGCCCCTGATCTTATCCGACTGTATCCTCCGGCGGAAGATGGGTAGAGCGACGTAGACAATTAATAATCCGGTCAGGGCGACGGTGATCAGTGGTATGGAGAGTGGGTCCAATATGTTTTCCTCAATAGAATATAGATCCTTTGGATGCGGCTTACGAGTATCAGTGCCGTTCTCCTATTGGTCTAGGTTCACGCGGCGTTGAGCGCCATATAAACCTGTTCATTAGTTTTGCCTTATTTTGCCTGAAAAAAGGCAAAATTAGCTAAATGAGAGGCTAGCCCTCGCGCTTCTTCAGAATCATCTCGGCTGCGACCTCGGCGGCTATCCCGCAGACCTTGAGGCACCCGTTGTCACCGTGGCCGCCGGAGTTGATGAAGTCCGTCCTCTGCGCTGTGTCGGCGAGGTTCCAGCTGCGGCCGTAGAGGGCCAGTTGAATGTCCCTGCAGAGAGTCGAGGGGAGGGGCTTCTTCAGCCCCCACTCCTTCTCGAGACGGCGCATAAACTCGTTGCTCAGGGAGTAACCGTCCGCGATTGTGGACTGGAGCTTGGGCAGGTCCTCGAGCTTCTCCCTTCCCTCCTCGAGTCCGAGCGCCATCAAGGCGCCGACGAGGGCGCCGCAGGACTCCCCCCTCCTCGCCATGCCGCCGGCGAAGGCAGAAGCCGCCTTGAGGCTCTGAACATCGCCGATGGCGAGCCCCTCCTGAAGCGCTGCAATAACTGCCTGACTGCAACCGCTCATGTTCTCATTCGCGTGGGCCTTCGCCCTTATCGCCTTGACCTTCTCAGCGTTTACCATATCTGGGACGTGGCTTAGGCCGATTTAAACCATGACACATCTACTTGATATTTGGAAGGAGCCGCTCCGCCGCTACCTCAGCGGCTATGCCGCAGACCTTCGGGCACCCCTCGTCGCCGTGCCCCCCGCAGGCGTAGAACGCCTCCCTCTGCCCCGTGTCGCGAAGGTCGTAGCTGCGCCCGTAGATGCCCCTCTGGATGTCCCAGCAGATCGTAGACTTGAGCGGCTCCTTGAGGTGGAACTCCTTTTCGACTCGGCGCTGGAACTCGGTGGCGATCGCGTCCGCCTCGGCGCAGGCAGCCGCGTAGGCGGGCGTGTCGGGCATCCTGCTCCTACCGTCGACGAGGCCCACCGCCATCAGCGCCCCCAGCAGCGCACCGCACGTCTCCCCACGCCTCGCGACGCCGCCGCTCAGCACCGTCGCCGCCCTGAAAGACTCAAGGTCACCAACGCCCAGCCCTTCCTGGAGCGCGAGCAGCACGGACTGACTGCAGCCACTGTACTTGTCGTAGAAGAGGGCGCGCCTCCCGATCTCCCTAACCAGAACCTCGTCAACCATGGATGATATTCGGGTGGTACCCGATTTAAAACGTGGGAAGGGGCACCACCAAGGTTTATATCGGGACATATCCGCATCCAGCAGGAATGATCGGCCTGCACCTGATGCTCGACGGCGTGATGCGCGCCCCAGTCGCTAGCGAGACGGTCGAATCCATCCTACACGAGCTCCCGGGCAGGATAGGCATGAAGATAATCGCGGGCCCCGTCATCGTCGAGGGTAACGCCTGCAACCCGGGATGGACGGGCTTCGTCGTCATAGACAAGAGCCACATAGCTATCCACACCTTCACCGAGGGCAACCGCATCAGCATAGACGTTTACAGCTGCCAACCATTCGACGCCGACGAGGTAGAGCGCTACTTAAACGAGAAGATTAGCCTCACACGCGTCAACAAGAGGGTCGTCAACCGCTCCGAGGCCTAGCCACACAGATCGATGATCCTCCCCGAGGGTCCATACACCCGACATTCCCATTAGGCGGCCTTGTCTCTCGATTATTAGAACATCGAAAGAATGCTAGCCCTTGATCTGGAATGTTTCCTCCAGCCTCTGGGTCGCGTTTAACGCAGCGCGCCAAGCGAAGAAGAAGAACACCACGATCACGACGAGCACAATGAGGCCGCTGCCCAGCTCGCCGAGTGCTCCACCGAAGGTCCTGAGAATCAGGGGGAAGCTGACTAGGAGGATCGTCGTCGCCACTAGGGCGAGGGTGACCAGGTAGAGGAACCTCTCAACGCGGTCGTTCACACTCCTCTGTCGACCCATCCGGGAGGCGACGCCGTTGATCAACCTTCTGTAGACGCGGCGCATCCTAACGCTGACTATGAAGACGACTATTATGGTGAAGATTGCCACGGCCGCGTCGACGTAGCCCCTGAGCAGCTGGGGGATCAGGACCGGCGTCGCGTAGGTTATGACTATATTCCCGGCACCGACGACAAGCAGGATGATGGCCACCCTCCTGAGCAGCTCCCAGAAAGCGGAGCGTATCTCCTCGAAGACCGCCGACTCCTTGCCGAGAGCCTCACCAACGACCTTGAAGGTCCCCTCCAGCCTCTCCCTGAGCTGCCTCGGGAAGAGGGATGCGAGGCGCTCCGGCAATGTCTTCTCAAACATTATCAACCCACTCGACATGATAGCGGAGCCGGCGAGGGCTATGACACTCACCATGTATAGGCTCTCACTCGCGAGGCCCGAGTCGGCGGCGTTTCGCGCCACGATTACGCCGAACTCGCTTATCGCAAGCATATAGAGCCCGAGCCTGAAGCCCTCCTCCAGCCTGATCCCCATCACCCAGCTGCTCAGGCTGAAGCCGACGTACTTGACGAAGACGACGAAGAGGGAGACGATTATGGCGACGGCAATGAGCGTGGGGTCGTGGACGAGCGGGAGGCTCGCCCCGATGCTTGAGAAGAAGATGAGGCCGCTAAGGTCCCTTATGCTCCTCATCCTCTCCTCCACAACCTCCTGAACGCCGAGGTTGCTGACGACGAGCCCAGCGATGAAGGCGCCGAAGGCCGTGCTCAACCCCGTGAGGACGCCGACGTAGGCATAGGTGAGCACCACTGCAAGGCTTAAGGCTAGGAATATCTCGCTCTCCTTCCCAGCAGCCCACCTGAGGGGGCGTCCGAGGACTCGGAGGCCGAGGTAGATCATGAAGATGACGCTGAGGAGGATGCTAACTAGGAGCTGGATGAGGCTGAGAGGGTTCGGCCTCCCAGCCGCGGCCAGGACGGGGAAGAGGCTCAGTCCGACAATTGCTATTATGTCCTCGAATGCTCCGACGCCGAGGATCGTCGCCCTGGTCCCCGGGTCCTTGATTCCCCTCTCCTCAAGCATCTTGAAGGTGATCGCGGTGCTCGTGTTCACCGCCATGAAGACGAGGACGAGCACGTCCCCCCAGGCGAGGTGAAGGACCGTGCCGAAGAACATCGTCAACGCGGAGACGATCACCACCTCCACCGCCACGATGCCACCCGACTTCAACCCGCTACGGCTCAGGAAGTCGAGCTTCACAATGAGCCCGATCTCAAAGGAGATGAGGATGATGCCCAGTTCGCTCAAGAAGCTGAGGAGGGGGCTCTGGGTGTCGACGAGGTGGAGGATGGGGCCAACTATCACGCCGCCCAGGATGTAGCCAGCGACGGCTGAGAAGCCGAGACGCCTCGCTAAAATGCCGA
The DNA here is from genome assembly GCA_963769425.1 of Candidatus Bathyarchaeota archaeon. GTDB lineage: Archaea > Thermoproteota > Bathyarchaeia > TCS64 > TCS64 > UBA8941. The sequence continues at coordinate 573,059 of CAVYLP010000006.1, read as the reverse complement.
AGACGCTCGACGCGAGTAGAGGCACGACGAGTAGAAGTATAGCGTCCTCGGCCACAACGACACCTCACCCACACACGGGGCTCAGCTATCTGAGCAAACATCCCTGAAAAGGGTTACGGGGACCCGAGTCAAGGTTTATCAAGAATCCTTCCCAATCCGGAGATAGGTGCATTCTAAATGAGCAAGAAGGACCCGAAGATGGCCGAGAAGTTCAAGCAGTTATCCGTGTTGGAGAACGACTACGCCGTAAAGCTCGACGGCGAGGTCCGCGGCTATGGCAACGAGATATTCAGGGACATAATCGGCTCCATAGCCGTCGACAGCAAGAAGCACTCCGGCCTCTTCAAGGCGTGCGCCGCCATCGCCAACGGCGACAGCCTAAGCCTCGGGGAGGACGAGTACAACGAACTCGTCGCCAGCCTCCAGAAGCACGAGGCGGTCGAGGGCAACATGATAAAGACGGTTGACGACCTCCTCGCGAAGACGAAGGACGAGCGCATCAGGATGATGCTGAATCACATAAAGAGCGACGAGGTGAGGCACCACCTCCTCATCAACAACCTGACGAAGATGGTGGCGAAGAAGGAGGTCATCCTGGAGAAGGATATGTGGAACCAGCTCTTCAGGGACGTCCTCACACACGGCCACGCCCCTCCAGACCAGTGGGAGCAGCCCGAGTAACCGAGGAATCGAACGCATAATTGGGGCCTAAAAAGGTAAATAAAGGAAAAATACGGCCCCTTTCCCCAATAGGGGATATTTTTACTGGGAAAGCTTCTTTCGCCTCTTTATAAGGGTTAAATTTAAATAAATTCCTTCTCTATCTAACAGTTGTTCGAAAGACCCTCCGGATGAGATGTTGCTCAACAGGGAAGATTATCTGCGGGTGGACGCCGAATACGATGGCAGAGGGTTAGAGATTAGGCTAAACGGGGACCAATATAGGGTCGGATACCCCTCCGGCGTCTGGGGGAGCCTCGATGAGGACGCGAAGAAGCTAATCACGGACCACATCGCATTCCTCTCCACGAACTACCTTCCCATGGTCCTCGGCAAAAGGGGCATCGTCTACGGCACGAGGCAGCCCATGCTGGAGAGTTTCGCTTTCAAGAGCACCGTATACGATCTCCCCAGCACCGCCCTACTCGACGGCCACCCAGCCGTCGAGTACATCCGGCGCTACTATAACACCGACTTCGTCTACGAGGGGGGCGAGACCGTTGTCTGGGGGAAGGGGTACAAGCCTAGAGACCGTGCGATAATCAGCTTCACGAGCGGGAAGGAGAGCCTACTCACTCTCGCGGTCTGCAGGGAGCTCGGCATAGAGCCCATACTCGTCAACGTCGTGGAGCCTTCGAACATCTACGAGGAGAAGCACAGGCGCAGCCTCCTCAAGAGGATGGCGGCGGAGTTCGGGGTGGAGTACCACATGATCCGCCACGAGCCCGGTGTCTTCCACGACGGGCGCAGGATGGGATACAAGCCCTCAAGCCTCGGCTGGGGAAGCCAGCTACTCTACTACCTCGTCCTCTTCCTTCCCTTCATGATCCACTCCAGAGCCCGGTACGTCTTCTTCGGCAACGAGAACAGCTGTGACAAGGAGGCCTCCCACCCCGAGGGGTTCCGCACCAACTACTGCTTCGACCAGAGCAGTGCTTGGACCCAGCAGCTAGACAGCGCCGCCCGCATACTCACCAACGGCTCCGCGAGGGTGGGAAGCCTTGTCGGTCCCCTCAACGAGATAGCGGTGACTAAGGTCCTCCACGAAGCCTACCCCGACCTCGCAAAGTACCAGATGAGCTGCTTCTGCGAGGACCCCCCAGCCGAGGACCACAGATGGTGCTGCGCCTGCAGCAAGTGCGCCCGTACCAACGCTTTCATCCGGGGCCTCGGCTACGACCCGAAGAGGGTCGGGTTCTGGGAGGACATGTTCACGGAGGAGCACGCCAACCTCTTCTCCGCCCTCAACGGGGAGAAGACCTTCGGCTTCGACCGCTCTGGGCTGGGGAGGGAGGAGCAGGAGCTCGCCCTCTACATGGCGGCGCAGAGGGAGCCCAACAACAGGTTCCTGCAGAGATACATGGAGACAAGCATCTACAACGGTATTTCCGGTGAGGGAGGCGCGGGGAACGAGAGGTTCCGACGCGACTACGAGTTCTACATGACTCCTCAACCATACCCCGTCATACCCGAGGAGCTCCGCGACGGGGTTTACGACCTCTATAATCGTATTCTGCGTGGGGGCTAGCAACGTCCAACCTCGACGGTGTAAGTAAACCTGTGCAGGGGCTTCCTGAGTTCATACGCTAGGCCCGCCCAGGAGAGGTGACCCGGTACGATCTCCCTACCCCTGAACAATCGTGCGCCCTCGACCCTCTCCAGCTTGAAGGAGCTTGAGCCGTCAGCTGCCCTGAACCGCGCCCAATCCGCCTCGACTGGGCTCCACGCTCCCACGCGCCATCCGCGAAGCTGTAAACCATCTGAGTCGTCATACGAGTCGAAGACCCGCGCGTCGAGCTCGTTCATCACGCTGAGTCTCTTACAGCCAGAGCCCAACCCTGCGGGGTCCACCGTGACCCTGATGGCGTCAGTCTCAACTTTGTACTCCACGGAGACGCTTCCCCTCGTCTCGGTGGATGAGAAACCATGTTCAATAACCCCAGTTGAGCGTTCGAACCTCCAGAACCCATTGGCGACGACCTGGGCGAACCCTCTAGAGCGGTACAGGGGTGAGAGGTTCCCCATGAGCCAGCCGTCGAACAGAGTATTAGGCCCGGGGAGGCCGGCGAGTAGCCGGCTCCCCCACCGCTTCGTCGAGACGGCGTCCATCTCGAAGGTCTTCCTCGCCCCCCCGTTAGTCTCCTCGACCTCAGCATGTGTGGAGTAGACGAAGCTCTCGCCGATGTGGGCGACGGGGACGCCGAATCCGACCCCCTCGCCCGCCACGTCGACACCCGCGAGTGTCAGGATCGCCCCCTTCTGGAGGCTATTCGAACGCAGTCTCCTCGGCCAGGGTTCATCCGTGATCACGACCTCGGCGTCGCCGACGCGGAGCCTGACGGCGTCCCCCTCGTGTGTCCCCACGGTGATCCCAAGCCCATACGGAATAAAAAACCGGACCCCGGTGGCCTTTTACGGGTGGGTTCCCGGGTCATCTCGTGAAGAATAGCTGCCATGAGACGCCATACCTGTCGTTCACCCAGCTGTACTTGTCAGCGAAGGGCCCCGACCGCGAGGTCGATCTTTATCGTTGGCGCTGTGAAGTTCTGAGGACCCCACCCCTCTGAACCTCCCCGGGAGTGTTCCAGACCCTTCAAACCTTGGCGCGTGTCGCCTCGAACTCCTTCGCAACTAAGATGTCCCCGCTCTCCTCGGTCTTCCTTGACATGGTCTTATTTCGGATTTTTTCTTTATTAATATGTGCAACCCGGCTTTCCTTTCTGACCTGACACCGGGCATCGTCTATAAAGACCCGTTCCGACGATAACACCGGGTTAAGGATGCTGAGCAACAGGGTGGCTCTCGTCACCGGCGCCACTGGTGGACTAGGCAGGGTCGTCGCTAAGAGGTTCCTCGCCGAGGGGGCGACCGTGGCCGCTGTGTATAGGAGCGAGGACAAGCTAAATGAACTAGTCGAATACGTTGGGGGAGGCAAGATCAGCGGGTTCAAGGCTGATGTCACCGACCCCGCCAGCGTCTCATCCCTCGTTGGCGAGGTCACGAAGCAGCTTGGGCGGGTTGACGTGCTCCTCAACATTGCGGGGGGCTACGCGGGAGGGATGCCCCTGCAGGAGTCTGAGGAGGATATGCTCGATAAGATGGTCACCCTGAACACAAGATCAGTGTGGCTTTGCAGCCGCGCTGTCCTCCCTGGGATGATCGAGAGGAATTGGGGTAGGATCGTGAGCGTCGCTGCGAAGAACGCGACCCCGAGGGGGAGGAGGGCGGGGAATATCGCCTACGCCATCTCGAAGGGGGGCATAGTCACCCTGACCGAAGCTCTTGCCGAAGAGCTGGCAAAGTACGAGGTAAATGTTAACTGCGTCATGCCCGCCACCATCGATACTGCGGAGAACAGGGAGAAGATGCCCAAGGCGGATACCTCCAAGTGGGTGAGCCCCGAGGACATCGCCGAGGTCATACTATTCCTCTCCTCGGAGTCATCAAGAGCAGTAACTGGGGCCTCTATCCCCATCTTTGGCCGCTCCTAGCACTCGTTGGCTCGCATGTATTTACTAATGACATCGGTTTTTTTTAATTAAAATTAGCAAAATCATACCATTTAAAAATGTTTTTAAATAAAGAACGGCTGAAAAAACCTAGAAATGTCCAACGACGAAAAAAAATATAAATACCACACTGTCAACCTCCCCGAGAATTTAGCGGCAAAAATTGAGGAAGTTATCGCTAATGGTAACCATGGATACACCAGCGTCCCAGACTTTGTCAAGAGCGCAGTCCGAAGATACTTAAGGGAACTCGGCTATCTCGTATAGAATCGAACTTTAACAAAATCGATGTAATTATGAAGAGGATTAACTCAGATTCAGTTTGCCCAAAACAAAATTTGGAAAGATTCAATGGTCTTAATTGAGAAATTTCTAGAACTCGAGATTCCGAAAAACGCAACGTAGAACAAGGCGAAGAATAACAAACAAAAGAATTAGGCTATTTTGTACTGCCTCTAAGAAGACATGCTTAAATCTCTTCTAACCTTTAAAAATCAAAGAAAAATAGGGAAAATTTTCCTACTCTTTTATATTACTGATTCCTGTTTCTGCGTGGAGCTTCGACGGGAACTTAGCTAGATAGTGCACCCATTCCTGCGAAGCGGTTTCGGGGTGCTCCCTGACATAGTCCTCGTGCTTCTTGCAGTGCCTCCCCTTGCAGTTGGGATCGGCGGAGATTATCATATGCATCCTTAGTGCTCCGGGGCCCTGGTCTGTTTGGAAGCCGCATCCCTCAACGGGGCAGACGAACTGGTCTATGCTCCCCTTCTTCTGGTCGAGTAGGTAATACTGCTTGTACTTTGCGTCTATCTCGAGCGTCATCTTATCCCCTGTGGCTCTGAGCGGCCTCGCCTCGTGGTGAAGGTCTGAGCTGTCCCAAGCGAGTTAGTCGGTGGGCCTCAGCCGGGGCCCCCCCGGTGGGCGTAAGGGGATCCGCCCAAAGATGGGTCGATTAAACGAGTCGATTGTCTGGTCTCCGGCACCATCGGACCGCCTGGAGCCGATCAGATGTTCTCCCCCGGGGTAATAAGCTTAGTGTCAGCCGACGATAATTCATAACCGCTGTAATTAATGGCCAGCATATCCTGATTAGAATATATTGTATACCACAAATAACGGAGACCCATGACGAAAGGTTCTGTGCCTTGGTACTCGTCGTGTCCGATAGGCCGATTCCTCACCGAAGCAGCCTTATCAACTCCCTCTGGGGGTGCAGCCAACCTATGATTAAGGTTAAACGTAGGTGATAATCCTTCCTCACATACGCTTTAGGCGAGTACTATGCAGGAAGAACCCAATGGCTCCAAGAATTCGTCGATCCACATCCTCCTCGTCGACGACGAAGAGTCCTTTCTCGAGTTGACGACGATCAACCTCGAAGGTTTCTTCACCATCACCTCAGCGACTAGGCCATCTCAGGCGCTGAAGCTGCTCTCTGAACAGAACTTCGACTGCATAGTCTCCGACTACAAGATGCCGGAGATGAACGGCGTCCAGCTCTGCGTCGAGGTCAGGAAGACGAGCATGATCCCCTTCCTTATTTACACTGGTCAGGGGAGCGAGGAGGTGGCCACCGCCGCGTTCGCCGCGGGCGTCGACGACTACGTGAGGAAGGAGGAGACACTCGCTCACTACCAGATACTGGCGAGAAGGATCAGGCACGCCGTGGAAAGAGGAGAGCCGAGGACGCGCTCAAGGAAAGTGAAGCGCGGTACAGGCACCTAATACAGTATGCCCCCACAGCGATATACGAGGTTGACTTCATTCAGAAGCGGTTCACTTCTGTAAACGACGCCATGTGCAAGATCGTCGGCTACACGCAGGCCGAGTTCCTCACGATGAGCCCCCTGGACATCCTCGACAAGGAGAGTGGGATAAAGTTCCTCGACCGCGTCAGGAAAGCTCAAGCGGGGGAGGTCCCTGACGATTCCGTCGAGTACAAGGTGGTGAAGAAGGATGGGAGCTGGATTTGGGGCGTCCTCAACATCAAGTTCACGTACATAGGAGGTAAGATCGTCGGAGCCTTCGTCGTCGCCCACGACGTAACCGAGAGGAAGATGGCTGAGGAGGCCCTCAAGGAGAGCGAATCAGTCCTGCACAGCTTCTTCGACAGGCCGGGAGTGATGCGTGGCATAGTCGAGGTGATCGACGGCTCCACCTTTCGATTCGTGATGGTCAACACAGCCACTGCTGATTTCCTGGGGCTGACACCCGAGGCGATTCGCAACAAGACGATCACGGAGCTCGGTGAAGCGCCTGAGACCATACGAATGTGGATCAGCCACTTCGAAGAGAGCAGGATCACCGGGAAGCAGGTCGAATTCGAGTACACGGATAATCGGGGGGGTAAGGTGGCTTGGCTTTCTGCCACCGTGAACTTCCTCGCCGTCAACTCGGCGGGAGTCCCCCGATACGCGTACACCATCGTCGACAACACGGAGCGGAGAAAGGCGGATGAGGAGATCAAGAGGCTAGCCTCCTTCCCACAGCTCAACCCTAACCCAATAGTTGAGGCCGACTTCTCCGGAAAAGTACATTCCACGAACCCAGCGGCCAAGGCCACGTTCCCCAACCTCAATCGTGTAGGGACTACTGCCCCCCTCATGTTTAACTGGGGGGAGATTGTCGCCCGACTGCAAGGCGAGGAAAAGAAGGCCCTCACGGTAGATGCCGAGATCAGCGGCGTCTGGTACGAGCTCTCCCTCTACCTCGTCCCCGACACGGACAGGGTGCGCGTTTACATGAAGAACATCGACAAGAGGAAGATGGCCGAGCAGGAAGTAGCCCTGCAAGCCGTCATGCTCGCCAACGCCAACGACGCGGTCATAGGATACGATAACCAGTACAGGATCACCTACTGGAACCGCATGGCTGAACAACTATACGGATACACCGCAGACGAGGCGATAGGAAGGATCGGTGTCGAGCTCCTCAAACCCGTCTACATCGGCGCCACCCGCGATGAACACATCGACACGATAGCCACGACTGGAAGGAACGAGTCGGAGTCCACACGAACTACCAAGGATGGGCGGAAGATCGATGTTCAGTCCCGCGTCATCCTCCTGAAAAACGAGCAGGGAGAACCGAACGGGTACGTCGCCATCGACAGAGACGTCACCGAACGCAATCGCAGGGTGGAGGAGCTGAGAGTCTCAAATGCTCGGCTTAGGGACTCCGAGGAGGAGCTCGCCGCAATCAACGAGGAGTTGCGGTCCGCAAACGAGGAGCTCTCCGCCTCAAACGAGGAACTCGCCTCCACCGAAGAGGAGTTGAGGTCATCCAACGAGCAGGTACAGGATTACGCCAACAAGCTTGAGAAGATGGTTGATGAAAGGACGGCAAAGCTCCGCGAGAGTGAGGAACACTACCACACCCTCTTCAACAGCATCGACGAGGGCTTCTGCACGGTAGAGATGGTCTTCGACCAGCAGGGCAAGCCCGTGGACTATCGATTCATGGAGATCAACGCCTCCTTCGAGCGACAGACTGGGTTGCACGATGCTAAGGGGAAGCTGATGCGCAGCCTCTCCCCGGACCACGAGGCATACTGGTTTGAGATATTCGGTAAAGTCGCCCTGACGGGGGAGCCCATACGCTTCACAAACGAGGCGAAGGCGCTGAATCGCTGGTACGACGTCTATGCCTTCCCCAGTAGGAGCGGAGGAGATCAAGAGAGTAGGCATCATATTCAACGACATAACGGAGAAACGGGAACTCCAGGAGAGGCTGACAGCCTTCATGAACTCGGCCACAGAGGGCTTCTCCATCTACGACAGGAACCTGAACCTCATCGATGTAAATAACGTCGTAATCGCTAGGTTCGCACCCGGGACTAAGAAAGAGGATCTGATCGGTAAGAACCTGAAGGAACTCTACCCCGGGGTGGAGGCTACCGAATGGTACCGTGCATACCTGAAGCTGCTTAAAACGGGTGAACCTTGGCACGTCGAGAGGCTGCGGGGAGTAGCTGATTCCAATGGTTTTGTCCTAGAGGCGTCCGCCTTCAGGGTCGGCGATGGGTTAGGCGTCATATCGAGGGATATGACTGAAAGCATCGAGCTCGAGGAGAGGCTTCGTAGGACCGAGGTGATCGCAGCGGTGGAGCAGATGGGCGCAACGGTTGCGCACGATCTGCGTGGTCCTCTAGGCCAGATCGTTCAATCGATACAGATGGTGAAGCAGGACCCCAACCTGACGCCCCGAATGCTTAAACTCATTGAGGAGAATGCGACTAGGTCGCTGAGGATGATCGCCAACTGGCGATCAAGCACACGCGAGATCGTCCCCCAACCAGTGCGGACAGATCTGGGTGGATTAGTCAATCACGTGCTCCAGGGAACAACAATACCGGACAACGTCGAGGTGACCCACATCATAGGGGAAGGGCTTGACTCAATCAGCATCGATCCGGATATCATGCATAGGGTCATCGACAACCTCGTGAAGAACGCCGTCGAGGCGATGCCCCATGGGGGCACGCTCACAATCGAGGTCAAGAAAGGTAACACTGGCACCATCATCGCCGTTAGCGACACGGGCGTGGGTATCCCCGAGGAGGTAAGATCTCGTATTTTCGCCCCCCTCTACACGACAAAGGCTGGCGGCATGGGGCTTGGTCTCACCTACTGTAAGAGGGCTGTCGAGGCCCACGGTGGCACATTATCATTCGAGACCGAGACGGGGAAGGGAACAACCTTCACCATCATCCTGCCCCGGCGTAGCTCCTGATAGTTCAGGAGTCGACGAACCCATCGAGACCCCCGTTTCAAAGGGACACGATAAAGCAATGATTAAGGTTAAACCATAGTGCAACTTCCTCTCCTCATACCCCCCGGGCGAGTAACATGCGGGAAAAACAGAAACTCCCTACAACAGGCTCAATCCGCGTCCTCGTCGTCGACGACGAGGAGTTCCAGATCGAGCTCACGAAGCTGTCCCTTGAGGACGCCGACCCGATTCTTGAGATACTCCTAACCCCAAGCGCCGCCGAGGCGCTCAAGATCCTCCAATCACAACATATCGACTGCGTCGTCTCAGACTTCAGCATGCCCGGGATGGACGGCATCCAGTTCTGCCGTGAGGTGAAAACCCACAGCCAGACCCCTTTCATAATCTACACCGGGAAGGGGAGCGAGGAGGTGGCGGAGGCCGCCTTTAAGGCCGGCGCCGACGACTACCTGAGGAAGGAGAAGGCGGCAGCCCACTTCCTCGTTCTCGCTAGGCGGATACGCCACCTCGTCGAGAGAAGACGCGTCGAGGAGGCCCTGAGGGAGTCAATCAATCCGGGGCAGGCTACGAGCCCCCCGCAGGATCTGCGGCGGAGCGGACTCGAACCCGTCGGTGACGTGCCATGGGGCACCCACTTCTGCCTCTTCTACAGGACAAAGCAGGACCTAGTCGACACCCTCGTCCCATACTTTGTTGAAGGCCTTAGAGGCGGCGAGTACTGTATGTGGGTCACCGCCGACCCCTTGGAGAAGGAGGATGCTGAGGCCGCCATGGAGAGAGCCGTCCCCGACTTCAAGCAGTACAAGGAGCAAGGACAGATCGAGATCCTATCCTACAGGGACTGGTACTTGAAGGGGGGAGCATTCGACGCCCAGAATGTCCTCAACAGCTGGGTTGAGAGGATGAACTCCGCCATCAAAAGGGGCTACAAGGGGCTGAGGCTCACCGGGAACACCTTCTGGCTCGAACCAGAGCGGTGGGACGCCTTCACCGACTACGAGAGGATGGTGGAGGACGCCATCGGCGACCACAGGATGATAGCCCTCTGCACCTACTCCCTGGAGAAGTGCGGCACCGAGGAGATCATTGACGTCATAAAGAACCACCAGTTCGCCCTCCTCAAACGCCTCGGGAAGTGGGAGAAAATCGAGAGCAGCGACAGCAGGCGATTCGAGGTGGCCCTCCGGTCCAGCGAGGACCGCTTCCACGCCCTATTCAACTCAATGACTGAGGGCTTCGCCCTCTGCAAGATCATCCTCGACGACCAGGGCAAGCCCGTGGACTTCCTACACATCGACGTGAACCCGGCCTACGAGAGGCTCGTGGAGATACCTCCGGGGGAGGTCGAGGGGAAGACCATAAAGGAGCTCATCCCCGGGATCGAGGAGTACTGGATCGACGCCCTCGGTGCCGTCGCACTCACCGGCCAACCCGCGACGATGGAGAACCTCGTGGGACAGAGGAGGCGGATCTCCGCCCACGCCTACTCACCGGAGAGGGGATATTTCGTCATAGTCTTCGAAGACGTAACCGAGCGGAAGAGGGCCGAGGAGGAACTGCGGGAGAGGGAGCGCCAGCTAACCGCCATCCTCACCGGCTCACCCATCCCAATGTTCGTTGTCGACTCCGACGTGGTTGTGACCCAGGTCAACCCTTCCGTCGAGTCGTTCACAGGCAGAGGGGCGGAGCAGCTCATCGGCCTGAGGGCAGGGGAGGCCATACGTTGCCTCCACTCCCTCGACGACCCCGACGGCTGCGGCTACGGCCCCTCCTGCAAGACGTGCATGGTACGCGGCTCCGTCAACGCGACGCTGAAGGGGGGGAGGGAGATACGCCAGGCCGAGGCCGAGCTTCACCTCATAAACGACGGGGGAGGGAAGACCATCAACGTGCTCGTCTCCACGGTCCCAGTCACCATCTCGGGGGAGGCCAAGGTCCTTGTCTGCATCGAGGACATCACCAAGCTCAAGGAGAAGGAGGGCGAGCTAGAGAAGGCCCACCTCGAACTACAGGTAAACCACGAAGAGCTACAGAAATTCACCGAGGAAACTCAGGCCATCAACGAGGAGCTTCGGGTCACAAATGAGAACCTAACCGCGGCCGAGGAGGAGCTCAGGGCATCTAACGAGGAGCTCTCCGCCTCAAACGAGGAACTAGCCTCCACGGAGGAGGAGCTTCGAACAACCAACGAGGAGCTTACGTCCATCAACGATACACTCAGCGAGAGTGAAGAGAGGTTCAGGGCGACCTACGAGCAGGCCGCCGTCGGGATCGAAATGCTTGACCTCGATGGGCGATTCCTGAGGGGCAACGATACCCTAAGCCAGATCCTCGGCTACTCCCACGAGGAGATCCGTAAGCTCAGGTTCAGCGACTTAACCGATGCCGAGGATCTGAAGCGGGAACAGCTGCTCCTCAGCGACCTACTTGACGATACGGTGCGTAGCTACACGATCGATAAGCGCTACATCCGCAAGACGGGAGAGCGGGTCTGGGTGCGGGTCACATCATCGATTGCTAAGACCTCCCGCCCCTACAGGATATCGATTATAGAGGACATAACGGCGCAGAAGAAACTTGAGGAGGAGCTCAGAACCTCTAACGAGGAGCTACGGGCGACAAACGAGAATCTCGGTGCAGCCGAGGAGGAGCTCAGGGCATCCAATGAGGAGCTGCAGAGTAAGAACGAGGAGCTCCAGGCCATCGAGGAGGAACTCAGGGTCAGCAACGAGCAGCTCCAGCAACTCAACCAGAGATTAGACGCCACAAACGAGGAGCTAAAGTCTTCAGAGGAGGATCTCCAGAAATATAACGCCACCCTTGAAAGCACAGTCGCCGAGAGGACCAGAGAGATCACCATTGCGAAGGACAGGCTTGAAACCGCGTCCCTCTACAATCGGAGTCTACTCGAGGCAAGTCTTGATCCCCTAGTTACAATTAGTGCAGTTGGCAAGATTACAGACGTTAACCTAGCTACTGAACTAGTAACTGGCGTCGAGCGCGAACGCCTAATAGGTAGCGACTTCAGTGACTACTTCACTGAGCCCGAAAAGGCCCGCATCGGTTACCGTAGGGTCTTCGATAAGGGGCAGGTGACGGATTACCCGCTTGCGATCCGTCACACCTCGGGCAAAGTTACGGATGTCCTCTACAACGCAGCTGTCTATCGGAACCCCCTCGGCGAGATAATCGGCATTTTCGCCGCGGCGAGGGACGTAACCTCTCTAAACAAAGCGGAAGCCAATCTAAGGGCCGCATCCCTCTACACCCGAAGCCTCATAGAGGCGAGCCAAGATCCATTAGTCACCATAAGCGTCGAGGGTAAAATCACTGACGTCAACGAGGCCACTGTACAGGTTACTGGGGTGACCCGCAGGAAACTGATTGGCAGCGACTTCAGCGATTATTTTACAGATCCAGAGAAGGCTCGTATCGGTTACCGTAGGGTCTTCGAGAAGGGACAGGTGACGGACTATCCATTGGCAATCCGTCACACCTCCGGCAAAGCAACAGATGTACTGTATAATGCCACGGTCTATAGGAAACCCGATGGACAGATAGCTGGCATCTTCGCTGCGGCTAGGGACGTTACATCTCTCAAGCGGGCTGAGGCGGAGCTAATAGCTGCCTCTCTATATACAAGGAGCCTAATCGAGGCGAGTCTCGACCCCCTTGTAACCATTAACCCCGCGGGGAGGATCACCGATGTCAACGCGGCGACAGAACTCGTTACAGGTATGGATCGCACCCACTTAATAGGAAGCGACTTCAGCGACTACTTTACCGAGCCGGAGAAAGCCCGCATCGGCTATCGTAGGGTCTTTGAAGAGGGGCAGGTAAGAGATTATCCCTTAGCTATCCGCCACTCCTCTGGAAAGGTTACTGATGTCCTCTACAACGCCACAGTCTACAGGGATGAGGCGGGGGAGGTCAAGGGTATCTTCGCCGCGGCGAGGGATGTTACCCGTAGGAAAGAGGTCGAGGAGAGACTGCAGGCGGCATCCCATTACTCGAGGAGCCTCATCGAGGCGAGCCTTGACCCCCTTGTCACCATCAACGCAGATGGCAAGATAACGGACGTTAACGAGGCAACTATACAGGCAACCGGGGTACCCAGAGAGAAGCTGATAGGCAGCGAGTTCGCCGACTACTTCACAGAGCCTGAGAAGGCTAGGGAAGGTCGTAAGAAGAGTATTCGCCGAGGGCTACGTACGGGACTACCCCCTCGCAATACGTCACACCTCGGGGAAGGTGACTGAGGTCCTATACAATGCAACGGTCTACAGGGACCCAGCCGGGGATGTGGCGGGCATCTTCGCTGCCGCCAGAGACGTCACCGAGAAGAACCGACTGCAGGATAAGCTCCTACACGCGGAGAGGATGGAGGCCATGAGCAAGCTCACGGCTATGATCGCACACGATCTCAGGAATCCCCTCAGCTCCGCCTCACAAGCTGCAGAGATGGCTCTAATCTACCCTGACAGGACAACAAAGATGCTCGGCCTCATCCGGGACAGCGTCAACCGCTCCCTCAATTTGATAGAGGAGCTCCGATCCGGGACACGAGAGATTGTTCTCAGGCCTGAGGAGACCGAAATCACCTCCCTCATCAGGAAGGTTGCCGATGAAAACCCACCCCCCCAGGGAGTGAAGCTCAAGGTGACTCTCCCTGAGGAAACGGGGAATGCCAAGATAGACTCGGAACTAATACACAGAGTGTTTGAGAACCTCACGAGGAACGCCTACGAAGCTATGCCCGGAGGTGGCGAGCTCACCATGTCAGCCACCCTCAACAACGGAGATATCCGTATCGACTTCAGTGACACAGGCACCGGAATCCCTCCGGAAGCTGTCTCTAGGATATTCGACACCTTCTACACCACCAAAGCGAAGGGACTCGGACTCGGCCTAGCCTTCAGTAAAAGGGCTGTCGAAGCCCATGGTGGCAAATTAACCTTCACTACCACATATGGGAAGGGAACAACCTTCACTGTCACCCTACCCAGGGAGACACAATAATAGTCGACAAACCCAAACCAACTAATTATAAAAACCCAGAAACGTGACATTCAACCTTTAAATATTAACGTTCCTAACCCGACTCCGAGTGAAAAACTCCATGTCCTACAAGATCGAGGTCGACAGGGAGAACTGCATAGCCTGCGGCGTATGCTACGGAACAGATCCAGCCCACTACGAAGGAGACTCGGAGGGCAAATCCAAAGTCATCGGCGGAAAGAGCAACGGCAAATCCGTTGGCACCTTCAACGACGACGCAAAGACCGATGCTCAGCGCGCGTCAGACTCCTGTCCCGTCTCAGCCATAACCGTATCCTAAAACACTCTCCCCCGAGCCTTCAAACATCAACTTCTTTTCCAGGGCCTTGAGATGATACATACCATCATGAAAAACCTACGAAGTTGAATACGTATACCCTCCCCACAACAATTAAACATCCACGGTACGAATCAAACGCGACCTCTCGTGGATGTCCTCTGCGCCGGTAGCTTCATGATCGATATAGTGGCCCCCCATCTACCCGCAATTACTCCCCCGGGTGGCCTAATCTACGCCCCAAAGGGAATTACCCTAAACATAGGCGGTCATGCCGCAAATGTCAGCGTCGACCTAGCTCAGCTAGGACAAAGAGGAGTCGCAGCCGCTGGCTGCGTCGGGGACGACATCCTAGGGAGGTATATTCGCGAGACCTTAGAGGAAGCAGGGGTCGACGCTCGACCTCAGGTGCTCAAATCAACCCCAACTGCGAAGAACATAGCGCTTACTGTGGAGGGGGAGGATAGGCGGTTCATCGCCGAATTAGCTGCCAACACCCTACTCACACCAGAGCATGTCAAGTGTATTCTTACAGAGGCGCCACGCATCCTCTTCTTAGGCACGATTGGAGGCCTGAGGTACATAGACGCGGATCTTGAGGAGCTCCTCGCTGCCGCACATGCATCGGGGACAGTCGCAGTAGTGGATGTTATCCCCCCCACTGAGCCCGACTGGAGCCACCTCACGAGGGCCCTCAGGGGCATCGACATCCTTCACCTCAACGAGGATGAGGCGCGGCGAGTCACAGGGCTCGTTGATCCCCTATCTGCGGCGAGGAAGCTACGCAGACTGGGGGCAAATACGATAATCCTCACGACGGGGCCCTCAGGCCTCGTCGCCTTGCGGGGCGAGGATGAGATCGCCATGCCGGGCTTCAGGGTCGATGAGGTCGACACGACTGGGGCCGGGGACGCTCTGTGCGCGGGACTCATTCACAGTCTAATGAAGACTAGGGACCCCTCGGCGGCCTCAGGGGACGAATTCATGCGTGCCCTGCTCGAAGGGCAGGCAGCGGGAGCGTCATGCGTCACCGCACCAGGAGCAACGACCGCTGTCAAATCCCGAGAAGTCGAGGATTTGCTCAAGGGAGCAGGGAGAGGCTGTTCTTGGCGCGTCTGTGATACGCCGGCTAAATAACTAGGTGACCTTAACTGATGGAGGCTGGACGAAGGGTACCCACAGGCTCGGGGAGCTTAGATGCCCTGCTGTCGGGAGGGCTGTCTAGGGGCAGTGTTACCCTCGTCTACGGTGAGCCCGCCTCAGGGAAGACCACACTGGCTCTAAGCGCCGCGGCTAACCTCCTCCGCTTGGACCACGCCGCTAAACTAGTCTACATCGACTCGGATGCAAAGTTTGCCCCTACCCGCCTCACCCAGATGACTGGTGATCCTGCATTCCTCCAGAGACTAATTTACATCCGACCGTCGACCTTCGAGGAACAGGCAGACGCAATCGATAACTTAGCAGATCAGCTAACTGGTGGTGACTTGGCCTGCGTCGACTCCGTAACGGGTCTATATAGGGTCGAGACGGGGAACGCCCAGAAGACCTTCTCGGAGAACAAGGAGCTGAACAGGCAGCTTGGCTCCCTGAAAGAGACCGCGCTCACCATGAGCGTTGCAGTTCTCCTCACCGGCCAGGTTAGGAGCGTCCTCGACTCCCCCGTTCCAGCCGTCGAGCCCGTCGCACAGCGCCTCCTCCGGTACTGGAGCGACACAGTCATAAGGATCGATAACACAGCGACGCAGGGAGTGAAACAGGCCACCGTCGAAAAGCCGGAAGGCCTCAGAGGCGCGACCAGATTCACGATAACGCAGACTGGGCTAGGTGATGAGCAGCGTTGGTGACCGAGGAGATTAACTGGTTCCTGGGTACGATCTGGCTCTTCCTACCCGCTTACTTTGCCAACGCTGCCCCGGTCCTTTTACACGGTGGTGGCCCACTTGACGGAGGCCGGAACTGGAGAGACGGGAGGCGAATCCTCGGTGACCACAAGACCAACTACGGTACACTTGCGGGTGTTGTCGTCGGGGCTCTCTTCGCCGTCGCTCAGGGAAACGTTCTCCAGGGAACTCTCTTCGCTGTCGGTGCGATAGGTGGCGACCTGCTATTTGCCTTCATAAAGCGGCGCTTAGGCCTTGAGCCCGGTAAATCTCTCCCTCTGTGGGATCAAGTGGGCTTTATCATCGTAGCCATCCTCCTCGGGAGCATCGTAGAGCCAAGACCAATGTGGCAGCAAGACGTGGCGATGATATTAACGACGATTCCCGTTCACTACGTTTCAAACCTATTCGCCTGGGGCCTAAAT
Organism: Candidatus Bathyarchaeota archaeon; assembly: GCA_963769425.1. Lineage (GTDB taxonomy): Archaea > Thermoproteota > Bathyarchaeia > TCS64 > TCS64 > UBA8941. The sequence goes on along the minus strand of CAVYLP010000006.1, from coordinate 556,456 downwards.
TGGAAGAAAGAACCCTGGTAGAACCATAGAGTTCGTAACCGTTCGAAGTTTAGAACAGCCGTTCTAAACCCTCTCTTTAAATTCTTTGACCCAGTCCATATAACCTAGAAAAAGGGTAATTGGTAAAGGTTTTAGACCCGTAGGAGTATTAGTCCAAATGGAAACTTCGGACCGGGAGGCGTAGCTTGTCTAAGCGAAAGATGCTGGCTGCGGATGATGACCTAGCGAACAGGGTTGCCCAGCTAGCGGAGAAGCGTGGCCTCACGGTCTACCAGACAGTCAACGATATTCTTGAGCAAGCGCTCCGCGCTGAGGAGCAGGGTACAAACCTGAAGGAGGCGATTGATCGCCGGAGCGACATGGAGCGCGCCCGCGAGATGGGCCTCACCTTCACCGTCGAGCACCTCTACTATCAGGTCGTCGACGCCGCCTATGCCAAGGATAAAGAAAAGATCAAAGACCTATGGCGGGACATGGGCTTCTGGTACGGTAAATACTTCAAGAGCAAAGGAAAAGAGCCAATCAAAGACTTAACCGACGCCCTCTCCTTCATGACTCACGGTAGCCAGTTCACAGCTGAGAGCTGGAAAAAGGGATGAACTCATCGTTAGTTGCATTAACGAGCACTACACCAAGGGCTATACTGAAGTCTTTGCAACATTCATCGAGGCAGCCTTCCAGGTTCTCGGTTATAAAACGCTAGAGAACGAGGCCAGTCGAGGTATCATAAAATTGCGGCTTGCTAAGGAGTGATGAGTTGACCAAGAAACAACCAGAAGACGCGAAGCTTCTGATGCTCCCAAGCGAACTCGTTGATAGATTGAGGGATGTCTCCAACAAGAAGGGGACGAGCCTTACCGGATACGCAACCGAAGTTCTAGAGGAGGCTCTACGAGCTGAGACACTTGGGGCACCTCTTGTGGAAGCGGTGGAAGCCTACAGGATGGGCGAAATACACAGAGGAGCAGGAGCTATGATGGTTCCAAGAAGTAGTCTAGGTCAACTTGTAGCTGACCTGAGAAATGGTCGCGTTGAAGATCTTCCCGCACTATGGGAGGAAGCAGGTCGATGGTACGGACGCTATTTATCGGGTAAACTCACTGCAGATGAGATAATCCCCTTCATTCGAAGGGATCTACTGGCAAGTTGGAACCTTGACGAGGTTGAGATTGTAGATGGCGACGACGCCGTGCTCAGGTTCACAGGCTTTGAGATGTCGGAAGAATTTACAAATCTCTTGCTCAGCTATGTTCACGGGTTAATGGAATCCCTTGGGTATGCTGAAGTTGAAAAAGACAGCCTCCGCGGAATGGCGACTATAAAGTACATCAGACACAAATCTTGATTTTTAACATTTATTAAGTCATTTTTGACTTTAATATCTTTCACTATTTGATATTTTTAACTTACTAAATATTTACAGTCAATTTCACCTGTGACTTATAAGAAGTTGGCGTGAAATTTTTTTTAATCAATTCTCTGAAAAAGCTTACTTATCATACATATTTCATGTTCCCTTTTTTTGAGACAATCCATTTTATTGTATACATTGTCCCATTCCTGTATACAAAGGTTGGTGGCTGTAGACATACGCTTAAGTAGGATCGTGGTCTCGTTTTCTCAATCGTCGTGGTAGATAGGTTTGAGTCTCTCATACCCTCTACCGAGACGATAAACAAGGTGAAAAAAGAAAAAATGAATGGTAAGAAAGCTCTACCATTGATAGTAATTGCTTCAATGATGCTAGCTCTAATTCCATCTACGATATTCTCTAATGCTATTGTTACTGGTCCCTTCTTGAACGTTTCTAATGGAAAGAAGGGCGATACCATAAAGGTCACTGGAACGGGTGAGCCCGCTGGGACCACCATCCAACTCTACTGGGATGACGTGACACACGCATGGAACGGTGTAAATGGTCTCATGAACAGCACTACTGTAAAGAGTAGTGGTAACTATGAGATCTGGTTCGACGTTCCAGAGGCTACTAACGGCGCCCATTATGTTTGGATAAAGGACTCAGCCGCTAATACCTTCAGTGCCCTATTCACAGTCAACTCATACATCAAGATGACCTCATCCTCTGGACTTCCTGGTGACTCTATCACCCTCAATCTCTACGGATTCTCAGGATCTATCGACGTTAAAATCGCTTACAACAACGGAAATACGCCAGTTCCTGGTTGGACCCCTGTTACAACAGTTGGTACACCTTATGAGAACTTGGCTACTGGTGACGGCTCTACGACGGGATTCACTGGGACACTCGCCAACGGGCTAGTAAAGCCTGGGACTGTAACGGTTTACGTCGCTGGAACTGCCGTAGGAACAGACTCCGGTGGTGATATCACTGGCACTACCATTAGCTCAGGCAGCATTAACTACATAACTGGCGCTGTTGCGATCACTTTCACAACAGCAGGAACACCCGCTAATGGAGCAGCCATTAACATTGGCTACGGTTACTACGCATTCACTGCTGCGACCCTGATCTCATTAGGTCGTGTCACAACTAACAGCGTTGGTTCCGTTCAGACCTCTGTAACTATTCCATCAACATTAACTAACCCCTCAACTGGAGCGATCGAAGCCCTTGATGGCGACGGTGTATACTACACCGCAACTTTCAATGTAGGACCCACAATCAGTATCACTCCAACATCAGCGGTATCTGGCAGTATTATACACGTTCTTGGTCGCGGATTCCCAGCCAGGTTCTACATTCCAACATCCCACTCCAGCTTCAGGCGACATTGTACTCACTGAGCCTGGTATGACACCTCAGTACATGCAAGTTTACAACCCATCGCACATTCCAACAGCTGACCCATCTGGCAGATTCTCCTTTGATGTTATTGTCCCGACTGGCAAGAACATAAAGGATGACTACACCATCACGGTCACGGCTCACGGTACTGCTATTTCAGCTTCAGCAGACTTCCAGATCACAGGACAGCCATCAGTGACTGTGACACCTTCATTCGGTGCACAAGGCTCTACCGTAACGGTATCAGGTGCCTCTTATGAGAGGGTCTCTGGCATAACAGTGTCTGTTGACCTCGTCAACACCGCTAATACTGCAACCATTGCAAACTTTGGAACTACAAAGACTCTTGCAGATGGAACCTTTAGCAGCACATTTACTGTGCCACTTCAGCCATCCGGTAGCTACAAGGTCAATGCAAACATCGCTAATGCGACATTATCTGCCACTTCTGCCTTCAATATCGGTAATGTTCTAATATCTCTTGCAGATACGAGCGGACCTGTTGGTTGGCACACTACCCTAACAGGCTTTGGTTTCACGTTCCCTGGCACTTTCAACGTAAGCATCGGTACTGGTAGCACCTGGACTACGCTTGTCTCAAGCGCGTCCGTCAACACTGGCGGTGCTCTACCCCCCACTGAACTAACTATCCCCACTCTGACGCCTGGCATATATACAATAAAAGTGTTTGATGTCTCTTCTAAAATCCCGATAACCACGGCATTCACCGTAACATATGGTACATCTATCACAACCTCCTCGACGACCTTCCCAAGCGGCTTCAACGTTACTATAACAGGCAAAGGCTTCGATGGATCTGGCCCTAGTGTAAACTTCGTCCTCTATAATTTGACCAGTACCGGCGTTATCGGTAACTGGTGGACAATGGACGTTAAAAACAACACTTGGCCAACTCCTGGTCCCGCTGTAATAACCGGGACTGCTGGTAACACTGGCAGTGGAAATCTCGCTGCTTGGTGGATCGCATCACCCAGCGGCACAAAACTTAGTGCGGGTAACTACTACATCAACGCAACTGACACATCTTCCAGTGCATTCAAGGCAACGACTAGCTTCGTCATTGGTCCAACTCATGTCGTCGCTACACCTAGGAAGGCATCCTTCGCAGCAGGAGAAACGATCTCCTTCACGCTGGAGCACTCCTTCGGCAACGACCCAACGGGTGTGGTCTACGGCAGTATGCTGAAGATCATGGATCCTACTGGTGCCGTTGTCTTCAGTGGTGACGCATTGAAGACTTGGGTTAAGACGGGTGACTGGTTTACAGCCCCGTACTCAAGCCAGACTGCTGGCAGTAACCCGATGACTCTAGCAAATGACGCTGTTAACGGTACTTACACTTGGAAGTGGATCGGCACAGATAGCAGCACGATTGCAAGCGGCAGCTTCGCTGTTACGCCCACTTCTACGGGCACGAGTAATGTGCAGATCGTTGCTCTACAAAAGCAGATCACTGATCTAGCAACTAGTGTGACCAGCCTTGCAGCCACGATCGGTAACGTCGCAACCACAGCCACCGCAGCCTCGACAGCCGCTACCTCTGCAGCAGCTGCTGCAACTGCCGCGAGCACCGCAGCACAAGCTGCGAGCGCCGCTGCAACTGCCGCGAGCACTCAGGCAACGTCAGCAACTACCGCAGCGAACGACGCTAAGACCGCAGCAGACAACGCCGCAGCCGCAGCAAACGGCCTCACGACGCTCGTCTACGCAGCAATCGGCGCAAGCTTGGTAGCTGCACTAGCCGCAATCGTAGCCCTGATGCAGATCAGTCGCAAGATCGCGTAAACAAATCCCCCTCTTTCTATTTTTTCTCATTTCAAACTCCCAGCGGGAGCTAGGATCATACCTGCGACATTTTTTTAAACCCCCGAGCCTAGGAGGGTAGGATGCTCTCCACCCTCGTAGTGGGTACCCTGGTACAGATGGGGGTCGTCATAATCCTCTGCGTCGGGTTCACGTTCACCTACATGGTGGAGAAGTTCCCCAACTTCGGGCACACCGCAATCGCAACTCTAGGAACAGTAGTAAGTTTCAGTCTCGTTAAGATCTATGGGTTTGATCCCTACTCTGCGATCCCATTTGCCATGTTATTCTGCGGATTAGTGGGTCTGCTCCTCTACTTCCTCGTAGTGCGGCCAATAAAAGCGACAGGCGCACACGAGATCACGATCACATTCGCCTTCTTCGCCATCGCCGAGATGCTGGCATCCCTCGTCTCGATATACAGCTACTGGTTCCTATTCAGCCAAGGTGCACCTACCTCTGGTTTCAGCCTCATGGGGAGCGACTTCCAGTGGGAGGGCTACCCTGGAGTCCTCCTAGTGACCCTCCCAATCTGTGTTGTACTCGTCGTCTCCCTCTACCTATTCTTCACCAAAATGAAACAGGGAATCGCCTTCAGGGCCGTCGCCGAGGACGAACCACTCGCATCGAGCCTCGGAATAAACATCAATGTAATACACACCCTCAGCTGGTTCATGACCGGGGCGCTAGCAGGCCTAGCTGGGGGACTGATCCCCCTCTGGCAGTACACTGGGCTGGGCTACAACGACCAATTCCTCGTGCTCGTGATGGCGGGGAGCGTGATGGGTGGCCTCCACAGCGTCACTGGAGCCGTGATTGGGGGCTTCCTCGCCGCCTTCTCCCAGAAGGCACTCGGCATTATCGCCATCGCCATCTTCGGATTACAGGCTGTCGACTACGAAGCCCTCTACCCAATGCTCTTCATAGTGTTCATACTCATGATCGAACCCAACGGAGTCATGGGAATATTCGAGAAACCTCACCGCCCCATCAAGGCTCTTAGAACAACAATCGCACGCCTACAATATAGGCTGACTAAGGCCACCCGTGTTACATAGTCGGAGCCAGTGTGTCTAAGGGCCTCTTTTTACTTCAGAAACCATTTCCATGCGGGTATTACATTGATGACTCTGCTATTTTGTGTGATTTTATTTTCTTCGTTGAAAGTGATGATTGTAAGGCTCTCACATTTCAGTTTTTTACTAGCCTCCAATAGAGAATTGATCTCCCTAGCATACGTTCCAGGGTCATTTATAGAGTAACTGACCTGAATGAGTTCATGCGGCTTGTTATCTTTAGCGATTACAAAATCCACATCGGCACTCGTTGTCCGGTAATAATGAACGTTCTCGTGTCGTCTGATCAACTCCACCATTATAGCGTTTTCCAACAACTTTCCCTTATCAGAGTCGAAGAGCCCGAGTATTCCGGAGTCAGAAACGTATAACTTCGGTTTAGTATTCCTCTCTTTTATCTTACGAGAGTATGGGAAAACCAAGAAGAAAAGAAATGCGGATTGTGAGTAGCTTAGGTAGTTGGACGCTGTTACACTGCTAATCTTGTTCCCCTGCGCCTCAAACCAGTCGACGACAGCAGGAATGGAAACGTCTCTGCAAGCTGAACCGAAAAGTGAATTCACAAACGCCTTGAAAACAGCAGTCTTTCTGATCTTATATCTATCGATAAGATCCCGCTGTATCACTGTGGCGTACAGCTCGGAGAGCATTATACGCTTCATTGAAAGATCCGTCCTTTTCACTATCTCCGGATATCCGCCGAATTCCAGATACTCGGAGAGAGCCACTAAAACCCTCGCGGTCTCATCAGGCTTCATGTACTCCTCGACCGCCACACTCTTAGTTTTCAGGTACTCCATAAATGAAAAGGGTAAAACCAAGGTGTTGACGGCTCTACCACGGAGCTCGGAGGGAAGTTTATCCAGAGATAGATCCGACGTTGATCCAGTTATGAATATTCTGTATCTACGCCGGTCAAAGAGGGTTCTAACCCACCTAGACCACTCCGGAAAAGTTTGGACCTCATCGACGAATAGGTATATGTCTTTAGTCTTATCGGGTTTGTATACGCGAAAGATGGCCTCCTCTAATCTATTGAGATCGTTTACGGTGATTCCGACAAATGCGATGTCTTCACAATTAATGAATACCCTATTACTTTTCTCAACGTCGAGGCTCTTCATGTATAGGAGCATCAAAGACGTCTTCCCAGATCGTCTAGGCCCAATTATCGCATTGATAAAATTCCCTTCCTGTAAAATAATATCTCTTGGAACTAACTCGATGTCATTGGCGTAATCGACGTAATTAGAAAGTGCCATCTCTAAATTTAACTCGGTCAACGATCTCACCTACGACCTATTTTACTATTTTAACTAATTAATAAATTAGTATTTTATTATTTTAATGATTTAGCAAATTAGGAGATATTCTAATCATCTTATCCCTTCTATCCACGCCGCTTATATTGGATACCAGTATCCTACTAGGCGATGCCCGAGCCCAGCGAGGATTGGAGGAGCCTCTTCCCCTACGAGCCCTATCCTCCGCAAGTTAACTTCATGAACGACGCAGAGGAGACGCTGGGCGCCGGGGGCACACTCATAGCGGAGGCATGCAACGGCTTCGGGAAAACCGTCTCAGCACTCAGTGCCCTCCTCCCCCTCGACAAGCCTATAGTCTACGCCACCAGGACCCACGACCAGGTCCGCCAAGTCCTTGCCGAGGTCGAGAAGATCAACGCCCACGCCAACGCCTCCTACACAGCTGTGAATCTCGCGAGTCGGGACCACCTATGCCTGAACCCCGACTGCAGAGGGATACCGAGCAGAGAGGCACAGGAGCTCTGTGGAGTCCTCAGGAAGGAGGAGCGGTGCCCCTACCGGTCCGAGTTTAACGAAACGCCTGCCGGACTCCCGAAGGTGCTCTCCGTCGAGACCTTAGTCGCCACGGGGAGGCGGTCCAGACTCTGCCCATACTTCCTCGCACGGAGGGTCGCGAAGACGAGGCGCCTCACCGTCTGCCCCTACCCCTACGTCTTCGACCAAAAAATCAGGCTCATGACCGGCCTCGACCTCGAGGGGAGGCTCCTCGTCCTCGACGAGGGGCACAACGCTGACCAGGTCGGACAGGAGACCCTCAGCGATACACTAAGTGACCGAAGTCTCGCGGCTGCCTCCGACGAACTCAAATCTGTTGGTTTAAACAAGACCCCCCTCAAGAGGCTGGAGGACCACCTTGCGGAGATCATTACCGACCAACCCATCCTCGTGAAGGCGGAGGACATGTACGAGAACGTCGCTATGGCCCTCGGCGGAGACCTCACGGCCTTCACCGAACACTATGCCCCAGCAGTCGAGGCCATCAGGGGGAGGAAGGAGAAGGCGGGGGAGCCGCCCCTCAGCTACCTAAACGGAGTCCTCGCGTTCATCGAGCTCCTCATGGAGAGCCGCAAGGACAAGTACGTCGCAATCTACCAGAAGGGTAGCCACGGTTCAAACCAGCTCGAGTACAGGTGCCTCGACCCTAGCCTCGCCATCGACCCCGTCGTCACCGACTCCGCGGGCACACTCATAATGAGCGGTACCATTAGCCCCCTCCAACTATTCGCTGAGGTCCTCGGCCTACGCGGCGCCAAGCTCAGGAGCTACCCCGCCATACAGACCAGCGAAAAGATCAAGATGACAATCGACCCACGAGTCACCACAACCTACCGAGACAGGAGCCCCGAGATGCTCCTCCGCATAGGCGAGACAATCTCCGAGGCCCTCGTCGGCGTCCCCAATGGCGCCCTAATCTTCTTCCCCCAACGCGACCTAATGGAGAGGAGCCTAGACGCCTGGACCCACGCAGGGCTAGTAAAGGTCACAGGGGGGAGACCCTACCTCGCGGGGAAGCCCCTATTCAGGGAGGGGCGGGACGCCCGCATGAACCAGGACACCGTCACCCGGTACAAGGCCGCCGCCGTCACACCCGAGGGCGCGGTCCTCACATGCGTCTTCCGCGGCAGAAATAGTGAGGGGAGCAACTTCCCAGACGACCAATGTCGAGGCATCATCCTCGTCGGCGTCCCATATGCCAACTACGGCGACCCCCTAGTCCGCGCCCAAATCGCCTACTACGACCGCCGAAGCATGGGCCTCGGAAACAGATGGTACACCATGGACGCCTTCCGAGCCGCAAACCAAGCCCTCGGCCGAGGCATCAGGAGCCGTGACGACTGGTGCCACTACTGGCTCCTCGACCAACGGTACGCCCAGCACCAGGACCTCATCAGCCCCTGGGCCAAGGGCGCTGGGGCGACCGTTGCGGGATCCGAGACCCTATAAACGTCTCCGGCAACCATAATCCGACGTATTATGCCCACCCTCGACGAGGCACTGAATAGGATCAACAAGGACGAGATAGTCGAAACCGCGAAGAGACTCATTAGAGTCCCCAGCGTGACCGGTGAGGAGAAGCGCGTCATCCTCCTCGCCCGCGATATTATGGAGGGCTTAGGGGTCGAGACGCGGCTCTACGGCCCCGAGGAGCGCCCCATCCTCACCGCCACCATCAACCCGGGGGCAAAGCGGCTACTCGCCTTCAACGGCCACCTCGATACCGTGCCCATCGCCAGTCGAGACGCGTGGCAGACCGATCCCTACGACCCCCAGCTGATCGGCAACACCCTCACGGGGAGGGGGAGCTGCGACATGAAGAGCAACTGCGCGGTCATGATGCAAGTCGCTGGTATAATCAAGGGACTCAACCTCCCCCTCGGCGTCACCCTACACCTCGTCCCAGACGAGGAGAAGGGGGCAACACACGGCACTAAGGTACTCCTCGACGAGATGGCGAAGGGTAACCTCAGGCGCCCCGACTACGTCGTCATCGGGGAGAAGAGCAACCTCAAGCTACGGGTAGCCGAACGCGGCATATGGGGATTCAAGATCAAGTTCAGGGGACGCGCCACCCACACAGCCTACGCCCGATACGAGGGCATCAACGCAATAGCCAAAGCGAGCAAGGGCGTCCTCGCCCTCGAGAAACCCATAGACAAGTGGCACCCCTGGATTGGGGCCCCCGTCATCAGCGTCAATGCCATCCAAGCCGGCTCAGCGGGCAATCAGGTTCCCGACGAGTGCACCATCAGCATCGATCGCCGCATGATCCCTGGAGAGACCCCTGATACAGTCGCCTCAGAGGTCAAGCAGACACTAGACGAAGCGGGAAAGGGCGACCCAGACTGGCGCTGGGAGATAGAAGCCCCCCGAGACAAAGACGGTAAATGGATCTACACCCCCGCAAACTACACCGACCCTGACTCAGAACTCGGGGACGCCTTCAAGAAAGCCGTGAAGGTCGCCCTCAAGCGGGAGCCAGAGCTCTTCGTCGAGTGGGCCGGGGGCACAGACGGAGCCTACTACCGACAAGCGGGAATCCCCACCATAGGGTTCGGCCCCTCCGGTGAGCACATGCACGGTCCAAACGAACTCGTCTACGTCGACACCCTTGTTGACCAGGCTAAGGTGTATCTTGCCTTAGCCTACGAATTGTCAAAACAATTTTAAAAGCTCTTTTTTCTCTCAATTTGATGATTAAAATGTTTTCAACTCTCCCCAACCCTTGAAGGGATAATTGACTTTTGCTTGATGACTTACATCATTAAATGTTAACTACCAAGTGTTTTGGGGAGTCTCTGTCGACGTCAGAAGAACTCAGGAGTCTTATTAGATGCCACCAGCGTATCTTTATCAAACCGGTGATTCCATGCCCAAACCTAAACTACCAGAGGCACCGGAGGCATTCAGCCTCTTCGGAGAACCACTAAACCAGCAGCCCCCTCGCCCCGAGGTCGTGGAGAAGCAGATAGTCCTCTATGATGAGGCTCTGAAGAAATGGGAGCAGATGCCAGAGGACGCAGACTCCATAATCTGGCTCGGCAGACGCACAGCCTACCTGGGGAGGATACGCGAGGCTGCCTCAATCTTCAGCCTTGGAATCGAAGCCCACCCCGATGATCCGAGGATGTACCGCCACAGGGGTCACCGATTCATAAGCCTCCGCCTCTTCGACCAAGCGATAGACGACCTGGAGACCGCGGGGGAGCTCATAGAGGGAACAGTCGACGAGGTCGAGCCTGACGGTATACCCAACGAGCGCAACCAACCAGTAAGTAGCCTCCACTTCAACGTCTGGTACCACCTCGGTCTCGCCTACTACCTCGTCGGCGACTACGAATCAGCCCTCAGCTGTTACGAGGAGTGCCTCAAGGTGAGCGAGATACCCGACAAGCTCGTCGCCACCACCCATTGGACATACATGACCCTCCGCCTCCTCGAGCGGAAGCAGGAGGCAGAGGACCTACTCGCCCCCATCACCGAGGCGATGGACATAATCGAGAATCAGCACTACCACAAGCTCCTCCTAATGTACAAGGGAATCGTGACGCCGGAGCAGGTCATGGATGAAGCGAGGGAGCAGGGGCCATTGGCGGTCGCGACCGTGGGCTACGGCGTCGGCAACTGGTACACCTACAACGGGCGCGAGGAGAAGGCGGTTGAAGTCTACAACGAGATCCTCGACACGGGTGGCTGGACGGGCTTCGGCTACATAGCGGCCGAGGCGGACCTCAAGTGGCTGAGCCTTCCCCAGGAATAAGCTCCTCTCAGTGTAACTCAGACCACATTCGATAAGTAGCCGCTCGACCTAACCTCGCCGAGGGGGACACCTTGGCGAAGACGAAGGAAGAGTACATAAAGGAATATCTAGAGTCCGCGGTCAGATTGGGCATCAAGCTCGACCCGCCTGAGCAGGCCATCGTTAAGACGGCCGAGATGGCGTGGGCGGTGGATATCTATATTCTCGAGCCCGGCGACGAGCCAGCCGGCGAGCCACGAAAGGAGGGGCATTATGGTGGAGCCGTATAGACTCACCGTAACCGAGTCAGCGGAGAAAATGCGAAACGGGCAGCTGACCCCCACGGAGTTGGTCGAATCCCTCCTAGATCGAATCACTGAGCTTGAACCGAGGCTCGACGCCTGGGTAACCGTCGACGCCGAGGGCGCACTGAGGTCGGCTAAAGCCCTCACCAAGGAGGTAGCAGCGGGGAAGCTTAGGAGTCCCCTGCATGGCATCCCCGTCGGGGTCAAGGACATCTTCAACACGAAGGGGCTGAGGACGACGATGGGGTCCCCCCTGTTCTCAGATTACATACCTGAATCCGACGCGGTGGTTGTTGCGAAGCTGAGGAGGGCCGGCGCGATAATCCTCGGCAAGACGGAGACGACCGAGTTCGCTTACCTCGACCCTGCCCCAACGAGAAACCCCTGGAACACGGCGTACACCCCAGGAGGCTCCAGCAGCGGCTCCGCGGCCGCCGTCGCGTCTCGGATGTGCCCCCTAGCCTTCGGTACACAGACCGGCGGCTCAATCACCCGCCCCGCCTCCTTCTGCGGGGTTCCCGCGATCAAGCCGACACATGGCCTCCTGAGCACGGAGGGCGTCTACCCACAGTCGTGGAGCCTCGACCACGTCGGCTTCATGGCGAGAAGTGTAGAGGACCTCTCTATGACGCTCCAAGCCCTGACCGGGATGGAACCACCTAAGCGGATCAGAAAACCTAGAATCGGTCTCCCAACCAGCTACTTCAACGAGGCTGGGACCGCTGATATCACCCGGAACTACGCCGAGACGGCGGAGAAGTTGAAGAGGAACGGGGCCGACGTGGTTGAATTTGTGTTGCCGGAATCCTTCCCGGTTGTGCACCCTTCCCATAGGGTCATCATGTTCGCGGAAGCCGCAGCAGTCCACGAGCCAAAGTTCAGGGAGAGCCCCACCTCCTACCGGCCGAACATCCAGGGAGAGGTCTACTCGGGGCTCATTATACCCTCGTCGACCTACCTCCACGCGCAGAGGATACGCGGGATATTCAGGCGGGAAATGCTCGTTGCGATGGAGAGAGTCGACGCCCTTCTCACCCCAGCGACCATAACCCCTCCCCTAAAAGGCCTCACATCAACAGGCGACGCCGCCTTCAACGTCCCCTGGAGCTTCACAGGGTTCCCAACGGTGAACATCCCCTCCGGGCTAAACGAAGAAAGTCTGCCTCTAGGTGCTCAGTTGGTGGGTAGACCCCACGGCGAGGCAAGTCTCCTAGGCGTCGCGTCTTGGTGTGAGAAGATCCTCCAATTCAACCAAGAACCCTTTTAAAAAATAGAACACTCTACAACCAAACAAATTACAGCCTCACAACTAACAAGCAAGGGAGGCCGTGAACACGTTATTACCAGCTACCGCTTACAAGCCAACCGAAACGGGGCTCAACCCACCGTCTTTATCTCCCTGCCATTCTCGATGGCAACCAGCTCGACATACTTAGATAACCCGGAGGTCTCCACCTTCTTCCCGATTACCTCCTCGATCTGGAAGACACCCGAGGGATTATCCATGTAGATCTTCACGCTGACCGCCTTCTCCTTCCCCGCCTCAAGATCAACACGTTTGATTGCCGTCGCCGAGATGCTATGCATGTCAACCTTCCCGCCCCGGTAAGGTATCCTTGCCCGCCCCTCAGCCATATCAGTGCCATCCGCGACCTTCGCCGCACCCGCCTCGATGCTCAGGGCCTGAATCGGGTCCTCGTGGGCGTAGATGGCGTGGAGAGTTTCGCACTTCATCTTCAGCACATGCTCGTGTTCACCCGGGTAGACGGCGGAGTACAACCGCTCCAAGATGGGCGCGGCGAGGTAGCAGCTGTGCATTATGTGCGCTGCCCTGTGGACGCTGTTACCGATGTCGTGGAGGTAGCTGCCCACCATTGTGACGAGCTTCGCCCCCTCCAAGTCACAAATCCCGTTAGCAACCGTCGTCGGCTCCGCTTCCCTCCCCACTAAGTCTAGGATCTCAAGGCTGCTCCCCGCAGCGATCCTCGCGTGGACGGGGCCGTGGTCATTATAGTTCAACCTCTTGACGACCATCTCATTCGACATCTTGAGGTAGGTCTGCACCTCCGTGTCCCCTTCGAGTAACTCGAATACGCGACGGACGCGGGGCTCCTCCAGGTGATTGAAGATGAGGCGATTAGAAACGGTGACCATGAGGATCAGGAAATATCAGGGCGTTGCGTGATAAACGCCTATCGAAGCCGGAGCCCTTAGACGGCGATGTAGGGCAGGAGAAGGACCGCTGTGACGAAGGCGAGCACACCCGCGGTCACGGCAACCGTCGCCGCGACGAGTATCGGCTTAGCTCCCAAAGCGGCTATACTCTTGAAGCTCACCTTGGAGCCGACCCCTGCGAAGGCGGTAGCAAAGAAGAAGGGGAGGAGAGTTCCCGAGACGTAGCCCTTTATGGCCACCCAGTCGATGCCCGCACCCAGAAGCGAGGCTGTGTTCACGTCCAGGAAGGCGCAGACCAACGACCCAACTGTGAAGGCCACGGCGAAAAGGGGGACGACGAAAGACTTAGCCCCACCAACCTTCTTCTCGCATGTTGAGCAGTACCACGACAGGAGGAAGACAACAGGTCCTATCATGAATATCCTCACAGACTTGATCAGCATCGCCGCCTGAACAGCTGCCTCGTTGACCGCCCCCGCCGCAGCGATTACCTGCGCTGTCTCATGCACACCTGCTCCGACCCAGATGGAATAGGCATTCAAATTCCCTCCAAGGAGTCCATTTACCGGCGTGTTGAGGAAGAGGAAGGGGTAGAGAAACATCGAGACGAGCCCGAACAGGGTTATACCAGCGACCGCGAGGCCAGACTCCTCCTCCTTGGCGCCGATCGCGGGAGTTAGGGCAGCGATGGCCGAGGCGCCACAGATCGCCGTACCAACGCCAATCAGCGATGCAAGCCGGTGGCCGAGCCCCAACCTAGAGCCGAGCCAGAGACTCAGGCTCAACGCCGCAATGATCACAACGAAGGCTGCGACGACTCCGACACCAACCCTCGTCCAGATTAGAGCACTCGTCACAAAACCGAGGACGGCCACCCCGAACCTCAATAGCTGCCCGGAGCAAAAACCAATTCCCGTCTTCATCGAGCTCCTGAACCCAATGACGTTGGCGACCGCGATGCTGATTACGAATGCCCACATCAACGGGCTAACTGGTTTATAGAAACCCCAGATGAGGAATGATGCAAGTGCGACTACGACACAGTAAGCAACGCCCGGAATCGCTTTCCGGAGCGCCTCAGAACTCGGTATCGAGACCAAGGATTTCAGCAGGGGACTTTCGAGCTTCTAAATGTTTCGCGGTAACTCATGCTTTCCAACGGGCATAGCTACTGTGAACGTAGTCCCCCTACCCGTCTCACTCTCAAATGTTATAGAACCACCGTGGGCCTCGATTATCCTCTTCGCAGCTGCGAGCCCGAGTCCGAACCCGCCCTTCTTCTTCTGACCGAAGGCCACAAAAATCTTTTCACGCGCCGCCTCCGGGATACCAATCCCTGTGTCACTAAAAGACGATAGGATCTTGTCTCCTACAAGTCTTGTTGATATGCTTAAGCTACCACCGTCAGGCATTGCCTCCACGGCGTTCTTGATGATTGTCGAGAATACTCGTTTAACCTTTATGAGGTCCAGCATAGCCGGTGGAAGACCTTGACCAAGATCAGTCGAAACCTTGATGGTTGATGGGATCTCTGAATCCTCAAGTGCCTTCTCTAGTAACTTGTTGATGTCGCCCTGCATCGGTGTTATTTCATAACCCCGATAGTACTCCCTGAAGGCGTCGAGCAGGGAGGTCGCTTGCTTCAATGCCTCACCTATTTTAGGGAAGTACGTTGTATCCCCAGGCTTACGCTCCATGAGGAATAGGCTGTTCGTAATTGTCTGTAGGGGTCCTCTGAGGTCATGAGCTAACTCTGATGAGACCCGAGTCATCTCGGTCTGGAAATCAGATACAGCTATCTCATGAGCGCGATGCTCGACATCGGCGAGTAACTCGTTGTATCTACGCTCACTTTCAGCTAGGTCCTTTCTCAGATCCTCGAGGGAATCAACCTTAGCCTTCCCCATGACCAACCCAGCACTACACCCTTGTATTTCCTATATCCCTCTTATGGATTTGGAAGATAACAATCTTTTTACCACGCCTTGGGGAGAGACTAAGCTACCGTTAGGTGTAAAAGGGTGAGTAAGAACCAGTCAGCTACGATGGCCGTCATCGGCGGTTTCATCGTATTCTGCCTTAAGTTAGCCGCATTCTTCCTCTCTGGATCCGTAGCCCTATTATCCGACGCCCTGGAGTCGATAGTGAACATCATCGCCTCCTTCATGATGGTCATCTCCGTACGCATCTCAGGAACACCCGCGGACATGGATCATCCTTACGGTCACCAGAAGGTCGAGAACATTTCCGCCTTCATTGAAGGGGCACTCGTCATAGTAGCCGGCTTACTAATCGCCTACACAGCGATAGGTAGGCTCTTCAACCCCGTTCAGCTAGGTAGCCTAGATCTCGCACTAGCTATCTCTATCCTCGCAACAGCCACAAACGCCGGTCTCTCGATGTACCTGATGAGATCATCCAAGAAACATGGCTCGATGGCACTCGAAGGCGACGCAAAACACCTACTCTCCGACGTCGTCTCATCAATCGGCGTTGTCATCGGTCTATTCATAGCGAGCCTCACGGGATGGACGATACTAGACCCACTCCTCGCTCTTGTAGTGGCGATATTAGTCTTCAAGATGGGAACCGACCTAGTGTTAAAGGCGGGCAGCGGTCTGCTCGACCAGGCTGCGGATGAAGAGCAGCGGAAGATCGAGGAACTCCTCAATGAGCATCACCCAGAGTTCGTCGACTACCACAATGTGAAGACCCGAAGAAGTGGGAACAAAGTATTCGCCGAACTCCACCTCACCGTGGACCCCAACATTACCGTTCAGAAGGCCCATGACCTCACTAAACACCTAGAAGAGGATCTCCACAAGGAGCTCCCCGAGGTCAGCCTCACTATACACGTCGAGCCACCAAGAGCTCACAGCGATGCGGACTAGCTCACCTTTTCAACAAGATAGGCACAAATATATTAGGTGAACTCCACGTGGGAGCTCTATTAGACAAGTTCTCATTAAAGGGACAAATAGGCGTAGTCACGGGCGGAGGACAAGGACTCGGCAAGGTATTCAGCCTAGCATTCGCTGAAATGGGGGCCAAAGTTGTAGTCGCTGAACTCAACCCAGACACAGGCCCAGAGACCACCAAGGAGATCGAAACAAACGGCGGTGAGGCCCTCTTCGTCGAGACCGATGTGAAGAACCGATTAAGCATTGAGGCGATGGTTGAGAAGACAGTTGAGCGATTCGGGCATTTAGATTTCCTTGTGAACAATGCGGGCATCACGAAATGGTGCCCAGCCGAGTCCGTAACAGAGAAGGACTGGGAAGACGTCATCAACGTCAACCTCAATGGGTTATTCTACTGCAGCCAAGCCGCAGGGCGTCAGATGATAAAGCAGCGAAGAGGCCGCATCATCAACATAGCCTCCATGTCAGGCTACATAGTAAACCACCCTCAGCCGCAAGCTAGCTACAACACCTCCAAAGCCGCCGTCATCCATCTTACTAGGAGCCTCGCCGTCGAATGGGCGCCATATAACATCAGGGTCAACGCTATCGCTCCTGGCTACATGGACACCGCGATGACTCACAAAGCCTTCGACGACCCCGCGTATGGCCCCACTTGGATAGAGAGCATACCCATGAGACGCCCCGGTAAACCAGAGGAATTAGCGCCACTTGCGATATTTCTCGCCTCGGAAGCCTCCAGCTACGTGACAGGATCGACAATCCTGATCGATGGAGGCTATACAGCCTGGTGACAAGATTTTCATTAGCGTTTTACGCAGAACCGATATCCTGAGGTTTCAAATTTTCCTTCAATTGAAGTACGAGCAATAAGTTGAGCATTAGGGTCGCTGCTCCAAAATAGAACGCCAGAACGTAACCGAAGGGTGGGCTCACGAATGTCAATAAAGAGGAGTAAATAATAAGACCAGCAACCCCCCCGAAGTCGAAGAATGTACAGTAGGTACCGATGGCCATACCTCTGTATTCACCAGGGACTGAGTCCGCTATGAAGGCAGGCGTCACACCATAAACTATCCCCCAGAAAAGCCCATTCACGAACATAAGTGGAAGCATCGCATCAAACGAAGCCGTTAAGGCAAGGCCGATTAAACTGAGTGCTCCAATAACGAACCCACCGGCTAACACCCTTCTCCTCCCGAACTTGTCAGAGAGTCCCCCTGAGAAGCTCCCGAAGACATTCCATATAGTGCTCAAAGAAACAAGGACTCCATAACCGGCAAGGCTGAAGGCAAGCTGCCCAGTCGCATAAAGAGGCATCAGTGTCCACATGAGACCATTATTCATCGTCATACAGACGAAGTTGATGAGGCAGCACGCGACTAGGGTCCTGTTAAACAACCGATTAAAAACAGAGCGGCTTGGCAGTAATGAGGAAAGGCGACCGAGCTTCGGCTGCGACCCACTGCCACGAATAAAAAACACAACACCTAGAGCCGTGAAACCCACGGCGGTGCTGACCAAGAAGTCGGGTCGAATCCCGATTGCTGAGGCGAGAAACCCACCAGCCGTTTGACCCAGAAAGCTTCCCGTCAGTTCCACCGCTTGGAAGATGCCAAGGTACCTCCCCCTCGTTGTATTTGGGAAGGCTCCCTACATAGGTCATGCCTATGCAGAAGAAGCTCACGTCCCCCAACCCCCAGAGGGCACGTGCCACGATCAGGACCTAGATGTTGCTCGTAAAGTAGCAGGCTATGGCGCCCGCGATCCCGAAGAAACGCCCGCAATGAGGAGCTTCCTCAGCGCGATCTTGTCGCTCAGCACTCCGATCGGGAACTCCGCCAGCATCCTCACGACGAAGTAACCGGAAACGGCGAGTCCGACGAGAAAGATTGGTGCAGAGAACTCCCAGCTCACGAACTGAGCGAAGACCGGCTGCACTATGCCTCCCGCGGACATAGTCAGCGTCCCGCCGATGATCATCAGGACGTATTCTCGAGTCTCCGGCTTCAACGGGGCTCGCCGATACCAATGCGGACCACTAATTTAAACCCTCAAACCCCCAGCGGGCATCAGATAAGTTTTTACATATCTGCCACGGGATTGAACCGGGTGGATTCTACGAGCAAGCGGGAGCTCCTCGTCAGTAAGATAGACAACGGCATCGTCATAGATCACATCCCCGCGGGGAAAGCTTTCCAAATACTTCGCCTTCTGAAGATAGAGCCGGATGCTCAGGCATTCATAGCACAAAACGTGGACAGTAAGACGATGGGACGTAAGGACCTCATTAAGGTCGAGGGCACGTACCTAACTAACAGGCAGATAGACCTCATAGCATTCCTGGCCCCAGATGCCACATTGAACATAATCCAGGACTGGGACGTAAAAGAGAAGAGGAAGATACAACTCCCGAAACAGGTCGAGGGCATCTTCAGGTGCCCCAACCCCCTCTGCCCGACGAACACTCCCTACACGCCCCCCAAGACCATCTTCAAGGTCGAGAAAGGTGAAAGAATCGAGGAGACGAAGCTCAACTGTACATACTGTGGTAGCGTCACCTACTACGGCCCTATACTCGAACAACTCACCAAAGACGGAATCGCTATGGAGGGCAGCGGGTTGGTCAGCCAAGAGAAGATAGAGAGAGTCCTCCTCGACGCCCTCGTGAAGGGTGGCGCACTCCGGTTCCAGCCCACCCCCAAGGAGCCCTTCACGCTGAAGAGCGGACGCAAGAGCCCCTACTTCGTAAACCTCGGCGCCCTCACAGACGGCGAGAGCCTCGCCAAGCTTAAGTGGGCCTTCGCAAGCTACATCGCCCTGCAGGTCGAGAAGGGTGAGATACACGACTTCGACTACGTTTTCGGCCCCAGCTACAAGGGCATCAGCCTAGCAGCCCTTACCTGCGAGGGGCTCCGCGAACTCTACGGCATGAAGAAGCGCTTCATGTACGACAGGAAGGAGGAGAAGAGCTACGGCGACATGACCGCCGACAAGGTAATCGTCGGCGCCGGTTACTACAAGCCAGGGCAGCGCATCCTCGTCGTCGACGACACCATCACCACAGGCGCCACGAAGATCGACACGTTCGAGAAGCTCCACCTGCTGGAGGACCACAAAGTCGTGGGCCTAGTCATCGCCGTCGACAGGCAGGAGAAGATGGGTGACGCCGAGCACATAGAGGAGAAGACCCCAAGCGAGAGCATCGAGGAAACCCTCGGAATCAAGGTCTTCAGCATACAGAACATTAAAACAATCTACGGCCTCATCAAGGATGGCCTTGACCCCGAGATGAAGAGGCTCTGGCTCGACTACTACAACAAGTACGGCGCCGTAAAGCTGGAGTAGACAACCTATTTTATCCGCCCCTCCACTCCCAGAGCCATGGAGCGCTTCGACGTCCTCGTGGTCGGCTCCGGCTCAGGCATGACCATCGTTGAGGGTGCAATAAACAAGGGGCTCAGGGTAGCCCTCGTCGACAAGGACCCACTCGGCGGCACTTGCCTCAACAGGGGCTGCATCCCCAGCAAGATGATAATCTACCCCACTGACGTCGTCCAGGAAGCGAGACGTGTCTCCGCCCTCGGCGTCAAAGCGACCATCGACAAGATAGACTTCAAAGCCATCATGGAGAGGATGCGCGCCAGCGTCGGCCACGATAGGCACCACATGGAGGAGAGCGTATCAAAGGTCCCTAACTTAACCTACTACCCGTTGCAGGGCGAATTCGTCGGCGACTATAAGATGAAGGTGGGGGAGGACACCATCGAGGCGAAGGATATCTTTCTCGTATCCGGGGCGAGACCGGAGATTCCCCCGATCAAGGGCATCGAGAACGTGCCGTACCTCACCTACAGGAACGTCTTCGACCTAGAGGCTCCGCCGAGGAGCATGATCATAGCAGGCGGGGGGTACATCTCGTGCGAGCTCGCCCACTTCTTCAGCGCCATCGGTGCTGAGGTCACGATAATCAGCCGAAGTCCAACCCTCCTCCGCCAAACCGAGCCAGAGATAGGCGAGACCATCACACGAGCCCTGGGCACACGCATGAGCATCCTCACATCCACCGAGGTGAAGAGCGTCACCGAAATGAGGGGAATTAAAGCGGTGACCGTCGCCGATGCGAAGGGCGAGAAGACCATAGAGGCCGAAACCCTCCTCATAGCTTCGGGCCTCAGGGGAAACTCAGACATCCTCAAGACCGAGAAAACAGGGGTGAAGGCGGATGACCGCGGCTACATCACCGTGAACGAGTTCTTCGAGACCTCGAAGCCCCGCATCTGGGCCTTCGGTGACGCAACGGGAAAGGCCATGTTCAAACACGTGGCAAACAGGGAGGCAGAGCTCGTTTGGCACGCCTACGAGGACGGCCACAGGCAAGCGCTCGACTACGACAAGGTCCCCTACGCGGTCTTCAGCTGGCCCGAGGTCGCCGGCGTGGGCATAACCGAAGAGGAGGCCGCTAAGCGCCGTCTGAAGTACCTCGTCAGCGTCTACCCATTCTCAGATACGGCATACGGCGACGCGATGGGGGATAAGGAGGGCTTCGTTAAGATGCTCGTCGAGGAGAAGACATACAAGATACTCGGCTGCCACATAGTCGGCCCACAGGCCCCCATCCTCATACACGAGGTCATAGTCGCGATGAACGCGGGCGACGGCTCGGTCTACCCCCTCGTGGACTCGATGCACATCCATCCGGCCCTATCCGAGGTCGTGCAGCGGTGCGTCTGGCACCTCCAGAAACCGGGGCAAAACAGCCAATAAATCAGTACGCTCTATCTATTGGGGGATTCTAAAAAAAGAAGAGAGGAAAGCCCCCTCACTTCGTTGCAATGGTGTACTGTACGCCGAGCGGCGCCAACACCTCATCAATCTGCCCGATGAGCATGTTGATCTGCTCGACCTTCGGCTCCTTGAACCACTCGAAGACGAAGTCGACGTCACCCATCTTTATACCGCTCTTGGCGAGTATCGTGCCGCAGCGCTTCTCCGGGATGCCACCGACGGCCGAGAAGTAATTCATGATACCCTCCTGCGTGTTGAACTGGGGCGCAGCCGTCTCGATCATCGAGTCCATGATGCACACCTCCGACGTGCTGATCGCCAACTTCTCGAGGGCCCTGAGGGCCTTGAGAAGCGGCGGGCCGTAGATTCTGACATAACTCCTCATTTATAGAACCTCATGTACGCTGAGGAGTGTATCTTAATAAAATTTGGCCCGTTTTTAGCCCCGCTCAGAACTTCTTGAGCTGCCTCTCGATCTCGGTGTAGTCGGGCTCAACCCCTGGGTCATTGGATACCCATTTCCACTTGAGTACGCCGTCGGCGTCGAGTATGAAGACGCTCCTCTTGGCGACGGTGTATCCCTTGAGCCCCGCGAAGTCGGGTAGCTCTACCCCGTAGGCCTTGACGGTTTCGCGGGTGTAGTCGCTGAGTAGGGGGAAGTTTAGGGCGTTATCCTCGTGGAAGCCCTTCAGGGCGAATGGGTCATTCACGCTCACGGCAATAACCTGGGCATCTAACTTACCCAGCTTCGCCAACGCGTCTCGAAGGGTGCACATCTCCTTATCGCAGACCCCTGTGTAAGCCCCTGGGAAGAAGGCGAGAACCAGCTTCTTTCCCCTAAACTCCTTGAGGCTACGCTTCTTCAGCTCGTAGTCGAAGAGTGTGAACTCTGGAACCTTGACGCCTACTTCAACCATAGTCATCACTCCACAGTTTTGAACCGCGGGATTTAACCCTCTTAGATCAACTCTTCTCGAGAGGGTAGTTCAGGGACCTCCAAGCATTCATCCCACCGAGGAGATTGGATACGGTCTTGAAGCCGCGGCGCTTCAGAATGCTGGTGGCTAGGCTCGCCCTGCCGCCCCAGCTGCAGGTGACGACGACCGGCTTCTCGCCTGAGATGTTTCCCGCCTCCGCATCTATGTTACCTACGTAAATGTTGGCGGCCCCAGGTATGTGTCCCGAGGCGTACTCCTCTGGGTCACGAACATCAATGAGGGTCACGGCATCCCTGCCGAGGACGTCCTTCAGGTCTTGGGCAGTGAGGACGCCGAAGGACTCGGTTAGGCGCCCCCTGTTCCTCCATCCGTCGATACCTGGACAGAGGTAGCCAACCACTTTGTCGAGCCCTATCCTCCTCAGGTACGCTGTCGCCTTCTCCGCGTCCTCTCTCCTCTCCACGACGAGGATTATTCTCTTGTCGTGGCCAACTACCCAGCCGGGGTGATAGGATGAGCCCTCGAGCCAGATACTGAGTGAGTCGGGTATGTGACTCGCGGCGAAGGCGTCCGGGTTCCTCGTGTCGATGACGATGATGTCGGGCTGCCTCCAGAGGGAGTCGAAGTCCGTTATCTGTATGTGCTTGGGCTCTGTGGCGTACCGAAGGAGGGGTGGGCCGTTGAGGTTCCACTCCTCCATCCGGGTGAAGTAGGGGGGCCGGAGCATGCGATTCTCGACCCTGTTTCTTATGAACTCCTTTCTGTCAAGGTTAAGGAGTGAGTTCGTCTTCCTCTCGATGCCAACAGTGGTCACATCCCTGTCGCTGATCCTGCTCCCGCAGATGCTGCCAGCCGTATGTGCTGGGTAGACGATGGCTTGGTCCCCAAGGGGGAGTATCTTATCGTGGAGGCTGTCGAAGAGTAACCCGGAGAGGTTTGATTGATGCTCGGGCCCGGCGAGATCGGTCCTCCCCACGTCACCGGAGAAGAGGGTGTCCCCCGTGAAGACCATAGTCGGCTCCTGCCCCAACTTCGAGTCCACAACGGCGTAGCAGAAACTGTCGAAGGTGTGCCCCGGTGTGGCGATGGCCCTGATCCTTAGCCTCCCGATGCTGATGACCTCGTTCTCCGTGAGGTTGTGGTCCCCGTAGCCGAATGGGAGGTCCTTGCTGTGGCAAATCTCTGCTCCAGACACCTTCTTGAGCTCGAGGCTGCCGACGACGTAGTCCTCGTTCCGATGGGTCTCGAGGACGTACTTGATCTTGGCGCAGTCCTCCTTAGCGAGGTTAATGTAGACCTCAACGTCCCTCCTCGGGTCCACGACGACGGCCTCCCCACCTTCGCTTAGGTAGTAGCTCATGTGGGAGATGCCGCGGTCCTTGACAGCCTCTAGCCTCATTAGCTTCTACCTCGGGTTCGGCCCCTTGGCGACGGGGTTGCGCGGCCTGCTGCTCCACTCCGTCCAGCTCCCCTCATAGACCTTGACGTTGGGGTACCCGAGGAGGTGCCTGAAGATAGTAAACTCGTTGGTCGCCTCCCTGCCGGTGCCGCAACTGCAGATTATCCGCTTCTCCTTCGTGGCACCGATGGCATCGGCTAGCCTCTTGATCTCTGCCACGGGCTTGAGCAGAGCCTTGTTGTTATCATCCATGAGGCTCGCCCACGGGAGGTTGACGGCCCCGGGGATGTGCCCCGATTTTATCCAGGGCCCCGCCTCCCCCCTGTAGATGTTCGGTGGACGTGCGTCGAGGAGGACGACCCCCTTCTCCTCCTTAAACTCCTTGACCTCCTTCATGGTTAAGTAGAAGTCCTCGCGGAGCTTGGGTCTGAACGTGGCCGGCTTCACTTTGGGGAAGACTTGGCTCGTCTTCCTCCCCTCGGCTATCCACTTATCCATGCCGCCGTCGAGGAGGTAGACCTTCCCGTGCCCCATCCTGAGGAGGACATAGGCGACCATGCATTGCTCCAGTCCGTCCCCCCAGCCCTTCCACCCACCCTTGGCGGTGTAGACGACGACCGGTCTGTCGTTGCTTATCCCCACCCTGCCGAATAGGGATGCGACGTAGCTGGGGCGGAGTATGACGGCGGGAAGCCCCCTCAGCGGGGCGCGCAGCGTCTTCTCCTCCAACGCCACTGCTCCCGGGACGTGCGCCTGGAAGTAGTCGTGGCAGTCCGGCTGCGTGTCAAGAATCGTCAGATCGTCTCCAAGGTGCTCCTCCAGCCAAGCCGTCGAGACCCACCTCAGATTACCGCTACCCTTCTGCTCATCCACCATAGAAATCAATGAGATCAACGGTACCCGGAATTATAACACTTATCGAGTGTCAGTCACCGATAAAAGAATATAACCGCTTCCCCCCATCAAGGACTAAGTACGTTATTCCTAGTTAGGGTAGCACATTCCATGATTTTTCCTCATGTCGGGTAGCGAGGTGTAATTAACCAGCCACAGGAACGTTTAACGCCTCCAACTCCCCCCGGCCAAATAGGGGCCAAGTTACAACTTAAAAGAGCGAATTAACCTCATATCATAACGCAATAGAAACAGACAATTAAAGAGCACAAAATAGGAACATATGTCACATGCCGAAGATCGACGGTCTAGTCACTTTCCTATACTACGACGACCTCGCGAAGGCCACGAAATTCTACACCGAGACTATGGGCCTCAAAGTCAT
This sequence comes from Candidatus Bathyarchaeota archaeon, assembly GCA_963769425.1. Lineage (GTDB taxonomy): Archaea > Thermoproteota > Bathyarchaeia > TCS64 > TCS64 > UBA8941. The sequence continues at coordinate 531,422 of CAVYLP010000006.1, read as the reverse complement.
CGTTGACCAGGGCTGGGCAAAGATACTGAAGCTTACAGATACTGCAAACGTAGGGCTCGTTGACGGTAAGAAGGGGAGCCTGAGGCCTAGCAGGGATAAACCCGTCATGGTCACAATACTAGTCCCCGATGTAGATGCGTGGTACGCCCACTTCAAGAAACTTGGCGTCTCAACGATGAACGAGCCCCATGACGAGCCAGGGATGAACCTCCGTCAATTCATGCTCAAGGACCCGGAGGGCTACGTCATAGAGATCCAGCACTTCTACTAAGCCCAAAACCGGTGTCGTTTGGTAAAGCATAAATTTCCGGCTTCATGGCTCATCTGGATACGTGATGAGTGTCAAGACTCCACGCCAGTACTACGACGAGATACTCGGCACACTGCAGGAACACCACAAAGCGTTCAACAGGTACATCCCCCTCATAGCGAGCGAGAACATCCCGAGCCCAGCTGTTCGCGAAGCCCTAACCACGGATTTCGGTAACAGGTACGCGGAGGGCTGGGTCGGCGAGCGCGTCTACGCGGGGTGCGAGTACATAGACCGCGTGGAGGCCACGTGCATCGAGCTTGAGAAGAGGCTATTCGGAGCAGAGTTCGTGGACCCCCGCCCAATCTCCGGCGTCGTCTCAAACCTCGTCGTCTACACCGCATTCACGGAGCCTGGCGACACCATCATGGCCCTACCAATCACATGCGGAGGCCACATAACATACGGTAGGAAGAACCTCGGAGGAACAGCCGGCGCCGTCACAGGCCTCGAGGTCGAGTATCTGCCCCTCGACTACGACGAGCTGAACATCGACGTCGACAAGACTGCGCAGAGACTCATGAAGCTGGTCGAGGAGGGCAAGGCCCCGAAGCTCGTCATCTTCGGGGGCAGCGTCTTCCCCTTCCCCCACCCGGTGAAGGAACTCGCGGGCGTATTCCACGACGCCGGCGCCATGATCCACTACGACAGCGCACACGTCAGCGGCCTCATCGCCGGGAAGAGGTTCCAGGACCCCCTCAGGGAGGGTGTCGACACCGTCACGGTCAGCACCCACAAGACCTTCTTCGGCCCACAGCACGGCACCGTCCTTAGCTGGGACAAGTACTCGGAGCCCATCAAAAAGGCGACACTCCCCGGCCTCGTCAGTAACCACCACCTACACGCCCTCGCCGGCGTCGCCATCGCCAGCGCCGAGATGATCCAGTTCGGCGAAGCCTACGCCACCCAAGTAATCAAGAACAGCAAGGCGCTGGGGCAGGCGCTCTACGAGCGGAACTTCAAAGTGCTCGCCGAGCATAAGGGATTCACGGAGAGCCACATACTCCTCATCGACATCACGAAGTACGGCGACGGCGGAATGGTTGAGAAGAGCCTGGAGAAGGCGGGGATAATCATCAACCGCAACCTCCTACCATGGGACGTCAAGGAGGGGCGCCACTACATGAACCCCGGCGGCATACGCCTCGGCACCGCCGAGCTCACTCGCCTCGGCATGAAGGAGGGCGAGATGACTGAGGTCGCGGAGCTGATGAAGCGTGTCGTCGTCGACGGCGAGGACCCGAAGAAGGTCCAGGCGGACGTGGCCGACCTGCGCAGCGGCTTCGAGAAGGTACACTTCTGCTTCGAGAACGCCACGAAGGCCTACGAGTACGTCAAGATCAGGTAGGCGCCTCCGGGAATAGTTTCTTAACGCCCGGTCCCGATACTCTAACTCGTTCTAAATAGGAGAAGTACACCATGGATGAAACCATTGTCAGAAGGCTCGTCGACGCGAGCAGGTGCTCCGCCTTCGTAGCATTCGGGGCGGATAACTTCCGGTACCTCACCGGCGCAACCCTCCCATTCGCGGATAACTACCCGGAGAGGCGCGCTGCGGCGATAATCCCATCCGAGGGGAACAGTTGCGCCGTTGTCACCCCCGCCGATTGGCTCCAGGCCGTGAAAGACCAGGGCTGGATGGAGGGTGCCGTCGCGTATGATGAGAACGACGGGCCGCACCCAGCCGCCTTCGTCAAGACACTAGCGAAGACCCTCACCGAGATGGGGCTCAACAAGGGGACCCTCGGGTACGATGCCGAGCGCACCCCCGCCGGCATAGTCGAGGCCCTCAAGGCCTCGACGAAGGCGAAGCTAACCCCCGTGGACGGCGTGCTAGCCGAGGCGAGGCTCACGAAGACGCCCGCGGAGGTCGCCCTAATCGAGAGCAGCTGCGAGTTCGCCGACAGGGGCATAATCCACGGCCTCAACCACCTCGAGGGCACCCTCTGGGGTCCAGGCTACACAGTCCCCGAGTTCGCGGAGCGCGTTAGGGTCCACGCCTTCGAGAGCGGCGCGAGCGGCGTCGGCCACCTCGCCGTGACGATGGGTGACGACACCCGCCTCGAGTATACACCTCACCGCGGCGACGTCGACGAGGACCTGCTGATCCGCACCGACATGACGACGAGCAGCATGGGCTACTGGTCGAGCATAAGCAGGATGGCGTACACAGGCTACGCACCGATCGAGGTCGAGGACGCCTACGAGGAGAACCAGGCGCTAAAGCTCCTCGCCGAGAGCCTACTCATCCCCGGTTCGCGGTGCGACAAGATATACGAGAAGGTCAAGTCCGAGGCTGAGAAGATGGGAGTCAAGCTCCACGGCCCCATAATCGGATATGGCGTCGGTTGCAGCCACTTCGAGGCCCCCTACATAGTCGAGGGGTACCCCGAGGAGCTTAAGGCGGGTAACGTCGTCGCGCTCGGCGTCCCGACACTCGGCCCACGCAGGGAGATATATGTCGACAGGGACGTCTACGAGATCACAAACGAGGGCTCAAGAAAGCTGAGCTGGTACCGCAACTGGGAGACGATCTACGAGGTGATCGGCTTCAGGGCCGTCCACTGAGGAGGATGAATGACATGGAACTCTACGATAAGATATGCGCGGGTGTGAAGGGCTCGACCTTCGACGCCGTCCTCGTGACGGGTGCCGACAACTTCGCCTACATGGCAGGGGCCGCGATCCCCTTCCTAGTGCTCTACCCAGATTCACCGGTGGCGGTCCTCTGGCCCAAAAGGGGCGACCCGACAATCATCGCCCCCGAGGAGTGGGAGGAGACAGTCGTAGCCCTCAGCAGCGTCAAGAAGGCAAAGACCTACTCGGGTGGAGTAGACGCATTCGCCGAAGCCGTGGGCAGCCTCCTCAAGACCAAGAAGGAAGCCCGCATAGGCATCGATCTCCTCAGGGTCCCCGAGGCCACCCTGGAGTTGCTAAAGAAGCGTCTCCCCGGAGCCACATGGGCTAGCTGCGACGGACTCATTCGTGAGCTACGCGCCGTCAAAACAGACGAGGAGCTAGAGCTGCTTGAGGATGTCTCATACAAGGTCGACCACGGCATCTTCGGCACCCAGCACCACGTCCTTATCACGAGCACACGCAGCGAGATGAGCCTCAGCGAGGAGATGAGGGTCCACTGCCTAGAACGTGGCTTGGATGTCGTCGGCGGGCACAGTGTCAGCCAGGGGGCCAGCGGCCCCAACGCGGCCAAGTTTTGGCCACGCGCCCCCTACTACGGCATAGGCCACGAGAAGAAGCTCATGCCGGGGGAGTACGTGAGGATGGAGGCCCGGTACAGCCTCGACGGCTACTGGGGCGTCGGGAGCCGACTTATGACCCAGGGCTACCCCACGACGGAGCAGAGGGAGGCGTACAACCACCTCGTCGCCCTGAGGGAGGCCGCCCTATCCTGCATGAAGCCCGGCGCCAAGTGCAGCGACGTCTACAAGGCGATGAAGGCCGCGGCGAAGGACAGGGGCATTAAGATAGTCGAGAAGCTTGCCCTGGGACACGGCATCGGAGTCGCTGACGTAGAGGCACCGTACATCTCGGCGAAGGACGATACGGTCCTCTGCCCGGGTATGGCAATCGTGCTCCGGCCAGTTGTTGAGGGCCCAGAGGGTGAACTTCTCTGGAGCAGCGACACCGTCTTCATCGAGGAGGACGGCCCACTCGTCGTGGGCTGGTACAAGGACTGGCGCGCCCCCTACGTCGCCAACTACACCCTCTAGGTGCCGAGTCGTGTCGCTGAGCATAGCTGGGGTCGAGGTCCAGCCGGGGACCCGGGGCAAGGGATACCTCAGGGTCTCCGAGGCGTCGACCCACGAGGTCAGGGTCCCATGGGTGGCCTTCAACGGCTTCTTCCCGGGTCCCACACTCTGCGTCCTAGGAGGCGTCCACAGCCTCGAGTGTACCCCGATCGAGGGGCTGATGAGGATAATCGAGGAGCTTGACCCCATCCACGCTGATGGGTCGGCTCATCATAGTCCCAGTCGTAAACACAACCGGCTTCGAGGCCCGTGCCCCATATGATAACCCGTGGGACCACCTCAACCAGAACAGGGTCTGGCCCGGCGACCCGGAGGGGCCCCTCACGAAGAGGGTCGCCCACGCCGTCTGGACCGAGTTTCTGAGCAAGGCGGACGCCGTCGTCGACGCCCACTCAGCCGATCTCGGTGAGGACGCGACGAGAAGCGTCTTCGTCTTCAACACTGATGACGAGGTACTGCGGAGTAAGATGCTGGAGATGGCAGGCTGCTGGGACGTCGACTACATCGAGACAGCGGCGGTCGCAGGCAACACGGGCGAGGTCGTGCCCCGCTTGGGTATCCCATGCGTTATGACGGAGGCGGGCGCCCCCTACCCGATCAGGGAGAAGGACGCCTGGTGGTTCGCCAAGGGCGTCTACAACCTCATGCGCCACCTCGGCATCAGCCCCGGCGACCCCATAGTGAGGAAGGTGCCCGTCGACCCGGAGTCGAGGCGACTCCACGCCACCCGCGGCGGGGTCTGGAGGAAGCTCGTCGACGTCGGCGGCAAGGTGAAGGAGGGGCAGCTACTCGGCTCCGTCTACAGCCTCGTCGGTGACAACCTACAGGAAGTAAAGGCACCCTACGACGGTACCGTCACATTCCTCCGCACCCACTTCACCGTAAACGAGGGCGACACCCTCCTCCGGCTCACCTGCGTCTAAGCCCCAAATGTGGCATAATCCGGGCGACACCTCTTTTATACGGCATGCTAAGGTTTGAGTAGAGGCGACCCCACGAGGAGTGCCCATAATGTTCGACTTTCTAACGATAAACGACGTAGACGTGAAGGGGAAGAGCGTCTTCCTCAGAGTGGACATAAACAGCCCCCTCGACCCGGCTTCGAAGAGGATACTCGACGACGCGAGGATACGGGCGACGGAGGCAACCCTAAAGGATCTCAGGGAGGCAAAGGTGGTGCTCGGAGCACACCAGAGCCGCCCCGGAAAGTACGACTTCACAAACCTCGAAGCCCACACGAGGGTCCTACAGATGTATAACAACGGGAGGGTGAAGTTCGTAGAGGACATTGACGGGCCCAAGGCCCAGGAGGCCATAAAGGCCCTCGAACCCGGCCAGATACTCGTCCTCAACAACCTCCGCATGCACAAGGATGAGAACCTCGACGCGCCCCCCGAGAAACTGGCGGAGACGGGGCTCGTCAAGACCCTCGCCCCCTACTTCGACCTCTGCGTCAACGACGCCTTCGCCGCAGCCCACAGGGGCTCAGCGAGCCTAACCGCCTTCGGCGAGGTGATGCCCATGGTGGCGGGGCGCCTCATGGAGAAGGAGCTCAGCGCCCTCAACAAGGTCATCTACAACCCCGCCCGCCCCACCGTCTACCTCCTAGGCGGCGCAAAGGTAGACGACCGCATCCCCGTCATCAACCGCGTCCTCAAGGACAAGATCGCGGACCACATACTCATCGGCGGACTCATACGCGACAGTTTCCACATGGCGGGAGGCGCAATGCCCGAGCGCTACGCGGCGCTCAAGCCGGAGGACAGGAAGCTCGTCGACGAGGCAGGGGCGATATTCAAGAAGTACAAGAAGAACATAGAGCTCCCCGTCGACGTCGCCCTAGACACCAAGGGCGGACGCATCGAGGTCCTCACCAGCCAGATCACCGACGAGACAAACATCTACGACATCGGCCTCAACACGGTTGCGAAGTTCAGCAAATTCATCAGGGAGGCGGGCACCGTCGTCGCAGAGGGCCCCCTCGGCATGTTCGAGCGCCGCGGCTTCGACGTCGGAACCAAGGAACTCCTACGTGTCATAGCGGAAGCCCCCGGCTACACCGTAGTCGGCGGAGGCCACCTGGGCGGCCTCTCCAGCATGCTCGGAATAGACGACAAGATGAAGCACGTCAGTACCGGCGGCGGAGCCATGTTAAGCCTACTCGCAGGCGAGGACTTACCCGTTATAGAAGCCATGGCTAAGTCGAAGAAACGGTGGGGTTAAGCCCACGCTTAGAGAAGTTTCATCGCTGCGAGCTGCATCTGCGCGTAGATCGGCTGCTCATTGAACTTTATAAGTGGTATATAATTCCAAGGGAGCCTGTTGTAGCTTCCGAAGAGCCTGTCCAGCTTCGTCGCCAGATAACTCTCTCCCAACTCGTCGATTGCTACTGTGAGGTCGCTTAGAGCCTCGTTGAGCCAACCCGTTCTCACAGGCGTCCGGAGGGTTTGTGCCTGAATAGAGTACTTGATGAGGTCGGGGTCCTTGAACTTAGTGAAGACTTGATCTCTCCTGTTGACCATGCACTCGAGGCTTAGACTTGCCTGCTTTTCCGAGAGCCCAACCTTGCGAGCAATTAGCTTGACCTTTACCGGTTCCCTGATGGGGGAGAAGGTGACCTCGTCCAGTATCCTCCTCGAATGGGGGCCAAAGGGCATCTCGTCAAGTTCGGTGGTGGTCATCAAATTGAATGAACCCTCGTTGAGCATCCTCACCGCTTCAACTCCGATTATAGGACCCATTCTCTCTCCACCTAACCCTGCCCGGGGCACAACGCCACTCGACGAATACACCAAATAATCTAGTTACACCCCCTCTTTTTAGCTTTCACTGTCAAATAAATTCCCAAGACAACCCCTGCGGGGGGATAAAGATAAAACGCAGCCGCTACGATTAACCGGGTGCTGGGATCGTGGTCTAGCTTGGTCTAAGATACGCGGCTTGGGCCCGCGTGGTCCCCGGTTCGAATCCGGGCGGTCCCACCACATTCACCCAACACCAGTTGACGATTATTCGAACCACTTTTAAACCGACAAGCCTCAAGGCGATCGGTGTTGTTATGACTAAAACGATGATGAGTCCATGCGGCTTAGATTGTGGCTCATGCGAGTGGCACACGGGGGAAAAGCAGCCGAGCTGCGCTGGTTGCACGGAGATCAAGGGCAAGCCCTTCTGGGGGACATGCCCGACTTACACCTGCGCGCAGGAGCACAAGGCGAAGCACTGCGGCGCCTGCGGTGAGTTCCCCTGCGACAAATTCGTGGAGATGTTCGACCCGAACGACCCCGAGGGGAGGAGGAGTGCCGTCTACAGGGCTGGGATAGAAGCGTACAGAGCCCGCCACGGCGACGAGAAGGCCGTCGAGCTTATCCGTAAGACCTCGAAGGCGCACTGAGATCGGGTAGCTGAAAAGTTATATTCAGCCCCCTTCTCCTTTCTCTCTTGCGCGCCGGGTTGGCTGAGCGGTTTAGGCGGCTGCCTGCAGAGCAGCTCTACGGGGGTTCGAATCCCTCGCCCGGCTCCATATTAAAAACTGAACTCTTCACTCTACTTCCACAATTATCCGGGTATGGTGATGGTGGCTTCCGGGATCACGGCGACGTCCGCGTGGTCCCCATGCCTATTTCGAAGCTCCTCGACCACGTCGTCCCATTTCTTCATCCAGACCTGATTATCCGGGTCGTATAGTGGGTACCAGGGGTCTTTCATCTTGTACTGTGAGTGGATTATCACCTTGCCAACGTCTCTCATGGGCCTGTGGAGGGCGCAGAAGGGGCCACCGGAGTCCTTTCCGAACTTTCCCTCGAGATAGTGCCACACCGGCCCTTTCGGATCGTCCTCGACGAACACCGCCGTTCCCCCGGGCTTGATCATGTTGTTGATCAGCCGTACGGCGAGCAGCCCCTCGTTGTGCTTCATGTAGGCGTTTGTGACGACTACGTCGTACTTCTTCTGGGGGTGGATGGCGTAGACCTTCTTCGCCCTCTCGACGGCCTCCCTGTGCTCGGCGATGAAGTCCCCGACGTAGATTCCCGTAAGCTCTGCTTTCTCGTTCACAATTGTGTCGACCTTGACATCCAGTCCCGCCATCCTCGCCGTCTCCTCGATATCGAGGCGGAAAAGGCAGTCCTCGATCGCCCCCCACTTCGTTGCGAGCTTGTGGTTGGCGATGATCGTCTCAATCGAGGAGACGCCCGGTAGTATCACCTTGCCCCCGCCGCCGAAGCCCGCCTGCGTGTGGGGGCAGCAAAGGCCAACGCCTATCTTCAGGTCGCAGCCCATGACCTCGCTGTTGATCCTGACCGGCGTCTCCCTCGTCGTCTTCCCGAGGTCCGTCAAATTACCGAATGGGTTATGGTTGAAGACCGGGAACTCCTCGACAATGTCCTCCCCGAGCTTCTTGACGAAGTCCTCCCGGTCCATGGGGGCGTGGGCACCGAGAGCCGAGACAAACCTTACGTGATCGTTGGAGATGCCCCCCTCATTCAACTCCTTCAAGATGTAGGGCACGAGTTCACTGATCGGGGTCGGCCTGGTCATGTCGTCAAACATGATGACGGCCTCCTTGCGATTCTTGGCCAGTTCGCGGATCCGCTTTGAGCCGATGGGCTTTGAGAAGGCGTGCTCGATTCCCCCTCCACTCAGCTTCTTGTCATCGTGACCGTCCATCCTTAGAACATTAATATTCCACTCCGGCGGGAAGGAGAGGGTCAGTTCCTTCTTCCCATACCACAACAATGTGGGAACCTTTACACCCTTGTTCGCCATGCCCTTCTACCCCCCTCACACCGCATAACAATTTTGTCTAGACTCCCAGACCCCGTTTTTGTATATCGAGAAAAGGCTCAAACGTGCACTTGTTTTCTGAAACGGCTCACATTTTTCATCTATACTTTTCAACAAATCTCCTGTCACGTCTTATATCCCCGCTTGAACCCCAAGCTGTTGACACAAAATGGCGGGCAAATCACCATCGGGTTACCACTTGACTAGAAAACTCCTCATAGGTGGCGAGGGAGGATGGGACTACCTGGTAGTCGACGAAGCGGCGCGTCGCCTCTACGTCACCCACAACGACAGGGTCCACGTCCTAAACGCGGACACACTCGATGTGGTCGGCGTGGTCTTCAAGACCGAGGGGGTGCACGGGGTGGCGATTGCCAGCGAGCTTGGACGAGGCTTCGCGAGCAACGGACGCGCTTCGACGGTGAGCATCTTCGACCTTAATACCCTGAAGGTCATGAAGGAGGTAGCCGTGGGTAAAAACCCGGACGCCATCCGCTTCGACTCGTCCTCGAAGAGGGTCTTCGTATTCAACGGCGTTAGCCACGATGCGTCCGTCATTGACGCGGCGACCGGAGAGGTCATAGCGACCATTCCCCTCGGCGGCAAACCCGAGTTCTCCGTCGCGGACGGTCTGGGGCACGTCTACGTCAACAACGAGGACACGAGTGAGGTCATGGTGATCGACTCGAAGACGCTTGAGGTCCTATCAAGGTGGCCTATCGCACCCGGAGAGTCCCCCACTGGGCTCGCCATTGACTTGAAGAATCGGCGCCTCTTCTCGGTGACCCGCAACAAGTTCATGATCGTGCTAGACGCCGACGACGGGCGCGTACTCGCCTCGTTACCGATTGGCGGCGGCTGCGATGGCTGCATGTTTGACCCCGAGAGGAAACTTGTCTTCGCGTCCAACGGGGAGGGAACCCTGACGATCGTAAGAGAGGATTCTCCGGATAGCTTCTCCATTCTGGATACGATCGCGACTCAGCGTGGGGCGCGAACCATGACAATCGACCTTAGGACACATGCTCTATTTCTACCAACCGCAGAATACGGCCCGACGCCTGAACCCACGGTCGAGCAACCGAGGCCTCGCCCGCCGATCTTGCCAAACACATTCGTAATTTTACAATATCAGAAATGAAGCAGGCCCCTTTTTTTCCAACTCGATATCCTGGCTCTAATGATCCCCGTGACCAGGTTCATCCCAAGTATAGGCAACCATGTTTTCATCCCGAGTACACGAAAGTGAGATACACCCAGCTATTCATGGGGTAGGTTTCCACGGGTACGATAATCAGATTTCGGGGATCCTGTTAAGTTTCACTCTACTACCTTGCCGTCCTCGAGGTAGATGACATCCTTCTCTTGCGGTGCCCATATCTCAATCATCTTGAGTCCCTTTGGCCCTGAGCCGACAACGCCGTGGATATCCATTGGTGAGAGGTAGGCAGCATCACCTGGATGTAGGATGTGGTCTTCGCCATTAAGATGGATGCGGGCTTCCCCTTCGAGGACTATATAGGCACTTTCGCGCTTCTCGTGGTAGTGGACACGTTTTGTAGAGAAGTTAGGCTGGTACTCGTAGAGAACCGTCATAAACTTTGATGCACCGAGGTCCTTGTCGACAAGCCAGTACATGTCGCTAACACCTGGATTCATGGACTTCCGAGCTTCATTCACGTTAAATATCCTGGACATTGAGGTCTATGAGCCTATCAGCCGGATTAAGGATATTGTCCGATGTGATAGAATTAATTGAGTTCAGCCAATGAGCCATACCACCCTACTAGGAATCTGATTCCTATTGGCAGGTACAAAAATGGCGTTTTTTTTCGATACCTAAACTACGAGGAATACACACACAACCAGCTACGCACCACACCTTCCCGACGGGGAACAGACACGCGGAAAATTGCGGTACCCTGCTACATGGTACAGAGACAATGAAAAAACGTTATACCCCCCTACTGGGTACCGCGTACCCCCCTACAGGGTACCGTATACCCTGCTACTAGGTACCGTGGTACCCTCCTACTGGGTACCAACTTGCACGGATATGTGCACCTGTACCCTGCTACTAGGTACCATGTACCCTGCTAGTGGGTACCGCCGGTACCCAGCTACCAGGCACATGGTTAACATGCTACCTGGAGAGCGAAGCATACCGGGCATACAGCGGAAAGACGGTCAAGCAGATAGCAGACGAGCTGAAGCGAGACCCGATCGACACCGCATACGACATCATCGTCACCGAGGACGATAACGTCCCATTCATGCCTCTTCGGCCTCGAGGACGACATCAGGGTCCTAATGAGGCACGAGGCGGTCATGATAGGTTCCGATGGGACATCCGAGCGGGGTGGCTTGACCTCCCCGGTGCACCCGAGGAGCTTCGGCACCTTCCCACGCGTCCTCCAGCGCTACGTGGGTGGGGACGCCCTCTCGCTCCCCGAGGCCGTCCACAAGATGACCGGGGCGCCAGCGTGGAGGCTTGGCCTACCCGACAGGGGCGCAATAAGGCCGGCGCGGTCGCCGAGATGAGATTAACGTTCAGCCAATAATCAAACATGGGTTACACCACAGTGCGTGTAATCCCCCCTGTTGAGATTAAATGTGGAGAAATCGCTATACCCTCCTACCGGGTACCAAATATTCTCCCATAGGGTACAGTTTGCGTGCTAGAGGTACAGAAACATCCCCTGGTTTTAGCTATTCTCTACTTCTGGATATCTAGATCGCAACCATTTACAGCTCGCTAATCAACTACAAAACCGTAGGCTATATGCAATCTTTTTCACCGCATACATCAATAAGAAGAGTTGTAATGCGCTCAGCCGTGGTCCTCGTGGGAGGAAAATCCAGCCGAATGGGCGGAGATAAGGGGCTAATAATCCTTAACGGGGAACCCATAATTACCCACATTGTTGAGCGGCTCAAACCCATCGTCGAAGATATTGTAATAGTCGTTGGCTCAAAGGCTCAGAAGGAGGCTTACGCGTCCTTCGGTGCAAGAGTCGTCGCCGATCGCCTCCCCCGAGGCTCACCACTCGTCGGAGCATATACTGGCCTAAAAGAGGCGCGCGGCGAGTACACCTTCCTCACCGGCGGTGATCAACCCCTCATCGACCCACGCGTCGTCGAGCTTCTCTTCGCTAAGGCTGCAGGGCACGATGCAGCTACGCCATACTGGCCGAACGGCTGGGTCGAACCCCTCCACTCAGTCTATAGGTCGAGGAAGGCATCCGACGCTGCCCTAGTACTAATCGAGTCGGGGGAGAAGAGACTCAGGTTAATCCTTGACACTCTACCTGACGTTACGCGAGTCCCAATGGACGAGATTAGAGCCATTGATCCCAACCTGAAATCCCTCATGGATGTCGACACTGCCAAGGATCTAGAATACATACGTCGTATATCCGAAAAATAGGGGAGAACTCGCCTCTTTGCTCAAAAAGGCTCCACTTGAAAAAATAGGGCTAAAATAGATCTCCGTTAATATCGAATATTTACAAAAGTGCGTAAATGATCTTAATTGTCGGAGTTTTCCCTCGCTTCCTTCTGACCCATCTCCGACCCAAAAAAGGGATGAGAGGATCATCCAAAACCATCCGTACTTAACAAGATTATGTCAAACATCAGCGCTCTGATAAACCAAAAGTATATAAGATGCGTAAGGTGAGATGCCTTCTAAAATATAGGTGCTAGTGATGGGTTTCCGTGACAAGTTCAAAGACGCGGACACCGCCTTCACCTTCAACGACGTGATTCTCCTCCCCGGCTGGACGACCCTCGAACCAAGCGAGGCCACGGTCGTAACCCGGCTAACGAAGAATATCACGCTCAACTCCCCCTTCCTCAGCAGCCCGATGGACACAGTCACCGAGTCCGACATGGCCATAGCCATGGCACGCAACGGCGGACTAGGCGTCCTCCACAGGAACTGCTCGGCGGAGGAGGAGGTGGACATGGCGCGCCGCGTGAAGCGCGCCGAGGCGGTAATAATCAGGGACGTGGTGACGGTCACACCCGACACCACCGTCGGCGAGCTCCTCAAACTCATGGAGGAGCACCACATCAAGGGCTTCCCCGTCGTAGGACGCGGGGGAAAGCTCGTAGGTATAGCAACATGGCGCGACGTACGCCTTGCCGAGCAGACCCTCAAAGTCCGCGACATAATGACCAAGAAGGTCATCACAGGCGCCGAGGACATAACCCTCGACGAGGCCAAACAAGTGCTTCACAAGCACAAGATAGAGAAGCTCCCCATCGTCGACAATGATCGCCACGTTAAGGGACTGATCACCATGAAGGACATCACCCTCAAGGGCGACTTCCCCGACGCCATCCGAGACGAGGAGGGGCGCCTCATCTGCGCCGCAGCGGTAAGCCCGTTCGACCTAGAACGCGCCAAGGCGCTTGACAAATACGTCGACATCATCTTCACCGACGTCGCCCACTTCCACAACAAGAATTGCTTCGATGCCGCCAAGAAGCTCATCAACGAGATGAGCGCCGAAGTCATAGTCGGCAACATAGGCACCTACCAAGCCGCCGAGGACTGCATAACCAAGCTCGACGGCATCGCAGGTGTGAAATGCGGAATCGGCTCCGGTTCCATCTGCTCCACAAGCGTCGTCACCCGAGCGGGTGCACCGACACTATACGCCACCAGTAACGCCGCGGACGCCGTGAGGAACAACAAGGCCAAGATCAGTGTCATCGCGGACGGCGGGCTACGCAACCCAGGCGACATCGCCGTCGCCCTCAGCGTCGGCGCCAACGCCGCCATGATGGGCAACGTTTTCGCCGGGTGCAGCGAATCCCCTGGGCGCCTAGTCGCCATGGAGGGCCGCTACTATAAGGAGTACTACGGTATGGGCAGCGCCAGGGCGAGAAAGAAACGCTATGCCCAAGACCGCTACAGCCAACCCAGCAAAGCGATAAACGAGGGAGTAGAGGGCTGGGTCCCCTACAGGGGCCCCGTCGCCGACATCATACACGAGTACGTCGGCGGCCTCAAGGCCGCGATGGGCTACATAGGCGCCTCCGACATCCAGCAGATGTGGGACAGGGCGAGGCTCGCACTCGTAACGGAGCGCGGCTACCAGGAGATCGCGCCCCACGACATCATGATGCCCGGCCCTAACCGTCTCCTCTAGACTTTTTAACTAAACCTGTTAATTCTGCTCTCCGTTTGAGGGCAAGTTCTAATAACGAGACACGGAGCCTACCCCAGCAAGGAAGTCGAAAGGCATGATCAAGCGCGCCCTCATAAGCGTCTCCGACAAATCCGGCTTAGAGGATCTAGTCAAGGCCCTCGGCGCCATCGGCGCAGAGATAGTGAGCAGCGGCGGCACCGCCAAGAAGATCAACGAACTCGGATACACGAAGCTCACCGAGGTGAGCGATTACACGGGCCACCCCGAGAGCCCCGGCGGCCTCCTAAAGACACTCCACCCACGTGTACACGGCGGCCTCCTACTCAGCAGGGACGTGCCCGAGCACAGAGAGTTCATGGACAAGCACGGCATCAAGCCGTTCGAAATGGTCGTCGTCAACCTCTACCCATTCGAGGCGACGGTCGCCAAGGGCGCGGAGCTACTTGAGGCTGCCGAGAACATCGACATCGGAGGCCCAACCATGATACGCAGCGCCGCAAAGGCAGCGCTACTCTACGGCAAGGTCACCGTGGTCACGGACCCCAAGCAGTATCCGGAGATCATCAAGGCACTCAAGGAGAACAAGGGCGAGATACCCAAGAAACTCGTCAGGGAACTCGCCGAGGCGGCCTTCCGTCGCACATCAGCCTACGACTCAGCCATAACGACATACCTAGAGAAGGAGGGGAAGAAGAAGTGAGCATAAAGAAGCTATACAGGACTAAGCTCGAGGAGAGCTTCCCCGAGAAGATCAAGATCACCCTCGGGGACCAGGAGATCGAGTACCACAAGGCGCAGAGCCTCAGGTACGGCGAGAACCCCCACCAACCCGCGGCGTACTACGCCCCGAAGGAGGGCAAGCTCACCGTCGGCGCCATGAAGATCCTCAAGACGGGCAAGGGCGGCCTCAGCCAGACGAACATCGAGGACATGAACAACGCCTGCAACATAGTGCGATACTTCGACGAGGCTGCCTGCGCCATAATGAAGCATGTTAACCCAAGTGGGGTAGCAGCAGCGAGGAAGGGTGATAGTCTCAAGGCGGTCTTCAAGAGGGCGTGGGAGAGCGACCCAGTCGCCGCCTTCGGATGCGTCGCCGGCTTCAACAAGCCCGTCGACAAGGAGACCGCCGAGGAAATAATGAGCAACTACGTCGAGGCGGTCGTGGCACCCGGCTTCGCCCCCGAGGCGATGCCCGTCTTCGAGCAGAAGAAGGACATACGCATAATCCAGGTCGACAACATCTACGCCGGCAGCCGATTCGTCGGGGAGGACCCGTGGCCGCTCGTCATAAGCACCATGACGGACGGCAGCTTCGTCCTCAGCGCACCCATGCTCACGAGAATGAGGAGTGTCAACGACTTCCGCTGGGTCACCGAGAGGAAGGGCACCGAGAAGGAGACACGCGACCTGCTCTTCTCCTGGTACGTGAACCTCAACGTCCGGAGCAACGGCGTCGTCCTCGCTGACGACAGGCAGACCCTCGGCGTCGGCACGGGGCAGCAGGACCGCGTCATCGCGGTGAGGCAGGCCCTCCAGAAGGCGGAGGAGCGTGGCCACAAGGACAGGCTCAAGGACGCCGTCCTAGCCAGCGACGGCTTCTTCCCGTTCCGCGACAGCATCGACGCCCTCGCCAAGTACGGCATCAAGGCGTGTTGCCAGCCGGGGGGAAGCATAAAGGACGACGAAGTCATAGCGGCGTGCAACGAGTTCGGCATCGCAATGGCCTTCACGGACGAGCGCTGCTTCCGCCACTTCTAGCCCCCATTCTCATATACCTCCTCCACACACCCGCTAGCCATGAAGAGCGAGACGATCAAGGCGGGTGGATACACCTTCTCCTACACATACCACAAGGGCAAGAAGCCCATGACCATAGTCCCCATCCACGGGCTTGGCGGCTCGAAGGACTACTGGCAGCCGATACACGACTACCCCGAACTCTCGCAGTACAGCATACTAATCCCCGACCTCGTCGGATTCGGCGACTCCAAGCCCGCGCCGAAGGGTTTCAAGTACACGATGAGAGAGCAGGCGCAGGCTGTCAAAGCGCTCATCGACGCGGTCGGCATCAAGGGCGACGTGCTCCTCATCCCACACAGCATGGGTGGCCCCATAGGCGTCTACCTCGCGGAGCTACTCGGCCCACGCGTCAAGGGCATCGTCTACTGCGAGGGTAACATAGACTTCGACGACTGCTTCGGGAGCAACCTCGTCATCACCAAGTACACGTTCGACGAGTATGCGAAGACGGGATTCCAGAAGGACCTCGAAGGCATGGTGAAGAGGGGTTACGCCCCGAGTATGATGGAGAGCCAAAGGAAGGCTGGAGCCGTCACCATGTACCGCAGCAGCGAAGACCTCGTCAAGGTCAGCAAAGAGGACAAGCTCGCGGGGGAGCTGAAGGCGCTCAAGGTCCCCACACTCGTCGTCTACGGGGAGAAGAACAAGGGTCTCTGGACTAGCGAGAAGAAGATGGCGGCCCTATTCCCCCTCGTCTACGTCCCCGGGGCGGGGCATGTAATGATGAGCGACAACCCAGACTACTTCTACGGTGAGGTCGCCAAGTTCATCAAGAGCGTGCACTGACCACCTTTATCTGCGCCCCCTACCCACGAAAGTGAGGCGCAGGACATGGCCGAGCCACAAATCAAACACGACGGACCAAGTCTCAGGATATACTACTACCCGATCGAATCCTTCGAGGAGGACTTGCAGAGCTTCGGTGAGTACCTTGAGTCCCTCGAGGCAGCCGGGGAGATTGTCATCTCCGTTGTCACTAACACGGGGCTGGTGGGGAGCAGCTTCCTCCTCGGCTCCAGCTTCCAGGGTGTAAAGGGCTTCGGCGTAGTGACGCGGAAAACGAGACGCTAGTCGCGGCTCAGCGGGCTCGTGCTGCAGTGTGGCCCGCCGAGTAGGTCGAGGTAGCTGTCCTCCCACTCGTGGACCTTTATCCCGTTCTCCCTGAGCACACCGATGGTCTTCTTGTTCCTCTGGTAGGCGATCACCGACTTGGGCCGGGTGGCGACTATGTTCCCCGCGCCGCGCGCCTGCTCGAGGAAGGCGGCGTAGAGGTGGCCCACATCGTTCTCCTTCTCGGGCAACCCCCCAACGTACATGATGCCGTCCGCGTCGAGTTTGCCCTCCTTGACTAGGAAGTCGATGAGGCTCACCTCTGTGCGAAGAGGTTCGAGCTTCCCCCCCTTGTTGACGTAGATCGTCGTCCTTCCCCCGTGTTTGAAGCCGTCGGGGTGGATCATCGGCCCCATAGGGCGGTAGTCGGCGTCGCTCTGCTGCCGCAGCGCCTCTAGCGTCTTAAGCAGGAGCTTCTTGGGTGGCATCCCCTTGACGACCTCGGTGTCCCAGACGTAGGGCATGACGAGGGCGCGCTGTTTGTCCGGGTAGTTGATGGTCACGTCGAGGTGCATGTAGTCGAGGGCGGGGTAGTCGGGGAGCTGTACAGCGCAGACGTACCTGATCTTGCCCTCGCGGTCGTGCCTGAAGAGTTCCTCTGCACAGCGCTTGATTCCGGTGAGGGTGCTCCTCTGCCCCATACCGATGGCGACCGTCTCAGCATCCACAATCTGCGTGTCACCCCCCTCCACGTTCGGCGGCTCAGTGGTGACGCCCCCCGCCTCGTTCGCGTCCCAGATGACCTCAACGTGCTTCGATAGCGTTGGGTCAAGCTCATAGGCGAGCTTCACCACCCTGACCTCCTGGCGCCTGCTGTATCGGCGCATATTGCAGATGACGGTCCCCACCTGAGTCGTGAAGCTGGTGTCCCTGCTGTAGGGCCACGCGACTCGGCGGAAGTCGGGGAGGACCACCCTATCCTGCTTGGCATCGTAGTAGGGTGCCTCGGGGTAGCCGTAGATGAGGTGCTCTAGCTTGAACTCCTCCGGTTTCGGCGCCGCGGGGAAGCCCTCCCAGATCTCCTTGATGATCGCCTTCTTCTCCTTAAAAGTGGCCTTCTCAAGCGCCTTCCCCATTATACTAGTGACCTCGAAGACCTTGACGCCCTCCTCCCCCAGCATCTTCGGGAGCTGAAGCCACTCGTTGTGCCCTCCCTCCATCTGGGGATGGACGCACCGCGGCAAATACTGCAGGTTCGACTCAACACCTTCGAAAGGGAGCCTCTTCTCCCAGAAGGACTCGACGCTATCCTGGATAAGAACCGCGTTGAGCCTGCCCGACTCTGAGTTGACCGTCCACATACACTAGGATCGGATGTATGCGTCTAAAACGGTTTGCAACTACTCCTTGATGACGTTGCCGTAAGTCTCCTTCGTGTAGAGAAGGAGAACGGCGAATGTTACGGCTGCCACGCCGATACTGATGAGGCCGGGGATGAAGAAGCTTCCCGTTTGGTCGACGAGACTGCCGTAGAGAGGCGTCATTAAACTTGAGAAGACTATGTTCGCGCCGTTTAGTAGTCCGAGGCCGATGCTCACTTTGCGGACTGGGAGGACCTCACCAACCATGCTGAAGTAGATGACCCATACACTATTGCCTAAGCCCATTAGGCACCAGAGGCCTGCGTAGAGGGCTACGCTTAGGCCACCGGGCATCAGCACGACCCCGGCGAGAGAGAGGAGGTAGAGGCCGAAGAAGGCTATGATGGGGGTCTTCCGCTTCCTGAGCCTGTCACTGATCACACCCATTGAGAGGCAGCCGAGGAAACCTGCGACGGTGCCGAGGCTCGTCACCAACCCCGCCTCCACGTAGGTCAGCCCTTTCGACTCGATCAGAAACTGCGTGCCCCACGAGAGCAGGACGTAGTTGAAGCCAAGCAGCGTGTAGATGAAGAGCATAGGGGCGAACCTCTTGTCAGAGAGGGTCTGCCTGAAGGAGGCGACGATGTTGCGCGGCTCTCTCTTCACGGACACAACTGGCGTAGGGCCGTCCTTGAGGACGAAGATGTTTATCCCCCAGTTGGCGACGAGGAGGACGAGCATGACGACGTAGAGATCCCTCCAGTTCCCGAGGATAGACTGGATGAGGGGGAACCCTATGTAGCTCGCGAAGCCACCCACTCCACTGGCGGCACTCAGTACGCCTATCGCTGTGGCCTTCCTCTCGGGCGGGAACCAGCGGATGATGACAGTGACGGCGTTTATGTAGAAGACACTGGTTCCGATGCCCATTATGATCTGGGCGGCGAGGAGGAGCTCGTACCTGTAGCTAAGGTAGAAGAGGGCGCAGCCGATACACGTGAGGCCGGTGAACCAGAGTATCGACTTTCTGGGTCCGAGCACGTCTGTGAGCACACCGGCGGGAAGCTGCATTATCCCGTAGATTAGGAAGTACCCAGTGATGAGCAGCCCCATCGCGGCGCGGCTTATCCCCAGCTCGACGATGAGCACAGGGGTGAGGGCGGAGGCCGCGCTCCGCAGGAAGTTCTCGACGAAGTAGGTCAGGCACACCGCCGCGAGTATCATCAGGGCTAGGCGTCTCTGTTTCTCCAAGACGGGGGATATGCGCTCCATGCCCACATAAAACTTGTCACCCTCTAATCATTCATATCCGCCGGTTCTCGGATCACACCCATGGAGGAGCTCAGCTATCACCGGGTCCTCGACGTGGACGCAGCGGAGCACGAGACGTGTCCACTGAAGTGGGATTGCGCCAGCTGCACGAAGACGCTCTGCGTCCAACTCGTCGCCGTGGCGGAATTACCCAGCCTCTTCGGGCGCTTCCACATAATCGGCTTCACCAACAACAAGGATGGGAAAGACCACACGATGGTCGTCAAGGGGGACGTCTCGGGCAAGGAGAGTGTCCTAACGAGGGTCCACAGCAGCTGCCTCACCGGGGACTCGCTGGGCAGCCTCCGCTGCGACTGCGGCCCACAGCTCAGGAAGAGCATGACGATGATCGAGGAGGAGGGGCTCGGCGTCCTCATCTACATGCAGCAGGAGGGGAGGGGGATAGGGCTCACGAACAAGCTCCGCGCCTACCAGCTTCAGGACAAGGGCCTCGACACATACGATGCTAACATAGCCCTCGGGCTGCCCGCCGACGAGCGGGACTACGAGGTCTCCGCCGCGATGCTGAGGAAGGTGGGCGTCGGTGACATCCGCCTCATAACGAATAACCCGGCGAAGGTGGAGGCACTGAGGAGATACGGAGTGAAGATCAGGGACATCATACCCATCCAGGCGGAGGTGACGGAGTTCAACGAGCGATACTTCGAGGCGAAGAGGGACCGCTTCGGCCAGAACATCATGCTGGGGGGCAAGCAGATGAGGGACCCCTGCGGCTGCAACCAGTAAAAGCTCCTCAGGTAGGCTTATAGAGCCCGTTTCTCCCTTGTCACGTGGTCGGTGAGCCGGTGAGCGGCCGCCGGGCCCGCAAGGGTCTGAGGAAACTCCATCCACCGAGCAGGACCGCGACGCCGCGAGGCGTGGCGCGAGAGCGTCGGCTCCGGACAGAAACGGTACCTCCCCCGGCAAATGCTGTGAGCCCCGGTCAGGGGCGAGGACGCCGGGTGGCAGGGTTGAGACGGCCGACCCGCGGGGTGAAAGGGCGAATAGGCGCCGGGTCCCTCCTGCAGGGGGCGCGGGTAGCCCGTATAGCTGAATGCCGCCTAGAACAGAAGGTGGGTTACGACCGGCACACCGACCACCTACAACGGTATACCGACCGTTTACCGGAATACCGACTACACTTAGGAATCTGAATCTAGATCACTTCTAGATCAGAAGATTTTCCAAGTTCTGTGGAGATGAGGAAGAAGGGGCTTAGAGAAGACACAATTAGAAACAACGCCAATCTCCTGAAGGCACTCTTATAGAATGCCGATCTCTCTGATCCTGAGTCAGATCGAGGGTTTCTGGCTAGGCTTGAGAGGAATGAGGGTTACAAGAGGAATTTGGCGATAGCCTATGGGAACTATGCTTAGGTGCATAAGATAGAGTGGTCTATACCAGGCTACAGGGAGGATAGCAGGATCTACAGTTACACTGAGAAGAAAAGGTAATTATAATCATGCAAATTCACCCAAGAAGCTGGCTCCAAGCTCGAGTACAAGATCCTAAAAATTGGGAGAGAAACAACCTCTTGTGGCATTTTATAAAAAGGCTCTTTTTTGACAAACGAGTCTTTTTTCCCGAAACAAGGGTTTTTTCTCATTGTACTCTGGAATGATACCTCGTGACCGGGAGTGGAGTCCCTGTTCATTTTTCTTGATGTTTCTGAATCCCTCTAAAAGGTTTGTCAATTTTTCCGCTAAATATGACAGCTGAGTTTGGCTAATATCTGATCCATATATGCTCAGAGGGCTCGGGTAGCACACCCGTTTTTATATTTAAGGGAATAATACACAGCGGTTTTATTGCGTCCCAATATATTCATTGGAACCTCAATAAATGTATAAAATATTATTTTTTTTAGTGTAGAAATATTGATTAATATTCTTAGGAATAAACAATATTTTCTCAAGAATATATAATATTCTAAAGGCTCTAGAACTATCTCCTTCTTCTAATCAACCATTTTCCGGGTTCTGAATTGATAATGGGAATATATTTTGGCCTCGTTATTTTTTTAGGAGTTTATTTATGTTTAGATAGTATTCGTAGTTTTTCTGCCATTCTTTTCCTAGACCTTTTGTTTGGTCACCCGATTTCGGTCTGATAATATTTTTCCTATGATTAGGTCTTTGTCGGTTTGTCGCTATGTTTAAAATGAAAGTATATCTTCAAATCGAAATACTACGAACGGCACACCGACCACCCTAACGCATGGTTGGGATAGTAGTAACAACAACGCGATTCAGGTTATTTTAGTCATTTTTCCAGTTTAGGCCGTTTTGCGAGTTTTTCTTGCTACGATGGAGTTTGATGGGTGACAGGCTAGCTGAACTCCCTGTACGCCTTCCTCATGGGGACGTGCTGGATGTCCGTCCTGAAGTGGCGGGGGCCGAAGAGCTTGAGGCCCATGGGCGTCTCCCACCTCTTCTCGGCTTCGACGCCGAGTACGGTGACCTTCCTCCCCGGCTCCCACTCGGCGGACCAGAAGTTGGCGAGGCCCCATCCCGTCTCGGAGTCGACGACGTTTATACCGTCTGGGCTCGTGACGTATGGTTCGCCGTCGAGCCAAGAGAGGTGGTTCTCGTTCTTGAACCAGATGCGCAGGTCGTGCCCCGCGTAGGCGTCGGTGCCCTTTATCTTCGTCGTCCCCGTCATGAATGAGTACTCCTCGTCCTGCCAGAAGTCGAATATCTCCCCCTCGAAGAGCTTGAAGCCTATCGGGCCGAGGGCCTTGAGCGCCGCGTCGGCTGGGGGCGCGCCCTTCTTCAGGGCACCCCTGATGCCCTTGCCGACCTTCATGGCGAGGGACTCGGAGCCGGGGAAGGCGGACCTCTTCATGTCGCTACCCCTCACCGCGTGCAGGCCCCTGATGGAGCCGCCGGAGTATATTGAGATGCCCTCGACGAGCTCCTCCATCCTCTGGAAGCAGAGCACCCTCTCGCAGACGAGCAAGTCCCCCATAATCGTGGTCCAGACCGCCGGGGTGCAATTGACGTTCTCGAGGTTGAGCCCATTTTGGCTTATCTCGGGGGCCGCCCTGTGGCCGACGACGGTGGCGTCGACAAAGGGCTTGTCCTTCCTAGCCATGGCAAGGAGCTGGCTCACGAACCCGGGCGCGACCTCGAACTGCACGTTCGTGTATGACTCACGGCCGACGAGCTGCGAGAGCCTCTTCTCGGTGTTATCCTGGAAGTTGGCATCGGGTATCTGGGACCAAGTGTTAAGCGGGCACCACTCTCTGTCCGCCTGCATTATCTGGTCCCTCAGTCTCGCGCTCCAATCGATCTTATACCTAGGCTCCCGAGTGAGCTTGCTCCTAGGGTTGGCCACCCACTTCATCTTCATCGGGGTCTGGATGCCGCCGCCTGTCCCGCAGGCAGAGAACACGATTTCCTCGTCGGGCACCTCCTTCAGATCGATGAACTTCAGCTTGTGCCCCTCGTCCAGGACCTTCTGGACCATCGCCTCTACCTCCTCAAGGGAGGGCGCGACGCCTCCGCCCCCCGTCGAGAGGGCCGTACAACCAATCTGATAATCTAAGACATCCTCTAATGTCAGATACTTCATCAGTATTACCACTTATGCCAGCATCGATAATGTATATAACGATTCAGAACATTGATTTTAGCAGTTTATTATACTCTCATGAATCATCACTAGTAAGAATCACTTTCCTGTGGCACGATGAATAATGATATAAACCACGGGTCGAGCGTTCCATGTAACATGAAGAAAATAGGGATACTGACGATCGGGCAGTCCCCCCGGCCGGACGTCATCGGCGAGTTCCTGCGCGTCCTCGGCAGGGACTACGAGATAATCGAGAGGGGGGCGCTCGACGACTACTCTGTCGAGGAGTTGAGGAGGAGGAAAGTAGCCCCTGGGGAGAGGATACTCGTCACAAAACTCAGGGACGGAGAGGAGATCAAGGTCTCGCACGACCTCGTCATCTCCAACCTCCAGAAGGGCATCGACTATCTAGAGCGGAAAAAGATAGACGTCACCCTCCTCCTGTGCACTGGCAAGTTCCCAGAGTTCAAGTCCAAGCACCTCGTCGTCCAGCCCTCGGAGATCGTGAGGGGGACGGTCACCGCGTCCCTAAGGAGCGGCAAGCTGGCCGTCGTCGTACCCGCAAAGGAGCAGATACCCAAGACGAAGACGGACGCCTTCGGTAAGGACGTCGACGTCTACTACGACACGGCCTCCCCGTACGGATCGGAGACCGAGCTCAGGGAGATGGCGGCAAGGATCTCTAAAGAGAACGTGGATCTGGTGTTCCTCGACTGTATGGGGTTCACCCACGAGATGAAGCAGATAGTCAGGGAGGCGACGGGGAAACCAGTCATCCTTTCGAACGCCTTAGTTGCCCGGGTCCTGCAGGAGATCGTTGAGTAACTTAGTCGCACCCATTAAATCCTGACGCCACCCATAGACCCCGATAGCCATGCCGGGATCAAAGCTAGGAAAAATCATCCCCGACTCAAAGATCGAGAAGGTTCTCAGCGGATTCCAATTCACGGAGGGCCCCCTCTGGGTGGACGGGAGACTACTCTTCTCGGACATCCCCGCGAGCACGATATACAGCTGGACCCCCGGCACCGATCACGCCGAGGTCTACCGGAGGCCCAGCGGCCGAAGTAACGGACTCACCCTCGACAGAAGCGGTCGCCTAATAGCCTGCGAGCACGACAGGCGACTCACCCGCACTGAACGGGACGGCACCGTGAAGGTACTTGCCGAGAGCTACGAAGGCAGGAGACTAAACAGCCCAAACGACGTCGTCGTGGCTAGGAGCGGCGCCATCTACTTCACGGACCCGCCGTACGGCCTCAACGATAGGCTGGAGGGGAAGGAGTTGCCCTATCAGGGTGTATACAGGCTCGGGGTTCGCAGGAAGCTGACCCTCCTGGACGACTCCTTCGATCGCCCGAACGGCCTCGCCTTCAGCCCGGACGAGTCCAAGCTGTACGTCGACGACACTGCTAGGCGCCACATCCGGGTCTTCGACGTGCAGAGAGACGGGTCAATACGCAATGGCGGGGTATTTACAGAGCTCAAAGGACCCAAGCCGGGGAACCCAGACGGCATGAAGGTCGACGTCCACGGCAACATCTACTGCACCGGCTCCGGCGGCGTATGGGTCATAGACCCATCCGGCGAACCACTCGGCGTTGTCGAAACCCCCGAGGTCTCCTCGAACGTCGCGTGGGGCGACGCTGACCTCAAGACCCTGTACATAACCGCACAGACAAGCATCTACAGGGTAAGGACAACGACAGGTGGATGCCCTCTCACCTAAACTCACGCGAGCATCTCAGAAGGTAGGAAAAAGCTCACCCGGATAGTACTGAACCTTAAACAACACCATCAGACGCAATTAATTAGTGACATTCGGCTCATGATAATACTTAGCTTATACGGCGCATTAAATGGCATAATCAGCGGTCTAGAAACCGCTAATTGATAGCTGAATACAATGGAACGCGCTTATACTCCGGCGACTTTGATTGCTTTGCTCAGGTGGGAGCGGACGAAAGGTCGAAGCAGTGGAGGACCTGAAAGCCGCGGAACCGTGAGGAGCGGGCTGCGAAGGAACTTGGCTGGCTTTGGCTGGCCGGGAAACCTACACTTCCCAGCTGATAACGCCAAAGTGTTGTCAGCGCGGTGACCTCGCCTGAGCACCCCACGATTCTTAAAAATTACCAACTAAAATCTCCCTTTCTCAACAGTCTTATGGTCGAGGCAACTGAAAATTTTCGTAAACCACGAAGCATTCTTCTTTGATTCACTATTAATTAGATGAGTGTTATGAGCCGCCCGTACCCGACGTTTAGCTGCGTCACGCCGCTATAGGAGTTCGTGTACCCGTTCTCCACCCTGAGCCGCGCCCCGACCTTCACGACCTCGAACTGCTTCTCCCAGAGAACCATCACTATCCTGCCGGTGGCGTCCTCGAGCGCCGCGTTGGCAACAGTGAGTGTCCCCCCGGTCTTCTTCGACCTCACCATGCGTGGGTACGACTTCTCCGCCACCTTTCCTTCCACAGTGACGTTGCTCAGACCGTCCCTTAGGGAGCCTATGGGCATGATGGCCTCGGCGTCGCCAGTCAACTTCTCGTACCACCTATTCTTTGCGCCGGGCTCTGTCTGGTCCCAGCCGACCTGGCTGAAGCCGAGCTTCTCGAAGAACGCTGTCGTGCGTGTGTTCCACTCTGGGGCGCCGAGGGTCCAGAGGGAGACGTCTGGGTACCTACCCATGACGAGCTCCATCGCCTTCGAGCCTATCCCCTCTCTGTGGTGGTTCGGATCAACAAATATCCTCTCCAAGACGCCGTGGGCCCCACCCACGTTCACCAAGACGCCGCCCACCGTCTCCTCCCCCAGCAGGATCACGTAGCAGCTGAGGAACTTGAGGGACCGGGTGTAGAACACGGGGGAGTCGTAGCCCTGCGGCCCACCGGGGCCCGGCGCACCGACCTCCACGTCGGAATCGAACGCCCTCTTCGCCATCTCCGCGAGGCGCTCCGAGTCCAACTCCGAAGCCTCCACGAGGGCCACAACATTGGGGGAATCCAAAGCACAACACCTAGCTGAGAAAACGCTTTCAAGCATATCTTACTCGTTGACCGACATTTAAACGTGAGAATCTAGGCCTCCGCCGCAACCACGAAGACCATCATCTGCATCACCTGTAAATCATGCCGATCAATCCAATCAAACCATGTTCAGACGACAACCCAACCAGCGGGGACGCATCCAGCAGATCGTCGAAAGGTTCCGGGAGAAGGGTGCCACCACACCAGAGAAGGCGATGACCTCGCAGGAACTGGGGCTCCCACCTCGATTTGACGAGGCAATGGACAGGCGTCTCGGCCAGCTCGGCTTATTCGTAAAGGTCGGCGACAAGTACTACCTCTCCGAGGAACGGCTAAAGACGGTCCAGGATCGCATCGCCTCCCGTAGGAGCGGAGCACCGTAACCCGAAGACCGCCAATTATAAACGGTCAACCACGCACAGAATTGAGTGGTAGCATGTCCCCCGACGATCACAAGAGACTTGCCGGTAAAATCGCCCTAGTCACGGGCGCGAGCAGAGGATTGGGAAAGTCTATGGCCATCGCCCTCGGCGAGGCGGGGGCGAGCCTAGCACTCGTTTCAAGGGACGAGGAGAGCCTGAGAGAGGTCTCGAAGGAGGCTGGAACCCTCGGAGTAGTATCTGAGACCTTTCAAGCTGACGTGTCGAGGGAGCAGGACGTTGAGCACCTCAGGGAAGCAGCGATTAGGCACTTCGGTGAGGTGAACATCCTCGTCAACAACGCTGGAATCAACATCCGAAAGCCCATAACCGAGTTCACGACAGGCGAGTGGAGGAGCGTCATCGACACAAACCTCATCGGCCCGTTCCTCATGTGCCATGCCTTCGTCCCCCACATGAAGGGGAGGGGCTACGGCCGGATCATAAACACCACCTCGACGATGAGCCACGTGGCCACCGCGAACCGAACCGCCTACGCCGCAAGCAAGGCGGGTCTACTCGGATTCACTAAAGCACTCGCCATCGAACTCGCCCCCGAGGGGATCACCGTCAACGGAATAAGCCCCGGCTGGTTCGAGACAGAACTGACAAAGCCGATATGGAGCAACCCGGAGGCAAACGAAAACCTCATCTCACGCATCCCCCTCGGCCGCTGGGGCGACGTAAAAGACGTTGCCAAGCTAGCCGTCTACCTCTGCTCGGAGGAGGCTAGCTACATAACGGGGACAGACATCCTAATCGATGGCGGGTACGTTGCCCAGTGAGCCTCACGGGAGGTACTTGCCGCTGAGGAGACCTACAGTCTCCGGCGTCAGCTCCAGCCTCATCTCAACGCCAATCTTCGGATTCCTCCCTGTTACGCGGAAGCCGAACCTCGCCCAGTACTCCACGAGCCTCCGACCCGACTCGTCGAGGTCCTCGGTGATCATCTTCTCAGAGCGGTAACCCTTCTCGAGGCAGTACAGCGCCTCGAGAGCAGTCAGGATCGAGCCGACACCCTTCCTCTCGATGAGGGTGGCGGCGCTGTCGGAGAAGTAGGCCTCCTCCTCGGGATCGTCGAAGCCGAAGACGAAGGCCACCGGCCTCTCACCGAGGTAGACTATGAAGCAGGTGAAGCCCCGCTTCTTCGAGCGGATCGTCAGCTCCCTCTCGCTGTACCTTAGCTCGCTCCTGAAGCGCTCGTCCTCTATCTGGCTTATAATCTTGAGGATGTCCCTGTTCATCTCGTGGTAGACTGCGACCCTGCAGGCCCCACCCAGGGCGCCGCTGAGTCTCACCTCTGCCTTCCGGAGGTAATCAGTGAAAGAGGGCGCCCATGAATCCATTTCCTCGTCTAATCCACTCTGTTACTTTTTATACCTTCCCCTCGCCGCGGAGTCAATCGGGGTTCTCTAGGAAACCGCGCACGACGCCCAGGGGGACGACGACGAAGTTCGAGTCGACTATACGCCTCGTCGCGCTCGGGGAGGCGCCCCCCTTGTTGACCTCGTTGAAGTAGGACTCGAACTCGCTCAACTTCGTGAAGTGGACGTTGTTGATCTGCGTGATGAGGAGATATTCCTCCCCCGTCTCCTCCCTCACCCTCCGCTGCAGCAGGAGGCTCGAGAGTGGATGTTCGACCTGAACTATCATGGTTCCCTTATCCGCGACGCGCCCTAAATATCATGCCCACGCGACCTCGTTAGTCTTAAGAGCGGTTGGGTGAATAGAGCCCACAGCGCGGAAAGGGTTACGGGGCTGACTTATTGAGTCTGGACAGGAGAGACGCGGCGATCATCATCGCCATCTCGGCGCTCTTCTTTCTCGTCGCCGCCTTCAACCTCGGCCAACTCACAATACCCTCGTCGGCCTGGCGGGTTCAGGAAGACTATGTGACTCTGACCCTTGACGGTAACAGGACGGTCTCAACCGTCTACATGCTCGTGAACACCGACAGGGACGTGACCGTCAGCATCTCGACCCCCAGCGAGCTGGGCTGGGTGGCGAGGACCGGATTCAACAAGAACGGGTACTACCTTTGGCT
Organism: Candidatus Bathyarchaeota archaeon; assembly: GCA_963769425.1. Taxonomy (GTDB): domain Archaea; phylum Thermoproteota; class Bathyarchaeia; order TCS64; family TCS64; genus UBA8941. The sequence goes on along the minus strand of CAVYLP010000006.1, from coordinate 502,809 downwards.
AAACGCCACGATTAACGCGACGACGGACCGTGTTAGGTTCCACTTCTACCTCCCCGCGGACGACATCCTCGAGATAGCCGTCGTAGACTCCAACCAGTCGCTGGTGGGGATAAAGAGCATAAAATCCGACGCAGGGGACCCAACCGTGTCGAGGCTCGTCGACGAGCAAGTCCTCGTCGAGAACCCCCCCACATACCGGTCCGAGACCTACTTCGACGAGGACCTCTTCGTCCGCGCCGCTAAGCAGTATCTGAGCCTGAATGAGCCGGTCTCGGAGGAGACACACCCGCCGTTGGGGAAACTTATCATCGCGGCGGGGCTGGATGCTTTCGGCTTCAACCCCTTCTCCTGGAGGATAATGGGTGTCATATTCGCGACGCTAATGATCCCCGTGATCTACACCCTCGGCCTCGCACTCTTCAAGACACGCGCTGCAGCCACCATCGCGGCATCCCTACTCTCCCTCGACTTCATGCACTTCACCATGAGCCGAATGGGCACCGCCGACACCTATCTGGTGTTCTTCATCCTGCTCTCGACGCTGTTCTTCTACCTGAGCTATGAGAAAATGGTGAGCGGATCCGACCCCGATTATCGGTTCATCCTACTCGGGGTGGCATGCTTCGGCCTCGCCTTCTCCGTAAAGTGGATCGCACTCTTCGGGCTCGTGGGGGAAGCGATTCTGTTCCTTGGTGTATGGTTCATCGGCCCCTCCACCTCGGCTGGCCTCCGCGCACGTCTGCGCTCACTCATCAAGCCAGTCGCGCTTATCGCCACCATGATCGTGGGTGTCGCAGGCGGCATCTACCTCGCCTCATTCATACCCTACGCCCTCATCGGTCACAGCCTCGTCGACATCTACAACGCACAGTGGTCGATGCTCGCCTACCACAGCGGGATGGCAGCGTTCACCCACCCTAACGAGTCCTTCTGGTGGCAGTGGCCTACCATACTCGTCCCGCTCTGGATCTACCTGAGGCAGCTACCTGGCGGTCTCTCCTCTACAATATCGGCGATGGGGAACCCAATCATTTGGTGGGGGGGAATGGTCGCCATCATAGTGGCACTCGTCGAGGGAGTCCATAAGAAGTGGCCTTACCTCTTCCTCGGAGTAATCTACATTACTCAACTCCTCCCCTACGCGCTGATCCAGCGCTACCTCTTCCTCTACCACTACTACGCCGAAGTGCCGATCATATGCCTCGCCTTGGCGGGGATCCTCCACGAAGCATGGTATAATCCTAGGCAGAGGAGGTACGTCGTGATATTCATCGCGGTAGCATGCGTCCTCTTCGCCGCGTTCTACCCCGTCATCTCCGGCTACCCTATTCCTCATTGGTATGTCGAATACCTGCGCTGGTTCAGAGGGTGGCAGTTCTGAGGCGATCAAAATGAGCCAATCTGAAACCGAAGTGAGCCTGGTCTTCCCCGCCTACAACGAGGTGGAGGACATAGGGCACGCCGTAGAAGCGGCACTCGTGGAGCTTCGCAAGACATCCTCCTCCTTTGAGATCATTATCGCCGAGGACGGGAGTAGCGACGGCACCGACGCCGAGGCGGATCGCATCACCGCCGCCCACCCGGAGGTCCGCCACCTACACAGCGCCGAGCGCCTCGGGCGAGGCAGGGCACTGAACATCGCTTTCAAGGAGAGCCGAGGCTCCATCCTCGTATACATGGACGTGGACCTCGCCTCTGACATCACGCAGCTCCGGGCTCTCATCGACTCTATACGGGGTGGGGCGGATATAGCCACTGGGTCCCGCATGCTCCCCGGGAGCAGGGTAAAGAGGTCGCTGCGCCGCAGCTTCGCATCGTGGTGCTACAACACCCTGATCAGGCTCCTCTTCCGCACCCCCGTTCACGACCACCAGTGCGGCTTCAAGGCGTTCAAGAGGGAGAGCCTGATAGAGTACATGGACGAGGTCGAGGACACCCATTGGTTCTGGGACACCGAGGTCCTCATCAGGGGGGCCGGGCGCGGGCTCCGGGTGGTGGAGATACCTGTCGAGTGGTCCGAGGGGCGTGGGACGAAGGTGAAGCTCTTCCGGGACTCGTGGAGGATGGGGTCGGCGGCCCTTCGCCTCTGGTGGAGTATGCGTGGCTGAGGCGGCACCTGTTATTAACGCATAGCGCATTTTCCTTACACGATGCCTATGCCTAGGAAGAATGTCTTCAACTCCGCCACAGTAGAGTCTATGCTCAGCGTGCCCAACCTCAAGTGGCACACGAACCCACCGGACGTCATACCCATGTGGATAGCGGCGCCCGACTTCCCGATAGCCCCCGAGATAAAGCAGGCGCTCCACGTCGCCGTCGAGGCCGAGGACGTCTTCTACAACACCGACACAGCAGCCAAAGCCGCGATGGCGGAGAAGATCAGCCGATTCAACAGGATACCCGTCACCCCAGACGATGTCACGGTCATACAGGGCGTGGACCCGAGCCTCTGGCTCGCCGCTAGGCACGCCTGCAAGCCTGGGGACGAGGTCATCCTCACCGACCCTATGTACGCCCCATTCAAGAGCGTCCTCGACGCCTCCGGAGCTAAGGCGGTCCTCTGGGAGCTGGACGAGGAGAATGGATACAGGTTCGACGTCGAGAGGCTGAAGAAACTCTTCACAAAGAGGACGAGGCTCATCGGCGTCTGCAATCCCCATAACCCGACTGGGCGTGTGATGACTAAGGAGGAGCTCAAGGGCATAGCAGACGTCGCTGTCGACAGGAAGACCAACGTCGTCTCGGACGAGCTCTGGGAGGACATAGTCTTCGACGACAGGAAGCACGTCAGCATAGCCAGCCTCAGCCCCGAGATCGGGGACCTCACCCTGACGAGCTGGGGCTTCAGTAAGACCTTCGGCGTTGCCGGGCTCCAGCTCGGCTACATGGCGACGACGAACAAGGAGGCAATGGCGGACATGAGGAAGCAGGCCACGGGGATACAGCGCGGCTCCTCCACCCTCGCGAAGGCGATAGCTCCCGTCATGCTCGATTCAACACTCGACTGGTGGCGCCGCGACATGATGAAGCACATAACCAAGATCAGAAAGCTCTGCGCTACCCGCATGAACAAGATGAACGGCGTAACCTTTCCCACCCTCGAGGGGACCTACGTCCCGTTCCCGCGATTCGACCTCAGCTTGAATAGCAAGGACCTTGCGGACACACTCCAGAAGGAGTACAAGGTCGGCCTCTCCGCTGGTACCGGCTTCGGCGCCAAGGGGGAGGACCACCTCAGGATGTGCATCGCCACGAGCGAGGCGATCATGAAGGAGGCCCTCGACAGGATCGAGGCAGCCACAGAGAAGTTAGGCTAAGCACTCACACTTTTTTTACCCGCAAGGGCATCTCAAACACATGATCCCCGCCGTTATCAGGAACATCACACAAGCAACTCCCACCATCAAGACTCTGCACATCGAACCACTGGGAGAGTTTACCTTCAAGGCTGGGCAGTGGATAGACTTCTACGCTGACATCGCCGGGGAGCGGAAAGTCGCTGGATATTCGATGACGAGCTCACCGCTTACACGGGGCCACTTCGACCTCGCCGTGAAGAGGATGGGGGAGAACCCCGTCACGCGGTACATCCACACCGAGGCCAAGGAGGGGGACATCGTCCACGTCGACGGCGGGAACGGACAGATATTCTACGAGGCCGGCGAAGCGAGGAACGTGATACTCCTCGCGGATGGCATCGGCATCTCCCCTCACATAAGCATATTTCGATACATAGCTGGGGGCGACCCAGCAGCGTCAGCAACCCTCGTCTACAGCACCAACAGCCCATCCGAGCTACTCTTCAGGGAGGAGATCGAGGAGACGACCCGACGCGACCCTCGGATGAGGGCACTCCTAACTGTCACCGACGAGGCGAGGAGTTGGGGCGGGCGCGTGGGCAAGATCGACGCAGACCTCATACGCGAGGCCGGGGTCGATCCCGAGGCCCTCTACTACATCTGCGGGCCAACAGATATGATCCACGAGCAGGTCAACACCCTCCGCGGCCTCGGCATCCGGAGAAAGCAGATGCGCTACGAGCTCTGGTGGTAGATACTCGGGGTAACTTCTTATTCGCTAACCCTGACATTTCTGAGGCGATGGTATAGGCTTGGATGGACGCCGCAAGCTTATGGAAGTCGCGTTGGGTCAGGTCCCCCCTGACGCCATCATCGAGAATGGTGTGCTCGTCGACGTTGCCACGAGGATGCTCGTCAACGGCGTATATATAGCCATTAGCGGGGGCAGGGTCGCCTCGATATCGAAAGAGATGCAGAAGGCAGGCCCGAAGACAAGGATCATCGATGCTAATGGCGCTTTTCTAGCCCCGGGGCTCGTCGATGCCCACTACCACATAGAGAGTAGCCGGTTGAGCCCGCGACGCCACGCCCAGATCACCCTCCCTCACGGCACGACCACCCTCTTCGAGGGCAGCCACGAGATATGCAACCCCCTCGGCCTCGACGGTGTCAGATACATGCTCGAAGAGGCGAGGGGGCTCCCCCAGAAGATATTTGTCGGGCTAAGCTCAGCCACGCCTCCAACTCCCTATGAGACTGCTGGCGCCTACATCGGGGGAAATGAGGCGGAGGAGGCGCTAAAACTGGAGGGCGTCGCTGGGGTCGATGAGGTCATGGACTACACGGCTCTCTTCAAGGGGGATGAGCGGCTACACGCCGTAATTGCTGCGGGGCTTGCCTCTGGGAAGGTTGTCGAGGGGCACGGAGTTCCATCCCCTCCTCAGGCAGACGCCTTCCTCGCAATAGGTGTCTCATCAACCCACTTCTCCGGAGACGGCGAGAAGGCCATCGCTCTCCTCGAGAGGGGTTGCTTCCTCGAACTAAAACCTCGGGACAGCAGGCAGGCGATACGCGAACTCGTCGCCATGGGCATCGACTGGCAAATGGTTGGGATGTGCGTCGACGACCGCCCCGCCGAGAGGATAAGCCAGCTAGGCCACCTAGACTACGAGCTCCGAATCTGCATAGAGGAGGGACTCGACCCCGTCACTGCAATCCAACTCGCTACCCTCAACAATGCACGCCACTGGAGGAAGGAGCACGAGGTCGGGATAATCGCCCCCGGAAGGCGCGCCGACATCCTGTTCCTCACCGACCTCAAAGCCTTCAAGATCGACAGGGTGATGGCGGATGGGGAAATTGTGGCGGAGAAGGGCAGGCTTATAGTCGACATTCCGATAAGGCCCGCACCCGCTTACGTCCGCAACACGATCAAGCTCAGGAAACCCCTCACCGCCAAAGACTTCAATGTAGAGGCACCCGCAAAAAGCTCCAAGGTCAAAGCCGTGGTCCTGCGTCCCTACTACTTCAGCGCCGACCTCCCCCCGATAACGAGGGAACTACCCGTCGAGAACGGCCTCGTCCAGCGGGACCTCGCCAACGACGTGAACAAGGTTGCTATCATCCGCCGCGACGGTGGAGGAATGGGGCTCAGCTTCTGGGAGCTAGGCTACAAGCACGGGGCCGTGGCGATGAGCGTCCTCCACGACACCCACAACATCAGCGTCGTCGGCGCCACCGACTCGGACATGGCCAGGGCTGTGAACCGCGTCGCAGAGATGGGTGGAGGCATAGTAGTGGTAAGGGATGGCGTTGTTAAGGCTGAGGTGCCCCTACCCATCGCAGGGCTGATGACCGACAGACCCCTCCCCGAGGTCGTCGCCGGCCTAGAAAGGGTCAACGAGGAGGCTGCCAAGCTGGGCCCTGGGAAGCTCCTAGGGCTAACCCCTGTGGACACCCAGACCTTCATCTTCCTCACCTGCTTCCCATGGGGCATCGTCTTGACCGACCGTGGCCTCGTCAACGTGAGGACCGGTCAGCCTGTCCCTGCGGTCTGGTAGCCGCAAACAATTTCCCATGCGGCGCATTCCCAACACCGATGCCTATGCTCTCACGGGATGAAACTCTCAAGCTTGCGGAGACCTACGCAGGGCAGAGGTTCCTCTGCTCCGAGTCCTGCCTGATGGCACTCGCGAAGTGCCAGGGCTTGGAAAGCCCACTGATTCCGAGGATCGCCACGGGGTTTGGTGCAGGCATTGGGAGGAGCGGCGAGACATGCGGCGCCGTGACTGGGGCCATCATGGGGCTCAGCTTCAGGTACGGTAGGGACAAAGTCGAGCCGATCAAGGACCGCCGCCCATACTGGTACGCCACGGATCTCCTCAAGCGATTCAACGCGGAGCACGGGGAAATACGCTGCCCAGCCCTCCTCGGCCTCGACATAGCAAAACCGGAGGAATACGAGGAGTACAACAGGAGAAACCTCTGGCTCCACAACTGCACTAGGTACATCCTCTCCGCCACCGGCATCGCGTGGGACATTATCGAGGAAAACGGGTGACGCCCTCGAAGCTACCCTTCAAGGTCCGGGGTAACCCCGCCCTCATACTATTCCTACTATCCCCAGCCATCGGCGAGCTTCTCCTTGGCTCCTCCCCGCCGGCAGAGTTCTTCACGCCCTTCGGGCTAACGATGCTTCTCGGCCTCTACGGGAGTGGGGCGGTGCTCGCGAGGGAGCTCAAAGTCCGGTGGGGGAGGGGGATGGGCAGCCTGCTACTCCTAGGCGCTGCCTACGGCGCCCTCGAGGAAGGGGTCATGGTGGCGAGCTGGTTCAACCCAGCTTGGCCCGACCTAGGTATCCTCGGCGTCTTCGGGCGCTGGCTCGGGGTGAACTGGGTCTGGGCGGCTGAGCTCACTATGTACCACGCCATAGTCAGCGTCACAGTCCCCGTTTTGCTGGTGGAGTTAGCCTTCCCAGATCGAAAGCGTGATCGTTGGGTCTGCGATAGGTGGTTCAAGGCCGTCGGCACCATTCTATTTGTGGACGTCGTCATCGTCGGATTCGTGCTTTTCGGGCTACTGCTCGGTTACACGCCTTCCATTCCTCAGTTTCTCATCGCCCCGCCGCGGTGATCGTGTTTGCAGTTATCGCGAGGCAGCTCCCAGCCGACTGGGCCCGTCGGGGAACTAAGCAGATGAGGCGACCACGGTTCTATGCAACGGTGGCCGGTATAGGTGCTGTCGCATCTGGTACCACGTTCCTAATTGTCCCGAACCTCCAACCCCTGCCCCTGCTCGTCATCACCCTCGGTGTCGCTATAATCTTCGGGCTCATCCAACTCCTGACAAGATACAACTGGAGGGAGGTCAATGATCTCCATAGATTCGCTTTAACCGTAGGGTCCCTCATTATCTTCGTCGTCTTCGCCTTCTTCCAAGAACTAGACAAGTCAAGGAAGGACAACACCACTGGTATGATATTAGTGGGACTCGCTTCTATCATCGCCTTAACCTACCTAGGCTTGAAAATCCAGTCACGGATGAAACATATAGGACTACCAATTACGCCGATAGGAACGGACCCAGATCAGAAACCTTGAAACCATTCCTCCCCTCATGATAATATCGCCATGAACAAGGAGAGAGAAAGCCACTTCGTTCCAGCCCTCGTCGCAGTCGTAGGCGTTGTAGCCTTCGCAGTTTTGGTCTTCATGTTACTCTCTGGGGCCAACTGGTTGATCAACCAACTGTTTGGATCAAGTGTAGGTACACCGTTCTGACCGCATCACCTCACAAAACCGCACGCCTCGAAACGAGAATAGCTAGTCAGATGCCTTCAGAACCTCGCAGTCCTCGGGCAGCCTAAAGCCCACCTCTACTGGTGCAGCGACTGGAAGGGGTAAGGAAAAATTATGAAAAACGTGGATAAACCAATATACCGTCCTACTAGGAACATGTTCCATCTAGCTAGGAACAATTGTACCCTGCTACCAGGAACACGTACCACCTTACCCGGAACACCACGCGTGCATCAAGGACCCGCATGTTCCACCCTACTGGGAACGATCTGTTCCACGCTACTAGGAACATGTACCATGTTACCTGGAACAAGAGAGTCCATGATACCCTGTTTTTACCCGGTTTTTACCCGGATCACATTGCCCCGATCAGGAGGCTGGATCGGTGATATCTACCCCTCACTTTAACTCAGCAAGAAAAATGAACAACTCAGTGAGTAAACCCATAGGAAAGTCATTTTGTAATTTAATACGATCAACGCATCAAGCAATTCTATCGGGTGATTTAAAAAAAATGAAAATAAAAATGTGGATTAATCGGTCTCAAGTTGCTCGATGACGTGGAGAAGTGCTCTAGCCATCACAGCATTCTCCCAGTTCTCTGTCTCTGAGACCATCTGGAGACCTAGCTTGACTGCCTCGACACCGCTCTCAGGAGGCGCCACGGGGTCGACTATTATGTAGTTCTGTGCGATGAAGCTCACCCTCACCTCGACGAGCATACCCGGCTCAAGGTCACCAAAGATCGGGTTCTCGCGGTTAAAGAGAATTACGCGCCCGTCCTTCATCCTGCTAATCAGGCTATCCGCTTTGCCCTTCAAGACGAGGACCGTGAATTGGTCCCCGAGGCTCACATCGGTTTTAGTCTCATTGTTAGACAATTCAAATCTCGTATCTAATCAAAACCACTCTTTTAATTAAAGATACTGCTCTTCTAGTGAAATTTTCATAGAAACTAACCCGATTTCGGAGCATTTTTGCCTTGCTTCCCTCATACAAAACAGGCTCCCGATTCAACCTCCCACTATCACTTTTTAATCAATTTCTTAACATGAAAATATTATTGATACGTTCACTCGGCTTTCTCCTAAATGAGGGGGGTTTGCCCTCGATTTCTCCCTGGTTTATATTCGTGCCTCCGCTACCCGGCTGGGTCCCTTAAAAACACTGTTGAAAGGTGCTGCTCACTTTCAGATTCACTGGAGTGTAGGGGGATGTGGACCTTATTTCGAAAACATAACGTTTTTATCTACAGCCAGATGTATGGCTGTTGGCGCGTCGAGCGTCTTCCGCCCATAGTCGGCGGCTTCGATCCGACAGAGGCGTTTGGCCTCAGGATGAAGGATCGGCTCCAGTGGCGGAAACAGGTATGACGACCTGAGCAAAGGGGTCACACCCCTTCGGGTCGGATATGGGTCGGGTAGGTACAGAACTCTCCCGCATTCCTGTGTTAACAGACTTGCGGATTCATTCCGATTGATCCCGTCGGACCCCACTGCTATCGAGATGGGACTAAGCCATGCTAGTCGCGCGCGTCCAACCATGAGGACGAGCGGCAGACCGCTCAGTAACACGTAGCTAACCTACCCTCGGGTCGCGGATACCCCCGGGAAACTGGGGCTAATCCACGATAGGTGTGGAGGCCTGGAATGGTTCCACGCCCAAAGGCACGGCGATCATGTTTGTCGTGTGCCCGAGGATGGGGCTGCGGCTGATCAGGCAGTTGGCGAGGTAACGGCTCACCAAACCTTTGACCAGTACGGGCCATGAAAGTGGTAGCCCGGAGATGGGCACTGAGACAGGGGCCCAGGCCCTACGGGGCGCAGCAGGCGCGAAAACTCCACAATGTACGGAAGTACGATGGGGTTATCTCGAGTGCAGTCCGATAAGGGCTGCTTTTCCATAGAGTAATATCCTGTGGGAATAAGAGGGGGGCAAGACTGGTGTCAGCCGCCGCGGTAACACCAGCCCCTCGAGTGGTGGGGACTATTATTTGGCCTAAAGCGTCCGTAGCTGGCTGTATCCGTCCCCCGTTAAATCCAGCGTCCTAAGCGTTGGACCGCGGGTGATACCATACAGCTAGAGGGTGGGATAGGTGAGCGGTATTTCTGGGGTAGGGGCGAAATCCTTTGATCCCAGGAGGACCACCAGTGGCGAAGGCTGCTCACTAGAACACGCCTGACGGTCAGGGACGAAAGCTGGGGCAGCGAACCGGATTAGATACCCGGGTAGTCCCAGCTGTAAACGATGCTAGCTAGGTGTTGGGTCGGCCACGTGCCGCCCCAGTGCCGCAGGGAAGCCGTTAAGCTAGCCGCCTGGGGAGTACGGCCGCAAGGCTGAAACTTAAAGGAATTGGCGGGGGAGCACCACCAGGCGTGAAGCCTGCGGTTTAATTGGAGTCAACGCCGGAAATCTTACCAGGATCGACAGCAGAGTGAAGGCCAGATTGAAGGTCTTGCTAGACGAGCTGAGAGGAGGTGCATGGCCGTCGCCAGTTCGTGCCGTGAGGTGTCCTCTTAAGTGAGGTAACGAACGAGACCCGTACCCCATGTTGCCATCAGGATCTAAAAGGTCGCTGGGCACTCTTGGGGGACCGCTGCCGACAAGGCTGAGGAAGGTGCGGGCCACGGCAGGTCAGTATGCCCCGAATATCCTGGGCCACACGCGGGCTGCAATGGTAGGGACAGAGGGCTGCAACATCGAAAGGTGAAGCCAATCCCTAAACCCTACCTCAGTTGGGATCGAGGGCTGCAACCCGCCCTCGTGAACATGGAATGCCTAGTAACCGCGCGTCATCATCGCGCAGTGAATACGTCCCTGCTCCTTGCACACACTGCCCGTCGAACCACCCGAATGAGTTTCGGGTGAGGCGTGATCGTATGTTGGTCGCGTCGAACCTGGGGCTCGTAAGGAGGGTTAAGTCGTAACAAGGTGGCCGTACCGGAAGGTGCGGCCGGATCACCTCCTAAGAAAGAACGACGCAGTGAATGCGGGGGAAGTAACTACCCGACCCAAATCAATCTCACAATATGCGGCTCCCGAGCACAGCTCGCGGGGCTAAGGGCGAGCCACGGGGGGATGGAATCCCTCGAAGAGGCTATGAAGCCGTGCACAGGTTCCGACTCCAGCTGTGGGACCGGGTCATGCTGATATACTACGCTACGTGGTGAATGGTTTGGCTTGGGTGCCGATGAAGGGCGCGGCAAGCTGCGATAATCCTCGGGTAGACGCACGCAGTCCGAGATCCGAGGGTACCCGAATTGGACTTCCTAACACCTTCGGGTGTTGCTCCGTGAGGAGCGGGAACCCCCTGAACCGAAACATCCTATTAAGGGGAGGAAAAGAAACCAACTGGGATCTCCTGACTATCAGCGAGAGAAAAGGAGAGAGCCTAAACTGAATTCTCCAGCGACGAACTGGCGAAGATGTGGTGTATGGGACAAGGTTGTCTCTAGTCGACGAAGTAGAAGTGTTCTGGAAAGCTCCGCCATAGAGGGTGATAGCCCCCTATACGAAAGTCGAAAGTGACTGCTTTGTTTCCGGAGTAGTACGCCTTGGGATTGGCGTATGAAACTGGGAGACATCAGCTTCCAAGGCTAAACACAACCCAAGACCGATAGCGCACTAGTACGGTGACGGAAAAATGAAAAGTCCCCCGAGAGGGGCGTCAAAAGAGCCTGAACCCACGTAGTTATTGACGATTGAGGCCCGAAAGGTAATCCACACAAAGGAGACCGGGGTAACCCGGTGTTACGAGTGTGGATAATCCGGGGTCTCATGCTTCGTTTAGAATCACGAGCCGGGGAGTTTACCGTTGTGGCAAGCATAAGGGCGCGACGCCCGAAAGCGCAGGGAAACCGAAATGCGAGCAGCCGCAAGGCAAGTCGCTTGGGTCTGAAAGGGCCCGGAGTCACAACGGTCAGACTAGAAAGCAGATGATCTATGCCAGGACAAGGCGAAGTCAGGCGAAAGCCTGATGGAGGCCTGCAAGGGTGCTAATATGCAAATTGCTCCCCTGATCTTGGTATAGGGGCAAAAGACCAATCTAATCTGCTGATAGCTAGTTCCCATCGAAGTATGTCGCAGCATAGTCTCCAGGGAGGCATCTGGCGGGGTAGAGCACCAATCGGAAAACACGGAAGGGAAACCTTTCACTTTCCTTTTGAACTCCGAATACGCCAGAGCCGTGGAACTGGGGAGACGGAACGCACGGGTTAAGCTCGTGCTTCGTGAGGGGAGCAACCCGGACTGGGGTTAAGGCCCCCAAGTGCTGGCTAAGTGACAAACTAAAGAGCGTCGTAAGCCTAAGACAGCGGGGAGGTAGGCTTAGAAGCAGCCACCCTTCAAAGAAATCGTAACAGATCACCCGCCGAGGCTTAGGGCCTCCAAGATGGACGGGTCTTAAGCCAGCCGCCGATACCCTAGAGGTCCGCGTAAGCGTATTCTGGTAGATGGGCGTCCCGATTGGGCAGAAGCAGGGCTGTGAAGTCCTGTGGACCGGTCGGGATTGAGTATCCCGGTGGTAGTAACAGCATAGTCGAGTGGGAATCTCGATCGCCGAAAGAGCAAGGGTTTCCCGGCAACGCGTCGTCAGCCGGGAGTTAGTCGATCCTAAGGCCAGCTTTAACATGCCTGGTCGAATGGGAAACAGGTTAACACTCCTGTACTACGATAGTACATGTGGCGACACTAGGTCCGCAGCGTAACGCTTCGGGGTAAGTGGAGCAGAACTGTCATTCTGTCTAACTGTCCAACTCTGGGGAGTACCGTAATGGTGAGAACCAGAAGAAAACAGGAATGGCCTCCCGTTTAGGGGGGTTCTGCTGATCCCTGGAGCCCATGAAAAGCGCTGCGGAAGGGATCTATCGTAATCGTACCCAGAACCAACACCGGTGCTCAGGGTGAGTAGCCCAAGGCGTGTCGGGTAACTCTACGCGAGGGAACTCGGCAAATTAGCCCCGTATCTTTGGTATAAGGGGTGCCTACGGCATTCTCGCAAGAGGGTGCGGTAGGTCGCAGTGACTAGGGGGTTCCGGCTGTTTAATAAAAACATAGGTAGCCGCTAGCCCGTAAGGGTGTGTACGGCTATTGAATCCTGTCCAGTGGTGGTACCTCAAACTTGATTTCAACCGAGCTAAGGGCCGCTAAACGACGGGAGTAACTCTGACTCTCTCAAGGTAGCCAAATGCCTTGTCGTGTAAGTTACGACGTGCATGAATGGATCCACGAGGACCCCGCTGTCCCCGCGTATAACCCGGTGAACCCACCTGCTGGACGAACAGTCCAGCGTCTCCCAGTGGGACAAGAAGACCCCGTAGAGCTTTACTGCAGTCAGTCGCTGGGGTGAGGTTACATTTGCAGAGCGTATGTAGGAGCTAATGAATACGAATCTCCGGGTTCGTAGGAAGCAACAATGGAACACTACACATTTGCGACCTCCCCCCTCACCGAGGCCATGTAGCCCGGAACAACGGCTGATGGGCAGTTCGGCTGGGGCGGCACCCCCTTGAAAAGGAATCGAGGGGGCCCAAAGGCTAGCTCAGGAGGGACAGAAACCCTCCGTAGAGGGTAAAGCCAAAAGCTAGCCTGACCGGAATCATCCACAATAAGTGTTCCGGAGGCGAAAGCCGGGCTTAACGAGCTATCGTGTCCTTACAGATGAGGGCCGGTAGTGCCAGAAAAGTTACCTCGGGGATAACAGGCTTGTCGCGGGCGAGAGTTCGCATCGACCTCGCGGTTCGGTACCTCGATGTCGGCTCTTCCTATCCTGGCCTTGCATAAGGGGCCAAGGGTGAGGCTGCTCGCCTATCAAAAGGGATCGTGAGCTGGGTTTAGACCGTCGCGAGACAGGTCGGTTTTTATCTACTGGGAGTGCAGGATGTCTGAGGGGAAAGGGCCTTCAGTACGAGAGGAACGAGGCGCTGGAGCCAATAGTTTACCGGTTGTCTGATAAGGCATGCCGGGCAGCCACGCTCCTGCGGATAAGGGCTGAAAGCATCTAAGTCCGAAGCCGCTCCCAAAAATAGACATCCATCCGGAACGTAAGTTCTGGTGAAGGGCACCCGTAAAAGACGGGTTTGATGGAGAGGCGGTGTACGTACCAAGACTTCGGTCGAGGTACTCAGCCGGCCTCCCCCAACAGCCCGAAATGTCAGCATTCATGACTCGATCCTACAGGAGATATCGGAACCTGATCCACGGCTTCTCACACTTCTTAGAAGCAAACACCCCCAGTGGATACTGGGTTTGTCATTCAATTCGATATTTAGGAAGTGCTTAGTAGTAGATTTCGGAGTCGGAACCATCTTCCAATCGTTTTACCCGCTTATTCGATTCATGCTCGCAACTGAATTATACCATGTGAGGGGCTAATATCTTCATCTGCGGGTGAGGTTTGTGGTACATGGAGCGGACCGTATTCATCTCCTCATGGGCAACGAGGCGGTGGCCCGTGGGGCCCTCGAGGCGGGCGTCAAGTTCGCTGTAGGCTACCCGGGGACCCCTTCGACGGAGGTCATCGAGACACTCATACAAGGAGCCGGAGAGAGTGGGGTCCGCGCCGAGTGGGCGGTCAACGAGAAGGTCGCCTTCGACATCGCGACGGGGGTCAGCTTCGGCGGCTCCCGATGCCTAGTCACGATGAAGAGCGCGGGACTCAACGTCGCCTCGGACTCGATAATGTCGGTGGCCTACGGGGACGTCGTCGGCGGACTCGTGATCTACGTGGCCGACGACCCCGGAGCCCACGCTGGGATGGAGGAGCAGGACAGCCGGCTCTTCACCTCGGCCTGCCCTCTCCCGATGCTCGACGCGTCCGACCCCCAGAGTGGGAAGGATATGATCGTCTCCGCCTTCGACCTCTCCGAAAGGCACAAGATACCCGTACTAGTTAGATCAACCTCAAGAGTTGCCCATGGGAAGGCCCCAGTAGGCCTCGGGGAGATCAAAAAGGTCGAGTCAAAGCTCCACCTGAGGAAGGACATAAGCCGATTCACCCGTGCCTCCCCCCTATGGGTGAAGAACCAGCACAGGGTGCTCAATGAGCGCATCGAGGAGGTGCGCGGAGAGTTCGAGTCCTCGCCGTTCAACAGGTTCGAACTGATGTCTGATTCGAGGCTCGGCGTCATCGCAGTGGGGGCCACATGGGGCTACCTGGAGGACGTCCTCGCCTCAGGGGATTACAGGGTCTCCACGCTGAAGATCGGGACCGTGAACCCCCTTCCATCGAGAATGATCCGGAGGATGTTGAATCACGTAGATTCTCTACTCGTGCTGGAGGAGCTTGAGCCCTTTGTGGAGCTGCAGGTCAAGGCTATGGTAGCCGACATAGGCGGCGGGGTAAGGGTGATTGGGAAGCTGGACGACGCCCTCCCCCGGATAGGGGAGTATGATAACGAGCTAGTCCAAGGCGCGATGGACTCCCTTACAAATAAGACCCCCACCGAGAGTGACCCTAGCCTCGACTCAGCACGGAAGGAAGCGAGGGCGCTCGCTCCTCCTCGGAGCCTCCCCTTCTGTGCAGGTTGCCCACACAGGGGGACCTACACGGCCCTGACCAACGCCCTCAGGGAGCTGGGCTTCAAGAAGGAGGAGGTCATCGTCACGGGTGACATAGGCTGCACGATCCTCGGGATGTATCCGCCGTGGAACAGTTGCTGGACGGAGGTGAGCATGGGCGCTTCCATCGGGAACGCCATCGGGCTCAAGTACGCGGGCGTCAAGACGCCGGTGATCGCAACCATAGGGGACTCGACGTTTTTTCACGCCGGGATTCCTCCCGCCATAAACGCCGGGTG
The DNA here is from genome assembly GCA_963769425.1 of Candidatus Bathyarchaeota archaeon. Classification (GTDB taxonomy): domain Archaea; phylum Thermoproteota; class Bathyarchaeia; order TCS64; family TCS64; genus UBA8941. Next base: position 487,416 of record CAVYLP010000006.1, on the reverse strand, counting down.
GAGGGAAACACCCCTCGTCATCGCGGTATTGGACAACCAGATCACAGGAATGACGGGCCACCAGCCCTCGCCAGCCTCACTCTCGTCGGGGCAACCGTCCGTCAAGATCGAGGATATGCTCAGAGCTTCGGGGATCGAGGAGGTCGCTGTTGTGGACCCCTACGACCTGAGGGCGAGCACGGACGCCTTCAAGGACGCGATACTCCGCGACGTGCCTTCAGCTGTCATTCTTAGGAGGGTCTGCTCCCTCGTCGCGGGCCGGCAGAGGTCCCTCAGCCTACCCCGCAGGGTTGACGTGGAGAAGTGCTCGGGTTGCCTCGTCTGCATCCGCACCCTCAGCTGCCCCGCGATGAACGTCGAGGGGGGAAAGATGGTAATAGATGAGGCGTCATGCGCAGGCTGCGGGCTCTGCTCGCAGGTCTGCCCAGTCCACGCCATCGGGGAGGGGGAGTGACTTGGAGCACAACATCCTCATAACCAGCATAGGGGGACAGGGTGGTATAGCCTTGGCCCGCATCCTCGCCCACGCCGCACTCGACGAGGGCTTGGACGTCAGGGTCGGGGAGACCCTTGGAATGGCCCAGCGGGGTGGCTCCGTCCAGAGCCACGTCAGGATAGGCGGGGATGTCCACGGCTCCCTGATACCGAGGGGGAGATGTGACGTCCTCCTCAGCCTCGAGCCCTCCGAGGCCGTGCGTGCGCCTGAATACTTAAGCCCGGGGACGAGGGTCATCCTCAGCACCGCCCCCGTCTACCCAATACCAGTTCTCCTCAAGGAGGCCGCATATCCGGAACTATCAAAGGTTACCTCTGCGCTAGAGCGGATCGGCTGTAGGGTTTACAGGGTCGATGCCCGCGAACTCGCCTTAAGCGTGGACGCACCGGCTAGCCTAAATATCGTCATCCTGGGAGCCTACGCAGCCCTTGGGGAGAATATCCTATCAATGGAATCTCTGTTGAAGGCCATGAGCGAGTCCCTGTCGAAGAGGTTCTTAGAAGCCAACAACAGGGCCTTCGAGAAGGGATACGGGGCCATGAAAAAGATGCTGTAGGGGCCCCGCTGCTATTCTTAGACGCCGATGCAGGGGGCGAGGTAGTAGACGAGCTTCCCCTTCGGGAGCTCGAAGTCCATCTTTATGGGCATGTCTGTGCTCAGCTCGATGGTGGCGACCTCGCTGCTGCTGCCCGCTGCGTTGGCTATCTCGTTGAGGTAGCTTAGGGTGAAGGTGGCGCTGCTGTCCTCCTCGGCCTTGAGGTCGAGGAGGTCGTCGCTCCCCTTCTCCCACTCGCTGTGGGCACTCCCCATGTCACCGTTAGCGCTGATCTTCAGCATCTCGCCCTCGACGGCGACCTTAACATGCTCGCTGACAAGGTTCGCGTCTCGAATAGCATTACGAAGGCTGTCCGTGATGAGGCGCGCCTTCGCTTTGAAGAATATCTTCGGCTGGGGCACCTCGTCGTCGATGGGCTCGAGGATGGGCATCTCGAAGCGCCTGCTGTGGCCGCCGCGCTTGCAGAGGATCACCAGCCTGGCCTTCTCCTCGTCGAGGCGTATCCAGGTCTCCTCGTCCTTGTCGACGCGGTCGAGGAACTTGAGGAACTCCTTTATGTTTATGCTGAGGTGGGGCTCCCCCTCGCACTTGTAGGCGTCGAAGAAGTCGGCGGGTAGCTCGAAGTCTACCATGGCGACGTGGCTCGGGTCCATGGCTAGGAGCTTGATCTGGGCCTCGTTCATCACAAACGTGCCCTCCTCGACTATGACGCTTAGTGCCTTGATCAGGTTGCGGAACGGATCAATACTGGAAACCTCTACCTCGAACAAATCAATGTCTCCTTAGATTGGAATTGGTTGTCTTAGCCTAGGACCAGAGGGAATAAAAGGATATTCACCATCCCAGATGCTCCCGAATGAAAATGCGAAGAACCGTTTAGCGGGATAGGATGTGTGATAAACCGTCGTTTAGTGTGGTTTAGCTGTAGTCGCGCCACGTGTGGCCGCATTTCGTGCACCTGTAGAACTGGGTGCTCGACTCGTCTATGCCCCTGGTCTGGACCATCCACCAGTACGCCTTGTCGTTGCCGCACTTGGGGCACTCCGCCTTGACCTGGGGCGTGGTTCGGAGGTTCTGCTCCTTCTTGCCAATGACGACGATCTTATCCGTCTCCTTGGTCTCGCGCGTTATCTTCATTTCTTCTGTCATCGGCTGCTCGGCACCGCACTTGGGGCAGACGTAGCACCTCTTCTTGTGGTCGACGGTGCACATTGTCCCGCACTCAGAGCAGAATTTCGTTTTTTACTCCTCCATCACAGCCTGTAACCCGGATGGGCTGTATTAATACCTTATGCATCTTACCCGTCGGGTAGCGCGGATAGTGTCAAGGCGGCCACCCGTAGGGCCTCCGGGATGACTCCTTCGCGCGTTGACGCCCTCAGGACCCCTTCGGCGGACCAGCGGCTGAGACCCACCACGGAAAAGGTTACTTTCTCATCACCACTATTCCACGTGAAGATGTTTCCTACTATATCGCCCAGCAAGATAACGGGCTTACCCGTCTTCGTGCTTAATTCCTCAAGGGAGATGCGAACCTCTTTAGGTAGGTTCTCCTTGCTCAGCATTATTACTCGGACCTGCCCAGCGTGAGGCGAATCGAAGAGCATTTTAGCGAGAGCGTCGGTGATGTCCATCTCCTCGGAGTACGCCCTCAGAACACCGTCGAGCCAAAGATTTCCTCTGTAGACTACACCGACGATGGTGAAGCCGTCGGAGCCTTGCCTAGCAGCCACGCCTAGTACCCTGATCTCCCTCTTGATCTGGCGTAGCCTCTGAAGGGTCAAGTTACCTTCGATAATAAGATGGGCTGTTTACTTCTTAAGGGTGGAGACGCCCTTCTTCAGGCCCTCGTCAAACTCATTAAGCTTAGCCTCGGCGTTATCCGCTGCCTTCTTTAGTATCTCCATCGGGTTCGCCTTCTTCCCCTTGAACCTGATGAAGAGCCTGCTCCTGTCCATCAGGGGGTGTGGACGTGTGTAGCCCGCCATCTCGACGGCGGGGTCCTCTAGGAGGCTCGACTGCAGGAGGTTGAGGAGCGTGTGGCTCTCGCCACCAAACTCCACCTCGACGTAGCCTTCCTCTTCCTTGATTATGTTGAGCTTCAAGACGATATATCCTCCTTACCGTAGCTCTTTGCGTACTGGCGGCGCTCGACGCGCTTGCAACTGGGGCACGTCAGGCGACCCTTCTCGTTCTCGAGGATCCCGCCGCACCTACTGCAGTAGGCGTAGACGACGCCGAACTCGGGGCCAGCTATGCTGAGCTGTATGATCGTGTTCTTCGTGTTCGCGACGACGGCGCGGACGATGTCGCCGCTGCGGATTGCCATCTCCAGGTTCCTGTCGAACTCGCGGGCGACGTCGCTTATGTGGATGACACCCGTGTATGTGGGCTGGATCTTCTTGCCGTTTATACGGAAGATGTCGACCCTCGCGTCCCTTCGGGTGATCGAGCCGGCCTCGGCTATCACTATAGAGCCCTCGACGGGTAGGTTGAGCGGCTTGGTTACCTTCTTGACCTCTAGGGCCCTCTTCTCCCTGTTGAGCCTCGTCTCGCCGAGTTCCTCGGATCGGACCAGCCCATCATCCTGATAGCTGCCCTCCCCCTTGTTGTACTCCTCTATGACCGCGAGTTCTTCGCCGGGGAAGACCTTCCTCTTGATGTTTCCTGCCTTAGACATTTCATCGCGCCTGCTGCGTCGGAAACCGCCGCACTACGAGCCGATCCCCTAGGGACCGACCCTGTTTATGCTCCCGCTTTTTAATAAACTGATTGGTGAAGCTTCCTAGCCTAGATAGCCGCGGCCCCAAGTCTCCTCCCAGGTCCTCTCCCCGAGCAGGACGCGTGCCTCAGCGGCGGTGAGTATGGGGCGTTCGACCCCAGCGACGCCGTCTATGGCTATGCGGGGGCAGGCCGTCTCGATGAACGCCTCGGGTTCTGTGAAGTTGTTCAGCTGATCGGCCCGCACCTCATCGAGGTAGATGAGGAAAGCCGTCTTCTCCCTGTCCCCGAGCTTCTCGGCTATGACCATGGCCTCGGCTAGGTCGCGCTGCCCCGGCTTTGAACTGACGAGCACTCCGATCATCTTCGCCGCCTTGGCGGCGTTTATGGAGGCCATCCGCCTCTTGGCGAGCTGCATGAGCTCAGACTCGTCGAGCCTCGTCACGCTTCCGTTGTAGGGGTTGGCGACGATGATCGGCTTCCCCGTCGTCAGGGCGAGGCCGAGCGCGTGGAACCTCCCACCGCCTATGAATATATATCCGTCGACATCCTCCGGGAGCCTTGTTGCGGCGGAGTAGCTGCATCCGAGGACCTGCCCCGCCTCGGGGGTCTCATCCGCCCCCTCACCGACAAGGGCTTTGATCCCCTTCTGGTCTAGGGCCTCTGCCACCTCCCTGAGCTGGGGGGTGTGTTGTACAGTACTCGTCAAACCGACCCTCCCCCACTCCTTCGATGCTAGGGAGGACCGCCTCAACCATCTTCGAGACGTCGATCGGAATTCTCGCCTCCACGTAGAGGACGGGTATGCCAACGTCGGTAACGAAAGAGGCGTGGCCATAATGGATCAGGAGATCGACACTGAGCTCCGATGCTTGCCTCGATGCAAGGTCGCAGGCTCCATAGCAGGAGTCGCCGCTTATGATCACTTCGACAGGGGTAGCTTTCCGTATGTAATCTGCTATCTGGAAGGCGAACGGGCGCATACCGTCTGGCAGCTGTAGGAGGACCCTCCTCGCTCCCCGCCTCCCTATCTCGGCTACGACCTTCTCAAGCTCGAGCTCGTACATGCAACTAGACGATGGGTTGTAACGTTAAAATAGGCTCCGGGGGAGGAATGGCATCGGGAAAAGATGTCCCTAGAAAACGTGTTCAGACAGATAGACGCCAACCGCGACGAATACGTTCGTCGTTGCCAGGAGCTTCTCCGGCAGCCGAGCGTCTCGATGGAGCGGGAGAACGTCTACCGGTGCGCCGAGATGGTGCGCGAGATGATCCAGGAAACTGGGGCCCAAACCGAACTTGTCCAAGTCGAGGGGGAGGGCAACCCGGTGGTGTACGGCAAGCTGCTGAGCCCCGGTGCGCATCATACCCTGACTGCGTATCAAATGTACGACACCCAGCCCGTCGGCGAACTCGACAAGTGGGCGAGCGGCCCCTTCGAGGCGAAGCTAGTGGACGATAAGATAGTCGCTCGCGGCGCCATCAATAGCAAAGGGGCACTCGTCGCTGAGCTCATGGCCATCAAGGCTCTCCGCGAGACCGTTGGCATCCCCGTCAACATAGTCTTCACCTTCGACGGCGAGGAGGAAGTCGGTAGCTGGCAGCTGCGCCGATTCCTAAAGGAGCACCCGGAGAAGATACTCAAAGCCGAGGCCGAGTGGTGCCCAAGCACCTTCAGCACCGCATATAAGGATACGAGGATCACCCTCGGAGGGAAAGGGTGCATAGACCTCCAGCTGGTCTGCGACCACAATCGCGGGCCCGTCCACAGCAGCTGCGCCCCAGTCGTCGAGAATCCCGCTTGGCGCCTCGTCTGGGCGCTGGAGAGTATGAAGGGCGAAGATGGCCGGATCGCCATCGAAGGCTTCTACGACGGAGTAAAGGGACCCGAGCCCGGCGATAGGGAGCTACTCGAAAAGCTCGCCGAGAGCGGGTGAGGAGGAGAAGATGAAGAGGCAGTGGGGTGTCAAGGGCTTCATGCGTGGCCTCCACGGCGCGGACCTTATACAGGCCTATATGTTCGAGCCAACCCTGACCATAAACGGGCTCCAGTCCGGCTACGTCGGACCCGCCGCATACACCATCAATCCGCCGTGGGCTAAGGTGAACATGGACATCCGCCTGGTCCCCGGCATGGACGCTGACGATGTCTGGGGCAAGGTCGAGACCCACCTCAAGACGCACAGCTTCACAGACGTCGAGCTAAGGCTCAACGGCTGGAAGGCGAACGCCCACAGGAGCGCCGCTGACACGAGGATAGTCGCTGCGCACAGAGCCGCGATACGGGACCTAGGCTTCAACGAGCCACTCATCTACCCGATGAGTGGAGGCACGAGCCCCAGCATGTACTACACGGCCCCACCACTAAGGATGGTCTCCGCCTCCTCAGGGAGCGACGCCATGCCCCCACACTACGCGCACGCCCCAAACGAGTGGATAGGCGTCGAGGAGTTCCTCACTACGGCTAAGATGAGCGCTGCGTTCCTCTGGGAGTATGGCAAAATCTAACTAAGGACCCTCCATTTTTAGCGGGGTGCTCTAATCGATGGGCATCCGTGCATTTTCGTCGCCAACAGAGCCAGAAAAAAGTCCCAAATCACGAAATCGGCCAAAATATCCTGAAATAATGGCGGCGGCGAAGTACTGCCACCTCTTCCAGTGAACTCGCGCTGCCAAGTCCCTTTATTATATAATACTGGTTTTAAACAGCCATAACCCCCCACAACCGGTTGAGAGGATCAACTCCTCGAGCTTTCCTCGCTAACCCACTCGCCACGATGTTTCCCCCATAAGTGGTAACCACTAATAAGGTGTTTCCGCGGGACGCCTTCACACCGATGAATGAACACATCCAAAGAGTGTTACGCCTTAGATTGAATGGCGCCAACTCACAGCGCCTACATTCACATCGTTCAATGAACCGCGATCCACTCCTTTCAATGATTGTTGAAGGCATCTGGAATGCAACGGTTTTCAGTAGTTATTCAATGGTTTTGGACACGTTTCAGATGGTTCCGGCGACGCGTCCCCGACGACGTCACTATATATAGCTGAGTGTGTGGGGGAGTATGCAACGGGATTTACTGGGAAGCCTGTGTGGTGCAGGTGAGGAGGAGTGATGCCGATGAATTAGTTTAAGATCCTCGCTGGATTTGTCGTCTCTTGGGTGAGTTCAGGGTCTCGGTTTCGGAAGGATCTATTTGGTGTGATGGTGTTTAGGGCCTTTTTTAGGTCGTCTTTTGTCAATTTAGAAACAAGGCAACGTAAATAGAGACTTCCTAGATAAATCGCCAAAGCCGATACGACTACTATTTCTAGAAGGAGGAAAATCTAAAAGACCTGGTAGAAAGGACCGGTCTTATTCAGTGTTCTCTTTGACGAAGATCCTGCTCGGCAGCGGGCACTTGTCCATCGCCCTCTTGAGAGCCTCCCTCGCGACCTCAACACCCTCCTTCTCGACCTCGATAACGATTAGAGGCTCGCCGCGCTTGACGCGCGCCGCAGTGCCAGTGGGCTTACCGTATGGGCGCTTCATACCCTCTTGGAAACGGTCAGCCTGGGCGACGTTAATTCTCTTGTGCTCCCTCAGAACTATATGGGGGAACGGGACCACCTTCATCACGTAGAGGTCATGGCCTAGCTGGAGCTCCAACTGTCTGTTGGCCGCGATGCGGGCGGATTCTAGGCTGTTGTTCCTGATCTGTCCGTGCTCGAGGTTTATGAGCTCAACCCTCATCGGGAACTTCTTGCCCGTGTTGCCCATGGTGAACTTTACTATCTTGCTTCCGGGGATGCCGCCCATGAACTTGCGCCGCGTGTAAGCCATGCGGTCCGGGTTCCTGAAGTTCCTGGCGTTCAAGGTTTATCCACAGACATGCACATGACGATTCTTAAAAACATAATGGCTCCCCGCCACGGGAGCGGCCCATAAAAATTATTTCCACTATAAGAGGTGGCGCAAGTCAGTTCCCCGCGGGGGCGAGCTCGTCCCCCATCTGCGCGAGGAGAACAAGCGTCTTCAGCCCCTTCCGTGTCAGCACGTAGTCCTTCGACTCATATTGCTGGACTAGACCCCCCTCGAGTAGCTTGTTTATATGATAGAGCAGGTGACCCCCCTTCAATCCAGTGGCTGCTGTGAAGTCAGCGAACCTATTCTCCCCCTTGAAGATGCTCAGCATAACCTGAAGTCGCGCCCTATGGGCGACAGGGTCGAGGACACTCTGCTCCATCGCGACAGGGTCCAGCGTCACAATCGTGCTTCTCTCGTCCGAGACCGGGGCCAACGGCTCCTGCAGCATCGTGAGCTGACTGAGGAGGCCACCATTGATTTCGAGGAAATCGGCTTCCTTCCTCATGCACTCTGCGCATACTATGTTACCGCTTGAGGCGAGTCCCTTCTCCATCCCCGTTGAGACCTCGATTGCCTCCTTCAGAGCCCCGAGGCTATCCCTGAGCCTCCCAGCCTTCAGGAGCTCCAGGTACTGCCTCTGGGTCTCCCTCATCTTCTGTTTGCACCTCGCCTCCGCATCCCCGCCCCTCTCACACTTCATCGAGTCGATGAAATCAAGCGTCGCGCTCTGCAGGTAGTCGACGATCGCCCGGTTATAGTTCAGGCTCACCTGTTTTGTGACCTCGCTTTCTATGAGTTCTAGTCTTTGCCGCGTCTCAGTACGGAAGCTCTGGAGCTCCTTCCTCAGCTCCCCGATCTCGTCGTCGAGCCTCAAGACCCAATCAGGGTGAGAATAATACCCCTCAGGGTAAAAGGATTATCAGACGGCTACTGCTGGTAGACGTGGTCGGCGCTCGGCCTCGTGAAGAGTAGGTATTTCTCCTCTTGGCTGAGCTCCTCGAGGACCCTCTTTGCGAGCTGCGCCGGGGGGTCCTTCAGGTTAACCCTTTCCTCGATGTCCTTGAAGTTCACGAAAGGAGCCTTCTCCCTAAGGTCAAGGATCTGGAACATGAGCCTCTTCCCGATGCCTGGGATAAGCTCGAGGCTGTGCATCCTCGGTGTAACCGGTTGGCTCGTGTTGAAGAAGTTGACGAAGAACTGCTCGTTCGCTCTGACTATTATCTCGACAACCCCCGGTAACTCAGCCTTGGCTGAGTTTGTGAGTTCTGAGTAAGTAACCCTCCCTATGATATGGGAGACTAGGGCCCTGTCGCCCTTGCCAACGAATATCCTGTCGCGGGGGTTGTACTCAGCGTCTTTCTTCGGGGAGGCCTCCAGCAATGTGAAATATGACTCGCCGACCATCTGGATGATCCCGCTGGAGCTATGCGGGGTCCTCAGCGCCCCAGGGCGACCGTGTTCGAGGTAGTCTAGGACGTATGCGTACTCCTCGTACTTCTTCTGGTCCCTATACAAAACGTTCACACCCGGGCTGGCCTGCACGTGAACTATTGTGTGGTCCTGTATTTCTTGATTATTGTCAGGATGCTGCCGACGGCCTCTTCGGATATGATCCTCTGGCGACCCAGGAACGTGCGGATCTCCGCGATGCTGCCCGGCATGCAGTTCGCAAGCTGAACGGCTAGCTGCCTGTCGATCCCGCCCTTCTCCATGAGCTCGGAAACGAGCTTATCGGAATCGGCGCTGCCCGTCTTAGCGAAGCGAACCGTGTAGTCGAGTACCCTGCGCTGTAGGGGATCGAGTTCCTCCGCCTTAGCCTCTAGAAGCGCTTTCGCCTCGGCGACAGTTATCTCCTTTTTCTCAACTACAGACATGGCGTTTTGCCCCTTAATCGACGTGCTTCCTGAGGTGCTGGGGTAGCGCGATGATGGTCTTGACTATCTTTGTCTGCGGGATCTCGAGGACGTATGCCTTCCCGCGCTTTGCTTTGACTGTGGCGACCTGCCCTGCGAACCTCTTGTGGGGCATGCCCTTGTGGATGGCTGGGTCGATCTTTATAATGACCTTCTCACCAGGTAGGTACTCTGTAAGTAGCCTCGTAAGCGGAATCTTCCCGTGCTCCCTGACCTTCTTAGTGAGAGCAGCCCTGCTCTTTCTGCGTAGTCCTTGGCTCTTTCCCATTATTTTCGCCCCATCTCCGGTGGTATAGCCCCCGGCTGAGCACCACACCTAATCAACACACTCTTTTATAAGTTCTATTAATTTCGACCGCTCCCACTCGGGGGTTTTTTAAAGAATACGAAGAAACTTAACCATGTGAGTGTTCTTGGCGAAGAGGAAACCGGTTGAGGTAAAGGACCTTTTCAGGCTCAGGATGGTGTCGGATCCCCGCATCTCTCCGGATGGACGAAGCGTAGCCTTCGTCCACACGACGTTCGACTACGAGAAGGACGAATACGTGAGCGACATCTGGGTGACGGATTCTAAGACGGGTACATCCTCTCAGTTCACCTTGGGGAGGGGGAAGGACAAGGGGCCGCGGTGGTCCCCCGACGGGAAGAGGCTTGCCTTCACGTCAACGCCCCCCACCAAAGAGGGGGAGGAGAAGAAGAAGCCCCAGCTATATGTCATCCCGATCGACGGCGGGGAGGCGAGGAAGTTCACCAACCTGAAACTCGGCGTCGAGGCGCCTAGGTGGAGCCCCGACGGGAAGCAGATACTCTTCATCAGCCCCACGCAGCCCGAGGAACCCAAGGGAGACGCCAAGCGCATCACGCGCCTGGGCTACAAGTTCAACGGCAGAGGCTTCTATCCGGGCATATACAAGCACGCCTTTACCATCCCTCTGAGGGGCGGTAAGCCGAAGCAGGTGACGAAGGGAGAGTACAAGATCGAGGGGGCCGAATGGATTGGCTCCGACATACTATTCTATGGGAACACCGACCCGGATGCGGATCGGGACGACTACGATCACATCTATCTGGTCGACCCGAGGGGGGAGCCGAGGAGGCTCACCGAGGGGACTTGGAGCATCCACGGCGCGGGTGGCGGCATGGTCGGTGTGTCACCATCCCCGGACGGTAAGGAGATCGCGTTCGCGGGCCACGACTACAGGAAGGGCGGCGCGACCAAGGCAGACATCTGGGTGATGCCCGCCGAGGGGGGAGCCCCGAGGAAGGTCACCGAGGACTTCGAGCCCGACCTCGGCGTGAAGCTGAGCTGCGACGTGCGCGTCTCCTCGATAGACCCGACGCCCCTCTGGGGCGGAGACGGGTTCATCTACTTCACATCAAACTTCGCCGGTGTCAGCACGTTAAACAGGGTCAAGGCGAAGGGGGGCAAGGTCCAGAAACTCCTCGGCGAGGTCGACCACGGCGTAGAGTCCTGGAGCATGAACAGGGAGGGGGCTCTCGCCTACATGGCACTCGCCACGACGAGGCCGCCAGACCTCTGGATCAGGACCAACGGCAAGGACAGGCAGATCACCGACTTCAACAAGAAGTGGTGTCAGGACCTGGACCTCCGCCCACACGAGCGCTTCACCTTCACGTCCAGTGGAGGCCACGTCGTCGAGGGCTGGATAATGAAGCCGAGCGGCTTCAAGAAGGGGAAGAAGTACCCGATGGTCGTCGAGATACACGGCGGACCCCGCGGCGTCTTCGGCAACGCCTTCATGCACGAGCACCAAGTTCTCGCTGGTCGGGGCTACGCTGTCATGTACATCAACCCGTGGGGGAGCGGGGGTTACTCGGAGGACTTCCAGGCGGGGCTACCCGGCCACTACGGTGAGCAGGACTACGCCGACATCATGGAGGCCGTCGACCACTGCATCAAGACCTTCGACTGGATCGACGGTGAGAGCCTCGCCTGCCTCGGAGGCAGCTACGGCGGCTACATGACGAACTGGATAGTCACACACACGACCCGTTTCAAAGCAGCGGTGACAATGCGTAGCATAAGCAACTGGGTGAGCTTCTTCGGCACATCCGACATCGGATGGACATTCGGGAGGAGGGAGATGCTCGGTGTCCCGTGGGAGAACGAGGAAGAGTTCATGGCGAAGAGCCCCATAAGGTACGTCAAGAACGTCAAGACCCCGACCCTCGTCCTCCACAGCGAGGAGGACTACCGCTGCCCCATGGAGCAGGGGGAGCAGTTCTTCACTGCCCTCAAGTATCTCGGCGTCCCCACCGAGTTCATCAGGTTCCCTGGGGAGAACCATGAGTTGAGCCGCAGCGGGAAGCCGAAGCACAGAGAGGCGCGCCTAGGACACATCCTCCGTTGGTTCGAGACCTACCTCTAGACAGGTTCATTTACCCCCGAGCCATTTTTCTCAGGAATCACGATTGATCCTCCTTGATCCCACCCGCTGCAAGGGGTGCAAGCTCTGCGAGGCCGCTTGTTCCCTCCACCACACCGGCCATGAGGCGTTCAACCCCGCCGTGGTAAGCACACACATCCACCGGGACAACGACTCGGCGAAGATCACCATGAGCCTCGACTCCACATGCGATTGGTGCGCCGGGGAGGAGACTCTGCTATGCGTCAAGTACTGCGCCTATGGCGCGAGGAGCGTCAAGCAATGAGGCGCCCGGGATACGCCGGGAAGATGCTCAGGGTCGACCTTACCCGCGGGAGGCTCATCGTTGAGCCGACGGCTAGGTACGCGGACAGGGTCGTCGGTGGCAGGGGCATCAACGCCTGGATACTCTTCAACGAGCTGGACCCCTCCGTGAGGCCGTTGGCCCCCGAGAACATGGTGCTGTTCGGCGTCGGCCCACTCGTCGGCACCTTGTCCCCGTTCGGGAGCAGGATATCCATCGACACAAAGAACGCATTCACGGGGGGCGTCGGCTCCGCGAACTGCGGTGGACACTTCGGTGCGGAGATGAAGCACGCGGGTTTCGACACACTGGTATTCACGGGGCGCGCCGATGAGCCCGTCTACCTCTGGCTGAACGAGGGGGATGCGGAGCTGAGGGACGCCCACGGGGTCTGGGGGAAGACGACTTGGGAGACCGAGCGCGCCATCAGGGCGGAGCAGCGCGACGACGAGGTACGCGTAATAGGCATCGGCCCCGCCGGCGAGAATCTCGTCAAGTCAGCCTGCGTCATATCCGACAGGTCGAAGGCCGCTGGGGGTTCGGGCATCGGCGCAATCCTTGGTTCCAAGAACCTCAAGGCGATCGCCGCAAGGGGCACACAGTCGATAGCCATCGCGGAGCCGGAGAGGTTCATCAAAGCGGTTGATGCTGCTAGGGAGAAGATTGAGCAGTTCCCGAAGGCGGCGAAGTACCGCGTCGATGGCTACTACGGCGTCGAGAGCTACTACGGCAGCCCCGCGTGGGAGGCCGGCTTCCGCCCCGTACGGAACGGGCAGGACGAGTACTGGGACCCCGAGAAGATCAAGCTAGTCTCCGGCGACGCCATGAAGAAGTACAGGACGAAGATACTCGCCTGCTACGGCTGCCCAGTCGGCTGCATGCCGTGGATGCTCGTGCCAGATGGTCCATACGCGATCGAGGGGGAGGGGTGGTGGAACAACAGCAGCAACAGTTTCTGCACACGGGTGGACTGCTCCAACCCCGAGGCGGCGATCAAGGCGCATCTGCGGACGAACCAGCTCGGGCTCGACGGGGATAACGTGTCCGTCGTCATCGCTTGGGCCTTCGAATGCTACGAGAAAGGGCTTCTCACGAAGAAGGACACCGATGGTTTGGAGCTTAAGTGGGGCAACCACGACGCCGTGTCTGGCTCTCATAGAGAAGATCGCGTACAGGGAGGGGTTCGGTGAATTGCTCGCAGACGGCGTCAAAGCCGCGGCGGAGAGGCTGGGCAAGGGGTCGGAGGAGTTCGCGCTCCATATAAAGGGACAGGACACCGTCGACGGCATTCGCATCTCCAAGGGGTGGGGCTTCGGCGTCGTCACCTCAGCATCAGCCGGGCGCCACCTACGTGGCGCGACGCACAGCTTCACCCCTGAGGAGTTCCTCAGCTACGAGGGCGTCCCCTACGGCGTTCACATGCAGGAACAGTTCAAAGCCATAGTCGACATGACGGGGACCTGCCTCTACAACAATGGGCTCCTATCCTGGGAGACGAAGGCCGCCCCCGACGCGGCGAAATACGTCGCTGAACTGGCGAGCAGTCTCACGGGGATGGACATATCAGTCGACCGGTTCATGAGGATAGGGCGCCAGGTCGTCAACCTCGAGAAGGCGTTCAACGTGCTCCACGGTGGGTTCACCCGTCGGGATGACCATCCACCGAAGAGGTTCTGGGAGGAGCCGGTGAAGTCTGGGCCCTACAAGGGGGAGCGCATCGACCACGAGAAGTGGGAGAGGATGCTCGACGAGTACTACACCCTCCATGGCTGGGACCCGGGGACGGGACTACAACGGAGGGAGACGCTGGAGGCGCTGGATCTTCCCGAGGTGGTCGAGAAGCTGGAGAAGAGGGGCCTTCTCAGGTAGTCTATCTCTGGAACATCTTCATAGGCATGTTCCTGAGGCGGCGGTTCCCCTTGAGCTGCTTGAACATCTTCTTCATGTTCTCATGCTGTTTGATCAGCTCCCTAACGTCGGCCTCGGTGGTGCCCGAGCCACGGGCGATGCGCTTCATGCGGCTTGAGTTGATGACCTTCGGGTCCTCCTTCTCCTCGATGGTCATGCTCCTGATTATGACCTTCCACTTCTCGAGGCGCTCCTCGGCCTTCTCCATGTCGGCCTCCGGGAGCTGGTAGCTCATCCCAGGGATCATACCTAGGACTTTCTGGATGGGGCCCATCTTGCTCATCGCCTCGAACTGGTCGTACATGTCCTGTAGACTGAACTTCCCGCTCATCATCTGGCGGACGTCCTTCTCGCTGGGCTGGATCTCGGCCTCCTTGACCTTGGCGACGAGTCCGTCTATATCCCCCATTCCGAGTAGGCGGCCGACGAAGCGGCCTGGTGCGAATGGCTCTATGTCCTCGATCTTCTCGCCGGTACCGATGAACTTGATGTGGGCGCCCGTGGCGGCGACGCCGCTGAGCGCGCCTCCGCCCCTGGCTGTGCCGTCGAGTTTGGAGACGATGATGCTGCCGATGGGAGTCGCCTCCATGAATGCTTGGGCCTGAGAGGATGCCTGCTGCCCGATGGTGCCGTCGAGGACGAGGATTATCTCCTGGGGCTTCACCGCTGCGGCGATCTGTTGCATCTCCTCGATGAGCCCCTTCTCCTCCTTGTGACGACCCGAGGTATCGAGGATGACGACCTCGTACGACTTGAAGCGGTCCACGCCGTGCTTCGCGACAGAGACGGCATCCTTGCTATCAAGCTCGCCGTAGAAGTCGACCTTGATCTGTTCTGAAATCTGCTTCAGCTGGTTGAAGGCGCCTGGCCGGAAGGTGTCACAGGTGATGAGCCCCGTCTTGAGGCCCCTCTTCTGGTAGTAGCGGGCGAGCTTACCCGCCGTAGTCGTCTTCCCCGAGCCTTGGATGCCAACGAGCATCAGGATGTTCTGTTTACCGGGTACGATCTTTATGTCGTCCTGCTTCTCGCCGACGAACTTGGTCAGCTCATCGTAGACGACCTTGACGACGTGCTCCCTGCGACTTATGCCCGGTGGGAGCTCCTCGTTTAACGCCCTCTTCTCGATGTTCTGGCTTAGCTGCATGACGAGGGCGACGTTTACGTCGGCTTGCAGGAGTGCTCGCTGGAAGTCTCGGATCAGTTCCTTGACCAGGGCCTCGTCTACAACTGATGCCTTTATGACCTTACGTAGTGCGTCGTAGAGACTAGAGCCGAGCTTCTCTAGGACCATCGGTTTTCGTATTGTATCCCGTTGGCGAGTGTGTTAAAGGTTACCGTAGAGGCGTGGGTGAAAAAGGGGGGCCTACTTTACTATAAGGATGGCCTTGGTGCAAAGGTCGACGACCTGGCGGCTCGTGCTTCCGAGTATCCACCCCGTGATCCCGCCGAGTCCCCTGCTCCCCATCACTATGAGGCTGACGCCCTGCTTGTCCGCCTCGGAGACGATGATTGAGGCGGGTCTCCCCTCCGTGAGGATGGTGTCGACTTTGAGGTGGGGGTATAAACCATGGATCTCCTCCTCTGCCTTCTTTATCGACTGGCCGTAGTTCTCGCGCATACGCTCCTGGAGGCTGGCGATGTCCATCGCCTGCGCGCCGAGCTCAGCGTTGGAGTAGACGGGCACGGAGACCTTCGGGACGACCGTGAGTATGATGAGTTCCCCCTCGAACATGGCCGCCATCTTAGCCGCGTGGTCGAGAGCCCTCTTGGATGCGTCTGAGCCGTCGTATGCGACTAGCACCTTGCTGAAAACGGGGTCGAACATTGTCCTCGATCTATCCTAGGGGTATCGGGATTTAAGTTAGATTCGGAGGCTTCTCATTTATGGGTAGGGTTTCTGGGGGCGAGGGCGATGGCCCTTTTAGAAGAGCCTGTGCCTTCACCGATCTTGAGGGGGTAGGGCGATGAGATACATCCCCTCCTCGAAGGTGTGAGATTGGTCCGCGATCTCGTAGCCTCCCATTACTTCGGCGATGCTCTGTTTCATGGTTTTGTAGGGTGTTATTTGGCGATGAATATTCTGACGATTGCCGCTGATGGGAGAAAGTTCTTTACGCCAACTCGGTGATAAATGGTCTTTAGAGTATTTACTGTACTAATGGTGCTTTGTATGGTTGATGACCGTTTAGATGATTCCATGGCTAGACATAAAGCGGAGAGGCGGAAGTTCCGCTTTGGCTTGGCCCTCTTCGCCGTCTACATCGTTGGTTATACCCTCTTCACTTTGGCGGGGACGTTCTTCAGGAGCGTCCTCACGCTGAGGCTCGGCGGCCTCAACCTCGGTGTCGTCAGCGGCATGCTGATCATCATCTCGGCGATCGTGATCGCCCTACTCTACAACTGGTTCGCGGGGAAGACGGAGGAGTCGTGAGTTGGATTACAGTTTCCACCCGTTGGCTTTCATGCTCTTCGCCATCATCGTCGGGATTACCCTCGCCATCAGCTTCTGGGCAGCGAGGCGCGTAAAGACATCGAGCCACTACTACGTCGCGGGGGGAGGCGTCAAGTGGCTGATGAACGGCATCGCCTTCGCCGGTGACTACCTGAGCGCGGCGAGCTTCCTCGGTATAGCCGGGTTGATCGCCTTCTCCGGCTTCGACGGCTTCATGTACAGTATCGGTTTCCTCGCAGGGTGGGTCGTGGCGCTCCTACTCGTCGCCGAGCCGCTCCGACGGATGGGCAAGTACACATTCGGTGATGCGCTAGTCAGCGTCTTCAAGAGCAAGAGGGTGAGGCTCGCCGCGGCGGTGAGCACGCTGGTTGTGAGCATCTTCTACCTCATCCCTCAGATCGTTGGGGCGGGGAGTATAGTCCAACCCCTGCTCGGGTTCCAATACGAAGTGGGGGTCGTCATCGTCGGCGCTTTGGTCATCCTGATTGTGGCCACGGCGGGGATGGTATCCACGACCTATGTCCAGTTCATCAAGGGGTTCCTGCTTCTGCTCGCGGCGCTCGGCCTCACCATCGGCGTACTCGTCGTCGCTGGGAAGGACCCGATAAGCTTCATCACGAGCATCCTCAACAACCAGAGCGTCCTGCTGCCGAGCGGGGGTACTGTGACAGGGGATGTCTTCCTCTCACCGGGGCTCAAGTACCATAACCCGACGGACTTCGCAAGCCTAGCGATGGGGCTGATACTCGGGACAGCGGCTCTACCCCATGTCCTGATTAGGTACTACACTGTGCCAACGCCGGCTGACGCTAGAAAGTCCACCGTCGTCGCCATAGGCGCGATAGGCGTCTTCTACATCCTCACCCTGTTCCTCGGCCTCGGCGCGAACTACTTCCGCACATACGACGCGACGAACCAGAACCTCTCAGCCCCTCTGCTGGCCAACTTCATAGGCGGTGAGGTTTTCTTCTCCCTCATCAGCAGCATAGCCTTCGCGACCATACTCGGGACCGTTTCCGGGTTGATCATGGCCGCAGCCGGGGCGATAGCGCACGACATCTACACTGAGTACCTGGGGAAAGAGCGGAGTGACGCGACTATCCTTCGCATATCGAAGATAACGGCTGTGGGGGTCGGGATACTAGCTATCGCGTTAGGAATAGTTGCGAAGGGGCAGAACGTCGCCTTCCTCGTCGGACTTGCTTTTGCCATCGCAGCGTCAGCGAACCTGCCAGCGCTGCTGTGCACCATCTTCTGGAAGGGGGCGAAGGAGCGCGGCATCGTTGCGGGCATCTGGACAGGGCTCGCATCCTCGATCCTGTTGATAATCCTGAGTCCCACCGTTATGGGGGCTGCAGCGATCTTCCCGCTGGAGAACCCTGGTATTGTGAGCATACCCCTCTCGCTGGCTGTGACGGTCATACTGTCGTTGACCGAAAAAAAACCTAGTTCTTAGTATAGCTTCGTGTTTTTCAAGGCCTCGGCAGCGGCCTTCTCCTGAGCCTCGTTCAGGGGGAGGAGCGGCTGCCGCGGGGCACCTGCACCGTATCCCATGCGGTTGAGGGCGGACTTGATGGCCGCGACCTGTGGAAAACTGGCTACGAGGACGTTATTCACGTGGCTGGCTGTTCTCTGCCTCTTCCCAGCCGTGGCTATGTCACCGTTTCGGAAGGCTTTGTATAGCTCGACGCAGGTCCCCGGGACGACGTTTGCTATGGCGAGGACCGCGCCCCTCCCGCCGAGGCTGAGGGTCGGGAGGAACATGTCCGCCGCCCCGCTGAGGCAGGCTATCCTGTCGCCGCACAGTCGGATTATCTCCGCCATGTTGCCGGGGCTCCCGCTGCTGTCCTTGACGCCGGCGAGGTCGCTGCAGTCATCGGCGATCCGAGCGATCGTTTTGGGGGCGATGCTATAGCCGGTGAACTTTGGAACGTTGTAGATTATAGAGGGGAGGTCGACGGCTGAGAGGACCGCGGCGTAGTGGCGGTAAAGCTCCTCCTCGCTCGGGCGGTAGAAGTAGGGCGTAGTGATGAGGGCACCCCCGGCGCCTGCGTTCTTTGCGTCCCGGGTGAACTCTATCGTCTCCCTCGTCGCCATGGCTCCCGTGCCAGCGATGACCTGCACTCGCCCGTCCACCTTCTCGAGGACGAAGCCAAGCATACTGGTCAGCTCCTCCCTACTGAGGTACGGGGACTCGCCAGTGCTCGCGTTGGCGACTATCCCGGATACGCCGGCGCCTATCCAGTACTCGATCAGCTCGCCGAGTGCGTCGTACTGTATCTCCCCCTTCTCGTCGAATGGCGTGACATTGGGGACGTAGACTCCCTCGAGGTTAAGTCCTGCCATGCTACATCGATCCGCTTGCCGCGTTAAAACTGGTTCGGGGGCGAATTTATAGGCTCGGCGCTTGCATCCCGTAACTTGATGGCCCGGTTCTACCCCCCAGGCGTGCCTAGGAGCATCGAGTACCCAGAGATGTCCCTATACGAGTTCTTAGAGAACAGCGCTAGGAAGTTCCCGGGGAGGGTCGGGGCGCTCTACCTCGGCAACGGCGTCACCTACTCTGAGTTATGGGGGAAGGCACTCAGATTCGCAGGCCACCTCAAGCGTCTGGGAGTTGCCAAGGGTGAACGCGTCGGGCTTCTGCTTGCGAACACCCCTCAGTTCCTAATAGCCTTCAACGGTGCACTTGCCGCTGGGGCCATAGTGGTCCCCGTCAACCCCCTCAACCCTGTCGAGGAGATCGGCAGAGAACTCACGGAGACGGATTGCAAGGTCCTCGTCGGCCTCGACAGGCTGATGGATAGGCTTCCGAAGGACTACTCGGGTAAAGTGATAATCGCCGAGGCGGCGGAGTACGCGCCCGTGCACATGCGGTTCCTGAGCGGGTTGGTGTACCGGGGGAAGCCCCCAGCTGGTGCGCTGAGGTTTGACGAGTTGATTGTTGGGGGTGCCGCACAGCCAATCCTAGTCGACTCGAAGGAGGACGTCGCCGCTATCTTGTACACATCCGGGACAACCGGGCAGCCGAAGGGCGTGATGCTCACCCACTACGCCCTTGTTGCTAACGCCCTCCAGAGTTACTACTGGCTCAGGGGCTGGGGCTACAGCGCCAAGCCTCAGCCCGAGGGGTGGCCCCTCATCCTCTGCGCGGTCCCCTGGTTCCACAGCTACGGGCTGAACATCATGAACGAGGCGGTGAGCTTCGGCTGTACACTTGTCGTCGTCCCCAACCCTAAGCCGGAGGCGATATTAGAGGCCGTCCAGAGGCATAGGGTCACACACATGCCCCTAATCCCGCGATTCGTCACCGAGATACTCGAACACCCCAGACTCGGAAGCTACGACCTAAGCAGTGTCACGACGGCCTCGAGCGGGGGAGCCTCGATTTCACCGGACCTGATGAAGAGGTTCGAGGCAGTTACAGGTGCGAAATTTTACCAGGGCTACGGCCTTACCGAGGCCGGCCCGGCGACCCACGCCACACCTATCGAGGGGGAGCGAAACTACCTGAGCGCGGGCATGGCTTACCCCGACACTGAGGTAAGGGTCGTGGATACGCAGGTCGGGGAGATTGAGGTCGCACCGGGGAAGGCGGGGGAGCTTTTCGTCCGCGGCCCCCAGATAATGAAAGGATACTGGAAGTCGCCCGAGGAGACCGCGAGGGTTCTCGTCGACGGCTGGCTCCACACCGGTGACGTGGTCCACGTCGACGAAGTGGGCTGGCTCTACGTCATGGGCCGCATGAGGGATCGAATAGTCGCCGCTGGGCACACCGTCTGGCCCGTCGAGGTCGAGGATGTCCTGCTCAGCAGCCCAGACGTCGAGGCCGCGGTGGCGGTCGGAGCTCCTGATCCGTTGCGGTGCAACACCGACATCCAGGCGCTCGTCGTTTTGAAGAAGAGCCTAGACCCTGAGGGTGTTCAAGCTAGGCTCGTTGAACTGTGCAGGGCTAGACTCCAGCCCTACCAAGTCCCGGGGAGAATTGACATCGTGGACAGCCTCCCCCTGACGGGCATGGGGAAGGTTGACCGCGTCGCCGTCGAGGCGGAGATAGAGCGCCGCCTCCAGAGGGCGATGGACGACTACGCGAGGGAGCACTCGGCGCAGAAATCATAAGTGGGGCGGTCAACTATCCCTCATGCTCCCGCCGAAGGACGTACTCAGGGGCAGGATTTCGAGGATAATAGGGGCCACGAGGTTCCCTTTCATAGACCAAACGACGTGGGACGAGGATAGGCGCACCATCGTCAACACGAGCCGGGAGAGGAACTACGCTGTCGATGGCCCTAAGGGGAAGGTCTACCCGAGCGTCGTCGTCCTAAACCCAGACGGAAACATTCGGGAGATCGGTGAGGTCGAGATGGAGGTCACCCCCGACCTCGTGGCGAAGTGGAGGCTACTATCGGAGAGGACGGGGATGGGTGAGAGATTCAAGAAGCTCTTCGTCTACGTCCCCTCCAACGAGGGAGAGACGGCGCGTAAGATACTTGAGGAAAACGGTATCGAGTATGCTGGGCTCCGGGAGTGGAGCATTGAGGACGGTACGCTCGTCACCCGCCCAGTGAAGACGCCGGACATGGACTACGACCACAGGGTCAGTTAGCCGGGAGCAGTAGACTGGCGAGGTAGTCCTCCGCCTGTTTTACCGCGGCCTCGTCGTAGATGGCGCCGAGTTCCCTCTTCAAGTACTCTCCGAGGGCCCAATGGATAATGCCCGTCTCCTTGCTGTAGACTACTAGGCGAGCGTCCTCGAGGGTCTGGAGCTCGGCGTAGAAGTCGTCGTTTATCCTACCGTTGCCTCCGTGGAGAAAGCTGTAGAGATCTCCCCTCTTGATGCCTTTCCTCTCATGTACAACCATCGCCGCGTGTATCGTGGACGGGGGGAGGGCCCTGATTCTGAGGCCGAGCTCGCGGACGAAGCGCTCCCTTATGACCTCTTTGAACCTCCCAGAGACGTCGACCTGTGTGAATACGGTGGGCTTATCATACTGGATTATCTGGTGCATACGCTGATCTATGAGTTGGTTCAGGTCGTCGATGGTGAAGCCTGGGCGGACGGCAGGCACCTGGCTCTTTGCGGCCCTTTGCTCAGTGGTCTCCTGCTGTCTCATGAGCTGCTCCAGCTTCGCGGTGCTGGTTATGAGTTCCTTGCGGAGCCCATCGACCTCCGTTCGGAGTAGGGAGAACTCGTTGTCCCTTCGAGCGAGCTTCATATCCAACTCCTCGACTCGGCGTAGGGCGCGGTCGCCTCCTGGAGCGGGGAGAAAGCGTCGGATGCCCGTCTGTGCCCCCGGTGCTTGTTCCTCCTCGGGGGAGGGGTTGTTCATGTACTTGCCCGCGTCTGTGACGGCCATTTCTCCCATTGCGACGCGGCGCCCAATCTTTGCGGGGACCCCAGCGGGGAGGACGTAAACCCTCTTCACATCGTCGCCGAGGATGGCGAGGAAGTGGCCGAGGGGCAGGGTCCTGATCTCCTCGGCGTCTATCTTGTTCCTCCCGATCTGCTCGCGGACTCTCTCCACCTCGTGGCCCTCGCGCTGCCTTCCGAGTATCCAGTTGTTGCATTGGCGGAGGGGCATCTTGTCGATGCCGGCGATGTCCTGGCTGTCTATGAAGAGGTAGTTGCCGATTGCGGCGCCCTTCCTGATGAAGGTCTCGGCATATAGTTTGACGGGGGTGTTCCTACCCTGGGGGATGTGTTCACAGGCCTCGGGGACGATAAGGATGGTCTCGTGGAGGTTATTGATGACGTACTCCATGGTACTCTGGATGACGAGCCCTTGGAGCTCAAGGGTCATCTCGGTGAGGTCCATGACGTTAATGCCGTCGATGATGTCGAGGGTCTTGCTGAACCTGAACTTCTCTATCTGGGGGACGACGATCTTGAGGTACTCCTCGAGGGCGGTATAGACGTTCTCTGGAAGCTGTTTGGTCGCCTCGGAGCGGAGCATCTGGACGTTCTCGAGGACCTCGCGCAGGCTCTTGGTGCCCTGCGTGGCCTTCATTATCCAGGGGCGCTCGAACTTCATCTTCTCCCGCATGACGGCCTCGAGTAGGGTTGACACGTACTGCCAGTCGGCTCTCTCCTCGAAGAATGGGGGTATCTCGCGGTAGCTGTTGAAGCCGGATTCACCCCGCTTCGTCTTGAAGGCGATTGCGCGCCTGTTAGCGCGGCTGATGATGGCCTCAAGGGTGGTGGTCTTGCCGCTAAGCTGTGTCATCCCCGTTATAACGGTGTGGTGGAGGCTCATGTGTACCTCTTTGCCGGTTCCGACTTCGAAGCCCAGGAGTATCTTTATCTCGCCCATGCTCTCATCCACCGAGAATGATCTCTAGGTGGCTTCACAGGCTTAAATGAGTGAGGGTTTACGGTGGGCTGAAGGGTGGGTGCAGCTAATCGTAGAGCCTGATCTTAGCGCTCTCGGGGGCGTCCATGAGTCTTAGGATGAGGCTTCCAACGGGCTCGACCTCGGCTTGGCGCTTCTCCCCTACCGAGCCGTAGCTGATGAGGTTGAGTTCACGGAGGATGCGGGCGTTTAACTTCAGGGTTGACAGGGGTATACCAGTCTCCCTTGAGAGGCTTATGAGGAGTCCCGTTAGGGGTCGATTGTTGGATGCTACCTTGCTGAGTATGAGTAGCTGGTTATCGTTTAGGGTCCTTAGAAGGAGTCTGCGGAGGTCTTCGACTCCGCCGGTAGATATTGGAGGTGCGTCATTCCTCTCTTCACCTGTGGGGATTGCTTCGGCGGTATTTAAAAGCGTGTTGGGCAGGAGGCACTGCCTATGTAGTGCTACTATGGTGGCCGCGTTAGCGTTTCCCGTGGGATATAGTCCGTCGCTGGTTTTATACCCTAAACAGGGCTAGATAATCCCGATTGATTTGTCCAAGCAAAAAGCCTTCAACTGGGTGGAAGAGAACGAGAAGGAGATCATAAAGATCAGCAACAAGGCGTGGGAGTACGCCGAGGTAGGCCTCCAGGAGACGAACACGAGCAAGCTCTTCTCCGACTGGATCGAGAAGAAGGGCTTCAAGGTCGACAGGGGCGTGGCGGACATGCCCACAGCCTTCGTGGCGACCTGGAGCAACGGAGAGGGTGGTCCAACCATCGGGTTAATGGGTGAGCTGGACGCCCTCGCGGGGCTCAGCCAGAAGGCCGTCCCCTACAAGGAGCCGGTCAAGGAGGGTGCTCCTGGCCACGGCTGCGGCCACAACATGCACGGCACAACCGCACTCACCGCGGCGGTCGCGATGAAGGCCGCGATGGAGGAGGGGAAGATCAAGGGCACAATCAAGATGTACGGGTGCCCAGCCGAGGAGACCCTCGTCGGCAAGGTTTGGATGACCCGCCACGGCCTCTTCAACGGCGTCGACGCCTGCATCAGCCACCACCCCGGCTCCGCAAACACCGCGGGCACCGGCAGCAGCAACTCCATGAACAGCTTCAAGGTCCACTTCTACGGCAAGACCGCACACTCGGCAGGTGACCCCGAGAACGGCATCAGCGCCCTCGACGCGGTCGAGCTCATGAGCAACGGCGTCAACTTCATGCGCGAGCACGTCATCGAGAAGGCCCGCGTCCACTACGTCACCGAGGTCGGCGGAGGCCAGCCGAACGTCGTCCCCGCCTACGCACGCGTCTGGTACTACGTCCGCGCCCCCGAGCGCGAGCAGATGGAGCCCATCTACAACTGGGTCCTCCAGATCGCGGACGGCGCGGACAAGATGGCGCGCACGACCCACAAGGTCGAGTTCCTCACTGGATGCTACAACGAGCTCCCCAACGGCAAGCTCTGCGAGACCATCGTCGCCAACATGCGCGAGGTCGGCGCCCCCAAGCACGACGAGGCGGACCTCAAGTTCGCCAAGGAGATGAACAAGAGCATCGACCCCGCCCAGAAGAAGGAGGGGCTCCGCAAGGGCAAGCGCCCCGGGTGGGAGAAGCTCGTCGACGAGCTATTCGACGAGCGTATCCTCGACGACTATCAGGCGGGGGAGGTCGGAGCAGGCAGCACCGACGTCTCGCGACGTTAGCTGGGTGACGCCGACGAAGGAGTTCAGCACCGTCACCTGCATGCTCGGCACTCCCGGGCACAGCTGGCAGTTCACCGCCCAGGGAGGCATGAGCATCGGGCACAAGGGGCTGCTGTTCGCAACTAAGACGATGGCGGGCACTGCACTCGACCTTATGACCAAGCCGAAACTTCTCAAGGACGTTAAGGCAGAGTTCAAGACGCGCCTCGCGGGGCGGAAGTACAAGCCTCCGATCCCGCTCGACCTCAAGCCACCGCTCAAGCAGTTCTAGTCAGCCCGTTTGTGGGCGGTTCCTCTTCACCGCCTCCGGGTTCGTGGAGTCGGCGCCCATGTAGACGCCGCGCTCCCACTTCCGCTTGAGGGGGTCCTCCACCTTCAGGGACATGCGCCCGATCTTCTCGATCTCAATCTCTACCGTCTCCCCGTCCTGCAGGGCACCGAGCCCCTCGTGGTTAGTGCCGCAGGAGATGAGGTCCCCCGAGTTGAGGGTGATCGCCTTCGATGCGAACTCGACTAGCTCGGGGACTCGGTGCTCCATGTCGTCTGTGCTGTAGTTGTGGCGGAGCTGCCCGTCGTCCCAGAACCTTACTATGAGGTCGTTTGGCTCGGGTATCTCGTCCGCCGTGGTGATGCATGGGCCGATGGGGGCGAAGGTGTCGAAGCTCTTCCCCAGCCAGCTCCCCGCCCTCCACGTCCTCCTCCCCTGCTCTCGGGCGGAGACGTCTATCAGGCAGGTGTAGCCGAAGACGGCGCTCCGCCAGTCCTTCCTACTCACCATCTTCGCCGGCCCCTTGATGACTACAGCCAGCTCGGCCTCGTGCATGAACTCCCAAGGCTCCGTGAAGTCGGGGAGCCTGATGGTGTCCCCGGGGCCCACGACAGCGTCGGGGCTCTTTAGGAACATGTTGAGCTGCCGGGGCTCACGCTGTGCATGCTCCCAGTAGTTGGCGATGCAGGCGAGTATCTTCCCCGGCCTGGGAAGTGGGGGGAGCAACCGCACCTTGTCCAGAGGCGTAGCCTTTCCCTCCGTGGCGAGCCACTCGAGCTTCGGCCGCAGCGAGTCGAAGTAGTTTATTATGCCCTCCATCGTCTGCTCGGGGGTGCATCCCGGCTGAACAGCCGGCGAGATGTTCACGACGCCGCGGTCCGTGATGAGACCGGGGCACACCTCTTCTTCCGATTCCCTGAATAGAACGAGCTTCACGGCTTCTAAACAACGCCACGAGGGGATTAAGACTTCTTTGCACCGCCTATGTGGAGGTCAATGCAATTAGCATAAAACCATGCAGCGATAAAAATACCATGCAAATGAATAAATGCATGGTTTTCCACTCTATTCATGGTAAAGTATGACCGAGACCGCCACGGTGACCAGTCGGAGCATGGTTACCATCCCAGCCAAGATAATGCGAAAATACGGCATCAAGGAGGGAGACAAGGTCAGCTTCGTCGAAGAGGAGGGATATGTCCTTTTAGTCCCAAAGAAGAGACTCATCGATTATTACGGGATAGATGAGGCGCATGCCGAGGAGATCAAAAAGGCGGTCCGTGAATTAAACGAGGAACACAGGCGGGAAGCCCGTGAGGAATAACATAGTCCTCGACGCAGGGGTCTTCAACCTGTTTTTCCTGAGGGACGAGCGGGTCCTACCGTACTTCAAAAGGATCAGTGAGGGAGAAGCCCTCGGACACGTCGCAGGGATCAACCTCGCTGAGTTTTACTACAAGACGTGTCAAACCCTCGGGAGGCAGACTGCCGATACCCGGTATAACATGGTGATCGAGAGCGAAATCGAGGTTGTGAATGACCCTGGATTGGATCGGCTCGCTGGTCTTGAAAAGTGCCGGAGAGAACTCGATCTATCTCTGGCCGATTGCTATGCTCTGACCCTAACAAAGAGAGTGAATGGTCTGCTCCTTACAACGGACAGTGAGTTGAGAAAGACCAAAGAGGTTGAAGTTAAACATTTCCCAGTTTGATTGGAGTTTCTCGGGTTCCTAAAGCTGATCCTTAACCCTGAACTGCCTCTTGTAGTGTGCCCTTATCTGGTCGAGGGTCTCGGCGTCCAGCGGCCCCTTATCGTTGCGTATCCGTGTTATGCGTGCGAACCTGAGGGCGAAGCCGCTCTTGTAGTGGGGACTGCGCTGGACCTCGTTGAAGGTTACCTCGACGACGACCTCGGGGCGCACCGAGACTGTGTAGTCTGTCTCGCTCACCTTGATGGCTTGTAGCCGCTTCGTCATCCAGCGGAACTCTTCGTCGGTGAGCCCCTTGAACGTCTTGCCTACCACCTTCCACTCGTCACCGTCCCGGGCGGCGAGATGGTAGTTGCTCAGCCAGCCTCTCCTCCGCCCCGAGCCCCAATCCGCCGCTATGATAACGAGGTCAACCGACTCCGCGGGCTTGAGCTTGAGCCAGTCCTTGCCCCGAGCCCCCGGATTGTAGTGACTGTCTAGGCGCTTCGCCATCAGCCCCTCGTGCCCCGCCTTCATCGCAGCCTTCAGGAAGGCCTTCGCCTCCGCGGGGCTGTTCGTCACCGTCCTCTCCGCGAGCAGTTCCACCGGGGCGATCTTGCTGAGTATGGCCCAGCGCGTCTCGTAGGGCTCGTCGATGAGTAGGGTGCCGTCAAGGTAGAGGACGTCGAATAGATGGAGCTTGAGGGGGATCTGCTCGATCGCTTTCTCCACGTCTTGTACGCGTGTGAATCGGCGCATGAGGTCCTGGAAAGGGAGGGGCTTCCCCCCGGGGCCGACGGCGGTTATCTCCCCCTCGACTATGATCCCGACTTTGGGGAGGAATCTCTGGACGATGTTGACTACGTCGGGAACGCTCTCGGTCACGTCGCTGAGGCGCCTGCTGAATATCCTCACCTCATCTCCGAGGCGGTGTATCTGGACGCGTGCGCCGTCGAACTTGTACTCGAAGACGGTGCGCCCCCCGTGCTCCTCTATGGCCTCCTCCGGGTCGTCGGCGGTCTCCGCGAGCATCGGCTTTAGAGGGACGAATAGTTCGGGCTTGATTCCCTCAAACCCCTTCTCCCCTTGTGTAACGGCTACGAGGGCGACCTCCCCGAGGTTCCCCGTGAGCATGAGGGCGCGCCTAACGAGTGGGAGCGGGGCGCCGCTTGCCTCGGCGAGGGCGTCGAGCATCACCCCCTCGTTTACCCCGATCCGCATCTCCCCGAAGATGATCTTGACGAGTACCTCAACCTCCCCCTGGCTCGCGTCGCTGATGAGCCCGACGAGTAACCGCTCCTTCAGCTTCCTAGACTGGGACCCCTTAGTCTGCGCTATCTCACTGAGGGCCTCGTGGACGCGGCGTATGCTGAGGCTCCCCCTGAGAAGGGTCGTCTGCTTAGTCCTCTCGAGGACGCGCTTCATTGTGCCCCAGCCTACCTCGAGAGTGCGTGGGTCGAACTCAGGGAAGACCTGGCCAACAATAAGGAGTACAGCTGGCGCTACCTCGTTTGGAGAGAGGCCACGTAAGAACTCGGCTATGAGGCGGGTCTTCTCGGTGCGCTTCGTCGTGGCCTCGAGGGCGCCGCAGAGCTCCGCGAGGCGGGAGAATGGGGTGGCCATCAGGGTCCCCCGAACCAGTCGCTAAGCCGCTTCTGTCCGCGCGCCCCCCTCATCCTTGTGATCATTGTCTCCACCCTCTCCCTGCTGAAGCTCCGCTCGTCGCAGAGGAACTTAATGAGCTCCTGCTCTTGCACTGGCTTCTCTTCAAGGCTGTATTTGTCGGTGGCGGGTGGGTTGATGTAGAGATCCCTTATAGCGTCTATATCTGGGGTTAGCTGATCTCTGATCTCGGGTGGGAGGTCCTCTAGGCGCCCGTGCTTCCTTAGGAGCTTGAGCGCCGTCTTAGGCCCTATGCCTCTGATGCCCGGGTTGAAGTCAGTGCCGACGAGTATCCCTAAGTCGATGAGTTGCCCCCGCGTGAGCTTAAGGGTTGACAGAAATGGCTCGAGCTCTATGATCTCGGGCAGGAGCTTGCGAGCACGCCCCTTGCTTGGGAGCCACTCCTCCCCTTGTATGGTGATGTAGCGCACGAGGCGGGGGGTGCCGAAGAGTAGGCTGTCGTAGTCCTGGCTGTTCGAGGCCCAAACATCCCCCCTCGCCGCCATGTAGGCAGCCTGTGCCTCCCCCTCGCTCGGGGCCTGAACCCATGGGATTCCGAGGAGGTCGAGTAGCCTCTTCGCGTCCACTATCCCCTCACCCGTGAGGCGCCCCGTCATCACGGCCTTGCTCATCGCCGCCTTGTAGTCACCCGCCGCGACAGCCTCCCTGTACTCCTCCTCGAATCTCTCCCTGATCACGCGGCGCTTCTCCACCTCCGCTCTCTTGAGCTGGGGTGGGCGCCCATCGAAGACGAAGGCGAGGCTCATACCATAGTCAGCTATAAGACGGGTTGTGCGGAAGGCGAGACCGACTAGGTGGCTCGTCGTCCTACCAGTGGCATCCGTCAGTGGCTGCCCGTCCCGCCCCCTGATCAGGGCGAGGAACTGGTGGAGAACCACGAAGCCGTCCACGGCGAAGCTCCTCCCCCGGAGGTCGTCGAGGGTAACGACCCTCTTCTCGATTATCGGGGTGAGGTTGACGCCCAAACTGACCGGTTAAGAATCAGGCGGAGGTGGTTAAAGGCGTTACCACAGGCCACCCAGCGCGACGTGGTAGACGATTACGACGCCGAGTAGCAGCAGCAGCGACGGTATCAGGTACCTGTAGACTTTGTTGAGGTCGGACTTGCAGTACTGGTTGGTGAGTATGAGGCAGAGGTGTAGGGGGGAGCCCGTGTAACCCGCGACTATCCCCGCGAACATGATGGTCATCCAGTAGGCGTTGATTGGGGCGACGAGTGGCATGAGGATTGGGAACACAATACCGATGCCGAGGGTGGGCTGCGCCGAGATCGCGCCGACGAGGAGGGGGACGACTATGAAGAGCGCCAACAGGGGCACACCCAGCCCGAGTATGTCCCCGAGGAGGATGTTCACACTCCCCGAGTCAACAACCATGTACCTGAAGAACAGCGTCGCGAAGACTGCGGCGACTATGTCGAGCTTCACCCCCTTCACGACGAAGTCGACGGCCCTCCTCGGATTTACCCTCCTCATCAGCACGACCATGAGTATCCCGACGAGGACCGCGACCCAGATGGGGGCGCCGACTAGGGTGAGGGCGACAGTGACGAGTATTGGGGAGAGGCCGACGAGGCTACCCCTGTAGTCCCTCACCCCGCCGTCAGCGATCTTTTCGCCCTTTATCCACGCCCACGTCACAGCGAAGCCGATGATCCAGGTCAGGACAAAGATTGGGAGATTGAGCTTAATGAAGTCAAGGAGGGCGATGCCCGCTATGCTGCAGGCGAGCAGCGTTGTTGTGCTGATGGGGGAGGCCCAGTACCAGACATGCCTGAACCAGATATTGATGTAGGTCCTGTACTCGGGCTTGAGCTTGAGCCTGTCTGCCTCCGGTTCGTTGAAGGGAACGGACATGAGAGCGCCGCCGGGCATGGTGAGTATCCCGAAGAGGGCGGGTATGAGGGCAAGCAGAACCCTGCTGGGGAGGAAGCTGCGTAGCTTCTCGATGAGGTCCGTCATGTGCCCCGTCTCTTTAAGGGTGTAACCGAAGATCGTGATGACCCCAACCGCGGCACATAGCTCCCACGTCGTCTTGTCCGCCAGCGTCTCGTAGAGGACGCCGACGAAGATGGTGAGCGGCTTCCCCGAGGTCACCCCTATGATGCCCGCAGCGATGAGGATGCTCCCAGCGAAGTCGAAGTTCCTGAACCTTAGCGCGAAGATGACGACGAAGGCTAAGAGTAGGCCGACTAGCTCAAGCATCAGATTCCCCGACTTATCCACTGGCTTGGGATGGGATCGTATAAAACACTTTCAGGCGCTCATGAGGAGCTTATTTATTCGCAGGCGATGGAGTAGGATACATGTCAGTCGAGGCCGACGTAGTCTTCTTCCGCATACCCCTCTGTGGCAAGTGTAAGCAAGTGGCGGAGAACTTGGCACATGTGATGAAACTCCGCCCCAGTACGAGGGTAGTGGTTTACACGCTTCCCGACCACATCGGGTTGGCGAGGAAGCAAGGGCTCATGACGGTCCCCGCATTGATCATCGGTGGGAAGCCATTTAGGGGCATAATCTCCACCGAGGAGATTCTCGCCGCCCTCGGCCCCGTGGCCTAACTTTTATTAAAAAATCCATACGATTAAGTGTTTAATGTGTGTGGAAAAGAAACAGTTTTTAGGCTCCTTTTGTCATTGTAGCATATGATATTTGAAAAAAATCAGTTATCAAAAGCTGGTCTTCCTCCCGTTCAGACTTGTGTTACCAACCTAAAGCTTCCAAAGTTTGGGGTTTTAAGCTATTGAAGATGCTAAAGGAGAAGATACTTTAGGTTCAGCGTCGTGTCGCTGAGCAGGATGAGCACATAGAGAAAGTGCCTAAGACGGTGGTCTCAACCACGTCTTTATAAAGTTGATAAAATCGCTTGAATTATTGCGGTTCTTAAATATCCTCAATGCCGAGATATGAGCCTATTCGGTGAGCCGCTGGAGCCTGCCCTCAAGCATCTTCTTTGGGAGTGCCCCGAGTGTCTTATCGGCGAGTTTCCCGTCCTTGAAGTAGAGTAGGGTGGGGATACTCATGATGCCGAATTTCATCGGGACCTTCCTGTTCTCATCGACGTTGAGCTTCCCGAAGGTGATGTTCGTGTACTCGCCAGCGAGCTGCTCTACAACAGGGCTGAGCATGGTGCAGGGGCCGCACCAAGCTGCCCAGCAGTCTATGACCGCGATCTTGTTCTTGGCGACGAACTCCTCGAAGGAGTCGTCGGTTACCTCGACGGTTTTATGTTCCGCCATTCTTCTTCGTCTTCTTGTTGGTTTGCGCCGGATATAAAGATATTTTAAGGTGTTCAACATCATTGAACATGTGTCTCTCAGGGAGCTACAGAGCCTGATAAACGCGCCCAGCCTCGGGGCGGACGACCTGATGAGGTGTGCCCTCGGTGTGAAGACCTCGGAGGTCGAGGCGTACTGCGCCCTCTCCGGGCTTGGGAAGACGACTGTGCAGGAGGTAGCAGACAGGCTGGATAAGAGCCGCCCCACAACACAGAGACTGCTACAGTCGCTTGTGGAGAAGGGGCTGGCAACCAGAAACGAGGAGCTAATCGGGGTCGGTGGGTACAAGTATGTCTACATGGCCGTGCCTCCCGTGAAGCTCAGGGCATCGATAAGAGATATGCTCGACAGGTGGTACGGTAGAATGGTTGAGGAACTTGAGGACCTACCCTCGAAGATCGAGGAGATGGGGTGCCCCCGCAGGTTTAGCAGGTGACCAGGTACCTGTCTATCTCCCATGGGGTGATGCGTGGGCGGCTCGAAGCCCAGTCCGTACCCACGTACTTAAGGTAGGCCTCGAACTCGGCTCTCTTCGCCTTGACGAGGGTCCCGCTTATGTAGTCGCCGAGGGCATCGGTTAGGACCTTGTCCTTCTCGAAGATGTCGACGGCGTCCCCAAGGTGCTCCGGTAGCATCTCCAGGTTCTTAGCGTGGTAGACGTTATCGTCGAATATTCCCGGCGGGTCCGCCTTCCGCTTTATGCCGTCGAGGCCGGACATGAGCATCGCTGTTGTTGCGAGGTAGGGGTTGCAGCTGGGGTCGGGGTGTCTGTACTCGATGCGCGTGACTTTGGCCTTGTCGCCCGGGTACTGCGGTACACGGACTATCGCTGACCTGTTGCCGAGTCCCCACGCGATGTAGACTGGGGCCTCGTAGTGTGGTACTAGCCTCTTGTAGCTGTTGACAAGCGGGGCCACGACCATGCTCATCGCCTTCGCGTGGCTTAGCACGCCAGCTATATAGCCGTAGGCGAGCTTACTGAGGCCGTTGTCGCTGTCCCTGTCACCGAATAGGTTCCTGCCCGTTTTTAGGTCGGTGAGGCTGAGGTGGAAGTGGCAGCCGGAGCCGTTCATCCCCCAGAAGGGCTTGGGCATGAAGGTCGCTGGGTATCCGTGCTTCTCGGCGACCGTCTTTACGACGAGCTTGTAGAGGACGGTGTTGTCCGCCGTCTTCAGGGCGTCTGCGTATCGGAAGTTGATCTCCTGTTGCCCCATACCGACCTCGTGGTGGATCTTCTCGAGCTGGAAACCCGCGTCCTCGAGGTACATCATCGTCTCCAGCTTCATGTCCTCGGTCGGGTCCATGGGTGGGAGGTAGTAGTAGCCACCCGCGCCGTAGGGGACGATGCCCCCGTTCTGGCGCTGGACGTAGAAGTACTCGAGCTCGGGGCCCGTGTTGAGGCCCATGCCTTTCTCCTCGAGCTCGTCGAGGGCGGACCTGAGGCGGCCTCGGGAGTCACCCTCGAAGTGTGCGCCGTTGGGCCTGCTGAGGTAGGTGAACATTAGGGCGACTCCGGGCGTCTCCCACATCGGGACCATGAAGGTCGTCGGGTCGGGGTGGGCGGTGAGGTCGCTGTGCTCGATCGGGACGAGGCCGAGGCTCGACCCGTCGATCCCGATTCCATCGCGGAGGGCGGTGGGTAGCTCGTACTCGGGGATGATCAGGGCCCTCGGCATGCCGTTCATGTCGACAACGATTATACGAATGTATCGGATGTCGCGCTTCTTCACTTCAGCCATAATCGGCTCGATACTGTCAGGATGAGTAAGAACGCTCTTAGGCATATCATAGCTTTACCTAGACGATTAATATATACCTTATCCCTATTTTCCTATACAAATGTATAGCAAAAAGGTGAAACTCGCTTTTAGTTATTGTTTGGATAGACTTGTTAAGAGTGCCCCGATAAGGATCGCGGCCCCTCCGAGGATTGTAAGAGGTAGCGGCACTACGCCGAAGAGGGCGAAGGAGCCCACGAAGGCCGCCACAGGCTCGAGGTACAGCCACGTCGTCGCCTTCACCGCCTCAGTCTTGCTGAGGGCGTAGTTCCAGAGGAAGTAGCCTCCGCTGCTGCAGATGACAGCGAGGTAGAGTATGCTCCACCACTGGCTCGACGAGAGGAGGGAGACAGTCCCCCAATCAGCCGTGAGGCTCATGGGGAGGAGGAAGAGCATCCCAAAGAACGTCGTGTAGGCTGTGACCATCAGGGGCTTCCCGATCCTCTTCATCAGCCTCCGGCTCAGAGTGGAGTATAGGCTCCAGCAGACCGCGTTGCCGAGGAGGCAAAGGACACCAACGAAGAATAGCCAGTCCACGTTGCTGACGAGGAGCTTGGGGAGGGCGATCAGGACAACCCCAGCGAGGCCCAGGGTTATCCCGAAGCCCTTTTTCAGGTTGAACCTCTCCTTCAGGATGACCGTGCCCGCGAGGCCAGTCAGGACTGGGATGAGTCCCGTGACGATGACAGCCGAGACTCCGGCACCGGCGTACGCGACGCCCGTATACTGGAGCCAGAAGTAGATGCTTATGCTGAGGAAGCCCAGGGCGGCGAGCTCTTTCAGGTCCGCTATCGTCGGCTTGTTTCCCCTGCTGTACTCCCAGAGTACCACTGGTGCGTAGATTGCTGCAGCTATGAGGAACCTCACCGCCGCAAGTATTACAGGTGGGAGAGTCGTCAGCACGACGCTCGCCGCCACGAAGCTCAGCCCCCAGATGATCGCGACCGTCATCGCGGCCGCCGTCCCGTACCCCCTTTCATCGGACAGATGACATCACCAACAACTTTAATGAAATCCGCTTCTACCATCTACATATATTAAACTTATCATAAATTTCATATACACGTGTATACTTTTACAGCTCAAAGCGATAAGGTGAGATGCCCATGTTCATGCTAGACGAGATAGACCGGAAGGTCCTCAGCGAGCTGCTGAGGGACTCTAAGAGAAGCCAGAGGGAACTGGCGAAGGCGATTGGTGTCAGTACGGCGACGGTGATCAACCACATCAGCCGACTCGAGTCCGCGGGGGTCGTGAAGGACTACACGATCATGGTCGACTGGGAGAGGCTCGGATACGAGCTCACGGTCATCATCGAGATCACCGTGGCCCGAGGGAAGCTCATAGAGGTCCAGAAGGCCATCAGCAAGCTCCCCTACGTCTGCGCCGTCTATGACATCACCGGCGAGATCGACAGCATAGTCGTCGCGAAGTTCAAGAACAGGCAGGAGCTCAGCGAGTTCCCGAAGGCCCTCCTCAGTATGCCGGACATCGAGAGGACGAACACGCACGTCGTCCTCAATACAGTCAAGGAGGACTTCAGGATGCTGAATAACCTGAAGTAGTCCTACTTCTTTTTCTTGCCGTCCTTGGCGACGCGCTCTAGGTAGTCCTCCCTTGGGGGCGCGAAGCACTCTATGAGGACGGCGGGCTTGCTTCCCGTGGCGTCGAAGTTATGAGTGACGCCGCCGGGAGCGACGAAGCTACACTGGGCCTTTATGTGTATCATCTCGTCGCCGATGTAGAGGTCACCCTCCCCCTCTTGGAGGTATCCTATCTGCTCGTGGGGGTGGCTGTGGGGCGGCGTGGGGAGGCCGGGTTCGATCGTGTTGATCATCATCATGCACTTCTCCCCCGCCATGAGTATCTCGCCGTGGCGCCCAGCAACCGTTTCGAGCCGGGGCGCGTCCTTTCGCTTAACGATCTTCGCCATCTTGGATCAGGGTAAGATCGCCCCGAACCCGTTTAAGACCTGCGAGCAAACTTCTGCCAGTAGACAACGTAAGTCGCGAGGAGGATGAGAGCCGCGGAGAAGAATGCGGCTAACGCCTCCCTCTGGGGGCGCGTGTACGCGGGAAATGACACCTCAACGGGTGTGGTTGTCAGGAGCCCGACTCCCGCCTCGTAGATGTCTCCGCCGTGGCTGACTGTCAGGGTGATGGGAGCCGTCATGTTGAACTCCTTCATCGCATATGGCCCGCCAGGCTGGGGGGACTTCACCAGCTCGAATCTGTCCCTGAACACTAGGTCGAAGTGGGCGTAGCCGTTGGCGTCGGTCTCCATATCCTTGCTCGTGGCGTTAACCCCGCGCACCTCGATGCTAGCCCTCGCGAGCGGCTCCGAGCCGCTCGTCACATAGATGTCGTACGTCCGCCTCACCCAGGCGTCTAGGCTATCCACATCCCTCTCATATGTGCACCCGGGGCCGAAAACGATGATACCCGAGACCTTGAGTTCGGAGGGGATGTACTGGTTGATGAACCCGAACCTATCGGCAACTGTGACGTTGACAGCGTGGACCTCGAAAGGACCATAACTAAAGGTCAGGTTTCCGAACCTCGTGTCACGGAGCCATACAATTCCCTTCATGTCATCTTGGGTGTAGTATTCGAGTTCCGCGTCTCCGATATTTGACCCACTTACATCGATCATGCAGGTGGGGGCCTGCGTCGGGAAGATAAGCGACCTGATGCGCGACCCTGATATCTCCAGACTGGGCACGACGCTGCTCCACGTATCGATCGAGTCTATAGTGGAGTCCCTGACCTCCAGTGCCGTGCCATGGTCGATGTTTATCTCCGTGAGTGTGCTGTTATCGATTACGAGTCCGCTGAAGAAGATGCCGACCCCGTAGAGGTCGGAATCGACTAGCGTGACGTTCGAGTTATTGAACATGGGATAGAAGCCCTTGAGGAGTGTCGTGTTGCTCAACTCCACGTTGTATGGGAACCCCGTGGAATCCGTCTTCGAGTCCCAGTGCCCGACGAACCCGCTCGCCCGCAGCTTTACAACGCCCGTCGAGTCCTGTAGCCAGAAGAAGAGGTACTCCGCTGTGCAGTTATCGAGACGATATCCGCCGTTCCCCCTCTCGTACACCCTCCCGACTAGGGTGTTTGTGGCACTCGCCGATGACCCGTCCCTGAGGTCAATCATCCCGATCTTCGAGTCGCTGGCCTGTATGGATGCGTCACCAAAGAGCGTGAATCCCCCCACGATGAGGTACCCGTTTGAGCCGTAGGGTTCGTACATGATCGCCTTGGAGCCTTCGAGGATCACCTCGGCTTCATCTGAGGCCGATACGGAGTAGAAGTTGGTGAGGTTGAGTCTCGAGTTCTGCAGGATCAGGTGGCCGTGCCCCGAGATGGTGAAGTTGAATTGCTTGTTCTCGACGTTGGTCTTCAGGAACTCAAGGTCGGCGTCGACGAGTCTCAGGGTGGCGTTGTCTCCGACGAAGATATTGCCCTTCTGTCGCAGTGTCCCACCCCTTACCTCGTAGACCTGCGACCCTGTGAGGGTGATGTCCCCGATATGGATCGTCGACTGGGGCGGGGCAGAAGCAGTCGCCTACCGTGGCGAGCAGGAGCAGGCAGGAAGCGAGGGCGATCCCAACCCAGGTTATCATCACAAGACTATTCGTGCCGAGAGTGTTTTAGTTTTTGCTACCGAGGAAACTTTTACCCGGTCAGAAGGTTATTAAAAACGGGTTCCGACCGAATCCCTGTGATCTAGTTGTCTCTCAAGGTGGGCCGCCTCAGCGGCGTCGACATTCGCCTCCACTACAGCTGGTTCCTGATCTTCGCGCTGCTCGCGTGGTCACTCGCCTCGGGTTACCTCCCATATGGGTACCCAGGGCAGAGCGACGTCTTCTACTGGGGAGTAGGTGCCGTCTCAGCGGCGATGCTCTTCATCTCCGTCCTCATACACGAGGTCGCCCACAGCGTCGTGGCGCAGAGGTTCAACATCAAGGTGAACAGCATCACCCTCTACTTCCTCGGCGGGGTATCGGAGACGGCGGAGGAGGCGCACACCCCACAGGCTGAGCTGCGTATGGCGGCCGCTGGCCCGCTGACGAGCATAGTTCTCGGGGTCGTCTTCTACGGCATCTACCTAGTCGGGGGCTTCCTGCCCCTCGCTGTCCTCGCGGTCCTCCAGTACGCCGGGTACATCAACTTCGTCCTCGCCGCCTTCAACCTCATCCCCGCCTTCCCCATGGACGGCGGCAGGGTCCTGCGCGGCATAGTCTGGGGGAGGAACAAGGACATACTCAAGTCGACACGCACCGTAACAACGGTCTCCCGCGTCTTCAGCTACGGCTTCATCGGCCTCGGCTTCCTCGACACGGTCCTCTACGGCGACTTCAACGGCATCTGGCTCCTCTTCATCGGTCTCTTCGTCAACAGCAGCGCCCAGGCGAGCATGAACGAGACGCGTGTCACGCAGGCCCTCACAGGCGTCACCGTCGGCGAGATAATGACGAAGGATGTGAAGACGGTCGAGCCCGACCTCACCCTCCAGCAGCTACAGGACTACGCTCTGGTGCCGACGAAGCACCACGGCTTCCCGGTCGTCAAGAATGGGGAGCTACTCGGACTCGTCACGGACGAGGACGTGCGCAAGGTCGGACCAGAGCACTGGGACGAGAGACGCGTCGACCAGGTCATGAAGAGTATGAAGAACCTCGTCACCATAGGCCCCGGAGACGCGGCGGTGGACGCGCTGATCAAGCTGGCGAAGGCGGGTGTCGGACGCTTGCCCGTCGTCCAGGATGGGAAGCTAGTCGGCATAGTGACGCGCAGCGACTTCGCGCGCGTAATCCAGGAGCGGCTAAAGTTCAGAAGCTAGTGGGAGCCCCCTCTCCTCGAGGAAGGCTACCAGTTCAGCCCGCGTCGGCACGTTTCTCCCAGCGCCCTTCTTCCCCACCTTCACTGCCCCTGCGGCGTTTGCGAGAGTGGCCGTGTCCTCGTCGCTCAGGCCCCTGAGGGTCCCGTAGACGATGGCGGCGTCGAATGAGTCCCCGGCCCCCGTAGTGTCGACGACGCGGACCCTGAACCCGGGGTAATCCGCGAAACCGAGATCTGTCGTGGAACGTGCAACCCTCGCACCCACGCTTCAGTACGACGCGCTTCGCGCCGAGTTCGATGAGGCTGTCCGCGTTGGCCTTCACCTTGAGGGTGGACGCGATGAGGCCCATCTCCCTCTCGTTGAGGATGAGGGTGTGTGTCGACGCCACGGCTTCTCGGAGCAGTTTGGGTTGGATGGAGTCGGCGACGGGGCTGGGGTCGAAGAATATGGGTCTGCCCGTCCTCTTCGCGGTCCTCATCGCCTTGGCGACCGCGGAGGATATCGGGTCCTCAGCGAGGGGGTAGCCGGACATGAGTAGGGAGTGTGCCTCAGAGACGTAGCCCTCGTCAAGCTCCTCCGGCGTGTAGGTCCCGCTGACCCCCTCGAGCCCCACGTAGGCGTGCCTCCCCCTCTTGGTGAGGAGGACGAGGCAGCCGGTTGTCCTACCCCCTTCCCTGACGACGAGTTGGGAGGTGTCGACGCCCTCCTCCTCAAGGCCCGCCCTGTAGAAGGCTCCGAGGTCATCGTCCCCTATGGCGTCGGCGACGCCCACCCGAAGGCCGAGGCGGCTCGCCTCTATGAGGTAGTTGCTCGAGCCCCCCATGTGCCTCTCCAGCCCTGAACTGTGGAGGCTGTCCTCGTTTCCCCTGAGGAAGCGGGGGACGGGGACGACGATGTCGACTGTGGAGTCGCCGACGGCCACCATGTCGATGGTCAAAGGTACCGCCTCGCGAACTCCATGAGGAGCACCGATTTCTCGGCGAGGTCGAGGTGGTTGACTTTCTCGACCGTGTCGATGATGTGTCTGGGGAAGGCGTCGATGCCCGTGTAGGCGCCGGCTATTCCTCCCGCCATGGCGCCGATCGTGTCGGTGTCGCCCCCCATGTTGGCGGTGAGGGTGATCGTCTCCATCGGGTCACCTCCCCCAGCGGCGAAGAGGCCGATGGCGGTGGGTATCGCGTCGCTGCTCGAGATGTCCGCGCCTATCTGGTCGTAGAGAGCCTCCGCTGCCCTCTCCGGGGTCTTGCCCCTGACGAGCCGTGCTGCCATCGCGATCCTCTTCTCGACGCTCGGGTAGGCGAGCTGGGCCCCGCGTGTCTCCCCCATCTTAGCGGCGCGCCTCGACGCCGTGACGACCGAGTTTGTTGTTGAGTCAGCCCTGAGCGCCTCGGAGATAGCCGCCGCCACGGCTGCGGAGGCCGCTATCGCCACGCCGGTGCAGTGGGTGGGCATACAGGTCTCCTCTACGTCGTCGACGAGCTTCGCCATGGGGCGTGCCACGTTGATGATGCCGATGGGTGAAATCTTCATGGCCCCACCGTTCGTGGTGCCCATCCTCCCCGTCTCCGAGGGGTCGCGCCCCGCAATGAGGTCGCGCACCGCGGCCTTCGTGCTAGGGCCGAGTATCCGAGTCTCAAGCAGGTTGTTCTCGGTTACCCACTTCACTATCCTGTCCGCCATGCCTCGGCGGCTCACGGCGCCGTCAACGAGTATCATGTCGACTATGGCCATTGTGAGCTGGGTGTCGTCTGTGATGGAGCCGAGGGGGAGCTTCCCGTGGAGGGGGTGGTCCGGGGCCGGGGCTATGAGGTCGGTGACGTGCCCGTATCGGCTCTTGACCTCCGCGGGGGTCCAGCCCGCCATCGGCATCCCGAGGGCGTCTCCCACCGCGACACCGGCGAGGCATCCGTGTATCCTGCCGAGGAGGCGGTCGTCGAAGTCGACTCTGGTTGGCATGGGGCCTGTCGGTGAGAAACGGCGCACCCGAGGATAAGACGGTTTCCGGGTGCTACTTCCCCTTGCGGAGCATCCTACCGGGGAGCTTCCCCGTGTGCTTCCCCTTGTCTATGGTGAAGACGCCGTTGCATACGACGTAGGGGATGCCCGTTGGGAATCTGTGCGGGTCCGTGAAGGTCGCCTCGTCCTTCACCGTCAGGGGGTCGAAGACGACCACGTCCGCCTTGTAGCCCTCGCGTAGGAGGCCGCGGTCCTTGAGGCCGAGGCGAAGAGCGGGGGCGCTCGTCATCTTCCTCACCGCCTCCTCCATGCTGATCACCTTCTCCTCCCGGGCGTACTTTCCGAGGACGCGCGGGAAGGTGCCGTAGTAGCGGGGGTGTGGCCTTCCCGATGCCGAGGATGCCCTTCGGGCTTATGGCGGAGCCGTCGCTCCCCACCATCCCGATTGGGCTCTTCATGACGTACTTCACGTCCTCCTCCGACATCCCGAACATCACGGCGGGGACGACCGTGTTCTCCGCGAGCAGAAGGTCGTAGGCCGCCTCCTGCGGCTTCTTCCCCTGCTCCTTCGCTATGTCTGCGATGG
Organism: Candidatus Bathyarchaeota archaeon; assembly: GCA_963769425.1. GTDB lineage: Archaea > Thermoproteota > Bathyarchaeia > TCS64 > TCS64 > UBA8941. The sequence goes on along the minus strand of CAVYLP010000006.1, from coordinate 446,716 downwards.
TCTTCCCGTTGTACTGCGGGTTATTCTTGGCGAACACCACGAGGACGCCGTCCCAGTCGCGGTCGATCCTCTGCTCCTTCCACATCCGTCTTCCGGAGCTCGGGGTCGCGCAGGCGCTCCATCATCTTCTCGGGTCCCCCCTCGTGTGCCCAGTGGGGGAGCACTGCGGCGAGTCCGGTGCTCGACGCTATGTAGGGGTACTGGTCAAAGGCTACGTCGACGCCGCGGGCGCGTGCCTCCTCGACGAGGGCGAGGCTCTGCTTCACCATCCCCCACGCCTTCTTGCCGCTCGCCTTGAAGTGGGCTATCTGAACGGGGAGACCCGCCTTCTCACCGATCTCTATCGCCTCCTTCACAGCGGGGATGAGGGAGTAGTCCTCCTCACCCCTGATGTGGCTCGCGTAGAGGCCGCCGTGCTTCGCGGAGACCTTCGCGAGCTCAATGAGCTCCGGTGTCTTCCCGTAGACGCTCGGCGGGTAGATGAGGCCCGTGCTCATCCCGTAGGCGCCGTCGCTCATGGCGTCGTCGACGAACCTCTTCATCTTCTTGAGCTCCGCGTCTGTGGGCTCCCTGTCCTCATAGCCGAGCACGTTCTGGCGGACGGTGCCATGGCCGACCCACGTCGCCACGTTGAAAGCGACGCCCTGCCTGTCGACGCGGTCCATGTAGTCGCCCATCGTTGCCCAGTCGAGCTTGAAGTCATCGGGGACGCCACCGCGCCCGTACTTCTCCCTGTAAGCCTTGACCGACTTGTTCATCGGCGCAGCGGATGTCCCACAATTACCGACCACCTCGACGGTTATGCCCTGGTAGACCTTGGACTCGACGCGGGGGTCGATGAGTAGGGGGATGTCGCTGTGGCTGTGTATATCCATGAAGCCCGGGGCGATCATGTGCCTCTTAGCGTCCACCTTCCTCGCCGCGGAGACCCCCTTCAGGTCGCCTATGGCCTCGATCCTGTCGCCGACGACGCCTACATCGGCCTTAAACCAGATGTTACCCGAGCCGTCAACGACGTGCCCGCCCTCGAAGAGTATGTCGTATCGCAGAACCAGTCACCGGATACGAGGTGGGCGGGGAGGCGATAAATGGTTTAGCATTAGCTGCAAAAAGGCGGTTTTAGTCTTTGGTCTTGGCTAGCCTCTGGGCCAGCTTCGCCATGGCCTCCCCGATCTCCCTCGCCTTATCCATCCCCTCCTTGTCCTTGAGGACGTCGCCTGGCTCGCTGGCGACGGCGTTGGGGAAGCTGGCTATGCCGGGGACGATCATCCTCTGGGCGAGTATGAAGATGAGCATCTGGCACCAAGTGGTGGCGAGGCCGGTCCTGTAGGCGACGGCCATTGCGCCGCCGACCTTGCCGTCGAAGGCGTGCCTCCCCGTGGCGCGGTTGTTGAAGAAGCCTGCCCTGTCGATTAACGCCTTCATCTGCGGCGTGACCGACTCGAAGTAGCTCGGGCTCGCGAAGAGGATCGCGTCCGCGGCCGCCATCTTGTCGAAGACCTCTGCGAAGTCGTCGTTGAACTTACACTTCTTTGTCTTGGCGCAGGATGCGCAGCCGTCGCAGGGGCCGACCTTCTTCTCGGCGAGGCGTATCATCTCCGTCTCTGCGCCGGCGGTCTGCGCCGACTCGAGCGCGGTCTTTACCAAAATCTCCGTGTTCCCGCCACGGCGCGGGCTGCCAACTATGCCTAGGACCTTAACCATACGGAAAAAGGGGCACTCAGTTGCTTATCAGGATGCTAGCCTGAGCGCGCCTTGGCGGCTAGTTCCCTCGCCCAACCGCGTATCGCGTCCCAGTCCCTCGAGTCATAGAGGCCCGGCTTCGTCTCCCTGGCGCCGGATGCCATGAGGTCCTTCTTGGCTGATTTCATGAACATACTCGCCCACCAGGGCATGTTGTTGTAGTCGTAGGCGGCTCCGAAGAAACCCAGGGCGATGGGGTTCAGGCCGTACTGTGCCGCCTTGTCGTCGAGGTAATTCTTCCTCGCCTGCGCGACCGCCTCTGGTTTAGCGGTCGGTGAGGGGGAGGCGGAGCCGCAGGAGACGAAGAGCGCCACCTTTTTTCCAACAAGCTCTCCCCGGAACTTCTTCAGGAAGTCCTCGGGCTCGCCCATCCACTTGCCCATCGCTATGCCGCTGCCGACAAGGACGAGGTCGTATCCGGCTACGTCCTTGACCTTCTCCTTCTTTGCATCGACCACACGTACCTCCAATCCCTCCTCGCGGAGGACCTTCGCAATCTCCTCAGAGGTGCTGGCCGTCGTACCGAGGCGGGTCCCGTAGACGATGAGGGCGTTGACCATGGTCGACACCACAAGAAAGGGCTACTTGAGCTTCTCCTTCAGCATCCTGCCCAGCGTCTGTATCCCCGTGACTATGTCCTCCTCGACTGGGGAGGCTGTAGTTGAGGCGCATGTAGTTGTGGACGGGCTTGCTGAAGAAGAGGCTCCCGGGGACGAAGGCGACGCCCTTTGCCACCGCCTCCTTCAGGAGCTCGTCGGTGCTGAAGGTCTTAGGGAGCTTGACCCAGAGGAAGAGGCCGCCCTTCGGCGTCTCCCACTTCGCCTTCTTTGGCCAGCTCGTCTCCATGGCCTCGAGCATCACGTCCCTCTTCTTCCTGTAGACCTTGGTCACCTTCGGGATCTGGCGCTCAACGTCTCCGCGCTTGAACAGCTCTGCGGCGGCGTACTGGCTGAGGCCGTCGTTGCAGATGCTGATGTTGTTCTTCGCCTCGATCATGTGGCCGGTGAAGTCGGGGTTGGCGGTGATCCAGCCGATCCTCATACCGGGGCTGACCATCTTGCTGAAGGTGCTCGTGTACATGACGCGACCCGACTTGTCCATCCCCGCTAGGGGCGTGGGCATCGGCCCCTCGAAGCTGATGTAGCCGTAGGGGTTGTCCTCGAAGATTATGAAGTCGTACTTCTCCGCGAGCTCCAGCACCGCCTTTCTTCTCTCCATCGTCATGAGGCTGCTGTCGGGGTTCTGGAAGCTGGGTATGATGTAGAGGAGCTTCGCCCTCTTGCCCTGCGCCTTGAGTTTCTTCGCCTTCTCCTCGAGAACCTGCGTGTCCATGCCCTCTGCGTCGATGGGTATGTCGACGAACTTGGGGTACTGGGCCCTGAAGGATGAGAGTGCCTGCAGGTAGGTGGGGGCGCCGATGAGGATGTTGTCCCCCTTGTCGATGAAGACCCTGCTGACGAGGTCTATGGCCTCCTGGCTGCCCGTCGTGACTATGATCTCCTTGCCGGGGTCGGCCTTGATCTTGTGCCCCGCCATGAACTTGGAGAGCTCGTTGAGGAGACTCGGCATCCCCGCGGTGCCCCCGTACTGGAGCATCTCGGCCCACGCCGCTGGGGAGGCCTCTTCGAATATCCTCTTAACCTCAGCCGTTGGGAGGCTTGGGACGTCGTAGCTTCCGCCCGTGAACCTGATCATCTTCACCCCGGGCTTGGGGAGGAGTATCGAGTTCATAGGGCTGGGGGGGTACATGTTGCCGAGCTTCGAGTAGAACTTCTTTGAGTCTAGCAAGGCTATCGAAGACGCTAATACCGCCGCGATATTAACGGTTACGCCCTCACTTAACCGGCCCGAAAACCCTCTAGGAATAAATAGTGTATATTCGGACTCTGAGAAACCTTATAACCGGTTCAACCGAAGTTCCATGGAGTCGAGGATGGTCAAGGCAGAGTCGCTTAGCCTCGCCGGGTCCCGTGCCTCGACCCGTAGATGTTTATGAGGTTTGAACCATGGTAGAGGAAATTAGGCTCCACGGTCAGGGCGGCCAAGGCGTCGTCGCTGCCGGCGAGCTCATCGCGATAGCTGCCTCCTACGAGGGCAAGTTCTGCCGCGCCTTCCCCATGTACGGGTCAGCGAGGCGAGGCGCGCCAGTCCTCGCCTTCGCCCAGATAGGGGACGAGTCGGAGGCGACCCGATCCATGATCTACTACCCCAAGTACCTGATTGTGCTTGACCCGCCGATGCCGGAGATCATGGACGTCACAACGGGCTTGGTCCCTGGAGGCACCGTCGTCTACAACACGCCGAAGAAAGCGGTCGAGGCCGCGAAACTGTTCAAGGCGAAGCTGGGTAAGATCGCCGTCGTTGACGCGACGGGGATCGCCCAGCGCGTCATAGGGCGCCCCATCCCCAACACGGTGATGCTGGGTGCGTTCGCCAAGGCGACGGGGCTGCTGAAGCTGGAGTCCATCGACAAGGCCATCGACAAGAGGTTCCCTGCGAAGCTCGCCGCCACGAACAAGGGGGCGGTCAAGATGGGGTACGACACCGTCGAGGTGAAGACGCTGTGAGCCAGGACAAGAGTGTGATCAAGGGATTCGCCCTCATGGACACGACCACGAGGGGTGGCCAATACGTCGGTAACTGGCGTGTACTGATGCCGGAGATCGACGAGGCGAAATGCGTCGCCTGCGGCCTCTGCGTGACCATCTGCCCCGAGGCTGCCATAACGGGCAAGCCGAAGGTCAAGCCGAAGATAGACATGCGCTTCTGCAAGGGCTGTGGCGTCTGCGCCAACGAGTGCCCACAGAAGGCGATAGAGATGAAGCAGGAGGCGAAGAAGTAATGCCGGATTTCGACGTTATCCAGGGCAACAAGGCCCTCGCGTACGGTGTGAAGCTCGCGCGGGTTGAGGTCATACCCGCGTACCCGATCACCCCCCAGACGACCATCGCCGAGTATCTCGCCGAGTTCGTCGCGAACGGCGAGCTCGACGCCGAGTACATACACGCCGACGGCGAGCACAGCTGCATGGCGATGGCTGTGGGCGCCTCCCTAGCCGGGGCGCGCGTCTTCACCTCCACATGCAGCCAGGGCCTCGCCTACATGCATGAGGTTCGTAGCCCAAGCAGTCAGCTACCGCACACCACTCCTACTCGGCATCTCGAACAGGACGCTCGGCTGGTTCTGGAGCCTAGGCCCCGACTACAGCGACATCATGCCCGAGCTAAACCTCGGCTACCTAGTCAACTTCGCCGAGAGCAACCAGGAGGTCCTCGACATGACCCTCCAGCTCTACAAGATCGCTGAGGACTACCGCGTACTCCTCCCGACGATGATGAGCCTCGACGGCTTCTTCCTCAGCTACAGCCAGGAGAGGGTCTGGATGCCCGACCAGGAGGTCGTCGATAAGTGGCTCCCGCCATACAAGGCGCCGTACCCGGTGGACCCGACGATCAACGACAAGTTCCCAACCGCGAGTATACCTCCCCAGATGCACACTCCAATGAGGCGCATCTACGAGGAGATACTACAGGACAGTAGGACGATCATCAAGGAGGTCGACGCGAGCTTCGGTAAGACCTTCGGGCGCCACTACGGCGGCCTCGTCGAGGAATACAAGACGGAGGGCGCCGATGCGCTGCTCGTCACGATGGGCAGCATGACGACGGCTGGGCGCCGCGCCATCGACAAGCTACGCGCCGAGGGCGAGAAGATAGGGCTGGTGAAGCTTCGCTTCATGCGCCCATTCCCCGACGTCGAGATCAGGGAGATCGCATCCAAGGTCAAGGCTATAGGCGTCGTTGACCGCATGATGAACCACGGCACCCGGGGCGGAGGCGCCTTCCAGGACGTCAAGGGTGCCCTCTACAACAGCGGTGTTAAGATCCCGATACAGGGTTTCGTCACCGGCATGGGCGGTGAGGACATACCGATCGACGATATGTACCTGATGGGCAAGAAGGTGCTCGCCGTTGCCAAGGCGAAGAAGGTCGAGAAGGAGGTAGAGTTCGTCGAGCACAAGATGCCCGCCATGGGTAAGCCCATCGAGGTCGAGTGGGCGGAGCCCATCTACCCCGGCAGCGACGGCTGCGCCGGCTGCGGAGCCAGCATAGTCGTCAGACGCCTCCTCAAGGTCCTCGGGCCCAACACGATAGTCATCAACCCCCCGAGCTGCAGTGGAGTCAACTACGGTCAGGCCGTACGCGTCCCGTGGATACTCGCAAACTTCGCCGCGGCGGCCGCCTACGAGACGGGCGTCTACCGCGCCCTCAGGAAGAAGGGCAAGGCGAACAAGGTCTACATAACCAGCTTCGCCGGCGACGGCGGCACCGCCGACATCGGCCTCCAGAGCCTATCGGGTGCCGCGGAGCGCGGCGAGTCGATGATCTGGCTCTGCTACGATAACGAAGCCTACATGAACACGGGCATACAGCGTAGCGGGTCGACGCCCATGCTCGCGGCCACGACGACGACGCCCGCGGGCAAGGTGATCCCCGGTAAGCAGGTGCGGCGCAAGAACCTCGAGATGATAATGGCCGCCCACAGGATACCCTACATCGCCACGGCCAGCCTCAGCTACCTCCCCGACTTCGAGAGGAAGGTGAAGAAGGCCGTCGAGGTGACGCAGGCGGGTAAGGGCCTCGCCTTCCTCCACATACAGCAGCCGTGCGCCACGGGCTGGTACTTCCCTGAGAACAAGACGGTCGAGATGGGGAAGCTAGCAGTCCAGACGGGCAGCCTGGCCTCTGATGGAGATCGACGAGGGGAACTTCAAGCTCAACCTCAAGCCGAAGGAGCTCCGCCCCATCGCGGAGTACCTCAAGCCGCAGGGGAGGTTCCGCCACCTGACCGACGACCAGATAGAGTTCCTCCAGAAGGACGTGCAGACCGAGTGGAACGCCATCCTCGAACTGGAGAAGAGGGGACGCTTCCCCGGCTACTAACCACACTTTCCCCGGGGTTCAAGTATTATATCTGGTCCCCCGCTTTTTCTAGCTGGATAATCATGCCAAGAAAGATCACGGTTGAGGACGTTGAGGCGCTGACAATCGGTGGGACTATCCTCGGTGGGGGCGGTGGTGGCTGGCCCTCGGAGGGGCGAGCTGCTGGGATGCTCGCAATGGAGCTCGGAGGCGTCGAGCTCTGGTCGCCCGAGGAGACGCCACCCGAGTGGAATGTGATCACCGTCGCTGCCCTCGGTGCCCCCACCCAGAAAGGAGAGACGAAGGCGCGCCACTTCATACGCGCTGTACAGATGCTCTGGGAGGCGGGCGTAGAGTTCGACGGCGTCATCGCCGCTGAGAACGGTGGCCAGAACAGCTTCGGCGGCTGGATACCCGCCGCGGCCCTTGGGCTGCCCGTCGTGGATACCCCGGGCGACGGTAGAGCTCACCCCACTGCGATGATGGGCAGCATGGGCATACACCGCCTCGACTACAACTCCGTCAAGGCGGGTGCCACCGAAGGCGCCGAGATGATCTGCTGGGGCACCCTCCAGCGCACGAGCAATCAGATCCGATTCATGGCGGGCGACTGCAAGGCCCTCATAGCCATGGCTAGGGACCCGATACCGGTCGAATGGTGCCTCGAGCACGGCGCCCCTGGGGCCATCCAGCAGGCCATCGACCTCGGCAAGGCCTACCTCAAAGCGAAGAAGGGTGAACCAGCTGTCAAGGCGGCGGCCAAGTTCCTCGGCGGCGAACTCATCGAAACCGGCAAGATAGTCGAGATGACAACTGAGGCGAGGGGAGGCTTCGACGTCGGCGTCATGACCATCAAGGGGGAGGAGACGTGGGAGCTAAGCTACGTCAACGAGTACATGACCCTTGAGAACGGGGGGAAACGTCTCGCGACGTTCCCCGACCTGATGACCACCTTCGACGGCGAGGGGAACCCCGTCACAAGCGCCGCCCTCAAGAAGGGGGACGAGGTCTACCTCGTCAACGTCCCTAAGGAGAAGATCAAGGTCGGCGACGGCAACCGGTACCCTGAGATATACGAGCCCGTCGAGAAGGCCCTCGGCAAGCCCATGGTGAAGTATCTGAAGGCCTACCTCAAACCCTAAACCTATTCAGATTTGAAATGGGGTTTTAGAAGTCACGCTCCATCAGTGTGAGCTTCTTGTAGCCCCCATCCTTCTCCGCCTTCTTGTAGACGTAGTCAGCTACTATAACATCTTCAAGGGCGAGGCCTATGTTTATGGCAAGAATGCGCTCCTTCGGGTCTCTCTCTCCCCTTCTTCTTCCCCGCCACTATCTCACCCAACTCGGCGTAGAGCCTTGGCATTCCATCGGGGAAAGCGCCTTGCTCATGGAAGTGCTCGGTCTGCTCCCAGCTGTCGGTGACAAACTTGTCTGCTTTCAGTATGGCGTCCCCATACCAAGCTCTGCTTGCCTCCAGCCCCATACCGAGGGCGCCCGGCTTGAACCACTCGTTCCTAACCAACGGCTGGGGGAGGCGCTGCGTCGCTGTGAGGATTAGGTCAGAACCATTCGCCGCCTCCTCGACGCTCTTGACCGGAGTTATGTCAACGCCCGCCTCCTTCTCAAGGTCGATTTTATACCTCTTGGAGGCTTCAGGGTTGACGTCATAGGCCTTGACCTTCGAAAGCGTGGGGACCATCTCCTTGAGTGCGCTCAGGGTCATCCTGCCCTGAACGCCGCAGCCGATGACCCCGAGAGTCGTTGACCCCTTCGAGGCGCAAAACTTCGCCGTCACCGCGGAGACAGCAGCTGTCCTCACGGCGGTGATCCATCTGCAGTCCATTATCGAGGTTGGGACACCCGTTTCCATGTCATTCGTGATCATGACGCCGAGTATCTGGGGAAGTCCTAACTCCCTGTTGCTGGGATAGCCGCTAACCCACTTTATACCTCCTATTCCCAGCTTCCGGTAGTAGGCGGGCATGGCGTGAATGAAGCTGTTACTCTTAGCATGTATGCCCGGCTTCGGCGGATTCTCCACCTGACCAAGGCCGTGCTCCCTAAGCCCTGTCTCGACGAGGGGGATGATCTCACTAAGCGGGATCCCCATTTCCAAGATGTCTTCCTGTGATAGGTATAGCATTTCAACACGCTTCAAAACCGGCACCATTTTCTGTTATGTGCAGCTCGCATTAGTAATTTACCTATTTCTTGTAGACGTGGATAATAGGAAGAATAGTAGAAGTGCTCCGATATATCTTGAACCTCCTATTTCGCGGTTTCCTTTCCAATGTTTTTGATAGTTTTTAAGAGGGTGATGGTAAAAAGAGGTTTATCAGACTCTGATTAGGCTCCAAAGATCAGCTTCAGAATTCATGGAAACTATCCCGCGTGGATACCTGCCACTAGGAACCGGATTCCTACTAGGGTGGTATAGCTCGCACCTGTGGCTAGGAATCCCATACCTAGTAGGGTGGAATCGCGGAGTGCTCACCTCGACCCCCTGATACCTGCCACTAGGAATCTGATTCCTAGTAGGGTGGTATCCCGGAAATTCATCGTTTTTTGCACCTGCCACTAGGAATCGGGTCTCGTTGCGGCTCTTTCAAATTATTACGCAATAAAGTCGTTACTGAGTGACCTATAACTAGAATCCCACCTGAGGAACCTGTAACCAACTATTCAAGTAAATGGTTCTGGGCGCATTCTCCCCCCTAGGGGATGGAGCTGAAGTCCTCCTTCATAGTGTTCAAGACGAGGTGGGTTTTCGTCCGGAGCACGTGGGGGATAGTTAGGATCATCTTCGTGAAATCGCTCAGCTCCTTCCGGGTGCGGAACTTTCCAACTATCATAATATCGGCGTCCCCCGTCACATTGTAAACGCCCGTTGCCTGGCTCAGCTTCGAGATGGCCTCCCCCACTTCGATCATCTTGCCGTCGGAGACGGTGATCTCGGTTATGGCGGTGAGCTCGTAGCCGAGCTTCTCATAGTCGAGTATAGCAGAGTAGCGGCGTATGACTCCAGCATCCTCCATTTCCTTTAGCCTCGATGCAACGGTCCCCGAAGAGACCCCAACCTTCCTCGCCACCTCTCTTATGGATTGACGGGAGTCGTGTAGGTACTCATCGAGCACCCTTGCTGTGACGTCATCCGACAAAATAGATTCCCTGTCAAATGATGATTCAGGGACGGTTAAAGTTGGCGATTGGCTAAAATGAAGGATTGTTGACGCCTAGAAGAATGCCTGGGCGACCACCATAGCCACTGTTATCACGACTAGCATCTTTGCCGCCTGCCCGTTGAACTTCCCTGCCTGCTCAATCTTGTCTTGGTCAACGAGCCTCATGATATAGACCGAGGTGCGAGGTTGAAGAGGAAGATGATGTAGACTATCAACATCATCCTGTCCGCGAGGGTCAGATAGCCCGTCGGTGGGAGGGCGCTGAGCAGGGAGAGGTGCGCCGCGGACGCCGCCATGAGTGTGCTCACCGCGAGCCCGATGCGTTGCCCGAAGTTCTTCGGGTGGATGAGGAAGGTTAGCAGCCCGATTATCGTGATGACTGTTATCGGCAGCACGTTCTTCACGAGGCTACTGAAGAATGGGCGGGTGACCTGTAGGTCAAAGACGAAGTTGCTCATCACGTTGCCGCTAAAGGCGTGCTCTCACGGAGTTCACCGAGAAGCCGGTAAGGTCCCGCCGACGACGTTGACCCCGCTGTCGAGGCTCGAGTCCGAGTCGGCGACGTAGGCGAGGGCAGTGGAGTTCATGTTCTTGTGCTCGATCTTGACCTGAAGGTCCTGGGTCTCGAAGGGGTACTTGGAGAAGTCGAAGGTCTTGACGAAGTCGCCCTTGACCCTGTATTCGAGGAAGCCCGAGGCCTCGTCAACGTAGACGGGGGTCATCGATGGGTGCGCCGTTCAGGAACTCGAAGTCTTGGATCTGTTTCATCGTGAACTGGGTTGGTTCCCAGCTGAACCAGAGGTAGAAGTCGAGTGTGTAGGTATTGGACGCGAGGTCGACCTTCTGCACGTTCATGAGCCTCACGCCGGTGAGAATCTGCGGGGGTGTGCTCTGGGCCTTCACGGGTGTGGCTGTGAGCGAGAGTAGCAGTGGTCCCGAGTACCACTAGGATGAGGACATCTGGATACCTTCATTTCTCGAATCCTTTTCAGGTACTCTACCTGTTTAGGATAAGTCTTCCCCCGGTCGCTTACACTGTCTTAACCGTATGTGGACCAAATTCTTTAAATCCCCAAAGCTGAACCCCGTTCCAATCTCCGAGGGGTCCGTGGCCTCCGAGGGAGTTGACGTCTGTGCAGCTTTCGATGGTGCTTTGTCTGGGTGGATGAGGGAGATGGACACCCTCAAACTGGCCCTCGTGGCCCAGTTCACGGTCTCGGTCGCCTTCGGGTTGATGCAGAGCTTCATGCCCCTCTTCATAAACAAGGACCTCGGTGAGTCTCTCATCAGCTCTACGTACTGGTCGAGTGTGTCTAACTTCGCCTGGTTCGGAGGGATGGCGATAACGGCCCCCATCTGGGGCTGGATATGCGATAAGGTCGGGACGAAGAGAGTCCTCATCATCGTCTTGGCGGGGAACATCCTCACCTACGCGGGGATGGCGTTCTCTATTAATGTCATCCAGCTAGTCGCCTTCAGGATAATTCAGAGTCTCTTCGGCGGATTGAGCACTATACTCTTCGTCGTCGTTGGCATAGTCTCCCCGCCGAAAATGCTCAGGGAGCAGCTAGGATACCAGATAGCGGGCTCGACGATCGGTAACCTAGTTTCTCCGGGGATCGGCGGCGACAGCCTCATCCTCGGTACCCATCCATCCTTATGCAGGGCGTGATGTTCGTGCCTCTATCCCTTATACTGAAGATGAAGACGGCGAAACCGCAGTGACGAGGGGCGTGGCACATCGGAACCGCGATTGGGCCCGTAATAGCGTCCACGATAATCGGGGACGGCGCACCCCCAAGCCACTCTACATGTTCTCGGCGATAGCCGGCATTTCCCTGCTCTCTGCTGTCATCACCTACACGACCCAAGCAAACGAAGACTGAGACGCTCTAACAAGTGGGATAAATTGTTTCCCCCCGGGGGAATGGAGTTCCCGGGGCTCTGAATAAGCCGATTTAAAAATACCTAGTACTCGACGGGGACCTTCTGCATAAGCTGGAAGAGCCTGAGGAAGCTCTTGCTGTACCTGATGATGTTACTCATGTTCCCCTTGAACTGGAGCTGACGCTGCATGATGGCATTACTGCCGTCTAGCTCGCCCTTATTTACCTTGCTCCAGACGTCGTATGTGCCCTCTAGGCTGAAGTCGGTCTTCTCGCCCTCATTGAGGTTGCGGATCTCGGCGATCTTCCCGTCCGCGAACTTCGCGTAGATGGGGTGGAGGTCAGCCTTGTCGCTGACCTTGAACGTGAAGCTTGCCGCGAACATTTTCGCCTTAATGCTGAACTCCTGGTCGACGTTGGCGAGCTCCTGGACCTTCTTCCAATACTCTAGGCTAAGGTACTTTGCCATCCAATTCACCCTGATTGTTTCGTGTAATGGTTGCGGTCTCTTTTTAAATAGATTGCTCTCCGATGAGTTTGGTTGAGATGGGTGAGCGGAGGGTGGCGGAGGAGTTGGCCGCTTCGTGGGAGAGTCTCACGGCGGATGGTTCCCCCGGGCCGTTGACGGATTTCCTCGTCATCCACTCGGGGCTGCCGGGTCCGAGAGGGAATCTGACGCTCGCGGCGGAGACTTCGAGGCTCATCGCGAGGGACTGGGACGCAAAGAGGGGGTTCCTGAAGGGTCTAATAGTCGCCTGGTCCTCATCGGGGGACGAGTATCTGATGTTCGTGGCACACAGCGCCATCGGTCACGTCCTCTCGAGTAACCCGGGCGAGGAGGAGTGGGCCGTCCCGATATTGTACAAGGGGAACTTCAGCCCACTATGGCGGGCGAGGGAGGGTGTTACCTTCGCCCTCGAAGCCCTGCTGGAGGACCATGCTGACGTCGCACTCAGGCTTATAGACGAGTGGTGCAAATCAAGCGATCCCATAGTAGTCAGGAACTCCATTGTGGCCCTTGCCCACCCGACCCAGCTCAGGAGGAACCACGCACAACTCGGCGCCCTTGAGCGTTACAATGGCATCGGGATGGAGTTGGTCGCCAATACCGCCACCCCGGGGGACGACTTGAAGATGCTCGCGAAGAGCTTGGGCTTCACACTCTCCGTCGCCGCGGAGGCCGACGAGGGTTACCTGAACCAGTTTGAGACTTGGATCGACGGCGACGTGAAGGCTTGGCGCTCCATCATCAAGGAGAACCTGGCAAAGGCGCGGATCGCGAAGAGAGTACCCGGCACGCATCAAGGCCCTACTTGAGCGCCTCGGTTGACCCGCCTTATTTATATCGTCAACGGCCCCAAATCATAGGGCTGGTATCAGAATGAAGAACCCACTCAAGGCGAAGATTCAGAAGGGGCAACCGGTCGTCGGTGCATTCGTCGGCCTCGGCCACCCAGACGTTACCGAGACCCTAAGCAGGGCCGGATTCGACTGGCTCCTTATAGACGGGGAGCACGGCCCGCTCGGGCTTGAGACGATGCAGACGATGATGATGGCGATGAACGGGAGCAACTGCACCCCCATCGTCCGCGTGGAGTGGAACGAGCCCGTCATAATCAAGCGTGTCCTCGACATAGGCGCATACGGTGTCCTCGTCCCCTGGGTCAACAGCAAGGAGGAGGCGGAGGCGGCCGTGGAGGCGTGTAGGTACCCGCCCGAGGGTATAAGGGGCTTCGGCCCGCGCAGGGCGAGCCGTTTCGACCCCGACTACCGCGCAACCGCAAACGACGAGATACTCGTGAGCGTCCAGATAGAGACACAGAAGGCCGTCGACAACCTCGACGAGATCGCCGCCGTTGAGGGTGTGGACGCCCTGTTCATCGGCCCCTACGACCTGAGTAACAACATGGGTTTCGGCGTACCCCCGCAGTGGGACAACCCGCGCTTCCTCGGCGCATTGGAGGCTGTGCTCCATGTCTGTGAGGAGCACGACAAGGCGCCCGGTCTCTACGCGAACATGGGCAACATCAAGTGGGCCATCGAGAAGGGTTTCATCTACAACACCGTCGGCGAGGCAGATGGCTTCCTAGCCTACGGCGCGGAGCAGGCCCTAAAAGCCGCGAAGGTGAATTAGCCACCCCTAACCACATGGGACATTTAACCCCTACCATTAAAGCGGCCTAAAAACAGCTAGATATGATAAAAGTAAACAGCGCACCGTCAAAATAGGGGGTTTGACATCCAACCCGAAATATGGCCTCGTCGGGTAAAATAACCTATAAAATTGCCCCAATGGTGCAACGATCTATGTAAAAGGAGCACAAATTCGCTATCAATTGAGAAGAATATTTTTTCTCTTATCATATGTAGCTGTACACAAGCCATGCTTTGGGCATCCTCCGACCTCCCCCCAACTTTAAAATACAGAAGGCATCAGTGTTACCTGAACTATCAAACGAGTTGATCGTGATGGAAACGAAGGAATCACTCAACGCGATCTTCAACCCCAAGAGCGTAGCACTCATCGGCGCTACAGCTGACACAAGCAAGTGGGGCTATATGTTCGTAAACGCCGTCAAGGTCGGCGGCTTCCAAGGCAAGGTCTACCCAGTCAACCCCAAGGCAGCAGAGATCGGTAGCATCCTCGACTACAAAGTCTACCCAAGCCTCAGTGCAGTCCCAGACGAGGTTGACTGCGCCGTCATACTTGTCCCCGCTAAGGTCGTTCCCAGCGTTTTCGATGAGATGGTCGCCAAGAAGGTCAAGGGAGCTGTTGTAATCACAAGTGGCTTCGGCGAGACCGGCGAGGAGGGCGCAAAGCTCATCGCCAGCGTCAAGGAGAAGGCCGCGGGCAACTTCCGCTTCGTCGGACCCAATTGTATGGGAGTCAGTAGCAGCGAATCCAAGTTCAGCGCCCTCATGGTCCCGCTCGTAAGCAAGGAGGGAGAGGTCGCCTTCATCAGCCAGAGCGGAGGCTACGGCCTACAGCTCTTCCTGCGCGCTAACGCACTCGGCGTCGGCATCAGCAAGTTTGTCAGCAGCGGAAACGAGACTGACCTCAAGGGCTGGGAGTACTGCACACAGTTCGCCGAGGACCCATCGACCAAGGTGCTCTGCATGTACATCGAGGGCCTTAAGGAGGGGCGTAAGTGGTTTGAGGCCGCGAAGCAGATCACGAAGAAGAAGCCAATTGTCGTCATCAAGGTCGGAGTGACCGAGGCCGGTAGCAAGGCCGCCGCGAGCCACACAGGAAGCATCGCCGGAAGCGACAAGGTCTACGATGCCGCCTTCAAGCAGGCGGGGGTCATCCGTGCCGGCGACGCTACCGAGATGTTCGACTTTGTCAAGGGACTCCTCTACTGCCCACTGCCCAACGGTCCCAACGTCGGCATCGTCAGTAACTCAGGCGGCGTAGCCGTCGAGACAGCCGACAGGCTCATCGAGAATAACCTCAAGGTACCCACACTAAGTACAACGGCCCAGGACGAGATCAAGACCGTCATCCCCGCCTTCGGCAACGCCAAGAACCCAGTTGACCTCACCGCCAACCTCGACGTCTGGAAGCTCGGTCAGGTTGCCGAGATGGTCCTCAAGCAGCCCGAGATCGACGGCCTCATCACCATCGGCCTCGGAACGGCCATGGTCAAGGCGATGTTCCCAGACGTAGACCAGGAAACACTCACTGGCCTCATCCAGATGATCGACAACAACCTCATCACCACCTACAAGAAGTTCCCCAAGCCGGTAATCGTCATTGAGCCCAGCGCGGACGTCGAACCCGAGTCAGCGAAGATACTTGAGAAGGCGAGGGTCCCCGTCTACACCACCCCCGAGAGGGCCGCCGACGTAATGGGCATCCTCTACAGGCGCAAGCTCTACCTCGACAAGGTAAGCTCCGCCTAAACCCTTCTTTACAATTAATCCCTTTTAGCGATCTAGCTTCAGAATCCTTTAGAGTTAAAAATCTGGATATCGAAAACTATTCGAGATGCCTAGAAACAAGATCATCGATCTGGGGAGCGCCAGATTCACGGTGCGCGGCCTAACCTTTGAGGAACTTGTCAAGCTAGGCTCAGCCAACGCAGAGGAGAGGGAGAGCAAGGATGTCGTCGCTGAGGTACTCTCACAGTGCCTAGTAGAACCAAAGCTGAAGCGGGACCAGATAACGACCCTCGACGATAAGACCCTCGTCGCTCTCGTCAGTGAGGTCCTAGACATCGCCAGAGGCAACATGGAGGAGATGGGATTCGTACCAATGCCCCAAGATAAAGGCCCCCCGAGGGACATGATAGCATAAATCACCCCCTTCAAACCCCGACAAGTTAATCAATTAAGATCCAGCACCTCAAACCTGAGCCACATGAGGATCAGGGTCGGGCGCGACGGGGCGCTCTCAGAATCCAGCCTGGAGGAACTCGTCGCCGATCACAGGAAGAAGCTATGGTTCGACGTGACAGATCCCAGCGTCGAGGACCTCGAGAAGCTGGCGACAGCCATTAAGGTCCCCCGCAACTCCCTCATAGGGAAGCTCAGCAGCAACTACCCGCACGTCGACTCCTACCCCGAGTACACGAAGGTCTTCGCCTGGTACCTCAACACGAAGGGACTGGGAACGGACATTACGAGCGACATGGCCCCCGTCATCGCCTTCACAAACGGGCACAGCGTCGTGAGCATCAGCCGCTCTTGGACGGGTCTCAGCGACAAGATCGCCCTATACTATGACTCCCCCCGCTACGCCTCCCTCTCCAACACCGCCCGCGTGATCTACCTGACCCTAGACCATGTACTAGAGTCCTACGAGTACTTCGTCGACAGCTTCGAAACCCAGGCCGAGAAGCTGGAGGACCAGAACCCACCGTGGCCGAGGAGCGCATACATGGACGCCTTCGTGATAAGGCGCGAGGCGAGCAGCCTCCTCCGCCAGCTCCGCCACCTCAAGAGACTCACCGAGGCGCTGACAGACAACCACACCGAACTCGGTATAAATGAGCTAGAGAAGAGGATGTTCGACGGGCTATACGAGCGCGCAACCGGGGCTGTGGAAACCACTGAGGTGACCCATGAGACGATGCAAGATCTCATAGGACTGCACATGGACACGCTTAGCCACGACCTAAACAAGACCATGAGGCTCATAGCGGCCCTCACCGTGATCATCGGCGTGCCCTCCCTGTTCAGCACACTCCTCGGCGTCAACATAACCGGGGCAAGAGCAGGAGCACCCCCCATTGCCGAGATAACAATAAGCATCCTGACGATGACTTTCCTCGGCATATTCTTTTACATGAGGGGCTGGCTCAGCCTAAACTAGCCTCACTTGAGCTTCTTCCTCGTCCAGTCGGCGAGCTCCTTACCCGTCGGGAACCAGACGTCGCCCCCCTCCTTCGCTTCTGAGACGAGCCTCTCAAGCATCTTGATACGGCTAACCCTCCCAATGCACTCGGGATGGCAGGTCAGACCGAAGCACCGCCCGAGCCCATGCAACCCCTCCCACTCCGGCTTCCACAGCTTGTAGACCTCCTCAGGTCCCATCCTGTCCATCTCGAAGTGGGGCCAGTCGTCGAGGAGCCACTCAACAGGAAGCTCGACGAGCCCCGTGGGCTTCCCCTTGTGTTCGAGCATATACGGCATGTCCTCGTCCATCATGTTGCTACTGTACTTGAACCCGAGCCTCTTCATGTGGTTGATGCTGCGCTCCCCGAACATCCAGTAGGGGGCTCGGTAGCCCTGCGGTTTGACGCCTACACGTTCTAACGCGGCTATGCTCTTCTCCCAAACCTCTGCCTCCTTCTCAGCCGTCAGCTCCGTCATCTTCTCGTGGGCGTAGCTATGCGCGGCGATCTCGTGACCGTGGCTCACGATGTCTGCGATCGAGTCAGGGTGGTTGTCGCAGGTCCACCCAGGCGTGAAAAAGGTAGTCTTTATCTCGAGTCTGTCGAGGAGGTTGAGTATCCTAGGGACGGCGACGCGCGGTGCGTACCGCCCCTTGCTAAGCGACGAGAGATCGTCGGGGGTCTTCCAAGTCTCGGCGCTAGAAGCGTCGTAATCGAAGCTGAGGAAGAAGCAGCTCTTGTAGCCCTTTGGCCAGAAACCCATCAATTCACCGGGGGAAGTAGCGGTGGGTGCGGATATGAAACCTTCGAGTGGCGCGGGGAAACCCTCATCTCCCGCGCGTCACGAGATGAGGAGATGGAATCTGCTCCCCTACGCCTCGTGCTCACTCGACTCCTCGCCCTCACGAATGACGAGTCGGTGGAGGTCGAGAAACTCCGAGGCTCAATGAGGATCACCTCGGAGGCACTGGAGGGCGTCCTGGGCCAGCTCAGCGAGCTGGATATGATAACCGTCGAGGGTAGTCGAATCACCCTGAGCCTCGACCAGCGCCTACAACTCGCCACGAAAGCGGTGGAGGCGGGGGCCGACTTCGAGTCCGTCAGCAGGAGCCTCGGGTGGAAGGAGTTCGAGGAGATATCCGCGAAGGTTCTCGAGGAGAACAGGTTCCGCGTCCTGCGGCGGTTCAGGTTCACGGCTGAGGGGAGGAGGTGGGAGATAGACCTCCTCGCTATGAGGGCCCCCTACCTTGTCTGCGCCGAATGCAAGCATTGGAGGAAGGGAATGGGCAACCAGACGGCCCGGGGGATAGTCGAGACACACCTCGATAAGACAGAGGTATTCTCGCGGTACGTAGAGACTCTAAACGGGCGAATAGGCATAGAGAGCTGGACGAGGGCAACCTTGGTGCCCATGGTACTGACTCTATCAGCGACCCCCATGGAGATCTACAGGCGGGTCCCCACCGTCTCAGTCCTCGCCCTCCCGAGCTTCATCGCGGAATTCGACGGGCAGCTGGAGAGACTCGCCAACTTCAGAGTGGAGCTTACGCCCGCGGCTCCAAGTTTAAAACAGATGAAGATACGCGGTATCGTGGCTAACGGCTCCAAGCGAGCTCGCCGTTGATTATAACCTTCTCCACCTTCGTCTTCAGCTCAAGGGGGTCACCGGTGAGTATCCGTATGTCCGCGTCCTTGCCCTTCTCGAGGCTCCCCACCCTGTCCCCGACGCCAATTATCTCGGCCGAGTTGATCGTAATGGACTTGAGCGCCTCCTCGTAGGGCAGGCCGTCACGGCAGGCGAGTCCGGCGCATATCGGGAGGAAGGCAATCGTACTCCCCACCGCGTCCGTCTGGATGGCGAAGTGCACCTTGGCCTCGTGGAGGATCCTCGGGGTGTCGAAACTCAGCTCCCTCATCTCCCACTTCCTCCTCGCTACGAGGCTGGGTCCCCAGACGGCTGAGATCTTCTTCTCGGCGAGCCACTTGGCGACCCTGTGCCCCTCCGTGGCGTGCTCCCAGCTCATCTCGAGGCCGAACTCCTCGCATATTCTCACCGCTGTGGCGACGTCGTCGGCCCTGTGGGCGTGCACTCTTAGGGGAATCTCTTTGTTGATGACTGGTTGCAGCGCCTCGAGCCTCGGGTCGGCGTCAGGCATCTTTATGGGGTCCTTCTGTGCTATGGCGGCTTTCTTCTTCTCTGAGTAGAGTAGGGCCCGGTTAAGCCACTCCCTGAGTAGGGCCGCCTCCCCCATGCGGGTGCTCGGTATCTTCTTCAACTCCACGCCGTAGACCCGCCGGGGGTTCTCACCAAAGGCCACCTTCATACCGGAGGGATTCTTGACGATCATTTCGTCCACGACGACCTTCGGGGCGGTCTTCACGACGACGCCCGTTCCGCCGATCACGTTCGCGCTCCCGGGGAGAATCTGTGCCGTCGTAATCCCCGTCATGAGCGCCGCCTCGAGCCCCTTCTCGTCGGCATTCGCCTTTATGCCATCTATCGCCCTCATCTGGGGCGTGATGGGCTCCATCGCTTCGTTATCGTCGCTCCCAGACCAGCCGGCGGTCTCCTCCGTGATGCCGATGTGGCAGTGGGCCTCGACGAGGCCGGGCATCACAACCTTCCGGTTAGCATTAATCACCTTGGCGTCGGCCGGAATCTTCACGTCCACGCCGACGGCCTTGATCTTCCCATTCTCTACGAGGACGATGCCGTTGTCGATTATACCCTTCGTGATGGTTAGAATCTTCCCACCCTTGATGGCTAGCATTTGGTTCACTGGTAGCTAAACGGCAGTAAAGTGGTTTAACAGATTCGGTAATAAATGGGCGACTCTTAGGTTAGATTTATAATAAGTGATTCCAATCATAAATTTGGTGAAAGTGTTGAAGAGTTATATAAAAATCTACGGACCACCCGTATATGATGCGATTAAGGCTCTCGAGAAGATGGCCATAGACTTCAATGAGGTCTGCATCATGGACCCCCTAATCCGGACATACTTCTCGGTTGACAATGAACCCGACCCAAGTACGTCGACGACCTCCGGATCGTCTGAGGCGATGGAGTACTTTGTTCCATTGAAGGAAAACATCTCTGAAGAGAGGTGCGGGAAGCTGGTGAGTAAGTCCGGTGAGCATCTGGGTGACTACGACTTCTTCTTCGAATGGTATAGGGAGCCAACCGTAGACCAGTTGAACTCCCTCATTCAGAAGATCGATGAGGTGCTCAAGCCACTCGGTGTGAAGTACACGATAACCTCAAAGAAATAGATCTTTTTAAAAAAAAGAGGAATGGTTATGCAGGTGTTACTGTGCTTTTCCCTCTCTTCATGAAGTCGTAGCCGAACAGTGATATGAGGATCACCGCTGCTATCACGATGGATGCGGTGAAGTTCTCTGGCGGGTTTGGTACTATGCCGAGTAGGTACTGCGCCCTGCCGATTAGGAGGGCGTATCTGGTCAGGATGGTGTAGCCGAAGGATGCGCCGAAACCCACCATCATGATGTACCTGGCCAACTGGTCGATGATCTTCATCGTAGTACCCTGCCTCACACCCACTCCCGTGAACCAGAAGTAGAGGAGTACAGAAGGCACCATTATGAACATCAGTATATTGTTGAACCAAGTCAGTGGATCGCTGGGTAAGTAAAGGTTGAGCTTCGCCTGGGCTAGGATCTGCGTCGTGAACTGTGTGAAAACTACGGTTCTTAGCGTTAGGCCTAATCCGGTTCCAACGACGACGGCAAGGGGCCACCTGTATAGGTAGAAGTATGATTTAGCAAACCTTAGGTACCAGAGGATTCCGAGGATCGCAGCCAGTGCGAAACCAATCAGCATCGGTCCGGATGACCATCCTCCGGTCTCCCACTGGTTCCGAACGTAGACTAGGTCAAGCGAGACACCGTAGCCGACAGCGACGCCGAGGTATACGGATTCCGCTATCCTGTACCAGGGGCTCTCCCTGTATAGGATGCTGTAGATCGCGAGGGTTAGGAAGACCCCAGCCCAGACTGCGATTAAGTCAACCATGTCATTTACCTCCCTTGGAGCCCTTGGGGCCCCTCGATGCGAAGTATGCTATGTTGCCAAGCACTATCAGTAGAACAATCAGAAGGTGTGAAGTTGATACCGCATCTACTCCGGCGATGGCGAGTCCAGGCTTGCCAAGGAGCTTCTCATACTCGGCGCTAGCCGTGAGACCAGGCAGAAGTGCGCTAATCTGTCCTGCTTGGACGAAGGGCATCATGCCTGGCGCTGACACTCCTACGCAGCCCACGATGAGTGGTGTGCCGTAGGGTGCCTGTGTTTGGCGCAGCCATTCACCAGCGCCTGGCGTTCCGGTCTCGATACTGATGATCAGGGAGAAATCAGCGGCGGTTTTGATGTTTTGCATTATGGGGTAGCTCGCTGTTGGTTGATGCTTAAGGAAGTCTGTAGAAGCCGTCCCGGCAGGGTCCCTCGAGAACGATGCCATAGCGGTTTCGGTCCCAGGGATATATCCTAGGTCGATCCAGTCGGTTCCATACACCTTATTATAGTCCAGTGGGTTGACCTGGGTAAGTACCTGGTCGAACACCAGTGCTCCTGCGGCCCAGAAAGTGACGACGACGATTTTCACATCTTTCGTCAGTAGGTGTCGGAAGGTGGCGATAGTCATGGGGAATAACTCTGGTATGGCCGATGGGTCATACATAGGTGATAAAACTACGGTGCTACCCGGCTTTACGGCGTCAACAGCTGCGAACCATTGCGTAGACTGTTTACCTATAGGTATCGGTAGCCCTAGAGGGAAGATCAGAGGATATAGGACGAATATCCAGCAGAGAAGATAGACCCATCTTCGGTCCAGATCTGTAATGAACTTCAGGATGGACATTATCCTTCAGTTCCTCCTCTGAGATAGCCCCTCTCAATACCCATCAGGGTCCTAACTGCGAGAGCTATCGTGCCGAGGGCGATTCCAATCGTAACAGCCCTCATTGTAGCCATGTTGGGTACATTCATAATCCAATCACCGATGGTTTTGAAGCCCCCCCACGACGCTGTAAAAAGAGGAGCATTTGATACAACCATCAGGATCCCAGCTAGGAGTACCAGAGTTGCCTCAAGATTTCTCGCTCGGAAGGCCCTGAATGCTGCTGATGTAATGAAGAAGGCGATGATAGCATACATCGTCCCGCTCAGTGGTGTGTAGAAGTTGTTGAAGAAGAACAGATACACTGTATTTGTCGGGCCCAGTGTGATCTCCTGTATCGGGAGACCAGCGACGATCATAATGACCATTACAACTAGGACGATGATGCTGAAGTACCAGTCCTTTCCTCGTTTTTGTAGATTCTTCCCGTGAACCTGGAAAACAGAAACGACTCCAACGAGCGTAGCAAGCGCGATTACTATAAGCATCCACCTCTGCATGAAGTCCGCCGCCCCACCCAGGGTTGCGTTTATTGTCGTTCCAGCATCTAGGTAGTAAGGTATCACTTGGATGAGGACTGCCACGATTGTTATCGCTATTGGGATCTCTATTCTTCTAAGGACATTTGACATTCATATCACCATCCGAAGAACTGAATCAGGGCCTGACTTCCAGCCGTCATCATTAGTGCTCCGAGTATGCCGAGCGCTACTGCGATGATGCGCCCCACGTCGGTCCCAGCTAGGCTCCCGATCATTGGGCCATCATTCGTTAGGTAGGCACCTGCGGAGAAGACCTCCTCCCCTATCAGACAGTAGTCAGTTGCAACTAGGAAGAACGGGATCTGTGAGGTCTGAGCTGTGCCGGAGATCTGCATAGCACCCACGCGTGAACCTGTCTCCGCTAACTGCATTGACTCAGCCCAGTAAGCGCCTATCATGATGTTGGCGCCGGGCTTCTCCCTCATCAATAGACCCATGTAGTTTGAAGCGTAAGCGAACTGGTCATTTGATAGGTATCGGATGTTCTCGACTTTGTAATCTTCTGCCTTGCCTGCTATTTTGTAGGCCGTCTCCACTATATCCGCGGCTATGGGCCAGACTTCGGGCTGTCTCACCGGCACTATCAGGATTGCACCAACTTCAGCAGTTTTCTTAGCGATGTAACTAAGGACGCTGAGTCCCGCGATGGTCTGGGGACCGGTTGCAGCGTCTCTCAGAGTAGCTATCCCATGAGAGGCGACGACCGGTCGCCCCATCTCGACTGCTCGGCCAATCGCCTCATCCATGGCGTCGATACCAGGGATGCGTCGGATGGCCTGTATCTTCCCCCTTTGTGCCCTCCGTGTGAAGTAAACCGTTGCTCCCATTATAACTATCAGCATAACCAAGCCGATGAATCTAGTAGCCATTACAAACGGTACAGCCAATCTTTAGCCTCCATTTAGGCAAAAAATATCAGGCTCTTAATCTATATAAGATTTAATTTAGAAAACAGTAAATAAATACTATAAAGATGAGACAAAAAGGTCTTTTTTACTATAAATAGCATAATATATGTGATTTTTCAAGCAATGTAACGATAAACAATATTACTCAGAAAAACTTACATCCGAAACTCGCGGGGGGAGGTTTTGGTTAATTGAGACTTACTATCTTATTTAGTCCCTCAGCTTCCTTCTCGAGTCCAAGACTAACCATCATGGATCTCGTAGGGATGCCTCTGTCATCCCATCTCCTCTTCTCATAGTAGGCGGAGAGCAACTCGTCGTACTTCGCCCTGTCCAGCTTCTTCCCCGCGAGGGGGCCCTCAGTGAGGGGTTCCCTGAACCAGCGCTCCGGCGGGTAATCCATCTTCCTATCCCATTTGCCCTCAAATTCCCTTACCCAGAAGGCACGGATCAGGGCGTAGACCCTGTCACCGAGAGCCCACATGTCATCGAGGGTCCACTTGAGGCCGGTCGCCGCCTCCATGTACTTGGGGTAGTGCTCGACCTCGAAGCCGAGCTCGATCCAAGGGAACCTGCAGGCTACGAGGCATTCGAACATGCCGCCGCGGATGCGCTGGAACTCGATGACCTTGTCCGCTTTTTCTGGACCGTATTCCTCGCGTGTGCCGCTGCTGATCTCCCAGCTGATTACCCAGGCGTCCTTGTGGTGAGCACCGATGGGGCTTGTGCCGAAACTGAGGCTCATCCCCGGACACAGGTGGCAATCGTAGGCGCTGCACTCTAGGCCCTTCACCTGCATCGCGTAGTCAATGGAGTCGTGGCCGATCTTCTCGGCTGCAACCTTCGTGCCCATTCCGAATAGGGCGCCGTGTCCACGCATATAGGCCATGTCCTCGAGGAGCCTCTGGGAGCCCTCGAAGTCGCCCCACTTGAGGTCGAGGCCCTCGACGAGCTTCTTCTCGCTGCACTCCATCGCGAAGCCGAGGGCACTGCCTGCGCTGATAGTGTCTAGGCCGAGCATGTCGCACATCCTGTTGAGGCGTCCCACCTGCTTGAGGTCCCCGACGCCGATGTTGCTGCCCAGCATAACGACGTTCTCATAGTCAAGCTCCGACTCCTCACCGTTTGTGTCGAGGATGACGTTCCCGCAGATCATGTTACAGTTGGGGCAGCCGCGCTGCTTGACAGTGGATGCTTCCATCGTGTTGCCATCGATCTCCTTGCTGTGGTCGAAGACGCCCTCCCTGAAGTTACGGGTGGGGAGTGTCGAGGCCGCCTGGCACCACTCGACGGTGGCCATCGTGCCCTGTGCCTTCCAGTGCTTGTAGTTGGGCCTCTTGAGGAGGTCCTGGAAGCCCTCCCTCCCCAGCTTCTGGAGGGTCTCCTTATCGGCGACGGGTATCTCACCCGTGCCCTTGATAATGACCGCCTTGAGATTCTTGCTTCCCATTACGGCGCCCATGCCGGGGCGGCCACCTGCTCGCCCCTCCTGAGAGACGACAGTCGAGAAGCGACTGAGGTTCTCGCCACTCTGCCCTATAGTGAGGACACCCGTATCGGCACCGTGTTCCTTCTTCAGCTTCCTCTCAGTCTCGTAGCTATCCAAGCCCCAGAGGTCTGAGGCGCTCTTGAACTCTATTTCGTCGTCGTTTATCCAGAGGTAGGTTGGTTTCGCCGCTTTGCCGGTTAGGACTATGCCATCGAGGCCGGCCTTCCTCATATTGGGGGAGGCCATCGTCCCGAGGTTTCCGTCGCCGTAGCCGCCCGTGAGGGGGCTCTTAGCCGCGACTACCATCTTCCCGCTGTTGACCGTGGGTAGCCCCGCGTAGAGGCCTCCGGCGAAGATTAGGATGTTGTCAGGGCCGAGGGGGTCGGTCCCCGGCTTCAACTCGTCCCAGAGTAGCTTCACGGCGAGGCCGCGTCCGCCGATGAACTTCACGGCGAGTTCTTCAGAGTACCCAGTCCTGACGGCTTTCCCCTTCGTGAGGTCCACCCTGAGGAGGTTTCCGGTCCAGCCCTTCAAGGATTGAATCACCTGATACCAGAGAATTGTGAAGACTGATAAGGGTATAGCCTTCGAGATGTTTCATGTTGCATATCGATTTGTGGTGTGGGAAAAAGATTGACATTCGGGGCTCGTGTTCTTATCAGGTGATTTTAAATGGGGTGCGATGGGAACCAGTATCGAACTACATGAGGATCGAAGCGCGTCTATCTGAACTTGGGATAACTCTCCCGGAACCTACGAAGGTCCCAGCCTCATTCCGCCAGACTTTCCCCTTTGTCAGGTTGCACGAGAACAGGGCATACGTCTCGGGGCACGGTCCGACGAATCCCGACGGTACTCTCTCTCAGGTGTACGGGAAGGTTGGGAGCGAAGTGACGCAGGACCAGGCCTACGATGCGGCGCGCCTCACGGGGCTGGCTATCCTAGCTAGCCTCAAGCAGGAGCTCGGCGACTTGGATAGGGTCGAGAAGTGGCTCAAGGTCCTCGGGATGGTGAACTCTGCGCCCGGATTTAAAAATCAGCCCGCAGTCATCAACGGGTTCTCCGATCTTATTATCGAGGTCTGGGGGAAGGAGGCGGGTAAACACGCGCGGTCCGCGGTGGGAATGGCTGAGCTGCCCTTCGGCCTACCCGTGGAGATTGAGGCAGAAGTATTAATAAGGCTCTAGCCGCCGGCTGTCGGCTGCATGACGACGACCTCGTCGCCGTCTTTGAGCTTTGTCTGGACGCCGTTGAGCAAATCTATGCTCTTACCGTTGAGGAGTATGGCTAGGTCCTTGCCCCCGACGTGGAAGTCGCCGAGGTAGCCCTGTCGCTGCCCCGTCTTCTCGCCGACCCTCGCGGCGATCGTCGTTATAGTCGCGCCCTCCTGGAGCTCAACCTCGTGTCTCCTGCCGATGACCTGTGAGACATCCCCGAAGACGCGTACTGTGACCTTCATCGTAACCAACCGCATTACGGGGGGAGATAAAGCTTGATGAAAAAGGTCAGCGCCTAAGCTTCGCCATCGAGAGCTCGCAGTCGTTGAGCCCCATCCTCGCGAGAGTCTCCGTCTTCGGGATGCCCCTAGCGTCCCATCCGAGGGTTTCGAAGTAGGTCTTTAGCCTCTTGTCGACTTTCTGTTTGTCGGTGGTTTTGCCCTTAAATGGGCCTCCGGGGAGTGGCTCGTAGAAGCGGGGCGGGTTGTCATCATCCTTTATAGGTTCCCACGTCACGTCCGGTCCCCCGAGGAGCAGCAGCACCTTCTGTAATGTGATGATCCTCGGGCCGGTGACACGCCTCCAGCTCTCGATGTCTATCGGGAACCCCGTGATGGCCTTGGCGAAATCGAAGACAAGCTCCTGAGGGACGCCGTTGTAGGCGAAGCTGCAGAAGACGCCGCAGTCGGCGAAGATGCTCCCCGACATATCGGTGTACCCGTCGTAGACGAGGCTCGAGTGATCCCCACCCTGTACGCTGGCGGCGTAGCCTATGTCGTGGGCAAAGTCGGCGTCGCTTCTCGTGCCGTGCGCCCCGACCTCTATCCCCTTTACAACCACTGCGTACTTGAGCAGTTCCTCGGGTTTCATCCCCTTCATCTCTGCTATCTTGATGGCGGCCCTGTAGGTTCCCTCGGCTATCACGTCGCCGATGCCCTCGCGGTTTGCGACCATTCGCATCAGGCGGTCGAAGGCCTTGGCATCACCCCACTTGAGCTTGAAGCCTATGTCCTCCTCGGTGAGGATGCCCCGCTGGTAGAGCTCCGCCGCGTAGCTCATAGCGCTCATCCCGTTGATCCCGCTGTGGCCGAGTAGGTCGCAGAGTGTGCTGAGGTGGATTATCTCCTCAGGGTTGAAGATGCCGAAGTTGGTTCCACAGTGGGCCTCGAGCTCGTAGTCGGGCATGTCGGTGATGTCCCCCTTCCAGGGGCCTGACTTTATGCAGCTGACCTTCATGCAGTTCGTTGTGCAGTTGAAGTCGGTCCACTTCTTCTTGACCCAATACTTAGTCTCGAACATCGGGCCGCCGATGCTCTTCTCGTCATGCCACTCCTCCTGCCAGTTCCTTATGGGCTCGCTGCTCGTGGCGTTGCCGAAGGAGAAACCACCGAAGCCCGTGCCCCATCTCCTGAACTGCTTCCGGGCGATGAGGTGCTCGTGTGTTCTCTTCCACATCAGCTTCGCGGACTCGGGGGCGTCTGGGGCTGGCATCCTGCCGCGCCCCTTGGCGACTATGGCCTTAAGGTTCTTGCTTCCCATTACGGAGCCGTATCCGCCGTAGCCGCAGGCATGGCAGAGCTTTGTCATAACCGCGGCGTTTCGAACGAGGTTTTCCCCAGCCGGACCTATGTAGATCATTCCGGGTTCGCGCCAGAGGCCGATGTTTGGCTTCGACTTGGCGAGGACGGCGTCAACCTCCTTGTTAAGGGCGATGAGTGTCTGCTCCCCGTCCTTCCCCCATAGGTGCTTCGCGGGCTTGATCTCACCCCCGTTGTTCGTGACCTGGATGTAGACGGGCTCGTCGGCCTTCCCCGAGGCGATGACGCCGTCGTAGCCGGCGCACCTCAGCTCGTGGGCGAACTCGGTGGACGCGGTCGACCCCACGGTGCCGTTGCTCATGGGACTCTTCCCCGAGACGCATATCCTGCCGCCGGGGTAGATGCCTGTCATTGGGCCCGTTAGGGCGATTAAGAGGTTATCGGGCCCGAGAGCATCGACCTTGCTCCATTTCTTACCTATCCTGTCCCACAGTATCTTCGCGGCGAGGCCGCGGCCACCGAAGAACATCTCAAGTGTCTCGTCGTCGAAGGTCGTGTCCTTGATCTTCCTCTTGGTGAGGTCGACGTCCAGAAACTTCCCCGCGTATCCACCAGGCATTTTCTCATTCTCCTAATTTTCCACTAAAAAGAAGGAAAAGGTCACTCCCTCAGCTTCTTCATGGCCGTCTCGCAGTCGCTCAGGCCCAGCTTCTTCAGCGTCTCCTTCGTAGGGATGCCCATCTTGTCCCATCCGAGGGTGGTGAAGTAGGTCTGTAGCTTCTCGTCGACCTTCTTGTGGTCGGTCGTCTTCCCCTTGAACGGGCCCGTCGGGAGCGGCTCGTAGAACCTCGGCGGGTTGTCGTCGTCCTTGACCGGCTCCCATGTCACGTCGGGGCCGCCGAGCAGCAGCAGAACCTTCTGCAGGGTGACTATCCTGGGCCCTGTGACGCTCCTCCAGCTGCCTTGTGAGATCGGGAAGCCTGTTATCGCCTTCGCGTAGTCGAAGACGAGCTCCTGTGGGACGGCGAAGTAGCAGAAGTTGCAGAAGACGGCGGAGTCGGTGAAGACTGCGCCGCTCATGTCGGTGAATCCGTCTGTGGTCGTGGAGGTGTGGTCCCCGCCCTGTACGCTTGCGGCGTAGGAGATGTCATGCGTGTAGTCGGCGTCGCTCCGGGTGCCGTGTGCGCCAATCTCGATGCCCTTGACGTGCACCGCGAACTTGAGCAGCTCCTCCGGCTCCATCTTCTTCATCTTCGCGATCTTTATCGCGGCTCGGTAGGTGCCCTCTGCGAGGATGTCCCCGATCTTCTCCCGCTTCGCGATGAGCCAGGCGAGCTTGTCCATAGACTCGGCGTCGCCCCAGATGGGCCTAAACCCGAAGTCTTTCTCGGTGAGGATTCCCCTCTGGTAGAGCTCGGCTGCGAAACCCATCGTGTTGGGGCCGTTGATGCCGCTGTGTCCCAGCTTATCGATCAGGGTACTGATGTGGATGTTATCTGCTGCATCGAAGATGCCGAGGTTGGTCCCGCAGTACGCCTCAAGCTCGTAGTCTGGCATGTCGGTGATGTCGCCCTTCCATCTCCCAGACTTTATGCAGCTGACCTTCATGCAGTTGGTTGTGCAGTTGAAGTCGCTCCACTTCTTCTTGACCCAGAACTTGTTCTCGAACTTGGGGCCGCCCATGTTCTTGTCGTCGTGCCACTCCTCCTGCCAGTTCTTCACGGGCTCGGAGCTGGTGTCGGCGCCAGTGGCGTAGCCGCCGTAGCCTGTGCCCCAGCGGCGCATCCTGCCCTGGTTGATGAGATACTCGTGGGTCCTCCTCCAGAGGAGCTTGGTCGCCTCTGGGGCGTTGGCCGGTGGGAGCCTCCCCCTGCCCTTCGCGACTATGGCCTTGAGGTTCTTCGACCCCATCAGGGCACCGTAGCCACCGTAGCCGCAGGCGTGGCAGATCTTCGTCATCACCGCGGCGTTGCGCACCATGTTCTCCCCGGCTGGGCCGGTGTAGATGATGCCGGGCTCCTTCCAGAGTCCGATGTTTGGCTTCTTCTTGGTGAGGTCCGCTGTGACCTCCCTGTTGAGGATCTTTATCGTGTCTTCGCCAACGGTTCCCCAGAGTTGCTTGGCGCTCTTGATCTCCCCGCCATCGTTCGTTACTTGGATGTAGACGGGCTCGTCCGCCTTCCCGGTGACTATGACGCCGTCGTATCCCGCCATCCGTATCTCGGAGGCGAACTCGGTTGAGGCGGTTGATCCCACTGTGCCGTTGCTGAGTGGGCTCTTGCCGGAGCACATTATCCTAGCGCCGGGGTAGATGGCCGTCATGGGCCCTGTGAGGGCGAGGAAGAGGTTCTCGGGGCCGAGTGAGTCTATGTCCCCCCACTTCTTCCCGAGGCGGTCCCAGAGTATCTTCGCGGCGAGGCCGCGGCCGCCGAAGAACATCTCAAGCGTCTCGTCGTCGAAGGTCGTGTCCTTGATCTTCCTCTTGGTGAGGTCGATGTCGAGGTACTTTCCAGCGTATCCTCCGGGCATCTTAGATTACCTCTTCACCCTTTTCGCCGAAGAAAAATACCGCGAGCTCCTTCGCCACCTCGATGGGGGGCCGGCTGAAGAGCTTCTTGTTAACGTTCGGTCCCTCCGGGACGACGGTTAGGGCGTTGTATCCCGCCTCGACGCAG
Organism: Candidatus Bathyarchaeota archaeon; assembly: GCA_963769425.1. Classification (GTDB taxonomy): domain Archaea; phylum Thermoproteota; class Bathyarchaeia; order TCS64; family TCS64; genus UBA8941. The sequence goes on along the minus strand of CAVYLP010000006.1, from coordinate 416,359 downwards.
ACCTTCACGCACTCGGGGTCCCCGTTGCATAGGTTGCATATGACCACCTTGTTCGTCTCCGGGTGGAGGTACGGCACGTGGCCGGGGCACGCCTTTATGCAGCTGCCGCAGCTGATGCACTTCTCTTTGTCTACGATGACGGCGGTTGTGACGGGGTCGACACTAAGTGCCTTCGGGGCGCAGGATTTGACGCAGGGGTAGTCGGCGCACTGCGTGCAGAGGTGTGGTACCTCGACGCCGGGGAAGGGCATGAAGACCCTGACCATTGAGGCCTCGGGGAACATCCATCCCTCGAACTTCATGCTGCACGCTAACTCGCACCGCTTGCACCCGCTGCAGGCGGCGTAGTCTCGGGCTATCCAGATGGGTTTGCTCATCGTCTCACCAGAATTAACTATGGATTTTAGGCGATTATCGGGATAAAAGGCTTCTCTGGACGCATCGAAGAAACCGATATACATGTTAAAACATATCGATTCGGAGGAAAATACGGAAATGGGTTAAAATCTCTTAATTACACCGAAATGCGTGCCTGTGATGCTTTGAACAGCCTCTCGGCGGCCGATTCGATCAGTTCTATGCAAGAGAGTCCTTCAAGCCACTTGGCGGGGATTTCCTCGATCCCATAGTAGGCTCCCGCAAGCTGTCCGTAGACTGCGCCCACTGTATCGGAGTCGTCACCCAGATTGACCGCGAGCAGACACCCCTCCTCGAAAGATGACCCCTTCGCGAACGCCCAGAGTGCGGCCTCGAGTGTCTTCACCGCCGATCCCTGTGCTCTGATCTCCGGTGGCTCTAAGCGCCGGAAAGAACCCTCTGCGACAGCGTCGACTTTAGCGGTTAGCGGTTGTTTTTTCCAGATTCTCTTCTCTGGTTCATATCTCCCTGAGATGAGGGTCTCCTTCGCTTCGCCCCTTAGCGCCCCGACGATGAGTGCCCCGAGGTAACGGCACGAGTCTACAGCCTCATCAGCTCCGTGCGTCACCTTCGAGCTGAGCCCAGAGTACTCGACAGCCCGCCCAGGCGCATCGTGGTAGAACAGGGGCACCGGCGCCAACCTCATGAGGGACCCGTTGCTCCCCGTCTCGGGACTCGTCGGCCCCGAGTAGGGGTTTCCGGTGTCCATGAACCTCTGTAGGCTCGCCTTCGTTGTGTTCCCTATGTCGAAGCAGTTCCCCGTGCAGCTCATGTAGCCCCCCCTCCACCATCTAACATACCTCTCGGCCTGGTCGTGGGGGTCGAATCCCCTCTTCTCAATGAGGCTCTCGGCGAGGCAGAGGGCGAGTGATGTGTCGTCCGTCCAGTCCCCAGACTTCAGGTTAAACGGCCCGCCGCCACGTAGACCCGTAATGGGTGGGAAACTGCCCCTCGGCTCGAACTCGACAGGAGCGCCGAGTGAATCCCCTATAGCCAGACCGAGAAGGCTGCCCCTGAACCCGCTGAGAAGGTCCATCAGGGGAAAAGTAGGATGACGAAATATAAGGGGGAGGGACTATTCCCTCATCTTCTTCATGAAGGGCTCGACGTCGGCTAGGTCCAGCCTTTTCAGCGTCTCCTTCGTCGGGATCCCGCGCTCGTCCCAGCCTAGCGTCTCGAAGTAAGCCTGCAGCTTCTGGTCGACGAGCTTCTTGTCCGTCGTCTTGCCCTTGAAGGGCCCCTCGGGGAGTGGCTCATAGAACCTCGGTGGGTTGTCGTCGTCCTTTACAGGCTCCCACTTCATGTCAGGTCCGCCGAGGAGCAGCAGAGCCTTCTGGAGCGTCACTATCCTTGGGCCGGTCTCCTTCCTCCAGTTCTCGACCGTGATCGGGAAGCCCGTGATGGCCTTGGCGAAGTCGAACTCCAGCTCGCGGGTGGTCCTGCAGAAGTCGCAGAATACGCCGCAGTCGGCGAAGATGGCGTCGCTCATGTCAGTGTAGCCGTCGCCGATGGTGGATGTGTGGTCCCCGCCCTGGACGCTGCCCGCGTAGCTGGCGTCGTGAACGTAGTCCTGGTCGCTGCGAGTCCCGTGTGCGCCGATCTCGATGCCCTTGACGTGTACGACGTACTTTAGCAGCTCCTCCTTCGGGAGCCCCTTCATCTCGGCGATCTTGATAGCGGCACGGTATGTGCCCTCGGCTAGGACGTCGCCTATGCCCTCGCGCTTCGCCATCATCCAGGCGAGCTTCGTAAAGGCATCGGTGTCACCCCAGTTGAGCTCGAAGCCTATGTCCTTCTTTGTGAGAATCTTCCTCTGGTAGAGTTCGGCGGCGAAGCCCATAGTGTTGGGGCCGTTGATTCCGCTGTGGCCGAGGTTGTCGATTAGGGCGCTCATGTGGATGTTGTCTACGGGTTCGAAGATGCCCATGTTGGTACCGCAGTAGGCCTGCAGCTCGTAGTCGGGGAGGTCGGTTATGTCGCCCTTCCACTTGCCGTTCTTTATGCAGCTGACCTTCATGCAGTTCGTGGTGCAGTTGTAGTCGGACCACTTCTTCTTGACCCAGTACGCCTCGAAGCGTGGGCCGGCGTAGCTCTTCTCGTTGTGCCACTCTGTCTGCCAGTTCCTGATGGGCTCGCTGCTGTTGCTGGCGCCGACGGTGTATCCGAGGTAGCCCGTGCCGTATCGGCGCATCTCGCTGTTGGCTATGAGCATCTGGTGTGCCTTCTTCCAGAGCAACTTCGCGGCCTCGGGGGCGTCCGCGGCGGGGGTCTTTCCCCTGCCCTTGGCGACGACTGCCTTGAGCTTCTTCGAGCCCATGAGGGCGCCGTAGCCTCCGTACCCGGCTGCGTGGCATATTTTGCTCATCACGCCGCTATTGCGGACCATGTTCTCGCCAGCGGGGCCGATATAGACCATGCCGGGTTCGCGCCAGATACCAACGTTTGGCTTGCGCTTTCTCATCTCCTCCGTGACTTCTTTGTTGAGAATCTTGATGGTCTCCTCGCCGACGGTGCCCCAGAGGTGCTCCGCTGGTCTGATCTCTGCTCCGTCGTTCGTCACGAGGAGGTAGACGGGCTTCTCCGACTTACCCGTGAAGATGACGCCGTCGTATCCTGCGCATCGTAGCTCGTGCGCGAACTCCGTCGCCGCCGTTGAGCCTACCGTGCCCATGCTGACCGGGCTCTTCCCCGAGACGCATATCCTGCCGCCGGGGTAGATGCCCGTCATTGGGCCTGTGAGGACGATGAGCGGGCTCTCCGGGGCGTAGGGGTCGAGTGTCTCCCACTTCTTGCCCACCCTGTCCCAGAGTATCTTAGCCGCGAGCCCGCGCCCACCGAAGTACTGCTGGAGGGTCTTGTCGTCGAAGCTGATCTCCTTGATCTTCTCCTTCGTGAGGTCGACGTCTAGGAACTTGCCCGCGTATCCACTCGTCATCCTAGATTACCTCCTCACCCTTCTCGCCGAAGAAGTAGACAGCGAGCTCCTTCGCCACCTCGACGGGGTGGCGGCTAAACAGCTTCCTGTTCGGTCCCGGTCCCTCGTCCACGAGTATGAGTGCGTTGTAGCCCGCCTCCTTGCAGACCTTTACGCACTCGGGGTCGCCGTTGCATAGGTTGCAGATGGTGGCCTTGTTCGTCTCCGGGTGGAGGATCGGTACGTTGCCTGGGCAGGCGCGTATGCAGTTGCCGCAGCTTATACACTTCTCCTTGTCGACTATGACCGCCTTCGTTACGGGATCTACCGAGAGGGCAACGGTCGGGCAGCTACCCACGCATGGGTAATCGTCGCACTGAGAGCAGAGATGCGGAACCTCTAGCCCGGGGAAGGGCATGAAGACCCTGACCATCGACGCCTCGGGCCATATCCAGCCCTCGAACTTCATGCTGCACGCGATCTCGCAACGCTTGCAGCCACTGCAAGCGGCGTAATCGCGGGCTATCCAGATGTTCTTAGCCATTAAACCACTGATCAGGTAACCCCAGTCACCCGATAAAGAACGCTTCGAAGCGTCAAATCATGCATATCGGAGTTACGGATTAGAATTTCCACCTTCATAAGAATTATACATACACCATCAACATGGTACACCATGAGATTGGTGGACGCTGTCAAGTATGCGGCCACCGCCCTCACGATTCTTATATTTGGCTACCTCGCCGTCGGGGGGATCATCGAGAACCAGATCCTCGGTGTGGTCTTCCTCGCCCTGGTCCTTTGGAGCCTCTACCCTAAGCGACACCTTGAGTCGAGCCTCCTCATCATTGCCCTCATCGCCGTCTTCGAGGCGAGCCTCAACGTTGGTGACTTCATCAGCAGCCTCTTCAATACCTACGGCGCGAGTGGGCTCTGGATAATCCTGAGCGGCTTCGTCCTTGCGAAGGGGATGGAGGTAAGCGGACTCGGAAAGCGGATCGCACTCATGATAATGACCTCAATGGGGTGCAAACCGAGGAACATCATCCTCGCGATCGCCGTCGCTAGCCTCGCGATCGCTCCGCTGAGCCCGAGTACCACTGCGAAAGCGTTCATAATACTCCCCATCTGCATCGGGCTCGTGGAGGCGTTCGGTGTCGAGAAGGGGCGCAGCCGATTCGGCGCCGCGGTGATGCTTATGGCAATGGCGGCGAACAACATCTGCAGCACGGCCTTCCTAACCGCCACAGTCCCCAACCCGATCTCAGCGGAGTACATCCTCGTATCCACGGGCCTCCGCCTCGACTGGGGGGAGTGGTTCAGAATGGCTTTCCCCCTAACTGTCCTACTCCTCGCGGCGAGCTACCTGCTCATAACACGGATGTTCAAGCCCGAGATAGAGGCCTCGAAGGAGACCTACGACAGGATCTGCGGGATCAGGGACCAGCTCGGCCCCGTCTCCAAGAGGGAGATGGTCGTCGCCGTGACCTTCATCATTGCCCTAATCCTGTGGATTACCGAACGCTACAACCCACTCAACGCCGGGCTGATAAGCCTGGGGCTGAGCCTGCTCCTCTTCCTCCCCCAAATGGGGGTGATGGAGATAGGCAAATTCAGCGGGACCGTGCCATGGGGGAGCATCGTCCTATTCGCTGCCTCCATGTTCCTCGCCAGGGTCGTTGCGAAGTACAGGGCCTTGGACCCCGTAGCCGTGAGGATATTCGAGTCCGTCGGTCTAGGCAGCCTCTCCCCGCTAGTGTTTGTCGGATTCATAGTGTTGGTTGCAATGCTGCTACACCTGATCTTCACGAGCACGACGGTTTACGCGACCGTGATGATCCCTGTGGTCATAGGGTTAACGAACATCCAAGGCGCGAATCCGATCCTCACAGCTCTTCCAGTCGCACTGCTCGCTCCGATAGCGGTCATCCTCCCAGTGAACACGATACCCAACATCATCTTCCACACGGAGGGATGGTTCACGGAACAGCAGATGATAAAGTACGGTGTCGTGCTGAGCCTAGTATCGGTCCTCATCGTCCTCGTCGCCGGAATACCCTACTGGCAGCTCCTCGGACTCATCTAGCACACGCCCATTCCTCCTAGTAACCTCCCCCCGAAGCTGCAGCATCAGCCTCGATAGTAGGCCGAATGTCGCTATCTGGAATCCTCCCAAAATGAGTAGGACAGCGGCTAGGAGGCTATAGGGGCTCAGGAATCCGGAGAGGGGTGAGCCGAGCTTCTCGAGGGCGAGTATGATCAGCCAGAGTAAGCCCGCTAGGAGCACTGGGACGCCCGAGAATAGTGCGAGTCTGTCCAGCCTTGCGGATAATAGATCCTCTAGCTTCGTCTCCACCTTCCTTAGAAGGGTCTCTCGGCTCCTCCGACTCTCGACGACGCTCACAGGCACCTCAACTATCCTCATGCCCCGCCGCTCAGCCTCAACAAGCATTTCCGTCTCGAAGACCCTGCTCGCACCAGGGAAGCAGTCGATAAGCCTGCTGATAGCCTCCTTCTTGAACGCCTTGGCACATGTCGTGTCCGAAATGTGTGTCCTGTAGAAAAGCTTCACCAGCCCATGGTAGCTGATGCTCGTAATCCTTCTGATCATTGGCCTACCGTCGTCTCCGCGTCTCTTCGATGCGACCACAAGGTCGTACTCGTCTAGGAGCTTGAGGCTCTTCGGGATGAACTCGAGGCCGACAGAGAGGTCCAGGGGGTAGTACAGCACCTTGTCTCCTGAGGCTGAATCGATTCCCAGTTTAAGTGCGTCTCCGAGGGAGGCCTCGTGGCAGCGTCAGACACCTTATCTCGTGGAACCTTGAGCTAAGCGCCTCCGCAACCAACTGGGTGTCGTCGCTGCTGCCGTTCTCAATTAGGATGATCTCGAAGGACTCGCTCACCCTTCTAAGGTGCTTCCTGAGGGCCACGGTGCTTGACCACATCTTCGCCGCCTCGTTGTGGACCGGGACGACGAGGGAGACAGCTGGCAACACCCCAACACCCAAAGAACATCTATTATTATCAGTAAAATATAAATCTATATGATTGATCTGATAGTAGCGCTGAGGGATTTTGAGAGTATGCTTCGTGTCCCCTGAGACCTTTGCGTGGGGCGTACATGGAGGGTTCGGGTACGTCACGCGTACCTTGGCGAGGGAGCTTGCCCTCAGAGGAGTGGAGGTTTATGTCGTAACCCCGCGTAGACGCGGGCAGGAGGAGATAGAGAAGCTTGACGGCTTCACTGTCTACGGGTACCCACCACACACCAGTGCACCGCACCTCGTCCGTGCCCTTTGGTCGAGGATGGACTCCCTCCCCTACTACAAACAGGTCAACGCCGACGTCTACCACAGCCAGGAGGCGAGCTACAACACCGTGGCGGCCCAAAGAGCCTGCCCGGGGAGGAAGCACCTCATCACGTTCCAGGACCCCTACGACGAAGGCGAATGGAAGAGGATAGGTCTCGTCGAGCCAGGCTACAGGATGACCTCCTCGTTTAGGGCGCGGCTCTGGTTCGAGCGGAGGGTCCTCTCACGGGCTTGCCGGGGGGCGACGGCACTCTACACGCAGGCGAGCTTCCTCTCATCAAGGGCGAGGAGGCTCTACAGCCTACGTTATGAACCGGCTCTCCTTCCCAATCCCGTCTACGTCCCGAGGAGGAGAATGAGGAAGTCGGACACGCCTACTGTCTGCTTCCTCGCCCGCTGGGACCCGCAAAAGCGTGTCAAGCTGTTCCTCGACATCGCCCGTAGGTTCCCTGATGTCTACTTCGTGGCGATGGGGCAGGGGCACGACGCGACAGGGGATGCGGAGATCAGGAGGCGATACGCCGGTTTGCCTAACCTCACCATGACGGGGTTTGTGGACGAGGCTGAGAAGTCGCGGATACTAGGAGAGAGCTGGGCGCTCGTCAACACGAGCATACGGGAGGCCCTGCCCGTCTCGTTCCTCGAGGCGCTTGCACATGAGACCCCGATTATAAGCGGGGAGGACCCGGATGGTCTCACATCCTCCTACGGTCTTAGAGTCGCTGGGGATGACTACGCCTCCGCGATCCGGACCATGCTCACATCCGAGGACTGGTTTCGCAGGGGTAGGCGGGGGAGGACCCACGTCGAGGGGGTCTACGAGGTCGGGAGGGTGGTCGACCTCCACCTCGAGGCGTACAGGAGGGCCCTCGGGGAGGGTTAGCGCTGAGGTTCCTCGCTTTCGGCGGCTGGTACGGTTCTGGCAACGTCGGGGACGACGCGATCCTGATCGGCGTTAAGTCGGTGCTGCAAAAGGTCTCCTCGGGTGGGGAGGTGACCGCGCTCTCGATCGACCCCGAGCGGACGAGGGATATCTGTGGGGTTGAGGCTGAGAGGCTCCTCAGCCCGAAGGAGTACCTCCTCCGAGGCGCCAATTACGATGCTTTCTCCCACGCTGATGTAATTCTTGTAACTGGGGGAACACCTCTCTACGATTATGATCACCTGTCAAGGCTCATTCACATGGGGCTCGCAAGACGAGAGGCGCCTCTCGCCTGTTTCGGCGTCGGGGCGAAGAGGATCGAATCTCCTCACGGTCGATGGCTGACGCGCAGATTGCTGTTACGTACAAGAATCTCGGTTAGGGATAAGATAAGCAAGAGGCGAATAGAGGGGATAACTGGTGGTCCGGTTAATCTGACTGGGGACTCGGCCCTCTTCGTCGAGCCCGCACCCCGAGGAACAGTACAAGTACTTCTGGAGAAAATGGGTATAGAGCGTGGCCAAATTGCTATGATATGTCCGAGGGCCTTGTCGGCATCAAATAGGGCACACTACCATGACCATATTACACAACTGCAGATAGAATCAATCCGTATAGGGTTGGCACGAGCAGCTGACAAGTTGAGCGAAGCAGGGTACATCGTCGTCTTCCTGCCGATGCACATCGCCTCAACCGACGACGATCTCGCCGAAATTGGGTCAATCAGAGGGTCGATGATTATGCCCTCCCACTTCTTGGCAAAGACTCTCGAACCCCACGCTGCTGCCGCCTTTCTAGGTTCCGCATCCATCGTCGTCGGTCTCAGGCTTCACTCCCTGATTCTGGCAGCTTCCCAGGGTGTGCCTGTCGTCAGCGTGGGTTATGATGAGAAGATTCGGGGCTTCATGGACTATGCCGGTGTTGGAGGCTGCGTCGTGGAGCCGGTTGAGTTGGCTAGTAAGGCACTTGTAGTCGCGGCGAGGGGTGAGGAGTTGGGCGTGGTTCTCTTAGGTTCATGCTCAGTCATGAGAGCCCGCATAAAGGAGGAGGCTTCGGCGCTCGTGGAGTCCCTTGGTTAGGACTTGCCCGTGCCTTTCCAGATTCTCCTAGCTTCGCCTACAACGAAGACAGAGCCCGCCACGAGGATCATGTCGTCCCTCCCCGCCTTGACCAAGGCGGCGTTCACAGCGTCCTCCACCTTCTCCACCGAAACCCAGGGTAAAACGTACTTGTCTACCTCGCCGCCGATGAAATCCCTCTCCGCAGCCCGTCCCATGACGCTGTGGCTCGTGACTATGAACTCGTCCGCGACGGAGGCTATGTGCCGGATCATCTCTGGGATGTTCTTATCGCTGCTTATGCTGACGACTGCTATGAGCTTCCGGTGGGGCAGCTCGTCGACGGCTTCACTGAGGGCGCGCGTCGCCTCCGCGTCCTTGGCGGAGTCGAGGACGACGAGTGGGTGCTCCTGCATGACCTCTAGTCTGCCGGGCCAACTGACCTCGGCGAGGCCTCGGGCGATGGCGGTTTCCGATATCTCGATTTTGCTGTAACTCAAAGATTCGACGGCCCCGATGGCAGTCGCCGCGTTATAGAGCTGGTAGCCCCCGAGGAGGGGGGTCCGGAGGGTGTAGCTCCCCTTGAGCCCTTTGACCTTGAAACTCTGGTAGTGTAGGTCTCCCCCTAGCCTGCGAAAAGTTATGTCGCCCCCGACCCTGTGTATCTCGGTATCAATGCTCCTGCACCTCTCCTCGAATAGGGCGTAGACGGAGTCGTCCTGTGTCGCTGTGACGAGGACGCTATAGGGCTTGATTATACCCGCCTTCTCGTATGCGATCTTGAGGACGGTGTCGCCGAGGACATGTGTGTGCTCGAGACTGATGTTCGTGATGACGGAGACGAGGGGGTTGACGATGTTAGTGGCGTCGAGGCGTCCTCCCATACCGACCTCGAGAACGGCGAAGTCGACACGCATCTCCTCGAAGTACTTAAGGGCCATGGCGGTAACGATGTCGAAGAAGAGTGGGTGGACGCGCTGAGGCTCGGCGTCGAGCCTCTCGACCAGGGGCTTAATGAGCTTGGTGAGCCTCACGACGTCCTCCTCGGGTATCTCCTCGCCGTCGACCATTATCCTCTCGGTGAATCGCTCTAGGTGTGGGCTGGTGAAGAGTCCAACTCGGTAGCCAGCAGCGCGTAGGATGCTTGCGATCATCGCTGAGGTGCTGCCCTTACCGTTTGTGCCGGTGATGTGTATGGATTTGTAGCTGTTCTGGGGGTCGTCGAGGAGCCCGGCTAGGCGGATTATCGGGTCGAGGGTCCTCTCGGGGCCGAATCTCCTGATCTGGAAGAGCCACTCGACTGCCTGCTGGTACTCGGTCATCGAGGTCAGGGTTTGTTACTCGGACCGCGTTTAAAGGTGTATTCACGCGGCTGTAGGTAACGTTACAGGAAGTAGCTGATGATAATCGACGCCGTATAAACGAGCATCGCTAGGTGGAACATGGGCAGGACCTTAAGCGCGGACTCGGGCGTGGGTTTCCTCTGAACGGTAACGTTTGCGACGGTGAGCAGGATGAGCCCCAGAGCGATACCGACTATTGCAACTGGTTTGAGCACTGTAGCGAAGACGATTGCGCCCACGAAATGGAGGATGGTGAACACAAGAACCCACTGCCCAGTCCTCTTTAGTCCGTATAGAACTGGTATCGTCTTTAGCCCTCTCACTTCGTCGTTGGCCAAGTCTATGAGGTCATTCATCCCGAGGTGCGCCTGGGCGAAGGGGTAGAAGAATAGGAGGTAGAGGAGTGGGACCACGCCGGGCAGGCCGTTGACTAGGTACCCGGCGACGGGGAAGAGGCTGAAGTCGGTGCGACCGATGAGCTGTGCGATGGGGTAGCCCTGGTTTCTTTTTCTTAGCTGGTAGAAGACCTCGACGATGTAGCTGTAGGCCATTATGGTGAGGACCCAATAGGAGTGGGGCGGGGGCAGGGTGAGGATCAGCGCGCCAGCAGCTGCTGCTAATACGATGAAGAGAATGAGAGCATTCCTCGCCGATACCTTTCCTGATGCGAGTGGTCTCCTGCCGAATAGCCTCCAGTACTTCGTCAGCTTGTCATGCTCCACGTCCTTCGCGTCGAGGTCGCGGTCGACGTAGTCGTTGAGGACGAAGCCCGCCTCGAACCCGAGGAGGGCGATCATAGCTGACTTGGCGACGAGTAGCCAGTCGAAGCCCCCGTATATCGGGAAACTGAGGAAGAGGCCGGAGAGAAAGAGGAGGGGCCAGACGAAGAAGAACTGGATGCGCGTCAGGTCGACGTATCCCTTGACTGTCTCTATGTCTACCCCCTCGGGACGCTGTTGGTATCGACCAGTTCAATTAAAATACCTTTCCCGACCCGGTTTCGATCGAACAGGAAGCTTGGGTATGGCTGGGAGAGTTGATCTGCTTCGTGTGGTTCGACTCCCCATCCTACTCGGAGGCGCCCTCGGCTGCGCGCTAGGCGCGCTTCTCGGCCTAGCCTCCGGCGGTGTGTTCAACCCGCTCATATTCGTCATCTGCTATGGGGTCGTGGCGCTCGGGGACCTCTCCACACACTTTAGTAACGACTATTTCGACGTGGGGCTCGACCGGGTGGCGCCTAGGAAGACGTTCGGGGGGAGCAACATGCTCGCGGCGAGGGCTGACCTGATGATCCCAGCCTTAGACGTGGCGAAGGTGCTATCTCTAGCCTCGATAGCCTTGGCGGTGCTCGCGGTGGGGATGGAGGTATCCCCGGTTATCATCCCCTTGACGTTGGCGACGAACGCGTTGGGTTGGCTCTACTCCCTGCCACCTATCAAGCTCGCCTACCGTGGCCTCGGTGAGGCCGCGATAGCCGTCGGGACTGGCTTCGGCGTCCCCGCTGCTGGTTACCTAGCTGTTAAGGGCATCCTTGATACGGGGTTTGTGTTGGTCTCGTTGGCGCTTGTGTTGTATGGTTTTGTCCTCGGGGTGAGTCTTGAGCTTCCAGATGTGGAGGCGGATAGGGCGGGGGGTAAGATGAACCTCGTTGTGCGGTTCGGCTGGAGGGCGTGTCTTATTGTCGCCCTGCTCCTGTGCATCGCTTCCACCGTGATTCTGTCACTTTTCTCGGGCAAAGCCATGGCTATCGCGAGCATCATCCCACTTGTGGCAGTACTCCTGGGGAACCTTTTCGCGAGTGACAAATTTTCGAGACTGGACTCCATCGCGTCGGGCTGCATTCTCTCCCTGTTCGCCTTCCTCGTCGCCTCCGTCGGCTCGCTCCTCCTCTGACAACGTTCTAATCCCGTGGCTCCCCTCATTCACTGATTCATATGGCGAGAGATGTTTGGTTTGGTGTCCACCTCCCCTCCGAGGGGAAGGACTGGGGTTATATGAGGGAGGCCTGCCTCGGCGTCGAGGCGAGTGGTTACGACCTCTTCACGACGACGGACCACTTCATGAACATGTGGAACCCGAAGGGTGAGGACAACCACCCACTGGAGTGCTGGACGCTCCTCTCCAGCCTCGCGGCTGTGACTAAGCGGGTCAGGCTCGGCCCACTCGTCGGCTGCTATGGATACAGGAGACCGACGGTGCTGGCGAAGATGGCGACGAGCGTCGACATAATCTCGGGTGGTCGGCTCGTCTTCGGCATCGGCGCGGGGTGGCACGAGGACGAATTCAACGGCTTCATGGGCAGGTACCCGACCGCCGCGGAGAGGCTACGCGGCCTTAGGGAGACGATCGAGATATGCAAGGGCATGTTCTCGAATGATCACTTCACCTACAAGGGGAAGCTCTACGAGGTTGAGAACGTCCTCAACAAGCCCCAGCCGATCCAGAAACCAATCCCCATCATGGTTGGAGGCGGGGGTGAGAAGGTAACACTCCAGCTCGCGGCGAAGCACGCCAACATCAGCCACTTCTTCACCGGCGACCTCAGCATCCTCGAGGCGAAGACCTCCGCCCTCCGCGGCCACTGCGAGAGGCTGGGGAGGAACTACAACTCAATTAGGAAAGCGACGGCCTTCAGCATCCTCCTCGGCGAGAGCGAGGCAGATGCGGTGGAACGGCTCAAGAAGACGGCCGCTATGCGCGGCCAGACCCCAGAAGAGCTTCGGAAGAGGCTGGGCCCCGGCTTCGGAACCCCCGACAAGGTTGTAGCGCAGATAACAGAGTATGTTGACAGGGATATAGGGCTCATAACCCTTAGTTTCACCGACTGGGCCGACATGCCCGTGTTCGCGGATAAGGTCATGGCACGCTTCTAGCCGTATTCTCCGACCCAGCTATAGCCCGTTTTTCCATTCTTCACCCTGCCGAGGACGCCATGGATGTGTGGGACGAATAGTAGCAGCTTCCTCCTGTACGCATCCTCGATGAGCCTCCCCCTGCTCGCAGCAGCCGCGACCCTGTCCGTCTCGAAAGATGGTATCCAGCCGGTGTGCTCGACGTGTGCCGGATGGATGATGATGTCCGATGTGAATAGCAGGATCTCGCCCCCTGAGGATAGCTCCGTGACAGCTATCCCGGGCGTGTGGCCGGGGGTGGTCCTGACGGTGACGCCGGAGGCGACCTCGGCGACGTCGGGTAGAAGCCTGAGCTTTTTGCCGAGTATGCGTAGGTATTCGGTCGCCCACGCATCCGCCTTGGATTTGATGTGTTCCGCCTCTCTCGCGCTCATCACGTACTCGGCTTTTGAGAAGGTGACTTCCCCTGCCGTCACCGCACCGCCGAAGTGGTCCCAGTGCCAGTGGGAGACGATCACGGTGTCGACGTCGTCTACGCCGAATCCCGCCTCGCCGAGGCTCCTCAAGAGTAGCCCCGCGGGCTCATCCGGGTTCTTATTATTCTCAGCCTGATCTCCGCAGCCGACGTCGATTAGCGTCACGTGCCCCCCGTTTTCGGCGAGGAGATAGTTGAAAGGTAACTGAGTTGATAGGTCGATTCCGCCGTAGGGTCTGAGGGCGGCTTCAACCTCAGCCTCGGGGGCGTCGCCGAAGATGAAACTCCTCGCCGAACCCTCGGTCATCGAGCCGATGCTGCGGGATCCGTCGTAGAGTACGTGGCAGTCGAAGTCCCCAAGCCTGAAGGCTCCATTCTTTGTCGGCATAGCACTCCCCTAGTGTGCTTACGCTAGGAACTGGGCGCTCGCACGTTTGGTCTTTGTGCCTGAGAAGTGTGGCTACTCCTTAACGAGCATCACCGAAGTCGACTTTATCATGACGTGGACCTTGTCCCCGACCTTCAGCTGGAGGTCGTCGGCGGACTCCTTCGTTATCAGGGACGTGACTGTGGCGGGTTTGATCTCCACCTTGACCAACGCCACGATCTTGTCGGTCTCGACCTTCACGATCTTACCCTCTATCATGTTTCTTGCACTCGTCTTCATTTTGACCGTGTTTCCCTGAGGATCGGCTGAATATAATCATTAGAGTCGAGTTGAGGAAAAGAAAAATCAGTCCCGAAAAGTGGACCGGAGCTACTTGTTCTTCTTGAAGCGTGGCTCCAGCGTCTTCAGGACCTGCGGGAGCGTTGTGTACTCCATCGCCTCGGGTCCCAGCCTCGCTGGCTCGAATTCACCCATACGGCGGAGGAACTGGCTCATCTGGATCGCCTCCTGGCGTGCGCCGTCGAAGGCGACGTCCTCGAAGAAGTCGACCAAGAGCACGTTGCCTTCGTCGTCCGCGGCGAGTTTGCCGTTGCTTATCTGGACGCCTAGGCAGACGATCCTCGGCGGGCCGTCGAAGACTGTGCACTTGCTGTCCTTGAGCCCCACGGGCATGAATGGCCCCCAGTGGCTGCCGCGCATCCAGCCGGCGACGAGATAGGTGTGCTGGAATGGAGCGATGATCTCTCCGACGCTAGGGAATCCGCTCTGCCCCCTGACGAGGCAGACGGGGTCATCCTTTCCAACGTAAGTGCCCGCGATCAGGCTGAGCTTCGTTGTGCTGCTTGTGGAGACGATCTCATTGTCGCTTGTGCGCCAGACCTTGCTGACCATGTAGCGGCTCGTGGCGCCGATCAGGGCGATGAGCTGGTAGAGCTCCTTCGGGCTCTCGAGAACGACGCTCTTGTCCTCGTAGGCGTCGAAGACCTCGAACTTGAATCCACCAGTCATTTTGGGGTCGATAACGAGTCCAGCGGTGTTGCTCGGGTCGGCGAAGACGCGGTAGAGAAGGTAGTTGAAGGCGGAGGGTTCAGTTTTGTCAGCGGCGAAGACGACGATCGGGTCGCTTCCGCGCTCCTCGAACTCCATCTCAGCCACGCCGGGGCCCATCCCCTTGACGTTTCCGCTGAAGGCGTCGTGGAGCAGGTCCTGCCCCGCGCCGTAGAGCTTGAGTTCCTTCGCCTTCTTGGTGCACGCGAGGAAGGTGTCCCACGCGAGCTTGTGTATTTCCGGGTTGTCTTCACCCTTGAAGTGCGTCATGAGGAGCTCGAGGTCGTCCCCAGCGTTGAAGACAAAGTAGCTGTTGATGAGACCCTGTTTCTGGGCCTCGGCTAGCTTCTTCTTAGCTATCTCGAAGAGTGGCTTGGCGACGACTGAGTGTCCCGCGACGCTTCCTATATCGGCTTTTATTAATGATACCGTGGTCTTGACCATCGGGTTGTGCCTCACCTCTGGAATGGCTGGATGATATTTAATTATTAGTCTCTGGCCCGGAGCGGTGTATGGTCTGTACTTATCCGGGCTAGCTGTGCTCCTCGGGTTTTATGTCGACGATGGGGGAGCCCTCGAAGGCGTCGAGGCCGTGGACAAGTAGCTTGTTACCCTCGATGTTCATGAGGTCAACTATAGTGAGGCCGATTGGGTTGGGGCGGTGTGGGCTGTGAGTGGAGAAAACTCCGCGCTCCTCAGTGGCGCCGTGGCGCCTCGGGACGACCCTGAGGGTCGCCCTGCGCTCTGGGTTATCTCCCTCATGTAGCCAGTAAAGGATGTAGAGGCGCTTGTAGGCGTCTAGTCCGTCGAGCCCATCGGCGTACTGGGGGTAGATGTGTATGGTGGAGTAGTCGCCGTCGATCTTCTCGACGAAGCCGATGAAGTTGACGGTCCCGCTCAGGTTGACCACAACTCAAATGGACTCGGGGCGGTTATTTACTGCTTGCCCACGCCGGATGTGTGGCTTAAATGCACGTTTTGGCACATAATCGGGTTCATGTGGCGCGGTTTTCGGGCTCCTTTAGCTGGGAGAGGCCGTTTTCTGGCTTGGATGGTTTACCCTACTCTACCTTTTTTTTAAAGGGCGTAGGTCGATGGTTTTATTCGGAAAATGGGGCGGGTTCGCCCCGATTACCTGGGATGTCGGGTGAAAAGGATCGGGTTTACTCGTCTAGGGACTCGCCGAGCTCAGCCACGTCAAGCCCCTCCTCTTCCTCCTTAGGTGTGACCCTGAGCTTTGAGACGAGGCCGAGCGCCCTGAGTATGGCGAATGAGCCGATGAAGGAGTAGGCTGCGACGGCGACTATGCCGATTAGCTCGGAGACGACGAGGCCGGGGTTGCCGTAGAAGAGGCCGTTTGCGCCGAGCGGGTTGATTGCGAGCGTGGCGAATAGGCCGGTGGCGATGAGGCCGAGGGTCCCGTTCACGCCATGGCAGGCGAAGACGTCGAGAGAGTCGTCGATGCTCGTCTTAGACCTCCACGTCGCGGCGAGGTTAGAGATGACGCCTGAGACTAGACCGATGATTATCGCGGCGAGGGGCGTGACGAAGCCCGCGCCCGGCGTGATGGCGACTAGGCCACAGACGGCGGCGACGCTGAAGCCGACGGCGGAGGGCTTCTTCCGGACGAGGTAGTCGATGAGCACCCAGCTCATCGCGGCGGCCGCCGCGGCTAGGGTCGTCGCAGTTATCGTGGACGCGACGACGTTGTTAGCCTCGAGTGTGCTCCCCGCGTTGAACCCGAACCAGCCAAACCAGAGGAGACCAGCCCCGAGCATGACGTATGGGATGCTGCTGGGCTTCCCGGACTCCCCATTTCTGGACTTGATCCTCGGGCCGATCACTAGGGCCGCGGCTATCGCGGATAGGCCGGCTGCCATGTGGACGGCGTAGCCCCCGGCGAAGTCGATGGCGCCTAGGGTCCTGAGCCAGCCGCCCTCGTTGAAGACCCAGTGTGCGATGGGGGAGTAGATGAGTATGGACCAGAGCACGCTGAAGGTGAGTATCGTCTTCAGCTTCGCCCTCTCGACGACGGCGCCGAGTATTAGTGCGGGGGTTATGCCAGCGACCGTGGCTTGGAACGCTATGAAGAGTACCTCAGGGATCTTGGGTGCGTAGGCGTCGTAGGGAGCGCTCCCTGCGGTCGATAGGCCGACGCGTGAGAGGTCGCCGATGAAGCCACCTATGCTGTTGCCGAAGACTAGGCTGTAGCCGAAGAGGGCCCAGACGAGGGCGACCACCGCGGAGACGGCGAGGCACTGCAGGAAGGTCGACAGGACGTTCTTCTTGCGGACGAGGCCGGCGTAGAAAATGCCGAGTGCTGGAACCATTAACACGACAAAGGCGGTAGCAACTGTCATCCAGATAACGTCTATTTCCAATTTCCCGATCCTCTTATCCCACAAAGTCGATCAGGTACCGTAAAAGGGTTCCCTGCCGTAGTAAGTATAGAATATACGTCACCCTTAGCCCCGGGGTCCTGCTCCATCTTTTAAGGTTCAATGTCCCTCTACAACTCGATGGTGGGGATAACGGAGAGTGAGGCCCACCGCCTGCTGGAGGGCTCCAGTAAGCTCTTCCACTCGATCCTAGTCGCCCGGATTATGGAGGTCCTCGCCATGGAATTCTCCGCCGCGCCCCAGGACTGGGGGATAGTCGGCCTCCTCCACGACCTAGACCACGACGCCACCGAGGACGACCCGCCGCGCCACGGCAACCTAGCGGCGGAGATACTCGCGGAGAAGCTGCCCGAGGCGAGCCTACACGCCATAAGGGCGCACGACCATAGGTCCGGCGTCAAGCCCGTCACCCAGCTCGACAGGGCGCTCGTCTTCGCGGACAACCTCGCCATACTCATCGAGAACCAGAAGCTGAAGACCCCCTGCACACCCACGGTCATGTTCGAGGCGATTAGGCTGGAGTGCAGGGACAAGCCGTGGATAGCGGAGAACGTGCTCGGCTTCTCCGAGAGGGAGGGCCTCGCCATCTGGGACGTCGTGAACAAGATCGGGCCGCGGTGAGGGTACCGCCATCTTTTATCCCCCTTTGAGGGATGGTTAACCATGGCGAAGATGGACGTCGTGGGGCGCTGCGGGATATACTGCGGCGCCTGCCCGATCTACCGGGGGACCCGCGGGGACAAGCAGGCGCAGGCCTTCGCCCGCGACGTCTGGAAGACGCCTCCCAACAGGATGACCTGCGACGGCTGCCACAACCTCGGCCCAGAGTCCCACGGCGTCGACTGCCCCCGCCGAGCCTGCCTGAACAACAAGGGACTCGAATACTGCAGCGCCTGCGCCCACTACGAGGACGGCACCTGCGACAAGTTCGAGGAGTTCGAGCGCTACTTCAAAAAGAGGGGCGAGAGCCTTCGCGACGAACCTGAGCAGGATAAACTCCGGTGACGTCGATGCGTGGCTCCTCGAGCAGGGGGCGAAGTGGAAGTGCCGCTACTGCGGTGCGCCGACCTTCTGGGACGAGAAGAGGTGCCCGGGATGCGGGAAACCCCTCAAATAGCCTCAGGCAACAAACTAATCATGAACACAGACGGGCTCATCGACTTCATAGCCGAGGCGGGCAAGCTGAAGAGGATACCCCGTACCGGCTGGGTCGAGTCCGGCGTCCCTGACCCCGAGTCGGTTGCCGACCACAGCTTCCGAGTCGCCCTCATCGCCCTAGTCCTCGCGACGAGCAGGGACTCGACTCCTTGAAGGCGGTGAGGATGGCGCTCATACACGACCTCGCCGAGGCGGAGACGGGCGACCTCACCCCCATGCAGAAGGAAGCCGACCCCGAGGCGAACAAACGTGCCGAGGACGAGGCCATGGTGAAGCTGTTCAACAAGCTCCCTGAATCGATTCGCGACCTACGTCTCCGCCTGGCGCGAGTTCTCCTCTTCATCAACCGAGGAGGCGCGCCTCGTCAAGGACGCCGACAAGCTGGAGATGGTGATGCAAGCGTCCGAGTACCAGAATGCAGGTAGCGACCGGAGCAGACTAATGCGCTTCTGGCACGCCGAGATAAACGGGGACGACGCGAAGGCGATCCGAGACGCCGTCAAGAGCCGGAGCAGAGCACACTAGGCAACGACTCCCAAGGCGTCCCAATCACCTGCCCTGATGACGATTAAAAGCCGGTAAAACGTGTACGCTGATTGATACGAAGTGATCAGTATCGATTATTAGCCGAGGAACTCGGCGACCTCGTCCACGGGGAGCCTCGGTGGCCCCTTCTTGCCGATCATCTTCTCCGAGGGGTAACCGAACCCGACCCCGGCGATGAGCTCCCAGTCGGGGTGGGTGTACCTCTTCGTGATCTCCTCCCTGCTCCACCTGACGGCGGCGACCCAGAGTGAGCCCACGCCCAAACCATGTGCCTTTAGCATCATAGTCTGTATGCATGCGCCGACGCTCTGAGGACTCGTCAGCGACTTCTCTTTGTCCCAGACGAGGACGACGACATCCGACTTCTCGAGGCTCGTGCAGCTCCAGAAGGCTATGTTCTGCGCCTGCTCCGTCATCGCCGCCCTCTTTGATTCTAGGTCGGTTCTGTGGAGTTTGATGAACTCGGCCTTCGCCTCGCCGCTGAGGATCGTGAACCTCCAGGGCTGGCTGTTTGTCCCCGATGGCGCCCACGTCCCGGCGTGGACTATCTCCCTCATCATCACTTTCGAGACGTGCTTGGTCTGGTCGTAGCTTCGGCAGCTGCGCCTGTTGAGTATTGCCTCGTCGAGCTCCATGGCGATCCTGATAAATCACCTGTCGGTGATTTTTAAGGGACTCGCAACATGAGGCTCCTAGCCATCGGCGATAACTGTATAGACAACTACACTGAGCTTGGGAGGCGCTTCCCCGGGGGCAACGCCCTCAACGTCGCCGTGTACGCACACAGGGTCCCGGGCATCTATGCCGACTACATCGGCGTCATGGGCACCGATGAGGCGGGGGACTACATGATCGACCAGATGAGACGCGAGGGCCTATCCACCGAGGGAGTCATCCGTCTCCCCGGGGAGTCCGCCGTGAGCACAATCCTCATCCGCGACGGGGATCGCGTCTTCGCAAACTACGTCGAGGGCGTGCAGAAGGACGCCAAGTTCCCTTCCAAGCTCCTACCAATGGTTAGGACATACGACCTTGTCCACTTCAGCGTCTGGGGCTTCGGCAGGAACCACATACCCTGGATAAAGCAGGGAAATCACCCGATCCTGAGCTTCGATTTCAGCAACCAACTCCAACACGACGCCCTCAGCGTGCTCCCCCACCTCGACTACAGTTTCTTCAGCGGCAAGGAACTCATAACGAAGGGGCTCGACCCCGAGGGGAGGCTAAGGGAGCTGAAGGCGAGGACCCCCGGTGTCGTGGTGATGACCCTCGGCGAGCATGGGTCGCTCGTCTACGACGGCGAGAAGATGTACCGGGGGGAGGCGCTGCCTGTTGAGGTTGTTGACACCCTCGGCGCGGGGGACAGCTACATAGCCGCCTTCCTCTGCGCCCGGCTCAAGGGCTCCTCCATCCAAAGCGCCATTGACGAAGGGCACAGGGCAGCCACAGAGACCTGCAAGCGCCTAGGCGGGTGGGGTGGAAACTGACCAAGCACTCACCCGAGGCAACGAGGTACTGGGAGGAGTACCGAAGGCACAACAACGTCCCCGAGGACACGCACTGGGAGGCATGGGCCTTCGGCGACAACCCCAGCCTAGCCGACGAGCTTCTGAGCCTCATCCTCGACGGTAAGAAGCGCGGCACAGCCGATCTCCTCGCCGAGTACGAGCACAGGGGGGAACCCGTCCCCGAGGTCGGCGGCTACAGCATCGTACTCGACGGACGCGGGAAACCAGCCGTCGTAATAAGGACGACGAGTGTGGAGATCAAGCCATTTACCGAGGTCACCGCCGAGTTCGCCTACTCCGAGGGGGAGGACGATCGCACCCTCGACTCGTGGCGCCACGAGCACAGGAAATACTTCACGAGGGTGCTCGCCGCCCGGGGGGAGAGGTTCGACGAGGCGTCCCTAGTCGTCGCCGAGTCCTTCGAACTCCTCCACCCGAGGAGTGCCCCCAAAGTCTAAAGTGCCTACGCCGCCAACATGATTCCCATGAAACTTGAAGGCAAGGTGGCGCTCGTCACCGGCGCGTCGAGGGGTATAGGTAGGGCCGTCGCCCTCACACTCGCCCGGGAGGGCGCGAGCGTAGCCGTGAACTACATAAACGGGGCGAAGGAGGCGGAGAGCGTCGCCGCCGAGATCAAAGCGATGGGCCGAAGGGCCATCACCGTCAAGGCAGACGTCTCCAACAAGGAGCAGGTGAAGAAGATATTCGCCGAGGTCACAAGATCCCTCGGCGGCGTCGACATACTCGTCAACAACGCGGGGATACTCATCCCCACGAGCCTCATGGAGACGACCGAGGGGGACTGGGACCGCGTCATGGCAATCAACCTCCGGGGCCCCTTCAACTGCACCCAGGAGGCAGCGAAGCTCATGATACCCAAGAAGAGTGGGAAGATCGTGAACATCTCCAGCATCTCGGGCCTCGGCTGCGCACCCACCGGCGAGGGGGCCTATGGCTGCTCAAAGGCAGGCGTCATAGCCCTCACCTCCGTCGCTGCGCAGGAGCTCGGCCCACACGGCATAAACGTCAACTGCGTCGCCCCAGGGTGGACGAAGACCGACATGACGAACGCGAAGAGCGGCCCCAAGGCCGACGAGATAAACGTGAGGAAGGCGAGCCTCGCCGCCATGAGGCGCATCGGCGACCCCCAGGACATCGCCAACGTTGTGCTCTTCCTAGCCTCGGAGGAGTCAAGCTTCATCTCGGGGCAGGTTGTCGTCGCCGACGGCGGCAGGATGGACTTCGTCAGCCACGCATAGCCAGAGATTAAGGCTCAGCGATGATCTGTTTTATGAACGATACTTCCCTCTCGTCGAAGGGGGTGCCATCCCTCCGGAGTACGTCGTGGAACCACTCCGCGGGCTCAGGTGAACCCTCCGACGACCCCCAGGGGTAGATCGTCTGAGATCGCCCGCTGACGAAACCCCAGTTGAGGCAGCCGATGCGCTTCCTCTTGAAGATAGGGAGGTGCGTCTCAAATCGGCTTCCCCGCGACCTTGCCATGTACTCCGTACATATGAGCGGCCTCTCGTATTCTTCAAGGGCGCGTATCTGCTCCATGAGGTTCTCCGCGTCGTGGTAGTTGTGGAATGTGATGATGTCCGAGGCTCCGAGCTGGAACTCATTCAGAACCTGGTTGTCGAACCAAACGCCGACGGATAGAGGCTGCGTCGGCACCGCTTCACGTGCCCATCTGAATGCCTCCCTCAGTAAGCCGAGGGACTCCTCCCCCCGTTTGTTGTTGCCCGGCTCGTTGTAGAGGTCCCAGAGCAGGACACGTTCGTCGGATCTAAAGTGGCCGATGACGCCTCGGACGTAGTCGGCGAGGCGCCCCCAGCCCGACGGGTCCTTAACCACCTTCGTCCCAGGGCTCTGAACCCAGATCGAGTTGTGGACGCCGAGCCTCGGCTCCGGCTGCTTCCCCGGCCTCGACTCCTGGCTCCAGCAATCGTCGAAGAAGACGAATATGGGGCGTATCCCGACGCGGAAAGCTGAGTCGAGGAACAGCTCCATCCTCTCCTTGAGGCCCTCGGGGTCCGCCTGCCAGACGAGATCGTGGAGGTAGACTCGGACTGCGTTGAAGCCGAGTTCTTCAGCCCATCCCAACTCGCGTTTGATGGTGCCAATGTCGAAGGAGTCCGCCTGCCACATCTCCAACTGGTTCCCCGCGGTGCTCGGGATAAAATTGCAACCCACGATCCAAGGCTGCCCGTCGTACCAAGCCCAGGCTCTCTTCATCGACCACCTAGTAGCCACCCACCTCGCCCCCCTGATAATGGAGCGCCTCGGCCCTTAAGAAATTCAGCCCTCAGAGGAAGAATGCAAAAAAATTTTTCTTTTTATCTAAGGTGGCGTAAGCTGGCTACCACTCGACCTTGTCGTAGTAGCGCCACTGTGCCATGTCCCTGTTCTTCGCGAGGCTCAGGTAGTAACTCAGCCACTCGAGCTCGACGAAGAGGGTGAAGGGGGTGAGAAGGTTGTCCACCTCGCCGCCCTGGCTGTCGAGGACTATGCCCCTGACCCCGTTCTGGGTGCACCAGTTGACCACAGCCTTCTCCAGCTCCCCCTCGTTCCCCCTGCTGCGTAGGAAGATCGCGGGCGCCCCCGGGGTAAACATCTCCACGGGACCGTGGCGGAACTCCGAGTAGTTGATGGGCGTAGCGTGCATCCAGCACATCTCCTGGAGTGTGCAGATGGCGTACTGGTAGGCGAGGCCCCAGTTGATGCCGCCGCCGAGGACGAACATCTGCTGATCGTCCTTGAACTTGATGGCAGTCTTCTTCGCGAATTCCCTCGCCTTCGGGATCATGGGCAGCAGCACCGTGGGCAGCGACTCCGCCGCCTTGATCATCCTGCCACCGACCTCGAAGCCCTTCTCTTTCAGCACCGTGCCGAAGAGCAGGTAGAGGGTCGTGAGCTTTCCCATGGTGACGCCCCTAGCCTCGGTTCCGAAGCCGATGTCTCCTGCCTTGTTGATGACGGAGTCCTGCTTCTGGCTCAGCCCCATCGTGAAGGCTCCGTTCTTCTTCGCCCACTCCTGCGCCCGAACGACCTCCTTCGTCTTCCCGCTCTGCGAGATAAAGACGCAGGCCGAGCCCTCATTCGCAGCCCACGGCATACGCTCTAGGAACTCCCAGCCGCTGTACTGGAGCACGGGGATGTCCGTGTATTTCTCCGCCAGGTACCTGACGGGGAACTGGACGCTGTAGCTCCCCCCGCTGCCGACGAGGTAAAACCTCTCAGCTTTCGCCAGCTCCCTCCCCAGGCGCTGGATCTCGACCTTGGCGCCTAGGACAGCCTTCAGGCTTGCCTCGGTCACGCCGTCCTTCAGCCAATCGGGACGATAGGACTCCTCAGTAAGATAGGTCACCGGTTCACCCATGCACTATCAAGGGTAAACCGATGCGTTCAGAATAAAGACTTGACGACAAGACCACCGAAAATCAAGCCCATAGGCGTACCCACTTCGGGACCCCCTCAAAAACAATATGAGTGGAAGAGCCTCCAGCTTCTCCATGGACAAATGGGTTCCAATCGCATTGGTCGCAATGCTGCTCTTCGGGAGCGGCGGTAGCTACTTCCTCGCATTGAGTATGTACACGCCGCATATCAATTCGCTCGAAGGACAACTAGCCACATCCCAACAACAAGTTACGTCGCTTAACACGAGCAACCAGGGCCTCTCGCAGGACAAGGCGTCGCTGGAGGCGAGCAAAGCCTTCCTCCAATCACAGTACGACTCCCTGCAGGCGAGCTACGCCACACTCCAGTCGAGCTACAGCACACTCCAGACAACGCACACCACCCTACAGGGAAACTACGCTGCCCTTAGTTCCCAGTACGACACTCTCAAGAGTGGCGTTGACACGGGTCTCGCCTCCCTCTCCGCCGACTATAACAAACTCAAGAAAGACTACGACGACCTCTCAACGATGGTGAGCAACAACGTCTACGGGACGCCCGGCGACACGCAGATACTGAACAACTTCAAGACGCTGTCCCTCGCCGTCCGGAGCCTAAACTCTACACTCTGGGCCTACTGCAACGAGGTAAACAGCTTCAAGAACACCCTGACAACCGCCGAGGTGCTGAAGATGGAGACGACTGTCAGGAGCATTATAGGCTCATCGACGAACGACTGGGCCAACTACCAGAGGATATACGAATACATCACGGCCAACGTCAAGTACGTCTATGACATCGAGTTCCCCTACATTGGCTACTACTCGTACCAGGATGTCAACGGGGTCAGGTACCTGACAAATTTCAAAGTGGCGACGATGGACAACTACGTGCAGCGGCCCGACTTCACCCTCCAGTACAAGCAGGGGGACTGCGACGACCAGGCCGCGCTCGAGTTCGCCATGCTGCGGTATTATAACAAGTACATCGTGGGCACCGACTATAACCTCTACCTCACGGAGCTGGACTTCTCCGACGGTTCTTCCCACGTAGCGGTCTTCATGCCGGTCACGGGTGGGAAGCTCACCATCCTCGACCCAGCCGGTAACTACCTGACCACAACTGATTCGTCGATAACCCAAAACGCAGCGGCCGCCGAGCTTCAGAACTATAACGACCACTGGGCCTCACAGACCGGCTCGATAACCCAGATCAGACTCTACAGGATCAACTTGACTGACGGGAGCTACACGAGGGTCACTCAAGGGACTCAGGCGCAGGTAGCCTCCTTCCTAGCTACGAGTTAAAAACTGCCCGAAAAATTCGGTTTTAGATGTCAAGCTTCAGGGCTTCCTTGAGGCCCTTGTAGCGGTTCCTGATGGTGACCTCGGTCACGCCCGCGGCGTCCGCGATCATCTTCTGTGTCCGCTTCTCCTCGTTCATCACGCATGCGATGTAGAGTGCCGCGGCCGCGAGGCCCATAGGGTCCTTGCCGGCTGTGGTGCGCTTCTTCTCCGCCTGCTCGAGGAGGTTGACGGCTGTCTGCTGCGTCCTCTCCCCGATGTTGACCTTCGCTGCGATCTTGGGAACCCTGTATTGGGCCTTCGGGATCGGCATCTGGATGGTCAGCTCCCTGAGCAGTAGCCTGTAACATCGGGCCAGGTCCTTCTTGTCGATGGTTGAGACCTTAGCGAGCTCGCGTAGGGTCCTGGGTGTGCCGGTGGCGCGGCATGCGGCGTAGAGGCTGGCGGCGGCGATGGCTGAGATGCTGCGGCCCCTGACGAGGCCCTTCTCGAGTGCCTTCCTGTAGATGACGGCGGCGCGCTCCTTGACCTGCTTTGGGATGTGTAGCTTGTCGCAGAGCCTGCTGAGCTCGGTCATGGCGTGGCTGAGGTTGCGGTCGACGCTGCTCTGGTAGCTACTCCTTATGTGCCATTTCTTGAGGCGGAGCATCTGGAACATGGTCTTGCTGGGGATGGTTCGCCCAAACGCGTCCTTGCCGACCTGCCCGATCATGGTGCTGAGGCCCTTGTCGTGCACGCTGAAGCTCAGAGGCATTCCAACGCGGCTCCGGCTCTCACGTTCGTCCTGGCTGAAGGCTCTCCACTCAGGGCCGTCGCTCATCATGTTGTCCGCCATGACTAGGCCGCACCCTCCGCAGATCTTCTCGCCGGTATCGTTGTCGATGATAACATTCTTTGACCCGCACTCTGGGCAAACGTCGCTCTGGTTCTGCTCGGTTTTGACTATCATTGTTTTTTCCCTTTTCCTAGCTTGCTTCTGCGGAATATTCCGATTATCATCGGAATCGGGTTCCGCGACCCATAGAGTATGGCATCAGTCAGCACCTAGTATATAATACTTATCTCCATACATACAATAGTGCGGCGATAATTAGGAGATGGTCAAGCATTTACTAGTATTGACGGTAATCAAAAATGGGTAGGTTTTGGGGTTTTAGGAGTAGATCGAGCCTTATAGTCTCACATTTAACCATTTCGGATGAATATTCCTAAAGGAATTACGGGGTACTTGCTTTTCCCGCGCGCGGGCAATCTTTAATCGCTCTCGCGGGTGAATAGGCTTCATGAGCGAGATTCCCAAGGTCAGGATCGCCGTAATCGGCGGCTCCGCGAACATGAACGCGAAGTTCCCCGAGGACTTCAGAGGCGTCGAGGTCGTCACGAAGGATGTCGTCTACGACACCCCCTTTGGGCCTTCAGCCCCCTTTACACACGCGAGGATCAACGGGCGCGAGTTTCTCAGCGTCCCCTTTCACGGCATAACCAACTCCATAAAGAATACGGAGCCAAACAGCGCGGGTGAGCGCGTCTTCTACGTCCTCTGGAAGGCTGGGGTCAAGAAGATACTCGGCACCGCCCTCTGCGGCTCCTCCAGCAGGCTGCTCGACCCAGCTGACGCTGTCATCCCCGACGGGTTCGTCGACTACACGACGAAGAGATGTCAGGCGTTCTACAGGAGCCTCGAGGCGAAGGGCATCGAGGTTGAGAGGACTAGCTACCGCCTCCACCAGGCCTTCTGCCCCGAGCTGAGCAGGAACCTCTACATGAACGTGAAGAAGGCGGGGTTCCCCCGCGTCTTCCAACGCGGCGTCGTCGGCGTCGCCGAGGGCCCCCACCTCGAGTCCCCAGACGAGGTGCGGATAAGGTACACGAACGCGGGGATCGACATCGTCACCATGAACCTCGTCCCGGAGATATACTTCGCCCGCGAGATCGGCGCCTGCTACGCATGCGTCGAGGTCGTCTCCAACTACGGCGAGGGCTGCGTCTCCACGACGTGGGAGGGTAAGATGGCCTTCAGCGACTTCCAGGCAGATGTGGGCGAAGCCGACGGGGCAGGCACTCCTCGACACAGTCGCGGAGACCGACCCCGAATCCGACGAGTGCGGCTGCCTGACCTACCGGTGGAAGTCGATATTCGGCTAGTGGAGCCTGGAGATAAGCTCCCGACCCGTGGCCTCTGTCGCCTTGATCATCATGGTCGCTATCTTGGCAGTCGAGCCATGCTTCTGTAGTAGACGACTAGGATGCCAACGGCCAACCTCTCCGTAGGTGGTCGGAAAAAGGTTTTCGAGTCTCCCACACAATATTTAAGTGCCCCAAACCGGTTTACAACCTTTGGTTTACATCCAGTGTCGAACAAGAAGCGGGCTCAGCGGAAGGACTTCGAGAAGGTAGTAGGGGTACTGGGCAACCCTGTTCGACGGAACATCATAAAGAAGCTCAGCGAGGGCCCCGACTACACCCTCCGCCTCAGCAACGAGCTGAACATCAACCAGCAGCTCGCCGCGAAGCACCTCAAGGTGATACAGGACGCGGAGCTAGTCGACGTGGTCCGCCAGAAGAGCACCCTAGGCGCCGACAAGAACGTCTTCCACCTAAACAAGTTCTACAGCCTACAAATCGACTTCAGTCCGAGCCTCTACAACGAGAGGCTCATCAGCTTCAACAACCCCCACCAGTGGATACAGGAGGACAACTACATGGAGAGGCTGGAGGAGCAGGTGAAGGACATTGAGGAGGAAAAGCTCGACGTCGAGGACGTGTCCCCTCTCCGCCAGATAGTCGAGTTGATAGACGACGAGCTTGAGGGTCTCGAGAAGAGGCGCGCAAGGCTACTCTACATACGCAACCTGGCACTCGGGGCCGCCCAAGGAGCTGTGGAGGAGCTGGACCGGATAAAACAGCAGATCATTCAGCGCCTTCTAGACTTAGGCCCCACCAGCGTCGAGGCGCTGAGCAAGACCTTCCAGCTGAAGGAGGCCGACGTACGTGATGTGGTTTCTGAGCTTGAGAAGGAGGGCCTCGTCATCCGGGACGAGAATGTTATAAGCCTGAACACGTGACCTACTCTAGGCTATCGAAAGGTTTTTTATTGTAGCAGGTATACAACTGTCGGTTTACAACCAGAAGTGGTACACCGATGGTGAATATTGAATCAACTATATGCTTCGTTTTCGTGGATACTCCCGCCATCGGGGTGTCGCTTAATATCAATGAGATGATTGAATGAGTGCACAAGGTGGAGGAAATCAGCCCATATACATCCTCAAGGAAGGAACCGAGAGGAACACGGGCAACGACGCTCGCGGCAACAACATCATGGCCGCGAGGATCGTAGCTGAGGCCGTTAAGACGAGCCTCGGCCCCAAGGGAATGGATAAGATGCTCGTCGACAGCTTCGGCGACGTCACCATCACGAACGATGGCGCGACTATGCTGAAGGAGATGGACATCCAGCATCCCGCTGCCAAGATGATGGTTGAGGTCTCGAAGACACAGGACACCGAGGTGGGCGACGGCACAACGACCGTTGTCGTGCTCGCGGGCGAGCTCCTCGGCAAGGCGTCGGACCTTATGGAGAAGAAGGTCCACCCGACTGTCATCATCGACGGCTACAGGGACGCCCAGGAGCAGGCTCTGAAGATCCTCGAAGAGATCGCCATAAAGGTCAAGCCCAAGGACAGGGAGACCTTGAAGCGGGTCGCCAAGACCACGATGTCGACGAAGCTCGTCAGCAGCCACAGTGGCTATCTATCCGAGGTCGCGGTCGACGCGGTCCTCCAAGTCGCCGAGGAGTCGAACGGTGGCTGGAAGGTCGACCTCGACATGATCAAGGTCGAGAAGAAGCCCGGCGGCTCCATGACGGACACCGCCATGATAAAGGGCCTCGTCATCGACAAGGAGGTCGCCCACAGCGACATGCCTAGGCACGTCCACAAGGCGAAGATCGGCCTCCTCGACGCCGCGATGGAGATCGAGAAGACCGAGTTCACCAGCAAGATCAGCATTGAGTCCCCCGACGAGATGCAGGCATACCTCGACGAGGAGGAGAAGATGCTCCGCGACATGGTCGCCAAGGTGAAGGGCGCGGGTATCAACGTGCTCCTCTGTCAGAAGGGCATCGACGACATGGTGCAACACTTCCTCGCACGCGAGGGCATAATGGCCGCTCGCAGGCTCAAGAAGAGCGACATGGAGGCCCTCGCCAAGGCGACGGGCGCCAAGGTCGTCAGCAGCGTCGACGAACTCTCCGCATCAGATGCCGGCTACGCCGACTCCGTCGAGGAGAAGAAGATCGGCTCGGACAAGCTCATCTTCGTCGAGGGCTGTAAGAACCCGAAGGCCGTGAGCATACTCATACGCGGCGGCACTGAGAGGATCGTAGACGAGGCAGAGAGGAGCATGCATGATGCCCTCTGCGTAGTCAAGGATGTCGTTGAGGAGCCCAAGATAGTCGCCGGCGGAGGCGCCGTCGACATCGAGATCGCTAGGAAGCTCAGGGCATACGCCGAGAAGCTCAAGGGCAGGGAAAGACTCGCGGTAGCCGCATTCGCGGACGCCATCGAGGTCATCCCCACGACCCTGGCAGAGAACGCTGGCATGGACCCCATCGACGCCATGGCAGAGCTCCAGAGTCGCCACGCCAAGGGCGAGAAGTGGGCCGGAGTCGAGGCACTCGAGAGTAAGATAGCGGACATGGAGAAGCTCGAGGTCATCGAGCCTATGGTCGTCAAGGCGCAGGCTATAAAGTCCGCCACCGAGGCGGCAACGCTGCTCCTCAAGATAGACGACGTGATCGCGTCCACGAAGAGCAAGGGCCCGCCACCTGGCGCAGAGGGCATGGGTGGTGGAATGGGCGGTATGGGAGGCATGGGTGGCATGCCCCCCATGATGTAGGTGAAACAAGATGGCATACCAAGGTAATCAGCAGGTCATAGTCCTCAAGGAGGACACGAAGAGGAGCCGCGGACGGGACGCACGCCGCAGCAACATGATGGCGGGGCAGATAGTAGCCGAGGTGCTCAAGACGACCCTCGGCCCCCGCGGCATGGACAAGATGCTCGTCGACAGCCTCGGCGACATCACCATCACGAGCGACGGCGCAAAGGTACTCGAGGAGATCGACGTACAGCACCCCGCAGCCAAGATGATAATCGAGGTCGCCAAGACCCAGGACAAGGAGGTCGGCGACGGCACAACCACCGCGGTCATCTTCGCAGGCGAGCTGCTGAAAAAGGCGGACGAGCTGCTCGAACAGGAGATCCACCCAAGCATCGTCATAAGCGGGTACCAGAAGGCCGCAGACAAGGCCCTAGAGGTGCTCGCCAAGGTCGCCATCCCTGTCGACATGGAGGACAGGGAGACCCTGATCAAGCTCGCCAGCACCTCGATGAGGAGCAAGGCGGTCAGCAGCGACAGGCTCCACCTAGCGGGAGTTGTCGTAGACGCGATCAAGCAGATCATCGAGACGCGCGACGGCGTGGTCATTGCCGACGTTGAAAACGTCCAGATCGTGAAGAAGGAGGGTAAGAGCCTCAAGGAGACCGCGCTCATCAAGGGCATAATCGTCGACAAGGAGGTAGTCCACGACGGGATGCCAAAGAAGCTCAAGAACGCTAAGATCGCCCTCCTCAACGCCGCGATGGAGATTGAGAAGACCGAGATCGACGCCGAAATCAGGATAAAAACCCCAGACGGCGTCAAGGCCTTCCTGGACCAGGAGACCGAGATGCTGAAGAAGATGGTTGATCAGGTCGCGGCATCGGGCGCTAACGTGCTGCTCTGCCAGAAGGGGATCGACGACGTCGCCCAGCACTTCCTCGCCAAGGCGGGGATCATGGCGGCTCGTCGCCTCAAGGAGAGCGACATGGAGAAGCTCGCCAAGGCGACCGGAGGCAAGATCGTCAACAACCTCAAGGACCTGAAGAAGGCGGACCTCGGGGTCTGCGGTCTCGTCGAGGAGAGGAAGGTCGGAAACGACAAGATGATCTTCGTCGAGGAGTGCAAGAACCCCGCGAGCGTCGCCATCTTCATCCGCGCAGGGTTGGAGAGGATGATCGACGAGGCGGAGAGGAGCCTCAACGACGCGCTCTACGTTGTGAGCGACGTGGCCGAGTTGCCCAAGATGGTGCCCGGCGGCGGCGCGATCGAGATGGAGCTATCGAAGGAGGTTCGCGCATACGCGCGCCAGGTCGGCGGGCGGGAGCAGCTCGCCATCGAGGCATTCGCCGACGCGCTCGAGGTAATTCCTAGGACGCTCGCGGAGAACGCGGGCCTAGACCTCCTCGACACGATGGTGGCGATGAAGGCTGCCCACGAGAAGAAGAACGGCTCCAAGATGGGCGTCAACGTCTTCGAGGGCGGCGTCATCGACATGCTCAAGGAGGGCGTGGTCGAGCCCATGGTGGTCAAGCAGCAGGCGATCAAGAGCAGCATAGAGGTCGCCAGCATGATCCTGAGGATCGACGACGTGGTCGCCGCGAAGAGCGGCGGCGGCCCAGGAGGCCCCGGCGGCCACGGCCCCGGCATGCCCCCCGGCGGCGACGAGGAGTAAACCTCCCCGCTAGTATCGGCTCAGCTTTTTTAGCCTATTTTAAATAACATGCCGCGATAGTCCAAACCATGATCGAGGCTCTCCTCGTATAGGACCTCGCGATCATACTGATCCTCGCGGCAGTCGTCTCGTTCATCTTCTACCGTCTCAACCAGCTACTCGTCGTGGGCTACATCATCGCGGGGATCATTGTGGGGCCCTACACCCCGCCCGACCCGATCAGCGCTATCGTGTACGACTCCAATGTGATCCCTGGGATTAGTTGTCTGTGTGTTTCTCGTGTTTAGCGTTTAGGAGTAGTATTACTGCCACCGCTTGGGCTACTATGACGAAGCCGAGCATGAATAGGAATGAGATGGAGTTGTCGAGCATGTAGCCGAAGGCGGCCCCGCCGATGAATGTCCCGACGCCAAGGACGACGTTGAAGAAGCCGTAGGCGGAGCCCCTCCTCCCGAGTGGCACCATGTCGGTCACAGCAGCACGGTAAATGGACTCCTGCATCCCGAGCACGAGGCCGTAGGCTATGCAGGCTAGTATAACGCCGGGCAGGCCGATGAGCGAGGAGAAGACTAGGGGCAGCACTGAGAGTGCGAAGGGGACGACGAGGAACTTGACCCCGATCTTGTCGTATATGTAGCCCGAGACCAGAGCCATGGGCGCGTCCACGAGCTGGACGATGACGTAGAGGAAGGGTACGAGCCAGAGCTGCCCGCCCGCCTCGAGGAGCTTGGCGCCGTTGTAGAGTATCAGCGCGACGGGGAGTAGCCCCATCGTGTTGAAGAGGACCGCACCCGTGTACATCCAGAACCCCTTACCGAGGCTACCCTTCGCGTTGCTGCTCTTCCTCCTGATCTCGTCGACGGTGCCGCCGATCCTCCTGTAGGTTAGGTAGAGGGCCACCATCATGAGTAGGTAGAAGGGCAGGAGCGTCTGGAGTGAGAATTGGAAGTTGTTCCCGCTCCACAGCATCATTAGCCCGAGGAAGGCGGGGCCGACAACGGCGCCGATCTGGTCTATGAACTCGTGGAGACCGAATGCCTTCCCCGAGCCGATGCCCTTGCTGATGACTGAGACGACGGCGTCACGCGACGGAGACCTGAGCGCCTTCCCAAGCCTCTCCAATATGAGGAAGCCCATAACGAGCCAGATGCTGTTCGTGAACCCCATCAGCGGGATGGCGAGGATGAGGCCGTAGCCGAGGAAGATGAATACCCAGTAGGCGTGGGAGCGGTCCGCGAGTGGGCCGCTGACGAGCCTCATGCCGTAGCCGATGAGCTCGCCTACGCCGGAGGTCAACCCAACGAGCAGGGCGGAGGCCCCGAGGAAGTAGAGGTAGTCCGGAGCGATACCCCTCCCCGACTCGTAGACGATGTCACCCAGCATGCTGACGACGCCCATCAGCATTATTGCGAGGTAAGCCTTCCTTCTCAAGTTCTCAGTTTCAGTCATTTTTCTCATCTTTTTTGAGTTATTCTTGTAGAAGCCATCAGCGTCCAAGGTGGACGCGGTTGAAGGCGAGCCTCATCGCCTTTCATAGGGTTTCTATCTGGTTGGTATAAGCTTTGTCAGCCGAGCGGGGTCAGCCGACGACCTGTTTGACGAGTCTGAGGTGGTTGCCCCCGAGGATGAGGTGGATGTAGTCCTCCGAGTACTCGCGCTTTACTAACTCCTCAGTTAAGGCGGGCATCTTGGAGGCGTCTTCTAGTCCCCTCGGGGTGGAGGGGATGCCGTCGAAGTCGCTTCCGATGCCGACGTGCTCCGGCCCAACGAGATCAACTATGTGGTCGATATGATCTACAAGCGTCTCGACGCTTGGGTTTGTCTCGTGGACGAAGGCGTTGGCGAAGTTCATCCCCATTACTCCGCCGTGCTCGGCGAGTGCCCTGATCATGTCGTCGGTCATGTTGCGTGGGTGGGGGCAGACGGCGCGCGAGTTGCTGTGGCTCGCTACGACGGGGTCCTTGGATGCCTCCATCACGTCCCAGAAGCCCGCGTCGCTCAGGTGACTCACATCCACGATCATGCCGAGCCTGTTAAGCTCCCCGACGACCTCAACACCGAACTGGCTTAGTCCGCCCTTTGTGCGGTTGTCCGCGACGCCGTCTGCTAGGAGGTTGCGGAGACTATGGACGAGGCCGACCATCCTCACCCCGAGGCGGTGATAGATCCTGAGCATGCTTAGGCGCCCCTCGAGGACGTCTGCACCCTCGATGCTGAGCATCGCGGCGATCTTTCCATCCTCGTTTGCCTGAATTATCTCAGCGTAGCTGCTGACGGGCTGGACAAGCTTGGGGTACTTTTCGCACTCGGTGTAGAATGCATCGATCATCTCCATGGCGGTGCGGAGGGGGTAGGCGGGGGTCGGGTCCCTCTCGCTGCTTATGGCGAAGACTTGGCAATCGACGCCGCCCTCCTTGAGGCGGGGTAGGTCTATGTGGCCGAGCTTCGACCTCGTGCCGAAGCCTACATTGCTCCTGTCTTGCCACATGCTGTTGCGTGGGCGCGTGAACTGGGGGAGGAGGCACTTCAGGGTGTCGCAGTGTGTGTCGACAACGAGTGTCTGATTGTGGAGTCTGAGGGGGTATTCGTCCAAGGGGATCGAGTTGATTGATGCCCTTGTGATAGATGAGACTTGGCTCCCAACGCTTATCACGGCGCGTTGCGCCACACAGAGGGATAATCATGGTAAAGGTTTCACCCGAAATCAAGGCCGCATTCGAGAAGCAACGCGTCATCCCCATGGCTACCGCGGACAAAAAGGCGCGCCCGAACGTCATCCTCGTCGGCATGTGGTACTGGGCCGACGACGAGACCCTCGTAGTCTCCGACAACTACCTGAACAAGACGAAGGCGAACCTGGAGGAGAACCCCATAGTCGCCTTCAACGGCTACGCGGATGGGAAGAGCTACCAGATCAAGTGCCGCGTCCACTGGGAGATGACTGGTCAGCGATACGAGCAGATCAGGAAGATGGCGACGAGCGGCACCCGCCAGTTCCCAGGCAAGGCCGCGGTTGTCTGCTCCATCGAGGAAATCTACCAGGGGAGCGGTGGCGAAGGCGCGGGCAAGAAGCTAGGCTAGATTACGAAGTTGTTGCCAGGCTGCCCGAGCATATCCTGCTCGCGCTGCTTGGCAACACCCTTCTGCATCCCCTCATCCGTTATCTCAATGTCGTACTTTATGAACTTCTCAACCATACCCATGAGGGTCTGGCTCATCTCCTCAAGCTCCTCCTTGGTGAAGTTACTCATCACCTCGGGGCTGTTGACCCACTGCATCCAGCCCGCTAGGCTCTGGCCGAGGGCCATGAAGGCGAAGCGCATGGCGCGCACTCTGTCGAGGCGGTCCTGGTCCTTCTTCTCCATGAGCTTCTTAAGCTCCTCCAGGGTCTTCTCGCTGCGCTCCACCCAGTTGACGTTGAGGGCTTCCATTGCGTAGAAGCCTCACCATTCGCCCCTAAAAACGTCTCCGGTCCCCCCGGGTAGACTTTAAATCGGTGATCCCTTCGGATATTGGTGGAGCCGGGGTCTCCTAGCTCGGTAGGGAGCCAGCCTGGAAAGCTGGTGTCCGTACGGACTCGAGGGTTCGAATCCCTCTCCCGGCGCCACACTCATTCTAGATGACGTTCTCAGGGGGAAGTAGCTCGATTTATGGTTCGTTGTTTTCTTCTCTTCACGCTGTTGAGGTAGGTTTTAAGCTCCTCTTCCTTCACGAACCACCTGCCGCTGCGTTTGAAGGCGGCTAAGATGCCCTAGCGCGCCAGTAGACCGAGGTGCAGCTCGAGTTCAGGATCGCCATATCCTCATTTCTCGTCTGGGGACCACGGCACGATCCTTATCGAGGGGTCGTGGAGATGGTTGAGGATAGCGGCGTTAAGCAGGAGCGGCGTCAGCGACTCCACCCACTTCGAGTTCTCGAGGGGGCCGACCCTGAGGGGCCTAAGGCCCGGGATGTCCCTCGCGAGCCCCATCACCGCATCCACTGCCATCTCGTCGTCCCCCGCTACGAGCACATCGAGGTCCAGAATCGCCTCCACGTCGTTCAGGTACTCGGCTGGGACCGTCTGGAAGGCGGAGACCACTTTCACCGGTGCGACGGCTTCCTGTATCAGCTCCGCGGCGGACCGCGCCTCATCACAGCCCCCCGCGACGACCGGCGACCACGTGTAGAGCTTTCCCTTCTTCTTCATCGGGACGACGCAGGAGACAACTATCTGCCCGGGTGTGAACCTGTTCCTGATGGCGGTGAGGGTCGTGATGGCGGCGGACGCGGGGAGGGTCTCGATGACCACGTCCCTGCCCTCGACGGTGTCCTCGTTGAGTGCCCCCCTGATGCTCCCCCTCATCGCGGAGCCGTAGAAACCCACAGCCTTAGCCCGCAGCTCCTTCGCTATCTCCTCCGCCTTCTCGATGCTCCTCGACCCCACCGTTACCTCGTGCCCGAGGGAGAGGCGGAGCGCGAGACCGCCACCCATGTTGCCAGTTCCGCCGAGTATCCCGATCCTCATCCAGACCCTGATAAACAGGGGGAGCCGAGGATATAGACCTCATCCACAAGCCAGCGACGGATTCCGCCGCACCTCCGCCACCAAAGGAACCAGAAAAACCCGCTAAACCCGAAAAGGGACGAGAATAACCAAAGACGTGGCGATGGCGAAGGATCCACCCTCATGCACGCACGCGGAGCTACTTCAATATCCTGCGCATGAACCTGCCGATGCGCTCCAGCCCGTTCCCCAGCGTCTCCCCCTTCGCACCGATGTTGATCCTCAGGTGCCTCTCCACCCCGAACTGGTCGCCGGGGCTCACCAGCACCCCTTCCTCCTTCAGGAGCCTCTCCGAGAACTTCGTTGAACCGAGGCGGTTCCTGTACTTTGGGAAGACCGTGAAGCCCGCGTCCGGCTCCACGCAGGTGACGAGGTCGGAGTTCTCCTTATACCACGCAGCCCAGGTCGCGGCGTTCGCCTGCCTGATCGCGAGGTTCCTCTTCAGGTACCGCGCCCGGTTCGTCATCAGCCTCTCCGCTATCCCCTCGCCGATGCCGCAATGGCTCAGCGTCGTGTAGTCCTTCATCACCCAGCACCGCTCGATGACCTCCTTATCCGCCACTATCCAGCCGATGCGGGGGCTCGTGGCGCCGAGCTTGCTTATGCTCCCCGTCACCACTCCCCTCTCGTAGAACTCGGGTGTCGCGGCTGGCTTACCATCCGCCTCCGAGCCCCTCAGGGCGTTGTCGCAGTGCACGTAGGCGCCGACCCTCTCCGCAATCTCGCAGAGCGCCTGTATATCCCCCTGACTCATAACTGCCCCAGTCGGATTATTCGGGTTATCAAGGAAGACAAGCTTCGTCCGGCGGTTCATCCTCCCCTTGAGCTCCTCGAGGTCGGGAGCCCAGCCCTTCTCCTCGACGAGGTGGAAGGGCTTCACCTTCGCCCCAAGCATCCTGACGAAGGCCGTCGTCTGCTCGTACTGTGGGACCTCGGTGAAGTACTCGTCCCCCGGCTCGAGGAGAGTGAGGTTGACGAGCAGGTTCGCCTCACTCGTCCCGGAGGTGATTAGGACGTTCTCCGCCTCGACCCCGTACCACTCAGCGACGAGACCTCTAAGGGCGTCGGAGCCGCATGTCCGACCATACCTCAGCGGGGTCTCGCTCGACAACTGGGGGACCACCTCCCTGAGCTGGAGCTTCGCCACGCCACCGCCTCCAAGGTCAATCTCGGCCTTCTCGAGTAGCCAGCGCTCCAACCTGAAAGGGTCGATCTTCACACACTGGACCCCCTTACAGAGACACGTGGCGGTTCAGCTTAAAACTTGAATGGAGCAATAACTCCACTCCCCGAGAGCTACTTCCTCTTCGCGAGGCTCAGATACTTCATGGCGAGCTCCTCGCTCATGCTCCTTAGGTTGTAGCCTATGTCGTCGGTCGTGATAATCCCGGCGACGTGGTCGTTGCTGTCTATCACAACTAAACGCCTTATCTTGTTCCTGTGCATGGTGTCGACGGCGTCCTCAACCTGGCAGTGGATTGAGACGGCGACGACGGGCTTGGTGCAGATATCGGCCGCCATGAGCCTCTTCGGGTCCTTCCCCGGAGCGAGTACCCTGTGGACGAGGTCACGCTCGGTGACTATGCCAACCGGCTTCCCGTTCGTGACGAGGATTACGCTGCTTATCCCCTTCTCGCACATGATGTTCGCGACCTCGTCCGCCATCGCCGCGGGAGAGAGGGTGACGGGCGCCTTGGTCATGATTTCGGAGACACGCATGAGAATCGGATAAACAATAGACTCTAGAGCTTAAAAAGAGTCATCGGGCCTTCTCGACGCGCATCGGCGGCCCCCTGTTAACCCTGAGGGCAAAGCAGAACCTGTCGAGGCTCATCGCGGCGTGGAAGTCCCCCTCCCTGAAGCTCGTCTGCGTCGGGTCGAAGAACTTCGCCCCCTGCGGATCAGCCCTGATCCTCCTCGCGATGTCGGCGAAGTCGGGGTGCCCCCCTAGAAGCCTCGTGTCAAGGTATTCGGCGTATAGCTCGTCCTCTATGGCCTCGTATTCCCCCTCCCAGCCCATGGCGACGAGGGAGACGACGGCCGGGTCTTCTCTCTTAATGTATTTGACCGTGGCCTCGGCGGTAACAAAGCTCCCCAGCAGTACCTCCTCAGCGCCGGAGGCGGCGAGTATCCCCTGGACACCGCTGCTCGTCCGCTGGATCACGGTTCTTCCGGTGAAGTCAATGCGGCTCACCTCGTCGGGGCTGTTGCCGTAGTCAAAGTCGGGGACTTTGTGGCCGTGGACCTCGCCCATGACGATCCACTCGGGGTTACGGCGGCGCAACTCCAGCGCCTCGTCGACGGTGCCAACTGGGATTATCGTCTCGGCGCCGTTCGCCATTACGAAGGCGGCCGTCGTGAACGCCCGGAAAACGTCTATGATGACGGCGGTGCCCTCCGCCTTTCGCGCCCCCTCGAGGAGGCTCAGATGCCTAATCTCCATCGACTAATTGCCCCTATCGACCTCAACACTGCCCGCCTTCATAACGAGGCGTATCTTCGCCCTATCCTGAAGTATCTTCACGTCCGCAGTTGGGTCGCCGTCGACGACGATGAGGTCGGCCCACTTCCCCTTCTCAAGAGTGCCCGTCTTCGCCCCGAGGTAGCATGCCTCGGCGCCGATCTTCGTGGCGCAGGTTATAGCCTCAAGAGGCTTGAGGCCGGCGACGACCATGAGCTCCAGTTCCTTCGCATTATCACCGTGGCGGTTGAATGGGGTCCCAGCGTCGGTACCCGCCGCCACCTTGACGCCCGCTTTGTAGCAGAGCATCAGGCTTATCGGTGGGTACTCGGCGATCTCCTTCGCCTTTGCAACGGCCCATTCTGGGATACCGCCCGCAGTGCCCTTCTGGAGGATGTTCCACGAGGCGACTAGGGTTGGGACCTGGATGACGTCATGTTCCGCCATCGCCTTCACCGTTTCCTTAGTTTGGATGCTCCCGTGCTCTATGCTCTTCACGCCACCCATGATGGCGTTCATAATCCCTGTAGGGCCGTGTGCGTGGCTAGCCACGAACTTACCCACGTGGTAGGCTTCATCACTGACCGCCTTGATCTCATCGACAGTGAACTGGGGTGTGTCAACGGGGTCGCTCGGGCTCATGACGCCGCCGCTTGTGCATATCTTTATGAAATCGGCCCCTTCGCGGAGGTTGACTCTTGTTGACTTCCTCGTCTCAACAGGGCCGTCGCTGACGAGGGTCATGTCGTTGTAACTGACGCCGCTGGGGAGATAAAAGTCGGCGTGACCCCCCGTCATGCTGATGATCCTACCGGGGGCGACGATCCTCGGCCCCCTCGCAACCCCCATCTCGATCGCCTTCTTGAGACTGAGGGCGAACCCACCGGGCGCACCCATATCCCTGATGGTCGTGTAGCCCGCGTCAAGGGTCTTCGCCGCGTTGTGGGCGCCAAAGAGCTGGACGAGGCCGGGCGGGTAGCTGAGGGCGCTGAGTACGCTCGGGTCACCGTTGCTGCAGATGTGGACGTGGGCGTCGATGAGCCCGGGCATCACCGTCTTGCCTGCCGCGTCGATGACCTCGGCCCCGCTCGGGGCGTCGATGGTCTTCCCGACCTCCTCGATCGTGGTGCCCTTGATTAGAATAGTTACATCCTTGACGGGTTTCTTACCCGTCCCATCGATGAGGTACGCGTTCTTGACCACTTTCACCGGGACGTTCTGGGCCATGTCCAGATAGTTGGGGCGTCGTGATTAATGGTTTTCCAGAGAAATCTACTGGAGGCGGCTGATCTCCTTGCGGAAGTCGACGTCTCCACCCTTGCCAACCTCTGCGAGGAGCTTCTGGACCGTGCTGAATGCGTCGTCGACGGATCCGCTGTGCTCCTTCTGCGTCCTGAGGAGGTGCCAAGCCCACTCTAGGGCCTCGAAGGCGCCCATCTGGTAGCTTGAGGCTGACTCCATGTGCTTCACCGCGAGTCTCAGCTCCGTCAGCGTTAAAAGGGGTTGCGCACCACCGCGCAGGGGGGACCCGGGTGAAACTGGGTGTCGCGGTCTACTTGGCGCTCTTCTTCATCGGGAGTTTGAGCTTCTGGTAGAGCTCCGCGCCTTTCTGGGACTCCCAGATTGGGTAGACCTGCACGCTCGCTACCTGCCCGTACTCTGTCACGTAGTGCATGATGTCGTCCGGGTCATCCGTCTCGAAGATAGTGAAGCCCGAGTACCCCTTCGGGGTGTTCGCCATCGTGTGCGGCGGGAAAAGCGTCTTCACCGTGTGCCCCGCCTTCGTCCTCCTCCTCCATATCTCTATGAAGTCGTCCAGATCCTCCGACGAGCACTCGAGGAACGCTATGAACTTCACAACAGTCACCTGTGCTTCGACGGGATCAGTGGATAATAAACCATGCCCGGGACCCTAACTTCTAAATTCACCAAGCGGGCTCCTTTTGGTTGCGTGACTGTAGTTGCTTGACATCAAGCTGATCAGGGAGACCCCTGATGTGGTGCGCGCCAACCTGGAGCGTAGGCAGCAGCCCGAGAAGCTGGAGCTCCTCGACCAGGTGATCGCCGCGGATAAGCGGTGGCGCGAGTTGACTGCTAAGGCTAACCAGCTCCGCAAGAGGCGGAACGAGGTGAGCCAGGAGATAGCCCAGGCCATGAAGGCGGGGAAGGACGCATCGTCCCTCAAGTCCGAGGCGAGTAAGATCCCGGAGGAGATAAAGGTCAGTCGAGTCCGAGCTCGAGGAGAGGCAGGTCTTCGTGAGGAACGGCCTCATGAGGCTGCCGAACATGCTCCACGAGTCCGTGCCCTACGGTAAGGACGACAAGGACAACGTCGTCGTCAAGGTCTGGGGTGAGCCGCCGAGGTTCGGGTTCTCGCCGAGTAGTCACGCCGAGCTCTCCCAGAACCTTGGCATAGCCGACTTCGAGAGGGCCGCGAAGGTGACGGGCACCGGGTTCTACTACCTGCGCAACGAGATGGCGCTCCTAGACTACTCTGTGATGAGGTACGCAATGGACCTCCTTCTCAGCAGGGGATACAGCCTCATCGAGCCGCCCTACATGATCAGGAGGAGCTTCTACGAGGGCGTCACCGACCTCGCCGACTTCGAGAACGTCATGTACAAGATAGACGACGCGGAGAACGTCAAGGACCCACTCTACCTCATCGCCACAAGCGAGCACCCGATGGGCGCGATGCTGAAGGACGAGATACTGAACGCGGACCAGCTGCCCATAAAGATGTGCGGCGTCTCCCCCTGCTTCCGCAGGGAGATCGGGAGCCACGGCAAGTACACGAAGGGCATATTCCGCGTCCACCAGTTCAACAAGATCGAGCAGTTCATCTTCTGCCTCCCCGAGCAGAGCTGGACGCTCCACGAGGAGCTTCAGAGGAACAGCGAGGCCCTCTACGAGGGGCTCGGCATCCACTACCGCGTCGTGAACGTCTGCACCGGCGACATCGGGAGCATCGCGGCGAAGAAGTACGACACGGAGGCGTGGATGGCGGACGGCGAGTACCGCGAGGTGGGCAGCAACAGCAACTGCACCGACTACCAGGCGCGTCGCCTGAACGTCCGCTACAGGATGAAGGAGGGGCAGGCCCCCGTCGGCTTCGTCCACACCCTCAACAACACCGCAATAGCGACCTCGAGGACCATGATCAT
This sequence comes from Candidatus Bathyarchaeota archaeon, assembly GCA_963769425.1. Classification (GTDB taxonomy): domain Archaea; phylum Thermoproteota; class Bathyarchaeia; order TCS64; family TCS64; genus UBA8941. The sequence goes on along the minus strand of CAVYLP010000006.1, from coordinate 374,588 downwards.
GATTATGGAGCAGTACCAGCAGGAGGACGGCACCATCAGGGTGCCGAAGGCGCTCCAGAAGTACATGGGCATGGAAGTCATCGAGGGCAAGCTCAACAAGATGAAGATCTAGAGGCTAAGCGCATCTACCCGTTTTTCCCGTAACTCTTCAGGACCCTGCAGATTGCCAGGCTCACCCAGAGCCTGCCCTCGGCGGCGCTCTCGGTCTCGTACGTCTTGGCGCCCTTCTTGTAGCTGTTCTCCCAGAGGCCGTCGGGGGACTGGTGCTCGGCGAGCCATTCGATCCCCTCCCGGACCCTCGGGTGGTCCGCGGTGAAGCCGATGCGGTGGAGGGAGTCGAGGGCCATGATCAGGTTGTTCCACCACCACGGGTAGAGGAACCTGACCCAGTAGTCGCCGGCCTCGTAGGAGGTGTAAGAGTCCTTCTGGAAGAAGCGGTTAGCGAGGAATTCGCCCGCCCTCCGCGCCTCGGGGATTCGCGCGTATCCCGGCTGGCAGACGAGCCCGCGTAGCGCCATGCCGGTTATGTTGTGGCTGCTGGGCTTCGAGGCGTCGAAGGGTATCGCCTCGGCGTGGTGGCCAGAGATGTAGACCTCCTCGGCCCAGCTTATCCCCGCGGCGAGTGGCGGATAGACCCAGCCCCCGTCCCCCTGCCTGTGGGCGACGAGCCACTCGATGGCCCTAGCGATGCGCGGGTCTTCGCCGTAACCTGCTCTCACGAGGAGCTCCGTGTAGAGTCCCGTGTAGTGGGGCGCATACTGGTCGACGTAGAAGCCTCGGATGTCCCCTTCTCCAGTCTGGCAGGTGAAGACGAACTCCGCCGCCTTGGAGATGGCGGGGTGCGACCTGTTGAGCTCGTACTTGCCGACTAGCTCGCGGATGCGCCTGAAGGTCTCGACGAGGGGGTAGTTGACGTCGGGGCTCTTCTCCTGGTAGTTCGGGGGCACCGTCCACGAGCCGTCCCCCTGCTGGTGCCTCAGGAGCTTCGCCGGGTCGGGCAGCGCCCATAGTGTCTGAATTGGCTCCACTTTCTCGCCGAGGAGGTCGCGCCGCGCATAATACCTGATGGCGGGGTAGGCGCAGTTGGCCAGCGATTTGATGGGGTCGTGCTTGAGCCTATCCGTCCACGTCGCCATCGGTGTCGCCTGATTTAGTAGCGTTTCGCCGCGGGGGTTTTAATGTTGGGAGATGGGCGCCCTACTTGAAGACGTAGAGTTCCTCGTCGTAGCGCCTGTCGATGATCTGCCCCGGGGGGAGTATCTCAATCCTCCTAGATGCGAGGTGCTCACGCAGGCGTGTGTTCGCCTCTTCGAGCCTCATGCCCCCGCCCAGCCACGCTATCGGGACGTTGACGTTCATCGGCCTCGCGGGGATTATGTGGCGCGTCGTCTTCTGGGCGAAGACCCTGCCGGCGAGGGCGGTCTCGACGACCTCACTCTTCGTGACGGTGGGCGTCATCATGCCCGAGGAGTACTCCCCTGAGGCCACCCGGGAGCGCGCGTCCCTGTCAGTGCTGTACCCCATCTCGTGTCCGCGCCCCTGCAGGGTCCTCTCCATCCTCTTCACGGCGTCGTATCTCGCCTTGATGTCCGCGGCTTCCCCATGGGCGGCGAGGCTCCAAGAATCCGAGAAAAGGGCCAGGACGGTCTCGCGCCTCTCCACCATCGCGTGGGCGTCCTCGTAGCTCTCCTCCACGGGTTCGAGGCCGGCCTCTCGGATCGCCTCAGCCGCCTCCCCCTCGTCGTCGAGGCCCGTGAACATCCTGTACCAACAGCCGATCTGTATGTGCGGGTTGGCGTAGTCTACGAGGCAGATGGGGATGTATCGGAACCCGATCTCGTTTGCGGCGGCGACCCGGTGCATCCCGTCGAGGACGACGAGGCTCCGCGAGTCGACTATGATGGGGTGGATGAAGACACCGTCCCCCGGCATCTTCGCCACGAGCTCGAGCATCTTCTCGGGGATAATCTCCTCATGGATGTGGAGTCGCGCCAGCTCCTCGAGGGCGATCTCGAGGTCGATCAGGGGCGTCTCCAGCTTGAAGCCGAGACGTCTACTCCCCAAGCCTCATCACTCCTTGAAGAGGTCGGCTCGGCCAACCGGCTGGGCTTCGTTCTTCAAGCGGCAATTCCTCATCAACTATGCCCCGACGCGGTGATAAGACTATTCCCGACTAACAGCGCGCCTGGTCCCCGGGAGAACAATTGAAAACGTTTTGGGCAAAAGCGTCTATTTTCTTTCCTCTTCCTTGACCCTAAACTCGACGATCCTCCTGATCAGGTCGTATGGGATCGGCGTGTCGAGTGGGAACTTGATGGAGCCCTTTCCCGATTCGTAGGGCTCTAGCTCCTTGGCGAACGCCCCAGTCGCCGAGGGTGTCGGGTAGAGCCCTATGTGGTTCGTGTGCGCCGCGAAGTAGACGAGGGGGTGCTTGAGCTTGTAGGCGGGCATCCCGTAGCTGATCTTCTCCTCGGCTCCCGGAGCCGCCTTCCTCACCACCGCCCTGACCTTCTCAAGGACCCCCCTGACCTCCGGCGGGAACGAGGCTATGTACTCGTCAACCGTCTTGAACTTCTTAGACTCCATGGTTCTCTAGTGCCAAACGTGTTTAATAAATCACGGATCACGGTGGGAAGGGGGTCGGGTAAATAACCAGAAAACATGACCCACTGATGAAAATACGCCTAATTAATACCCCGTTGGCGATCCGATCCAGTCAAAAGGAGCACATATTCGCTACCAAGTTCGTAAAACATTTTTTTCTCTTATCATGGGGTAGCAGGTTACAACGACGCGCTACGCGTACGCGAACAGACATATACCCCCACTCGCCAGACTATATCGCCTTGACCGACCAGAGCATGAAGGAGATGGCCGAGATGCTCCGCCAAGGAGCCAAGATGCTCAGCACCACCTGCCCAGAGTGCGGCGCCCCCCTCTTCCAGCTCAAAACCGGCGAGACCTTCTGTCCACGCGAGAAACGCGAAGTCAAGCTGATGAAGGAGGGCGAGACCCCCGAGGGAGCCAAGCAAGAGGCGAGCCTCGAGAAGACCCTCCAGAACAAGCTCGTCCTCCTCCAGCGACGCCTCGACGCCGCCACGGAGCCAGCTGAGATAAGGGAACTCACCGAGACGATAACCGCCCTGCTCGACGCTCTAGCAAGGTTGAGGCCGAAGAAATCTTAGAGCTTCAACCCCATGAGGCCCTCGACGAGCCTCTGAACCTCAGCCTCGACCTCATCTACCGGGCGAGCCGTGTCTACCAACTTCATCTCCCCCGCCTTAGCGAAATCGAGGTAGATGTCCCGCACCCTCATCAGGTAGCTCCGGTTCTCGAAGACGGTCAGCGTCCTCCCCGAGACCCTCATCAGGCTCCTCTCCGGGTCCACGTCGAGGAGCAGCGCGAGGTCCGGTTTCAACGCGAACTTCTGCAGGTCGCGCAGCCACGCCACGTCCACCCCCGCAGCCCCCTGATAGGCGAGCGTCGAGTGGTAATACCTGTCACAGATGACCGTAGTGCCTTGATCAAGCATCTGGCTGATGCGCTTGCTGTGCTCGAAGCGGTCCGCAGTGAAGAGCAGGGCCTCAGACTCTGGGCTCAGGTACCTGTCCCCCGCCTCCGCGTAGTGGCGGATGAAGCGACCTATGCTCCCGTCGCTCGGCTCCCTCTCAAGGACGTGATCGATCCCCTGGTCGCGGAGCTTCATGCTCAGCAAGTCTATCTGCGTGCTCTTGCCGCTTCCGTCGACGCCCTCGAAGACTATGAACCAGCCAGTGGGAGCCATCGATGGGAGAAGAGAACGGGTGGCGATAAAATCCTTCCTAGGTCTGGAACTGCTCACGGGTGTACGTGGTGAGGAACTCGGCTTTACCGTTCCTTATCAGTATCATGTCCTCGACCCTGAGGTAGTACTCACCCTTGCTCCAGAGCTTCGGCTCGACGCAGAAGACCATACCGTCGACGAGCGGCTGGGTCACGTCGGGTCTGAGCCACGGGTCCTCATGGACTTCGACGCCTATCTGGTGGCCGACCACACCCGTCTTCACCCTGTTCCTAAGGAAGTTACCGTAACCGTCCCTATCCAACGCCTTCTCCATGAATGGATAGAAGTCGCAGAGGCGGGTAATCTCTCCCCCCACGGCGTCGCCCGCCTGGACGACGGCGAGCTGGAGGGCCTGGTACGCTTGAAGTATGTCGGGGCGAGGCTTGCCGAAGTAGAAGCTCCTACCCCAGTCGCTACAGTAGCCGTCGACGACGAGGCCGAAGTCGAAGGCTATACTCGTCCCCTTTGTGAGGCCAGCCTCCTTCGGGTAGATGAACGGGTCATCGGAGGGTATGGTCCCGGTTTTAAGGTAGCCACCCGTCGGCGGGAAGCTCGCGTCCGATGCGCCGAGCCCCCTTCCCATCATCTCCATCATGATCTGCAGGTTCCTTTGCGTCAACCCCTCCACTATGCGCGGAGAGATGAGGGCCATCACCGCTTCGGTGACCTCCGCAGCCCTCTTCAGCTTCGCGACCTCCTCGGGCTCCTTGATCATCCGCATGTTGTCGAGTAGCCCCTCGCCGACGCGGAACCGGGACCCCGCGCAGGCCTTCGCTATCTCTAGGCTGGTGCTTCCCCAGCAGAAGTCGCCTATTGCGACGCGCCCGGGCTTGACGCCGAGGTCGGAGACGATCTTCTTGACGACGTCGCCGTAGGGCTGGTTCTTCTCCGTGACGCGTACGTCCTTGATCCAGGTCCCGGTGGCCTGTTGTTGGCTCTCCGGGTTGATGGTGAGGACGGGCTCCCCGCTGCGGGGCACGAAGACGTTGTCCTGTGGGTGGAGGAGGTCCCTACCGCGGCGCCACTCCAGGTTGACGCCTGTCAGGTACTGGAGGTCGGGGCTACCCCCGTAGACGACAAGGTCTAGACCCTGCTCCTCCATCTTCGCCTGGAGCCCGGTGAGTCGCCTCTTAAAATCCATATTGAACCTAGAATGGCGTCAGGCGATAAATCGGTTGCCCCTAGATCGTCTCGACTAGCCCCTCGTCGCCGAAGACGCGTAGCCTCATACCCGTTCTAAATGCCTTGAGTGGGTCGGTGTCTAGCTTGTCGACGAGTGGGATGTTGGATATGACGCAGCCAGTGGCGAGGATCGCTTCCGTCTCCACGTTTATGATCGCGGCGGGAGCAGTGCCCTGCTTCTTCATCCTGTAGATGACGTAGCTCCCGACTGTGCTCCCCTTCCCAGTAGGGAAGACGAAGACCTTACCGGAGATGCTCTTGCCGTAGCAGGCGTGGCCCGGCTCAGTGATGATGCCTGTATCTGGGTCAACGCCGCCGTAGAAGCTGACGGGATCCTTGCTCACGAGTGCCTCGCCCTCAGCTGTGCCACCGACTACCTTACGCCCCTTTAAAATCACTTCAGGGCCTCCTTGACGAGCTCCCTAGCGGTACCAACCCTGGTCTTGAGTCCCATGTTGGCGCTGTATTGTGCGCCCTTGAAGCTGTTGACGGCGACCTCCTTCCACCCCATCTCCTTGAGAGGAGCGACAACCATGCAGGTGTCGACGTAGACCTTGCCGCCCGCGTCCTCGATCTGGCGCACGTAGCCCTTGCTCTCTGCCTCGACATAGACGCCGCGGCTCGTGAAGAGCCAGAGCTTTCTGGCAATCTCCTTGCCCTTGCAGAGGCTCGCGACCTCCCCGACCTCGTGAAGGCTGCAGTGGGGGCAGCCGATGCAGGTGACGGGGTCGGCGACCTCGCAGGTGAACTTCTCACGCGCTTCCCGCAGGTCCTTCTCGGTGACCGTGACCTTCTCCACCTCCCGGAGGTGGGGCTTGACCTTCTCCGCCTCGGGCGTGACTCCCTCACCGTGCCATAGGGCGACGCCGCCACTCGTGGCCAGGGCAGCCCCCAAGGTCTTCAGAGATTCTAGACTTGGCTTCCCGAGTCCCTTGAAGTACGGGACGGTGGTGCCCACCATCTTCCCCGTGACATAGCCGAGGGCGCTGTAGTCGAGGGGGTCCGAGAGCTTCGCCTCGACCTCCACCAGCTTCCCCGGGAGCCTGTTCTCATCTAGCCTGTACTCGTAGAGGGGGGTGAGGCCCGTGATGGCGCTCGCTATCGTTGTGGGCCCCGACTCCCTGTTAGTCCTCGCCCCGAGGACCGAGTTCGAGTAGCAGATGGCTGACGACTCCGCCCACGCTATCTGTGCACCGAACCTCGGCACGTGTCCCACGAGGTAGGGAGTGCATGTGCACGTTGGCTCGATCCCGAGGGCCTCGAAGGCACGGATGACTCGTAGCTGCCCGTCAGCGAATTTCTCGGGGACGTTCATCTCCCTCCAGCGATTCATATCCATCCCCGCCGGGTTGAGCGTCGCCCGTCACCTTCGCCTTCGCGCCCAGCTTCGCCTGATCCTCAAGCCACTCAAGCCCAGCGTCCCCGAGGTTCTTGTAGCTCACACCGGAGACGTGAGCGCTCTCAACGGGCACCAGCTTCTCCGCCCCGAAGACATCGCCGAGCGCCACGAGCAGCTCCAGGGACTTCGCCACCCCCGCGCCGTGCTCCCCGACGAGCATCCGCTCCTCCTCCCTCGTGAGATGCAACCAGTATCACAAAGACAGCAAGATACGACGCTAAAAACCCTCGGAAAAAAAAATATTTTCGATATAAGCAGTAAGTGTTTATCCCGCGTACCGGTCGAGTATCTTCCTGACGCGGTCCGGGACCGTTATCTCGGCCTTCATGAACTTCTCCTTCGGCTTGCCGAGGGGGCGCGTGGCATCGAAGCCTACCTTGCATCCGAGCTCTGTCTGCTGGTCCGCGGTCGGGTCGAGGCTGCTCACCCGGACGCCGGGGACGATGAGTAGATCCTCGTCGCCCTTGAATCGCGTCGCTATCGCCCACTCGACCTCCTGCATGTTCGTCGGGTCGATGTCACCGTCCACGACGACAGCGTGCTTGAGGCTTGGGTGCGCTGCGAACATTGCCATCAGGACGTTCTTCGGGTCCCCCTCCCGGACCTTGTCGAAGGAGACGACGCAGTGGAGCCACCCGTTGCCGCCGAGGGTCATGTTGACGCCCCTCACCGTGGGTACGATGTTCATGCAGTACTCCCAGATACGGACCTCCGGCGGCATCCCCATCAGCAACATGTGCTCCGCCCCCGCCGGGAGCAGCGCCTGATACATGTAGTCTCTCCGATGCATCTGGCCGATTACCTCCACGATAGGCTGCCTGCGCTTCACATCGAAGGTTCCCGAGAGGTCCACGAAGGGTCCCTCGTCCACGTCCTCGTCGAGCCTGATGCGACACTCCAGCACTAGCTCCGCGTCCGCCGGAGCTAACGCGTCCACGTGTGGGCACTTCACCAGCTTCAGCGAGCCACCGAGGAGGTTATTCGCCACATCGTATTCGCAGACCCCCCAGTTGACGGGTGAGCTAGCCGCGAGCAGCACTGCGGGGTGGAGCCCGATGCTCACGCAGCAGTCGAGCGCCTTAACACCCGCCTGCCTCGCGAGCTGCGTCAACCTATGCAGGTGTCGAGGCACTATCCTGATCGTCATCCTCTGTGGGTCCAACACCATGAGCCTGTGAAAACTCACGTTCTCCACATTGCCATCGTGGCTCTTCGCGTAGAGTATCCCCGATGTGATGAAGGGCCCGGGGTCGCCCTTGAAGTGGGTGAGCACCGGTATTTTCGTCAGGTCGCCCTCCTCGACGACCTCCATGACCGGCCCCTTCTCCACGACTTCGCATCGCTTCGGGTTCTTTATCGCCTGCTGAAGACGCGGATAGAGGTCCTTAGCCTCAACCCCGAGGCCTTGAAGGATACGGTCACGCGTCCCGCAGACGCCGCCGACCACCTTCACATCGTAGTCATCAACCTTCTCGAACAGCAGAGCCTTACCAGAGTCAAATCTCTGCAGCGCCGCCGCTATCTCCAGCTTCGCGCTCATGGGCTCCTTGATCTTGATGAGGTCGTTATCCTTCTCCAGCTGCTTCAAGAATGTTCTGAGGTCGCTCAACTCTTCTCCTCCGTAAATCGCCTAGCCAATTCGAGCAGCGTTTTCCCCATCTCCTCCCCATACCCCTTAGAGATGTGGGTGGAGACGAGAGCCATCTTCCCATATTTCGCGGCGAGGTGCGTGCCGAGCACCCTGCCGATTAATTGGTCCCTGTCGCCGAGGAGCTGGGTGGACGCCATCCCCGGGAGGGTCACCGTCGTGGAGCCCAGCTTCGGCTCCTCCCCCTCCCAGAACAGTGCCACCACGGCGTTCTCAAGCTCCAGAACGCCGCAGTGCAGGGTCTTCCCCTCGACCTCCATGTTCTCGACGCGGAAGGCTAGGCTCATTACTCCGAAAGTAGCCGTGGCATGAGTTAAGCCTATCCAACGAGGCGCCGAGTACACTTCGACGCCCGTTGAAGGTTCTCATCGTCTCCGACATACACAGCAACCTCGCCGCCCTCGAGGCAGTCCTCGAAGACGCGGGGCCATGGGACGCCGCCATCTCCGCCGGCGACACCGTCGGCTACGGCCCCAGCCCGGAGGAGTGCGTCGACAGGCTCTACTTCAAGGGCTTCAGATGCGTCGCGGGGAACCACGACAACGCCGTCGCGACCGTCGAGACTGACTGGTTCAACGACGACGCCCAGGAGGCCATCAGGATCAACAGGGGGCAGCTATCCGGGGGCAGCCTCAGGTGGCTCGGTAAACTCCCAACCGAACTCAAGATCGAGCTTGACGGCTTGAATGTATCCGTCTACCACGGGAGTCCCACGGAGCACTTAACCAGCTACATCTACCCGGAGACCGCCGAGGCTCGTGCCGAGGACTACCTACGCCTTACTGGCTCGGACATAATCATCCTCGGCCACACCCACGTCCCCTACAAGATCGAGCGGAGTAGTCGCCTCATGTTGAACCCGGGTTCAGTGGGGCAGCCACGTGATGGCGACCCAAGGGCGAGCTACCTGATCCTCGAAACAGACCCCCTCAGGGTCGAACACAGGCGCGTAGAGTACAGCATCGACGCCACCGCGGAGGCAATAGACGCCGCCGGCCTACCCCACAGGTTCGCTACACGTCTATACAGGGGTACGTAGCCCGGTAATAGCTACTTAAATAAAAGCGGGGACACCCTAATGGTTGAAAACCCATGGCCGAGAAAGGGAAAACCCCCGACCAGCAGACCAAGAAGACCGGCGGAGGTTTCCTATCTAGCATAAGGCTCAGCAGGGCAGTTGCTATCGAGATCGCCGCCCTCGGCCTCATCATCACCGTCGCCATAATCCTCAGGGTGATACTCCTAAGATGGGGCGACTACCTCAACGAGTATGACCCCTTCTTCTTCTACAGGATATCCGAGTACATAGCGAAGAACGGCTACGGTGCCTACTTCACCTGGCACGACACCCTGAGCTGGTTCCCAAAGGGACGCGATATCGCAGCGAGCAGCTACCCGGGCAACCCATTCTCGGCCGTATTCATCTACCAGCTACTAAACACCATCCAACTCAAGATCTCACTACTAAACGTTGCAATGTACTTCCCAGTCTTCATGGCCACGGTGGTCTGCGTCATTGCCTACTTCTTCGGTAAGGACTTCGGCGGGAAGGCCACGGGTATTTTTACCTCACTCCTGATGGCCATCAGCCCAAGCTACATAGGTAGGACAGTCGCGGGCTTCTTCGACACGGAGAACATCGGCATCTTCGGCATAGTCGCGACCCCATTCTTCTTCCTTAGAAGCATTCAGGCCAAGAACTCGCTATCAAAGCGCGTGATATATGCAATCGCAGGCGGGCTCACAATGGGGTACGCCTTCGCCTCCTGGGGCGCAGCACGATACATATCGAGCCTTCTCTTGCTCTACATTGTTGTCATGCTCGTGATCGGGAAGATCGAGCAGCGCCACATCATCTCCTACAGCATAACTACAATAGTGGGATTCCTCATCGCACTAATCGTCCCCCGCCTAGGAGTCAGCTACATCCTCAACATCGAGAACCTCGCCGCCCTCGGTGCCATCGGCCTCCTCGTCGTCTATGAGATCATAAAGACGAGGATGCCCGAATCCCAGGCCCGCATGGCGACGCTCGGCCTTGTCGTTCTGGCTCTCGCCGCCTTCATTGTACTACCATACTTCGGCATCGGCAACCCTATCGCCGGTAAGTTCGCGAAGGTCCTCAACCCCTTCGAGGACGCTGGAGCCCTCTACTCGTCGGTCGGCGAAAACAAGGTCTCAAGCTGGTCCGTTTTCTTCGCCGACTTCGGCGTCACCATAGTGCTCGCCGCTCTCGGCGCCTACTTCATCCTGAAGGAGGGCGGGGACAGCAGGTACTACATGCTCCTCTTCTTCCTAACCTCAGTCTACTTCACGGGGACCGTCGTTAGGCTCACACTCATACTCGCCTTCCCCGCCTCCCTACTGGCAGGATACGCGCTCGTGAAGCTCCTCGAGCCCTTCCGCGCAGTCTTCACGAGGCAGGATACGAAGAGTCGGAGCAGGAAGGCGCAGGCGGTAGCCGTCAGCAAAGGCCTCAGCCTCATCTTCATAATCCTCCTCTTCGGCGCCCTAGTCCCACACGCCCTCAATGCAACATCCTCGGCCGTTAGCCCAGGCCCGCTCGTCCAGAGCGGCGTCCCGGTAATCCTCGACGGAGCGTACGCGAATGACTGGATCAAGACCCTCAGCTGGATGAACGCGAACACGACCCCCGGGTCCGTTGTCTGCTCATGGTGGGACTACGGCTACTGGATAGAGACGATGGCCAACCGCACAACCCTCGCCGACGGCTCCACATTGAACAGGACACAGATCGTCAACATCGCGAACATGATGATGCAGCCGCAGAACGTCTCCCTCCCACTCATGCAGAAGTTCCACGTCGACTACGTCGTCGTATTCATAACCTTCAACCCCAACAACCGACAGGAGGAATGGCCCTTCGGTGACAACGCAAAGTGGCCACAGATGGCGAATATAGCCGGCTTAAACGTCGCCGACTACTATTCGTACAACCAGCAAGCAGGCCAGTACCAGTATACAACGAAGTTCAAGAACACGACGATCGCGGGGCTCATGTACGGCAACAGCTCAGCCGACTTTAAGGCCCACTTCGAGCTGGTATACCCCTCCCCGCTAGGTTGGGTCCTCGTATACAAGGTCAAGTACTGACCACCCAACCCTTTATCTAAACCGAATCCGGGCATTAGTGGATAGAGATGTCCACAAAGATCAGGGCGTCCCACATACTTGTGGAGAAGCAATCACAAGCCCTCAAAGTGGCCGAGGAGTTAAAGGCTGGCGGAAACTTCAGCGAACTGGCAAAGAAGTACAGCACCTGCCCTTCTGGCAAGAAGGGCGGAGACCTTGGCCAGTTCGGGAGGGGCCAGATGGTGAAGGAGTTCGAGAAGGTCGCGTTCGCCCTCAAACCCGGGCAGGTATCCGATCCCGTTAAGACCCAGTTCGGCTACCACATAATCAAGCGAACCAGCTGAAGCTGGCTTTTAACGCAGCCGAGGCTAACCCGATCTTATCTCTTCTTACTTCCCTCATCGCCTCGCACTCAACCCAACACCCAGAGCAGTGCCCACTTCTGATCCGTCGTCTTATTACCTCTGCCTCACTCGATCCCCATGATTCTGATAGAGGCGCTTCCTTAATGTCACCAATCTTCGTTTCCACAAATAGGCACGGATAGACTGCCCCTTTGGGGTCGAGGAAAAATGATGAGGAACCCGCGGTGCATTGCATTTCCCTCACCCCCTTTGAGATGTAGGATGGTATCCTTCTCAGGTAGCTGATCACCGGGACTGCATCCCCTCACTCCCCTGCGTCTGATATACGCTTCCTCGACACCTCTCAGTCCTCGGCGTATAATTTCCATGTCCCACCCACCGACGATTGGCTCGTTTCGATAGTACAGTTCGCTGACGTTCGCGGGTCTTATTGTGTAGTCCGCACCGTGGGCCTCCGCGACATGCCTCACCGCTGTTATCTCCTTCTGGTTCAGAGGGGTCAGAGTCATGCCAACCGAGAGGCTCATGTCATGGTTCCGGCTTCGAATTTCTGACAGCCAGGCGAGGGTTAGTAGCGCCTTCTCATAGCCCCCATCGACACCCCTCTGGGAGTCGTGTGTCTTCCCGATCCCGTCGACGGAGACAGTCACCCCCAAGCCACCTCTCCCAGGTATGTTGAGCATCTCCTCGGTCTTACTAACCACCACATCCGAGAGCAGGGCGTTTGTAGCAATCCAAATGAAGGCGCCAGGGATGTTACGCCAGATCGACTCGGCGATGGAGACGACGTCGGGGCGAAGGAAGGGTTCACCCCCTGTCAATTGAACGGATTTGACTTCCGAGAGGAAGTCCTTCTCGGACTCGAAGAACCCCCTGATCTCCCTCAGGGTCAACTCCCCCGCGGTCGGGTCCCCAGTCTTCCAGATGCCGCATGTGGAGCACCTGCTGTTGCACCTGTATGTGATGGCGAAGTTCGCGATCATCTCTGGCCGATGTATGCGAGCCGAACCCAATCCACCCCCTGAAATATCTGTTAATGAAAAATAAAAGATGTTCTAGGTCCTAAAACCCAGCATTTCTGCACAATCTTTAATACTGTTTGGGTGCTTGAAACTGAACCAACAGGTGTATCCATGGCATACAAGAACTCGAGGGCCGGCGATCTAAAAGTCGGCAGCTACGCCCTCATAGACAATGAGCCCTGCCAGATAGTCGACATCGAAAAGAGCAAGCCCGGCAAGCACGGCAGCGCAAAGATACGCGCAAGCGGTATAAGCCTCTTCGACGGGAAGAAGAAGACTTACCTCGCCCAAGCGGACGCGGGCTGCCAGGTCCCCATCGTCGACAAGAGGAGTGGTCAGATAGTATCCATCACACCTGGTCAGGGCGTGCAACTCATGGACCTCGAAACCTATGAGACCATTGAGATAGCGATGCCTACCGATGAGGACATCGCCTCGAAGATCGCGGCGGGTAAAGAGGTCGAGTACTGGATCATAATGGGTCGGTACAAGATCAACCGCGTAAAGAGTTGAGCCCCCGGTTGAAGCGCGTCCACCAGATGCGCCTCAAGGCCGGGATGACCGTCGGCGAGTTAGCCGACGAGATGCGTAAGACCGGCGTCATGCAGGCGGGTAGGGTCGGGAAGGCCGTTGATATAGTCGCCGAGATGTTCTCTAATCCCGAGTACACCACGTTCATTACGCTCTCTGGCCCCCTCTGTCATGGTGGCCTTAGGGTCGTTTTCTCCGACCTCGTCAAGGACGGGTACGTGGATGCCGTTGTTACTAACGGCGCGAACATGGTCGGAGACCTAATCGAGGCGATGGGTGCCCATCACTACATCGGGAAGGTCGACGCGGACGACGAGGAGCTCTACAAGAAGGGCATCAACCGCGCCTACGACATCTACTTCGAGGGTAAGGTCTTCGAGGAACTCGAGAAGTACGTCTACAAGATTCTCGACGATATCCCGGAGGAGACGCGTGACGGCATCCCGATTAACGGGCTCCTAAAGGAGATCGGGCTCAGGCTCACCGACAAGGACTCGATACTCTACAACGCAGCGAAGAGGGACATCCCCATCTTCAGCCCCGGGTTCCTCGACTGCATGCTCGGGATCCCCCTCTACATGTACTCGAAGCAGAAGAAGCTCGTCATCAACCCCCTCAGGGACTTCGACAGGTTCACGGACATGGTCTACGATGCAAAGAAGTCGGGGGCGATAATCCTCGGTGGCGGGACGCCGAAGCACCACACACAGTACCTCCACACCCTCAGGGAGGGGCTCGACGCCGCGGTCCAAATCGGGTCAGCACGTGTCGAAGACGGTAGCCTAAGCGGTGCGCCGCTGAAGGAGTCGATCAGCTGGGGGAAGCTAAAGGGTGAGCAGATGGACATGACCTCCACTATATTCGGGGAGGTCACGAGCATACTCCCACTGATTATTGCGGGTGCACTCGAGAAGGTCGAGGGCAAGAAAAAGGTTTAAACTGCTTCTCTGGCTAGTTCCGCGCCCTTGACGAGATTCTCTAGCTTCTGGTAGGCTATTTCCCAGGTCCTCGTCCGAAGCCCACAGTCGGGAGCAACGTAGACCCTCTCCGGGCCGGCGATGTCGGCGACGCAGAGGATGCGGTCCCTTACCACCTCGGGGGAGGCTATCTGATCTGTGTGTACGTGGATGAAGCCGGGAGCGTAGGCTCCCTCGTAACCGTGGTCCTCAAAGCTCTTGATGAGGTCGTAAGCGGGCCTATTCCTTCCCAACTCCTTCGTGTCTCTGTTGGCGAACTCGAGGCTAATCTGCTCACAGTTTTTCAGGTCTGAGACGTACTTGGCTAGCAACCCGTAATCACTGTAGCAGTTGTGGAGGCTGAACCTGCAGTCTAGCCCCGAGACGAGCCTGTTCCACGCCTCGACGAAGAGGCCCATCTCCTCAGCTGTAGGCTGTGTCGTTAGTGCGGGCTCATCGATCTGAATCCACTTTGTCCCTGCAGCGATGAGCTTCTCGAACTCGGGGCGTAACGCGTTGTCTACAACGTCGAGCATAAGCTCCCTACGTGCTCGTGACTTCCTCTCCTTGAGGCTCTTCACCTTCCCCAGCTTCCGCCAGTAGTGCTCGTTGAAGCTCCAGTCCGTCATCGTGTATGGACCGGTGATTGGGACCTTGAGCTCCGCCTTGGCGTGGGACTTGATGTACTCGTACTCGTCGATGTAGAAGGGGTCTCGGTACTTGACCTCGCCGACGACGGCCGCCTTCCTGTAGTAGCGGTAGTCGAAGCTCTTTATCCAGCCCGTGAACTCGAATCCCTCGACGTTCTTGGCGACGTGTGCGTACATCTCCTCGCGCCATTGCTCGCCGGTGTAGACGTAGTCAAGGCCGAGCTTCTCAAACATCTTGACGGCGTATAGGGCGCTCCAATTGACTACTTGCTGCTTTTTGTCGGGGGCGTTGCCCTTGAGGAGCTTGATGAGTGGCTTGTAGTCGATTCCGAGCCTCTTCCCCCAGGTCTCCGCCTCTGCGATGTCCGCTTCGGTGAGCTTCGCGCCGTTGTAGCCCTTTAGCCTCCAGCTGTGCTTGGCGAGGCTGCCTATCTCATATGTCTCGAAGAGCTTCGCCATCAAGTGTCCCTCCTGAGGTTCTCTGCCACACGAGCCAGCACGCCAATCTTCTCCTCCGCCTTCTCCCAGGTGAGGAAGTCGGTGTCGCAGTTCGTAGAGACGTAGACGTCCTTCGGCTTCAGGTTCTTGAGTATCTGCTTGGCGGCCTCGGTGATCTCCCCCACGTCCTCTATCGTCGAGTTGCGGGCGTCGACGAGACCGAGTGATATCCCGCCATTCAGTTTTAGCCCCTTCAAGATCTCCGGTGCTGTCTCGTATAGGTCAAATCCAAGGTCCGACACATGATAAGCAAGTGCTTCGGGGAGGATGTCGCCGGCATCTCCGAAGAATGTCTGCAGGCACGTCTTCACTTTCAACCCCGCCGTAGCAACCTCAAGCACCTTACCATAAGCCTTCAACTCATTCTTCGCGGGCTTCGTGGTGACGTAGACGAGGGCGGGGTCGCTAAACTGGATATAGCCGTAACCGAGTTTTTCAAGATGCTTTGCCTCTTGGTTTAGTGCCTCTGCGTAGGCGGCTTGAAGTTTGACTTTGTTGCCGTAAAAGTGGTCGTCGGCGAGGGCGGCGAACGTGTAAGGGGCTGGAAGGACTGCTTTGAGTGCCGATCCCTTGGGAAGGAGCTTCCTGTAGCCGAGCTTCTCCGTCACCGATCCATTATATACGATGGGTCCGTTGACGATGGGGACCTTGTAGAATGTGTTGTTGTTGAACCATCGGGCCATGGGGCCGAGTTCGACGCCTCCGAGGCCGAGGGTGAACGGGCGGAGGAGGTCCTGCCACTTGAGCAACCCGTCATTGACGTGGGTGAGCCCAGCCTTAACTTGCCCATCTATAACCTGCTTCGTAGCCTCTAAATAGGCGGCCTCCAGCTCCTCATCTGATAGCTTAGCCCTGTCGTAGGCCCGGGTCTTCGCGATCAGCTCCTGGGTCCTAGGCAGGTTTCCAGATATGTTTGATCCTATCATGTCATTTCCTCCACTAGCCTGTGTGTCGCCTCGTCGCTGCCTATTGGCATTAGGTGGAAGCCTATGCTGTAGGTTGAGAGGCTTGACTTTAAGTCGTCTACTACCTCGGCGAGGTGGGTGACGACGCCCTCGACAAAATCGGGGCTCTTCTCCAGTTTCTCTAGAGTTGTATCCCTGATCTTTATGCCGGGCATCTGTGAGACGGTGCGAAGTCGCCTCGGGGTGGATGTTGGGGCGAGGCCGATCTGCACGTGTCTGTCCACCCTGTCGCCCCTCTCCTCGGCCTCGGCGAAGAAGTCTTCCGCCTCCTCGGCGTCGAAACTGATCTGGCTTATGAAGTAGTCGAACCCGGCGTCGACCTTCTTCCTGATGGTGTCCTGCTCGTTTGGGCGGTCGAATACGAGGGCTCCCCCGACCGTGAATCGTGTGCTCCCGTTGATGACCTGCTCCGAGCCGTGGACATTTGCGGTGCCGTCGTTGAGACCCTTTACGATGCCGCAGAGCTCTATGCTGTTAACCTCCCAGACGGGCTTGAAGCCCTTCCTGTCACGGGGGGCGTCGCCTGTGATTATGAAGAGGTTGTGGTGGCCGAGCATATCGGCGCCTATGATCTCCGACTGTAGGGCGAGTAGGTTTCTGTCCCTGCAGCTTAGGTTGGGGATGACGTCGATGTGTAGGCTGTCCCTGGCTCTTGAGCCGTAGGCGATGCTGCTGGCGCGGAGGGTGGCCATGGGGTTATCTGTGACTGTGACCGCGTCAAGCTTGTCAGCTATCGGCGCGACGGCGTCGAATCCGTTGGTCACGCAGCCTCTAGGGGGTAGGAGCTCGTAGGTCAGGGGAAATCGCTTCTCGAAGAGTTGCTATCACCTTTTCCTGAGCTTGTCAGGCCCTATCCTCTCGTCGACGTATTCGCCGAAGACTGGTTGGCACTCGTTGTCGACGAAGTCGCCGTCCCACCATTCGAATGCGAGGCAGTCCTCTTCGGGCACCATGACGTGTGGGATTCCCGCCTCAACCTTCAATATCTCCCCCCTGACGAGGGGTATCTCTGTTATCGAGTCATCGTATCTGACGTACTTGCCCTTGCCCGATATGAGCAGGGTGTACTGGTTGTAGGGGTGCTTGTGATTGCCCCTGTATGCGCCTTTCTTGGTCTCTAGGATGGAGTAGAATCGGCCATCCTTGTGGAATCCATAGCCTTCACCGACCTCAGTGAAGGTGCCCCAATCCTTGATGTTTATGAGTTTTAGTTTCCTCCGATTCGTGGATGCCTTAGTGGGGTTATTCCTATATTTAGGTATTATTGACTATGGATATTCCTAGATGAATATTTGGTGTGCCTGTTCCACCATTCTTAGGCTTGGCGAACTGATTGATATGTGTCTTTTGATTTGCTGCGTGCGGCCTTGTCCTTTTATTGAATAATACCGGTTTCAAACCGTCATAACCCCAACACCGAATCCGGGGACAAACCCAGCCACTACACGGACCCACCCCACCCCCACGCAGAAGCCACCCCTTCAAAACCCGCAGACCCGACTCAACTCCTCGAAACTCGTCGAAACCACACCCGCCGACGAACCCGGAAACAACCCAGACACCCCAACCAAGCCAACAACGACCAAGCAGACGAACCCAGGCCCCCCTCACGCCCCCACACGGGCCGCCTTCTCCCCGTCATCATCCCCCGCTCCTCAAGCGATCCGAGGCGGCGAGCGTGTATCGGGAGAGCTCGACGGCGGCCAGGATCCGGCCGAATTCCCTGGAACAAGTAGACGAACTCCATCTTCTGGGCTGAGAAGATCAACTGAATGCCTTCCCCGAGTTTACCCCTCGCCAACCCTCTTGCTATGATGTTTCCTGTAAGTGGTAACCACTAATAAGGTGTTTCCACGGGACACCCTTCACACCGATGACTAAACGCATCCAAACCGGGTTACGCCTTCGACTGAATGACAATCCACTCAACCCGCCTCTATTCACATCGTTCAATGAACCGCGATCCAAGCCCTTCAATGGATATTGAAGGCCCCCGGAATGCAACGGTTTTCAATGGATATTCAACGTTTTTTAACATGTTTCAGATGGTTCCGGCGACGCGTCCCCGATGACGTCGCTATATATAGCTGAATATGTGGAGGAGAATGCAACCTGGTAATAGACCTCGTTGTGGGGGTATTTTCTAAATAGCTTTCTTAGTATGGCATAAAAAGGGTACTTGTCTTTCAAGCATCAGCCCTGGTTCGGTGAGCTAGTGTCATTTATTTGGTTCGGAGGCTTCCGAGCCATTGTTACCGGTGTTTCCTCTGTGCCTCATGTCGGATGCCCTGAGATTGTGAAGGAGGCGGCCTATGTAATGCGGGTGAAGGCAAAGGGAACCGATTTTTAAAGTACCTCGCTGATTTTGCCGTCTCTTAGGTGGTTCAGGTTCTCGATGTAGAAAGGGTTCGTTTGGTGCCTTATTTGGCATAATGGTGTTTAGGACCGTTTTTAACCATCTTTTATCAATTTAGGAACAAAGCAGTGCGCGTAGGGAGGAGGTACTTCGCCGCTGCCACGCTTCAGCTTATTTTGAGCAGTTTTATTGTTTGGGAGCCTTTATTCTCGTCCTTTAGCGGCGGAGGCTCGGCGATCGGGGGCTCTTCCGTTTGGTCTGCAAATCCCTCCCTGAATAAACAACGCCCCCCAGTATTCAGAAAAGAATATATCCCCAACCCGCTCCCGTATCCCCCCATGCTACCCGCGCTTGAGATAATCCCCGAACGGAGGCGGAAGCTCGGCTTAACCCAAAGCCAGCTCGCTGAGCTCGCTGGGGTGAGCCAGAGCTACATAGCGAAGCTCGAAGCCGGTAACATCGAGCCGAGCTACACGAAGGTGAAGGCCCTTTTTGAGGCCCTCGACAGGCTCGAGCAGGAGAAGCAGGTCTCGGCAGGGCAGATTATGAACCGCTCCGTGGTGGGCATCCAGAAGGTGACCACGATCTCGGACGCAATCGAGGTGATGAGGAGGAATGGTTTCAGCCAACTCCCCGTTATGGACGGTGAGCACTCCGTGGGGAGCATAAGCGAGGGGACTCTCCTCGACCACATGCTCGCCGCGAAGAAGAACGAAAGCCAGGCGAAGACCGTCTCCGAGATCATGGATGAGCCCTTCCCCCAAGTTGGCGAGGACGCCCCAGTCAGCCTACTAACTAACCTCCTCAAATTCTACCCCGCCGTCCTGGTACAGCGGAAGGGCGGGATCGTCGGCATCGTGACGAAAGCGGACCTATTGGGTATGCTCACCTAGCCTCACGGGGGAACAAACCTTTTAGAGGCTCGCCGGAGTTCTCCTGATTCATGAAGTTCAATCGAAAGGCGGTGATATCGATCGCCGTGATAGTGGTCTTGATAACCTCGGGACTTGTTGCCTTTTCACAGTTCATTCTTGGTGGATCTCCGGGTGGGCAACCTAATGAGATAGTAGTTCTAGAAACATCTATGGGCAAAATAGAGATACAACTTGACAGTCAGCACGCCCCTATAACCGTCAACAATTTCGTAACTTATGTCAACGCTGGTTTCTACAACGACACCCTAATTCACAGGGTAGAGTCAGGCTTCGTCATTCAGGGAGGAGGCTTCAGTGTTAATGGTACCGAGAAGACGACCAACGCCCCGATCAAGCTTGAGTCAAATAACGGGTTGAAAAATGTCATAGGAACCATAGCTATGGCGCGGACGAACGAGGTGGATAGCGCCACGAGTGAGTTCTTTATCAATCTCGTTGACAATCCAAACCTCGACTACTCATCTACAAACCCTGGATATGCTGTATTCGGGAAAGTAATATCCGGCATGGATGTCATCAATCAAATTGGAAAAGTGCAAACATATACGAGAAATGTAACAATACCCGGCTATGGCCCATACCCATTCGAAAACTGGCCTGTCAATGACATCGTCATTACCAGGGCATACATGAAGCCATAAACCTCAAACGGTCCAGATTTCTATAGCACCTCATGGGGAACGAGTCAGTCTACACTAGCTGGATGTACCGGGGGAGGAGACCCCCGAGCGACTCCGCCTACTTCGAGAACTTGAGCCGCTGCGTCTTCCAGTCTGGGTTGAACTGGGCTACTATCGCGGAGAAATGGCTCGCATTCAAGACAGCTTTCGAAGGCTTCGAGATCACAAAGGTAGCCGATTACGGGTCCAAAGATATCACCCGCCTAATGGGGGACGCGAGCATAATCAGGAACCGCAATAAGATCCTCGCAACAATCCACAACGCCCGAGAGTTCGAGAGGATCGTTAAAGAGAATGGGAGCGTCACCGCTTGGCTCGATGGCCTCGACAAGTCAAACAACTACCAGGGCGTCGTAAGAAAGGTTACCTCCCGTTTCAAGCACGTGGGCCCAACCTCAGTGCCACTCTGGCTATACTCTGTGGGAGAAGACATCGACATCACAAACCTCGTCGAGGCTAGGTTCAGGAAGTAGCGGTCAGTCACCGGAATAACAGGTATCTGTTATCCACAAACCCATTTAAGGCGCCGCTCCCCGGGCAAACATACGTGGGGAGGTGGTGTCCAGACTAATTGACTAATCTTAAGCTTCTTGATACACTCCCAACCTCAATTTTTTAGAGCCCCAGCCTCATCGTTCCCATTAGAGGCTGAGGATCTCTTTCTTCGACCACAGATAGTCCTCCACAAGCGCCTCACCGAGGTTCTTGGGGTCAGCGAAGAAGACGCGCCCGTTATTCACCTGGGCTATCCTCTTCGCCATCTCGTGAAGCTCGGGGTCGTCGTCGAGCATTACTACGTTTAGGAGTATGTCGTGTAAGCGGTAGAGGCGGGCCTCCTCGACAACTGCCTCCATAGCCTTCTTGAAGCCTACGAACTCGCCATCGAGGAAGTTGGGGGCTGAGTCCGTGATGAGATGGGCTTGCTTGTTGCCCGGCTCCATTGCCACCGCTAGGCGGAAGGCGCGTAGCGGCCTGCGTATGTCGGTGAACTGCTGGGGGACGGCGACGCCCGGGAGCTCGTAAGGCTCAACCATCTTCGTCTCCTCGCTGAAGGCATAGATTCGCAGCTTGTCCTCCGGGAACTCCAAGCGCATTAACTCGCTCAGGGCGAGTGCCGTCTCGACGGCTGCCTCCATCTTTCCCTTCTTCTTCATTGAGGCGCTCTGGTCGACGAGGACGCCGAAGTGGACCTCCGTTGCGTGGCGGCTCTCGTGTATGCGGAAGTCGCTCATCTTCATCTCGCTGAATCCGCCACCCCTCTCGATGGCGGCCATGAGGGTGCGCTCAATGTTGATGCGGTCGTATGGGTCACCAGGTTCATAGGGGCGGTAGGTGGCAGCGAGCCAGGGGCCGTGGCCGATGTCCTCGACCCTGTGGGTGCCGAGCCCCTTCCGGGCGAGGTTCATGAGGATGCGGCTGAGGAAGCCTCTGCCTAGTAGCTGGGCACCCTTGCTCGTGAGGATGACCCCCTTACCCCTGCCGTCTAGTAGCCCCTTCTGCTCGAGGTCTCGGAGCGCCTCTTCGAAGTCCTCTTGACTCACCGCGTGTGGCTCCGAGTCTAGCTCCTCGATCTGCTCCTCCAGCCCATCCATCTCTCCCGTGAGCTCAAGCTCCTGAAGTACCTCCTCCTCCGACTCCCCCTCGAGAAGCTTCTCGACGGCCTTCATCATCATCTGGGCCTTCAGCTGCTCAAGCTTCTCCTTCAGTTTCTCTCGCCTCTTCTCGTTGGCTTGGAGGCGCTTCTCAGTCTTCTTTCTGACCTTCTCCATCATCTGGGAGTCTTGGTCTAGGCCCTTCCCCATCTGCATCTTCGCGGCGTCCCTCAGTAAGTCCAGGGTGTTATCCATGATGTCGCTGCAGGGGTTGGGGGTCTGCACGGCTACTCCATCCGCTTCGGGGCGTAGGTGTTCTCTATCTTGGCTTCGACTAACTTACCCGCTGTGAGGGCGTGGGCGAGTAGTTCGAGGGCGCTCCCCCTGTACTCGCGGAGCGTGTCAGCGTCCACGGCCTCGGGGCTGTCCCTGATGAGGTCGCCTAAGTCGCTGACGAGGCTGGGGCTCTCCCAGGGCTGGTTCTCCTCCATGAATCGGACGACGAGGTACGCGGCCTCGTGGTCCTGAAGGTCTTCTATTATATCGCCACCGGTTAGCAGGGCGTTGAGTTCACCGGCGAGTTGGCGCGGGTCGACGTCGACGCCCTTAAGGATGGCGACGCCGACGTCACGTGCCGCGTACCAGAGGACGTCCTCGACTACCTCATCGTACTTCACCATGAAGGCGGCTGGGCTGTCGTCGAAGCCGACCAGGTCGGCGCGAAGCCTGATCCTGCCCCTGAGGGCTAGCTTGAGACCGTCGGACGCCTCCCTGAGGCCGGCGACGCTCTTACCGGCACGCTCCGTTGAGCTAAGGGTGTGATCTAGGCTCTTTATCGTGCCGCGGATGCTGCTGCCCCTGTCGATGTTAGGGCAGTCGCGTGTGAAGCGGACGGTTTTCTCGACGGCGTCCACGATCCACCACGGGGCGGAGGCGCGTCGGCGCAGGTCCTCCGGCTTCGCGTAGATGGGTTCCTCAGTTATTCTCCTCGTCTTGTCGAGGAAGAACTCATCGCGGACCTTGAAGCCCTCCTTGAGCATTATCTCCCTCTCCACGTCCTCTTCAGGGAGGGCCATGGGGATGAGCTCTAAGCGGTCGAGCAGCGGCTCGGGGACCCTGTTGACGTGGCTGAAGCCGGTTGGGTTGCCGGTGGCGACGAAGAAGATGTCGATTGGGCGGACCCAGTTGTACTCCTCGAGTACGATCTTGCCCTCTTGGAGCATCGGGTGGAATAAGACCTGCACCTTTGTGGGTATGGCGGGTAGCTCGTCGACGCAGACGACGCCGCGGTTGCCACGAAGTACGCCCGTGCCGATGAAGGCGCGTGGATCGGTGGGACTCTCCCCCTGCACAATGGCCTGTATGTCCTTCACACCGAGTATCTTAGCCTCGTTCGTGTACTCGTTACCCTGAATTCTACTATAGCGCTGGATGCCCGAGATGATCTCGATCTCCGGCTCCTCTTCGCCCTGGCAGCTGGGGCACTTCCACTCCTCGGGCCACTTGGGGTCGCAGTTGTAGGGACAGCCCTTGATCTTGGGGACCGGTGGGAGTAGCTTGGCGAGGCTCTCCGCTAGGCGCGTCTTCCCCGTGCCCTCCCTACTGACGAGGTAAGGGTAGCTATTGCTCAGGACGGCCCGGATGACATCCGCCTTCGTCCCCTCTCTGCCCTCGATGTCTGGTAGTGGGTCCTCGCCCTCCTTGAGCTTCTTCAGCATAATGTAGCGGAGCTCGTAGGCGACTGGCATTGGGGTGTACCGTTCGATGTCGAAGTCCAAGGCTGATCCCTGTGTTCTGTTAGATTCGAGTTGCCAGCCTTAAAAAGCATCCCGACCGCCCAAGAGGTGGTGAGCTCATGCGTTGTCAGGGCCTTACGATTACCTTCACCGCATCTAGGCTCCCCCGTGAGAGCTTCTCCATCATCTCGGGGAGCTCGTCGAGCCCGATTCGGTGGGTTATCATGCTTTTCACATCGACTTTTCCCTCGGCGATGAGTGCCAGCGCCTTGGGGTAGTTTCCCGATCCACCATCCATAACCGTGCGGATGGTCACGTCGTCGTACCTGATAGGTGGGCCGTGGAGTCCCTGCTCCGCACCGATGAGGGCAACCCTGCCACCGCTCCTGATTACCTCCCCCGCGAGGTCGACCGTCTCCTGACTCCCTACGGCCTCCACGGCGCACTCTGGGCCCAGCCCCTCCGTCAGTTTCTCCATGGCAGTCTTGAGGTCTCCCTTGCTGGGGTCCATTACTGTGCTGAACCCGAGCGTAACTGCGAGATCCCGCCTCTGCGGCTTTGGCTCAACTACTATTACCCTCGCGCCCCTCAGATTCGCAACCTGAGCGACGGCGAGCCCGATGGGGCCTGCCCCGAAGACGGCGACGGACTCACCTTTCTCCAACTCCAGCAACTCCGCCGTGTGGAGTGCCACCGTCACGGGCTCCATAATCGCTGCCTCGTCGAGTGTGACCCCCTTGGGGATCATGAACACATTCTTGGCTGGGGCAGAGACGTATTCCGCGAAGGCACCGTCGGCGCCGAACCCCAAATAGTTGGAGTTGACGCAGAGGTGGTACCTGCCTGTTTTGCAGAAATGGCAGGTGCCATCGTACCTCGCTATCTCGGCAATCACACTCTCCCCCGGGGAGAACTCATCAACCCTGTCCCCCACCCGCTCGACGACCCCCGAGAAGTCATGGCCGAGTATCATCGGCGGCTCGGACTCAAGCTGACCCCCGTAGAAATGGACGTCCGTCCCGCAGACGCTCGCCGCCCTCACCCCTATTAGGACGTCCCCGCCCTCGACCTCGGGGTCATCAACGTCCTCGACCCTCATGTCCCCGATACCGTGCAGTACAGCCGCCCTCAAGCAAGTCCCCGAGTCTTCGCGCGGAAGGGGCGGATAATTACCTTACCTAGGCTAGTCTTCGGCCTTCGGCGGCTCCCTCACGAAGAGGATCGTTATCACCATCGCGACGGCGAGGAACCCTGAGAGGAGTATCCAGGGCAACGCGGCGTTGTAGGCGAAGATGTACCCCGCGACGAGGGCGCCTAGGCTCAGGGGGATGAAGAGGAGGAAGCCGCTCGCGTAGCCGCCCCCAGAGACGCCGAGGCCGAGCCCCTGCCCTATCCCCGACATGATCCTGCCCCTGAGTGGCTTCGGGATTATGTCAGCTAGGAGCACCGAGGAGGCAATCCACGAGAAGGTGCTACCGAGGACGAGCACTAGGTAGACGGGGGTCATCTGGAGGAAGCCGTTGGCGTTGACGAAGAGTATGAGGCTCGGGATCGTGAGAGCGAAGCCGATGAGCATGCACCTCTTTGCCCCGATCCTGTCGATGAGGCCGCCGATGAGGAGGCTGCTTATCGCCCTAGTGACGCCCGAGAGGAGGAGGATGATGCCCCACTCGTACGGCGTCAGTCCTTTAACCTGCTGCGCGTAGACAATCCAGAACGGCATCACGAAGTTGCCGGTGAAGGCGATGATTATCGCGACGGCGACGAATCCCTTTATGTTCTTGAACATCCAGCGGATGGAGGAGAAGGCCCCCTTGTACGACTCCTTGAATATCTTCGGGAGGTCCCTCCCGATCGGCTCATTCGTGTTGAGCGTCTCTTTTAGGTAGCGGAGCCTGATGAAGGTGACCACCCAGCCGAGGGCGAAACCGATGGTGTAGCCGACGCGCATCGCCGGCTGGAGTGTGAGGACGGCGATCAGGTAGCCGCCGAGGTAGGGGGTGACGACCCTGACCGCCTCGGGGAACCCGACGGTGAGCGCGTACATCCTACCCCTGGAGCCCACGGGTATCGAGTCCGCCATCAGCGCGTTTATTGCCGGCATGTAGAAGAGGACGACCTGCTGGTAGACCATCGCGAATGCCACGATCTGCCAAGTGGTCGCGATGGCGAAGAGGGCGTAGCTCGACGTGTAGAGGAGGGTCGACAGCCCGATGAGTTTCGCCCTCCCAGCTTTATCCGCGATGTAGCCGCCGACTGGATAGAGGACGATGGCGGAGATGGCCGCCACGGAATTGACGACCCCGATGGTGATGTAGTCCCCGCCCAGGGAGAGAATGTAGAGGCTCAGATAGGCGTAGGTGATTGTATCCGAGACACTCCAGAGAACGCTACTCACCGTGAGGACGAGGACATTCCCCTTGATGACGTCCCTCAGTCTCATTGTCCCCGTGGCTGAGCACCTCCTCTAGACGAAATAGAAGCGGTGGAGTGTCTTAAGCTAATAAGCCTTCTTAGAGCCCTTCATCGAGGAAAGGGGCTCAATACATCCTGAAAGAACCCGTATCCCTTAAAAGGGCTCAAATCCTCCCTTTTCGCGATTTTCAGGCAAAATACAGTTTTATATCCGGCGCCGGGTTTGAAAGGGATTCGAATTGGCCTCCGCGGATGTCCGACGCTACCGTTGGGTAGTCCTCGGCGTGACGTGGCTCACCTACATGAGTGTCTACCTAATCAGGAACGCTGTCCCTCCGCTCTCCACCTTCATCGTGGACGACCTGAGCCTCTCCCGGTTTGACGTAGGTCTCCTCGCTTCCGCGGTGGCGGTGGGATACACGGTGGCCCAGATACCCGCGGGGTGGCTCGTCGACGACCTCGGCGTGAGGAAGATGATACTTCTCGGCACCAGCTTCGCGGGGGCGCTCGTCCTCGGGATGTACCTCGTCAATAGCTTCTCCACCGCGATGCTGCTCCTCATCGTGGCGGGCTTCGGGTGCGGCGCCTTCCCCACGGTCTCCACGAAGGCTCTGCTGACCTGGTTTCCCATCAAGGAGCGGGGGACGACCATCGGGATCAACCAGACCGCCGTCAACGTGGGGGGCATGATCACCGCCGCGACACTCCCCACCGTCGCTATACTCTACGGATGGCGCATCGGGTTCGTCGCCATCGGAATCGTAACCATACTGATCGCTATACTCGCCTACACCCTCTACAGGGACGCGCCGAACACTCTGGTCGACGTGGCGCCTACGAAGTCGGTGAAGCCGAACAGGAAAGCCGCCCTCAAAATGATGCTCGACCACAACATCCTCCTCATCAGCCTCTCATGCGTCGGGCTAATGATGGTGCAGTTCGCGATGACGACCTACCTAATCATATATCTGAAGGAGATCGTCGGCATATCAGTAGCCCTCGCTGGCGGCTACCTCGCTATAGTGAACGCGGGCGGTGCCATAGGTAAACCGGTCCTTGGTGCAATGAGCGATCGGCTGTTCGGGGGAAGCAGGAAGAGGCCGCTGCTCCTCGCCGCGATATTGTCCTTCTTCTTCTCGATACTCATGCAGTTCATCTCCTCGAGCACCCCGTTCATCGTGCTATCTGTCATATTCGCGCTGTTCGGCTTCTCCGCCCTCGGGTGGGGTGGGCTGAACTTCGTACTCGTCTCCGAGTTCGCGGGGAGGGAAAACGCAGGGATCGCCGTCGGGTACTCTAACATGATCGGGCTCATCGGGAATATCATCGGCCCGCCGATCTTTGGCCTGATAATCGACGCGACGGGCTCCTACTCATGGGGCTGGTGGTTCCTGACTGCCTCGGCGCTGGCGTCCGTTGTGGGGTTTGCCTTCGTCAAAGAGGGGAATCAGGAAGGTCAAGGAGTAGACCAAACGACCTTCAGGGTGAATATTCTGGCGGAAAGACCGCCTGTGCGTTGTGGTCGTTACCTTTCCCTCTCTAGGGCATCCACCGCGCCGCGTAGCAACGTCCTGATGGGCAGGTGCTGCGGGCAGAGATCCTCGCATCTGCCGCAGCTCGTGCAGTTCTTCGCCCACTGCTCAGGCTTGAGTTGCTCCTTGTACTTCGCCTTAACCACCGGGTCCCTATCCTTCATGTAGAACTCGTTGAAGAGGGAGAAGACCTCGGGGATGGCGACGCCGCTGGGGCAGGGGGAGCAATACCTGCAGCCGGTGCAGCCGACGAACCCCATCTCCCTGTACTTGTTGGCTACACTATCTACGAGGCGGAGATCCCCCTTCGTGAGCTTGCCGACGCCGCTTCTGTCCGCCGCCTTCACGTTCTCCTCAACGTGCTGCATGGCGCTCATGCCGCTTAGTAGGAGGCTTACCTCGGGCTGGTTCCAGACCCACTGGAGCGCCCACTCGGCGGGCTTCCAGCGGTGGTGTCCCTCCCTCCAGAGCTTCTTTATACCCTCGGGTGGATTGACGGCGAGGCGTCCACCAGCGATGGGCTCCATGACGACGACGGCGAGCCCCCTCTTCGCGGCGTAGTGGAGTCCCTCGGTCCCCGCTTGGTAGTTCGTGTCCATGTAGTTGTACTGTATCTGGCAGAAGGTCCAGTCGTGGGCGTCCACGATCTCCTTGAAGGCGGGGAGCTCGTCGTGGAAACTGAAGCCCAGGTGCCCGATCTTGCCCTCATTGAGCTTCTTCTCCGCCCACCTTAGGACGCCGAGGTCCCTGACCTTCGGCCACCTCTCCTTCCCCAGCCCGTGTAGGAGGTAGAAGTCGATGTGGTCCGTCTGTAGCTTCTTCAGCTGCTCGTCAAAGTACTTATCGAAATCGTCGGCGGTGTTGACGAGCCAGCAGGGCATCTTCGTGGCGAGTTTAACCTTCTCACGATATCCGTCCCTGAGTGCCTTTCCGACGACAAGTTCGCTCTGCCCCTTGTGGTAGGGGTAGGCGGAGTCGACGTAGTTGACGCCATTGTCGATGGCGTACCTGATCATGTCAATGGCGAGGGGCTCGTCGATCTTGCCCGCGTCGCCGTCGAGTATGGGGAGCCTCATGGCTCCGAAGCCGAGGGCCGAGGGCTTCCAGTCTAGCTTGCCGAACTTTCTGTATTTCATTTAGGGATCACAGAATGATGAAGCCAGTGTCGAGGTGATTTATACAGGTTACCGACGCCGGGGACGCCTTTTTATGGTTAGTGCCTCCCTATCCTCTACGATCTGAGATGGAGTCTGAGAGATTCGACCGCGTCTTGGCGGTCATGCAACGCAAGGTTCCTGACCGCGTCCCATGGGCGATCTGGGGCCACTTCCCTGCATGCAAGTGGCTAAACGGCTACAGCTGGGAGAAGGCATCGCGCAACGGCGAGGAGTCCGCTAAGGCGCACATCGCCCTCCTGAGGGAGCTCGACTACAACATGGACATGCTCAAGGTCACTCCCCACTACCGCTTCATGGCGATGCAGTGGGGGAGCAAGTTCGAGTTCATAAACAACGAGGAGGAGGCCGACACCAAGGAGGTCGCCGTGAAGAAGACAAAGGACTGGGAGAAGCTCTGGGTCCTCGATCCCAAGAAGGAGCTCCGCGAGTTCGTCAGGACCAACGAGATACTGGCGCGTGACCTACGCAGGGTCCCCTTCATCTACACCATCCCCAGTCCAATCATCCAGGCCATGAACGGCGTCTCGACTCCAGACCAGGTCCTCAAGGACATGAAGGAGAACCCAGACACCCTAAAGCAAGGCATAAAGACCATCACCGACACCACGATAGAGTTCACCAAAGCTTGCATCGACGCGGGTGCCACAGGGATCTTCTTCGGGATCGGAGGAGGAGGCCGCATCTGGAAGGCACTCGACCAGAAACAGCTGGAGGAGTACGCACTCAGCTACGACAAGAAGGTACTCGACGCCGTGAAGTGCCCCATAAAGTTCATGCACATCTGCAGCACCTCCGAAGGAACCCCGGAGAAGCTGATGGAGGCTGGCTGGTTCAAGAAGTACCCGGTCAATACCATCAACTGGGCGAGCCAATCCTGGACCCCCGCCAAGAAAGGCAAGGAACTCTACAAGGACAAGTTCGCCATCTGCGGCGGGCTCGACCACGAGGAGACCCTCAGGAAGGGGACACCGAAGCAGATCGAAGACGCAACGAAGAAGGCGATCGACGACTGCGCCGAGGGCGGCGGATTCATGCTCGGCCCAGGCTGCACGGTCCACTCGGACATGCCGATCGCCAACTACAACGCCGTCGGCAGGGCCGTCTGGAAGTATGGCGCCTACAAGAAGTAGGCGTCTTACCCTGTTTCCGAGACCATTTTCACCAAGCGTGATTGTCCCAAAGGATTTTTATTAACTGAGACTGTCGCAGTGAAAGACACGCTTTTAAGCCCTTGGCCGATTCAGCTACACATAGCGAGCGTTCTGAAGGGAGCAGGGTGGCGGACGACCTCAAGCTGAAGGGCCCGGTTAGGGAGATCGGAGTTATCAGGGACAGCGACAGGCACGACTCCTTCAACATAACGATTGGTATAGCCATCAAGACCGAGGGGAGGATCAGCTACGAGGAGGCCGAGCGCCTCTCCGCGAAGTTCCGACGCGAGTACCTCGGAAAGGACGTCGAGTTCGTATCCGTGAGCCTCCCCTGCCCCGTCTGCGGGAAGATCATGAACAGCGAGTCCGGCCTCAGGAAGCACGTCGCGATGAACCACCCGGACAAGGTGGACCTCGTCAACCCCCCGAAGGTAGCGGCTAAGGAGGAGAAGCCGGAGAAGACGCGGGGGAAGAAGGTGGAGAAGCCCAAGAAGGCCAAGAGGTCTCCGAAGAAGAAGGCCGCGAAGACGGTGAAGGCAGTCAAGACCGTTAAGGCTGGGAGAACCGCCAATGCCGATAAGCCGAAACCGACAAAGACCAAGCCCACAGCAAAGGTCGAGGCACCACCCGTCACTAAACCTCGTGTGAATACTGAGCCGAAGCCGGCACCGATTCTAAGGTCGAAGCCCGACCCGGCGAAGCAACAGCCCCGTGGCAGGCAGCTGACACTTGCGTAGAAGTTGGAGCCCTAGACGGGATTTGGACCCGTGACCTACAGCTTACAAGGCTGCCGCTCTAGCCAGGCTGAGCTACCAGGGCACACCACCTGAAAGCGGTCGAACCCCACATAAATGTTTCACCATTCAACCGGCAAGGTACTTATTCTCGTTCACCCCATGATCCGCGATATCCATGACAGTTAAGATAACGCGGCTCGACGGCGACCAGTTCAGGGCCGAGTCGGAGGGCTACGAGGTCCTGAGCGGGAGGCTCGACGCGCAGACGCCTCCGATTGGCATGTCCCCGGGGAAGCTCATGGTGGCTAGCTTGGGGCTCTGCAGCGCATTCCACGCCTCCATGTACCTGAAGAGACAGAAGATCGAGGCGACCAGCCTCCTGATTGAGGTAGACGACATGAACGAGAAGGAGCCCAGCCGGGCGCTCGGGTTCAACATCACAGTGAAGGTGGGTGCGAATCTCGACGCGAAGCAGGTAGAGGGGCTACTCGCTGAGGTTAAGCGATGCTACGTCGCGAACACGATGCGGGGGCTGCCCCGCTTCAACTACGAGATAAAGACCTTCTGACACCCTCTTGAGATAGGTCTCACTAGAGCTTCTTGCCTATCTCACCGGCTTTTTTCAGAAGGTCCTTGCGGGTCTCGACCGGCTTCTCACCAGTGTTCTCGGCGACGATCTCCTTGATGCCCTTCATGCCGTAGTCCTTCTCGATGGTCTTGAGCCAAGCGAGGACTTGGTCGTAGTAGTGTGGGTCGCTCTGGGCGTAGGTGATGATGTTCACGGCTTTGACGCCCGTGGGCCACCTCTTCCTGTTCTCCTCGCTGTAGTAGCTGCTGTAGTAGTAGAGGCGCTGGATGAAGGCGTGTGTGCGTGAGTCGACGGTGCTGTACCATATTGGTGCGCCGATGACGATGGCCCCCATGGTCTCAAGGTGGGGCTTGATAGAGTCAAAGTCGTCCTTTGGGAACGTGGACTCCCCCTTACTGTAGCCGATGTGACCGATCTTTTCGTCGACGAGCTTAATGAGGACCGTCTCGTGCCCCGCCTCTCTCGCACCCGCGAGGACCTCTTCAACGAGCCTGGCCGTGTTACCGTTCCTGTTGGCTCCGCCCAGAATGCCTAGAACCTTCAATGTGAACCAAGATGAATCCGAGCGACTGTGTATAAAAGAGGGGGTCTTCTGCGTCTGCGTCTAGAAGGCATTATCTCGGAGATGATATTATTATTGCTGGAATAGGGTCAGTGGTCGTATGGGTAAAGAGAAGTTCGCAACTATGGCAGTGCACGCTGGTCAGCACCCCGATCCCGCGACCGGCGCGGTCTCGGTCCCGATCTACGCCTCATCGACGTTTGTCTTCCAGAACGCGGAGCAGGGCGCCGCGCGGTTCGCGGGGAAGGAGAGCGGCTACATCTACAGCCGGCTAGGCAACCCCACGGTGAGGGCGTTGGAGGAGAGCATCGCCGCCCTGGAGGGGGGCGAGGACTGCCGCGCAACAGCATCCGGCATGGCGGCCATCAGCACAGCAGCTATGGCAGTATGCAAGTCCGGGGACCACATACTCGCGGGGGACGCCCTCTACGGGGGAACCCACAAGGTCTTCACTGACATACTCAAGGGCTACGGAGTCGAGTGCACGCTCGTCGACACGAGTGACCTCAAGGCCGTCGAGAAGGCGATCAAGCCCAATACGAAGCTAATCTACATCGAGACACCGTCGAACCCGATGATGAAGCTCACCGACATGAAGGCCGTCGCCAAGATCGCGAAGGCTCACGGCATAACTACGATGGCGGACAACACGTTCATGTCCCCTTACCTGCAGCGCCCACTGGAGCACGGCATCGATGTCGTCGTCCACAGCATCACGAAGAGTCTCAGCGGGCACAGTGACGTCCTCGGCGGAGCCATCGTCGGCTCGAAGGAGTTCCTGAAGGCGATGGACCCCATGTACAAGAACATGGGCGCGAACCTCGGCCCATTCGAAGCGTGGCTCACACTACGCGGCATAAAGACGCTCCACGTCAGGATGCAGCGCCAGACCGAGAGCGCGGAGAAGATCGCCAAGTGGCTCGAGGACCACCCCAAGGTGGAGTGGGTCAAGTACCCAGGGCTCAAGAGCCACCCGCAGTACACCCTCGCGAAGAGGCAGATGGACGGCTTCGGCAGCATGATGAGCTTCGAGCTTAAGGGAGGGATAGATGCGGGGCGCAAGGTGATGAACAACGTCAAGCTCTGCAGCCTCGCCGTCAGCCTCGGCGCCGTCGAGACCCTGATCAGCCATCCGGCGACGATGACGCACGCCGTCGTCCCCAAGGCGGACCGCATCAAGGCTGGCATAACCGACGGCCTCGTCCGCTTCAGCGTCGGCATAGAGGACGTCGACGACATAATCGAGGACCTCGACCAGGCCCTCGCCAAGGCGTAGCCGCAAAGATTCATACGGCCCAGCCCCTTTTTCAACAGCCATGAGCGCCAAGATCGAGAGGATAGAGGGAACCAAGTTCAAGGCCACAGTCGGCGGCTTCGAGATAATCACGGGGAGGGTGAGTGATGACTCCCAGCCTGAGGGTATGGCGGCGGGTGCCGTCCTCTTCGCCGCGATCGGGCTCTGCACTGGGACGCGCGTAGCCGAGCAGATGAAGAACAGGGGGTGGGAGGCCGGCGCGATCCGGGTAAACGTCAGGCCAAAGGTGAGTAAGGACATGAACCGCGCCACCGAGATCTCGATGGAGGTGGAGCTTGAGGCGGACCTCACCGAGGAACAGAGGTTAGAGATCCTAAGGGAGGCGGGGCGCTGCTTCGTGAGCAACACCATCAAGAACACGCCCGAGATCAGGGTCAACCTCAAGCTCGTCTAGCTCCACGCGGTCCCCGGGAAACTGAAAACCGCTTTCGGCGTATGATTTTCTTTATTAAGCCCGAAATGTCCCTTCCTTCAATTCAGGTGTCTCCATGGTAAAGACTTCCACCGTCTGGTACGGGTCGATGATCCACGGGCAGGCGGCGCGGTTCGCCAGCCTCGGCGCCAAGTTCGACGAGATGATCAGGCAGCTCGACTTCTGTACCATCAAGAAGGGTGACAAGGTGGCCCTTAAGATGCACATGGGCTTCGAGGACGACTTCCAGACCGTCCCCGTCTACTTCGTTCGCAAGATCGTTAAAGCCGTCAAGGAAGCGGGCGGTTACCCGTTTGTGACCGACAACCCTACGGCCATCTACAACGCGGTCGACCGCGGCTACACTAGCGAGACGTGCGGCTGCCCCCTCATCCCCATTGCGGGGATCAAGGACAGGTACGTCTACCACAGCGACTTCGAGTTCGGCGGCGTCGGCGAGATCGGGTTCGCAGGGGTACTCCACGACGCGGATGTTCTAATCGATGTGAGCCATGCGAAGGGGCACGCCGTGAGCGGCTACGGAGGGGCGATAAAGAACCTCGCCATCGGCGGACTCGCCGCGGGCAGTCGCTGGCACAAGATGCACGGCGTCGAGAACAGCGTCAGTTGGTGGGACGCCGACAAGTGTACCCCCGCCCACGCTGAGGAGCTCGTTAAGTCTTGCCCCAGGGGCGCGCTAAAGTATGACGCCAAGAAGCACAAACTAAGCCTCATGGAGGGTACCTGCACCAACACCAACTGCCTCAAGTGCCTTGAGGCGGACGAGGGCGTCGGGTGCATCGAGATCAAGCCCGAGTTCTTCCAGGCCTTCAGCAGGCTCATGGCCCTCACGACGGAGGAGATACTTAGTCACTTCGACCGCGAGAAGAGGTTCTTCTTCAACTTCATGATGGATATCACGCCGCAGTGCAACTGCCTCGGCATGATCCAGCCACAGATCGTCCCCGATGTAGGCGTCACCGCGAGTAGGGACATCTGCGCTGTCGAGGAGGCGACCCTCGACCTCATAGGGAAGGCCACGTTCCTCCCCGAGATGGTGCCTCCCTACATTGGAGACTTCAGCTGCGACGCGAAGCTGCACCCTTTCCAGCGCATCTGGGGCGGGCTCAAGAACCCATACGACCAGGTGGAGTACGCCGAGGAGCTGGGGCTCGGGACAAGAAAGTACCGTCTCATCGAGATTATGTCCCCGGCAGAGGCTGCGAAGATGCAGCCCCCGAAGCTCGTCTACGAGGGGCAGCCGACCTTTTACTGAGCGAGCTTCGCCTGCTCTTCGGACTCGGGGAGTCTGCCAAGCTGCTTTAGCAGCTGGGCGTAGTTCTCGTGCGCCTTCTTGTGGTCGGGTTTGAGCTCGATCGCCTTCTTGTAGTGCTCCTCTGCCTCGGGGAGGCGATGGAGCTTGAATAGGGCGTTTGCGTACCAGAAGTGTCCGTCGGGGAAGGCCGGGTAGAGGCCCAGGGTCCTCCTGAAATAGTTCTCCGAGTCGGAGAACCTACCCTGGTTCACGAGGTTGAGGGCCGTATTGTACTGAGGGGTGACCCAGCTCGGCTTTAGGTCCGCAGCCTTCTTAAGGTGCTCCTCGGATTCCACCAGTCTTTTCCTTTCCCAAAGAAAGACGCCGTAGTCGTTGTGAGCATCGGGGGAGTCCGCCCTCATCTCCAGGGCCTTCTTGTATAGCGTCTCGGCCTCATCGGGGCTCTCCCCCTTGACGGAGTTCGCTTTCTTCAGCGTCTCCGAGGGG
Source organism: Candidatus Bathyarchaeota archaeon (assembly GCA_963769425.1). GTDB lineage: Archaea > Thermoproteota > Bathyarchaeia > TCS64 > TCS64 > UBA8941. Next base: position 339,504 of record CAVYLP010000006.1, on the reverse strand, counting down.
TCGTTTAGGCGGTACCTGAGCTTGTCATACCTAGCCTTGACCTCGGGCCACTCAGGGTGGAGCTCCAGAGCCTTCTTGTAGTGCTCCTCGGCGTCGGTGAATTTGCCTGAGCCCTCGAGAATTATAGCATAGTTGAGGTGGATGTTTGCGTCCTGTGGCTTGAGTTCAAGGGCGTGAGCTACATACCTCATCGCCTCGTCGTGCAATCCCTTCCTCCAGAGTATGACGCCGTACATCGAGTAGGCGTCGCCGCTCGTGTCATCGAGGAGTATAGCCCTCCGCACGCTCTCTTCTGCATGTTCGAGGTCCCCCTTCTGCTGAAGGATCACGGAGAGGAGGAGTCTGTACCCGGCCACGTCGGGGGCCGTGGATATCGCCTTTCTGATGAATGCATCCGCGTCGTCGAGGCGTCCATTCCTGATGAGATACTGGGCGCTCATGCTCGTGAGGGGTGCGTCGCCGGGGCACGCGCCGAGTCCCGCTCTGAGACACCTCTCCACCTCCTCCTTCTTTCCCAGCTTTTCCAGTATCTCGCAGAGGAGTACATAGGCGGCGCCGACGCTCTGGTCTGCGAAGACGGCCTTGCGCGCGTAGAACTCGGCCTCTTGGTAGTCACCCTTGTCCCGTGCTGAGGATGCCCTCGCTATGAATTGCCAGACCGGCTCGATTCCCAAGTCTACGCCCATGAGCTTCCCTGATATGTTTCATTGGCTCCGTTTAATGGGTTTCGAGAAGAGAGTGGAGGCCCGAGCGGGATTCGGACCCGCGACCTACAACTTACGAGGCTGCCGCTCTGACCGCTGAGCTACCGGGCCACTCCACCATACGGGTGAAGCCCCTGTTTTTAAGAAAATCGGTGAGACTAGACGGATGCGACGACGCCGTTGTTTATGAGTTCCTGGATCTGGGCCTCGCTTAGACCGAGTATCCTGCTCAGTATCTCCTTGCTGTGCTGGCCTAAGGTCGGGGCCGCAGTCTTCCTCTCTACGGGGGTGAGGCTGAACTTTATCGGGTTATTCACCGTCCGGACTTTGCCCGCGAGAGGGTGGTCGAGGTCTATGAACATGCCGCGCGCCGCGAGGTGGGGGTCCTTGACCGTTTCGTCGATCTGGTAGATAGGGGACGCGGGAAGGTCCGCCGCGACCAACTCCTCGACCGCTTCGTCCCTGTTCTTCGTGGCGATGTACTTCTCGCAGTCCTCCTTCGTTGGCTCCTCGACTTTCAGGAAGTTCTTCATGTTCTCGAGTGCGCTGGGACTGAAGGCGCCCACGCGGACGTAGCCGCCGTCCTTCGCCTTGAATATGCCTCCGATGCCGCCGGTAGGGTACTTCTTCCTCATCTCCCAGTTGGTTAACCCGCTTAGGAAGTAGCCGGTGATTCCCGGGTTGACGGCGACCATGCAGTCGAGCTGGGCGACGTCTATCATCTGGCCTAAGCCGGTCTTGTCGCGGTAGCGGAGGGCTCCAAGGATGGCCATGGCGGCGAGGCTGCCCGGAAGAGTGTCACCGAGGGCCATCGCCATCTCGATCGGCGGACCCTGCGGGTCGACGCCGTCCCCCGTCATCCTGGTGTGGCCGCTCATCGCCTCCGCGAAGACGGCGTAGCAGTTTCTGTTCTTGTAGGGGCCCGTCTGGCCGAAGCCGCTGAGCGCCGCGTAGACGATGCCTGGGTTGAGCTTCTTCAGCTCCTCGTATCCGAGGCCCAGCTTCTCCATAGTGCCCGACGCTCATGTTCTGGACGATGATATCACTCTTCTTGATGAGTTCCTTTAGGAGGCGCATCCCGTCTGGGCTCTTGAGGTTGAGTGTGAGGTCTTTCTTGTTGTGGTTGAGGTGGTGGAACGTATAGGGTGCCCCGCCGTAGAGCATACCCTCGCTTATCCTGTCTATCGCGCCCCATGGGGGCTCAACCCTGATGACCTCAGCGCCCATGTCCGCTAGCATCATGGTGCACCATGGCCCGAACCAGACGTGGGTCATGTCGACGACCCTTATATCCTCGAGGGGTTTGCGCATCAAGTCATTCACCAAGCGTTCTATAACGTTCAGGGATGGGTGTATAAGACGTTTATCAGCCCCCAATCGTTATAACGGGGACAACCCTAGACGAGAACGATGCCCTTGTCCACCATCGCCGAGATCGGGGAGCGGGAGCTCATCAGCCGAATAATGAGGCACCTGACTCTCATGCCGGGGATGCCCGTGCCAAACTGGGACGATGTGAACGCCGTCAGCCTCGGCGACGGACGCGCCGTCATCCTCAAGACGGACATGTTAGTCTGGAAGACCGACATACCCGCCGGGATGACCCCTTTCCAGGCGGGGCGCAAGGCCGTTGTCATGAACTTCAGCGACCTCGGCTCAAAGGGCGTCAAACCCCTCGCCTTCCTCGCCGCACTTGGTGCCCCAAGCACCACACCGGTTGACTGGGTGGAAGACATCGCGAAGGGCTTCGAGTCCGGCGCCCGAGAGTACGGTGGCTACATGGTGGGCGGGGACACGAACGAGGCCTGCGACATCATAATCTCGGGGATGGCCTACGGCCTCGCCGAGGAGCGGCGGCTCGTCCTACGTAGCACATCGAAGCCGGGGGACGTGCTCGCGACGACGGGGGGCTTCGGCAACACCACCGCCGGGTTCAAGATACTCCTAGAGGGCGCGGAGGCTCCGAAGGCACTCAGGGATCGACTTGTCGAATCCGTCTACATGCCTCGGGCGAGGGTCAACGCCGGTATCGCCCTCGCCGCCTCGGGCGCTGCCACAAGCAGCATGGACTCAAGCGACGGCCTCGCCGTCAGCCTGCACGACCTCCAGAAGAGCAGCGGCAACGGCTTCAGGCTCACAAACGTTCCCCTCACGAGGGACGCGGAGAAGTTCGCCGAGCTTACACAACCTCGACAGGGCGGCCCTCGCCCTCTACGGCGGGGAGGAGTACGAGCTGGTCTTCACCGTCAAGCCCGACATGGTCGATGAGGCGAGGAAGGCGCTGCGAGGTGCCGGGGCGGACCTCATCGAGCTAGGCGTCGTCACGAAGGATCGTAAGATCGTCTACGTGGAGGATGGCGTCGAGAAGCCCGTCGGCAAGGGCGGGTGGGAGCACTTCACCGGCCTCAAGTAGGTCCTCGTCTTCTCAGCGCCTTGAACAGCGCCCAGTGGAGAACGAGGGCGGCCACGATGGCTAGGGCGTACGACGCGCCGATGCCCCAGGCGACTATCGTCGAGCCGACCATGAGCCAGAAGACCGCTGGGGTGAAGAGGCTGAGAGTCGGCCCCGCGTACGAACTGCGAGGCGGAGGCGACGCCCTGCCTGCGGTGTATTGTGGAAACCATTACGCTCGTGTAGATGGGGAAAGGGGTGAGCAGACCGCTCAGCGTCGCCCCCAGCGACGGGGCGTACTCGGTGATGGCGAAGATCAGGGCCACTGCCCCCACGATCCTGATGATGACGTCGCTCCAGGTTGAGCCACTCGAAGTCGTTTTCTCGGGGGTGTCCACCACCGGGAAGGCCCTCGCCACGATGAGCAGCCACAGCTACGACGCCGACGAAGGCAACCACAATGGGCACGGAGGCGATACTCGAGGACGAACGACGAGACGAAGTATATTCCCCAGCCCAGCAGCATCGACGGGAGCCAGCCGAGTCGTCGGCGGAGCGAGAGGAGGCTGTAGGCGAGGGAGAAGGCGGAGAGTGAGACGAGGCCGAGCAGTGCGCCCTGGGCCGACGCCGCGGCGAAGCCGCTCCCCTGCTCGAGGGCGAGGAGGAGGATGACGGGCGCCGAGGTCAGGGGGAGCCCCACGATCCAGCCGCTCACCGTGTGTCCCCAGCGGTACTCCGCGAAGCTCGCCGCGAGGATCAGCAACGGGGCGATGGCGATCTTCAGGATGAGGATGGCATCCAGCAAGACTCGATTCAATCTCGTTGACTGGCAGGGCGTTAAAAGAGTTCGTATAGGGTATGGGGGTGCAGCCCCGATTATTTGGAGCGAGGGCAGCGAAGATACTCGGGATACCCGTCGTCCTCTCATCAATAAACCCGAAGATGAATGGTGACGTCGTCCCTGAGATAACCGAGCTCTTCCCGGGCCAGCAGGTCTTCGCGCGCAAGGTTCCCAGCTTTGACGCCTTCGAGGATGAAGGCACTCTGGGCGCTGTGAGGGCGACCAACAGGCAGAAGGTCGTCGTCTCGGGGCTCTGGACGAGCATGTGCTTCGCATACACTGCAATCCACGCCCTCAAATTGGGCTACGACGTCTACGGGCTAATCGACGCCGCCGGAGACTCGACCCCCGATGCCCACAGGTATGGGGTCGAGAGGATGCTTCAGGTGGGCGTCGTCCCCATCACCTTGGAGACTGTGGTGTCGGAGTGGATGCATGACTGGAACAACCCCAAGGCCGGTGAGCTGGTTCAGAGGGTCTACTCCGGTTACGGGGCGATGATCGGGCTCCACTGACCCCAAATACCTACGCTGAGAGCAGGAGCAGCAGCGGCACCAGAAGCAGCGCCGTCATGTTCGTCAGCTTCATGAAGATGTTGAGGCTCGGCCCAGCGACGTCCTTGAGTGGGTCGCCGACGGTGTCCCCCGTTACGGCGGCCGCGTGTGCCGGGGTTCCCTTCATCCAGAACTCCCTCTCGATGTGCTTCTTCGCGTTGTCCCAGATGCCTCCGCCGAAGGTGAAGAAGGGGCTGAGGAGCGCGGAGGTGACTAGGCTGCCGAGCAGCATCGCTGCGAGGGCGTACTTCCCTAGGATGAGCCCCACCGCTATGGGGGCGATCATGGCCAGAAGCCCGGGCGCGATCATCTTCTTGAGCGCGTCCTTAGTCGCTATGTCGACGCATCGCCGGTAATCGGGCAGCTCCTTTCCCTTCCAGTATCCCGGGCCTCTCGTTGAACTGCTTGCGGACCTCCTCGACCATCTTGTAGGCGGACTCGGCCGTGGCGCCGATGATGAGTGCTGAGAAGAGGAAGGGTACAACGCCACCGAGGAGGAGTCCTACTATGAAGACGGGGCTGAGGAGTCCGATGGTTGCGTTCGTGAGCCCGCCGAGATGGCTGTAGGTGGCGAAGATGACGACCGTGGAGACTGTGCCGCTGAGGGTGGCGAAGGCCTTCGTGAACGCCTTCGTCGTGTTGCCCATCGAGTCGAGCTCCACGAGGGAGTCGGCGTTCTCGGCCATCCCCGACATCTCCGCTATGCCCTGAGCGTTGTCGCTGATGGGGCCGAAGGTGTCGCTCGACATGATGATGCCTATGGCGAGGTCGGTGCCGAGGTTGACGCCGACGACGCCGAAGATTGAGCCCGTGATGCCGAAGGCGAAGTAGATGACGGCTGCGACGCATAGGAAGGGTATGAAGGGGGCCTGCAGCGCGTAGCCGAGGCCCGTGATTATGTTTATGGCAGAGCCGTACTCGCAGCTGGCCGCCACCTTCTTGATGGGGTCGCTGTTTATCCCGATGTAGAACTGGACGACGAGCCCCGTGGCGAGGCTCGCGAGGAGGCCGCCGACGACGCAGTAGAAGATGTTGATGTCGCCGAGGAGGTTCATCGTGGCGATGTATGCGCCGACTATGCAGATCCCCGCGGAGGAGATGAGCCCGACGTTGAAGGCGCTGATTGGCTTTATCCCCCTCCACTGGCGGGTGAGGAAGATGCCGACTATCGTCGCGATTATCCCAGTCGCACCGAGCATGAGGGGGTAGACGAGGCCGTTTATGCCCGTGACGCTGAGGACGATCGAGGCGAGGAGCATCGCCGTGATGTAGTCGTCGCTGAGCGTCTGGAAGAGGTCACTACCCCTGCCCGCGCAGTCGCCGACGTTGTCGCCGACCTGATCGGCGATCACGGCGGGGTTCCGAGGGTCGTCCTCGGGTATCCTGTGCTCCACCTTACCGACTAGGTCGGCGCCGATGTCCGCCGCCTTCGTGAATATGCCTCCGCCGAGCTGTGCAAAAAGCGCCGTTAAGCTAGAGCCGAAACCGTAGGTGATAATGAGGTTGGGGTCCTTGAATATCATGAGGAGTACGCTGACCCCGATGAGGCTGAGGCCCGTAACGAGCAGACCCATGACGCCTCCGCCCCTGAAGGCGATGAGGAAGCTCTTAGCAGTCGAGGTTTTAGCTGCGTTCGTCGTCCGAACGTTTGCCTTGACCGCCACCATCATACCAATGTATGCGCTGAGGAGGCTGAGAGCGGCCCCTGCGACGAAGGCGCCGATGACCCTCAGGTCATGGTAGTAGAAGGCTATGGGAATGGCGACGAGGGCCGTCACCGCCGCGATTGTCATGTTCTGTCTGCGGAGGTAGACGCGTGCCCCGTCCTCGATCGCCGCGGCGATCCGCATCATCTCAGGCGTGCCAGCGGGCTCACGGATAATAGACCAAGCTAAGTAAGCGACGAACGCCAATGCGACGGCGCCCACGAAGAGTGAAAGAAGAATAAGGTCCATCCACCGCTCACATACTCCTGTGTCAGATTTTCTGAAACTTAGTTACTTGAAACGGATATCTGTGGCTATAAACCATTCCTTTTTAAAATGTGGCGCCGCCGAACGGACTTGAACCGTTGACCAACTGGTTAACAGCCAGACGCTCCACCTGACTAAGCTACGGCGGCCCGACAACAGGAAGCTACCAGATTAAAATATTAATGTTTGGATGAGAGGCATACCCTAACATTTTATCCCATCGAGCCGCGCATCTACTGGCATGGCCGTAAGCAACCCACACTTCAACAAGGTGAGCAGCGACTACGACAGGGGCCGCGTCAGCGAGGACATCTGGTTCTGGGCTGGGGAGGCGGAGAGGCTCGCGCGCCTCGACTCGGGCTCACTCGTCATCGACATGGGGTGCGGGACGGGCAACTACGGCCTAGGGATCAGGGAGCGGACCCACGCGACAGTCGTCGGCTTCGACCCCGCCATCGGGATGCTCAAGCAGGCACGGGAGAAGACCCCCGACCTACCCGTCCTCCAGTCCGTAGCGGAGCACATGCCCTTCCGAGGCGACGTCTTCGACCTCGTCTACGCCGCCCAGGTCTGGCACCACGTTGTCGACAAGCAGGCGGCTGCGACGGAGTGCTGCCGCATACTCAGGCGGGGAGGAGCGAAGATCGCCCATACAATCGGCCACGCCCAGATCAACTCCAAGGTCGTCTTCAAGTTCTTCCCCGAGATAAGGCAGAGCCAGCTAGACGCCTACCCGAGCGACGAGGCCTTCAAGACCTACTTCGCGAACGCGGGCTTCCGCCTCACCGAGGTCTACCCCTACAACATGGAGCGATACCAGTCCGCGGACGAGTTCATCGAGATCGCTGAGAAGAAGCTGTGGAGCATGTTCCGCCCCATCAGCAAGCAAGGGCTGGAAAAGGGGGTCGCGGACCTGAAGAAATGGAAGAAGGAGAGCGGCGACGCCCCGATCCGGAACGACGAGATGATAACCCTCTTCGTGGGCCGGAAGTAGACCCGTCACAGTTTTAGGGGCATGACGCGCCCATTCAGGCATGGTCAAGCTACTGATAATCGCGAACGACGCCCCCTACGGGGGCGAGAAGACGTGGAACGCCCTCCGACTCGCTGGCGCGTCGGTCACAGCCGAGATCGGGATGCAGGTCAGGGTCTTCCTCATGGGCGACGCCGTGGGGGCTGCCAAGAGGGGGCAGATCACCCCAGAAGGCTACTACAACCTCGAGAAGATGCTCGGTGACCTCGCCACGAAGGGGGTCGAGGTGAAGCTCTGCGGGACCTGCCTCAAGTCGAGGGGCATCAAAGGACGAGGAAATGGTCGAAGGCACCCAGAGGGGCACCATGATGATCCTAGCCAACTGGGTGAAGGAAGCAGACAGGATAGTAACGTTCTAGGGCTTCGTGAATATGCCCTCGAGGCAGTATACGGTGAGCTTCTCCTTCTCGGGGCAGATCTTACCTAGATCGCACTTGGCGCAGATCTCCGCGATGTGGCTCACGTCTGTGTCGAGGACTCCCCTCTTCTCGAGCTCGGTGTAGAGAAGCTTCAGATACTTCCCCTCGGCGAGGCGCGGGATCTTGTTCCGGTTCTCAAGGCCGTAGAACTCGTAGAGCCTCTTCGAGCCTTTCTTCGCGTTGCAGCTCATGCAGCTCCAGATGGCGTTGTCGGGGTGGTCCGGGCCTCCCCTAGAGCGGGGTATGAGGTGGTCGGTCGTGATGTTCTCCGTGGCGCCGCAGTAGATGCACTGGCGTGGCGTCTCCCTCTCGTGCACCCACTCCCGTATCGAGGTGGACCATTCGATCTCTCCCGAGTCGAGCTTCTTGAAGCGGTCCATGACGAATCCGTAGCTCCCCTTGCCGATGCCCGATGACTCGGCTATGATCTTGGCGTACTGCCAGTAGATCTGCTGGCGGATCGTCCTGATGGCTGTGGGCGGCATGCAGTACGATCCGTCTCTGTATCTATAGTTTTTTCCGAATATTCTCGTGGGGGCTTAGGGTTTCATGGCCTTTGCTTGACGACCCTCGCGGAGTCCGGGTAGACATTTATTATGGACCAGTTAGGGTGGCCAACGCTGCGGGGGAACCAAAACCTGTCCTCCTGCTCTGGGCGCCAGTACAGGTACCACCAGTCCCACTTCTCCTCCACCACCTCGGGCCTCTCCAACTCTGCCTTTCCCTCGATCTCGTAGAAGCTCCCCCTCTCGGCGGCGGGGAAGGCGATGACTACCCGCGTGTTCTTCTTGACGTCCTCCATCTTCCTCGACTTCGTGTAGCTCGTGAACCACATCATCTTGTACGGGTCCTCGTTGAGGTTTGTCATCTGCCTGACGTGTGGCTCGCCATCCTCCGAGAAGGTCGTGAGGAATACAACTCGTGCCCTCTTGAAGCTCTCCTGCAGACCGGGAACGTTCTCCAATTTTATGCGCCGTGTACTTTTCGGGAAAAATCGTTTATGAACCCGACGTTTTAGAGGCGGGAAAAGTGGGGCTCAGAGGTTGAACTGACCCGCGTATAGGCTCTCTTTTAAGCACGCCTTTATGCACTTCCCGCAGACCTCGTCCTCGAGGTTGAGGTAGACTAGATACCTGCGGCATTGCTCCCTGTAATTGTCTAGTTTACTCTTGTTATCAAGGAACCTGCATTTGTCGAAGCAGGCGCGACACTCCCCGCAACCTTGCTTGCTGGGCGGCGTCCTTGTTATGGGGACGGTGGTGAGGACGGAGGCGAGCCTTATGGCACAGCCGAATCGGGGGTTAACTATCAGCTCGTTCTTCCCCCTCCAGCCGACGCCGCTCAACTCCGCCGCGACGCGGTGGCTGACGCGCTGGGCGTAATACTGCTCGACGTGGCTCACCTGAGAGGAGAGGCCCTCCACGGTGGCGGGTATCGCTATGCCGCCGAACTCCTTCGCGATGAGCGCCGACGTCTCGTTGAGGGCCTTGTTGAGCCTCATGTAGGCGCGTGCGTAGACGTTCCACCTGTCCATGTCCCATGCCTTCTCCCTCCCCTGAGCTATAGCCTCTATCGCGTAGGGTGGATAGGCGTAGGCGATGCTGATGACGGAACCCTCCTTCATCATGTGCTCGAAGAAGCCGCTTGCGATCTCGCTTAGCCTCGTCTTCTGCACGGGGAGCAGGGTGCCGTATACGGCGTCGAAGGGGGCGACGCCCATCGCCCACTTGAGCCCCCTCCGCTTCCCCTCGGCGGCGAGGATCAGCCTCTGACGCGGTGGAAGTTCTCGATTGCGCTCATCACAGCCGATACCTGCTTCGCCCCTCAAAAAACTATGCAGTGAGGCTCTCGGCTCTTGACCCTGATGGTGTATCGTATTGGGTGATTGGCGCGAAGGAGAGGCTGAAACCGGCCCAGCTGAGCTTTCCCCTCACGCTCTCCCGCCCTCTCCTGAATATTATACCCTTAGGCTTTTCAACGGTAAACGAGAGCCACTCATCTCGTGATGAGAGCGTCGCTTCCGGGCTATCCATAGTCCGCCAGGCGCCGATGTCGTCGTCGATTAGAGTCGAGTCCCCATCCCTACAAACCCTGAAGGTTGACGCGCCCTGCTCGTTGAGCATGATCAGCTCATCGCATCCCGCAGTCATCTCCGATTTCGCCTCGACCTCGATAAGGTCACAGTGGATCGCGTAGCGTACCTTTACCCTTCCCCTCGGTTCGGTCGCCTGGAAGCTCGTCTTGACCCCCGCCGTGTCTCTGAGCTCTATAACCTTGTTTAGAACGAGTCTCAGGCTCCCTAGAGTCAGGTACAAGGCGCTGAAGACCCTGTGAGCGGGGTGGTAGATGGCATCGCTAATCCTCGACCCCCCTAGAACCTTCACCGACACAGTGTCCATCTCGTAAGTCTTCTCGATAATGGGGTAGGGCTCATATTGGATGACTCTCAAGGTCGCTGATCCGGGGAAGAGCGTCTTGTCCCTGAATATGGCGATGGGCAACCCGAAGCCCGCCCCCTCCTCGACGAGCTCAACGCCTCCGTTAAGGAGGATGAGGCCCTTCTGTATCCCGGCTATCTCAAGGTTCCCCGGTCTCCTATCCGGGTACGCCCTTATAGCGAGGCCGTGGCGAAGGTCTACTGTCACGGATTCCATTCCCTCAGCCTCGTCCCTCACCATCAATCCACCATTAAGAATCTTATTTCGCCACGCAATAAACCTGTTAGAGGCAGCGATGGGTGGGCTCAGCTGGCTCCTAGAGGGCGATGTCGCCGTTTCGTCGCTTAGGATTCCCAGGCGGTATCTTGCATCGCTGGCGGTCGTCGCGCTCGTTAAGCTGCTCCTAGCCGTCATCGTCAGCGCCTTCGGAAGTCGGCTTCTGGACGAACCCCGCACTGGTTGATCCACTCCCCCAGAATCAGATACTACTCGCGAGCGGGGCCCCACGGTGGGTCTCCGCGTTTGTGGGGTGGGACAGCGCGTGGTACGCCAGCATAGCCGCGCATGGCTACAATTTCAGCGGGCAGAGCTATGCATTCGCACCGGGTTTTCCCCTCCTAACCCAACTTCTGCAGCCCTTCGTTGGTGGCACGCTCGTTGCCCTAGTGGTTTGTAACCTCGTCGCCGGGCTGCTCTGGGTACCGGTCTACCAGTCAGTCGCCGAGCACTACATCGGCAGGGAAATAGCCATTGTCAGTGCCCTCCTCTTCGCCCTCTCCCCCTTCACCTTACTGTTTACCACAGTCGCCTACTCGGAGGGGCTGTTCCTGTTCACCACGCTTCTCGCCTGGAGGCTATTTCAAGACAAAAAGTACCTCCCCGCTTCATTGGCCGCGGCAGTATCCACACTCATCCGGATACCTGGCTTCCTCATCGCCCTGCCAATGTTCATCGACCTTCTGTCTTCAAAGGTAGGCAGTGACAGGCGCAAAGCCTTTCTTATGATACTCCCGACTGTATCGGTACTCCTCGCCTGGGTCACCTACATGGGTCTATCCGCGGGTGACCCTCTCGCAATAATCCACACTACTGAGTGGTCTAGCAACTACAACCTACTGACCTACCTCTCAACAGTGCTTCCTAGCGGCGTGGCTGCCATATCGTTCCCAGGGACGGGCCTCGATCTCCATATGCTCCTCCCCATAGCGGTCTGGTTCTCTATTCTACTTCCACCGTTTCTCGTTTGGAGGGTAGCGAGGATCGACAGGAACCTGGCCATCTACTGCACTGCTTACATCGCAAGCATGTTTGCCTTCGGGGGCCTAGTCTCATACCCCCGGTTCATGACCGTTCTCTTCCCCCTCTGGTTTCCCTTCTCGGCGCTTGTAGTCAGGGGTAAGTGGGTTGCATTCACCATCATTGCCGTCTCGGTCATAACCTGTCTCATCCTGTGGCTCGGATTCGTAAGCGGAGTGTTTGTGGGGTAGCCCAATCTCAGTTGGTCCTGTTTAAGTTCTAGGCTTCCGAAAACCATCCCACGTTGCACCGACAGGACCGCCTACCCTATCTCGGATACACTATGAGTAAATATAACGCGTCCCTGACGAAGCAGATCAAGGGCAAGACGGCCAGGATGAGAAATATTGTCCTAATGTCAGCTTCGATGGGGATAATTTTCCCGGGCGGGCCCAATTTCACAGACAGTCTTGGTGCTGCTCTCTACGCTGCCAAGCTCAGCTGGCTCATACCTATCCCCATCTTCATGATCCAAGCGGTGTCCACGCAGCTTGCGCTCAACCCCAACCTCCTCATTAGCGTGGAGGATCTAAAAGAGAGGCGCGAAGAGGTCGCCCGGAAGCGCATAATCTACACCATAACCACTCGGGGCGAGAACCTAATCACCCTAAGGAACTCTTTCGACTCCGTGAGACACTGGCTCCGGGGAGTCAAGGTGGATCATGGTCTTAATTTCAGATCAGAGATATGGATCGTGACTGAGGAGGACAGGTTCCGAGCGGAGCGGGTCTTCTTCGAGGAGATGGAGCGGGACGGGGCGACTCTCGTCATCGTCCCCGAGGGGTATGAAACCCCCAACCACTCAGGTTTCAAGGCCCGCGCACTACATTACGCCTCCGAGGTCAGGATAGACCGTGGCATAGACACCCCGGACGACTGGATCTATCACCAGGACACGGAGACGATGATAGGTGAGGACACTGTCCTCGGCTGTCTCGATTTCGTTACCGACACGGGCGACGGGCGCCTTATCGGCGCAGGGATCATACTCTACCCACAGGACTGGAAGTACAGGTTCAACTCGGTCGAGGAGACTACCCGTAGCGTCGGGGACCTCGGTGCCATGGGGCAGATGAAGATTTGGGGCTCCGTCCCGTTCGGCTACCACGGCTCCCACCTCATAGTCAGGGCGGACGTGGAGAACGACATAGGCTGGGACTTCGGCAGGGTCCGATCAGAGGACCTCCTCTTCAGCCTCAAACTCAGGGAGCGCTTCGGCGGAGTCACTAGAAGCCTCAAGGGCTTCGCCTACGAGAAACCCCCCTTCACGGTCCGCGATCACCTCAAGCAGAGGAGGAGGTGGATACTAGGCTCCATGGAGGTCCTGGCGAGAAAGGACGTCAAGACGAAATACAAGCTACCCTTGATCTACAGCCTCGGCTCCTGGCTTAGCGCCTTGCCCTCCCTTATAGCCACGGCCGTAGGCTTACTCTATCTGACCGGGGGTGTTTTCCCTATAATCGGCGGCATAATCACCGGCTTCATGTGGTGGACCATCTACAGCGCCTACAAGGTAGGGATAGAGATGCACGAGGTATACGTCGACAGGCCCGAGCCCTACAAGCGGCTCAAGATGGTCTGGGGAGCCACCCTAGGGATGCTCTTCGACGCTGTCGCGCCATGGTACGCGGTCCTCAGGAGGACGAAGAAGTACGAGGAGATAAGGAAAGACGACCCTGCGGAAGAATTAGAGGACGTAGTAGTAGACGTAGAACCCTACCCCGAGGACAGCGGCGAGAAGCCAGAGGTAGGTGACAGGCTTCATCAGCCTCTTCCTTTTAAAACACTCAACCGTCGCCGGCTTTAAGCCCCATGTCCAGCTCAGGTAGGCTCCGAGGAGCCAGGCAACGGTTCCGATGGCGGAGTGTATGACGCTTATCAGGGGGCCGGGACCTAGTGGATCAGATGTTATTGCGCCGAGTCCGAGGATCAGTGAAGGGACCATGACGAGCGCGATTGCGGCAGCGTTAATGAGGACCGCTGCGACCATGAGCTGCCCGTGTACACGGATTCTCTTCTTGTCCCTGCTGATTATCCATCCCTCGGCGAGGAGGGCGATGATTACCAACTGAGCAATTAGGTTGATGTCTGCGACCGTCGATGCGCCTGTGCCTAGGATTCCCATTATGTTCCCCCGAGGTGTCTGTTCGTTTTTAGACGCTCGGAGGTCTTAAGTATGTTCCCTCCTCGACACGACGGTCAAAGCGATGTTGAAGCTAGAGGAGCCTGAACACGCTGTCGCTTATCGTATTAAGAGGTTTGATGATGAGAGGGGCCACGGGGCCTCCATGGAGTTTCAGGTAGTGGATTGTTAGGCCCTTGATTATACCGAACTTTAGCTTCTTCTCGGATATTTCGCTGTAGTAGATGAGTTGGTGTTGGACGAGTCCCTTCTGTTGTGGCTCGGGGTTGCCCTCCATCATCTTGTCTTTGACGCGCTCGTAGAGTGGTGTTCCAGGGATGGGGTAGGGGTATGTGAAGCTGAGGTAGTCGAGGGGAAGGCTGTTGGCAAAGTGTAGGGTTTCGAGCATGGACTCGGTATCGTCGCCAGGGTACCCAAAAATGAAGAATGCCCCCGTTTTGAGGCCGCCGGCCCTCGCGGCTTCGACGGCTCGTCGGCCCATCTCGGGGGTGGCGCTCTTGTTCATGATCTTGAGGACCCTGTCGCTGCCAGATTCAAGCCCGAAGAAAACGTGGTCACAACCGGCGGCGCGCATCCTTGCGGCTGTTGCCTCGTCCATGCTGTCGACTCGGCTTAGGCATTCCCAGCCAAAGTGGAGACCTCGTCGCTCGACCTCGTCACAGAACCTCGCGACTCTTCCACGGGTTAGGGTGAAGCAGTCGTCCTGGAAGAAGATGCGCCCGTAGCCTAGGTCGAGTATCTGTTCGACCTCGTCAGCCATATTCTGAGGGCTGCGTTCGCGGAAGCTCTCCCCAAAGATAGGGTGGCTGCAGAAATCGCAGGCGAAGGGGCATCCTCGGCTTGTTATGGCGCTTGTTGTGGCGGGCTCCCTGCGCTTCTTGTAGTAGTTGATGTAGTTGGCATTGTCGAATAGGTCACGGGCGGGAAGTGGGATGGAGTCGAGGTTCTTAAGGACCTCGCGGGGCGATGTATGGACGACCTCGCCACCATCCTCGCCAGGCCTGATTTGCTTACCATCCTTCTCACGATATACAAGGCCATTGACCTCGCCAAGTCTCCGGCCCTGCGCGATCTCAAGCATTGTCTGCTCCCCCTCGCCGACTGCTGCAGCGTCGAAGTCATTGAGGTAAGCCTCGGGCTCAACAGTGGGTAAGGGACCCCCAGCAATGAGAAGGTCACAGTTCCCCCTGAGGGCGCGCGCGAAGCGTAGAGATGCCTCACGCATTGTGAACATAGAGTAGATGCCAACCACTCTAGGGTTGAGAGCCTTTACCTTCTCTATTGAAGCCCCCTCCCCGGTGAAGGTGGCGTCCACTATCGCCACATCGTGGCCGTTGTCTCGGAGGTGGGCGGCAATATAACCTAGGCCGAGAGGCGGGAACCTGAAAATGGACCTATTTCTGGGCGGGTCAACGTAGGGGTAGACTAGAACGATCTCGGTCAAGCTGGGTTTCCTCCGGGGAAGGGCTTGGCATATATCTTTCCACCCTTTAATTTGGGCTGCCAATTAGAGGGAGTATTTTAATTGGGTTATTGCTGCGAAGTGACTTGTACCTTGTGGCAGGGTGAGGATCTCATTGTTACTGGATGAATGCGGTCTCCTATTATGGAGAGTCATAAATCAGCTAACCATGGATAACCATGCTCAAACCCGAAGTATTGGTGAATATTGAGTACCTGCTGCATGGTACAATGCCTGCAAAAAATCGTTATCCCATCCTACTAGGAACCCGACTCCATGCTACTAGGAACACAGACACCGCTACAAGGAACTGAGACACCGCCACTAGGAACATGCGACCCCGCTGCTAGGAACAGCGGGACACCGCTACGCGGAACAGTGACGCCGTAGCTAGGAACACCCAGACGCCGCTCTAGGAACAGTGACACCGCTACTAGGAACACAGCCCCCATACCTCTACAGTAGGGACTGGATAGGGAATCGGTGACGAGATTATGGATCCCATGTACCCGCTGCTAGGAATCCGTGTGGCGAAAAACGTTATACCATGCTACTAGGAACCCGATTCCTAGCTACATGGAATTAAGTCGCTGCTACTAGGAATTGAGTTCCAGCTACAAGGAATACGATGTACCAGCTACAAGGAATTGGTGTTCCCGCTGCTAGGAATTGAGTTCCAGCTACAAGGAATACGATGTACCAGCTACTAGGAATTGAGTTCCAGCTACTAGGAACAGGATGTACCTGCCACACGTACAGGGAGCTCGTTTCCGACGCGAAAATACGCGTTTTCGTATGGACTGAGGAGTAGCTTCAGCCGAGGAAAAATATCTTCGTCTGCAACACTCCTGATGGCCCAATGGTCTTCAAGAAGCGAATATGAGGAGGTTCAGGGTTGGTGCGGGGGGTGGGACTTGAACCCACGAAAGCCTGAGCTACGGGATCTCTCACCAGAGACTGCCTGATCTTAAGTCCCGCCCCTTTGGCCAGTCTCGGGTACCCCCGCCCAACAAGAACCCACACGCCAAACCTAAAAAACATACTCCCAAAATGACGGAGGAACAGGGATTGAGGGGAGTAAATCAATTAGTAATTGGCTTATCATCCTCAAGAGCATCGGAATTTTTTTTTCCATAAGTATCGCCACACGTTAGAAGCCAGTAATAAAAATGTTTTCTACCATCCCTATGAATACAAAATAAGACTAGAAACTCGTCAGAGGTAATTGAAACGAGATAACGAGAACGACGAGAGAGTCGAAGCAATCAGACTAGATGAGCCTGTGCGTTCTCTGCAGATCCTTCCTCATCCAGTTGTAGTGTCTGAGAGTCGGCGTCTTACCGAACCCACAGGCCGCACAGACGCCTGAGGCGAATATGATAAGCCCTACGTCCGCAGCGCCTACACCTCATGTGAGTCCGCTTACCCGTATGAAGAGCATGCTTAGTCGGCATAAACTACACCTTAACCCTCTGGAGGCGGAGAGATCATGATCACGTTGTCGCCCCGCAGCACAATCGTCCCAATAACCTCAGACTTCATCGGATCACTGACATTCTCCGCGTCCTTCAACACCAGGTTAACGTGCTGGTCGAAGCCCTCGAGGGTCCCGCGAAGCGTCTTGCCGCCCCTCACCTTGATGAGGACGGTCTTTCCAATGCTTCTTTCTAGGACCCGCTCAATCATCTCTGCCAAGTATCTATCTCCTATTTTCCCCGTCGGGCTCTAATCGAATAACCGAGTTCCCCTATTAAACATTTGGTATAATCAAACACCCCTAATACACCTCTAATCAACATTCAAAAACATTTATTAGTGAGTGCTCGGCATGCATAGTAGCCTCTGCAGGGTAGTGGCTTCTAAGAGATGAACACCGAGGGAGAGGAGGGATTCCGTTCGATTATCTATAGAAACATAACGGGAAGCCACCACACCTGCAGCCAAACACCCCCGTTTGAGGATTGATGAAATGCTTCTCGCAGAGGAAAACAACTGGGAACTCATGAAGACCTTCTTCGCCGACGAAGGCCTCGTGAAGCAGCACCTCGACAGCTACAACGAGTTTGTCGAGCACACGCTGCAGCAGATTATAGACGAGATAGGCGGCATCACCATAGAGGTGCCGAACCACACATACGAGATAAAGTTCGGATCGATAGAAGTCGGAGACCCCGTCATAACCGAGGTCGACGGGACCCAACGCCCCGTCTACCCACGCGAGGCGAGGATACGAAACCTCACCTACGCCGCCCCCCTCTACCTCGAGATAATGCTCGAAGACGAGGGCAAGGAGACCTACGAGAAGGTCAACATAGGCGACCTCCCCATAATGGTAAAGTCAAAGCTCTGCCTTCTCAGCCGCCACACCCCCGACGAACTCATGGCACTCGGAGAAGACCCCGAGGAGGTCGGAGGATACTTCATAATCAACGGATCCGAGCGCGTAATAGTCAGCCTCGAGGACCTCGCCCCCAACCGTGTCCTCGTGGAGATAGACGACCGCGGAAGCAACCCAGTCTACCGCGGAAAAGTCTTCTCAACCACGGTGGGCTTCCGCGCCCGAATCGAGGCTAACCTCAAGGCCAAGGGCGAGATGAGCGTTACCATCCCCGGCGTACCCGTACCCGTCCCATACGTCGCCCTCATGAGAGCACTAGGCGTAGAGACCGACAAACAAGTCGCCGACATGGTCAGCCTAGACGCTAGAATACTAAGCGAACTCGAACCCAGCTTCCGAGAAGCCGGTAACATCCACAACCGCGAGGACGCGGTCCTCTACATCGGTAACCGAGTAGCCTTCGGTCAAGTCAAAGAGTTCCGAATGAAGCGCGCCGAGGCCATTCTCGACCGCAACCTCCTCCCCCACATAGGCCGCGGCGCAGACCAGCGCAAGGACAAGGCCATCTTCCTCGGAGAGATGTGCGCACGTATTATCGAGCTAAAACTCCAGGACAGGAAGGAGGACGACAAAGACCACCTCAAGAACAAGCGCATCAAGCTCGCAGGGCCCCTCCTCGCCGAGCTATTCCGAAGCGCCTTCTGGAGCCTATACCGTGACATGCGCTACCAGTTCCGCAGGATGAGCACCCGCCGCAAGGGAGTCCTCATCAGCGCAGCCGTCAGGCCAGGCATAATCACCAGCCGAATCCAGCACGCCCTCGCCACCGGAAACTGGCGCAGGGGACGAGTCGGCATGACACAGCTACTAGACCGCACAAACACCATCAGCACCCTCAGCCACCTACGCAGGCTACAGAGCCCACTAAGCAGGAGCCAGCCAAACTTCGAGGCCCGAGACCTACACAGCACACACTGGGGCAGGCTATGCCCGAACGAAACCCCCGAAGGCGCAAACTGTGGCCTAGTCAAGAACCTAAGCCTAACCGCCAGCATCAGCACCGGCACAGACGCAGAGAAAATAAAGCGCACACTCGAATTCATGGGCGTCGTCAAGGCCAAGGACGCCGACGAGACCCTCCGCCACGAGGGCGCAAAGATATTCGTCGAAGGCTACCTCCTAGGCTACACAACCACCCCCGAGGAGCTCGTACAAAAGCTCCGCGAGATGAGGCGCCGTAGCGAAATAAGTGGTGAAGTCAACACCTGCTACTACAAGACCTACAACGAGATCTACGTCAACTGCGACGAGGGACGCATAAGGCGCCCACTCATCGTCGTCAGCGAGGGCAAGAGCCTCCTCAAGCAGCGCCACGCCCGCCAGCTCCGCGAGGGCAAGTGGCAGTGGGGCGACCTCGTCCGCGAGGGTATCATCGAGTTCCTCGACGCCGAGGAGGAGGAGAACGCATACGTCGCCATCGACCCCAACAACATCTCAACCGACCACACACACCTCGAGATCTGCCCCTTCGCCATCCTAGGCGTAGTCGCCAGCATCACCCCTACCCAGAGCACAACCAGTCACCCCGTAACACATACCAGGCAGCCATGGCGAAGCAGGCTCCAGGCCTCTACGTCCTCAACTACCGCGACCGCACAGACACACGCGGCCACCTACTCCACTACCCGCAGAAGCCCGTCGTCGGCACGAAGCCCATGGACATCATAGGCTTCGACAAGCGCCCAAGCGGCCAGAACTACATAGTCGCCGTCCTCAGCAGCAGCGGCTACAACATGGAAGACGCCATCATATTCAACCGCGCAGCCGTCGAGCGTGGTCTCGGCCACAGCAGCTTCTACCGCATCTACAAGGCAGAGTGCAAACAGTACCTCGGAGGCGCAAAGGACAAGCTCACCATCCCCGAGGAGGGCATACGCGGCTACCATGGTGCAGAAGCCTACCGCCAGCTTGAGCACGACGGTCTCATCGCCGACGAGGCCGAGGTCAAGGGCGGAGACATACTCATCGGTCGCACAAGCCCACCCAGGTTCATGGAGGAGTACGGTGGCCTTGAGGTCAGGGGACCACAGCTCCGCGACACAGTCGATCGGCGTACGTCCAACAGAGGAGGGTACCGTCGATGGCATATTCATCACGAAGGACATTGAGGGCAGCCAGCTCGTAAAGGTCAAGGTGCGCAGCAACCGCGTACCCGAGCTGGGCGATAAATTCGTCAGCCGTCACGGCCAGAAGGGCGTCATCGGCATGCTCGTCAACCCCGAGGATATGCCCTTCAGCGTCCACGGTACCATCCCAGACATCATGATCAACCCACACGCCTTCCCTAGCCGAATGACTGTAGGTCAGTTCATGGAGAGCCTCGCCGGAAAGACCGGAAGCCTCCGCGGCGAGCCGGTCGATGGCACCCCCTTCGACAACGAGGACGCGAAGAGCCTCGCCGAGTCGCTCGTAAAGATGGGCTACCACCCCGGCGGCAAGGAGATCATGTTCGACGGCCAGAGCGGACGTATGTTCGAGGCCGATGTCTTCGTCGGAGTCGTCTACTACCAGAAGCTACACCACATGGTCGTCGACAAGATACACGCACGCGCACGCGGTCAGGTACAGATGCTCACGCGCCAGCCGACCGAGGGCCGCGCAAGGGGCGGAGGTCTCAGGTTCGGAGAGATGGAGCGCGACTGTCTCGTCGGCCACGGAGCTGCCATGCTCCTCAAGGACAGGCTCCTCGAGGAATCAGATGCCTACAGCATCTACGTCTGCGAGAAATGTGGAAAGCAGGCCTACTACGACATCAGACAGCGCAAGTACGTGTGCCCCATCTGCGAGGGCAAGGGCGAGATAGAGCCCGTGACGATAAGCTACGCGTTCAAGCTGCTGCTGCAGGAGATGCAGAGCCTCTGCCTCTCCCCAAGCCTCCAGCTGACAAAGGAGTTCGAGTAAAATGAGCAAGATCATCGACAGCATAAAGTTCGGCATCCTCCCCCCGGATGAGGTCAGGAAGCTCAGCGCGGTTGAGATACAGACAAGTGACACATACGACGAGGACGGCGCGCCGATCGCTGGGGGTCTAATGGACCACCGTCTGGGCACACTTGAGCCCCGTCAGCGCTGCCAGACCTGCGGAAACATCGCACTCAACTGCCCAGGCCACTTCGGCCACATCGAACTCGCGGTACCCGTTATACACGTCGAATTCGCCAAACAGATCTATCAGACTCCTCACCGCCACATGCCGCGGCTGCGGCCGCATCCTCGTCCCTAACGAGGGGAATGAGAGCATCGCCTACTTCACGAGGAAGAGGGAGGAGGACCTCAAGCTCTTCGGCAAGGTCACCGACGACACGATCAACGAGATTCTGAAGGTCGCGAAGAAGTACAAGCGGGGCAAGGAGTGCCCGCACTGCGGCATGCCCCAGACGAACGTGAGGTTCGCGAAGCCAACAACCTTCTTCGAGTCGGAAGCAGCCGGCGAGGAGGAAGAGGAGGTTAAAGAGGGAGGCGAAGCCATCGCCGTCGAGGGCGAGGAGGCCGCGAGCAGGCTCACCGCCAACATGATCAGGGAGTGGTTCGAGAGGATACCCGACGACGACCTGCGCCTCGTAGACTTCGAGCCCGAGGTCGCGCGCCCAGAGTGGATGGTCCTACAGGTCCTGCCCGTACCCCCAGTGGACGTCAGGCCAAGCATCATCCTCGAGTCAGGCATCAGGGCTGAGGACGACCTCACCCACAAACTCGTAGACATCATCAGGATCAACCAGCGCCTGCGCGAGAACATCGACGCTGGCGCACCGACCCTCATCATCGAGGACCTATCCGAGCTACTCCAGTACCACGTGACCACCTACTTCAACAACGAGGTATCCGGCATCCCGCCGGCCCGCCACAGGAGCGGCAGGACTCTCAAGAGCCTAGCTCAGCGCCTCAAGGGCAAGGAGGGCAGGTTCAGGGGCAACCTATCCGGTAAGCGTGTAGACTACAGTGCGCGTACGGTCATCAGCCCCGACCCGAACATCGACATAAACGAGGTCGGAGTCCCGGTGGCGATCGCCGTCAGGCTCACCGTACCCGACGTGGTCACGCCGAGGAACCTCGAAGAGATGAAGAGGCTCACACTAAACGGCCCATACAAGCACCCGGGGGCACTCTACGTCGTACGCCCCGACCAGAAGAGGATCAGGCTAGAGTTCGTCCAGGACAGGAGTGGAATAGCCGACACCCTGGAGCCCGGCTTCATAATCGAGCGCCACCTCAAGGACGGCGACATCGCCCTCTTCAACAGGCAGCCCTCGCTGCACAGGATGAGCATCATGGCCCACAGGGTCAGGGTACTACCCTACAAGACCTTCAGGATGCATCTCGCAGTCTGCCCGCCCTATAACGCTGACTTCGACGGGGACGAGATGAACCTTCACATCCCCCAGAGCAAGGAGGCCCAGACCGAGGCCCGGCTCCTCATGCAGGTGCAGGACCAGATCCTCAGCCCACGCTACGGCGCACCAATCATCGGGGCGACGAAGGACTTCATCAGCGGCGCCTACCTCCTAACCCGGAAGGAGACTCTCCTCACGGCGAAGGAGGTCGGCAAGCTTCTCGCACACGCCAACTACCGTGGAGAGATACCCACGCCCATCATCGAGAAGCCGGTGAAGCAGTGGAGCGGCAAGCAGATCTTCAGCCTATTCCTACCAAAGGACTTCAACTTCGTAAGTCGAGCCAACGTCTGCCGCCACTGCCCGACCTGTGACAAGGAGGCCTGCCAGTATGATTCATACGTCATGATTCAGCACGGTGAACTCCTTAGCGGGGTCATCGACAAGAACAGCATCGGAGCCGAGAGAGCGGAGACCATCTTCCACCGCATCATCAAGGACTATGGCACGGACGTCGGACACGACTTCCTCAACGGCATCACTCGCCTAATTAACGGCTTCCTCACCATACGCGGCTTCAGCTACAGCATAGACGAGCTAAACATCGCGGAAAAGGAGCGCAACACAATCAACTCGGTCATGAGGCGGATGGAGAAGAGCGTCGAGAACCTCATAGATCAGGCCGAGACAGGCACGCTTGAGCGCCTCCCCGGCCAAACGATGTCGGAGACCTTCGAGATCAAGGTCATGAATGAGCTTGCTCAGGCCCGTGACAAGGCGGGTGAAACAGTCGAGCAGGGGCTCGGACTGGGTAACTCAGGCATCATAATGACCCGGACCGGAGCCCGCGGAAGCAGCCTCAACATCGGCCAGATGATGGGCAGCGTCGGACAGCAGTCCATCCGTGGTAAACGCATCATGAGGGGCTACGAGAACCGTACCCTACCCCACTTCAAGGACGGCGACCCAACTCCTCAGGCGAGGGGCTTCGTCTACAACTGCTACCGCGACGGCCTCACGCCGCTCGAGTACTTCTTCCACAGCATGGGTGGCCGCGAGGGCCTAGTCGACACGGCTGTACGCACACAGCAGAGCGGCTACATGCAGCGCAGGCTCATCAACGCTCTCGAGCACCTACGCGTCGAGTACGACGGCACGGTCCGCAACAGCATCGGCGACATCATCCAGTTCCAGTACGGCGAGGACGGCATCGACCCGAGCAAGAGCGACCACGGCAAGGCTGTAAACGTCGTTCAGCTCATCGACCGCGCCAAGCTCAGCGAGAAGAAGGGCACGGCTGCATCCGAGGACTACATCGACAAGAAGGTAGAAGAGATGACCGTGCTGCCCCTCAGCCTCATGAACGAGCTGAAGACGCTGCTCAAGGTCTCGGGTCTACCGAAGGCGGGTGTTGACCATCTGGTCGAGTCGGCGATGAAGAACTACGACTACAGCCTCGTCGAGCCTGGAGAAGCAGTAGGCATACTCGCCGCGCAGAGCATAGGCGAGCCCGGCACGCAAATGACGCTACGTACCTTCCACTACGCAGGTGTCGCTGAGCAGAACGTAACCCTCGGCCTGCCGCGTCTCATCGAGATCGTTGACGCGAGGAGGACCCCATCGACCCCGGTCATGGAGATCCACCTCGATAACAAGCACAAGAAGAGTGAGAAGCTCGCCCGCGAGGTCGCCCAGAAACTCACATACACGACCCTAGACGACGTCGTCAGCGGAGTCAACGTAGACTTCAATGCAAACTTGGTCAGGATCGAGATTGACCCCGCCAGAATGGAGTCGCTAAGCGTCACTGAGAAGGAGATCGAGGGCGCATTCCCGACGAAGTTCGAGAAGGAGTCGGACCACATCTACACCGTCAGCCTCGACGAGGAAAAATCCGGTAACCCTGAGGTCCTAACGCAGACCGTAGGGCAGGCGAAGATCAGGGGCATACCCGAGATCAAGCGTGTCCTAACCCTCCAGGAGGAGGGGGAGTGGATCATCAGAACCGACGGCAGCAACCTCGAGGAGGTAATAAAGATCGACGGCGTCGATGCGATGAGGACCACGACGAACAACATACATGAGATCGCCGAGATATTCGGCATCGAGGCGGCTCGCAACGCCCTCATCAAGGAAGCCCACAACGTTCTCGAGGAGCAGGGCCTAGACGTCGACGTCAGGCACGTGATGCTGGTAGCTGATATAATGACGAAGATGGGTGAGGTGCAGCAGATCGGGCGCCACGGCATCAGCGGCGAGAAGAGCAGCGTCCTAGCTAGGGCTGCCTTCGAGTTGACGATCCAGCACCTCGTCTCAGCGGCGCTCCGCGGTGAAACCGATCCGCTTAAAGGTGTCATCGAGAACATCATCGTCGGACAGTCGATGCCGCTCGGTACGGGCAGCGTCGAGCTGTTCATGACAATGGGTGGAAAACGCGATGAGTAGCGTAGATCAGGAGCTGAGACTCGCACTCTCCACCGGCAAGGTCCAACTCGGATCCAAGGCCGCGGTGAGGGAGCTGCGCAGAGGAAGAGCGAAGCTGGCGATAGTCAGCAGTAACTGCCCCCGCGAGGCGATGGAGACGATTAAAAACTATGGGAAACTCTCCGAGATCCCCTTGATGGAGCACGCGAAGGACAGCGTTGACCTGGGCACGCTTTGTGGAAAGCCTTTCCCGGTCAGCGCCATGGTGATCCTTGAGCCTGGCGACTCCAAGATCCTCGAATTGGTGAAGAAGTAAGATGCTAAGCAACGTCAAGATAACGGAGAATGAGATGAAATTCATCCAGCTGCTCCAAAACATGACGGGGGCGACTGTGGTAGACTGCATTATTGAGGAGGATAGCCTAATCTTCACCGTCAAGAAGGGGGAGGTCGGCCTCGCAGTTGGGAAGGGCGGGGAGAAGATCAAGCGGTTCCGCGCCATGACGAACAAACAGGTCGAGATCTTCGAGTACATAGATGACCCGGACAAGTTCCTCCGGAACGCGTTGAAGCCGGCGCAGGTGAAGGATATTCGCCTCGTGGACCGGATGGACGGGCACAAGATCGCGATGGTGACTGTAGACCCTCACGATAAGGGGATTGCCATTGGTAAGAACGGCGAGAACATTAAGAAGATCAGGTTCCTCGCGAAGCGTTACTTCAGCCTTGAGAACGTCGTCGTAAACTAGTCAAATTTCAAGTTTTTCTTTATTTTATATGCATTTTGGACTATTAAGAAAGAGTTGTAGATCAGTTTAGTCATAATACAGTTTAATGGGATGGAAAGAACACCGAAAAACCATCTGAGTTCATCCACATCCTCCGCGCAACAGTGGCTACTTATACCGCAACGACTGCAACTTATACCGTTTTTCCTCACAAAAACTTACCCATCCGAGCCGTTTCCAAGCCCCTTTACCGATTCAGGTCAATAAAAACGCTTAGACGCCTGTCTTTATCTGTCTTTTTTAGTATATATTTGTCTATTTCCGTCTATTCCTGTCTTATTCTGTCTATTTCTGTCTTCCTTATAAGTGGCGGCTGTTGCGGAGCTGTCCCTTGTATGCGGTGGCTGTTGCGCTTGTAACAGTAGCAGTTGCGTATGTAAGTGGTGGCCGTTACAGAACTTCTTCACTGTATAAGGTGGTTGTTGCGTTAAATACTCAAAACTTACAAGTTCGCACTCACAAACAGGATGCAAGCTAGAGGCAATGAAATGATGTCAATCAAGCCAAGCGGGGGAAAGGGCAGGGAACGCCTCGAACACAGACTCTGGCTCGAGGAGCAGATGGCCGAGTGGAAGAGACACACCGACATGACGATGCACGAGTCTGATGTCCAGCCTATGAAGATGAGCGAGTTACTCGCCCTAGCCGACGACGAGCTGAGAAGCGACTGGAATAATCTGACTCTAAAGTACACTGAGACACCCGGTGGCATCAAGCTCCGAACCGAGGTATCCAAGCTCTACAGGGATGTCGATCCAGGTCAAGTCGTCATCTTCGCCGGAGCGGATGAGGCGATCTGGGTCTTCTTCACTGCTATGCTTAAGCCGGGTGACCATGTAGTCGTCCTATGGCCCGCCTACGAAGCGCTATATCAACTCGCGAGCCTAGCCGGGGCGGAAGTTTCCCTCGTACCACTCGAACCAGATAGCTGGCGCGTCGACGTGGATAAGGTGCGCAGGGCATTCCGCTCCAACACGAGGTTTCTCGTCACAAACTTCCCCCACAACCCAACAGGTGCGACCATAGACAAGTCAACATATGAAGCCCTTATCGACCTCTGCCACGAGAAGAGTGTCACATTCGTCGGGGACGAGGTCTACCACCTCCTTGAACACAAGCCTGAGTATCGTCTTCCACCCGCAGTTGAAGCGGATGAATCCGCTGTAAGCTTCGGTGTCATGTCCAAGGCCTACGCCCTATCAGGCCTCAGGATAGGGTGGATCACAATCAAGGAGCCTAAGATGCTCCAGAAACTCGAAGACCTAAACGGCCTCGCCACCCCCTGTAAGCCGGCGCCAAGCGAGCTACTCGCGACCATCGCTCTCCGCGCCAGGGACAAGATCCTCGCCCGGAGCCACAGGATAATCGACGACAACCTTCCCCTCCTCGACGAGTTCTTCGAGGACTACTCAGACCACTTCAAATGGGTCCGCCCCAAGGGGGCCACAGTCGGGTTCCCCGAGCTAATCGGGATGAACGTCGAGAAGTTCACAGAGGAGTATGCCAAGCAGGAGCACGTCATGGTCTGGCCCGGGATGGTGTTCAACTACCCTGGGAACAACTTCCGCATAAGCTACG
Source organism: Candidatus Bathyarchaeota archaeon (assembly GCA_963769425.1). Taxonomy (GTDB): domain Archaea; phylum Thermoproteota; class Bathyarchaeia; order TCS64; family TCS64; genus UBA8941. Next base: position 312,730 of record CAVYLP010000006.1, on the reverse strand, counting down.
GGCGGACCTGGGTCCCCGAGGGGCTGCGCCGCCTCGAGCACTTCACGGATAAGAACCTGAAGTGACTCAGACCAGTGGCTTGTATGCCACAGCCTCTATTTCCACCAGAATCTCATCTATCACCAGCTTCGTCACGATGTCGATCTAGCCGGCGCGGGACCCTTGAAGAAGATAATGTAGACCTCGTTCATCTTCCCATAGTCGTCAGGGGTGGTTATGTAAACGGTCGCCATGACTATATCATCCATCGAGGCTCCCGCAGCTTTGAGGGTTTTCCTAAGGTCCTCCATAGTCACCTTGGTCTGTTTCTCGATTGTGGCTAGCTCCTTGCCCGACTCATCCTCCAGCCCGATGTGGCCGCAAGTGAATATGAAGTCGCCAGCCCTGACGGCTGGGTTGTAGTGTGCATCCGGTGGATAGTCGAGCCTGATGATCTCCTTCAAACCTGAAACATCTTAGACCTTGGTTTAGTCCGCGCACCTGTAATAAACCTAACTCAGAGCGGGGTGGGAAGCCTTTTTTCAGCCGGCCCCCCATTTGGGCTGAAGGACATGCTGGAGAGGGAGGCGGCCAAGTATCCGTTCCTAAAGGAGGCGGCGAAGCTAGTGGACGCCCTGAACCTCCAGCTAGACGACCTCGCCGACCCACAATACGCCAAGGTCCTCGACAGGGCCGCGGAGCGGGTAGTTCAAGCGATCGAGGACGGCGCCGTCGACGACCGCCTCGACGACTACATGACCGAGCTCCTCAGCTTCCCCATCGCCGTTATGTTCACATCGGTCAAGGGGGAGCCGTTCCTAGGCAGGCGCTACGCCCTCGCCGAGGCAGTTAGAGTCTACTTCCTACTTCAAGAGGAGGACCGCGACAAACTCGCCCAGATGGCGAGAGACGACTTCGACTGGGACCTAAGAGACTCGGGCGAGACCTACGACGGTGTCCTCTACGACTTCCGCCTCTACTTCTACGACTACCTGCGATCCTCCTCCTCATTCCACGAGGACAAGTGGAAGCTAGTAAACCGGATAGTGAAGAGCGGGTACGTCCAACTCACGCAGCGCGAGGTTGCCCGACTGATTCAGGGCGAGGTCGAGACCCTCATCAAAGATCAGGTTTCTAAACCCATCAAGATCACACTCCCGGAGCCACTCCAGCTACGCCTAGACCGCGTCTCCAAGGTCTTCGAGGAGAACCGTAAGAGACTAGGCGGCGAGGACTTGCCCTCCGAGGTCATAAACGAGGCATTCCCGCCATGCATCCGCTACTGTATGGAGGGACTACTCGCGGGCAGGAGGGCCAGCCACATGGAGCGCTTCGCCCTTACCAGCTTTCTAGTCACTGTCGGCATGCCTTTGGATAGTCTCGTGGACCTCTACACTAGTGTGAGCGACTTCGACCCCGCCATGACCCAGTACCAGGTTGAGCACATAGCCGGAGTACGGGGGAATCGCACGAAGTACACGCCTCCGCTCTGCGACACGCTCCGGACACACGGCATCTGCCGGAACAAGGACGACATCTGCGAGCGGATCAAGCACCCACTCAGCTACTACCGTATAAAGGCGAGGCGGCTAGCCTACCAGAAACCCCCGCCGCAGCCTCAATCCTCAAATACACCGACGCCGAGCCAATAAAGGACCGATTTGGCAGATTCGCCAGAAGACAAGGTAAGAAACACGGGCCTCCACTTCTGCACCCAGTACAATAACCTCGTCAGGTTTAACCCAAAGTTCTGCGGCAAGTGCCCGCACAACGGCCTTAAGAAGTAGCCGGTTCCCAGCCAAACCAGTTTTAAAATACGAACAATACTTCTAACTGATTGCCTATGGAGTCCGACTGGGGCAGCCCCGGGTTCGTCGCCGAACAGTTCCATAGGTGGTACATGACAAACGCGAGGACGATACCCGCCCCCACAGAGATCAAGATGAGGGAGTTCGCCTTCCTCCAGTTCGGCGGGAAAACCATGTATCGCCACATAGGCTTCCCCGACGAGGGCACCTTCCGAAGATACCTCTCCGAGAACAGCCCAGCCCACAGCTACCATAGCTCCTGCTACTATACGCGCCCAGAGGCGGACATGGCGGGGAAGGGGTGGAGCGGCGCAGACCTCGTCTTCGACATAGATGCGGACCACTTCGACCTCCCCTGCCAGCATGAGCACGACAAGTGGAAGTGCAAGAGCTGCGGCGAGGAGGGCACTGGGAAACCCCCGGAGATATGCAAGTGCGGGAAGGCAGCCTTCGAGGAGGAGACGTGGCTCTGCGAGCGGTGCCTGCAAGCGGCGAAGTACGAGACCCAGAAGCTACTCGACATACTCATACAGGACCTAGGCTTCAGCCCCGCCAACGACCTCGTTGTAAACTTCTCTGGCAACCGCGGCTACCATGTACACGTCCGAAACCAGAGGATACGGAACCTAGACCAGTCGGGGCGGCGTGAGGTGGTCGACTACATCCTCGGCACAGGAATAAAGTCGGAGTATCTAGGCTTCAACCCCCGCTCGAAGGGTGGGAGGCCCACACTCGCTGACGAGGGGTGGAGGGGCAGGGCGGGGAGGGCCGTCTACGACTTCATCGCCTCGACGCCCCCCGAGGAGATCAAGGCTATGAAGCTCGGGCGTAAGATAACGAGCCTCCTAGTCAACGACCGCGACAAGGCCCTCGCCATCCTCGAGGAGAGCCACCCAAGCCTACTCCTCAAGGCGGTGGGCGTCGGGGATGAGGACCGCCTCATGGCGGACATCGAGAAGATCATGGAAATAGCAGTCAAGGAGCAAGCAGCGGACATAGACACCGTCGTAACCACCGACATACACCGCCTCATCCGCCTCCCGAACACCCTCCACGGGAAGACGGGTTGGCAGGTCCAGACGATAAAGCTCGATTCCCTCCCCGACTACGACCCTCTCACCAGCGCCATAGCCTTCCGCACTGGTGAGGCGAAGGTATATGTCAGACACGCGCCGAAGGTGAGGATCGGGGACGCTGAGTACGGACCATACACGCAGGAATCAGTCACAGTCCCACTCGCTACCGCGATATTCCTGCTGTGCAAGAAGGGGGCCAGGATAGATAAATGACCGACGAATACAGGACGCTCTTCGACTCTTGGAGGCGGGAGAGGCAGAGACCGGAGATACAGCCCCTCCATGAGGGCTTCTACACGAGCATGGCGGGCTACGCCTCCAAGCTTAGGGAGCAGGAACGGACAGAAGAGAAGACCTCTGTCAAGGGCAGGCTCATCGAGAAGGAGCGGGATCACGTCGATAGGATGCTTCAAGACCTCAACAGGCTGCGTCTGAAGAAGCTAGTGACAGCGGAGCTAAACGGCGCCCCCGTTGAGCCCCTCAACCTCACCGCTGAGGAAAAGCGGCTACAGGTCGAGCTCCGCCGCCTCCTCGCAGCACACACTCAGGGGATGAAGCAGATACTCATGGGTCGGGAACCAAGCGCAGAGGCCCCAATATCGATCCCGCCGCCCCAAACACCTCGTCCCCAGTCCCCGCCGCAGCCCCCCCGCAACGAGAAGGGCGAACAAACCCTCAAAGTCGTCCGATTCACCCAACCCCTACCCGCAATAATGGGCACAGACATGAAAACATACGGCCCATTCAAGGCCGAGGACGTCGCCAGCCTCCCGACCCAGAACGCGGATAACCTAATAAGGAAGGGCATAGCCAAGCTAGTGGAGACGGAGCCATGAAAGTTCCCAAGACACTCAGGACCTTCTGCCCAAAATGCAAGACGCACACTGAGTTCACTGTCACCATATACAAGGCCGGCAAACGCCGCGGAGCCCGAAAGGGTGAGCGGGACCAGGCCATACGCAAGCAGGGCTACGGAGGCCAGAAGTTCCCAATGCAGCACAACCAGGCCAAGGTAACCAAGAAGACGACACTAATGCTCCAGTGCAAGGAGTGCAAGCACAGCCTGATGCGCGAGGGACTACGGCTCAAGAAGGCGGAGTTGGAGTAAAATGGCGGAATGGGACAACCTAATCCCGAGGCCCACATCGAGGTTCCTAAGGGTCAAATGCCTCAGCTGCGAGTCTGAGCAGATCGTATTCAGCCACGCGACACACGAGATAAAGTGCCGCACATGCGGCGAGGTCATCGCGAGGCCAACCGGTGGCAAGGCCGAGATAAACGGCTCCATCATGGCAGTTCTAGGGTGACCGACCCCATGAGCCTAGGGCACGCCGAGTGGCCGGAAACAGGCGAGATGGTCGTAGCGACCGTCAGCCGAATAGAAACCTACGGCGCCTACGTCGCCCTAGACGAATACAACAACAAGGAAGCACTACTACACATCTCCGAGATCAGCTCACGCTGGGTCCGCAACATCCGCAACCACGTCAGGGAGAACCAGAAGGTCGTCCTACAGGTCCTCAGGGTAGACCCCTCGAAGGGTCAGGTCGATCTCAGCCTACGTAGGGTCAATAAGGACGACCGCAGGAAGAAGGTCGAGCAGTGGAAAAAGACCCGCAAGGCGGAGACCCTCCTCAAGCAGGCCGCCACCGACCTCAAGGTGACCCCCGAGGACCTATTCGCCGAGATCAGCCCTAAGCTCAACGAGGCTCAGGTTAACCTCTACGACGCCTTAGAGCAATCCGCAAAGAAGGGCGCGCCCGTATTCACCGACCTCGGAATCAAAACTAAGACCGCTGAGGCGCTGGCAAACATCGCTAAGGACAAGATAGTCGTCAAGGGAGTCACCATCCAGGGCGTCTTCGAGGTAACCGCCATGGGCAACAAGGGCGTAGAGGAGATAAAGGACGCATTCAGGATGGTTCGAGACCTCGGCGACGAGCTCGAGTCCACGGTCAACATCTACACCCTCGGCTCCCCCAAGTACCGCGTCGAGGTCACCTCCGAGGACTACAAGAAGGCCGAGTTCGCACTCGACCGCATCGTGAAGCAGGCGGAGAAGGAGTGGTCCACCCACGAGGGTACCATCTCCTTCAAGAGGGAGTAGAAACCCCGATGGTCTGGCTCCTACGGAGATGCGAGCGCTGCGGCTCATATACACTCAGGGAGGACGCTTGCCCAAAGTGCGGCGGCCCAGTAAAGTCCCCTCACCCCGCAAAGTTCTCGATGGACGACAAGTACAGAAGGTACCGCCTCATTATGAAGAGGATGTCAGAGAAGAGCGAAGACGCCGCAGAATCATAGATTCGGTGAAAGATTTTATATTATATCGTTTACATGGATTCTTAGGCGACTAGATTGGCTAAGACTTATGTTCGCATTTACGGTCCCCCGCTCATGAAGGCCCTCCAAGCACTTGAGGGCGTAGCAGTGGAGATGTCCAAGGAGAAGGAGGTCAAGTTCAGCCACAAGTGCATCCCATACCCGACGAGGATGCAGGCGGACAACCGCGATTGGAACAACTACCTGAACAACCTCAAGAACACTTACGTCGACTGCTACGAGCCGGCGAAGATAATTAGCGACGCGAAGCAGCTCCTAGGTGACCATGACTTCATGTTCGAGTGGGTCGAGAAGAAGCCCACTATGAAGCAGCTCGAGAACCTGATCGAGAGGATCGACAAGGCCCTCGAGGGTGTGGGTGTCCACTACACCCTCACGACCGAGTAGTCGCCTGTCTATCATTTTTAAGAACCCAGTTCCAACTGGGGTTCATTTTGTTGATGAGAAAAAATAAAAATTGAAGATGGGATTAGAATTAGACCTGGCCCGTTGTCGCCTTCTCGGCTTCCCTTAGGGCCTTGCGCTCGTTAAGCTCCTCGTAGACGATGAAGATGGGCATGATGATCCAGAGGGCGATCATCAGCCAGAATAGGATGGTATCATACTGATCAGCCGTCGTCTGTCCGATGATCCTTAGTATGCTAGCCATGATTATTAATCCGTTCATCACTTTTTCTCCTCCTTCTTCTCCTCGGGCTTTACACCCTTCTTCGCTCTCGCCTTAGGTGCTGAGCGCCAGTCTACTTTTACATCCTCATTGATCATCTTCGTGTAGTTGACACCAGGGATATAGAGTAACTTTTCTGGGATCAACCCGTTGGGCCTGAAGATCATGACGAAGACCAGCAGACCACCGAGGATGATGTCCTCCAGGTAGGAGATGGGGAAGAAGAAATACTGCTGTATCTGGAATTTGAATACGATGATGACACGTCTCAGGGCGATGATCATTGCAGCACCAAGGAAGGTGCCGGCGTTATTGCCCGGTCCACCGAGGATGAGCATTAACCATGGCCAGTAAGTCCAGTAGGCGCGCTGGTATCCGGACTCGTTAGAGAATTGTAAGTAGTAGACATTCATTACCCCCGCAATCGCCGTTATGCCCGACGCGAACATGAGTATGTTCCTGCGGATGCCGACCACGTTTTTTCCAACGCTTGAGAGTGTTACCTCGTTCTCCCTCATGGAGCGCATGAGCCTGCCGTAGGGAGAGTTCAGCATCGTTCTGAAGATGAAGAAGCTGATTAGTCCGATCAGTAGAGTAATGACTGCGGTGATGACTCCGATGTCTCCAGGGTACCATGCAAATACATTAGGTATGAATACACCGAGCGTGCCTCCCGAGATGGGAACTACGTTCCGGCCAATGATCTGGGAAGCATCTGCCATTGTGATTAGTACAATCATTAAGTATGTTGCCCTCAGACGAATCGCTGGAAGTGCTAGTAGATATCCGATCACTGCACCCAGTAGTAGTGCTGTTCCGATGCTGAGTAGGAAGAAGCCTATTGCGATGGGTGCATTTGTCTTAATGAAATTATTTGTGAGTCCTACATTGTAGGGATTAGCGTAAACCCAGTTGTAATCGTTTGTCCAATCCGTAAGGGGTACTCCAGCTGCTGCTACAACGGTAAACATTACTCTCAGTACAATCGCGCTTACGGAGAAGGCTCCAATGATTACCTGAACTGCGCACCCCATGTTAGGGATGCCGGCGTTACCATACTGGAAGTTGAGCGCCATAGCTACGATGACTAGGAGGCCAAAGAACATCGCGATGTCTACGATGAGTCTATTGGTTCCCTCTATCGCCATTGGTAGCGAACTCAGAATTCCTAAAGCTATGTTGGAGTACATCACTTCTCATCCTCCTTTTTCTTCTCGGGTTCCGTTGTTTTTGGTTTGCTCCTTCTTCTCTGGTAGCGTTCATAGAAGCCCTGTATGCCCCTTGGCTCTATAAGCAAGACAGCGATTAGGAAGAACATTGGTATGAGTGGTCTATACTCACCGAACCAGTTACCGAGCAATAACTGCCCAGCTAGTGTGAGCAGTATCTCGGACAGCCCGATGGTGAAGCCTCCGATAATAGCTCCATAGATACTCTCAAAGCCTCCCAATAGACTTCCTGCCATGATGCTCGTGATGATGCCTGAGCCCGTCGTTGGGCTACTCTGAAGCCAGAACGGGATCATGGCCCCCGCGAGGCATGCGAGTCCACCAGTCAGGAACCAAGAGAATAGCTGTACATTGTTGATGTTGATACCAAGTACCGAGGCGAGCTCGGTGTCTTCGGCGGTCGCCCTCATGGCGATGCCCATCTTTGTTCTAGTGAGTAAGTAGTGAAGTGCGATAACAGTCGCGATGCTTATCCCGATCGATACAAAGAATATGCCCGAGATATCTCCAATCTTGAAGTCATAATCCTTGAGGAGGAACGCAGTCGCGTACTGCTTGAAGAAGTTGATAAACATATACGCATATATGTTTAGCAGCGCTCCCAAGAATATCTGAATAGCAAGTGTTGCGATTGTTAAGACTATGGAACCACTACCCATCTTAGTTAGCGTGCTGATTACGAGTTTGAAGACGACTACGCTAATTATACCGCCTACAATAAAGGCGATTGGGAAACCAAGATATGGGTTTATTCCGAAGAACTTGGCGAATGTGTAGCTCACATATATACCGAAGCCGGCATATGTTCCGTGAGCAAAGTTTGGTATTTTAGCAGTGAGGTACGTGAGAGTAAAACCGATGCTTAGAAGGGTTAACTCGCTTGCGTACGTGATGGCCATATAAATAATCGTTAGGTCCATTTTTCTCCGCAAAACTTCACACTTATTTCATTTATAATATTTGTCATAAAACCAGAATATATTACAATAACGTTTAAAAATGTACTAATTAATTCGATATAATTAACAAGAATCATACATATTTTTCCCTTAATATATATTTCCTCTATTAATCGAAAAATAATTCATTTTCTCATATATTATGTCAAGTCTTAAATATAATATGACGAAGTTTACTAACGCGACAAACAAAGGTGTAAAACTTGGCAGATAAAGGAATGACACTAGCAATAGTGCTATTAGTCGCTGGCTTGATCGTAGGCGGAGGCATCGGATACTTCGCCGCACCACAGGGTGGGACCACTCCGGGAAGCAATATAATTGTACCCACCGTTCAGATTCAGACGGTGATCCCCCTGAAGGATGCTGCGGTCAAGATCGGCTACATAGCATCTGACACGACGGCCCTAGAGGTCGGTAAACCATACCACGAGCAGATAATCGCCACCGACATGAACGCGTATAGCCAGATACTTGGCTACGGAACAACGTTCACGTACCTTGTCGACGACGCCCAGGGTCAGGCAAACACCCACCTCGAGAAGGTTCAGGGCTTCAAGTCAGCAGGAGTCACCGTCTTCGAGGGTGGAGGCTGGTCGGCCGAGGCCGAATCGGCCCTCAGCTACTGCAACTCAAACGGCATGCTCATGTGGAGCACGTCCTCCACCTCCCCGACGCTCGCGATCGCTAACGACAACCTCTTCCGCATGTGCACCGCCGACAGCCACCTCGCACCCGCGATGGTGAACATCATGTGGGCGGCCGGCGTGAAGAGCCTCGTCCTCTTCCAGCGCGGCGACTCTTGGGGTGACGGCATCATCAACCTCCTGGTCCCCGCCTGGACGGCGAAGGGCGGAAACATCGCCGGTGACAAGATCAGGTACGCGGCTGAGGCGACGGAGTTCTCGAACTACTTGACGGTCGCTGACCAGCAGGTAGCAGCTGCGGTTGCAGCTAACGGCGGCGAGACTCAGAGGGTCGGCGTGGTGATACTCTCCTTCAACGAGATCTCCGTCATCCTCAAGCAGGTGAGCAGCTACCCGAACATCTACAACGTCCACTGGTGGGGCAGCGACGGGACCGCTATCAGTCAGCGTGCCATGGATGATGCTCCCGATGAGGCGAACCACATCGGCATCTACAGCCTACTATCACGTCAGGAACTAACCCCTCTATACAATAGCCTCGAAAGCAGATATGTGGCTCTAACCAAACAGCAGTTCAGCGCTTACAGTGCTTACGCTTTCGACGTTGCAGAGGTGATGACGAACTCGATGTATCAGACTCAGAGCACTTCAGGTGCCGTACTAGTCCCGCTACAGAAGCCCACTGCAGACCAGACGTTCGGCTCCGCAGGTTCTTGCCGCCTCGACGCGACCGGCGACAGGATCGGTCCATCTTACGATGTATGGGGCTTCTACCCGAGTGCCACGAAGGCCTCGGTGAGTATAATCATGGCGCAGTACAACCCTGACGCCGAGGAGATCAAGGAAGGAGAAGGAACAGTCTTCTTCCCAGCCGTCCTCGGATTCACGCCCATCGGGCCATAAACTCACTAACCTACCTAGTCTCTTTTCTTCATTTTTTTTAAAATCAAAAATAACCCTTAAAAAGGACTCTGCAAAACTATTTAAACTCTTCACAGGGTACTGATACGTTAGTTGATGCTGGTATGTCGGAGATTCTCAGAATCGAGAACGTCAGAAAGTATTTTGGTCGATTCGCAGCCGTTGATGGCATCAGCATCGGCCTAAAGGAAGGAGGCATTTACCTCCTCGTAGGCCCTAACGGCTGTGGTAAATCGACGCTCACCAACTGTATTTCAGGCCTTTTCCACCCCGAAGAAGGGCACATCTACTACAGAGACGAGGACATTACTCATGAGGAGATGTACAGGATCTCTCGTAGAGGACTCGTGAGAACCTTCCAAATCGCTGCACCATTCCTCAGATTGACTGCCTTGGAGAATATGCTTGTCGCACTGCCGGACAATGCAGGCGAGAACCTCTTCAAGTCCCTCGCTAAGCCCACTTGGATCGACAGCGAGATCGACGCAGTCAGAAGAGCTTCGGAACTTCTAAAGGTGCTTGGGCTAAAACATGTCTGGAATAAACCAGCAAATACCCTCAGCGGTGGTGAGCTAAAGCTACTTGAGATTGGCAGAACCCTGATGTCGGGAGCGGAGACAATCCTGCTAGACGAGCCCGTCGGCAGCATTGACCCCAAGCTCTGCCACCAGATCTTCAACCACGTCCTCAGACTCCGTGACGAGCTCGGCATCACCTTCCTAGTCATCGAGCACAGACTCGAGGTCGCAGCCCAGTACGCTGACCACGTCTTCGCAATGGACCGTGGCCAGCTAGTCATCGAGGGGACGGCAGAGGAAGTATTCGAGGACCCCCGAGTCATCGAGGCATACCTAGGTGAATAAAATGGGTAACATACTAGAGACAAAGGGATTGAACGTCGGCTACGGCCCTATTCACGTCATCTATGATCTCGATTTCGAGGTCCCCGATGGTGAGGTCACCGTCATCGTAGGCCCCAACGGCGTGGGTAAGACGACGCTCCTAAAGGCGATCATGGGACTCGCAACAGTCTACTCCGGCCAGGTCATCTTCCAGGGCAAGGACATCACGAACATCCCGCCCTACGAGAGGACGAAGATGGGGATAGGCTACATGCCCCAGACGGGTAACATCTTCAGCAAGCTCACGGTCGAGGACAACCTTAAGATGGCTGCCTACACGGTGAACAACTCCAAGATGTACTCCGACAAACTGGAGTTCGTCTTCAACCTGTTCCCTAGGCTCAAGGAGTACATGCCCCGCGCGGCTGGTACGCTGAGCGGCGGTGAGCGCCAGATGCTCGCCGAGGGCATGGTCCTCATGAGGGACCCCAAACTCATGATGGTGGACGAGCCGACCGCCGGACTCATGCCGAAGCTAGTCAACGATGTCATGAAGCAGCTCGAACAGATGGCCGAGACGACGGGTCTTCCCATCGTGCTCGTCGAGCAGCGCGCGAAGCGCGCCCTTCAAGTCGGCGACAAGGCATACATGATGCGCGGAGGAAGGTTCACCTTCTCAGGCGCGGCAGACGCACTTGCGAACCACCCGCAGCTTAACGAGATGTACCTCGGCGCCGTCGAGGCAAAGGACATCGGTACCGTCAAAGAGTAGTCCTCCCAACTTTTTTAAAAGTAGAATCTCCGACTTTTTCTCTCCTACACTCTCCATTTAAATCGTGGCGTTGCTGGAACCATACCATGGACAAGTACGAGTGCACGGTCTGCGGCTACATCTACGACCCCGCTGAGGGGGATCCCCCGTCGGGCGTCGCCCCTGGTACACCCTTTGAGAAGATACCCGACACCTGGGTCTGCCCCGTCTGCGGGGCTCCGAAGGAAGCCTTCAGGGTGAAGAATTAGAGCCGGTAGTTTACCCAGTAGAAGCAGTTGCCTTTGAAGGTGTTCTCCTCACCGAAGCCCTTCACATGCTTCGCGAACACATCGATTAACTCGCTTGTCGAGTAGTAGTTTTTGAGGACCATGTGCTGGCTCCCATCCTTGAGGGTGCGAAGCTTGTACGTGTTCTTGTCCCCCTCCTTGGTAACAACTGGGCCGCCGATACCGGGTATGTTCGTGTTGTCCGCGAGGAAGACCCTCGACCCGGGCTTCAGGACTCTATGGAGGGTATCGATCCACACGTGGAGCTTCGCCTTCGGGATGTGGCTTATCCAGAAGGTGGCGATGACCCCGTTGAAGCTGGCGGGCGGGTAGGGTGGCTCATAGGCGTCCCCCACCTGGAATCGGGTGGGGCACCTATACTCCTTCGTCTTGGCTATCTCGAGAACATCCTCGTTTATATCGAGCCCCGTTATGCTCTTGGCCGTCTCCGACAGGATCCGGTCCCACCACCCGGTCCCGCAAGCAACGTCGAGTACGTCGCGCCCGACTAGGGTGGCCTTTATTGTGTTCGCCATGATTGTCTGTTCTTCCTGGCGGTGGGGGTCCATCCAGTAGTAGACGTCCTCGTACTCCTTAGCCCTCTGCCTATAGTAGTCCACTAACTCGCTCATGACGTAAGAATTGGGGCTGCTGGGTAGAAATCGGTTGCTAATATACACCCGGGATAAGGCGCCACTTGACGCGCTTCTGATACTCCTTGTACTTGCTCCCGTACTTCTTGATGAGGTCCTCCTCCTCCTTCCCTATCTGGGACACTATGACGCCCCACGACACGAGAGCGAGACCTATCGTCTCCACCATGGGGAGGATGACAACGAGGCCCGTGGTGAGGAGTAGAAAGCCGAAGTAGTATGGGTGGCGGACGATCGTGTACGGGCCGCCCGTGACCAGCTTCCCCTTGTAGTTGACCTTCCAATAACTCCACCAAAATACGACGTAGTAGAGTCCAAGCGCTATGAGGACGGCACCTGCTATGGTGGTCGGGGCGAGGAGGTCCATAGCTAGTCCTTCACAGGGTACATGAGGAGGTTCCTATTGAACTTGGTGAGGGTCTCGCACTGGTCTGGGTGTAGAAAACGGTCGCTCATAGGGGGGATGGTTGCGGCTTGGGGGTTTAATGGTTTCCGGGTAGAAACTTGAGGGTAATAATTTTAAGGTGTGGTGGATTTTACAGTGTGGCTAGAAACTCGGCCATCTTCTTGTTGACGTCCGTTCCGTCCTCCAGCTTCGCCTCAGCCTTCGTGCGGCCGAATGCGTCGATGCTGTGTCCCTCATATGATACCTTCTTCTTGAGCACCAGCTCACCCAACTTGGCCATCGCCTTCTTCTCCTGTTCGCTGTTCTTGGCGGGTGCGGTTAAGCCGTCGAGGATGACTATCTGGTCGGTCCTGAGGCGGAAGCTTATTCCATCGACGATCTCGACTGGGGTTGCGACTTTTACGACCATGTTGTTCTCATAGCGCAACTCATCTGGATATTTTAAACTTATCTACGATATTCCTCTGAGTATAAAAGGTGGGTCGGATCTATCATTCATGTTTAACTGATGGGATAAGCTTGGGTCAGACTGGATTTTAGTCAATGTTCTCCACCGTTTGTTTATGTGGCTAAAATATACTGAATCGTAGCCTCACCCGCCTCATGAGCCTCCCCTCCCTCTTCAGCTGCTGGGAATCCAGGCAGTCGCTGCGCCGGTAGAGGTATACTTTGCTCTGGCCAAGGACTGCAAGGTTCTGCCTGTACTTGGCTAGCTTATCTGTAGGCTGTACCTCCAACTAGTTGCTTTCCACAAACATCAATTTACGGAGGATAGATTGATTGTTTTTTTCTGAATATCATATGCCATATTGACAAGGGAGATTTGAAAACAGCTTCTTTTCTATACACACTTCAAGGCTTTAAAAAAGGAAACTGATTTTTTAGATATGATATACTACTTGAGCAAGGGGTATTGATAATCGCTCCTTTTATGAGACTCCGCTTGGCTGGAGAAGACAGGGCATTGGATCGTTAATGCTGAATTTTTTTTAGTTATACCCCCTACTGGTTACAGGGGACCTGAAAACTACCACCTTTCTACACGCTAATGTTGGTTTTTAGAAACTGAGCTTAGTTGGTTGATGGTATGGGCACGTCTTTTGCTTGATTCAGCGCGTGTTTCTCAAGATTCCTTTCAAGCCTCCGCTCGTCTGAGAACACTATTTTTAGTTTATGCCCTTCGTTTTGCTTTTATTTCGACTTTTACTTTTTCTCTAAACGTTATTGTATTGTCTAGTTTGGGGGGCGAAAAGGATTTTATTACGTCGGGTTCCCTAGTGGTGCTGTGGGCCGGTAGTCTAGCTTGGTGGAACGCCGCGTTCACACCGCGGAGGTCGCCGGTTCAAGTCCGGCCCGGCCCACCATCTATTCTGAATAGGTCAAAAACCGGATATTGATGGTTGAGTCAATATGCCAGTTTTATGCGCATTATGAGGGCAAAACTGATGACGGATTCTAATGCAGAAGATTTTCCTCTTCGAGAATCATCCCATTCGTGCCATACTTCGTTACCCTAACACCTGGTCTTCCATTGAAGGTATCATCCATAGTCCGAAGCATGAGATACGTTGTCGTCGCGCCGATGTCCTGGTGGTTGACGCTCCTCTCACCCAGGTAAGCGGCTCTCCCCTTCGTCGCCACGAGCCCAATGGTGCTCTGCATCCCCCTCCTCGCTGCGCTGACGGCCATATCGAGGGCTTCCCCGAGTGTAACTCGATCGTCCCCCGCCGATTCGTTCAACGATCTCACCGCGGGGTCAAGTGCGTCGATCATCGTCTTCTCACCTGGCTTGGTCCCGCCGCTCATCTCCTGCAAGGAGGCGTACCCGGAGGAGAACAGGAGGGCGAGAGCCCTCTTATCCATCCCCTTTAGCCCATGCAAAGATTGGCCCCCCTGGGCGAAGAACGTCCCGTAAAGCGCTCCGGCTGAGCCACCTGCCCCCTCCATCAGCGCCATCCCGACCGTGGTGAGGACCGTTTCCACATCCGGGTCGACGAGGCTCGCAAGCCTTTCGTGCACAAGCGTGAATCCCCTGACCATGTTTATGCCGTGGTCCGCGTCCCCAATCTCGGCGTCGAGGCGGGTCAAATAGTCTTCGTTCGTCGTCATCACCCCGAGGATGTTATTCATCATCCGGATAAGCATGGGTGAATCGATCTTTTCCGCTGGCAATGTCCATCACTAGGATCTCGTTGTCACATCGAGAGGAAAGGGTTAGGGTTTAAAATAATATCGGGCCGGGCTGTTTGATAGCCATCGTCTCCGACGGCGCCGCTAGGAGTCTCTTCAGCTCGTCGTCCAACTTAAGGAGGGTGACTGAGACTCCAGCCATCTCAAGTGACGACATGAACTCGCCTATCCAAGACGTTTGGATCTTGACTCCCTTCTCGATCAGGTTCTTGTGAACCCGCCTGTAGAAGATGAGCTTCTCCATGTAAGGAGTCCCCCCGTTTCCTTGAGCGAGGACTGCAACCTCGTCACCTGACTGCAGACCCAAGTCCTTGGCGCAGGCATTCGTTAGGGTGTCGGCGACATCGTCAGCGGTCATCATCTTTACTCGTTTCACGCCGCGTTCGCCGTGTATCCCTGTCCCCAGTTCCATCTCGTCCGACCCAAGGTCGAAGCTTGATATTCCCGCCCTAGGCACAATGCATGGAGTGATGGCACAGCCCATGGATCTTACGTTAGCGATGACCTTCTGAGCAACTGCTTTTACCTCATCAAGCGTTGCGCCCTCCTCAGCCCTCGCCCCGGCACACTTTTGAACGCAGACTGTCCCCGCGATACCCCTACGTAGCTCTGGCTTATCGATAGCCACGTCGTCGTTGACGATGACCCAGTCGATTCTTACCCCACTGCTCCGCGCAATCTGCGCGGCTGCCCTGAAGTTCATCACATCCCCCGAGTAATTCTTTATTATCAGAAGCGTACCCACACCCCCCTCAACGGCCTTTATCGCGGCGAGGATCTGGGGGACAGGCGGTGAAGTGAAGACCTCACCACAGCAAGCAGCGGTCAGCATCCCCATGCCAACGTAACCCGCGTGGGCGGGCTCATGACCACTACCACCACCACTCACCAACGCAACCTTACCCACTATTGGAGCCTCGGGCCTAACAAGCGTGTTCCACTCAGGGATCTTCCTAATGATCCCCGGATAGGCGAGGACCATTCCCTCCAGCATCTCTCTAACTTCATCACCTGGTCTGTTGATCAGCTTCTTCACGGAAAGTTCCCCTGAATACTGATTCCGATACGCGCGCAACTATTTATCAAGTCCTTTGTTGGACACGTTCTTTCTTTAGGCGTCGCGTGTGGACGCCGCATCGGTGAAAGTCTGACATCCAAGAACGCTTGATTATCCCAGATTTACCTAGCCACTGTTCAACCCGGTGATTCTCTTTAATAAATTAGGATAAAAGCATTAAGTTGATTCAGTATGTCGGTCAGATTCGGGTACCATGCGGATGACGAGATGTATCAGCCGAGCCGCCTACTAGACTTTGCCGCCCTTGCAGAGGTGCAGGGATTCGACTTCATCTGCATAGACGACCACTTCCACCCATGGTTCCATAGGGACGGACACGCGGGGCACGCCTGGATCTGGCTGTCAGCCGCTGGAGCGAGGACTGACAGGGTCGGGCTGGGAACCGGGGTCACCACATGCATCCACAGGTACAACCCAGCGATCGTCGCCCAGGCTTTCGCCACCCTAGGGGAGCTCTACCCTGGCAGGATATTCCTCGCCATCGGTACTGGAGAGGCGATGAACGAGATGCCAATGGCGAACCCCGGCGTCATCTGGCCTCCCCACGAGGAGAGGCTTGAGATGACGGCGGAGGCCGTGACTATAATCAAGTCCCTCTGGGAAGGGAACTTTGTAGACTACGATGGGAAACACTTCAGGCTGAATCAGGCGAGGCTCTACACGAAGCCGAGGGGTAAGATACCACTCTATTTCGCGGCCTCCGGCCCCAAGGCTGTCAAGTTGGCTGGTCAGTTAGGGGACGGCCTCCTTACAAACAGCGACGAGGAGCACCTGCCCAAGATCATCAGTCAGTTCGAGGAGGCAGTCAAGGAGAGTGGGAGAAACCCACAGGATATGCCGAGGATGATCGAGGTCAGCGCCTCCTACGACGAGGACTACGACAAGGCACTCGCCTCGACCAGCAGGTGGCTCCCCGTCCACAACGGCAATGATATACCGGACCCGCGGGAGCTCGACAGGCTAAGGGTCGGCGTCGACCCGCGAAAGCTCGCGGGGAACGTCTACACTGACATGGACGGACTCATAGGGAAGATCGAGAGGATCATCGCTCTCGGCTTCACCGAGGTGGAGATCGGGAGCAGTAGCCCAGACGAGGAGAAGTTCATAGCGGAGTTCGGGAGGCACGCCCTGTCTTATCTCAGGGAGAGGTACTCCGATAAGTGATGCTCTCGTCGAGCATTATCCAATCGTAATAGACTTTAGCAGGCTTGCTGAGTCAATCCTCATGAGTCCCTCCCTCGTTTCCGCCCTCGATTGGAAGGAGCGCGACGGGCTCTACACCTGCAACCTCCTCCTACACGACCACGGCTACATGAACTTCCCCCTCACACGCGGCTCGGAGCTCAGCATTAAGGTCCAACCGGGGCGCCGATGCGTCGGCTATCACAAGCTCACCGAGAACGGGTGGAGGAGACTTACGCCTTGCCCCACGTCCTCCCTCTCCCACGGTTACTCACAGTGTCCATCTTGTCAGGCGAGGGACACAGCAACGCCTTGCCTCCGCTGCAGGGGTGATACTTGCACCGCGTTGGAGTCCGTCCGTGAAGCGTGCATGAGCTCAAAGGCATTCGTCTATCTCGCCGTGTTCGGCGCGAGACTAAAAGTTGGGGTCACGCGTGAGGATAGGTTCGTAACTCGCTGGGTGGAGCAGGGGGCAGATGCTGCCCTCCGCGTCCTCACCGGTAACGGGTCCGAGGTCAGGAGGCTGGAGCACATGATCTCCACACAGCTTGGAGTGGCCGAGTCTGTCCGAGGCGAGGCCAAGACCACGGTCCCTGGGGGCGTAGATAAGACGAAGCAGGCCCTGGCCCTGCTTGAAGCAACAAGAGATAAGGTGCATCCCCTAGCCTCCGAGGATCAGCGTATTACCGAAAATCCCTGGATATTAGCTTCTCACTACAACATCCCGCCGATGAATCAGAGACCCATCCACCTCAGGGTTGAGGATAACCTTATGGTGGCCGGGGAGGTGGTTGGGGTGAAAGGGCCGTCCCTGCTTCTGAGGAGCAGCGGGGCATTCTACGTTTTAGGTTTGTCGGCGCTCCTCGGAAGGATCGTCGAGTTCACATCGGGTGGTGCTATGAGTCAGTCGGGGCTCGAACCCTTCCTACAGAGATCGACCTGACCCTCAGACATGATAAAAACCGAGTTACGGGTATCCACGTTTTATTGGTATGTTACTTCTCCACCGCGTGGGTGCTTCCGTCTAGTCGAACCATACCTTGAGAAGTTTGATGCCAGGAAATGACGAACATATTCAATGGCAAGACGTTGAGTGTCCTCGACATCCTTAACCAGAGCTCTGAGAATGTGAGTTAACTTGAAAACTCCCCGATCGATTTGAATGTCTCGGCTCGGGGGTAAGGCTTCTAAACTCCATCCCCAACCATTCAGGAGAATGCTCTCGGATCTGTCCCCCGGGGAGAGGCGCAGCTTCTGGGGGGCCGTCGTCGTCTGCGTGGCCATCTTCTTCGCGGACGCAAGCCACAGCGTCGTGATCCCAATCTTCCCCGCCTTCGCGGAAGGGCTCGGCGCCAACCTCGCCATGATCGGAGTTTACGGCTCAGCCGTCGGCGTCGCCATGGTCCTCCTCAGCGTGCCGATAGGAAGCATTTCCGACAGGATCGGGCGCCGCGGCGTGATGGCCCTCGGCTACGTTCTATTCATCGCCGTGCCACTCATCTACACCATATCCCGGGCGCCAATACACCTCCTCGCCGCGCGCCTTCTACTCGGCATCGCCCAAGGGTCAACGTTCAGCATAGGCTTCATCTGGGTCTCTGAGGCTGCCCCGGCGAAGAGGCGCTCACTCCTGCAGGGGCTCTATATGACGACGATGGGCTCAGGCTTCACCCTCGGCCCCATCCTCGGGGGCTTCGCCTCCACTAGCTGGGGCTACTACGCTGCCTTCGCTATAAGTAGCCTCCTCGGTTTCGTGGGCCTCATCTGTCTTGTCTTTTCCGGGAAGGAGCCAGCCAGGAGGGCGCTTGAGACCCACGGAATTAGCCTACGGGAAGCGATCAGCGACACCCGCGTCCTAGCCGCAGGCGTCTCAAACTTCGTTAATACACTCATGTACTCGGCCCTCATGACGTTCTACCCCCTCTACGGTGTCTTCGTCGGCCTCAACTCCTCGGATATCGGGCTCAGCTTCACGGTTCGTGGACTCGTGTCAACCGCGATCAGGTTCCCCGCCGGCGCAGTGTCACGAGGGAGGACCGCCCTTAGACTCATGACACTGAGTCTCGCCCTCTCCGCCCTCCTCTACTTCGTCCTCGCCGCCTCCACCACCCTCGCTGCCCTCATCTCAATCCTCGCCCTCCTCGGGATAGTCTACGGGGTCTTCCTGACCTCTGGGAACGTCTACGTAGCCCAGGAGGCGTCGCCCGAGCATCGGGGCGCTGCTATGGGTGTCTACTCAAGCTTCGGGAACGTGAGCAACGTGCTGAGCCCCCTCATCCTCGGGGCGATCGCGCAAATCTGGGGACTCCAAGCAACGTTCGAGACCGTCGCTGTCGTCTCCTCCATCGGTATTATAGCAATAATATTCATATCGAGGCGCCAGCAGAAGCCCGAGGCGACCTAACCGACTACTTCGACAGTGCCCTCAGTGACTCGAAGGCCCTGCCCGCGTCATCTTCCCTGAGTATCAGGCTCAGATCCTCCCCTGAGAGGCTCGCGTCAATCGCGTGAACCCCGTTCTGGGAGAGGACGTCGATGATCATGGTGAGTACGCCCTCGACGCCGTCCATGGAGGGGGGCATCCTGAGGTGCAGCTCCGCGAAACCGCCACTAACCTCGACCCCCTCGTTCCTCAACTCTTCCGAGACTCTCTCCGCGTCAGGGGAGTTTGTGAACAGCCTAATCCCCCCTTGAGTCTGGTGGAGGCTCAACATGTAGCTGTCGAAGACGCCCAGTTTCATGATCCGCTCAACGATCTCTGTATGCCTCACCGGTGGGGCCTTAATGAGCACCTCCGATATGCCAGTGACGAGGTTAATCATGCTCCCCGCAAGTGGGCTCCTTGGCTCCTCCGGCTCCATGAGCTGGTTGCTCAGCCTCATGATGGCGGTGACTATGGTGTTGGCGTCGACGTCGTCGCCGAAGGTGCTCTGCACCTCTTCCTGGATGTAGCGGGCGAGGGCGCTGTAGTTGACAACCCTCATCCTCAGCCCGCGGTAGAGGTACGGGTTGCGGGTAACGATCACCCGCACGACGTCCTGAACGCTGGAGTGCCCCGACATGTGTCTGTCACACGTAGTTGGCGATTTAACCCTTATGACACCCCCTTTAAAACATTACCTTATGTCAAACATATGACAAAATGCCACAATATTTATTAGGGGGCCATACATACACCTGGGCAGTGAAAAATATGACGTGGAGAAGCAGGAGAAGCCCCTTCGGAGCCCCCTGGGACGACATCCTCAGGGACTTTTGGGGAATCGACGAGAACATGAGCAAGATGTGGGACGAGATGCAGAAAGACCCCGACGCGAGGACGTGGTACTACGGATACCAGGTCAACATCGGCCCAGACGGTAAGCCGCACGTGAAGGAGTTCGGCAACGTCAAGCCGAGGGGAGGCCACCTGCAGCTGGGCGTCCGCGAGCCCCTCGTAGACGTCTCAGTCGACGAGAAGGAGGGGACCGTGAAGGTGGTCGCCGAGATGCCCGGCGCGGACAAGTCGAGCATCAAGGTCAGCGCCACCGAGGAGAACGTGACAATAACCGCCAACAACTCGGGGAAGCCCTACAGCGCCGAGGTACCCCTCGGTGTACAGGTCGACCCCGACACCGCCGACGCCAGCTACACAAACGGGATACTACAGGTCATCTTCAAGAAGAAGGGCCCAGAGTCCCCGAGGGGCGTCAACGTTCAGGTCAAGTAGACCTGTTTTTTAACGATTTTCGAGGAGGAATAAATATGGAGAACATCACACTTAGAGTATCCGAGGCACCGCAGAACGTCGCGGGCAGAGGCATAGCCGTCGTAGACCCCGAGCTCGTCAACAGGTTCGACTGGCGCGCCGGCGAGGTCATAGAGATAACTGGCAAGAAGAAGGCGTACGCCCTAATCTGGCCTGGCCAGATGAACGACTACGGGAAGGGCATAATCAGGATAGACGGCAACCTACGCAACGACGCGGGGGTCAGTCTGGACGACCGCGTAACCGTTCGTCGCGTTGAGGCGAAATCGGCTGAGAAGCTCACCCTTTACCCAACCGAGCCCCTGAGGATCGAGGGAGGCGAGGGCTACCTAGCCCAGCTACTAGAGGGACGCGTCGTCTCGAAGGGCAGCATCATCCCCCTGAACATCATGGGGAGACGCGTCGACCTAATCGTCACCTCCGCGCAGCCGCAGGCGGACGCCGTTGTGGTCGACGGCGACACCGAGATAGAATTTACCGACAAAGCCCCGAAGACACAAGGCAGCGTCCCCAAGATCAGCTACGAGGACATAGGCGGCCTGAACAGGGAGATATCTAAAGTCAGGGAGATGATAGAACTCCCGCTGAAGCACCCGGAGATATTCGAGCGCCTCGGTGTCGAGGCTCCAAAGGGCGTGCTCCTACACGGACCACCGGGCACAGGTAAAACCTTGCTCGCGAAAGCGGTCGCCAACGAGACCCAAGCCAACTTCTACAGCATCGGCGGACCCGAGATTATGAGCAAGTTCTACGGCGAGTCAGAGGAGAGGCTTCGCGAGGTCTTCAAGGAAGCACAGGAGAACGCCCCCAGCATCATCTTCATCGACGAGATTGACAGCATCGCCCCGAAGAGAGAGGAGGTCAGCGGCGAGGTGGAGAAGCGCGTCGTCTCCCAGCTGTTAACTATCATGGATGGCTTAGAAGGGAGGGGCAAGGTCGTCGTCATCGGAGCCACGAACCGCCCGAATGCACTAGACCCAGCCCTGCGCCGTCCCGGCAGGTTCGACAGGGAGATCGAGATCGGGCTCCCCGACCGCAACGGGCGACTCCAGATATTGCAGATACACACCCGCGGTATGCCCCTCGCGAAGGACGTTAAGCTCGACGCTATAGCGGACAGGACACACGGCTTCGTCGGAGCCGACCTAGAGGCAGTCAGCAAGGAGGCAGCCATGAGCAGCCTCCGCCGCATACTCCCCGAGATCGACCTCAGCCTGGCGAGCATACCCGCCGAGCTACTAAACAAGATAATCGTGACCATGCAGGACTTCGAAGATGCCATGCACGAGGTCCACCCTAGCAGCCTGCGCGAGGTGCTCGTCGAGAGCCCAAACGTCCACTGGGATGACGTTGGCGGCCTACAGGAAGCGAAGGACGAGCTGCGGGAGGCTGTGGAGTGGCCTCTCATGTACAGGGAGCTCTTCGAGCACGCAGCCGCGACGCCCCCGAAGGGGATACTCCTCTATGGCCCACCAGGCACGGGCAAGACCCTCATCGCGAAGGCAGTCGCTACCGAAAGTGGCGTCAACTTCATCAGCGTTAAGGGCCCCGAGCTCATCAGCAAGTGGGTCGGCGAGTCGGAGAAGGGTGTGAGAGAGATATTCAGGAAAGCACGCACCGCGGCCCCCTGCATAATCTTCTTCGACGAGATAGACGCAATGGCCCCAGGTAGGGGTAGCAGCCTCGGCGACTCCGGTGTCACCGAGAGGATGGTGAGCCAGATACTCACCGAACTCGACGGTCTGCAGGAGTTGAAGGACGTGACTGTGTTGGGAGCGACGAACCGCCCCGACATGGTTGACCCCGCCCTCCTCCGCCCCGGGCGTTTCGACAGGATGCTCTTCATCCCGCCCCCCGACATGGAGGCTCGGAAGGCCATTCTCCGAATACATACAAAAGGGATGCCCCTCGCGGAGGATGTGAGCGTGGACAGGCTCGCGGAGGAGACGGAGATGTACACCGGCGCCGAGCTAGCGGCGGTCTGCAGCGCGGCGAGCATAGCCGCGATAAACGACCACCTCGCGGCCCACCCGAACCCTGATGACGCGAAGAAACACAAGGAGGAGCTGAAGGTCTACTCACGCCACTTCGAGGCGGCCTTCGAGAAGGTGAAGCCCACGAGCCTCCAGTCGGCGATGTTCGGGAAGACCCCGCCCC
The DNA here is from genome assembly GCA_963769425.1 of Candidatus Bathyarchaeota archaeon. Taxonomy (GTDB): domain Archaea; phylum Thermoproteota; class Bathyarchaeia; order TCS64; family TCS64; genus UBA8941. The sequence goes on along the minus strand of CAVYLP010000006.1, from coordinate 289,807 downwards.
CCTCACCGATGAAGGTCGCGTAGCCCACATTTTTTAAACTCAGATAGGTTAATAGGCAAAGCCACAGGCGAAATTAGACGGGAGCTTGTTATGCCGATCCGCCAACCCATAGTCTGCATGCTCGGCCACGTCGACACTGGGAAGACGAGCCTACTTGACAAGATAAGGGGAACGGCCGTCCAGCTTCGCGAGGCAGGTGGCATGACCCAGCAGATAGGCGCCAGTTACTTCCCACTCGAGACCCTCGTCGCCATCACCCAGAAGCTTGTGAAGGGCTTCAACGTCAACATCCAGATACCCGGACTACTCGTCGTCGACACCCCCGGCCACGAGGCCTTCGCAAACCTGCGCCGCCGTGGAGGTAGCGTCGCTGACATTGCCATCCTAGTCATCGACGTCATGCACGGCTTCGAGAACCAGACATACGAGAGCCTACGCATACTCAAGAGCCGCAAGACGCCATTCATCATCGCGGCCAACAAGATCGACCGTATAGAGGGTTGGCGCCCCAAGGAGGGTATCGCCTTCCTACAGACATACGCCGAGCAGCAGCAGCTCGTCCAGGAGGACCTCGACAACAGGCTCTACAACATGATGGGAGTCCTCAGCAGGGAGGGGATAAGCTCCGAGCGCTTCGACAGGGTACGCGACTTCACGAGGAACGTCGCCATCGTGCCCGTAAGTGCTAAGACGGGTGAGGGAGTCGGCGAGCTGCTCGCGGTCCTCATCGGCCTCACTCAGCAGTATATGCAGGACAAGCTCACAGTCACCGAGGGGCGTGCACAGGGCACCGTCCTCGAGGTCCGCGAGGAGATCGGTCTCGGTCACACCCTTAACGCCATAATCTACGATGGTGTCCTCAAGGCAGAGGACACGATAGTCATCGGCGGCAAGAACGGGCCGATAGCCACAAAGATTCGCGCCCTCCTCATGCCCCAGCCGCTCGACGAGATCAGAGACCCCAAGAAGAAGTTCACGACAATCACCGAGGTCCCCGCCGCGGCCGGCATCAAGATATCAGCCCCCAACATCGAGGACGCGCTGCCAGGTTCCCCCCTCATCGTCGTCGGAGAAGGCATGACTCAGGAGCAGGCTTTCGCCGACATCAGGAGGGAGATGGAGAGCGTCAAGGTCCAGACGGATAAGACGGGCATCATAGTGAAGACCGACACCCTCGGTAGCCTGGAGGCGCTCGTAGAGAGCCTAAGGGCGAGGGACATCCCAATCCGCCTCGCCGACATCGGCGACATAAGCCACCGGGACGTCATGGAGTCCGCGTCCGTCCGATACGAGGAGCCCCTCTACGGCGCCATCCTCGCCTTCAATGTGAAGCTCCCCCCCGACGCCGCGGCCGAGGCCGAGGAGCAGCGCATCAAGATCTTCCAAAACGACATAATCTACAACCTGATGGAGGACTATGTCAACTGGATGGAGGGGGAGCGCGAGGCGAAGGCACGCAAGGAGTTCGAGACCCTCGTCCAGCCCGCTAAGATCCAGATACTCGAAGGCTACATCTTCCGCCGAGCGAAGCCAGCCATCTTCGGCGTTCGAGTCGAGGCAGGCGTTCTCATCCCCAACTCCATCATGGTCAACAGGGAGAACGAGGGGCTGGGGCGCCTGACCCAGATTCAGGACCAGGGCGCGGCCGTCAGCAAGGCTGAGGAGGGCAAGGAGGTAGCCGTCTCGATGCCCGCGCCCATCGTCGGTAGACATATAAAAGAGCGAGATGTCCTTTACGTGGACGTTCCAGAGAAAGATGCCAGGGCGTTGCGGCATAAGTTCGCCACGCGCCTGACTGAGAACGCCAACAAGGCCCTCTCGGAACTCATAGAAGTAAAGAGAAAGAAGGACCCACTCTGGGCCGTATAGGAGAAGAAGAACAATGCCACTGCTGATCGTGTCCGACCCTTCGACAGGGAAGAGCCAGAAGGTCGAGTTAGAGGACGCCAGGATGTCACCGCTCATCGGCAAGAAGATAGGCGAGGTAGTCGACGGCTCCGTCGCCAACATGGCAGGATACAAGCTCAAGATCACCGGGGGAACCGACAAGGACGGCATACCTATGCGCCCCGACATACACGGCACGGCGAAGTCTCACATCATTCTGAGTGGCGGCGTCGGCTTCCATCCAAAGGCTGAGGGGGAGAGGAGGAGGAAGGTAATCCGCGGCAACACAATAAGCCTGGACTCCAAATTCATCAACCTCTCAATAGCGGGCCAGCCCAAGGGCAAGAAGAAGACGGAGAAGGCAACCGAGACCGCCGCCGAGAAACCCGTGGAAGAGAAAAAAGAGTAACCCTACTCCCCTTCTTCATCAGCTAAAATAATTAACTTTCAATTTATCGGATCATAAGCTTAAGTCCACATCTCCCTATTTATCATCAAGGAGGAGCGCTGATGAAACTCCTAGCGACCGGCATTAGTGGCTTCGACGAGATGCTCGGTGGGGGCCTACAGGAAGGTAGGGTGGTCCTCGCATGCGGTGGCCCTGGGGCAGGCAAGACCATCCTCACAATCCAATGCATGATGCAGGCCCTCAGCCGCGGGGAACCATGTGTATTCGCGACCCTCGAGGAGCCCCTAACCAACATCAAGGAGAACATGCTGAACTTCGGCTGGAACCTCGACGAGTGGGAGAAGAAGGGGCTGCTGAAGACCCTCGACCTCTTCATGATCCCGGGAGCAAACATGGTGAACGCCCGGGACCGTGAAACGGGCGACACCGAGCTATTCACAATCAAGACCGTAATCGATGCCGCCAATTCGCTGAAGGCAAAGTGGGTCTTCATCGACCCTCTTACTAGCCTCGTCATCCACGAACCGAGATCCGGGCGGAAGCGCTACGTCATCGGTGAACTCTTCGAGTCGCTACGAAAACTCGGCTGCAGCTCGATTGTGACTTCGGAGGCTGCCCCACAGGAGGGTGACTTCTACATGGAGCAGTTCCTCGCCGACGGCGTAATCCTCCTAACAAAAGACCTGAGAGACTACAACCTCATCAAGACGATTAGGATTGATAAAATGAGAGGCGTGCAGTTCGATGAACAGCCTAGAAGCTACACAATCACGACGAGGGGCATCCAAGTCTTCAACACGGAGAAGGTCTTGGTCTAACCCTCCTACGGCTCTTTTTCTGCGATGATTCAAGTAAGAGGTTGAGATTCTCGTCACGCATCTCGATTCTCTCAACCTTCGGCAGCCCACCGCGGGCGTCGAGATAGCGACTAAACGAACCCCTAGGTATGATCTGGACCTTCAACGGGTCATACTTCAAGTAACTCTTCAAGTCCCTCCAATCCTTGTCGAAGCTTACCAGCTGCTCATCTATGAGTTTCTTCACAGCTTTCTCCTCCATAGGCTTCGACAGTTCGATATAGATCTTCATGTAGTCCCGCGTCCCCTCCATCTCCCTCCTCGCCGTGAAGTCAACGAGGGGGACTCCTGAATCCCTAAGGATCTGTACGAGTTCCTCCTCAGCGATTCTGGTGAAGTTATGCAGCATTATTAATTTGTCGCAGCGGGCGTAGTAGGTGAATATGGGCGCCTCGGAACCGAGTACACTATCTCCAGAATCAATGCACACCATTATGTCCGGCATGACGTACCTATTGAGGTCATTCCTCAGGGGCGTCGCGACAAGCTGGTACCGATGACCGACCTCGACATCGGTCATTTTGACCATCTCTGGGGGCTCGTCTATCCTCCCTGCGTCTGTAACTATAGCCTTCTCCTCCGGGATGAACTCCGGGTAGATCACCCTCCAGTCGAAGAAGAACCCGCCCGGGTGCTCAATCGAGGGGAGAGCCGAGAACATTGTCTCCGTCGACCCATAGATGACCTTCGGGTAGCCCCCCGTCACCCTCCTGATCTTCTCCTTCATTATCGCCGCCGACCTGTCCTGGGTGTAGAAACCCTTGAGATGCAGCTCCTCACCGATCCGAGGGTAAACCTCCTCGAGGAGCGTAGGGACGTTCATGTAGGCAACGTCCACCTCCTTGTAGTGCTGGATGAAGTACTCCACCTTGTCTTTGAAGGAGAGCTCATCCGAGGGTACCGACTTAACCCATTTCGAGGCTATCGAGTTCGCCTCTTGGTGCATGAATCCGGATAGGAAGGTGCCTCCAGGGGCGTTTCGGTATATGACGTCCCCCACCTCGAAGCGTATCCGCTCCCCGTCGTGGGTGCAGAGGAGCATGAACGTCAGACCGGTTTTCCGGAGATTATCCTGCAGGGCCGTCTTCGGGAGGAGGAAGCTCTTCGGGCGCCCCATCGTCCCGCTCGTGTGTGCCCGAACATAGTTTTCAAGCGGGTACAAGAGATCGCCTGAACTGGGCTTCTTGAAGTAGGGGTAGTAGAAGCTGTAGGTGGTTAGGGGCATCTTCCCCCAGTCAACACCTGAGTGTATTCCAAGCTTTTTTCCGATCCTACACGAGGCGAACTCCCTAGCTCTCCTCTCAATTAGGGTCCTCTGCTTTCCCGCGATGTCTGCCTCGCGCAGAAAACCGAGTGCATTCGATTCAAGCAGTGGTTTCATGACCCTCAACAGCGACTCGGTGAACATCTCAATCATCCTGTTGTAGTCTATCTGATCGTCACTATCCTGTCCGCTAACCTCTCGAACTTCGACGCCTCAGTTGGGTCCTCGTGGGTCTCGGGATAGTAGAAGCAGAGCAGGGAGACCCTGCTCCCCTTGATCTGCGGGATCTTTGAGATTGCAAACGAGTAGACTCTCTTCCAGCCATGCGTGTGTATGAGGTTTGAAATCGAGTACACTATTATTTCGCAGCAGATCTTCCTGTCGATAGAGTAGTTGACTACGTCCGTGAAGAGTAGATCGAGTTGATTGATGTCGTCGTTGATGGTCATCACGTGCTGCTCGAACGTCTTCGGAGCCCTGCGATTCCCAGTAACCATTCGCACCAGGTAAATGTTATCCCCCTCCATCCCTGCGGTCTTCACATCCGTGGGTGATACGAGGTCGTAAGTCGACACGAGAATACTCCTTACGCCACGTCTTACGTTGTCGTTCACCCTGTCAACGATCCACTTGATCTCCTTTGCCTTCTGTCCCCTCGTAGATGTGACCAGGACGCAGCTATCGAACTGGAGCCCATTGCTGTAGTTGGTCGGCATCCCCATGATTAGGAACCTCTTGAGGTCGTCTACCAGGAACGAGAAGTGGGGCGTTGTCATCCCGTAGAATATGACCAGCTTAGCGAAGATTGCCATAACATCGACGTAGCCCGCATTCATCCAGTTGAAGGCGAGAGCCAAGTTTATGAATAGTAGAATCATCCAGCCCACGATGAGCAGATTAAAATCGACTGGGTGCCTATTCTTTATAATCAGCAGGCCGACCCCAACCAGCAGGTATGGTATGATTGATATCAGCCAGCCAAACCTCTCGGATCCCGTCGTTACGGAAACAATGATCATGACGACCGGGATCGAGGCGGAGAGAATCAGCATCCTCTTTACCCCGTTTATGAGCCTGCCGATTCCTACAAGGATCAGGGTGAAGCCGCCCGTTAGCAATATGAACGGCACTACCCCCCCTTCGGGGAGGAAGGTCCTCGTGAAAATGTTTGCCCCGTAGAGGAGGTAGCCGAGGCTCCAGAGCAGATAAAAGTCTTTTCGACCTTTTCTGTAGATGTTGAGGAGTAGTATAGCAAGCGCTATGGTGACGAAGGCGTTTGCGAACCTCGGCGCAAGTTCCCAGAAACCTAACAAGAGTTCCTTTTAGATCTGCATAGCTATTATAAAAAATTGTAACATTCTCGTTCGCCCCTCTTCTGCAAGTTCCTTTGCGCTAGGCGTCTTGGGACTCAGTGAGGTTCAATAAATGTATTTAAGAGGAGGCGGATCACTGTTTGAGTTTGCACGGGGGAAGTGGATATACCTAGCCTACCTAAGCAACCCGAGGTCAACATAGGCACGATCGGCCACGTTGACCATGGTAAGACGACGCTCGTTCAGGCCCTCACTGGGCAGTGGGCTTCCAAGCACAGCGAGGAGCTGAAGAGGGGTATCACCATCAAGCTCGGATACGCTGACTTCGCCATATTCAAGTGCCCCGACTGCGAGGAACCAAAGTGCTTCTGCACCTCTACGGAGTGCGTGGCATGCGGTAAGAAGGCGGAGTTCCAGCGCGCCATCAGCTTCGTGGACGCCCCCGGCCACGAGATACTGATGGCAACAATGCTCTCCGGTGCAGCAGTCATGGACGGGGCTATCCTCGTCATCGCCGCTAACGAGAAGTGCCCACAGCCGCAGACGAGGGAGCACCTCGCCGCCATCGATACGCTGGGGCTCAGGAACATAATCATTGTACAGAATAAGATCGACCTCGTTAAGCGCGACGACGCCATACGGAGTTATAACGACATAGCGAAGTTCGTCGAAGGCACAGTCGCGGAGGAGGCACCCATAATCCCCGTCTCCGCGCAACACAACATCAACATAGACATGCTCCTCCAAGCGATACAGGAATACCTCCCCACTCCGAAGAGGGACCCCAACAAGCCTGGGCGCATGCACATAGTCAGGAGCTTTGACGTAAACAACCCCGGTACGATCATTGACGATCTGAGTGGAGGCGTTCTCGGTGGAAGCATCTATCAGGGAAGCTTCAAGGTTGGCGACGAGGTCGAGATAAAGCCCGGCCTCCCTACCAGGGACAAGAACAAGCTCAAGATGAGGGAGCTGGTCACCGAGATCACGAGCCTCCACATCGGCGGCACAACCGTGGAGGAGGCTATACCCGGCGGTCTAGTTGGCGTCGGCACCCTCCTCGACCCAAGCCTAAGCAAGAGCGACGGACTAGTAGGGAGTATGTTGGGTAAGCCGGGGACGTTGCCCCCGGTAAGGGACGAGTTGTCCATGAAGGTCAAGCTCTTCGGAAGTGTCGTCGGCAGCAAGGAGCAGGAGAAGGTGGCGAGCATCGCCAAGGGTGAGAAGCTTCTACTCAACGTCGGCACATCCAAGACGATGGCGGACGTGACACTCGTAAAGAAGGACTACCTCGAGGCGAAACTCAGCATACCCATCTGCGGCGAGGAGACGGACCGCGTGGCGCTTAGCAGAAGGATAGACGGGCGCTGGCGACTCATCGGAGCCGGAGCCCTGAGCGGCTAATGCCCACTAGGGAGCCGACCCTGGTCCTTTTGGACACAAACTTTCTGATGGTATCCATAAGGTTCGGCGTCGACGTCGAGGCAGAGCTGAACCGGATCATCGAGTCCTCTTTCAAACTGGCCACAACAACAGCGATCGTTGATGAACTTAGGTGGCTTAAGACCCGGGTGAAGCCGGGTGAGGAGAAGGAGATAGATTTCGCATTGGCTTTTGCGGAGAGGATCACCATCCTCGACGAGAAACTGAAGCCTGGGGAGGAGGTGGATAAGCACCTTATCCGTCTCGCCGCCAGTGGCGGCAGTGTTGTGGCGACGACGGACTCCGAGCTAAGGAGGCTGCTGAGGGAGAAGAGCATTCCTGTTGTCTATCTTCGCCAGAGACGCCACCTAGCCGTCGACGGACTAATCACCCGTTGAAGCGGTACCCCATTACATTTATTAGGCCGCGAACTTCTCTAAGGCTTCGCAAAGGAGAATCCGTCAATGTACCGGCACCTCGAAGAGGCTTGGAAACGTCCGGCGAAGAGCTACGTGCAGGATCTCATGCGCCAGCGCGTCGTCGCCTGGAGGCGGCAGCCCGCCGTCAACAGGGTCGATAAGCCGACGCGTCTAGACCGCGCCCACAGGCTTGGCTACAAGGCCAAGAAAGGCATAGTGGTGGTACGCGTACGCGTCCGCCGCGGTGGCGCACACAAGCTCAGAGCCATCCTAGGCCGCAGGCCAAAGAAGATGGGTGTGACGAAGTTCACCCCCGCGAAGAGCATACAACTCATAGCCGAGCAGCGCGCTTCAAAGAAGTTCATCAACCTTGAAGTGCTGAACAGCTACTGGGTCTGGCAGGACGGCGTGAACAAGTGGTACGAGGTCATAATGGTTGACCCCGCGAGCCCACACATCAAGGCCGACAAGGACCTGAACTGGGTCTGCAGAAAGTAAGAACCCCAGGTCCTTAGCCCCTCCGTCTTTTCTAGTTATTATTGGTGAGATTCTCTCTTTCTATTTATTGAGTGTATAGCGCGCGTCTCACTTGATATCGCCTTTCATTGACTTCATGAAGTTCAAACATTCAAATATTCTTTAATATGGTCAATGAATGAGGTATTATTAACAGCCCGAGCAACTTCCTAATCATGGGCAGTGAAGGATCGGGGAACAGCTTCAATGTCGATAGGGCAGAGCTTTTCGAAGCATTAGGTCACCCCACGAGAATCAGGATCCTTGAACTGCTAAACAACTCCACTCGAGAATTTTCTGAGATGAAGAAGGCCCTCGGTATTGAGAGCAGCGGCCTCCTACAGTTTCACCTAAGTAAATTACAGGGCTTAGTAATCCAATCTTCGGATGGAGCTTACACACTGACTGATGAAGGAAAGGAAGCTCTAAGGATCAGTGCAACTGGAACCCATAAGCCTGGTCTCTTCGCGAGATTTGTAATCATCATCTTCATAGTGGTTTCAGCAACGGATATTATTGTATTTCATCATATTATGAATCATCTAGAGGATCTGACATGGTATTTTGTTTCATTGGTCATTATTGTGACGATGGTACCGATTATGATTAACCTCTGGTATTGGCTGGTTTACAAGGATACAAAGTGGAAGCACTTACTTCCTTGGGATAGATGATTGCTATGAAGATTATATGGTTCCTTGACTCTTTTATCAAATTAAATAGACACACCCGTAGGAATGACACTAATTGATCGAGACAAAGAATCTCACTAAGAAGTTCGGCGAAATAACGGCGGTAGATGGACTCACCTTCAATGTTAAAGAGGGAGAGGTATTTGGTTTCCTCGGGCCCAACGGTGCAGGGAAGACGACCACTGTGAGAATCCTAAGCTGCCTCATATCAAAGACCGGCGGAGAGGCAAGGATCTCAGATTACGACGTGAGTAATAAGGAGGATTCCTTAAAGATCAGGAAGCTAATTGGAATCGTTCCAGACAACGTTGGTCTCTACAATGAATTAAGCGCATATGATAACTTAGACTTCTATGGGAAACTCTACGATTGCACTGAAGGGCAAAGGAAGGAAAACATCAGACGTTTGCTCACGATGCTGGGTCTCTGGGAGAAAAAGGATGTCGCAGCAGGTACGTTTTCTAAAGGAATGAGCCAGAAACTCGCTATAGCACGTTCTCTTGTGCACGATCCGCAGGTCCTTTTCATGGACGAGCCGACGGCGAACCTAGACCCAGAGGCCTCGAAAACAGTCAGAGACTTCATAGTCGAACTCAAGAAGGAAAAAAGAACAATATTTCTGAACACCCACAACCTCGATGAGGCCCAGAGGATCTGCGACAGGATTGCGATACTGAACACCAAACTAATGGCTGTGGGCACCCCTGAGGAACTCGAGCGGTCGGTAAGCGGTAGGAAGACCGAAATTCAGCTGGATCAGGTAAACGATGCAATTATTGCTGCATTGAAGGGGCTGTCGATTGGGAACATCGCCGCTGACGGCAACAAGCTGATCATCGACGTAACAAATCCAGAAAAAGAGAATCCCATAATCGTGGATACACTAGTTCGAGCTGGTGGCCAAATTCAAACTGTCACTGTAGTTGGCTCAACTCTGGAGGACGCCTATCTGAAACTAGTGAGGCAGACCAAATGAGACTCTCAAAATCATGGATCATCGCTTCGAAGGACTTCAAGGTATTCTTCAAGAAGAAGAACATAATCTACTCAATCCTCATCATACCCCTCATTGTCTCATTACTTTTCCCGGCTGTGATCGAGCTTGCCGGACATAGAAACGGTTCAAGCGGGATCCCAGCATCGGTGCTTACGATACTTCTACCAGCATTTTCTTTCTTCTACCTCATCCTCGCAGGCATGATTCCGACAACTCTCGCCTCATACAGCATCGTCGGTGAGAAAGTCGAGAAGAGCCTAGAGCCGCTTCTGGCCACCCCAACGACCGATGAGGAGATATTGCTTGGGAAGGGAATCTCGGCGTTCCTACCTCCGATAGCATCCATCTTAGGAGGAGCCGCACTCTTCATGGTTCTCATGGATCTGACGACATATGCCACCTTGGGCTACTACTTTTTCCCCAACTGGAATACCGGCATCATCCTTTTTCTGATGGTGCCTCTCGCAGCTGTAATGAGTGTCGAATGGAATGTCATCATCTCTGCGAGGGTGAGCGATGTTCGCGTCGCGCAGCAGTTTGGATTTCTGTTGGTGCTCCCCTTCGGAGGAATATACGTCGCTGGTGAACTTGGTCTAATTAATCTCGGCGATGCTGGCAACCTGCTCATCATTGCTGGGATTCTTTTGATAATTGACTTGTTTCTCCTTTACGCTGCAAAGGCTACATTCCGCAGAGAGGAGATATTAACAAAATGGAAGTAACGATTCAATAGAATAGGGAGAGGAGGTGAAATTATGAATAGTATGAAACTGAGACTCATCTTAATGGGTTGCATACTCATCGTGATAGGCGCCATCCTTCTTGTTCTAAAAGGATTTTCTATGACTCTCGTTGGACTACCAGTCGTAGGAATAATATTAGCTCTAGTTGGGATTGTATGGAACCCACGAAAGAAAGCCAACAACATCCGCGATGATGCGGATTAGACTGAGACATCTCGTTAATCAAAGTCTCAATCGTCGGATGCTCCCCGTCTCTGTTCTTACTAGGCAAAGCGCAGGATTTTAGAATTAACTTTTAATTATTTTCTTTTTATCTCATCATAGTCAAGCAAAGATCAGCTCCGAATACGAAGCAATTGGTCAGTTCAGTCATAAAGCTGACGCGGTCAGATATCCGACAGCAGTTGAACGCGTCAATAATAACATCTCAGTCTCAATCCAACCTGACGCGCACGCTTTTAGTTATAATTCTGCTTGGCATAGCTGCCCTTCGTGGGCTTGTTGCCGAGGATTATGACGTTAAAGTCGTTCTTCATAATCATCCAGGTGTACTTAGCGATGCCTAGCTTCTGGATGCGGCGGATGGAGTAGTCGACCTGTATGCGGTCATCCATCGCCATCTTTCCGTGTGCCCTCAGCCTCCTGCCTATCTCTACGTCGTCCGAGTAGGCGAGGTCCCTGTAGCCCTCCACCTTGAGGAAGGCGTCCCTGCGGAAGGCCGTGTTCGCCCCGCAGAGGTGGTGGTAGCCAACCTTCGAGCCGGCCCAGCGTAGGCCGTTGGCGACCTTGAAGGCGTAGTAGTAGGTCCCACCCCTCATCCACGCCATCTCCTCCGGGATCATCGGGTCGAGGTATCCGGTGACCGCGACTACCTCGTCATCGCTAAAGTCCTCGAGAATCGTGTGCAGCCAGTCCTCGTCTGGGATGCAGTCGGCGTCGGTCGTCGCGACTATCTGCCCGCTCGCGGCCATCGCGCCGTCGTTTCGGGCTCCGCCGACCCCGGAGCTCACCTGCTGGATAACTTTGTCCGCGTACTTCGAGGCGATCTCCCTCGTCCTGTCCTTGCTGTCGCCGTCGACTACTATGATCTCGTACGATTCCCTCGGGATGTTCTGATTGTTCAGGGCTCGGAGGCAGCGCTCTATGTTCTTCTCCTCGTTGTATGTTGGCACGACTACAGTAATCATTTTCTTTTTTCTTCCTCCGCCGCTCTCTTCCCCGAGAGGATGGCCTTGTCCATGTTGAGGTATTCCCACTCTCCGAACCGCCCCATGGAGGAGACTCTGAGAGATTCTAGGTAGGTCTGGATCAGATTAACGTTTCCCCGATGCTGCATATCGTATACTACGTAGGCGTATTTGAAGTCCAAGGTGTCAAATACCTCGAGTTCGTCGTCTTCGCGGAGTATCTGGGCGCGGACGAGGCCCTCCCTTACCCTCTCCTTCGTCTCCCCTGGGTCGGGTTTGGCTCCCCTGTATGTGACCTCGACCACTATGCTGCTCTTACCCTTGGGGGTTGTCTCGGGCGAGAGGTTCATGGGGAAGCTGATCCTGTTGAAGATGTACTCCTTCTCTGGGAAGTACAACCAGTGCTTGTCGCTGATGGCCTCGCGGTCCACGCCGATGTTGAAGCAGGCAAGGCTGTTGTAGACGAGCCTCTCAGAAGCCTTGACGACCTCCTCAGGGGCTGACTTTATCATCTTCACGAGCTCGGGGAGGGGGACCGAGGATAGCACTCGGTCCGCCTCGAGCCTCTTCGGCTCCCCGTTTCGAGTGTAGAGCACGTCGAGGCGCTTCCCGTTGTGGCGTATCTCGTGGACGTTCGAGTTGAGTGAGATGTCGGTGACCCTCTTGGCGAAGGCGGTTGGGATTGCGCCTATGCCACCTACTCTTGGGTATTGGAAGTAGGCGTTGGGGCCGTACTCCCTCTCCACCTTACCCTGAGCCCCCTTCACCATCTCCTCCACGCTCGGTGCCGGTACCCTCCCCGCTACCCAGTCGAGGTTCATCTCCTCGAGGGGGTACTTCCAGATCTTCTCGTTGTAGGGGATCATGTAGTGCTTGGCGACGCCCTCCCCCATTGTGGTCTTGATCCACTCCATGAAGTTCCGGGGCTTGATGTTGGGTCTGTTGCGGGCGCCCTCTATACACTCGTCGATGACACTCTGAGGGAGGCCGTGGAGGTTTACCTCGAAGGGGTACTCGACGTAGGTGCCGCGGAGGTAGATGTATGCGCGGCGCCTTTGCTTGATGAGGTCGCCGTTGAGGAGCTCGTTGACGAGGCCGTTCACGTACTGGCTGCCCGTGAAGAAGATGTGCGGTGCGAGGTCGAATGTGTAGCCCCTCGTGGTAACGCTGCGGCAGAGGCCACCCACCTCGCCTTCCCTCTCGAGGACTTTGTAGCCGTTGCCCATGTGGTATGCGGCGCTGAGCCCAGATAGGCCCGCCCCGATTATGACCTTCATTATAGTCAACTCGCGTGGAGTTCCTTATTGGTGGCGTGAGTCCTCTTAAGCTTGGCGTGGGTCAGCCGAGGGTTTTGACGAGCTTCTCGGCGACGATTGTGCTGTTCCCGAGCTGCGCCTCCTTAGACTCGGCGCCGATGTGGGGGGTGCAAACGACGCTCTCCAACTTGACGAGTTCCATGTTCTTCGTTGGCTCCTCTTCGTAGACGTCGAGGGCAGCACCGGAAAGGTGGCCGCTCTTGAGGGCGTCGACGAGTGCTTTCTCCTCAATGATGCCTCCGCGGGCGGCGTTGATGATGTAGGCGCCCTTTTTCATCTTGGCGATAGTGGCGGCGTTGAACATGTGCTTCGTCTGGGGTAGGAGTGGGACGTGTACAGTGACGAAGTCGGACTCGGCGAGGAGCTTGTCGAGTGGCACGGACTCGGCGCCGGCCTCCTGTACGAAGTTCATCATCTTGTCGATGAGAACGTCATAGCAGAGGACGCGCATCCCGAGTGCCTTCGTCTTCTTCCCGACGAGGAAGCCTATTCGGCCGAAACCGACGATGCCCATCGTCTTGCCACTCAGCTCGAAGCCTGTGAGCTTGTTCTTCGCCCACTCGCCCCGCTTCATCGAGGCGTCGCCCCGGGAGATGTTACGGCTGAGGCTGAGCATGTAGCCGAGGACCAGCTCGGCGACGGCGTTGCTGGGTGCCTCGGCGCTGTTGACCACCTGGATGCCGAGGTCCTTCGCTGCCTCAATGTCGACATTGTCGAGACCGACTCCGCTGCGGGCGACTATCTTGAGCTTCGGCTTCCCCGCCTGCAGGACCTCCTTCGTGACCTTCGTGCGGCTCCTCACAACCAGGGCGTCGTAGGTGCCGGCGACCTTCACGAGGTCGGGGGCAGTTATCTCCGTCTTAAGGTCAACGTGGTAGCCGGCCTCCTTGAGCAGTTTAACCCCCACCTCGTCGATGGGGTCGCAAACCAGAACCTTAACGTCCTTCATCATGATCACCCTTTCTTCGCTGATACTATCTGTATAACGTCTTTATCCTTGAGTACTTGAGCTTCTCCAAGTCGCCTCTTTGTGCGTGCATCGACGGCGAATAGGAAGCTCTTGGCGAGGTCGGTGTGGATGACGCCGGCGAATTGGCGGGCGGTTGTACCCTTCGGGACGAGGAAGCAGTCGGGGAGGATCCTGCCCTTGCTGTCGGTGAGCTTCTCCGCGTCCTCGACGGGGAAGACGACTATCATGTCTAGGAGGCTGTAGAACGCCTCATTTATTGCGTCCTGCAGGCCAGTACTGCCCCACTTCTTGAATACCCTCTCGCGGATGCTCTCAAGGGCCTTGATCTGGTTTGGGTTGAGCTTTTCGGGTTGAAGGATCGTGAAGTCTTTGTCGCCGGGGGTGTACTTGACGAGGCCCGCCTCGGCGGCTCGGCGCAGGGCGAGCTCCGCCTCAGCACAGGTGGGGACGACCCTATAGCCAGCTGCCCTGATCTTCTCGATGTTCTCCGAGGCCGGGTCCTTGTCCGCCTTGTTAGCGGCGACGATGAGGGGCTTCGAGACTTTCCTGAGCTCGGTGCAGAAGCCCCGTAGCTCGGCCTTCGTCCACTGGGCGGCCTTGAACGGGTTGAGCTTCGCCCTCTCGCAGGCGCTCTGTATGTGGTTGCGGGTTATGCCGAGGCCGTTTATCTTCTCGTCGAGGTGCTTCCATATCTCCTCGTGCTTCATCTCGGCTGTGCGGGCGAGGCGCTCCCAATCCTTGACTACTATGCCGTAGAGCCAGGCGTCGAACTCCTCCTCGAAGAGCTTGATGTCATCTATGGGGTCGTGGGCGCCAGGGGCGCAGCTCTGCCCCGCCTCGTCTGTGCATCCAGCGGCGTCGCAGACGACTATGAGGGCGTCTGCTCGGCGGACCTCGTCTAGGAACTGGTTGCCGAGTCCCTTTCCCTCGTGGGCGCCGCGGATGAGGCCGGGGGTGTCTATGAGGTCGATGGGGACGAGTCGGATGCCGTCGATGCAGGCGCTGTTGTTCGGCTGGTCCTGGACGTGGAACTCTTTGCAGACGCATGGGGTGCGGAGATAGCCGACCCCCCTGTTGGCCTTGATGGTGGTGAAGGGGAAGTTTGCTATCTCGACGGGTTTGAGTGTAGCGGCTGCGAAGAACGTGCTCTTGCCTACGTTTGCCTTGCCTACGAGTCCTACGAGAGGCGGCATGAGTATCGTTATTGCTTGGGGTGCGGGTCTAAAACCCTTTTCGGCCCGCTATCATACGCTACTGTAAATAACGAAAAAAATATTTAGCTTGATGGCTAATTCAGAATCTCTGGCTCTAGGCGCCGGCTACTCTACGAGGAGGATGCCCTTCTGCCTGAGTTCCTCTACCTGCCCCTGCGTGTAGCGCCAGAATATCTCTCCGCGCTCGTTCGTCTGGAAGTCCCAGGGGCTTACGAGGACGATGTCGCCCTCGCGTATCCACGTGCGGCGCTTCATCTTGCCCCTGATGCGGCAGATGCGCACGTTACCGTCTTGACACTTTACGCTGACCCTGTCGAAGCCGAGCATCTTCTGGGCTATCCCCAGTACGTCGTTCTTCGATGGAAGGACCATCGTGTGGAGGTTCTTCTCGCTCAGCACTTTCTTCTTTCCCAAATACCGACCTTCTCAGCAGTGAGCAGGCTCCGCCGCTTAAAAAGAGGTCGATGAATAACACCCCTATAAGGGCATTTTTCGGGCTTTTCTGACGTTAAAAGTGGTTATGATGGTCAGTGGACCACTGTGCTCATGAGTTCCGCCCTGAGCTTCGTCTTCTCGGAGTTGAGGCTGTGGAGGCGCTCCAGATCACCCCTCATTCTCTCCTTGTATCGGGCAATATACTCCCCGAGCTCGGGGCTGTTCTTCCTGACCTCAACCGTCCTGTCTAGGTCCTCGAGCGAGGAGATCGTTATCCTTCCACCGCCGCTCCCGAAGTGTTCGAGTGCCTTGAGATCCCGCCTCGTGACTAGGTAGTCCTTGCTGTGCTCGATGTCCTTAATGTTGGTCTCGATCTCGAGTATTCTAAGTAGAATCGCTCTGCGCTCTGAGAAAGACATCACTATATACTGTATGGCGGACGCTTATAGGTCTTTTAAATTCCCGACTGAATGGTGTTGGTATGTTTTTAGCTCGATCTCTCGTAGTCGCCAATCTTCTTCGGGGGACCGAAGCTCCGAAGACCGCCTTCCTTGAGCTGCTTTCGGAGCGTCTTCGCCTCGTCGCCTGAGACTTCGCTCCTCTTCTCGAGGTAGGTTATGATCTCATCGGCCTCCTGGGGCTTCTTGCATCTGCGGATGAAGTCGATGACGCCGGGTTGGTAACCGGCGTATCTCCTGTCCTCCTTATAACTTGGCTCCGTGGAGGGCGGCGGCTCGATCGCCTTGTTGAGGTCGACCTTGGAGGTCCCCGAGTCCATCTCGTCAGCGAGGTTCGGGAAGAGCCTCTTGAAGTCCTTCTTCTCCATCGGGCTAAGACGCTGTAAACCTCTTTAATTAGTTTGTCTTCGGCTTCTCGCGTGTGCCCTCGGAGGTGAGTAGAATTCCCTCGGGGACGTCCTTCTCGACGGTGACGCCGGGGGCTATCCACGCGCCTGCACCTACGATGACTCCGGGGTGGAAACTCACGTTGACACCTGTCTGGCAGTCGTCCCCCATGACGGTGCCGATCTTCCGAAGGCCCGTATCGACACGCACACCCTTTATGGTCATCTTTACGTTTTTATGGTCGAATCGGAGGTTCGCCGTTATGGTGCCAGCGCCGAGGTTGCAGCGCTCCCCGATTATGGAGTCGCCGACGTAGCTTAAGTGGGGGACCGCGGCCTTCTCCATGAGGATAGTGTTCTTGATCTCACAGCTCGCTCCTACGCGGTTACCGCCAACGAGGGTTGTGCCCGCGCGTATGTAGTTGTTCGGGCCGACGTCGCAGTCTGGGCCGATGTAGACTGGGCCCTCGATGTAGACTCCGCTCCTTACCCTCGCGGTCGAGGCGACGTAGACAGGCCCCTGAATATGTGCCCCCTCCTCGACCTTACCCTCCATTCTCGACTCTAGCCGTGATAGGGCCCTCGTATTTGCCTCGAGGACGTGCCACGGGTGACCGATGTCTAGCCAGTCACCGTCGTCCAGCATGTGGACACGCGCCGAAACACCTGATGCGATTAAGTGGTTCACGGAGTCGGTGACCTCGTACTCGCCACGCGGGCTGAGCTTGGTCGCCTTTATCGAGTCGAATGTCTTAGGCGGGAAGATGTAGATGCCTGCATTTGTGACGTTGCTAGGCGCGGTTCCGGGGGCGGGTTTCTCCACGATCCCTTGGACCTTGTCTCCCTGTAGCTTGAGGGCGCCGTAGAGGTAGGGGTCCCTCTCCAATCCGGTAACTGTCAGCTCGCCCCTCTTGTGGGCGTTTACTACCTCCCTAATTATACCGGGGCTGAGGTAGAGGTCCCCGTTCATGCCTACGAAGTCCTCATCCGAGGCGAATGTTTCGGCGTACCTGAAGGCGTCCGCGGTCCCCCTCATCTCCTTCTGGGTGGCGTAACTCAGCTTGAGGCCGAGTTCGGAGCCATTGCCAAACCTTTGCTTGATCTTGTCCTCCATGTAGTGGGTGATTATGAGGGTCTCCTCGATACCTGCATCGGCGATCCCTTTGAGAAGCCACTCTAACTGTGGCCTCCCCGCTATAGGTATGAGTTGCTTAGGTTTCGTCGAGGTGAGAGGTCTGAGCCTCTCCGCTTTCCCCGCTGCTATGATTACTGCCTTCACCTTGATGCCTCCCTGACGAGTTCCCTCCCGCGTTCTAGGAGGGAAGTGGTCGCTTTCTCATCCCTTCCCTCGGCTGTGATCCTTATGAGGGGCTCGGTGCCTGAGGCGCGTATGAGTATCCACCCCTCGGGTAGCTGGAGACGGACGCCGTCGACGCGGTTCACCTCCGCCTCCCCGAAGGCGCGCCGATATCCTCCCTCGACCCCCTTCATGACCCGAGCCTTGTCGCTCACTTCGACCTTGGCACTCTTAGTTGGATACTCTGGTGCCTCTGATGCGAACTGTGAGAGTGTCATCTCGCTCTCCTCGAGTGCCTCTAGGAGCTTGAGTGCGCTCAGGATGCCATCCGGGCACATGTGGACCTCGGGGAGGACCCAGGCGCCAATCGGTTCGCCGCCGAAGACGGCCCTCCGCCTCTCCATCTCCTCCGTAATGTAGGTGTCCCCGACCCTGACGCGGACAACCTTACCTCCGGCCGCCTCGACCATATCCTCTACGCACATCGAGGCGCCGACGTGAGTCACGACGACACCCTTTCCCTCACGCCCGACGACATGGCCAGCGTAGGCGGCGAGAAGCCTATCCCCGCCGACGGGGGTCCCCGTCTCGTCGACAGCCATCATCCTGTCGCCGTCGCCGTCGAACCCGAATCCGACCTCAGCCCCGGTCGCCTTCATGTAGGCGCCGAGCCTGCGTAGGTTCTCGGTGGTAGGTTCAGGGTCACCGGCTGGGAAATGGCCGTCGGGGTTACCATTGATTAGTGTCGCGCGAAGCCCGACCGCCTCGAAGGCATCAGCAGCAATCGTGCCAGTCGCCCCACAGAATAGGTCACAGGCGATCTTCCAATCCTTACCAAGCTCGACCCCCTCCTGTAGGGCGTCGAGGTACATCCAAGCAGCCTCGGTGGCGTCGGCTGAACCGACACCATCCCAGGGGGCGTAGTCGAGCTCCCCTCCCTGCATGAGAGACTCTACGGGGCCCTGCTCCTTCTCGGTTAGGCTCATCCCCCGGGCGTTGAAGACCTTGAGGCCGTTGTACTGGGGTGGGTTGTGGCTCGCCGAGATGGCGACACCCGCGTCGGCTTCGAGTTCACGCGTGAGCCACGCGATGACGGGTGTCGGTAGGAGGCCGACGAGTTTCACGTCTCCCCCGCAGGCCGTTATCCCTGCGGACAGCGCAGCCTCGAGCATTGGGCCGGTGACACGTGCGTCCCTCCCCACGATGAATTCACCCCCCTCGTGGATGGTGGCGAGAGCCGAGCCAAGCCTCTGGGCTAGGATGGGGGTGATCTCCGTGTTCGCGACGCCGCGTATTCCTGATGAGCCGAATAGTTTCACCTAGAACGCCTCCGGGGGACGAATCTGCGTAGTGGGTCAACCCTCAAAAGCCTTTCCAGCTCCGGTAGGGTGATGCCACGCTTCACATCGCCGTAGATGTCGCATCGATCCTCGGTGTACTCAGAGGGGTTCCTGACGACGACCTCGATCTCGTCCCCGCCGACCTCTAGCTTGAAGTGGTAGGCGCGGACCCCGCCCTTGAAGTTGACTTCTCCCTTCTCCCCAATCTTGTACTCCATGAGGACTTTCTCGACCTCCAAGGGGCTACTAGCTAGGGCGACGATGTCTACGTCGCTCCCCATTCTTGCAGTTCCTCTCCAGACGCTGCCGATGAGGCGGGGGGAGAACGATGCGAGTTTCTTCATAACGAAGAGGGCGGTCCCCCTCATCTTTGCGAGGCGCCTCTGCCTCTCACCGCCCTCCATCTCGTCTGCGAGGCGGTCAAGCTCGACAGCTACCTCGTAGTTGCTCGGCGTGGCCCTCACGTCGAGGCTCGCGGCGGCCATCTCCTTGGCCTGTATGTACTCCTCCGCCGCGCCGCTGTAGAGGAGCCTCGCCGCCTCCCTGGCGACGCTTGATCTCTCGCCCAATTCAAGTAACAGAATCAAGTCTGGGGGATTAAACCCCTACTATCGGGGGATTGAAAATCGGTCTACTTGTTGTCCTGGAGGACCTTCTTCGTGACCGTCAGGAGGCTATTCGGGCTAACCGGCTTCATGAGGACCTCCTTGACGTCTACTTGCTCCCCCTTGAGCCCCTCGGCGAGCTTCTCGTAGCCGGTGATCATCACGATCTTGGTCTTCTTGCCCTGCTTCTTCATTATGCGGGCGACCTCGTCCCCGTTGATGTCGGGGAGCTTTATGTCCAGGATAATCAGGTCGAAGTTCTTGTCCTTCGTCATGTGTATTGCCTGCATGCCGGAAGCGGCTATTTCGACCTGGTAGCCCACGGTCTCGAGTATTACCTTGAATGTCTCGGTGAGGAACTCGTCGTCGTCGACGATGAGGATGCTCGACTTGCCTGAGACCATCTCCTCGGCCTCCCTCTTCGCCTCCTCGATTAGCCTCTTGTCCTCCGGCTTGACTTCCCCTGACTCGAGGCGCTCGGAGAGTTTTTCGAGCCTCTGCGTGATCTCGTACAGGCTCTCCTCGTGCTCCTTGAGTATACTAATTAGAAAATCTAAGACATCTATTTTCTCCTTTAGAGACATTACTTGGGATCGAGAACTATCCCGGTGTCGACAATAAAAGCAATTGTGGTTCCATGATTCATAAATTTTATAAAGGTTTTAGCAGTTCTCAGCGTCTTTCATGTGTTTTCTGAGGCAGAAGGGACTGGATCACCGATGAGTGTCTTCGCCCAAGTTGAGGCCATCAGGAAACCTCAACAACGGGTTACAGAGTTACGTCGCTCCTCGATTTATTAAAAAAATATTGCAGATGATTCCAAACTTGTTTCAAGAGTTACCAACCCGAAGAGTGAGTCGAAAGCGAAAACAAATATTAGGAATAAGTTGAGAAAACCTTATGTCTCCGCCACAGTAAGCATGTGTTCAATATGCCTCGGAGAGGTAAAGTTGAGATATACATAGAGGTCCTCGAGATTATTATGAAGGGAGAGGCCAAGCCCACGAGGATTATGTATAGCGCGAACCTCTCCTGGAAGGTATTTCAGAACGTCCTCAACAATCTCATAACACAGGGACTCATCAACGAGAATGAGGAACTCGCGGAGAGAGACAGGGACGTTAAGAGATACCAGATAACAGAGTCGGGGATGAACGTCCTAAAGTACTTCCGAAAGGCCACGATGGCGCTACCCAAGTAGTTTCGTTTATATCGCGTCCGCTGCGTATGCGTGTCAATGGACATATCCGGGCGAGTGGACGCCGGCTCACTATTCAAGGAGATTAACGAGGTCTTCAAGAGGTACGGCGTCGGGAGGGGAGTCGGCTTCGTACCGGATAGGCTCGAGATGAAGCTGGAGCGCGCCCCCTCGGGGACATGCTCTCTCGTCTACCGCGAGTTCTTCACATACCTGCCCCCCGAGGTTATGGAGCTCGCGATGGGTAACGCCGTCGAGTTCCTATCAGGCATGGGGATCCCCAAGGAGAAGATCAAGCCCCTCGACGCCGGCGTCGAGGTAACCATCGAGGGCGACGCGAGGATAGCCTACTTCCCCATACTAGAGATGCTCATACAGGACCGGGAGATCGCGAGGAACCTCGACCCCGCCCTCGACTCGATGAAGGCGTCAATCCGGAGCCTCACCGAGCTATTCGACTTCGCCTGGGCGTGGGACTCAGCCTCCGAGGAGATGTGGCGGAGCAACGTCGCCAAGCTCAACGAGATAATAGAGGAGAACCCGGGGATGCAGGCGGAGATAGAGGCGATCGTGAAGAGGCACTCGGGCGGGTCTCCGCCGCCCTCACAGTGAGACGTCCAGGTCCTTCGCCAGCGGCACCTTGACGAAGTCGTTCAGTAGCAAGCAGGTCACGAAGCCGTAAGCCGCGATGAATAGGTACATGGCGGGGGTTATCGGGGCGAGGTCGGGCAGCCCGATCGTGGATATCACGAACACTATTATCGAGTTCAACACTAGGGCGAGGCCCAGCCACCCGCTCGGCCGGGAGTCCCAGAAGTGGCGCCTCTCCCTTATGCTGAGCACCGTGTAGTAGCCGGAGAGTGTGAGCCAGACGAAGACGAAGGTCTGTAGCGTCGCTAGATTCCCGCTCAGGCCGAAGTAGTACATCGCGATGTAGAGGATCACGAGGCTCTCCACTACGATCATGGAGGCGTACAGTACCCCGAGCTTCACTAGGGAGGTCGACTTCCACCTCTCCGGGGTCCGGGAGGGGCGGACGCGGTCCGTGGAGATGCTGAGGGTGACGTAGTCGCTTAGGAAGAGGAGTAGTATCATGTTGAGGGTGGAGACGACGAACTGGCCCGTGAGTATGAAGGCGAGGACTATGAAGACGACGCGCTTGAATGTGCGTATTATCTTGTTTATGGTCCACGAGGTTATCCTCTGGTAGACCATCCTCCCGATGATGACCATGTCGAGGATGCCCTCGAAGCCCTCGTCGGTGAGGACGACGCTCGACGCCTGCTTCGCAATGTCGGTGGCGTTGCTGACGGCGATCCCCACCTCGGCTTGGCGGAGCGCGGGGGCGTCGTTTACGCCGTCCCCCGTCATCCCGACGAGGTGCCCTCCGGCTTGGAGTCCCTTGACTATGAGGTACTTGTCCTCGGGATAGATCTCGGCGAAGCCGTCGCTCCCCTCCATCATCTTGAGGGTCTCAGCTTCCCCCCAGTGCTCTTTCAGGTCCTTGACCCCCGTGATGTTCTGGCCTATGCCCGCCTGGCCAGCGACCTCCCGGGCTATTGGTAGGGCGTCCCCCGTTAGCATCTTCACGCGGACGCCGAGGCGCCTGAGCTCGGAGATGAGCTTGGGGGAGTCCTCTCTGGGCCTGTCGTAGAGGGCGGCGAAGCCGACGAGTTCCGCCTCCTCGGGTGTGGGCCCCTCGGCGACGGCTAGGACCCTGTAACCCTTGGCGGCGAGGGCATCTACGCTCTCGTGTAGGGTGGCGACGTCGTCGTGGCAGTCCTTGCAGAGGTGGATGACGGTGTTCACGGCACCCTTGTAGACCTCGAGCTTCACGTCTCCCTTCTCGACTAGGGCCTCCGTCCTACGCGTCGACGGGTCGAATGGGGTGAACCTTAGCTGCTTGTACTCCCCCAGGGGTTGCTTGAGCTCCCTAGCTTTCTCTATAAAAGCGAGGTCTATGGGGTCCTGGTTCGCCTCGTTCGCGGCGAGGGCGCCGTAGAGGACTACCTCCTCCTTCTTGTGGAGCCCAACGGGGAGGACGTCGGCGACGGCGAGCCGGTTCATTGTTATGGTGCCGGTCTTGTCGGCGCAGAGTACGTCCATGGTGGCGGCGTCCTCTATGGCGTCGAGGCGGGTGACGATTGCCCCCTTCTTGGAGAGCTCGAATGAGCCGAGGGCCATGCTTATTGTGAACATGGTGGGCATCGCGACGGGGATGGCGGAGACGAGGAGGATTACTGCGAGGGGCGCTATCTCGGCGGGGTCGATGCCTCTGAGCAGGGCGAGGCCCATCCCCGCAGCGACGGCAGCGACGACCATGATGAGGAGCCAGCGGACGACCTTCGAGATCATCTCCTCGATGTGGAGCTTCGGGCGAGCGATCTGGACGAGTTCGGCGGTCTTCCCGAAGAACGTCTTGAGCCCGGTTGCAGTGACCTCCCCGGTGGCCTCCCCTGACTTCACGGTTGAGCCCGAGAAGAGCGTATCGCTCGCGTTCCTCTCGACCGTCAGGGACTCGCCGGTTAGAGCGGATTGGTCGACGTCTAGGTGGCCCTCTAGGAGCTTCGCGTCGGCTGGTGTCATGTCCCCGGCCCTGAGCCGGATGATGTCCCCGGGGACGAGTTCACGGGCTGGTAGGAGCACCCACTCACCGCCCCGCTTTACCCGGGCGTTCACGAGCAACCTCTTCCGGAGGAGGGCGACGGCGTTGTTTGCCTTCTCCTCCTGCAGGTAGCCGACGACGGCGTTGAAGCAGAGAAGGGCGGCGATGAAATATGCCTCGAGGTTCTTGCCAAGGATGAACTCCATCGCCACGGTGAGTTCGAGCATCCAGGGGGTGATACCCCAGAACTTCTTACCGAACTTCTTGAGGGGGTTTGCCTTTCTCTCGGGTACCTCGTTAGCGCCGTACTCGTCGAGTCTACGCTTCGCCTCGTCGAAGGTCAGTCCCTCTAGGCTCGTCGGCTCGTTCTCCTTCATGTCCTCGTTAGTCACGTGCCTTGCCCTCTATTTTTATAACACTGTGTACTAAGATATGTCTAATCGGTTAGATATATATTTATACCATGCTCTGAGATACTTTAAAATGGTGAATGGAGTCGAGGGAAATCCTCGTTGTGCGTGACCCCGAGACAATAAAATTACTCGGGGACCTTGTCCGCCGTCAGATACTCCGACTTGTCTCCGAGAAACCTATGACGCAGAAGCAGCTCGCCGAGAGGATGAGCCTGAAGGAGCCCTCGGTCTCACACCACCTCGTCCGCCTATCCGAGGCGCGATTGATCCAGGTCAGCCATTCTGAGGTGGGCCCGTACGGTATCCTCCAGAAGTATTACGAGCCGACGGCGAGGCTCTTCATCGAGGACTGGGACTCAACACCCCCTGAACTGCGCAGGTACTTCATACACGCACACATGGAGCGCCTCCGGGGGATGTTCAGTGTTTTTCAACTCATGGAGGGCGACGCCGAGAGGCTCGACTTCGACGGCGCTGAGATCGAGGCGATGGCTGAGCTTACGGCGCAGCGAATCTCGAAGATAGCAGATACCTACTCTCTATCTGACTCGAAGCTGGACCGCGAGAACCTGCTCATCAAGATATACTCGGAGACCCTCAGGGCCGAGCTGAAGAGCGGCATGCTGTTGAAGGCGGAGAAGTCGGGGACACTCAGTAGGCTTCTGTCGAGGCTCGGACTGGTTGAAGAATGATCAAAGATGGGGTTTAGTTCATGATCGATTCATCTTTGAGGGTAGTGCTCCTTGGATCGGGGGGAGGGCCGACACCCGTTTCGGGTGTAGCCGGACCAGGGATGCTCGTTGAGGCGGACGGTGAGCGTCTCCTCTTTGACTGTGGGCGCAGCGTCGTCACGCGAATGGCTCAGATCGGCATCATGCCGGAGGGGATTACCGAGATCTTCCTCACCCATCTACACTCGGACCACGTCACCGACATCCCCGACCTCTGGCTCAGTGGCTTCTTCCGCGGAAGAGCGTCGCCTCTCGAGGCACGAGGACCTATAGGGACGCGTGCGATGGTCGAGAATCTTCGAGCCGCGTTCTCCGTAGACGTCGAGACGCGGGTTGGTCCTCCCGAGTCTCTCCTCCATAGCACGGCCGCTTTCACGGGCGTGGACGTCGGCGCCGGCTGTCGTCTACCGGAGCGGCGGCTTAAAGGTCACAGCCATCAACGCTGAGCATGGCCCCGCCGGGTCCTCGATCGCCTACCGAGTCGACTTCGCCGGGCGCTCCGTCGTCTTCTCTGGGGACGATAAACACTCGGAGGACGTGATACGGGCCTCTGCTGGGGCAGATATTCTCTTCCACGCAATGTATGGTTGGACCGCGGAGGAGTTGAGCGAGGAGAGCGACCTCGGTGCGAAGCGGAGGGCGTGGTCGAGCCTCATGGCGACGCCCGAGGAGGCCGCGGACACCTTCACCCGGTCGAAGTGCAGGGTCGCCGCGCTAATCCACTCCAGCACGGACGCTTCCTCCGTAGAGCGCGTCGAGAAGACCTACCGCGGCAGACTCGTTGTGCCAGGCGACCTCACCGAGTTCATCGTCGGCGACGAGGTGGTCATCCACCGATTAGCAGATAGCTAGATAAAGGTATATAGTTGCGAGTCTCATCGCTTGGGAAATGGGCGATTCCGTGGGCTCCGGCAGGTTCCGGTGGGTTGTTCTCGGCATCACTTGGATGGCGTACATGAGCGCCTACCTAGTCAGGACGGCGGTGGCGCCCCTCACGCCCTTCCTCATCGAGGGCCTGAGCCTGAGCAAGTTCGAGGTGGGGCTGCTCGTCTCCGCCTCCGCCTTCGGTTACATGGCCTTCCAGATGCCCGCCGGCTGGCTCGTTGATAGGATCGGGGTGAGGAAGATGCTCTTCATAGGTCCTGTCGTCGCCGGGGGTTTCATCCTCGGGATGTACGCGGTCGGGGGCTTCGTCGGGGCGATGGGGGTCCTCGTTCTGGCGGGGTTCGGCTGCGGCTGCTTCCCCACGGTGGCGACGAAGGCGGTGCTCAACTGGTTCCCCCTCCGGGAGAGGGCGACGGCGATCGGCATCAATCAGACGAGTCTCAACGTCGCCGGGATAATCACCGCATCCCTGCTCCCCACGCTTGCCCTCAACTTCGGCTGGCGCGTCGCAATAGCCTCCATGGGGATTATACCAATCACGGCCGCTATACTCTCCTACACCTTCTACAGAGAGCCCCACAAGGCGAAGGAGGTCGAGGCGCCGAAGCGTGGGCCCACGAACTGGAACAGCGTCAAAGGCGTTGTGCTCGACAGGAACATCCTACTCGTCGCCCTGGCGTGCATGGGGCTCTGCGTCTGCGAGTTTAGCTTCACGGGCTACCTTGTCATCTATCTGACCGAGGCCGTGGGGGTCTCTGTTGCCTTAGCTGGCGGGTACCTCGCCCTCGCGAATTTTGGGGGCGTCTTCGGGAAGCCCATATTCGGTGCCCTCAGTGACAGGGTCTTCGGGGGGAGCCGGAGGAAGCCCCTCATCATCGTTGGGGCCTCCATCTTCGTGCTCTCCATCCTCATGCAGATGATCGGCGCATCGACGCCCTACCCGCTCCTTATCGGGGTCATAGTGCTCTTCGGCTTCACTGCGATCGGTTGGGGCGGGATGAACCTCGTCCTCGCCTCCGAGTTCGCGGGGAGGGAGAACGCGGGCCTCGCCGTCGGGTATGCCGCCATGATCTCCCTCGTCGGGAACCTCCTAGGGCCGCCAATATTCGGCTGGATGGCCGACGCGACGGGCTCATACTCCGTCGGCTGGTGGTTCCTCACCGCCTCCGCTCTCGTCTCAGTCGCCCTCCTCCTCTTCATACAAGAGAGCAAGCGAAAGGTGAGGTAGCTCAGTCGACATTTGGGCTCTGGGATGCTAAGTCCACTTTTTCTAAAGGTTTTTATCGGTTCTCTTCGCGTTGCTGTTGAAGGTGGCGGGGATAGATCCACTCATCTGCCTGGGCATCGAGTCCACTGCGGACAACCTAGGGGTGGGCATAGCATCAAGCGACGGCAAGATTCTGGCCAATGAGGTTAAGGTTCATGTGCCGGATCTCGGTGGCATCCACCCCCGCGAGGCGGCGCGCCACCACTCGGAGAACATCGGCGCGGTCATCACCGCCGCGTTGGGTAAGGCGCACATAACCGCGAAGGACATAGACTTCGTATCGTTTGCGCAGGGCCCAGGTCTCGGCCCTTGCCTACGCACTGGTGCAACCGGGGCGCGCGCGCTCGCCAGCTACCTCAAGGTCCCACTCGTCGGCGTCAATCACTGTATAAGCCACATCGAGGTCGGGCGCCTAGCCACGGGGGCTAAGGACCCACTCACACTCTACGTCAGCGGGGGTAACACGATCGTCTCGGGCTTCGAGTCGGGGCGTTACCGCGTCTTCGGGGAAACCCTCGACATCGCCATCGGGAACTGCCTAGATACCTTCGCCCGCCTAGCAGGGCTTGAGTACCCCGGCGGACCCGCCATAGAAAAATTCGCGGCCCAGGGCTCGAAGCTCATCCCCCTCCCCTACGCCGTAAAGGGCATGGACATGAGCTTCAGCGGCCTGCTCACTGCCGTCAGCAACGAGTTCAGATCAGGCAAGCACAGCATCCCCGACCTCTGCTACAGTCTGCAGGAGACAGGATACGCGATGCTCGGGGAAGTCACGGAGCGGGCTCTAGCCCACACGAAGAAGCCAGAGCTGCTGCTCACGGGGGGCGTCGGCGCAAACAAGAGGCTCAGAAGTGTCATCAAGGAGATCGCGGAGGAGCAGGGCGCCAAGCCCTACTACGTCCCCATCAGTCTCGCTACGGACAACGGCGCTATGATAGCGTGGACCGGGATACTTGCCTACACCCACGGCGTCAGGACCCCGATAGAGACGAGCTACGTCGACCCCAGGTGGAGGCTCGACGAGGTGGAGATACCATGGCGCTGACACTCATAGCGAAGGGTGCCGAGGCGGATCTCCTCCTAGACCCGGACTGGAACGGGAGAAAGGCGCTCCTCAAGCGCCGAGGTGTCAAGAAGTACCGCCACCCCCAGATAGACCGGGAAATACGCAGGTACCGAACCCTCCACGAGGCCGACCTCATTCACCGCGCCAAGGAGGCCGGCGTACCCACCCCCCTCATCTATCAGCTCGACCCCGATGACGCAACCATAGTCATGGAGTTCATCGAGGGCACGAAGGTCAGGGATGCCGTACCCAAGCTGAGCCTCGAGGAGAACCGCGCCCTCTTCCGCCTCATCGGCGAGGAATCCGGCAGGCTCCACCGCGCCGCCCTCATACACGGCGACCTCACGACAAGCAACATGATCAAGTCCGGGGAACGCATCGTCTTCATAGACTTCGGCCTAGGCGAGATCAGCAAGGAAGTCGAGAAGCGCGGCGTAGACTTCAACCTCATGGTCAGGATGCTCGCCAGTACCCACTACACCATCATGGAGCCACTCCTCGAATCATTCAAGGAGGGCTACAGGGCCACTATGGGTCCGGAGGCCGAGGAGGTATTCCAGCGCGCAGACGAGATCAGGCGAAGGGGACGCTACATTGACAAAGAGTAAGATCTGGTTCGCCACCGGAAACAAGCACAAGCTCAAGGAGGCGGCGGAGGTCCTAGCCCCCTACGGCATCACCCTTGAACATTACCCCCTCGAACGCGTCGAGATACAGGCTGACGACCCAGCAGATATCGCAGCATACAGCCTTGCACAGGTTAAAGATGATAGACCCCTATGCGTCGAGGACGCCGGCGTCTCCATCGACCGCTGGGGAGGATTCCCCGGCCCCTACAGCAGCTACGTCCTCGAACGCCTCGGCAACCCCGGCATACTCAAGCTCATGGACGGCGAGAGGGATAGGAGCGCTAACTACGTCTCCGCTATCGCATACCGTGACGAATCTGGTGTTCACATCTTCCGCGGCGCCGTCGACGGTGAGCTAGCTCGCAGCATCCGCGGCACAAACGGATTCGGCTATGACCCAATATTTATTCCCTCTGAGGGCAAGGGGCAAACATTCGGGGAGATGGAGCCCGATGCAAAGAATAGAATCAGCCACCGTGCCAGAGCCTTCCGGGCACTCGCCGAGTGGCTGATAAAAGCTTGACTGATTCATCAATAGTCGCTCATTCTTCTAGCACTTAGCAATAGATTTCTAGGCCCTTATTCTCAACATTGATGAGGATACGACATGAAGCAACTACATCGCAAATAGTTATCCTCAATAAACGTGAACCTTGTAGCCACTTGAAGGGTAAACGCACACAGAATCGTGCAACTTGGTAATCAGTCGGAGGGAATTGGTGTTCCTTATAACGACCTTATTCCTAGTAGCTGGAACATTGTTCCTAGCAGCGGGTACATCGTATTCCTAGTAACAGGAACTCAATTCCTAGTAGCTGGTATACCAATTCCTTGTAGCTGGTACAACTTATTCCTAGTAGCAGGTACATTGTTCCTGGTAGCAGCGACTTAATTCCATGTGGCTAGGAATCGGGTTCCTGGTAGCATGGTATAACGTTTTTCCGCCATACGGATTCCATGCAGCGGTACATCGAGACCCGTAACTCAAGTCGCCGATCCCTATCTACCCTGTCGTAGAGGCATGGGTTCAGTGTTCCATGTACGGTGGTACATGTTCCGTGATGCCTGGAACGAATTGTTCCCTCTAGGGTGGAACACGCAGCCCTCTGATCGGGGTGATGTGTTCCGGGGTAGGTGGAACGTGTTCCGTGTAGGGTGGCACAAATTGTTCCTAGTAGGGTTGAACTTGTTCCGGCTACGCTAGGATAACGTTTTTTCCACGCATCAGTGGTTTTTCCTTTAGGTTGAGTATAGCTAAAGTTGATCCATCGACAGGTGAGGTCTACTCGATCGAAACAGGATGGGGCATGGGGTATATAGTATCTAAGGTTGGGGGCCCCTAATTTTCCGAGTTTTAGCTTAGAGATGGTTTTTGCCTCAAAATTAGGGTATTATTTTGTTATCCCAACGTTTTTTTTCAGTAAAGTTTTTTAAACAACCCCGGGTCTATCACTGACGCATTCCGGGTCACCCGGGCAAGGCGAAAAACAAATGGTCAAGCTATCAAGCATGCAGGGGCGCTCACTCTCACAGAGACCCGTCTCCAAGAGGCCCCCAACCTGGGTGGTCTACCAGCCAGACGAGGTCAAGGCGCTCATAATCAACCTAGCGAGAGAGGGGCGCAAGGAGAGCGAGATCGGCAACACCCTCCGCGACGAGCACGGCATCCCGCTCGTGAAGCCGATAGTCGGCTACGGCATACGCAAGGTACTAACCGAGGCAGGCATCGCGCCGACCATCCCCGAGGACCTATACAACCTCATGATACGCGCCACGAGGATGAAGCGCCACATGGAGCGTAACGCAAAGGACTACGGGAACAAGAGGGGCCTACACCTAACCGAGTCCATGATCTACAGGGTCACGAAGTATTACAAGAGCAAGGGCATCCTACCCAAGGACTGGAACTACAGGGACGAGATCGTCACCATCTAGTCTGACCCGAATTGGAGCCCCCAAAGGAGTTTTTATCCTCCTTCAAGCCAGCAATCGATCTCTTCAAAACACACTCCGACGAGGGCGCAGTCATCCGTATTCTAACCCACAACGACGCTGACGGCGTTGCCTCAGGTGGCATTCTGAGCAATGCCTGTAAGAGAGTGGGCGCTCCCTTCAAGACAACCGTCGAGAAGCGCCTCGACGAGCAGATACTCAGGGGCGTCGCGGAGGAGAAGCCCTCACTCGTCGTGCTCACCGACTTCGGCTCAGGATACCTCGAGCTTGTGGGCAAGGCACTGCCGAACATCGACGTCATCATCCTCGACCACCACATGCCGATGGGGGATCAACCCGCTCGGGTCATACAGGTCAACCCCCACCTGCACGGCATCGACGGCTCGCGGGACATCGCCGCCTCCGGCGTCTGCTACCTATTCGCGAAGGAACTCGACCCCAGGAACGTCGACCTCTCCCCCCTCGGCCTCGTCGGCGCCCTCGGCGACCAGCAGGACAAGGGTGAGAAGAAGAGCCTCAAGGGGGTCAACACCCTCATCGAGGAGGAGGCAACAGCGGCGGGGCTCCTCTCAAAGGACGTGGACCTCATCTTCTACGGCCACGAGACCCGCCCAATAGCACGCGCCATCGCCAACACGACGACTCCATTTATCCCTGGCCTCAGCGGCAGGGAGGACAGCTGCGTCGCCTTCCTCGACCACATAGGAATCCCCCTAAAGACGGGGGACCGGATGAGGAGCCTAAGCGACCTAGACGAGGAGGAGAAGAGGAAGCTCTTCTCAGCCCTCAGCAGCCACATGGTCGCCCAGGGCTGCGACGCCAAGACCGTCCACAACCTCATCGGCACGGTCTACACCTTCAAGAAGGAGGAGGCGACGACGCCCCTCCGCGACGGGCGAGAGTACTCAAGTCTCCTCAACGCATGCGCCCGCATGAGGCGACCCAGCCTAGGTATAGGCATCTGCCTCGGAGACCGCGGCGAGGCCATGAAGGACGCGGAGCAGACGGTAGACGATTACCGCCGAAAGATAGGCGGCTACCTCGACTGGGTCAGGACCGGCGACAGGATCAAGGAGCTGAGCGCCATCTACGTCCTCAGCGCGGGCAACGACATCGACGAGAACATAATCGGCGTCGTCTCCAGCATACTCCTCGGCCAGGGCATACTCAAGAGCACCAAGCCGATCGTCTCCGCCGCCAACAGCGACGACGGCACAGTCAAGATTTCATCAAGGATCGCGGAGGGCACGGCCTACATGGGCATCCACCTCGGCAAGATCATGCAGGAGGCCGCAGGCGGTGTCAAGGGCGCCGGCGGGGGGCACGACAACGCCGCCGGAGCATTCATACCCCAGGGGGCGGAGGACGAGTTCATGAGGAGGGTCGACGAGCTTGTCGCCAAACAGTGGAGCGGAAGCTGAGCTAACCCTACGATACCCCGACGAGGAGACCGCGAGGGCCGTAGCCGAGGCCGTGAGCCCCGACAACTTCCAGGCCCCTGAGGGCCTCAAAATCGACGTTGAGCAGAAGAACTCCGAGATTTTCCATCAGGGTGCGCTGCCCTAAGGGGGTGGGGAGCCTCATCTCGACCCTCGATGACCTGCTCAGCTGCCTCGCCGCGGCGGAGAAGGCACTCAAAGGACTCGACTAGCCCCACCCGTTTTAGAGAAAGGTATAAATGAGCGCCGGGCAGTTCCATGGTGCTGAAAATAGGAGAGATTCGAAAGTTTGTCTAAGGCCGTCAAGGATAAATGGCGTAGGAAGGACTGGTACGACATCATCCTCCCCCGCTACTTCGGCGAGACCAAGGTCGGCGAGACACCCGCCGAGGAAGATGCACTCCTCAACGGCCGCGTCTTCGAGACGACGCTCGCACAGATAACCGGAGACTTCAGCCAGGAGTACATCAAGATGTACTTCCAGGTCACCGGCGTCGAAGACCACAAGGCAACCACCATCTTCAAGGGGCACGAGTACCTGCGCGACTACCTCCGCAGCCTCGTCCG
Organism: Candidatus Bathyarchaeota archaeon; assembly: GCA_963769425.1. Classification (GTDB taxonomy): domain Archaea; phylum Thermoproteota; class Bathyarchaeia; order TCS64; family TCS64; genus UBA8941. The sequence continues at coordinate 257,327 of CAVYLP010000006.1, read as the reverse complement.
CCGCAGGAGCACCAAGGTCGACGGGATATACCGCATAACCACCACCGACGGCTACAAGTTAAAGATCATCGTCACCGCGCTGACGCAGGTGAGGATCAAGTCGAGCCAGGAGCACGAGATCCGCGTCATCATGACGGCGATAGTCAACGAGAAGGCGAAGACCCTCACCTTCGACCAGATCGCCCACGAGATGGTCCTCGGCAAGCTCGCCAGCGACGTCTACAACCAGGCGAAGAACGTGACGGCGCTCCGCCACGTAGGCGTCAGGAAGAGCTCAGCTCACTCGCAGCACCAATCGCTGGGGCGGTCCCGGCACCGGTCGAAGTAGTTGCAGAGACGGCTTAACACTCTACCTTATTCTTAGCAGTTCTATCCCGAGGTCTTCCAACTCGGGATCACTTCCTGCAACCAATATAGCGCCTCTCACCTTGGCTGTTGAGGCGGCAAATGCGTCACCAAGAGACAATCTATGGGTCGCCTTTATCTCGGCGGCTACCCTCCAGATGTCTCCTTCGTCCACTGGGATGAAACCCATCCCATATGCGCGTAGCCTCTGGACTGCGACCTCAGGTGCTTTTTCGTCGAGTCGATACAAGGCGTAGTAGAAATCTGTCAGGTTGACTAGACTGATTGAAGCCTTTATGTCGCCTTTGCTCACCTGATGTAGAAGTTCAGCTACCTTGAAGGCCCCGTTCTCACCTAGGAAGTAGGCTAGGAGTGGCTCCGCATCGAAAACGTAACTCATCGACTGCGCGACCTCGTCAATCGCTGTTCTCTGTCGGTTTCCTCTTTATCATCCGCTTTTAGAAGTTGTGCAGCGGTCCTTCCTTTGGCGAGGTGGCGGAACATCCCGACGTCTTTGAGGGGCTCGGGGGCGGGCTTCAATAGTATGACCCCTTCCCCTCCCTCGAATATCACCTTACGCTCGATACCGAACTCATCCCTTAACTCCTTGGGAATAGTCGCTTGTCCCTTACTAGTAACGGTGACCACGTAGATACCGGCCATATCAGTATTACTAGGATAAATGGTATTACTTATTCCTTGCGTAGGAGAAATAATAAGTGTAATACCTGATCAGTTTTTAATTCTTTGGGTTTAGGCGACGTAGATGGCGGGTCTGTATGGCTTTGCGCGGCTCGCCCTCTTCGCCGGGTCCTCGATCCAAGGGTCGCTCTCCCCCGAGACTGTGACGTCGCAGCCGAACTCGGCCTTGAGGAACCTCTCCGCGTCCTGGAGGAGCGTCGTCTCGTTGACGTGGCCCATCCCCCGGCGGAGCTTGAGGGTCGCCTCGGGCATCTTCTTTACCTCGTCGACGAGGGTCCGGGCGTAGGCGGGGACCTCCTTCTGCTTCGTCCTCATCTCCTCATCCTTGAAGGACTCCCTGATCATGGTGCCGATGTCGACGTTTCCCTTCGTCTGCATCTCCATCGCCTTCTCCAGCATCTTCCACTTCCAGTTGTCCGCGGTGTAGAAGTGGATGGTCGCGGGCTTGATGCCCGTCACCCTGGTGATGTTGGTGACGTCCTCGGTGCATGTCTTGACGATGGTCTCGAGCTCCTCTGCGTCCTCCCTGATCTGTGAGCCGTCGACCTCCGGCCAAGGGGCGAAGGCGACGAAGCCCTCCCCGCCCATCTGCTCCCAGATCTCCTCGCAGAGGTGGGGGGTGAAGGGTGCGAGCAGGCGGACCTGCGTGTCCAGCACGGTCCACTCGACGTGGCTGATGGCCTTGCGGCGTTCCTCGTGGTCCCTGTCGTAGGCGACCCTCTTCAGGTACCAGTCGAGGTCGCCCTCCAGGTCGTATGTGGCGGCGTGGATGGTCTTCCTGACCTTTAGCTCGTGCATAGCCTCGTTCGCGTCGGCGATGTGGCTCTGCAGCCTGCTGAGCATCCAGAGGTCTATCTCCTGCAGCTCGTAGGAGCCCTCCTGCTTCTCGCGAGATGATCCTCTGTGCGCGCGCGTAGAAGCCCTCGAGTAGCCCCATCATGCTCTTTGCGAGGTCTGGGCTGAAGTCCGCGTCCTTGAGTGGCTCGGCGGTGATCATGAGGCTTATCCTCAGTGGGTCTGCGCCGAAGCGGTCGATGGCGTTGACGAGCGGGATGATGTTGTTCATGCTCTTGCTCATCTTCGCCCCCTCCATGAGGACGGAGCCGTTGACGAAGATGCCCTGTGGCCAGTACTCGCGCCCCCAGATGGCGTCGTGTATGAAGATCATGAAGGTCAGGTGGTTGGGGATTAGGTCCCTTCCACTGTGGCGGGCATCCATTGGGTAGAAGTAGCTGAATTCGTTGTGCAGCTCCTCGATCTTCTCCATGGGGATGCCAGTGGCTGTCTCCACCTTGACGGGGGTCCCTATGCCGAGGAAGACGTAGTCCCAGAACGCCTCGTTAAGCTGCTCCGGCTTGGGCTTGACCTCGTTTAGCCCCTTGATGACGGTGTAGTAAGCCATGTAGATGGTGGAGTCTGAGAGCGACTCGATTATCCAGTCGGGCTCCCAGGGCAGGCGGGTGCCCATCCCAGCCTTGCGGGCGCATGCCTTCGCCTTGAGCCAGTCGACGACGTTGAAGAACTCCTGCTTCAGCTCGCGGGGCACGATCTCCATCTGGTCGATGTTCTCGCGTGCGAGCTTCTTCCACGCCTCGTCGCCGTAGTTGATGAACCACTGGTTCTCGAATATCTTGACGACGACCTCGGTTCCGCAGCGGCACTGGACTGGTTCGATCATCTCGTACATGGTGGCGGCGTTGTTGTTTGCGATGAGGTCGTTCTTAACGGCCGGCTTGGCGACCTGTACGGCTAGCCCGACGTACTGCTTGGCTATACCCATCATCTTACCAGCGTGGAACTCTGCGCTGTAGAGTTCCTTCGTTGCTTTCTCGAGGTCTGGGCTATTCTGGTCTGTTATGTTCATCCTCTTGATGACGTCGACAGCAGGGAATTCGCTGTATCCGGGAATTTCAACGACGCTGATCAGATTTATGTTGGCGATGTCGCCGTGCTTGATTGTGTAGGCGTCTGGGTTTGTGTGGACTTCCCGTTTTAGTTGCTCCAGTGCTACATAGTCGAATGGGGCAACTGCAGGGACGCTCATGACTACTCCTGTGGCGTTCTTAGGGTCGACGAATGGGGCTGGTAGGATTATAATCTCCTTGCCTGTCGCTGGATTTGTCAGGGTCTGCCCTATCAGGCGGGCGCCCTGGAACTCGGTCTCGACCTTGACCTTGTGTCCCAGCATATCCAGCTTCCTGGCCGCCTCGGCGCTGACGATCCATGTCTCGCCATCGACGGTGGCCTCTACGTAGACGGCGTCGGGGTTGAGCCACATGTTTGTGACTCCGTAGATGGTCTCTGGGCGGAGGGTGGCCGCGGGGAAGACGGTGTCCCCCTTCCTGAACTTGATTAGGGTGAACTCCTCGATCTCTGGCTCCTTGTCGCCGATTGTGTCGTGTTGGCCGACGGGGTTGCCGCAGCTTGGACACCATCCGACTGGGTGGCTTCCCTGCGTGATGTAGCCCTTCTGGCGGAGCTTGGCGAACTGCCACTCGATGAACTTGTGGTAGTAATCGTCGACTGTTGTGAAGGTTCGGCGCCAGTCGATGCTGAAGCCGATCTTCTTCATGCCCCCCTTGATCTCGCTGACAAAGTAGTTGGCCATGGAGACGGGTGTTTCCAGCTCCTTCAGCTTCGACTCGGGTATGCCGTAGAGGTTGAGGAATGTATCGACTAGGGCGGGGTCTCGTTCCTTGAGTCGCTCGACCATTGCGAAGAGGGGTGTGCCGGTGTAGTGCCAGGCCATTGGGAAGAGGACGTTGTAGCCCCGCATCCTCATGTATCTGGCGTGTACGTCTGTGAGTGTGTAGGTTCGGCCGTGACCGATATGTTGTGGCGAGTTGGGGTAGGGGTAGGCGACGGTGAGGTAGTACTTGGGCTTCTCCCGGTCGGGGTCGGTCTCGAAGGCTGCGGCCTCCGCCCAGCGTCCCTGCCACTTCTGTTCGAGTTGTTTCCAGTCAACCATTCAGTGTAGCCTCTGTCCTTGTGTCTTCTTGGGTAGCTCGGTGATTAAAGGTTATGAGCAAAAAGAGTTGCGCAGCTTAACAACGTCTGCTTGCAATGGGGATAAAATTTACCCCTCCTCGAAAAACGACTAAAATCAGAGCAAATTATTGACGTTTAACATATATGAGAAGAATTAATTCATAGAATTGATAATTCTTGACCAATAGATTCAGAAATTAGTCTTCGGTCCCCAGAGATTACACCAATTTGTCTGTAACATCGTTTTGTACTCTATTTTATTTGAACATGAAATCTGGATGTAATCTCGGGTTAGCCTTTGGTCTACATTGTGCTTGCACTTCACGCAGACCATCATCGTATTATCCCAATCTAAAGCATGATAGCCATCGCGTACCATCATAAATTTGCTATTTGGATTATCGATGAAATGTGCTATAGTTCTAATCGAGCCCGACTCCATGAAATATAATTAATAAGCTTTTTTTATAAACCTGAAGTAATTTCAAATAGGTTGAACATAGTCATATGAGTGTCGTCGGGTTAAATATGAGGAAAAATCGTATGGCATTTAAGACATCTGAAGATTAGTCTCCTATGGTCAGCCATATCGACTCCTGCAATAATCGATTTCTCGGTTCCACACACCGGACAATCATCGCCCCAGTTAACTTTCTTATCACTATGAGGAGTGGACATGCCGATAACACCTCGATGAGGTGTGTCATACATTTACTAGCAGTATATAACTTGGGGGTCTAGGATTAGGAATTGTAGCCTAAAATGAGCTAAAATCGCCTGTCGGAAGTGTTAAAAAGGTTAGGATTAAGTCAATTTTAGAGTATTTAGTTATGATTAAAACAAAGACCCCCAGATTGTCCGTTAAATGTTCTCACGAAGAATGTGGTTACAAGTGGGTCCCTGATCCGAGGTGATAGAATTTTATCCCTCAAACCCAAACAAATAAAATGCATCACGCAGATAATAACTCATTAAATTGCTTATGGTGCACCTATGTGTTGGATTACGTGTATAACTATGACAATATAGAATGTCATAACTACACTTAGATGTATATATCTTATGATATGAGATATGTTATAACTTCCGATGCTCATGCGCAATAATCGAAATCTGAAAATGAAGCCGGACACCACCAAGATTAAAGTCGTTAAGTACAATGCCTCGCCGGTTCCACGTGGAATTTCACTGAAGAAATGAATCGATATAAACATGAATGCGAGCAAGTAACCTAGGCAGTGGAACCTGAGTAGCCTTCGTATATTTTTTGGGTAGCGTAACTTCAGAAGATAATAGGTTGGAGTAAAAAATGCGATAAACGCGGTTCCTATCCAGCTAAGCCAGTGAGAGAGGAAGAGTGGACCTACTAGGAATCGAAATTGAAATAAATGAAAATAGACTCCTGCTGATAAAAATATGGTTAAAATTATTATTAGCAGCCCAAATAGAAAACTAAAATCTCTTCTTGATATTTGCTTACGCGTGACTTTATCAATTAATGGCATTTTGTTAACAGAATTTAGTGCTTAGTATTACTTATCAAATTATCTTTAGTTCTGTATAGAAATATTCTCTCACGCATGACTTGATACAAGGTGTAGACCTTCACCTTGTCACAGTTGTGGGTCATTATTCACGCTTTTTCTCAAACAGATTCTTCAAGTGTAGTAGTGCATGTGCCAGGAACCTCTCCCTCACTCTTTTCGTCTCCTCCTGCAGAGTTCCCGGAGCAAGCAGTTCCTCCTTGAGGATGGTGAGTTCCTTCTTGGGGGTAAAAGCCAGATACATTGGCACGCCGATTCCGAGGAGCAGCAATCCTATGGTGATCTGGGACAGCGTGCACTGGGTGATGAGGTAAATGGAGAAAACAACCCCAACCACCGGTAGGGCGATTCCCCCTCTGAGGCGGAAAGCGGGCTCCGGATCGCGTCTGCGGAATGAGAGGATCGATGCACAGGTCGCTGCGTACGCGACGGCGAGGAAGAAGACCGACACCGCGACAAGCGTCCCCAGATTGCCTAAGAGCGAGGCAACGAGTGCCGTTGCCCCCTGCACGATGATGGCGAAGTAGGGCGTCTTGTACCTCGGATGCACCTTGGCGAATATCTTGGGGAACAGGCCGTCGACCGCGAGGGCGTACCCGAGCCTCGACGTGCCGATCATCCCCGACTCATCGGACCCCGTCACCGATATCAAGGCTCCAACACTGACAACCAGCCCACCCAGAATGGCGAGGATCGATCCCGTGCCTAGTATGCTCACAGTCGCCGAGGCAAGCGGCGCCAAATCCGTCGCCAGCTGAGGCGAAGGCCTAATCGCGAAGAGGACCACATTCGTGGCGAGGTAGAAGACCGTCACGATTGTCATGCCCAGAACTATCGCCCTGGGTATGACCTTGCCCGGGTCCTCAACCACGTCGGCGGGTATCGTCGAGATCTCGAACCCCGCGTACGCCCAGAAGACGAGCACGAGGGTTAAGCCGAAGCTACCGTAACCAAACGGAGAAAACGGGGCGAGGTTACTCGCCACCGTAGCCGTGTTGAGAAGCGCGTAGCCGGTACCCGCCACAACGAAGAGAATCAGCGGAGCGAGCTTGACGATCGTTAGAATGTCATTGGTCCTCCCCGCCGCCTTCACGCCAAGAACATTCGTCACAATAAGGAATGCCACAAAGCACGCCTTGACTAGAACCTGAGAGAGGGGATCGAGGTTTGGCAGGAAGAACGTGAGGTACCTGACAAATGCCACCGGGAAGACTGCCAGGCTTATCCACTCCGCCAGCCAGAGAGACCAGCCGACTATGAACCCCGGAAACGGGCCCCAGGCATCCCTCGCATAGGCGTATGGTCCACCAACCCTTGGGAGGTAGGCGGCGCATTGGGCGAAACATAGCGCTATCACGATGGCGATCACCCCGGCGACCACCCAGACAATCAGGGATGAAGGTCCGAGGTAGGCCGCCCCGAAGCTCGAGGCGACGTAGATATCAGCCCCGATTATGGCACCAACGACGAGGTTGGTTACGTCAAACAGTGATAATTTTGGGGGTGTACCTCGGTCCGACATCAGGTGGCTGAATGTAACCCTAGATTATGAAACTGACTCGGATGGTCGTCATCTTACAGGAAAAACAATGTCGGATAGGCTTCGCGAACGCTCTTTATCCCGTGACTTAATTCGAAGGAAAGCATCTCCATGGCCAATTCGCCTTCATCATAGGCTGTGAACGACTCCTCGTCCCTCCAGATGACTACGCTGCATTCGTCGCTCTTGCCTGGTCTCGAGTAGTGGTAGATGACCTCGGCACCCGGCTGTTCCTTCACCTTTGGCAGAAAATCAGCCAGGAATTTTTCAAACTCAACCGCGTCTTTCCCGTTAACCCGACTCGTAGTGATGGAGACGTACATGTTGAGTTGTATTTGATGGCGATTGATTAATCTGAGCGAATAGGTGGGCGTGAGTCGGTCATCCAAATACGGAGACTGCATCACTCGACTGTGGCCCTGATTCTACGGACCCCCGCGGCGACCGCCTCCTCCTTCGTGATCTTGATCTTTCCGATTAGTCCGGTCCGCTGCACATGTGGTCCGCCGCAGAACTCCTTGCTGACGGCTGCCTCGAGGCTCTTTCCGACGTAGTATACTTTGACCTTGTCGCCGTACTTCGCCTTGAAGAAGCTGAGGGCGCCGGTCTTCTCCGCCTCCGCCTTGGGCATCTCCTTGCACTCGACCCTGAGGTCCTGCGCAACGATGCCGTTGGCGATCTCCTCGACGCGCCCTATCTCCTCCTCCGTAAGCTTGCGGGGGAAGGTAAAGTCGAAGCGGGCGCGCTCCGGCGTGATGTCGGAGCCCGACTGATGGACTTCGCTCCCTAACACCTCGCGCAGCGCCGCGTGGAGCAGGTGCGTCGCCGTGTGCAGCCGAATCACCTTCTCCACCTCCGCCTGATCCTTCGCCTTCAACTCACCCGTGTCGAGCACAAGCCCGTGGCCGCCGAACTTCTTCTCCGCCCCGACGCGGCTCGCCTGCCTGTGCGCCTCAAGCTTCTCCTCGAACGCCTCGCGCGTCAGCTGAGCCGTCTTGGCGCCGCCGAACTCCTTTATCACCTCGTAGGGCAGCCCGAAGCTCTCGTAGAGGGTGAAGGCGGTCTCCGTGTCCACGGCCTCGAGCCGCTCGAGGCGGCGCATGCCGTTGACGAAGGTCTTGCTGAACTTGTCCGACTCTGCGCGGTAGACGGCGATGATCCTCTCCCGGTTAAGCGCATACGCTCCCGCGTACTCGTCGCAGACTATGCCGAAGAGCCTCTCCATCGTGTCGCAGTAGACCGTGCCGAGGTCGCAGGTCGGGTCCACGCCCCTAGCCAGCATCCCGACGTGCACCATCGACCTCCTCAGCACCTTGCGCAGCATGTAGCCCCTGTCCTTATTCGACGGCTCGACGCCGTCTGTGATGAGGAACGCCGCGGCGCGCACGTGGTCCGCCACGATCCTCTTCGACCTCATCTCCGACCCCGGCAGGGCATCCACCAGGCTCTTGAGCAGGTCTATGGCGAACATGTCCGAGTTGCCCGTGACCGCGGCCCCTATCCTCTCCAGCCCGCCGCCGAAGTCGACGTTCCTCTGAGGCAGCTTCTCGAACCTGCCGTCGTCCGTCTTCGTGTACTCCATGAAGACCGAGTTCCCGATCTCCATGAACCTGCCGCACTCGCAGTTCGGGTGGCAGTGAGGCCCATACTTGGTGTCGTGTGGGGTGCCGAAGTCGTAGAATATCTCCGAGTCGGGCCCACCCGGCTCGCGGGCTGGCATCTTCTCCGGCGGACCCGCGCGGCTCCACCAGTTCTTCTTCGAGCTGTAGTAGAATATCCTGCCGCCCTGCATCCCCACCTCGCCCCCCCGGTCGGGGTCCCCGATGAGGACGGCCTTCGCATCTATGTTCGCCTTCTTGAATATTTTCTGCCAGATGCCGACGGACTCGTCGTCCCTCGGGATGCTGTACTTCTCCTCCCCAGCGAAGACGGTGACGTAGAGCCGTTTCGGGTCTATCCCCAGCTCCCCCACGAGGAAGTCGAAAACCCACGGGAGCTGCTCCGCCTTGAAGTAGTCGCCCAGCGACCAGTTCCCCAGCATCTCGAAGAAGGTGGTGTGCCTATTGTCCCCGACCTCGTCTATGTCCTCCGACCTGAAGCACTTCTGCGAGTCCACGATGCGCGCCCCGCTGGGGTGAGGCTCGCCGAGCAGGAACTTGATCAGCGGCTGCATCCCCGACCCGGTGAAGAGGGTCGTCACGTCGCCTTCGGGCAGCAGCGAGGCCGACGGGATCAGTGTGTGTCCCCTCTGCGTGTAGTAGGCGAGGAACCGGCTGCGGATTTCGTCGGAGGTGAGCATCCCAAGAGAATGATTGGGCTCCACTGAAAATCTTTTTGAATTATACATCGGTCCCAGCACCCATTCCTCTCAAAGAATGAAGGATCAAACCCCTATCTGGGTAATCGAAAAATGAAGAGAACTTTGGAAATTGAAAAGTGCTAAGAAACTGAAGGTTGTGAGGTTAACCGAAGAGGGCGCCCAGACCCTGGAGGTCCTCTTCCTTCTTCTCTTCAACCTTTGGCTTGGCGGCTGCCTTCTTCTCCTCCTTCGCCTCAGCTGGCGCGGCGGCTGGGGCTGCGGCGGCTGCGAAGACCGGCGCCTTCAACGCCTCGTCGATGTTGACCTCCGCGAGGGCGGCGACGAGGGCCTTGACGCGTACACCGTCGGCGGCTACACCGGCGGCTGCGAGTATGGCGGTGACCGCCTCCTCTGTGATTGGCTTCTTCGCGCTGTGGAGAAGCATAGCGGCGTACATGTACTCCATTTTAATGCACCTATTCCTTGAACTGCTATGAAAGGAACAATATATCCTGCATTTAATCTTTCCTATGAGCGCCGCGCCCACGTTTAGAAGTTATTTAAGGGTGAAACATCGACTCTGATCCGGTGTCCGTTGTTGGCGTATAAGAAGATCAAGACTAGCAAGGACGGGATGGTCGGGATAATCACCCTGAACGACCCGAATAACAATAACCAGATCACGCAGGTCGTCGTCGGGGAGATGTTGGATGCGCTCGACGGGTTCGAGAAGGACGACGGCGTACGAGCCGTGATGCTTCGCAGCACCGGCGACAACTTCAGCTGCGGCGCCGGAGCGGAGGACATAACCGAGACGATAGAGTCCGGCGCCGAGACGACTCCCTTCAGTGATCAGGGCGGCGCCCTCGTGGAGCGCATCGACATGTACCCGAAGCCCACCCTCGTCGCCGCCAAGGGCATGTGCTTCGGCGGCTCGACCGCCGTCTTCAGCGCCTTCGACATCAGGATAGTTGGCGAGACCTTCAACATCCACGACGGGGACATCTACTACGGCATCGTCGGCTCCTGGGGCATGTGCAGCCTCCGCCTCCCCCGCTGGATAGGGCGGAACAGGGTCTACGACTACATGTTCCTGAACGAGGGCTTCACCGGAAGGCAGGCCTACGAGCTCGGCATAGCCAGCAAGGTCGTCGCCGACGAGGTCGTGAACGACGTCGGCCTCGCCATAGCCAAGAAGATGTCCACGGCGGCTCCAGTCGCCGTCAAGTGGTTCAAGGACTGCGTCAGGGAAGCCACTTGGGGCACGCTCAAGCAGGCCAAGGCCAAGGAGGCGGAGGCCGCCGACGAGGTCTGGAAGACCGAGGACGCCAAGGTCGGCCTAGCCAACGTAGTCAAGGGCAAGAAGTTCACCTTCAAGGGCAAGTAGCCCGCCCCATCAGAAGTTATTAAAGAACAAAACACCGCAATCGTAGCGGTGCAGAGTTTTGGATTATAAGAGGCTCAAGGTCAGGAAGGACGGCCAGGTCGCCGTAATGACGATAAACGATCCCAAGAACGACAACCAGATGACCCAGCGCGTCATCGCCGAGATACTCGACGCCCTCGACAGGTTCGAGGGAGACGACGACATCCGCTGCGTCATGCTGAACAGCGTCGGCCCCAACTTCTCTGGCGGCGCCGGCTTCGAGGACATCACGGAGACCATCGAGGCGGGGGCCGACACGACGCCCTTCAGCGACCAGGGCGGCGCACTCGTCGAGCGCATCGACATGTACCCGAAGCCCACCCTCGTCGCCGCCAAAGGCATATGCTTCGGCGGATCAACCTCGATCTTCAGCGCCTTCGACATACGCATCGTCGGCGAGACCTTCAACATACACGACGGTGACATCTACTACGGCATAGTCGGAAGCTGGGGCATGTGCAGCCAGCGCCTACCCCGATGGATCGGCAGGAACCGGGTCTACGACTACATGTTCCTGAACGAGGGCTTCACCGGCCGCCAGGCCTACGAGATGGGCCTCGCCAGCAGGGTCGTCCCCGACGACGTACTCGACGAGGTCGGGCTCAGCATCGCCAGGAAGATGGCGACCGCCGCACCCGTCGCCGTAAAGTGGTTCAAGGACTGCGTCCGCGAGGCCACCTGGGGCACCCAGGCCGAGGCCAAGGCCAAGGAGGCGGAGGCCGCCGACGTCGTCTGGCAGACCGAGGACGCGAAGCTCGGCCTCGCCAACGTCGTCAAGGGCAAGAAGACCGTCTTCAAGGGCAAGTAGCCCCCGTGGCAACCGTTAAAGGGGCTTAGGCGCCTCTTGAATTGATTCCGATGGTCAAGAGGATACCCAAGATACCCTTCGAGAAGCTTACACCCTCCGGGACGTCGACCCTCAGTCCCTTCAACAAGCCCATCGCCACCGTGAAGCCCGGCGAGGAGGTCGAGATAGAGACCTGGGACGCCTTCGGCGGCTGCGTCAAAACGGAGCAGACCCGAGCGCAGGCGCTTGAGAAGGGGGTAAAGGTCCCCGTCAACCCAGTCACCGGACCAGTCTACGTCGAAGGCGCAGAGCCCGGCGACAGCCTCACGGTTGAGATTCTAGGGATCGAGCTCCCCAAGAGTGGGGCGACGACCATCAGCCCCGGGTTCGGCTCCCTAGAGGGATGGCTCAACCTCATGACCCCCCGGACGAAAATCAGCGAGATCAGAGCAGGCAAGGTCCTCTACAAGACCGACGGCGGGAGAATCGTCGAGGTCCCCGCGGAGCCATTCATCGGGACCATCGGCAACTCCCCCGTCTACGAGGCGATAAACACACTCACACCCGGCCCCCACGGCGGCAACATGGACTGCCCCGACATTAAGCCCGGCAACACCCTCATACTCCCCGTGAACCAGCCCGGTGCCCTCTTCGGCCTCGGCGACGTCCACGCCGTACAGGGAGACGGCGAGGTCGGCGGCTCAGCCATAGAGATACCCGCCGTCGTCAAGCTCAGGTTCGGCGTCAAGAAGCGCTACACCATAGCCTGGCCCCGCGTCGAGTCCCCTGAGGAGATCATGACCGTCTGTAGCGCCAAGCCCCTCGAGGACGCGGCGCGCCTCGCCCACCGCGAGCTCGTCAACTGGATGGTCGCCGACTACGGCTGGGCCAGGGACGACGCCTACATGTTCCAGAGCATCGCGGCGAAATCGAGGATAGCCCAGATAGTCGACCCCCTCTACACAGTGGTCGCCAAGATGCCGAAGAAGTACCTCAAGGCGTGATGCCATGGACAAGTGCCCCAAGTGCGGCGGAGTCATGACGGAGGGCGAGATCAGGTTCGACACCGACTCCGTGATGCCCAGCCAGATGAACTCCTACATGAGCGGCCTACCCGGCGGCCCCGTCCCGAGCGTCTACCAGTCCTCGACCAGCCGCCCCTACTGGGAGGAGAAGACGGGGCGCAAGACGGGCTTCCTCATAAAGAGCGACGAGAAGAAGGCCCTCAAGATCAAGGCGTACAGGTGCACCCTCTGCGGGTACATCGAGATCTACGCCTACGACAAGCGGGAAGAGCGCTAGCCCTGACCCGAGGATGCCACCTTCAAACTTCTTGTCTTGGAGCTCCCGAGTTCCGTGTTGAAGCTCGCGATCAGGTGCGTGTAGTTGCTAGATCCCCCTCGGTGAATATGACGACGAGCTGCCCTCTCCCGTGTCAGGCACGTGTGCGCCCATTTTTTTAAATGTACCCCTCCGTTAGCCGCTTGGGGCGATCCGGATGCATCGGCTAAACCTTTAAATTTGGAGGGTGTGGTTAACAGTTGCTAAAAAGCGGGGAAAGGCACATCTATATATGCCACTCCCTGCTCGGATAGAGTAGCATCTGGGAAAAGGGAACGAGATGACGACAGCTTACGACGTGCCAGCGGAAGTGCTCATAGGGAAACTAAGCAGCTACATCAAGGAGAACATCAAGGAAGTCACCCCACCCGAATGGGCAGCCCACGTCAAGACGGGCGCACACGTCGAGAGGGTGCCAGAGATGCCCGACTGGTGGTACGTCAGGACCGCCTCCATACTCAGGAAGCTCTACATGAACGGCCCCGTAGGGGTCCAGAGGCTGAGGGGGGAGTACGGCGGACGCAAGAGGGTCGGTAACTCACCGGGTCACCACGCGAAAGCGGGCGGCAGCATCATACGCATCTCACTACAGCAGCTCGAGAAGGCGGGCCTCGTCGATAAGGTCGATAAATCCGGCCGCGTCGTCAGCAAGAAGGGGCGAAGCCTCCTCGACGCCATGTCGACCCAGATAAAGAAGGACCTGGACAGGGAAAGGTCCGAGATAAAGGCAGTCTAGTCGTGGTCGCCTATGTCGGGTGACGAAGAGCTACAGAGGCTTAAGGCCCAGCGCATGGCTGAGCTTCAGGCTAAGCAGCAACAGGGTGCTGAACAGCAGCGCGCCGCAGCTGAAGCCGAGGCTCAGAAGCAGAACCTCATGCGAAGGCTCCTTACACCCGAGGCGCGGCTCCGGCTCGCCAACATCAAGATGGTGCGCCCCGAGTTCGGCCAGCAGCTCGAACTCGAGCTCGTCCAGATCGCTCAGGGTGGAAGGGTACCCCTCCCAATCACGGATGAGCAGCTGAAGAGGCTCCTCATCCAGTTAGAGGGGCAGCAGAAGAAGAGGGACATAAGCATAAGGAGAGTATAACGATGGCAAGAAACAAGCCGCTCGCGTACAAGCTCCGCCTCATCAAGGCGGGGAAGTCCAGCAGATCGGTCCCAGCGTGGATCATAGCCAAGACCAACGGCAAGGTACGCTGGAGCCCCAAGAGCGTACGCGCATGGCGCACAAGGAAACTCAAGGACTGATAGAACATGTCTGAAACCGAGCGAATATACACGGTCCCTCTCAAGGAGGCTTGGAACGCCCAGCGCTACAGGCGGAGCGAGAGGGCCATGATGGTCCTCAAGGCGTTCGCCAAGCGCCACATGAAGGCGGAGACCATAACAGTCGACACAACCGTCAACGAGGCCATCTGGGCACGCGGAATAAAGAGCCCGCCCCATAAGATCAGGGTCAAGATGACCAAGGACGACGACGGCAAAGTCACGATCACGATGGCCGAGGTTGAGGCCGAGACCGAGGCGAAGGAAGAGCCCAAGAAGGATCCAGAAGGAGTCCAAGTCAAAGGCGAAGGCTGAGGAAGAGCCGAAGGTCGAAGCGAAGGCGGAAGCCGAGGAAGAACCCAAGGTAGAGGCTGAGAAGAAGGAATGAGCGAAGTAAAGATTTTCCGGGTCACGGGCGAGATAAACAAGCAGAAGTTCTTCATCCCCATGGCCTTCAGCAAGGAGATAAGGGCGGCCAAGATGGAGCACGCCGTCGAGCGCATCTACGCCGAGATGGGTAGCCGCCACCGCGCCAAGCGCAACCAGATAACGATCTTAAGCGTAGAAGAAGTCCAGCCGGAGAAGGCGGGTTAACCCCCATGGCCTCCCCGAACAAAGAGGACCAGCTACGCAGGATTTTATACGAGCTACAGATGATGGAGGGCACCGCTCAGGTCCTCCAGCAGAGGCTCCAGATACTCACCAGCGCCCAGCAGGAGCTGCGGGTGAGCCAGCAGAGCCTCAACGACATGAAGGAACTCAAGCCAGAGACCCCGATGCTCGTCCCCATCGGCGGCGCCGCCTTCATACACGCCAAGACGGACCCCCTCGACAAGGTCATAGTCGGCATAGGAGCCGACGTCTCCGTCGAGATGGAGTTCCCAAAGGCCCTAGAGGACGTGAATAAGCGCCTCGAGGAGGTCGAGAAGACGCTCGCCTCGGTCGAGGAGCAGCTGGGACAGGTCCTAGCCCAGATGCAGAGCCACCAGGAAGTAGGGAACCGGCTCTCAGCCGAGCTTCAGGGTGGGGCCCCCAATGTTCGATAGGCTCAAGCAGGGCCTAAAGGGCATAGTCGAGAAGATTTCTAAGACGGGCCTAACCGAGAAGAACCTCGAGCCCCTGGTCTGGGATTTACAGATGCAGCTCATAGGCGCAGACGTCTCCGTGCAGGTCGCCGAGAAGGTCTGCGAGGAGCTGAAGACACGCCTCATGGGGGAGGAGGCCAACCGCTTCGGGAGCAAATCCGACGTCGTCAAGAAGGCGTTAAAGGAGTCAATCGAATCGGTGATGCAGACGGGTAAGGCCGTGGACCTCGTCAAGGCCGTCGCCGAGGCGAAGAAGCAGGGCCGCCCCTACGTCATGATGTTCGTCGGAATCAACGGCACCGGGAAGACCACCAGCATCGCCAAGGTCACACACCTCCTCCAGAAGAGCGGCTTCACCGTCGTCCTCGCCTCCGGAGACACCTACAGGGCGGGGGCCATCGAGCAACTGGAGGAGCACGCGAGGCGCCTCGACGTGAAGATCATCAGGCACCAATACGGGAGCGACGCCGCCGCCGTGGGCTACGACACCGTCCAGTACGCGAAGGCGAGGGGCATCGACGCAGTCCTCATAGACACCGCGGGGCGCATGCAGACGAACCGCAACCTCATGGATGAGCTGACGAAGATCAAGCGCGTCGTCCAGCCCGACCTCACGATAATGATCATCGACTCCCTCATCGGCAACGACGCGACGGAGCAGGCCCTCAGCTTCAACAAGACGGTGGGCTTCGACGCCGCGATACTCACGAAGGTGGACGCCGACGCGAAGGGGGGGTCGAGCCTGAGTGTCAGCTTCCTCACGGGGAAGCCCATCATCTACGTCGGCGTCGGGCAGGGGTACGACGACCTCCAGCCCTTCGACGCGGGGTGGTTCGCGGATAAGCTCCTCGGGGATTCGTAAAGGATTTAAGGGCACTACGCGCCTGAGAGGGCGGTAACCGATGGGCATCAAGGAATTCATCGAGAGCGCGAGGAGGCTTCTGGTCACCATCAACAGGCCCGACTGGAAGACGTTCAGCCTAAGCCTGAAGATCGTGCTCCTCGGCGTCGGCGTTCTCGGGGTCATCGGCTACATCATACGCCTCGTCGCCGTCGTGCTTCAGCCAGTCGGTGGAGGCTAGCCGTCCCAAACGGCGCAATTTTCCCCAACTTAGCAATATTAATATTAGCCATCTGCTTACGCTTACGGTGCAACCGGACGTGGCAGATGTGCCAGACAAGCCTCAGACCCAGCTCTTCGCGGTGAAGGTTACAAACGGCCAGGAAAGGACTGTAGCCGATATGCTCGCCGATAAGGCGAAGATCGAGCACATTTCAGTCCTGGCGATACTGGCGCCGTCGGAGCTGAAGGGCTACATAATCATTGAGAGCGCCAACCCTCACATGGTCGACGAGCTCATAAGGGGCGTCCGTTATGCCAGGGAGCGCGTCCAGGGGACTGTCTCACCCGAAGAGGTTGAGCACTACCTTGAGACGAAGCCGGCCATCGAGGGCCTGGCTGAGGGCACCCTGGTGGACGTCGTAGCTGGGCCCTTCAAGGGGATGCAGGCGAGGGTGGTGCGCGTGGATACCTCCAAGGAGGAAGTAACGATCGAGATCCTGGAGGCGGCTTTTAGCCTGCCGATAACCGTCCACGCCGACTATGTCCGGGAGGTTAAAGGAGCTAACTAGAAATTGGTGGAAAAGAAGTTCAACTTCATCGTCCCGGGTGGCGGGGCGACAGGTGGTCCGCCGATCGGCCCAGCGCTGGGTCCGATGGGTGTCAACATCATGAGTATCGTCGCCGATATCAACAAGCAGACCGGCGAGTACAAGGGGACCCCAGTCCCAGTGGACGTGTTCATAGACACGGACACGAGGGAGTTCACGGTCAAGGTCGGGATGCTGAGTACATTCGCCCTGCTCACGCAGGCGGTCGGCATCACGAAGGGCTCGGGCACGCCACACTCAGCGAAGGTGGGTGACCTGCCCTTCGACCAGCTCGTGAGCGTCGCCAAGAAGAAGAGGGCGGGCCTCTACGCTGCTAACATCAAGGCGGCAGTCCGCGAGGTCCTCGGCACGTGCCACAGCATGGGCGTCACCGTCGACGGCAAACCCGCCAAGGAGGTCCAGGACCTCATAAAGAGCGGGGCCTACGACGCCCAGCTCAAGGAGGATTAAGCATGTCACTCCAACGCAAGGACATAAACGAGGCCATCACGAAGGCGAGGCAGGCGTCGAAGAAGCGCCGCTTCGAGCAGACCTTCGAGCTGGCAATCAACCTACGCGAGCTCGACATGAAGCGCCCCGAGAACAGGGTCAACCTGCGCGTCCAGCTCCCCAACGGGATCGGCGGGCAGAAGGTCCTCGTCTTCGCGGGCGGCGACCTCGCACTGAGGGCCCGCAGGAGCGGGGCCGACGAGGTCATCGAGCCGGCGGAGCTGGCTGAGCTGGCTAAGGACAAGAAGGCTGCGAAGAAGAGGCTCAAGGGCTTCGACATATTCATCAGTGAGGCGCCGTTGATGCCGACGGTGGGTCGCGTCGCAGGTCCCATTCTGGGTCCGCGCGGCAAGATGCCTACCCCGGTTCCGCCTCAGGCTCCCGTCGACAACGTCATCGAGCGCGAGCGCAGGGCCGTCGTGCTTAGGACGAGGGACAAGATGTTCTGCCACTGCATGGTGGGGAGGGAGAACATGACCGACGAGCAGGTCGCCCAGAACATCGAGGCCATCCTCAACAACCTCGTCGCAGCGACGAAGAGGGGCTACGCGAACGTCAAGAGCATCTACCTTAAGACGACCATGGGAGAGGCCGTCAGGCTGTTCTGAGGTGGCATGAATGTCGCAGGTATCTGAGCAGAAGGCAGCAGTCGTCGAGCAGACGATGAAGCTACTGGCGAAGTACGACGTCATCGCGGTGGCGGACCTCAACAAGGTGCAGAGCGGTATGCTGATGGACCTCAGGAAGAGCCTGAGGGGGCAGCTCGAGATCAAGACCGTCAAGAACACGCTGATGAGGATCAGCATGGAGAAGGCGGAGAAGCCGGCGACGGAGGAGTTCATCAAGGCGGTGGCGGGGCAGAACATGTTCCTCTTCACCAACGGGAACCCCTTCAAGCTGGCGCTTAACCTCGAGAAGAGCAAGGTGGAGAGCTTCGCGAAGGCGGGGGACAAGGCGCTCAAGGAGCTAACCATCCCCGCGGGCAACACCGGGATCAGCCCGGGCCCCATGATCAGCAAGTTCGGCGGACTCGGCATCAAGACCCGCATCGAGGCGGGTAACATCTGGGTCATCGCCGACACGGTCATCGCCGAGAGGGGCGACGAGATCACGGCGGACATGGCGGACCTCCTCCAGAGACTCGGCATAAAGGCCGCGCAGAGCGGCCTCAGCCTCAAGTGCGTCTACGAGAGGGGCATGATCATCCCCGGCTCCGAGCTGGTGCTGAACGTTCCCAGCTACAGGAAGCAGCTCATGGAGGCTGCTGGCGGAGCGTTCCAGGTCGCCCTCGCCGGCGAGTACGTCACGGCCGCGACGGCCCCGACGCTCGTCACGATGGCCCTCCAGAACGCGAAGAGGGTCGCAGTCGAGGCAGGGTACATCACCCCGGACACGGCCGCGGAGATAATCGCGAAGGCCAACGCCCAGGCGAAGAGCCTGCAGGAGAAGGTCGACGCGAAGAAACCCGCCCAGTAGGCCGAGTAGTCGCCCCGGTCGCCGGGGCCTTTTCTCTCATCTTCCCTCACTGCATGCTACTATGTATAACGATTTTTTCATTTCATGAGTTTGGTGGCTCTCGGCCTCGTGACACCTGTATCAAATCGAGAATAGTTAATATAAGACGAGCTGCCTCTCCCGTCAGTATGGACGTTCTCAAAGCCATAGAGACGCGCAGGAGCGTCAGGAAGTACAAGCCCGTCCCGGTGCCGGACGGCGACCTGAAGAAGATACTCGAGGCAGGTAGACTCGCCCCCTCGGCGGGGAACAAGCAGCCCTGGGGCTTCGTAGTAGTCCGCGACGCGGATCGGAGGAAGAAGCTCGCCGCCGCGGCGAGTAACCAGATGTGGACCGCAGAAGCTGGCGCTTTCCTCGCCGTCCTCGGCGACCCCGCCAGCTCCCCCGGGGGCTACAACAAGTGGGTCGAGCGGGACCCGATGATCGCCGTCGAGAGCATGATACTCGCCGCGTGGAGCCTCGGCTACGGCACCTGCTGGATAGGCGCCTTCGACGAGGCGAAGGTGAAGGCCCTCCTCGGCATACCCGAGGACAAGAAGGTCATCTGCCTCCTCCCAATCGGCGTCCCAGCGGAGACACCGGAACCGAAGTCACGTAGGGCACTCAAGGAGGTCTTCCACGCGGAGACCTACGGGAAGCCCCTAGACCTCTAGGGCTTCTTCTCCTCTTTCATCACTGGCTCTATGGACAGGAACCTTAGCATCTTGCCCCCCGTGTTCCTTATCTGGTGCAGCTCGTTGGGGGCGATGTACAGTACCTCCCAGGGGGTGATCGGGCTTGTTCCCGTTGACTCGACTACTTCCCCTGTGCCCTCGAGGACGAACATGGCGTGCTCGTAGGGGTGGGAGTGGTGGAGGGTGCTGCCCCCGGGCTTGACCTCGACCTCGGCAACCGTAAAGTTAGGCGCTCCAGTCGCTGCGTCGACGAGCCACCTCCTCCTCGCCTCGACGGCTGGGGAGACGATGTCCTCGAGCGGGGCCTCGGCGTAGTAAAAGTGTTTCATGGGTATCCGATGGAAGGGACGCGGAAAAAGCTTGGTGCTAGGAACCGTTTAAACGCCGGGCGCCCCTATCCCAGCCGTGCTCAACGGGATACGCCTAGTCATCTACGACCTCGACGGCACCCTCATCGACTCCACCGAGGCGATAGTCGAGACCTTCAACCGCGTCGTCGAGGAGCAGGGTGAAGTCGCCTGCCCCCGGGAACAGATCGAGGAGATGATAGGCCTACCGCTAACCGACATGTTTAGGCGCGTCCTCCCCGAGGCGAAGCACGGCGGCGTCCAGGCCTGCTGGGACAGGTTCATCGAGATATACGCCGACATCGGGCCAAGTAAGACCCACATACTCCCCGGCGTCCAGGAGACCCTCGCCCACTTCAAGACGGCTGGTTACCTCCAGAGCGTCGCCACAACGAAGCGAGGCGACGTGGCAACCCGCCTACTGCGCAAGCTCGGCCTCGGCGACTACTTCGACCTCATCCTCGGCATAAACGACGTCGCACACCCGAAGCCAGCCCCCGACATCATCAACCTCACCCTCGAACGCCTCGGCGTGAAGCCGTGGGAGGCCGTCTTCGTCGAGGACACCACAATCGGGTTGGAGTCCGGGGTCCGGGCGGGGGTCCACACCGTAGGCGTCACCACCGGCACCCACAGCATGGATAAACTTGCGACGCTTCACCCCGACTACATAATCGACGGCCTAGCCGAGCTGACGAAGCTGATAGGCCGCTAGCCCTTGAGGGCGAACTGGAGAGCCGCCTCGGCGTGGATCGTCGTCGTGTCGAAGACTGGGATCTTCGTGTCACTCTGCTTGATGAGTAGGGGTATCTCGGTGCACCCGAGGATGACTCCCTGGGCACCCTTCGCCTTGAGCCGATCCATGATCGCGAGGTAGCCCTTCCTGCTCTCGTCCTTGAGGATACCGTAGGCGAGCTCCTCGAAGATGACCCTGCCGACCTCCTTCTGGTCCTCCTCGTCGGGGACCACCACCTTGATCCCGTACTTCGCGAGCCCCTCGCGGTAGTAGGGCTTGTTCATCGCGAACTTGGTGCCTATGAGGCCGACCTTCTTTATCCCCGCCTTCTTAACCTCGGCCCCAGTCGCGTCGACGAGGCTGAGCATCGGTATGATGTTCCTCCTGTCGAGCTTCTCGTAGAGGTTGTGCATCGTGTTGGTGGCGATGACGGCGAAGTCCGCCCCAGCATCGTGTAGGGCGTGCAGCCCTTTCGTGAGCTCAAGCTCCATGCTCTCCCAGTCCTCCACCGCCATCCAGTCCTCGAAGCGCTGGAAGCTGACGCTGAAGACGACCACCTCAGGGTAGGCTTGGTTGTGGAACAGCTCCTCGTAGCGGTGGATGATATGCATGTAGTATGGGACCGTCGACTCGGGGGTGAGCCCGCCGAGGATGCCTATGCGCTTGTACATGGATCGAGAGATGTACAAACGTGTATAAGATAGGTGCGGCTCACTGGGCGACGTCGACGAAGCCGCCGACTATTCCCCTGAGCTGCTCGACGGCGAGGTTCATGACCGAGTTCGGGGTCCCCGCCGCGGCCCATACCTTCTCGAAGCGTGTGAGGCTTCCGTCGAGGAGGACCTTGACCCCCGCGTCGTGTGGGAAGGGTGGGACGCCGCCAATCGGGTAGCCTGTGAGGGCCTTCACCGCGTCGGCGTCGGCGTTCCCCACCTTGACGCCGAGGTGGGCGGAGACCTTCTTCGCGTCCACGCGCCTGTCGCCGCTGATGACGACGACCACGGCGCCCTCCCCCGCCTTGAAGACTATGCTCTTCGCAATCTCAGCGACTGTGCACCCGAGGGCGTCTGCTGCGAGCTGGCTTGTCCGCGTCGACTCGTCGAGGGTGACGACTCTTGCCTTGATTTCCCTCTCGTCTAGGTAGGCTGAGACCCGCTTAGAGCCGCGGAGGTTGTTTGACACTTATAGGCGCCTCCACTTCTCGATGAGGTCTAGGAGCTGTGCCTTCGTGGGGCCGCCGCGCGTCTCCTTCTTCGTCGCCTTGAAGCTGCCCGCCGCGTTCCCCCAGCGGAGTGCCTCCGTGTCCTCCAGCCCCTCGACCTTCGCCGAGGCGAAGCCGCCGATGAAGGCGTCTCCGCACCCGACCCGGTTCACAACGGTCATCCCAAACTTCTCAATGGGAACCGCGTCGACGTGTATCATCGCGCCGACGCTGTCCTGCGTGAGGGTGCACCCCTCCGCTCCGTGCTTGATTATGCACTTGACGCCCCCTGAACCTCTCGTGCATCATCCTCGCGATCTCGTGGGCGGAGCTGGTGCCGAGGAGGTTCTCGTACTCGAGGTGGTTGAGTATGAAGTAGTCGGTGTTCGCGAGGGTTGGCGCTAGGGCGTCGAGGCCGAGCCCCGCGTAGACGCCGGGGTCCCAGATGACGGTGACGCCGTGCTCCCTGCAGAGCTCCGCTAGGCACCTCGCCGTCTCAAGCGGCGGGTCCATGATGACGCAGACCTTCGAACCCCCGATCAACTTGAGCCTCTCAGGGTCGCGCAGGCAGACGCCGTCCAGCTTCAGGTTGGCGCCGAAGTAGGTGTGTATCTCGTTCTCACCGTCGCCGCCTATGCTGATGTATGCCTGACCCGACTCCTCACCCTGGACGAAGAGGAGGCCCGAGTCGTCGACGCCCTCCTCCCAGAGGATGCCCCTCTGCTTGTCGGCGATCTCGTCCTTCCCGAGGGCGCCTATGAAGGCGACGCGCTTCTTGCCGAGGAGCCGGGCTGACGCCACGGCGACGTTCGCCGCCGTCCCCCCGCTGACGCGCTGTATCTCCCTCACTGGGACCTCCTCCCCCGCCCGGGGGAGCCTGTCCATGAAGAGATTGATGTCCCAGTTTATGGCGCCGCAGGTGATGAGGTCCGCCACCACTAGCCACCCTTGCCGACCCTTTCGGAGACCATCCTGTGGAACCTGGGGGCGTCCACCTCGACGATCACATCGTGGTTCGCCTTCAGGTTCTCCTCGCGGTGGTATCTGCGCCGGTCTACGACCGTCATCCCCATCGTGTGTGTGCCCGTCGTCTCGACCTCGACCTTGTACTTCTCCGTCTTGAACATGGTGGGGTCGGCGACGTAGGCCATCGCCATCGGGTCGTGGAGGCTGAAGCCGTTGAACCTCTCCACGAGGGCGCCGCAGAGTCCCTTGATGAGCTCGGAGCGCCTCCACTTCTTCGCCACCATCTCCCCGTACATGGCCTTGCTCATCCTGTAGTCGGGGTGCATCGTGGTGTCGAGGCCTGCGCAGACCATGGGTATGCCGCTGTCGAAGACGAGCTTCGCCGCGTCTGGGTCGTGCCAAACGTTGAACTCGGCGACGGCGTTCGCGTTCCCGGAGCCGTATGGGGTGAGGGCGAAGGCGCCGCCCATGATGACGAGGCCCCCCACCTTCTCGGGGATCGTCGGGTCGGTGAGGATCGCCGCGGCGATGTTTGTCAGCGGCCCGATGGCGACGAGGGTCAGCTCCTTCCCGAGCCTGTTCGCCTCGTCGATGATGAGCTGGGCCGCGGCCCTCTTCTCCACCTTCATCCTCGGCTCGGGGAGCACCGCGTCCATTAGCCCCGTCTTCCCGTGGAAGCTCTCCGCGTTCCCCATCGGCCTCAGCATCGGGTGCGAGGCGCCGCGCGCTACGGGGACGTCATCTCTCCCGAGGAACTCGAGCAGTTGCCGAGCGTTACGGGTTCCCTTCTCAACATCGACGTTACCGTCGACGGTCGTGACGGCTTCGACCTTTATCTCGGGGCTCGCGAAGGCGAGGAGGAATGCGAGGGCGTCGTCGACGCCCGGGTCGGTGTCGAGGAGTATGCGCTTCAAGCAAAATCACCGGTTGATAGACCGATGAGCCGCTAGGGTTAATGAGCTTTACCGGTGGGGTCACCTGCTTAAAATGGCGCCGAACCAAGGTACATTGATTGCTATGCCGTGGCCGAAGCCCTCAGCGGAGAAGACTACGCTGCTTGAGCACGCCCTCACTGGTAAGGGCGAGCGAAGGGTCCTCTTTGGAGCCCCTACGTGGTTTGTGGGCGGGAACATGTTCGCAGGCGTCTTCGGGGACGACATCTTTCTTCGGCTCACCCCCACGGACCAGGCTGAGATGAGGAGGCTAGGGGCGAAGCCCTTCGAGCCGATGAAGGGGGGTGTGATGAAGGAGTATCTCCTCCTACCGCACGCGGTTTTAAGCGACGACACGCTTCTGGCGCAGTGGATCGATAAATCCTACTCTTTTGTAGCATCGCTGCCAGCGAAGGCGAAGAAGAAGTGAGCCTACTAACCCTGCCCACGGGCTATGCTACGGGAGTAGCCCTCTACGAGGCGCTTCATCCTCTCGCTCTGCGGCAGCTCGCTGAGCTTCGCTAGTTCGCCCCTCTTCTGCTCCGCGAGTGCCTTCAGCTCCTCGGGGTGCTCCCTCCACATCTGCTCCTCTAGGACCCGCTTCACGACGACCTCGGCGAGCAACTCGTCCGCTATTGGACAGTCCTCGAACTGCTTCCCACGCCCTATATTTGCTAGTAAGTCGCCGGCTGGATAGCCTCGGCACGTCCCCGGGCGTGCCGGGTACGCAGCGCAGAGGTTGCCCCTTAGCAGCGGGCAGGGCTGGGAGACGATGAAGGTTCCGTCCCCCATCGGCGCCGCCCTCATCCGATCCTTTAACCGCTTATACTCGACGTGCAGGTAGTCGGCGACGCCCTGAAGCTCATCCTTCCTGAGCCTTATCGAGCCTCTCCCCCTGCAGCAGTTCCCGCAGCGCATGCATAGGACCTGCTGGAGCGCCACGATCATCGCGACCTCCGTCTCCAGGACAACGCCGAGGCTGCTCACCGCCTTGAGGACGTCCTCCTCCCTGATCGGAGGCATCTTGAGCCTCTTCCTCGAAAGCCCGAGGACGCGGAAGGCGTGCGGACCCGAGAAAGGCTTGAAGTCCTGGCGCGCCAGGAGGCGGTCGAGTGGGGACTTCTCTTCGCCCATGATGTGGACTACCCTTCAACCGGCTATAAAGAGTCACCCGCCGCTTCCTCGCCAGCCGCACCTGCCCGAATCGGTTAAATACCGTGATCAGACTCAATTCGCTGGTAAGTCTAGAGGTGCGATCAATGCGCCAATTTATCCTCGTCTAAGCAGGAGCCAAGCTCCAAACCTAGTTCTATCCAACAGCCGGGTCGACGCCCGGATGAATGAAACCCTGAGCGACGCACACGCGTTCGGCTTCCACGGGTTTTACTCCCTCAGCCTGTGCTGAAGGGGAGACTCGGAGGCACAGGCATGTCGAAGCTAGTGGTATCTCAGAAGATCAAGCTCGCCGTGAAGAACGGGCACGGCGGCGTCAAGATCAGGGTCGGGGACGTGACCATCGGTAGCGACCAACTCGCCGTCATGGCGGGGCCCTGCAGCGTAGAGAGCCGCGAACAGGTCCTCGAGACTGCGCGCATAGTCAAGGCCGCGGGGGGGCACATCCTCAGGGGCGGCGCCTTCAAGCCGCGGACCCTCCCCTACAGCTTCCAGGGACTCGGCGAGGAGGGGCTCAAGATACTAGCCGAGGCCAGGGGCGAGACGGGTCTCCCGATAGTCACCGAGGTGATGGCGCCCGAGGACGTGGAGCTCGTGGAGAGCTATGCGGACATCCTCCAGATCGGGGCCAGGAACATGCAGAACTTCACCCTCCTCAAGCGGGTGGGGCGCGCCGCGAAGCCGGTGATGCTCAAGAGGGGCATGTCCGCCACCATCGAGGAGTGGCTCGGCTGCGCCGAGTACATACTCAACGAGGGCAACCCCAACGTCATACTCTGCGAGCGCGGCATACGCACATACGAGACCATAACGAGGAACACCCTTGACGTCTCAGCGGTGCCGGTGATCAAGCAGCTCAGCGACCTGCCGGTGGTCGTCGACCCGAGCCATGGGACGGGGATCAGGAGCCTCGTCGCCCCGATGGCGAAGGCCGGAGTCGCCGCCGGCGCGGACGGCCTCATAATCGAGGTCCACCCACACCCCGAGAAGGCGCTCAGCGACGGAGACCAGAGCCTCCACCCGCCCGAGTTCGAGGCGCTCATGCGTGAGATAACCCCAATCGCGGCGGCAGTGGGGAAAAGGCTGTAGCGCCATGAGCCTCGATTCCTTGAGGGTCGCCTCGGTCCACCTCGGGGCGAGGAGCTACCCGATTCTCGTCGGGGGTGGGCTCCTTGGGCGGCTCGGTGAGGCGATCTCCGAGTACATTCCAGGCGTAACTGGGTGTGTCGTGGTCACATCGCCCTCCGTGGACGCTCTATACGGGAGGCAGGTTATGACTTCACTTGATGGGCTGAACCCGGGGAAAGTAATCGTGCCCGAGGGGGAGGAGGCGAAGACATGGGGCGCAGCCGAGAAGCTGCTCGGCGGACTCATCGAGCACGGGTTGGACCGGAGAGGCGTCGTCGTCGCCCTCGGCGGGGGCTCAGTCGGCGACTCCGCAGGATTCGCCGCCTCCGTCTACATGCGTGGGGTACGCGTGGTCCAGGTCCCAACGACCCTGCTCGGGCAGGTGGACAGCGGCATCGGCGGCAAGACCGCGGTGAACCACCCGTCGGGGAAGAACCTGATCGGGAGCTTCCACCAGCCGAGCCTCGTCGCCTGCGACCCCGCCCTGCTCGCGACGCTCCCCCCACGGGAGCTGCGCAGCGGCTTCGCCGAGGTGACGAAGTACGGTGTCATCTCCGACGCCATCCTCTACAAGGGGCTGGAGGTCGAAGCGGAGGGCATCCTATCCGGGGACGCCGAGAGGCTCCGCTGGATGGTGGGCCGCTGTGTCGCCTCGAAGGCTCGCTACGTGGAGGCGGACGAGAGGGACGACGGCGGGATACGGGCCGCTCTCAACTACGGCCACACCGTCGGCCACGCCGTCGAGACGCTCTCGGGCCACACGATCCGCCACGGCGAGGCGGTCGCAATCGGGATGGTGGCTGCCTCCCGCGTCGCCAACAGCCTCGACCTGCTCAAACAGACCGACCTCGCAAGACAGATCAGTCTGCTTCAGCGATTGGGGCTCCCCGTCGAGGTCCCCTACGGGCTCGACGAGGTCATCCCACTCATGAGGCGGGACAAGAAGGCCGAGGCCGGCTCGATCCGCCTCGTCCTACCCACCGGGATAGGCTCGGAGCCAGTCGTCAGGGGGGTCTCGGAGGCCGATCTCCGGGGAGCCCTGGGGGGATAGGATGGTGGGCCCGAGGATATGCGTCGCCGTCCCCGCCACAACCACGGCGGACGTCCTGGAGACGATCCACCGCCTGAAGGAGCCCGACCTCGTTGAGCTGAGGCTCGACTACGCCGCCGAGGCACTGAACCTGAAAGTCCTCCGAAAATCAACCGATGTTCACTCTGATCGCGACGGCGCGCCTTCCCAGCCACGGCGGGAGATGGGTCAAGAGTGAGGACGAGAGATGGGCCCTTCTCCGCCTCAGCTGCGCAAGAGGGCTTCGACTACGTCGACGCGGAGATCGATTCACCCTCCATCAGCGAACTTGCCTGCCGAGGTCCACGCTGTCTGGAGCCAAACTGATCATTTCACGCCACTACCTCGACCATGCGCCGGGTCTCAGCGAGATCATGGCGACGCACGGTGAGGCCAGGGGCGTGGGCGCTGACGTCGTCAAGGTCGTCGGCTCAGCGGCGTGCCCCGCCGATAACCTGCCCTGCCTCGAGTACCTCGGGAGGGAGCCCGGGAACGTGTGCTTCAACATGGGTCTCCTCGGCGTGCCGTCGCGTGTCCTCTCGCCGCTGATGGGCGGGTGCTGGACCTACGCCTCAGCGAGCGACACCGGGCGGGTCGCGCCTGGTCAGCTAACCATCGAAGCATTGAAGGAGGCGTACCGCCTCATGGGGGTCTTCAGTTGAGGCACCTCTACCTCATCGGCTACCCCGTGGCCCACTCCATTAGCCCGCAGATGCAAGAGGCGGCAATCGAGGCCCTCGGCTTAGACTATAGATACGAGGCGATGCCTGTGCCCCCCGAGGGTCTGGGCAGGGCCGTCGCTGGGCTCAGGGAGCCCTCCGTCGCTGGTTTCAACGTCACCATCCCCCACAAGGTCGCTATCCTCCCCCTACTAGACGAGGTCGACGCCACCGCCAGGGCGGTTGGCGCAGTAAACACCGTCGTGAACGAGGATGGGCGCCTGAAGGGCTACAATACCGACTCCCCCGCCGCCGTTAGGGCGATTGGCGAAGCCTACGGCAACCTCGACGGCTGCCGGGTCGTGATCCTCGGGGCTGGCGGGGCGGCCCGCGCCGTCGCATCCGGACTGGCTCCGAAGGCGAGGTGGATCAGGATACTCGCCCGCGACGCCGCGAAGGCGGAGACTCTCGCGGGTGAGATAGATAAGCAGCACGAAGTCGATGTGCTCGGGGCGGGTCTCGGGGAGGCTCGGAGCAGCGTCGGCGCGGCAGACATCCTTGTCAACGCGACCCCAGTGGGCATGTCACCAAACGCAGGCCACAGCCCCGTCGACGCAGGCATCCTCCACCCCGGTCTCCTCGTCTTCGACCTCATCTACAGCCCCGAACGGACCCGACTCCTCCTTGACGCCGAGGCCGCTGGTGCGGAGACGCTGGGGGGACTGACGATGCTCGTCTACCAGGGGGCGGAGGCTCTGAGACTGTGGACGGGAAGGCTGGCGCCGGAGGATGTGATGATGGGCGCCGCGAGGCGAGCCCTCGGGGGTGGCACGCATTGAACGTGGCCCTGTTCGGGTTCATGGGCGTGGGCAAGACCACCGTAGGCAGGCTACTCGCCACTCGCCTGGAGTACACCTTCGTCGACTCCGACGCCGAGGCGGAGAAGGAGGCGGGGATGAGGATCGGCGAGGTCTTCGCAAGCCTCGGCGAGCCGGCGTTCCGCGCGCTGGAGCGCGGGGTGGTACAGCGCCTCAGCGCGGAGGACGAGCAGGTTATCGCCCTCGGCGGCGGAGCTGTCCTCGACCCCCTCAACATTGAGCGCCTCCGCTGCTCAAGCAGGATGGTCCTCCTCACGGCGAGCCCCGAGGAGATAAGCCTCCGCACGAGGCTGGACACGACCCGCCCCCTGCTCGAGGGGGAGGACAGGCTCGGTCGGATCAGAAGGCTCCTCGACGAGAGGCGCGAGCGGTACCTGGCGGCCGCGGACATGGTTGTGGACACGAATGGCGTTCCACCGATCCGGGTCGCCGAGGCGATCAAGGGGCGGTTGGAGGCCGTGCAATGAATGTCACCGTAAGGCGCTCGGAGGTCGAGGGTACGCTCACAGCTCCACCTTCGAAGAGCATGACCCACCGCGCCCTTGTCCTCTCCGCCCTCGCCGACGGGAAGAGCACCATAGCGAACCCGCTGACCGCCGACGACACGGAGGCGACCGCCTCGGTACTCGGAAAGCTGGGCGTCGACCTCGTCCGCGGCGAGAAGTGGACGGTGGAGGGCGGAGGCCTCAAGGCACCGAAAGATGATCTCCACTGCGGAGAGTCGGGCACGACCCTCAGGTTCATGGCGGCCGTCTGCGCCCTCGTCGACGGCGAGTGCAGACTCATAGGCGGGAAGTCGCTCTCGGCGCGTCCCGTGGGGCCACTCCTCGACGCCCTAACTCAGATCGGCGTGAATTGCACGAGCCGAGGCGGCCTCCCCCCCGTCACCATAATGGGCAACGGGAGAATCAGGGGTGGCGAGGCGAGGCTCCCCGGAGACATCAGCAGTCAGTTCGTCTCCGCCCTCCTCGCCGTCGCCCCACTCGCCGACGCACCAATCGAGATCAACCTCACGACCCAACTCGAATCGAGGCCGTACGTCGCCATGACAATGGACGCGATGAGGGCCTTTGGCGTCGAGGCGCGAGCCTCGCCTGATATGAGGCGGCTCACGGCCCCGCTGGGACCCTACAGGGCCTCGGCGGTGGAGGTGGAGGGTGACTGGTCCTCCGCGGCCTACGTCCTCGCAGCCGGCGCCCTCACCGGGGGCGCGACGCTCCAGGGACTAAACCGAACAAGTTCACAGGCGGATAGGGCGATCGTTGGCGTATTGTCTCGGATGGGCGCCGATGTTTCGGCTGGAGGAGCTGTTAAAGTCTCTAAGTCCCCGCTGAGGGGGATCAGCGCCGACATGAGTGACTGCCCCGACCTCTTCCCCGTTGTCTCAGCCCTCTGCGCCGCGGCGGAGGGGGAGAGCACCCTCACCGGCCTCGGGAGGCTGAGGCTGAAGGAGTCTGACAGGGTCGCAGCAATGGTGGAGGGACTTACCCGCATGGGCATCAAGGTGAGGTGTGACCCTGATTCGGCGAAGATCACGGGCGGTACACCGAGGGGCGCCGATGTCGACTCCTGGGGGGACCACAGGATAGCCATGTCACTAGCAGTACTCGCCCTCACAGCCGAGGGGGAGACGAAGATCAACGACGCCGGCTGCGTCTCGAAGTCCTATCCGGGCTTCTGGGACGACCTCGCGGCGATCGGTGGGAGGTTGGAGAAGATATGAGCAACAGCATAGGAACAGAGTTCAGAGTAACTAGTTTCGGCGAGAGCCACGGCAAGTGTATCGGCGTCTTGATCGACGGGTGCCCCGCGGGGCTCGCCTTAGACGGGGAAGCGCTCCACCGTATGATGGAGAGGAGACGCCCCGGCACCAGCGCAGTCACGACAGCTAGAAGCGAGACCGACGAGGTCGAGATTCTATCCGGGGTCCACGAGGGGCACACGACCGGCGCGCCGATCCTGATGCTCACGTGGAACCGGGACCACGACTCGTCGAGTTACGATCAGATTAAAGGCAAGCCCAGGCCCGGGCACGCCGATTACACCGCTTGGGCCCGTTACGGTGGCTTCAACGACCACTTGGGCGGTGGTAGGGCGTCCGGCCGCGTCACCGCGGGCTTCGTCATGGCGGGCGCCGTCGCCGAGCAGCTACTATCTACTATCGGGGTCGAGGTGCACGCCTATACGCGCGCCATCGGGGGCGTGGAGGCTTCGGAGCCGACCCTCGCCCAGATAAAAAAAGCGGCCACGAGCATCGTCGGCTGCCTAGACCCGTCTGCATCTGAGAAGATGGTGCGAGTCATCGAGGAGGCGAAGAAAGGTGGGTGATAGCGTCGGGGGCGTAGTTGAGTGCGTGGCACTCGGCCTCCCAGCTGGGGTCGGGCAGCCCATCTTCGACACCATCGAGGGTGACGTCGCCAAGGCGCTCTTCGCGGTCCCCGCCGTCAAGGCGGTGGAGTTCGGGGCGGGGATCAGGCTAGCATCCATGCGGGGCTCGGAGGCGAACGACCCCTACACAGCCGAGGGCGGCGCGATAGGAACCGCTACGAACAACTCGGGCGGCGTCCTCGGCGGCATCACGACCGGGGCACCAATTGTTGTCCGCGCCGTCTTCAAGCCAACCCCCAGCATCGCCAAGACGCAGAGAACCGTCGACCTCGCGACGTTGAGCGAGGCCAAGATCAGCATAGGCGGCAGACACGACCCATGCATAGTCCCAAGAGCCGTCCCAGTCGTCGAGGCGATGGTCGCCGCCACCCTCGCAGACCACGCCATCAGGAGGGGACTCATCCCACAGGTGCTAGGTGAAAGACGATGACCTACGATGAGGAGATGGCTGGGCTCAGGAAGGAGATCAACAGGCTCAACGTTGAGATTCTGGACAGGCTTGCGGAGCGCGTCGGCGTCGCTAGAGCGATCGCGGATGTGAAGAAGCGCCACGGTAAGCCCATCGTGGATGCGACTAGGGAGCGCGTCGTCCTCGACCAGGTAAGGGCGCAAGCAGCCGAGCTGGGCCTCGACCCCGACGGCGTCGAGAGAATATACCGGGCAATAATCGACCTGTGCGTCGAGGCGGAGGAGAACCCATGAGAGTAGCCTACCAAGGGATGCCCGGGGCCTACAGCGAGGCCGCCGTCGTCCAGCACTGGGGGGACGCGGCCGAACCGGCCCCGAAGCCCTACCTTGAGGACATCTTCGACTCCATAGAGTCGGGGGAGGCCGAGGCAGGCCTCGTCCCCGTTGAGAACACCATCGAGGGGAGCATAACGCGGACCTATGATCTTCTTAACGAGAGGAGCCTCACGGTAATGGGGGAGACCGTCTTCCGGGTAATCCACTGCCTCATAGCCAACCCCGGCGTGAGCCTCGGGGACATCAAGAGGGTCTACTCCCACCCACAGGCCCTAGGCCAGACACGCGCCTACCTCGTCGCCCACGGCTATGAGCCCGTCAACTACTACGACACCGCGGGGGCAGTGAAGATGATCAGGGACGGGGAACTCCTCGACGCCGCGGCCGTAGCTAGCGAGCGGGCGGCCGAGATATACGGCATGAACGTTCTCGACCTGGGGATAGAGACTGACAGGGCGAACTACACCCGCTTCCTCGCCATCGGGCGCAGCGCCGCGCCGGCGACAGGAAGGGACAAAACGAGCATCGCCTTCACCGTCGACCACAAGCCCGGGACCCTAATAGCCGCCCTATGCGCCCTCGCGGACCGCCGCCTGAACCTCACGAAGATAGAGTCACGCCCATACCTGGGTCGCCCGTGGGAGTACGTCTTCTTCGTGGACTTCGAGGGGCACAGGGATGAACCCGTCTCCGCCGAGGCCCTCCGTGAGATGGAGGCCCACGCGAAGAGCCTGAAGGTCCTCGGCTCCTACCCAAGGGCCTAGATGGGCAGCGCAGCCTGTCCTCAAGGCAGAAATATGCTCCGCCAAGGGTATGGTGGGGGCTCAGGCTTGAGGGCGGGCGTCGTAGGTGCCGGTGGCAGGATGGGCGGCTGGCTCACCCAGCACCTCAGAGGCATTGGCTACAAAGTGGAGCCCATAGACGCGTGTCCCGAGGAGCTCGAGGCACTTGACCTCGTCTTCGTCTCGGTGCCGATAGGCGCGACGCCCACCGTTATCCGTGAAGTTGCCCCCCGAATGAGGAGGGGAGCTGTTCTCGCAGAGATAGCAAGCCTCAAGACGGAGAGCCACGCGGCGCTCCTTGAGGCGAGTCGCCTCGGCGTATCCCCCCTCTGCATCCACCCGATGTTCGGTCCCTCGACAACTTCTCTACACGGGCGAGTGGTGGCCGTGATCCCGGTCGCCGACCCAGCAAATGAACTGGTTAGGGCTGAGCTCCTCTTCCCGGGGGCGGACCTCGTCAAAATAGATGCGGGGCGCCACGATCGCTGCATGGCCGCAGTCCTCTCCCTACCTTACGCAATGAACCTCGCCCTTGCTCGGGTCCTAGGCGGCGAGGACCTTGCCTTAGTGTCAAGGATAGCGGGCCCTACGTTCACCCTCCAGTACACACTCGCCCAGAGCGTGGCGGGTGAGAGCCCGACACTCATCAGGGACCTTCTCAGCGGGAACACATCACTTGAACCACTCCTAAGGGCCTTCAGCGATTCCATCGAGGAGGTGATGGAGGCGTCAAAGGACGAGCGAGGATTCACGGCCCTCCACTCGGAGATCGTGGAAGCCCTGTCACGAGACCCCTCCTATGGAGAGGCCGACGCCCGCAGACAGAGGGCGTACCGAGCCGCGGCGTGTGCCTAGATTATAATACGGTCTCTACGCATTATCCAGCCATGGTAACCCTCGGTGACGTCTACGAGGCCCGAAAGCGCATGGGCCCCTGGGTCAGGAGAACCCCATTCGAGCACTCACCCCTCCTCAGCGAGCTGACGGGCGGGGAGGTCTATCTCAAGCTCGAGAACCGGCAACTCACCGGCTCATTCAAGATACGCGGCGCCTCGAACAGGATAGCCCTCCTCACCCCAGACGAGAGGCGGAGGGGTGTCGTCGCCGCCTCCTCGGGGAACCACGCTCAGGGCGTCGCCTACGCGGCGAGGCAGCTAGGCGTCAAGGCCGCTATAGTAGTACCCGGTAACACACCGAAGGTGAAGAGGGACGCAATCAGGGCCCTCGGCGCGGACCTCACAGTCCACGGCGACGAGTATATGGAGGCGGAGCGCCTCGCGCAGAAGATGAGCCGAGAAGGAGGCATGCCCTTCCTCAGCCCCTACAACGACGCAGACCTAATCGCGGGGCAGGGCACCGTGGGGCTCGAGATGGTGGAGGACGGCCCCTCGCTCGACGTCGTCCTCGTCCCCGTCAGTGGTGGCGGTCTAATCTCCGGTATCGCAACCGTCGTGAAGGCAGCGTCTAAAGCGGAAGTAATTGGCATCCAGACCATCGCCAGCCCAGTGATGCACGAGAGCATCAAGGCGGGCAAGATAATCGACATACCCATGTACGACACCGTCGCCGAGGGACTCCACGGCGGCATCGAGCAGGGCAGCGTCACTTTCCCAATCTGCCAGAGCCTCGTCGACGACTGGATAGACGTCAAGGAGACCACCATTGTCGACGCCCTCCGACTGATGCTCCTCCGCCAACACGAGGTAATCGAGGGCTCCGGAGCCGTTGGCGTCGCCGCACTCATGGAAGACCCTAACCGCTTCAAGGGCAGACGCGTCGGCGTTGTCATCAGTGGGGGCAACATAGACGAGGAGCTCCTCCGTCGAGTTGCCTCCAAATAGCTCAATAGGTTTATAGCCTCCGCGCCTCCGGCTCCAAATGGGATCGCTGATGCCACTCTGCGAGATCTGCGGCATGGATGTGCAGGAGCTTCAGGACTGCAAGGAGTGCGGCGCCAAGTACTGCTCCGAGTGCGGGGACACCAAGAAGGGCCTCTGCTACGACTGCCTCGGCTGGAACGACGAGGAGATAGAGGAGGAGTATAGCGAGGAAGAGTGGGAGCAGGACGACCTCAACTAGCCCACGCACAATTTATACCCCCGGCGGGGCGATCAAAGGGGGATGAACACGGGGGAGAGGCGCGTCCACCTCGGATACGCCGAGGCGTTCAGGCTAGGCTATAGTCAATTACTCCGACGCCTAGACCGTAGCGCCCTTAACGTCGCCTCAATCGCCCTCGGACTTAGCTTTTACACTAGCCTCCTACTCGCCGACACATTCTATAGGACATACTCTAGCCTCGGCGGGGGTAGCCTCAACGTTGAGGCCACTTACTACTGGCTCGTCTCTATTGCCCTGGTTGTAAGCGTTGTGGGGATAACTAACGCGATGCTAATCAGCGTCCAGGAGAGGGTGAAGGAGATCGGGACGATGAAATGCTTAGGCGCTTTGGATAGGCACATAACGCTTCTCTTCCTCATCGAGGCGTTGCTGCAGGGTCTCGTCGGTGGTGTGATTGGGTACGGAGTTGGTCTCGTAGCTGCGCTCCTCACCACAGGCTTCTCGACGGGCTTCGATATAGTACTCAAGGTACCCTTTACTCAGAATGTTATCATGTTTACCTCGTCCCTCGCCATCGCCGTGGCTTTGAGCACGGTAGCGACGATCTACCCTGCATATAGGGCCTCGAGGCTTGACCCCGTGGAGGCGCTAAGATATGAGCTTTGACACGGTGATTGAACTCAAGGGGCTGAAGAGGCACTACGAGGTGGGGGGCGAGACTGTGAAGGCCCTCGATGGCGTCAACCTCAGCATCGGCAGAGGGGAGTATGTGAGCCTCGTTGGGCCGAGTGGCTCGGGGAAGACCACCCTATTCAATATGATAGGTGGACTCGACCGCCCAACTGAGGGAAATGTCCTCATCGATGGGGTCGACATAAGCAAGCTTGACGCCTATGAGCTCGCGTGGCTTAGGTGCCGCAGGATCGGGTACATCTTCCAGAGCTTCAACCTCATCTCGGTCCTCACGGCGCTGGAGAATGTTGCCCTCCCTACTGTCTTCGCGGGGACGCCCCACGACGAGGGGATGAAGAAGGCGCAGAAGCTCCTTGAGAGCGTCGGCCTCGGGGAGAGACTCAACCACAAGCCGATGCAGCTAAGCGCGGGGCAGCAGCAGCGCGTCGCCTTAGCGCGCGCACTCGCCAATGACCCCGCGATAATCCTCGCAGACGAGCCAACTGGAAACCTCGACCTAAACACCGGGACAGAGATAATCGACCTCCTCCACGGCCTCAACAAGACACGCGGCCTCACACTCGTCGCCGCCACCCACGACCTCAAGATGATCAAGGCATCAGACCGCGTGGTCTGGATGAGGGACGGCAGAATCGAGAGGATAGAGAGGGGCTAGCGGGGTCTGTTGCTCCACTCCATCGCGATCTGGCGGATGAGCGACCCTGTCTCGTGCGCCCAATCCTGCCCGCCAGCTGATTCAAGCCTCACCTTGTAGCCCTCCTCACCTGGCTCGACGAACACTGAGTTCTTAGTGTAGAAGTTCCCAGTCGTCGATTGGTAGGACTTGTAGATGAATGAGACGACCTTGGTGTCGCCCCTGGCCTCCACCCTAACCCTCGCGGTGAGCCTGACCTGATCATTTTCGAGGGCGTGGAGCCTTCCCTCGAGGTAACCAACGAAGCCATCCACCTCCGCAGTCTCTAGCTTCAAGGGAACGGTGACGACCCAGGGCTTGTCGAGTCCGCCCTCCCCCTCTTCGAGCTTCCACTTTCTGGTCAGACTCGGGGTTATTACGATGCTGCTCCTCAGCGCGGCAAAGGCGCCGACTAGGACGGCTGAAATGGATATCCCGATGGCTGCGAGGGTCCAGACTGATGAGACCTTCTGCTGAACCTCTAGGGCGAGGCCTAGAAGGGGCATGACCCTGTAGAAGGCGAGGCCAGCGAGGTAGCCTAAGCCACCCGCTATGAAGCCCGTGATCGACGCCTCTGCGACGAATATCGAGGAAATCTCCGCAGGATTCAGCCCCACCGAGGATAATATACTGATCTCGCGCCTCCTCTCGAAGAGGGAGTTCAACATCGTCACCACCACGTTGAGCACAACTATCGCCCAGGGAATTATCAGCGGTAACCCTTTCCCCTCCAAGTAGTTGCTAAGGGCAGCGTAGGTGACCCCTGTGGATGTGGCCGACCATGTCTCGTATCCCCTCTCTACCGCCAGCTTCTCGGCGAAGGCATCCTGCCCCGCCGGGTCAACTTTCATGGCGATCCTCGTCACCCCAAGGATCTGGAAGAGGCTAGCCGTCGAGGCGTCGAGGAGGACCGCCTCGGAGGGTAGTGTCGACTGTCTCTCCCAGTATGGGGGATCCCCCGGCTGACTCAGGTTCACCCATTTATCGGGTATGTAACTGCTTCCGTCGAGGTCTGTGAGGGTAGCGAGGGACGCATCATCGAGGAGTCCAACCAGGGTCAGCGTCTGGTCCCTCAGCTTCACGCTATCACCGAGTTTGAGGCCCAGCTGACCTGCAAGGGTGACGCTCAGCGCCACCTCCCCTGGGCCGGGGAGCTTCCCTGACGCTAGGGTCGAAGCGATAGGGAGGATCTGCGTCTCGTTACTCGCGTCAACGCCCATGATCGAGTAGATTCTGTTTCTCGCGATTGATGTGATGGGGCTCTGCTGGGGTGCGTTCTCCACCTTCATTGAAATCACGTTAACCTCCGGTTGCTTCAGTAGCCAAGCGGCCTCTGAGCTCGGTAAAGGGATGAAGGAAGGCTGAGCGGCTGTCCATGTCGAGGCGCGCAGAAGCACACCCTGATTCGAGGAGGCCGATCCAGCCCTCGCTGTGATCAACCCATAGCCCTCCGAGAGCGAGGTGAGGGAGACGAAGCTCATAACGAGAACCATGAGGGAGATCAGGGTCAGGATAAACCTCAGCCGCCTCCTCTTCAGACTCCGTTTAGCTATGCTGAAGACTGGGACGAGGATGGCGCTTAGCTTAACCCTACCGTCACCGCTTCCCCCTCCAAGCAGTTTGGGGAGAAATATGGCAACGACTACGACAACCACGTATGAGACCGCGGCAGTTATGAGGAACCCTTGGA
Source organism: Candidatus Bathyarchaeota archaeon (assembly GCA_963769425.1). GTDB lineage: Archaea > Thermoproteota > Bathyarchaeia > TCS64 > TCS64 > UBA8941. The sequence goes on along the minus strand of CAVYLP010000006.1, from coordinate 219,535 downwards.
GCGGCGTAGCCGCCGTCCCCGGGTACACCCTATTCAAGACGATGAGTGAACCAGCGTAGAACCCACTCCCCAGGGCGGCCTGCATCCCCCTCGAATCGACGATCAGGAACCCAGCCGACACCGAGGCGACGGCGAGGAACCCGATGATGATATAGACGCTCGACGCCGCGTCGGTCGCGAGGTTGTTAAGGTCGGCGAGTGTGCTCTTCGCTCCGATGAAGCTGCTCTTAGCTTCGTAGAACGACGTATCATAGTTGCCGGAGTTATAATCCTGCAGCGCCTGGGCGTAGCCCACCTCTGCCGAGGCGATGAGTCCCTTCTCCCTAACCAAGTAGAAGCCCTGTACCTCCATTGCTTCTATCCTAGGGGAGACCTCCGTGATGGCCGACTCAACGATACCGAGGTTGTAAGGGAGCGTCGAGCCGACGACGTTGAAGTCGGTGAGGGTACCTTGGGCAAGGGGTTGCTGGGTGTCAGAGGAGATAGTCCTTGTCGTTACTTTGTTTCCCACGAGTATTGAGACGCTAAACCAGAGGCGATATGGCGTCGCCGCGGGCACGATTAGGGTGTTAGCTGGCAGTTCGGGGATGGTTAGTGTGGATGTGGATTTTGAGCCGAAGCTGAGAGGGAACCCGGTTGATGAGAATAGTGAGCCCCCACTGTCCAGAACTTGGTAACTATAGGAGGATGGGATCGTATCGGTGTCGACGAATAATATGTCTCCCTTGAGGCTAAGGGAAGCCGCTGGCTCCAGTAACACCGAGACCACCTGTCCCGGGCTCACACCTATGACGGCGGGGAGGTAGTCGAACCCAGGCGTTGAGGGGTCATCCGAGTAGACGAGGATTGAGGTGACCCCGGAGTCCAATTGGATCGAAAATGATCCGTCAATGCCGGTCCTCGTCGTTTTTACAATCTTGTTGTTGATGAGTGTTTTGACTGTGGCCACCAATGGTTGCCCAGCGGTATTGGTGATGACTCCCGAGGCGCTATCGACAGCCTTCGCGGGCCAGATGGGCATGGCGATGGAGACGCAAAATAGCACAACGAGAGCCACGGCTAATAGTCTTCTACCCAACATGCCCCCAGCAGCCAGCTCACCATACCAACACCATATTGGGTAAAAAGCTTAAGCGGGGCACGATTGACGTAGATTGGAAGGGGGCACATGATTCGCCGAGGAGAATGAAGATCACAACGACATCTGCCGGCACATTCTACGCTGAGTTGACCGGTGAGAACCCCATCACAGCTGACGCAGTCTGGGAGAAGCTCCCCATTGACGGGAAGGCTAACACTTGGGGCGACGAGATATACTACACCATACCCGTCACCGCAGAGACGGAGTCCCCCAAGCAGATAGTCGACCTCGGCGACGTAGCCTACTGGATGCCCGGAAAAGCGATCTGCTTCTTCTTCGGCCCCACCCCCGCCAGCTGGGACAAGGAGATACGCGCCGCGAGTCCCGTCAACGTCTTCGCTAGAATCGCGGACAACGCGAGGCTACTTAAACTCGTGAAGCCCGGTGAAAAGATCAGGATAGAGCGTGCTTAGCCGACGGCTATTTTAACCCCCTTGGCGAGGTTCTCTGAACACGTTAACCGATGATATGATTTTTAGCATCATGTAAAGAATGGTCCCACGGCATTTTAATAATAAAGCAGTCATCTGCGTATGCAATGAGCAGAGCGAGTGGCTTCCTCAGGATCCTCAGGCCAGTCAACTCGGTAATGCTTGGGGTCGGTGTACTCGTTGGAGTCGTGATCACGGGGGGTCTACGATCAATCATCCCCCTCGAGATACTGATTCTCGCCTTCATCACAGGTTTCGCACTCGCCGGAAGCGCTATGGTCATCAACGACTACTTCGACAGGGAGATAGATGCGCTCAATGAGCCGGGCCGACCCATCCCGAGCGGCGAGGTGAAGCCCAAGGAGGCAGTCGCCTACTCTCTACTGCTTAGCGGCGTTGGGTTAGCCGCGGCCTTCCTCACAAGCCTCCCTAACCTCGCTATCGCGGTCTTCGCTTGGTTTGTGATGATGGGTTACTCGGCTTGGGGGAAAAGAACAGGTTTCCTTGGCAATCTTATGGTAAGCACCTGCATCGGTCTCCCATTTATTTACGGTGGAGTCATCGCTGGTAACGTCTCCACCTCCCTATTATTCAGTGCATTAGCCTTCCTCTCAAACACTGGCAGGGAGATCACTAAGGGCATAGTAGATACTGAAGGGGACGCGTCCAGGGGAGTAAAGACAATAGCCGTCCTATATGGCGTCGACAAGGCGGCCTACCTCGCCTCTGCCTTTTACCTCGTCGCGGCCGCTGCGTCCATCCTCCCGTTAATGCTCGGGCTCGTCTCAAGTTGGTACATACCATTCGTGATTGTTACCGATGCGGGCCTCGTCTACGGAACTATAACCCTGATACACGACCACGGTCGTGAATCTAGCAGAAAAGTCAAGAACCAAGTCCTCTATTGGATGCTCTTCGGGCTCCTCGCCTTCGCGGCGGGGACCCTGATATAAAGAGGAAAATAAAGACTAGGCTTACCTAGAGGCTTGCGCTACGCGCTCCATCTCGCGCTTCCTTCGGACGCCGAAGCTGTTGCCGTCGTTCTGGGCGGCGCCGACGAGCTGGTCCGCGATGATCTCCTCGAAGGTCTTCCTGTTGCCGAAGGTCTGCTCCTTGATTCCCTTCGCGATGAATCTCAGGGCGAGGTCGATCCTGCGCTGGGGTGAGATGTCGACTGCGAGTCTGTAGACGACACCACCGTAGCCGATGCGAGTCGTGTCCTCGTTGGGCGAGCAGTTCTCGACCGCGCGGACGAGCACCTCTATGGGGTTCCTACCCGTCTTTACGTAGACGATCTTGAAGGCCGTCCTAACCGCGTTCATGACGCGTGGCTTGTCGCCGCCGCTGCTTCCTGGCTTCAGGAGGTCGTTGGTGAAGCGCTCAACGATGCTCATCTCGCTCTTCTGGAACTTCCTGGCCTCGTGGCGACCACCGGAGTGGGGCATGAAGACGGGAGAGATCTTTAGGTACCTCTTGAGGCCGGGGTCCCGGACCTCTATGTTCTCGAAGCTCCACTCGCCGAATAGCTTTATGCCGCCGGTTCCCGCTGTAGTGGCCTCGATTGTAACTTCTGGTTCTTCGCTCACTTGGCCGATCGCCTCGGATTGCAGAGGGGAAGAGTAGGAACGTGAATAAAAGGCTTACCGAAGATCGATACTGTTCAGTCTTTTGTCATATGGTACTGTAAAGCGTGGATACCTATTAGAAACCGATAACCGCTTAATCCAATTTCTTTTAAATGTTCAAAGACAGTGTATCCTTGATGTCTAATCCGGATTTCGTGAATACCCTCTATTACGGCGATAATCTAACGGTCATGAGGAAATTCATCAAAGACGAATCCGTTGACCTGATTTACTTAGATCCCGCATTCAACAGCAAAGCCGATTATAACGTTCTATTCAAAGAGACTTCAGGAGAGGGATCTACAGCCCAGATTCAGATTCTAACAATCGAACAGCTTCTAAAGGGAGTGAAGCAAAGTAGACCTCCGACTTCAAGTATGTTTAAGGAGGCCCCAGAAATAAAACATGAAAAAGAGATGGTTCAAAAGAAACTTTAACAAATCTATTTTTTAAAAAGAATCAAAAATCATTTTTCAGATTGCTCTTTCACATGCTCCAATTGTATTTTGTTGGCACAAGCAATCAATTGACTTAGGTGATTTTCTGTGAGAAAGATGTATGTATTTGCATTCCCAATCCGTCGGCCTTTCTCCATCAATTTCTGATCTAACAACTTCTTCACAGCTTTTTCCACAGTCTTGTAACTTAGGTTGGTGCTCTCTTTTAGCATCGAGATCGTTTGTTCCATCTTACCTACTAATGAAGCCTGATCGAGCACTCTGGCTGTGGGGCAATCAAAGAGCCTCGTCAACGGGCCGCTAACTGCATACTCCTCCGTATCTGAAGCGTCTTCGCCCCATCTCCGGCTACCTGCTGGGGCCATACTAGCATCTTCCTTTTCTTTCTGTCTCATTCTATCTGTTTTGTCTCATTTATTTATACTTGTGTGTATTGTTATTGTATAACAATATACGGACATATTAAGATTGTCTTAAGAGATTGTTTTATTTTACCAAGAGTTTATATGTATGTCATAGGTAGATCCTATTATTACCCATGGGGAATCAATACGGGGTTAAACAAAGGTGATCTCGCCCATATCAAGGGGTTTATAGTCAATAAGTTGTATTACCATGGTTGTTGGGTAGGCCGTGATGGAAATCAAATAAAACATCACACTGAAACAAATCTGAAAAGTGGATACGAAAAAGGCAAATTGAAGCATTGGAGTAGGGCTTTAAAACAACTAGTTTCTGAGGGTATAATCAGTCAGGTTCCTCACATGGGAGGCGAGTTGCATGTATCGGCATATCACACTAGAGAAGCCATTGAACGAGGTCTTCGTTATCGGAATGCATTTGCTGAAGCTGAGCGACTTCCACAGTGGAAGACAGATGACTTAATTTAACTTTATTTGCATTCCCAAATTCCATGAGTTCGTTTTTTAGAATATGTTCCGCTAGTTATCACTCGTTTTTCAAATTGCTTAGGTCCGTTAAGTTACCAGAACCCTATAAGACTATGTTATTTTTAATTGTTCTTTCCCACTCGACTTGCGTTAGTACCCCTTTTTCCTCAAGTAGTTGTACTAAACTCTCAAGCATTGTGCTCAGTAGTTCAACCTCTTCTTCGAGTTCTTTTTTGGTTTTATTCACTTGACTTGCCCTCCTTTGTCAGATATCCCTTTTCACCTAGCCAATTCATGATTATGGTTCTCAGCGTGTCACTCCTACCATCGCCAAGTTTTCCACTCAGTTCGGTGTCTACCATGTTAACTACTTCATCCGGTAAAGCCACTAGCACCTTCTTCATCGCGTTTTCACCTCAAGTTGCATCATATCCAAAAATGGTTCTACTCCCTTTATTTTTTCTACTGATTCAACCGCCTCTTCTTTGGTTGCCGCTTCTATGAGCCCCAGCCAAATGTTTGGAACATTCATCCCTGCTGCTTGTGCCGGCGTCCTGTTGCCTAGGCTCTGATGTGGCCTAACGCAGTTATAGTAAACCGACCAGCCCTCAAGTAGCAGTTTCGTTGATTCGTAGCTGTGTAGCCCTTTCATGCACCTCGTTCTGTCCTTAAGGGTTCCATGTAGACGCTCGATTGAGTTGTTTGTCTCTCTAGCCCTTATCCCTACTCGTTGTACTAGTTCTACCTTCTCTGTCTTGTACCTGCTATAGAAGACCTTGTTGAACGCTGATTTGTATGCGTTGCACCCGTCAACGAACACGGCTTTAGGCCGCTCCTTGCTCTGTTGTAACCCTTTATCAAATATGGCTATCGTGTCCTCAAATGTTCGTGTGTTTGAGATATGACTTGCAACCATGAACTTGGTGTCCTCATCGATCATCTCCCAGAACCAGATGTTCCGCCCCTCACAGCCTAGCATCGTCTCATCCTCATGCCAGAGACCTGAAAGCTGGGGTGCCTGCTTCTCGACATACTCCTTGACTAGCTTAGAGTACTTCTTAATCCAATTGAGGATTGTAACTTGGCTGATGTGTTCCCCGAAGATCTGCTCTAGGTTGCGCTGCTCCTTTCTCAGCGATAGTCCATCATAGTAGAAGTTTAAGGCTGCGGCTATGATCCGCTTCTCGCTCTGCATCTTTGAGAAGTTGCCGTTCTGGAAGAACCTGTGTCCACATTCCTTGCACTTGTAAACCTGTGTTCCCTTGACTTTTCCGTTCTTGACGATTTTTTCGGACCCACAGTACTTGCAACTCATCTTTCCCAAACTCCTACAGATATCCTACAGGATACCCTAATTATATATCTCTTGTGGTATACCCCTAGGATACCTAAATCACTGACACCTCTTTGACGGGGGTTAGAGAAAATAGTATTGATTCAGAAAGCAATGAATAAGATTAAAATTAAAATCGAGAATGGAAAGAACCTTAAGAGTTATAGAGACATATAAGATATAAGCGGTTGATACTATGATGAAACACAGAGGGATCTACCTTAGTATTATTTACCAATGAAGCTTTTGGTGCCAGACTTCTTGAGGCAGTTACGGCAGGATTGTATGATGGAAATAGAAACAGCCTTCGTGAATACATCCAAAATAGCTTTGATGCAGGAGCAAAACGTGTCGATGTGTATTTTGAGAATAAACATATTGATCTAATAATAAAAGATGATGGGTGTGGTATGGATGAGAAAGAATTAGAAAAATCATTATATCTTGGTGTAAGCGAAAAATCTGGGGAACTAATTGGTTGGAGAGGAATTGGAATATGGAGTGGTATTCCTGTTTGTCGAAGAATTGTTATAATAACTAAAAAACAGGGTCATCCAAAGTTCAGAGTAGAAATAAACGCAGATATGTTAAGAGATCAATATACCTTAAACAAACCAGCCATTGAAGTATTAAATAACATCACGGGAAACATTGAAAATATTGAATTAGGAAAAGATGAAACACTTGAAGAATCGCATTTTACGACCGTTAGACTTGAGGAAATGCTACCGAATCAACACACGATATTCACTGATAATCTTATTACGGATTATCTATCACAGAATCTTCCTGCACCATTCGATACCGATAAATTTACATTAGGAAAGGAGATTAACAAGAGGCTTTCAGAAAATGGCATCAAGACCGAAATGGCAGAGATTTTCTTTGAAAACCAAAAAATATTCCGTCCTCCATACAACAATGACCTTTTCTTTGAGACTATCATCGATAAGAAGTTAGTTATAAATGGAAAACCAGTAGCATATTGTTGGCTCATTACAGGCAAAAACAATAGTGTATTAAAGCCTCCAAACAGAGGCATTTATTTTAAGAAAAAAGGCATCACAATCGGGGATGAAAATCTAGTAATAAAACAACACGATGGTATGTTTAATCAATGGCAATATGGAGAAATTCATATAATAACTGATGATTTAAAGGAAAATGCTCCACGTAATAATTTTGAAGCAAATAATGACATTCTCGAACCATTAAATGAACAAGTAGGAGTTTTTATAGGAAGTGTACAAGAGCAGAACCGTTATCAATCACATAACATTAATACAAAAACCATAGAACATATAAAACAAGATGTAAATTCTGGTGAACTAAAATATGCTAATAACACCATTGTAAAACTAAAGAAAAAGTTAAAACAAAAACGAAGCTTTCCTAAAGACCCTGCTTTATTGAAAATGAAAGAAGCAATTGACTTGAAATCTGCGGAAGAAACCAAATCTATTGAAGAATTAGAAAAAGAAATCCTTGAAAAAACAAAAGAAGAACCTTCTGATCTCATCAAAGAAAAAATGGAGAGACTTTCAGAATTGACGAAAGCATGCCATCCTGAACTTAAGGAACATCTAAGACTAACAACAAAGAGGGGTAAATTGGAATTGAACATTGATGCTATGGACCCAGTGGCAAATCTACTAAGACAAAAAACAGGGTTAACAATCAGTGAGATAGCGGAATTATCTCAAAGATCTTTTGACTGGAAAAACGTTGAGAGAGGAGATAATGGTCCTATTCTTACTCTAGCTAATAAAAAACCAAATAACGAGGATAGATACCGTGACCGTCTCTTCGGAGCCATGATTTCTGCACTCCATTACTTATTCGTTGATCCATACAAGCATGAAAGAGGGAAGATTTCTTTTTCATATTATGAAACCATGAGTGATGAAGAGAAAATTGATACGATGACAGAATTTCTCATGACACAAGACCTCATACTTCGATTGATAGAGAAATCCAAGAATGTCAAAGACCTTTAAAAAGGGAATCCATAATAAAATACATTATTGGATCCTTTTTTCCATTTTTATCAGAAACATTTTTATCCCCTAAAATTGCTTCATTCCCTATGAAAGTTCTGCTCGTTGAGCCCGCATATTATAGCGGTTTCCCTCCCCTCGGATTACTCAAGTTAGCTTCGTACCATCGTTCCAGAGGTAACCAAGTTAAACTCGTCCATGGTATGGAGGAGGATGGGAGTTTTAAACCTGATATTGTAGAAATAACCTCCTTATTCACCTATGCATGGAAACCGGTGCATGAGGCAATCGAATTTTACCATGCTAAATATCTTGATGCAAGGATACGGGTTGGAGGAATTTATGCATCATTAATGTCTGAGAGAGTTAAATCATTTTTTCCATTTACAGAGGTTCACACAGGACTTTTTGAGAAAGCGGATAGTTACATTCCAGCATATGATATTTTAGATGATGTCGAACGATGGAAAAAATGGGATAGTACAATCCTTTTCACTTCAAGAGGATGTATCAGAAGCTGCCCTTTTTGCATTGTTCCAAAACTAGAAGGGAAGATTCATTCTGTAATAGAAGAGTTAGAGCGTTATGTCTATCCGGGTCATAAGAGAATTATTCTATGGGATAATAATATCCTTGCATCTCCAAATTGGAGAAAAATGCTTGTTGCTCTACGGGACATAGGATTGCCTGTTGATTTTAACCAAGGAATTGATTGTCGTCTCATCGATGATGAGAAAGCCCGTATGATAGCGGATCTAACAACTCCTATAATCAGGACTGCGTTTGATGATAATAATGAAAAAATACAGGTTACAAAAGCCATAGAACGTCTTTCGCAAAGTGGTATAAGAAAACGGAAGATCTTCTTTTACACAATTTACAATTTTTACGATGAAAGTTACGGTGGTGATAATCCGTATTCATTTTTTGAACGAACGCGATTAGTTGCAGATCTAGGGTGTGTATCTTATCCAATGAGATATGAACCATTAACCTCATTGGAAAAAAACCAGTTTAAATCACCATTATGGACGGATCAACAATTAAAAATGGTTGGTAACGCAAGGAGAATACTTGGTTATGGGGGGGCATTTCCTCCTTACGAAGGATTAGTCAAGAAGTTTAGAAAAGCCGATAGTTTTGAAGAGGCATTCAGCGTTTACCCGGTAAAGAAAATATCCAACACAACTAATCTTGAGTTAGAGAGAGATCTTCAACCAATCCCGTCCATCACATAGTCAGTTAAATCCTACTATGACAAAAGACTGAACAGTATCCCGAAGATCACCAGACTTATAATAACGAGATATAGAGCGCTAAGGGTACAATGTCGCGAAAAGGCTACAGCGTTTCCTACGTAATCCTATGCGTCGTCGCCCTCCTCGCAATGTTCTCCACGAGTCTGATCAACCCCCTCCTCTCGATATTCGCGAAGTCGCTAGGCGCCACGGGTGTGATGATAGGCTTCAGCGTCGCCGCCTACTGGGTGGCGAGGGTGCTGCTCGAGATACCGAGCGGCTTCATCTCCTCCCGCTGGGGCTACTACTGGCCCATGTTCCTCGGCCTCATCCTCACCACGATAGGCACATTCTATAACGCCTTCGTCACGGACCCCGTTCAGCTGATCATAGCGAGGGGGCTGCAGGGATTCGGCGCGCCCCTCTTCTTCGCCGTCTCGATGACCCTCATCCTGAACATGTTTCCCATCGAGACCCGAGGGAGCGCGATGGGGATATTCCAGGGGATCGAATTCAGCGGGACCATCCTAGGCTCAACCGTCAGCGGGTTTCTCATCACCGAGCTCGGCTTCTTTGGCGGCTTCATACTCGCCGCCATACTCTGCGTCATCGCCGTAGCCCTCATACTAATACCGAGAATCAAGAAAGAAGCCTTAACCATCCCGAAGTCCCGGCCGATGAACCTCTCCGACATCCCGAAGATGTTCCGCAACAGGACGCTCCTCACCGTATGTTTAGCGACATTCGTCTCCTTCGTGGTGAGCCAGGGTGTACTCTACACAACCTACCCGCTGTACGCCAACGGGACCCTGAAGATGAGCCTGACTGACATAGGCATCATAATGGGCGCCATGTCCATCGGCTACGTCCTCGCCATATTCACTATGGGGATGATATCCGATAGGATCGGCAGAAAACCGGTCCTGATGTTCGGGATCGCGGCGACCGCCGTAATGGTCCTGCCGTTGACTTTGGTCTCCGGGCTCGTCATGACATCGGCTATCTTCTTCCTACTCGGGATTACGACGGGGGCGATTTGGATAATCGGCCCAGTCTTCGCCGCGGAGTCGGTTGAGGCGGAGAGCCGGGGGGCCGCCGTCGGGACGTACCGCACCTTCTTCGACCTGGGCTCAATAACCGGCCCGATTATAATGACTTGGGTGCTCGCCGCCCAGGGCGCCTCATGGACCTTCTACCTATCATCCATTCTCTTCGCGGTAGCCTTCGTACCAAGCCTAATAGCGAAGGAAACCAAGCCAATAAACAAGAAGCTCGTCTAATTGAGACGCTGAAAACCTTTACCCGCTTTACCTGGTGGGCTTCTGGATCTTTCCGACGACCAGGAGATTAAGTGGGACACCGTTCACGGCGCTCACCTTGTAGCGGACGCCGGGAATGTCCCCCATGCTGCGGCTGCGGGGGCCGTGGATGCCCTCGATGGTGACCTCGTCGTGTTCGTCGACGAAGTTGAGGGCGCCGTCGCCGGGGAGGAAAGCCGTGGCGAGTCGGCCGTTCTTGATGATCTGGATGCGAACGCACTTGCGGATGGCGGAGTTTGGCTGCTTGGACTCGACGCCCACCTTCTGGAGTACGATGCCCCTGCCCATTGGAGCGCCCATGAGGAGATCCTTCTTCGTAGTTCGGCGCTTCATTCGGAGGACGAAGTCCTTGCTCTTGTACCGCATAGCCCTCCTGTTATTTTTGAGCCTGCGGGCAGAGAACATACCGTTAGTCAAGCGATTCTCCACCTTCCGGTGTCGGCTGACATGTTTAAACTTTACGCATATTAGAAATTTTCATTGGTTAGGTGTAAAACAGGTTGCAAGAAGTTGGTTCAATGATTAATCTGATTAAAATAATTCTAAATTAAACATTCCAAGATAAATGAATTAGCTAGTCAAAGTAGTCATGTGAAAAGGAGCTGTTTTCAAGTCTCCCTTATGACCGTAGCAGGTCATATTTGAAAAAAAAATTCGCAGATTAACTAGTTTTGGGGATCTCAGATACTTTGGATATGTTCTTATGACGTCTAAGAAAGGTGCTCTTTTTTCGAGGGTTATATCTATGTAATTTTCTTGTTGCCGATGTTTACCCAGAATTAGAGGTTGCCACGAGGACTAATTAGTATGGTTTATAGATGTGAACCGAACCTTTTTATCCACCATCCAGTTCGGATTGAGTAGGAGATTAGAGAAATGAGCGGTAAAGAGAAGCCACACATTAACCTGATCATCATCGGACACGTTGATCACGGTAAGAGCACGAGCATTGGCCACCTATTCTATGACGCCGGCGCCATTGACGAAAAATATGCGAAGGATATGGAAGCAGAGTCCAAAGCCATGGGCAAGGAGTCCTTCAAGTACGCATGGCTCCTCGACAGGCTCAAGGAGGAGCGCGAACGTGGTATCACCATCGACCTCGCCTTCTACAAGCTAGAGACGGCGAAGAACTTCTTCACCGTCATCGACAGCCCCGGCCACCGCGACTTCGTCAAGAACATGGTCACCGGTGCAAGCCAGGCAGACGGCGCGATCCTCCTCATCTCCGCCAAGAAAGGCGAGTATGAGTCAGGGACAAACCCCGGAGGCCAGACTCGTGAGCACGCCTTCCTCGCCTATACCCTAGGAGTTAGGCAGATCGTCGTCGCAATAAACAAGATGGACGACCCGACCGTCGCTTGGAGCGAGCAGCGCTACCAGGAAGTCAAGGATGGCATCACAACCCTCCTCAAACTAGTCGGCTACGATACGAGCAAGGTCAACTTCGTCCCCACAAGCGGCTGGGGAGGCGACAACCTCGTCAAGAAGAGCGCGAACATGCCCTGGTACAAGGGCCCAACGCTCCTCGAGGCACTCGACACCTTCACGATGCCCCCCAAGCCTACTGACAAGCCCCTAAGGATCCCTGTTCAGGAGATCTACACCATCCGTGGTGTGGGCACTACCCCAGTTGGCAAAGTCGAGACTGGCGTACTCAAGGTGAACGACGACATCGTCTTCATGCCGAGCGGCGAGAAGGGCAAAGTCAACAGCATCGAGACCCACTACACACGCCTAGAGCAGGCAGTCCCCGGTGACAACATCGGCTTCAACGTCAAAGGCGTCGACCGCGAAAAGATAAAACGCGGCGAGGTCGCCAGCCACCTGAACACCCCCTGCAAGGTCGCGAAGGCCTTCAAGGGCAGGATCTTCATAATCCACCACCCCACAGCAGTCGGCCCAGGCTACACCCCGGTGCTGCACATACACACCGCCCAGATCGCGGTCAAGTTCGAGGCCATCGAGGCCAAGCTCGACCCCAGGACGGGACAGGTCGTGGAGCAGAACCCCACATACCTCAGGACAGGAGAGGCCGCAATCGTAAAGTTCGTACCCCTCCAGCCCATCGCCATCGAGGCATTCAAGGACTTCCCACAGCTCGGCAGGTTCGCCCTGCGAGACATGGGCACGACCATCGGCGCGGGCATCGTCCTCGAAGTCGAGGAATAAACGCCCTCACCCACCCTTTTTCGATACATTTAAGTTCTCAGTAATCTGACAAGACGGGGAACAGGTATGGCGCGGCGCGCACGTATTAAGCTCACAAGCACCGACACCGAGAAGCTTGAGGGTGTCTGCGACGAGATCAGGGACATCGCCCAGAAGATAGGCGTCAAACTTGTAGGACCCATACCACTGCCAACGAAGAAGCTCGTGGTCCCCACCCGGAGGACGCCGTGCGGCGACGGCAGCAAGACGTGGGACAAGTACGAGATGCGGGTACACAAGAGACTCATAGAAATCGATGCGCGCGATCGCGTGATGCGCAGCATCATGAGAATTAGGGTACCTAACGAAGTCTATATAGAAATGGAAATTAAGTGAGTATTAGGTTACTTCACTTATACCCTTCTCAGTCATTTTCGTCTAGCTTTAACCTCATCCCTTACAATACGATTAATACTCCATGAGTGATTTGATAAGGAAACTTAAGGAAGCCTAGATAATTCACAGTTTTCTATTAAACTTGCTCAAAAAAAATGGTTGACCAAACCTTGGATTTCTTCGAGTAGGTGATTACTTAATTAGTCAAAACTCTTGCTTTAACTGATCTTCTTCCAAATTCTCCATTTTAATCTTTGTTAAATCTAATTCAACGATCCAGTTATTTAATTTAACTTTACCACTATTGGAATTGACCATAGATGGAAGTTCGATATCTTTATAGTACCTATTGTTTCCAACGTCGAAAGAGAGGATGAGCATCCTACCTAAACAGTTGAAGTTAACATAACTCATGCCAACGATTGGAAGCTCAGCGATAATATGAATAGTTTTATTATTTTCTACGATGTCTACGAGGTGTTCTCTACCCTCCTGAGCCTCCAGGATATCAATCGGAACTCTACGGTAGGTAGGATTAACAAAGTCTCGTGTAACAGGCATCTGGGTAAGGGGTGCACTAGTATTCGAGGAATATGGTTCGACCTTCATGAAATAAAAGTAAAACCAAAACAAGCTACCAATTAATAGAAGGCTGAATCCAAGTGTGGCCGACAAATAATATGCATTTAATGTGAAGACGTAACATATAAAAAAACCTTCAGCGAATCCTAAGATAGAGCTGAGGGACAATATGATGACAAAAATCGAAAATCTAGAAGAAGACTCCATTACTTTTTAATTATTTTTCAATTTTAATAAACTTATGCTTACAATTTGAGTTAAAAAACTTGCAATCGTTGAATGTATTTATGCTGCAATATTGATGGAGCGTATGAGGATAACGATGACGATCACTACAACCGCGCTTAGACCATAATATAGAAAGGCCTCAATTCTTTTTGACAGGTAAACCACCAGTTGATTCAACCTGTTATTCAACCCATCATATTTCAAGTTTACGTGCGTATTACCTGTCAAATTAAAAAATACAGGCAAACATTTGTCCAATTTTTATCCAGACAGTTTAACCCAGCGATAAGCGTATAAGTATTTACTAATCGATTATTGTTTAACGAAGTCCTGAAAATGGCTGTTGCCAAACCAATTCTTGGATATATCGATTCCATTGAGGAGAATCGAAAAGCCCTCTCTACTCAAATAAAGGCTTTTAGGAGACTTATGGTATATCATAAACCCTATACCCCAATTATTGTCTTCATTTCTACGCTAGCTATCTTAAGATCATTCTTATTTCTTCTTGAGCCTCTGTATACCTCTCAACTCATAGATTACGTTATTGGAAGCAACCCTCCGACAACTAGTAATATTGCTCTTCTTTCAACTTTACTCCTTTACATATTTGTGGCGGTAGTAGGTTTCGCTGTAGTCAATTGGGTAATAATATACCTAAATGGTATAGTCTCGCAGATGGTTATGGGAAATATAAGAAAGGAATACTACAAATCATGTCAAGAAAAATCCTTTACTTTTTTTGACACAAATCCTGTAGGAGACCTTACCTCAAGGCCAACACAGGAACTGATGTTTGTAGACGGCTTCCTCAGAATATGGGTTAGCACATTAACTAATCTTGTTTTCACATTGATTTTCATATTTTGGGTATGTTATACGTTAAACCCGGTCATGGCGGTAATAGCGATGTTACCCCTTCCCTTCATTTTCTATTTCCAGTCCAAGAACTTCATGCTGACGATGCCACTCTTCAGGAAGATGCAGCTAATCTTAGGACGAATCGGCTCTTATGTGCAACAGAACATCGTGGGAATGAAAAATATCCGAATATTTCAACGAGAAGACGAAATGCAGGTGGGTGATAGAGATATTAACGAAAAATACGTTGACATCGCAATCAGAGCAGGGAAGATCCAAGCAATATACATGCCTTCTGCAACTGCCATACTAACGCTGAGCATCACATTAGTCTACGTCTACGGGACAGACATGATATTATCATTAGGATTGTCACTTGGGTTGATACTGATCTATGCGAGGTATGTCTTGAGATCGACTGGGCCCATTCGTGATTTTAGTCATTTCTTCATAGGAGGTCTCAGTAACGCAACAGCTGCATCCGAAAGACTCTTCGATATAATCGATCTGCCCGGAGATGTAATAAACAGACCAGATGCAAGAGATGTCAAAATAGAAAAGGGAGAAGTTGAATTCAAAGATGTGACTTTTGGATATGTCAAGGACAGACCTATACTAAAAAACATCAGTTTCATAGCTAATCCTGGGGAAAAAATAGCCATTCTCGGAGCAACTGGAACAGGAAAAACATCTCTGGTATATCTAATCCCCCGATTCTATGACATCAACTCAGGGAACATATCAATAGATGGAACAGACATCAGGGATTTTAAGGTCTCATTCCTCAGAAAACAGGTAGGGCTAGTCCTTCAAGACGTATTCCTGTTCTCGGGCACAATAAAAAGTAATATCGCATTTGGAAGAGACGACGCATCTATTGATGAGATCAAAGCCGTTGCAAAAATGGCCAAGATAGATGACTTCATTGAGACACTCCCAGAGGGATACGATACACTTGTTGGTGAGAGAGGTGTCACCCTTTCAGGAGGCCAGAAACAAAGGCTTACCATCGCAAGGGCTCTGTTAACGAACCCCAAGATCCTGATCCTAGACGACTCTCTCTCATTCGTGGACGCAAAGACTGAACAGGCAATACAAGATGCAATTGATGAAGCTTTGAAGGGTAGAACATGCTTCATAATCGCCCAGAGGCTCTCAACAATAAAGAATGCCGATAGAATAATGGTTCTTGATGATGGCGAAATCATCGAGTTCGGAACACACAATGAACTAATGGCTAAGGGAAGGGTATACAAGAAAATATACGAGACACAGTTCCTTGAGAAGACCCCCGAAGAGATACTGGAGGTCGATCAATAAATTGTCTGATGAACATAATACCTTCTCAACAAAAGTGGAGGAGAGAGGGAAGAGAAAAGTCGCTGACGGAGTACTAATCGGTAGACTCTGGGATTACATAGTAGTTTACAAGAAGAACTTGATTCTCGGCACAATCGCCATCGCCGGAGGTGCATTTACGGGGCTTGTCACACCATACCTCCACCTAATCGCTATAAACAATATAATAACTCCAACAATACAGAATCGCGATAGCTCATATATCTCAGCGTTCATCTGGTGGGTCCCCCTATTCATCGGGGTAACAATAGCCACCTACGTCTTCCAGTACATTCAGACATATCAGATGAGAATCGTCGGCGAACACGTCGTAATGAATCTTAGAAACCAGTGTACCGTTAAATTACAGAAAATATCGCTCAAGTACTTCTCAGAAGGAGAGATAGGGCGTATAATGTCGAGGCCGACAACAGACGCAAACCAGGTCAGAATATTCTTAAGAATGGGATTAACAGCGATGATTCTCGATGCGGCCTCAATTGCAGGCGCATTGGTAATAATATTCTTCCTAAACTGGCAACTTGCATTACTAGCAGTCTCGATCCTTCCAATAGCAGTAATCATGACATGGGTCATGGGAGGACTATCAAGAAAACAGTATAGAAAGACTCTCACAAATCTTGCAGGCCTGATAGCCAAGATGCAAGAGAACTTCGCAGGAATGAAGATCGTAAAAGCATTCGTAAAAGAAGATAAGGCTGAACAAGAATTTGATGTTGTTAATGAAAAAACTGTTCAATCATACAAACGCACCATCCTCCTATCAACAATATACACACCACTCATACTGACTATGAGGATTGTTGGAACAGTACTAATACTATGGTATGGCACAATTCTCGTTATAAACGGCCAGATCAACCTAGGAATACTCGCAGCGTTCCTAGAGTATCAGTTCAACTATTTTGGACCACTCACCACGTTCCTAACCGCTTATGACCAATACCAATCATGCATGTCCGCATTAGAAAGAATCTTCGACTTAGTAGACACTAAAGTTGATGTAGATGATCCCTCGCCAGACAAAGCCATAAAGATTGATACAATAAATGAAGTGAAATTTGAGGACATCACATTCGGTTACGACCCACAAAATCCAGTCATACACGACGTAAACCTGGATCTAGAAGGTTCAAAGAAGCTCGCCATAGTCGGGCCTACAGGCGCTGGTAAGAGCACAATAATAAATCTCCTTGAGAGGTTCTACGACCCCATAAGCGGGAGAATACTAGTAAACGGACACGACATCAAGGATATTACGATCGCATCTCTTCGAGGAAACATGAGCACTGTTCTCCAGGACTCCTTCCTATTTGCCATCAGCGTAAGAGATAACATTAGATTCGGAAAACCCGACGCATCCGACGAGGCAGTTATCGAGGCAGCCAAAACCGTCGGTGCACATGATTTCATAATGAAACTACCCGGAGGATACGACTACATCATAGAGGAAGGCTCATCAAACATTTCGATAGGACAGAGACAACTGATAAGCTTCGCAAGAACACTTCTGCTGAACCCAAAGCTACTGATCCTAGACGAGGCCACCTCAAGCATAGACCCCTACACCGAACTCGTGCTACAAAACGCGTTGAAGAAACTCCTTGAAAACAGAATGGCGATAATAATAGCTCATAGACTTTCAACGATTAGGCTCTGTGACGAGATCCTGGTCATAGATCAGGGGAGAATCGTCGAGAAGGGATCACACTTCGAACTGATGAAGCTTAATGGACTTTACAGCTCATTCTACAAGATGCAATTCAAAGAAGAGAAAGGTGTCGAGGCAACAACCGACAACAAGTAAGCACAGCGCGCGCGGAGATAAAATAACTCCTCTACGTTTTATAAAAACCATTTTCAGCCCCATTTTGGGGTATTTTATATTAAAAGTATCCCCTGATATAACCCTTGGTCTCGCTTAGCTTGCTCTATCTAGCTTATGTATTGGTCCGAGTCTGAAAGCTCCTGATTGAGTTGTGCTACGAGCATCATAGAGCGCATCCCCATCCTCGTCAAAACATAGTCCTTGGACTCAAACTGTTTGAGATGCCCCGAATTCACCAGCTTTCGAATATGGTATAGAAGTTGCCCCCCATCTAAACCAGTTACATTTATGAAGTCAGTGAATCGATTCTCACCCTTGAATACACTCTTCAAGATCATGAGCCGTGTCTTGTTACTCAATGGATCGAGAAGCTGCTCTGCAGCTCTAACAGGGTCTAAACTATCCACCGTGGTCCTTCCCTGCTCTAGAGTTACGGCGGGTGAGTCTATCGAGCGAAGCTGGGTTAGAAGCCTCTCGCTTGAGGCGAGCACATCGAGTTCGTTCTGGATACAATTAATGCAGCCTTCTCTGCCCTGCTCCTTCATCATCGCCTTAAATTGGCGCATCTTCTCCTGCACCTGTTTGAGCTCTGTGTAAGAGTCGTCGAATCTACCCGTCTTTAGTAGAGTAGTGAAGCGTTGCTGATGCTGCGTGAGCATTGCCTTGCACTCCGACTCCTCCAACCCTCTGTCGCACTTGAGATTACGTACCGCATCCGAGGATACGTCTACAAGGTAGTCTGTTATTGTGTGGTTGTAGTTTAGGCTGACCTGTTTGGTCACTTCTCCCTCGATGGCTTCGAGATGTTGCCTCGTCTCTGTCCGGAACTTACCCAGCTCCTTACGAAGTTCATCGATCTCCCCGTCCAATCTCATAGTTATGAAAATAACCCTCTTGGTTATATTCCTTTATGAGATTATTTATGTGACACACGTATCAAATAAAGGGAAAACGAAAAATGGCGCATAAACAACCAGGATACAGGTTCGAGGACGACTGGGAGCCCGGATGGGCGAACAACAACGTGAAGGCAACTGCAGCAGGCATTGCATTGCCAGTCTACGAGGAGATCAAGCTAAACAACACGGTGCTGAACCTCGAAAGCGTCAAGCGATACCTGGAGAAAGCTCATAAGATTGCCATTCAGAACTGCCCATGCCGTTCAGCAAAACACCACTGTGACGCGCCCCTGGATGTCTGTGTGCAGCTGAACGACGCGGCGGAGAAGGGAATCGCCCGCGGAACATCGAGGGAGGTAACCATCGAGGAGGCACTCGACGCGGTCACGAGAGCACATGAGGCTGGGCTCGTCCCTATGGCGTACATTCGCACAGATACCCCGAAGCCTGAGGGCGTGAACTATATTTGTAACTGCTGCTCCTGTTGCTGCAGCATCCTCGGCGCGACACTACGATTCGGCATGGCACCCCACATCCTCAAGTCAATAGCTACGACAATCACTGATGAATCGAAGTGCATATCCTGTGGAAAATGTGAAGACCGTTGCCACTTCGGGGCCCGAAAAGTGGTCAACGGGAAACTTGAGTACGACAAGGATCTATGCTTTGGATGCGGACTCTGCGTAAGCACCTGCCCGACGAAAGCAATATCCTTAATTCAACTGGTGTAATCGGTCAAGTACCAAACGAAGTCCGATTGAGAGTGGGGATAAAGTAGCTCCATCCACATCTCATAGAACCATTTTCTGTCCCATTTAGGGCAACTGTTTTTAACGACCTTCGTTTAACGCTTATTCCTTCCAAGGAAGCGTAACTATGGGAAAGCGTGTCTTAGTCGCCCTCGGCGGGAACGCAATCAAGCAACCCGACGAGAAGGGAACCTTCGAGGAACAGATGAAGAACGTCGAGACCGCCTGTAGACAGATCGCGCAGCTTGTGAGGCATGGCTACGACCTCGTCATTACACACGGCAACGGACCACAGGTGGGGAACCTCGCCATCCAGCAGGAAGCGGCCTCTGATCAGGTGCCATCCCAACCATTAGTCGTCCTAGGCGCCATGACGCAGGGTCAGATAGGCTACATGATGCAGCAGACCCTCCACAACATACTAGACGGTGACGGCAAGCAGGTAGCAACCATAGTCACGCAGGTGCTTGTAAGTCCCGAGGATCCAGACTTTAAGGACCCTACAAAGCCTGTCGGCCCCTTCTACACAGAAGAGATCGCTAAGAAACTATCTACGGAGCGTGGATGGGTAGTCAAGAAGGTGAGACCAACAGGAGACAAGACCTGGAGGCGAGTCGTCCCGTCACCAACCCCCCTTGGAATCGCCGAGGCTAAAGCCATCAGGACGATGGTGGAGGCAGGGATGATCGTAATAGCTTCAGGGGGTGGCGGCATACCTGTCTACAGAAACAAGTTAGGCAAGCTCGAGGGCGTAGATGCCGTAATCGACAAGGATAGGGCGGGTGCAAAGCTCGCTGAGGAAGTGGGATCAGACATCCTCCTCATACTCACAGACGTCGAGTACGCAATGATGAACTACGGTAAACCGACGCAGGCCCCAATCCGTAGGATGACCGTCCCCGAGGCTAAGAAGCGCCTCTCTGAGGGGCACTTCGGGGCTGGTAGCATGGGCCCCAAAGTGGAGGCTGCCCTCGGCTTCGTCGAGAGGGGTGGTGAACGTGCCATAATCACGAGCCTCGCGAAGGCAGTTGACGCACTCGAGGATAAGACGGGGACGCATATAGTCTCCGCCTAAGGCTCCAGCTTAAATCTCGTAAGCAATATTCATGATCGACCAGCCATGGTGGAAATTCTCACTCCATTACTAACACAACTTGGAGTCGGTGGAATCGCTGGGCTCTGCACTGGGTACGCGTTGAAGAAGATTGGGAAGCTCATCGCTATTGTCCTCGGTATTGCCTTCCTCGTCGTAGAGATTCTCGCATACAAGGGGATAATTAACATCAACTACTCTGCCCTTCAGGACTGGGCTAATGGCGTTATAGGCCAGGTAGGTCAGCTGGAAGGTGTATTTAGTGTTATAATCGGTAACCTCCCCTTCGCAGCCAGCTTCTTGGTAGGCTTCGCCATCGGCCTCAAAATGGGCTGAGTCTCACGCAGTATAGAGTCTCGAAGAAGAGGGGGGCCTCTTCGAGTACCTCCCATTTGTAACCGTGACCCTCTGGAGTGATTCCGGTCTCAGAGGAAAACACTAACAAGATGGAGCCGTTAGGATTCAGGTGACCACGCGCATCCTTGAGGAAACGCTCTATTATCTCTGCACCACTCTGACCCCCATCCCAGGTGCGATCAAGCAAATCATCCTCTGACGGAAGGTATGGAGGGTTGAACACAATCCAGTTAAAGAAGCCCTTCACGTTATCGAAGAGATTCGATACGACGAACTCCATCTTACCGAGTACACCAGCGTCCCTCGCTCTTGCCCTCGCTGCCTCTATCGCCAGCGGGTTGATGTCTGCGGCTAAAACGTGGCTCACTACTGGCTTCATGGCGGCGGTCACCGCCTGAATACCGCTGCCTGTCCCCATGTCGAGGACACGCCCCTCCACAAGACGCTCAACGTACTTGCTCAGAAGGTATGAGTCATCCGAGGGTTGGTAGACGGGCTCCACATCTCACTCTTGTCGGTTGTTCCAGATTGGTCTTGCTATAAGTGGAAGCGTTGAAGTCCTTCGTTACTAATAGGTTCTGGAGACGTAGGCCACGCTCTTGGCCTTGTCCCCGCAGACTATGCACGGTCCTGTGGGCTCCTCATGTCTATCCCAGAGGGTTCCCCTGATCTCGCCGCTCACCTTCTCCTTCAGCCTCTCAGCGCAGCTTACGTCGCCGCACCAGTTTATTCGGACGAGCTTCTTCTGCTCCATGTAGTCGCGGAGCTGCTCCGTCGTGGACGCCGTGGTGAGGCGCTCCTCGAACACCTTCCTGCTCCTCAACACGAGGCTTTCCTGGATCAAACCGAAGAGGATCTTCGTTGCGTTTGGCAGGTCTTTGAGCTCGGCTTTGCTCTTCTCGAAGGTGTCCCTTCTGACGAAGGTAACTGTTTTAGAGTCCGCTTCGCGTGGGCCGACCTCTATCCTGAGTGGGACGCCGAACATCTCCCACTTGTAATACTTCTCTCCGGGGCGGAGTCTGTCATCGTCGTCGGTCACAGCCCTGATTCCAGCGTCTATTAGGACCTTCTGGACCTCGTGTGCGTAGCCTTTGGCGATATCTTCCTTCCCCTTGACAGGTATCGGGATGATAACTACCTGCTTCGGGGCAATCACCGGCGGAAGTATGAGGCCGTGGTCGTCACCATGTTGACTTATGACCGCGGCGAGGGTTCTGCCGAAGCCCATCCCGTAGCAGGTGTTAGTCGCATTTACCTGCTCACCTTTCTCGTTCTCGTAGGTGATCTCGAATGCTTTCCCGAAGTTGTAGCCAAGCTGGTGGACGGTACCGATCTGGTTGGCTTTACCGTCTGGGTTCCAGGCGTCGAATGCGACACTGTAGTCTGCCCCAGCGAACTTGTCAAAGTCGGGGCGCTTGAGGCGGATGTAGCTAAGGCCGAGGGTATCGTAGACCTGGCTGTAGATATCGATGGCCATCTTGACGTTGGCTTCAGCCTCATCGTATGTTGCATGAGCAGTGTGGCCTTCGTTCCAGAGGAACTCACGCCCCCTGTAGAGTGGGCGCGTGGCCCTGGTCTCGTAGCGGTAGACGTTGCAGGTCTGGTTCATCCGTATCGGTAAGTCGGCGTGGCTCCTCGTCCAGAGCTTGAACATCGGGTAGATGGCAGTCTCACTCGTAGGGCGGAGGACGAGTCTCCTCTCGAGCTCGTTCTCACCGGCGTGTGTGATCCAGAAGACCTCGCCGCTGAAGCCCTTGATGTGCTCCTCCTCCTTCTGGAAGCTGTCCTCAGGTATGACAACCGGGAACTGCATGGGCTCATGCCCCGAGGCGTCCAGCTTATCCTCCAGCATCGCGATGATGCGCTTTGCAGTAGCGAAGCCCCAGCCAGTGTAGACCGTGAAACCCTTGACGGGGTAGCGGTCGTCGGCTATCTTCGCCTCGAGTAGTAGGTTATCATACCACTCGCTAAAGTTCTCCTTCTTGATGAGTTCCTTCTTCTCTGAGGATTGGTTCCCGGTCATGGTTCCTCAACCCTTCGGTGAGTTGGGTGGTGATTAAAAAGGTGTTGTGGCTTTGCCTTTTTTTATTCATAAAAAATTTAAAAAAATGATCCTCGCGCGGGCGTGTCCCGCATGCGGCTCACTTTCGGGCTTAGTACCTTCTCGGTGGCCTGTGCTTAGCGAAGCATTCGTTGCAGTAGACGGGCCTGCCCTCTGTTGGCTTGAAGGGAACTTCACATTCCTTTCCACAGTCTGAGCAAGTCGCCTTGTGCATCTCCCGTGGTCCACGGTCGAAGCTGCGCCTTTCGCGGTAATCCATTCTATTCACTCCTTTCTTTGTATAGTCGGCCACCTTACGGAGCCCGAATATACGGAGTGATGGGTCGTCTTACTTGCCTTTAAATCTATGTATGTTTTAGGGCGTCGTTAATGCTGCATTTTCGTTGGTTTTTAGTCGTTGTTGGGTCTTGTCTCGGCGTCGTGCGTGCAGTGTATGAGGATGGGGTGCCTTCGCCGCCGTTACGTTTCCGGTTATTCTCGCTTGTTTGGTAGTTTAGGGCTTTTCCTGGCTCCTTAGGCGGTGAGGTGCGAGAATGTTTTGATCTTGAGTGGTTAGAACTATTACTGTTGAACGTGTTGGCTGTCTGTGGTTTTGAGGTACTTGGTCGCTGCTCTTCTTAGTTTGAGGTCGTCTGTGACGAGGATGGATGCCGATACGATGGCTGCGTGGATGAAGGATGCATCGTAGTAGCTGAGATGCTCTCTGGACGCGATCTCTAGCACCGTTTCAGCGTCGTCTATTTTTATCTCGGTCATGAATTGGAGGGTTTCCAGGGTCTTTGCAAGGTATTGTTTACCGGCGTCCTCGGTCATTTCGTGGGTGAGGTTCACCATCTTCCATACGGCGTTTCCTATCTCGTACTGGGCGAGGGGTGTGGTGAAGTGGTCGATGTACAGCTCCGTCTTTCCCTCGTGGCTGAGGTTGATGATCGCTGAGGAGTCGAAGAGTAGGCTCAACGCTCGTCACGGGACTCCCGTATGGCCTGTACCCATCTCTCCTTGGGTATGTTCTTGATGAGCTTCCCCGCCTCATTCATGTCGTTGATGAGTATCGTCCTCTTCTTCTCTCTGATTGCATCGTCGACGGCCTTTTTTATGACGTCGGAGGGGCTGATGCCGAGCTGTTCCATCTCCTCCTTTTTCTTCTTCTCTATCTTTGCTGATACCGTCGCCATCTCCGTCATATTTACTACCTAAAAGTAATACGATTCAGTAGTATAAAAACGTAGTAAAAAGAGTTACATCTACCTCCTCAAGTCCTTTGGATATGGTTTTTATCTAGGCTGACTGAAGGTCTCTACGCTTTGGCCGAGGGGAATGTCTTCCAGCAGCTCTGCAGGCCGGTTCGGCGTCTCCTAGAGGAGCGTGGGTTCACGGAGCCGACGGAGCCGCAGAGGAGGATGATACCACTCATCCTCGAGGGGAAGAACGTCCTCCTCATTTCGGCGACGGCGACGGGGAAGACGGAGGCGGCGATGCTTCCAGTCATGGATCGCTTCCTCATGTCGGGGCAGAGGAGGCCGGGGATAAGCATCCTCTACATCACCCCCCTACGCGCCCTGAACAGGGACATCCTCGATAGGATGACCTATTGGTGCAACCGGCTCGACATCAAGCTCGGGATACGCCACGGGGACACGGGTGACCAGGAGCGGAACAGGCAGAGGACGAGCCCCCCCGACATGCTCATCACGACGCCTGAGACCCTACAGGCCATCCTCCTCGGTAGGACGCTCAAGCAGTACCTGAAGAGCGTACGCTGGATAATCATCGACGAGATCCACGAGTTGGCGGATAACAAGAGGGGGAGCCAGCTCTCCCTCGCGCTTGAGAGGCTGAGGGAGTTGACACCGGAGCCGCCCCAGATGATTGGGCTAAGCGCCACGATCGGTAGCCCCGATAAGGTGGCCCAGTTCCTGGCGGGGACGAACAGGCCGGTGGAGATCATTCAGGTCTCGGCCCTCAGGGAGACCCGGTTCGAGATAATGTTCCCCGAGCCGGAGGCGGAAGACTTCGAGACGGCGACTACCCTCTTCACCCACCCAGAGGTCTCTGCGAGGCTGCGCGCCATACGCCGCCTAATCGAGGAGCACCAGACGACCCTCGTGTTCACGAACACGCGCAGCACGAGCGAGATGCTGGCTAGTAGATTCAATCTATGGGACACCGAGTTCCCGGTAAGTATCCACCACGGTTCTCTCGCGAAGACGAGCAGGATAGCTGCGGAGCAGGGGCTTAAAGAGGGGAACCTCCGCACCGTCATCTGCACGAGCAGCCTAGAGCTGGGCATCGACATCGGCAGCATCGACCTAGTCATCCAGTATAACAGCCCGAGGCAGGTCACCCGGCTCCTCCAGCGTGTGGGCCGCAGCGGGCACCGCCTCGGAAGGGTCAGCAAGGGCGTGATCATCAGCCTGAACAGCGACGACGCATTCGAGTCGATGGTGATCTGCCGCCGCGCCCTCGGCGAGGTCATGGAGCCTCTCAGGGTCCCCGAGAAACCCTACGACGTTATGGTCAACCAGATTACGGCGGAGCTGATGGCCCGAGGACGCCTCTACTTCCTCCAGGTCGCCAACCTCTTCAAGAACGCCTACCCGTTCCGCGACCTCACCACCGAGGACGTGAAGTTCGTCGCCAGCTACATGCACAACAGGTTCCCGCGCCTCGCGTGGGTCTCGGCGGAGGACGAGGTCATCATCCGCCCAAGGGGCAGCCGGAAGACCATCTACACCTACTTCTTCAACAACCTGAGCATGATACCCGACGAGAAGGACTACCTCGTCCTCGAGGCGAAGGACGAGTCCCCCGTCGGCGTGCTTCAGGAGGCCTTCGTGGCGGAGTACGCGAAGCCGGGTGTCAAGTTCACCCTCCGCGGCCGGGCTTGGAAGATCCTGAACGTCCACAACGACAAGATCTACGTCAAGGCGGAGGACGACCCGACGGGGGCAATCCCGAGCTGGATCGGAGAAGAGATCCCCGTACCGCTTGAGGTCGCACTTGAGGTTGGGAGGATCAAGGCGCAGATCGAGGACGGGCTCACCAACGGGCGACTCGACGAGGACGATAGCCGCGAAGCTGGCGGAGGTCTACCCCGCCTCACAGTCGACGATGGAGCGTGCCATAAGGGAGCAAGTCGACCACCACAAAGCAGGCCACCCCGCCCCCACGGACAAGCGCGTCCTGCTCGAGGAGTGGGAAGACAACGTCCTCATACACGCCAACTTCGGCACACTCGTCAACAGGACGCTCGCCAGAGTCATCGGCCACATCATCAGCGAGGAGACGGGCTACCCCGTAGGCGTCCAGCAGGAGACCTACATGATGGCGACCCAGACCGTGGGCGAGATAGACTCCAAGTACGTCGCCCGGATGCTCAAGACCCTCGCAAACAAGGACGTAGAGAAGATCATAGAGGACGCCGTCACCAAGACGGGGCTATTCAAGAGACGCCTCATCAACGTCGCCCGCAAGGCAGGCGCCCTGAGCAAGTTCGCCGACTTCAGCAACATCACACTCGGCCGCCTCTTGAAGAGCTTCGAGAACTCCGCCGTCTACGAGGAGGCGCTAAAGGACACCTACAGGCTCGACCTAGACGTCGAGGGCACCATCAACCTCCTGAAGAAGATGGCGGAGGGGGAGATCGAGATCGTAGTCCTCGACACGGAGGGGCAACTTACCCCGCTGGGCAAGATGGCGGTCGAGGGCATCAGCATGAAGACCGACATCGTCCCCCCCGAGAAGATGGACCGGATCATACTCGAGTCCGCGAAGGCCCGACTCTACGGTGAGACCCGGATACTTGCCTGTAACGGGAAGCACGACTGGGCCGAGGCAGAGCAGGTACGTGAACTCCCCGAGAAGCTCGTCTGCCCCAACTGCGGCTCAACCGAGATCGCCGTCTACGACCGCTCAATGGAAGAGGTACAGGAGCTACTAGGACAGGAGAGGAGCCGTACCTCGAAGGAGAAGCCTAAGTGGTGGGAGAGGGGGAAGGATGTCAGCAAACTCGTCTCCATGTACGGGCGCAGGGCCGCAATCATTGGGTCTGCGAAGCGCGTCGACCTCACCGCCGCCTGGGACATCCTCGCCCAGACGGAGGGCGAGTCGGACGAGTTCTTCAACAAGATCGTGGAAGCCGAGCGCGACGCACTAAAGAAGCGCTTCGTCTAGCCGAAGATTTTAACGGGGGAGACGCGTCTCTCATCTCGACATGAAGAAGATCGGGATGCTCACGATCGGGCAGTCGCCCCGCGACGACATCCTCCCCGGGCTAAAGGAGATCCTCGGGAAGAACGTCGAGATAGTCGAGGCCGGCGCCCTCGACAGGATGACGATGGAGGACGTGAAGAAGATCCCACTCAGGGTCGAGGACTACATCCTCGTCAGCAGGATGAGGGATGGCACCGAGATCAAGATCACAAAGAAGTACATCCTCCCCCTGATGCAGGAGAAGCTCGACCTACTGGAGTCTCAGGGAATCAGGCTCACAGTCGTCATGTGCACGGGCAAGTTCCCCCAGTTCAAGTCGAAGGGACTCGTCGTCACCCCGATGGAGATACTGAAGGGCGTCCTCGAGGGCTGCCTCAAGGAGGGTAAGCTCGGCGTCGTCTACCCGACGGCGGAGCAGATACCAATGGGTGAGAAGGACTGGAGCCGCCCCGGAGTAAAGGTCTACAGCGACACCGTAAGCCCCTACGAACCCAAGGACGTCGAGGGGCTCTGCAACCGCTTAGCCGCCCAGAACCTAGACCTCATCCTCCTGAACTGCTTCGGGTTCCCGACAGATATCCGTAAGAAGGTCGCGGCGAAGACGGGGAAGCCGGTTGTTCAGGCGAACACGATGGTAGCCCATGTCCTAGCCGAGCTGCTCAGCTAGGGCTTCTTCTTCCCGTATTCTTCGGGTTCCCCGTAGTCGGGGAGGTTCTCACCGGGGAGAGGTCCCTCCTCCTGCTCCTCTTCGACGATCGGCTGAGGTTTCCCCTCCGCATTGAGGCTCTCGGGGAGGACCCTATCCTTGCGAAGATTCTTGGCGACGACGTAGACCTCGGCGCTCCCCTTCCGGGAGGCCAGCGGCTTAACGATGAAGACCTGCTCAAACATCGCCCTCATCTCCCTGATGAATGCCTCGTGCTCCTTCCCCTGGAAGACCTTGACTATCATCCAGCCGTCGTCCTTGAGGAGCCTATCAGCGATGCTAAGCGCCATGCGTGCAAGGTGTATCTGGCGTAGGTCGTCGACCTCCCAGACACCCATGACATTCTGCGCCATGTCACTCATGACGACGTCCGCCTTCTCGCCCTGGAACCTGGCTAGGATGCCCTCCTGCACCGCCGGGTCCCTAACGTCGCCGACGATCGTCTCGACGTTCTCCATGTAGAGGTCGTCTATCTCCTTCAGGTCGACGCCGAGGACCAGGCCGCCCTCGATGGATTCGCCCGCGACCTGCAGCCAGCCCCCTGGGGCGGCGCCGAGGTCGAGGACACGCTTCGCCCCCTCGAAGAACTTGTACTCATCGTTGAGCTGCTTGAGCTTGTAGCTCGCCCTGCTCCTATAGCCCTCTACCTTGGCCTTGTTGTAGTAGTGTTCGGTCTTGCGCTCGTGGAGCCATCTGCTGGGCATGGGTTTTCCGATCCCTTCGCGGGGTTATCCTTTAATAACGTTTGCCAAATCCTGGGCGCTTGCGGTGGTCCTGATGCCCCTGGGGTCGAAGTGGGTGCGCACCACCCTGAAGCCGGCGGCAACGAGCTTCCCTATGATATCCTCAAGGTTAAGACTGGACACCCCGGCGCGCTTGCTGAACTCATCGAGGTGGAAGTAGGTCGGGGGGAACCCTATCTCGCCTCGGATCGTCTCGACGAGGTGGATGAGTCGGGGCTCCCAGCCACCGATCCTCACCGCCCTCCCAAGCATCTCCCCCGTGAATGACTCGTCGGCGAAGTCCCCGAGCCACATGGGGCCACCAACGAGCATCTGGCCCCCGCAGACGGGGCAGTTCCTAGACGCCTTGAGGTAGGGGCCCTTCACCGCCTCCCTGTGGAAGCAACGGGGGCAGTGGACAATGTAGCCCATCTCGGCGAGGGCAGCGTCCGCGGGCTTCGCACTGTGTTCGAGACTGAGGTAGACGCGGACGTAGTGGTCTGCGTAGTAGCCGAAAAGGGGTCTGACGCCCATCTCATGGATCGCGGCAGCCTTGACGGCGGCCCCGACTAGGAGGCGGAGAGCAACCTCATGTGTGTAGACCGTCCTCAGCGGCTTCCCCCCGTATTTTCGAAGGCAAGCCGTTGGGCTCACACCGCAGAGGGGGGCCATATCCGTCGCGGTGAGAGCTATTATCCCACCATCCCTCGTCGCCCGCACGGTCGAGTCGAGAAACTCCGAGGGAGAGCCGAAGGGGTCTATGTCAACGTAGTCGAGCCTATTCATCGGGCTGCTGTGGAGGTTGAGCATGAGGTTCGCGTCCATAAACCGGACGGTCACCCTGTCCGAGACCCCGTTGCGGCGGGTGTTCTCCTCGGATATCTGGACCCCACTCGGGTTGAGGTCCCCCATGGTGACCCTCCCCGCCCCCGCCTCGAGTGCGAGGCGTATCCCCCGGACACCGACTCCACACATGGGCTCACAGACATCCAAAGGCCTCCCAAGCCTATCCCCCAGAACGGAGACGGCGAGGACCGCCGTGTCCCGGTTGAGCCTCATCAGCGGGTTGTAGAAGACGGCGGCCCTGCTTCTGGCGTGGTCGAGCGGCTCCCCCTCCCTCCTCTTGATGGTGGGGACGAGCAGCTTCGCCGCGCCCTCCTCCACCTCCTCGACGGGGAACCAGAAGCCCATGGCGGATGAGGGCGCGGGACCCCTTTTAACCGTGTCCCCCTATGCGAAACCATAAACTGCCGGACCGTGAAGCTTTCTGGATGAAGAGGAGCATCCTCGCCGCAGCCCTCACCGTCCTCGTCATCGGAGCCGCAGCCATAATACTTCTGAATCGACCCGCCGCGCCCCCGCAAACCACGAACGCGACGACAACGCCCCCACCGAAGACACTCAGGGGCGTGAGCCTCTCCCCCCGGAGCTACGTTGGCAGCAACTTCACCGACTTCTTCACCACGGCGAAGCAGGCTGGGGACGTCGTCACGTGGTCCGGAGACTGGGCTGAGCTATCCGACCCGAAGGGGACACCCAACGTCGTCGCGCAACTAGCCTCCGCCAACGGCCTCAAACCCGTCATCATCGCCCAGTTCTTCACCCAGTCCACGGGCAAACTACTCAGGCCACTGAACGACTCGGTAAAACAGGCCTACAAGGCGGGGGCAGTCAGCTTCGTCAAGGCGTACAAGCCCGAGTACATCGGCTTCGGCATCGAGGTCAACGCCCTACACGAGACCAGCCCCGCCGACTACGCCACATTCAAGACGTTCTTCGCCGAGATCGCCAAGGTAGTCAAGCAGACGTCCCCCGATACGAGAGTCTTCACCGTCTTCCAGCTTGAGCGGCTGCGTGGGCTCAGGGGCGGCCTCTACGGGGGCGTCAACGATCCAACGGTGAACGACTGGGCGCTCCTCGGCGACTTCCCAGACGCCGACCTCCTCGCCTTCACGACCTATCCCTGCATAGTCTACAGCGACCCATCTGACATCCCAGCCGACTACTACTCGGAGATCACCCAGCATACCACCAAACCCGTCGCCTTCACGGAGGCGGGGTGGTTCAGAGCCGGACCGAGTGGGTGGAAGAGCAGTAGCGAAGAAGAAGCGAGATTCATCAAGCTCTACGAGGAAGCGACGGCGCCTCTGAAACCGGAGCTCCTAATCTGGAGTTTCCTATATGACCAAGACGTAGCTGAGCCCTTCACCTCGATGGGGCTCCTGAGTAAAAACGTGACAGTCTCTCCAGCGTGGGAAGAGTGGATATATTCTACGCCTTGAGGGCGATCTTCGCGTCGATACCGAGCTCATTGCTGATCTTCGTGATCTGATCCCAGGTGTCCTCAGGGAGCTGTATGCCGTCGCGCAGCTTCTGTGCCTTGCTTATCCTCTCCGGGTCCCCGGGGACGAGCACCTGCTGCCCCTTCTCCGGCTTCCGGGACTTCACTATCTTGATGACCTCGGTGGACTTCTCCTTGAATGCCTGTAGGCCGACGAACGCCTCGGGGTTTATGGCTATGCAGAAGACGCCGTTGGGGCTCGGGGGGTTCTGGCTGTCGTCCATGCTCGTCCTGCTACCCGTGAGGGCGGCGCCGAGTAGCTCCGACGCCATCTGGACGCCGTAGCCCTTGTGCTCGCCGAAGCCGACGAGGTAGCCACCGTCGTAGAAGGCGTTGGGGTCGTCGGTTGGGTTGCCGTTCTTGTCCCTGATCCAGTGGCTGGGAACCTTGACGTGCTTGGCCCTTGCCACGCTGAGCTTCCCCGCCGCGGCTAGGCTCGTGGCGTAATCCATGAGGAAGTTCTCCCCCGTGGCGGTGGGGGTGCTTATACTGGCCGGGTTTGTGCCGAATGTCCTCCCCGTCCCGTGGAACGGCGACACTAGCGGGTTGCCGACGTTCGCGAACATCATCCCCACCATGTCCTGCTCAGTCGCCCAAGTCGTGTAGTAGCCGAGGCGGCCGATGTGGTTGATGTTATAGCCTCCGACTGCGGCGACCATGCTCGTCTTCGCCTTCTCGACGGCTACCTCTATCATCTTCTTTGCCGCGATCTGGCCGAAGCCCCACCGCCCATCTAGGTAAGCGGAGGAAGGCGTCTCCTTCACTATCCTCGGGTTCTCCTTCGGGTGGATGTGTCCGACCTTGATCCTCTCCCCGTAGACGGGGAAGTAGTAGACGCCGTGGCTGTCGTGCCCGCAGAGGTTAGCCTCAACGAGCGTCTCGACGACGAACTCCGCCTTCGCCTTCGGAGCCCCGAGGGCGACGAATATCTGGGTCCCGAGCTCCCTGAGCCCCTGGGCCTCGGTTATAATCATAGAGAAGGAAGCGGGCGGAGGTTGTAAAAAAGGGTTGGCTACTTGATCTGCTTTGCGAGGCCGTCGACGAATGCCTTTATGTCCTCGCTTTCGATGCCGTAGTGGGTGCAGAGGCGCGTACCGCCGCCGTGCCCTTCGCTCTTCCAGCCGATCTTCTTCGTCGCCTTGTTCCAGTCGGCGTCCTTCCACCCAATGGGCGTGTAGTCGATGTAGACCATGTTCGTCTGGACCTGGTTCACGACCTTGATGCCCAGCTTCCCGAGCCCCTCAGAGAGGAGCTTGGCATTGTCATGGTCGTCCTTGAGCCTATCGACCATCTTGGTGATGGCTATGATGCCGGGAGCCGCGATTATGCCCGCTTGCCTCATGCCTCCACCGAGCATCTTCCTGTACTTCCTAGCCCTCTTCACGACCTCGGCTGGGCCGACGACTACGCTGCCCACCGGGGCACTCAAGCCTTTGCTCAGGCATATCTGGACAGTGTCCGCGTACCTCGTCAGCTCCTTGACGTCGACGCCTAGGGCGACTGATGCGTTGAAGACCCTCGCCCCGTCCATGTGGACGGCGAGGCCATGCTTCTTAGCCACATCCCAGTCTGCCTTCATCTGCTTCGGGGTGAGCGCGATGCCTCCCGCCGAGTTATGTGTGTTCTCGATGCAGACGAGTCGCGTCGGCGGGTAGTGGATGTTCTCCGGCCTGATCGCCTTCTCGATGTCCTCGGGCTTCATCCAGCCGAGTTCGCCGGGGACGGTGCGCGCCATGAGTTGCCCCATGACGGCGAGGCCTCCAACCTCGTTCACGAATATGTGGCTAGTCTTCTCGAGGATTATCTCGTCGCCGCGCTGCGTGTGGGCGAGGACGCTGACCGCGTTCCCCATAGTGCCGCTGGTGACGAAGAGCGCTGCCTCCTTACCCGTGATCTCGGCCGCGATCCTCTCCAGCTCGTTCACCGTCGGGTCGTCTCCCATGACGTCGTCCCCGACCTTCGCCTTGAACGCCGCCTCCCTCATCTCGGGCGTCGGCCACGTCACCGTGTCGCTTCTAAAATCCAGATTCTTCTCGACCATGAATTGTCGAATACGTAGGAGGGCTGAGCGCGCTTAAGGGATTTGGGACTGATCCTGAATAAGCCTTATCAGCGACCAACCCGAAGCTGCTCTGATAGCCTTGCCGGAGAAGTCGAGGAAAAAGATCAACAAAAAGGTCATCATAGCCATCGTCTTCATAGCACTCTTCACGGTCAGCGTCGCAGCCGTGCTCTTCCGCCCCTCCCCCTCCCCCGTCACAAACACGCCCGTGGGCTACGTGAACGTCAGCCGTAGCGAATCCTACTGGACGAACAAGACTGGCAACGTGACCGAGACAAGGTACCTCATCGACTACGGTATATACGCCGTGGAGGACACGCCCAAGGTGACCGTGCACGACAAGGCTCAGCCACACCTAACCGAGATACCCGTCCAGCAGGACACCACCAACATACAGGTGACCTACGACCCCGACACAGGCAACATCACGGTCGTGGCCACGGGCCTGAAGACGAGCGACAAGGTGGCGGGGCAGGCGGCTTTCAAGATGGACCCAGTCGAGGGCGTCTTCTACCCGGGTCAGTCGCCGGAGACGACAGTGACCCCCTCGAACATCTACTGGGGAGACAACACCGACGTCAACGTCACCATATCCCCCTTTAGCGTGAGCCGTAACGGCAACGTCACCCAGATCGGCATCTACACGTGGTTGATCACAGTATCTGACATCAGCGACGTCTCAACATCTCCGACGGCCGTCTGCGACCCACCCCAATATCAGGCCATCTGGCAAGAACTCTACCCTAAAAACTACACCTACACCACACACAGCGTGAAGTACACGGTTAAGATACCCACCATACCGCAGAGCGGGAGCCCTCTCCTGAGGACGTGGGTCGAGGTCCGGTACTCCACGGCGCTGAGGATCGTGGCGGACGCGAAGATCACTGACTCAGACGGCATGTTCTTCAGGGCCGACTCAGCGATAAGCTACCAGTACACCCATCTAGTCAAGACAAGGCCGCTCGGTTAAGCGTAAAGTTCCGCGTTTCTGAGCGCCAGCTTCAGGTTCTCCTCCGCCCCCCTCAGCACGGGGACGCCGTGGCCCGCCAACATGACATCCACCCTGAGCTTCGTCAGCTTCCTCAGCGACTCGACGAGATTGTCGAGGCTCCCCGACTCGCCGTCGAACCTGCCGAAGTAGCCGTCGGGGAAGGCCGTGTCCCCGGAGAAGAGTATCCTCCGATCCCTCGCGTAGAGGCACATCCCGCCCCCAGTATGGCCGGGGGTCCAGATAACCTCAAGGGGCCACAGCTCCGTCTCGATGACGTCCCCCTCCCTCACCTTCACGAGGGAGTCGCCGAGGCTGGACGCTATGAAGCCAGCGTCGGCCTCGTGGACGTAGACCTTGGGCTTCGCCTTCTCGAGGATTAGGAAGGTTCCCATTGCATGGTCGTGGTGTGCGTGTGTGATTATGATCTTCTCTACGTTTCCCGGCTCCACACCAAGTTCCCTGAGCTGGGGCCAGACTGGGTTCTGGCGGTTCCCAACACCCGTGTCGATTATGGTCGCTCTCTCCCTGCCGACGACGTATATGTTGCTGCATAACCCATCCCCCACAATCATGTTGACGCCGCGTAGGGTCGGGGTGTCGTTGGCGAGGTTGATGATCTGAGGCAACTCTATCGGGTAGGTCTGGTAGAGTCTCTGTTAAAAGGCTTCTACGGGATTCTGATTAGGTGGAGGCGGAGGACAAGGTAGCCCTCCTCGTAGTCGTAGTCGAGTCCCTCCAGTTCGTGTCCCTCGGGGATCGGGTAGCTCCTACCGAAATCCTTGTCCGCTGAGCTGTGGAGGTGGATCGAGTCCCCGTTCGTCTCGACGAGGATCGTTTTCTCTAGCCTCCTCGGCATCTCCGCGGTTATGACGTACTCGACGCGTTCGAAGTGCTCCCCCCCGAGTAGGTTTCCCTCGACTATGGTGACGTCCTCGCTGTCCTCGTGGGTCGGCTTCACGTGGGTGTGTATGTACCAAGGAAGCAGCGAGACGGAGGCGAAGGTGAGGAAGAATACGAAGCTGTATGCACCGGCTATCACCGGGCTCACGTCCCCCATGATGAATGGAAAGATAACTGTCACGCCCTGGGTAGGAATCCCCGCGACTATCCCCGCGGCCGCGGCGGATAGCCCCACGACCATCATGAGGAGGCCGCCCACGAGCAAGACCTTCTTCGTCCGCGCCCTCGAGTTGACCTTATCCTCGACGCAGTCGAGGCACATTTGGGTATCCTCGTCGAAGCAGTCTCTGCAGACGCGGTGACCGCAGCGGGGGCACATAGTGTCCGCCCCCTCGCTACCGCAGACCCAGCAAATATCGTCTCTCTTCTCTGTCACCAGGCTATCAACCCTACCCAAGAGGCGGCGTACAGTACAGCTGTCACCAGGATTCCAACCACTATTAGGAACTTTATCGCCCTCCTGCTCTCGCTCACCTTGGCGATCGGCCCGTTTAGGAATCCGAGGTGTCTCCTATCGAGATCGATCGGTTCGGCGCGCAGGCTGAGGTAGACCATAATCACGCCTAGCCACGCGATGAGGAATCCCACGCCGATCGTCGCGATTGAGGAGTTCACGTAAACCTCCCTCTCAGGGATAACCCGGTTATCTTAAACCTTTCTAGCCACTTTTTTTTTATAACTTTTTCCCTTTTGCCAAGCGAGGAGTTCGGTCCTCATTTTATGTGTTCCAGAGGCTGGCTTTTCCCATGTACTCGTTGACTTCCCACTCCCTGATGGAGACGTTGTCTACGTCAACGATGTATATGGCGTGGAGACGGGCGTTCCTGATCTCCTCGATGCTCACTGGGGGGTTGCTGTAGTATAGGTCGCAGAGTCGCTTTATCGAGGCGATTTCATCTTCGGTGCGGAACCTGGGCGGCTTCGTGAGGCTCGGCGGGATCTGGAGAACATAATAGGGTGGAGTCGCTAGGACGAACTTGCTGGCGTATCCGCTGTACCTCGTAATCTTGCTCGCGGCTCTCGCCCGCAGATATACTAACGGGTCGATGGCGTTCTCCGGTGGAACGAATCCCGTCTCCGCCTCGACCATGAGGCTCCCCAGCCCCTTCTCGGCGTAGACGTCGGTGCTTATCCCGTTGACAGCCGTCTCAAGCTGGACGTCGAACCCTGCGTGGACGAGGTGGGCAGCGCACACCAACTCCATGACGGAGTGGTTGATCTTGACCCTGTTCTGCTTGTGCATCCTCTCGAGGTCGTCGCGGAGAACGTGTATCTTCGGATGGTATACTGGGTCGAGTTTCTCTAGAATCTTGGAGACTACCGCGTCTACGTCTCGCATGAACTCCTCGGTAGACCCTTTAGCCCCCATTTACGCACCGAAGCCCTTACCCTCACTCAGTGAAACTAACTATTAAAGTGAACCGGTGACCACTCCAAGGCAATAAATACAACGAGTAGACACGGAGTACGCGACCAAAGATGCCGGAGAAGAGCGTTTGGGAGATATTCGCCGGGGAATGCCCCAGCGTAAGCGACGCCTACATGAAGCTCAGCCAAGCCGTGACGACCCACGGCGGCCTAGACGAGAAGACCAGGCTCCTCATCCTCATAGGGATCTACTCGACGACACGCGACCCCGTCGCGCTACGCCACTTCGTCGGCCTCGCCCTCAAAGCGGGGATACCCAAGAAACAGATAGAGTCCGCAGCCCTCCTTGCCTTTAACACGGGGGTCACGAACGCCGAGCTGGCCATCCCGATCATTGAGGAGATGGCGAAGAAGCAAGCGTAGACAGGTCCACCCTTTTTAACCCGGTTTCTCTGATGAACCCGAAGGACTTCACCCTGTAGAGGTGGCTCACGCAGGCGCAGTCGCTGCAGCCGAACCGGGGGACGGGTTCACCCTTCTCTGCGACGTGGGCTGCTATCTCGCACTCCATTCGCACTGCCCAGTCGGTGGCGTAGATGGCCTCTATCTCGACGCCCGGCTCGCGGAGGAGATAGTCGATGTGCCAGTGCGCGACCCTCCCCTCCCCCTTGCTCGTCCTCAGGTGTCTCCCGAGACGGGGAATCAGACTGTTCAGGGCGGAGCCGACGTAGACATATCGACCTTTTGGAAATTGGATGAGTCCGAAGGAGCCTACTTTGATCTCCGAATCCCTGTCGACCCTTATACAGAGGCAGTAGCTCCCTTTTATAATACCCATGAACGCTCACCAGCAAATGATTAATATTGTATTTTATAAATTCCATTAACCAAAATTTTGCGCAGATTAGCCTTTTTCCAGTTTATACCTCAATTCATGGCATAATATTTTTCTAAGATAGCCTTAGTCCCAGATGATAATCTTACATTGTTACCAGTAAAATAAGTAACGTATCTTATTTCATGACTTGGTTTTGCGATACCTGAACATTTTATTAAAAATACTTTGTGGAACGTGGTATGAGATTCGTATTCAAAAAGAAAAATACATCCCGTAGGAACTAAACCAGTCTCCTCAGTGAGTTCTCTCAACGCAGCATTCATCCTACTCTCGTTGCTTTTGGCACCTCCACCAGGAAGAAGAAATGTTTTCCCATCTTGACTGACTACCAAAATACCATCGAGAGTATCAACTATAGCTGTTCCTCGTCTTCTTTTAGCCATTTTAATACATATCCTAATTATTCCAGTTGCCATCCCAGGTCATGTAAATGCTTGTGACGGTTCCAGCATTTTCCCAAGTTGAACTCCAACCAGATTCGGGGAATAGACTATTTGGGCTGTATTGACTACCCACTTTTAGAACATTAATTATCTTATCACAACTTGATGGGCTGAAACCGCTCAGATAACCAGTATCATCAATGTAAACTAATCCTCTATCAATCGTTTCAAATGCATTTAAAGTATGTCCCGAACCACCAACTTCGATAGATACAAAGGCACATCGAATGCCAGCTCTTTCGGCATTATTATGAAGTAATTCAGCGAAGTCAGCGCATATCCGAGGAGGATTCGGCTGTTTCGTGCCATCGATTATTTCTTCTATTGTATTCAAATCCACGTAACTTTCCGCACTTCCAGAATAACTGCCAAGGGTGGTGGTAACAAATTGATATGAATACTGATCAGTTTTATCTGATTTTAGAAAGCTAGTAAGTTGAGTGTATGTTGGATTCTTAGCATTCTTATTATTTATTAAGACTATAAAATCTCCATAACTATTTACTTCGACTCCCCCAGGAGCTTTGATAAGCCCAAGTTGATAATTTTTATACCTGCCAGTTGTAGCAGTATTATTTGAAAAGAAGGTAATGATTGGGAGTTGAGAGCTATCGCCATTTTCTACTTTGCCCACAGAGCTTAGTGTAGAAGAAATTACCGCCATTTGGGTTTGAAGAAAACCACTGAATTCTGAAAGAAGAGAAGTTGTGGTGACATAATATGTTCCTATTAATATTATCGATAGGATAATAGCTACTTTGATGTGTCCCCTGTTTTTCTTGTTTTTAGGACCCATGCTTCGTAGACCTTCCCCCCATTTCTGAGGTCCACCAAGACCGACTTCACTATAGAATTTCTCTTCTGACCATTTATCCACTTCTTCCTTCTTTCTCACGAATCCTGATGAAGAATCAAATTCATATGCTTCCTCTGGGCCAATTTTTTCATAGGTTCCTTCAGAGACCTTTTTTGACTCATTTTCTTTCAGATGCAATTCTGTATCCAATAATTTCTTACCCTGATAGTCATTGTAGCTTTGTTCAAATTTTTTAACACCTATAGAATTTCTGTCTATAATACCTCTACTGAAATTTTCTTGGTAGGATTCATTTTTAGATAGTTTAGTTGAAAAATAATCAGTCTCTAGCATTAAATCAGTCGATCTTAAAACATCCTCAATTTTCTTCGATAAATGATTTCCCCTGTTTTTTAGATAGAACTTGTACAGGGGTTCAAGGGATAAAAGGAAGGAATCATAATCCACACTAAAATCCGATGACTGTGATGCGCCTAAATGGAAGACGTTATTTCTAATTTGAAATAAGGAAAAACCGTCAGAAGACAAATTAAGCTTATTTTTTCCATATATTATTCGTCCTTCAGAGATAGATGATCCCAATCCGTTATCCGAAACGGAATTCATAAATTCGTTTAAATTAGGATTATAGATTGTTGTAATAAATTTATGAACGTCGATTTTTTTATTGGCCGCCATTTTTTCTCTCCTTGAAGCTGAATGGCATTTAGAATAGATTTATGACAAAATGAGAATTAACGTTTGTGGAGTATTTCTTCATAACATTATATTTCTTTTCTTTGTAAACAGCGTTGTTTACAATAAAAAACTCAATCTGCTTATCTATTTCACGTCCTAACGATTCTCTTCTTACCTTGAGTCGCACATAGTTGGCATTTTTCCTTGGGACCTCAACCTTGCAAAATGGGTCACTTCAGGTGGCAGTTGAACCAGTCGACCATGTCGTGTAGACGGCGCTTCCGGATCGTTGGCCTCGCCAGGTTCCTGAAGGTGTGGCTTCCCTCTGTGTATAGAATCAGCTTCGTCTCTACTCCGAGGTACTTGAGGGCCGTGTACATCTGTATGCTCTGGTCTATCCAGCACCTGTTATCGTTGATGCTGTGGATGAACATCGTTGGGGTCTTGACATTCTTCGCGTAGTTGAGGGGCGACTTCTCCGCGTATGCTTCGGGGTTGCTCCAGGGGTCTCCCCCGATCTGGTCGGGGCCGAAGTGGAACCCGATGTCGGTGGTTCCGAAGAAGCTGACCCAGTTGCAGATGCTGTTCTGGCTCAGGGCGCACCTGAAGCGGTCGGTGTGGCCGATGACCCAGTTTGTCATGAATCCGCCGTAGCTTAGCCCAGTGACGGCGATTCGGGTCTGGTCGATCCAGTCGTAGGCGCCGAGGGCGTGATCAACCATCTCCATGAAGTCTTGGTAGTCCCGGGTCCCGTAGCGTGTCCTGATGTCGGCGAACTCCTGGTCATAGCCGTCGCTGCCCCTGATGTTGGCGTAGACGACGGCGTAACCCTCCGAGGCGTATATCTGGTGCTCGAACATGGGTGCGTACCCGTACTTGCTCCGCGGTCCGCCGTGTATGTCGAAGATGGTTGGGTAGCTCTTCCCCTCCCTCCACCCGTATGGCTTTATGAGCCACCCCTCGATGTTAGCGCCGTCGCTCGCCTCGAACGTGAAGTGCTCGGCGTCGATCATCGGCGCCTCGGCGAGCGGGGCGTCGCAGAGGTGGGTGAGCCTCGTCTCCCTCTTACCCTTACTGACGTAGACCTCCATCGGATCCGCGACACCCGTCCGGGTGTACGCGACGACGCCTCCCCTGACGGAGAACTCCTCGACACAGAAGTCGCCGAAGACCACCTGCGCGATCTCCCCATCCTCGGGCCTGACGCTTTGTATAGCGTAACCGCCACCGTCGCTGACGGGGAAGTAGATCCTATCGACGTCCCAGACCGGGTTGGGCGGTCCCGCGTATTGGCTGCGCAGGTCGTTGTAGACGACGCGCCCGCTACCACGGTCGAGCCTCCCAGTGAGGTCCGTGGGCTCACCCCCGATCGGCGGGATGACCCACACAGTCGTGTGCGTCTGGTAGCCACGACTCAGGTCGCTACCTGAGAAGTAGAGTAGTCCGTCGCCGGGTGACCAACCGAGGCTCGCCACCGCGTACTTCTCGAGTATCCTCCTGCACTCGCCCTTCTCACGATCCAGAACGTATAGGGAGGTCTCGCGCGGGGCCAGTTCGGTCTCGGAGATGGCGTATGCGACCTGCTCCTCCTTGTTCGAGGGGGCGTGGCAGACCACATCCGACTCCCCCTCGGTGAGCTGCTTTACCATCCCTGAGGCGACATCCACGACGTGCAGGTGCTTCCTCCTGTAGTGGGTCCAGCCGACGCCATCGTACCAGAACGGGATGTGGTCGATCACCCGGGCGTCCTTCGGCTCCCTCCCCACGTAGCTGAGGAAGTAAATGCTGCCGCCGTCCCCGCTCCACGCGGGCTGCTCGACACCCCCCGACACCTTACAGACGAAGCGCGGCTCGCCGCAGAGCGTCGTCACCCAGATCTCGGTACCCTTCTCCCCCTCCTTCAGGCCCCTGTTTGAGACGAAGGCGAGCTGAGAGCCGTCGGGGCTCCAAACCGGGTTCCTAGCCCTCTCCCAGTACTTCTTAGGCGACCCGTCACTGGGGTCGACGAGGTAGAGCGTGGGTACGTAGACTTCGCCCTCCACCCTCGTGACTACGTAAGCCAGACTCCCCCCATCAGGCGACAGCTGCGGGTGGGACGCCATCACGAACCTGTCAAGGTCCTCGATCTCGAGCCTTCTCGGCATGTGAATCACTGATCTATGTGCCGCGGCATCGGATTTAAGATTGGGCAGGCGCGTCTGCCTGCAAAGTTTTTTCGCCTGATTAGCGATACCTGTACCATGGTTCTCAAGCTGAAGGATGAGTTCCCCCTCCTCAGGGGGAAGATACACTTCGACACGGCAACGACGGGCGCCGCGCCCGCCTCAACGCTGAAAGTCATGGAGGAGTACGTAGCCGATGTGACCGCCATGTTCAGGGGTGAGCGTCCATGGCAGAGCGGCACCGCCGACTGGGCGAAGCGCCGCCTCAACTCGAAGAAGCTCTTCGCCGAGGTCATCGGCGGCAGGGAGGAGGAGGTCGCCTTCATCCCCAACGCAACAGCCGGCATAAACACCGCCCTAAACATGGTCCCCGTCAAACGCGGCAGCAACATAGTATGCACCAACCTCAGCTACCCCATGACCGCCACGGTCGTCAACAAGCAGAGGGACCGAGGCGCAAAGCCCAAGTTCATAAAGAACAAGAAGAGCACTGTCACCCTAGAGCAGTTCGAGAAGGCGGTCAACGACAAGACAGCCGCCGTTGTAGTTGACCAGCCGAGCTGGTTCAACGGTTACCTACATGACCTCAAGGGATTAGCGGAGGTCTGTCACACCCATGGGGCGAAGCTCGTAGTCGACGGCACCCAGAGCGTCGGCAGCCTCGCCTGGGAGGCGGACCGCTGGGGAGTCGACTTCGCCGCCACAAGCACCTACAAGTGGCTCATGGGCGGCCACTATGGCCAGTCCGCGGGATTTCTATTCGTCTCCAAGCCAAACATCGACGCTACACAGCCCGTCTACGTCGGCGAGAAGACCCTGGAGCCCGAAGTGGGTGAGAGGAACACCATCGACGAGTTCACCCTCTACGATTTCAAGCCACGCAAGGGCCTGGAACGCATCGAGGTCTTCCCCCGCCAGGAGATCAGCTACGTAGCCGTTGAAAACTCGATGAAGGTCCTACTCTCACACGGCAAGAAGGCGGTGGATAGGCAAGTCCGCGACGTCGACAACGCCCTAATCGAGGAGCTGACGAAGAAGCACTTCAGGCTCCAGACCCCGAAAGAGGAGGAGAGGAGGATATACGTTAACGTCCAGGTCCCCGACTTCAAGGCGGTTGGAGAGAAGCTGCTCGCGAGGAACATACACGTCGCCCCAAGGATCGGAGGTCTACGCATGAGCCCTCACTTCTATAACACGGAGGAGGAGGCCGTCGCCCTCGTGAAGGCCCTCCGCGAGGTCACGAAGCCCCGGTAAACGCTTTTCTTCCTGACGCGGGTATCTTCATCGAGTTCAGGTGGTCCTTTGAAGGTCCTTGTTGTTGGCAACGGCGCCAGGGAGCATGCACTAGCGAAGAAGTTGCACGCAGACGGAGCGGAGCTCGTTAGTGCAATGTCGAAAAGGAACCCTGGCATCGCCGCCCTCTCCAAGAGGGTCGAGATCATGGATATCGACAAGGCCGACAACTACGACCGCTTCAAGGGGGTAAACATCGCTTTCGTGGGCCCGGAGGCCCCACTCGCCGCTGGGGTCGCGGATCGCCTTAGCGAACTCGGCGTCCCTGTCGTCGGGCCGAAGAAAAG
The DNA here is from genome assembly GCA_963769425.1 of Candidatus Bathyarchaeota archaeon. Lineage (GTDB taxonomy): Archaea > Thermoproteota > Bathyarchaeia > TCS64 > TCS64 > UBA8941. Next base: position 176,595 of record CAVYLP010000006.1, on the reverse strand, counting down.
CCTCGCCCGCCTTGAGTGGAGCAAGAGCTACGCCCGGGTCCTCCTACAGGAGAGTGGTATTCCGGGGAATCCCGAGTTCAGAATCTGTCGGGACCTCTTCGAAGTGAGAACATTCCTCATCGACCACCCGAATGTGGCTGTTAAGCCGGACGTGCTCACGGGTGGGAAGGGCGTAAAGTTGACGGGGGAGCACCTGAGAAGCCCACGGGAGGTAGAGGAGTACGCCTTCGAGTGCATCAAGAACGACGGATTAGTCGTCCTCGAGGAGAAGCTCAGGGGTAAGGAGTTCACATTACAGGCTTTCGTCGATGGAAAGCACGTCGAGGTGATGCCCCTAGTCAGGGACTTCAAGAGGGCCTACGACGGAGACAAGGGCCCCAACACGGGGAGCATGGGGAGCTACAGCTGCCCCGACCAAGGCCTCCCCGACCTCCCAGCCTCTACGGTGGAGAAGGGTGCGGAGATCATGAGGGCGACCATCTCCTCCCTCTCGGAGACCGTGGGCGAGTACCGCGGCTTCCTCTACGGGGGATTCATGAATACGGAGAAGGGCGTCTACCTGATCGAGTACAACGCCCGCCTAGGCGACCCAGAGGCGATAAACGTCCTCGCCCTACTCGATGACTCACTCCTCGAGATGGGATTCAAGATAATCGAGGGGAAACTCAGCAAGCCGACGTTCAGGAAGGAGGCCACCGTATGCGTGTACCTCGTCCCCGAGGGCTACCCGGAGGCACCACAGAGGGACAAACCCCTCACCGTCGGGACCCTGAGGAACTCTGAGCCCTACTACGCTTCAGTCTACGAGGAGGGCGGCATCATCAGGACGACTGGCAGCAGGGCCGTAGCCCTCCTGGCCAGGGGCAAGTCCGTGGCCGAGGCACGGGAGAAGGTTTACTCTGATGCCTCAGCGGTCAAGGGGACCCTATTCTACCGGCGCGACATAGCCGTCGGGGTCTAATCCACACAAGTTAATAGGAAACGCCAAGAGGGATAGGTAACTAGGTGGGTGAATGAGCAACAGGGACGACTTGATGGCACGCCTCGAGGCGATACTATACGCCTCAGGCAGGCCGCTTAGCCTCGCCACCATAGTCGCCTACCTGAAACTCGAGAACGAGCAGGAGGCGAAGCAGCTCACCATCCGCCTCGGCGAGATATACGAGCAGGACGGAAGCCCCCTTGAAGTCAGGCACCTCCCCGAGGACCGCGTCGTCATCCAGCTCAAGACTGACTACACGAAGGAGGCGCGCAAGTTTAGTATACGCCCCCTCCTCACAGCCGGCCCGCTCCGCACCCTCAGTTACATAGCCTACAACCAGCCCATCGAACAGAGGGAAGTCGCCCTCGCCCGCGGGAGCCAGTCATACCAGCATATAAAACAGCTCGTCCAGATGGGCCTCGTCCAGAAGGAGAAGGGGAGCGGAAGGGCGAAGATGCTGAAGACGACGGACGACTTCGCTGACTCCCTCGGTCTCAGCAGGGAACGATCAAACATGAAGCGCCAGCTCCGAAGCCTCTTCCACAAGCTGGAGACCGAGGATATCCAGAAGCAGGATAAGCAAAAAGAGCAGTAAAATGCTTTATTCTCATTCAACGGAAATCCCTTCGGTGAAGCTTTGCCCGACCCATTTCCCTTCATCAAGGTCTCCGGCTCCGCCCATGAATGCGGCGTGAAGTACGGTAAAGCAGCGAAGAAGCAGATCCGCTACAACGTGGACTACTACATCGGCCTTTGGGGCCGGATATGCGGCATGACGGAGAAGGAGGCCCTAAAGAAAGCATCCTCCACCGCTGAGCCGATCAGGAAGTACGACGCCGGTATCTATGAGGAGATCGAAGGGATAGCGGAGGGCTCCGGCTCGAAGCTCGAGGAGATCCTCGCCCTCAACACCCGGTACGAGTTGCTCTTCAGTCAGGTGAAGCTTGCCCCCGGTGAGTGTACGGCTCTCGCCGCTCTACCCGACGCGACCACTGTCGGGCACACGCTCCTCGCCCAGAACTGGGATTACCGCCCCGGAATCAAGGACGGGTGCGTTACCCTTGAGGTCAAGCAGGAGGGGAAGCCCTCGATCCTCCTGCACGCCGAGGCTGGCACCGTCGGGCACAAGGGAGTCAACTCCCATGGCCTCGGGATAGTCGTTAACGCGCTAGTGAGTGACAAGGACTCTTTCACCCCATACCCGCCGCTCCTCGTGCAATGTAGGAAGGCTCTGAACAGTAAAGGCCTCAACGAGGCGATGTTCAGCGTCCTCAACGCGAAGAGGAGCGTCTCATCTAACCTCATCCTCGCGCAGGCGGGTGGGGTCGCCGTCGACCTTGAGATGAGCCCCCTCGACACCTCCATCATGGTCCCCGAGAACGGATACATAGCCCATACGAACCACTTCATCGGGCCAAGGAGCCTGTCCGTCCGGGACACCTTTGTCTCACAGATACCCAACACAGTTTACAGGCTGAGCAGGACGAATGCTACACTGAGGAGGTGGGACAGCCGAATAAGCGTCGACGGGATCAAGGAGATACTCAGGGACCACTTCGGCAAACCCTACAGCGTCTGCACACACCCCGATCCAAATGTTGTGCCAGACATGCAGGGCGAGACTATTGCCTCGGTGATTATGGACCTCGATGAGCGGAGCCTCCACATAACCCGCGGCCCACCCTGCCTCAGCGAGTACGAGAAATATATCCTCTCCTAGGCTCGTCGAATCATAATCTTTTATAGCAGCCGCCACGCGGCTCCAAGAGATTGCGTTGGCGGAGCAGGGTTCAAACTCGCTGGTATTAATCGCGGCTATAGTTAGCATGTTACCCGGGGCCTATTTTACCTGGCTCCTCTTCAGGGGCCTAATCCTCAGCCTGAGGCGGAACAGGGACGACGACCTCTGACTATATAGACTCTGATTTCTACGTCTGAGAACCTTAAAAGATGGTTCAATCATAGTCGTTGCGAGGGGCCATGAAGTACGAGATCAAGTACAGTCCGAGCTACTCGATGCTAGTCGTCAACCTCGAGAAGGGTGAGCAGATCACCGGCGAGGCCGGAGCCATGACGTACATGACGCCGACGATGGAGGTCCAGACGCGGAAGAGGGAGAAGAGCATCCTCGGGACGCTCGCCACGGCCATTATAGGCGGCCAGAGCTTCTTCGTCAACGACTACGTCGCCACGGGGGGAGCGGGCGAAATCGGTCTCGTCGCCGCACCTGTCGGGGACATCGCCAAGCTAGACGTTCAACCCGGGAAGGGCTTCATAATCCAGAAGGCGAGCTACCTCGCCTCCAGCCAATCCGTTGACCTCGACGTCCGCTGGGAGGGCTTCACGAAGGGCCTCTTCGGGCAGGGACTCTTCATGATCAAGACCACAGGCCAGGGAGACCTCTTCATAAACACCTTCGGCGCCATCGACAGGCACGAGCTCGCCCCCGGGCAGCAGATGGTCGTCGACAACTTCCACCTCGTCGGGTTCTCCGACTCCTGCAGCTACCACGTCGAGAAGATCGGGAGATGGAAGGAGACCATCTTCAGCGGCGAGGGCCTCGTCACCCGGATCACGGGGCCGGGAGAGGTCTACATACAGACGAAGAACCTGATGGAGTTCGCCAGCTGGATATGGACGCTGATAGAGCCGCGCGTCCAGACGAAGGCCCGCTAAGCCAACCTCTAGACTTTTAATCGGAGGGCTCGTGGTCCCTCTCGAGGCTGCCGCAGGTGCAGTGGATGCTCCCGCTGTTCCTCGGGCGGACGAGGCTCGAACACTCGACCTCGACGACCTCGACGCCTATCGACTCGAGCCACTTCGTGTTCTTCGGGTTGCCGATGGGGACCATGACCTTCATGGGTTCGAGGACGACGCCGGTGTTTGGCCCGATCTTTGCGCCGTGGGTGTCCGTGTAGACGAGCTCCTCCGGCGGCGTGATGAACTTCCAGTTCATCGTCCTCCTCATCCACTCTACGAGGTGGGGCTCGAACCACTTGGGGTCGCCTATGCTTGTGTGGCGGTCGATCATCGCGTAGTCGATGGTGCCCTTGCTGGAGCCGTAGCCGGGCTCGGTCTTTATGTCGACCTCGGGGTCCTGAGTCTTTATGATCTGTGCGAGCTGCTCGTGCCCCCAGTCGTTCGCCTTGGAGACCGTCTCGTCCTGTGTGTTGCCGCGGGCGAAGTGGACCTCCATGAGGAGGTGCTTCTCGTCGAGCCAGCCGATGCTGCCTCCCTCTGCCATGCCATCTCCCATGATCATGCCGACGACTGGGCAACCCGCCTCGGCGAGGGTCTGGTATGTGGGCACCTCCTCCCCCTTCCTGATCCAGTCGTACATGCGGAGTATGACCTGGCCGTAGACGGCGGGGTGGCAGACGTCGTCTGTGAATATGGCTTTGACTTGATACGGCGGGTCGTATGGGTCGGGCTTCCTCACGATGACCCTGATGCCCTCGTCGTGATACGTCTTGACGAGGTTCTCGTGGTGCTCGACCATCTCCTTAAGGTCTGGCTTGAAGGTCATGCGCCACGCGGCGAGGCTCGACTCGTAGGGCGGCCACGGCGTCTTCTTCCCGATGCTAAGGAACTCCTTCCCCGGTCGGTGGACGAGAACGGTCCTCAGCTTGCCGATCGTCGTGTTGGCCTTCCACTTGCTCCCCCAGAGCTTCGGCATCTCCTCCTCGAACTCTGAGTGCACCTGCGGGTGGAGGCGGGTGTACATGTCGGTTAGCTGCTTTATGTTCTCCTCGCTGTTTGCCTGAGACATGGGTAAGGGGTAGCCGAACCGGGTAAAACAGTTGCCCCCCACACTAACACGTTCAAAACATAGGTGCTTTTACGCGTAGGCATCTCGGGGCTGAGGGAGGCTCTTGTACTCCGGCTTAGCCTCGATGATCGACCACAGTAGCTTGGCAACCTCAGCCGCAGGACCCTTGAAGTCGTCAGATAAGAGATTCGAATCATTCCAACGGATCTCTCTAGTGACCCCATTGAAGCTCACCTTCAGATAGTAAGTGGAGAATGGCGTGCGCAAACCTAACACGGATCCGTGAGGTATAAGATCCCAATCGGATTGACTCAGGAAGTCAACCTCTTCGAGCTTAGCCTCGATCTTTAGAAGATCCTCCTCCGTTAACATCATCTTGATTGTTACCGCTGGATCACCAATCAGATCTTTGGTGAATGTACCTGCGTAGGTGTCCAGAACGTTCTTAGCTCCAACACCGTAACGAAAAATAATTTGAGTGCCGTCATTTGAAAAGTTCGGATATTGGTTCCCCGCGAAAACTGCTGATACCGAGATCAATATAAGAACTAATGCGGTGAACTTGAATAAGGTTGGAGCCGACGAAGACATACCTGCATTTATGTTTTATAACGTATTAAATCTACAGTTTAGAACAACCACGCTATCGTGTTTCTTTATCATTGCTTCGCTTCTGTCAGGAAATTGAGGACCTCGCGGTTGTACTCGCCCCTGTTCTCCACCATGAACGTGTGGGAGCCGCCCTCTATCTTGACGAGCTTAGCTTTTGGTATCCTGCCGGCGATGATCTCCGAGGCGGAGGGGTCGATGAGCCTGTCTCCGGTGCCGACTATGATGAGTGTCTCGGCGGTTATCGACCCGAGCCTGTCGAGAGTATCGTGCGTCGCAACCGCGGCGCTCTGCCCCTCTATCCCCGCCGCCTCCGGCGAATCCAGCGGGATCGACCTGAACTTGGCTAGTGTGCCGAAGACGAGCCGGTAGAGGGGCTTGTTAAATGCGAGGCCGATTATGCCGTTCATCCTCTCGGCGGGCGTGCCAGTCAGCTTAGCCCCATCAGTGTCCCTCAGAAGCGGCCTCGCGTAAGTGCAGGCGAGGACGAGCTTGTTGACCCTCTCCGGGTGGTTGATGGCGAGCTCCTGCGCGATCATGCCGCCCATGGAGGCGCCCATAACGTGCGCCCTCTCAATGCCGAGATTGTCCATTAGGCCGACGGCGTCCTCCGCCATCATCGCCGTCGTGTAGGGACCCTTCGGTTTGTCCGACTTCCCGACGCCGCGGTTATCGAAGGTGACCACCTTGAAGCGCTTCGCGAAGAAGGGAGCCTGAAAAGTCCAGCCCTCCATGCCCGAGCCGAAGCCCATGATCATTACGAGTGGCTCACCCTCGCCCTCGACCCTATAGTTGATATCGATGTCCCCGACTTTGGCCATCGGCATGATGGATCAATCGTCGGGGGCGTGAATAAAACTTGAGTCGATCAGTGGTACTGGTCGTAGTAGGGATCCTTGACATAGTAGCCCTGCCAGATGGTCTTCCCGGCCTCGACGAGCTGCTTGCCCCTGGCGTAGACCTTCTTAACGTGCAGCTCATCGGGTTTGTCGGCGACGACGATGTCCGCGTCGTAGCCCTCCGCTATCCTGCCCTTCCTGTCGTCGATTCCAAGGCACTTCGCAGGGTTGATTGTCACCATCTTTAACGCCTCCTCGAAGGGGAGGATGCGGTTGTATACGATGTCCCTGACCTCGCGGCGGGTGAAGTCGACGGGGGCGATGTAAACCTGGACCTGCTTGCCCTTGGCGTCCCTTATCGCCATGGGGCAGTTGGCGTCGCTGCTTATAGTGATGTACTCGATTGGGCAACCCTCCGCGAGCATCCTCTTCACGGCGAGGTCCGTCTTAAGACCCGTAAGTGTGCCCTCCTCCTTCCTCATCTGCGTCGTGAGGTCGACGTAGCCGCCCCTCTTCGCCCACTCGACGCCCTGAGCCATCACGTCTGGAGTGGCGCGGTTCACGTGCGTCGGCTGGATCAGCTTCGCCGGCAGCCCAGTGTTCTCTATCACCTCGAAGAGCATATCCATCCTCTGCGGGCGCCTCCCCACGTGGACGTGTGTGATCGCCGTCTTCTTCACCGTCTCGGCGCCGAGCTCGACCTCGCTCACCAGCTCCGCCATCTCCCGCCACGTGTGGTGGCTAGTCGTCGCGTCCGAGATTGCCGTCTTGCAGCCCCTCACCTTGTCGATGAGCACCACGTCCCCCCTGACCGTGCCCGTGATCGTGGGGGGCGGGATGTGGAAGCAGCCAGTATACATGTAGGTGGTGATTCCCAGCATCTCCAGCTCGATGGTCTTCCAGTAGAGCTGCTCGAGGGTGCGCACCGCGTATTCGCCGCCGAGCGTGCCCACGGCGGTCGTCACGCCGCTCTCCACGATGTCCTGGAACGAGACATCATATGTGTGCCCGAAGGGGCCCTGGCTGTCGTCAGCCCCCGTGATGTGTATATGTGGGTCTACCCAGCCGGGGTAGACGACCTTCCCCGAGGCGTCTATTACCTCGCACTTGTACCCACCGGGAGCCTTGAGGTCCTGCCCCACGGCTGCGATCTTATCTCCAGCTATCAGGATGTTGACCTTACCCAGCTTCTCGGGGGCGTAGACGTCCCCGCCGACAATCAGTTTGAACATAGTTGAGCCTCTATGTCCTGTGGTGGTCGTACTCGGCGTCCGGTGTAGTTATCGGCGTCACGGAGAGTATCCTGTCGTTGATCTTGTAGACCCTCAACCCCGCGTAGGATATCCTGTTGCTCTCTAGGAGCTTCTGCGCCTTCTCCTCGCTCTTCGGGGGCACGTATAGGAAGAACTTCTTCTCCTTCTCGCCGACCCCCGCCTTCTCGGAGAGCAGCTTCCACCTAGCAACAGACGAAGGGGCGACCTCCCTGGCTAGGGCAACGTCAGCGATCTCCTGTATACGCCCATCTGGCTTCGCGATGACGATGCTCGGGTAGACGACCTCCTCCTCTGTGTCTATGCCCCTCCTCTTCACCTCGTCGTTGACGATGGTGACGTAGCCATCTCCCCAGTCCTCTTGGTCGACGAATGGGAATCTCGTCGCTGCGATGATGCGGATCACACGGTTTCTAGTAGTCTCCTCGTTAACCATCTCGGCTCAGATACAAGGGTACATATTCGCCTTTTCAAACTACGTAGGGCGAAGCCTTGATCGACACGATCCTTTTCGACAACTGGAACACTCTGGTGCAGGCGCCCGGGCTCATGAGGGGCGGTGCATCGGTGGAGATTTTCCAGCGCAGCCTCCAGATTCAAGGCTTTGATTACGACTGTGACCGCTTCATCGAAGTATACCGGGGCATAGCTCGGCAGCAGGTAGCGGAAGCCGAAGCTAATGGGTGGACTGAGATGAACTACCTCAAGCGCCTCATGCTCACCCTGGAGGGACTCGGTATCGAGGAACCCCGGCGGAACCACCTAGCTGTAAATGCTTGGAAAGACTACCTCGCCGAGTGGCCAAAACAGACTAGATACTTCCCTGAGACACCAGCCCTCTTGAAGAAGTTAAGTGGCAAGTACAGGCTCGGCGTCGTTACGAACTTCATGGATGGTCCCACCGCCAGACGAGTCTTTGACGACCTTGGGTACGAGTCAATATTCGGCAGCCTCGTAGTCTCAGCTGAGGTGGGGTACATGAAGCCCGCGCCAATACTCTTCCAGAGGGCTCTCAAAGAGTTGGGGTCCCAACCGGAAAACACCTTGATGGTCGGGGACACATATGTTGCCGATGTCGTCGGAGCCCATAGGGCCTGTATGCGGGGAGTCCTCATAGATCTATACGGGGCACCCGCCGAGCAACTAGAGCACTCGGACGCCGTCATTAAGAGCATCGGCGAACTACCCGAAGCCCTCAAGAAGCTCCCCTAATCCCGCCTAGGAGACTTCAATTCTTTGTATTGGCCTTAAGTCAAACTTGACTTAGAAGACTTCGAAAGATAATAATCCACATCAGAGACGACGCAGCGCTGGTCAGCTTCACGGCTCAGCTAGAAGTTATCGGCGATCTCCACTAGGTCGATGAGGTCGTCGACCATCCTCTTGCAGCCGGCGTCGGTGAGCCTCTTCCCCCACTCCTCATCCCTCTTGTAACCAATGAACTTGACCTTAGCGGCGTTGGCAGTCTCAAGGTCCGTTGAAGTGTCGCCGACGTAGAATACCTCCTCGGGCCTGGCTCCGATGCGAGTCATGACTTCGAGGAGGTGACGGGGATCCGGCTTCGGGTAGGGCACCTCATCGCGGGCGAGGCACTTGTCCACGTAGACCTGGATACCCGTTAGCCTCATGCTCTCGATGGCGTACTCCCTGCATCCTCTCGTCGCTATGCCTATGCCTAGTCCGCGTCCCTTGAGCATACGCAGGGTCTCAGCCGAGTTCCTCATCGGCTTAGCGAGATGGGCACCCTCCAACTCGACTTGGTTCATTATCCTCTCCATCTCAGCGGTTATACGGGGTCGCCTACCAACTTCGACCCCCATCTCGGTTAGGACCCTGTCTCCACCCCGGATGATCTGGTAGATCTTGCGCCTATCAGTTAGATGCTCCTCTGGGACGCCTCCGGCGGATAGGACACCCCTGATCAAGCCCGCCATCCGCTCGTAGTCGATCTTAGAGTCGACAAGCGTCCCGTCGAGGTCGAAGACCACAGCCTTGAGCCGCACGCAGAGACCTGCGCCGCCACCACTTATGAACGATGTGCTGACCCTAACCTCTTTTAAATATGGTTGTCCTTTGGTTCCCATGGGAATAGTGAGGGGCTCCTTCGGGGTTCTACCCGACGGGCGCGGAGTGGACCGATACACGATCTCCGCGAGTGGGATTGAGATCCAGGTGATGAACTACGGCGCCACCATCACATCGATCAAGGTGCCTGATGCCCACGGGGTCATGGGCGACATCGTCCATGGCTTCGAGTCTCTTGAAGGTTACCTGGGTCCCCACCCCTATTTCGGGGCGGTTGTTGGCCGCTACGCGAACAGGGTAAGCGGTGCGAGGTTTGCCCTCGACGGCCACGAGTATCAACTTTCCAAGAATGATGGTGCGAACAGCTTACACGGCGGCTTCAAGGGATTCGACAAGGTGCTGTGGCGAGCCGAAGCGAGCGGCGACTCGTTAAGTCTCCGCTATTTGAGCATGGATGGTGAGGAGGGGTACCCTGGTGAGCTCGAGGCTGATGTCGACTACTCTCTTGGGGAGTCGGAGCTTACAATCGATTATCACGCTACGACCGATGCGCCCACGGTGGTTAACCTCACTAACCACACTTACTTCAATCTGGCGTGCTCTGGCGACATATTGAGCCACGAGTTGACATTGGACGCCGACCACTTCACCCCCGCTGGTAGGGGCTTGATCCCTACTGGTGAGGTGAGGAGCGTTGCTGGAACCCCGATGGACTTCAGGACACCCCAAAGGATCGGTGAAAGAATCGACACCAGAGACGAGCAGCTCATCGTTGGCGGGGGCTACGATTGCAACTGGGTTGTGAAGGGGGAAGCAGGTAGTCTCAGGAGGGCGGCTATGGTGAGGGAGCTTGGGAGTGGGAGGGCAATGGTTGTTCTAACGACCCAGCCAGGTGTCCAGTTCTACACGGGGAACTTCCTCGACGGAAAGCTACAGGGGAAGGAGAGGGTCTACACGAGGCGCAGCGGCCTCTGCCTCGAGACGCAGCACTACCCAGATTCCCCGAACAAGCCGGACTTCCCTTCAACCGTGCTGAGGCCGGGGGAGAGGTACCATGAGATGACTGTTTTCCGGTTCCACGCTGGGTGAATGCTTTGACAGACGAGGGTGAGATGCTAGGCATCTTCGAGAAGATTTACGGCACGAAGGAGGGGGTCACTGTGGCAAGCGCCCCGGGCAGGGTCAACATAATTGGTGAGCACACGGATTATAATGAGGGATTCGTCCTCCCAACCCCGATTAGTCAACAAGTCTTCGTCGCCTGCCGGAAGAGGGGAGACAGGGAGTTCAGGCTCTACGCCAAGGATTATGGGGAGAGCCATGCCTTCACCCTGGGTAAGCAGGTGTTCAACGAGGAGAAACGCTGGGCGAATTACGTTATGGGCGTCGTGGACGCGATGCAGCGTAAGGGTTTGCGCATCGGTGGTGTCGACTTGGTGATCAAGGGGGATGTGCCCCAGGCTGCTGGATTAAGTTCGAGTGCAGCGCTCGAGGTTGCGACAGCCCGGGCTCTAGTTGAGCTTTTCGATCTGAGGGTGACGCCCGTCCAGCTGGCCTACTTGGGGAAGTCCGCCGAGAACGACTTCATAGGGCTCCAGAGCGGGGTGATGGACCAATTCTGCGCCTCTCTGGGGAGGCTCGGCTACGCGTTGCTGATCGACTGCAAGACGAACAAGCACAGGAACGTCAAGATACCGGAGGGCTACGCCCTCGTCGCGATTCACACAGGAATCAGAAGGAAGTTGGACTCCTCCGCGTACAACGAGAGGGTTCAGCAGTGCAGGGCTGGGGTCCTCGCCCTACAGAGGGTGAACCCAAAGATACAGTCTCTAAGGGATGCGTCGCTCACGGACCTCGTCAAGGCGTCTGTGGGGATGTCGGAGATCGTCTACAAGCGTTGCCGGCACGTGGTGCTGGAAAACGAAAGGGTTCTCTCGGCGACAGCTGCGATGGAGATCAACTTCCCTGCGAAGGTTGGGGCACTGATGTTTGAGTCGCATAAGAGCCTAAGGGAGGACTATGAGGTGAGTTGTCCAGAGCTGGATGCCCTCGTGGATAGGGCGTTTAAGACTGGGTACGTATTGGGTGCCCGCCTTACGGGGGCGGGTTGGGGTGGGTGTACCATTAACCTTCTGCCGAAGAGCTACGTAGCGGAGTTCGTGGATGAGGTGCCGGCTTGGTATGCTAGGGCGACTGGGCTCATGCCCGAGGTCTACCCGGTGTAACCCAATAGGTTAAAATCTGGACTCCATGCAGTATCTTCGGCGGGCTGGTAGATCAGTGGTATGATCGCCTGACTTGCAATCAGGAAGTCGCGAGTTCAAATCTCGCCCAGTCCACCAAACCTTATCTCCCAAAGAGAAGAGAAAAGGGGGAAAGGCCATTGCCGGTGAAGATTCGCAACAGTGATGAACTCCTCGCCCACGGGGTGGCCGACTCACGCCGCGTCGTCCTGGAGGTCACGGAACGGGTCCTGCAGAGGCTGGACGCCTATGAGCGACTCAGGGCCTTCGTCAGCGTTGAGGGGGGTATTCTCCACATCGGCAACCGCTATTGGGACTTATCTCGGAAACGTTACGTTTACGTCTTCTCCGCGGGGAAGGCGGCGAACCACATGGCCATGGCGATGGATGAGATCCTGGGCAACCGGCTGACCAAGGGCGTCGCTATTGTGAAGATCGTGGAGGAGACTGACCACTACGCCAACACGGAAGTGTTCGTCGGCGGCCACCCGCTGCCAAACCACGAGGGGATACGGGGCAGCCGGAGGATGCTTGAGATCGTCGACAACGCGGAAAGGGACGATCTGTTCATCTTCTGCATGAGCGGCGGCAGCACGGCGCTGATGGCGTACCCGGTGGACGGGATCACCCTTGAGGAGAAGATGGCGGCCACCGACACCATGCTCAAGTCGAACATCCGGGTCATGGACATCAACACCATAAGGGGCCACATATCACAGATGAACCGCGGGCGGCTGGGGCAGCGCATCGAGAGGCGGGGAGCCGAGATGATCGGCATAAACATCTGGGACGCCCTCGATTGGCCACCCATCGAGGATTACGGGGAGCCCGTGACGATGCGTGGCACGCCCATCGGCCCCGACTACTCCACGTTCGCCGACGCGCAGAGGATCATCAGAGAGCATGACTTAGTCGGGCGATTGCCGAAAAGCGTGGAGTCGTACATCTTCAACGGTACGGAGGCGCAGGAGACACCGAAGTCAATCGCCCGCGCCACCTACTTCATACTCAACATCTTATCCGACTCCTGCCGTTACGCCGCCGAGATCGCCTCGTATATGGGGATCAACCACATGACCCTTACCACCAGCCTCGAAGGGGAAAGTAAGGACGCGGGAATATTCCTCGCAGGCATCGCCAAGGAGGTACAGCGCTTCCACCAGCCCATTGCACCGCCCTGCCTCATCTTCACTGCGGGGGAGACCTCGACCCGCATCCTCAACAACCGTGAGATCAAGGGGCACGGCGGGCCCTCGCAGGAGTTGGTGACCGGGTTCGCGATAGTCGCGAGGGAGGTACCTGGGGCCTGTGTGCTCTCCATCGACACGGAGGGGACGGACGGCACAACGAATATGGCGGGCGGCATCACCGACTCAGAGACCTACCGCCAAGCGGCAACCGCAAGCATCGACCTGCAGGGGTCCCTCCGTGGACACGCCACCTACGAAGCCCTATCTAAACTCGGGTGTACCGTCTTCACTGGCAACACAGGGACGAACCTCTGCGACTTCAACGTCTTATATATCCCCGATAAGGAATAGTTCGCGAAAGGGGCGCGAACTATGGGTAACACGAGCATCAAATCCATAAAGGCGAGACAGATTCTCGACGCCAAGGGCAAGCCGATGGTAGAGGTAGACGTGGTGACCGAGGCTGGTGTCCTCGGACGCGGCTCCGCACCCTCAGGCGTATCCGCTGGGGAACACGAGGCTTACGTCCTCCGCGACAATGACCCCATGTGGTACGACGGGCTCAGTGTCTACAAGGCCTGCGATCTCGTCCACAGGACCATCGCCCCGAAGCTCAGGGGCATGGACGTGATGGATCAGGAGGCCATCGACAGGATGATGATCGACCTCGACGGCACGCCGAACAAGTCCAAGCTCGGTGGCAACACCCTCTGCAGCGTCTCCCTCGCCTGCATACGCGCCGCAGCGGCGACTGAGAACGTGCCCCTCTACCAGCACCTCAACCCTGCTCCCATCAAAACCATCCCCTTCCCTACAGTCAACTGCATTAGCGGCGGCAGCTACCAGAAGGGCTCTATGCCCTTCCAGGAGATCACAGTCGTCCCCTACAAGGCCGAGTCCATCAAGGAGGCGGTTCACATCATGTACCAGCTATTCGCGATCACCCCCGCCGTCATCAAGGACTACATGCACGGCGAGGCCCCGAAGGCGGGAAGCCTCACCGGGTGGCAGTCACCCAGCCAGGACCCGACGGTCGCCTTCGACCTCATGTACGAGGCCGCTCGCCGCCTCGGCGCTGAGGAGAAGGTCGCCTTCGCCACCGACGTCGCCGCCAGCGAGTTTTACGACAGGGAGAAGGGCACATACGACTTCATAGGGGAGAATGTCGACGCCGACGCCCTCCTCGACTACCTCAAGGAGCTGACGACGAAGTACCCCTTCCTCTACGTCGAGGACCCACTCGAGGAGAACGACTGGGACGGCTGGAAGAAGGCCGCCAAGATGCTCAACAGGACCATGCTCGTCGGCGACGACCTAACGGTTACGAACATCGAGATGCTCAAGAAGGCGGCGAGGATGAAGGTCTGCGAGGCCTTCATCTTCAAGCCCAACCAAGTGGGGACGATGACGGAGAGCCGCGAGGCCATCGAGTACGCCAAGTCACACGGCATAGTCGCCATCCCCAGCGTCCGAGCCGGCGGCTGCACCGACGACCCCATCTTCGACTTCGCCGTCGCCTACGGCTGCCCCGCCACGAAGCAGGGGCCGCCCAAGAACGGGGAACGCGTCTACGGCATCAACTTCCTCACGCGGGTCGAGGACGAGCACCCGAAGGCCAAGCCCTACGACTGGGCGCCCCACATTAAGTTCTGACGGACCAACTAGGCCCCCAATCCGGCTCACTTGTGTGAGCCGTCGTGGACGCGACTCTCGAGGCTGGCTATCGCGATCGTCTTCCCCGAGTCGTCCACGAGCTTCGTCAGGGTAAGCATGACTTCGATTGTCTTGCCGGTCCTCGTGAGGCGCCTCGACCTGAACTGCGGGACGAACTCACCCCTCTTCACCTTTCCGAGGGCCCCGATCATCTCGGGCAGGTCCCCCGGCGGGGTGAGGGCTGAGATGTTCATGCCCATCGCCTCGTAGGTGGCGTAGCCGTACATCTCCTCCGCCCCCCTGTTCCACGCCGTTATCTTACCCTCATCGTCCAGAGTCGTTATGGCGTCGTCAGACTGAGCCAGTACAGCTGCAAGTCGCTGAGCCGATGCTTCCGCCCTCTTCAGATTATCGATGTCGACGAATGTGATGACGGCACCGTCTATCCTGTTCTCCGTCGTCCTGTAGAGCTGTATACTCATGCTGTACCAGCGGCCGTCGTTGTCCTGCACCTCCATAGTTTTAGAGGTGAAGGTGGTGAGGGTGTTGCCCACCAGCTCGAGGAGGTTGGGGAGCCTGAGATTGAGCTTGAGGTCGCCGAGGGGGCGCCCGACGTCGCTGGGTATCATTTTGAAGACCCTGCGAGCCGTGGGGGTCACCCTCCTGATCCTTAGGTTGCCATCCACCATGATGATAGGTAGGTTCGAGCTGTTGATCATGTTCTCCAGCACGTTGTAGACGTCGCTGATCTCCGCGTTCCTGGCGGCGAGCTCCTCGTTGACGGTCCTCAGCTCCTCGTTCGACGCCTGCAACTCCTCGCGGGCGGTCTGGAGCTCCTCGTTTATGCTCTGAAGCTCCTCGTAGTTCGCCTGTAGCTCCTCGTTCGCCGACCGCAACTCCTCTGTGTTCGCGTCCTTCTCCTCGACGTAGGTCTGGAGGTACGCCCGCGTCTCCTCGAGCTCCTTCTTGAGCCGGGTTATCTCGGCGTCCCTGTGCTCCTCGGTTAGAGTGGCCTCCTCCACCTCCTGGTTTCCCTCCTTCGCCGCGCCCCTCTCCCTGAAGGCGATGAGGTAGAACCTCTCCTCGTCGTCGGCCAACCTGAACGGGCGGACCTCGACATCGACACGGGCCGTGCCCCCGTTCCGCCTAACCTCAACGTCCTCAATGGCGACGAGGACCCCCTCCTTCTTTGCTCGCTCAACGCCGAGTCTAAGCTTCACGCCGAGGGAGCCCCTGGCCATCTTCATCAGGTTGAAGCTCGGCGAGCCCGAGGCGGGCTCGAGGAAGAGGCCGGTCTTTCCTCGGAACTGGAGTATGTCGAACTCACTATTGACGACCACGCCGGGGGGCGTAAGCTCGCTTAGTATCAGGCGGTCCGTCTCCCTTTGGAGTGTCGAGGCGAAGTCCTTCCTCTCTACCACCCCGACAGGGGCTGTCACCCACTCGGGCCTGAAGTCCGAGGGCTGGAGATACGGTATGGCGTTCCTCCCCCTCGTCGAGGCCTTCTTGGCGTAGATCTTGTTCGACTTATCCACGTCCTCGAAGAGGTCCCTGAAGCGTGCCGCGGACTCCGACTTCCCCAGCATCAGGTAGCCGTGGCTCTTCAGCGAATAGTGGAAGAGGGTGAACACCCTCTCCTGCAGCGTGTCGTCAAGGTAGATGAGGAGGTTCCTGCAGCTTATCAGGTCCATGTTGGCGAAGGGCGGGTTAGTGAGGAGGTCGTGCTTAGCGAATATGCAGACGTCCCTTATGCTCTTCTTGACCTGGTACTGCCCCGGCTGCGTCTGCGTGAAGTAGCGGCTCAGAACATCGGCGGGGAGTTCCTCGACGGCGTTCACGCCGTAGACGCCGATCCTCGCCTTCGCGATGGTCTGATCGTTAACGTCCGTGGCGAAGATCTGGATGGCGACATCCTTCCTCTGGTCGCCCAGGTACTCGAAGAGGGACATCGCGATGGTGTAGGCCTCCTCCCCTGTCGAGCACGCGGGGACCCAGATCCTCACCGACCTAGAGATGTCCTTGTCCTTGACGATGCTCGGGAAGACCTTCGCCTTAAGAGCCTCGAAGGCCTCTTTGTCCCTGTAGAAGTTTGTAACGTTTATGAGGGCGTCCTGGAAGAGGGCCTCCACCTCCTTCGCGTCCCCGTTGAGGAGGTACGCGTAGTCCTCGATCTTGTCTATGCTCCTGAGTATCATCCGCCGGTTTATTCTGCGGTTGAGAGTAGAGCGCCTGTAGTGGCTGAGGTCGATGCCCTTCTGGGTCCTTAGGGTTGCGATGACTCTCTGGAAGGCGTTCTCCTTCGAGGGGTCAGTGTACTCATCGTGTGTCCCGGTGAGGTACTCAATCCTCGGCTTTATCTTGACGAGATTCACAGCGATCTCCCCGGGGGAGAGAATGTAGTCCACTTTCCCCGAGACCACCGCGTTCCTCGGCATCTCCGGGAACTTCGCCGTCTCCTCGCTCTGCGCGAAGGTGATGCCTCCCTCCGCCTTTATGGCTTGCACACCCTTCGTGCCGTCCGAGCCCGTGCCAGAGAGTATGACCCCAATCGCCCTGTCCTTCTCCTGCTCGGCGAGGGAGGTGAGGAAGTGGTCTATCGAGAGGCGCGGCAGCTTAGCCTCCTTATCCACCTGCTCTAGGATCAGAGCGCCATTCTTAATCGAGAGGTTGTGGTTGGGCGGGATGATGTATATCCGGTTTGGCTCGATGGTCGTCTTCCCCGCGACCTCGTTAACGGGCATGCCCGTGTTCCGGGAGAGAATCTCGGCGAGTGCGCTTTTGTGCTCGGCTGAGAGGTGGGGCACGATAACGAAGGCCATCCCCGTGTCCTGGGGGAGACCCTTAAGAAGCGCTTGTATGGCCTCGAGGCCACCGGCCGAGGCCCCGATGCCCACGACCGGAAACTCTGTCCGCCCCACCTTTTCCAAGTCCTTCTTCTGGGAGAGCCCTTTCCTAGACAAATGTCATCAGCCCGAGGTCTAGGTTATACTTCACACGACTCATTATATCGCTATCTGATTAACGAACAGAGCGAAATACGGCCCCCAAGACTTGAATCAGGCCCATTGAGCCAGCCTAAAAATGAAGAATACAGAAAATTGTAAATAACGATAATAGCCCCCTCTACATCTATGCTTACTTTCTCGAACAACTCTGCACAGCGACTGCGCGAAGCTGTGAGTGAGGTGTAGCCCATTGGAGTACAAGTGGACGGTCCTCACGGTCACTACTGTTGGCGTCCTCATGTCCGGCCTCGACACGAGGATAGTCATCATCGGCCTCCCGCAGGTCGCAGCGGCCCTCGGCGCGGACGCGGAGCAGGCCGTCTGGTTCACGCAGGCTTACGTCCTGTTCAGCACTATAAGTCTCCTGCTAATCGGCAGGGCCACAGACATAGTGGGGCGAGTCAAGATATACACGGCGGGTTTCGGCGTCTTCACCATCGGCTCCCTCCTCGTCAGCCTCTCCCAGAGCCCCACACAGGTCATCCTATTCAGGGGCCTCCAGGGCATCGGTGGGGCGATGTTGATGACGAACAGCGCCGCCATGATCGTGGACGCGACGCCGAAGAAGAGCCTCGGCCTCGCCCTCGGCATAAACCAGATAGCCCTGCGCTTCGGCATGATGGGGGGCCTCACCCTCAGCGGCATCATCCTCGCCTTCCTCGACTGGAGGGCACTCTTCTACATCAACGTCCCAATCGGCATCTTCGGCACATTCTGGGCCCAGAAGAGGCTCAAAGAGATCGCCCGCGTCGAGAAGGAGGCGCCGATGGACTGGATAGGCTTTGGCACATTCACAACCGCCATCGTCAGCCTCCTCCTCGCCCTCACCTTCGACGCCTACGGTATGACCGACAGGAACCTCGTCTACGGACTCACCATAATCACAGTGATATTTTTCGTAGCATTCATCTGGCAGGAACGGAGGCATACGCACCCCCTCCTCGACCTGAAGATTCTCGCCATAAAGGAGTTCACGGGCGGCGTCACAGCGCAGTTCCTCAACAGCATCGCGTGGGGCGCCGTCGCTCTTCTCCTGAGCCTCTACTTCCAGCTGGTACAGGGCCTCTCACCCTTCGACGCGGGCGTGCGCATACTCCCCATCGACATAGCCTTCCTCCTCGTCGGCCCCCTCAGCGGCAGGTTCTCCGACAAGTACGGCCACACCCCCTTCACGACCGTGGGCTTAGCCCTCAGCAGCGCTTCCCTCTTTCTATTCTCGACGACGACAGCGACTACGCCCTACTATCTGATGCTCATATACCTCGCAATATTCGGCGCGGGCGTCGGGCTGTTCAGCTCGCCGAACATGAGTTCCTTGATGGGATCCGTCCCCTCGGATCGCAGGGGTATAGCCTCCGCGGTGAGAGCAGTCTTCTTCCAAACCGGCTCTGTGATCAGCATCAACCTCGCCATACTGGTGATGACCTTCACGGTCCCGTACCGCATAGTCAGCGGAGTCATAAGCTCCAATATAGCCATAAACGCGTCGGAGATCTCACTCTTCGCCGCGGGCATCAATCACGCATACCTCTGGATGGCGGTCATAAACGCGTGTGCAATCGTCCCATCGTTCCTCAGGGGGAAGCGGGTCGAGGAGACTGAGACGCTAACTAAAGAAGAACTCGGCGACGACGCCATCTAGACCAATAGTTTTGTTACGTTTTCGAACTTCGATGGACCCTAGACTCATAAAAAACTTAAACAGGGCCACCAATATTGTTGGTGATCCTCATGCCATCGAAGCTCGACAAGGGAAGAAAGGTCGTTATAAACCTAGACGAGGACATCGTAAGGAGCGACGGCGTCCAGATAAAGATGCGCGAGTTCGTCAAGGAGATGCTCGCCTACAACCCGGAGTTCGTCATAGACACGAGTCCCAAGGGCGAGACATGGTACCTCCGCAAGAAGGCGGAGAAGACGAAGAAGAAGTAGCCCCGCTGCTAAACCGTTAAAGCGGTCACCACCTCATTCTACCCCGATCCAGTTGGCGATCAGGGCCGTTTACCGGGACGACGAGGGCGGTAGGCGCGGAGCCGCCGAGGTATGCCTAAAGTGCGGCGTCTGCTGCACCGTGGCGCACAGCTGCCACGTCATGAATGACCACAGGTTCAACCCCCGATACACATTCGTCTATGACTGCCTCGCATCCGAGAAGGGGGCTTCGAACCCCAACATCTGGCTCTGCGTCAGCTGCCACAAGTGCGAGGAGACGTGCCCCTACGAGGTCTCCCCCATCCACTTCATAGAGACGCTGAAGGGTGATGCCCTCGACGCCGGTTGGGTGCACCCGACCATCCTGGCGGAGGTCAATCAGATCGTCTCGACGGGGTTCGCCTTTCCCCTCACCGGGGCGACTGAGAGGCAGAGGCTGGCCTTAAACCTCAGGCTCCTACCATCCCCGCCCATCGCCGACCTCGCGAAGATAGCTGAGAGGACCCGCCTCGCCGAGAGGCTCAGGGGGGCAAAGCAATGAGGTACGCCCTCTTCCTCGGCTGCTTCATACCCGTGCGCCTCCCCCACCTCGAGGCCGTCTCACGGATGGTACTCCCCAAACTCGGCGTAGAACTCGCCGACATCGACGGCTTCAGCTGCTGCCCCGAGCCCGTCGGGTTCCTCACTGACAAGACCACGGGGCTCGCTATAGCCGCGAGAAACATCTGCCTCGCCGAGGAGGCGGGGTTCGACATACTAACGCTCTGCAATGGCTGCACCTACACACTGAGGCAAGCCAACCAGACCCTGAAGCGAGACGCGGCGCTTAGGGAGAAGGTGAACGACATCCTCGCTGAGACCGGGCACCAGTTCAAGGGAACAGTTGAGGTGAGACACTACGCTCAGGTACTGTCGCAGGACATCGGGGGAATCAGGTCCGCCGTGAAGAAGCCGCTGACGGGCCTCAGGGTCGCGTGCCACCCCGGCTGCCACATCCTCAGCCCTCCCGAAGCGATGGGCTTCGACGATCCACTTAACCCAACGGTGCTCGACTCGATGGTTGAGGCGCTCGGCGCCACCCCAGTAGACTGGGATAAGAAGACCGGGTGCTGCGGGTGGACGCTGACAAACTACGGTGACCGGGAGTCGGCGAATCGTCTCCTCGGCGTCAAGCTCGGCGCTATGCACGCGGCTTCCTCCGACTGCTCCACCGTCATCTGTCCACAGTGCTTCTACCAGTTCGACACGGGGCAGATGCTCGCCTCGCGCGAGCTCAAACTCGACTACCGAGTCCCCACACTCTACTACCTCCAGCTCCTCGCCCTCGCGATGGGGGTGAACCTCGACGAGGCCGGGGTAAAGCAGCACAGGGTGAGGGACCCCGCCCTGGAGGAGAAGCTCGGGAGGCTGACCGCTTGAACGTCACAGCCGTGTGCCCCTACTGCGGCGTCGGGTGCCTACTCAGGCTCCACGTTAGGGACGGGAGAGTCGTCGGAGTCCTCCCACACGACGCTGGACCCGGCGAGGGCAAGCTCTGCATAAAGGGGTGGAGCGCCCACGAGTTCATCCACCACCCCGACAGGCTCACGAAGCCCCTCATCCGGGACGGCGAGGGCTTCAGGGAGGCCACCTGGGGGGAGGCCCTAGACCTCGTCGCCTCCAAGATCAGGGAGTTCAAGGAGCGATACGGCCCCGGCTCAGTCGCCTTCCTTGCCTCTGCCAAGGCGACCAACGAGGAGAACTACCTGATGCAGAAGCTCGCAAGGGTCGCCGTGGGGACGAACAACATCGACCACTGCGCCCGCCTCTGCCACAGCAGCACCGTCACCGGACTCACACGCGCCTTCGGCAGCGGCGCCATGACAAACAGCCAGGAGGACCTCGAGGAGGCGGACGTCTTCCTCGTCATCGGCTCCAACACGACTGAGCAGCACCCCCTCCTCGCGCGCCGAGTCATAAGGGCCGTGAAGAATGGTGCGAAACTCATAGTCGCCGACCCCCGGGCCATCCCCCTAACCGAGTACGCTACCCTCCACCTCGAACACAGACCCGGCACTGACATCGCCCTACTCAACGCGATGATGAACACAATCATAGCCGAGGGGCTCCAAGACGAGGACTTCATAGCGAGGCGCACCGAGGGCTACGAGGCCCTCAGGGAACACGTCAAGAAGTACACCCCCGAGTACGCCGAGGGCATAACCGGCGTCCCCGCGGGGAAGATTAGGGAGGCTGCGCGCATCTACGCCTCCGCCGAGAGGGCGGCGATCCTCTTCAGCATGGGCATCACCCAGCACATAACCGGCGTCAACAACGTCCTCAGCACCGCGAACCTCGCAATGCTCACGGGGAACATCGGGCGCCCAGGAACAGGGGTGAACCCGCTCCGCGGCCAAAACAATGTGCAGGGTGCCTGCGATGTGGGGGCGCTGCCCGATCTGCTCCCTGGGTACGCGAGAGTTGCCGACCCCGAGGCACGTAGCCGCGTGGGCAAGGCATGGGGTGCGGAGGTTCCCGAGGCGCCCGGCCTAACCCTCACCGAGAAGATCAACGGCGCCGGCGAGAAGGTCAAAGTGATGTACGTCATGGGGGAGAACCCCCTAATGAGCGACCCCGACACCCACCACGTCGAGGAGCAGCTAAAGAAGCTCGACTTCCTAGTCGTCTCCGAGCTGTTCATGAGCGAGACGGCGCGCGTCGCTGACGTCGTCCTCCCCGCGGGGAGCTACGCGGAGAAGGACGGCACATTTACCGCCACGGACCGCCGAATCCAGCTATCCCATAAAGCGGTTGAACCCATCGGCGACGCTAGGCCAGACTGGTGGATACTCAGCCAGCTATCGACCCGACTCGGCTACCAGATGGGGTACAGGCACCCCTCGGAGGTGATGGACGAGATCGCCGCTATCACCCCAATATACAGGGGCGTGAGCCACGCGAGGCTCGGGGATTCGGGGCTCAGGTGGCCCGTGCCCTCCTCCGACCACTCCGGCACCCCCATACTCCACACGGAAAAGTTCAGCAGGGGACTCGGCAGGTTCCACGTCGTCGAGCACAGGCCCCCCGCAGAGGAGACGGACGAGAAGTATCCTCTGATCCTCACCACGGGGCGCGTCCTCTTCCACTGGCACACCGGGACCATGACGCGGCGGAGCCCAACCCTCACCGACCAGATAAACGAGGCCTTCATCGAGATCAACGAGGCCGACGCCGAGAGGCTTGGTGTCCACTACAATGACCTCGTGAGGGTCGCGAGCCGGAGGGGTGAGATAACCCTCCGGGCTCGGGTGACTGATGGCATCAAGGAGGGAGTCGTCTTCATACCCTTCCACTTCGCCGAGGCCTCCGCGAACATCCTCACAAACAACGCCGTCGACGCCGAGTCCAAGATACCCGAGTTCAAGGCATGCGCCGTGCGAGTCGAGAAGGCTTAGCCCCCCGCCAACCGTTATTAGCGAGGTGACGGAGCATAACCCATGGCAAAGACATACCACATGCGCCGCGGCGACAAGGAGATCAAGGACAAGGCCAAGCTGGCCAAGATCCTAAAGGAGACCACATACGTGACCCTCGCCCTCTCCAGAGACGGGGAGCCCTACGCGGTGGCCCTCAGCCACAGCTACGACGAGGCGGCCAACTGCCTCTACTTCCACTGCGCCGCCGAGGGCAAGAAGCTCGACTTCATGAGGGCCAACCCCGCCGTCTCGGGGATAGCCGTCATCGACCATGGCTACTACGCCGAGCAGTGCAGCCACCTCTACGTCTCCGCCGTCTTCAAAGGACGCGTCGAGTTCGTCGAGGATGTCGAGGAGAAGAAGAAGGTACTCGCACACATGATACACACCCAGGAGAAGAAGAAGCCAGGCGAACTACTCAAGCGCCTCGAGGGCCCCAATGTGGCCGCGAACCTTGCAAAGACAGCCGTCGGTAGGATAGTCCTCGAGGAGCTGACGGGGAAGAAGTCAGCCGAGGTCGCATTCTGACCGGCTCAGGTAGTGTTATTAATTGCCCTACTTTTCAGTGAGTCAAGGAGACTGAAGCATGGTAAACTGTGAGAAGTGCGGAGCCGAGCTCAAGGAGGGCTCGGCCTTCTGCCAGCAGTGCGGCACGCCAGCCCCTCAACCCTCGGCCGCTGCGCCCGCCCCCGCGATGGAGGCGGCAAAGGTGATAGACCTCGCCGGCTGGGGAGAGAGGATAATCGCGTTCATCATCGACTCCATCATCTTCGGCATTGTATTCGGAATTCTGACTTTCGTCATCGCCCTACCGACGCTCAGCTTCACCGGGGGTATGCCGTACTTCCGGTACACGCCATTCACGAGCTACGGCCTCCGGGAGGTCGCCTTCTTCATCTACTTCATCTGGATGGACTACACCTACGGCGCCAGCATCGGGAAGATGATCATGAAGATCAAGGTCACGAACCTCAACGAGGGGCACATCACCCTAGGGCAGGCCGCCATCGAGTCTTTCGGGAAGGCCTTCGGCGCCCTAATCCTGCTGGACGTTGTCCTCGGCTGGATATTCACGACGCAGAAGAGCCAGAGGATATTCACATACCTTGCTCAGACGATAGTCGTGAAGGATAAGACTCCTCGTTAAGCCCTTGAGGCTTCTCGACGCATCCCACTTTGGTATTCTTTATTAGAATCTAGCCCAAACCGCATAGGAACAATGGATGTCGCGGAAGCCGAGTGAGATAGCTGAGCAACTATGCTCATACTACAGCGGCAAGGTGAACACGCCTCTGAGGAAGATCTTCGTCTTAGCGATGCTAGCCGGCGTGTACGTGGGTTTCGGCGGCTTCCTCTACATCGTGGTGACCAGCGATGCAGCTCGGTACCTCGGTAACGGCCTCGCCATGTACGTGGGTGGGCTTGCCTTCTCGACCGCCCTCGTGCTGATCGTCCTCGCTGGGGGTGAGTTATTCACGGGGAACGGTCTGCTCACAATGGCGTGCCTATCCGGGAGGGCGAAACTGGGTGCCGTCCTCAAGAACTGGGTAATCGTATACTTGGGTAACTTAGTCGGAGCCGTCGCTCTCGCTGGGCTGATCTTCGCCAGCGGGAGCTACGCTATCTATGGCTCGGCAGTGTCCATGCGCGCCCTCGACATATCGACTATGAAGGTCGGCCTCGGGTTCAGCGAGGCCCTCATAAGGGGTATCCTCTGTAACTGGCTCGTCTGTCTCGCCATCTGGATATCGGGTTCGACCGAATCCACCGCCGGGAAGATACTCGCCTGCATGATGCCCGTGGCCGCCTTCGTCGCGATGGGCTTCGAACACAGCGTCGCGAACATGTTCATGATACCCTTCGGTATCCTAGTGGGCGGAAACCCGGCCGCAGCGGCCGCATCAGGATTCGACCTGAGCAGCCTCAACCTCTCCGGGTTCCTTAGTAACCTCATCCCCGTGACGATCGGGAACCTCATCGGTGGCGGCCTCTTCGTCGCGGCTGCCTACTGGTACGTCTACCTCAGGGTCTCAAAGTAAGCCCGTTTACTCATACCTAAGGGCCTCGACTGGATTCATCCTCGAGGCGCGCCACGCTGGGTAGAGGCCGGAGAGGACACAGGTCGCGACCGCGAATCCGACGACTATGAGGCCTAGGTAGATATTTATCTCCGGTGGGAGGCCGATGATGCTCCCCGCAACAGTGCTTACGACGAAGCCGAGGGCGGCGCCTATGATGCCACCGACGATCCCCGTGAGGACGGCCTCGCTTAGGAAGAGGACGAGCACGTCGCGCCCCTTAGCCCCAAGCGCCTTGAGTATGCCGATCTCGCGGGTCCGCTCCATGACGCTGATGGTCATCGTGTTTATGATGCCGACACCTGCGACGACGAGTGAGATCGCCGCTATCCCCCCGAGGACGGCCTGAATCGTCCCAGTGATGCTCGTTACGACCGCCTGCGCAGCCGCCGCCGTGATCACCCGGATGTCGGTCAGGTTGTTCTGGATCTCGGTTGAGACTGTGTCTACGAAGTCGGGACTGGTCGCTAGCACCTGTATGGCGCTGTATTTCCCGGCTCTCTCGTAGAACTGGTCGAAGGTGGCCAGAGGTATGAGTATCACGCTATCGCTTGAACCGAAGCTACCTCCTGTCTTCTTGAGTATGCCAACAACCCTGAGGGTCATCTCCTTGCTCACGCTGTTCACCGTCGCTGTGATCTTGATCCTGTCACCTACAGCTATGATGGGCTTCGTGGCGTCTGCCGGCTGAGCGACATTTGCTCCTATCACCGCGTCGGCGCCGTCCGTCCTCAGCAGAGCCCTCCCCGACTCGACCTCGACGGCCGTGTTGATTGTAAAGTAGATGTCTGTGACGCCGGTGACCGACTGGCTGTACATCTTCCCAGCGACGGAGTACGTGGCCGCTCCCCCCGAGTCGGTAGGGCCGACTTGTAAGACGTTCGGGAGCTTGGAGATCTGGTTTACGTCCTTGTAGCTGAGGGTCCGGGTGCTCGTGCCGCCTCCCCCACCGAAGATTCCGTTGCCACCGCCGCCTGGCGTGACCGTGATTGTGGAGGCGCCGAGTGTGCCAAGCTGCCCGCTGATGTTGTTGCTTAGGCCCTGGGTTAAGGAGATGAGGCCGGTGACCGCGGCACAACCGATGAGGATTCCTATTAGGTTTAGGGCGAATCGGAACTTCCGTGTCTTTACCCCTGTCCAAGCCGAGCCGAAGATGTCCCTGATCATCATGGTGAGTCGCCGAGTCTAGTGAAGGCAGTTTGCTGTGGGCCGTCGATGGTTATACGCATGCGCAACGGGATGTAACGCCTCCTAAAAGGGGTTGTCAGGCGGCCCTGGAGCGTAACTTTGTGAGCGCCTCGGTCACCACCGCCCTCGCTAAGGGGACTTTGTAACCGTTGTGCTTCAAGGGGCGGGCTCCCTGGGTCGAAGCTTCGGCGGCCTTCTCAATGGTCCCCTCGTCTAGGGGGTGCCCTCTAAGGGCGGCCTCAGACGGGCTCAGCTGCCAGGGGATCGAGCTGACGCCGCCGAGGATGAGGCGCGCATCCTCCACAGTGCCGTCTTTCATGGTAAGTTGTGCTGCGATGCTTACTGAAGCGAACGTCCAGACACGCCTGTTCATCTTTTTGATGTAGGTCCCTGTGCCACCGGCCTTCGGCGGCGGTACTATGACCCTCGTGATGAGCTCTCCCGGCTTGAGGGCTGAGAGCCTCTTGGAGCCCTCCACGGGCTTCTGGAATAGCTCATCCACTGGGATGCTTCGCTCTCCACTGATACCCGCTACGTTGGCTGTGGCTCCCAGCGCAACCAGAGCCGGGGCTGAGTCGGATGGCTGGACGCTGTTGCAGGTGCCGGCGCCGAGTATGGCGTGGTGCTCGTTCTCACCCGCCGCAGCATAGCACATCCTCCCACCCTTGAGCCAGCAGGGCTGGGGTCCCCTATAGTACCAGCACCTCGGCTCCTGTGTTAGGTTCCCCCCGAGGGTGGCAACGTTCCTTATTTGGGGGGAGGCTATGGATGAGGCCGCCTCGGAGAGGAGGGGGTATTTTTCCTTTACCATCTTGTTGTTGGCTATGGAGTCGATGGTCGCGAGGGCGCCTATCCTGAGCCCCTCCTTCTCCGTGAAGCTGATGCCATCCATCTTCGGGATTGGCTTTATGTTCACGAGCCTATCCGGCTTCGCTATCCCCAGCTTCATGAGGGGAATGATGTTCGACCCACCAGCTAACGCTCGGGTCTCTGTTTCTCCCAATAATTTCTGTGCTTCTTCGATTGTTGTGGCGTCGACGTGTGTGAATCTCCTCATTTCGCTGCCTCCTTTGTCGCCGTGAGCGCTTCGAGTATCTTCGTCCTAGTGAGGGGTGTTGATCGAATCCTGATCCCTGTGGCGCGTGCAATGGCATTCGCGATCGCCGGTGCGGTGGGTATCATAGGTGGCTCGCCGAGCCCCTTCGCGCCAATGTTGTTGGCCACCTCATCAGGCTTGTCCACGAACGAGTACTCCAACTGAGGCATGTCCATCGCCGTGGGGATGAGATAGTCCTCCATGTTCGGGTTTAAGACGACCCCGTCCCGCCTGTCCACGACCCGCTCCTCGCTCAGGGTGAAGCCGATACCTTGTGCTACACCGCCCTCAAGTTGGCTGCCCGCGCCGAGGGGGTTCATCACCCTCCCGAAGTCGAGCACTGTCGCCACCCTGATGACGTCAACGTCACCGTTGGTTATGTCGACCTCAACCTCGGCGAACTGCGCTCCGAAGGTGAGTAGCTCCTTGCTAGAGGGGTTCGGCCCCCTGATCCCTCTCCCGAGGATGGTAAGCTCGTCCAGGGCGTCGGTGAGGTCCTCGATCTTTAAGCGGGGCTCCTTATCCTTCCCGACGTAGAAAGCGCCGTCTTGGAACCTGACCTGCTCGGGGGGCACCTCGATGTACCCCGCGGCGACTTCGATGAGCTGCTTCTTTGCGTCTGCCGCGGCCTGGCGGACCGCTGGGCCCACGGACGGAGTTGTGCGGCTCCCCGAGCTGACGGGGGCGTAGGGGCTCGCGTCGGTGTCACCCATCCTCACGGAGACGCTCTCCAGACTAATCCCCAACTCCTCAGCCGCTATCTGGGCGAAGACCGTCTTCGTCCCGGAGCCGATGTCCTGCCCACCTATTATAACCTCCCAGCTGGCATCGGGGTTCATTTTCACCCAGGAGTAAGCGGGCGGTCCTCCGCCTCCTCCCCAGATCTGGCTAGCGACGCCCATCGCTCTGCACTTCGAGGCCGTCCTGCATCCCTTCCATCCCTTCTCCCAGCCAATCATCTCCGCCCCCTTCCTATAGCACTCATCGAGGTTCTTCTGGGAGAAAGCCAGCCCGCTCCTCGGGTCGGCCTTTGCGTAGTTTTTGAGCCTAAACTCGAGCGGGTTAATCCCCAGCTTGTCAGCGAGCTCATCCATGAGCGACTCTAGGGCAAAACTGCCCTCGACGTAGCCGGGACCCCTGAAGGCGGTTGCCATCCCCATGTTTGTGAAGTAGGGACTATGTTCAGTCCTCACATTGGGGCACGCATAGAGGGTCTGGGCGGGGCCCTCGATGGGCATCGCGTAGGCTCCGTAGGCGCCCATCTCCCCACTGGACACCATCTCTATCGCGGTGAGTGTCCCGTCGCGCTTCGCGCCGATCCTCAGGTGCTGGACGGTTGCCTGCCTGTTCCCCGTCATTAGGCTGTCCTCCTTCCTCGAAAGCACCATCCTCACGGGTCGGTGCGTCTGCTTTGCGAGCACGGCGGCGAGGAGGGTGTGCTTCCCCGCCCTCTGCTTACTCCCGAATCCGCCGCCCATATAGTTGCAGATGACCCTCACCTTGTCGAGGGGGAGGTTGAAGGCCGCGGCTAGATGCTCGCGCGTGTTCGCTATGGACTGCGTTGACTCCCAGACTGTGAGGCGGTCTCCCTCCCACTGAGCTACGGCGCCATGAGTCTCCATGCAGTTGTGCACCGCCGTCTGCGTCGTGAAGGTCCCCTCGACGACGGCGTAAGCATCCCCGAGGCCACGTTTCGTGTCCCCGCGCTGGTAGACCCTCGGCTCCCCGCCGAGCAGGTTGCTCCCACCGTGTATCTTCGGCGCCGCCTCCTTCCCAGCCCCCTCCGAGTCGACGACGAATGGCAGCGCCTCGAACTCCACATCCATGAGGCCAAGCGCCTCCTCGGCAGTCTCCTCGTCGTCCGCGGCGACGACAGCCACCTCCTCCCCCGCGAACCTCGCTACGCCGTCGAGGATCTCGGTGCCGTTCAGCCACCTCAGCCTCGGCGCGTTCTCATGTGTCAGAACAGCGCGGACGCCGGGTAGTGCCTCGGCCTTGAATGTGTTGATGCGCTTAACCCGGGCGTGCGGGAGGGGCGAGCGGAGTGCTCGCGCGTGCAGTATCCCTGGTAGCTGAATGTCCGCAGTGTAGCGAGCCCGCCCCGTTACGCGCTCTGCACCGTCGATCTTCGCGACGCTCCTCCCGACGATCCTGAGCTCGGCGTCCGCCCCCCAGACCCTCGGCTCCTCCCCCTCCACCAGGGAGAGCTCCTCATGCGTTGTCCCCTCGAACTCGATTCTCGTCTTGATCAGCTTCGTCATTCGCTCCCCTCCCGGTAGACTTGGGCGGCCGCGGCCGCAGCCTTGAGGATTCGGTGGTAGGCGCCGCACCTGCAGATGTTGCCGGATACGCCGACGCGTATCTCCTCGGGAGTCGGGTCTGGGTTCGCCTCTAAGAGGCCACGGATGGCCATTATCTGCCCGGGTGTGCAGAAGCCACACTGGTGGGCGTCGTACTCGATGAACGCCATCTGGATCGGGTCGAGCCTCTCCCCTTCTGATAGACCCTCGATGGTCCTCACCTCGTGCCCCTCGCATTCGACTGCGAGTAGGAGGCAGGAGTAGACAGGCTTCCCGTCTAAGAGGACGGTGCAGGCGCCGCACTCCCCCATGTCGCAGCCCTTCTTCGTCCCCGTGAGATGCAGGTCCTCCCGGAGGGCGTCGAGGAGCGTCCGCCTAGGCTCAACGTTCAAACCATACGAGGCCCCATTCACGCGGAGCCCTATCCGAATCTTAGAATCCACCAACCCAACATCGTCCCTCATTATCAAGCACCTACAGGTCCCCGGGGGAGCGCCCCCGTCGCTGAGTAAATTTTATGGAAAAATCCCTTTTAAACCCGATATGATCCGCGCAAGGCGTTTATCTGCAAACCGATGGCAGTTGATGCATGCCTCAGAATCGGCGGAGCGGCCCACTCAACTCGATAACGGACGTTGATGGCATATTAGTCGGAAACATCAGCGATCACGGGCTATTGTCGGGGGTTACGGTGGTAGCGGCTGAGGGTGGAGCCGTCGGCGGAGTGGACGTGCGGGGAAGCGCCCCAGGCACTAGGGAGACGGACCTCCTCGACCCCGTCAATCTCGTCGAACGAGTCGACGCTGTAGCACTATGCGGTGGCAGCGCGTACGGCCTCAGCGCAGCCGGCGGGGTGATGAGGTTTCTCGAGGAGAAGGGCGTTGGCCTCCAGGTGGGCGAGGGCAGGGTGGTCCCGATCGTCCCCGCCGCTGTGATCTTTGATCTGGGCCGAGGCGAGAAGCTCGGCCACATTACCGAGGCGGATGGCTACAGGACCTGTGGTTCGCTCTCAGCGGGTAGGGTTGAGATGGGGAACGTCGGGGCGGGCACGGGCGCCGTCTCCGGAGGCCTCAAAGGGGGCCTTGGCTCCGCTAGTGAAGAGTTGGTGAACGGTATAACCGTAGGGGCGATAGCGGTGGTCAACTCAACCGGCGCCACATTCGACCCGGGGAACGGGACGCTCTACGCGCAGCACCTGGAGATCGGGGGCGAATTCGGCGTTGCCCAAGGGAAGCATGTCCCTGGGCTCCCCTACTACAAGGGTTTAGCGGGGGAGCCGGTGAGGCACACGACCATCGGCGTAGTCGCCACCGACGCCTCCCTGAGTAAGGCGCAGGCGACCAAGGTGGCGCAGATGGCACAGGACGGCGTAGCGCGCGCCATTTATCCGGCGCACACGATGTTCGACGGCGACACGATATTCTGCCTCTCAACGGGGCGCAGGGCTCTACCCGAGGAGGAGACCCGCTATGGGAGAAGCACACATCGGGCATTGAGCCTGATCGGAGCCTCCGCGGCGGACGTCTTCGCTCGGGCCATAGTAAGGGCGGTGCTTTCCGCCGAGAGCATAGGCAACTACAAGAGCCTGAGAGACGCGTATCCTATGCTTTTCTGCCAGAGAGAAAAATCATAGGATCAGCGTTTCTAAAAAAGCAGTTTTCCGTCCTCGACGTACTTCTTCCCGTCGATGAACAGGGTTGGTCTGAAAGATATCACGTCGATATGTAGTTTGGCGATTATCCCCGTCTCGCCGGGCTGCAATATTCGCCCGCCGGAGTCGCCGAAAGCCGTGTGGACCGTTCCCTCCGACTGCTTGATCTCGTGGTAGGGCGGGATCGTCATCGGGAGGTTGGGTGCCCCAAGCGATGTTAGGCCCTTGCGAGTATACGGGTTCATCCCCACCGCCAGCTCGGCGAGCTTGTAGACGTTCGGGTCGTCGATGGCGGCTAGGGCCTTCATGAATGATTTACCCATCTCCCCATCGGCCTTAACGAGAACTCCGTCCTTTATGTGGAGCTTCGCCACTTCGCCGGGGGTGACTTCGCTCAATGTCCCAATCCAGTCCACGACTTGGATCCCGTTGGCATCGTTGAAGTCGCCGACGGACATACACTCGTTCTGGGTCCAGCTCGCCTTCCCCGAATATGGTCCCCAGCCCTCGAAGCGGCGGGTGGTTCCGACGAACTCCTCACCCCCGGTTATGAGCCTGAACTCCTTCCCCTTGTGCTCGTTGAGCATCTTCGCCCAGCGCTGCGCCTTCTCCGCGAGGGCGACGGAGTCAATGTCCCTTATGTGCCAGTTCGCCTCCTTGACGTTCGACTGCCACCCGAATAGGAACTGGGCACCGGCTTGGCGCGCGTCTCTTATCTCTTGGAGGAATGCCGGGTCCCAGTCGGCGAACCAGAAGATGTAATCGCTCGCCTTCAGCGCCTCGGCGACGGTCCTCGGGAGCTTCACCGCCCTCCCTAGGCTCCATAGGCCAATGGCCTCCTTCGGCGTGTTCACGACGAGGATGTGCGGGATGGCCTCGATAGCCTTACACATCGTGACGAGGGCGCTGTACCTCGACGTCTCCGTGTCCGCGCTGACGACGATGAGAACCTCGTCCCCCGCCTTCACCTTCTTGAACTCTAGGCTGAACTTCGCGAGCTCGCTGAATAGTGTCTCCCTCAACAATGCCAGTCGTATCTCAGGTGGGCGCCGGATAGAAGATGTTTTTCGTTGGAGTGATGGAGACGATACTGGAAGTGTAGCTTGGCTATGGTTGTCGAAAGGATTAAGGCGATTGCCCTCGAGGAGCACTTCGCGACCCCCTCTTTCATAGAGGGGCCGGGGAAGTGGCTCAGGGGCAGGGGCTCAGGCGCGCCCACGAGGTCGACGAGGCAGATCGAACAGCTGCTGGACGTGGGCGAGAGGAGGATAGCGGCGATGGACGAAGCCGGCGTTGACATGCAGGTCCTCTCCCTCAACTCCCCGGGGGTCGAGCAGCTCGACGCGGGAGAGGCAATCAAGCTAGCGCGGGACGCCAATGACTACCTCGCGAAGGCTATCAAGCTCAACCCGAAGCGGTTCGCTGGCTTCGCAGCCCTACCCATGCCGTCGCCTATGGATGCGGCAGACGAGCTTGAGCGGGCGATTAAAATACTCGGGCTCAGCGGTGCGGCGATAAATGGGCACGTCGCCGGGCGTTACCTCGACGACAGGGCATTCTGGCCCGTGCTGGAGAGGGCGGAGACCCTGGGCGTCCCCCTCTACATCCACCCGACGCCCCCGCCTCAGAAGGTCGTGGAGGCCTCCTACCGCGGCAGCTACCCCGAGGAGGTAGCGTACACCCTCTCCACAAGCGGGTGGGGCTGGCACATCGAGACAGCCCTATACGTGCTCCGCATGATACTCGGCGGCGCCTTCGACGAGTACCCGAAGCTCCAAGTCATAATAGGCCACCTCGGCGAGGCGCTGCCTTTCATGCTGCAGAGGATTGACAGGAACCTGCCCCGCGAGGCGACGAAGCTGGACCGCTCCATGGCGGAGTACCTACGCGGGAACGTCCACTACACATTCAGCGGCTTCAACTTCACCCCCGCCTTCCTCGACCTCCTCATGGAGGTTGGTGCGGATCGCATAATGTTCTCCGTCGACTACCCATATGGGTCTATGGCGTCGGCGCGTGCGTTCCTCGACGGGATACCCGTAAGCACGGCCGACAGGGAGAAGATTGCCCACGGCAACGCGATGAGGCTCATGGGCCTCCACCTCTAGCTCGTTTTTACAGTATCATTTATCGCGGCTTCGATGCCTCGTCCAGTTCCTTGAATTCGTCGTCCTTCAGGGCGATGTTTAGGGCTGATGTGTTCTCGAGGGCATGCTCCCTCTTCGTAGCGCCGGGGATGGGTATCACGACGGGATCTTTTTGGAGCAGCCATGCCAACGCGATCTGGCCCATCTTCGCCCCGTGGCGTTTGGCTATCCCCTCGAGTGTCTTCATGGTCTTGTCGCCACGTGCATCATCTGTGGCGAGCAGCCCGCGCGAGAGGGGTCGATACGCCACGAGGGAGGCCTTGATCTCCCTGCAGGCATCGAGTACACCGTTTTCCTCGGGCTCACGGTTAGTGAGGCTGTACTCCACCTCGTTCGCCGCAAGGGTGAGCTCGTGTCTCTCTAACTGGGCAGCCGCTCTCCTCATCTGCTCCGCGCTAAAGTTGCTCACACCCACCGCGCGTATCTTCCCTGCGTTCACCGCCTCGGCCATATGGTCCATGAGTGAATCGATGCTCGTGAGGGTAGGCGGCATGTGGACGTAGTAGAGGTCGAGGGTCGCCACCCCGAGTCTCCCGAGAGTGGCGTCGAGGGCCTCGTTGAACTGCCCCTTGGTGAGCCGAGTGGGGTAGGGCATGTACTTGCTAGCCACGACGACGACTCTCCCGTCTCGTTGTATACACTCCCCGAGTAGGCGCTCCGACTTCCCACCCATGTAGACTTCGGCGGTGTCGAAGAAGTTTACACCGCCGTCTAGGAGCGCCCTGAAGGCCTCGTAGACATGCTCGTCGTTCTCCCCTTTCGCCCACCTGTTGGTTCCCGTTCCCAGGCGAGAAACCATGATCCCGGTGGAGCCTAGCTCGGTAGTTCTGTTGTTGCCCATGTCGATCGTTTTTCTCTAAATCAACTTCGTTTATAACGGGATCTGGTGAAGAGGGGTTGATGCAAGGGCGCTTTACTCACGTCTCAGTGAGCGATATAATCATCTAAGATTGTGGATCCAACTCGCTTCATCTTCCAAGTCCCCCCGAGGTGGCGAGGACGTTGTGAATGGGACACTTTTTCTGAGCGGAACCCCGACTTCACACTATGAAGGGTAAGGTCGTTCTGATCACCGGGGGCACCTCGGGCATAGGGAAGGCGACGGCGACAGAGTTGGCAAGGCTCGGCGCCACGGTCGTCTTCACCACGCGCGACCCGGCCCGCGGGGAAGCCACGAGGAAGGAGATCCGGGAGGCATCGGGCAGCGAGGACGTGCATAGTATAGTCTGCGACCTCGCCTCCTTCGACTCGATCAGGGGCTGCGCCGCGGAGTTCAGGTCCCGATTCCCGAAGCTGGACGTTCTCATAAACAACGCGGGGGTCTGGGACTTCAAGAGGAGGGAGACAGTCGACGGCGTCGAGAGGGCCTTCGCCGTGAACTTCCTCGCCCCCTTCCTGCTGACCAACCTCATGTTGGACCTACTCAAACAGAGTGCGCCTTCAAGGATCATCAACTTGGCATCCGCCCTACACCGTGGTAAGGTCAACTTCGACGACATAGAGTTCAAGAAGCACTACTCGGGGTTCAGGGTCTACGCCCAGTCGAAGCTGTGTCTCATCCTCTTCACGAGACTTCTTGCGAAGAAGCTGGAGGGCACGGGCATCACCGCCAACTGTGTACACCCGGGGATGGTTAAGAGCAACCTCAGCAGGGACTCTGGACTTGCTTTGAGGTTTTTCTTCAAACTGCTGGGGACTAGCCCCGAGAAGGGCGCGAGGACCTCGGTGTACCTCGCCAGCTCCCCCGAAGTGGAGGGGGTCACCGGCGAATACTTCTCGAATCGCAAGGCTCAACGCTCGTCGAGGGAGTCATACGACATGGAGAAGGCCGAGAGGCTGTGGAAGGTCGCGGAGGGGTATGTCGGGCCTATAAACGCGGTTGCACCCTCTCAGCCATCACCAATCTTTTAGCCTCGCGGATTCCCCCATACCAAGCATGGCTCAAGGCCGCTACAGCCTAACCTACATCGTCCTATGCGTCATCGCCGTGCTCGCCATGTTCAGCACGCAGCTGATCAATCCACTCCTCGCGATCTACGCGAAGCAGGTGGGTGCAGTAGGGGTCTGGATCGGCCTCTCCGTCTCCGCCTACTGGGTTGCAAGGGTCCTACTCGAGATTCCGAGCGGCTTCATCTCGACGAGGTTAGGCTACTATCTCCCAATGGCGGCCGGCCTCCTACTGACAGCCGTCGGCAACATCCTATGCGCCTACGTCGTCGACCCGATTCAGCTATTCTTCGCAAGAGTGCTGCTCGGGATAGGGGCCCCCCTCTTCTTCGCGGTCTCGATGACCCTGATAATCAACATGTTCTCAGTGGAACGGAGGGGGAGCGCCATGGGGCTCTTCCAGGGGATCGAGTTCCTTGGGAGCACCCTCGCCTCAACCTTCAGCGGCGTAATAATAACCGGCCTCGGCTTCATCGGCGCCTTCTATCTCTCCACGGCGATGGCTGTCGTTGGCCTCTTTCTGCTCTTCCTCCCACGCCTGCGAAGCGAGGTCAGAGCCCTCCCAACGTCCTCAAGCATCAAGCTCTCGGCGATCCCTAAGGTCCTGATGAACAAGGGGCTGCTAATCGTCTGCGCCGTGACGCTGATGAACTTCATGCTCTATCAGGGCGTCCTCTTCACGACCTTCCCCCTCTACCTTAACGGGACGCTGGGCATGTCCCTCACCGACATAGGCTTCGTCCAGGGAGCCAGGTCCATCGGGTACGTACTCTCTATGCTCTTCATGGGCACCATCTCCGACAGGATCGGGAGGAAGCCCGTCATACTCTTCGGGGCGCTCGGCACCGCGATCATGAGTGTGGTCCTGAGCTTCATGGTTGGGTTCACCGCGGTTGCGGTCGTCATGTTCCTGATCGGGATAACGACGGGTGCCGTCTGGATAATCTGCCCCGTGATCGCGGCGGAGGTCGTCGACCCGGAGCACAGGGGCGCCGCCGTGGGGACATACCGCACATTCTTCGACGCGGGCTCAGTCTTCGGCCCTATCCTCATGATCTGGGTCGTGGGGGTATACGGGAACGCGATGAGCTTCTACCTCTCATCGATCCTTCTTCTGGCTGTCTTCGTCCCGTGCCTCTGGCTCAGGGAGACGAAGAAAGCTAGTTAATAGGGCCAATTATATGCCACACATCGAGCGCGTGTAATCTTCTGTTTACATGGGCTGGTAGTGTAGTAGGACAGCCCCCGGGTTGAGCGTCCTCGTCTCTACGAGCTTCAGCCTCCGCCTTTCCTCGAGGTCCCTGAAGAGGGGCTTACCCGCGCCGAGTATGACAGGGTGGATCGTGAACAGGTAATCGTCAACAAGGCCTAGCTTGATAAAGGTCCGGGCGAGGCCGGCGCCGCCGGCGAGCGCGATGTCCTTGCCGGGCATCTGCTTCATCCTACGTACCTCCTCCGCGATGTCCCCCTTGACGAGCCTAGAGTTCTTCCAGCTGACCTCGTTTAGGGTCTTCGAGAAGACTACCTTCTGGGTCTCGTCGGCGAAGCGGGAGAAGTCGATGTCGCTCTTGGTGCTCTTCGGGTTCTTGGCGGCAGCCGGCCAGTATCTCTCCCAGATCTGGTACGTGACGCGCCCGAGGAGGAACGTGTCGATCCCCCTTAGCTGCTTCCACATCTCACCGTGCAAGTCCCTCCACTTCTCCTCGTCGTCGAAGGGTGGCAGCCAGTCCATCTCATCGTTTGGCCCAGCGGCGAAGCCGTCGAGGGACATCATCATGCTCAAGATAACCTTCCTCACCTAGACTCCTCCAGCGTTTCTCCGCCTTTCCATTTGGATGGTTCGAATATAAACCGGAGAAATCGATGGAAACTCGGTACGTGGGGTTCACTGGGAGGGCGGACTTCGAATTCGAGTTCAAGAGAGCTTTTCTCCTCTCCACGGGATCGAGCGCGAAGTAATATTAGCGCCTAGGTCCCATCTCAGACATCCAGCCACCCAAGCGAGGGGTGCAAGCATGAACTCAAGAGAACGAGTCATCGAAACCCTCCAGCATAGGGAGCCCGACAGGCTGCCCGTCGACCTCGGCGGGACCGTGTCGGGAATACACAACAAGGCTTACGACAACCTAATCCACACCATTGGTCTCGACCTTGAGGTCAGGATCGACCCACGGGACGTGCAGCAGCTGGCGAAGCTGGATGAGGCCGTCCTACAGAGGTTCGGCGTCGACTTCCGTCACGTCGGCCTCCGCACGGTCCCCGGCCCTGGTGGTATAGGACCAGACGCTTCGGGTAGGCCCTACTTCATCGACGAATGGGGCATCAAGTGGGGGAGGAACCCCAACTACTACGACATGATCGACCACCCGCTGAAGGACGCCGGGGTCGACGACCTCGACGACTTCGACTGGCCAGACCCGAGGAACCCCCTGAGGTTCAAGGGATTGAGGGAAGAGGTTGAGAACCTCTACCACAGCACCGACTACGCGATTCAGGCCGACGCCTTCTTCGGGGGCATCTACGAGTGCGCATGGTGGCTCAGGGGCTTCGAGGCCTTCACCGTTGACCTCTACAGGAGGCCCGAGTTCGCAGAGAAGTTCCTAGACAAGATACTCGACCTCTTCATGGAGTTCTACGACGGGTACCTCGACGTCGTCGGCCCCTACATCCAGATGGTCGACTACAACGACGACCTCGGGATGCAGACGGGCCCCATCATGTCGCCCGTGATGTTCAGGAGGTACCTCAAGCCCAGGTATAAGAAGCTCTTCAACCTCATCCGCGGCAAGACGAGGGCGAAGCTCTTCCTGCACACCTGCGGCTCGGTCCACCAACTCATCCCAGACCTCATCGACCTCGGGCTAGATGTACTCAACCCGATCCAGCCGCTGGCGGCGAAGATGGACATCGAGACCCTGAAGCGCGACTTCGGCGAGAAACTGTCTTTCCACGGTGGCGTCGACATCCAGAGGCTGCTACCACAGGGCTCCCCCGAGGAGGTGGGGGCGGAGGTGAGGAGGGTGGCCCGCGTCGGTGGCAGGGGCGGCGGACTCATACTCGCCGGCGCCCACAACATCCAGGCGGACGTCCCCCCGCGGAACGTCATCGCCATGTTCGAGGCGGCGGGAAGCTACAGGGAGGAGGCATAACGAATGGATAAGCAACAGATACTCCGGGAGATCAGCGAGGCGATCACCAACTTCGACCCAGCGAGGGCTGCGGAGCTATGCGGGACAGCCATCTCCATGGGTGTGCCGCCCTACGAGATAATCGTCGACGGGATGGCGAGGGGCATGGAGGTGGTCAGCAAGCGATACGAGAGCGGTGACTACTTCCTCTCCGAGCTCGTCATGGCTGGGGAGACGATGAAGGCGGCCCTAGAGGTCGTCGAGCCCCACCTGATGAAAAACGGCGCCGAATCCCGGGGAACCGTCGTCATCGGCACCGTACAGGGCGACCTCCACGACATAGGGAAGCACATCTTCGGCAACCTCCTCCGCGGGGCCGGGTTCAGAGTCATTGACCTCGGGTTCGACGTCTCACCGGCGGCGTTCGCCGACGAGGTGGAGAGGACACGACCCGACATCCTCGGAATGTCAGCCCTCATAACGACAACCATGACCAGCATGGCCGACACGATAGCCGAGCTGAAGAGGCGGGGGCTGAGGACCGTGGTGAAGGTGATAATCGGTGGCGCAGCCGTTGACAACGCATATGCATCCTCAATCGGTGCCGACGCGGCAGCGAGGGACGCTGTCGAGGGCGTCTCCATCTGCAAGGAGTGGACGAAGTAACCTCAGAGCGTGCGGAGGAAGCTGTCGGAGGCCTCCTTCATGTTCCTCAGTATCGGTTCGACCAGCTCTGGGGGTGTGGGGGCGAAGCCGCAGTCTGGGTGTATGTACGCGATGTTCTCCACGCCGACGATCCCCGCTATCTTCCCGAGGCGCGCCTGAGCCGTCTCTGGTCCCTCCAGCGAGGTGTTGGAGATGAACCCGACCCCCAGCCTCTTCCCCTCCCTTAGCGACTTCTCCGCTATCATCTCCACGTTCC
The DNA here is from genome assembly GCA_963769425.1 of Candidatus Bathyarchaeota archaeon. GTDB lineage: Archaea > Thermoproteota > Bathyarchaeia > TCS64 > TCS64 > UBA8941. The sequence goes on along the minus strand of CAVYLP010000006.1, from coordinate 137,165 downwards.
TAGACTCCTGCGCCCTGCTGAAGCCGAAGCTGAAGATGTTCACGCTTAGGCCCATCAACTCGTCGAAGATTTTGCCAACGGAGCCACAGACGTGTAGGCTCACCCTCCCCTCGTCCAATGCCTTGTCCGGGAGGGCGGAGAGTAGCCGCTCAGTGTACTTTGGTGACTCGAACTTCGCGGATAGGCCCGGTTCGTCGATCTGGAGGTGGGTCCCCCGGTCGAGTGCCCTCTGGGCGAGGGGGATGAGTGCGTCGGCGCAGTCCTCGTAGAGTGTGGGGTCCCTGACGTTACCGTAGCCGGTGAGCCCACCCATGGCGGAGGTCATCCCCAGGGTGACGGGGCCGGTCAGCGTTATCTTGCCCTTGATGCCATGCGTTTTGTGGGCGCTGAGGTAGGATTCGACGAGGGCGAAGTCCCTGATCTTGTAGAAGTCATTGGGGTCGTCCATGGGTTTAATCTTCCCAGAGACGCGGAGCCCCCTGCCCCCCCTGTCGAGGCCGGGTATCTGCTCGAAGTACGTGATCATGTCCGCCCTCTGCTCGCCGTCGGTGACGACGTCTATCCCGTACCTAAGCTGTAGGTCGAGGACGTCCCGCACCGCCTCCCCTAGGGGCTTCTCCGACCTCGGGAAGCTGCCTATCGTGGTTCTCTCTATCCCCATTCCGTGGAGAAGGGGGGCTCAGGAGTTTAAAAGCGTGAATCTGTCACTTCATCCCTTAATACCGGGCATTGACGGGTATTGAGGGGGCTCACAGGTGTCGGGCGTCGACGGGAGTTTCAAGGCGAGGATGGTCCAGATGATCCTTTCCCACGACGCCGAGGGGGCGCTAAAGGAGCTTGCGGACCGTTATGACGTTGATGTCCCGAGCCTCCAGGTCGGCCTCCCGAGGGGCCACGCCAACGTCGCGGGCTGCTACGTGCTCGACAAGGTGACCATCTACGTTGCGAGCGGCGAGGGGCTCTCAAACCCGTTCCTGATCCTCCACGAGTTCTACCACCACCTCAGGTCGGTGAGTGGCCGCCACAAGGGGACCGAGCGATACGCGAACGAGTTCGCCCGGGATTATCTCGAGGAGTACAAGAAGAGAGCGGTTTAGTCTTCGGGGTTATATGCCCGACTCTATCCTGCCATTCCTAGCGGTGGCCCAGACCATGTGCGGCGTCGTGTAGCTATGCCCCACGTTACCCTTAGAGTCTAGGGCTATGACGCCGCCCGTCCCAGCGACACGTTCCTTCATGTAGACTAGCGCCTTATCCGTCGCCTCCTGTACAGGGGTACCCGCCTCCACGTGGGTGAGGACGAGTCTGGCGAGGTTGACCTTCATGATGGCCTCGCCGTGGCCGGTGGAGGAGGCTCCACCTATCTTGTTGTCGGCGTAGCCGCCGCTGCCCACGATCGGTACGTCGCCTACCCTGCCGACGAGTTTGCCCGTCATCCCGCCGGTTGAGGTCGCTGCCGCCACGTTACCCTTTGCGTCGAGGGCGACGGCGCCAACGGTCTCGTGGCCGAAGGCTGCCCCAGCCCTCCTCTTCTCCAGCCACTCCGCAAGCTCCCTCCGCGCCTCCTCGGTCACGAGTTGTTTCTGGGTGAGCTTCTCGACCTTGTACTTCTCCGCGAGCCTCCGGGCACCCTCCCCTATCATGAGGACGTGAGGCGTCCTCTCCATTACGATTCGGGCCAGGTCGACGGGGTGCCTGATGTCGTGGAGCCCAGCGACGGCCCCAGCGCCGAGGGTGGAACCGTCCATTATCATGGCGTCCATCTCGACGGTGCCGTCTTCCGTGAGCACCGAGCCGATGCCCGCGTCGAAGACGGGGTTGTCCTCGAGGGCGTTGACGGCGGCGACGACGGCGTCGAGCGCTGAACCGCTTCTCCCGAGGGCGGCCCAGCCCCTCTCGGCGGCTTCCTCGACGCCTTTGATGTTGACCTCCACGAGCCTATCGGGTATCGCCCAAGCCCCACCATGTATGATTATAACAGGGTCTGTCATTACGGCCGAATATCAGTGGACAAGCAGGATATAACAAATTATGCCGGCCTTGTAACTCGGGTGATGGAATAAAACGATAAAAAAACCGCGTAACCAGATTCGTAAATACGGCTACTTGTGTGCCTTGACCGCCTTCGCGAGTCTGTCGAGGCCGTCCTTGAGCATGGCGCGTGGGCACGCGATATTGAAGCGCATGTACATGCTGCCCTCGGCGCCGAACATTACGCCGTCGTCGAGCCAGAGCCTCGCCTTCTCGAGCATCCACGTGTGTAGCTCCTTGTCGCCCATGCCTAGGGCCGTGAAGTCGACCCAGGCGAGGTACGTGCCCTCGAGCGGGTAGACCTTGAGCATTGGCATGTTCTTCTTGAAGTATTCTTCGAAGTATGCGAGGTTTGCCTTCAGGTACTTGAGCAGCTCCTCGAGCCACGGCTCACCCTTCGCGTACGCGGCCTCCTGAGCCACTATGCCGAAGATATTGGGATTGCTGACGCTGTTGTTCTGCGTGACGTTGAAGAAGGCGTCCCTGAGCTTCTTGTTGGGGATTATGGCGTCGGCGTTCTGCAGGCCGGCGATGTTGAATGTCTTGTTAGGGGCCGTGAGGGTCACCGTTCGCATTAGGGCGTCGTCGCTGAGTGTAGCGGTGCAGGTGTGCTTGATCTTCCCCAGGATGAGGTCGCTGTGGATCTCGTCACTGACGATAACGATGTCCTTCTTCTCGCAGATCTCGGCCATGTGCTTTAGCTCGTCCTTCTTCCAGACGCGGCCGACCGGGTTGTGCGGACTGCAGAAAATGAGCATCTTCGTCCTGCCGTCGATCTTCTTCTCGAGGTCCTCATAATCCATCACGTAGTAGCCGTCGACGATCTTCAGTGGGTTGTCGACGACTTGGCGGCCGTTGTTAAGTATGGCGTTCTTGAAAGGGTAGTAGACTGGGGGCTGGATTAAGACCTTGTCCCCGGGTTGGCTGTAGGCCTGTACGCAGTAGTTGAAGCCGGGGACGACGCCGGGGCTCGAGAGGATCCAGTCACGCTGGATGCCCTTCCACCCGTTGCGCTTCGCCATCCAGTTGATCATGCCGTTGAAGTAGCCGTCGGTCTTAGAGGTGTAGCCGTAGATTGGATGGGCGGCTCGTTCCTTGATTGCGGCTACTATTTCTGGTGCGGAGGCGAAGTCCATGTCGGCGACCCACATGGGGAGAATGTCCTCGTATCCGGTCATCTTCTTCCTATAGCTCCACTTCGAGGAGCTCGTCGAGAGTCTGTCGATTATTGTGTCGAAGTCATACACCAAGTTGACTCACAGTATGGAACTATCACCACTACTTAGATATGAGTTCATCCAAGGATGATTCAGCAGCTCCTACCGTGGGTTCCATTTATCCTCTAAATCGTTTCAATTCGCAGCATTTTCTTTCATCGGTTCTGAGGCTCAGGCTTCGTTTAACTCCCTGAACTTTCTTTTTTCATAACTCGGCCCAAGGTGTCCGTGTTATTCTGGGCAGGTGCCCTATTGGTTGGGCCTGGGATGGAGATTTTCAGGTCGTCGCTGCAGAATAACTAGACAAGCGCTTTCTGGTCAGCAGTGAGTGACGATCAGCGATTCCTTATTCTGTACTCAAGATCGGATCATCTTTCGAAGACTTGTCAATCGATGACGATATAGCACGCTCGTGAACTATCACGATAATATTCCGCCTTCTGTAGTTTTATCCCCTGGCACATCTCTCCTCTGGTTATCATCGTTTCCTAGAATTAGAGTCGCACGCAGTGTATTGAATACGCCGTGATCAGCTGTGCCCTATCCTTTCCAAGGCGGATGCGACGTGCTGCGCGATTATCTCAAGGATCTGCACGTCGGAATCTATGAAGGCCCCTTTTTTCGTGCTCTCGACACTGATGACCGCCTCCACCTCTCCCTGTATGACCACGGGCGTAGCGAGCTGTGACCGGATACCATGCTGGCTCTTATAGGGATCAGAGTCTCCACTCAGATCATTGTCAAGCACCGTTTTTTTCTCACGAGCTGCCCGAGGAATATTTCCTTCCCCTTCTATTGGCACACTCCAATAGGTCGATCCAAACCCAACGTCGTCGATACAACCTAAGCTGTCACTCTCTTTCACCAAGAAGTTGGCCAGCTTGAAACCCATTACGGAGGTGATAGCGCTAAGCGTGGTTTCGGAGACTTCGACCATGGTCTCCGCTGCACCAAGCTGAGCCGCATGCTTATGGAGGGCGAAAAGCTTCGACTCGAACCTTTTCCTCTCCGTCAAGTCTCGTCCCACGAACAGAACCGCTGGATTACCACCGTAATTAATCAGCGAAGCGGTGGTTTCGACCTGAATGATAGAGCCATCCTTCCTCACTATCTCATGGTCAAATCTCCTTGGCTGCGGCTCACCCTCGAGCCTGCTCTTAATCCGCTCTCTAAATTGTTCGCGGTACCGCTGCGAGATGAATCCCAAAGCATCTTTACCGATAATCTCCTCAGGCTTATCATAACCACAGAGCTTCGCTGTGACGGTGTTCACGTAGACGATTGTTGAAGAGGACACGACGAGTATAGCGTCATTAGAGTTCTCGACCAATGTACGATATCTAGACTCTGACTCGCTCAGCTCCAAGGACTGCCGGATCCTGTACATGGTTGATGACATATGCTCGGACAGGATCTCGACGATCTGCCGATCGCTCTCCGTGAAAGCGTCGGCTCTCTGGTCCTTGATGTTAATCACCGCGACGACGTTTCCATCGAACCACACCGGAACAGCCATCTCTGATAGGTAGTTAATCTGTCTAGAAGTAACAAAGTCAGGGTCTAACCGAGTGTCATTAACGACCTGCGTGGCCCCTGTCTGCCACGCTCGAACCATGATCCCCTTGCCACCTCGGGGAAGATCGGCAACTGCATCAAGAACATTCTTGGCGCAGGTTAATCTGAGAAGATCCCCTTCCACCACACCTATGCAGATGCTAACAGAGAAATCGAGGTTACCGAGCAAGTCGAAGCTGGACGTATAGACCTCGTTTAGGGTGTTCATTCTGGCCATCTTAGTGACGAGTTTATGAAGGGCATCCACCTTTCGACTCATCTCAGAAGTAAGCGACATGTGACTCGTGATAACCCCCATTTCTGACTATGTCATATGTCACTAAATATTATTTAAAGTAAATCAGACTCATAATAGATTATCTTGGGTCTCATCAGACCGAGCACACATTTCTAAGAAATTATTCATTATATTTATATGCGGGCCTTAAGTACGGGTTTTTAGCTTCTTTCTCTTCCTAGCTCCTTCAATTTCTCTCTCATTCAGTCCTTGTGTTAAATTCTTATGTTTCTTTTAGTTGAAATTGGATGATTTTTCGGTGCTATCTTCTTATTCCTTTTTTAGTTTCTGTCTATTTATTCTCAATAATCTTTATCTCTGCAATAGAGATGTTTCCTAGCTAGTATCGGTTAGGTTAATTTTATAATATTTAAAAAAAATCCTCCTGAACGTAATGGGTTTTTAATGCAACCCTTGGGGCAATACTTGGTTTCTCAATCACCCTCGCGTGTCGGCTGGAGTGCTTGGTAAAACCAGCATGACGGTGAATCAGTTTTCGAAAGACGGTGAGTTAACAGTCAAACTCTTTGCTGAAAGAGTGTTGCGTGGGTGAATGTGTTACCTATAACTCAGTGACACCCCGCACGATAGAGAGGAGGAAAATCAATAAAAATGCGAAATCAAGGAAGCCCACACTGTAGGGGATCCTACTCTCGATTAACATTTCAGTAACTTTTAATATATGAGTTGGGTGGTTAACCTCTCGGTGAATCAGATGAGGGATAGTTTTCCCATTAGCCTCAGGGAATGAGGCAAGTTTTTCCCAGATTATAGAAGTCGAAGGTCATCTCATCGACTCCATGATACTGACGAAGATTCTTGACGAGATAATGGATCAGAGAGGAGAGTTCGAGTTCATCGACTTCAAGATCGGGAAACATAAAAACGACTACAGCTCCACCAGAATCCAGATCATAGGGAAGAACCAGGAGCACCTGGACTACATCCTCAAAGAGGTCTTCCGCCTGGGGGCGAAGACACCAGAGACCCCAGAGGTCGAATACAAGCCCGCCACCCAGGACATGACTCTCCCAGTTGACTTCTACTCCACATCGAATCATCCAACTTCCATCTACTTAGGCAGTGGATGGGTTGAGGTTGAGGATTTGATGATGGACAAGCAGATCGTCGTCGACCCGGAGAGGCGTTCCGCTTACTGTAAGCCAATTGGTCAAGTTAGGAGAGGAGACCTCGTTGTAACGGGTGAGAGAGGGATCAGGATAAAGCCCCCTGAACGTCCTCGGGAGGGAGTGGGCGTCTTCGAGTTCATGAACAGCGACGTCTCCTCCGAAAAGCCCTCAATCTCCCTCATTAGGAAGATAGCTAAGGAGCTCCGCGAGACGGCTGAGAATGGGGGTAAGATAGCAGTTGTAGCTGGACCCGCGGTGATCCACACCGGCGCGGCTCCTAGCTTGGCTAAACTGATCGAGCTTGGCTATGTCGACGCTCTCCTCGCTGGGAATGCATTAGCTGTTCACGATATTGAGTATGCGCTCTACGGTACCAGCCTCGGCGTGGAGCTTGATAATGGTATGAGGAGGAGGGAGCCGCGTAACCACATCGCGGCTATAAACGAGGTGAATAGGGCTGGATCAATTAGGGCCCTAATTGATGAGGGTAGGCTCAGGAGCGGTATTTTCTATCAGCTTGTAAAGAAGGATATTCCCTTTGTCCTAGCTAGCTCCATCAGAGACGATGGGCCTATTCCCGAGGTCATTAAGGACTCTGTTGAGGCTCAGAGGAGGTACAAGGAGTTGGTCAGGGACGTCGACTTCGTTCTCATGCTTGCGTCCACACTTCACTCCATAGCCGTGGGGAATATGCTGAGGTCGAGTGTGAAGGTTGTCTGCTTAGACATCAACCCGGCTGTCGTCACTAAGCTCAGCGATAGGGGTACTAGTCAGGCTGTTGGGATAGTCTCTGACGTGGGAGCTTTTCTTCCCTTGCTTGTTGATGCGCTTGAGGAAGTGCCTATGCGTACGCGGTCAAAAAAGCCCTAAATTGCCGAATTCTATGGAGTAAAAAATTTGGTGGACTGGGATAGAAGTCATATACGGTTCACATTTACGGATTATTGACAATTCGGTGAAGTAAAACGGAATGAATTTGTCAGATTTATGCTCTCGAGTCTGTAGTTTATTCTTACTAGGAAATAAGGTAATGGCGTCTTGAGAGTGCCCATCGTTCCATTCAGTTGCCACACGTACTTCTTTGTATTTGGTTGATTCTCGTCAGTTTGGGTGACTTGTGTTGAACGAATTCACTCTCGAAGTTATCCGGAGATACATTGACTATTCCCGACAAGCGTCTAGGGAAATAAGGGATTGCTCCATGAGGTTTAGTCGTGATGACTCCTTCGGGAGCATCTACAACAGCTTAGCTAACATCTTCGAACACTATGTGGAGAGCTACGAGCTGATCCTTACCTCGGAGAGGCTCACGGAGGTTCCTCCCCACGTCGCGGCTCCTACGGTGGTGAAGGCCGCTCCCGTTAGAAGGGTCCGGAAGAGGACACGAGTAATCGCTGATGCCGCTGAGTTAACGACTTAAGCTGATCAACGTAGATTAGTCAGACGGAGCATTGGGTGCGAGATCGTTACCCTTTTTTTATTGTGCGTACATGAAGTAAAAGGAACGAAATTACTCAATTATTGCATTGATCCAGTGTTAGATGCTCTTAATAATACATGTAGGCTAGCTTGTAAGGAAACAACGGTGTCTAAATCAAATATTCTAACAAAACAACCCTTACTGTCATTCTTCTTACTAACATTCATTATAACTTGGGGAATATGGACTCCCTTAGTAATATACTACTACCTCAGCCCATTTCAAGTATCATTCACTAGCACACCCGTTCCGCTCATTCTCCTCGCATTCCTGGGCTTCTTTGGCCCAACCTTCGCGGCACTTATTCTCACGGGTCTTGAGGAGGGCCGCAGCGGAATAAAGAAGCTCTTTTCTGGGTGGAAACTATGGCGAGTTGGCGCTAAGTGGTACCTCGCCATTTTTGTCAGTCAAATCGTGATTGACTTTGTCGCCACTCAACTATATGTCTCCATATTTGGAGCCAGTCCTGAGGTCAATTGGAGTGCGTGGATCATGGTATTTCCAGCGTTTCTTCAAGCCGCGTTCATTGGTGGTCCATTAGCTGAAGAAACAGGGTGGCGCGGGTATGCACTTCCAAGGCTGATGAAATCAAGAAGCGCCTTAACCGCTAGTTTGATCATCGGGGTGATTTGGGCAACCTGGCATCTGCCAATAAGTCTAATCCCCGGCGCTAACTTTCCTGTGCCTTTAGACCCCCTGGTCTTTCTCGTATTTTCACTCAATGTGATATTTATTTCAATCGTAATGACGTGGTTATTTAATAATACTCGAGGAAGTGTATTCGTTTGTTATCTTTACCACGTCGTGCTTAATACAGCGTTATTTGGGACGATTTTTCACTTTGATAATTTTGAATTCACTTGGTGGGTGAAGATGTGTTTTATTACTGCTCTGCACGGGATTTTGGCAATATCACTTGTAGTATTCTTTGGTCCGGCGCGGTTATCGCGAAAAACTGAGGACAGACAACTGCTCGGCCCAAATGAATAATCTCACGTACAGCGATGAGCCCAGTGTTCTTTTCACGTTTATTCGACATTACACTGATTTGCTTGATGGTCTCAGAAGCGAGGCTGTGAAATATGGTTGCAATATCAGAACTGTTGAGAAGGCTTTTTAGAAAAATCTAGACGAGTCTAAAGGTTAATCAGATTTAGTGAAAAGGTGCAAAATACCCAGGTATCGCATTGATCCAGTATCGTATGCGCTTCGTTCTCTGCTATGAAGTATGGTATAGTCAAAGAGATTGCCTCTCTTTCGACAGCCTCCCGGCTCCAAATGAGTGCACGCGCATTTCGGGAGAAGAATTAAAATAAGCTTAAAACCCAAAATAACCCCAAAAACGACCCATTTTAGGTTAGTTAGGTTGGTGGACTGGGAGGGATTTGAACCCCCGACTTCCGCCATGCCAAGGCGGCGATCATACGACTGATCTACCAGCCCAGCCAACACAAGACACATGGACCACCCGTTTAAACCTTATCATGAGGCGATTGTGTCCCGATCGCGTCTATTCACACAATTATTTTGACGCTATCTTGGTTTATGGTGAGGTCTGCTGGGTTGGGTCCGTGATCAAGCCAGAGAAGAGGATCGATCCTGACCGGTCATCCCTGATTACGAACATGTAGGGCCTATCCACTGTAAGGGGGGTCCTCATGGGCATGGAGGTCACGGATATTCCCACGTTCGTCGCGGCTGCGGCTTCCGTTCCCTTCTCGTTTACCTCTATGACTGCTTTGTGGTCGACGAAGGCGATGTAGAGTCTCTCGGGGCTAACATCCGCGATTCTGCTGAAGTCCGCGGCGCTACGGTCGAATGCGATGCCCATACCGAGGTTTGTCAGAGCATCTTTGAGGTCTACCTTCCCGTATTCGAGTTTTAGTTTAGGCATTTTGAGATCCAGCTCTGTGCTGCTCATCCTGTCGAAGTACGATGACAGTTTCTCCCCGGTGAGACCGCTGACGAACGAGTCGAGGCTGCTGCCATCCGTGGGTAATAGTATGTACATTGCGATCTTGTCCCTGCCATAGGGAAGCCTCGCCACCTGGACCTCGGCGTCGCCGTAGTAGGCGTAGCTTCCGCCCCTAGACATCATGTCGACGTTGACTGTGGACCCGTCAGCCGTCGTGAAGTTCGCCTTGCGTGTTTGGGATGCGTCGAATTCGTTAACCCAGCCCCCTTTGAAGTAGATTGCGTTTATGAGGAACATGACGTTGTCGCCGTCGATCTTGTCGAGGAGCTTAGTGATCTTGCCGTTCGTCTCCTTGCTAACCCAGGCGTTGACCTCGTCGACAGTGGACGAATCGAAGGACTTGGAGTAGATGACGCTCCGGTAGTACCCTGAGAGAGCGCTAGTAAATCCCGGATTCACCGCCGAAGCGAAGGACGACCTAATCCAGACTGAGTCGCCTATGTTTAGGCTCACGTCCCTATCCACGCTGAGCAGGCTTCCTATGAGGTCACTGAAACCCGCGTTGACGGCGTCGTCGCTCATACCACTGAAGCCGAGGGCGCTCGCCATCGCCTCCTTAGTAGTCGAGTTAGCCCCATTGTAAGCCATTGAGAGAGCTATCGAGACACTAAGAGGTGAAACGAAAATATCTTTACCCGTTTGCTCGTTCTGCAGTTCCTTCAGAAGGTGGACGGCGAAATCCGTGTTCGCGGCGACGATTGACTTGTTTATGCTCGCAGCCTTCGTATCCGAGTCGGCGTAGGCGAGGCTTGGTGCTAGGTAGTTGATCACGATCCCCACTCCGCCTAAAATCAGTAACAGAATTACTCCTGCCATCAGGCGACGCTTACTTGGGTTCATCACCTAGTGGATCGGGGTTAGGTATTATAATCCTAGAGTTTAGAACACCTACCGATCCCTAAACCGGGGCCAGATTCACTTACTTCGCAATTATTGAATACAACGCATAGCGGCCACCATTACAACGTGCAACAACCACCTTATACAGTGAAGAATCCTGTAACGGCCACCACTTACATGCGCAACTGCTACTGTTACAAAGCGCAACAGCCACCGCATACAAGGGACAGCTCCGCAACAGCCGCCACTTATAAGGAAGACAGAAATAGACAGAATAAGACAGAAATAGACGGAAATAGACAAATAATATACTAAAAAAGACAGATAAAGACAGGCGTCTAAGCGTTTTTATTGACCTGAATCGGTAAAGGGGCTTGGAAACGGCTCAGATGGGTAAGGTTTTGTGAGGAAAAACGGTATAAGTTGCAGTCGTTGCGGTATAAGTGGCCACCGTTGCGCGTTTTGGATGATCTCGGATGTGGATTGAGATCACCCAACACTCTATGAATCAAACAAAAAGCGACGCATGTCCTCAGCGAACCTCTTTATCGGGACTCTGATATACCTCGTGAACTCGGCTGAGGGCTGGAATAGCCCCTGCTTCGTCAACTCAAAGCCCAAACCTGTATAATCATCCACAACCGTGGCCCTTATGGTCTTAAGCCCCCTGAGTTTCACGGCCTCTAGGCGATGGTGTCCATCGAGGACCGCGTATATCTCCTTCTTGGGGTGCTTAATGACCACGATCGGCTTAAATTTTAAGACGTCCACTTCAGCGAGGCTCCTCGCGTACTCGGAGTCAACATTCTCATCGCACACAATCTTCTCTAATGGCAAATCAACAGCAAATTTTTCCGGCATAGTATAGGCTTGTATGAAATCTGTCACACTTAGATTGTGAAGTGTTTAACAAAAAAGCTTCGTGATTTGAATCTACTGAAAAAATGAGGTTCGCGTAGAACAAGATTAGGTAAATTTATGCAAATTCCCTCTTCACGTACCCCTTAAATTCGGCGACGTTGAAGCAGACGTCGATGCTCCTCGAGGAAATCTTCACTGCTCATGGCCACCCCAACATACGTGCCACCCATGAGACGACCATAGAAATCACCAAGGAGACTCACCTGACAACTCAGGGAGACTGCATCGCGGCTGTTGGAGCACAGAAAGGTCTAGCCGACATGAGTGATGAATTGAGAAGAGCGGCTTCGAGAGCTGACTCAATCATCTCACTGACACTAAGTGTTGGGGACCGGGTATTCACAGCGGTGGGTCGAGGGGACCCTGCACTAACTTGGGAGCACCCAACCGACATGGTATCCCGGATGAGTGGTTATGTCTGCCCAAGAACTCTCATGGTCCACGCCGATAAGGCCACGATACAAATACCACGCTCAATTGTACAAGTTTTAAAGGATCCCAATACACTCGTCAAAGTAACTGTCTCCGTTGAGACACCCTAAGTCAGGTCAGTCATCACAAGTTCGAAATGATTTCACTGAACCGCATTTCATGATTCTGCACCGCACGTTTTATAGCGCTGGGGACGAGGTGGTTCACAATTCGATCACCGGATGGTGGATGAATGGTTACCAATGAGGAGCTTGTTAAGCTCTCAAGGGAGATAAGAGCCGACGCGCTGCGCGCAACTACAGAAGCGGGTTCGGGTCACCCCGGCGGCAGCCTGAGCGCCACCGACATCCTCGTCACCCTCTACTGGGGGGTGCTGAGACACGACCCGAGGAACCCAGGTTGGCCCGACAGGGACAGGTTCATACTAAGCAAGGGGCACGCGGCACCCGCCCTATACGCAGTCCTCGCGAAGAGGGGGTACTTCCCCAGTGAGCAGCTCCACCACCTCAGGGAGCACGAGTCGATGCTCCAGGGCCACCCGGACGCGACGAGAACACCCGGCGTCGAGGTGAGCAGCGGTAGCCTCGGAAACGGGTTGAGCATAGCCTCGGGTATCGCCTCCGCCCTGAAGCTAGACGGAAGGGGGAGCCGGGTCTACTGCCTCCTCGGCGACGGGGAGTGTGACGAGGGACTAGTCTGGGAGGCGGCCATGTTCGCCGCCCACAGGAGGCTCGACAACCTCACCGCTATAGTCGACCGCAACGGTTTGCAGATAGACGGCCCCACGGAGAAGGTCATGGGGCTAGAGCCTATCGCGGACAAGTGGCGTGCCTTCAACTGGAACGTCATCTGCATTGATGGTCACGACCACGCTAAACTAATCGCAGCCTTCGAGGAGGCGAAGCGCTTCACAGGTAAACCCACCGTCATAATCGCGAACACCGTCAAGGGAAAGGGCGTCAGCTTCATGGAGGGGGTCGTCGGCTTCCACGGCAAGGCGTGCACGCCAACAGAGCTTGAGACGGCTTGCAAGGAGCTGGAGGGATTGCCATGAGTGTGAAGGCAACAAGGGACGCATACGGTGAGTGGCTCGTCGAGACGGGGAAGATAAATCGGGACATCGTCGTCGTCGACGCCGACCTCGCCGAGTCGACGAAGACCATCATGTTCGGTAAGGCATACCCCGAGCGCTTCTTCGACGTTGGCGCGGCGGAGCAGAACCTCATCGACGTGGCCGCGGGCCTCGCCATCGGGGGGAAGAGGGCCTTCGCGAGCAGCTTCGCCTACTTCCTAACGGGGAGGGCGTGGGACCAGATACGCAACATAGTCGCCCACGACAGTCTCAACGTCTGCCTAGTTGCGAGCCACGGCGGACTATCGGCCGCTGCGGACGGCGCCTCGCACCTCGCATTCCAGGACGTCGCCCTCATGCGGGTCATCCCCAACATGCGGGTCATTGTCCCCGTCGACGCGGAGGAGACGAAGAGCGCCCTCGACGCCGCCCTGAAGACGGGTGGCCCATATTACATGCGTCTACGAAGGGATAAGGAGCCGATCCTGCAGAAGGGCTACAAGTTCCAGGTGGGCAGGGCAGAGACGATGAGGGACGGCGAGGACGTCACCCTCGTCGCCTTCGGGCCGATGGTGGACGCCTCACTGAAGGCGGCAGCCGCCCTGAAGGAGAGGATGATAGACGCGAGGGTGCTGAACGTCCACACGGTGAAGCCGCTGGACGGCGACGCCCTCGAGGCGGCCGCGAAGGCCACAGGGACAATCCTCACGGTCGAGGACCATTCCGTCCTAGGTGGCCTAGGAGGTGCTGTAGCTGAGTCCCTCTCGGAGAGGTACCCGGTCCCCGTCACAAGGCTTGGCATCCCCGACGTTTACGCCGGCTCCAGCCGGAACGCGGACAGCTACCTGAATGAGTACGGGTTGACACCCGCGCAGCTAGCTGACAGGGCGGAGAAGGCCGTCGAGAAGCGCAAGTAGGCCCTCTTCACCCACTCAGGTTTTTTAGCATCTTCCCTGTTTCAGACAATCATATTCTAGCTCGACGTGCGGACTCCGAGGACGGGGTGCGACGCGTGCACAGTGGTAGAGGTGGTTGACACGAAGTCGAGCTACCGGCGCATACTCGCCCGACTCCTCGGCAAATGAGTTCAGAAACTCGCGGCTACTCCCGTTTCTCGACGATGATTGTGCACTTCGTCGCGAGGACGGCTATGACTCCGAGCGCGGCCATCCAGGGGGCGAGGATGGTGCCAACGACGCCGACTGTCGCAGGTATCTCGAGGAGCTGCTTCCCCGACTCGTCCTTCACAATCACCCTCGTTATATTTCCCTCGTGGAGGAGTTCCTCGACCCGCTTGAGGACGTCGTTGGCGCCGACCGAGAACTCCTCGGTAACGAACTTCCCCTGCCTCATGCCGCAGAACTTGCAGTAGTTCGAGTCTTCGGGTATCTCCGAGCCGCACTTCGGACATTTCATCGTTTTAGTTACCATGAAGAACTTCGAAACCCCCGATATTAGACCTTGCCGAGGCGGCCGGGGAACCGTTTATACACATTCCATCCGAATATTAACCGATCAACTTGAACATCGACTATGGCGTCCAGATCGAGCCTCAGTACGGCTACGAGTACGCGTACCTGAGGGACGTCGCGAAGCGCGTCGAGGCGGCGGGCTTCGAGAGCATGTGGGCATCCGACCACTTCCTCATCAGCCCGCCCGCCGTCGACGTCGACTGCCTCGAGGCTTGGACGCTCCTCACCGCCCTTGCGGCGGAGACGGAGACCCTCCGCTTCGGCACGATGGTCTCCTGCCAGAACTACCGGAACCCGTGCCTCGCCGCGAAGATGGCTGCCACGCTCGACAACATCAGCGGCGGGCGGATCTACTTCGGAGTCGGAGCCGGGTGGAAGGAGGTCGAGTACAAAGCGTACGGCTACGAGTTCCCCAGCCCGGGAGCCAGGGTACGCCAGCTCGATGAGGCACTCACCATAGCGAGGCAGATGTGGACACGGCCCCGGGCCAACTACAAAGGCAAGTACTACAGCGTCAACGACAGCGTTGCGATGCCGAAGCCCATACAGGACCCTATGCCCGTCCTCGTCGGGGGCACCGGCGACAACCTGTTGAAGGTCACGGCGAGGCACGCTCAGCTCGCGAACTTCGCCTGGAACACGGACCTCAGGGTCTTCGCGGAGCGCCTCGGCGTCCTCGAGGGGCACTGCGAGAAGCTGGGCGTCAACTACGGATCGATCCGGAAGTCGGCAGGGCTCCATCTCGCACTTAAACAGGTGGGGGCCGGGACGCCGGCGCCTCACGAGAAGTACTCGGGGGCGAAGAAATGGGAGCCGAAGACCGCGAAGCAGGCTGCGGAGTTCATCAAAGGCTACGTGGACCTCGACGTCACCCACTTCGTCATAGTCTTCCCCTACGGCTCGGAGGCGGAGTCTGTCGAGTACTTCATGGACGAGGTAGCCCCCCTCATCACGCCGCCCGAGGAGAGGGAGCGTGACCTCCAGCCGAACAGGGAGAGGCTCTGATCTAGGTTACTTCTTCTTCATCTTCGCGAGGAGTTCCTCTAGGCGGTCGTGGGACTCGTTGAGCCCCTCCTCCATGTTGCCCTGTATCATCCCGTCTCGGTCTGCTACGGACTGGAAGATGACCTGGATGTTGATCCTCGTCCTCCCGCCGGGGAGTTCCTCAAGCCTGAGTGTCTCTAGGTTGACGTGCCCCCTCTCGGGGAGCCCCTCAAACTCGAAGGTGTCGATGAGCAGGTCTGGCGCGTGTACTTCGTGGTTCACGCCGTGGAAGCCGAACTCCTTTCCGTCCTTGTCAGTGGAGATGTAGCGCCACTCGCCGCCGCTCCGTGGCTCGAACTTGACGAGCCTCGTCGTGAGTCTCCGCGGGCCGATCCACTGCTCGTAGAGCTTCGGGTCGGTGTGTGCCTTGAAGACGAGCTCCCGGGGGGCATCTATCTCCCTCGTGATGAACATCTCCTGTTTGCCGGGCTCCGCCCGGACCTTTGTCTTGTTCAAACTTCCTCACCCACTCGATACTTTGATGGAATCAATAAAAAGAGATGAATTTTTTTTGCCTTATGAGTAGCTACGCTCACAAAGCTAGCTGACGAAGAGGCGGGACATGTGGGTCCTCTCGCAGAGCTCATCCATCTGCTCGTCGCTCGGCTTCGAGGCGTTTCTGCTCGCCGCGGCTAGTATCTTTGGCAGTAGCTTGACGTCGCTGGAGGTGTTGAGGAAGATTGTGCCCTGCCCGAGTATCCAGGTGACGGCGAGGTCGATGTCCCCCTGCTCCGTGAAGGGCTCGTACCACGTTGTGGTCGTCTGCTCCTTGCCTCCCCACGGCCCCTTCGTCAGGGACTTGATGGTCTGGACCGCGACCCCCCTGTCTTTACATGTCTTTAGGAGCGCCTCGAACTCAGCCCTGTAGCGTTCGTCCCTGTTGAGGATGTAGTTCCAGGGGAGTAGGACAGAGTCGAATTCAAACCTCTTCAGGCTCCTCATGTGCATCGCGGGTGCGAAGAGCCCGTGCCCGGTGACGCCGATGAAGCGGGTGAGTCCTTGCTCCTTCGCCTCGACAAGCGCTTTCAGTGCCCCTCCCTCACCCATGGCTGTCTCCCACTCGTCGGGGTGGGTGAGGTTGTGGAGCTGTATGAGGTCGACGCTCTTCACCCTGAGTCGCTTCAGTGACTTATTGAACTCCTTCTTCGCCTCCTCGTATGTCCGCATCCCCGTCTTCGTGGCGAGGAAGAAGTCGCTCCTGTGCTTCTCCATCCAGGGACCTATCCTGAGTTCGGCGTCTCCGTAGCTCGCGGCCACGTCGATGTGGTTCACCCCGTGGTCCATGAGGACCTTGAGTGTCTCGTCGGCTACCTCCTGCGTCACGTCGCCGAGGGCCGCCGCGCCGAAGAGAGTCGCGGAGCTGTCGTGCCCCGTGCTTCCGAAGGGCTGCTTCCTAATCATTTCAATCATTGATCGAATCCGTAGACCTGTTTAAATATCCGTTGCCTGCCACGCCGAAAGGGTTATCCAAAAACGGCGTAACTAGGAGAACAAAGCTGGAACCAGAATGGAGTTCTTCATCGACACCGCTGACGTCGCCCAGATCAAGAAATACTACAGCATAGGCGTCGTCGACGGGGTGACAACAAACCCCACACTCATAGCCAAGTGCGGGCGCAAGTTCGAGGACGTCGTCAAGGAGATCAGCCGCAGTCGTCAAGGGGCCGATAAGCGTCGAGGCCTGCAGCACCACAGCCGACGACCTGGTAGCGGAGGCGAAGCAGCTCGCCGCCTTCGGGGAGCATATCGTGGTCAAGATTCCGATGACCGCTGAGGGGCTCAAGGCCGTTAAGGTGTTAACCAAACTCGGGATAAAAACGAATGTCACCCTCATCTTCTCTGCTAACCAAGCCCTCCTCGCCTCCAAGGCGGGCGCCACATACGTGAGCGTCTTCGTTGGGCGTCTCGACGACAGGGGGCAGGACGGCATGGAGGTGATACAGGAGGTCATGGACATCCTCGACAACTACGATCTCCCCAGCAAGCTAATAGTCGCGAGCATCAGACACCCACGCCACGTCACCGACGCCGCCAGGATGGGCGCCCATGTCGCAACCATCCCCCCAGACATCATAGAGAAGATGCTAAGTCACCCACTCACCGACGACGGGCTCCGCATCTTCGCTAAGGACTGGGAGAAGGTCCAGAAGGGCTAATCAATCCACTCAGTAAACAGATTTAAGCCGCGCATCCGCATCAAACTGGAGCCAGCTTGAAAGTCCGATTCGCCGCGCCCCTGTTCATTATACTCATAATTCTAGTACAGCTTGCCCCAGCACACGCGGCGACGCAGTACAAGTATACAGTCACCTACACCTTCGAGAACCGCGGGATCACCTCGACCACACTGGAGAAGGACGACCTCACGGTCCTCATATTCAACAATAGCCCCTCTCAGACCGTGACTGTGACTTCAGCCACGCCGTCATTAGGCCCTGCCTACGCAGATGAGGACGGGAACCTCCTAGCTGACCCCAATATGAGCCTATTCATACCCGCGAACGGGAAGGTATCATACACCGTCGTCTACTCAGTGTCCCCCTCAGGCCTCCCCAATCCACAGATTGATTCCTCTAAATCGGGGACGGACGCGGATATCCCCGCCGCGCTAGTCTCTAACTACACAGCGACGACGGAGACATTCTGGTCTAACAACACGGAGATAGCCGCACTTGCAGCTCGACTCACTGAGGGCCAGACAACTGTACTCGGGAAAGTCGTCAACCTTGTCTCGTGGTTCCACACCAATATTAAATATGCAACACATGAGCTACCCCTCTACCCTAATCAGACCTTAACCCAGAGAGAGGGAGACTGCGACGACCAATCTATTCTGCTGATCAGTATGCTCCGGAGCCTCGGCATTCCCTCTTATCTTCAGATTGGCGTAGTCTTCAACTCGGGCATAGATAGCACCGAAACAATCTGGGACGGGCACCTCGCCATCTCGGAGACAGGGCTGGGCTGGCACGGGTGGGCCATGGTCTACACCCCCCCATGGGGCTGGATCCCAGTCGATCTCACCTACACCACCGAGAGCGATCCACTAAGGATAGTCCAGAACGCCCCCGAGTACACCCCCGTAATAGTCTCGGCGATGAAGGTGTCGAAGCAGGTCTACACGACGCTCAGCGTGGAGACGCGGCAGAGAATCACCTCCTCGACCCTGTACGTCACCTCGACGGAGACGGTGGAGGGCGTCCAACCGACGTGGGTCGACCCGACGATGATCGGTCTCGGTGTGGTCGTCGCGGCTGCGATCGGGTTTATGTTCTACGTGTCCAGACGCCCGAGGCAGCAGGCGATATAAGCCACCGAGCGCAACCAACCCCTAAGGTGAGGAGTTGGAGATACCAGAGGCCATTCTGAAGAGGAAGAGCGTACGCGCCTTCGCCCCGAAGGGACTGACGGACGAGGAGATACAGACACTCATAGAAGCAGCTGTTCACGCCCCAAGTGCGGGTAACATGCAGCCGTGGGGCTTCGTCGCCGTCCGGGACCGAGAGGTCAAAGAGGAGCTAGTCGAGGCGAGCCGCGGCCAAGCCTTCATAGCGACCGCACCGGTAGTGATCGTAGTCTGCGCTGACCCCACCAGGAACGCCCAGAGGTACGGTGACCGGGGAAAGACACTGTACTGCCTGCAGGACACAGCGGCAGCCATCGAGAACATCATGATAACTGCAGCGCACAACGGGTTGGCTACCTGCTGGATCGGCGCCTTTGACGAGGGAATGGCTGCGGAGGCCGTTGGGCTACCAGCCGCCGTAAGGCCGGTGGCGATGATACCCGTCGGATACCCCGACCAAGACCCAACGCCGAGGCCGCGCCGCCCCGTCTCCGAGGTCCTCCACCTAGACAAGTGGTAGCACCTCCAACCCTTTTTATCGCCCCGATATCACCCATAGAATCGACCATATTTGCCCAAGGACTTCAGGTTCCTCGACCTAAAGGTCAACGACGCCTACACGAACATGGCCGTCGACGAGGCCATAACGAAGGCCCGAGGTGAGGGGAAAGCCCCAGACACCCTAAGATTCTACATGTGGAAGCCAAGCGCCGTCACCCTCGGCTACTTCCAGAGCGTCGAGGACGAGGTAAACCTCGAAGCGTTGGAGAGGTTCGGCTTCAACCTCAACAGGAGGATAAGCGGCGGGGGCGCGGTACTCAACAGCGAGACGGGGGAGATCACCTACAGCGTCATCCTGAGGGAGGACGACCCACGGGTGAGCACAGACCCCGTCGAGTCCTACCACCTCCTCTGCCAAGGCATAGTCGAGGCCCTCGCCGTCCTCGGCATCAAGGCCGACTTCAAGCCGATAAACGACATCGTGGTGGCCGGCAAGAAGATCTCAGGGAACGCTCAGATCAGGCGCTACGGCGCTGTCCTCCACCACGGCACCCTCCTCGTCGACTTCGACGCGCGCCAGATGTTCGGGGTCCTCAAGATATCGAAGGAGAAGCTCAGCGACAAGATGATCCAGCAGGCAGAGGACAGAGTCACCACCATACGCAGGCTCCTGGGGCGCCGGATAGGATTTCCCGAGGTGCGAGACGCACTTGAGGAGGGGTACAGGAAGGCCTTCGACGCCAACCTGATCAGGAGCGAACTCACCCCCTACGAGGAGGAACTCGTCAAGCAGTTCAGGGCATCGGTACGCGAGCAGGGAATGGATATACAGGAGGTAGCAGCCGTGAAGAGGTTCGAGTACAAGGTCCCCGGGGGCAAGCTCCTCCGGGCCAAGGTGGAGACCGCGAAGGGTCTGATCAGCTTCATCCAGCTCACAGGCGACTTTTTCATGCAGCCGGAGACCGACCTAGAGGAACTCGAAGGAAGACTCAGGGGCTCCCCCGCCGACTCAGTGGACGCTGTCGTGAAAGGCTTCTTCGCGGAGAGACAGACTGTCATGGCGGGTGCCTGCCCCACGGACTTCGCCTACGTCATCAACGAAGCACTCAAGGTCTGAAGGCTGGTATCGGGGGGACGCAGCCTCGTAGTCTCCTGAAGGCACGCGTCTTCTCTTCATCCTTAACCTTCGACGATGATATCCCCGTCTTGAGGACGTCGACTGCCTCGTCCATGGCACGTCTGTCGACTGGGAAGGGGACGCCGTCCTTGCCCCCGAAGGCGAAGTTGAATCGGACCGGGTCCTCCCAGCTCGCCCTCCCACCGTAGACGAGCTCCGCGATGAGGCTGAGCCCGCGCACTGTCGAGGGGCCCACGCCCTTGAAGGCGACGAGCTCCTCGTAGTTTTTCGGCTGGAACTCGTAGACTTCCCGCAGGGTGTCCCAGTTCACGTTCCTCGGCATCACTAGCTGCTCCTGCTCCTCGACGCCGGCCCAGGAGTCGAGGCGCCTCTGCTTCGCCGGGACGGGGGCGAGGAGTGTCCTCCTGAGTCTCTCGGGCTTCTCCTTTACGAGGTCGACGCATGCGCTACGGTTCTCCTCGCTTTGAGTGCTGGTCATGTCGAGGACGTGGGGGAGGCGGGTGTCGCAGAGTATGGCGTTCTGGGGCTCCTCTATGAAGCCGCGGTGCTCTAGGGGCCAGTGGTAGCGGCGGGCGTCGGCCCTCTTCTGGTTTATCCCCTGCTGGATAACGATCCACTTCCCCCTCTCGTCGAAGAAGAAGCAGTGGTGGTAGAGTTGGTACCCATCCTGCACGAGGCTGTTGTCCACCTTCGCCGCCATCCGACTGCTATAGACGAGTTCCTCGATCTTGGCCTCCCCGAGGCCGAATGTCTCCCCCTTCTCCCTGATCTCAGAGGGGGCCTTCATAGAGGTCTTCCCCTTCCCACCAGCGACGGCGAGCCCTGTCTCCGTCGGGTCGATGGCCTCCTTCAGCGCCCCACAGGTCACCGTAGTGGTCCCGCTGCTGTGCCAGTCGTATCCGAGTACGCAGGCTAGGCTCTGGAAGAACCAGGGATCGCTCAGCCGGTTCATCAATCCGTCGCGCCCGTACTCGTCGATGACTATCCCTGTGATGCAGCGTGCCAGCTCGACCATCCTCCCGAATAGCCATCGGGGGGCCTTCCCGGGGTGGAGGGGTAGCAGTGCCGTCGCTGTAGCGCCCATCGAGTTTGGCGGGGTGATCCGTGGATTAAACCTTGAGCTACCCTGCGAGGGTGGGGAGGCGCCCGAAAGTGGGCTATAGTTTCCCTGAGACTTCCTCTACGACGATCTCTAGTCCACTCGCGATGAGGTCGAGGGACATATGCGGCTCCTTCGTGTCAACGACCTGCTCGGGGAGCTTGGGGACGTGTATGAAGCCAGCTGGAATGTCCAGTCTTTCCCTCGTGGCGTAGTCCATCAGGTGGTAGAATATCTGGTTGCACCCGAAGGCGCCAGCGGAGTTGGATATCTCCGCGGGGACGCCACCAGCACGTAGCTTGCCCAGTAGTTCCCTTATGGGTAACCCGGTGAAGTAGGCGGCGGGACCGCCCTCGACGAGCGTCGCGTCCCTCGGCTTCGCCCCGCAGTTATAGGAGACCCGGGTCACGTCGGCGACGTTTACGGCGACTCTCTCCAGGTTGAGCCAGGAACCTCCGCCCTGCCCCGTGCTGATTGCCGCCGCGGGCTTGTATTTCTCTATGAGTCCCTCGATGGTCCCCCTGATCTCCTCGAACCTCAGCGGGACCTCCTCCACCTTGACGGTGTAGCCGTTGAATCTCCTCCCGTCAAGCCTCCTGCAGGCAAGTATTGATGGGTTGACCTTCTCGCCGCCAAATGGCTCGAATCCAGTTAGCAGAATGACCTTGTCCTGCATCGCGTATCCCTAGAATCTGGCGCGTTGACTATTTGGGCTTAGCCGATGAGGCGACCGTACCTGTCAACTTCCTGGCGCCGCACACGGGTGCTGCTTATGGGCTTACCGTCATCCGCGAGCACCATCTTCATGACGAAGATGAGGAGCGGCTTCTCCCCCTTCTTGACTCTGATCTGGTTGATCTCCTCCGCCCTCGCCTCAGTCTCCTCGCTGACGAGTATCCCCTCGATTCCACCGTCGTCGGTGGAGGGCCCGTAAGGGTCGTCCAGTGGGAAGATTGTGGCCCTCCTGAAGAGCCCCTTCTTCTGGAGGTACTTCTTGACCTCCGCGAGGCGTACGTCGTATGGGTCTATATCGTGAGGCTTCTTCATCGCGACGGCGAAGCGGTCCGTCGTTATCCCGATTATTACACTGTCGGCGACGTTGAATGCCTCGTCGAGAAGCAGCCAGTGGCCCTTGTGCATAGAGTCGAATGTGCCCGCAACGGTTACCGTCTTGAGCCGTTGTTCCGACATCACAAGGTCCTCTGGAACTCTCTAAACCGAAACGTCTGGGGAATTAAACTTGTTGGGTAATGAACTAGGCGAAGCCTCTCATCGCCAGGAACCACTTTATGAGTGGCAGCCCGATGGCGACGAGCAGGGCGAAGCGGATCACGTCGGCTATCAACCCTACCTTGATCATATCCTTCATCCTGACGTAGCCTGAACTGTAGGCGATCGCCATTGCTGGGGTAGTGCTAGGTAAGGTGCTCGGAATAGTGGTCGCGATAGCTGCCCCTAGCACCGGGGCGATGGGGTTAATCCCCGCCGCCGCTGAGAGGCTGACGGCGAGCGGACAGGCGACGGAGGCCGCGCCCGTGTTCGAGGCTGGGTAGCTCAGGAGGAACCCGATGAGGCAGCACGCCCCGAAGATTACGAACTCGTTCGGCGCGGGACCCATGAAGCCCTTGAAGATTATACCGATCCAGTTGCTGAAACCGCTCTTCATCAGGCCCAGACCGAGGGTGATTCCGCCGCCGACTAAGAAGACTATGTCCCAGTTGATGGACTCGCCGAGCATCTCGTCCCACTTGAGGAGGGGCCTGTCGCCTGCCTTGAGGAGCGGGAAGAGGAGCAGGGCGATAGCCGCTGGCGCCGCTTCGGGGAGAACCTTCGCCAGCAGCGCGCTCAAGGGCTGAAGCCCCTTGTTGTCGACGGCGAAGTTCGCCACCATCCCCGGGATTAGCCAGAGGAGGAGCGTGAAAACGAGGATGCCTATCGTCATCTTCTCTCCCCTCGTGATGGGGCCGAGATCCTGCAGCTCCTTCTTGAGGGCCGCGGGCTCGAACGGCAGCGTCTTCACCTCCGGTTTGATGACCTTGTAGACCACGAACCACGTTAGGAAGAGGCCGATGAAGGCGTGCACGGTCCCGATGAAGAACCAGTCGACGAACGTGATGTTTACCGCTCCCCCCGTCGCGGTGAGCACGGTGTTCTTCCCGATGAGGTTGGTCGTCGTACTCGTAAGGAAGAGTAGACTGCCAGCAGTTGCGGCTTGCCCGAGGGCGAGCATCGTCGCGGAGCCGTACCTGCTCCCCTGCTTGAACCCCTGCCTGAGCAGGAAGGCGATGACGAACCCGTAGACGATGCTCGTGGCTGCGGTCATCGAACCCGTAACGGTTAGGAGGAAGACGGGGAGACACGCGACGAAGAAGGCGGCGAGCGCCGGGTTCCTCGTCTTGCTCACGCTCGCGAGTGTGAGCGCCACCCTCTTGTCGAGGCCCCAGACCTGGAAGGACTTCGCGAAGATGAAGCCGACGATGATGACCCAGATGAGGGGGTCCATGAAGGGGGCGAGGGCGTCCTTCCAGATGAGCAGCCCGACGAGGCTGAAGAGTATCGGCGGGACGAGCGCGGCGAGGCCGAGGCTCGTCGTCTCGAAGACCCACCACGTCGCGGTCCAGAGCAGGACCCCGAGCCCATACTTGGGCCCATCAGCGAGCGTTATCCCCGCCGCCTTCGCGGCCTCGATCATGTTCGGGTCATTCGGTATCAGAAGACACGCGATGAACAGGAGCGGACCAAGGTAGAGGCTGATCCTCTTCATGGACCAGCGTGATCCGTTTTTGGAGCCGGTGTCAGAACCCATGCTGGCAATCCTCAAAGTGAGCCGTTCAGCCGATTGAAAAATTTATCCCTAAAAATATGATAAAATGATCACTTGTAGTTACCGAAGTTAGCGTGGGCTATCCGCCACCCCTCAGGCGTCCTCTCGTAGACGATGGTCACGGGGCCCTTCTGCGGCGTCTCGGCGTTTGGGCGCTTAAAGAACCAGACCGCGCAGACTATGGCCGAGTCCCCGAAGTCCTCGACATCCATTCCCTCGAGCCACAGCTTGTTGGGCTGAGTCTTCCCGCCCTTCACGAAGCCGAAGCCCTCGTGGTGCTTGACGAGTGCCTCGAAGCCCTTGATGACGCCCTGCTTCTCCGAGGAGAAGTATGTGACCCTGCCATCCTTCAAGAAGAGCTTCTCCACCTGGTTGAGGTCATATGTGTTCCAAAACTTCACCCAGTCGTCGACTATCTTAGCGTTGAATCCCTGAACCATGTTTCTTCACGCTCGCATCGGGCTAAAGGCGTTTGTGGTGACGACTTTCCGACTATGGAAGGTATTTTCTAGCTGTTGCGCTTGATCAATCCGGGGACGGTTTTGAAGGTCGGTGTCCTCGCCGATGATCTGACGGGCGCATTCGACACTGGCGTCCAGTTCAGGAACTGGGGGCTGTCCGTGGAGGTCCTCATCGGGGACATCGATGACTCTTCGAAGCTGGGCAACGTAGATGTGGTAGTTGTTGACACCGAGAGCCGTGGGTTGAAGCCCGAGGACGCCTTCGGGCGCGTCTACAGTGCCACGGAGAAACTGATCAGCTTCGGCGCGGAGAAGATATACAAGAAGGTCGACTCGACCCTTCGGGGCAACATCGGCTCGGAGCTCGACGCCGCCATGGATGCGTCCAAGGCCAAGTTGGCGTTCTTCGCACCCGCCTACCCAACATACGGGCGAACAACATTCGCGGGGAGACTACTTGTCAATAATACACCCATAGACAAGACTGAGTACGTCAACGAGCTTGAGGCGAAGACCTCTGAGATTTCTGCCATCATCGGTGTGCAGAGCAAGCGAAAAATCGGAGTCGTCGACTTCGAGAAGGTCGATAAGGGCATCGACTCGATTAGATCAGCGGTCGAGGAGTTGAAGAGGGGTGGAGTCGAGGTTATCGTCTTCGACGTCCTCACGGAGAAGCATCTCATAGACATATCACAAGCTGCTACGAACACAACGGTCTTCATTGGCTCCGCTGGGTTCGCGAGTGAGTTACCCATCGGTCTCGGTCTGAGGACGCCGAAGCCAATCCTGTCCATCTGCGGAAGCACGAGGCAAGTAAGCAGGATTCAGACACACAACCTCCACAAAAGGCTCGGCTTCAGAGAGATAGATGTCGGGATACTGAAACTGATTGATGGTGAGCCAGCTATGAGAGGGGAAGTGGAGAGATGTGCCGGGGAAGCCTTTGCGGCCCTCGAGGCAGGGGTGGACGTCTCGATCACATCTGCGCCCAAGGAAATCTCTGTCGACGAATTTATCTCACACGCCCTTATGCGCGGCATCAAGGAAACCGATGCGAAGCTCCTAATAGAGGAGGCTTTAGGCGAGATAGCTTCCACTATACTCAACGAGGCTGAGGTCCTCGGCCTCATCCTCATCGGAGGCGCTACTAGCCTAATGGTATGCCAGAAGCTTAAAGTGGGCAGGGTCTCGATAGTCGAGGAGATCGAGCCGGGTATACCACTCACTAGGCTTAGCAACGGAATGTTCGCAGTTACGAAAGCTGGTGGATTCGGTGTTGAGGACAGCCTAGTGCAAGTAACTCAGAAATTGAGGAGATTGATGTCTAAATGAGACCACTACTCGCAATTACGATGGGCGATGTGGCAGGGATAGGGCCCGAGATAATAGCAAAGTCACTCGAAACTGAGGAGGTCTACCGTGTCTGCAGACCACTCGTCATCGGGGACGCTAACGCAATGAAAATGGGGATGGAGGTCGCCGGACTCAACCTCGCCATGAAGAGGGTCGACACCCCCACCGACGGGATATACAAACGCGGCACTATCGACATAATCAGCCTCGACAACGTCGACACCTCCAGCCTCATCATGGGGAGACCGCAATCAATGGCAGGGAAAGCGTCAGTAGAGTTTGTCTTCAAGGCGGCGGAGATGGCGATGAGGGACGAGGTCGACGGGATGGTCACCGCCCCACTGAACAAGGAGGCGATGCATATGGCGGGCTTCAAGTACCCCGGCCACACGGAGTTACTAGCCGAACTCGCCCACACACAAGACTACGCCATGATGCTCATAGCCGGCAACCTCAGGGTCGTCCACGTCACCACCCACGTCAGCCTCAGAGAGGTACCCGACCTCATCACCAAGGATAGGGTTTTCAAAAAGATTAGGGCCGCACATCAGGCGGCGAGGAGCCTGGGAGTAGATATGCCACACATAGGTGTCTCCGGGCTAAACCCCCACTCGGGTGAAGGTGGACTCTTCGGTAGGGAGGAGATCGAGGTGATTGCGCCCGCAATCGACGAAGCTAGGAAGGCGGGGATGATTGTGGAGGGCCCAGTGCCTCCGGACACCGTGTTCTCGAAAGCCGTTGGCGGTATCTACGACGTCGTCGTCGCCATGTACCATGATCAGGGGCATATCCCCGTTAAACTACAGGGCTTCAGGTTCGACGAAGTAACAGGGAAATGGGAGGATGTAAGCGGTGTAAACACCACCATCGGTCTCCCCTTCGTGAGGACTAGCGTCGACCACGGAACAGCCTACGGTAAGGCTGGTCGCCGCGAGGGCACCGCGAACCCACAGAGCCTTATCGACGCAATAAAGACTGCAGCCCAGATGGCTGAGGTACGCCTCAGGAAGAAAACTGCTTAATCCAAGCGCCGCCTACGGATCGTCGATGAGCTTCCCCAAGATGGTCGAGGCCAGGCAGGTTATCGATCAGCCACGCCTTGACGACTACGTTACAGAGATCAGGCGACAGCTCAACTCGAAGGGGCTGGCGAAGAAGGTCAGGAAGGGGCAGAGGATAGCGATCACTGCGGGGAGCCGCGGTATCGCGAACATCCCCGAGATTCTCAGAACAGTCGTTGAGGAGGTGAAAGCCGCGGGTGGCGAACCGTTCCTCATACCTGCGATGGGTAGCCACGGCGGCGCGACTCCCCACGGGCAGGTGGAGACCCTCCGCAGCCTCGGAATAACCGAGGATAGCGTCTGCGCCCCAATAGTCAGCAGCATGGAGGTAGACAAGATCGGCGAGATCAAGGGGACCCCCGTCTACGTAGACAGAAACGCCCTCAGAGCCGATGGAATCATCGT
This sequence comes from Candidatus Bathyarchaeota archaeon, assembly GCA_963769425.1. Lineage (GTDB taxonomy): Archaea > Thermoproteota > Bathyarchaeia > TCS64 > TCS64 > UBA8941. Next base: position 109,511 of record CAVYLP010000006.1, on the reverse strand, counting down.
CGTTGGCCGCGTCAAACCCCACACCGACTTCAAGGGGGAGATCGAGAGTGGCCTCATGAAGATGATGGCAATTGGCCTAGGTAAGCAGAAGGGGGCGGAGATGATCCACCACAACCTCTACGAGGGGTATCACACCCTCCTCCCCGCCGCGGCGCGCCTCATCATGGAGAAGGCCCCCATACTCATTGGGCCTCGCACTCCTTGAGAACGCCCGCCACGAGACCGCGAAGGTCGTCGCTTTGGAGCCCGAGGAGTTCGAGGCCGCGGAGCTCAAACTCCTACAGGAGGCTAAAGGCTTACTCGCCCGACTTCCCTTCCAGGAGTTAGACCTCCTCGTTGTGGAGGAGATCGGGAAGAACATCAGCGGAGTCGGCATGGACACGAATGTGACGGGTCGCTTCTGGATGCCCGGTGAGTCGGACCCTGACGCGGCGAAGATCGATAAGATCGTTGTCCTCGACCTCTCGGAGGAGACGCACGGCAACGCCATTGGTATTGGCCTCGCCGACCTGACCACGCGGCGTGTCTTCGACAAGATCGACTACCCTTCCACCTACGTCAACTGCCTCACACAGGGCACGTGCGCAACGGGGAAGGTGCCTATCTGGCTCCCCAACGACAGGGACGCTATCGACACCGCCCTCCGCGTCATCGGACCCGTAGACCGGGCGAAGGTTAAGATGATGGTGATAAAGAACACACAGGAGCTAGAGCATCTCTGGATAAGCGAGAGCCTTGCCGAACAAGTAAAGAAGGACAAGAAACTCGCGAAAAGGGTTGAGCTCCTCGGTGACCCCCGCGAGGTCCAATTCGACGTCCTCGGTACTTTGATCAAGTAGCTCGAAATATGGGCTAAGTGACTCTGAGGAACTGGGCTTGCGGCGCCCCGCAGACGATGCACTTCTCGGGAGCCGTGCCCTCGATCGTGTTTCCGCATACCTTGCAAACGTAGTAGTCCCTGTTGGGGAGTGGCTTCTTCGTCTTCAGCGTCTCCAGCGCCTTCTTGTAGAGCCCCGCGTGGACCTCCTCCACCTGGTTCGCGACGTTGAAGCTCCACTCGGCCTGCTTGTTCTTCTCCTTCTGGGCGATGGCGAGGAACTCGGGGTACATTTGGCGGTACTCGAAGGTCTCACCGTTAATGGCCTCGTCTAGGTTGCTGACGGTCATGCCGACTTTCCCCGCTATCCTTAGGTGGTTCATTGCGTGGACCGTCTCCGCCTCCGCTGCGGCGCGGAACAGCTTCGCGACCTGTGGGAGGCCCTCCTCCTCCGCCTTCTTCGCGAAGGCCAAGTACCTTCGGTTCGCCTGTGACTCACCCGCGAACGCGGCCATGAGCTTCTCTATCGATTCTGACATCCAAGAACCTCATGTTTCCTCAGCGCTCCTCGGTTGATAAAGGTTGGCTGGGGGGTGGACCAGTTTTATCTCCCCGTCTATCGTGATTGATCCATATGACGAACATAGTCCTGAGGATTGGTGGCCAACGTTTCGTGGCGAGGCTGCTCGAGGCGGAGTCGCCGAAGACCTGCGCGGCGTTTCTCGCGCGTCTGCCCATCGAGGGGAAGGTGATCCACGCGCGCTGGAGCGGGGAGTCTGTCTGGTTCCCCATGGATCCTGTGGGTATCGAGGTGCCGGCTGAGAACCAGACTTGCTACCCGAGCCGCGGCGACCTCCTCTACTACCCCGGTGGCATCAGCGAGAAGGAGCTTCTCATACCCTACGGCTCGGCGATCTTCTCGAGCAAGGTTGGGCTGCTTCAGGGGAACCACTTCGCCGTGGTGACGGAGGGGCTGGAGAAGCTGCCGGAGATGGGGAGGAAGGTCCTCTGGGAGGGCGCCCAGAAGATAAGGATCGAGAGAGCCTAGACGCCCTGAGACTATTTTTTTGACTGGGTCGCCGATAGGTTTCCGGGACACGTAGACGACATTTGCCCTTTTGTGTGGGGCTGCGAGCTTCTCTCCCGCCATGCCCTTCGCTTTTGCCTCGATCTCGGTTGAGTCGCCGAAGTGGAGCGCGTTCGTCAGGCAGTTGTGGACGCACGCCGGCCTCCTGCCCTCGGCCTGAAGCTGCGGGCAGAGCGTGCAGGCGCCTACGCCGCGCTTCTCCATCTCGAAGACGGGGACGTAGAACCTGTTGAACTCGCCCACATCAACGGGGTTGAGCCTGACACGCCTGACGCCGGGAGCGAGGTCGTTCTCGTCCTTGCACGCAATCTCGCAGGCGTAGCAACCTATGCACCTGTCGAGGTCGACTAGGAAAGCCTTTGTCATGGGTTGGCCCTCCTGACGTTGCATAGGATGGTCCTGAATGCGGGCATCGCGGCGACGGGGTCGAGCTGCGTGTCGTCGGTGAGGTAGTTGATGTTCGCTTTCCCCTCCCAGCCGTGGGTGACGCTGACGACGTCCTCGAGTATCCCGCCAGTGAGCCTGGCCTTCATGGTCGCCTCCCCCCTGAGGCCCTCGACGACGACCGTGTCCCCCTCCTCGATGCCTAGGCGTGCGGCGGTCTTCTCGTTCAACTCGGCGACGGCCTCGGGCACGTACTCCCTCAGCCACGAGTAGTTGCGCTGCTGGGAGTGGTGGTAGACGGCGGTCTTCGAGCCGGTAATGAGGGTGAACGGGTACCTCTTCGCGGCATCAGGCCTGCTCCTTCCCGTCTCGGGCGGCTCGACGTAGCTCGGCAGGGGGTCGTATCCGAGTTGCTTCATCTGCTCGGAGTAGAGCTCTATCTTCCCCGATGGCGTGCAGAAGCCGTTCTTGCGCAGCAGCCCGACCTCGAATGGCACCGAGTAAACGCCGGATTCGCCGAGGTCAGCCACCCTCACGTCGAGGGGCTTTATGATCTCGTCTATGATCTCCTCCTCGTCGGCGTAGTCGAAGCCCTCGAGTCCCATCCTCTTGGCGAGGAGGCAGATGTACTTCCAGTCGGGGAGGCTCTCGTAGAGCGGCTCCATCACCTTGTGGCTTACCTGGAAGTACTTTGTGAGGGCGAGGTTCTGCGTCTTGCAGAGCTCCGTCTTCTCGAAGAATGTGGAGGCGGGGAGTACTATGTCCGCGATCTTCGCCGTCTCCGTCATGAAGAGGTCGTCGACGACGAGTAAGTCGAGCTTACCGAGCGCCTCCCTGACCTTCGTCGTGTTAGGGTACTCCTGTATGGGGTTGGCTATTGTGCACATCATCGCCCTGATGGGGTGGGGCTTCCCCGTGAGTATGGCCTCGGCGAAGATGGCGGTGGCGTCCTCGACGAGAGGGAACCTCTCAGCCCAGATGGGCTTCGACTTGAGTCTCTCCTTCCGCGTAATGTTCCCCAGCTTGACGCCGGGGTTGAAGAGGAGGGCACCCGGTTTGTCGACGTTCCCCGTGATGGCGAGGAGAATCGCCATGGCGCGTAGTGTGTGGGTCGAGTTCGTGTGGTGGAGTACCCCCTCGCGCCTGTCGAGGCACGCGGGCTTCGCCGCCGCGAACTGCCTCGCGACCTCAACTATTTGCTCAGCGGGGATACCCGTGATCTCCTCCGCGTACTCGGGCGTGTACTTCTGAACGTGCTCCATCAGTCTCTCGAAGCCGATGGTGTACTTCTCGACGAACTCAGTGTCGTGCAGCCCCTCAGCTGATGATGGTCCGAATCATAGCGAGGAGGAGCGCCGCGTCCGTCCCCGGCTTGATGGGGAGGTAGATGTCCGCCTTCGAAGCGGTCTCCGTGAAGCGTGGGTCGACAACAACGAGCTTTGGCCCCTGCCTCCTTCGCGTCGAGGATATCCGACATGATACGGGGGTAGCGATGGATGAAGCTCAGCGCGGGGTTTGTGCCGAAGAGCATTATGTACTTTGAGTTCCTGAAGTCGCTCCAAGGCATATAGGGTGAGCCCTGCGGTGTCTTTCCGTATGTGTAGGTGTATCCTATCATCTTTGGGCCGACGCAGTAGCTCCAGTTCCCCGAATAGTTGGGTGTCCCATAGGCGTAGCAGAAGCGCTGGAAGACCTGCTCGATCATCTGGCCTCGTCGGCCCCTTGACGAAGGCGAGTGCCTCGGGGCCATACTTCTTCTTGACTTCGAGGAGTCTTCTCAGCGATTGTGTCGAGGGCCTCGTCCCAGGTGATGCGCTCCCACTCTCCGCTCCCCTCTCTCGCCCACCCTCTTTAGCGGGTACTTTAGGCGGTCGGGGTTGTAGAGCATCTGCCGTGCGGATCGACCCTGTGCACAGAGGGCGCCCCTGTTGTGGGGGTTCTCAGGGTCCCCCTCGACCTTGATGACCTTCCCTCCCCTCATGTAGGTGAGCATGCCGCAGTCACAGTAGCAGACCTGGCACACGTTCCTCCTGATCGTCACTCCTTCCTTGCCTTGCATTCCAGAACACGCCCAGTCCTTGGGAGTACCACTCACTCCACCTCAACGCGTATAAAATGTAGGACTAGAAATCGTTTTCCGCACCTTTTTCCACTATTTGCTAATGTTGACCTCATAGCTACGGATTCCTCGGATATTTTTTCAGTTCGATGCCCCGTCTCCCTGATCAGGGGTGTTTGTGTTGGAGGAGAAAGTGTATCGTGACTACCTCGTGGGACGTGGGATGAAGGCGGATGCAGTGGATGCCGCTGTGGTCGCCGTCAGGGGGTTCGAGGATGTTCTCCGCTCGCAGGGGAAGGGCCTGGAGTCGGCCTTCCTCGGGGACATTAAGGGGTACGTATCGGGGCTTATCGAGGCGGGGTTGAACACGGAAGACCGCCTGCTCGCCCTCGCCCGCTACTTCTGGCTGACTAAGAGGAACGACCTCTACGCCTACTTCGCCGCGATCCTCGGTGGTCGGGGCGTCTACGCGAGCATCGGGGAGAGACTCGGCTGGATGAGGGAGGGAAGCGCGGTGAGGTATTCGATGGCTTCACGCAACCGCCCGCTCGGCTCCCCACCCGAGTGCCTACCCAACCTGCACGAAGGAGCTGCTCGGACAGGCTCAACGCCCGCCTCTCGCCGGAGGAGGTGAAGAAGGTCCTGACCGGCAACCACCACAGGATACCCGTCGAGGCCTTCTCGGAGATGAAGAAGCGATTCGAGGAGGCGGGGACGATGGAGGAGTTCCTCGCGGGGGAGCACGGACGCCTCGTCGCGGAGCTCGAGGAGGCGATGAGGTCGGGGAGGCTCTGGTACGAGCAGGTGATCACCCCGGAGGTCGTCGAGTACGTGAGGAGGTGACCAGACGATCCAGAACGGCGTCCTCGACGGGGATGTGGTGCTGAAGAGCAAGATACCCTTCGCCCCCGATAAGTGGCTCAAGGAGAAGGACCCGAGGATGCGCCGCTACTACGCCTGCCACTGTCAGCTGGCACGCGAGGCCATCCTCAACGGCACCGAGGGGCCCCTCGGCACGTTCTGCTACTGCAGCGCTGGCTTCGAGAAGCTGCCCCTAGAGGTCGTCCTCGGGGTCCCGCTTGAGGTCGAGGTACTGGAGAGCGTCCTCGCCGGCGGTGAGAAGTGCCGCTTCGCCGTCAAGATACCGAGGGAGAAGCTAAAGTAGGCCACGGTCGAAACGCCTTAAAGGGGGCGAGCGTTCCCAGTTTTGATCACCCTTGGTGAGGCTCAAGGCGATCTGCGGCAGGGAGTTCGAGGCCGAGGAGGTCGACGAGGAGCTCGCTAGTCTACCCCGAGTACGTCTGTAGCAGGCTCTGCCCCGAGACGAGCTGCTGCCACGTACATGGACTACTTCTACGACGCCACCCACCACAACGACCCGCGTTAGCCCGTTTTCCGGGAAATGGTATAAAAACGGCGGAGGCGTCTAATCCCCGATCATCGCTAGTGATTTGCATGGAGGAGAAGTCTTACACACCCGAGGGCGTCTGCTCGGAGAGGATATTCTTCACCGATCGATGGCGGGCGCGTCTCGCACGTCGAGTTCGTCGACGGATGCGAGGGGAACCTGCAGGGCATCGCCAGCCTCGTCGAGGGGATGGAGGTCGACGAGGTCATCAGGAGGCTCCGCGGCATCGACTGCAGCGGCAGAGGGACCTCGTGCCCGGACCAGCTCGCGCGGGCACTCGAAGACGCTAAGGACTGACACCCGCGGTCCGAGCCTAGAAATACTCCCTCCCGCTCCTTCTATCTTCATGAGTTATCAACCGAGCGCAGGTGGCGCCCGATCAAGCAGGCCAAGGGGCTTCGACAGGCCGAAGAAGGCCAAGGCGAAGAAGGCGACGACGACTCACGCCTCCGGGTCACGCCGGGCAGAGATGCGGTGCACAGACCCTAAAGAGGTCGTCGACAGGAGCATCGCGGGCCTCGAGACCCTCGGCTCGCAGACATTCGCGATGGCGCCCTTCAACCAGCACTTCGACAGGTGGCTCAAGAGCCTCGGCAGCGTCCTCGACGACTTCGAGGCGAGCAAGGTCGTCGAGCTGGACGACAAGTTCCGCGAGGAGCGCGCCAGCATCCTCTCAGCCGTCGAGGCGGCGCTGAAGGCGGAGCAGACGAAGGAGGCGTCGAGGGAGGCGACCATCATGGGCCTACACGGCTCCAAGGACCTTCTCTTCCACGCGGAGCAGGAGCACGACGAGAAGCTGAGGGAGCAAGCGACCCGAAGGGACGCCAATCTCAAGGAGCTGACGAGCAGCGTCGAGGCGCTCCGCGCCAAGCTGGATGAGGTGCTCGAGTCGAAGGTCGGGTTCCTGGAGCGCTTCACGAAGAGCAAGGCGAAGATGGAGGAGGAGGCGAGGTCGAGGCTCTCCGACGCGGAGAAGGGCGTGGAGGTGACCAAGGCCAAGTTCGCTGAGGAGCTTGCCGTACTCCAGAGTGAGTACGAGCAGGAGAGGGGCGTGATACTCGAGAAGGTCGCCGCCGAGAGGAGGGAGGTCGACAAGCTCGTCGCCGAGGCGGAGGTCGACGGCTCGGTCGAGGTGCGCCGCGTCGCGTGCGAGGAGCTCGCGGGGGCGGTCAGGGACCTCGTGAAGCGTGCTGAGGCCCCCAAGAAGATAGAGGCCGAATAATTCTCGCTACCTTACGCTTTTCAATGCCTTCGCGACGCCTGACGTGCCCATTCTTCTCTGACGCAGCCGCTGCGGCTTTCACGTCGACGCTCTTCGGCTTCGCTCCCCAGAGTCTGATGGAAGTTCCCTGAGCATATCTTCTCCAGAGCGGCCTTCGGCAGGTCGAGGCCGATGAACGGCTCCTCGTAGCGGGTGAGCAACTCGTCCGCGGAGTCGGGTGTGTAGAACTCCTCCCTCGTCTCGAGGAACATGCGGAGTATCCAGATTCGCGCTAGGTGTTCCTCGACGGTCTTGCTCATGCCTATGTCCGTGCCGAGGAGTATCCTGTCTGCGCGCCGAGTGAAGAAGCGGCGCCAGTCGTCTCTTCGGCGGCTGATGCTGTAGACGAGCTCTATGCCGGGTGTGAGGTCGACGTTTGCGCTTGGGTGGCGGTTGAAGAAGTCGTCGAGCCTCTCCATGTGTGGTGAGAGGAAGAGGAAGTGGGGGAAGACGACGGTGACCCTGGGGTGGCGGATGAGGAAGTTCTCCACCTCACCGTACAGCTCCTCAAGGGCGGGGTAGTCCCCCCTGTAGTAGCCCCAGCCCCGCGCCTTCGCCCACTGAGGCGTCTGCTCCTCGCTCCAGAACTCCTCAGGGTCCCCACGTGGCAGACGACTGGGAACCTCGCGTCCTCGCAGGCGCCCCAGAACCCCTCGTAGGCTGGGGAGTCGAGGGGCGTGTGCCTGTCCCGGGTCACCGGCTTCGCCCCCATCTCCCCGATCCCGTCGTAGCCGAGAGTCACGAGCGACTCGACGTATCTGGACCAATCCGTGCCCATCCACCCCTTAGCGTCGAAGCTCCACGGCGCGTAGCCCCCAGCGTAGAGTAACCCGGGGTTCGCAGCTTTTAGGTATAGGGCAGCGTGGTCAGGGTTCCCGTAGACGTGCATCTGGCTCAACCGCCCCGTGGTGATGGTCTCCGTGAGCTCCAGCCGACTTTGACTTTAGCGCCGCCTCATCCAGCTTGGTGTCCGCCTTCCAAGGCGGCCAAGGGTGAACGTGGCAGTCGACGACCTGCGTCCCACCGAACCGGGTGAAATCCAACATACCTAATCTATCCGCTTCTATGGATAGAACTTGTTCCGTTCAGAGGCGTATCAGCTGACCGTGATCGCACGCCGCGAGGCTGAGTACGATCAGGATAGCCTCACCGTCACCCGGAGCCGCTCAACCTTCCCGCCGTAGAGGAAGGCTCTCTTCAAGTCTTATCCGATTATATCTCAAGATTTAGCGTATATAAACGCGTGAAAGCCCGTTTTGGGGCGCTGGGGGCGGAAACCTTGATCACGGAGAGTGAAATTGTGCAAGGGGATAAAACGACCCATTTTTCATCGATAAATATACCCTCTGTTTCGTAAATTGTCCGATTATTAAAGTTGAACCGGACAAACAAACATATTCGCAGAAATATGACCTTTTAACAACCAATTGTCCGAAAATAGCGATCGTTAAAAGGGAGGTAATTACGGTACGTACGTGGTGCCAGAGTGAAATTCGACGACACTGACGTCAGGGTGCTCCGCAACCTGCAGAAGGATGCCCGAACAAACTTCGCCGACATCGCCAAGGAGTGCGGCGTCAGCGTTGACACTATCATAAAGCGCCTACAGCGCCTGGAGAAGAACGGCGTCGTGAAGGGGACGACGATCCTCCTCGAGCCGAGGCTCATGGGGATGGACTGCCTTGCTAGCCTCGAGGTGAACGTCGACGCCGTCGATGTCGCTGAGGTGGTGGCCGCTATGAAGAAGCAGCCCGGCGTCGTCTTCTGCACCCCCAGCATGGGGATGCAGAACATCTTCGCCATCGCCGTCCTCCGGAGTATGAAGGAGCTTAACCTACTCAGGGAATCCGTCAAGGCGCTCACCCACGTAAAGGATCTAAAGACGAGCATCTGGGTTGACGATGTCCTCCTCTGCCCCGAGAACTTCGAGCTTGAGCTCTTAAAGGAGAGCCGATGAGCATGGATGAGGTCGACCAGAAGATCATAGAGATGCTCACCGAGGACGCGAGGATGAGTTTCCGGAAGATAGCGAAGGTCCTCGACAAGAGCCCAGACACGGTAATCAATCGCTTCCAGCGTCTCCTGGACTCGGGTGACGTACGGGGCTCGACAGTGATTGTTGATCCGAAGCTGATCGGGTACGAGGGGATGGCGGCTTTTCACATTGACGTCTCTCAGATCGGCGGCGCTAAGCCTGACTCGACGAAGATCCTGAAGACCTTGATCAAGATGCCAAATATAATCGTGGCCACGAAGACGGTAGGGGATCACGACCTGCTCGCGATAGGCGTCATCCACAACTTCAACCACCTAATGAGTCTAGGGAAGGAGATCTCCGCGATACCCGGGATCAAGAGCATACAGACTGCTCTCTGGGCGAGCGAGAGCGAGGTCTGCCCTAAATACTTCATAATCTAATCTAAGACGCGTTTTAGTCGATTTCTTCCGGTTTTCATAACCGGAGATTCTTCGGAAACAAGCTTTCATACCTTTTTCGGCTCTTTCCAGTTGTTTGTAGATAACTGTTCGATTTTTTTGGAAATATTCAGTTTCCCCCCGCATTTTTCCCGTAGAATCTTGGTATATATTAGAAATAGTGGCGTTTAGATAGAAAACGTAGAATTATCCTTAGTCTTTACAGGACAATCATAAATTTTCCGTAATTATTTTGCAGAAAAACTCTAAATATCGTATTTTGGACCCCTTGACAAGGTGTTTGGATGATAAGTTCGCAGCGATATTTCCTGGATTATGGTTGCTACTGCTCTGGTCATGTTCATGACGCCGGGCCTCGGTTTTTTCTACGGTGGCCTGGTGAGGAGGAAGAACATCCTCTCAACAATCATTCAGTGCATTGTTATCTTCGCGATCGTGAGCATCGTCTGGGCTCTCTGGGGTTACACCCTCGTCTTCGGGCCATCGATCGGGGGCTTCATCGGGAGCTTGGCCAACTTCGGGCTTAACGGCGTGGGCGCCGCGGCTAACCCGAATTACGGCCCGACGATCCCCGAGCTGCTCCAGTTCGCTTTCCAGCTCAAGTTCGCGGCGATTACCCCCGCTCTGATCATCGGGGCATTCGTGGAGAGAATGAGGTTCAAGTCGCTCCTCATCTTCATAATCGCGTGGTCGACCCTCATCTACAGCCCGGTGGCTCACTGGGTGTGGAACGTCGACGGCTGGCTCCACCTGCTGGGTACACTCGACTTCGCCGGTGGAATAGTCATCCACGCGGCTGCTGGGTTGTCGGCGCTCGCGGCTGCCCTCGTGATCGGTAGGAGGCAAGATGTGGAGAACCACGAGGAGATGAAGCCGAGCAACATCCCCTACGTGATCCTGGGTGCCTCGATACTCTGGTTCGGCTGGTTCGGGTTCAACGCTGGCAGTGCCCTCGCCGCCGACACCGTCGCGGTCTATGCCCTCGTGAACACGAACCTCGCGGCCGCTGCGGCGGCTGTGAGCTGGATGGCCGTCGATTGGATGGGTAAGGGTAGACCCTCGGTCGTCGGTCTGGCTGTGGGCGCGGTCTGTGGTCTCGCGGCGGTCACACCCGCCTCGGGTTACGTTGCCCCCTGGGCGGCGATACTCATAGGTCTGACCGCCGGCGTCGTATCAAACCTCGTTTCCAACTGGAGGGCCACGAGGCTCAAGGTAGATGACTCACTCGACGTCTTCGCGTGCCATGGCGTCGGCGGCATCATCGGGTCACTTGCAACTGGCCTCTTCGCGACGGTCGCGGTCAACGCCGCGGGCTCGAACGGCCTCCTCTACGGGAACACAAACCTGTTCTTCGCGCAGTTCGTCGGCGTCGCCGTGGTCGGCGCCTACTCCTTCGTGGGGACCTACATCATCCTAAAGGTGATCAATGTCTTCTCCCCCCTCAGGGTTACGCCAGAGGAGGAGCAGGAAGGGCCTCGACCTCGTTGAGCACGGCGAGGAAGCCTATGCCCAGCAAGACTAGCACAGCTTTTCTTCTTCCTAAGGTGTCGTGTGTGCTTTTTTCTTCTAAAATAGCTTTAAATAAAATTATCCAAGCGTTGAAGCCACGTGCACAATCGAGGGCGTAGACGTGACTCGGAACCCCATGCAGGTGCACAGGAACGTGGGTGTCCAGCCCGAGGTCCCCGGCCACTACGACACCCTCACGGCCCAGCGCAACCTAGAGTTCTACGGCAAGCTCTTCGGCGTGAAGCAGCCCCAACTCGGGACGCGGATGCACGACCTGCTCCAGTCCTTTGACCTCTGGGAGAGGCGTGGGGAGGCCGTTCAGACCTACTCGAAGGGGATGAAGCAGAAGCTCGCCATAATTCGCGCCCTCCTACATGACCCTGAGTACGTCTTCATGGACGAGCCTATGTCCGGCCTCGACCCAGTCGCCTCGAAGACGGTGAAGGATTTCATACTCGACCTCAAGGCGAAGGGGAAGACCGTCGTCCTTAGCACCCACAACCTAGACGACGCGGACCGGCTCAGCGACCGCGTCGCCGTAATACAGGGGGGCCTCATTGCCCTCGACACACCCGACAACCTCAGGGCCAACCTATTCAAGCGCACCATAGTATTCCACCTCAAGGCCGCGGACGACGGCGTCGTCGCGAAGCTGCGCGCCCTTCCCTTCGTCCGCTCCGCCGAGCGTTCCGAGAACAAGCTCGTACTCGAGGTCGAGGACCCAGAGGATGAGAACCCGCAGATCGTGGACCTCCTCGTCAAGGCGGGGTACAGGGTCCAGTTCGTCGGCGAGGTCCGGCACAGCCTTGAGGAAGTCTATCTTAGGCTCGTTAAGTCGTCTAAGGAGGCCCCGCAATGAACTGGGCCGCCGTGGTCGAGATCTTCAAGAAGGACCTCCAGGAGACGACGAAGAACCGCTACGTCTTCCTCTCCGTCTCGGTGCTACCGATTATCATCATATTCGAGAACGTATTCGCTGTGAACCAGATCCTCAACCTACCGTCGGGAGCTGCACAACTCGGCCAGATCCTGCCGGTGACATCGCTTATTGTACTACTAATCCCTTCGGTCGTCACGGCCCTGCTAGCGTCGACGAGTGTGGTGTCGTCTCCTGGAGCTGACCGTGACCCTTCTCCCGCATACACGCATTTTATTACTGCTTGGGACAAAGCATCAAACGTGGACGTGAAGATGGGGGATCTCTGCGACCTCCTCTTTGAACTCTCAAGCGAGGAGCGCATCGGCATCCTGCGGATGATCGGGGAGCGGCGGAGCAAGCTCACCTCACTGGCAAGGGAACTCCAGATCACGAATCAGGAGTGTAGCAGGCACATATCGAGGCTCGCTTCCGTGGGGCTCGTGGCGAAGGAGCCTGACGGGGTAATCAAGCTGACGCCGTATGCCTCCCAGGTCCTCACCCAGTTGAGGCCCCTCGAATTCTCGACGATGCACCGCGACTACTTCCTCGGGCACACCATCGAGCGGATACCACCCATGTTCCAGATGCGTCTCGGCGAGCTTAGCAACTCCCAGCTCATAGACGACGTCATGGTCGTGTTCAAGAACGTCGAGAGGATGTACATGGAGGCGGAAGAATACGTTCTCAGGGTGACCGACCGATTAATGATCACGATCGTTCCATACGCGGAGAAGGCGTTCGAGAGGGGCGTAAAGCAGAGGCTCCTCGACCCCGTGGACATAGTCGTCCCCCCCGACTACCGTAATACACCGACGTACGATGAGGCGCTGAGGAGCGGGCAATTCGTCAACCACACCATGGAGAGCTGCGACTTCTTTCTGGCGATGTCCGAGAAGGGGGTGGCTCTCCCTAAGCTTCCCCCGCCTCGACGGGCGGTTCGACTACACCGGCCTGATGTCGGCTGACCCCGAGTTCCACAGGTGGTGTCTCGACCTCTTTGAGCACTACTGGGCCAGGTCCAAGGGTAAGGAGCGCGATTGGCTCCCAAAGAAGATCGCCGAGAGCCGGGAGCGGCTTAGCCAGTAGTTAAAGACGTGGCCCGCAACGGGCGCGTAAAAGCTGAGACCCAAGAGAATTGATCCTGCCATCCCAGCAACGGTCTTTAACTATATTTTTCCCTTGAACCATCGATAGACTCGTTGAGTTGAATCGGCTACTCCTTCTAGTCTCGGTGCTCGCCTGCGTGGGCCTGTTCTCCCATTTGGCGATGGGTTACTCCACCGTTGAGTCCTCGCCAGTTGTGATCGACTCGGACGGTGACTTCGTCGCGAATGGGTACGAGGGGAGCGGGGTGAAGGGGGATCCCTACGTCATCGAAGGCCTCAGGATCGATTCGAGGGGCAACATGTCCAACGGGATCGAGGTCGTCAACACCCACGCGTACTTCGTCATTACTCGGTGCGAGATCAAGGCGGACTACATCGGCATACTGGTTCACGATGTGTCCCCGGGCACGGCGACGCTTGATGGGAATCTGATAACCGGGAACACGGGGGATGGGGGTGGGATAGTTCTCGGTGCCGACGGGGTGAGGGTCGTCGGGAATAACTGCACCGGGTTCACGGAGGGCATCCACACGAACTACTCCGATGATTGCGTCATAGCCGGGAACGACCTGAGTCACAACGGGTACCACGGGGTAAGCCTTCGCTTTTCCAACGGGAACGTGGTGGTCAACAACACGATCGTCGGCAACGGAGCCCACGGCGTCTTCGTCATCCGCTCCTCCCAGGGGAACCTCATCTACAACAACACCCTCATCGACAACGCTGGCATAGAATCCTACGACTGGGACTCCATCTACCACTTCGAGGTGGGTAGTCAGGCGCTCGACGAGGGAGTCGGGAACGCCTGGTTCAGCGAGGAGCTGAAGTTGGGGAACGCTGTGGTCCGACTACGGTGGAGCGGGTGGGTACAAGATCGATGGGTCAGTGAACTCGGTCGACAGGTACCCGGTGAGGTTGGGTGAAGCCCCGAGTGAAGGTACTTTACCCGGGGATAAATCGGGTCAGGGGGCGGTGCCCGGGTTTCCCATCGAGGCCGCGGTCCTCGGTGTGGGGTTGGTGATTCTGTTCGGTATTAGACGCGTGGTGAGAACACATGGGTTTTGATGATGTTGAGGCTATGATATTCAAGTTGGCGAATGATCCTGCCGTGAGGAGGATCGGTGAGTTCTACAGGAGGTGCGAGAGATGGTGGTGCAGGTACCTGTTCCACTGCACAAGCTAGCTGCGCTTCTGCGTCTGGGCCTTGTATTTCTACTCATCTATTCCTCGACCCTGGCGCTCCCTCCTGCAGGATCTGCCGATGCCTCGCCCTCGAAGCGGGAGGCTATGCGTCTGGTGTTCGATCAGGCGTCGGGGAGGACTCTGCTCTACGGCGGGGGGATACAGGAGGGGGGCGACTGGAAGGGCTACAGCGATCTCTGGTCATACGACTACGCGGCGAACACCTGGACGCAGGTTGCCACGAGTTCCTACTCCCCGACGAAGTTCCTCTACTCGGTCGCGTATGTGCCCGACCTCCAGAGGCTCGTCCTCTTCGGGGGTGGGGGGAAGCGCGGTTCGACGACACGTGGATATTCGACATCAGAGCGAAAACTTGGACGCAGATCACGCCCGCGGTGAGGCCCCCGGCCCGGCAATCCGCCGCCATGGCGTACGACGAGGCAAACAAGAAGGTAGTGATGTTCGGCGGATACGGGCAGAACGACGTCATCCTCGGGGATACATGGGTCTTCGACCCTTCCACTAACGTGTGGACTGAGATGAATCCCGCCAGTAAGCCGCTACCAAGCGGGGCGATCGGTGAGTATGGTTCGAGCATGGTGTATGATACTCGGAACGGGAAGCTCCTCATGTTCGGGGGGCACTGGGTTACCAAGCAGGGTTTCGGCAACTCGACCCATGGCTACTCAAACGACGTTTGGGTCTACGACCTAGCGTCGAATGATCTGGTCGATGCGGGAGACACCCGTAAAACCAGATGAGCGCTACTGGCTCGCGGCTGCATACGACTCGGATCAAGGCAAACTGATTATATACGGTGGCTTCGATGGCTTCACTGCAACTATACGAAACGACACCTGGAGTTACGACTACGCCTCCAACAGATGGACTGAAATAACAAGCAGTGCTCGGCCTCCATCCCGACTGGACACGTCGATGGCATACGACCGAGTCAATCACAAAATGATTCTATTCGGAGGAATCACTGGGTCTCCGCCCGACTTTCAATCCTACGGCGACACCTGGGCCCTTAGTTATAGTGGATCAAGCGGGACCTGGGAACAGCGGATGCCTCACTAGTTCAGTTAAGCCTCCTGATATAGCGCCGGCTGAGGGAATACCCGCCTATTCGCCGGAGATCATCTTCTGTGGTTTGATCCTAATTACTATCATTTTTTACTTGAAACGTAAGTAATTGATGATTTATACTGTAGCCCGGCGGAGATTCGAACTCCGGTCTAAGGGTCCAAAGCCCTCCATCCTTGTCCACTAGACGACCGGGCTCCAGCATCCAATACCACACGCTCAACTCTATAAAGCCTTAACCAAAACAGGGCTAAACCCAAATACCCCACAACCAATTCTAGAGGAGGTGCAACGATGGAACTCACCTCCAAGAGGCGCGCCGAACTCAAGGCGAAGGCACACGAACTCGACCCCGTCGCCCACATAGGAAAGTACGGCGTCACACCCGAATCCCTCGCACACATAGACAAGGCGCTAACCGACCACCAGCTCATCAAGGTCAAGTTCCTCGGCTTCAAGGAGACCCGCAATGAACTAAGCGAGGAGATAGCAGGCGCCACAAGCTCCGCTCTCGTAGACGTCATCGGCAACGTCGCCATTTTCTACCGGGAAAACCCGGAAACGTCCGAATAAAGGTCAAACTTTTAGGCAAGAACGCCCGATCAACATCCGAGCCGCGGCATGAAGTTCGACGAGACAGACATCCGGGTCATCCGGAGCCTCCAGCGGGACGCACGGACAAACTTCGCCGACATCGCCGTGGAGTGCGACGTCAGCGTCGACACCATAATCAAGCGCTTCCAACGCCTCAAGAGGACCGGCATCGTCAAAGGGACAACAATTCTCCTCGACCCCCGACACCTCGGCCTCGAGTGTGCCGCCAGCCTCGAGATAGGCGTCGACCCCAAGCGCGTCGATGAGGTCGTACACAGCCTGCGAGGGGAGCCGGGGGTCATCTTCTGCACCCCAAGCGTCGGGATGCAGAACGTCTTCGCCATCGTCGCCTTCGGGAACGTGAACGAGCTAAACGCCTTCATAGAGAGGACCAAGGCGCACCCCGACGTCAAGGTGGTCACCACGAGTATCTGGGCTGAGGACATACTCCTATGCCCCGAGAACTTCGAGCTAGAGGGAGTCAAGGGGGCTACGCCGTGATGGACGAGATAGACGAGAAGATTGTGGAGATGCTCACCAAGGACGCGAGGACCAGCTTCCGTCAGATGGCCAAGGACCTCGGCAAGAGCCCTGACACGGTAATCAAGCGATATGAGAGGCTCAGGGAGGAGGGCCTGATCCGGGGCTCTACCATAGTCGTTGAGCCGGGGAGGATAGGGTACGAGGGGATGGCTGCCTTCCATATAGACGTCTCCACTAGCGGAGGCGCCAAGACCGACTCCACCAGCATTCTTAGGTCACTCATCAAGATGCCAAACATAATCGTCGCCACAAAGACCGTCGGCGACCACGACCTCCTCGCCGTCGGCGTCATACACGACTTCAGCCACCTCATGAAGCTCGGCGGCGAGATAGCGGCCATACCTGGCGTTAAGAACATCCAGACCGCCCTGTGGGCGGGCGGAGCTGAGGTCTGCCCCAAATATTTCATCATCTAAAAACCGGACATAATCCGTAATCATCAACAAATATTCTTAATATACAGATTTTCTGACTAAATTACCTCATAAAATAAGATAAACTAGGATTAACCCCCGTCTAAGGCCCATAATATGTACGTAAAAATGGGTTAATTCAGCTTATAACGTCTATTTATTGCATCAATTCACTGAACATTTAGGAGTATAATCCATTATTTTAGGTGGATAAACCTCAAATACGTTGTTTTTCGTCTTTCCGTGAAGGTGTTTGACTGATTGAATCCGGGTGACATCGCCTGGGTTGCGGTAGCCACCGCTCTCGTTATGCTAATGACCCCCGCACTGGGATTCTTCTACGCGGGGCTTGTCAGGAGGAAAAACCTCCTATCGACGCTGGTTCAGTGTCTAATAATCTTCGCCGTTGTGAGCATCGTCTGGACCCTCTGGGGTTATAGCCTTGTCTTCGGGCCGAGCATCCACGGCATCATCGGCGACCTCTCGTGGGCCGGGCTCAACGGGATAGGCGCCGCGCCCAACATGGCCTACGCCCCGCTCATCCCCGAGTTGCTCTTCTTCGCTTTCCAGCTCAAGTTCGCCGCGATCACCCCTGCTCTCATCATCGGGGCCTTCGCGGAGAGGATACACTTCCGGTCCCTCCTCATCTTCATCATCCTCTGGTCCACGCTCATCTACAGCCCCGTGGCGCACTGGGTGTGGAACACCGACGGGTGGCTCAAGGCCATCGGGGCGATTGACTTCGCTGGTGGGCTAGTCGTCCACATCACAGCGGGTCTCTCCGCCTTAGCCGCCGCCATCGTCATCGGGCGGAGGAAGGACATTGAGAAGAAGGAGACCCTGAAGCCGAGCAACATCCCCTACGTCATCCTGGGGGCTGCGCTGCTCTGGTTCGGCTGGTTCGGCTTCAACGCGGGCAGCGCCCTCGGGGCCGACTCGATAATGGTCTTTGCGCTTGTGAACACGAACCTCGCCGCCGCGGCCGCCGCCGTCACGTGGATGGCGGTCGACTGGATCATGAAGGGCAAGCCCTCGGCGGTCGGCATGGCGGTTGGCGCGGTCTGTGGCCTAGTCGCCATCACGCCCGCCTCCGGTTACGTCAACGTGATCTCGGCACTCATAATCGGCGCCGTCGCCGGAGTGCTCTCGAACCTGATGTCTAACTGGAGGGCGACGAGGACGAGGATCGACGACACCCTCGACGTCTTCTCCTGCCACGGCATGAGCGGTATCTGGGGCTCCATCGCCACCGGCCTCTTCGCCACGGTTCTCATCAACCCGACCTCGGTAAACGGCTTCCTCTTCGGAAACACCCACCTACTCACTGCGCAGATCATCGCCGTCGTGGTGATCGCCGCCTACTCATTCTTCGGCTCCTACCTGCTCCTCAAGTTCATCAACATCTTCTCTCCCCTCAGGGTCTCCCCCGAGGACGAAGAGAAGGGACTAGACCTCGCCGAGCACGGCGAGGAGGCCTACTCCCAGCAGGACTAACCGTTTTTCAATTCTTTAGGGCCGCTTCGCGGTGAAGACCCTGAATCCTCCGCCCCTAGAGGTGACCTCGATGTTCCCGAAAGCCTCCTCGATTATCCCAGAGAGGGTTCTTCCGCCCTTGTTTGACTGGACGACCAACTGAAAGGCTCCGCCCTCAACGAGATGCGCAGGGGCACCCTCTATCATGGGCCTCACGACGGCGTCTATCCCCGCCGACATTGGTGGGTTGGTGATTATGAGGTCGAATTTGACACCCTTGACCGGCTCGTAGAGGCTGCCCTGCCTCACGGTGGCCTTCACGCTGTTGCGTCTCGTGTTAGACTCCGCCAGGGAGACCGCCCGGCTGTTCACGTCCGTCATCCAGACCTCCAGGACGGGGTTGAGCTTCGCGGCTACTATCCCGACTACGCCGATGCCGCAACCGAGGTCGAGGATCCTGCCCCTCTCCGGTAGCGTCATGGATTCTACGAGCAGGCGTGTCCCCGAGTCGACGCGCTTGTGGCTGAAAACTCCCGAGCTTGTCTCGAACTCGAAGTCGATGCCCCTAAGCTTCGTCCTTATGAGGCCCCTCTCCTCGGGGGAGGTCGGGCTCTCCGAGAAGTAGTGTTCTGACACACTAGGGTAAGCGAAATGATGCGTTTTTTAGGCTATCCGTTTTGGGTTTGAAAAAGAAACGATGATGGAAGAATCGAGGATCGCGAGCCAGTCTCTTACTTATTATCACTCACGTTTATCTCAGACTTGATCGAGCGAACCTTCAGTCGAGACAATATAATGATCCTTCTCAGTTCCTCGACCTCCTTTTCCAACTCGATCAACTTGTTCTCAATCAGTTCCACCCTGGCCGGTCCTATCGCACTCAACCCACATCCCACATTTAATATTTCTCTCAATCTAATAGATAAGATTTGTTCGGAAATAAACGTAGTATTACCGACGTATTCGCCTTATTTTACATTTTTATGCGGCTGTTTGGTCAACAAAGCGATTTGGCGGATGGCACCGAGGTGATAAGCCGCGTGGGGTATCAGGGCGAGGACCTCCGCGCGCTGTCTTGTCCCCTTATTATTATACCGGTTTTAAACGGTCATAACCCCCATCACCGGCTGAGAGGATCACTCAATGTCTCCTCAGCCTTCGTCAACCCGTTTGCAACGATGTTTCCCATAAGTGGTAACCACTAATAAGGTGTTTCCACGGGACACCCTTCACACCGATGACTGAATACATCTAGACTGGGTTACGCCTTCGATTAAATAGCAGTCCACTTCCCCCGCCTCCATTCACATCGTTCAATGAACCGCGATCCACGCCCTTCAATGATGTTGAAGGCACACGGAATGCAACGGTTTTCAATCGATATTCAATGGTTTTCAACGCGTTTCAGATGGTTCCGGCGACGTGTCCCCGATGACGTCGCTATATATAGCTGAGTGTGTTGGAACAGGATCTCGATGAAAGAAGGGTCTACTTGGTAGCCTTATTTGGCATAATGGTGTTTAGGACCATTTTAGACCGTCTTTTATCAATTTAGGGACAAGGCAACGCGCGGCCTCGCTCATTTCCCTGACCTCTTCGATTAGAATTTAATCGAGGCAGTAATAGGGGGATAAGGGTTTGACTGTCAAGTGCTCGAGTGGATGCACCCGCATGGAACACCTGAAAAATGTTTGGTTGCGCCTACCATGACTTCGGGTAGGTGCCCCTGATCATGATGACGCGCTCGGGTATGGCGGCGATGCCGTGCTCCTCCTTGAGGATGGTGTCGGTGTTCATCTCCGCCTTCATCAGGGCGACGGCCTCGTTGCGCTGTGTCATGATGGCGATGAGACTCTTAGGCTCTATCCCCGACTCCAGCCGGAGGATGCCGGGGACTGCGAGTTGGGCTCCCGTGCAAAGTGCCTCGACCGCGGAGTCCCTCACCCAGATATGGGGGAGGAGGGCCAACGCCTCCTCAACGGGGTGGAGTATCTTCATCAGCGCCGCATCATTTCCCTCTCTGTGCTGGTCCATCGCGTCCGCGATATCGTAGAGCGTGACGGCCTGCGCTTCGACGAATGGGCCGCTGCGTGTTCGGCGTAGCTCGTGCATGTGGGCGCCGCCGCCGAGGACCTCACCGACGTCGCTGCAGAGCTTTCTGATATACGTCCCGCTCTGGCAGTCGACCTTGAAGAGCCAGTTCCTGCCGTCCCCCTCGATGTACTCTATCTTGTAGATGTAGCGTGTGCGGAGGCGCCTGCTGACCGCCGAGCGGAGCGGTGGCCTCTGGTAGATTTCTCCCTCGAACTGCTTCAGGGTCTCCACGAGATGCTTCTCCTCCACGTCCTCGTGGGTGCGCATTATGGTGACGTACTGCTTCCCGGAGTCGAGTAGGGCCTGGACACATTTGGTCGAGTCCTCCAGGGTGACGGGTAGGACGCCGGTAACCTTCGGGTCGAGGGTGCCGCCGTGGCCGACGTGGTCTAACTCCATGAGCTTCTTTACCCAAGCGACTACTTCGTGGCTCGTGGGTCCGGGGACCTTGTCGACGATGACGACGCCGCGCTTGAGCATCTGCTGGAGGTTTCGGTCCTCGGGTGGGAGGCCGAGGCTGGGGTCGTGTTCTTCCTCGGCGCGTGTGTAAATGGTCTTTTTTATCTCCCAGGCGGGTTGCTCCGGCATCGTTTATCCCCACGTGATTCTATGCCCGGGTCTTTAAGCGTGTTGCAGGGGGACTAATCCCTTCAGGCGGGTTTCCCGCTCTTCTTCTTCGCCTGCTCCTCGGCCTCTTTCCTTACCTTCTCCTCGTACTACCTGAGGTCAGGGTGCTCATACCTCAGTGGAGACCACATTGTAGTCTATGCCCGGTAGCCCAGCCTTCTTGGCTCCTTCGGTGAGTTCCAGGGGCAGTTTGTCGCGTCTTTCATGATCCGTGGCTTTTCCTTATCTTATCGGGATCCAGAGTACCGGGAGGAGAATGAGTGAAAGCACTATCCCCCAGAACTCGATCTGCCCCACAAGGTCCGGAGCCACTTTTAGGTACCTGTATCTCCCCTTCACCCTTAGTGGTTTAAATCTATGTGAAAAATGGAATCCTTAATCAAGCGCTTGTCTGAAAGGTGTTAGGATGGTCTCAGAGCTGAATGTCTCCGTGGACGCCGCGAGGAGGCTCCAGCTGGAGAAGCAGGGCATAGGCGACCCGCCGGGGAGGGCGACGAAGCGGAGGGTTGAGGAGACCATCGGGCGCCTTGGATGTGTCCAGATTGACACGATAAACGTCGTGGAGCGAGCCCACTACTTCACGCTCTGGACCCGACTAGGGCAATACAAGAAAGCTGATCTTCACTCCCTCGCGTACGAGGATAGGCGCATCTTCGAGGGGTGGGGCCACGCCATGTGCTACATGCCGATGGACCACTGGAGATATCTCATCGCCGCCAATAAGGAGAGGGCCAAGAGTAAGGTCATACACACGGGCTGGTTCAGCCGCGTCGACCCCGCCCTCGTCGACTCCGCCCTTGAGCGGGTCAGGAAGGAGGGCCCCTTGGGAAGCGCCGACTTCGAGGGGAAGAAGCCAAGCAGCGGATGGTGGGGGTGGAAACCCTCGAAGCGTGCTCTTGAGGCCCTCTTCAGCGCGGGGGACCTCATGGTGACCCGCCGTGACGGCTTCCAGAGGATATACGACCTCACTGAGAGGGTGCTGCCTTCATGGATAGATGCCTCGGAGCCCACGGAGGATGAGAGGAACAGGTTCTTTGCCACTCGGACCCTCGGCAGCCTCGGCGCCACGAAACCTGCCGACGTAAAATCCTATTATCACACGTGGTGCGTCAAGCTCGGGTTGTCGACGAAACAGATTCAGGCTCTCCTCGATGGGCTCGTTGAGGAGGGCGCCGCCGCGAGGTTGAACGTCGATGGACTGAAGACCCCCTACTACTGCCTCGCGGATGACACGCCGCGCCTTGGGGAGTTGGAAAAGGATTGGAGCTACGATGGCGTCCGCTTCGCCAACTACTTCGACAGCCTCCTCTGGCACGCCGATAGGCTCGACACACTCTTCGGCTTCGAGCGGGCGCTGGAGGTCTACCTGAAGCCGGAGCAGAGGAAGTACGGCTACTTCACGACTCCCATACTATATGGTGATAGATTCGTGGGGCGCCTCGACCCGAAGCTGGATAGGAAGGAGAAGAAGCTCATCGTTCGCGGTCTCTGGTACGAGGACGGGTTCAAGCCCGATGAGGTGTACGAGAACGAGTTCCAAAAGACACTGGATGATTTCGCCCGCTTCAACGGGGCGGAGAAGATTGAGTGGCGCTTGGAAAAGGCGCCTACTTCTGCTTGATGGTGCGGGTGGTGAGCTTTGGCTCGCCGCGTATGGACTTTACCATCGCGACCGCCTCTTTCACCGCTTCGTCCTCGCCGTCGAGGAGGAAGATCTTGGCGCCCTCAGCGCCATCGATGCCGCCCCCACCGATTGGTACGACGTCGACTCCGAAAAGCTCCTTAAAGGATTCCATCTCGGTGATTATGTAACCGCCGATGACCATCATACCGCACTTCACATCTAGGGCGGTGTCGACCTTCATGATGCCCATGCGGTTGACAGCGTCGGTGAGGTTAATGGGGACGAGCTTCTCGAGGCCCGCCGCGATGATGGTTGTTATCCCGTTGCTCGTGAGGTAGCCCCATGCCGCGCCGATGGTCCCTCCGCCGCTTCCTCCGAGGAGGATGCCAGCCTGGCCGAAGGGGTCGATGGCGTTCGCGCCTTTGATGAAGATGTCGCCGGGGCCCATATCCTTGAGGATGTCGCCGAGCTCGGGGACCTTGACGGTCTTGACCTTGCCCTTCTGTATGACTGTGTGATCACCCCTACCCTTTGCCTCTGTGATCTGGAGCCCATCTTTTGTCACGACGCCCGCCGTGAACATGCCCTTCTCCTTGATCTCCTTCCCTAGGAGTTCCTCGAGGACGTAGGCGTTCGTCGTGCTGGTCGCGACGATGACGGTACCGTTCTCCTTTGCGAGTTTGACTATCTCCATATGGGCTATCGCCTTAGCGATCAGCCTCTTCCCCTCTGATGGGGTGAGAACTACCTCAGCTAGCAAGCATAATCCCTCGATTCTTATGGTAGCCTCGGGGCGATTGGTTTAAAAACTTAGCTAAATCCGAGCGCGTTTAGGGGTGATTATTTTCCGCCTCAGCTAAAGGAGAATGCCCTAATACATAATCCGAATAATAATATCACATATTACGCAGGTCATTTGCGAGTGGGCGACTACATATTGAGGTAAACGGAAAACTGGACCCATGCTGAGGATCAGTTATTCACTCTACGCTGTAAAGTGTTGCAGTACGCGGGTACCCAGCGTTATACTGCGCTCTGCTCCGCGAGCGCCTCCGCGAATATTTCACCGAACTCGGTGAGGCTTATGACCTTCATCTTGCTCCCCTTCTCAGCGTCGATGAGTCCCTTCATCTCGAGCTTAGTTACTATGCGACTAAACTTGTTTCGAAGGGTGGAGCTGGCCGCTTTGTGGCCGAACCAGCGGATAATATCGCTAATCGACTCGGCCTCGCCGCCGTTCTCACGTAGTAGGACTAAAAGTTTCTTCTCGCGGTCCCACTCTTTCTCCTCATGCTTCGTATTAGGCTCTAAGCGGTAGCCTGGGAGCTGTATTTCCTTAGGCTCCTTGCTGCTTTGATTGCGGGCGTTCTCGAACCACTTCTCAAACTGAGGATCACCGACCTTTCCAGTGACGTACCAGGCAGATTTCTCGGGTGGAACGCTGTAAACGCGGGCATTTCTGAACATGAGGGCGACAGTAAGGGCTACACCTTGGGAAATGTCGGTGGTGCTGGTGACGTCGATGAGGACCTCTTCGCCGCTGGCTCGTGCCTTACTTACTACACTATAGATCGCTTTGAATGCGCTCCGGTGGTCCATCGGATCGAAGCCGACGAGCTCAGGGTCGAGGATCTCGAGCTTGTTACGTAACTCCTCGGCGTTCTTCTGGCTCATGTAGCTGAATACCGCGGTTTCATCTGTGGCCTTGGCGTTGCTGTATAGCAGGTAGAGCTTGGTTATGCCATGGTGTTTGCTCCAGTAGCGTATGCCGTCGAAGGGGCGGCGGAAGTGGGTGCCGACGAGGCAGACTATGATTGTCATGTTTAAGCCCGTTTTCTTTGAATCTTTTACGGAATGTAACTTGGTATGTCTGAATATATAAACTATTGTAGATATTTGGTAATACATTAGTATGATTCATATTTTTTGAGACAATTATATATATTGTGAGTGAAAAGAGGATTGTCCAATAAATTCGTTATTCGAAGTATTATGAATCACGTGACTACGTTCTTATACAGCGCGGGTTGAGCATGCATCATCTAAACTAGCGATCTCCATCGGTGATGTTTGGTATGAGTGCATCGAACTCCGTCGCAAGGGTCTACTCCCTTCCGGATTGTAAAAAGTGTGAGCAGCTGAAGGAATGGATGAAGGAGCGCCACGTGGCCTTTGAGGCGAAGTGGTTCGACACGGAGGCGCAGACGGAGTTCGTCATGAGGAACATGTTCGGTAACCCACCGATACTTGAGGTGGGGGACCGGTGCGCGTCGTCTGAGGAGATGTTCCCCGGTGGGGTGATGAGCGAGGGCGTAGTGAGGGATGTGCTGAATGTTAAAGAGGGGTAGGGATCTTCCCGAGGGCCAGACGTTCATAGACCAGTTCTACAAAGCGGAGCGCCTCTACAGGGGTATGCCGATGGTGCGCACCACCGACGGCTACCTCGTGGAGTGGAACAAGTCGCGCATAGTCGACCAACTGGTACGTGAGACTGAGCTCGCTGAGACGATGTTCGGGCTGAAGCCCATGAGCAACATGAGGGCGGAGAAGCTCAGCCAGGAGGTCGAGAGGCGCATCAAGCTCTTCAAGCCCAAGGTCGTCTCCGGCCCGATGGTGAGGGAGATCACGAACAACGTGCTCCTCGAGTGGAGCGAGTCGGAGAGCGCCCCCGAACTCCAGATCTACAGGAACATCCTGACGCGTGTCGGTGTGCCTGTGGTGGACGCGTATGAGATTGACACGGGCAGTGGCTTTGAGGCGAAGGAGAACGCGAACCTTCAGCCGAACCCTGAGACGGTTCACAAGAAGAAGGCGGACAGGCTCAGCAAGGAGCAGTATCTGCTTCTGATGGACCCGACGCTTGCGACGGCGCACCACCAGGGTGACATCCACATCCATACTCTGGAGTACTTTGGATCTCGTCCCTTCTGCCAGGACTGGGACCTCCGCTATTTCCTCTACTACGGCCTCATCCCCGACGGCTCGGGCTTCCGCAGCAGCGTCGCGGGCCCGGCGAAGCAGCCGGAGGTGGCCATCCTCCACAGCGTGAAGGTGTTGGCCGCGGGGCAGACGAACTTCAGCGGTGGGCAGGGCTTCATGTACTACACGATGTTCCTCGCGCCCTTCCTCAGGGGGTTGCCCTACGAGAAGGTGAAGCAGCTCGCCCAGATGATGTTCTACGAGCTTACGCAGACCTACGTCACGCGTGGCGGGCAGCTGGTGTTCAGTAACATCCAGCTCCCGATGGGTGTGCCGAAGATCTGGCGCGACGTGCCAGTCGTCATGAAGGGCAGGGTCGGGCCGGACACCTACGGCAGCTACGAGGACGAGGTCCAGATGTTCTTCCGCGCCATCACCGAGGTGGCGCTCGAGGGGGACTACTGGGGCAAGCCCTTCAACTTCCCCAAGAACGAGAACTACGTCTCGCCCGAGTTCTTCAAGCCTGAGTACGATGACCTCTGGCTGCTCGTCCACGAGTAGCGTGAGCAAGTTCGGGGCACCCTACTTCGACAACATGCTCCCGACCTACCGCGGCTACGGCAACGGCATAAGCTGCTACCAGTGCTGCGCGTACCAGTTCGCGAACACACCGGAGACTGACCCCCACTTCAACGAGAAACTCTACTTCGAGGGCGGGCAGCACTTCAGCATGGGCGGCTGGCAGGTCGTCAGCCTCAACATGCCGAGGATGGCGTACCGCGCCAACGGCGACTACGACAAGCTGCTCGAGGCAGCGCAGGAGAACATGCGGATGGCGGTTGACGTCTTCAAGACGAAACAGCACTGGATGAAGAAGGCCCTCGCAAACAAGATGGTGCCCTTCGCGACCCAGACCCCCAGGGACCCCCACACGGGACAGCTGGGGCCACCCGCGGTGGACTTCTCGGAGCTCGTGAACGTCATCGGCGTCGTCGGCGTCAACGAGATGGTGCAGCACTTCACGGGTAAGCAGCTGCACGAGGACCCTGACTCGGTGCGCCTCGCCATCAGGCTCCTGCTGGACATGGAGAAGTACCGGAAGGGGCTCGAGATGAGGAACGGGTTCAAGATCATGTTGGCGAGGACGCCCGCTGAGTCGACTGCGCAGACCTTCGCTATCGCGGACCTCGTCTCCCCGACGTACAAGAAGCATGCCGTCGGTACGGTAAAGGGCGACATGGAGGGGGCCGCAGCGCTGTTGAAGGGGAAGAGGGACCTCCCCGTCTACTATAGCAACGGTACGCATACCTACGTGGGGGCACACATCCCACTCGGGACGAAGATCGACATAGAACACAAGTTCTTCCCCATACTCAGCGGCGGCAACATCTTCCACGCCTGGCTAGGCGAGGCGTGCTCGGACCCCGAGGCGCTCTACAAGCTCACGCAGCGCATCTGCAGGAACAGCCAGATCGGGTACTTCAGCTACACGAAGGACCTGACGGTGTGCAGCAAGTGCCAGCACACTACGGCGGGTATGTTGAAGACGTGCCCGTCGTGT
The DNA here is from genome assembly GCA_963769425.1 of Candidatus Bathyarchaeota archaeon. GTDB lineage: Archaea > Thermoproteota > Bathyarchaeia > TCS64 > TCS64 > UBA8941. Next base: position 82,409 of record CAVYLP010000006.1, on the reverse strand, counting down.
GGCTCTGAGGACGTGAGGTGGTGGAGCAGGATAACGGGTTACTACACGGACGTGACGGGTTGGAACGAGGGCAAGCGCCAGGAGCTCATGGACCGCTACCGCGTCACAATTTAAACTATTTTTCTCATATCTTTTTTATGAGTCCCCGAAAAAATGCGAAAAGTATTTTTTCGTTATGAGCAGTAGCAAGCCATAAGCGCGATATACACCTGCAACCCCAACACTCACTGATCTACGTTGAGGATTCATCTCGCCGTCCCCATCACGGGCCTCGACGACGCCGCCATAAGACTCCGCACCGACTTCCTCACCTCAATTGCCCGCTCGGGCACCGAGATCACATATTCGCGTGTGCGGGAAGGGCCACTGGCCATAGAGAGCCCCGTCGATCACACGCAGGCCGCCGCCGAGGTCCTCAAGCTCGTCGGCCCCGCTGAGAAGTCGGGAGCGGACGCGATCATCGTCTGGTGCGCCGGCGACCCCGGGTTGGAGGCGGCGCGCACGCTCGTCGACGTCCCCGTCGTCGGCCCAGGGGAGTCTATGCGCCTGCTCTCCCAGCTCCTCGGAAGGAACCCGGTCGCGGTCCCCGCCCCCCTCCCCGTCCTCGACCTGAGAAAGGACACGGCGAAGACCATGCGCCTCACCGAAAAGACGATTCGGGAGCTCGAAGCGAAGGGGCACGACGCCTTCTACCTCGACTGCCTCGGAATGTTCGCAATGGGCCACCCCCTGCGCGAGTCAATCCACCTACCCGTTATCGACCCCGCCGAGGCGAGCCTCGAGATCGCGGAGGCCATGGCGCACCTCCACCTGAGGCACAGTCGCGTCGCCTACCCCAAGTACCCGCCACCACACAGGCGATGATCCAGCAGATTATGGCTCGAGGGGCAGAACTTTCACGGTCTTCCTCAGCCCCATCCCAGTCAGGGTCAGCTGCCCCACCTTTGAGGTCGTGAATGTAAATGTGAATATTTTGAACGTTCCCCCCGGTGGCACAGTGAAGTTGGCTGAGACCCAGTCGATGTTGACCCCCTGCCCATTTTCTTGCTTCACACCGTTGATCTCAAACCCGAGCTCGATCTGCGACGGTGGAGTTGCCGAGGCCGGGCTAGAACCGGGGTTGTAGAACTCGAACGTTACTTTTCCTCCTTCGAACTGTTGGTAGAGCTGCTTGTCCGTCACCAACCTCATGACGACATCTCCAACCCTCACGTCAACGCCACCACTAACCCCACCACACTCAACCTCATAGTGGCCCGGTGCCATGGCCTGGAAGCTGATTGATGCGGCCGGATACTCACCATGCGCTGGCACCTTCACCCTCGTCGGCCCACCGCCAAGTCCCCCAGACTCGATGCGCCCCGATACATAGAATACATCATATGGGATCGGGTACGAGAGGTCGAGGCTGAGGTCCACGTCGGTCGGGTTCACGTAGACGAGCCGCCCCCAGACGAAGCAGGGGCTCCTGTAATCCACCGGCTCAAACATCACAATCTTGACGAGGCCATTCTCCAACCGCGAACCCTCTGGATACCCGACGGGGGCGGTCAGGCTGAGCCCCGAGAAACCCGCCAGGGCCAAGGTGAAAGCGAGGAACGCGGCCCAAGAGGAGCCCGACATGCAGGATAATCTGAGAGGCCACGCTTATCAAACCAGAGATTAGAACACTCAGCTAGGACCCCGGAGGACCTGAACCGTCTTGCTCAGTCCCATCCACCTGACCACGAAGCTTCCCTCCCTCGTCGCCGCGAACTCCTCCCTGAACATGATGAATGAGCCCCCGGGCTCCACAGGGAAGCTCCGCGCCACCCAGCTGATGTTTACCATTGATTGGGACGTGGACGCCTCGCCATCGTAGCGCCCTGAGACGCCGGGAAGCGAGGAGGGGGGCGAGAACGAGACGACGTAGTGGTAGGGGTTGACATACGAAGTCTCGACGCGTATCGTCTCCCCCACTGTGTAGACATCTCTATCCGTTACGAGCACAGGGTCGAGCCTACCCCCGAACGGTGCCGCCGAGTCTACGAGGACCACCAGAAGCACGACGAAGGCTAGGAACCCAGCGCCCTGAAGGAACCCCCTCGGAACCCGCCCGAGTCCCCGCCACCAGCCCGACATACCCTCAACACAAAATAAACATGCGACACTCCATTTATAACCAGACATTAGAACACCCCCAGCAGAAAAAAAACGCTTTTCTATGGTAGCGAAAGTTCGCGCGGCCCTACGGCGACGCAGGCAGGACGCATACTGTCGCCTTCGCCCCCATCCCCTCTAGCATGAAGCTACCCGCCCTCGACGTCTTGAAGTAGAACTCGGTGACCCTCAGCACCTCCCCCGGCGCGAGCGTGCGGCTGGCGTAAGCCCAGTCTATGAAGCCCCCATCCACCGAATCCCGTTTTCCATCCGGATAGACGCTGGCGAACCTAACGCGGCTAGGAAGGCCGATAGTCACGTTATAGGTCCTCGCGTTGTAGTACTCCAGCGTGGCGTGCCCGTTCTCCCCCTCCTCGTACCACTCCTTGTCGGTCACTATCCTCGCCACGGCGTCGCATGGCGCCACCTCGATCCCCCTCCTTACGCCACCCCACTCGACCTCGTACCAGCCCGCCGCTTCCGGCTGGAAGTCTACGTGGTTCACTGCCACTTCTCCCCCCGCCGGGACCGTCACTATCTTCCACTCCCCCTCTACCCCCTCCCCGCCACTCCTATCGAACACACCGTCGACGTAGACCGAATAGCTAACCGGGTAATACAGGTAGAAGGACACCGCACTATCTGAAGGGTTCCTGTAAACGAGCCCCGCCCGAACAATCTCCAGCGCCTTATAGTCACGCTCGAATACTACATCTTGGACCAGTCCGTGCCCCCAGACAGCGCCGAGGGGAACACCCGCCGGCGTCCACACGCACAGCACCGAAAAACCCGCGAACACAACCGAGAACGCCAGGATCGCCCCATACAGCGAAGACTGACCCGCCATACACAAACAGCAACCCCTGCCCATATCAAACCAGAGATTAGAACAACCAAACACTCGAACGCGCTCTGACCTTAGGTAATGTAATTGTTTATATGTAACATTGTTACCTATACATTGATCACTATGAACGGTCACGAAGGTAGAGAGTGTGGCTGCCACGGCGGCGAAGCCGAGGTACACCACCAGATGCACCACCCCCAGCGCGGCTGGGTAGGGATAATCTTCCTGCGCCTCCTCGACGAGAAGCCCATGCATGGATACCAGCTCATGGAGGAGCTTAACAAGCGCGGGTTAGCCCAGCCCGAGAAGATCGAGCCAGGGGCCGTCTACACGGTACTCCGCCGCATGGAGCATCGCGGCCTCCTGTCCAGCGAGTGGCAGGAGAAGGAGGCGGGGCCAGACAGGCGCGTCTACACCCTCACAGAGGAGGGTAGGATGCACCTCAAGGCGGGCTTAGAGTCGATGAAGACGCGCAAGGCCGTCCTCGACGACCTCAGCGCCTACTACGACGCCCACTACAAGACCCAGTAAGCGGCTCCGCTCGCCGCCTCATTTTAAACCCTTTTAGATTCATTTACCTGAGTTTTTTTTACTCCTGGAAATCTTTCTCTGATCAGGGCTTGGCTTATAGAAGACGAGGAAGATGAGCCCCGATATCAGCGCCACGATGCCTGAGACGATCACGGGTGCCTCGGGGGTCAGGCTGGCCGCGATGAACCCTGAAAGGAGGGGCGGGATGCCCATGCCAAGGGACCTAACACTAGCATTGATTCCGAGTACCTCTCCCTGAATCTCGGGGCCCACCGAGCGGCTCACTATGGAGACGTTGTTGGCGAATGAGAGTCCGATCAGCGTCGAGAAGAAGGGCACGAGAAGGTATAGCTCCCAGCCTTGCGTCGGCAGGTTGAAGAGTAGAAGAAGAACCCCCATCGCGACGAGGCTGAATCTTAAGGACCTGATACTCCGTGAAGCGCCGCGAGAGCCTGCCCGTGATTAGGACCTGCGAGATCGTTATCCATGCCCCCACCCAGGCGAAAAAGGTCCCGATCCCCGTCTGAGTGAAACCGAACTTATTTATGAGGAAGACGGAGGCGAAGGTTGCGAAGAAGGCGAAGCCAGCGTAAAATAGGAGCGCCGAAGCGTAGAGTATCTTTAGCTCCCCTATCGAGAAGGCGTGAACTATGTCGACGAGCGCGCGCCGCCAGATGACGCGTGAATCCTTTTTCAACGTCTTCAGTGTCTCGGGGAAGAGAACGAGGACCGAGACGATGTTCGCAACGCTCAGACCAGCCGCGAACCAGAACGGCGTAGTCGCGTCGAACCAGCTAACGAGGGTCGAGTCGGAGAGGATCCCGCCGAGGACGGGTCCGACTACGAAGCCCAGTCCAAACGCGGCGCCCACGAGTGCGAAGTTCTTCACCCTATCCTCCGGCCTGCTGATGTCGGCTGTCGCCGCCTGGACGATGGCGACGTCCCCACCCGTCGCCCCCATAATTATACGCGCCACAAATAGGAGGGGGATGCTCCTCAGGGAGATGCCTACGACGAACATGAGGTAAGAGACACCTATCCCCGCGAGCGAGAACAGTAGAAGGTTCTTTCTCCCCCTGTGATCCGAGACCTGCCCAATGATCGGGGTGGTGATGAACTGCGCGATCGAGTACGCGCCGATCAGGAGTCCGAGGATGATGTACCCCTCATTTACGGTCAGCCCCTGCGGAATCAGGTAATACTTCGATGAGGGGTCGGCGAGCAGTAGGGGCTCAATCGGTAAGACTATCCCATAGCCTATTAGGTCAACGAAGACTGTGAAGAGAATGACCGGGAGCGGTCTCGCCCTCATCCTGTTGAGTAAACCCATCGTGATTCAGCCTCGGCGCACCGTGGATTCGCGATGAATTTTTCTGAAAAAAAGATAATAAACAGGTTAATCCAAATTCTTGTTATTGCTTCCACATGGAATCTGTTTAGGTCACGATGGGGCAGCCAGAGCGCTCCCGTGAACTCCCTGTCGAAGTCGTTGCTTGTAGCCAGCTCCACGTATTCAGTGCTCTCTGATACCCTATTAGATAGGAGTCGACTACTCCTTGATCTGAGCGCCATCTCAGCACCCGCCAAAGCCGAGTTACCCACGAAAAGAATCCTATGGTTATCTACCGCCGGCAACAGCCCTATTGCCTTAGCGTTGTTCTTATCCAGGTGGCTGCCAAAAGCCCCCGCCACCATAATTTTGTTTATGTCCTTGGTTCCTAACTTCTTCATCGCCATTAGAGAAGCGCAGGCAGAGTAGATAGCCGCCTTTGCGAGAATGACCTCGGTTATATCCTTCTGGGAAATTGTGATCTCGCTACCTGTTCCACTTTCCTCGCTCCAAGCCACCACGAACTTGATGACTCCGTTTTGCTTCTTCAGCCTCGGCGTTTCGGATGAGGTGTTAAACCTGCCAACTCTGTCAATGATCCCCATTGAAAGAAGCTGAGCTACGGCATCAACTATTCCTGATCCGCAGAGACCGATGGGTTTGTCTCCCCCTATTACATCGTAGCTCAATTCGAGGTCTACGCCACTTATTCGAAGGCTTTCGATCGCTCCAGTTACCGCTTTCATCCCGTGTTCGATGTGCACACCCTCGAAGGCTGGACCAGATGCACAGGAGCAGGCAGATACGATTCCATTGTGGTTTAGCATGACTTCGGTGTTTGTCCCTATGTCTAGAAGGAGGCTAGGCTTTCTGCATCGATACAACCCTGTTGAGATGATGTCTCCGACCGCATCAGATCCGACAAAAACATCAATTATCGGCAGTAGAGTTACAATTCCCCCGTGATTCATATTTAGCCCCAATTCTCCTGATTTTAGGTGGATCGAGGCTTTAGTCGCTGGCTCAAATGGGGACATCGCAAGATGTCTCGTCTCTATGCCGAGAAGCATATGGTGCATGACTGTGTTGCCCACCACGACGGCCTCGTAGATGTTAGACGGTGAGATGTGGCTCTCAGCGCAGAGGGTTTTTATGAGCTGGTTGATCCCCTCGACAACTGTTTGCTGCAATAGATCTCGATTTTCGACGCTCGCTTGAGAGAAGGAGGCACGGGTCATGACATCCTCGCCGTACGTGATCTGTGGATTCTCTATCGATTTCCGTGCGAGCCTACTTCCGGTTGAAGTATCTACAAGTGAGCAAGTGATTCTCGAGGTACCAACGTCGATGGCTAAAGCATACTGTATGCTGCTTGTATCTCCTTTTTCGAGAGAGATCAATTGGGATTCATCCCAAACAACTGCTGTTACAGCATCAGTAGAGTAGAGGTGGTTGGGGAGATCCTTCAGAACAGAGTAGTCAACTGATAAGAGTCTCAATCCATATCTCTCACTGAGGCTGTCCAAGAGCCTGACTTCGTCAGATCTCCGATCACCTATAGCGGGTTTGGACACGGTAACAACAAGTTTTCTAAATGCAGGGTCGAGCTTCACCTTCCCTTCGATTCCTTCCTCCATGAATTTTCGTTCTCTAACGAGGCTATTTGGCGGAAGCGTGATCGTCAAGTGCTCCAAGCCTGCGACTATTTTTGCAGCACACGCCAGACGATTTCCCTCGGAGATATTTTCCTGGGAAAGGATCTGCCTCTCCTTCTCCGTCAGGCTCGTTAACCCTTTCCTATTCTTCACCACGACTCGACATTTCCCGCAAGTCTGGACTCCACCGCACTCCGATCTGATACCTATGCCTGCTCGAGTCGCAATTTCGAGAATGGTTTCGTTGGCTGAGGCGTCAATCTTCTTTCCAATCGGTTCAAAGAGCACCTTAGTTGAAGGACTCAAGTTAATGAGTCCAAGACATTTTTCCATTTAACAGTATTGTTGTTGTCCGGTGCAGTTAACATCTGAATTCTAGGCCGAGGTCCTCCAGGTCCTTCTTCACCTTTTCGTAAATATCTAGGAACTGTTGCCTAGGTTTCAGAGTCGTCAAGTCGTATATCTCGTCGAAGGTGTGTCCGGGTGGGCCTCCATCAGATTCTCTGGTGATTTTGTTTTCGTACCTTGGAAGCAGTGAATTTGCGATGGTATTGGCAAGGTCTCTCTTCACCCCCGCCATGGCGTAGCCTAACTCAGACCAGAACCTGTTCTCGAGACCGCTGCCTAGTAGAGGCCTGACCTTGAACCTTCTCGCACCCTGCGATAGACCCTCCCTGCCGCATGGGATTGCGGCGCATTGGGCAGCGGCCATCTCCTGGAACTGCATCTCCGTGCCTGGCCCCGCGTTGGTCATGGCGAGCCCAGTGTTGATGATCCTCGTGTTCCTTGAGAGAGCCTGGCTGCCAATAGACGAACCCCAGATGCAGGGGCGGGTGACGAAGGCACTGTAGTTTGGAGCAGAAGCCCTTAGGTATCCCAACGCATTGTAGGAGGAGCCTACATTAATCTTGTAGACCATGACAGCCATCAAGGCGTTAGCAATCGAAGCGATGAGGGCTCCCTCGGGTCCACCCGCCCATCCGCCGATCATCCCGCCGTTGTAGATGTGTTTAATGCAGCCGTAGTCATGTGCAAATGTGACCTTGTTCAGGTTCTCGTAGTCAGTCTTCAGCTCAGGCATGATCGTCGCCACAATGCCGTCCGTGCGCCTAATGCCTTCGATTGGATCAGATGCCGCTACATTCGCGATAGATGGGGTGCACGCTGAGACGAAGTGGAGCCCCGGCCTACCTGCACGCCTAACAGCTTCGCGAACCCAAGTAGCCATCGACTTCCCACTATGCATCTCGAGCGGAGTCCCTGATCTAACGAGTCGTCCCTCAGATGTGTGCAGAGGAGGACCAACATAGAATCCGTCGATGAGGGGCTCTTGAGCAATGCTCTGATAGAGCTTTACGAAGTTCTCGCCCTCGGGGAAGTCACTCTCTATCACACCACCAGCTACGATTGAGGGAGGCCGCTTGTCCTCAACACCCCTGAGGGTTAGAACCCTCCTCTCGGCCCCATCGCCGACCACTGCATCTCCGCGTAGGTCCCTTAGTCCATCCCTGATCTCGGAGGGCTCAAACTTGATGACTCTGCCCGAGTTGATGCAGTATGACCCAATCTCCTCGAACAATTCCAGTCCGGCATTCCAGGCCTCGTCGGCTAGTCCGTCGTCGCTCGTCACAGGAGTATTCGGGTCGTACTTGATGTCGTGTTCCTTGACGAGTCTCGTGGTAGTATGGAATAGCTTCATGTCGAAGTCCTTGCCGGGCATAACCGGACCGGTGTTGCATGCCCTGTCAAGGACCTCCCAAAGGTTAGGTGAAGTCAAGGTGCCGATCCCCTCTTGCGCTTCATCAACTCTCTCGCAGCCCGAACTGCCTCAGCTGCGTCTCGTCCATATCCGTCTGCGCCGATCTCCTTCGCCCACTGCTCTGTGACTGGACCACCACCAACGACCACCAAAAACTTGCTCCGGAGCCCGGAAGCCTCCAGCGACTCGATGAGGTCTTTCATGAAAGGCATGGTGGTCGTCATCAGCGATGAGACCGCGATTATGTCCGCGTTGACCTCCTTCGCCTTCTCAATGAAGTCTAGACTCTTCGTGTTGAAGCCCAGATCGTAGACCTTGAAACCGTTGGCCCGAAGCATCGATGAGACTATGCGGAGACCTAGGTCGTGGATGTCACCCTCCACGGTTCCGATAACGACTGTTCCTCTGCTTGTTGCATCTAAACCAGCTTGAGTCATGTGCCCCTCTAGGATCTTGATGGCCGCTTCCATAGCGTCCGCGCCCATGATGAGGTGGGGGAGGTAGAGTTCGCCACGCTCAAACTTGTCGCCAATCTCCCTGAGCCCCTTGGCAAGTCCGTCCTCGATGGCCTTGATCGGATCCATGTTCAGGGCCATAGCCTCCTTCGCGGCATTCTCTGCGGCTGTGGAGTCGAAGTTTAACACTGCCTCATACAGTTTCTGCAGAACCTGTTCCTCACCAGTCAAGAAGTCTCACTGACAGTCTAACAATCGAATCCGTATTTCATATTAACGGGTAAGTGAAGCTCTCAAATAGGATTCTTCTATGTGAATTAGATGATGCTTCATCTAATGCTATTAAGTCGAACATGGATATTGATTTGAGTATAATGATCAGCCTGGTTGAAGTCGTTGATCGTATGCGGAGAGGGCCCAAGAAGACAATCAAGGATTGGGACATCGCCCTCTTCAAGAAAATGCAGGAACTGGAGAAAGAGTATAAAATAGATATTCCAAACGACCCGTCTAACTGGCTGAACGTAGACAACAGCTTAGCCGACTCGGCGTGGCAAGCAGCTGTACGGTTCGTGGTCGATGTAGGCTGCCTATGCATAGACAGCGAGCGAGTTGTCAGGTTCTCAGAGGAAGAGGTGAATGAAGCCATAAAAGCTATGCAGAGCGAGGTCATAATGGGCGAGGGAAAAGACGCGAGGATCTGGCACCAGCACAAGATCGAAGGAAAGGAGCCCCTCAACATCGCGCCGGGCCACCACGCGCCCTTCACCGAGGACCTGGCTAACATCGTCGTCCAGAACTTCGCGATGATCCCCCGACTCGACTTCCTCGAAGGCTTCAACCTCCCCGCCATCGATGGATACGAGTTATACGGGGAGCCACTGGAGGCCTATGCCTCTAAGCGTCAGGTGGCGTGGCTCAGAGAGGGAATCAGGAAAGCAGGGAGACCAGGCGCAGCCATAGTCTACTACCCAATCAGCACGGAGGCCTCCTCATTCCTCGCCACCATCGACCCCGTAGCTGGGCTAAGGCCAACAGACGGCGTCCTTCTATCGGTTCTACCTGATGTGAAGGTCCAATACGACCTGATCACCGCGGCCCTTATTCTTCAAAGCCACGGATACTTCGGAATAAGCGGTAGCTTCGGGATAGTGGGCGGATTTGCAGGGGGGCCAGGTGGAGCTATAATCGAGAGCCTGGCTAAGACGATTATTGCCTGGATGGTCTACCGCGACAATCTCTACTACAACGGGGTAGAGCACTTCAACCACATCAGTGGCATGAAGCGCGCAATGTTCCCCGTGAACTTCGCAAGGTCAGTCGTCTACCAGGCAACGATACGTAACTGTAAGGGCATCCCAATGCATTGGCCCATACCCGTATCCGAGCTCTGCACAGAGAGTCACTTGGAGGAGCTGATTCTACGCAGTGTTGAAGCAGCTGTGAATGGCGCTAATCTATACACGCCGAGGGTCAGCAGGAGCCGGATGAACGGGGGGCAGACCCCGGCGGACGTGGAGTTGATGATAGATGCCTCAGATGCAGCGATAAGAGCTGGCGTAAAGAGGGGCGATGTCTACCCAATGTTTAAGGGTATAATCGAAAAGTTGACGACATCCCCGACCCCTGAGAAGGGAAAGCTCATCACTGAGTGCTACGACCTGCAAAAACATAGACCGAGCCCGAGTACGAATCGCTCATAACCAAGGTTAAAGCCGAGTTCAAGGACTGCGGTTTAAAATGGGATTAAACCCTAGTTATAGACTCGCTTTAATTAATCAGTAGTCTTATCCTCAGCTCCACCTGATATACTAATAATTTCTTAGTTTTTTAGTTGATTTGATAATTTAGATGCTAACCATAAAATGCAGCACTTCGATAAAAACTAAGTATCGTACCTAATGTATTGAACTATCATACGAAATACTCCAATTTTCCTACGTATTGAGTTACATATTTATTATTTTTTTCCCACGTGCGATTGTGAATAGCATATCGATTCTCATGTTAAACGAGTACGTTTCATTGTGTCATCAGGTATAATATCTTTCTCTCATCCATTAACACACTAGACTATCAAGTCCCAATAAAATATTCTTCCAGTGAACGAGGAATTTAATATCAAGCTAAATAGATAATTCATACTACCACCTGCTAAGTCAATTTTTAATATATATAAATAGTTAAAATATTTAATGTGAGTAAAGCTAACCAATATAGTCATATGTTCTAGACAATGTCATTCATGTACAAAAGACTAGAACAGTTTCCTTTTGGTCCAGACATTATAATATCAGGCACCATCAGTGATGGTGAAAAATTTAGCTTGGAAACAAATATAACCTGGATTAAATGATCGTGCGCGTCCTCATCCTTAGTACAACCTGATACTCAACCGCACACACATCTTACAGAGATAGAACCACGGCAACTGACGATCCTCCAACCTCCCCCAGCTCCCTCCTTCACTTATCCGTAGAATCCAGCGGTCAATCCACCATCGACGAAGAGAATGTGACCATTAACATACCTTGAGTCATCGGATGCGAGGAAGAGCGCCCCTAAAGCTACATCTTCGGGCATAGCAAACCGCCCCATCGGTATCTTCTTCAGAAGGAGGCTCTTCGACTCCTCTGGGTTTGGGCCACTCTCCATCGATGCCGTCCACTGAGGTGTTATCGTCTCACCGGGGACCAACCCGTTGACCCTGATGTTGTATTTAGCGTAATCCAGGCACATCGATCTCGTCAACTCCTTCACACCCCCCTTCGACGCGCCGTATGCGTGATTTCCCACATAATTCATGTAGGCATTCGTTGTGATGGTGTTAATAATCGATCCACCACCCTTTTTGATCATAATCGGGACTACCTCCTTTGACACGAGGAACACCCCGCGCAGGTTCAGGTTGATGAGCCTGTCCCACTCCTCCTCGGAATCGTTAACGACGGTGTCATTGTTTTCCCTCTGCCATCCTCCCACGTTGTTGTGCAGGATATCGATGCCGTCATAGCGATCACGTACTTTAGCTGACCAGGGTCTTCACCTCTGGCCACTTCGTCACGTTCGCCTTGTAGAATGTGGCTTCTCCTTTTGCTTCTTTTATCATCCGTACGGTTTCGTTACCGCCCTCATCGCTGATGTCGTTTACTGCGACTTTGGCGCCCTCTGCTGCGAATAGGATGGCTGTGGCCCTGCCGATTCCTGAACCCGCTCCTGTGATCAGTGCGGTTTTTCCCTGTAGTCTGTTCATGCCACTTTCTTCCTTCGCAGTAACGGTTAATATGTTTAGGGAATTACGCTAGATCTCTAGCGCGTGCATCATAGAGAAATTAATCCAGCTTTCAATAGTCTTATCCTCACTTCCAACTGATTGTAATAGCGTTCAATTAGATCGACCCCTCGTCGTAACCACCTAATACACCAAGGACCCCCTAAACCACCATGAACCCAGACCTGTACGGAACCATCACGTTCTTCTACTATCGAGACATCGACCGCGCCGAACGTTTCTACGCGGACACCCTCGGCTTTCCCAAGGTGATAGACGTCGGATTCGCCAGGGTCTTCAAAGCCACCGACAACATCCACATAGGAATCGTCGACTCAAGCAAGGGCTACCTCAAAACCGCAGAGAACAAACCCGTCATGCTGAGCTGGTTCACCGACGACATCGAGGCGTGGCACCGCAAACTCATCCAAGCAGGCGTCGAGATCGAACTGGGCCCGAAGGAGGCCGACTACCTCCACATGAAGACCATGCTCTTCAAGGATCCTGAAGGCTACACCCTCGAGATACTCCAATGGCTCACCAAACCCTACGGTAAACGTACGACGAAATAATAATATCTTTCATGCCAAAAATATTCTGAAGATAACAAGAAAAGGAAAATGATGAAACACCGAGCTAGACCTAAAATAAAGGCGCCCCAATAAAGGACCATGACAAAGAAGAGCGAGGCTGAAATACTCTTCAACCTCGTCGAGACGAGTTACGGAGACCGCGTAACCCCCGAAGAGCTAGAAGAGATACGAAAAGGACTCGACGCGATCCTCGAATCCGCTAAGGCCATGCACGCGATTAAGCTCGAGAACGGGGACGAGCCCTACCAATTCTTCAAGCCAAGCGGTGAAGAAAAATGAAGTCACCCATCCACCGCCCCATATCTGAGCTATCGAAACAGATCAAGAACGGCAAAGTATCCCCCGTCGAACTCACCGAGGTCTTTCTCAACCGCCTCGAGACAATCGGCCCCCGTCTCAACGCCGTCGTCACCATCACCCGAAGCCTCGCCCTCAAGCAAGCTAGGAAGGCCGAGAAGGAGATAGAGGAGGGCAACTACCGAGGCCCCCTCCACGGCGTCCCTTGGGGCGCAAAGGACCTCCTCTCCACCCGAGGCATACCAACAACCTGGGGCGCCGAACCCTTCCGAGAACGGATTATCGACACTGACGCAACAGCTGTGAAGAAGCTACGAGACGCGGGCGCCATCCTCTGCGCCAAACTTGCCATGATTGAGTTCGCAGGGGGCATGGGCTACCGCCAACCCAACGCCAGTCTAACCGGTCCTCCACGGAACCCCTGGAACCCCGACACCTGGGCCGGAGGATCATCAAGCGGTTCAGGCGCCTCCGTCGCAGCCGGACTCATCCCCTTCGCAATAGGAAGCGAAACCTGGGGCAGCATCCTAAGCCCCGCCAACAACTGCGGCGTCTCGGGTCTTCGCCCAACATATGGCCGAGTCAGCCGCCATGGAGCAATGGCTCTCTGCTGGACACTCGACAAACTCGGCCCCCTCGCCCAGACAGCCGACGACTGCGGAACAATACTCCAAGCCATCGCCGGGCCCGACCCGGAGGACCCCACAACCATTCAGAAGCCATGGCTCTACAATCCACGCCCCATGAGGCGCAGACCCCGCCTCGCGTTTCTGCGAGGAGTCGCCGACGACGCAAACCCCGAGGTCAAGGACAACTTCGACAAAGCCCTGAAGACCATACGCGGATACGCGGACGTAGACGAGATCGAGCTCCCCGACCTCCCCTACGAGGCCATAACCCGCACCATCCTAAACGCCGAGGCAGCGAGCGCCTTCGAGGACCTCGTTGACTCAGGCCTCACCCAGCACCTCACCGCGCCCGAGGACCACTGGGGCCCCTACGCCCGAACCGCCCTACTCGCAACCGACTACCTCCGAGCAACGCGCCTCCGCGGCAAGATGGTCAAAGCCGTCACCACAGCCATGGAGCCCTACGATGCGCTTATCGCGCCCAGCAGCAAGAAGCCCGCTACCCCAATTACCGAGGAATTCAGAAAGGTCGCCCCAGGAGCCACCAAGGACGTGATGGGCGCTGTCGGCAACGGGTGCGGCCTCCCCGCAATCAGTGTCCCCAATGGCTTCACGAGCCAAGGCCTACCAACAGGCATCCAGTTTATGGGGAAGCCGTACGAGGAGAACACCATTTTAGCCATCGCACGCTCCTACCAAAGCCTAACAGATTGGCATAGCCGCCACCCGGACATCCACCCCTGAAGCCCCTTAAAATTATCCGTTCATGTTTAGCTATTCATCTAGTTACTAGCAAGTGCTTCTAGGCTTGAGACAGGGAAGGTAACTGTTTTTTTCAATATACTATGCCATCGGTATTAGGGAGAGAATAAAACACGCTCCTAATCATTCCGAATATACTGATTGGGAAGACACATGGATTTTTTTCAATTATGATATGCTACCAGTCATAAGGGAGGCTTGAGAAAAGCTCCTTTTCATGCTCTGCCCTTTGACTGAATGAGTAGGATCGATGGGCTATTTTTTTCTCTTATACCCCCCTACTGGTTACAAGGGAGACTTGAAAACAGCTCCTTTTCGACCACACACTAAACACTTAAAAATTATCTAAATTCAAATAACACGACTCCCAATTGCTGCGCATGAGTACTAAAATCAGCCTCCTGATACTCATCACTCTCACCCTAACAATACCAGCCACAACCGTCCGAGCGGATATACCGTCCGTTCTAAGCATTACTCGTCGAACGGACTCTGGCAACACTCTCATCGACGTCCTAGTGAGACACGCCGACCCCACGACAAACCACTACATCATGCAGATCAACCTCGACCTCGACGGAACAATACAAACCTTCAAAGACCTCCCCAAGGCCACCACGACTCAGTACACATTCACGCTGAACATCGGCTCAGCAAACCCGAAGACGATAAAGGCCCAAGCAGTCTGTAACCTCCACGGACCTGGCTCATATTACACTGAAGGCGCAGCCGTCACAACCACTAGCGGTGGTGTACCTGGCTATCCAACTGAAGCCGTCGGGGCGGGTATCCTGTTAGCAGTCGCCGCAGCCCTCGTCCTCGGAAGGAGACGCTAATCACCTTTTTACCCGGGCAGCGGATACAAACACTATGGCCAACCAGGAGCCGACATTGAAGTACGTCATCCTATATGTGGTCTCCTTCGCAGCCATCCTCCTGGTCTTCTACATGATCCCCTCCGACTCCGTGGAGGCGCTGACCGCCCAGACCTCAGCTTGGGCCTTAATGATCTTCGGTCACTCTACGAGTTGGGATCAGCTAGGGGGAGTAACCGTCCTCACACTCATTGGGCAGCGCGTCGTCACCGTCACAATCATTCGTGAGTGCACGGCCCTGAACGTGCTCGGCGTAATGGCGGGCCTCATATTACCACTTAGGGCGAGCTGGGTCAAGCGACTATCCGGCGTCGCTCTCTCCGGGGCGCTCCTCTTCATCCTAAATGTACCACGCATCGCCCTCACCCTCTACCTCACCGCCTACGACACGTGGCCCTTCACCCTCCTAGCGGGGCGGAGCCTCGAGACCTACCACTACCCGATAAGCTTCGCCTTCGGCGTCGTAGGCGTCGCCGTAACCATCCTAATAGTCGCTAAGTACACGACGCCTGAACTAGAAGAAACACTACTAGGCATAGTTGATAAAACAACGGAATTTGCGAAAACGATTATCGACCGAACTTCTCGAGGCTCACCTTGACCCCCGTCTTGAGGAACTCCGTGTCGGAGCCCACACATAGGAAGCGCCACCCCTGATTAACTAACTCGACGCAGTGGTCGACCCCCTTACCGAAGGCGATACCCGGCGCCACCTTCGAGTCCCGACAAACTTCCAACACCCGATCCATCGCTTTGACGACCTTCGGGTGCCAGAACTGCCCCCTATAACCCATCGAGGCTGAGAGGTCACTAGGCCCGATGAAGGTCGCGTCCACGCCATCCACCGAGCATATAGACTCGATGTTCTTCACAGCCTCCTCTGTCTCAATCTGGACAGCGACGACTATCTCGTCGTTGGCGACATTCATGTAATCCACCGGAGTCAGACCCCAAGCGGAGGCCGGTCTCCCCGCGGCGCAGCCACGCTGCCCCTCGGGCATGTACCGCGTGTAGCTGACCGCCCTCTTCGCCTGCTCCACATCATTCACCCAGGGTATGACGAGTCCCCAGGCCCCCGTGTCGAGTGCCTGCTTGATAGCATTCATGTCGTTCCACACAGGCCTGACGAAGGGGAGCGCCCCCTTCGTACCAGTCGCCCTGACGAGCTTGCTCGCGGTCTCAATCGAGGCGGGACCGTGCTCAAGGTCGTAGAGCACCCAGTCGAGCCCCGAGTTACCCATAGAGGACGAGACGTCCTCATTCAATATGCTCATCCAGGAACCGACGGCTGTGCCCTTCTTAGATAGTTTCTCCTTAACCCTGTTCAACATAGCTATCTCGCCTAGTAGGGTGAGGAATACACGATATAACGTCTACTAGGTTGAGAATGCAAATAGAAATCTTTAGTATGTGTTGAGGAGCTTACTCTTCTTCCTTCTTCTTCTTAGCGGGTTTCTTTTCCTCAGCCTCCTCTTCCTTCCGCATGCTTATTGCGATAGTGGAGACATTTCTCTTCCCGCCATCCTGCCCCTCGAGCTCCTCCGTCCCGATCTCGATCTCGGGCTTGCTTAACCCCGCGATGAAGCGGTTCCTGCAGACCTCAGCTACGTCAACTGCGCTACTAATTGCTTGACCCCTAGCCTTGAGAACGACGCCGTCCGCACCCTTCTGGTTGAAGGCCGTCAGAACTGCCATTACGTAGGTCATTACAGGTTTGCTGCCGATGTAGATGATGCTGTCCTCTGTCATGTTGGATCAAATAGAAGATGTCGCAGGGTTTAAAAAAGTATAGACTCCCCGATTGGTTACCCTCCGAGATCAGTACGCACCGAGCAGTTGTTCTGGAATAGTGTATTCGCCGGCGATCGATTCCTTCAACGCCTCACCGTTCGGTAGCTCAAATTCCCTACCATAATCGCGGACGAAGCAGATGGTCGGGTCCCCCTTCACCCTACCCCTCTTGAAGTCGACCTCATAGTCATTCATCAGGTCGCAGACCTCCCACTGATCCCTAAACATCGAGTCGGAGACAACTAGCGGGATCTTTGAGTAGCCGGATGTGTTCAACACGCGTCTCCTCCTCTTGCCGTATTGATAGAGGTCCTCGCCACTCCTCATGGATATGGGGTGGTGTTCCCAGAACACCTTACTGAGCGGGAAGAAGTCGAAGCTACAACGACCCACATGATACTCGTGATTCATGTCTTCAGGCGTTAACCCCAGCCACTGCAGGTACCTGAAGCACTGGACCTCCTGGTAGCTAACGAACCTCTCCCCCCTGATCACGAAACCGGACTCGTCTCTGAGTATCTTCAATTGGCCACCACCGAAGGCGATTCGAAGGCGCGAGGAACGAGAAGAGAAGTGTTTAGGAAAGGGTGCTGGACGATTTCACTCAACTTCAGAGTGGTTTATCCTCCCGCCTTGATCAAACCCGGGATCTTGGGGAAATAACATTTGCCCAGATCCGAATCGGGAGCAGTGGCGAATTAGACATTAAAAGCGGGTGATCTAATTAATGGGATCTTTAATCATGGTGTATAATCTGGTTATCGTCCCAGTGTCTTGAGACGTTATTAACTAATATGTGTCAATAATAGGGACCTTAGCCTAGAAATCACACTCCTACTTGCCCCTATGATGCATCACAAGTGTAAATACTTTACATACAGATGTTAAGTCTGCCCAAGCAACAGCGACCGGGGATCGAAAAGGCACGAAGAACCCCGAAGCTGACTCGGAACGGTGGGCCTAAAGGCTCCAGGGGCTTAGGCTCCGAGAGACCTCACCGAGAAGAGGAGAAATGCTTGGGCACCTTCATTTTACTGAAAAATTACCGGAGCCTAGCTATATTTCGTAGTCTTCGGCATCGTCCAGAGGATGACCAGCTTCAGCAGCTGAGTCACAGCAAGGAAGTAGAGGACATAGACGGGCCCTAGGCTATTCCAGATCAGCCCACCTATGAGCGGTGAGATGATGCTTGAAAGGCTCCTAGCCATCCCTATGATCCCGTACCATGACCCGAGCAGCTCCTTTGGAACGAGCTCAACAGAGATAGACCCACTTGTTACACCCGCGAGCTGAATGAACCCAGTTAGAAGGCCCACAGCGATCAGTGTTAACTCACCTGGAACATAGGCCAGTACTAATAGCCCGAGTGCGTAGAGCGGGCACATCAGCGTGATGAGGTTCTTCCTACCGAATCTGTCGGCGGAGAGGCCGACAGGCATCGCGAGCACCACAACGATGCCCCAGTAGACGGCGTCCATGAGCCCAAGGCTGTAGGGCTGCGCCCCGCGCATCGTCTTCGCGAAGAGTGGGATGTAGATAGCCATGTAGGTTGGAAACATGTTCGCTGCGCTATAGAGAAGCCAACGCTTGATGTTCACCCCCTCCTTGAATACACGCCCTATACCGTCATTGATTGTTATCCCCCTGCTCCCCATAATGCGGGGTGGGTTAGTGAAATACTTCCAAATGATCCCGAAGGCAACGAGTATGCCCCCCACTTCAATCCAGTAGAGTGGCCTGATTCCCTCAACGTTTAGGCCCCCAAATTGGGTTATCAGGAAGGCGGCAACAATGGGGGCAAAGAGCCTGGGTAAGGCAGCCACAGTATCGCAAAGCTGCATCCCCGTTACACGTTCGACACTTTCGAGACTAGCCCCGCAGATCATGGGGCAGACGTTCATTGTCATCTCCCAAGAGATACTCGTTAGGATGAGAGCCGCTGCAGTCATCTCCCAGGTTGTTGAGCCACCAAAGATAGCATAGCCGCCCGCCATGAGGAGAAGGGCGGCCATTAGAATCCGCCTTATGCCATACTTGTCAGCCAAGATGCCAACTGGTAAAGTAATTAGCGCGAATGCTATGCCGCCGATGCTCGTCACGTAGCCGAGTTCGAGTGCTGTCGCCCCCAGCGCAGTGATGTAGATGGATTGGTACTGCTGAGTGAGGCCGAGGCTGAAGTTCTGGACAATGTTCTTCGCCATATTCACCTTGAAGGGGTTCTGTTGCTTCTTGACGAATCCAATGCCCTTCTCGATGATGCTCGGCGTCATATCTCACAGGGAGATACTGGTCTCGATAATAAAGAGTACACCGCAGTCTCCACCGACAACCGTTAAAACCTATGTTAACCCTTTGTAGACTCATGTCAATTGAAGCCAAGTTAAAGAAACTAGGACTAGAGCTACCACCTCCACCAAACTACAAGGGCAACTACATAGGCGCCAAGTGGGCCAACAACATAGTCTTCAGCTGCGGGCAAGGCCCATTCCAGACGACAAAGCGAGGCATGGTTGGCAAGGAGCTTACACTCGAGGAGGGCTACAAGGCCGCTCAGGAGGTCGGGCTCAACTGCCTCAGCCAGCTGAAGAGGCAACTCGGGAACCTCGACAGGATCAAGCAGGTGCTTCAGGTCGTCGGCTTCATAAACAGCGCCGAGGGGTTCATGGACCAGCCCAAGGTGCTGAACGGTTTCACCGATCTACTCGTGAACCTCTACGGTGACCCCGAGGGGAAGCCAGCTAGGACGGCTCTTCCACTCCACCACCCTGGCTGGATAGCGGTCGAGGCCTGGATGGTCGCGGAACTCAAGGAGTAGACTTCTTTCCCTCTTCCCTTATCCTACCGCTGAGATGGCCGAGTTCAAGCTCAGCGTCGGATAGGAGCTTTTTCAGTCTCTTTACCCGCCAACTTATCCTCGCCTTGATGGTAAGCGTCTGCGTCGGAGAAATTATCCCGGATCGGGCAGTCCTCGGAACCTGGCTTATCCGCTAGTTTCTCGGGTAGGTCTACTGCAAATAGTTCCTCCAACTCATCCGCGGGGTCGCGGACCTTGTTAGAGACCTCAGCTAGCTTGTCCATGCAAGCTCGACAGGAGTCGATGTGTTCAAGCAGCCTAATCTCTGTCTCGATGCTCACCATGAAGCCTATGTAATCCGCCTCCATGTGGAGGAGCCAGAGGGGCTCACACCCCTCAGCGAGCGCCGAGAACCTTCTCCGCCCCATCGACTCGCTAGCCATACCACAACCAGACTCTAGCTGCCTTAAAATCACTACGAAAACCATCGAGCCGGGGAAAGGTCCTTAAACGGAGGGCCATCAGGGAAGCCCATGAGCCTCGAAGACGCCTTAAAACTCATCGATGAGTCGAGGAAGTTTCTTGAACCATACAAGATCTACGGGAAAATGATCATAGACGGTATCGCCCAGCTCGATAATCTAGAGAAACTTGTCAGGGAGGGGAGGGTCCCTGAGGCCTATACGATGAGTTGCTCGATGTGCAACCAGATCGCTGGTTACAGGACCTTTGTCCCCCAGCTGGTGGATAACCTTGAGAAAGTAAGGGTGATTCTAACAAACAGCACCTGAATGTTAGGGCTTAACGTCTTCTCATGAAGGCGTTCGCTACTATAACTAACCCAACCAGGATTATGAACGCTGGCCAGATCTCATTCCAGATGTTGCCGCCGAGGAGGCTCGCCACCCCGATGAGTATTATGAAGATCCCGATCAGTATCCCCCAGATGTGGCTCCTACCACCGAAACACATGTCCTCCTCATACCTATACCTCCTGTACTCCCTGTTCGGCGTATCCCTTAGGGGAGCACCGCAATTCGAGCAATTCACGGCGTCGTCCGGGTTCTGCGTGCCGCACTTCGTACAGTAGACCATCGATCTACACCGATCGTGTGTCTAGCCGTCGCTTATAGAAAGGTTGCGATTAGCAGCGTATGAGCGATCACAGAGCTCGATACAAGAACCACAGATGGTCTCGTGATCATCCCTCGACAAATCGATGCGTGCCAAGATGAGGTACAGGGAGAGTGCGAGGGCGTAGGCGTCAACGGCTATGCCGCCGTTAAGCTGATTTGCGCCGATGCGGGCCACAGCGACCCCAGTGACGAGGGCAACGTTGAGGGCGAGGTGTAATCGTGGTTCCCTGCCGAGGGCGTGCTGGAGTATTCCTACGGCTGCTAGTGCTACCCCGACGATGAGTGTGATTAGGGCAGGCGCTTGGATCGGATAGAACAATGTATAGAGGCTCATCGTTACAGCCGCGGCTGCTCCGATGGTCAAACCGGTGCAACCAGCGCAGAGGGTCTTCCCCCTAAACCTTATGACATGCGCATCGAATCGACCACATGAGGGGTGGTGACCGATGTAGCCGGGTCCCGCCTCATTTCTTTTAGGCGTCCTCCTGAACACCCTTTTAATTTGCGATGGATACTGTCCCGCCACCGCCCCGAGCGCACAGATCGTGATGAAAACCAGAGTGAAGATTTCACTCTGGAGTGGGAGTGTCTGCGAGGAGTAACCGAGTGAGAGCCCTATTAGGAGGACTAACCCGATCAGGGATGGGATGACGGAGGTGACGTATCTCCCCTTTCCCCCCTTTTCCATTTGAGACAACTCCAGCACGATTCGACTGATCCTAGGATGGGTTTGCCTCGTTAAAGATTGCTAGGCACAGGTCGCTATCTCTACAAAAGGGGAAGAGTGTACCCAATCGGAGCCCGAAAACTAAGCTGATAGCCGAAAGAAGCTATAAAAATAACCAGTTAACCGTTGATTATATACCAAAACGAGACAATTAGGAGCCTAGGCGCTCTTGTCTATCTTGACTCCGCCGCGTGGGCCTATGGTTGCCTTCGCGTGGCGGAGGGCCCAGCAGCTGATGACTATACCCACGGGCAGGGACGCTGGGTGCCTCGCTGCCATCTCGATGTGGAGATCGAGGGCTGTCGGCCCCTCACCGAGGCCCATAGCGCCTATGCCCAACTCGTTCACTTTCCCCAGAAGCTCTTCCTCGATGGCCGCCAGCTTTGGATCCGGGTTCCTAACCTTGAAGGGCTTGAGGAGCGCCTTCTTCGCGAGGAGCATGCAGAGGTCCTCGCTGCCCCCGATGCCCACGCCGACGAAGTAGGGCGGGCACCCCTGCGACCCAGCCGCTGCGACCGCCTCGATGACGAACTGTTTCACACCTTTCATCCCTAGGCCGGGCTTGAGCATCCGGTGGTTGGCGACGTTACTGCTACCACCCCCCTTTGGCATGGCGATGATCTCAAGCTCGTTGCCAGGGACCATCTCCCAGTTGATTATCGGGATGAAGGCGCCGGTGTTGTCGTTCGTATTGCCCTTCAGCATGTCGACGGCGTTGGGCCGTATAGGTATCTCCTCCGTCGCCCGCTTCGTGGCCTTCGTGAGTATCTCCTTCAGCTCCGACTTGAGTGGGAACTTGTCCCCAACCTTGACCATGAAGGCGACGACCCCCGTGTCCTGGCACATTGGCCAACTATTCTTCCTCGCCAGTGAGGCGTCGTCCAGTATGCTCTTCAGCTGCGCCTTCCCCGTTGCGCCCTTCGTCCCCTTCATGAGCCTCTCCATCTCACGCACATACTCAACGGGAAGTTCAGTGGCGGCGATCCGCAGGAGCTCAACGGCCGTGTCTTCAACTACCTTGTCTAACATTCACTTCATCTCCGCGATGATCCTGTCCCTGTTGGCGTTCACCTTCTTGCCAACATCAGCGGTGAGGTTACCGCCGTGAGAGTCGATGGCCACGATGAGGGGGCCGAAGTCCTCCGCGTCGTACACCCATAGGCACTCTGGCATCCCCAACTCCTCCAGCCAAAAGACGTCCCTGACCTTCTTTATCCCCTTAGCCGCTAGGAGGGCTGCCCCACCAGTGAAAGCGGCGTAGACGCAACCGAACTTCTGGCACGCCTTAGAGGTTCTCTCCCCCATGCCGCCTTTACCGATTATGACCGCGGGCCTGAACGCCTCAATGAACTTGTCCTCGAATATCTCCATCCTCGTGCTCGTAGTGGGACCCGCGGCGACCACTTCCCAAATCTTCCCATTCTTCCTCATTATTGGGCCGCAGTGGAAGACGCCGACCCCCCGGAAGTCCACTGGCGGCTTCTTTCCCTCATCATGCAGTTCTAAGGCCTTGCTATGTGCCTCGTCCCGCGCCGTTATCACGGTCCCGGTTAGGTAGATTACGTCTCCGACTTTGAGCTTCCTCAGCTCAGCCTCGGGGACCGGTGTTTTGAGGTGATACTCCAAACCCCTTCTCACTCAGATGAACACCAACCAGCGCCGATTTAAAACATGAGGCGGATGAATAATCATTATCAGCTAGGTAAAACAAGAGTTAGTGTTACTTATTGATGATGTATACGGATTGTTGATCGATAAAATATTTAGATTACTCAAGTGAAGTTCTTAAGGAAAAATCAATTTTTTAAGAGGAGATTGGGTTAAACTATCAAAGAGAGGCTGATAAACTTAGGAGGGACTCGAAGGCTCTATCAAGCACCTTCCACGCGATGATCATCCTACTCTTCATGACAGTCATCCTCGAAGGCTCATCCATTAACGCAAACATAACTACTTCAGATTCAGTCACAGCCACTAGAGAATCTATGACGAATATCCCCGCCTCGGATTTTGCCAGTTGGTCAGCCCTTGCCCCGAGGCCTCGTCTTCAGAGTACCCCTGTGGACAGCTGGATGCTCGCTATGCCATCTCACACACGTCCCCGAGAGCAACTTACAGTCTCAGATGTTTGCACTAAAAGCATCTATTCAATCGAAAAACTCTCGTTTGATGTTGCGATGGTCGGTTCCGGGGGTAAGAACAGGCTTGATGAGTACGCGGTCTTTGCATCCGTCCAGCCTTACAACAAGTTCGAGTTCGGCATCAGGATGAGTGTAAGTGATGGCAAGGTCATGGGCTACATAATCTACACGCCCAATGGTCAGAACTATATCCTCAAAGAGGTTGACCTATTTCAGAATGACGAATTGAAGCATCATTACGACATCGAGGTCCAAGAGGATCGTGTGGGTTTCTCGGTCGACGAAAGCCCATTCAACTATATCATAGGTTACTCCTTCAGTGGACAAGACTACGGCATCACCGCCACAGCCCATAGGATAACCGATGGCTGGGGATCTGAGGGCTTCAATATGGTCTTCGAAAACCCCCAATTCAGCTCCGGGCAGTAAATAGAGCCCAACTAATAACCCATTTTAATGAAGCCTATCCGTGTCATTTCTAAGAAAAGGTATAATATACACAGCGTAATAGCTTCTGAGATGTCTTCGGAAAAACAGGGACTCTTCATTCACCCGACCCCCGAAAACAAGGTCTTCAGGGACCGGGTGAAGGAGCTGAGTGGCGAGAAGGTCGAGCTCTGCTTCCAATGCGGTGCCTGTAGCTCAGGCTGCCCCATGACTCAGGAGATGGACTACCTTCCAAGCAAGGTAATCCGAATGGTGCAGCTTGGCCTCGAGGAGGCATTGGATTCTAAGACGATTTGGGTCTGCACGACATGTTTCAACTGCGAGGTCAGGTGCCCCCGCGGTATCGACATCGCCAACGTAATGGAGTCTCTTCGCCAACTTGTTCTGAGGAAGAAGTACGACCGTGTAGCGCTTGATGAACTCAGCGACGAGCAGCTGAGAGAGTTGCCACAAGTCGCGATCATCAGTAGTCTAAGGAAGCTAACCGCGTGATCATGCCATGAATGTCGCATATTATCCAGGCTGCACGTTGAAGACGACGGCGAAGGAGTTCGACATAAGCACCAGGGCCTCAACTAAGGCGCTGGGCATAAACCTCGTCGAGCTCCCCCGCTGGAACTGCTGCGGAACCGTCCACGCCCTCGCGAAGGACGACGTGATGCACCACCTAGCGCCCTTGAGGAACCTGCTTCGGGTTGAGGAGGCGCAGCAGAGTGGTATTGTTGACGAGAAGAAGGTTGTCGCCCTCTGCGCGATGTGCTACAACACACTGAAGAGGAGTAACCAGGCCTTCAACGCCGACTCGGACAAGGCGGGGAAGGTCAGAGAGAGCATGAACAACGAGGCGAGCGTCTACAGCGGACAGGTCGAAGTAGAGCACCTGCTGGAGACGCTGCGCGTCCATGGCTGGGACAAGGTCCAGGCACGCGTCTCCAAGCCCCTGAAAGGTTTGAAGGTCGCCCCCTACTACGGATGCCTCCTGCTAAGGCCCCGCGGCATAGGGATAGACAACGCTGACAACCCACGCATCTTCGAGGACCTGCTCAAGGCCCTCGGCGCAGACGTCGTCGAGTTCGGCTACAAGCAGAAGTGCTGCGGGAGTTACCACACCGTCCACATGGTCGACGTGGTGGCGGATCTGAGCAACAGGATCTTGACGCAGGCACAGGCCGCTGGTGCTGATATCGTGGCTACTGCGTGCCCGCTATGCGAGTTCAACCTCGGCAACAGGCAGACCGAGGTCGCTAAGAAGTATCCAAAGTTCAACGGTATACCGATCGTTTATTTCACCCAGCTGATGGCTCTCGCCTTCGGCCTCGGGGAGGATGAGACGGCTCTCGGGATGAACAAGCCCGACCCGAGGCCTCTGCTCAGGGAGAAGGGGCTGATTTAGAATGACTGAGAATGACATCAAGTTGGTCACCATCTACGTGATGGGCAAGAAGCAGAGAGTCCCGGCGGACCTAACTATAATGAAGGCTATGGAGTACTCTGGCCACCAGTTCAGGAGGGGCGCTGGGTGCAGGGGAGGCTTCTGTGGCGCATGCGCCACCGTCTACAGGAAGAGAGGAAGCTACAAGCTACAAGGTGCCCTCGCCTGCCAGAAGATAGTCGAGGAAGGCATGATCATAGCACAAATCCCCTTCAGCCCACAGGAGAAGGTGACCTACAAGATCAACGAACTCAAGGCCGAGGCGAACACTTTCCTGGAATACTATCCTGAGATCGCTAGGTGCCTCGCGTGCAACACCTGCACGAAGGCGTGCCCGCAGGACATCATGGTCATGGACTACGTCCAGGCGGCTCTGCGCGGTGACATCGCCCAAGCGGCGAAGCTCAGTTTCGACTGCCTAGGTTGTGGACTCTGTGCGATGAGGTGCCCGGCTGAGATAGTTCCCTATAATGTTGGGCAGCTGGCTCGCCGCCTCGAGTCGAAGTACCTCGAGGGGCCAACCGAACACGTCCTTAAGAGGTGCGAGGAAGTGAAGGAGGGCAAGTACGATGCAGAGATCGAGGAAATGAAGAAGATGGACAAGGCAACGATCTCAAAGAAGTACAACACTAGGGAGATGAAGATCAAATGAGCGGCTACACAACAGGATACCCCGAGTACATGCAGGAATCCCTCCGGATGGTCGCCGAGAAACGGGCTAGCAACATCAAATCCCACGGCATCCCGGCGATGACAGCGGAAGAGCGCCAGTCTATCCTCGAGCACTTCCACCCAGACTGGAAACCCAACTTCAAACGCGCAGTAGCCATCGGCCCAAGCAAGGGGATGATCGTCCCTAACGAGGTCGCCGACATCATCGAGTCGCACTCAGTCATAAACCCCAAGGAAATCGACCTAAGCCACATTGACTACGACGTCGACGTGCTTATAATCGGCGCGGGCGGGGCGGGTCTTAGCGCGGCGCTACTCGCGCAAGAGAGCGGCGTTCCAGTGGACCAGATTCTGATGGTCCAGAAGCTAAGACTCGGCGACGCCAACTCGAAGATGAGCCAAGGCGGTATTCAGGCCGCAGACTCACCCATCGACAACCCCTCGATCCACTACCTAGACGTCATAGGTGGAGGTCACTACGCGAATAAGCCGGATCTAGTCGAAGCACTCGTCAAAGACGCCCCAGACGTGATCAAGTGGCATGAGGAGCTCGGCGTCATGTACGACAAGAACCCTGACGGTTCCCTGCTCGAGATAGCGGGTGGGGGCACCAGTCGGAGGCGCATGCACAGCTGCA
This sequence comes from Candidatus Bathyarchaeota archaeon, assembly GCA_963769425.1. Classification (GTDB taxonomy): domain Archaea; phylum Thermoproteota; class Bathyarchaeia; order TCS64; family TCS64; genus UBA8941. The sequence continues at coordinate 55,489 of CAVYLP010000006.1, read as the reverse complement.
AGGATTACACCGGCTTGGAGATCACACGCGTACTCGTCGACGAGTTCATCAACCGTGGCATTAGTAATGTTGAGTTCACAAGCGCTGTGGACTTCCTCATGGATGATAAGGATCAGGTCGCTGGCGCTATCCTGCTTGACATGGAGACTGAGGAGTACCGAATCGCTAGGGCGAAGTCCACTGTGCTAGCCACAGGCGGCTTCGGTAGACTCCACATACAAGGCTTCCCAACCACGAATCACTACGGCGCGACAGGCGACGGAATAGTCATGGCTTACCGCACGGGCGCGATCCTGAGGGACCTTGACTCAACACAGTATCACCCTACAGGAGCAGCTTACCCCGAGCAGATAGTTGGTCAGCTCGCTACTGAGAAGCTCCGCGGTAGGGGCGCGCTGCCCGTCAACAAGGACGGTGAACTCTTCGTCTACCACCTCGAGCCCCGCGACATAGAGTCATCGAATTTCATTAGGGAGTGCTACGAGAGGAACAACGGCATAGTTACCCCTACGGGTATGCGCGCTGTCTGGCTCGACACCCCTATGATCGAGATAGTCACGGGACCAGGCACTGTAGAGAAAGAATTCGCTGCAATGTTCCGCAACTACAAAAAATTCGGCATCGACATCAGGAAGGAACCCATACTCGTCTTCCCGACCCTCCACTACCAGAATGGCGGGGTAGAGATCAATCCCAACACTGAGACGAATGTCCCTGGGCTGTTATGCGCCGGGGAGGTCTGCGGAGGTGTCCACGGGAAGAACAGGCTCATGGGTAACAGCCAGCTTGACCTCTACGTATTCGGGCGCAGGGCTGGCAAGAATGCTGCAGAGCGTGCGAAGACTGCGCATGTGGGGAAGCTAACACTCGCACACCTCGACCGCTACGACAGGTGGCTAAAGGAGGCCGGAATCAAGACTACACGGAAGGCGCCAATACTGCTACCTGAGTACAGGGGCAAGAAGACGCTCGAGCATAAGTTGAACATACTGTAGGGATCTGAATGACTGATTCGCCTAGGATTGGCGTCTGGCTCTGCGAGTGCGGCGGAAACATCGGTGACGTTGTCGAGACAGACCGCGTCGTTGAGACGTTGAAACCCGAAGTCGCCTACATTAAGAAGGAGAGGTACCTATGCAGTAAGCCGAGCGTCGACGCCATCAAGGACGCCGTCGAGAAGCAGCACCTCGACAGAGTCGTGCTCGCCTGCTGTACGCCGAAGATGCACAGGGAGACGTTCCTAAGCAATCTCGCGGAGAAGGGGGTCAACCCCGCATTCCTTGAGATGGTGAACGTCCGTGAGCAGTGTAGCTGGGTACATAAGGAGGACCACGAGGGCGCGACTCTGAAGACGATGGACCTCATCAGGGGGGCGGTCGCCCGCGCGAAGGAGTCGGTGGCGCTCGAGTCGAAGAGGATGAAGGTCGTCCCAGAGGCTCTCGTCATCGGCGGAGGCGTCGCGGGTATCACGACGAGCCTGCGCCTCAGCGAGTTCGGGATGAAGGTCCACCTCGTCGAGAAGCGCCCAAGCATCGGGGGTCACATGATACAGTACCCGAAGGTCTTCCCGACACTCGACTGCAGCCAGTGCATACTGACGCCGAAGATGGCGTCGGTGAGCCAGAGTAGGAACATTGACCTCATCACATACGCCGAGGTGGAGGAGGTCACGGGGGTTCCCGGTGACTTCAAGGCTAAGATCAGGCTCAACCCACGCGGCGTAGACATCTCCAAGTGTATTGGGTGTGGTGCCTGTGGTCGGGTCTGCCCAACAAAGGTGCCCGCCGAGCACGATCAGGGTCTGGGTATGCGCAAGGCCGCGTACATCCCCTTCCCCCAGAGTGTGCCAAGCGTCTACACCATTGACTTCGAACATTGTGTCCGCTGCGGAGCCTGCGCGAAGGTCTGCCCACGCCAGTGCATCGACTTAGATGACCCGGGATCGTCCAAGGAGCTGAAAGTAGGCGCCATCGTGATGGCGACGGGCTTCGAGCTATTCGACCTCTCGGGTCTCATCCAGTATGGCTACGGACGGTACCCGAACGTGGTGACGAGCCTCGAGATGGAGAGGATACTCGACGTCAACGGGCCAACGGGGAGCCAGCTCATAGTCCCGAAGACAGGTAGGCAGGTGAAGACCGTGACCTTCGTCCTCTGCGCGGGAAGCAGGGACACCGAGGTCGGTCGCAGCCACTGCAGCCGCGTCTGCTGCCTATATAGCATGAAGCAGGCTCAGCTCCTCAGGGATCGTGGTGTCGACGTGTGGATACACTACATCGACATCAGGTCGCCAGGTAGACGCTACGAGGAGTTCTATAGGACGACGCAGGAGAAGGGCGCAAACTTCGTGAAGGGTAAAGTGACGGAGATCGTCCCCGACGGCGAGCAGGTGCTAGTACGCAGCGAAGACATGATGCTCAATAGGATGATTGAGTACCAGAGCGACCTCGTCGTGTTGGCGCCGCCAATTGTGACGACGCCGGAGACGTTGAAGCTGGCGGAGATGCTGCGCGTACCGGTGGATGAGGACCAGTTCGTCCTCGAGAGGCATCCGAAGCTCGACCCGATGGCTACGAAGCGGGACGGAATATTCGCTGCTGGCACCGTTGTGGGTCCAAAGGATATCCAGTCTACAACTGCTGAGGCGGAGGGCGCTGCCATGAAGGTCGTGAACTTCCTCCACGTAGACAGGGTCATCGAGCCCAACAAGGCGTGGCTAGCGCACCCTGAACTATGCGATGGTTGTGGGAAGTGTGTAGAGCCGTGCCCCGAGTCGGCGATAACCCTCTCGGAGGGAAAGCCAGTGGTCAACGAGATCATGTGCACAGGCTGCGGAGCATGCATCCCCTCCTGCCCAAGGAATGCGCTCGACCAGCAGGGTCTAGGCGAGGCCCAGATCAAGGCCCAGATCAGGGGCGCCCTCGAGGGGTCGAAGGCGGAGCTGAAGATAATCGCCTTCGTCGAGAAGGAGGTCGCGTACACGGCGGTTGACCTCGCCGGGTTGGCGAGGCTGCCCTACCCGAGCAGCATCCGGATCATCCCGTTGCCGACGATGGCGAGGCTAAAGCTGGAGCACCTGCTCTACGCCTTCGCCTACGGGGCGGACGGGGTTATGCTGCTCGAGGCACCGGCGCATGAAGGTCCGTACGGGCACGCCCACGTGCTTGCTGAGGAGAGGGCGGATGAGTACAGGTGGGCCCTTGAGGACCACGGCGTAGACAGCAGCAGGATGTGGTTCAGCAGGGTCTACGTCCCCGACTGGAGGAAGCTGGAGAGGGTCTTCAAGACCTTCAACGACATCATTGACGGGGAGGGGCCGATCGATGAGGGCGCGAGGAAGAAACTCCGCGAGGAGCTTTCTTAGGGATTTTCAATTGATAAGGTGCATATACATACAGTAAAAATAGTTGGTGGAGACTGGTATGACTTGAACCCACATAGGTTTAAGTCCCTTCGATCCCACCAACCTCTGAACTCAGTGCTGCTATCTGGGGTTTCCGAGCAGAGCTATGATCAGCAGGTTGTTCTAATTCTTGAGCACAGTTTCTGGTTAAAGAACTAGGGTTATAGGGAGTCAACGATTGGGACAGCTATATATTCGCTCAAGGCTGTTGCGAATTGCTGTGACTTGATGGATCCCGAGAAGATCAAAGAGTGCATAGCTTTCAGGCAGGTCTCTGAGCGCGCGCCAAAAACTCCAAGCATCGAATACATGAGCGAACTTGTTTCCTCATTTTGATTAGGATACTGCTTCCTATTGATACGTCCTCACACTGAAAAACCAACCAGAGTAAACGTCCAAAACATATCCGTTATGGTCCCACTCCACCTGCTAAGTCTTGTCAGTGCTTGCCACCTTCTGAAAACTAATGACTCATGATACCTGTCAACCCTCGGGGACAGATCGAATATGCCTACGTTCTTGAAGTTTGCATCCAGTCTTGTATAGGCGCCATGTTGCGCACACAACAAACTACTCGCGCTCAATCCTTGCTTAATGTAATACGCAAGCGAATAAGTTCCGATAGTTTAACATCTGTTAGTGATATCTTACCTTCTCCTAAATCTTCTATATACGACAATTATTGACATAAAAGCAACGACTAATACGCCTACAATAATCAACGTTTGTGAGCCACTCGCCGCTACCGTCATTCGAATATCCACGGGATCAGTTAGAAATTCGGGGCTATACCCTTTAATATTAATGATATAATCTCCCTGAGCGGTTCCCTCCTGCGCTGTCACGTGAAGTGTGAATACCTGCGACTGACCAGGCAGAATCGCAATCACGTCGATTGGAGAATACTCAACTACAATTGTGTTGACAGAAGGATCAATAAGTAGTGTTGGATATGTTATTGTGGAATAGCCCGTGTTTTCAAGCGTAACCTGAATATCCTTAGTTTCACCCACGTTCATCTGGCCATAGAGATTAGCAACCTTTAGGCTCATGTTCGTACTGCCGACCAGCTCGACTCTAAGAGCGAGGGTTCCATTAAGATTCGTGGAAATCGCTTTAACTAACATATTATAAACTAAAGGTTTAGCGTCGACATTAGGTTTGAATACGGCGAAAAGATTCACACTCGAACGCGCATTGATGAGTATCGACTGGATTGCTCCTCCGGAATCCGTTGTGAATGTTCCAATCCATTTTGCCGGGAGATAATCCATTGAAAGGCTTAACGTCTCATCGGTCTCCCCAGGGTTAGATAGTGTGATCGGAAATGAAGCTGATTTACCGAGTTCAACTGTCTGAACAGGATAACTTGTTTTTATCCCCAATGCCAAAAGTCTATGTTGAACAAAGATGTTAAGAGGTGTTGTATCAATGAGTCCTCCGAGGTTTGTCTGAAGCTCCGCTGTGAGTGTAGTATTCGCTTTTATCGTCTGTGGTACATCGACTACGATTGTGATTTCGCTAGACCCACTACCGGGTATATTCATTGATCGGATCTGAGCCTTCGCATCGTTTAGAATCAAAGGATTCCATTCATTTGAGATACCTTTCAGTGTGAAATTTGCTTCAACTTGGTTGGGATAAGGGTTTGTAACTTGTACCTTGAATGATACCTCGGCTCCTGGGGAGGTATCTCTCGATGGGTACTGACAACTGACAAAATGAGGTTGTTCCCCAGCGATAGTGATCTTTAGACTCGACTTGGATGTAGCGGCGCCTAACGTGGTAACAGTGACTATAGCGGCACCTTTTGCGTTTAATGGGATGATTACTCTTAAGTTAAGCTGTACAGCTGCTCCGGCTTTCACCGTCATAGCGTCCACCTCACCTACGTTATCCAGAATCGTCGTTTCCAAGGTTGCATTGTTGAAAGTCTGCAACTGGACGGACTCATCCTGATCCCCAACGTTAATGATAGTCATTGGCACAGTAAGAATAGTACCGGGTGAAATTGTTCTCTCGGTGAAGGTCAAACTGATCGAGACACTTCTCGTCATCATTGTCTCGCCGAGGTCGACGTCCTGAGCTATCGTGAAACCCAGTATCTTAGTCTGCTTCTCATAACCTGCCTTAGCGTATAGTAGTTTGAAGGTTCCAAGATATAGTGGTATGTTGTAGGAGCCATCGCTTTGAGTTGAAGCTGTTGTTACATAGTAGCCGTTCTGGTAATTCTGGCTCGATACCTTTAGCAGGTCATAGACCTGAATTTCGGCGTTGGGGATCGGGTTACCGGCATCATCGACTATTACACCATGAAAGTTATAGGATTCAGCCCTTATTAGGGCCGTAATTTGAAACACCATCGATAGTAGAAAGAGAAGAGCTAACACTTTTTGGATTTTTATTCCTAGACCATGATCGGATTGAATGAAACTCTTCGAGAAACCCATAATGAGCATGGTTGTAAATTGGTTATTTACAAGTTTGCATAGCTTGATTACTGTGAGTCTCCTGAAAATTAATCGATGTCTGTCTTAGTGAATAATATGTAGCAACCGATGAAGGTTGCAAGTGGTAGTAATATTAAAACGGGGAGGTATACCAGATTATTTGTTACAAGATCCCAGAAACGTGCGTTAATAACGATATTGTTAGTGGTGTAGGGTTGTAGATAATTTCCAAGGTTTGTAGAGAATGTATTGAAGTCCCAAGCTGGGGAGAGGCTTGAAATAAAATCTTGAACCGCTTTTGCTGGTGGATACGTGGGTACTGATCCCCCGGGCCCAAAAACCCGTAATTGATTTCCATATACGAGATTGGATAAAATCTGACCATACGAATAAAGAGTCTCCGAGTTGAATACACCTAGAAATAGGAATGTGACTAAGAGAGTCGTCTTAGGATCGTTGAAGTAGGCTGATAGAAGGATACTCAGCCCTAGGTAACCACCTAGTAGCAGAATAGCAAGAAGGGTCAAAGTCGTGTAGCGGATCAACATCTCAGGGTCAAACAAGATTTTAGTAATTTGAAGATAGAAGGCGAGAGATATTGCCGTGGATGCGGTTGTGGCGAGTGTGGTTATAATGAGGTTACCCATGAGTTTTCCAAGTATAATCTGGTCTCGGTAGATTGGGTAGGATAACATGACTTTGAGACTCCCTTCAGGCCTCTCCTTGTTTATTGAGTTGAACCCTAGAGCTACTGCGACTAATGCTCCGAGTAGTGTGATTATTGGAGCGATATCGCTTAGGATGAGCAGTCGGTCTCTGGATGCTGCCATGCGTTGGGAGTTGAATGCGTTTCCTGCTGCGAAGCCAGCTAAAACCATGCATAAAAGGAGGATCCCAAATGAGAGCAGAAATGATCGATTCGTAATAGCATCTGAGACCTCTTTCTTGATAATCGTGAATATCCCCGGCATCTATGGTTCCCTCGTTTTAAGACAGCTGATTTTTAATGTGTTCAATCGATGTCCCTCAATTGAAATAGTATGAAGCAAGCTACGAACGCAAATGCTAGGTAGATCACGGGTGTCCACATGAGATCGATGTTTCTGGGAAGAAGCCATGTGAATTCAATTGGTATTATTAGTATGTGACCTGTTGAGAATGTGTTTTGAAAATGGAAGATATTGTCCGAGACCGTACGATAGGAAAGGACAGGTGAGACCTTCAGCCAGTTTCTATTTATCAGCGATAACACTGGGGGTCTCTGCCAGCTATATGTACTTGGGGCGTATTGTAGGTTACCTCGGCCACCGTTTATGGATATTGACCTTGGAAAGAGATTACCCACAGCTACTATTATCATGGCTATTGTGTTGACTTGAAGTAGAGTGGTGATAACAAGCAGACTGATGAGGCATGTGGATGGATCGGGTATGACGATAGAAACAGCCGTCCCGAGGCAGAGGAAGAAGGCTAGAAGAACAATCCCTAAGCCAATTATAGTAACTACCCTCAGAAAGAACTCACCTGAAAGGGGTATTGACAGCGAGTACATCTCGATGCTGAGTGAAATCACCATCGAGGTTAGCACAACTATGACTATGACTATGAATCCCCCTAGCAGTTTGCCGAGTATTATCTTCGCCTTGCTGATGGGGTAAGATAGTAGGACTCGGAGGCTTCCCTCCGTCCTTTCCTTATTAATGGAGTTGAAGCTCAGGGCTATTGCGACCAGGGCACCCAAAGAGGATATGTTCTCTGTCAAGAGGGTCTGGAGCATCTGGGAGACCCGGTTATCTTTCCAGAGTTCACTCTCTATGTAGCCTGAGCTTGTTGCTAAACTGACCATCTGTGTGTGTATATAGTCGAGTTGATAGAAGGTAGATGCGACCATTACAAGGAGCAGGGTTCCAAAGCAAAGTAGGAAAGTCTGGTCTGAGACGTGGTCGATGAATTCCTTCTTGGCGATTGTCAATACCCCGGGCAATCATTCACCCTCGTGAACTTGGATGAAGATCTCTTCGAGATCTATGTTGTCACCCAGTCCAAGCTTCTTCCTTAACTCCGGGATAGTGCCTATCACCACGATTTTTCCCTTTCTCATAATTGCGATGGTGTCACAGAGCCTGCTAACCTCGCTCAGTAAATGACTGCAGATTAAGATTCCCTTACCCTCACTGGCTAATTTTTTGATTAAGCCACGCATCTCTCGCGTCCCCTCAGGATCGATTCCGAGGGTGGGCTCATCTAGGAAGAGGAGATCAGGATCCCTCATCAAACTTTGAGCCAGTCCAAGACGCTGCTTCATACCCCGGCTAAATACTCCAACCTTTTTGTCGCGCCATTCGGTTAGCCCAACCAGCTCAAGTAAATCGGAGATTCGTTTTGAGGCGACTTCCTTCTTTAGATCTGAGAGTTCGGCGAAGAATTCAAGGTTCTGTTTCGCTGTTAGGTGGAGGTAGTTACCTGGGTTATCGGGCAAGAAACCGATTCTCATCCGGGCATCAAGAGGTTTCTTTCTTATATCGAACCCTGAGATGGTGGCTGTCCCCTCAGTTGGGAGTTTGAGTCCGGCGAGCATGTTGACTGTTGTTGTCTTTCCTGCTCCATTGTGACCGAGTAGCCCAAATACTTCTCCCTTATGGATCTCGAAGCTAATGTGATCGACCGCCGTGAAGTCCCCAAACTTTTTTGTAAGGCCAGACACTTTCAAGATTATCTCAGATGAATTCGCTGAATCGTTTATTGACGCCTTTTCTGTTATCTCCGGAGAAGCCATGTTACCATCCCGAATCAATCCGGATTAATGACTCCGTGAAAGGATACAGTTGTTAAATCTACTATATACGTTATTACAGGGCAGCGCGCCTTGGTCGTAGCGGTAGCTGGACTTGTAGTCTTCTTTGTTGTACGAATGTTTCCAAGCAAAATCAGACACAAAGCCACTTACTCGTACTATGGTTCAATTCATTGAAAATGGATTCTCAATACTAGAACACGGGTTGGTGCCCCACCCCTCACACACAATAAATTACACTTTCGGATAATTGAGTATTTTTGGACATTTGTTTGTTAGCCTATTAATCAGGACCTGAATCCATTAAGGTTCAAAACCCTTCATTCTTGCCAGCATACACACGCGCACGCGGTGCGAGATTCTCAGCCATTTACATTTTTATATCTATGAGCAATAACTGGTACGAGGAATTCTAGAGAATCTGGGAAAGCTTTAACGAAGATGGTGAAGTGGTCTGCTCGGGATAGACGAGATGGCGTATTCTCAGCTGCTCATGGTTTCTAGCTTCCAGTGATTCGATGAGATCCTGAGCAACCTTAGCATCATGGGGCGAGTCTCCGTCTGATGCAAGAAATAGTGAACCCGAGGTCGACTCCCTGCGTGTTTCGAAGAGCATTTTCAGTTACGCTGCCCGTAGTTGCAAGCTTGGGCTAAATACGACCCATGCGTTGAAAAGTTCGTCTCCCTCGAGCATGGAGCCAAGAGCGTGGAGACCTCCCAGTGAGTGTCCAAGGAGTTTTTTATGATGCGTGGGGCTTCCTGGTCCGTCGACATAGGGGATGATCTCGTCCCTCAGACACCTCGTGAAAGGCGGAACGGAGTATCACTTTGTGTGTTTGGGGAAGCTTGTCTTCCGGTCTTTTACATCGATTCTTATTACCACTAGTGGTGGGGCCCTCAGCGATCTCCTGTAGTAGTCCACGGTGGCAACTGTGTAGTCGAAGAAGGCGTCGCCGTCGGGGAGAAAGAAAGTCTTGAACTAGTTCTCTCTCACGCGCGCAGATAGAAGTTAGAGGGGTGAGAAGAAGGACACTTCCTTCCCATAGAAAGTAGTCGCTCCTTCCTTGTAGTCGTTGAGGCTCGCGGTTACTGGAGATTAGATTAGTGTAATAAGTGGGGCATACTTCTCGTGATTCATGAGCCACGCTGGTAAACACCTCAGGTTCCTATTCCACCTAGACGAAATGAGGTTCAAGGTATGGCTGTCAAGAAACTCCCTAACATGTCTCAAGGAGATCGGGATCAGTGAGGGACAAAACATCTTAGACGTTGGCTGCGGTTCAGGAACATACACGGTACCCTCAGCTACTCTCGTCGGCGAAACAGGAACAGTATACGCCCTTGACATCGACGAGGGTGCATTAGACAAACTGAGGAGAAGAGCCGAAACAGAGGGCCTGAAAAATATTAGGATTTTGAACTCTTCAGCGAATGATAAGATACAGCTGGGTGATGCATCAGTCGACCATGTTCTTCTGATAGATGTCATTCAGGAAGTATCCGACAAGAACTCGTTGTTCGAGGAGGTTAGAAGGGTTCTCAAGATTGGGGGAATGGCGACTGTGTTCCCGATGCATGTAGATTATAATGAGGTCGTTAAACTTGCTGAGGCGAAGAAACTTGTTTTATTGAGTCGTATGTTTGATGATCGCTTACTTGTTTTCGTAAAATAGCTTAATCTGCAAAGCCTCAAATCATTTTTCAAGTTTTGAGCCAAGTTCATCTGCCCAAGCCTCAACATTGGATACGCCAGTAGCGGATTCAAAAGTACGACTAAAAAACTTGAATCTACCACCGAGCAGGGTAGTCGTAACGGGCTTTAGTTTGGGACGCTTTTCTAACATGGCTTTTATGTACTTGTCTTCGGCTAGCATGTCGAGATGAAGAAGGCAACTTTTCTATCTTCGCGTGCGCCTATTTCACATCAGAAATGAAGAAGTCTCTGAGATTCACAAAAATACTTCTTTTTCGTTGGCGGAAATAATGTTTGTAACGCGCACTTCGTTGCTAGCCGGCGTGTCGATTAATGATACTTTCTGGATTAGCCTTTCTTTGATCATCGTTCAAAATTTCTAGGACTAAATTTCCCGTTGATAGATCTCGCGCGAATTAAAATAGATGGTTAATAAAATATCGAGTCTAGAAGATGAGCTTGAGCCGAAATAAATTCCAGATCATCATCTGTCATTAAATCTGTTTCAAGAGTTAACGATATGGCTGAAATTAATTGGTCTTCCTTATTCTTTGATGTTTTTTTCTCCCTTTTCTGGACGTTGATCTTCAAGTTATCTCACGATTATAAATATCACTTTTTAATTATATCCTTTATCCAAATAAAATATATATTAATAATAATACCCCAAGACTCTATATCTACATATTATCTATAATTTTAACAATAATCTCATATGATTCATCGCTCCTACTCGTTGGGAATATTTTCTCCTAACCTAGATAAACAATTTATTATGGTCACTAACCTACTTTCAGGAGCATTTTTAGAGAGTTATATCTGCTTTACTTTTAGGATTTTCATCCTTAGGTATGCAAATAGATTGATTCCTCGTTGGAGAATATCTCAAAAAGTCAAGAAATTTCTTTAAGGAGAGATAGCTTTACGCATTTTTTCATTCTTGTTACTAGTTAACATGATTTCGAGTTTTTTCTCCCTCGAGGCTTCTGTATCGTCTCTGTTTAACGACTCCTTGTCGTGCATATATTCTCTAAACCACATGATTTCCATTCCACTCATTTTTCATCGATTTAATCACACCATCGTTTACTTTTATATCTTCTCGACATAATTAATATTGTTTTTAATGAATATATAGAAATCTATTCAATATTTAGTTATGTTTTTAATTACTAGCCATAATTTCGCAATTATATTATTAATTAAAATGGGGCTTCTTCAGCCCCCGATGCTTATATGCTTCTACTTGGCAAAAAAGGAAGCGTGTTCTTTTGATGTATGCCTTGATATAAGGTAATTCGAAGTAATTTATTGTGTAAAACATCAACACCTTAATTCATATAAAATATAGAGTATAAGATGGTTACTGATTCTATATGCACACACTGTTTCTCAATCAGCGAATTTAAGATTAGCACTGGTATTTTATATTCGTAAAATGTGCCGTGTGGGTTTAATCCGGGCGATCCACTTTAGCGCGTGCGCCGACTTTTAATTTGCCTCACTAATAACATATATAGAATATTTTATCGCTATAGAATATATCAGTTTTCTATATAAATAAGAAGACCTTTCCCTAAATGATAATGGAATGTCTCCAACACGTTTGATAGATTACCATGTTCATGAGAGGCATAGCGGCGACGCTCGTCACACTACAGTTGATAACATTGTTGAATCCGCGAAAAATAGGGGAGTGAAGGAGGTTGTATTCACAACTCATTACATGTCCGCTGGTCCGTCTAAGGGGTTCGGGATAAAGATCGGTGAGATCGACGAGTATCTGGAAAGCATCTATGAGGCTCAGAGTCGAACTTCCGTTGTTTTGAGGACGGGGCTCGAAGTGGATTATTTCCCGGAGGAGGAGCGACACATCGGCGAACTGCTGTCAGAGTATCCTTTTGATTTCATTCTCGGAAGCGTCCACACGGTAAATGGGTTGGAGATAGCGTCGGGTAGAGATGCTGAGGCCTTCTATAGTGGGAGAAGCATCCATGAGGCCGTTAGTGAGTATTTCAAGGTGTGGAAGATGGGTGTTGAGAGTGGTCTATTCGACGTGATGGCACACCCTGATTACTTCAAAAAGTATCTCCACCTTGTTAGGCCAGAGCAACTAGTCTGGAGCGACATTAGGGAGGCAGCAACTGAGCCTATTGACTCGCTCGCGGACTATGGCGTGGGGTTTGAAGTAAACACTTCCTGCCTGAGACATGGTGCTGGGGAGTTCTTCCCACTTTTCGAGTTCATCGAAGCAGCTCATGACGCGGGTGTTAAAAAAGTAACAGTGGGCAGCGATACTCATGTACCAGAGACTCTTGGGTTCAGGATTGCTGAGGCTCTGAGGGCCATCAATTGTGCGGGCTATCAGACTGTGAGTCTCTTCAAGGGACGTAAGGAGCATAGAGTCCCGATCGAAGGGGTAGTTAATTATGGAGCTTCGTCAATCGATGAACTCGAAGTCAAAGTGTAGCTAAGAGGTCAATATCAACTCGGATTGGTTATTCATCAATGTTTAAAAATATAAAATTAGCTCGTCGACATCGTCAGTCAATATTGCTAACCCTTAATAGGAATGGCAACTCGTCACAGGAGAGACTGAAGAACGGAGCCCGATCATAGATGAATGAGACTAACGTGGAATTACCTCAAAAATCCACCACTGATCGCATTGTCTTCGACAAACAACTCAACGATTCTCTAGGCATTTTCTTCGGGGACATGCTAAAGGCAGCGTTAACAAGCCCATCAACAGCCAAATTCTATGTCAACACACTCAGATGGCAGCGAAGGGCAGCTCAGAAAAGAGACCGACTTGAGGAAGAGGGACTCCACGTACCGCCAATCATGATCTTCAGCATAACGAACAGGTGTAACCTGCTCTGCAAGGGGTGCTTCAACAACGCCCTCCGTAAACCCACCGCAGAGGAGCTTTCCGAGAGCCAACTGCGGCGAATCATCGGGGAAGCCGACGAACTCGGCGTATCATTCATGGTTCTGAGCGGGGGCGAACCCCTTGTTAGGCCGGAAATCCTCAACATCGTTGAAGAGAACCGACACATCATGTTCATCATGTTCACAAACGGGACACTGCTAAACGACGAGCTCCTCGAGAGGATCAGGAAGACTAGAAACTTGGTTCCCCTGATCAGCCTCGAGGGTCACCGAGCCGAGACCGATGAGCGTAGAGGCGCTGGGGTCTACGAGCGACTTGGGAGCACCTTCAAGACAATGAGTGAGAGGCACATATTCTGGGGAACCTCCATCACGGTCACCAACAACAACTTCCCCGTCGTCACTGACGCTAACTTTGTGAGTGAACTTTACGATAAGGGCTGCAGACTATTCATCTACGATGAGTACACGCCGATAATTGAGGGAACAAAGTCCTGGGTCGTCACCCCCAACCAGCGGAACGAGATGAAACAAATCAGAGAACAACTCAGAAGCAGCTTCAAGGCCGTGTTCCTTAACCTACCTGGCGACGAAGAGGATGTCGGTGGCTGCCTAGCGGCGGGGAGAGGATTCGTCCACATCAATGCTGTGGGTAACGTCGAGCCCTGCCCATTCATACCATACTCCGACACGGATCTGAATGTGACCTCTCTACGGGAAGCTTTAGGGTCCAAATTCCTGTCAATGATCAGGGAGAAGCACTCACAACTGCCTGAGACCACCGGCGGCTGCGCTCTGTGGGCTCAACGTGAATGGCTAAAGACAATAATCAAAAAAAATCTTGAACAATAGTCCACTAATCATGCTCTTGCAAAACCTATTAGGCTCTGCCTACTAACATTTCGATGATTAGAAACCGTTTTTATCTCTTCTCAATAGTCGCAGGAGTTGCACTAATGTTACTCATTTACGCACTATGGAACTTTGATTCGCTGGGTATAATAATCACTCACCCTAGGTTCTATTTGAGTTAGGGATTTTACAAACAGCGCTAATTCTTACCATTATGGAAGTTTTAGTCGCTTGATCACCGCGCGTACGAGTCTAGAATTATTGAAATAAGCAGACGCTCATCACGATTTAAGGTGACCACTGGTGCCGAAAAACATCCTCAGCATCCCTATAAAAGGAAACACAAAGCTCAGCGCCATGTTAGATTTCATCGACTCAGACGTTGAGCTACATACACTTTGGAGATGCGCTAATGTACTCGCAATTGATCGTATGGGTTACAGCGATCATGGGCCTACACATGTGAAGTTAGTTGCAAATAGAGCAATAAAGCTGCTGAGGATCCTCACATCCAGGAAAATCGAGCCAAGCATAAAGGTAAACTACGGCATGAGTGTGGATGACGCCGAGGTCGTTGTTCTCCTCGCTTCAGTGACGCACGATCTTGGGATGTCCATCATTCGAGATGGACACGAGGTTCTGAGCGTCGGTTTAGCCGGGGAGGTACTTCGGAGGTGTCTACCTCTAGTCTACAAACCCGAGGAAGCGGCGATAGTCTCTAGTGAGGTTTTGCACGCTGTGGTCAGTCATCAGGCCTCTGAGAGGCCGCTTACGCTTGAAGCGGGCGTTGTTAAGGTAGCTGATTCGCTTGACATGGAGAAGGGTAGGGCGCGCATTCCCTATGAGGCGGGTCGCATCAACATTCACTCAGTATCCGCTCTTTCTATCGATAGGGTGAGTATCGAGGAGGGTGTCGAAAAACCGATTAAGGTTAAGATAGAAATGACGAACCCAGCTGGGATATTCCAGGTTGATAACCTGTTGGCTACGAAGATCAGGGGTAGTGGGCTTGAGGAATACATTAGCGTTGAAGTAATAATCGCCGGTGGGGAGCGTTTTACTATGGATGATTCCAAATTTAGACTAGCTTAAGCTACGCTTTATACACAGACAATAAATTTCACGAAAAAAAGTAAATGGCTATTCCAGATTTACCTTCTGGCCTTCAATTATGTAGACAACAGAATCGCCAATATAGCAAGCATGGTCAGCCATGCGTTCAAGATGACGCACCAAGAGTAAGGTCGCCACCACGCACTTCATCTCGGCCTCTTTACTATTCATAATCGAAGAGACTGTTTCCTTATACATTCGATCGATGACGTCGTCGTCTCTTGCGAGAGTCTTTGCAAGCTCCGCGTCCCTATTCTTGAAAGCAACCATACTCTTTCTAATCATGGCCAATGCCTTGTCAGCCATATCCAGAGAAACGGTGAAGTCGCAGGACGATAAATCGCCGAGCCAGCTTGGTGTAAGTGCGATATCATAGGCGTATCTCCCAAATCGTGATAGATCGTATGAGATATCGATGCACGATTTTATGTATCTAAGATCAACGGCCAGTGGCTGATATCTTGCTAGTAACTCAACCGCTAAATCATTCGTGTTCTCCTTCAGCATGCTTAATTGATTTGATAGTTGAAATATTGAGTCAGAGGTTACCGTAGACTTCCTTTGATAAGCGTCGAGGGAGCTGATGATCGTCTTCTCCGTCAAACTCGACATATCGAGAATCATTTTCGTTAACTGCTCTAATCCGAGATCCATCAGTCTAGACATTTCCACACCTACCCAAATCTCCCAGTCAAATAACTCTCAGTCAACTTCTTAACAGGCTTCTCAAAGATCTGCTTGGTCGGCCCGTACTCGATCAATTCTCCGAGGTAAAAAAAGGAAGTAAAATCAGCGACTCGTGCTGCCTGCTGCATGTTATGAGTAACAATCACAACCGTGTAGTCTCTCTTCAGCTGAATCATCAGTTGCTCTATCCTTGCAGTAGCCACAGGATCTAGAGCAGAACAAGGCTCGTCCATCAGAATAACTTCGGGCTCTAATGCGATAGCCCTCGCAATGCATAGCCGTTGCTGTTGCCCACCCGATATGCTTGTGCCCGGTTTCTTCAAGTCGTCCTTTACTTCGTCCCATAGAGTCGCCTGTTCTAGGCTCTTTTTTACGATACTATCCAGATCCTTCCCAGAGTTGAATCCCGTTAGCCTTAACCCGGCTGCAACGTTATCGTAGATCGACATCGTGGGGAAGGGATTGGGCTTCTGAAAAATCATTCCGACTCTTCTACGAACTTGGACCGGGTCGCTATCTTTTGAATAGATGTCTCTTCCATCCAGTAGCACCTGACCTGTCATCCGAGAATCTGGTATAAGCTCATGCATTCTGTTGAGGCACCTGATAAAGGTTGATTTACCACAGCCTGATGGGCCGATGATGGCAGTGACACAATTAGTGCGAATCGGTAGATCAATGTTCTTAAGGGCTTGTTTTTCCCCGAACCAGGCGCTCAATTTGACGCTCTTCATCTTATCGTCGAATTGCACCGTATGTTGTTCATTCGAAGATTTCTCGTCGTATGTACTGGGAGTCATCTCATTCTTTTCCAAGCTTGTCTCCATATATTTGTTACCTACCTGACCTCGTGCTGATCCATCTGACACTGATATTGATGCTTAGGACCATTAAAATTAAAATCAACGCTGCTCCCCAACCTTGAGCCTGGAACTCAGGGTAAGGTAATAGAGCATCCCTCCAAATTCTAAGGGGGAGAGCATCCATGGGTTGACTAAAACCCTGGAAGAAGTTCTGGTTCCCGAGAACGGTCATGATTAAGGGAGCTGTCTCTCCTGCGATCCTGGCGACCGCCAAGAGGGTACCAGTTACTAAACCTCCTTGTGCAGATGGTAAAACGACGCTTACAATTGTCCTCCACCTGTTAACGCCGAGTGCAAGCGATGCCTCACGAACAGAGTTAGGAACCAGCTTCAGTGACTCCTCGGTGGTTCTGGCGACGACAGGGATCAATATGAATGAGAGGGCGATCGCGCCTGCAAGTGGTGAGAAGTGACCTAGCGAGAGAACCACGACGATGAATACTGTTAATCCAACGACTATCGAGGGGAACTCGGTTAGTACATTGTTGAACATTCTCATCAAGGTGGCGTACTTGTTCCTCCCGTATTCAGCCAAGTAAATTCCCGACATGATTCCAAGCGGTATGCCCATGAGGCTGGTAAGTGCGATGAGGATCAGGGTCCCTTGAATCGCAGGACCGATGCCACCAGACGACCCTCCTATAACTCCAGCGGGTTGCGTTAGAAATTCTATGCTTAGTTGTGGAGCCCCCCTGATTATGACCTCGATCAGGATGCTTACCAGAGGAGTCAAAGCGATTAATACGCATGCTAGTGAAAGGGCGAAGAATAGTTGATCCTTGAATTTTCTATAGGCATAGCTCCTCAACTACTCTATTGCGCCTCCCTTTACCTTAAGGACTCGGCTGACCATGATTTCGGCGATTACATTAATTGCAAGACTCAACAGGAGCAGGAGCAATCCCACTCCTATGTAGGCTGGTAATTCAAGGGAGGCAGGGGTTGCCTCGAGAAAGCCGTTGGCAATTAGAGATGACATTGTCTGGCTTCCTTTGAATAGGGAAGTTGGTATCGCGGCTGGTCCAACGGTGTTACCTATGACCATTGTTACCGCCATCGTTTCTCCTATCGCTCGGCCAAGACCCAAAATAACGGCGCCAAATAGCCCAGATCTCCCGTAGCTTAGCACCCAATTACTAATTACCTCCCATCTTGTTGCGCCGATGCTGTAAGCTCCTTCTCTAATTGAGTTGGGAACAGCTTTGATGACCTCCCTCGATACCGAGGATATCGTGGGTATGATCATAATCGCTAAGATTACACCGGCGGTGAAGACATCGAGACCGTAGGGGGTCCCGCTGAAGATCGGGATCCACCCAAAGTAAGATGATAGTGGCTTCTCGATATAATCGACTAACCAGTATCTTAGTACGAAGAGCCCCCACAGCCCGTATATCACGCTAGGGACCGCAGCAAGTATGTCTACGAAGTAAGAAATTGGTACACGCACGGCTCTCGGAGCCATCTCTACTAAAAAAATCGCTATCCCGATACTGAGTGGTACGCCGATTAAAAGGGCAATCGCAGAAGTAGCTAAGGTCCCTAGAAGATATGGAAGTGCACCGAATATTTCTCTTCCCTCAACGGGGTTCCATTGCGTCCCTGTGAAGAAACTTATACCAAACCTCTCTAGCACTGGTAGAGAACCACTCAGAAGTGTGTATCCGGTGATGACAAGAATAATTAAAGCGGATGCTGCGAGGACAGCGGTTAGAATTTTGAATAAATTATCCGCTGAAGTATTTTGGTTCAATGCAATCAACCTAGGATTTTATTGTGTAACCTAAAAAAATGGAATCTTTTATAGTATACCGAGATTGGCATCACTGTCAACTCGTCGGCAGTTGTTGACCGTTGAAGGTTATCGATTTGATTGAAGCTTCGTCTATCTGTACTACGTTTGCTGGGAGTTGCACGTATGCAAGTCCGGGTGCATTAGCCTGGCCTTCATGTACTACCCACCATATAAATTGGACGAGAGCAGTCGCCTTTGTCTGAGTCATATCCGGAATAACATTGAGTTCCTTGTAAACTAGTAGATAGGTGAAGCTGACTATGGGATATGCCTGTGGATCAGGAGCGTTTAGTAGGTTAACACCTGACCAGTCTCCGTTGCCCGCTGGGAGACCCTTTGAAGCGGCTGATTGTACAGCTATCTGGATGGTGTTTAATGTGGGTAGAATCCAGTTTCCTGCTGGGTTCTGTATCGCTGCTACTGTCATCTGGTTTTGTAGAGCGTAAGCCAACTCGACGTATCCTATTGTGTATTGAGTTCCTTGGACGACACTGGCTACTCCGGTGTTACCGTTAGCACCTATTCCAACTGGCCAAGCAACTGTCTTACCCTGACCAAGTGCATTTTTCCACGAATCGCTAGATAGGGTCAAGTATCCTGTGAAAATGAAAGTTGTGCCAGATCCATCTGATCTATGGACGATGAGTATGTTGTTGGAGGGCAGGGTTACATTTGAGTTGAGGTTCTGAATCTCAGAGTCATTCCATGTTGTAACCTTACCCGAGAAGATGTCAGCGATTACACTACCAGTCAGGTGGAGTCCTGATGGAACATTAGGGAGATTATACGCCATTGTGACTGCTCCTATGGTTTCTGGGATGTGCAGAGAGTTTGGTGCCTTGGCCATGTCTGCGGCGCCTAAAGGTGCATCAGATGCCGCAAAGTCAACTGTCTTGCCCTCAAGGGCTGAGATGCCGCCTCCACTTCCAATGGATTGATAATTGATCTCAACATTGGTTTTCTGTGTTTGATACTGCTTAATCATCGTGTCCAATAACGGATACGGAAACGTCGCTCCTGAACCAGTCAATGTCTCTGGCGTCTGGCTGGTTTGAGGTGATAAGAAAGTCATGTAGCCATATATAGCTGCTACAATGACGACAACTGCTACAACACCAACAATGATTTTATTATTCATTTTTTTTCCTTCTGATGATCACTTTTTTTGAGATCCTCACCAAATATATGCATAAAGGTAAGTTATATGGCTAATCTACGATATATAAATATAAATCATAGTTATATATTATATATATTTTCTACATAGATTAATGTAAAAAGGAGGCGATCCTATATTGCATGCAATTGAAGATAGGCGGATAGAAGATGCCTGATGAGGAAGGGTTAGAGGAGCTTAGAAAAATCCAGGTCACAGGCGGTTCAACCTACATCGTCTCTCTGCCTAAAGCATGGGTCGAACAAATGGGCCTTGGAAGGGGCAGCGTTGTGAGTATGATTAAGAGCAGCGACATGTCTCTGAACATCAGGCCTAAGGATCAGATTTCTCCTGAAAGGATCAAGAAGGTCAGTATTACCATTAATGAGGGTGATAAGCCGGAGAGTGTCGTCCGCCACCTCGTATCCTCGTACCTTGGCGGGTACAACATCATTCAGATACGCTCAACTCAGAAACGAATCGACCCAGAGGTTCGCTACGCGATCAAGGACTTTGTCAGGAAGAAGCTGGTTGGTACTGAGACCCTCAGCGACCTTCCAAACGAGCTAACACTGCAGATACTGCTCAGCTACGCTGAGCTTTCTGTGAAAGACGCCCTGAGGCGAATGTCCATAATCGCTGCCTCCATGCATAGGGATGCAGTCCAGACACTGAGCAGCGATAACCCCAGGATAGCTAAGGAGGTGGTAGGCATGGACGACGAGGTTGACCGTTTCAGCTTCTACGTGATGAGGCTGTTAAGCGTCGCTGTCGTGGACGCTCAGGTCTTGAAGGTGAGCGGAATTGCAAATACAAGACAGTGTCTGGGATATAGACTCGTTACCAAGTCGATTGAGCGCATGGCCGACCACGCTACCAACATCGCGGAGAACCGCCTAGTTCTCCACCTAGTCCCAATAAACGAGGAGATACTGAAAGAACTCAACGGGATCAGTCAGTCGGCTATCAAGGTGTTTGAGACGGCGATGGAGGCACTCCTCGACGAGAACTACACTGAAGCCGACAAGATCATGTACTCCGCCGAGGAGATTCGAAGAATGGAAGCGGAGGTTATTCACAAGATTGTGAAATTGGCTCCTGTGGAGGATGTTCCACAGTTGAGGCTTATAGTGGAGAGTATAGTAAGGACCTCTGAGTATGGCTCGGACATCGCGGAGACAGTTTTGAATATGACAGTGAGCGACGCGATGTCGGAAGCTTAACTAAACTACATTATGTGAGCACTAGGCAATGAGGTAAAATAATTGATTGAAACCTATCTCTCGCTCTTTCGCGCGCACATTAAGTTGTTTGATCTGTTTCCTTTTTTAATAGGGGAAGCAATAACAACATTCCGGGGGCTAAAAAGCCCCATATTCTCATTTGTCCTATCAAACTATACTTTGATCAAGTTTTAAAAATAATGTTTAAAGCTCAAACTAATCTAAAATAGTTGAGAAAGAAGATGATGAATGAAACTTCACTGGACAACGATCCCAAGGGATGGAGAAGGTTCCTGAGCAAGCACTGGCCCATGCTCGCTATATTTGTGGTGGCGGCTGCCATTGTAGCTGTTGGCGCCGTCTTCGTCTTCCTATGGTTCATAGCCAACGCCCAATCAACCGGACTAGTCCCATCGATCTTGAGTCAATGGACTATGAATAACGTGGTCACATTCATTCTACATGTGATCTACTTGGAACTCATCCTAGTCGGAATCCCAGTGATCATAGCATCCTTAGCAGGTTGGTGGTGGTGGAGAAGACTACCAATCGAGGAGAGAAATGAGTATCACTTCTTTGACTCACCCACACGCTCCACGAGCAATGGAGGCGGAGCATTTTCGGTACTTTTCTGGATCGCTTTCAGCATCAGGGTTTATCTTGAAGGAAACTGGAATGTGGCAGTATCCACTTGGACTTTTGACTATTTCGTCTATACGAGTTTATGGACGGTGGTCTGGCTTCTGATAATATTCGGTATCCCGTTAACGGTCATAGGAGTAATCTGGTGGATTACAAAGGAGAGGAAGAGGATGACTATCCCATGACTGCAATATCTGAAAATGAGCCAAAAGGCGGTCCACCTCTCATTAAACTGGTGCTGAGGGAAGCGAAGAAGCCTCTGACGACAAAGGAACTTCAGCAGGAGGTTCACAAGAGAGTGCCGTTCTGCATATTCGACAGCGTCGTTGCCTTGAACATGATGAGGCTCAGCGGCACAATAAAAGCAAAACACAATGATGAAGGTGCATGGGTCTGGTGGGTTGAGGATAAGAATGATGAGGCGTTAAAGGTCTAGCTTCTTTGCAAGCTGTAATAATATGAAAGAGGGTTCGAATCATGTGCTTGTTGTCGTAGCTGGAGGCGGCGGTACCATCGGTTCCGCAGTTTTCTCGGGGATGGAGAAGAACGCGACGATCAGAAGTACCTGAGCTATGAAGATTATGAAGAACCCGATGATCACAATCGATGTAGCGGCTCCTATCAGGTACACCAAGCCAGCGGTCCTGAACATTCCGACACCCAGCTTGGATGCGATAGCGGAGTAGCTTCTCCTGACGAAGACCGCGGATATGATAAGCGCGACCCAGACGATTGCTAATACTTCGAGAATGGGCACGATTAATCCTACCAACTCGCTTGGGGGCACGTTTGTGAAGTTCGGTGGTTGGCCTACGAGTCCGTTGCTGTAGAAGAAGCTGATGAGGCTACCAATCAGCAGGATAGTTGCAACGACTATGCCGACGATGGCGGCTCCGACTGAGATCAGCATGTTGTTGAAGATCGATCTATCGCCGACATGGTCCGAGATTTCCTTGACCGCGATTAGTAAGAGTATGAAGCCCGCTATGCCGAGTAGACCACCCGCGCTGGGGATAGCTGTTAGAACGACCAGAATCGAGCCTACTTCGCCCAGGATCTTCGCTTGGGACAATGAAACCAAACTAAATCACACTACCAATAAAATCAGTGGGTTATTGGTGTATAAGGCTGATGATACGTGCGACTAGCTATCTTCGATTTGCTATTTACTTTCTGAAAGATGTCCCTTTTGACCAGTCCGATCCACGAGAGCCCTGTCTTGTCAGAGTTGCATTGAGGTTGGGCATTATATTGAAAATGCGCAGTCATCTATTTTTCTGTCGATCACAGGTGCGTGTTCCTTAGAAGCGCGCGATTAGCGCATAAATGATAAGGGGCTCTATGCTAATGTTCACTGATGACCGACGAGGAGAAAAAACACCTTAATGCGTATGGAAAACGGCTTGAAACCATTATTGCATTCTTTGCGTTCCTCGCAATGTCACTAATATTCGTCTTAGTTTTTGGACCTCCAACAAGTGGACCAGATGTTAATAACCATCTTTCCTGGTTAATAATTGGCGTGACAGTCATTGGAGTTGTAAGTTATACGTTGTACCGTGATTTACGCCACGTTCGTAAAAAACATCTTCATCTAACCTAAGAGCGAGAGAGTTATTTTATTTTCTTTATGAAGTCATCAAGATCATTTAGATGACCATTAGAACCAATAGCTTTTGAGGCAAATCTTGCCGTAGCCACAGGCTCCTTTCCACATAGCTTCTTCATCTCTTCAAAGGTTTTCCCAACATCGGTGGTGTTCGATGTGCAAAAGAAAGCAATCTTCTTGATGCCCGAACCCTGCTCCTTGAGGTACGTTCTTACCGGACTCGCTACATTCCCAGCCCAAACAGGAGTGCCTAAAACAACCAAGTCGTATTCTGAGGAGTTGTTTTTAGGTGGGTTGATTTTCGGGGTTGCCCCTTGTGAACTCTCTCTCCCCGAACGCAGATAGCCCATCAATCCACCTCTCTTCTCGGGTTCAGTGATCTCCTCGATGTCTGCCCCCAGTTTCACTGAGATGTATTCAGCGACCTTTTTGGTGTGTCCATCTCGACTGAAGTAAACGATCAGCGTTTTCATGCCTTATTATCGAGAGGTGCATTGGATAAAACTATTCGAATATCTACCCTCATGAAGTAGAAAGACTAGCTACTTTCCAACTGGGGGAAATCGGCGGAGATACTCGGAGCTTACCTCCTCTACACTCAGCAGTCAGTCGTAATAGACAGCGGGTGCGCGCTTGGTTGTTTAGAAATTGCGCGCGCGCAATGAAGTTACGCGTGTGCATGGAAAGTTACCGTTACCATATCCTCAGATAGCGACTATAGACAAGGAGCGAATGGAGGAACTGTTATCAAAGAAACTTTTATTTAAATGAATGAAAAAGGGGGATGATGTTTTGGACTATGAATCCGAGGGCAGATGTCCTTTATATCAGCGGGTCACATCAAGTCGAACCAAGAGCATAACCTGTGATGGGAAATCATACACCTTCCCGTTTTGGATTTACTGGTGCGATAAACATGGTTATTGGTATTACAGAAAGCGCGAAGGCAAACATATCTTGCTAGACCTTAAGGAGGGCCAACGTCTAGCTAAAGTAGAATTATTACCTGCCGGAGCAAGGAGTGAGGGAACTTGGGATGACTTCAAAATCGTTGAGTTTTATTGTCCCACATGTGGTGATAAATGGGAACAAATGAAAGGATATTGGCAGAATAAATACATTGAAATATTTTGTCCTGATTGTGGAAGCAAAATACCTTTAGAGCATAGACATTAGGTGACTGACTCCTTCCATTATCAGACGAAGATTTGACAGAATGCGCGCTAGCCTGATCTGGTCTAGGTTGAGTGAGTCAAGCACGCGCTTAACGTTCAACCTGTACTCAATGGAGTGGTCGTTGAGGTTCTATTTAATTTCTAAACAAGCGCGCGGTGATTATTTCTTGGCCTTTCTCTCACTCTGCCACCAGCCGTCAATAGCTTCCCCATCGTACACGAAGTCAGTGACTATCCGCCACTCCGCACCGTCTTTCTCAGCACCCGCGAACATGTTTCTGGACTTGTAATCGGCGCTTATGATTATCGCCCTGCAACCCTGCTCCTTCTCGATATACGCCAAGTGGTACCCTCCTTTGGCCCTTACTCTGATGTAATCCGGATGGTTGCTATCAATGCCTTTTTCGTACTCCATCGCATTCATGTGTGCGATGTGGTACGGTAACCCGTGTTTCATCAGTTCTGCCTCGATGATCTCGTGCGCAATTGTTCCCAGGAGCTTCTCATGCCGGTCAGCATAAAGCCCATCCTTTGGGTTCGTGGTCTGCTGTGCGACGAGGACCACATCGTCGCCATACGTCCAGTCTATGCCGTAATCCTTCGCGGCGTACTTGTTCATGCCACCTATTGACCTATCCTGGTGGATCGCCTTGTTTGTGAAAAGGACACGGTACTGGTATGGCTTTATCGTCAGGTCGTTATAGTGGGGAAGGGTGATTTTACCAAGGTCTATGTCGAAGTGGATCGGGTCCCCAGTCGTGTAGTCAAGGACATCGAAACTCATGAACCCATACTTCACCCTCGTACTCACCCTAAACGTGTTTTTACCCATGATCTAAAAAAGTTGAACGGTTTATAAATGCCATTTGCATGTGAGGTGAATCGCTGTGCCCACAGCTCGCGATCGTATCTTTTTATTTAACGCATCTTTCTTTCATGTAGTATCTGAATGAGTAGAAATCGGAGAGATGATCCTAATCTAAAAAAACAATCCAAACCAGGTCGAATCGACTGGTTAGCAGTGCATTTTGATCAATCCAGGGTCCAAGTCGCTATTCTAGCCATCATCGTGGGACTCACCATAATATTGAGGATAACTCTGCTACGCTGGGGATACTACCTAAACGAATACGACCCCTTCTTCTTCTACAGAGTGGCCGAATACATAGTTAAGAACGGTATCCAGGCGTGGTCAGTCTGGCACGACACATTGAGTTGGTACCCCCTAGGTAGATACATCGCGTTGGGCAGTTATCCAGGTGTCTCGATCACAGCCGCGTCTATCTACAGTCTCCTTTCCATAGTTGGACTAAAGATATCTCTCCTCGACGTCTCCATGTATTTCCCCGTCTTAATGGCCTGCCTTACAATCATTGTAGCCTACTTCCTAGGCAGAGACCTCGGGGGTAAAGCCACCGGGGTAGTAGCGGCGTCGATGCTCGCCGTGAGCCCCAGCTACATATCGAGAACCGTGGCGGGTTTCTTCAACACTGATTCAGCGGGGATCTTCGGAATCGCGGCCGTGATGTTGCTGTTCTTGCGAAGCCTGGATGAGAAGAGGGATCCTCGGAGAAGAATCTTGTATGCGCTCTCAGCGGCGGCGGTGATGGGATTCACATATGCCTCCTGGGGAGGCGCGAGGTACATCGTTGGACTGGTAACTCTGTTTACTGTTGTCTCACTGGTGCTGGGAAAGTCAAACATTCGCCTAATCACCTCCTACGCGATCTCCATGGGGGTAGGCTTACTACTCGCTTCAACGGTGCCGCATCTGGGCGTCAACTTTCTCTTCAACGTCGAGAACCTCCTCGTCCCAGCAGTGCTGGCACTGCTCCTAACGTTCGAGTACCTGAAGACGAGGATCCCGGTGGATACTCTGCGCCTATGGGGATTAGTCATAGTCGCTTTGGTGATTGCGGCGGTGGTGGCTCTTCCATTGTTCGGAGTCGGCAACGGGTTATCGGGGAAGTTCCTGCTCGCCGTGAATCCCTTTGCGGGGCAGTCCTCACTCTACGCGTCTATCGGGGAGAACAAGTTAGCAACCTGGGACTCATACTTCTCGGGCTTCGGAATAATGATTATTTTGGCTGCTTTTGGCGCCTACCTATCCGTCAAAGAGTTGAGCGATGTTAGGCTCTTATCATGCCTATTCTTCCTGACGGTCCTATACTTCACTGGAACCCTCGTAAGGCTTCTCCCCTTCTTGGCCTTCCCGACCTGCTTGATAGCCGCATTCGGGTTGGTGAAGCTCCTTGAACCCTTCAAGACAGTCCTATCAAGAACCGATTCGCGGGATAAGCGGAAGAATAGGCAGTATGGGTTGAATAAGGGCATTGCAGCGATACTCGTCATCCTGGTGGCCGCTTCTTTCATTCCGGTTGTCCTCGATGCGAATGCGACAGGGGATCAGCCGGGTCCCCTCGCCTCTAGTGGGGTTCCGATCATCATCAATGGTAAACCTCCGTCTGATTGGGTTGACGCCCTTAACTGGATCAAGGCTAACACGACTAAGGGATCGGTGATCAGCGCATGGTGGGATTACGGCTACTGGATCGAGACGGTGGCCAACCGGACGACCATCGCTGATGGATCAACTCTCAACGCTCAGCAGATAATTGCTTTGGCGACTATGATGATCAAGCCAAGCGACGAGTCACTCCCCATCATGAAGAAGTACAACGTACAATACGTTGTTGTATTCGTGACATTCAACCCCAACAACCCGATAGTGGGAAGGGTGGCCACCCCTTCAGAGGAGCAGAGTTACCCATTTGGTGATAACGCTAAGTGGATTCAGATGGCGCTGATTGCGGGTTACAACCAGACACAGTTCTACACGTTTAACCAGTCCACCGGCACTTACAGCTATACCAAGACTTACACAAACTCCACGATTGCGAGGATGATGTATCAGATCGTGGACCTCAACCACTTCCAGCTTGTATATAGATCGAGGCTGGGATGGGTTCTCGTCTATAAAATAACCTACTGACTGGTATCATGGCTCTTCTGCGCTTACAGATTTAGATTAATTAACATCTTCAAACAAATCGTGTGCGCGCAGGCCGTTAAGACACTAAGCTCAGGCTGGTCTGGTCGGTGCACGAACCCTTGATACCTAACCAGACCCGACCTACCCCGCCTCACAGCTGAATCGACCAGCACCTCGCCCTCCGCAGGGACATCGCCAAGGTCAAGATAGTCGAACTCTACGAGGAGGTCATAAAGATGGTCTCCCCGCACCTGCCGAAGGACAGCCGTTTCGAGGTAATCCACGGCGACTTCTTCGAAGTCCTCCCCCAGCTAGCCGCGCGGGGCGAGGAGTACGACACAATCATAATGGACATCTGGACCGGCGAGGACAGCGAATCCCTCCCCGACTTCAGGAAGGCAGTTGCCTTAATCCAAAAGCACTACCCAAAGGCCCTACACCTTTACCACTCCTTCCAGAAGGCGGTGGATACGGAGGTTGTCAACTCCCACCTACCACTTGATGCGGAGGGACCGGTGTCCTTCGTCCCAGATCGCTACTCCGTAGAGGAGCTTCGGAGACGCCAGGCTGAGAAGAAGCAACCGGGCTAGGCGTGGCTCAGGAAGTCACTTCGCCCGCCGTCGGCGACTAGAACCTGCCCTGTGACGAAGCTCGCCTCGTTTGATGCCAAGAATAAGACGGTGTTTGCGATGTCCTGCGGCTCACCGATACGCCTCATCGCAGCCATCCCCGCCTTGAGCTTCTGGAGCTCTTCCGTCTTCTCCCTGGTGGCGCGGCTCGTCATGTCGGTGCGCGTCCAACCGGGGGCGACGCTGTTCACGTTGATGCCGTAGGGGCCGAGGTCCTGCGCAGCGACTGTGGTCATAGCTATGAGGGCGGCCTTAGCGCAACAGTAGGCTAGCTCCCCGACGGGTGCGCCACCGAGGCCGGAGATGCTTGAGATGTTTATTATCTTCCCAGACTTCTGCTCCACCATCGTCTTCGCGGCTATCTGGGTGCAGTTGAATGGTCCCTTGAGGTTGACGGCGATGACCCTGTCCCAGTCCTCCTCGGGAGTGTCAAGGGTCGTCCCGCCTGTACCTATGCCAGCATTATTGACGAGTATGTCGACCCTTCCGAACTCGGCTAGGATCTTATTGAACATCCTCTGGGCGTCCGCCCTCTTCGAGACGTCGGCCTTGATGGCGAGAGCCCTCCGACCCATCGCCTTGATTTGTTTAACGACCTCCTTCGCCTCGTTCTCGGACTTCACATAATTGACGACGACGTCCGCCCCCTCGCGGGCGAATGTCTCCGCGATCGCCTTACCAATGCCACGGGATGCCCCGGTAACGACAGCTACCTTACCATCTAGCTTCATAATGGAGACATGCCGCGGTGGGGAGATTAAACTTTCCAGAACTACGCAGCAGCTAACAATGCATCGGCGAAGGTCTTCAAGTTCTCCTTGTAATTCCCTGACTTGACCTCGCCACCTGTTATCCCAGCCGTCGATACCGGGGTCTTACCGGCGAGACCCTCCATGACCTTGAAGGTGTCCCCTGCCTTCGAATCCATCGCGCAGAAGAAGGCGACACGTGGGAGCTTGCCTTTCATTGCCATGAAATAGCTACGGACGGGGCTACTCACGTTCCACGCCCAGATTGGGGTCCCGATGGCGACAAGGTCGTACTGTGGACGGGTCGGCCTTCGGGGGGTTGATTGGCACGATCGTACCACTGGAAGCCTCTTTTCCGGACCTCATCCAGCCCAGAGGGCCACCTCTACCCTTCGGCTCAGTAATCTCCTCGATATCCGCCCCGAGCTGCGCCTTCAACTCCTCTGCGATCTTACGCGTCGAGCCATCACGTGAGTAGTAGACGATGAGAATCTTCATGGCCCAAATTAGGGTCGACAGCCACGAATAAAAAGCGTTAATTTTTAGTTTAAACCGGAAGAAGAGTTTCAGAGAAGCTGGAACGTCTGATCAAAAAAGAGTAAAGCGTCATAGATTTATAGAACTCTACATTAATCCATAAAAGGTAAAAGATAGTTTCATAGAAAACTTCCCATTAGAAAACGCTTCTAGGATGGTTAGGCCTGGATGTCGAGCAAGGAGTCATGGGAGCCTGAGGATGAAGCCTTCCTAAAGGAGCACTATGCAACTACCACCAAATAAGGAGCTCGCGAAGGAGCTGGGTAGAACAGTCGATTCTTTACAGGCAAAGGCGACTAGGCTCGGGCTTACAAAGGAGATTGACGAGTATGACAACGAGCTTCGAGAATACGTTCGAAGTGATAAGCCCTGAGGAGGTGAAGAAGCTCACCAAGATCGATCTTCTCGCCACTAGTTGGGGTTTGCTCAGGATGTTAAGCAGGGAGTTGAGCAATCCCCAATCTCGATATGAAAGATAGGATCAAGCTGTTGGACATTCTCAGCAGCCACACAGTCAGTATAAGCAATATAATGAGAGGGCTCCGAGGATGAGCTTGGGGCGGAAGAGGACCTAGAGAAAGCACTCACAAGCTTGAGGACAGGCACACGAGACACGAGGCTATCCCGAGGCGCTCAAGGTTAGACGGGGGCTCTTTTGTCGTGGTCAGAGTAGATGAAGAGGGTGACGGGGTTAAAACTAAGACTCAGAAGGGCACCAGAGACTGGTAAAACAGATCCTAGATGATGAAAATTATGCCCTAAGGGTCAGAAAGGAGAGCGAGGGCCTCACCGTGGAAGCTGCTGCCGACTACAGTGGTGCTGGAGAAGTTTGGCTCCGACCCAGTCTTCTTCGCGACCCTAATCCTTGGCCTCCAGCACGCCCCCTACCAGAAGGAGTTCCTGAACACAACCAGCAAGAGGGTCGTCCTCAGGTGGCCGCGCCAATCCGGCAAGTCACGCAGCCTCGCCGCCTACTCAATATGGTTCGCGGCAGCCCACCCCGCGACAAACACCCTGATAGTGGCCCCCTCCTGGAGGCAGAGCAGCTACCTCCACGGCATAATTCAGGGCCTCCTCGACGCGTCGCCCAGAAGGATACGGAGAGCCCTCCTTAAGAAGAGGACAAGGACCATCACCCAGTTCCGAAACGAATCGAGGATAATGGCCCTCCCCAATAGCGCCATTTGTTAAGAGGGTACACAACCTCATTGCTAATCCTCGACGAAGCCGCCTTCTTCAACAACGATGAGGACATCTTCCACCATGTCCTACCCCCGATGCTGTTGACCACCGGCGGAGCCGATGGTCGTATCAAGCACTCCTTGGGGAAGAAACACCCAGTTCTACAGGATTAACAACGACCCCAGCTGGCAGATACTGCACGTCACATGGAGGGAGCCAGCGGAAGCCGGCATCTACACAGGGCGAATGGGTCAAGGAGGTAGAGAAGACTCGCGAGACCCTCCCCGTAACCTACCAGATGGAATACGAGGCCGAATTCACTGAGGACGTCGACGCCTGGCTCACACAGGACCTCCTCGGAAGTCCTGTCATGTGAACATCGCGTACGTGGGCTTCGACGAAGACGCGAAGGGCGAGTTCTACGCCGGGCTTGACCTCGCCGAGGTCGTTGACCACTCTGCCTTCGCCGTTGTGAGGAAGAAGGGCAAAGAAATAGACCTCGTCCACATGCACCGCTTTCCCCTCAAGGAAGAGCTAGGCACCGTCCTCGGATACATTAAGATTCTGAGCCAGAAGTGGCAGAGCATCGGCGCCGTCTACGTCGACAACACGAAGCATGGAAAGTACATACTCAGCGACATGAAGGAGGTGGGCATCCCGAACCCTATAGGCGTCAACTTCAGCACCGACTCAAAACAGGAAATGGCCCAGATCATGCGGGATAGGCTAGCTGACGGGAAGCTCAGGATGCCCTACGACCGAAGCCTCCTCAACGAGCTGAACGTAGAACAGTACCAACTCACAAAGACAGG
This sequence comes from Candidatus Bathyarchaeota archaeon, assembly GCA_963769425.1. Lineage (GTDB taxonomy): Archaea > Thermoproteota > Bathyarchaeia > TCS64 > TCS64 > UBA8941. Next base: position 24,241 of record CAVYLP010000006.1, on the reverse strand, counting down.
CAAGATAGCCTTCAGCCACCTCTCAGGGACCCACGACGACAGGTTCTGGGCCCTAGCCCTCGCCACCTACGCCGCCACGAAGGAGGTTCTGCCCCAGAGGCCAATCGCAAGAAGCGCCTAGAACAATCCATACTGCCAACTAAATCTATATGATAGGTTGACCTTCCGTCATTATTAATATAGAAAAAAAATCCCTTTTCCAGTCTGAAAATAACAGATATAACATAATTCTTCAAAGTTTTCCCCATTCGTCATTCAATGAATGGAGCAAGAAGATCGATGATGGAAGGAAGGTGATTTCTGGCGGCAAAATAACACTAGAAGGGGCTTAACACTCCTCTGCTCGAGGGATATAGATCGAGGATACATGGAGAAAACGTTATCATAATAACTCGACAACTATTCCACCATGCCCGTAACCAAAGAGGAGCTTCTCAAGGAAGCCCAGAAGTGGAGCAAGATCGCCCCACCATACCACGCCTTCTACCACGGCAAGGTCGAGGTCATGCCAAAATGCGCCATCCGCACACTCCAGGACTTCAGCATCTGGTACACCCCCGGAGTAGCCCAGGTCTGCAAGGACATCGAGAAGGACAAGGAGCTCGCCTTCGAGGGGACGAGCAAGTGGAACTACGTCGGAGTCGTCTCCGACGGTACCCGCGTCCTAGGCCTCGGCGACATCGGCGGCCAGGCTGGCTTGCCCGTCATGGAGGGCAAGGCACTCATCTTCAAGTACCTCGGAGGCGTCGACGCCTTCCCCATCTGCCTCGCCACGAAGGACCCCGAGGAGATCATACAGGCTGTCAAGTGGATCGAGCCCACCTTCGGCGGCATCAACCTCGAGGACTTCAGCAGCCCCAAGTGCTTCTACATACTGGAGAGGCTCAGGAAGGAGATGCCCATCCCCGTCTGGCACGACGACCAGCAGGGCACCGCCGCAGTCATACTCGCCGCCACATACAACGCCCTAAAGCTGGTGGGCAAGAAGCTCAACACGGCGAAGATCAGCATAGTCGGCGTAGGCGCCGCGAACACACGCACCTACTACGTCCTCAAATCAGCGGGAGTAAACCCCAAGAACATACTCATGACCGACTCGACAGGCATCCTCAGCCGCACCCGTAAGGACCTAGAGGGCAGCTACAAGTGGGAGATCGCCAAAGAGACCAACCCCGACGGCGTCGAGGGCGGTATCAAGGAGGCACTTGAAGGCGCAGATATGGTCATCGCCGCCTCCAAACCCGGCCCCGGAATCATCACCAAGGAGGACATACAGGGCATGGCCAGCGACTCCATCGTCTTCGCCTGCGCAAACCCCATCCCCGAGATCTGGCCGTGGGACGCCAAGGAGGCCGGAGCCAAGGTCGTCGCCACAGGGCGCAGCGACTTCCCCAACCAGGTCAACAACAGCCTCGTCTTCCCCGCCATCTTCCGCGGCGCCCTAGACGTGCGCGCCAAGACCATCACCGACGAGATGTGCATCGCAAGCGCCCAAGCCCTCGCCAAGTTCGCCGAGGACAAGGGCCTCAGCGACACCTACATACTACCCGGCATGGACGAGTGGGAGATCTACCCTATGCAGGCCACCGAGGTCGCAATGAAGTGCATCGAGCAGGGCCTGGCCCGCAAGAAGGCGAGCAGGGCGGAGATACACGACGGGGCTGCGGCCATAATCGAGAGGACGCAGAAGATCGTAAAGCTCCTAATGGCGGAGGGATTCATCGCATCCCCGCCACCGGAGCCCAAGTAGCCCCTATGTGTAAATCAAAAAGTGCTTTTTCAAGACTAATAGAAACTACTTAGCTCCTGCTCAACTTCTTAAGCAGAGGGGCAACATCAATTCTTCTTAGATCCAGTCCCAGCTCCTCCGGCTTTGCCCCCATGGCGAGGCCGAGGGCGTCGACGTAGTGGATCACCGGTATTCCGTACTCCTTACCCTTCGACTCTTTGAGCTTTAACTGCCCAACCTCAAGCTGCATAATGCAAAAAGGACAAGTTGCCACAATGGCATCTGCCCCCGACGCCTTCACGTCGTCGAGGATGATCTCAGCTAACTTAAGCCCCGCCTCATCTGACACCTTACCGAAGAAGGAGCCACACCCGATGCAGCACGAGGTCTTCTCATGGTAGTCTACACTCTCGGCGCCGGTCGCGTCTATCAGTCGATCGAGCTTCTCAGGGAAGTCCGCGTCGTCGAAACCCGAGTATCGTTGGGGGAGGAAGAGGTGACATCCGTAGAAGGGGGCGGCTCGCAACCCCTTGAGGGGTTCTAAGCTGAGTTCCTTAACACCATCGGGGCCGTAATCCTTGTAGAGGGTAGTAACTACATGTTCTATCCTCACCTTCCCCTTGTACTCTCTCCCCACCTCCCCGAGCAGCTTATTCACATCCTTCTTCAAATCGACGTTGTGATCCAGAAGGTATTTGGCCCTCGAGAGGTTTCCGAAGCAGCTGGAGCAAAGGCTCATGAGGGGAAGGTCCTCCTCCTCCGCGATGGCGAGGTTTCTGCTGGTAAGAGCCAACCCCCTCTTGTAGTCCACACTGTGGACGAGACACGCGGGCATGCAGCAGTTGAAGTCGTCCCTCTGGCGTAGTTTGATGTCCAGCCTCTTGAAGACAGCCCTCATCGACATCTCGTAGCCAAGTTCCTTAACAGAGGCGACGCATCCGGAGTACAGAAGGTATTCAGTCAAACATTCAGTCTCCTAAGCAACTCATCGCCGAATATCTTCCTCTGCTCCTCTATCGCCTTCGGTGAGATCGTCATCCCAATTGGAGGTAAGCCGTATTCGCCTCTCCACTCGTCGAAGCCATCAGGCACCGATATCGACCGCCCCGACCTCATAATCTCCCGCATTATTGCCTTCGGGTTCTCCGGAATCCTCCCCTCCTCCGATGCTAGGTTTCTCGTCAGGAGGAATATCTCGGTGGGTTGGATACCCTGAGGGCATCTTTCAGTGCATCTATAACACCACGCGCAGAGCCAAAGTTCATCGCTCTTCAGAAGCTCTGGGAGTCCGTAAGAAACCCTCTGGAGAAGCCTTCTTGGGTTATATTCACCGGGCAGCGCCTTAGCCATAGGGCAGCTCCCCGTGCAGCTACCGCAGTCTTGGCAATAGCTTAGCTTCTTTTCGTCTAGAAGACGAGCGAGCAGATCCCTTGTTTCAACCATACTATCCAACCCAGAAACCGGTCTATGACAATCCCGTAATTACAGTATATTAAATATTTACTTAGGAGGAACACGGGTACCCCTATTTCACCATATACTAAGCCATAAAGAGACTGTGGGAACCGATTTATATCAATAAAGGGTAAATACCCCGGTTGGAAAGGGTAGAGGATCGGCTCTCATTGAGAAGCAGCTAGAGAGGCGTCTTTGTTGACTCAGAGAAAATCCAAGATCGTGGACAAAGTGAACGCGGAGGCCTGTGATCAATGCGGTAAGTGCCCTTCGTCATGTCCTGTTTCGGCTCGTGTCGAGGGCTTCAACCCTCGCCAGATCATCGCCAAGGTCGCCCTAGGTAAGGAGGCTGACTTAATGAAGAGCCAAGTTATTTGGACCTGCACTAGCTGCCTCAAATGTAAGGAGCGATGCCCTGAGGAGATCTCCCCTTATGATGCCTTACTGGCTCTACGCAGAATAGCTATTAATTTGGAGTTACCTCACCCTGAGGGTTACGATGAGTCGGCTAAAGCAGTCGTTGAGACTGGCCTCATCCAGCAGCCGCAGCTGGTAAGAACTCGGAACAAGGAGAGGAAAGACCGGAAATCAATGGGGCTTCCACCTGTGGAGAAGCCGAGGGATATGGTTACTTTCACCACGACACTCAAGGGAATTCTCCTGGAGGATGAACCATGAAGTACGCTCTCTATCTAGGGTGCACCGTCCAGACCGAACAGTACGGATACGAAGCATCAGTGAGGGCGACAATGCCGAGGCTCGGCGTTGAACTTGTTGATATGACGGGGGTAAGTTGCTGCGGATTCCCACCATTCAGCAGCGTCAACGAGCTAGCCTGGCTCTATTCATCGGCTCGGAACATGGCTATAGCCGAGGAGATGGACCTACCCCTATTCGCGCTTTGCAACGGTTGTCACCTCTCCTTCGCTGAGACTAAACACACGCTAGAAAACTCCCCCGAATTGAAAGCGAAGGTGAACGAGAAACTGGCTGTAGAGGGACTCAGATACGAGGGTAAGGTGAAACTTGTTCATATTTTTGAGCTACTGCACGATGTGGTAGGGAAGGACAAGATCACAACCGCTTTGACCAACCCTTTGAAAGGACTGAAGTTCGCCGCGCAGCCGGGTTGTCACGCTATACGGCCGAGCAGAGTCGGTAGGCCGGACAACTCTGAGAACCCAAGGAAGCTCGATGATCTAATAATGTGGCTCGGGGCTGAAGCCTCTGATTACCCTGAGAAGAATGACTGCTGCGGTAGCTCGCTTGCTATCGCCTCAGGAAAGACCGTCCTCGATATAGCCGGAGAGAAACTCAAAGCCGTCAAACGTCAAGGCTTCGACGGCCTGGTCACAACATGCCCATTCTGTTTCAAGGTCTACGACAACAAACAGCGGGCCATCCAAGTTACAGTCGGAAGCAAGGATGTGGAGGTCCCAGTCTTTTACTATACTCAGCTACTGGGCCTTGCAATGGGCCTTAAACACGAGGTGCTGGGATTAGACCTCAATCAGAGTCCAGTCGACGCGGTGCTCGCAAGGATAGGAGGAGCTTAGATGAAGCCAGTGTTAGTCATAGGCGGCGGAATAGCTGGAATCCAGGCGAGCCTAGACCTCGCCGACAGGGGTACAAAGGTCCACTTAGTGGAGCGGACTCCGAGTATCGGCGGCGTCATGGCTCAGCTTGATAAGACCTTCCCCACAATGGACTGCAGCATCTGCATCCTCGCACCGAAGATGATCGAATGCTACCGACACCCGAATATCACCATACACACAGAGAGCGAAGTCGTGGGTCTCGAAGGAGCAGTAGGCGACTTTAACGTAAAGGTCCTTGAGCACCCCCGCAGCGTCGACGCGACGAAGTGCACGGGTTGTGGCCTCTGCAGCGAGAAGTGCCCTGTTAAGCGTCCAAGCACATTCCAAGCTGGTCTAGGACAACGAAAGGCCATCTACCTCGCCTTCCCCCAGGCCGTCCCCCTCATCGCCACCATCGATCGCGACGCATGCCTCTGGTTCACCAAAGGCATCTGCAAGACCTGTGAGAAGGTCTGCCCCTCTAAAGCGGTAGACTATGAACAAAAGGAGAAGATACTTGAGTTAAACGTATCAAGTGTCATTGCGGCTACTGGCTTCGAGCCGTATAACCCGAAGGACATCGGCGAGTATGGCTACGGACGCTACAAGAACGTGCTGACTTCTCTGGAATTCGAGCGCCTAGTCTGCGCCTCAGGGCCAACTGGTGGTGTCCTAAACAGACCCAGTGATGGGAAGGTTAGTCACAACGTCGCCTTCATCCAATGCGTAGGGAGTCGGACCCAGACCACTGGTTACCCCTACTGCAGCGCCTCCTGCTGCATGTACGCCACAAAGGAAGCCGTCCTCATTAAAGAGCACGAGCCGAGCAGCCACGTCACAATCTTCTACATGGACCTCAAGACATTCGGGAAGGGATTCCAAGGGTTCGTCGACCGCGCACAGAGTCACTGGGGAGTCCAGTACGTCCGTGGTCGCCCGGGCGAGATCAGGGAAGACCCGGTCACAAAGAATCTAACAATACTCTACGAGAACACGGAGGTCGGGAAAGTCGAGCGCACCGAGGTCGACATGGTTGTCCTCTGCACCGCCGCGATCCCGCACAGAGACAACATGAAGCTCGCACCAGTTCTCGGAGTATCTCTCGACGGGTACGGCTTCTTTGAGGTCGGTGACCCTGTCTCCTCTCCAGTCGAGACCGGCAAACCTGGCGTCTATGTATGCGGTAGCTGTCATGGTCCTCGAGACATACCCGAGTCCGTCGCCGAGGCGAGCGCAACCGCGGCGAAGGCCTCGGAGGACGCGGCGCGCATGGAGGTTGATCATTGATGGCATCACCTAGGATTGGAGTTTTCGTTTGCCGTTGCGGCATTAATATCGCCGCGTATGTGGATGTCCCAGCCGTCGTGGAATATGCAAGAACTCTCTCCGGCGTCGCCTATGCCGAGGAAAACATGTACACTTGCAGTAGCGATGGCTTGAACAAGATCAAGGAAGCGATCAAAAAGAACAACCTTGAGCGCGTCGTCGTCGCCTCCTGCACGCCTCGCACTCATGAACCCCTCTTTCAGGCAACCTGCGAGGAAGCAGGGGTGAACAAATACCTCTTCGAGATGGCGAACATACGGGACCAGTGCAGCTGGGTCCATATGAAGGAGCCGGGGAAGGCGACTGAGAAGGCGAAGGACCTGATCAGGATGGCTGTCGCAAAGGCCGCCCTCCTTGAACCCGGCGACGAGCCCGAGATCGATGTCATCCCAAGCACACTCGTCATCGGCGGTGGAGTATCCGGGATGCGGGCCGCCCTCAGCATCGCTGATCAAGGATTCAACGTCACACTCGTAGAGAAGGAGGCTACTCTCGGCGGAAAGCTTCGGGGATTCGACAACCTATTCCCCTTCAAGCAGAAAGCGTCTGAGGTTCTCGAACCGCTGATTAAGCGTGTTACTTCGAATCCCAAGATACGGGTCTTAACCGAGAGCACTGTGAAGTCTGTTTACGGCTTCATCGGTAACTTCGACATAGGAATTGAGACCATTAAGGAGGTCGAGAGTCTTAAAGTTGGAACGATAATCGTCGCCGTTGGCGCAGATGTCCTCAAGCCGAAGGGTCTCTACCTATACGGCGAGGACAAGCGAATCGTTACACAGAGCGAGCTTGAGCAGCTCCTTCACTCGGGTAATGTTGACGCGAATAACGATTGTGATGATTCAATGCGCCGGCTCACGAAGCGCAGAACGCCCCTACTGCAGCCGTATTTGCTGCAACGAGGCCGTAAAGAACGCTATCAACATCACAGAGAAGGGGGGCGAGGTCTACATCCTATACCGCGACCTCCAAACCTACGGTATCCACTACTCACGCCTCGAACAGGAGGCGAAGAGGAATGGGTGTCAAGTTCCTCAAATACCAGCCTGATAAACCGCCACTCGTTACCGCTGAGCCAGACGGGCTCAAGGTGAGCCTCTATAGTCCCACTGTAAACGAGGCAGTAGTGCTCAGACCCGACATGCTCGTCCTTAGCACACCCCTCGTTCCAGTGGTCGATGCGAAGGAGCTGAGCCAGATGCTCAAGGTTCCCCTCGACTCAAACGGCTTCTTCATGGAGGCTCACGTAAAACTCCGCCCAATAGATTTCGCAACTGATGGTATCTTCGTCTGCGGCACGGCGCATAGCCCGAAGGACATTGGTGAGAGCGTCGCACAAGCGCTAGGCGTTGCAAGCAGGGCCTCGATACCCATGGCTAAGAAGAGGGTACGCACAGCCGCTATAATGAGTCAAGTGGACCAGACACGGTGCAGCGGCTGCGGAACATGCATAGATGTCTGCCCCTACAACGCTTTGAGGAAAAACGATAAGGGCCTCGCCGAGACCATCGCTGCAGTCTGTAAGGGATGCGGCGTCTGCGGAGCCACATGCCCCGAGAAGGCGATAACCATGCACCACTTCACAGACGAGCAGATACAGGCGCAGGGCCTTGCAGCCCTTGAGGAGGACTAAATATGAGCACATTCGAGCCAAACATAGTCGGATTCCTATGCAACTGGTGCAGCTACGCGGGCGCCGACCTCGCGGGTGTCAGCAGAATTCAGTATCCAACGAATATGCGCATCATCAAAGTCATGTGCAGCGGCCGCATCGAGCCCGGGATGGTCCTCGAACTACTCGAGGCGGGCGCCGACGGTGTCATGGTCACGGGCTGTCACATAGGTGACTGTCACTACATATCGGGCAATCTTCACACGAAGCGTAAGTATGCTCTCCTGCAGAAGCTTCTGGCTAAAACGGGCCTAGAACCACAGCGCATAAGGCTAGAGTGGAACAGTGCATCTGAGGGGCAGCGCTTCGCAAACCTCGTCAAAGAGTTCACGGAGCAGGTGCGAGTCGTTGGCCCGACGCCTCTCAAGAGCGCCGACGCCCGATGCGGCGAAGCTCCTCAACATTCAAGCCGCTAAGGCGGCGGCGGACGGCTTCAGGCTCCGCGCCCTTGTAGGCAAGGAGGAGAAGCTCGTAACAGAAGGCAACGTCTACGGCGACAAGGTCGCCCAAGACGAGTTCACCAAGGCGATGGACGACGCCAGTCGAGACCGAGTTCCAGGTCCACCGCATACACATTATGCTCCAGGATAAGTCGAGGTCCGTGAAGGACATAGCGAAGCAGCTCGGCTTGCAGCCTAAGACCGTGCTAGGTTACATGGTTGCCCTCAGGCAAAGGGGCTGGATCGACGTCAAGGAGGCCGTGGAGGGGACGCCCCTCTACGCGGCGCAGTGAGGCGAACATTGATGAAGAAGACTGGTAGCGTGTTGGTCGTCGGTGGAGGCATAGCGGGCATACAGGCTGCGCTCGACCTCGCCGACTCCGGCTTCAAGGTCTACATGGTGGAGAAGGAGCCGAGCATCGGCGGCGTGATGACGCAACTCGACAAGACGTTCCCAACGAACGACTGCGCCATGTGCATACTCGCCCCCAAGCTCGTAGGCGCGGGGCGCCACCCCAACATACAGCTCCTAACCTACAGCGAGATCAAGTCGCTCGAGGGCGAGGAGGGCAATTTCACCGCCACTATCCTCAAGAAGGCGCGCCGGGTTGACCCCGCCAAAGTGCAAGGGCTGCGGCGACTGTGCAGCTAAATGCCCCGCCTCCGCGATAGACACCTACAACGCCGACCTCAACGACCGCAAGGCTGTCTACATCCGCTTCAGCCAGGCGGTCCCACTTACCTATGCGATTGACAAAGACAAGTGCCTCGGTTGTGGAATATGCAGCGAGGTCTGCAAGGCAGACGCCATAAAGTACGATGACGTCGACGAGGAGTTGAAGCTCAAAGTCGGATCAGTTATACTTGCTCCAGGCTTCGAGGCATTCGACCCCTCGAAGCTCAGCGAACTAGGATACGGTAGGTACCCGAACGTAGTGAGCAGTGTCGAGTTTGAGCGTATACTAAGTGCCACGGGGCCCTACAGGGGCGTAGTCCTCCGCCCGAGTGACGGCGACATGCCCAAGAAGGTCGCTTTCTTACAATGTGTAGGAAGCCGGGACGCCCGCGTGGGCAACCTCTACTGCAGCGGCGTCTGCTGCATGTACGCAATAAAGGAGGCAGTCATCGCGCAGGAGCATAACCCAGGCCTCGAGGCCAGCGTCTTCTTCATGGACATACGCGCCTTCGGCAAGGAGTTCGATGACTACTACACGCGCGCAGAGCACGAGCACGGAATCAAGTTCATCAGGAGCCGAGTAGGCCACGTCGAGCAGGACCCAGAGACAGGCGGCCTCGACCTGAGCTATGAGGAGGGCGGTGAGATCAAGAGGGATCGCTACGACATGGTGGTCCTCGGCGTCGGCCTTAACCCACCGAAGGGGGCTGAGCAGCTCAGCAAGGCGATGGGTTTCACACTCAACAAGTATGGATTCGCCGAGACCAAGCTCTTCAGTCCGTTGGAGACGAGCCGGAAGGGCGTGTATGTTTGTGGAGCTTTCAGCAGCCCCAAGGACATACCTGACAGCGTCGCTCAGGCAAGCGGGGCAGCTGCTAAGGCGGCTAGAGCCATCTCAAGTGTCCGCGGAACTCAGGTCAAGCCAGTCGAGTTCCCCGCTGAGCGTGACGTTGCTAACGAGGAGCCGCGCGTCGGCGTCTTCGTTTGCTGGTGCGGTATAAACATCGGCGGCGTGGTCAACGTTCCAAGTGTTGCCGCCTATGCGAAGAAGCTTCCACACGTCGCCTATGCTGAGGAGAATCTCTACACCTGCAGTCAGGATACACAGGACAGGATCAAGAACAGCATCATAGAGCACAAGCTCAATCGTGTCGTCGTCGCCTCGTGTACGCCGAGGACCCACGAGCCACTCTTCAGGGCCACTCTCAGGGAGGCGGGCCTCAACGAGTACCTCTTTGAGATGGCGAACATCCGCGACCAGTGCAGCTGGGTCCACATGCACGAGAAGGAGGCCGCCACAAAGAAGGCGGAGGATTTAGTCAGGATGGCGGTTGCAAAGGCGAGCCTCCTCCAGCCGCTGGAGAAGCACAAGATACACGTCACCCCCGGCGCCCTAGTCGTCGGTGGGGGCGTAAGCGGTATGACCGCCGCCCTCGAGATAGCTGATCAGGGCTTCGAGGTCCACCTCGTCGAGAAGGAGGCGGAGCTCGGCGGCAATATGAAGAGGATAAAGTTCCTGCCCTCGGGCGAGGACCCCGCCGTGGAGCTGGCGAAGCTCGAGGCGCGCGTCAGGTCCAACCCGAAGATCAAACTCTACACTGGTACTCAGGTTGCGGAGGTCAACGGCTACGTCGGCAACTTCGAGACAACCCTAGCCAGCGCGGAGAAGGAGACTCAGATCAAGCACGGCGTGGTGATCGTCGCCACGGGAGGCGTTGAGTACACGCCTAAGGAGTACGCCTACGGCAAGCACCCAGGTGTAATGACTCAGTTCCAGTTGGAGGAGAAGCTCCACACCGGCTACAAACCCAGCACCGTGGTGATGATCCAGTGCGTGGGCAGCCGGAATGAGGAGCACCCGAACTGCAGCCGAGTCTGCTGCACGGGCGCGGTTAACAACGCCCTAAAAGTCAAGGAGGCGAACCCCGCAGCCGACGTCTACATCCTCTACAAGGACATGAGGACATACGGCTTCAAGGAGGACTACTACCGCGCTGCCGCGGACAAGGGTGTCGTCTTCATCAGGTACGATGACGCGCACAAACCCGAAGTCTTGGCGCAGGGCGGTCTCAGGGTCAAGATCCTAGACCCCGTCCTCAGGGAGAACGTGGTCATCGAGCCCGACGCCCTAGTACTTAGCGCAGGCGTCCTACCAGCAGCCGATAACAGGAAACTCGCGGGGATGCTCAAGGTCCCAATCAGCAAGGACGGCTTCTTCCTCGAGGCTCACATGAAGCTACGCCCACTCGACTTCGCGACTGAGGGCGTGTACCTCTGTGGCCTCGCGCACGGCCCCAAGACCATCGACGAGTGCATAAGCCAGGCGAGCGGGGCCGCTTCGAGGGCGCTGACGATCCTCAGCCACGACGAGATCGAGGCCGAGGGCGCAATCGCCAGCGTCAACGAGGACGCCTGCAGCGGCTGTCAGATGTGCGCCGCCGTCTGTGAGTTCAAGGCGATAGAGATGGTGAAGAAGGGTGACAAGACCCACAGCCATGTCATATCCGAGGTCTGCAAGGGATGCGGAGTCTGCGCCGCCACCTGCCCAAGCGGGGCGATAACTGTTGGCCACTTCACCGACCTGGAGATACTTAGCCAGGTAAGGGCAGCACTGGAGGCGAGGCAATGAGCGAATATGAGCCCAAGCTTGTCGGATTCCTCTGCAACTGGTGCAGCTACGCGGGCGCAGACCTCGCGGGGGTCAGCAGGTTCCAGTACCCGACGAACCTGCGAGTGATTCGAGTCATGTGCAGCGGCAGGGTACACCCCGCGCATATATTGGAAGCCTTCAAGGACGGCGCCGACGGGGTCCTAGTGGCCGGGTGCCACATTCCCACGGACTGCCACTACATCTCGGGCAACTTCAAGGCGCAGCGCCGAGTCGCCATGGTCAAGAAGCTTATGGAGCAACTCGGCATCGAGCCAGAGCGTCTCCGCCTCGAGTGGATAAGCGCCGCCGAGGGGGACAAGTTCGCAAAGACGATCAGGGAGATGACCGAGGACCTGAAGAAACTAGGGCCTAGCCCCGTCGCGAAGGCCCTCAAGGAGGCCGACTGACATGGCACAGACTGAGATCAGGATTACTAACGAGGGCAAGGAGTTCCGCAACGAGGTCATGGCGACCCACGGCGCGGACAAGCTGATGCACTGCTACCAATGCGGCACATGCACGAGCGACTGCCCCGTCGCGAAGCGCGTCCCCGAGTTCCGCCCACGCAACATCGCCCGCTTAGCCATCTACGGGCAGAAGGACCGCCTACTGAGCGGCGACCTCGTCTGGCTCTGCGCCGGCTGCTACACCTGCTACGAGCGGTGCCCCCAGAAGGTACACGTCAGCGAGATAGTAAGCGCACTCAGGCAACTCGCCCTCAAAGAGGGCAAGATACACCCAACCATCAAATCGATAGTCACAACCATCCCCCGCCTCGGCTACATCAGCGAGATCGGGGAATTCGAAAACGAGATGCGCGGCGAGGACGGGCTACCCCCCGCACCCACGCCCGCCACAGAGGAGATCAAGGCCATAATGAAGAAGACCGGCATCCTCAGCCGCGTCGGAGGCGAGTAGAGATGAAGTACGCCTTCTTCGTCGGCTGCACAGTGCTCAGCAGGCTACCCGGCTACGAAAAGTCCGCACGTAAGGTGGCGGAGAAGCTGGGCGTCGAGCTCGTCGACATGCCTGGTTCAAGCTGCTGTGGCACCACATACATGGAGACCCTAGACCGGAAGACCGCCCTAGCACTCGCCGCCCGCAATATAGCTATCGCGGAGGAGATGGGCCTCGACATAGTCACAGTCTGCAACGGCTGCACAGAGAACCTCACCAAGACAAACAAGGCCCTCAAGGAGGACCCCGCGCTCCGCGCCGAGGTCAACGAGATACTCAAGGAGACAGGCAAGCAGTTCAAGGGCACCGTCGAGGTCAAGCACTACGTCAAGATGCTCAAGGAGGACGTCGGCCTCGACAAGGTCAAGGCGGCGTCCGTCAAGCCCTTTAAGGGGCTCAAGGTGGGCGCCCACTACGGGTGCCACCTCCTAAAACCAAGCGACGAGATGCTCTTCGAGGATCCTAACGACCCACAGGTGCTCGACGACCTGATCCGCGCCACAGGTGCGGAGAGCGTTGACTACCCGGGGAAAACCGAGTGCTGCGCAGGCCCAATAATGGGCATCAGGGAGAAGGTCACCTGGGACGTTGGCATGGGCAAGGTCGAGACCGTCAAGAAGTACGCCGACGCCATGACGACCTGCTGCCCATTCTGCTATATAACATACGAGAGGTGCCAGTTCATGACTGAGACCAACCCTAACCTGCCAGTCGTCCACATACCTCAGCTACTCGGCCTCGCCATGGGCCTCACAGCCGACGACGTCGGGCTCAGCACAAACAAGGTGGACGCCAGCGCCCTGCTGGCGAAGCAGGAGGCATGACCATGGAGAAGCTCAAGTTCGGCTTCTACTGGGCCGCCAGCTGCGGAGGCTGCGAGATCGCCGTCCTAGACATCGACGAGAAGATACTCGACGTCCTACAGATAGCGGACGTCGTCTTCTGGCCGGTCGCCATGGACGTCAAGTACAAGGATGTCGAGGCGATGGCGGACGGCTACATGGATGTCTGCTTCTTCAATGGAGGCATACGAAACTCGGAGCAGGAGCACCTAGCAAATCTGCTGAGGAAGAAGGCAAAGTATATCGTTGCCTTCGGCGCCTGCGCCCAGCTCGGAGGAGTCCCCGGCCTCGCCAACCTCAGCAACAAAAAAGATATCTTCAACAGAGTCTACCACACGACGGAGTCCACGGATAACGCCGCGGGAACTGAGCCGCAGACTAAGCACACCTTCCCCGAGGGCACCTCGGAGATACCAGTCTTCCAGGAGTCCGTAAGGCCCCTTGACCAGGTCATACCCGTTGACTACTACCTCCCCGGCTGCCCGCCGCCGCCCAAACTCATCTTCAACGCCGTCGACGCAATCGCGAAGGGGAAGCTACCCCCCAAGGGCAGCATACTCGCCCCTGAGCTCGCCGTCTGTGACGAATGCCCGCGGAAGAAGGAGGAGAAGAAGGTTGCCTCAATCAAGAGGATAATCGACTTCACCCCCGAGCCGGAGAAGTGCCTGCTTGAGCAGGGGCTCGTCTGCATGGGGCCGGCCACCCGTGGCGGGTGTGACGCCAAGTGCCTCGGAGCGAATATGCCGTGCACGGGCTGCGGAGGCGCGTGCCCCGGGGCTATAGAGCAGGGCTCAGCCATGATCAGCGCCCTCTCGACCGTCCTCGGCATCGCCGACGAGAAGGAGGAGGAATATGATGTGGACGCGGTGGTGGCGCAGCTGAAGGACCCAGTGGGTACTTTCTACAAGTACGCGCTTCCCGCCTCCATCATCGGTAGGAGGGTAAAGAAATGAAGACAATAACCATCGACCCCATCACTCGGCTGGAGGGCCACGGCAAGATCAGCATCTTCCTCAACGACGCGGGCAACGTCGAGAACGCGTACCTGCAGATACCTGAGCTCCGAGGCTTCGAGAAGTTCTGCGAGGGGCGCAGGGCGGAAGACATGCCCATAATTACGCCCCGTATCTGCGGAGTCTGCCCAGTCGCCCACCACTACGCTGCCACCAAGGCGCTCGACGCTTGCTTCGGAGTCGAGCCGACTGAGACGGCGAAGAAGCTCAGGGAGCTCATGTATGTCGGCTACTACATCTACGACCACACCCTCCACTTCTACTTCCTTGGTGGCCCAGACTTCGTCGTTGGACCCGACGCCCCAGCATCTGAGAGGAACATCTTTGGCGTCCTCAAGCGCGTCGGCCTCGATGTTGGTAGAGAGGTCATCAAGCACCGCGCTTACGGGCAGCGGATCACCGAGATCATCGGCGGTAAGGCGACACACCCCACCTGCGGTATCCCTGGGGGGATAAGCAAGGGACTCAACGAGGAGGAGCGCGCCAAGATCGAGGAGATGGCGAGGAGCAGCGTCGAGTTCGCAAAGTTCACCCTTGGCGTCTTCAACGACATAGTCCTCAAGAACAAGAAGTACGTCGACCTCATAATCAGCGACCCCTACCGACTCGACGCCTACAACATGGGACTCGTCGACAAGAACAACCACGTCAACTTCTACGACGGCGACGTACGCGTCACCGACCAGCGTGGCAAGGAGTTCGACCGCTTCAAGGGCGGCGACTACCTCGACCACATAGCCGAGCGCGTCGAGCCCTGGACCTACAGTAAGTTCACCTACCTGAAGAAGGTGGGATGGAAGGGGCTCACCGCTGGGCCGGAGAGCGGCATCTACCGCGTCGGCCCGCTGGGTAGGCTCAACGCCTCGGAGGGCATGGCGACGCCCCTCGCCAACGCCGAGTACAAGCGCATGTACGAGACACTAGGCGGAAAGCCGGTACAGTCGACGCTAGCCTTCCACTGGGCGCGCCTCGTGGAACTACTCTACGCGGCTGAACGCGCCGTCGAACTCAGCACCGACTCATCCATAACCAAGACCGACCTACGCAACCCGATCGGCAAACCCGGCGAAGGCGTCGGCGTCATCGAGGCCGCCCGCGGCACACTCTTCCACCACTACAAGCTCGACGAGGAGGCTATGGTCAAGAAGGCGAACCTAATCGTTGCAACAACAAACAACTACGCCGACATCTGCTGCAGCGTTCGAGACGCGGCGAAGGGCCTAATCAAGAATGGTGAGGTCACCGACGGCCTCCTTAACATGGTCGAGATGGCGTTCCGCGCCTACGACCCCTGCTTCGGTTGCAGCACCCACAGCTTACCCGGCGAGGGCCCACTAAGTGTCGAGATAATCGACTCAGACGGTGCCTTCGTTAAGAAGCTGGACCGTTTCTGATTTCTATCTAACTTGGGGCGACGAAGTCCACGGTAAAGGACGCGCCTCCACTCAATGTATCCGACACGGTGTCAAGGTTGTCATTCATGCGCCCCAGGAGGGTAAATGTGCTGTGCGGGAAGCCCGTGATGCTGCCTGTCCTCCCGCTCAGGGTCGCCGAACAACCAGTGAAGGTTATCCTCCTGAAATCAGCGAACGTTGAGACCCTGTTGTTCACGATGGGTCTCTCCACTATCCACTCAGCGGAGAGCCTCGTGGTTGCGTAGTTGAAGCCCTGCCTGAACGTCTGCCCGTTCGACGTGTCGGTTATCTCGATCACCCACGTCTGCGTAGCCACGTCTTGGAGGGTGATGGAGGCCGTCATGACGTCCCCAGGCGACACGGTCATGCTCAGCTGCACCGAGTCCTGCGGGAGGAGCTCGTACCAAGCTATGTAGCCGGCGGCGCCGTTCACCCAGTCATGCTCGGTCCCAGTCTGTATCAGGGCTTGGTTAAATTGTCCTCCGATTCCTATCCAGGCCGCGGAGAAGGAGTTCCCCGTCGACGGCGAGACCTTCGGGATGGTCCACGAGCCGCTAACGCTCGTCACGGCCGCCTGCGGGGAGAGTAGGTCGGTGGATACCGTGTAGCCGGACCAGTCGGAGCTGGTGAGGCGTTGGCTCGGGTAGATGGTGAGCACGGGGGTGGAGGTGTTGAACCTGAAGAACCAGACGCCGCCCACGGCTAGGATTACGATGACGATCAGGACAACGTACATCCATGCCCTGCTACTCTTCTTAACAGGCACTTCGACCGGTGCCTCGATCGGCGTTTCTGTGGGTGCTTCCGCTGGTGTTTCGCCTGACAAGACCATTCCCGGGCTACGCTGGAAACGGCTGATTTTTAACCTTCTGAGATCGGGGAGGTCAAGTCTCCAAGATAAGACCTTTAGAGGCGGACGGGTCGTGTCCTATCCATGAGGACCCTCGTCATCGGAGTCGGCAACCTTCTCAGGACCGATGACGGGGTCGGCATCCACGTAATCAAGGCGCTGGACATCCACACGGGGGTTGACACACTAGACGCCGCGATGGGGAGCGTGGAGATACTTGAGGCGATGAGGGGTTATGACCGGGTAGTAATCGTCGACGCCATCGAGACTGGCGCCGAGCCGGGCACCATCTTCAGGGTCAACCTCACTAAGGGTGAGGAGCCTCCGATCATCACACACAGCCATGGCACAGACTTGATCACAACTCTCCGATTAGGGCGCCAGCTCTACGGCGAGGAGATGCCGGGGGAGGTAATCCTCCTGGCGGTGGAGGCAGAGGACACGACGACCATAGGCGACGAGCCCACGCCGAGGGTGCAGGCAGCTGTCCAAGAAACCATCAAAACAATACTCTCTCTACTAGACACGATCCGATGAGGCTTCTAAAACATTATTAACCAAACCACGCCCACACATAAAGCATGGTCAAGCTAGAAGGATTCGACTTCCCGGACGACCTTTACTACCACCGCGAGCACATGTGGGTCAAGGTCGAAGGGGATAAGGTGCGCGTCGGCTACAACGACTGGGCCCAGAAGGCCGCGGGCAAGCTCCTAAGTCTCAAGACGAAGCGCCCAGGCGCCCCCGTCGAGATGGGTAAGACACTCGGCAGCATCGAGTCGGGTAAGTGGGTCGGCAGCCTCAAGGTCCCCGTGAGCGGGGAACTCGTCCAGCTTAACGAGGACGTACTCAAGACCCCTAACCTCATCAACAGCGACCCTTACGGTAAGGGCTGGGTCGCCATAATCAAGCCGAGCAAGCTTCAGGAGGAGCTGAAGATGCTCATCAGTGGCAAGGACACTGCGGGTCTTGAGGCGTGGCTCAAGGAAGAGCGCGCTAAGGCGAAGCAGTAGGCGGCTGAGACCATAGAGAGCTGGCGCTTCATCGACATGGGGCACCCCGAGCCCCTCATAGCTCAGACGTTCTACGAGTCCGTCGCTGAGGCCGTGGAGAAGGGATCGAGCCCCAACACTCTCATCATGCTCCAGCCCGGCGCACCCTATGCCTGCGTCGGCTACCACCAGGATATCGAGAAGGAGCTGGACCTCGACTACTGCCGCAGCGTGAGCCTCCCCATCATCAGGAGGAGCCAGGGCGGAGGAGCAACATACCTGGACGGCAACCAGGTCTTCTACCAGATCGTGGCCAAGAAGACCAACGCCTACCCGACCGCTGTCGACGCAATGTTCAAGAAGCTCCTCACCGTCACTGTTGAAACCTACAGACGCCTCGGCGTCTCAGCCGATTTCAAGCCGCTGAACGACGTCGTCGTCAACGGCAAGAAGGTCAGCGGAAACGGCGCGAGCATGAACGGCTCCACATCCATCATGGTGGGGAACGTCATCCTCGATATGAACTACGACATGATGGCGCGTGTCCTCAGGGTCCCAGACGAGAAGTTCAGGGACAAGATGGCGAAGAGCATGAGGGACTGGGTGAGCAGCCTAAAGCGTGAGTTGCCCAACCCTCCCGACGGGGAGGAGGTCAAACGCGTCTACGCCAAGGCCTTCCAAGAGCTACTCGACGTCAAGCTCACCAAGGCAGAGCCCACCACCGAGGAGTGGCGCATCTACGAAACCGAGACCAAGCCCCGCAACCTGAGCCACGAGTGGCTCTACATGGAGGCACCCTACTCCACTCGCAAGCCCGGCAGGGCGGTGAAGATCGCCCACGAGGTCAAGGTGGTCGAGGTGGACCACAAGGCGGGCAAACTCATACGCGTGAGGGCCGAGATGAAGGGCGAGGAGATACTCGACGTAAGGATAACCGGCGACTTCTTCTCCATCCCGAAGGAAGCCGTCTTCCACCTCGAGGACGCCCTGAGGGGGAAACGCCTAGATGAGGAGGCGCTACGCACGGCCGTGAAGCGCTTCTACGATGCTGAGAAGCCGGAGATGCCCGGCGTCGGCCCCGAGGACATGGTCCAGGCCCTGATGAAAGTCAAGGCACTGCTCTAATCTAGCCGCGGAAGCCGATGCGGGCCTCGGCTGCTCCTAATTTCTCTAGGGCTCTCCCCACCTTCTTCAGTCTCTCTTCGTGTCTCTTCCCCTGTTCCTCCACTGCCCTTCTTCTGTTCGCGATCATTTTCCTCACTGACTCGGGGGCGGGTCCGCCGACCGTGTTCCTGCCGAGCAGGTTCTTGTTGAGGTCTAGGGCCGAGGCCAGTTCCTCGGTTGAGATTCGGAGTTTCTTCTCGATCACCTTCTCGGAGGCGTCTGCGACCATCTCCGGCCCGATCTCCTCAGCCATCTTTCCATCCTCCAGGGCCTTCACAACAACCTCTACTATGATGTCGTGGGCCTGGCGGAAGCTGAGGCCGTGGCTCCTCACGAGGGTGTCGGCGAGGTCTGTCGCCGTGGTGAAGCCGCTCCTCAAGTTCTTCAGCATCACGTCCCGCTTGGGCGTGATGGTGGCGACCGCGCCAGCCATCACCTTGGTGCTTCCTACCGCCGTGTCGAGGGCCACGGGTTCCAGGAGGAGACGGTCGACCGTGTTCGTGTATGATATTCCCTTGACGGAGGCGACGGCGGTGACGAGGTTGCCTATGGACTCGGCCGAGTAGCCCTTGATGTACTCGAACTCGAGGGGGTTCTTCTTCTGGGGCATTATGCTGCTCGTCCCCGCGTATGCCTCGTCGAGGTCGATCATGTTGTACTCGTCGCTGCTCCATATCTGGAGGTCCTCGGCGAGGCGCCCGATCTGAGTCATGTGGATGGCTATTGCGGAGGCGAGCTCAATGGCGTAGTCGGTTGTCGCCACGGCGTCCGTCGTGTTCTCGAGGAGTGCGTCGAACCCGAGGAGACTCATCACGCGGTTGCGGTCGACGTCCCAGCTCGTCCCAGCGAAGGCTGCGGCGCCCATTGTGCTCAGGTTCGCACGCGAGTAGACGCCCTCGAGGCGCTCCACTGTGCGGGCGGCGGCCTCTACGTGGGCGAGGATGTAGTGGGCGAGGGTGACGGGCTGGGCCTGCCTGATGTGAGTGTAGCCGGGCATCAGGGTGTCCACGTTCTCCTCCGCCTTGTCGATGAGTTGCCTCTGGAACTCGATGACTGCGCTGATGAGCCTCTCCGTCTGGTCCCTGAGGTAGATTCGGCGCTGGGCGTGTCCCATGTCGTTGCGGCTCCTGCCGATGTGCATCTTCCCCCCGACTTCGCCGACGCGCTTGATGAGGGCGGTCTCCGTGGACATGTAGCCGACGAGTGCGGGGTCCTCGGCCGCCGCCTTCTCCACGGCCCTGATTCCGCCTAGTATCGTCTTTGCTTCCTCGGCTGTGATTATCCCCTGCTCCTCTAGCATGACGGTGTGGGCGCGGTGGATTAGGACCTGGCCGTAGTAACTGGCGACGTCGAAGCTCTGTGGGTTCCTCCTCCATCTATTGAGCTCAGTTATCGACTCCGCTTCGGCCTTCCTCGCTCTACCGAACCTTTCCCAATCAGCCTTAGGACTCTTACTCATGGCGATCAAGTAGAAGCTGTCCCTCCACGGTTTAAAACAGCGTGCGGTGAAGGGCTAGTTTTAAACGCTACAAATCCATTCCGCCTAATTAATGCCCTACGACTTCAACTTCGACCTGTCGAGAATACCGAGGTCCTTCTTCAGGGAGCTCGCCAGGGTCTCGGAGGAGAGGCATATACACAAGAAGTTGGGGGTGAGGGCGAGGGAGCTCGCCACGACATTCAGACTGAGCGAGGCGACGGGGCTTGACGTCGAGAACATCCTGCAGATCATCGAGGATCTCGTCGATGTGCAGATGATAAACGCCAAGCAGAGGGAGAAGTTTGTTAAGACGGGGAAGAGGGCGCTCTTCCTACCTCACTGCTCCAGGAAGCACATGGATGGTAGCTGTAAGGCGAGTTTCGACGCGACCGTCCCAACTTACCGTTGTGCTCACTGCTCCGAGGACTGTCTCGTTAACATGGCCTCCAAGTTGGGGGAGGAGAGGGGTTACGTAGTCTTCGTGGTCCCCGGCGGCTCATGCATACCCAGCATCGTCAAGAGGAGCGGATACGAGGGCATAGTCGGAGTCGCGTGTGGACAGGAGCTGAAGCCCGCCTTCGAGGTTACGAAGAGGGCGGGGCTCACCACGCAGGCGGTTCCGCTGATTAAGAACGGCTGCGCCAACACGGTCTTCAGCTATCAGGTCCTCGAGGCAACGCTCTAGCTAGTAAGGAAAGTCTCTTAACCACCCGCCTTCTCCTATCCGCCGATGTCCATGCTTGTCGAGAAGAAGTACAGGGTCGGTGAGGCGGTCCTGAACTACGCTGAGGGGCCCGAGGCGGGTCCCCCGATGGTTCTGACTCATGGTTTGACGGACAGGTGGCAGTACTATCTGCCCATCATGCCCTTCCTGACGATGAGGTGGCACACCTACGCGCTCGACTTCAGGGGGCATGGGCGCTCGAGTAGGACGCCTCCTTATAGGTACAGGGACCACATCGAGGACACAATTTCCTTCATTGAGGGCTGTGTCCGTGAGCCCGTCGTCATCTTCGGCTCCTCGATGGGCGGGATGGTCGCTCTTATGGTCGCGGCTAAACGCCCCGACCTCATCAAGGCTGTCGTCTTCGGGGACTCCAGCATCAAGACTGACAGGACCCGAGCAGTGATGCGGGACTTTCACAGCTACTGGGCGGGGTGGAGGAAACTCGCCGGCTTCAAGGGCCCATTCAGTGAGCTTGTCAAGCTCGTCTCCGAGATGCCCGTCAACGTGCCCGGGCAGGGTAAGAACACGTACGGCGAGGGGCTTGACTCAATCGCCCTCATGAATAAGGCCAATTACCTCAGGTGTCTCGACCCGGAGGTCCTCACGGACTGGGCCGCGGGTGCTGAGGACGATGAGGCCTTCAGGAGGGTTATTGACGGGTACGACCACGAGTGCCTCGTGGACATCAAGTGTCCCGTTCTACTCATTCAGGGCAACCCGAAGAAGGGGGGCATATTCACCGACGAGGCCGTCGCATACGCTAAGGCGAACATCAGGGACAATCAGCACGTCTACATCCCCGAGTATGACCACAACCTCGGCCTCTACAGCTGGGACACGGGCAAGCTCCTGCAGGCCGTTAACGTCTTCCTCGAGTCCCTCAGGTGAGTGAACCCTAAGCTTAATTCAGGTCCGTGATCGGTATTTCCCTGGCGAAAATTCATGGAGTTCATGGACGTCGTGAGGAAGAGAAGGAGCGTCAGAAAGTACAAATCTACACCTGTTCCTAGGGAGGACGTCGAGTACGTGTTAGAGGCGGCTAGGCTCGCCCCGTCTTGGGGTAACAAGCAGTGCTGGAGGTACATCGTAGTCACCGATGAGGCGACGAGGAGGAGGATCACCATGACTGATTGGGCCGCAGGTGCCCCCGTCGTCATCGTGGCGTGCGGGGACCCATCGAAGGCGGGGAACAGGGAAGATAAGCCCTACTATATGCTCGACGTGGGGATAAGCATGGAGCACCTCTGCCTCGCCGCCGCGGAGAGGGGGCTCGGCACCTGCTGGCTCGGGGGCCAGATAGACGAGCATGTGGTTAGGGGTGTGCTCGGCGTCCCTGAGAGTCACAGGGTCGTCGCCCTCACCCCGCTCGGCTACCCCGACGAGTCACCGGCGGCCAAGGAGCGCAAGCCGATGGCCGACATGGTCTCCTGGGAAAAATGGTGAAAAGTCCCTTTTGCGTCAGTAGCTTGTCATATTCATAAAAAATTACTCACATCGTGGTCTAACAGATTCGTAATACAGGTCCGAAGAGGTCAGGGGGGTGTTGAGCTCCTTCTATAGGTATTTCCCTGCCAAAAAATACCTTCCTTCCATCATCGTCCTTCTTGCTCCGTTCACTGAATATAGAGGCAGGGGAATTAGGAAATTTATTCGACCCAGTTATTTTCAGACTAGAAATGGGGGATATTTTTTATATAAAGAATGACGGAAGATCAACCTATCATATACATTTATTTGGCAGTATGGATTGTCTTGGACGTTTATATTTGTGTGTGGGCGTGCCTTCATCTTTTAGATTTTTAGTGTCAAATGGAATAAGTGTTTAATGTGTGCGGTGAAGGGGGCTTTTTCAAGTCTCCCTTGTACCAGTAGCATAGTATAAGCAAAAAACCGTTTTTATTCTGAAAAATCATTTCAGAACGATTTATCTACGCGGCGTCTACCACTCACAATAATCTAGCGACCCGCTCCCGGGTCGATGGGGGTTACACTATGCCTGATGTAAGCGGTTGGACTAGCGAGTTGGAGAAGTTCATCTTCCAGAGGATGACGGCGTCCGGTATCGTGGGCCTTAGTATAGCCACGATCAAGGACGGGGAGGTCAACTACAGGCGGGGCTTCGGGTTCCGGGACTTCGAGAAGGGTACAAGCGCGACGCCTGAGACCATCTACTGCATCGGTAGCGTGACGAAGAGTTTCACAGCCCTCGCGGTGATGCAGCTCTGCGAGGCGGGGAAGCTGAGCCTCGACGACCCCGTGGAGAAGTGGCTTTCCTTCATGGAGAGGCCGATGGGGGAGAAGATACTCATCAGGCACTTGCTGAGCCACACGAGTGGGCTCTCCGCTCTCGGCTATGCGGAGGCAACACTCGCGGCGATCACTGAGACGCCGGACATCTGGCTGCCCATCTCGAGTGCTGAGGATCTGCTCATCTTCATGAGGGGGTCGGAGGATTGGGCGATCTCGAAGCCTGGTGAGAGGCATGCTTACCTCAACGAGGGCTACATCCTCCTGGGGGCGCTTATTGAGAAGGCGTCTGGGCTGAGCTACGCCGACTACGTCAAGGAGAAGATTCTGCTTCCCCTCCACATGTATAGGAGCAGCTTCACCGAGGACGACGTGAAGGATGATGAGGACCTCGCGGTCCCCTACGTGACTAACCGGAACGGGGGGAAGGTGGCGACGAGGTACCCCTACGGGCAGATGATCAGCGACGGGGGACTGATGAGCAACGCACTCGACATGGCGAACTACCTGAAGATGATGCTCGCGAAGGGTGCTTTTGACGGGCACAGGCTCGCGGAGGAGGCGTCGATCTGTGAGGCGGTGTCCCCGAAGATTAGGATGCTCGATGAGCCCATCGAGGGGGAGGAGTGGCGCTACTACGGCTTCGGGTTGAGGCTCAAGGATGGCTTCCTCGGGCACCGCTTGGTCCAGCACAGCGGGAGCGTCTTCGGCTCCAGCGCCTACATCAACTTCGTCCCCGACGCGGGCTGTGGCGTCGCCATCCTTGCGAATGGCGGCTACTTCCTAGAGGACATCGGTGAGTACGCGGCGGCGCTGCTGCTGGGTAAGAGTCCTCTGGAGATCACGAGCTTCAGGAGGGGCAGGATACTGGACGGCCTCGCGGGGACGTACAAGACTTTCAAGGACACCTCCTCGTACCATGTGGTGAGGAGTGGGGGTATCCTTCAGCTCGAGCAGCGGTGGGGTGAGCGGACCTTCACGACGCCCATGATACCGGTCGATATCGAGGGGGATACGAAGACCTTCAGG
>CAVYLP010000005.1:0-95435 GCA_963769425.1 Candidatus Bathyarchaeota archaeon | reverse complement strand
CGCTCTTCACCTTGAAGTCTATATCATACTCGCTGGTGTCGTAGAAGGACTCCTTGAGTATCTTCGGCTTCTGGAAGCCGGCTGCCTCTATGTCCTTGAGGTACTCCTCCTGGGGGAGGGCGCCCGAGACGCAGCTCGCCCACGAGTCTAGATCCTTCCTGATCTCCTCGGGTATCCTGCCCTCGGTGACTATGTCGCTGACGGTTATCCTGCCCCCGGGCTTGAGGACGCGGTGCGCCTCGCGGAAGACCTGCGCCTTGTCGGGGCTGAGGTTGATTACACAGTTGCTGATTATCGCGTCGACGGTGGCGTCCTCGACGGGCATCTCCTCGATCTCTCCTAGGCGGAACTCGACGTTCTTGAAGCCGTACTCCTCGGCGGCCTCCTTTGCCCTCCTGATCATCGACTCGTTCATGTCGACGCCAATTGCCTTCCCTTCAGCCCCGACCTTCTTGGCTGCGAGGAAAACGTCTATGCCCCCGCCGCTGCCGAGGTCGAGCACCGTCTCCCCCGCCTTAAGCCCAACATAACCTATTGGAGAGCCGCATCCGAGGCCGAGTATAGCCTCCTGCGGGATCTCCTCAAGCTCCTTGACGTTGTACCCAATCATCTCAGCTGCCTGCATGGGGTCGACCCCGCCGCCGCAGCAGCTACTGCTCTCCGCTTCGCTGCCGCAGCCACAGCCGCTGCTTCCGCACCCGCAGCTGCTCGACTCGGCTACAGCCGTGTATCTCTTCTTTACTGCTTCCTTGATCTCCTTCGCGCTCGCCATTATGGTCTGAGAGGCTTATCACAGCCACATATTTAAGATTGTTGATTTGACTACGCGTAAACCTTTTGAGACCACCCGCCTTGCCTCAACCCATGAGGGAGACCTGCGGCTGGGGCACCGACGACCCACAGATGACGGCCTACCACGACGAGGAGTGGGGCGTCCCCGTACACGACGACCGCCTCCACTTCGAGTTCATAGTCCTAGAAGGCGTACAGGCGGGACTCAGCTGGAGCACCGTCCTGCACAGGCGCGAAGCCTACCGCGTGGCGTACCATAACTTCGACCCCGTGAAGGTCGCAGCCTACACGGACGCAGACGCCGAGAGGATCATGGCACACCCCGGAATCATCCGAAACCGCAGGAAGATTGAGGCCGCCGTGAAGAACGCCCGAGCCTTTTTAGAGGTCCAGAAGGAGTTCGGCAGCTTCGACAGGTACATCTGGGGCTTTGTCGGGGGCAAACCGAAGATCAATACATACACGAGCTTCAAGGAGATGCCCGCCGAGACCGAGGAGAGCCGCGCCATGAGCAAGGACCTCAAGAAGCGGGGCTTCACATTCGTCGGCCCAACAATCTGCTACGCCTACATGCAGGCCGCCGGCCTCGTGAACGACCACCTGACCAAGTGCTACCGATGGAAGGAAGTACAACGATGAAGTTCGACGAGTTGCTGAAGCCCGTCCCCGAGCTTTTCTTCGAAAAGTCGGGGGAGCCCAGAGAACGCCGACTATCTGCTCTTCGGGGCGCCCCTTGACAGAACCGCCTCATACAGGAGCGGCAGCAGGTTCGCCCCCAACGCAATCAGGGAGGCGAGCCAGTACATGGAGAGCTACAGCGTCAGGACCGGCCTCGACTGGGATGACCTCAGCCTCATCGACATCGGCGACGTTGAGGCGGGGGAGGTTGAGCCCGCCGTCGAGAACATCAGGAGGGTCGTCGAGGAGATCAAGAAGATGGGTAAGCTCCCCGTGATGCTCGGGGGGGAGCACACCATCACCCTCGGCGCATTGCGTGCCCTCCGCCCCGCCGCAGTCGTCGTCTTCGACGCCCACCTCGACCTCAGGGACACACTCTTCGAGGAGCGTCTCTGCCACGCCACATACCTGCGCCGGGCACACGAGGAACAGGGATTCAAACTTGTAATCGTTGCTGCCCGCGCCATCTCCGCCGAGGAGATAGAGTACGCCAACGAGAAAGACATCACAATCGTCACCGCGCAGGACGTGAAACGATTCGGCGTCGAACCCGTCCTCGAAATGATCAAAGACACCCTCAAAGGTGCTGAGTCCATCTACCTTAGCGTCGACATGGACGCCGTCGACCCCGCCGAAGCCCCCGCCGTCGGCAACCCGAGCCCTGAAGGCATCACCGTGACCCAGCTACTCGACCTAACCGTGGGAGTAGTCGACAAGCGACTTGTCGGTTTCGACCTGAACGAGGTCTCACCCAGCTACGACTCCGGGTTAACCGCGATCCAAGCCGCCTACATCGCCCTAGAAACACTATACTTGGCTGAGAGGGCGCGCCGCGGGGCTCCCTCATAGCCCATATATCCCAGCGAGTCGAAGTCTACGCGATGGCTGCTCCGGACTTCACGATGGACGAGGGCGAGGAGGAGATTAGGCCAAAGGGGCGCATGGCCCCCGAGAACCTGCCCACGAGCTACCTCCTCAGCGCCGGCTACGACGGAGCGGAGCAGAAGGCGTACCTACGCCTCTACGAGCCTGTGACCCAGCAGGTCTACCTCTGGTACGATAACACGAGCCACCTCCCCTACTGCATAAGTCGGGAGCCTGCCAAGGAGCTGGAGAAGAACCAGCGCCTCCTCCGCCACGAGGGCTACTTCTTCATGGAGGAGGTCAAGAAACACGACCCCCTAGCAGACGCGGAGATCATGGTCACGAAGGTCGTCGCCAAGGACCCCCTCAGCATAGGTGGGGGCAGAGGTCAGCCAATCCGAAGCATCATCGGCGACAGCTGGGAGAGCCGCATCCGCTACTACCAGTGCTACATCTACGACCGCGAACTCATCACCGGGATGCCCTACAGGGTAGAGAACGGCAACCTCGTTGACGCCGGCTACACCCTCGACGCCGAGACCGAGACAAAGATCGACGCCATCCTCGAAAAGATTGAGCCTGAGTTCAGGGGCAACATGAAGGAGTGGACCCGCCTACTACAGTGCCCCGTCCCCAAGCTCCGCAGGGTAGCAGTTGACATCGAGGTTCGCCCAAGCGTCCAGAACAGGCTCCCCAACGCCGACGAGGCACAGGAGCCCATAACAGCCGTCGGATTCTCCGCCAGCGACGGCTTCCGCAGGATAATCGTCCTCAACGACACCGGCCACGACGTCCCCACCCCCGTCGTCCTCGGTGCGGAGGTCAAGGTCTACACCGACGAGCGCGACATGATCAGGGAGACGTTCCAGATCCTCGATGAATATCCGGTGGTTCTCACCTTCAACGGTGACGACTTCGACTTCCGCTTCATGCGCAACAGGGCGAAGAACCTCGGCGTCCCCGACTCCGAGAATCCCATCGTGATGGGGCGAAGATTCGCCTTCCTCAGAAACGGCGTACACCTCGACCTCTACAAGTTCTTCATGAACAGAAGCATACAGGGCTACGCCTTCGGCAACCGCTACAGGGAGAACACCCTCAACGAGATATCCAAGACCCTCCTAAACATGGAGAAGCTCGCAGATCGGGGACATCACAGCGGCGAACATGCAGGACCTAGCACAGTACTGCCTGAACGACGCCGACCTCACCTACCAGCTCACTGCTTTCAACCACGACCTCGCAATGAACCTCATAGTCCTCCTCACCCGCATCAGCAAGATGATCATGGAGGACGTCACCCGAAACGGCGTCAGCAGGTGGATACTCTCCCTCATGGAGTGGGAGCACCGGCGCCGCGGCTGGCTCATCCCCAACACGCAGGACATCCTCGACGTCAAGGGGCAGACGAGCACCACCAGCATAATCAAGGGGAAGAAGTACCAGGGCGCAATAGTACGTGACCCAAAGCCCGGCGTCCACTTCGGCGTAGTCGTCTGCGACTTCGCCAGTCTCTACCCCAGCGCCATCAGGAACTGGAACCTAAGCTACGACACCATCCTCTGCAACCACCCCGAATGCAAGGATAACCTCGTCCCGGGCACCCCCCACTGGGTCTGCAAGAAGAACCGCGGCATGACGAGCCTCATCATCGGCAGCCTCCGCGACCTTAGGGTCCAGTGGTACAAGCCCACGCAGCAGGGACAAGGCGCTGAGCGTCGAGGAGCGCCAGTACTACGACGTCGTCACACAGGCTCTCAAGGTCTTCCTCAACGCCAGCTATGGGGTCTTCGGCTCTGAGAGCTTCCCCCTCTACTGCCCTCCACTTGCGGAGAGCACCGCCGCTGTCGGCCGCTACGCAATGAATAAGGCAGTAGACCAGAGCCAGCGCCTGGGTATCGAGGTCATCTACGGCGACACGGACTCCGTCTTCCTCGAGAAGCCGTCGAAGGAGCAGATCGACGGCCTCGTCGGCTGGGCAGACGCCGAGCTAGGCATCGACCTAGACGTCGACAAGCAGTACCGATACGCCATATTCAGCAGCCGCAAGAAGAACTACCTAGGCGTCTACCCAGACGGCAAACTCGACATAAAAGGACTGACGGGCAAGAAGCGCCACATACCCCCGATCCTCAAGGACGCCTTCGTCAAACTCACCACAATCCTCAGCAACGTCGAGAAGCCCGAGGAGTTCCCCTTCGCCAAGGAGGAGATCAAAAACCTCGTCACCACCATCAACCACCGCCTCAAGAACCACGAGTTCGCCATAGAGGAGGTTGCCTTCAGTATGATGCTAGGCAAGGGACTCGCGGGTTACGACACCACCCCCCAGCACGTCAAGGCGGGTAGGATGTTAGAGGAACAGGGATACGAGCTCAAGGAGGGGGACATAATCAGCTACGTCGTCACCAAGGACGGCGTCAAACCCGTCCAGATTGCGAGCAAGAAGGACGTCGACATAAACAAAATGGAGGAGTACTTAGAGAGCACATTTGAGCAGGTGCTCGACGCCCTCGATATGAGCTTCGACGAACTCGTCGGACGCCCACGCCAGACTGGGTTAGGAGCTTTCTTCACGCGTTAAAGATCGTCTAGGAGGCGGCGCGCCTTCTCCAACTCCCCAGGCTTCTTCGCCACCTCACCCTTCTCGTTGGCGGTTATCAGCGCCTCCCCGCCGTATACGAGGCCGAGGTACTTGTAGCTCATCTTCAGGCTGTCGACGAGGGGTCCGCATGCGCTTGGGCCCTCCTCAGATGGGGCGATGAGGTATGCCTTCTTGCCCTCGAGGCGACGGTTTGCGACGTAGGGGCGTAGGCGGTCGATGAGGAGCTTCATCTGCGCCGTTGGGCCGTACCAGTAGATCGGTGTAGCGAGGATAATGGCGTCCGCGGCGTCAATCGCCTTATAGATTTTAGACATGTCGTCCTTCTGGACGCAAACCTTCTCTCCCTGCTTGCAGGCGCGGCAGTCGACGCACGGCCTCATCTCGTAGTCGTAGAGGTAGAGCTTCTCCCCCTTGTGCCCGTGCTTCTCAGCCTCCCCGAGGGCGGCGTCGACGAGCAGGTCCGTGTTCCCCCTCCTTCTGGGACTCCCTATGAGAGCAAGTATCTTCATCGAGCAGACTCTCCCCCTCAGCCCCTTTATCCCTATCCCCAGGACCTGAAAAAATTACAGCCGAGTGGGAGAAGACTATAATATCGGGGCCGTGGCATCATCTTCGGTCAATATGACCGGTTTCGTGGACATAGCCAAGATACTTGGCGGAAAGCATGACGAGGAGCAGGTCCAGATCCGCGGCTGGCTCTACAACAGCCGAAGCAGCGGCGGCCTGGTCTTCCTCCACATACGCGACGGCACAGGTGTACTACAGTGCACCGTAAACAAGAAGAACGTCGACGAAGCCACCTTCAATAATCTCGAGAAGCTCCCGATGGAGTCGACCCTCGAGCTTGGGGGCAAGGCCCGCGTGGACCAACGCGCCCCGGGTGGCTACGAGCTCTCCGTCAATAATCTAGGGACAGTCTACGAGGCACAACCAGACTTCCCCATCACAATGAAGGAGCACGGCCTAGAGTTCCTACTAGACAACAGGCACCTACAGGTACGTGACCCTAGGCTTCAGACCATCTTCAAGATCAAGGGCGAGTTCCTCAAGGCGGCCCGCGAGTGGTTCTGGGAGAACGGCTACACTGAGACGCAGAGCCCCAGCTTCACCAGCGCCGCATGCGAGGGCGGCTCGACCCTCTTCGAGGTCAAGTACTTCGACAAGAAGAACGTCTACCTGAGCCAGAGCTGGCAGCTCTACGCCGAGGCCATGATCAGCAGCCTCGGAAAGATATTCACCATCGCGCCGAGCTTCAGGGCGGAGCCGAGCAGAACCCGACGCCACGTGACGGAGTTCTGGCACATGGAGGTCGAGGAGCCGTGGACCAACCACGACGGCATCATGAAGGTGGGGGACGCCCTCGTCTCTCACATAGCACGCGACCTCGCGGAGAAGATGCCGAAGGAGGTACAGGCAATCGGCAGGGATCCCAGGGACCTGCTGAAGATCGAGGCCCCGTTCCCGAGGATCAAGTACGACGAGGCCGTAGAGATACTGCAGAAGGACGGCGTCGAGATGCTCTGGGGCGACGACTTCGGCTGGCAGCAGGAGGAACCGCTGACGAAACACTTCGAACTCCCCTTCTGGGTCATAGGGTTCCCAACCGGGATCAAGCCCTTCTACCACCTGCCCGACCCGGCGAGGCCGGACACTACGATGTCGGGCGACCTGCTGGCCCCCGAGGGCTACGGTGAGATCATCGGAGGCGGGCAGCGTGTGCACGACTACAGCCAGCTCCTCCAGCGCGTGCTAGACGACAACCTCAACCCCGAGGACTACAAGTGGTACATGGAGTTGAGGAAGTGGGGGACAGTGCCGCACAGCGGCTTCGGACTGGGCGTTGAGCGCGTCCTAACGTGGATGCTCAAGCTAGAACACATCAGGGATACGATCCCCTTCCCAAGGGACATGCGCAGAGTCTACCCGTAACTCCAGCCAATTTTCGATCGTCGATATCCAAATGTGGTTTTTCTAGAATTGATTTTGCTCAGGCCAATCAATCATCACCTATTCATTCCATCGACATGTTTTTTTAAATAGAAATTTTTTTTATAAAAGTGAACTCCTTCCTTATGTTTCAAGATCAGAAAGGACCAACGTGCCCTCTGCTCCTATTCCAAGGCTGTCTAAGGCCCACCTTGGAAAGAGAAATTCTATATCCGTATCGCTTGGTGCGCGGACCGTGACAGTGATGTTAATAGAAGCACCCGTCTTCAACGTCATTGCCCCGTTTGGCTCGTAGGATAGGAGGCTTCTAATCCGGTCAACAGCGTTTGCTTGAATCGTATAGGGAACAACGTAGTTCGGGTCAACCATCAGCTTCACCTCGCCTAAGCTAGCCTTGTAGGAAATTAGAGACACCCTCATGGTGAAGGTGAGGTTACCGCCCTTCACGATTTGAATCTGCGTGGGTAGCTCCGGGTATTCGAGTTTAACATAGCCTTCTATACCCTGAGCAGCTGCCTTCTCCGCGGTGTCGACTTGGGACTCGGTGATCCCCGTACCGCCCATCCGGATTGCGTATACTTGCCCCGAGTTTGGGTCAACAAGAGCTTGTTTGTAGATCCTAGTCCTCGCCCATGGAGGATCGATGAGGGATGTTATATGCCAAACGTACCTGCCGACCCAGAGAGGCGTGGGGCGAACATCGTCTTCGAAGTCTCCAAGGATCCTCGCTTCCAAGCCATAAGGGCTATCCGGTAACCCAGCTTGGAGTGCAAATTGTTTAGCATCAGCCATAGATACTTTGAATGGTTGGATATTATCTATCGGCGATAGACCCCACACGTAGCCTGGACTCGATTGGTCAAAGTAGAAGGTGACGTTTTTATCCTCGGTGAATCCGTCGGCTTCGATACGGTACTTGTAGACGACGGATGCTGAATTCGGTTGGCTTTGAGTCGCGAATACCTCCGGATCATGGAAGTATTTTGTGAAGTAATCAACTCCAAATCTATCGATTATTATCGTGGATGCTTTCACTAACGGGTTCTTCTCAAGCACAGTCAAAGTCGCGTTGAGACGGCTTTCCGATGTTTGAGCTTGGGTAAGAGTGGACTTCAGGTATATGTTCTCAACGCTCTGGGCGCCATATCGCCCGGATAGATCGAGGTACCTGTTGTTGAGTTCTATGAAGCCGACACCTGAAGCTATTAGGGAGACTGCTAGAATCCCAGCAATCACCTTCACGATTGTAGGTGTAGAGGTTACCTTGGTATCTTTGTTCGGCTCCTCAACTCCCTTTATTAGGCCTGCAGTAGCCCTGCCGAAGTCGGACAATGCATACTTCTCCTCGCCATTCTTGGTGATTAGTGAGTTGAGAGCTTCGAGGTGGTAGTTAAGGAGACCATTGTCTATATTTAGATCCCTCTGAATTTCCGTGTAAGTTGATGGCTCCTCACTGATCATTCGTAGGATTCGTCGCCGGATTGGGTGCTGCATGGCCTTGAAGATGGTTGTGTATGTGTCTTCCTCGAAGCTCATAGTAGGTCGATTGTACCCTGCCCTGGCTTTAAAAAAGGGTTTTCGAGAAAAAGATTTCTCCTAAATGTTCTACATCCTAGAATCTTAGGAGAAGAACCATTCTCGTTTGCACATGAGTAAGCAGCACCCAAATATACTGACCAACCTACTCGAAAATTGTTAAACAAAACCTAAATTATAATTACAACTCATGGATAGGAGGATTCTAGGTATAACAATAGTTAACTCATTTCTAGAGACGACTGCGGTTACCTCGATTTCGATGTCGATCTCACTTAGGGGAGAGGGCGCCTGAACGGTCACTCTACTCGGCTCCTCTCCCTCCTCGAAGTATTCCCTGTAAACAGTATTCATATCACCAAATTTGCTAACGTCGCGCATATAGATCACCACTTTTACGATGTCATTCATCGCTGACCCCGAAGACTCAAGGAGAAATTTGACGTTATCCAGAGCCTGTCTCGTCTGCTCCTCGATGGTTCCACCAACTATTCTACCGGTTTTCAAGTCTTGTGAGAGTTGACTCGTCAGAAAGAGGAGGTCGCCGGCCTTTACAACGTGATTAAAGGGACTATCGGGTTTTTTGATGCCCTTTATCTTAATTATCTCTTTTTTCAAAATAATCACATCAAGAAAGTGTCGAGTAGGAGACTACTAATCATTTTCCACTGATAATTGATCCAGATCGGTCCTCTCAGCGTCTAATTCAAACCTTTAGAGTCTCTCCCCAATGACTTCGGAAAAGCGTTAAACGTTATTCGAGGAGTATGTAGCGATACCTATGCCCGCATTCAAGGGCGTGATGCCCGATAAGAGCCTCGAATACCTCGATGGCATCGAGGAGGAGTACACGTGCATGGAACCGCGTAACATCGCGGCGAGGGTGAAGGCAATCGCCGAGGAGCACGAGGAGTGGAGGAGGAACAAGTGTCTCAACCTGAATCCCTCCGAGAACGCAATCAGCCCGGGGGCGCGGAGACTCCTCGACACGGACCTCGCCACGAGAGTGACTGAGGGCTTCGTAGGGGACAAAGAGTACCCGCCGGCACCGATGAACCGTTACATCGACGAGATCGAGGGCATAATCATCCACCTCGTCAAGAGAATGTTCCGCTGCGACTACGTCGAATGGAGGACACTCAGCAGCTCGATGGCGAACTCACTCGTCTACTTCGCCCTCTCAAAGAACGGTGATACTATAATGTCCCAGTCAGACAAAGGCGGGGGGAACGACAGCTACCGCCCCAATGGGCCGCCGCTCCTCAGGGGACTCAAGGTCGCCGACCTCCCAGGTGCCCCCCTCTTCGACATCGACTACGACGCCCTCGACGCTAGCATCACGAAGGTGAAGCCGAGCTGGATAGTCGTCGGCGGCGGCAGGATTCTCTTCCCCTACGACCTGAAGCGGCTTAGGGAGGCGGCGGACAGGGTCGGGGCGCACATCCTATACGACGCGGCCCACGTCGGCCCACTGATCGCCTTCGGCCTCTTCCAAGACCCGCTCGCGGAGGGCGCGGACGTGATGACGCTGGGCACACACAAGCTCATGGGCGGCCCAATCGGCGGCCTCGTCCTCACGAATGACGAAGATATGGCGAAGAAGATGCTCGCCCTCACTCACCCCGCCTTCATACAGACGCGCGACCAGAACAAGTACGCCGCCGCGGCATGGAGCCTCAGCGAACTGGCACACTTCGGACCTGCATACACGAAGCAGATACAGGCGAACTCACGCGCCCTCGCTGCGGCGCTCGACGAGAGGGGCTTCAAAGTCGTGGGTAAGGAGAAAGGATACACAAAAACGCATCAGGTGATAGTCAACGTCCGCGACCTCGGCCCCCGCGTCATCGAGGCGAGGTTCAACGAGTCGAACATACTCCTCCCCACGACAGTACTCTGGGACGACCCGCCGAACGGCAGGGGCGGGCTCAGGATATCGGTGCAGGAGGCCACCCGGCAGGGGATGGCTGAGAGTGAGATGAGGCAAGTGGCGGCACTGATCAAGAGGTCCGCCGACGGCGAGCCCCCGGAGAAGATGAGGGGCGATGTCGAAAGGTTCGTCGAGCCCTTCAGGAAGCTGAAGTACTGCTTCTAGGGCTCCTTCTTGACCCCCGCCTTGGCGAGGGCGCAGTCGAAGAGAACATTCGCGCCCCGCTCGAGGTCCGCGGCGTCGCTCCGCTCACCCGGGCTGTGGCTGACCCCGTTTATCGAGGGGACAAATATCATCGCAGTTGGACAGATGACGTGCATGAACTGGGCGTCGTGCCCCGCGCCGCTGGGCAGCCTGAAGGTCGAGTAGGCGCGCTTCCTAGCGGAGGATTCGACGAGGTTGACCATCTCTGGCCTGAAATGGACTGGCTGCGCGTCGGCAGTCATCTCCCTCTCAAGGGTGAGGCCGTGGCGCTTCGCCACCTCCTCCGCCCTCATTTCGACCTCGGCTTTGCCCTCCTTGAATGTGGCGTCGTCGTATGAGCGGTAGTCGACGGTGAAGTCGGCGAGGCTGGGGACGACGTTTATAGCGCCGGGTTCGAGGCGTAGCTTCCCGATGGTGCAGAGGGCGTTACCCTTCTTCGCCACCCATTCGAGGAGGCCGACGTATAACTCAGCAGCGCCCGCCATGGCGTCCCTCCTCATGTCGAGGGGTGTCGTGCCGGCGTGGTTCGCCTCCCCGCGGAGCGCCATCCTCCACCACGCTATCCCCTGCACACCCTCCACCACGCCGATCTCGAAGCCCCTCTTGTGCAGTATCGGCCCTTGCTCGACGTGCAGCTCGAAGTAGGCCTCGGGCTTCACGTCCTCCCTGCCGAGGTAGCCTATTCCCTTTAGGGCCTCCTTGACGGTGACGCCGTCGTCGTCTTTGCGCGCGTACGCCTTCTCGAGGGGATAGCCGCCGGACTTGACGAGGCTTCCCATCATGTCTGGCTGGAAGCGGACCCCCTCCTCGTTCGTGAAGGCTGCGACGCCAACTGGATGCTGCGTCTCTATCCCCTCCTCGTTGATGCGCCTGAGAACCTCGAGGGCGCTGAGGACGCCGTAGGCGCCGTCGTATATGCCAGCGTCTATGACGGTGTCGATGTGGGAGCCCATTATCACCGGCTTCAGGTTTGGGTTCAAGCCCTTGCGGACGCCGAAGATGTTGCCGATGGAGTCAACGCGAACGTTTAGGCCCTCCTCCTCCATCCAGGACACGAGGAGGTCGCGTGCCTCGCGGTCCTCCTCGCTTAGGGCTAGGCGGGTCACCCCCTTGAAACCCTCCCTCCTGCCAATTTTACCCAGCTCGTTGAGGCTCCTGAGGAGCCTAACGGCGTCAACCCTCAACTCTTCGTTCAAGGCCCTTCCCACAGATATCGGCGTTTCTGAATAAAAAGCGGAGCCGCGCCAAAATATTACATACCGTGAGCGTCAAACATCCACCATGAACAAGCAGGAGATCGAGGTATTCCAAGCCATAGAGGAGGGGAGGGATCGTATGGTCAGGCTCCTCCAGCAGATACTCAGGATAGACACGCAGGTGCCGCCGGGGCACGACTACGACAAGGTCTGCGGGATACTCGAGGAGAAGTACCGTGGTCTCGGTTACGCCACGTCGCTCCACGAGGCGCCTGAGAAGTACATGAGGCTCAGCGGGGCCGAGCACATCGGCCTCGATGGGCCGAGGACGAACCTAGTCGCCCGCCTCAAGGGCACCGGCAAGGGGCCGACGCTACATATCAGCGCCCACACGGACCTCGCCGCTATACAGAAGCAGGGCTGGACAGTCGACCCCCTCGGGGGAGAGATAACGAAGACCAGCAAGTACGGCAAGAGCGCCTTCGACAAGGGTGGCGGCTACATCTGGGGGAGAGGCGTCGGAGACGACAAGGGCGAGACCGCGGCCCTACTCCTCGCCCTCGAAGCCATCAAGGAGGCCCGTGTAAAGCTCAAGGGAGACCTCATAGTCACTGCGAACTGCGACGAGGAAATAGGCGGCGTCGCTGGGCTAGGTTTTCTCATCCGCGAGGGCATAGTTAAGGCGGACCTCGGCATCCAGCTCGACGGCTCCATGACGGGCATCGGCCTGAGCGCGATGGGTAGGACCCGCTTCCTGATACGGACAAGGGGTAAGAGCTACCACGGCCAGGTCCCTATACTCGGCGTAAATGCCATAGAGAAGATGAGCAAACTCAACGTCGCCCTAAACGACTATTGGAGGAACGTCCTCCTCAAGCGGAAGTACCCAACACCGGGCATCGACTTCGGTGAGGGGCTAAGAGCGAAGGGCATCGAGTGCCCGACGGGGATGTTGAATATCGGCACCATCAGGGGCGGCGTACAGGGGGCGACGGTCCCCGACCTGTGCGAGGAGGAGGTGCTACGCGGTATGATACCCGGCGAAAACTACGAGGATACAAAGGCCGAGTTCAAGGCAGTGCTCGACGGGGTCAAGACGACCGATGCTGACCTCCAGTACGAGATTGATACCATAAACTTCCGCGAGGGCTACGTCGTACCCGCTTCGGACCCCTACGCGCTAGAGTGCCAGGCACTCATTCAAGAGGCAGTGGGTGTTAAGCTACCTTTCACAGGCACCCTAGCCAGTACAGACATGAACTACCAGGTAGTCGACGGGCATATGCCGTGCATCAACTTCGGCGTCGGTGGGCCATACAGCAATGGTCACGGACAGGACGAGAACGCGAGCATAGACGAGATACTCGAGTGTGCTAAGGCTGTCGCCCTGATTACGATGCGTAAGCTCGGTGCAGAATAATCGACTACTCTTCCAGCTTGTCCTCGTACCTCTTGAACATCCAGTACCCGAGGAGTATCTCCCATACCGCGATGTACGCTACAGACAGGGCCTCGGGAATGGCCACCGCAGACCAGGGTAGGAACCACATCCCAGCTGCGAGGACTGCGGTCCCGAAGGACAGAAGGGCGTAGAACTTCATCTTCTTCCTGAGGAGGAAGGCCCCGATTATAATAACGGAGAGGGGCAGAGCCACGAAGAAGCCGACACTCACGTATTTGTGCCAGGGCTCGATGGTGATGTTGATTACACCTATAGCGATCAATAGGATTGACGCGATGAGGAACATCGTGCCCCCGACTTGACCGAGCATATCCCCCTTAGTCATCTCGAAGAGGCCCGTGCTGAACATCATCAAGAGCGCACCGACCATAGCGAGGCCCGAGTTGAAGACGATGGCTTCGAACCCCGCTGAGCCACCGATGTCGCTCAGGGCGTTGCCTGTCCAGCTGAACCATGGGGAGAGCCATACGCTCGACGCGACGATGAGCAGCCCGAAGAGGGGCGCGATGATGCCGAATAACCCGGCCAGCCGTAGGACCTTGAGATTCATCAACGGAAGAAAACGCATTAAGAATGTTAAGCCTATCGCCGGGGCTACGCCTTTATGCCACGAGACTCGAGGAGCTTCCTCAACCCGGAGGCCTCAAGTCCCTTGACCAGCCCGTAGCCGATAACCGCGACTGAGATAAGACTACTCAACGAGATGCTTACGACCATAGCGAGCCATACTGGGAGAGAAAGACCGAGGACATCCGGGGGCGGGAAGAATGTCCAGAGGTAACCGCCTACAATCAACCCTATGACCAGAGAGGCTCCGACGCAGCCCACAAGTAGCCTCCCCCTGAGTTTCCATATTAATAGACCCGCCAACAGGTTTGCCAACGCCCCAAAGATAACGTCGATGGGGCCCAAAAAGTAGTAGAAATTGCCCACTAGCGCGCCGAGGGACACCCCCACAGCGGCCGGCCAGCCCAGAAGGGCCGAGAGTGGGATAAGGCAATCCGCGACCCTCAACTGTATCGGGCCGTAGCTAATGGGTGCGAATACCACGACAAGCGTGGCGTACAACGCCGCCAGCACGGCGGCTAAACTGATCTCTTTGACCTTCATGCCTCCCTTCACCGGGATTTATCAGGCGGAATCGGGTGGGAGGCCCCACTCACCCGCCGATGAGGGAAGAAAATACATCGGACACATAAACGTTGCTAGGATCAGGATCCTGAATAACCAGTGCCTGTAGAACCTTGCAGTACTCAAGCAAGGCGTACATCCCCTATTGTAGGGACTGGGTAGCGTGATGAGGAGATCTATCTGTGAGTTCATAACGCCGCTGCTAGGAATATGGACAGTGAAAAAACGTTATACCATCCTACTAGGAGTCGGAACCCTGCTACATGGAGTCGGAACGCCGCTGCATGGAGTCGGAACGCCGCTGGTAGGAGTAAAATCGTGTTTCATGACTCCCGCTGCTAGGAAGAGACTCGCCGCTACGGGTGTTGGAACTCCTGCTGCTAGGAGTCGGGACGCCGCTGCTAGGAATTGGGAAACCCTGCGGCATGGAGTCGGAACGCAGCGGCGGGAGTTGGAGCCCTTGCCACATGGAGTCGGAACGCCGCTGCAGGGTATACGGGGAGGGTGTCCGTTTGAGGAAAATCGTCTTCACGGAGGTTGAGTAGAGCACTCCGCAATCCAACTCTCTTATAATCACCTAAGCTAATACAATCTCATGGAAAAGATAGACCTAAGGAAGGAGCTGAAGAGGCTCTACTCACCCAAGGCCAAGCCAGAGATAGTGGATGTCCCTGAGTTTAGCTTCCTCACCTACACCGGCAGAGGCGAACCAGGGGGAGAAGCCTATCAAGAGTCCATAAACGCCCTCTACGGAGCTGCGTACACACTCAAGTTCGCGTCGAAGAAGGAGGGTAAGGACTTCACCGTGATGCCTCTTGAGGGGGTATGGTGGTGGGACGACCCTGGCATCTTCAACCTCGACGATGCTCCGCCGAGGGAGACTTGGAACTGGACAAGTATGATCCTCGTCCCCGACTTTGTGACGGAGGTAAAGCTCGACGAGATCAGGCCCGACCTCGTCGAGAAGAAAGGAAAGGCAGTAGAGAGGGTAAAACTCCAACGCATTCACGAGGGGACAAGCGTACAGATGCTCCATGTTGGCCCGTACAGCGACGAACCGAGGAGCCAGAAGCTGATCCAGACCTTCGTCGACGAGAATGGTTACCGCCTCCGTGGGCACCACCATGAGATATACATGAGTGATCCCCGGAGGGCTCCGCCAGAGAAGTGGAGGACGATCCTCCGCCACCCCGTCGAAAAAAGGTAGCTTAATTGTATTTTTATTTTATGTCAAGGCGAATGGAGCCGTTTTCTGGTCCCTTTCGGTGCCTGACCAGTTTTTCTGTTCCGATGGTTTACCCTGGTTACCTTCTATCCGATCTGGGCAGGATTAGCCTCTAATAACACCACTCCGCAATATCAGGGGTAGGCACCGAAAATGATTGACTACCACGTCCACGAGAGACACTCGAGGGACGCAGCCACGGCACTCATACCGGATTACATAGCGATCGCCGAGGCCAAGGGGATCACTGAAATCGCCTTCACCAACCACCTCATAACAGTCGGCCCAGACGTCGACATCAGCATCAAGGAGGAGGAGATACCCGAATATATCGAGGAGATAAGGTCGGCGCAGGAAGAGACGAAGGTGAATCTACTAGCGGGCCTGGAGGTCGACTACTTCCCCGGACAGGAGCGCCGCCTCGAATCCATCCTAAAAGACCACGACTTTGACTTCATCCTCGGCAGCACCCACTACATTAATGGCGTAGACATAGGCTCCCGTACTCAGGCAGAGGGCTTCTTCCAGGGCCGCGCCATAAGGAAAGCGGCTGACGAGTACTATACGACTTGGAGGAGAGCCATTGAGAGCGGCCTCTTCGACGTGATGGCGCACCCCGACTACTGGAGGAAGTACCTCCACTTCTACGGCAAGAACGCGGGCTGGGGTGACTACGGCTCGGTCGTGATAGAGGCACTAGAGTCGGCTTCGAATGAAGGGGTCGGAATCGAAGTGAACACGGCGGGGGTCAGGGCGGGGACCGGCCACTTCTACCCCCTCCAGGAGTTCCTCCTCGCCGCACACGAGGCGGGTGTCGACACGGTCACAGTCGGCAGTGACAGCCACACAGCGGGGACCCTCGGCGACCACCTCGACGAGGCGGTGAAGCAGCTCAAGGCCGCGGGGTTCACCAACCTCACCACCTTCAAGGCGAGAGACAAGACCCGGGTCCCCATCGACTCCATGATTCGAAGGGCACGTTAATTTTAGATACCCATCCGCCGCTATGCCTTGGAAGGCGATGCGCATGGGAGAGAAGGAGCGACTCTTCGAGTACATCGAGGAACACAGGGACGACCTTATCTCGACACTGAGGGACCTCGTCAGGATCGACACGCAGGTGCCGCCGGGGCTGAATTACGACAGGATATGCGGGCTCATCGCGGACAGGTTGATGGCCCTCGGCTGCGAGACCACCATCCACGATGCCACCGAGAAGTACCTCACTCTCTCTGGGGCGAAGCAGCTCGGACTGGAGGGGCCGAGGAGCAACGTTGTCGCCCGATTAAAGGGCAGAGGCGGCGGACCCTCGATGCACATGAGCGCCCACATAGACACCGCCGCCATACAGAAGGACGGCTGGACCGTCGACCCCCTCGGCGGGGAGGTCACGAAGACCTGCAGGTATGGGAAGAGCATCTACGACGTCGGGGGCGGCTACGTCTGGGGCCGCGGCGTCTGCGACGACAAGGGACCCCTGGCTGCTGCCGTACTCGCCCTGCAGGGCATCCATGAACTCGGCATCAAGCTCAAGGGCGACCTCATTTTCACGGGCAACTGCGACGAGGAGATCGGTGGCGTCGCCGGCCTCGGCTACCTCATCAGAGAGGGAATAGTGAAGGCCGACTACGGATTACAGCTCGATGGCTCCATGAATAGCATAAACCTCGCCGCCCAGGGGAGGACACGGTTCATGGTCAGAACCATCGGCAAAGCGTACCACGGGCAGATGCCCATCCTCGGGGTAAACGCCATCGAGAAGATGAGCAAGATCAACGTCGCCCTCGACAACTACTGGAGGAACGTCCTCATGAAGAGGCAGCTACCCACCCCCGGCATCGAGCTGCCGACCGAGATAAGGGAGGCGGGTGTTGACAAGCTCACCGCCATGCTCAACATCGGAACCATCAAGGGAGGAGTCCAGGGAGCAACTGTCCCCGACCTCTGCGAGGAAGAGGTGCTCAGGTGCATGACCCCCGCTGAGACCTTCGAGGAAGTGGAGAGGGAATTCAGAGCCGTCATCGAGGGCGTCAAGGCAACAGACGCGGCTCTCCACTACGAGGTCGAGGTAGTCAACAGCCGCGGCGGCTACGTAGTTCCCTCCGACGACCCGTTCGCCCAGGAGGCGAAGACCATAATGAAGGAGGTAACCGGCAGGGACCTACCCTTCGTCGGCAACCTCGCCAGCACCGATATGAACTACCAGGTTGTCGACGGTGGAATGCCATCCATCAACATAGGGGTAGGCGAAACATACACAAACTACCATAAGAGGGACGAAAGCGTATCGATAGACGAGCTCACCCTCTGCTCGAAGGCGGTCGCTCTCTTCGCGCTCAGAAAACTCGCCTGACATTATCCCCGATTAAAAAAGAAGCCAAATCAATTCCAAGCCCCCCATTGTCCAATGAGAGCACAAAGCTCGCGGAGGGTGACCCTTTTACAGCAAATACAAAGAACTTATGAGGTTAGGCTGAAGACACAACTAAAAGGGTAAGAAAATTGGCCTGATGCTCAGATAACAATGTTTCCCTATCTGTTAAGCTATACGCGCGAAAGCCGCTTAAGAGGGGGATAAGAGTCTAGATCGATCGATTTGGAGGACCACTGGCTTAGCAAACACGTGAATGGATTCGACCTCGACTCCTACCACCTAGGGATGATCTACGCATTCGCCGAGATAGTGGGATCGGGGGTGAAACCACTCGCCCTGAGCCCCCCAATGACGAGGGAGGAATACGATAAGCTCAAAGCCCCCATCAGGCTAGTGGCTGACGAGTACAACGTCCACCTGCTTGTCGACGGGGACTTCCTCACCACCAAGCTATTCAACCCCGCCTTCACCGAGGGAAAAGTTGTTGTCCACATGGCCAAAGATGCATCGACGCTCGACCGTTATAAGGCATTGAAAGAGATGAAGGCGAGGAAGAGGAGGGAGGGTAAGCTGGAGGAGGCTGAGGAGGAGA
Organism: Candidatus Bathyarchaeota archaeon; assembly: GCA_963769425.1. Classification (GTDB taxonomy): domain Archaea; phylum Thermoproteota; class Bathyarchaeia; order TCS64; family TCS64; genus UBA8941. The sequence continues at coordinate 76,899 of CAVYLP010000005.1, read as the reverse complement.
TCGCCGTCGGCCTAGGCCTGCTTCTCGGGTACGACAAGGAAACTATCGCGGGTCTGCTTAGGAATCCAAGATTCTAGGGCTGCGGGCGAATTCCGAGGGTGACGACCACGTCCATCGGCGCCCCGTTCCTTATGATACCGAGTGTAAGCGTGCTATCGGGTCGCTTGTTACGCTGAAGATAGACTATGAGGTCGTAGAAGCTCTTCATCTGGATCCCATCTACTGAGACGATCACGTCGCCGCCGATCTTTATGGAGGCGCCATCGATCGTCTGTGTGGTAGTTCCTCCCCTGATCCCGGCATTGGCGGAGGGTCCGAGCGCGGTCACGTCAATGACAAGCGTGCCGTGGGTCCCCGACGGTAGGTTCATGGCGTCGACCACCCCGGGCGTCACGTCCTGCCCCGTTATACCAAGGTAGGGGTGCTGGTAGGTCCCAGTGGAGATGAGGCTGGGCAGCTCGCGGGCTATCGTGTCGCTAGGTACAACGAAGCCGATTCCCCGAGACGTCTCAGTGGGTATAGCTGTATTGATTCCCACAACCTCCCCATTCATGTTAAGGAGGGGACCGCCGCTGTTCCCCGGGTTTATGGCGGCGTCCGTCTGGATCACGTCGACTATTGGGTAATTGCCGGTGGAGTCCATCTGCCTCCCCACAGCGCTGATGATGCCCGAGGTTAGGGTATCCGCCAAACCGTATGGGTTACCTATGGCAATCACAGGTTGCCCCACCTTTAGAGCGGCGGAGCTACCCAGATTCAGCGGCTTGAGGAGGGACGCTGGGGCATCCACCTTGATCACGGCAACGTCGGAGTACGGGTCACGCCCAACGAGCGTCGCCTTAACGATCGTTCCGTCGATGAATGTCACCAATATGCTGCTCGCGTCCTCGACGACGTGGTTGTTCGTGATTATCTTCCCGCTCATGTCGTAGACGAAGCCGCTCCCCTGCGCCATGCCCGCGGGCAGGGTCACCTCGATGAGGACAACGCTATCCCTGGTCCTATTGTAGAGGTCGACAAGGTCGAGGCCTGAGCCGGGCGTTACTGTGACATTTAGGCTCCCACTTTTAATGACGTTCCTCAAGGTGGAGATGTCGGCGTATGCGCTGGTAAGCTCGGTGTTGAGGGACTCGACTGTGAGGGCTCAGTGAGTCGACCCGGCTTCCGAGACTCTTCACCTCTGTGTTAGTGTTGACGGTGTTGTACGCGACTACGCCGACGTTCGCGACGATGAGTATGGCGACAAGGATCGCCACCCAGCTCCCACTCGTCGCCCTCTTGGGTTTGCTGCCGTAGAACCATTCGTCACTCAAGGTTGTCCCTTAAAGCATCCCTAATAGGGTGGGATAAACTCTCGCTTCAACCTGTGGAAAAAGGGGTGCCACGTGGTCACGCAATTCATCCCGCCATCGGTGCAGGTCGACTCAGAGATTTTGAACCAATACGAGACCAAGGAGGAGGCAACCCTTTAGCAGAGGAACGAAAGGCTCAAGGCAGAGGAGCGAAGCCTCCGCGTCTCCCGACAGAATCTGGAGTCCCAGCTTGGTGGCTCGTTTTGTGGAGGATGATCAAGAGGTTGGAGTCGATAGAGGCGACACCTGAGGCCAGGTGATCACTGGGTCCTAGACCCTGGGCTTGCAGACTATCTCCCTAATGCGCATATCGAAGAACCTGTGAGTGTTGCTGGGGAGGAGAACCACGGCGGTGTCCGCACCCGTCCCGCTGCCCCCGAGGGAGATCACCTCCCTGTCGGTACGGATTAGGCCCGCGTCGGCCGCCATGCAGGCGCACTCGCAGGCCACCTTCACGCCGGAGCCGAAGAGGCGGAGAACGTGCGCGATCACCTCATCCACCTGTATGGCATTGAACTTCTTGTTTATCGCCCGGCCGAGGCCCCCGAAGCTGTGACACGCGCGAATTATCTTACCGCCATTGTCCTCGATGACTTTCTTATATTCGGGTTTCATCCGGTCCTGATTTGGCTCCACGTAGCCCACCATCCCCGCAACTACCACTAGGTTATACCCCTTGAAGACCTCGGCAGCGAGCGCCCCAGTCTCCCCCGTGTAAGAGGCCACGATCACGTCCCTAATGCCTAGCTGATCGGCCCTCTTCTTGGCGATGAGAAGCGCTTCCCTGCTGTTCACCTTCCCCGGCTCGTTGAAGTAAACGGTTTCCACCTTAGACATCGCTAAACCCGGGATCAACTGGGGGGTCGCTGATTTATGGTTTGGGAAAATGGGGACTAGGAAACGTTGGGCACGACGAGGTACTTGAGGAACTCCTCGCCCTGTAGGCCCTGCTCCTTCGCCCACGCGATGCCGACGAGGTCGTCCTTCTCCAACTCGCTGAAGACGAGGTACGCCATTATCGTGTTGAAGCCGAAGTCGTTACCAGCTCTTGCCTCGTTCACGGTCTTGTGAACCTGGCTTCTCAGGTTGGTCCTGATGAGGGCGACGTCCCCCTCGTAGATGGGCGCCAGTATGGCGCTGTAGGGTTCCCCGAGGCTCTCCACGGAGTCGCGGAGGTCCGCCCCGTCGACGACGAGGTGGAGTACATCCTTCGATATCCCGTAGGTGGCGTCGAACATCTCCTCAGGCTTGAAGCCCTCCCCCTCCTTCGGGGCCCGGCTCTGCTTAACCGCCACGAGGAAGTTCTCGATGTCAGCCTCGAGCTCCACGATCTTGCTCACCATCCTCCTCTGACTGCGCGGCAGCTTCCCCACGCTCCTGAGGATCGTTAGGCTGTATAGGTGCTGCAACTCAAGTTGGAGGGGCCAGATGGCGTCATACTGCTTGTAGACGGGGAGCTTCTCGGCTATTGTGTTGTAGGCTGTGCCCTTGAGCAGCTCTAATAGAGCGTCGATGTCGGCCGCCTCGGATAGTGCCTGGTAGCTGGGTGCCCTGTAGGGCATCATGGGCACAAGGTTCGCCTGAATCTCAGCGGGTGTCGCGTCGCTGAACTTGCCCCTCAGTATCCTGTCGAGGTTTAGGGTCTCGAACCTCATGTAGTAATAGGTCTGTAGTAGTTCCCCGATGTTGCTGGGTACTATGTCCACTACCTTCACGATGCGCTCGATGAACTTGCGGTAGAAGACACGCTCCAAGCTGACGCTCGGGTTCACGTCGGGCTCCAAGGTTACCTGCCCGTAGGGCGTCTGAGCGATCTGCGACATAAACTCCTCGATGCTGTCCGTGGAGGCGATGGTCCTCATCTGGTTGGAGTCGAGTAGGTCAGCGATGAGGGCGTGGCTCCTGACGACCGCGTAGGTCATCGAACCCGTCTTTACCTTTCCGATGCCAACGCACCCCCAATCAACTTGATTCGGACGAGGTCCTCCATCTGCTCCTCGTCCAGCTTGTCCTGTATGAACTTGATGACCGCCTTCATGTCGGGTATTACCGTGTTCTCGAGGGCGTTCACCTTACGGTTCGTCCTACCGAGCTCGTCCGCGATGCGCTCGACCCTGCTCTCGAACTCGGCGAGCCTGATGATCTCCTCGAGTATGCTAAAGACCTTGTCAGAGGCGTAGCTGAGGGTGATATCTAGCTCACCCTCGACTTTGGGCTTGCTCAGTATCTTAATGTAGGGATACTGGACACCCATCGTACTCTTCGGCAGGAGGTCGATGTCGAGCGTACTGCGTATGCTGGCTGCCTGGCTCTCGACCTCAGTCGGGCCGAGGCTCAGGTACGCGGCCTGGACCGCCTTGTAAGCCTCCCCGAGGCTCTCGAGCAGCAGCCTCCTCCTCCCCCTGAGCACCTCTATGGACTCGCTTAGCTCTTTGGCGAGGTGGTCCCTCTTGAGCTTGAGGAACTCGGTGCCCCGCTCTATGAAGACGATGCGGCTCTGCATCTCCATGAGGTAGCCCTTTGTGGGCCGGACTCCGCTGGTAGAGGACAAGGCTAGCTCTCTCTCTTACGGTACTTCGGGTGGTACTCCTTGATGTAGGACTCGCGGACCCTGATGAGGTTCTCCTCGGGGAGCATGGCAAGTAGGTCCCATGCTAGGTCGAGGGTCTGCTCGATGGTCCTGTTCTCGTAGCGGCCCTGGTTGACGAACTTTGTCTCGAAGGCGTCGGCGAACTCGAGCCACTTGCGCTCACGGTCGCTGAGTCCGACTGTTCCGACGATGCGAACTAGGCCGCGTGCGCGTGTTCCCTCGGCGTACGCCATGTAGAGCTGGTTTGAGACGTCTTGGTGGTCCTTGCGGGTCGTCTTGGCGCCGATGCCGTCCTTCATGAGCCTACTTAGGCTGGGGAGGACGTTCATGGCGGGGTAGAGACCCTTGAGGGAGAGCTCACGCTGGAGGAGGAGCTGCCCCTCGGTGATGTAGCCTGTGAGGTCAGGTACGGGGTGGGTGATGTCGCCAGCGGGCATGGAGAGAATGGGCATCAGGGTGACCGAGCCCTTCTTCCCCGTGACGATTCCAGCGCGCTCGTAGATGGTTGCTAGGTCGCTGTAGAGGTATCCGGGGTAGCCCTTCCTCGTCGGGATCTCCTCCCTGGCGATGCTGATGCTGCGTAGCGCCTCGGCGTAGTTGGTCATGTCGGTGAGGATGGTTAGGACGTGCATGCCCATGTCGAAGGCTAGGTACTCGGCGATGGTCTGCGCGATGCGGGGCGTGACCAGACGCTCGATCGGTGGGTCGTCCGCGAGGTTGAGGACAAGGACACTCTTGTTCAGAGCGCCCGTCTCCTCGAACTCCTTGCGGAAGAAGTCGGCCTCCTCGTTCTTGATTCCCATAGCGCCGAAGACGATTGCGAAGTCGCTCTCCTTACCGGGGATCGTAGCCTGACGGGCGATCTGGGCGGCGAGCATGTTGTGGTGGAGACCAGACTCGCTGAAGATGGGTAGCTTCTGACCCCTGACGAGGCTGTTCATGCCATCGATGCTGCTCATCCCGGTCTGGACGAAGTCACTGGGGACCTCGCGTGCGGCGGGGTTGATTGTTCCACCGTTTACGTCTCGGACGTCGTCGCTCAGCGGAGCGGGCATCCCGTCGCGTGGCACGAAACTTCCGCTGAAGACCCTGCCGATTAGGTCGTTGGTGACGGGGATCTTCTGGGTCTCGCCCGTGAACCTGACCCCAACCTTGAGATCCATGCCCGAGGTGTTACCGAAGCACTGTACCATCGCCCAGTCCTTGGATACCTCCAGGACACTTCCCGAGACCTCGTAGCCCGACTCAGTGCGTATGCGGACGATCTCGTTGTAGCTTATACCCTGAACGTTCTCGACGAAGAGGATGGGGCCGTGGATCTCCTTTACGGTCTTGTAGACTAGTCCTGCTTGTTCTGCCATCTTAGCTCACCCCGTAGGTCTTGGCGAGTTCGCCGACCTGCTTAACCATCTCCTGCTTTGCCAGGTCTATGGGCTCGCTGCCCTTGCGCTCCTTGAGCCTCATCATCTCGGTGACTATCGGTAGCTCGCGCACCTTCTCGATGGGGACGCTCTGCTTGACGAGCCCCTCGACCATGTTGTTGAACTCGACGATGATGCGCAGGAGCTTCGTCTGCTTCTCGGCGTCGCAGTAAGTGTCGATCTCGTGGTAAGCTGCCTGGACGAGGAAGCCCTCGCGGAGCAGCTCAGCGACGAGCAGCACTAGGCGCTGGTCGTCTGGGAGGCTCTTCTCGCCGATGATCCTTGCGGTCTCCTCGATCTCAGCTGCCTCCTCTAGTATGCTCATGGCCTTGGCGCGGTTGCTGAGCCAGTCCTTGTCGTATTGGCTCCACCACTCGGCGGAGATTTCGAGGTAGCGTGTGAAGCTCCTCAGCCAGTTGATGGCCGGGAAGTGGCGGCGCTGTGCGAGGGCGCTGTCGAGGGCCCAGAAGGTTCCGATGAAGCGTAGCGTGTATGTTGTGACTGGCTCGCTGAAGTCTCCGCCTGGCGGGGAGACGGCTCCGAGCATCGTGACGCTGCCTAGGCGTTCCTGCGAGCTGAGGACTATAGCGCGTCCAGCGCGCTCGTAGAGTTCGGCGATCCTGTCAGGGAGGTAGGCTGGGAAGCCGGCCTCTGCTGGGATCTCACCCAGGCGACCGGAGATGTCACGCAGTGCTTCCGCCCACCTCGATGTGGAGTCCGCCATGACGGCTACGTCGTAGCCCATGTCTCGGAAGTACTCGCCGAGTGTGGTGCCCATATAGATGGACGCCTCACGGGCGGAGACTGGCATGTTGCTGACGTTCGCGACGATGACGGTCCTCTCGATGAGGTTGCGCCCGCTCCTCGGGTCCTTGATGACTGGGAAGTGGGCGACGACGTCCGCCATCTCGTTGCCGCGCTCCCCGCAGCCGATGAGTATGATTATGTCCGCGTCACTCCACTTACTGATCTGCTGGAGGGTGACGGTCTTCCCGGTTCCAAATCCGCCGGGGATTGCTGCCGCGCCGCCCTTGGCGCAGGGGAAGAATGTGTCGATGACGCGCTGGCCCGTGATTAGGGGCACACTGAGTGGAAGCCTCTGCTTGACTGGCCTAGGTCTGCGGACGGGCCACTTCTGCATTAGCTTGAGTTCCTTGACTCCATCTGGGGTCTCCAGCTCCCCGACGGTCTCCTCGACAGTGAACTCACCCTTGTAGATGCTCTTGATGATACCGTTTATGTCCGGTGGCACCATGATCTTGTGGACGAAGCTCTTCGTCTCCTGAACGGTGCCTATGAAGTCGCCGGGGCCCACATTGTCGCCCTTCTTAACGGTTGGGACGAACTCCCACTTCTTCTTCCTGTCAAGGGGCGGGACGCTGGTTCCCCTGCTGACGAATGGGCCGGTCCTGTTCCAGAGCTCGGTCTCGCTGCGCTCGACACCATCCATGATAGCGCCCATGATGCCCGGGCCGAGCTCAGCCATGAGGGGCTCGCCTGTGTCGTTTACAGGCTCACCGGGGCGTATGCCATCTGTGATCTCGTAGCATTGGCAGAAGGCGGTCTGCCCGTCGAGGCGCACGATCTCGCCCATGAGCTTGAGGTTACCGACCTCAACGAGGTCACCGATCTTCGGCGCCTCGGTGAATATTGCCCTGATGAGCGAGCCATTGATACGGTCGATTGTGCCTATGATTCCCATTCTTAGTCGGCCTCCATTAGTTTCGCGAGGGTAACGTTGAGCTTGGTGCGTGCCCGCTTGATCCTGCCCTCGAACGTGTTGTAGTACACCTTCGTGCCCTCAGTGTTCTTTACAACGACACCACCGATGGTCGCGATGGGGGTGTCGTCGAATGTGATACTGACTTTCGAGCCAACAACTTTTGACACGTCGGCTTCGAGCTTCTTATGTGTCTTCTTGAGGTCGGCTAGGTCGGCGTCGTTGGCGGAGAGTATGAACTCCTCGCCACCGATGGCCTTCACGGCCTCCGCGACCAGCTTGAGTAGTGCCTCGTGGTAATCCTTCTTGTCCGCGGAGTACTCCTTGAGCTTCTTCTCGGCCTCGCCGTAGATCTGCTGGAGCGTCTCGTCGCGGGCGATCATCAGCTGCTTCCTACTGTCGAGCTCGACCCCACCAACTATCCTGTCGCGTACGCCACGGAGGACGCTGGCGACTATATTGAGTATTTGGCGATCAGTCTCGGATTTGATGCGTTGGGCCTCCTTCTCGGCGGCTTCGAGCATGGTCTTGGCATCGGCGTCGGCCTTGGCTATCATCTCGTCGCGCTGGGCCATAGTGCGCTCTATGAGCCTCGTCTCGAGGTCCAAGCTGCTCTGCTGGCTCATGGGAGAACCTCCTTTATGACGAGGTCGACACTGTGGTCCCTCTTTTTCTTGGGGATCTTCTTGATCACCTCGATCTTCTGTTGGTATTGGACCTTGATCTTCTCGGCCTCCACCTTAGCACGGTTCTCCTCGGCCTTTACCAAGTCGTCTATTCCGGCGCCGCGCTGGGCCTTGGATTTCTTCTCCTCAGCTTCTGAGCGGGCCTTGTTAACCATCTCGTCGGAGCGGCGCTTCGCGTCCCCGAGCTTCTGCTGGGACTCCCTCTCCGCCTCCTCGAGGATGGTTTGGAGCCGTTTGCCGACTGATAGGACCTTTTTGACTTCCATTCATCACAACTCCAGCTTTGTTCCGATAGCAAGCGATATGACTGCCTGTAGCTCCTGCATCCTATCGCCTGTCTGCATAGTGAAGTCTGGCACCAGTGCGAAGACGGGCGAGATGGCGCCCCTCTTTAGGACCTGCTCTCTGACTGGGAGGGTTTCCGCCGCGAACCTCTCGGGGAAGATTATAAGCTTGTACTTCTTCTCGTCCACGAGTCGGCTCAGCGTCTGGGCGACTTCCTCGCCGGTAACGCAGTTGTAACCCTCTGCCCCGATTAGCTGGAAGCAGGTGATGAAGGATGAGGGCCCAATGACAGCGACGCTCATTTCCTAATTGCAGACCCTGCTTACATTAAAAAAACTTATGTAATGGCGTGGTTTGGAGAGGTGTTTTAAGGGTGTTGTGAGGTGTTTGTTTGTTCATGAGTGCGTGGATGGGGGGAGGGAGGTGCCTTCGCCGCCGCCATCCTGAGCGTTTTCACCGATTTCCCGGAACGGATCCTTTTTTCTTTTTTTTATTTAGCGGCGAATATCGAAAAATTCGCTTCATGCATTCTGCTCGTCCCTAGCTGCCTTATTCGTTGATTTTCGATGCGGCGACTGGCAGTGTAGCCTCTAGGGCGTGAAATGGAAAAATGGCCAGTTGGCCCTACGCGAAGAACGTGGCGAAGAATGGAGATAGGTAGTTGGTTATCAGCGTCGGCCAGATGCCGAGGACGATGACTAGCACCGCGAAGACGATGAGCGGGAGCAACATCGTCATGGGCGCCTCCTTCACCTGCTTTAGGTGCTCGGGGAGGGGCCCATAGAAGACCCTGCGCACCGTCCACATCCCGTAGCCGATCGTGAGGACGGTCATGATTATCCCAATCACCGCGGCCCACACCTGCCCGGCGGGGGCCAGCTGGTTGCCGAAGACTCCGGAGAAGATGAAGAACTTACTCATGAAGCCCATCGTCGGCGGTACGCCGCCTATCGTCAGGAAACCTATGATGGCCATCACAGCCGTCCAGGGCATCCTGTCGGCGAGTCCGCCCATCTTCTTTATGCTCCTCGTGCCAGTCTGGCTGATGAGTATACCCGCGACGAGGAAGAGAATGGCTTTGCCGAAACCGTGAGCTACGTACTGGTATATGGCGCCGACCTCACCGTTCGGGGTGACGCTCGCTAGACCAAGGAAGATGTAACCCATCTGACTTATACTACTGTAGGCGAGGAAGCGCTTGATGTCATCCTGCGTCAGCGCCATGAGGCCGCCGTATATCATTGTGACCAGCGCCCAGAGTGTGAAGACCCAACTGAAGGTCTGGAAGACCGGGGTCATGGGTATGATGACGAGGCGGAGGGCCGCGTAGGCTCCTATGCCGATCATGGCGGGGCTAAGCAAGTGCGGAGATTGGGGTTGGTGCCTCAGCGTGTGCGAAGGGCAGCCACGTGTGCAGGCCGAAGACCGCCATCTTCGTGAAGAAGGCGAAGAGCATCGCGCCGGCTATCCACGCGGCGTTGCTGACGCCCACGAGCCTCGTCAGGCTGCTTATCTCGAAGCTGCCCGTGATGGTGTAGGCGGCGAGTATCCCCGCGAGGAGGATGACGGCGCTGACGTTCGTCCACATGAAGTAGATCATGCCGATCTTCTCCCTGTCGCCGTAGCCGTAGTTGTTGATGAGCAGCCAAGACGGGATGAGCATTAGCTCGTAGAAGAGGTAGAACTGGATGAGGTTCGTAGACATTATCGTGCCGAGCATACCGACTGCGTAGAGCAGGTAGAGGGCGAAGTAGCTGGCGTAGGCTTCTGGGCCCTTCTTCTCGTTGGTCTCGTGCTCCCACTCGTGGAACCTGTGCTCCATGTAGGGCATGCTGTAGACCGTTATAGCGAGGCAGAGGACGTTTATCGTCAGCAGCACCCAGATGCTCAGCCCGTCGGCGAGCAGGGTGAAGCTCAGACCCGCCTGCGGGGCCCACGTGTAGACCTCCTTGTATGCGCTGCCGTCGCTGATCCCGAGCGCGACCCCGACTAGGAGCGCGAGCGAGACGATGAGCGAGGCGGCGACGAACCAGCCGATGCTCTTGCCTGTCGACCTACCCGCGAAGTACGCGATTGCAACCGCGGCCAGTGGCACCACGAGCGATAACAGTAGACTATATTGCATTACCATGTCATCACACCCCCCTCACGAGGACGAGGAACAGCAGGAATAGTAGCAGCCCGGCCAGGTACAGCACGTTGATGCTTAGGTACCCGGTCTGGAGCTTCTTCACCTGGTTCCAGAGCCCCGTGAAGCCCCTCGGGGCCGAGTCGTTGACTCCGAGGAGCTTCGCCTCGAAGGTGCTGTTTATGCCCCTGCATAGGGCGAGTAGTCCGTCGACTCCGACGGCGTAGTATAGTTCGTTGATGTACCACCTGTTCCAGAGGAAGCTGTGGATGGGCCTCAGTATGCTGCTGTCGCTGACGATCTGCCAGGCGTTGTACTTGCGCACCATGTAGAGGAGGTAGGCGATTATTCCGCCGACGAGTATGATGGCGCCGCTCGAGGCGATCGCCGTCAGCTTCGTCGCGTCTTGCGACGACGGGCTCCGTGAAGGTCGCGCTGGCGGAGGCGAATATCTCGGGGACGTTAAGTCCCTCGACCATCCTCGTCATCTGACCCTCGATGAAGACCTCGGGGCTTAGGCTGGGGACGAAGAATCCGACGAGGCCGAGGGCGCTTATTCCCAGCATTACGGCTACCAGGACCGCGATGGGCCCCCACATTATTGCGGGGCTCTCGTGGACGTGGTGGCCCTCCTCCTCCAGCTCGTGGATGAAGTGGCTCTTCTCACCGTAGAAGACCATGTAGATGTAGCGCGCGCTGTAGACCAGCGTCATCAGCGCGGTGACCACCGCGACGACGTAGAGTACATTCGTCAGGGTCAGGCCCGCGTTAAGGCTCGCCACGAAGATGGCGTCCTTGCTCCAGAAGCCGCTGAACGGCGGGATGCCCGCCAGGCTCAGCGTCGCGAGGAGCATCAGTATCTTCGTGAAGGGCATCTGCTTCCCAAGCCCGCCCATCTTATCCATGTATATCGTCTCCACCGCGTGGATGACGCAGCCTGCGCCCAGGAAGAGCGCCGCCTTGAAGAGGGCGTGGCTTACGAGGTGGAAGATGCCCGCGGTGAGGCCCGGCAGGAGGTTACCCTCCCCGAGGCCCGAGACACCCAGGCCGAGCATCATGAACCCGATCTGGCTGACGGTTGAGTACGCTAGAACCTTCTTCAGCTCAAGCGCTACCATCGCCTGACTGGCCGCGAGGAACGCCGTGAAGGCGCCCACGACGGCTATGGCGACGAAGTAGGTCTGAGCCTCGGCTAGGTGCTGCGCGAAGGTCCCGATGTAGAAGGCGGGCGCCATTCTGGCGACCAGGTAGACCCCTGCCTTGACCATCGTCGCCGCGTGGATGAGGGCGCTGACCGCCGTGGGACCCGCCATCGCCTCGGGGAGCCACTCGTGGAGTGGGAACTGCGCGCTCTTGCCGATTGGTCCGCCAAGGAAGAGTATGGCCGTCAAGCTGAGCAGCCCTGGGACGACGGATATCGCCGCCATCCACTGGGGTGCCGTGTTGATCAACTGGACGAAGTTCAGGGTCCCGGCGTAGTTGTATATTATGAAGATCGCCCCGAGGAGGAAGACGTCACCGATGCCTGTGACTATGAAGGCCTTCATGCCGGCGTGGCTCGGCGGGAACATCTTGGTCGGCGGGGGTCCACCCAGCCACCTCTCCTTCGGGTCGCGGTAGTAGTAACCGATCAACCCGTAACTGCAGAGACCGACGCCCTCCCAGCCTATCATCATCTGGATGAGGTTGTCAGAGAGCACAAGCAGGAGCATGTTGCCGATGAAGAAGAGGAAGAAGAACCAGTACCTCGTTAGGTGCTCGTCGCCGTGCATGTATCCGACGCTGTAGACGACGATTAGGAACGCGATGAAGGCGACGACGTTTGCTATGAGTATGCTGAGTGGGTCGATTAGGACGCCCAGCGTGAGCGGTGCACCGTTGGGGAATGTTATCCACGTTGCGACCTGTACGTCGTTCGTGGGGTTTGTCGGCCCAGAGGCCGGGCAGTAGCGAGGCCGCGGCGACGACCGCCGCGAATGCTATGGCGACCGCCGCGTAGTCTCGGACCCTGTGGCCTCCCTTGGCGATCACCGGCATCAGGAGCGCCCCGGCTATGGGGATCAACCAGCACAGCCAGGCCCCCGGGTTCGACATGAACTGCTCTAAACCGTTGACGGGCGCCGATATGAGTGTCGGCGCCGCGTCCGCTGCTATGTTGAGTAGACTGATCATGGCAGTATCACCTTGACGTAGTTGGGGAGGTTGAGGAGAGCCTTAGCCGCCTCCGTGGCGTAGGCTATCATCGGCGCTGGCCAGATTCCGAAGAGTATTATCAGTGTGGCCATTGCGACGGTGACGCCCAGCATGAGCGGTGGTGCCTCCTTCGTCGCCTTCAGCAGCCTCCTTCGGCTGCCCGACTAGGGCCTTCATCACCCTCAGGTAGTAGACCATGCTGAGGGCGCTGTTTAGGACCGCGATGACTGTGAGCCACCAGTATCCTGGGGCTAGGGCTGAGCCGAAGAGTAGGTATTTGCTTATGAACCCGGCCGTCCCGGGTACGCCTCCCAGTCCGAGGAGGGCTATGAACATCGTGAGACTCGTTATCGGCATCACCTTGGCGATGCCCCTCATCTTGTCGATGTCCCGCGTGCCCGACTCCTCTGTCATCGAACCTGCGGAGAAGAAGGCTAGGCCCTTCATGAGGCTGTGGTTGAAGACGTGTAGGAACACGCCCGTGAGCCCCATGATGCCTCCGCCCGCGACGCCGACGAGCATGTAGCCCATCTGGCTTATGCTGCTGTAGGCGAGCATCCTCTTAACGTCCGTCTGGAGCACCGCCACAATGTTGGCGAAGCTCATCGTTACGACGGCGAGGCCCGCGATCATCAGGCTGAAGTCAGCCGCAGGGTAGATGATGTAGAGTATTCTAGTTAGCCCGTAGAGGGCAGTCTCGATGAGTATGCCCGACAGCATCGCGCTGATTGGGCTAGGTGCCTCGGGGTGCGCGTCGGGGAGCCAGGTGTGGAGTGGCACGATGGCCGACTTCACGCCGAAGCCCACGACGAAGACGAGCATAGCGACCATCATCCAGAGGCTCGCGCCGCTGGTGTGGAGGCTATTGCTGATCTGTGCGAAGTTCACCGTCCCCGCCATGCCGTAGATGAGGCTGATGCCCAGCAGCAGCATGGTGGAGCCGACGGCTCCCATCACCATGTACTTGAAGCCCGCCTCGACTGGTCCCCAGTTCTCCTTCCGGAAGGCGACGAGCACGTAGCTCGCGATGCCCATTAGCTCCCAGAAGATGAAGAACGTGAAGAAGTCGCCCGCGAAGCTGACGCCGATGATGCCGGTCACGAGGGCTGACAGGAGTGTGTAGTACTCGGTGAGGCGTGTGTCGTGCTTCATGTAGCTGTAGCTGTAGATGGTCGCGAAGAGGCCGAGCAGTGCTGCGCTGAAGGCCATGTAGATGCTGAGCATGTCGATCTCGAAGCAGGCGCCGAGCGGTGGAGCGCCACCGAGCGTCACCACGAGTATCTTCGTGGGGCTAGCCTGCTGCAGATTGTATAGGAGCCAGACGCTCACGAGTGTGAAGGCGCTCAGGATGATCGCGACGACCTCCCTGAGCTTCGCCACCTTGAACTTCTCGCCGAGCAGCCCGAACAGCACAACTGCGAAGGGGCTGAACATGAAGAGCAGTTCTAGGCCCATCACCACTTCAGCCTCCTCATCTTGTCGACCTCAGTGGTCTTGAACTGCTTGTAGGCGTTGACTATAAGGGCCAGTCCGACCGCGATCACGCTTCCCCCCAGGATTATGGACATGAAGGCGAGGCTCTGGCCGAGCGGGTCGACGAAGCCCTCGGCGACCCTGTAGGATGCGAAGTAGACGAACGCGAAGTTGCCGGCGTTGAGTATTATCTCGACGCCGAGTAGGATGCGAATCATGCTCTTCTGCGTGACGCAGTAGAGGCCGATGCTCACCATCGCGAAGATGGCTCCAAGGAAAATAACGTCGTTTGCCATCAGTTTTTCTCCTCCCTGAGGAGCGCCAGGCAGCTGATCGCCGTGGCGAATAGGATGAGTGTCTGCATCAATAGGTCGAGCCCCCTGAAGTTCCAGAGGAAGCCGCTCATCTCCGACCCGAGCCTGTCCGATGGCTCGGTGGGGAGGAGCTCTCTGCTCCGATACGACGCGTGGGGGAAGGGTGTGCTAGACACGACGTAAATGAAGGATAGGAAGAGGAGGGCCGCGACGGCGACTCCGGCTACCTTGACCGCTCCGCCGTTCTCACTCATTGCCCTCACCCTTTACGAACATTATCACAGATACGAACAGCACAACAACGGCGCCTCCGTAGATGAGCATCTGGAACAGGCCCACGTAGGGTGCGTAGAGCACCCAATATAGGGCTCCGAGGCTGATGCACATCGCGCCGAGACTGAGCGCTGCGTATAGTAGGTTCTTGAGACCCGCCGCGCCGAGGGCGAAGGCGATGGTCATCGCGAGTATCCCGAACTGGACTAGCTCGGACGCCATCACTTCTTCACCTCCACGGGTGCCGCGGGCTTAGCCGTGGGGACCGCTGGTGGGCGAGGGGTCCTCTTGAAGTCAAGGATCTCGTCCGCCTTGTTTATAACCGCGAGCTCGTAAACGACGGTTAAGCGGATGGCGTTGGTGGGGCAGCTCTCCTCGCACTGCTGGCAGAAGAGGCAAGCCCCAAGGTTTACCCTCAGGCCCTCGCACTTCGGGCCGAGACCCTTGAGCTCGATGGCGAAGCTGGGGCACACCCGGCTGCACATGCCGCACCCGGTGCACTTAGCCTCGTCGTACTCATGCTTGCCGCGGGTACCCTTCGGCATCTCCCTCTTTTCGAAGGGATAGATGAGGGTACACGGCTTGCTAAACGCGTTCTTCAGAAGCTCTCTTTCCATCGCCATCTCATATCACTCCGCTGAGCGCCACGATCGCCATCACCTGAAGGACGGCGAGGGGCACCAGATACTGCCAGGCCCACCTCAGCATCACGTCGATCCTGAACCTAGCGAATACCGCGCTGAGGTTGCTCAGGACGAGGACGCAGAAGGTGGTTTTGAGTACGAACCATATAATCGGGGGTAGGATCGGACCGGCTGGTCCTCCCAGGAAGAGTGAGGTCAGCAGAGCGGAGGCTAGCACGATCTTCACGTCCCTACCGAGGGTTAGAAGGGCCAGCTTCTTGCCGCTGAACTCCACCTGCCAGCCGTGGACGATCTCTGTCTCTGCCTCGGCCATGTCGAAGGGGCGCATCTCCGTCTCCGCGAGGAGGCTGAGTATGCAGATGGCGAAGCCGATGAACATCACCACGCCGAGCAGCAGACCCCAGAGGGTCGGCGCGGCGAGGAAGCTCTGGACGCTTCCCACCTCCCAGGCGACTATGTTGTTGATGCTGAGGCTGCCTGCCATTATTGCGGGGCCGAGAGTCAGTAGAACGAGGGGTATCTCGTAGGCGAGTGTCATCAACGCGACCCTCGTCGCGCCGACGGCGCCGAAGATGTTCGCGCTGCTCCACCCCGCGAGGAATACGCTTAGGACTATGAGGCTGAAGATGAGGAGGACGATTACTAGGTCCCCCTCGAAGTTCGCGATCGGCGTGTAGGAGTAGAGGCTCGTGATAGACTGGATTGGGATGAGGAAGACGGCTGCGAGGGCGAGCGCGAAGATCGCGACGGGGGCAGCTGAGAACAACGCCTTGTTCGCTGCGCCCGGTGTGATGTCCTCCTTAGCGAGGAGTTTCACTATGTCCGCGAATGGCTGGAGCATCCCGGCGTAGCCGGTGTGCATCGGGCCCCTCCTGTTCTGGAGGCGCGCCACGGTCTTCCGGCTGAGCCAGTTGCAGTAGAGGGCGTAGAATACGATGAAGATCGCCCCCGGGAATACGACTATGCTGAATACGTCACTTATTGAGACCATGAGCATACCACCTGATACCGTATCTCCTGAGCTCCTCGTCCGTCATCTCCCAGGTCTTCTCCTTGTGCTCGTCGACGAAGACCATGCGGTCCGTGCAGCTGAAGCACGGGTCGATGCCCGCGAGGACGATTGGGATGTCGGCTATGTATCCTCCCTTGAGCTTAACGGCGAGGGACGGGATGTTCGCGAGTGTCGGAGCCCTGATCTTGTACCTGTAGGGCTTGTTGTCGCCCTTGCTACAGAGGTAGTGGATGTCCTCGCCGCGCTGAGCCTCGACCATGTTCGTGGCCTCGCCCTCGGGGATCTTCTGCAGGGGGTTGAACTTCTCCCTGATCGGCCCGTCCGGGAGGTGGTCGAGTACATACTTGGCAATCCCGACGCTCTCCACGAGCTCGCCAACGCGGACCACGACGTTCCCTAGGACGTCTCCGCTCTCGGCGGTGATGACGTGCCAGTCGGGGATCTCGTCGTAGGCGAGGTAGGGGTTGTCTCGGCGTGTGTCCTTGTTGACGCCGCTAGCGCGTGCGTGTGGGCCGCAACCGCAGAGGCGGATCATGTCAGACTTGCTGCAGTAGCCGACGCCGGCCGCCCTGTTTGCGATCGTGGCCTCGGTCGTCGCGACCTTCGTGTAGTACTTTGTGCGCTCCGCGAGGGTGTCGAGCATCTTCTGGAACTTGGGAATCTTATCGGCGGGGATGTCCCTGCGGACTCCACCTATGGCGTTCCAAGCGTAGTTGACCCTGTTCCCGCTTATCTCCTCGAGGATGTCGAGGATGATCTCGCGGTCGCGCCAGACGTAATAGAAGAGGGTGTCGAAGCCGATCTCGTGGGCGGCTACTCCAACCCAGAGGAGGTGGCTGTGTATCCTCTCGAACTCGTGTACGAGTGTGCGCAGGTACTTCGCCCTCGGCGGGATGGTTATGTCCGCGACGTCCTCCACGTTTATCGCGTAGAGCGTCTGGTGGGCGTTGCTGCAGATGCCGCAGACCCTCTCCGTGAGGTATAGGTTCTGTATGTATGTGCGTGCCTCCATCGCCTTCTCGATGCCCCTGTGGTTGTACCCCACACGAGGCTCGACGTCGACGACGACCTCGCCGTCGACTTTGAAGAGAAAGCTCGCCGGCTCCTTTAGAGCCGGGTGCTGCGGGCCTATAGGTATGCTGAACTCTGTGCCGCTCATGTCCATTCCTCCCCGTCGACCGCCTTCCTCAGGGACTTGACATCCCACTTCTTGAGGAGCGGATAAACTCCCTCGGGCCACTCCTCAGTCATGAGGAGCCTCTTCGGGTTCGGGTGACCCTCGGGGAAGACCCCGAGCAGGTCGTTGACCTCCCTCTCGTAGAGTACGGCCCCGCCGATTATATCGGTGATTGATGGGACCACGGGCTTGTCACCCGGGATCCGCACCTTGATTGTGAAGATCAGGTTGGGGCGGTTGAGGTGATAGTTTAGCTCCCTCTCCTCGCCGAGGTCAATCCCGGTGATCGTGGAGAGGTGGAACAACCCCTCCTTCTCCTTGAGGAAGGTGATGGCGTCCCTCAGCTTGTCGGTCTTTATGGTGACGTAGACTCTCTTCTCCTTCGGGATCTTGGAGTCGATGACGTTCTCCTTCCCGATGGCCTCAACGAGCCTCTCGAGGGTCTTCTTATTCTCTTCAGCGTAACTCATTCAATTCACCTCAGTACCCCGCGCTCTTCAGTAGCTTGACGACGCCGTCGAGGATCGCCTCAGGCTTCGGCGGGCAACCCACCACGTATGCGTTGACGGGGATGACCTTATCGACGCCCTCCATGACGTTGTAGCAGTCCTGGAAGGTGCCCCCGGTGTTGGCGCAGCTGCCGACAGCCACGACGAACTTTGGCTCGGGCATCTGCTCGTATATCCTCTTGAGTCTGCTCTTCAGCTTCCTCGAGATGGAGCCCGAGACCACTATGACATCGGCGTGTCTTGGAGACCCCTTGAGCAGCGCGCCGAAACGCTCGACATCGAAACGCGGCGTTAGTGCGGCCACAATCTCGATGTCACAGGCGTTGCATGCGGCACCGTTGAAGTGTATCAGCCAAGGGGAGCGAGTTCTGGCCCATGTAACTAGACCCATTCTACTTCCTCCACTTCGCGGTCAGTATCACGATGGACACAAGCGATGCAGCCGCGTAGGCTAGCGGGAGCATCACGTTCGCCGGTCTGGCGAGCGTCGTCGCGAGGACGAAGCCCAACACGTCGAATATCATGAAGTAGACTGCGTAGATGAAGAAGTTCTCGACGTTCACCCTAACCCTGGTGGGAGGAATATCCTCACCGCAGGCGTAAGGTGCCAGCTTGCCGGGTGTGTCCGGACTCTTGGGAGCCAGGTCGTTACCGATCGCCATTATGATGAGGGCGACGACCAGGGCTACAACCAAAATTAACACGAATCCGGTTAGACCTTCAAGCAATACGGTCCCTCAAACCATCGTTTGGTTCGAGGATATAAACATTCACGCCTCGTGGGTTTTTATGTTAAATACATGAAGGAACGAAAATCAGGGGAAAAGGGTGTAAAAAAGTTCCAATTAGAACTTAAATGTTTAGCAAATCTATTAGAATTTGAGCTATAATGTTGGCTCCTTCCTCGACCTCAGAGGTGATCCCCTCCCCCAATTCTATGTTCACACCCTGGATTCCGAGCAGGGCAACCCTCGGGCAGATCGACTTCTCGATGTAGTTTATGAAGAGGGGCAGGGGGAGGCTGTGCGTGGAAACGGAGACGTTGGCAATCATCTTCGTCGGTATAATTCTTCCCTCACCCGGGGCACCGTTGAAATGCGCCGCGTCGAGGAGGAGAACATGGGTGGGTGCAAAGTCCCGGATTGCACCAGTGTAACTCTCGGGAACCGTCTCCGTCAGGAGAAGCAGGACACTCGGTGGGAGCTTCCCTTCCAAAAGTACGAGTACTTTGAGGCCGACCACGTCGTCGTGCCTTATCGAGCTCCCGATGCCGACGAGGACGACCCTCCTTCCTTCCGGCTCACCAAGGAAAATCTCAAGCTCCGCTCTTAGAGACACGCGTTAGGGCTCGAATCCGGGGATTAAAATCTATTCGATTCCGACCCCGGTCAGCGTTCGGTATAGATCAGTGGCGTTTACCCTAGACTCCACACCCTCAAAGACGGCCACACCGGTCCTGAAGATGCTCCCATTCATCCCATGACCGTCGTTGAACGTCAACCCGAGGCGAGTTGCCAGACTTTTCTTAAGATTAAGGCGAGTCAGCTTCTCCTCGATTTGACCCAGGTTCAGGTCGAGTAGTTCCTTGGGAGTAATTGTGAAGACACGCTTTCCGCTTCGCCCGCATATCTCCTCGACGGGATCATCTACGTCGGGAGATGCTGACGGGATGCCACACACATTGCACGCCTCCGCCTTCGCAAGGTTGATCTTCTCGAGGCTCAGCTCATCGAGGTCGAAGAAGAGGAGCTTCCCGGCTAGGTTTGGCTTCTTCCCGAGGATGATCCTCACCGCCTCGGATACCTGTATGCTGGCGATGACGCTGATGGCTGATGGCATGACGCCGACAGTGGCGCACGTCGGGACGCTCGCCTCGTCGATGTTTCCCTGCCAGCACTCTAGGCAGGGCGTCTCACCGGGAATGATGGTTGACACATTCCCTACGTGGGTTATAACGGCCCCGTAGACGTAGGGGATTCCCCGCTCCACACACGCCCTGTTGAGGGCGAGGCGTGGCGTCAGCCGGTCCAGACCGTCGACGACGAGGTCGACCCCCTCCACCAGCTTCGGAGCGGTCCTGTTGTTCACCGAGGCGGGGATCGCCTCGATGTCGATGAAGGGGTTCACCTTGCGGAGCCTCATCTCCGCCGCCTCGACCTTCGGGTAACCTACAACGTCGAATCCGTAGAGGTGCTGCCTCTGGAGGTTGCTCATCTCCACCACGTCCCTGTCGACGAGTCGGAGATACCCCACACCCATCGAGGCCAGCTGGACGGAGAGCTGACACCCTAGCCCACCGACCCCCGCGACGAGTACACGCGCTCCCTTGAGCCTCCTTTGTCCGATCGACCCTATCTCGGCTAGCACGAGCTGGCGTGAATAGTAGGCTAGTTCATCGGGCGTGAGGCTGCCGTTGGGGAGCGCCATGGATCAGAGAGCACCGCGGTTATTGAAAAGAATACACCCGTTTCTGCCATTTAGTGAAGAGCTATCTCCCCGCAAAACATTCACACTCCGCGAAGACCACCATGAAGTCGAGTACTTCATACAACTACAAACTCATCATCAGCTCGATCTGGTCGCCATTCGACAGCCTCAGGGCATACCTGTTTCACGGGATAAGCGTCATCCCGACGGGATTGCTGTTCATCTACTACGCAGGATCGTAGAGAAACACGACCGTATGTACAATAGCGCCGAGAGCATTTGACCGTCGACGTCATCTTTGAGAAGCACTTTTCCCAGGAGAGATTTACACATCGTAGTTAAACCATCCAAGTTATTTTAGACTGGTTTAGGCCAACAAGCCGATGATGACTTGAAATCTGTTAGGCTATAGTAGGTTTAGACTGCAATTAACCCTTTTCAAGCAATACCGGTCTGTATTCTGGCCGAAAATGATTAAATCTATGAAAGGGGAGAATTGATCGTTATCGAGTGGATGATGTGAATATGGCGAGCGGAGCTTCCGGCGAGGTCGTTCATTGCCCCAACTGCAAGGAGGACGTACCAAAGACACTGTATTGCCTGAACTGTGGCTTCCCCCTCTACAAAGAGGAGCAGCCGAAAGAGGAAAAGGCGGAGCAGCCCGAGACTAAGAAGCTCGTCGTCCCCGACGAGGATGCGGTCATAGTTGTGGACGAGCCGACCGAGGAGATGGCGAAACCCGAGCCGGCGCCGGAGCCAGTCCCCGAGTCACCTCAAGAGGTTGAGCCGGTCGAGCCAATCATTACTATACCCCCCGTACAGGTTGAACCGACACCTGAACCACCAGTAGTCGAGGTGAAAGCGGAGGAGAAGGCACCCGAGCCCACCCCTATGGTGGTCGAGGAGCCCAAGCCAGTTGAGACCACCCCGCCAGCACCATCGATGCCACAAGCGGCGCCAGTTGAGACCCCGAGCGAGCCCTTATCTACGGGTGCCGAGGCTTCAAAGATCGAGACGGCTGAGATGGTGGAGGAGTACCAGGAAGAGACCCAGGGCAAGGGATACGTCCCCGACCCACTCTCGAAGGACCTAGTAGAAAACCTCGCGAAGAACATCGCCCTCAAGCTCAAGCTAGTAAAGCTCTACAGGGACGGTGTAGTCAAGGAGGAGACATTCACAAAGATATTCGACGAGTACTTGAGGGAGGGGAAGATCTGGTCGAGCCGCCGCGAGGAACTTCTCAAGAAGCACTCAACCGACGTTGAGGAGATGGAGGACGCATACTCGAACGCCTCTGAGGCTTTGGAGTTCCTAGAGATTAAGAGGTCGATAGGTGACGTCTCCAAGCTGGAGTACGAAGCAAAGGCCCCAGGCTACAGGTGGGACATCGACCACTTCGACTTCCTCGTCGCTGATAAGAAGAACAGGATCACGTACCTCGAGGACGTTGGTGGCGCCATGTCCAAGGAGGAGCTGAAGGAGCTAAGGGAACTAGCAAGCCTGGAGTACAACACCCTAGACGCCCTACAGATATCAAAGGATGAAACCCTCTCCAATATCAAGGAGAGCCTCTACGAGGCCATAAAGGTCCTCGGATAGGCTCCTCAACAACTTGCAATTAAAATTTTAAGTTAATAATTGCGTTCCCGTGCTTATTTTATTTTATACCACTATTATTCTTAATATAAAACGCTTCATAGACCAAAACTAGATGGTGTAGAATGGAGAAGATGCAGGGTCTAGTACACGACTTTCTCGCAGCGAAGATGGTGAACATGATCACTTACTCGGAGGATGGCTCAAAGAGGAGCAGGCCGATGACCAACTTCAACGAGGACCCCTATGGCAAGATGTGGTTCCCAACCTACAGCACGACGAAGAAGGTGAAGGACATAGAGAGGAACCACAGGGTGGTCATTAGCTTCCCGAGCTATATGGAGGGCAAGTTCTGGGAGATTGAGGGGGTGGCGGGGTTTGAGACGGATGAGGAAGTCTCGGCTAAGTGGCGGTGGTGGTACCTATACTGGCACCCCGAGGCTGAAGAAAACGGCTGGGGGCTGATAGGCTCCGGGTCTTACGTCGATCATAGAAAGATAATAGACATCGATCCTCAATCTGTGAAGCTGGTCGATGCCCCTAAAAACAACTAGAGAAAAAGGTCTCGATCCGTTTTTCCCCTCACCGGGCTGGAATCGTTATTACCCAGATTGGACGCCTAGATGGGTTAGAGAAGCGATGGCAGACGTCATTCAGCACATAGGGAAGAACGTAAAGCTCGGCAGGAACGTGCGTATGTGGCACTTCACCTACGTCGGGGACAACACCGAGATCGGGGACGACACCAAGATCGGCTCACTCGTCCACATAGACTACGGCGTGAAGATCGGGAGCCGATGCAAGATCGAGGGCTCCGCCTACATCCCCCCGCTCACCGTTATCGGGGACGACGTCTTCGTCGGCCCCGGCGTCATATTCACGAACGACCCCTACCCGATGTCGCCGAAGATGGTGGGCGTGAAGGTAAGGGACGGCGCCATCATCTGCGCCGGCTCCATGCTGAAAGCGGGGGTCACAATAGGGAAGAAGGCCGTAGTAGGATTCGGCTCAGTCGTGACTAGGGACGTTCCACCGGATACCGTCGTCTTCGGCAACCCCGCGAAGCCGAGGATGACTCTCGCCGAGTATCTAGAGAAGAAGAGCGCGTGGGAAGCCTCACCCTAGCTGAGGGGTCGAAGTTGCCTCGAATCCATGACCTGCTGAGGGGCTCCGATTACTGGGGAGCCTACACCCTGAAGGAGGAGGGTGAGGGTGATCTGGACGAGTGGGGGAGGGCTCTGGCACGCGGCAGGGACGTCACCGACCCGAAAACATCGAGGTACCTAGCCGAAAAGGGCTTCAGGATCGACTATCCTAAGGGAAAGAGGTTCGCCCTCTGCCTAACCCACGACATCGACAAGGCTCACGTGGGGGCTGGCAGGAAGATCCTCAACATGGCGAGGGGCCGCCTCGGCGGCAGGACGTTCAGCGAATGCCTCGATGATATCGCCTCATCGGATCGCCCAAACTGCAACTTCGACAAGATAATGAATCTAGAGGAAGAGCACGGCGCGAAGTCAACCTTCTTTCTTCTTTCCCTCGAGCCGGGGGAGAAGGACTACAACTACAGTGTCGAGGACTTACAGAGTTATACATCAGTTGTTTTGGACAGGGGCTTCGAAATCGGGTTACACGGCGGTTGGGAGGCCTACAGGGACAGAATCATCCTAGCAAGGGAGAAGAAGCGATTAGAGAAGTCGCTTAACAGTAGCGTTGTTGGGTACAGGAACCACTATCTACTTTTCGACACTCGCTCCACGTGGGGGATGCTTGAGAGAGGAGGGCTTCGAGTACGACTCCACCTTCGGGTTCCCAAACGCCGCCGGGTTCAGGAACGGCCTCTGCCACCCCTTCAACCCATACGACGAGGAAACGGGTAAGGCTAGGAGGATCGTGGAGTTACCCATAGCCGCCATGGACAGGACCCTAGAATCGTACAACGGGCTCGGGCCAGAAGCCGCCTGGGAGAGGATCAAGACGGTAATAGACGTGACCGAGCGCTACGGGGGTGTCGCCACCCTGATCTGGCACAACGTCTTCATGTGGGGGAAGTGGGGAAGGCTCTACGGGAAGATACTCGACTACGGCGTGGAGAGGGGAGCTTGGATGGCGGGCTGCTCAGAGATCGTTAAAGTCGTGAGAGACCAGATCTAGCGCCCACGTAATGTGAGGAGTAGTCGAAGGAGTCCAGAGTTCACCTTCGTGATGTGGAAGTAGGGCATGGGCTCTCCACCGAAGCCCCTGAAGTACTGCTCGATGGACTCGATCATGCTCCCTTCGAAGTTGAGCGCCTTACCGAGTTTCGATGCCCCCTCTATTGCTTTCCAGAGCGCGAGGCTAGGGGCCCCCGAGTCCCTGTGGGCTGGGTCCGAGCCACCGAGGATGTAGTGGGCGGTGTTGTCGTCCCACACAATGTAGACGGCGGCGTGGGTGACCCCCTGGGAGTCCTTCGCCAGCAGTATGCGCCTGCACCCACGCTTCGACGCCTCGGTGTCTATCCGTCTCAGGAGGTCGACAGGGAAGGGGGTTGATAACTCCCTGTTCCCAAAGGTGAGGCTGCAGACCCTGTAGAGCTCATCGAGGTCATCGGTCTCCTTGACGACTATGCCGCCAGCCTCGGCGTCCCTGATCTCTGTGCGGATATTCTTCTGGATCCCGGCGTAGACATCGTCGATTGCGGATAGGTCCCGAAGGACGTAGGTGTACCGCGTCGTCTCCTTGAAGCCCTTCCAGTGAAACGGGAGCCAGTTGCCGATGGTGTAGTGGAAGGTCTGGTTGAACATGGCGTGCGGGGGGAGGGCGTCAACGAGATCCCCGCAGACACCCTTCTCGTAGGCGAGCCTAGTCGTCCTCTTCTGCCCCCCGGGGTACCTGATCCACGGCCCCATCGACTGGGTCAGCTTCGGCATCGTGATGACCCTAAAGCCGTGCCTGTTCGCCAGGTAGTAGGGGAGCGTCGCGACGATCTCTCCCCCCTTCTCGGCGATGGCCGCGCCCCAGCTCTCACCGCAGACGGCGTCCAGCCACCAGTCCTGCAGGAACAGGGGGAGACCCCCTTTGTTTTTGCAGAACTCCCTGTGGCTCCCCCTGGCAGCTTCATCTGGCAACGCTGATTCACCTTTTGCCTATTTTAGGTTCTCTTGGGGCTCTCTGATATAATACGTTTTACAAGCTCAGCGACGCGCTCTGAGGCGCGGCCATCGCTCCTGTAGATGTTCCTGCTGATATAATCTGGCCTCTTTGCGGCTAGAGGAGAGTCGTCAACTAGGAGTTTGGTTACCGTTTCAGTGAGGTTCTCGGGGGAGTAGACCCCGACCGCCACGCCCTCCGTAACGTAGTCCACAGCATCAGGTGTCCCGCCCAGGTTGAGCACGATGACCGGCTTCCCCAGTGCGACGGCCTCTACAGCCGTCGTTGAGTTCTTTGTTATCAACAGGTCGCAGGCGTAGAGTTGCTCGAAGGTGTCCGAGTCCTTCGGCACGATTATCACCTTGCCGCCGTGGCTCGAAGCGGCGTCCTGGAGCATCTTCGTGTATCTCGGTGCCTCCGCTGGGTGCTGCTTGATGATGATAGTCATGCCATCTAGGGTATTCGCTGCCCCGAGTACGGCCTCGATGTTAGCGATGTTCTCTTCGTCGCTCAGGCTGTGGCTCTGGGTCGCCCAGAGGACGAGCTTCTGCCCCTCAGCAATGTTGTACTTCTTTAAGAAGCTGGCTCTATTGTAGATTTTTCCCGCATTGATCAGGTGGTCGTATCGGGGCGGGCCGGTCACCACGACACTTCCGGATGGGTACGCGCTTTGTTTGACTAGTAGGTCCCTGTAGCTCTCCCCAAATACGGCTGTGTAATCGGGGAGGGCACAGTAAGGGGATGAGGACCGAGAATTTAGTGGAGACTTCGTCGCGTCTGTACATGTACCCCTTGTGCCCGGGGATGATGATGCCGTGCTGGATTGCCAGAACAGGTACTCCAAGCTCCTTGGCGGCCACGACTAGGCTTCTCTCCCTCCATCCATACTCGTTCTGGAGCAGAAGCAGTGAGAGTTTCTCCATCTCGAACATTCTCCCCGATTCCTCGTGCATCTTCACGGCCTGGGGGAGGACGTAGAGGAAGATGGATTCGAGTTTGTCGCGGACAACGGGGTAGAGATCCCGCCCCTGATGTTGGCATAGCGCTCTCAGCTGGGGGTCATATGCGATCCTTTCCCAGTTAGCCGCGAAGTGGCGCGACGCGTCTCGCTCCCTGAGCCAAGCCCCCATACCCCAGTATTGGTTAATAGGATGATGCGGCACGGACCAACCCCTCTTTTCGAGGGCCACTTTAAGGCCCCCCGGTATGGAGACGTCGAGGGGGTAGGAGGAGAGGAGTGTGTTTGGGAGCCTCTTGATTACGTTGTGAAAGAAGGCGTCCGTCTTCACGTAACCGCCAGCTTCGTAGTTGCGTATCCTCCTCCATTCGACGTCCTGCGTGATGAGGACTATCGCCCCCTTCTTCGCTTCGACCCCCCAACTAAGCATCCGTGAAAGCTTCCAGACGAAGAGATCGTATAGGAGCTGGGGCAGCCCCCCAAACCTCCTGTAGAGTCGCGGGAAGACCCTCTTCAGCCCCCTCGGCGGCCTGTAGCTCGTCTGGTTGAGAACACTTTCGTAGAAGCTCGTGTCGACGTTCCACCAGTAGGAGACACCGCCGAAGGTCGCGAGTTGGAGTATGTTGAGCCCGTCCGAGAGGGGGGTGTGGATGAGCTTCCTCACGAACTCGATGTTCGGCTCCCCCGCCCCGGCGCCCTTGTCTCTCACCTCATCCTTCTTGGGTCTCATAACGGGGCGCGCTCGGGGGTTTTGAGGTGTCTGTGTCTCGGAAAGGAATTAAGTTTAGTGATGAGAGTGTGAGATGAAGGCTTGCTCTTTGGCATCATCGGCGGAGGATAAGGCGGTTGAGGTGCTCAGAGAGGCAACGGGGCGGAGGTACGTGCACCTCTGCGGTTCGGGTACGTCTGCGATCCTCTTCGCCCTCAGGGCGCTCAAGTGCGAGGGCGAAGTATTGATGCCCGCGCTCCTCTGCGTCAACCCCGGCTCCGCCGCCATCTATGCAGGCTGCAGACCGGCTTTCTGCGACGTGGAGAGGGACACCTACAACGTCTCCCCAGAATCCCTCGAGGCATCCATCACGAACAAGACGGGGTGCATCATAGCCGTTCACGAGCATGGAGAGCCTTGCGACATCGAGACGATCGAGGAGATCAGCCAGCGACACAAAGTGCCTCTCTTAGAGGACTCCGCCAAAGCCTTAGGTGTAAAAGTGGGTTCCCGGTCGGTTGGTGAGTTCGGCGAGGTATCTATATTCAGCTTCGGCAGGGGGAAACCGGTCGAGATAGAGGGGGGAGGCGGGGCCGTCGCCACGGACGACCCAAATCTATCGGGTAGACTCCAGCAACTCATCGAGACGTACCCATACGAGAACGTCGACGAGTGCATCTACTACAGGGTGCACAGGTCGCTCTTCTACGCCGTCCGCGAAGCCGCCCTCCATGACCCAGCCAAGTTCAAGCAGTATGCGTCATTCGTCGAGACGTTCAAGAACTGGTATGTAAGGTCGCTGAGGGGCCTCAAATGGGGCATGCTAGAAGCTGAGCTCGGGCATTTGAAAGAGAATGTTGAGGCGAGGAGAAGGGCAACCGCAATCTACGCGAAAACCTTGAAGGGGAGCAAGGTAAGAACCCCGAGGTACACTGGTAAGGGTAGTTACGTCAGATACCCTGTTCTGGTTGGGAACTCTGACTCACTGGGACCGAGGCTCCGGGGGATCGGCTTCGACTCGAATGAACTGATCCCGCCAGTTAATAACATGTTCAACCCCGAGGAGTCCCCGAAGCTGTTCGAGAACTCGGAGTACATTTACAAGCGGCAGCTCATCCTCTGGCCATACATCGATGAGGAGAAGGTGAAGAAGTGCGCAGAGATAGTCCGAGAATATGCTACCTCCCCCGACTAGCCCGCCTCGATGGTGTTATAAAACGAGCACAGCCCAATCTGAGGTAGGTGGCATCCTTGAACATCCTCGCGATAGGCGCCCACTTCGACGATATAGAGCTCGGCTGCGGTGGCACACTCATCAAGCACGTCAAACATGGGGACAAGGTCCACATGATAGTCCTCACCGACTCCGAGTACGGCAATTACGATGGCACCCTCATCAGGGGGAAGGAGACGGCCCTCGAGGAGGGGAAGATGGCCGCCAAGATAGTGGGAGGCGACCTCCTAATAGGTCCCTTCAAGACGAAGCAGGTGGTCTACGGCGTCGAGCTCATCGAGTACCTGAACGAGATAATCGACAGCCACCAGATTGACCTCGTCTACACCCACTGGTCCCACGACATGCACCAAGACCATAACGCCATTGGGAAAGCCACCATCAACGCTGCGAGGCATATTCCCAAGATACTCATGTACCGGAGCAACTGGTACGCCACGGACGAGCTCTTCAACAAGCGCTTCTACTCCGACATCTCCGCGGAGCTGAAGAAGAAGATCGAGGCCATCAAAGCACACAAGTCGGAGTATGAGCGGCGGGGCGACGAGTGGATCGACTTTGTAGTCAACCAGAATAGGAACGACGGCACGGAGATCGGCGTGCCGTACGCCGAGAGCTTCGAGGTCGTTAAGTGGCTCATGTAGGTGTGCGGCACAATGGCAAGTAGAAGGGTAGTAGGCATCCACCAACCCGAGTACCTCCCCTGGATGGGGTTCCTCAACAAGCTCGCCAATAGCGACGCATTCGTCCTCCTCGACAACGTCCAATATAGGAGGAACTACTTCCAGAACCGCAACAGGATAAGGACGGCAACCGGCTGGTCGTGGCTCACGGTCCCGGTGAAGAAGGCGCCTCTGGAGACCCCTATCATGGATATCGAGGTGGACGACTCGAAGTTATGGGGGGAGACCCACCTGAAGGGCCTAAGCCAGAACTACTCGAAGGCCCCCCACTTCCGCGAACACGAGGAGTTCCTAAATAGACTCTACGCCGAGAAGTGGAACAAACTCGCCGAGCTAAACGTGTGGATAATCAGATACATAGCCGATTCTCTAGGCATTCAAACCGAGATCATCCTGGCGTCGAAGCTAAGGGCGACCGGTACCAGCTCGGAGCTCCTACTAGGGATATGCAAGGAGCTTGGCGCCGAGACCTACCTCTCGGGCAGGTTCGGTAGGGACTACCTCGACGAGAGACTCTTCGAGGAAGCGGGGATAGGGGTAGTATACCAGGACTTCCACCACCCAATGTACAGGCAGGTCTATGAGCCCTTCGTCCCCGACCTCGCAGGCGTCGATCTTCTATTCAACTGCGGGGCGGAGGGGATCGAGCTTGTCTGTGACGGGTGGCGGCTTGGAATCTGATCGCTCCCCTTTTTAAGGTGCAGACTGGAGGATAATCGACGCCATGACCTATGTTCTGCTCTCCAGGGCGAAGAAAAACATAGGTGACTTCTTGATCCTTGATAGGGCCAAGAAGCTCCTCGAGAGGTACCGCCCTGAGCACAAGTTGGTCATTATAAACGGCTGGGAGCCCCTCGGGGACCATCTAGACGAGGTCAACGCCTCGGACGCCATGATCTTCTGCGGAGGCCCAAATGTCAGCAAGACATTCTACCCCGACGTCTACCCTCTCACAGAGAACCTCGACGACGTCAAGGCACCCATGTACCTACTTGGCGGCGGGTGGAATGAGATACCCGGCACCACGAGGCAGAGGGAGACCTACAACTTCACAAAACAGTCGAGGAAGGCTCTGAAGAGGTGCGCCGCTATAAGCTGCAGGGACAACCAGACCGTCGAGGTCCTACAGAAGAACGGCTTCAGGAGCACCATGACTGGGTGCCCCGTCTGGTACAACCTTGACCACCTAGACGAGAAGTTCAAGATCCCCGAGAAGATCGAGAAGATAGTCTTCACAACTCCACAATTCCACACGATGCCGAGGCTCTACGACGAGCAGTGCATCCAAGTAATGGACGTATTAACCGAGCTGTTCGGCGGCGCGAAGATCTACTGCTCCTTCCACCGTGGGCTACAAGCGGACGAGTTCACGGCTGAGGAGGAGGAGCCGAGACTTACCGCTGTCAGGGACGCCGCGACGAAGAGGGGCTTTGAAATCGTTGACGCCAGCTACGAGCTCTCCAAGATTGACTTCTACGAGGGATGCGACCTGCATGTCGGCTACAGGCTCCACGGCCACATAGACTTCCTCAGCATGAGGAAACCGAGTGTGTTGCTCAACATCGACGCGAGGGGGCAGGGATTCGCCGACACTATAGGCCTCCCCGGCGTGCAGGCGTGGAGTACAGGCCCACTCGCAGAGACTACCTACAACGTCGGCAACTGGATTCACAAGTACAACCTCCTCAACAAGGTCACCCGAGTAGTCTCGAACAGCCCGTCCCTCCGATGGTCGCAGGGGCTCTGGATGACGGGGAACAGGGAGGCTGTCCCCACCCTAAGGAAGATGCTTGAGGAGGAGAAGGAATCGGGCTTCAGCAGCTACCTCGGCCTAGAGGAGACCTTCCAGATGCACCACCTCGTCATGAGGGACTGGCTGGCACACCTACCCTAGGCAGGAAAGGGCTTTAATCGGATCGCCCACTATCAGGTTAGACCCCCGGGGTGCCACGTTTGCACGTCAACATCGGTGAAAAGAGAGTCGGCGAAGGCGAGCCCACATACATCATCGCGGAGCTCGGAGTAAGCTTCGAGAACCTCGACCAGGCGAGGAGAAGCGTCGACGAGGCCGCGAAGGCGGGGGCGGACGCCATAAAGATACAGACGTACAAGGCGGAGACCCTCGTCACCGAGAGCGCTTGGTTCCCGAGCGAAGCGGGTGGCACCCACCAGTTTGAGGCGTTCAAGAAGAGCGAGATATCTGTGGAGGACCACCGCGCTATCTTCGCCTACGCCGAGGAGAGGGGGTTAACCGCGTTCTCGACCCCCAGTTACTTCGACGATGCCGACCTCCTTGAGGGGATGGGGGTGAAGGTCTACAAGATCGGCTCGGACGACCTCACGAACCTCCCCTTCATCAGATATGTCGCGGGGAAGGGGCGGCCGGTCATCATGTCAACGGGCATGGGGACGATGGCGGAGGTGGCGAGGGCCGTAGACGCCGTGAAGGCGACGGAAAACAATCAGCTAATCCTCCTTCAGTGCGTCTCCAACTACCCCATCAAGGACCTCTCGACGGTGAACCTGAGGGCGATGGATTCGATGAGGAGGGTCTTCGGCGTCCCCGTCGGCTTCAGCGACCATACCGAGAGCATCTCCATCCCCATCGCGGCAGTCGCCCTAGGTGCCAACGTCATCGAGCGGCACTTCACCATCTCCAAGACGCTCCCCATCTCCGATGCCGTATTCTCCGCGGACCCCCGCGAACTCGCCACCATCGTCAGGGGAATCAGGGAAGTCGAGAAGGGCCTCGGCGATGGTGTTAAGCGCCCCGCCCACACCGAGGAGAGGATGAGGACCGAGACGCGGAAGAGCGTCATAGCTCGCCGCGACATCAAGAAAGGCGCCACGATCTCAAAGGAGGATGTGATAGTCAAGAGGCCCGCCCACGGCCTCTCCCCCGAGCTCATCGACGTCGTGATCGGTAGAAACGCCGCCAGAGCCATAAAGCGCGACCAGCCGATAACGTGGGAAGATATCTAGGAGAGGGGCGACTTGAAGGTCGTGGCCATAGGGCAGGCGAGGATGGGCTCCACGAGGCTCCCCGGTAAGACGATGATGCCCATCGTGGGCAAGCCCCTCATCCAGCACGTCATCGAGAGGGTGAAAAGATGCTGCAGTGTCGACGAGATAGTCATTGCCACCACGACAAACCCTGAAGACGACGTGCTTGAGAAATTCTGCAGTGGGCTAGGGGTAAGCGTCTTTAGGGGCTCCGAGAGGGATGTCCTCGACAGGTTCTGTGGGGCGGCGGAGAGGCACCGGGCAGACCAGGTCGTCAGGTTCACCTGCGACGATCCCCTAATAGATCCAGACAACTTCGACGAGATGATCGAGGCACAGCTCAAGGTGGGCACGGATCTCACATATACGAAGGACATGCCATGGGGCACAGGACCCGGCAACTGCGTAATAAAGGCCGAGGCACTCAAACGATCCTGCGCCGAATCGATCGGCAAGGAGCCGAGATACAGGGAGCACCCAGACGAGTACATCCTCGACCACCCCGAGGAGTTCAGGATACAGGCCCTCGAATGCGACCCAGACCTCAAGCGGGACTACCGACTCACCGTCGACACTTCTGAAGACCTCCGCTTCATGACGCACATTTACGAGCGCCTCTACCGCGAGGGAGAGATAGTCGATCTCAGGGAGGTGGTGCGCCTGCTCGACAGTGATCCTTCCTTGGCGCAGGGGGGTTGAGGGTGGGGGAGAACCGCCCGAGGGTGATGATCCGGGCCGACGGGAGCAACGCCCTCGGCATGGGACATGTCTACAGGGGTCTCAACCTCGCGGACGCGTTGAGCATGTGGGCGGACGTCCACTTCCTCACCATGGGGGACGAGATAGCCGCTGCGAAGATGTCTGAGAAGTACCCGACGACGGTGACCGACAAGGAGGAAGAGTTCACTGCCCTGGGGGGGACCCGTAACGCCGCAATAATCGTCGACAAGCTGAACACCGAAGCCGCATATATGGGGCACCTCAAGGGCATCTGCGACCTCCTCGTCTCATTTGACGATTGCGGCGAGGGAGTCTACGAGTCGGACCTCGCATTCAACGTCCTCTACCACTGCCTCCCTCGGAAGGAAAAGAACATTGTATTCTACACGGACCCGAGCTATGCCATCATCAATCCACGTTTTTCAACTGTAAAGAGGAGGGAGAGCCACAGGTTGACACGAGTACTGGTAACCCTCGGGGGCGCGGACACCCTCGGACTGACGCCTCACGTGCTTAGGACCCTAGACTCCATGGCAGAGGAGTTCGAGGTTACGACAGTGATCGGTCCCGCTTTCAAGCACCACGAAGAGCTTGAGGAGACAATTGGGGGACTTCGGAGGCGGGTCGACATCAGGCACAACATCGCTGAGATGTGGCGGGCCATGGCCGACTCGGACATCGCCGTCAGCGCCGGGGGCAACACCCTCTTCGAACTCGCCGCGACAGGGACCCCCGCCATAGTACTATGCGAGGAGGTCTTCGAGGTCGAGACCGCGGATAGGCTGGAGGCTTATGGCACCTGCGTGAACCTCGGCTACTCGGGGAACTACGACGGCGTGAGACTCGCCAAGACAATCAGAGAACTACTTTTAGACAGAGATAGAATTAGGCAGATGAGCGCGGCAGGCCAAAAACTGGTCGACGGCCGGGGCGCGGAGAGAGTCTCAGGGATAATAAAGACGCATTTGAAGAAGCGTCGATCTAGGGCTCCAACGTCAACAACAGATTAAATACACGGGTTCCTACTTGGAGTAGTTATCTGCCACCTTTCTAACCCCTTCGACGACCTTCCCAAGGTCATCGTCGCTGAGGTAGGGATGCATGGGGAGGCTCATTATTCTCCTCGACAGATCCTCTGAGACTGGGCATGGTTTAGGCTTTAGCAGCTCTTTCACTATCGGTTGTTCCGTCAGCGGGGCCGGATAGTGGACGCCGCAGTCGATGTTCTCCGCCATGAGGGCCTTCATAAACTCGTCGCGTGTACAGTGTAACTTCGAGAGTTCGAGGGCGACGCTGAAGTAGCTGTAGCTCGGGTTCGTCCCCGGGGTTATGACCTGTGGCTTGACCTCGTTGAGGCCCCTCAACCCCTTTACGAGCTTCTCTCCGTTGTGTCGGCGCTTCGCGAGGAAGTCGTCGAGTTGGGCGAGTTGGTTGAGCCCAATCACCGACATTATGTCGGTTGTCCTGTAGTTGAGCCCGAGGACTACGTGGTGATATCGCCCGTCATCGCCGTGGCTGCGGATCAGGGAGCCGAGGCGGTTAATCTCGGGGTCATCGGTGGTCACGATGCCTCCCTCCCCAGTCGTCATCGTCTTCGTCGGGTAGAAGCTGTAGCAGCTTACGTTCGGCCACGAGCCGAGGTCCCTGCCTTCGTACTCGGTCCCGTGTGCCTGCGCGCAGTCGTTGATGATTAGGAGTTTGTGATCCTTCGCTATCTCGGTCAGGACCTTCATATCGCAGCTATTACCGAAGAGGTGGACGGGGGCGATAGCCCTGGTCTTCTTCGTGATCTTCTCCTTCACCTTCTCTGGGTCGAGGAGGAATGTGTCCGCATCCACGTCAGCGAGCACCGGCTTAGCGTTACTGTAGATGATTGTGCTTATTGTGGCTATGAAGGTGAATGCGGGGGCGATGACCTCGTCCCCGGGCTTGAGGGTCGATAGGTATGCACAGTGGAGTGCAGCGGTCCCGTTCGATACGGCATAGGCGTACTTCGTGCCCACCCTCGCTGCAAACTTCTCCTCAAACTCCTTCGTGTAGGGCCCCATGCGTACGTATGCCGACTTCAATACCTTCGCGACGTCGTCGATGTCCTTTTGGCTAAATGTTGGTTTTACAAGGGGTATCTTCTTCTCGGATACGGGTTTTCCGCCTTCGATTGCTAATTTCACCATGGGTTTTCTTCTCCGCGTAGTTCCAGTAAATATAAGGGCGCCGCGTTAAATGGCTTTACGATTTACATCGGAGTCGTCTGCGAAGGTGCCCCTCTGGCGGCGATGACGAGACAAATGAGCGCACCCACGCCGGCCCCCACCATCGTATACCAGACGAGGTTAAAGGAATAGGCGTCAATCACTGCACCGAGCAGCGTCGACCAAAATGGAGCTTACGCCGAAGCCGAATGTGAAGAAGAGCCCGAGCAGTATGTCACGCTCTGCCGCAGATGCGGTTCTGGCGAGGTGGGCTTGGAGGAGGCTGCTCATGCTGAAAGTGGTCATGGAGATGCGATGATCCCAGTAACAACGAAGAGGAGAGCTAGTAGATAGAAGGCTGATCTCCATCCAGAGAGGACTGCTACTCCTGATAGGAGAATGGGGCCCGAGGCCGTAGAACGTCGAGAGGGCGTAATTGACCCCCTTCCTCTCGAACTTGCTTCCAATTATCGAGCTACTCACAGGGTGCGTGCCTGCCTGACCGACCCCGGCAACGACGTTGCCAGATATCACTGCTTCGAAGCTGCCCGCTAACCCCGTCATGGCACACCCAATTGACATGAAGAAGTTGGAGTTGCTCAGAAGCAGCCGCCGGGAGATCCATCACCCAGCGATGCTGTAGATCATCTGAAGGAATCCTCCTAGAATGTTGGCTACACCTACCATCACGCCGATCTGCTTGTAGCTTAGACTGAGGTCCTGCTTGATGCTCTCGTAGAGGATGGGCGCACCCGAGAAGAAGTGTTGCGCGACATGGGAGATGGTGAGGGTTCCGAGGACGTGGCGCTCAGACTTTCCAGTTGGGGGCTGTTCGCTGCTCAATTGGATCAACTGCGCGGGTTGACTACCTCGCGGTCGAGGATGCGTTTAAGTTTACCCCGTTCTTAAGCTGTTTTCCCACAACGACCACAACAATTAGAAGGTGTTAAAGGAGGATTCGAACACTCATAATATAGGGGAGGATAATGAACACAGCATTTGTACTGATTAACGCGGAGATGGGGTCGGATCTCACCAAGGAGCTAAAGGATATCCGTGAGGTCAAGGAGTTCTACGGAGTTTACGGTGTGTATGACTACGTCGTGAGACTCGAGGCAGAAACTATGGAGCAGCTAAAGGACGCCATCACGAACAAGATCAGGCGCATGAAGAACGTCAGATCGACTCTGACGATGATGGTTATAGATTAAGACAGCCTTGGTGAGGGGTTCATTCCCTCCTCAAATTATTTAGGTCCCGTATCTTTAAAACTGTCATACCCGGATCATTGTTGGAAGTGGGCGGTTACCACCGATGAAAGTCATGATCATGGGTATGGACGGCTACCTAGGGTGGCCACTCGCAATGCACCTCAGCGCCAGGGGCCACGAGGTCACCGGCGTCGACAACTTCAGCAGACGTAGAAACGTCGAGGAACTGAAGTCCCAGTCAGCCACACCGATCAAGCCGATGGCCGAGAGACTCAAGGCATATCAGAAGGCTTCAGGGAGGAAAATCGCCTTCCACGAGGGGGACCTCGCCAAGACCGACTTTACCGACAGGGTCATCGCCGATGAGAGGCCCGATTGTATAGTCCACCTAGGCGAGATATCCTCAGCTCCATACAGCATGATCGACGTCGAGCACTGCAACCACACTCAGATAAATAACATTGTGGGAACTAACAACATCCTCTTCGCCATGAAGAAGCACGCCCCTAAGTGTCACCTCCTTAAACTCGGTACGATGGGTGAGTACGGGACCCCTAATATCGACATCCCGGAAGGCTTCTTCGAGATTGAGTACAGGGGCAGGAAGGATACCCTCCCCTTCCCAAGGCAAGCGGGGAGCTGGTACCACCTGAGCAAGGTCCACGACAGCCACAACATCATGTTCGCCTGCAAGATCTGGGGGCTCCGGAGCACCGACATCATGCAAGGCGTCGTCCACGGCATCGTCACAGATGAGATGGTTAGCGACGACCTCCTCACCCGCTTCGACTTCGACGAAGCGTGGGGCACCGCCCTGAATAGGTTCTGCGCTCAGGCCGTCATCGGACACGAGCTCACCCCATATGGGAAGGGTGGGCAGACACGTGGGTATATAGCCCTACGCGACAGCGTCCAATGCATGACCCTCGCCGCGGAGAACCCACCGAAGGATGGGGAGTACCGCGTCCTGAACCAGTTCGATGAGACCTACTCCGTCAACGATCTCGCGAAGCATGTAGTGGAGGTCTCGGGCGAGTTCGGGATTAGCGCGAAGATTTGGAGCATCGAGAATCCCCGTCTCGAAAAGGAGGAGCACTACTATCACCCGGATCGCGAGAAGCTTCCCGCCCTAGGCTTCAAGCCAACGAACGACCTGAACACCGAGCTGAGGCTGACGATCCCGAAACTGATGAAGTACAAGGGCAGGATAGAGGAGAAGAAGGAGTCCATTATGCCCAAGATAAAGTGGAGGGGCTAGCGCCCTCATTTCCTTTTTAACTCGATCTTCGTGGCTCCGAAATTACTCGTCAGGATCCCAACGAGCTTTCCTTCTACAGACTTGAGGCTCAGCTCGACCTCGGCGTAGTCGCTCGTCCCCCAGAGCGCGTACTCGCGGGGTATCCTGAAACTTCCCCGCCCCTTAACCTCGCCTAATTCGGCTCGGAACCCGTCGAGTTTAACATACTCGCCGTTGAGGCCGTTCGCTACGCCACTCCCCCGGCCCTGTATCCTAAGCTCCATATCGTGGAATCCGTACGCATCGACGTACTCACCGATCCACGTCCCCACCAGATCGGCGCCGTTATCGACCCTTGGGACCGTCGGCGTGTATCTCAGATGGAAGCTTGTGCCGAGGTCGAACTGGCGGACGTTCCCGTCCTCACCATATTCGAAGGTTATATCCTCCCCGTCGCTCGATGGGCCGTGAACCCGGTAGGTGGAGTCGTCCAGCCTTTCCAGTAGGAACTTCTCGTCTAGGACCAGATAGCCGTTCACGACCCTGATTACGGATTGATGTATCTCGTCCCCGTAGATGCCCACGATCTTAGCCCAGTTGCTTGGAGTGGATTGGAGCGATCCATGCGGGGGTTCGTCCCCCTGTGCCATTCTAAGCACGGTTGGCGCTGGTGGCCGCCAGTTTGAGCCGTCCTGCATGTTGCTCAGCCAGCAGACGCCGAGCCCTTCCTCGGGGTAGAAGCAGACGTGGTTCGTGAAGTCGGGGAGGCCGCCCGTGTGGTAGAGCATCACGCGCCCGTCGTGGATGGTTCGGAACCAAGTCAATCCCATACCGCTACTCGACTTACCCGTCGGGGCTTGTAGTCTGTGCATCTCCGCGATCGTCTCTTCCTTGAGGAGTCTTCTCGAGTGGTATGTACCATGGTTGAGGTTCATGGAGACGAACTTGGCGAGGTCGAGGACCGTCGAGTAGAGGCTCCCCGCCGCGTCCGCGGGCCTCATCCCCAGGTAGTAGCGTGGGCAGGGTATGAGTGGCTTCTCAGGTCCCCCGCCTCTCTTGTATCCCTGGGCGAGCCGTGCCTCGACCATCGGGGATATCTCGAAGTCGCTTGATGTCATCTCCAGAGGCTTAAGGACGTGCTCCTTGACGTATTCGTTGTAGGGTGTGCCAGTGATTGTTTCGATGAGGTGGCCGACGATCGTGAAGGCGGTGTTGCAGTAGGCCCACTCCTCCCCCCTGGGTCGGACCATCCTCGCCGCCTCACTGATGTACCTCTTTGTGTCCATGGGTGCCTCGCCGAGGAGGTAGAGGGGTGGTACACGCGTCGGCATCCCAGTGTAGTGGGTCAGGAGGTCTCTAATTGTTGGTTCCTCCCCCTTGATGTCCCTGATCTTCACGTCTAGGTGCTCGTTGACCCCGTCATCGAGGCTGAATTTTTCCTGCTCCATGAGTTGAAGGAACCCGGTGGTCACGACGGGTTTGGTGACAGAGGCGCAGCCGTAGATGGTCTCGGGTGTTGCCCGCTTGTCGTTTTTTAGATCGCTGTATCCGAATCCCCTTGACCAGACCACCTCGTCCCCTTTCACTACGGAGACGGATGAGCCTGGGTGCCTTCTCCCCTCTAGTTCTGCTGAGATGAAGTTCTCGATCCTCTCTGTGTCAACCATGCTGAATACCACGGGTAGACAACGGGATTCACTGGATATGAGTGTTCGGAGAGGTAGATCGTTTTTTTACTTCGCTCATAGGTCTAGTCCATCTGTATGGCTCGAGTCATGGAGGGGGGAGAGGGGATCCGCATCAGGAGGCTACACCTAGTAGGGATAACTTTAATCGCCTTATTCGTGGCCCTAAATATCTCCGTCAACAGCGGGTTCACGCAGGGGTTCGATGTTGGGTTATTCAGAGCCGTGAACTCTTGGTCCCCCTCGCCGCTGCTAGACTCCGTGATGGTTCTTTTCAGTCTTTATGGTAGGGAACTCGTGTGGGGTGGAGCAATGACTGTGCTCTTCTTTCTCGGGGGGGAGAGGGAGAAGAAGGCGGCCATAACCCTCGGCCTCACGTTTCTGATCCTTACGGGTGTAGGCTACGGTATGAAGGCGATTGACATGAGGGCCCGGCCCTACGATGTCCTCGACGGCGTCCGTCTGTTGATCGCGAGGGAGTCCGACTACGCCTTCCCCTCTGGTCATACTCTCATCGTTTCTGGAGGGATCGTGGTCGCTTGGCTCTACCTTAGAAGGGGTTATGCCGTCGTCCTGACCGCCGAGGCCTCTCTCGTAGCGTTCTCCAGAATCTACGTCGGTGTACACTTCCCTACTGACGTCGCCGGCGGGGCCCTGTTGGGCGCCGGATGCGCCCTCCTGATCTGCTCGTACCCGAAGCTCATCGAATCGGTCTATGAGAGGCTCCCGAGTCGATTAAAGGCCGGTTTGATGCCTCACTGCCTGCTGAGGTAGATCAGTATGGCGGAGGCGAGCGTCGTAAATATGTCTGGGAGGAAGTTGAATATGCTGAGTATGTTTGCCTCCTGGAACCCGTTGAGCCATATCAGTATGGGGTTGCTCGTCACGGAGTAGAGGAGCAGCGTCGCGGAGAAGAGGACGAGGCAGAGGCTGAAGTTGGACTTCGTTTCCCGGTAGATGCCGACGTAGAGGGCGATGAGGTATAGTAGGAGCCCCGTGTTGATGAGGGCGAGCACTGTGCGCCCCTTTATGTAGAAGACGAGGAGGTTGCTGATCTCCTCGAGTTGCTGGGGGGTGAGGCGCTCGAGGAAGGGGCGGCCCGGGTTACTGAAGATGGAGTTGAGCGTGTTCAGGGGGCCGATGAGCACCACTATGATCACGACTAGTAGGCCGACTATCACTATCGATGCCCATGGCGTCTTCTGCATCTTCTTCTCATTTTCTTCCATCGTTTTTCAACCTTTTCGCAATTTTATCCCAAATCTCTTCAAAATCTTCGTAGTTCATCTCGAGGTCCTGGCTGAGGAAGTAGACCTTGCCGTAGTGCTCCCCCACAGCGACTATGAGGTGGTTCTTCTCCAGCACGTCCAGGTGATGGCGGATGGTCCGGTAATCTACGCCTAGGAGGTTGCAGAGCTGGTTGGCGTTGAGTGGCCCCTCCTTCACGGCCTCGATTATCTTCCCCCTGTTGACCCCCCCACGGGACCCCTCGATCAGCCAGAGTAGGAGCTGCTTGAAGGATCGTCTTGAGAGGGCCATCGGCTAATCCCCGTCGGGTTAAAGTACAGTTTATTGAACCCCCCTTTAAATGGTGTATGTGCAGGAATCTGAGGAAATTATGGTATAATCCTGAAAAATCGTTTATGAATAGCTACACTCATCATGATCTGATAAGTCTGAACATGGTGAAGTTTGATGACTGAGGATAATCGTGAAGAACCACAGACGGGGACGCAACCGGAACAACCAACTGAACCTAGGACGCCCGAGGCGCCGCAGACCGAACCTAAGCCGGAGTCAGCCCCCTCACCCGAATTAAAGGTCGAGCAGAAGCCACCCAGAAGGGGTGGTAGCAACGCTTTACTCGGCGGCATAATTATTCTCCTCATCCTGACCGTGGGATTTTCGGGAT
This sequence comes from Candidatus Bathyarchaeota archaeon, assembly GCA_963769425.1. GTDB lineage: Archaea > Thermoproteota > Bathyarchaeia > TCS64 > TCS64 > UBA8941. Next base: position 36,426 of record CAVYLP010000005.1, on the reverse strand, counting down.
ACATCTACTTCGACAGCAGCCGCCGAATAGGCGACCTTACAAGCCAAGTCTCTTCGCTGACATCATCGGTTCAGGGTCTTAGCACGAGTCTCTTCAGCTCCAACTCTCAGATAGCCCAGCTTAGCCAGGCAGTAAGCGCCCTATCTCAGGGGTCTGGCGGGTCGACGGGTGGGGGCACAACAGATGTCTCGACACTCTACGACAGTGTAAAGGACAGCGTGGTTCTGATTAAGTCGACGCTCCCCCTCGGGACGGCTACGGGCAGCGGCTTCATCTACGACACTCAGGGGAGGATCGTGACGAACAACCACGTTATAGACGGAGCAAACAGCATCACTGTCACCTTCATCAATGGGACCATAGTACCCGCGACGGTTGTGGGCGCCGACCCCTACTCTGACATCGCGGTGATCCAGGTCTCAGCCCCCGCGGCACTTCTAAAGCCGCTGAGGCTGGGCGACTCCTCCGCGCTGAAGGTAGGGCAGGAGGTGCTTGCTATCGGGAACCCGTACGGGTTGGCTGACACGCTGACGACGGGGATCATCAGCGCGACGGGGCGTGAGATGGACTCCGCTAGTGGCTACCCGATAGTGGACGTGATCCAGACGGACGCGGCCATCAACCCCGGGAACAGCGGGGGGCCCCTCCTCAACCTTAGCGGGGAGGTTGTGGGGATCAACACCGCCATCCCCTCGCAGACATCATCGGGCATAGGGTTCGCAGTCCCGAGCAACACGATCTCTAGAGAGATAGCGAGCCTCATCTCCACGGGCAAGTACGACCAGGTCTACATAGGCATCCAGGGCACCGACGTTACGCCCGGGATCGTCACCACCATGAATCTTCCGGCGGGGACTCACGGCGTGCTTCTGACGACGGTCTCAGGCCCGGCGGTGACCGCCGGCCTAAGAGGTGGGACAAGCTACCAAATAGTCGACGGCGCCTACACCCCTGTCGGCGGGGACGTAATAACGAAGGCAGACGGTCAGGCCATGAAGGGCATCTACGACCTCATCCTCTACATGCAGAGGAACAAGAGGCCCGGTGACACGATCGCCCTGACGATAATCAGGGGCGGCACCGAAATGGCCGTATCCGTGACCCTCGGCGTGAGGACTGGTTAACTTAACTGCTCTTCTTTATGGGCAGACCTACGCCCCTAAAGGCGAATCCCTTCAACAGGCATTCGTCTTGGCTGAAGACGTTTCTCCCGTCGACAATGACAGGGGTCCTCATCTTGGCCTTGAGGGCGCTCGGCTTCAGTACTTGATACTCCTTGTGGCGAGTGACAACTATCAAGCAATCACTTCCCTCGATTGCTTTTTTGAGGTTATTCGTGATGCACATTTCCTCAAACTCCTTCACATAGGGGTCGTGAGCTATAACCTCTGAGCAGTTGCCCACGAGCGCCTTGTAGAGGGGCTCCGCGGGGGTGTTACGGGTGTCGTCGCTGTTCTCGAGGAAGGCGACGCCGAGGATCGTAATCTTCGCGTCCTTCAGCTTCAGGCCCTTCTCGGCAAGCGCCTCCTCTGTTAGGCGCTTCATGTGTTGGGGCATCGAGTCGTTGAGGTACCTGCTCCCCGTGATTATCTCGGGGTCGAACTTGAAGGAGCCGTATGTGTCGAGGCCGTACTTTAGGAGCCAGCTGTCCTTGGGGAGGCAGTGGCCTCCGACCCCGGCGCCGGGTACGTGCATGTTGCGATAGGGGTTCGCGGATGGATTGCTGTTGTCGTTGGGGAGGCTGTTTACGAAGCCGCGGACATCGTGGACGTTGACCCCGAGGCTCTCGCATATGAGGGCGACCTCGTTTGCGAAAGCTATGTTCACGTCGCGGTAAGCGTTCTCCGTGACCTTCGCTACCTCGGCTGTGAGGGCATCAGTAGGGTGGAGCTTCGCCTTGACTATGTTTTTGTAGAGTTCGATGCCGCGCTGCGTGGACTCAGCGTCTACGCCGCCCACAATTCGGTCGTACATCGTGAGGTTGTGGATCAGCCTCCCGACCATGACGCGTTCATAGCTAAACAGGAGGCCGAAGTCCTTGCCTGCCTTCATGCCGCTTTGCTTCTCGAGGATGGGCTTTGCGAGGTGGTTCGTCGTTCCGGGGGCGACAGTGGACTCTAGGCAGATGAGCGCCCCTTTCCGCATATTGTTACCTACGTCGGCGAGGACCTGCCTTAGTGATTCGTACTGGGGGACATGGTTCTTGTCGACGGGGGTCTGGACGGCGATGATTATGGCGTCTGCGTCGCGGTACTCAACCACGTCGTCTGTGACATGGAAGGTGCCCTTGTCGTGGACACGCTTGATGAGCTCGGGTAGTCCCGGCTCCTCTGCCTCTATCACCGACTTACCCTGGTTGAGGGCGTCGATCTTCCACGCTGATCTGATGGAGCGACGCTGCATCCCTGTGACTTTAAACCCTGGGACATCGGCGAAGAGTGCGGCCACTGGTGTCCCGACGTAGCCCATCCCGACGACGACGAGTTTCATGGGTTGCTTACTGTGGCTGGCTGATAAATTGTTTTGTACCATCGCGAGGGGTGGTTGCGGTGGCCTCTCCCCTGGCTATGAAAGCGAGGACTGTCTCGTTGAAATCCCTCGGCTTTTCCATGTGTGGGAAGTGCCTCGCACCCCGAATCCTCTTCGCTTCGACACTCTTCAGTGACTTTGCGAGTATGTCTCCGATTCTGTGGGACCAGGCTGGGCTATTCTCGCCGTTGATGATGAGGGTTCTACAAGTTATCTTGCCCAATTGGTCTTTGAACGGGGGCAACTTCGTTCGAAGCTCCCCTATTGTTTGGGCGTTATCGATCATCATCTTTTTGGCGGGTTCGGGGAGTGCCAAAAAGGCGCCTTGTATTCCCTGGATGCCCTCCACATTTAGCTCCGCGGCTACCTCCAGTTGCCCCGCGTCTAGCGCCGCGATGGCGGGCTTGAGTGATTTCGACTGGAATCTACGAGCTGCGAGGGCTACAGACGGGTGGTTTAGCAGTAGGGATAGCATCTGGGATGTGCTATTTTCGTCCTCGATGAGGATGGTTGTGATGGCAGGTTCGACGAGTACGAGTGAGCGGATGTAACCGGGGTACTTCGCCGCTAGGTAAGCGGCAATGAAACCTCCGTAGCTGTGCCCAATGAGGTGAACAGGGGCTATGCCGAGTACGTCTATCAGACCCTTCAGATCAGAGGCGTTGTTCTCTATTGTGCTGTCCAATAGGTCCCCTTCGCGCTTATTTGGGAAGGCGTAGCGCCTGCTGTAGGTGATGGCTCGGTATTTCTTTGAGAAGTCGTCCATCTGGTTCTCCCACGCGCGGTAGTCCGTGGGTATTCCGTGGCTGAAGACGACTGGCTCACCCGCACCCTTCTCTTCGTAGTATAAGCTAACGCCATCGACGCTGATAATTGGCATGTTTTGAGGTTAGATAAGTTTCAGTATAAACAGATCACATGCTATCTAGTATCGGACTATTGGAGTGATTTGTTGATCTCCGCGGCTATCCTTCTAGCTGCTTCCTTTAGAAGTCTGGATGGTTCACCCATCTCGGTCCAGGGCTCAACGATTAGCAACCGGGTCTCGACGCTCAGTATAGCAGATAGGTAATGGTCAAGAGTCGTCAACGGGGACTCGTGTAGGCTGGTTCTGCTGTGTTCCTCTAAGGTGATTAGATGGGTCTCGCCGGGGGTTCTCCCTGATCGGGTTGTGAGTAAGTAGAGTATGTGGGTTGGGTTGAAGTGGCGTATCTGCTCGGTGTAGTTCTCGGGTCGATCCTCTGCCTTAATTACCAAGGTGTTACGGTGACTCGTTTTCGCCAACTCCTCGGCGATTAGGAGGCCCGTAGACTCATCTCCACGGATCGTTCTACCGATACCGACTATGATTATCTTTGACTCGGGACTGGTGCCCCAGAACTCACGAAGCTCCTCACTCAGGTTACGATTCGGATCGGTCATGTTTATGTAATCATCCTACACAGTTTTCTCGATTTCCCAGTAATCGGCGAGCAGATCGCTCAGCCGGTTGATTATAGTCTCCGTTTTTGGGAGGACCAATGGATCGTGGCTCGGAGGGGGCACATCCTCCTTCTGCGTTTGTGGTAGCCCATACTCTCCTGAGAATAGGGCGTATAGTCCCTTCTCCTCGCGACCCGGGTTGTAACCACCACAGAGAAGGTCCACGAAGCCACAATTCGTCTCCTTAGCGGCTTCAGCGACTGCCCTACCTATGGACCAGAGACCATCGTAGCTCAAACCTAGTTCCGCCAACTCGTCTTGGTAGTGTGGATCAGCGCCACCGTTTCTGATTATGACTTGTGGCTTGAACTGTCGAACAATGGGCTTGAAGACGCGTTCGAGTACGAGCGTCATGCAGGCGTCGTCGGCTCTCTTTGGTAGGGGTACGTTTATCGTGTAGCCTGTCCCTTCCCCTTCCCCGATCTGCTCGGGGAAACCTGTGTTCGGGTAGAGGGTCATGGGGTCCTGGTGAACCGTTAGATAGAGAACCTGGGGGTCATTGTAGAAGATATCCATCGTACCGTTACCGGCGTGGGCGTCGGTGTCGAATATCAGGACCCGCCTCAACCCGTGACGCTCCGTCATCGCTCGGGCGCAGATGGCAACGTCGTTGAAGACGCACCACGCCTCCCCGTAGTCCTTCCCAGCATGGTGTAGCCCCCCACCCACCCCCTGCGCCATCGCGTATCCCTTATTCGCAACTGCGTCACCCGCCATCAGGGCGGCACCTACAATCAGCCTAACCGCCCTAACTATCGATGGCGTAATCGGTGTATCGTCCGACAGATAGCCGCGAGCCTCGGCGACCTCGTTAACCCTTTTAATATACTCGGAAGTGTGGACGAGGCGGAGGTCGTCATCATCCGCTGGCTCAGGGACGAGAAGCTCAACCCCAAGCGTATCCATCACCCCCTCGGATTCGAGGAGATGTATGTAGCGTGGGAAACGGTCCCCTCTGAGGGAGTACTCTTCGCCGAAGTCGTACTCCGCTATACCCTCGTGGTAAATGATCGCGTGCTTGTCCACAACCGAATAAGAATAGCCTTTTTATTATTCCTTTAGCCCAGGGTTGCAGATTCGGCCCCGGGTTTAGCTCATCCGTTTCAAGACGAGGCTGATTGTATTGTGTAAAGGTTTATGGTACCTGACAATAACATCGTAGCGCTCCGGGTCCGTTCGCTTCACCTTGATGAGCCAGTCCTTCAGCCTCAGAGACCCTTTTGACGCCCGGCAGTTGTTACATGTCGGCACCGTCGTATTACAGGCGTCGAGTAACGAGTGAAGGGACACATCCATCCACCGGGGCTTGGTGCCGGCGTCTCCGATGGATTCGCCACAGTAAGCACACGCTTTACATTCCATGCACCCAACCTCGTGCTGGAAGAGGCATAGCTCATTGTGGCAACTTGGGACCATCAAATCCAGTGCGGAACGTCTCTATATTAACATTATATATTATGGTAGCGACTCTACTCACTTGATAAATAATCGTTATCTTGTAAGTTATCAATCTATAACAGGAAATACCAGATAATAATTACTACATTTTAATTTTAGTTAAGAAGAATATGTGTTTAAATACAGTCTTTGCCAGTGGGTGAAGATCCGAAATGAGAGACCCTAGATTTTGACTATATGATCATCTATGTGTGGCTTGATCTCAAGGTTCTCAGTATGATACGAGGTTTAAACACGGGTCATTAGCGCGAACATTATATTCCAAGGGAGACGTTCTTCCCTTTATCGCACCCCGAAGGGTACCTAAGGTCTAAAAAATGAGCAGTTCAGAGAGTCTAGTCTCCAGGGCTGTCGGCTTCCTGAAGAGGCAGGAGGCTGCCTACAATGTGAACATGGTTAGGCGGAGCGTCGAGAACTTCGCCAACATGCTCGTCCAGCAGTACCAGTCCATCTACCTAATAGCGCTCGGCGCAAATTCCGTGCAGGTGGGCCTCGTAAACAGCATCGCTGGGGTGGGCACAACCCTCACCTCCCTACCCGCGGGGTGGGCCATCGACAGGTACGGGTTGAAGAAGACGTTTTCTTTCGGGATTATTTTCATGGCGATCGGCTCCCTCATATACGGCCTCGCAAACAACTGGCTCCTCACAATTCCCGCGATGTTCATCTTCACACTCGCCGCGAGGGTCAATCAGACGAGTTGCCCAGTCGTCTGTGGGAGTGCCCTCGTAAACGAGGACAGGGCAGTTGGGATGCAGTTCTGCGACAGCCTCGCCGCGATCTCGGGTATCATCGCCCCTATAGTCGGCGCGGCGGTCATCGCGGTCTCAGGGGGGATGAACGCGGAGGGGATACGCCCACTCTTCTACATCCAGCTAGTCGTCCTCGCAATAGAGTTAGTGATAGTCTTGCGGTGGTTCTCGAACCCCAAGAGCAGGTTGGGTGCTCAGCCTCGCAGGAGCCTCGCGGGGGGCATTCGGGAGGTCGTGGCGAAGGGCGTGGCTGTGAAGCGGTTTCTCCTCTACCAGAGTGTGATGACGGTTCCATTCTACCTAAACGCCATATACATCCCCCTCTACGCGTCGCAGGTGAAGGGGGTGGACGCGTTCACGCTGGGTGGGATGGCGACGGCTTCACTCCTCGTGCCCCTGATTCTGTCCGTGCCTTCGGGGAGGCTTGCAGATGTCTTCGGGCGGAAGAGGGTCGTCTACCTCTGCATGCCCCTTTACTGCGCCTCACTCGTGATCCTGGCGCTCGCCCCCGTCGGTAACTCCCTCATGATAATCGTCTCCGGTGTCTTCCAGGGCTTCTACATGCTCGGCATGGTCACGGGGAACGCGATGAGGGCTGAGCTCGTCCCCATCTCGCTCCTGGGGAGCTGGAGCGGGCTCCTCGGCTTATTTGGCGGTGTCGTGGGCATAATTGTCCCCATATCCGCGGGGGTTCTTTGGAACTCGATCCAGCCCACGTCAGTTCTTATCTTCCTCATCGCCTCTACAGCCATCAGTGGCGTCATCCTCACATCCATCCCGGAGACGTTAAAGCTGAAGACGACCGAGTAGCCCTAGTTGATTTTAGCTAAAATGAAACATATATTCATCGGGGATTCCCACGCCTCCACAGCGTGAAAACATGGAGAAAAAAGCGGATACGGTGAAGGCCGGTGGTAAGATCCTGGTCGGTTGGGACGGCTCGATGTCCTCGAACGCGGCCCTAGACAGGGCGACCGAGATAGCGAAGTCGTCGAATGCGGCGATGACGGTCCTCTACATCTACTACGACCCGACGATAGCGAAGTCGGACAAGATGATTGAGATGACGGAGAACTCGGAGGCGGACGTGGGCAATAGGGTCTTCCGAGACGTCGAGGCGAAGCTCATGAAGGCCGGCGTAGACTATGATTTCCGCACTGACGAGGGAAACGACGAGGCGAAGGCCATCATGAGGATCGCGGAGGCCGAGGGCTACGATCTCATAGTCGTCGGCGCCGGTGTGAAGCGCGCGGGCTCCGTCGCGGACAGGGTCTCTGCGGGTAAGAAGGTTAAGGCGCTCGTCGTCTAACCTCCGCCGAGAGTTGCAGGTTTTTATTCAAACGTTTCCAAAAATCTAGTTGATCCACGTTGTTGAACATCAAGGACGCGGACGCCCCGTTCGAGGAGATAGTTGGCCTCGCGGAGGCGTTCCGGAAGTCGAGGATTCTATTCATGATCACCTTTACGGAGGGGGGCGAGGAGCACAGCAGGGCGATGACGAACCTCAACGAGAACCCGTACGATGTGATGTGGTTTCCGACGGCGACGAAGACGAGGAAGGTGGAGGACATCAAGGGGAACAAGAGGGTGCTGCTTCTCTTCCCCGCGGCGGAGCCTGATATGTACTACGAGCTCGAGGGGGAGGGTTACCTCGCGAACGGGGAGGAGGTCAACGAGAAGTGGGTCTGGTGGTGGCTCTACTGGCACCCGCATCAGGCGGAGAGGTACTGGGAGTCACATGTAGGGGAGCACCCTGAGAGGACGATCATGAAGGTCCGTCCGGTCTCAGCGAGGCTCCTGCGGGGCTCGAAGGCTGAGGATATGAAGAAGAGTATGCCAAAGTTCTGAGACGAGGAAGGGTAGGCATAGCCGCCGTAAGGTCAATAAGGAGTCGTCGCGGTCTAGGGCTTGTGGTCACGCGTAAGCCGATTTCACTATCTAGTCTGATGCCCTTCATCGCGATGGGGGGCTTGTTTCTAGTCGTTGATCTCTTAGCCTTGTTGCTCGTCACGCCCTTCAGCGACGCGGGGCTCTTCGCCTTCTCCGACTCGGGGAACCCACTGGACATCGTCTACTTCGTGGCCATGATGCTGGTCGCGACCGGCGTGATTCTCGCCCTCGCCAGGTTCAGGGGTGGCAAATTCGTTAGGTGGGTGCTCACCGGGACGATTTGGTTCTCTATGTTCTCGACGCTCTACTCGCTCGCGTTATTCGTCGTCTACGATCCTCTGGCCACGGGGGTCTCCTTCGTCGGGTCGCTGGCCCTGATAGCAGCGCTCGTTAGGTGGCAAAGGTGGTACCTGATCGACGCCGCGGCCCTCCTTTTAGGCGCGGTCTCGACGTCTGTGCTCGGGATCAGCCTCAGTCCACCGCTGGTCTCGGTGCTCCTGCTCGGGTTGGCTGTCTACGACGCGATCGCGGTCTACAAGACGGGCCACATGCTCACCCTGGCGGAATCGATCCTTAACTCGGGGCTGCCCCTCATGGTGGTCGTGCCTAAGAGCTTCGATTACAGGGAGCCGAAGGCAATCAAGATTCAGAAGGATGCACCGGCGCCGGGCAGCGAGCGTAACGCCTTCTACATGGGCCTTGGGGACCTCGTCATCCCTGGTTGTCTCGTCGTCTCGATCTACGGGGCCATGGGTGCGGCTGGTCTTCCGATAGTCGCCTCAGTGATCCTGGGGACTCTAGTCGGCTTCGTCGTCCTCTCCGTATTCGTGGCGAGCGGCAGGCCGCAGGCGGGTCTCCCGTTCCTATGTAGTGGGGCCATCCTTGGCTACGTTGTCTCGAGTTTTATTCTTCTCGGGCACCTCGCGGGCATAGGCTAGAGAACGCTAACTGGATAGGTCGTGACTGCCCGGATCCTGAAAGCCGCGATGAATGTGGGCTGGGCTTCGCCCAGTTTTCCGCAGCCTAGGAAGGCGAGCTTGATAGTTTTTATTACGTATTTAGTTCGGGGGTAGAAGAAATCAGGGCAGATGGGGTAAGAAAACTAGTCTAGTAAATAATATTGGGCTAAGCTATTGTTTCTGCCACTTCGAGCTGGTATAGTATACTTTGGGTGTCTGGATGTTCATCGGCGGCTGCCCCTTCGCCACCCTGATGACGTTCCACACAGCGGTTTCGCGCATCTCACCCATGATCCCTGGCGTGCTACCGATGTGTGGGACCAAGGTGATGTTGTCGAGTGTTCTGAGAGGGCTGTCCTTGGGGAGGGGCTCGACTTCGTAGACGTCGAGGCAGGCACCGCTTATCCGCTTCTCCTGAAGGACTTTAATGAGTGCCTTCTCGTCGACGACGGGCCCCCTCGCCGATGAGACGAATATGGCCGTGGGCTTGAGTAGGCTCAGCTCCTTCGCGCCTATCATGTGGCGTGTCTCGTCGTTAAGCGGGACGTGGATGGTGACTATGTCGGATTTCTTGAGCAGGGTTTCGAGGTCTACGAGCTTGGCGTTGAACTGCTGGGCCCTCGCCTCCGTGATGTATGGGTCGTAGGTGAGTACGTCCATGTTGAAGGCGTGCTTTGCGAATTGGGCCATCCTGCTGCCGATGGCTCCTAGGCCTATGATTCCTATAGTGCTGTTCCTGATCTCGACCTGCCTCTCGATGTCGACGCGTGCCCATCCGCCCTCGCGCATCAGGCGGTTGTGGGCGCCGATCCTTCTAGCTATGTCGAGGATCATCCCGAAGGCGAGCTCGACGACGCTGTTGGCGTTGACGCCGGCGACGTTGCAGATGATGACTCCTTTGGCTGCTGCAGCGGCCTCGTCTATGTACTCGTAGCCGACGCTGGTGGTCTGTATCAGCTTCAACTTATCGGCCGCGTTGATCACGGGGGCCGTGATTGGGCCGCCGGTTATGATGACGTCGACCCCCTTTACCTTGCCGAGGAGTGTCTTCTCGTCCCCGTTCTCGGATATTTCCACGTCGGCGAGCTTCCTCAGCTCCTTGAGTTTCTCAGATTTCTGGATGTCCTGGGCCCAGCGGCCCGCGACGAATAGTACCTTCATCAAATACACCTCAGTATGTCTTGTTTCCCTCTACGGTTTGCTTCCACTTCTTTAAACTGAACTCTGGGTCCCTGTAGATCTTCATGGTCGCGCCCTCGGATTCGAGTAGTTTCTCAGCTCGTTCGAGAACCTCGGCCAGCTTTTCTGCTGGGAACTTTACGGCTCCGTGCATGTCCATGTGGACCATGTCGCTAGGCATCACGGTCATGCCGCCGACCTTGACTGGTACACCGACAGCCTTGATCATGAAGTCTCCGTGTCCGGGTGTTACTCCAGTTGAGTAGTATTGGAAGTTCAAGGGTTTTATCGCGTCTATGTCCCTCATTGGGCCGTTTGTTATGACCCCGATGACTCCCTGAGCCTTGTACTGGGTCGTCATTATCTCCCCGAATAGGCCGACTCTGTTGTCGAGTTCGGGTGGAAACTGCTGCTCGGCGACGAGGACGACGGGCTTCTTTGTTTTATCGATGTGTTCGGGGAGAATCCATCTGCCCATGCCCGTGAATTTATCGGAGCGCTCACAAAATACGACGGTGGCGACGTAGCCGACCTTCGGCCCCATCTCGGGATAGACGCAGTGGATTGTTGAGTCCGTGTACCACTCCCCGTACCAGGCGTCGTAGAGCTTCATGCAGTTGTCGGAGCGGGGGTAGGTTGCTACCACGTTGCTGATCGTTGGGGTGTCGATCTTCTCGAGTCTCGCGATGATCTCTTTCTCTGTTAGGGTCATGTTGGTTTCTCGTTGGGGTTAGGTGATATAATTGTATCTGATATCCCAGGCGGGATGCGGAATAGGAGTTGGGGCTAGGGTATTCAGAGGCTCATTTGAGGTACTTCTTGAACCAATCTATCGAGAGTTTGGCTACTTCTTCGAGCTTCCCCCGTTCCTCGAAGAGGTGAGTTGCCCCCTCCACGACCTTTAGTTCTGTCGCCGCTTTCATCTGCCTCTGAGCCGCTTTATTCATTTCAAGCACCTCGTAGTCTAGCCCACCGACTATGAGGAGGGTTGGGGCCTTCACCTTTGGTAGGTTCGGTCCAGCTAGGTCTGGTCTGCCGCCTCTCGAGACGATGGCGGAGACCAACTCTGGTCTTTCAGCCGCTGCGATCAGTGCTGCTGAGGCCCCTGTGCTCGCGCCGTAGTAACCGATGGGCTGCTTGGATCTGGTATTAAGCCACTCCGCCGCCATTATGAGTCTCGATCCGAGTAGTTGTACCTCAAATCGGTATTCCATAGTTACTGAGTCCTTGGCCGCTTCTTCCTCCGTGAGGAGGTCTACGAGGAGGGTTGAGAAACCAGCTTGGTTGAAGCGGTTCGCGACCTGATTGTTCCTTGGACTGAGTCTCCCGCTTCCGCTACCGTGTGCGAAGAGGATCACTCCATTTGCGCCTGCTGGTGCGTTGAATTCTCCGAGGAGCCTGATCTCCCCCGAGCCTACGATTACTGACTTGACCGTTTGCCATCGCCTCCTTCCTCAAGGATCTTCTTTGTCTCCTCGTCTGAAACCTGCGTGAAGTCAATGTAGAACTGACCGATGGCGAAGAAGTCCCTAGGCTGCATGATTACGATTACGTCATCGGCCAGCTGCTTAAGTTCAATGACGCTTTCCGGTGGAGCCACAGGGACGGCGACGACGATTGAGGCGGGCTTCATGCTTCTGAGGACCTTGATGGCCATCATCATGGATGCGCCCGTCGCGATACCATCGTCGACAACAATTGCGACTTTCCCCTCGAGGTCGATTGGTTTGTGGATGCCCCTCAGCGTTGATACGCGCTCGCGGGCCTCCAGCTGCTTTGCCTTGACCTCCTCGTCGATGTAGCTCTTGGGGACTGTGCTCGCGAGGTCCTCGTTGAGATAGAATGCGTCTGGGCTCGCGGCACCTAGGGCGAGCTCGGGGTTCCCTGGGTATCCAAGCTTCTTTATTATCACAACCTCTAAGGGGGCGCCCAAGCTCTTCGCTACCTCGCTCGCCACGACCACGCCGCCCCTAGGGATGCCGATCACTACCACGCCTGGCTTCCCCTCGTATCTGGATAAAGCCGAGGCGAGTTGAATCCCTGCGTCACGCCTGTCTGTGAACATAAACCCACTCCGGGGACCTATTGAGCCTCCGTTTACGTGGTTGGAATCGGGGAACATCAATCCTTCTCCTCGGCTTCGAATGGAAAAGACGTAGGTTTTTCCATTACGCTTTTCAGATTTTATTTGAGAATTAGGGATACGGAGTTTTTGGCATGAGCGTCTTGAGGAAAGAGTACGACATCGGCGTGAAGCGTCTGTGGAGGTGTCACGTGTGTAACGACCTCCACTACGGGGCTGGTCCACCACTCATCTGCCCGACCTGCGGAGCCAGCAGGGCATTCGTCCAAGTCGACAGGGATGAGGCGTTGAAGATAGTGGGGGAGAGAGGGGGAGCTCTCACTACGACCGAGGAAATAATAGAGGCTTGGAAGGGCTTCGCCAAGTTCAGTGACGAGTATAAGCTCGTTGAGGACGCCGAGATGGTCAACGGGCTCGCCGAGGGGGTCCTGGCGAATCAGAAGGTTCACGGGCTCAGATACTGTCCGTGTAGGCTCGCTCAGGGGGACTTCGTCCAGGATCTGAAGCTCATCTGCCCGTGCAATTTCCAGGTCCAGCAGACCTACGTGGATCGTGGGGAGTGTTGGTGCGGATTATTCGTGAAGAGGGAGAAAACCGCAGATGTAAGCGTAGCGCAGGGAGCGTCGCAACAGACTATTCGTAAAGAGGGAAAAACAATGAGTTCAGGAGATCGACTGATCTGGTTTAGTGGAAGAGAGTGCGTGCACTGTAAACGTCTTCGCCCTATTGTGGAGCAGTTCCAGGCGGAGACGGGTAAAAAGATAACAGAGCTGGAGGTTTGGCACAGCGAGGACAACGCCAAGGTAATGCGCGGGTATGGGGACACCATCAAGAAGGTGTGTGGGGGAGACCTCGGCGTTCCAGCCTTCTATAATGAGAAGACAGGAAACGCTGTTTGTGGTACGGTGTCTCTGGAGAAGCTGAAGAGCTGGGCCTCGGGCTGAGTCTGGTCTACTCCGAGCTCTCCATCGAGATGAGTAGGAGTTCAGGGTCCTCGAGGTATTTTTTGAGGCTGTTCATGAATTTAGCCGCGTCTGCGCCGTCCATGACTCTGTGGTCGAATGATAGGCTGAGGTGCATTGTTTTTCTTATCTTGATCTCCGTTCCGACGACGAGGGGAGTGTCAGCTATTTTGCCGGTGCCTAGGATCGCTACCTCGGGGTAGTTGATTATCGGCGTACCGTAGGTTCCCCCGAAGACGCCGTAGTTTGTAATGGTGAATGTACCACCTTTGAGGTCGCCGAGGTCGATCTTCCGTGAGTTGGACAGCTCAGTGAGCCTCTCCACCTCCTGGGCGAGCTCCACTATGCTCTTCTGGTCCGCGCCCTTGAGGACTGGGACGAGCAACCCGTCCTCTGTTGCCACCGCGTATCCTATGTTGTAGTACTTCTTGATGACCACCTCCTCCGACTCTTCATCATATGAGGAGTTCATGATCGGCGTCTCTCTGAGCGCCTCGACGACCGCCTTGATGATGAAGGGCATGTATGTGAGGTGGATGTTCTTAGACTCCTTGAGGGCCACCTTCTCCCTCTCGCGTAGAGCCACGAGCTCAGTCACGTCGACGACCTCCATGGCGGTTACCTGAGCCGCCTTAGCCAGCGACTCAACCATCCTCTTCGCGGTGGTCCGCCTCACGCCCCTTATTGGTCGCCTCTCCACGTACCCGAAGACGTCAAACTTGGGCACAATCCTCGGACGCGTTTTAGGGGGGACCTGGGACTTACGTACGTCATCCTCTGTGATTCGCTCTTCAGGTCCGGTACCCTTCACAGAGGCAAGATCTACACCAAGCTCCGAGGCTAGTTGGCGGACGGCGGGGAGGACTAGAATAGCTTTCTCTGTGGAGGGTACCTGCTTGGCCACTACCGGGGCTTCGGGGGGTATTGCTTCAGGGGCCTCAGGTAGCTCACCAACGACCGATACTGATGGCTTCCTAGCCTCAGAGGTCGCAGCGGTCTCCCCTTCGGCCCCGATTGTGACGAGCACCTCTCCGACCTTGACTACGCTGCCCTCTGGGTGGTGTATCTTCAGTATCTTCCCCGCGGCGGGGGAGGGCATCTCGACGACGGCTTTGTCGGTCTCGAGTTCGGCTAGTGACTGGTCCCGCTTGACGGAGTCACCCTCTTTGACGAGCCACTTTCTAACCTCGCCCTCGGTTATTCCCTCGCCGAGGTCCGGTAGTTTAAACTCAGTTACCATCAAATCACCTCAGAATGATACTACTCTCCGAATTGCCCTGTGTACCCTATCTGGGTCTACGTAGTAGAAGTGTTCCCCTTTAGGCAGGGGCACCGTCACGTCCGGGGCGGTTACCCGTTCCACCGGTGCTTTTAGGGATAGGAGTGCTTGCTCGCCTATCCTCGCGGCTATCTCTGCCCCGACCCCGCATGTCCTGGGGGCCTCGTGGACTATGACGGCTCTACCTGTCTTCTTGACGGAGTCGATCACCGAGTCGGTGTCCATCGGGGCGAGGGTGCGAAGGTCTATTATCTCCACGGAGGTTCCGTCGGCTTCGGCCTTCGACGCGGCCTCCTGTATGATTGGCATCATCGCTCCCCAGCCTACGACGGTCACGTCTCGACCCTCCTTCACCATCCTAGCTTGGCCGATGGGGATCGTGTAGTCCCCCTCCTCCACGTCCTCCTTGATGAGGCGGTAGTTTCTGGTGGGCTCGAGGAAGACCACCGGGTCGGGGTCCCTTATTGCCGAGATTAGTAGTCCCTTTGCCTCGCGGGGCGTCGCCGGTACGACGACCTTCAGCCCCGGTATCTGTGCGTATAGCGCCTCGGTGCTCTCAGAGTGGTGCTCCAGGGCCTTGACGCCTGCGCCGTATGGTGTCCTGAGGACCATAGGTACCTCGAGGTGACCCCTGGAGCGGTTCCTTATGCGGGCGGCGTGGCATATCATCTGGTCGAGTGTGAAGTAGGAGAATCCTAGGAACTGGATCTCGGCGACGGGTTTAAGCCCGTTCATGGCCATCCCGATTGATGCCCCAACTATGCAGGCCTCAGACAGGGGGGTGTCGATGACCCTCGTCGGGCCGAATTTTTCGTAGAGTCCCTCGGTGACCCTGAAGACTCCTCCGTCGATCCCTACGTCTTCGCCTAAGACCACGACGGATGGGTCCTTAGCCATCTCCACGGCCAGCGCGTTTCCGATTGCCTGGACCATGTTCATTGTGACCATTAGGGTGAGCCTCCTAGTCCGAGGTCCTTTTTGAAGAAGCTTAGCTGGTTTTGGAGCCCCGAGGGCATGGTTTTGTACGTGTATCTGAATACGTCATCGAGTTGTGGTGGGGGGTGATCCAGCGCCTTCTGGGATTCCTCATCTACCCTGCTACTGGTTTCCTCAAATGTGGCTTTCTCCAAGTTGTCGTTCCACAGTCCCTTTTTCTCGAGGTAGATCCTGAACCTCTTCAGGGGGTCCTTCGCTTCCCACTCTCTCAGCTCGGCCTCGTCGCGGTACCTCGTCGCGTCGTCCGATGTGGTGTGGTCCCCGAGTCGGTACGTGTAGGACTCGATGAGTGTGGGCCCCTCCCCTCCCCGGGCTCGCTCAACAGCTTCCTTAGCCGCGGCGTATAGAGCCAGCACGTCGTTGCCGTCGACGATTATTCCGGGGAATCCATACCCGATTGCTTTTTGCGCTATGGTCTTCGATGCTGTCTGCTTTGCTCTGGGTAGGGAGATGGCGTATTGATTGTTCTGGCAGACGAAGATGGTCGGCGTCTTAAGGACCCCCGCCAGGTTCAGGCCTTCGTGGAAGCTTCCCTCAGAGGAGCCTCCGTCGCCGAAGTAGGTCATCGAGACGACCTTCTCGCCCCTCAGCTTGGAAGCATATGCTACTCCGACGGCGTGGGGGATCTGATCGCTGACCGGGATTACGCCCGGAGTCACCCTCACCCCCTCCGGGTAGTTGTTGCCTTCCTCGTTTCCTGACCAGTAGAGGAAGAGGTTGAAGAGGGGGACACCCCTCCACAGCAGGGCCGTTAGTTCCCTGAATCCGGGGATCACCCAGTCCTCCTGTCCTAGGGCGAGGGCGGGGCCGATCTGGCTCGCCTCCTGGCCTCGGCTGGGGGGGTAGGCGCCGATGCGTCCCTGTCTCTGGAGTTTCACGGCTTTGTCGTCGGCTACTCGTGCGAGGATCATCGTCTTGTAGGCTCGTAGGAGTAGGTCGTCGTCGAGGCTTGGTTCAAGCCTCTTGTCGACGGTTCCGTCGGGGCTGATTATCTGTAGCATCTTTCCTTCGAGGGGATTAAACTCGTCGCTAAGCATCGCGGGTGATCCTCAAAGAGGATGGGTAATTTGTTTTTTTAAATAGTGTCTTTTTCGTCGACAAATTTACGCCCCAGTCAGTGGAGTTTACAGGTTTGTTGGTCGTTCCCCATCGATTATCCAGCTTGGATCGCTGTACATTATATCCTTGAGTCTCGTCGCGAGGGCGTTCTCCTCTGAGGTTAAGCTTCCGGGCTGGAATCGGGTATGGAATGTTTCCTCTAACAGCTCGATGTATTTCTTTTTCCAGGCTTCAAGTTTGAGGTCTTTGAGGTTAGTTGTTGGTGTGTATTTGCTTCTTCCTTTCTGCGGTTCCTTGTGGTGGATGAGGCTTCCTTCGAGCTTCGACAGATCTGCTGATAACAGTAGGGTTGAGTGGTGGAGGATGGTGTCCTTGGTGAAGTACGATGCCGCTCCGGACACTTTGAGGTCCCGATAGAGGAGGTTATTGGAATCGTCGGCTTGGATCTCGTGTATTCCGGTCTCTTCTATACTCCGTTTGAGTATGTGGGTTAAGCTTGATGTTGTGGATTTGATGTCGTCGGGGTTTTTGATTGCTGTTTTCGGGACGAATAGGCTGATGTTGAGGTTTCCTTCATCGTGGTAGACGGTTCCACCGCCGGATATTCTCCTCGCGATTGGGATCTGGTTTTCCCTGCAAAATTGTTGGTTCACTTCTTCACTCAGGGTTTGTCCCCGTCCTAATATTACGGAGCAGGGGTTGCTCCAGAATCTTATAGTGGCGCAGTATTTTGAGTCGTGGGCCTTGAGTAGGAGGGCGTGGTCGAGGGCGAGGCCTTGGTTTGGATCCGTCGGTATTGTCATTTAAGATTCGTCCGGTGGCTGACGTCTCTCTCCCCGTTTAGCTAACTTTTCCGTAAAATGTAAACTAATATCTTTCACGGAGATGGGTTTCTTGAAACGTAAGTTGTTTTGTAGGAAAAAGGGGCGCACGTGGTTGTTACGGAGTTTGGAGGTGGGTGTCGATCCTCCTCTATAGGGGGTGTTTCCCTGCCAGAAATCACCTTCCTTCCATCATCGTACTTCTTGCTTCCGTTATTGAATTTTAAGTGGCGTAGGTAGTCGAGGTATTCGTCGCTGAATGTGTTTAGGCTTTGGAGGTATGTGATGTCGTCGTCTGTGAATCGTATGCCGCATGCGTAGTCGATGGCCTCGTCTACCCCTACGGCTATGGGGTAGCCCAGTCGGTGGGTAGGGCTCAGATAAACATCTCGAATGAGGCTACCTCGTCCATCTTGTTGTTGTCGATGTAGGAGGCGTTCATCGTCAGCTGGTACAGGTCAGTCAGCAGGGCGTCCCTGTGTTCCGCGGTGATGTTCAACGTGGTTACCTCGTTGGGGGGGTTTTGGGTTGACGTGCGATATACCTGTATCGCGACTATATGTCGGTGCTATGGGTGTCGTGTGTAAGGGGGGAGGGGGGGTACTAGTAACAAGTAACATGCTATTCCTTCAATGAACCTGTTCTTAGATTAGTTTATGTTCTATGTGAATTGAGTATTTGTGTTAAAATTCGATATGATTTGGAGTACCTTTCTCTATTTATAACAGGATGTTACTGATCATGTTACTAGTAACATAATCACTTGTTTTTTGTTTGATGGATTTTTGAAGATTTTTTAGAATTATATTTATGATTTGTTTTTGTTAAATTTCAGTCTGCTCTCGGTGTTTTTCTTTATTTAGCCGGATGATAGGTTGGTAATTTTCCTTTCATCATTTACTCAGTTTTCATGTGATTCCTAGGCGATTCTTCTCTATGTCCAGTGATGATATAGGGTATGTTAAAAATGAGTTGCTCGTTTTATTATCCTAGTTTATTATTGGTTAATTTATTAACTTGAATTCCCGTCGAATTATTGGTTTGACCATTCATAATATAATCGAGGAGAAAAAGGCCATTACAGTCGTTCCATTCACATTTGAAAATTATAGCAGCTGTTTATGTCCAGGCTGCATGGTCCAGTCAGGCAGTACTTGTGTCGGGGATAAGAGGACCAAATTGGGTGATGTGACGACTAGTTCGTGGAGTTCGTTGGTATCTAGGCCGGAGCTCTTACCCGCCCTCTACTGCGCCGGTGGAAAGAGCGACTGTGAGGACATTGACACGCTCCGTATGTGTGAGTGTAGTGGGTGTCCTACTTTCATCAAGCATGGGCTCCGCGAGGGTAATCCTAAGAGTTATTTCTGCAGGGATGGTTGTCAGTTATTCTGCAAGGATTAAATGTACCAATTTTTTAGTTATTTCATATAGTTACAAAAATATCTATAATCGGCATATACGAAATAATTCATATTTCTTCCCCGTGTATGTTAAATATCCTTTAAAAACATCATACAATCTGGTGAGGATATGTCAAAGAAGCAGACCGAGGATCAGATGCTTGAGAGGCTAACTGAGATCAAGGAGCTTTTGACGCCTAAGCCTGCGCCTCCTCCTCCACCTCCCGCTAAGAAGACCTTCAGCGAGGAGTTCATGGACTTTCTAAACAAGTACGGGGTAGTTGGCCTAGCGATAGGTTTCATCATAGGTGGCGCCGCGGGGGCACTAGTGAGCGCTTTAGTGGGCGACCTACTGATGCCCGTGATCACTGTATTCCTTCCAGGTGGCGATTGGAGGACTGCGTCGATCCCCATCGGTACACAGGCAATAAAGTACGGGGACTTCATCGGCGTGTTGATTAATTTCTTAGTCATCGCGCTCATCGTCTTCCTCCTAGCTAGGCAGTTATCGAAGACGAAACTGAAGTAGTTTGTTTCAATTTTCTTCTTTTTCTCGATAAGGACGTCATGGGGTCCTCTGGGGACGTCAATGTTTCCAGCAAGATCATTTACGAGGATAGTCTGTCGCTGAATAGATTATTTTGAGGTTCTTCGAGCACGCCGAACATCAATAACACATCTAGCCAAGCAGGGTTTTTGAGCATTATTGTGATACTGATATATCGTCGAACAGCGGATTGACCATTAACATCACATTCAAGGCGATTTCATGAGTAAGGCATCGGAGACGGCGAAGGCCGCGTCGAAGGAGTTCGATGAGTTCATCAAAGAGCTTGGAACTGACCCTGAGAGGGGCCTCACCTCGGATGAGGTGAAGCTGCGTTTGGAGAAGTTCGGTGAGAATACGCTCGGTGAGGAGGAGAAGGAGACCTTCTGGGATGCACTCAAGGAGGAGAGTCGTGAACCGATGATCCTCCTCCTGATTGGGGTGGGTGTGCTTTATAGTATCTGGGGTAGTATCCTCGACGCTGCGACGATCTTCACGGTTATCGCGGTGCTGGTCCTTAGTGAGGTTTACAATGAGTGGAAAGCGGAGCAGGGCATCGATTCGCTGAAGGAGCTCACGACACCTAGGCCCCTAGTTCTGCGTGATGGTAAGGTTGGTGAGGTTGAGTCAGCTGAGCTTGTGCCTGGTGATGTGCTACCGCTCAGCGTCGGGGAGAGGATCCCCGCCGACTCGCGGCTATACAGATCGTTCGGGCTTCAACTCGATGAGTCGAGCCTCACAGGCGAGTCTATGCCTGTGCCGAAGGCCGCTGACGTCGTGCTGCCCGAGGGTACGCAGGTCACCGAACTTACAAACATGGTCCTAGCTGGGACCCTCATTGTTCAGGGAGAGGGTGCTGCAATCGTCGCGACGACTGGGCGTAACACGGAGCTTGGCCACATCGCGACGTTGACTGAAGAGGTCAAGGAGGAGAAGACGCCTCTTCAGGAGGCGATGGAGCAGCTGTCGAAGACGCTTGTTTGGATCGCTCTCATATTCAGCGTCTCGATTCCTGCCCTCGGATACTTGAGGGGTCAGCCGCTGCAGACTATGATCCTGACTGGGCTGTCACTCTCATTCGCGGTGATTCCGGAGGAGTTACCCATCATCATCACGATGGTCCTCGCGGTCGGCACGTACGCGTTGAGTCAACGTGGGGCTCTGGTCAAGCGCCTGAGGGCCTCAGAGACCCTTGGAAGCGTGACGATCATTGCAACCGACAAGACGGGCACCATCACCGAGAGTGTGATGAGGCTGGGCCACATATATTCGCAGGGTGAATTATCGGAGCCAAAGGCTGACGCGTCGGAGCGGGGGATCCTCGAGATGGGTGTCTTAGCTACTCGCGGCCAGACTACGCTTACCAGTGACAGGTTCAGGGGCTTCAACCCTATGGGGGCCGCGGTTGTTGATGCGGCCACCAGCTCCGGTGTCTCGACGGAGGATCTGGCTAAGAGGAGTCTCGTCAACGAGTTCAGCTTTGACACAAGGTCGAAGACGGCCTCCTACGTCTATAGGGAAGGTACCAAGCTCCGCGTCTACACCAGTGGCGCACCTGAGGCGGTCCTTGCTAGGTCCACCAAGATATTGAAGGGGGAGCGAGCCGTCGCCTTAAGTGCCTCGGTTCGAGGCAGGGTCAACGAGGCGATTGAGAAAATTGCTCAGATGGGTGAACGCGCACTCGCCGTAGCCTACAGGGACATCGATGATGAGGATGTTGACAAGACTCCTGAGGGCGGGTTAGTGTTCGCGGGGATACTCAGTTTCATTGACCCCCCGAGGAAGGAGGTCCCAGACGTGGTCAAGATGTGTAAGGAGGCTGGGATCAGGGTCATCATGCTGACTGGTGACCACCCTGAGACGGCTAAGGCGATAGCGTCTCAGGTTGGCATCGACGCTCACGAGGTTCTGACTGGCCCGGATATTACGGCTATGAGCGACGAGGAGTTGGGGAGGGCGGTGAAGACGACCTCAGTCTTCTCACGCATCACGCCTGAGCATAAGCTCAGGATTGTGAGGGTTCTAAAGGAGAGTGGTGAGGTGGTGGCGGTCACCGGCGACGGCGTCAATGATGCGCCGGCGCTCAAGGAGGCCGCGATAGGAATCGCGATGGGTGTCAGGGGGACGGACGCGGCGAAGGAGGCCGCCGATATAGTCCTCACCGATGACAACTTTGTGAGCATCGGTAGCGCTGTACGGGAGGGTAGGAAGATCTTTGATAACCTCAGGAAGGGGGTAAAGTACTACCTCGCTGTTAAGGTGGCGCTCGTCCTCATCTTCACGTTACCAATAATCCTCGATGTCCCGCTTCCCTTTGCCCCGATCCAGATCATATTGCTCGAGATGTTCATGGACTTGGCCGCGTCCAGTGGCTTCGTCGCGGAGGGCTTCGAGTCGGATCTGATGTCTAGGCCCCCGAGGAATCCGTCGATGAAGTTCCTTGATAGGGGTACGCTGACGGGGATCTTTGCGAGTGCCCTGAGCCTATTCGTGGCTGTGAGCTTCTGCTACCTAACGGCCTACTACCGTAGCGGAGACCTAGTGTACGCGCAGACGGTCGCTTTCTCAGCTTGGATAGTGAGCCACATCCTCCTCGCCTTCGTGAGGAGATCCGAGAAGGAACCACTCCTCAAGAGGGGGCTATTTTCTAATCGGGTGATGGTTCTCTGGGCCATCTCTGCAGTCGGTCTGCTACTCGCGGTTGTATACGTTCCCTTCCTGCAGGGGCTGGTTAAGGTCACTGCGCTGGGTTGGTTCGACTGGGCGACGGTGATAGTCGCCTCATTCGTCGCGACGATCTGGATCGAGGCCGCCAAATACCTAAAACCTAGATGATGGGGCTTTTTCCAATTTTTTTAAAATCGATGATTTTTGTAACGAGGGTCTCTCAAGTTCTCACATGTTGAATAAGGTAGATATCCAGGATCGGAAAAGGAAACTCGCAACGACAACTAGTGCAGCTATCAGAAGATGCTCTAGCATTGCTGGTAGGGGCTTTGTTTTACGCTCGATTGCTATTAGGTATGTTAGAGCCATCAAGATCGAGATCCCCCAGATCACTGAAGAGATCACCGCCAGTTGGATTGGTAAAAAGTAAACAGCTGCGACGAATGAGAGTATGACGACGAATCTGACGATGAAATTGGAGAAAGTGGATGTGTTAATGATGCCTGGCTTCTTGAGGTCGGATTCTTGAAAGATGTGTATTCCTAGGGAGTCTGATATGTTATCAGCTATCGCAAATACCAGTAGAGAGCCGACTATCGGCATCCGCGGCTCTACATTTCCGCTTAGGCTGACTATGAAGGCTAAGCTGGTGACGATGGCTGATGTTACGCCGAAACTGATTCTCGTTAGGTGAGTCATGCTCCGGGTATTGTATGATTTACCGAGGTTATTCAATTTAGTAAGGTGGTCCCTAGATCACAGATCGTTTCATAAAGATTCAAGGATTGGATTCATTTTGGCTCTCAGTGGAAAGTCGAGGAAAGGCTTCAGCTTTTGGCTATTTAGTACACCCTCAGCCATTGAATTTGAATTTTTATTAGTTCATCTTCTTAGGGGTTCATAAGCAGCCCTTCATTTCTCGATCCTTGGAGAAAAAAAGACTGGTAAGAGGAAGTGAATGAAAAACGTCTGTTGAACCTGAGATTAAGAACACAGCCCCTGTGAGGGGAGGAGGAAACACGCTGGCAGCTGTTGCGATAATAATTGCCATCATCGCAATCGGCTTCTCAGCGTACGTCTTTATTAGTGTAGGAAACCAAGTTAGCACTTTTACTGCTCAAACGTCGACCTTGGCTTCGACAGTGCAACAGACAAACACGCAGCTATCGACCCTAGACTCAAAAATAACAGATTTAAACACGAAAATCACTACACTTGAATCCACAGTTGCAGGAATAAGCACTGGTGGAGGCTCAGGTGGAGGAACACCACCTCCGACAGGACTCACCCCCCAACAGATCTACAACCAGACAGCCAACAGCGTCGTGTTGATTGAAGTGCCTGTAGCCGGTGGCGTTGACCAGGGAAGTGGATTTGTTTACGACTCAACTGGGCGTATTGTGACTAATAACCACGTGATCGCCGGGGCGACATCAGGTGGGGGAATAACAGTCACCTTTTTAAATGGAACAACCCTCGACGCCACTCTTGTTGGAGCTGACCCCTACTCAGACATTGCGATCATAAAGGTTACAGCTCCAGCGGCGCTCCTCAAACCTCTTAAGATTGGCGTTTCATCAGCCTTAGTCGTGGGTGACCAGGTATACGCTCTTGGGAACCCCTACCAACTAACAGACACTTTGACACAGGGGATAATCAGTGCAGTTGGGCGAACGCTAGATGAGGGCGCGGGGTATCTCATTGTGGACGTGCTCCAAACTGATGCAGCTGTTAACCCAGGAAACAGTGGTGGCCCGTTACTCAACTCACGGGGAGAAGTCGTCGGGATTAATACAGCTGGGGCGACGTCGACATCCTCTGGCCTGAACTTCGCGGTACCCAGTGATACTGTGACACGTGAGGCACCCAGCCTCATAGCAACAGGGGGTTACAATCACCCGTACCTCGGAATCAGCGGAGTCGACGTGACCCGGGGAGTGGTTTCTGCTATGAATCTCCCAGCGGGCACATATGGTACCCTCGTTACCTCGGTCGTCTCCGGTGGACCGTCTGGTAATGCGGGTCTAAGGGGTGGGACGAGCACAGTAACCGTCGACGGCGCACCGCTCTCCATAGGTGGCGATGTCATCACTGGCGCAGACGGCCATCCGTTGAAGACTTTCTACAACCTTATGGTCTACATTGAGCGCAACAAGAAACCGGGCGATACTATTACCTTCAATATCCTGAGAAGTAATACTCCCACCAACATCGCAGTCACTCTAGGTGTAAGACCCCCACCTGGATGATGCTAATCCTTGAGTTTTTGGGGCAACTGTAAGTGGTAACCACTAATAAGGTGTTTCCACGGGACGCCTTCACACCGATGAATGAACAAATCCATACAGTGTTACGCCTTAGATTGAATGGCGTCCACTCACAACGCCTCCATTCACATCGTTCAATGAACCGCGATCCACTCCCTTCAATGGATGTTGAAGGCACCCGGAATGCAACGGTTTTCAATGGATATTCAATGGTTTTTGACACGTTTCAGATGGTTCCGGCGACGCGTCCCCGACGACTTCGCTATATATAGCTGAGTATGTGAAAGAGTATTCAACGGGATTGGTGAGATTTCTTAGCGTCTGTTGTCAATTTAAAGACAAGGTTGCGCGCCTATTATGGGGAAGAACCTATGAACAACCTCGATAACATCTGAGGCATGGACGAGGGACTCACACGTAATCTGCGAATTCTCATCATACTTGCCGTGATCGCAATCACCGGCCTCGATATAATATCGACAAATCCATCGATATGGTGGGTATACGGAATCCTCGTTGCGTTAGTCCTCGCGATACTCTTCGTTCAGGACAGAAGATCGAAAAACAAGACAAATCAGGGGCATGAAGAAACGAATTAGAGATAGGATTTCTTCGTCGCTTTTATAATAAGTAATGGTGTAGAAACTTCAAATCTATCTGGCATTAAAATGAGTGGCAAATAATCTATCAAGGAAAGATAATCGACCCGGATTTTAAACGAGCATTCCTGGACTCTGGAGATACTTCTTAATCCCCTCTGCTGCGACGTAGCTCGCCGCCCCGAGCTGGGTGGGTTCCTCGATGCCAGTCTAGCCAACAGTCGTGTTGTCACCTACAGGGTCGGTGACCTCGCCCGCTGCGAAGAGGTTCTCGCTCTTCCAACACTGGTGCCACTTGTTCAAGACGGAGATGGTTGGATCCGTTCAAGCCTGGCATCACCCCTTATGTGCGCTGGGAATGTGAACATGTGCTGGTCCTCGCCTGAGACCGGATCAGAGACCGTTACGTTCGTCGCCCCCATCTTTGTCAGTATATCAGCGTATTTGGGTGCGAAGTAGTTGGCGCACTTGAAGGTGTTGAGGCCGTAGTCGAGTGTCATCCTAGCTACTGGGTCGCCGTATGCGTCGGTGTAGTGTGGGTCGATGTCGATGAACCAGTCGGTCGTCGGAGGCCACATACCGTATGGTGCTATGTTTATCGTCAGCTTCTGAGGCAGGAAGGTGTCCTTGAGGCTTGCCTTGAAAGCGCTCCCCATCATGGTAGTGTCGGGTCCATTCGCGTAGAGGTTGAAATTGCCGGGGCCGCCACCAAGGTAGCCTCCGATGCCAAAGGGGTAGGCACCTCCGATGAAGTCTAGACCTGTGTGGTCTACGAAGTCGTCGGCGAACTCCATGATGGTGAAGCCACCCGCGAGGGCGTTTCCAGCGGAATATGCGTTTCCTCCGACGGTGTCGAGTGTACCCGAGATGCTCCGAACAGTTGCGGCTGGTACACCGTTTGCAGCTCCCCTTCCGAGTGAGCCCTTGATGTTCACTGGGTCGTAGGTAGCTTCCCTATGCCTGAGAGTAGCATCATCCTGATTAGGTTGTATCCCCAGAGGCCGTTGAAGAAGACCTTCGCGGGTTGGACGTGCACGTTCCCTTCTAGATCTAGGTATCGTGCTGCGGTTACTTTACCTGTTGAGTCTGTGTCTAGCCTGTAGACCCAGCTTCCAGTCCTCATGTCGAAGTTCCCAGTCTGCAGGGCTGCGGGTATAGTCCTGTTC
This sequence comes from Candidatus Bathyarchaeota archaeon, assembly GCA_963769425.1. Taxonomy (GTDB): domain Archaea; phylum Thermoproteota; class Bathyarchaeia; order TCS64; family TCS64; genus UBA8941. The sequence continues at coordinate 10,331 of CAVYLP010000005.1, read as the reverse complement.
GCGGGGTTCGCCTTGGCACCCGTCTCGCAGACGTAGTTGCAAGCTGCCCCGCACCAGCCGTCGTAGACGCACGCATTGCATTGTACTCCATACTCGTTGGTAAATGGTTGCGTCGCTAGGGATGTGGGTGTGGGGTAAGTGTGGTAGCCGAGCGACTCAGCGGCGTCACGGTACATGGTTCCTACCGGTGTCGGGGGGGAGGGAGGTAGTGGGTAACCTGTTAGTCCAGGGACCAGTGGACCCTCTGTCGGTGCCAGTTACACACCCACATCTTTTCCCATCTGTTATAGTATGGTACGTAGTCGTCGTAGGTCATCGGCCAATCGTTGATGTCCTGGTGGGGTATCGTCTTGTTGAGGAAATCCAGCCCGTATTTGTTAACCGTCTCAGAGTACATCTGGTAGACCCATGGTGGGAATCTCCCCATGAGGCCCCCGTAGTGCTGCGTCATCCCGCCGACACCGAAGCCCTCAGATATGTACTGACCGGCGCCGCCTGCGGTGCTCCTTCTCACGGGCAAAGCAAACTGCGATCGATCATTTCTAAGAGTCGGCGCTGACACCGCGAAGGAGTGGTCGTATTTGCGCATGAAGCCGATGCCCCACTCGTCGTACTTCGTGGTTGTGAAATCGCTGACGAAGTCCCAGTAGGGCCCTCTCTCTAGGCCTACCGTCTTGAAGCCCGCCTTCGCGATCTCAGTCGCCACCACTCCACCCATAGCGCCTAAGCCAAGGACGACGTACGTCGACCTCCGGATGCTGAATTACATTACTCATTTACATCACCCCCCCTCCTTTCTGGAACTGCCCAAGACTCGCGGGTTGCAGCCGCGTCGGCTTGTTAGCTACCATGAGATCCACGGAGTGAAGCCCCTCCCCGTAGAAGTTGCCCATGTTAGTACCGTTGAATGCCACTAGCTTCCAACCGACCATATTGATGTTCCCCCCGTATGAGGGGTCCATTAGGGAAGCCGGACCAAGCCATGAAGATCAGCTCGTTGAAGAAGTCCTGTGGCATGATCGAGTTGAAGCTCGTGGGCTTATTGTTGAAGAGGTCAGTCAAAACCTGAGTCTTCTGAGGACCAGTCAGCTTCTCGAAGTCGGATCCATAAGCTGAGTTTGCATAAGCCTGAAGGGCAAGCAGACCGTACCGCCAGAACTCCTTCATAGCCATCGAGTACTGGAGACGCTGCCCACCAGCAAATGGGACCGAGGGGGTCCCACCAGGATACGTAATGCCTCCAACGGTGATCGGGCCACTCATTCCCTGTGGGATGAATGGACCCTTCATCGTACATCGTTAGCACTCTTGCCATAATCAGTCGCGAGCTGTTTGTCGATGAAGTAGATGACCCCTGCCTCTTTTGCCCCCGGCCCATTTGCGTCCGTGGGGACGATGGCTCTCAACAATCGACTCGAGGAGTGATTGTTCCTTTAGATTCAAGGAGATGAATGCTGAACTCTCTGCAACCTGTGCCTGGAGACTGGATATTTGTGAGGTGTCTGTTTGAAGCTGAGAGTTCAGGGTGGAGATCTTCTGGTTGGCTGTTTGCAGCTGGCTGTTCGCAGTCTGCAGTTGGCTGTTCGCGCTCTGAACCTCACCGTTCAGGAAAGGATACTCTACGATCGCACCGACAGCTATTCCAGCTGCTCCAACTCCGGCGTACTTCAAGAAGTTACGTCGACTCTCGTCAGGCTTTTTGGCTTTCATATCATTTTTTTTATTCGATTTTTTTTCGCCCATGATCTTACTCGCAATAGATTTTCTACTAAAACTTTGATTATAAACAGTTGAACTTTGAATAGCCTTAAAAACAACGCAATTTGTTACGGGTTTAAAAAGAAACATTCCTGAGGAATAGTTGAGGAAAAAAAGTTCGATCGTTAAGAGGTGTTATGAATGGCATCTAAAACGGTTGTCTACGCGGCTGTTGCCGTGGTAGTAATTGTTGTAACTTGTAGGTGGCTACTATTATTGGATGGGGACTCAAACGAGCATTCCACCACCACCGGGGTCAACCCCAGGGTCAACAACAGGATCAACAATGACTGCTTCGATCTCCATCTACGGGGGCGAGGTCTCTGCGTCGGTCTATGGATTCGGTCTAACTCAGAGCGCTCTGAAGTCACCGGGTCCGACTCTTAACATGACAGTTGGGATCACGTACACATTGACTTTCTACGATGTTGGTCAGTTCCCGCACGCATTAGTCATCAAGAACGCCAACAGCGCAACTGCGACGACGATGTGGAACGCAGCTGTTGGATCCGCGTCGAACCCAATAACACCGGGGCAGAGTGGCTCAGTAACCTTCACACCGGATCAAGCAGGTACCTATTACTACCTCTGCCCAGTCCCTGGACACACCGACCTGGGCATGTGGGGTATGGTTATAGTGAAATAATCTCGGAAATCCAATAAAATTTTCCCCTTTTTGTTATCGGTTTAAATTCATTTCTTCAATTAGTTTAATTGAATGAGTGGAAAAAAAGTCGATGCTTCTAAGATACTACACAATATCCACATATGGCTATACCTTCAATTCTTCTTCTACTGGGGCACCATCGCGATGGGGATGGTAGTAAACTACTACTACCAGGTGCCGGGTACACTCCAACCAACTGCAACGAGCATTCTAACCGAGATGCTCACATCCCCGCTGCTACTCGCCCATGGGCTCTTTGCAGTCCTAAGCACAGGCATGAGTATACCCATTATTCCCGCAGCCAGGAAACTAGGCCTAAATAAGGTCTCGTGGCTGCACGTCGCCGCAATCTCAGTCAGGAGTGGGGGATTCATAGGAGGGCCACTCTTCATATATTACTCCACCCAGGCCGTTAGCCTGAGTACTTATGGGAACGTTTCTAGCTTCATCATGGCCTCAGTCTTCATGATAGCAGTCACACTTACCTTCCTGAGCAGGATCTTTGTCTACCGTGAGGATGTTCTCCTCAAGTACGGATTACTAGACGCATCCGGCAAAGTTCTGGGTAAGCAACACATTGGGGCAGAGAAACCGCTAAAGGCATCAAGTGGATTGAGCCTCCCCAACCTCAAGATCATCCTCAACGTGTGCTACCTAAACTTCGTAGTCTATCTATTCCTCTACTTTACAGGCATGTACATTAACATCTGGATAACGTCGGGCGTCAATACCATCAACATAGGCGACCCGACTAACATTCTGCACATGATTCTCACGACACTGAACTTTGGTTTCTCATTCTTCGTGATGATCGCTGCCTACGTTTATGGGATGAGGAGAGCCGCGTTCTTCAGCTTCGGAGCCCTCGCGTCCATATCTGTGAGTTCTGTAGGTGGACTCTTATTCCTCGCAACCGGTGGGGGCAGGGCAACTGGCTCGTTGACACTGGTCGGTGGATGGGTTATGTCGCTGATCTTCATGCTCGCGTTTTTCCTCGCCTACTACGCGACCCTCGATGTGGTTCAAGCCATTACGATGAAGCAGATCTTTGGGGAGGGGAAAAGATGAGCCAAGCATCACAGCCAAAGAACTCCACGCGTCAGTTAGTGGAAGGTGGGGAGTTGCTCGTCAGTCTGATCTACCTCCAGGCCTTCCTGCTGATTCTAACTTATTCGGTTGGGGTATGGCAGGCCTTGGTTATTCAGGAAGCAGCTGTCACCTCGCCAATCGTTATGCTGCACGGATTTCTAGCGGCTAGCTTCGCGGTCGTCAGCGGAACGGTGGGGGTTCTCGCTCGTTTACGCGGATTCAGGGGTATTTACCTGCTCAACGTTGGGCTCTTTCTCGTAGCAATATTTGGTGGATCCACAGGCTGGATTTTCCTGGGGAACCCCACCACGGCCAACATGGACCTGATCAACCTCGCTATGACCGCCACAATCGGGGTAGGAATACCCATCACGGGAATATCCTTAGCTAAAGTAGCGAACAGTCTGGGCCGAATAAGAACTGACCCAAAGGATCTTAAACTAAAATTGGTCTATGCAGCGTTAGCGTCGATTTCCTTCCACGTTTTATTTGGTGTCACATCGATTTTCAGCGCCCTCTTTGGCACTATTTGGTATGTGCACTTCGTTTTAGCATTCTTTACTGGAGTACTAATTATAGCCTCACTTTTCATCTCTCTTAGGAAGAGTGCGAGTGCGCGATTCTTCATCCTTGCCGCCCTAGTATTTGTCTGGGTATCAGGAACGGGAGGTATACTGTTCATTAGGGGTGGACCCTTCTACGACGTGATCGTGATGGCGGAGTCAATGATCTTTGTGTACGGATTTCTGATAATGAGCATCGAGAAATATTAGAAACGGAGAGCATCTATACAAAAAATTAAAAGTTTTTTTCCGATAGACTACAATATTTTTCTAATAATTGAATTCGTAATCGAACAAACTTGTTAATAGTTATCTCTATTCAGTAAATGTCAATGAGCATCCAAATCATCCCCCTGACAGGTCTACCCATGATTAAGGCTTGGGACGATGTCCCTATGTTATTAATAGAGGCCTCGAATAAGCTCGGAAACCCAATATGTGACGGCGACATTATCGTCGTAACCCATAAGATCGTATCAAAAGCTGAGAACAGACTTATCGATCTCGCTACTGTCTCACCGTCCGGTCCAGCGAACAACTTTGCAGCGTACACGGGAAAGGATCCAAGAGTCGTAGAAGTAGTCTTGAGGGAATCAAGGGCCGTGAGGAGAATGGCACCGGGCATCCTCATTACCGAGACGAAGAATGGATTCGTCTGTGCAAACTCGGGCATCGATAAGTCAAATGTTGAGGGTGGTGAGAAGGTGGCGTTGTTACCCTTGGACCCCGATGCTTCAGCGAGGGCTATACGCCTTAGGTTGGAGGAGTTATCCGGAAAAAAGGTCTCTGTGATTATATCAGATACACATGGTCGAGCTCACAAGGACGGCGAGGTGAACGTCGCCATCGGAGCATCGGGGTTATCCGTTATTCTCGACAGGAGGGGGGAGACGGACCTCTTCGGGTACGAGTTGAAGGTGAAGAGGATTGCCATCGCTGATGAGTTAGCGGCGGCAGCTGAGCTGGTGATCGGGCAAGCTTCGGAGGGGACGCCTGCAGCGATCATACGAGGTTACACGGTTCGGTTTGATGAGGCATCGAAGGCCGCGGACTTGGTTTGGCCTAGGGAGAAAGATCTATTTCTGTAGACGTACGAGTATGCTAGGTGAAAAAACTAGCCTATAAAATACATAACAATGCCAAACAGTAGGGACACTAACCAAGTTACGAACGTGATCCTCATCAGCCATTTACCCCTGCAAAAACGAGGATCGGAGCCATGCACAAACCACCTCAGGGATATGTAAACTCCTAGGGCTGGGGCGAGAAGACCCAGAGCAACATGTCCCCAGTGAATTAGACTCACGGGATCGAGGGTGATATACGTAAACTCGGGATCGGCTGCCATTGCAGGTATCATCCTGAGAATAATCACTCCAATGTGAATGACCGTAGCTGTAGCTAGAACCAATCCATGGCCTTTAAGGTCACCAGCTCTGAATCGGAGATACCCGAAAACTAGCATAGCGAAGATTAGTAGCTGTAGGAGGAGGCTTAAAGTGGGTAAATCCATAATTACTGGGACATTTTACCTAGTTAAGTACCTTTATAGATGGCCTACTTAGCATATTCCTGAGTAAAAAATCGATAACATTCAGTATGTAAAGAGTTTTAGCATCAACGCTAATGGTTACTTTATTTATAACCCCTAAAGATGTGGGCTGTGTGAGGGAATCATCAGTTAATGTCTCGTGACAAGAAGGAGACGCGCTGGCATCTCTCTATGATTCCCCTCTACATGGCCATTGGGAACCCCGGCTTGCTAGTTACACTTGTCGCGCTTTCATTAGGTGCAAGTGTTGCGGAGGTGGGCGCGATCAGCGCAGCGGGCTCAGCGGCCAGCTTCGTTCTCTCCATGGTTTGGGGGCGCCTATCGGACGTTTCCTCTCAGAGGAAGATCTACCTACTTTTCTTCTCGGTTATCCTCGTTCCCCTTTTTGCAGCCTTGAGTATAGTGAATGGGATTCCCCAGATCACAATTCTCTACACACTCGTGATAGCCGTGAGTAGCGGCGTCGCCCCAATCGCCGTGATGTACACCGTTGAATGCTGCATGGGTAAAAACTGGTCAGGGGAGATTGCACGGCTTAATTCAATAATGAGCATCGGAAACATAGTCGGCCTATTAGCATTCACTTTTGCAGCTAATTACTATCCTACACAGAGCCTCTTCTACATCTCAGCCGGCGTCTGCTTATTGGCTGCACTTTTCTTGTGGAGACTTGGGAAGGAGCCGGTGATTACATTCGAGAGGCACTCATTTAGCCAAATGCTACATGACGTTGAAGGACTTTTATCACCAAGACCTCTACTCCAACATATTGACATTCGGAAAATCAGGCTACCAACCAGCCTGAATAGGTTGAGCTCGATTCAGCTACTCATGATCACTGCCTTCATTCACTGGACGGGGATAAGCATCTACTCCGTAGGGATGACTCCGCTCATGAAGGCCCTCGGCCTAAGTGACAGCCTTATTCTCGCCCTAAACGTTGGCAACGGCATAGCTGCAGCTGTATCCTTCATCTGGATAGCCCCTCGAGCAAAAACTGGTCCTCAACACTTGAAGGATCTAATCTCAGCTCGTGCACTCCTCGTTCTATGTTGGGCTCCTCTCCCCTTCTTAATCCCAAGCCCACCTAGTTACGTCTTCATCTTCCCCCTAATCATCTCAGCCATGATCAACGTATTCTACGCGATGCTGTGGCTACCTCTAAGTAGCTTCGCTATTTCGCAGGCACCTGAGGATCGGAAGAGCAGCGTGGTTGGCCAACTCATATCGGCAACAGCAATTGCTGCAGCAATCGGCTCCGCAGTTGGGGGAATCCTGATAACATTGTACGGTTACTCGGTGGGATTCATCATCGCTTCGGCAATCACGTTTCTCGCGACAATGACAGTCACAAGAATCAATAGCTTAGACACGGGTTAGCCTTCGAAATCAGTCTTTTGTGAATCTGCCCAAAATCGAGAGAAGCGATCTACCGATTCGTCCTATCGGACCTAATCCCTCAACAAGGACTCCAAGTTGAGAGAGGTCACTTTTCTTTATTGCACCACTGAGAGGAAGTCCAAAGGCATAGATTAGTAAATACGTTAACCCTCCAGCGACTAATGCTATCCAACCTTTCAGACTCAATACTGAAACCAATAGGTATGTGGCTGCGAATGCTGCGAATGCGGTTAAGTATATTTTTACCGTCGAGCCCCAATCCACAGTCAGATTCATGTTTTTCTTCGCCCAGGTGATCTGATAGATCCAGCCAGCTCTAGGGCAAATTATCATTGTAATCAGTATTCCAACTATTCCATAGGTTGGGCCGAGGGCGAATACTAGGATTGTTCCTGTGATGAATGTGTAGACGCTTGCTCGGAAGCTTACCTTTGACTCGCCGACTCCGCTGATTGCATTTCCGAGGGAGATGCCGCCTAAGCCTTCCCAGGCGAAGGTCAGGATGTATAGGTTGAGGTATTCGGCCACGTATGGATAGTCGACTCCGTAGATGATCCGGGTGAGTGGTGCTGAGAGTGCTATGATTACTAGGACCACGGGTATCGTTATCATCGCAGTGTACTTGACGGCTAAGCGGAAGATCGCCTTTAGCTCTACGTCATTCTTCTTGAACTTGCTGAAGAGTGGGAAGAGGGTCGTTGAGATGGGGACGGTTAGGAAGGATACGAGGACGCCGAAGTTTGTGGCCGCACCGTAGTTTCCGATTAGGTCAGTGGCTACATATATGACCATTAGGCTGTTGAATAATTGGGATAGGACTCCGCCGATTAGAGATCCCATGGAGACAGGGAGTCCATAACTGAGAAATTTCCTTAATACGGTCCAGCTGAGACTCGTTTTTCCTCCCTCGAATTTGATGACTAAGAAGACAAGAAGAACTCCGACCAACCCGGCGACAATCTGGGAAGCTGTGTAGGCTAATACAGCCCCAAAAGCACCGAGTCCAATTAGTAGTAGTGCTACTGTGAAGACTGTTCGCATGAGTGACCAGAAGATCTGGGTGAAGCTCCTGACCCCCATCATCTCGTAGCCGACGAGTATAGCCTGAATCGTTGTCAGGAGGCCTCCACCGCCTAGCACAGCTAGGGCCGAAGCCTGAACCAGCGGCGTTACCTCGGGTCTCTTTAGGAAGACTGTGGCGATTGGGTCGGCGAATAGGTACATTGCCGCGCTGATTATGATGCTTGTAAATATGCTGAAGACTAACCCGGTTACGACGATTGTCTTGAGTTCAGAGTGTCGTCTCTCGTGTCGATATAGGGCGCAGAATCTCATCAATGCGGTGTTCATTCCGAGGTCTTGGAAGAGTAGGGCGATTGAGATGGGTAGTAACGCGATTGTGTATTGGCCGTAGGCTGTGGGGCCTAGGAACCTGGCCATCCAGATGACTGTGAAAGTCGAGATGATGGCTGTGACTATCTGGCCCACTAGGAGCATCAGGCTCCCCCGGGCCGAGCCGCGCATCATTTCAGATACGTCACTAGACAGCCTGATTCAGCTCCTTAATCTGGCGTTAAATATGCTGGAGGATCCAACAGATAAAGCGACCCCTACAGAAAATATAACCAAAGACTACCTTAGGATGGAAAATTTACAATTATGGATGGAAGCAACGAGAGCGAATTTTTAGGGACCTACAATTCCCATCATTTTTATTTCAATCATTAATCACTAAAGTGTGTACAATAATAATCATCAGTTTACCGTAAGCATAATTTACCTATAATGAAAGATAACTTTAATCTATGGCCTGCTTTACTTGTAGAAGACCGATTCGGTGAGTGTTAAAAGGTGGTCACTAAGAGAGTTCTCATCGAAGGGCCGAAAGTAAAGAGATAGGTTATAGGCTTTTTCTTCGTGAGAAAGCCCTAGAAAGTGGAATAACAAAAAAATATGCACATAATTTGAAGAATAACGCAGTGGAACTGCTTTTAGATAACGAGAATGAGAAAGTTGGGTTCTGTCAAGTCTTCGGTTGATCAGGGGTTATAAAGAATCAGTTGATAGATTAGATGGATAGGTTCTTCGGTTTTATTACCTCTTTAGTCGATCCGTCCTTTCCATAGGGTTGTGAACCTTTCGGTTGATCGGTGAGCCGTAAAAATGGTTCCATAATCTTTCCCAATAAATCCACATCACCTTATTAATTAAAAAAATACGCTTATACCTCTGGATTACGATTATTGGCCATGCCCTTTCTGCGGAAAAGGCACAATCCAAGTCATGACCAAGCAAAGCGCCTTCTTCACTGACAAATCAGTATGCTGTCATTTTATATAGTGTTAGTTGACAAATTAGCATAGATGGTATGAAGCCGCTTGGCAGATCGGGCAAAGCTTTATTGTATACCAACCGAAGGTAGGCAGAATGGCTAAGGCTAGAGTGCTTGTCGAAGGGACGGTCCAAGGCGTCGGCTATAGGGCTTTGGTTAAACACATCGCAACCTTATACAGCGTAAAAGGTCTCATCCGCAACGTGGAAAGAGGCAGGGTCGAAATCTATTGCGAAGGCGACAAGAACAGTATAGAACGTTTGTTGAAAACAGTTGAAGTAAAGGGGAAACCAGAAGACCCGTTCAGCCTTAACGTCCGCAAAATAGAGCCTTATTGGGAAGGAGAAGAAGGTTATTCACCAACTTGGAAAGAGTATAAAGGATTCGAGATTGACTATGGGGATGACAGATCGTATTCGCCATATGAACAGGAATCACTCGAATCGTTTGAGATGGCCAAACTGAACTTCTCCAGACTTCAAGGTGAGGTTGCCCTATTGAGAAGTGACACCAATGATAATTTCCAAATCATGGAAAAGAAGTACGGTAACATATCGAAGGAGCTGGTCGCCACCAAGAAAGAGTTAAAAAGCTCGATGGGTGGGATGAAGAGTTCGGTGGACGAACTGAAAAAGTCAATCGACAGCCTTCCAAATAAGATGACTGATGCCCTCATCAAGGGAATCAAGGATTTAAAGTAGCTGTTTTTCTCTCTCGCCCATTTGGGCACGGTTTCCCGTGGACTTACCCGCCGAGTATAAAAACTGTATATGCGGTACGTATGTTTTGAGAAATTCTAAAAGTGATGCTAAATTCATTGGTATAGGTTCTTGTTGAGGGAACAACCCCCTGACCAACCGAAGACTTGACAGAACCAAATAGCTAGTCCCGTTTTCCGAGCTTGGACCTGAGTTTGGCAATCCTCAATTAATTTTCTTCTGTTGGCTCTCAACTCTTTATTAAAAGGAT
>CAVYLP010000004.1:0-425051 GCA_963769425.1 Candidatus Bathyarchaeota archaeon | reverse complement strand
GGGCACATCATAAGAAATGACTGCGAGACCACTGGCCATTCCTTCAAGGAGTGTTAAAGACATCCCTTCGGTAATTGACGGTCGGATCAATATGTCATAATCTGGCAGGACCTCACTCATATCTGCCACCCTACCAATAAAGTGGATTCTATCATCTAATCCAAGCTGGGAAACCCTTTTTTCGAGACTTTTGCGCATAGGACCATCTCCAATGAGAGTGTATGAAATGTTGGGCAGCGCCGTGGCTGTCCTGCGTGCAGCTTCAATGAACTGATCTGGTCCCTTGTTTGAGATAAGGCGACCCACAAAAACTACATTGACTCCGTCTCGAAGTTTTTTCTCTCTTGGTTTAAATCTTAGAGCATCAACCGCGTTAGGGACTACCTCTAATGCTTGATAATTAGCACCTAGAGACAGGGCGTGTTTTTTTACTTCCTGACTGACTGCGATCAACATATCACTATTATTAATGATGTATTTTCCCATTGTTTTTTCAAATATTTTAGCGAAAAAACCTGAGAAACCCCCGAGTTTTTCGGTGGTTCCAATGTGAAGAGTAGTCACCAGAGGATATTGCATCTTTTCTTTATTCATAGCTGTGATAAATGAGGAAAAAAAGAAGATATTTTGCGCGTTAATTATGTCAGGTGTGATTGTTTTTACTAGTTGTTTCAGCCTTTTCTCGAAGGTTAAACTTATCGAAATTTGAAGCCCAAAAGTTTTACTGACATCAATGAAGTTGACTCGGTGAACAAAAATCCCTTCCAATATTTCCTCCGAAAGTGTCCCTTCAGGTTTACTGGTCAATACATGGATCTCGTGTCCTTTTGACACCATTTTTTTTGATAATTCAAATACAACATTTTCAACACCCCCGAAATGAGGAGGAAAATAATCTGAAGTCAACAAAATTTTCATTTAGCGCACAAGGTTTGTTACTTTTTCATGTGGGAGCTCGCGTGACTAATTGTTGATCCATTTTTTTCTGAGGTTTTTGATCATGTCGGCTACAAGACCAAGTGAAAAAAACTGCATAGCTCCAATTAAGAGTAAAACAGAGAGTACTACAGTCGGAATCCTAGTAATAGTACCAGTTAATATCCAATCTCTGGTTAAATCTAGACCGAGTGCTAAACCACTCAATCCTAAGATGAGGCTAATTGCTCCAAAGAATGCTAACGGCTGCGTATCCCGCATTAGCCTGATTATGGTTACAAAGATCCCGAAGCCGTCCCTTAGCGAATTGAGTTTTGTATTTCCCACTCGTTTTCTATATTTGACTGGCACCTCGCTTATCTTTGCTCCAACGAACCTAGCCTCCACTAGCATCTCAATTGCAAGTGGCATTCCTTCAGAATTGAGTTCTATGTTATCAAGAAGCGTGGATCTAAATGCCCTTAATCCGCTCTGTGTGTCATGAACATCAATGTTTAATGTTCTCCGAGCGAACCAAGAAAGTAACTTATTCCCCAATATATTGATTGCAGACATGGATCCTCTTTGCATACCAACAAATCTATTGCCTAACACTAGATCGGATTCTTCCTGAAGAATTGGTTCAATGAGGTTGGGGACATCTTTAGCATCGTATGTTGAGTCAGCGTCAATCATCACTATGACTTCCACATCTAGATTCTTCTTTACATATCTGAAGCCAGCCTTCAGTGCATCCCCATATCCCTTGTTGTGTTGATAGATGACTATTGCTCCATTCTTCCTCGCAATCTCGTCTGTACCATCTTTAGAATGCCCATCCACAACTATGATACTAACTTTTTCATGGTATGCAAATGTCGCCGCCACATCATTGAGAACAGCCGCAATGCTCTTTGCCTCTTCGAGGGCCGGAATCACAATGGCGAGATTTAGGCCACTAAGAGCATCGATGCTATCCAAGGATGTAAATTTTGTAGTATTAGGTTGTTCCATATTAAAGTAAAGTCTCCCTATTATACGCGTGTGCACTTTTTTTGTTTTACTATTAGGACTCACGGATGCTAATTGAGACTCATGAAAGTGACATACCTCGCGAAGTTGCCATCGTTAAGCCATCCCAAGGCGCTAACATGTCCTAAACGAATGGCTATATCGACAATCTCACCTGCACGATTCAGCCCGTAACTCTCAAGTCGCTTCTCAAATTCACCCTTCAACGCATCCTCGATTTTGGCAATGATTATTGATAGAACATTATCTAGACGAGACAGTGTAACAGTACTATCGAGGACTTTTACTGAAAGGTTAATGATCCCTCTTTCTAAACCATCGAGGGTTTTAAACCAAACTCTACTTCTAATGGCCCTCCTCTTAATATCGTCTAAGTAAGAGGACTTGAACATTTAGAAGCATCAATTATCAACAGCCTATTTAAGATTATTACAAGTTAATTGGATTGCGTAGCCCCTTAATTCTGAGGGCTCACGCTCTAAGATCCGCTGGCACCAGCCATAAAAGTTGTCCCCCACCGCAGATCATTGTTTCAATCCAAAAATACTTACTTATATAGGCGTCACATTCAACAACCCTTTCTAGGAAATTGACTCCGGTGGCAATCATCTACTGCGGCGCCAGCGCTGAAGAGTGCTTTGTCCAATTTCTGTACCTGATCTAAGTCGTAGGAACCCGCACTTAAGCTCAACATGGCTTCAATTTAGGAATAGCACGTTTTCGTTTCGATTTTTAAATCGCCAATATCGATGTCTCATCTTTTACTCTTAACCCGCACAAAAAACAAAACTTACTTCTTTAAACTTGCCCAATTTGGGCTCTTTTTTTTCCGAAGTAAGCAAATTTTATATTGTCGCTGGAAAATGTCTATTCATGGAGAGAAAGTTTTCGTTAAAAGTATTCTCAGTCATCGTCATGTTACTGCTATCAACAACCGTAGTTGGAGCAGTAATCCAAGGACATGCCCAAGGCACCGGTGGTACATACACACAACTAGTCGTCCGAGGCACAAACAACGACATATGGTATTGCCGATACAACCAGGCAAACGGAGTCTACGGCTCCTGGCTGAAGCTACCTGGTTCAACAGCCCTCGCGCCAGCCACCGCGTACCTCAACGATAACCTACATGTTGTGGTCCAGGGCGCGGGTCAGAGCCTCTGGCACGGGTGGATAGACTCTGTAGGCGTCTTCAGCGGCTGGAACCTGCTAGACGGCACAACACCGTCGCCTCCTAGCCTGACATCTAACGGAACCGCTCTATGTCTCACAGTTCGGGGCAGCGTTGGTGACCTCATCTGGTACCGATACTACATTGATGGTACATGGGGTAACTGGAGGCAGGTGCCCAATGGTGCGTCTCCTGATACGCCTCATGTAATACTAAACCAGAATCAGGCGACCGTTCCTGCTCCGCTTGACGGGACAACAGTTAAAATCGGCTACATAGCATCTGATTCAACTTCTTACTCGGTTGGGCAGCCCTTCCTTGAGCAGATCGTCAAACCTGACCTGAACGCGTACGCGGCAAAGCTTGGTTATAATGTGAATTTTGACTTCGTCTACAAGGACGCAGATGGACAGGATACCACTCACTTAGAAAAGGTTCAGGAGTTGAAGGCGGCAGGAGTGGACCTCTTCATTGGCGGAGGTTGGTCGTCACAGGCACAGGGTTCACTCTCATACGTTAATACCCATGGCATGCTGATGTTCAGTTCCTCTTCGACCTCCCCCACCCTTGCAATAGCAAACGACAACTTCTTTCGCATGTGCACAGCAGACAGTCACCTAGCGCCTGCTCTCGCGGATGTCATGTGGGCCGCTGGTGTCAAGTCGGTAGTCATCTTCCAGCGTGGGGACTCTTGGGGCGACGGAATAGTCAACCTCTTCAAGCCGCTTTGGACAGCAAAGGGGGGTGTTCTAGCGGGTGATACTATTAGGTATGCTGCTGAGGCGACTGAGTTCTCAAACTATCTTACGGTTGCGGACCAGCAGGTCGCAACCGCTGTAGCTAATTACGGTGGTCAGACCCAGAGGGTCGGTGTAATAATGCTCTCCTTCAATGAGATTGGAGTAATATTAAGTCAAGCCTCCTCGTATCCTAATATCTACAACGTGCATTGGTGGGGTAGTGACGGTACCGCTTTGAGCCAGAGGGCAATGGATGACGCTCCGACCCAGGCTATACACGTTGGCCTCTATAGCCTACTCTCACGTGAGGAAATATCGAGCAAATACACTAACTTAGCAGCCCGCTATGAGGCCCTGACTGGTCAGCAATTCAGTTCCTACACCGGTTATATGTACGACATCGCGTTTGTGATGGCGAGGGCGGTGCTCGAGGCCCAGAGCACTAGGGGTACGGACGTTATCCCGCTGATTCAACCAATCTGCTATGACACCTATGGCGCAGTCGGTTGGTGTAGGCTTGACGCAGCCGGTGATCGTTGGGCGCCATCATATGATGTCTGGGGCTTCTTCCCAGGCGATGGGACTCCTTGTGTTAGTAAGATTATGGCTCAGTATGATCAGGATACACATACAACTGTCTTCTACCCAGCGGTCCTCGGCTACACCCCTATAGGACCATAATTTCCTTAAGTTTTTTTGTTTTTTCCTCTTCGTTAGTAAGCTAGTTACCTAGGTCACGCCCTTGAGCGCGTGTCATCTTCTCATAATTATAGTTTAATATTTAAGAGCAGGTTACCTGATGTAAATAAACTAACTATTAATCCTAATCAAATATCCTACACGTTAATTCTGTGTTATTAATATAGATCGGTAATCTAGATAAACAGTGGACGAAGGTAACGAAGAGTGATACTATTCCCTTTAAACTACATAATTTACTGCAAAGGGGTCCTCAGATTAAATTGGCTGACCCCCTACTCCACCTACTCGTCCCCGCGATAACACTCCTCGCACTATACGACCGCCACCAAATCAAATGGCTAATCACACTACTACCCTTCGCCATACTACCCGACATCGATCACATAAACGCCCTCTACACACTCGAAAGAGAGCTCCTGCACAACGTCTTCTGCCTAATCCCCCTAGTCCTAATAGCCCTCTACGGCATCAAGAGCAGAAACAACAATCTAACGCAAATCGGAACCATATCCACCTTCTACTGGGCCAGTCACATCCTACTCGACCTCGACGGCGTTAGGCTCCTCTGGCCGCTGTCGGGGAATGTGTTCACCCTGCACGCGAACCTCATACCGGTCGGAAATCTATGGTACGCCACAAGCCTGACATCAGTCGAGTATTCCCTGGTATTACTCCTCGGAGTACTCGTCTCCATCCCGAATATCAGAATGAACTACACTATTCTCACAAAGAAGGTTGCAGATAGGACGAGTACACCTATTCTCGGCGATACGCCGATACTAGCAACCTCCGCGACACAGAAAAATGGGGAGTGGACGATCGGAAAAGAACACATTAACATCGCACCCCAGTTGAATCGACCCGTATATGATCCCCCACCATAGCTAAAGCACTCTAGTCGGACACTTTTTAACTGGAGATCCTCAAATCTGTCTTATCTATATACACTCTTCCTAATTCTAGCAGTCGGATCAATAGTATTGTAGTTGAACTCTTGAAGCGAATAAGCCCTCCACAAGGTCACTCTTGATATCCGGGCTGAAGATCGTGTAATAGCGCGCGCGTTCAACCCATCGTTTTATTTTTCTTCTCCGATCTTGTCACTAATTGATTATCTTCTTTTTGAGCGTATTCAGCGAAGCATTTTAAGCAAGACTCGCCCTTTTCCGGGATATAGGCCATGAAATCCGTGAGTGGCTCATTACATACACAGCATCTCACAGACTCCCTATGCTTGGCCTGGGCTTTTTTCATTGTTTTTTCATGTGATTCGTTGCTCTTAAGGTAAATGGACAATTTATTCTGACCGATCGTCCTCGCGTTTTGTCAGTTTAATAGTTTTGATATGAACTCTAATTCTTAATTTGAATATTGCGCGCATATGCGTGCTGCTATTGAGTAGAACAATATTTAATCTAAGTATTATTAAAAACTTATAGATCTGTCATGTCAAGTTTCTAACGTTTCTCTCAGCTCTTTCAGAAAGCTCCATTACATAAATAGCTGTGCCTGCCTTATATTTAATGGACAATTACGATTCAGGGAGGTTCAGGAGTACTCAAGCAGGGAATAAAAGAATATGATATTAAAAGAATGCTTATTTGAGGATTCTTCACAGCTAAATTACGGAACAATCCGGCTTTTCAATAATTTGCGTACGCGTGACGATTTAAGAATAATCTTTGAGATGAACGACCTCAACCTCACCCTTCGCCGCCTCAACCTGCCACTTATCCGACGTTAAAAGCGCGTATCCAGACGCTTTACACGCCTGCACATATACGCCGTCAATAGTAGCTGACCCCTTTCCTTATCGACCACCCAAGGGCTTCAGAGTACCCCCTTTCGGAAATAGCTATTCTACCGAGCTTCAGCCTGAGAAAGGCCTCGAAGGAGACCTCAGCGTCTCCTAACTTGATGAACCCCCTTGAGGCCGCGGTCCTTAACGCGTTGCCAACTTCGTAGATCACGAGCTGAGGTGAAGCAAGGTCGATCTCACCCTCAGTGAAGCCTCTCAGGACACGCTCCGCCTGCTCCGCGAGGTCCTCCTTGAGGAGGAACCGGGTCGCCACCGAGGCGTCAACCACGTATGTCCTCAACTCGTCTCCCTCGTCTCTCTTATGACGGAGTCTATGAAGCCCTCGGGGACCTTCAGCGCGTCCCCCTTGAGCCCCTCGAGCATTTTCTCGGCGGCCTGCCTGCGCTCCTCCTGCTCGACCCGCTTCCTGATCGATTCTCTGAGGTATGCGGACCAGTTCTCCTTGACGCCCTCCATTCTTCTCTTTAGCTCCTCCTCAACCTTTATCGTAACAGTATCCATTACATTACCTCAGGTAATTCTAGGAAGCTGTACAATATAACATTATTTGAAGATGTACTCGTATGCATTTGTTCGCTAGCACAGTCTCCCCCACCCCGAGGCGAATCGCCAGGTCCTTCTGATTCATCACCCCGCCCTCCATCAGCGCCGAGACCGCCGCTACCGCATACCCCTTCTCCGATCCCGCGCGCGCCTTGACATCCCTAAAACTATGCATTACTAATGCACAATCTTATATTTTACTAATGCACAGTTTAAGATGTTGATACTCAAAGACACGCTAAGAGTCATCGCTAAGGAACAACGATTGGACCTTGATTCATTGGAGTTGGGTATAGGCAGGACCATCTCTACAGACCTAGACTTGGATTTACCCTATGCGATAATATTATCTGGAATACGTCGATGTGGAAAAAGCACCCTGCTTAGGCAGATAATGGACAAGTCGGGGAACTCGTACTACTTCAACTTCGAGGACCCGAGGACAACCGGGTTTGAAGCCGAGGACTTTCAGAAGCTGGACGAGGTCCTTCACGAGGAGTATGGCAGAAGCGACCTATACTTCTTCGATGAGATCCAGAACGTCGATAGATGGGAGCTATTCGTCAGGACCATGTTAGATAAGGGAAGGCACTTCATGATTACGGGGTCGAACGCATCCCTTCTAAGCGTGGAACTCGGCACAAGGCTCACCGGGAGACATCTGAGACATGAGCTTTTCCCGTTTTCATATAAGGAATTTTTAGTCTTCACTTCTCTGCAAGCCGGCAGTGAGTCATTCGGCGAATACATGCGGAAAGGCGGTTTTCCGGAGTACCTCAAGTTTGGGCGGAGCGAGATCCTCCATGAGTTACTCAATGATATAATCATGCGGGACATCGTGGTGAGGTACAAGCTCAGGAGCCCGAAAGCGATTATTGAGATGGCGCTCTACTTAATTTCGAACGCCGGAGTAGAGTTTTCATTCAACAACCTGGCGAAGACGTTCGGTCTAGGCTCAACAAACACCGCGACAGCTTTCGTGTCTTATTTGGAGGACAGTTACCTCTTATTCACGGTCCCCAGATTCGATTATTCCCTGAAGAAGCAGGCTGTGAACCCGAAGAAGGCGTACATAGTTGACAATGGATTGGCTAACGTGAATTCTGTTTCGTTTTCCTCCAATAGGGGGAGGATGCTTGAAAACTGCGTATTCATGGGGCTCAGACGAACGGGGAGGGACGTATTCTATTTCAAGGGGAAAAACGAGTGCGATTTCTTAACTAGAGAAAAAAATGTGATCACAAAGGCGATTCAGGTATGCTACGAGCTAAACGCGGATAACATGCAGAGGGAAATCGATGGTCTACTGGAGGCGATGGAAGCATTTGATCTATCCGAGGGAATCATAATCACATTCGACCAAACAGATGAGCTTAAAAAATCAGGAAAAACGATAAAAATCATCCCCGCCTGGCAAATATCAACACGCGCGCGACAAGCCGATTTTTAAAACTGTGGGATACACAGCCGACGCGTGCGCGCGGGTAGATGACACAAACGATTTCTTCCACTAAGGCGATTTAGATGCGTGCTTTAGAGGTGATGTCTTGGGAATGACAGATAGTGAGGTATTCGATGACTTGAGGTTCGTTGCCAGGCAGACAGTAAGCATCTTCAGGACAGTCCGCGATGAGGTGGAGGATCAATTCTCTGAGCTTTCACCTGAGGAACGGCATAAGGTTTTCCTGATGATAGTTCCCTTCGTCACGAATCTCTTCACTATGGGGGCGAGTGAACTCCTCATAGAGGAGGAACCGGAGCCCAGCAGGAAGAGTAGGCGTAAAAGGTAAGTGCGCGCGCTCCGCGAATCTACACGCTCCCGTGGCAGCCAACGTATATATTCCACATATACATATGTATACACATGACGTCCAAGAACATCTCCGTAACCGACGACGTCTATGAACTCCTCTCCAAGATGAAGCTAAAGAACGAGAGCTTCTCCGACACAATAAGACGCCTAGCCAAACGACGCGACCTCAACGAATTCGCAGGAGCCTGGGAAGACATGACGGGGAACGAGATCCAGGCATTCAACAGCGAACTCCACGAACTCAGAGAAAAGATCACTCAATCCCTGAGGGAAAAATACCTTGAAGTTCGTTGACACAACCTTCATCATCTCCCTCCTCCGCGGCGACAAACCCACCATGGAGAAAGCCGAACAACTAAACTCCGAAGGCGGAGCAGCAACAACCGTCATAAACGTCTATGAGACGGCCTACGGCGTCTACAGAAGCACATCGGACCCCCCGAGGAGACTTCTCGAGCTCGAGCGAGTCCTCCAAAGCCTCGACATCTTCAACCTAGACTACAGGGCGACGCTGAGAGCCGCCAGGATATCAGGGGAACTCGAGAGAAGGGGAATAGGGATTCGATCCATTTGACTCACTCATCGCAGCCATAGCGTTGGTCAACGGCGCCGATTCTCTGATAACGAGAAACATCTCACACTTCGAGAGGATAGACGACTTAAAAACCGAGACACACTAACTCAGGTCCTCAACCCGACACATTCAAGTATCGCGATGGGTTAAACTCGTTACTCGAGAAATCGCTGAGACTCGCGACCTCCTAGATAATAGCTCACTTCAAGCCGCCTTTGGCCCCGGTGATGGATCAGCTCGCGGAGAAGCCGAAGCGCCCCCACCCTCGCGCTGCTGTTATCCGCCCGAGCGTAGGCGTTGAAGGCTCGGCTGTACAGCTCCTCGTGCCGCGTGACGAGGTCGATGAGCATCGTCCCGGAGCCCCTCAGGTCGACAAAGGCCCCGGCCCACTCACCCCTCCACGACCAGTCCTCGTAGACGGCACTCGGCGAGACGCCGTGCTCCTCAGCCAACTGCTTCACGGCTACGCTCAGGTGCACGCCGTAGCTCCGAAGCTGAAGGAGCTCCCGCCGCCTCTCGTGAAGGTTAGAAGCTGGATGAGATAGAGAGGGAGCTCATCCGCATCAGGGTGATGCTTTTGCCCGAGGAAAAGCCGACTCCGGAGGAGGAAGCTGAGGTAGAGAAAGCTAGGGCAGAGATATCAGAGGGCCGAAGAATCCCCCTCGATGAAATCTTGATAGAGGTGGGTTGAGGAGAATGTTCCGAGTCTACGTCTCGGTGAGGGCCAGGAAACAGCTGAGAAGCATAGACCCGCAGTACATCAAGCGGATAAAATAGCTCTTCGTCACCTTTCAATCGGATCCAATTCCCTCTACATATGACATCATAAAGATGGAGGAGAAGGACTCCTCATACAGGGTGAGAATAGGCGACCTCAGAGTAATATAGGATTTAGAAACCTTCAGGGCGAGGAGATCAATATCCTGGTGGTTCCGACGAGATCATCGGCCTATAAGTGAAGCTTGTGTAACAGCCTTTCGCCCTTATTTGAGCGTAACACGTCTATCAAGTAGGTGTGAACGTGGAGATAACCGACTCCAGCCTCACAGTTCCGAAGGACCACAAGCTCATCCTCGGAGATGCTTCGAGAGTGACACTATAGTTCGGAACCGAGGCGATCAAGATCCTAGACTTCACCTCGACCATCCATGACCCAGAGAACAGACTCGGATACCCAATCGAAGGGTAGGTCTGTTGACGCTTAAAACCCGAGATGCCTCTCGATGAACTCACTTATCTCCCGTGATCTATGTGGGTTAAGTGAAATGGTTCTACCTCTCTTATGGATGAGAGTAAAACCAGCGTCAACGAGTTCTCCAACGATTTTAGTTACCCTTACGCCGTCTCTTTTAATCCGCTTCCCTAGGGAGCCCGTGATCTTCTGGGTCTGAGCGTATCTCTAACCCCAACATCTCCGCCTCGCCAACCTGTTGAGGATATCCGCCTTAATCTCATCATCGGTCACCTCGTGAACGGGCATAGGGGCACCTGATACACCATTGAATGGGACACCTTTATATCCTTTTACGGAAACACAGGGATTAGGTGAGTCGAATACAAGCCAAGAGCGAGATGACGACAGAAGGTAAATCAATACTATTAGAGCTCTTCGGGGAGACCCCCGAGATCAGGCTGATCGACTTCTTCATGGACAACCCTCTGTTCGACTTCACGAAAAGAGAGATCATCGAAGATCTGGGGATGAACAAGAGGACCCTCTACAGGGTTCTACCCAAGCTCGAGGAAGAGGGCATAGTAGTCGTGTCCCGTAAAATCGGGAGAGCCAAGTTGTACAGGATAAACAGGGAGAGCCTCACCGTCAGATACCTGAGGGGCATCGAGAAGGCGCATTCCCTCAGAGAAGCTGGTATTCAAGGTAATACACTTTTAGAGATAGAGGGCCCAGACCTACGAATAGAGACGAAATGAACTCTATTAAACGTAATAATTCCTCAAGACAAATTACACGATCCGTAATGCTGTTCGACAATAACTTCACATCCGAAAAGCCATAGTAACAATGGGAGACTCATTCAAGGTAACTCTAAGGAAGTGACGCTTATTCTAGCCTTCACCTCGACCATCCACGACCCAGAGAACCGACTAGGATACCTAATCGAGGAAGTCGGTGACCCAATAAGAGATCTGTTTGAATCGGCGACATAGCCTATACCACGAGGACCAATCCCGACACCATCAGACTCCTCGTAAAGAAAGGATACAAGGTCTCCAAAGCAGGGAACACAGTAATCAACACCTATCAAACAGCCTTGAAGAGGGCCCTAGTTCCTGATTTAGAAACATTATTCTACTGCGACCTAGACCGAGCCCTCCATTGGATGAGGAGCTACCCGGATGAACTCAAGCAGATAACCGAAACGCCTCATGAAAACGACTTCACACTCATCGGGAGGACGAAGCGAGCCTTCGACACGCACCCTGAGACACAGAGGCTAACTGAGGGAATAGGAAACTTAGTCTCATCGAAGGCCCTCGGCTTCAAAAACACCCTCGACGTCCTCGGAATAACGTGGATAATGACACCACAACTGGCGACAATGATCCTAAAACAGAAACATGTTAACGAGTTCGGCTTCTACACACAGTGGCCAATGAAACTCTGGTCATCGGCTAAGACTCCCCACTATATCGAGAGAGAAGGCCTAGAGTGGGAAACACCTGACCGCTATCAAGAGGAAATCAAGCAGCAAGGACTAGAGAATTGGAGGCAAGAATTTCAAACAATTAATGAATGGAAGAGAAGGACAACAATGTTAAACGACTTCATCGAAGTGATTAAATAAAATAAGATTAATCCTAATTTAGATCATAACAGATTACCCTAATTCCTTTAACTTAACATTCTAGAATTCCTCACCGGCTACCTTCGGTGAAAAACCTTAGCTGACCTCCTGCTGCACCTGATCGTACCCGGGATCGCGCTCCTCGCGTTCTACAACCGAAAATACATCAACTGGATCATCACACCCTGACACCGCTGACGCAGGTGCAAACTGTCGACCACCTCGAGGTGTTCTATACATTAAACCGGGCGATGCTACACAACGCTTTCCTACTAATCCCCTTCGTTCTGATAGTCATCGGCTCTCCAACGGGTCGCGCGCGCCTAGGTATCATTAACCAGCGAGACCCGTAATTCCTTCCGGTCCCCGCGCACCCTCCTGACATAGCCTATTCCCTCCATCTTACCCATCAGTCGACTCATAATAGTCTCAGAGACGCCGAGGCGATTCGCGAGGTCCTTCTGATTCATCTCACCCTACCCCATCAGCGCCGAGATCACGGCGACAGCATAACCCTTCTCCGATCCCCTCAGGAAACCCGACAGCTCAAGATCCATGTCCACCATGATGACGTCGAGGCTGATCACCCTCCACGTGTGAGCGCTTGATACGGACACTTCTTATCAGGGTTCATGTTTTAGGTCCACCGTGTATCTGCTGGGACACATGGCGATCGGCTATTCTCTAGCCAGATTGTCGGCGGGGCGTAGAAGGCAGAGCCTTGTGTTATGGGCCGTGTTCCTAGTCTCAGTCATACCTGATTTCGACGAGTTCTTCGCCAGAGCAGGCATCGCTCACGGCACATACACCCACTCTCTTATCTTCCTCGTCCCGATAGCGGTTATCCTGGTGTATTGGAGAAGGCAGGCTTTCCCCTACGTGGTTGCTCTGCTTTCACATGTTGCGGCGGATATGATGATTGAGGGTGAGTCAATCTTTTTCCCTCTAAGTAAGGTCACCTACGGTCTGCGCTTCGGGATGAGTTCGGGCGTGGATGCGGTATTAGAGGCGGGTCTTCTGGTTCTTATGGTTGTTTTGATGTGGAGAAGCGGTGACTTGAGGAGACTCGTCGGGGGTAGCAGCGAGAACATCGGGATGGTTGCTCCGCTTGTGTTCCTGACCGGCTCTTTGTTGATAGCGGCTTCAAGGATGTTTGTGCTTCGTAGGGGTTTATCGAATATCTCGCTTGGCTCGAATGCCTTACCCCTCGTGGTGATCACGGTTGGGCACACGGTGCTTGTGCTGCTGTTCGCGTACTCCCTCGGCAAAGCATTAATTGGGCGCATGCGAGTGCATAAGTTCGATTAAGACTTTTTGTTCTGATCTAAAGTTCCTAAATAAGATATAATCGAGAGAAGTATCCCACATCTGCGCCGGGTTGGCTGAGTGGATTAGGCAACTGCCTGCAAAGCAGTGCACGGAGGTTCAAATCCTTCGCCCGGCTCCACCTTCCTACTCCTTAGGAGTAGATTACCTGCAAAGCAAGTAATGCGCAAATTTTATGGCTAATAAACCATGCACACATGCATCTTTCTATCGCTGAGTTGCACAGAAAACTCAATTATAAAAGTATGGATTAGTATCAGGTGGAAGTGAGCATAAGGCTATACCCTGCACATGGGGACACGCGCACCGCATATTTATGCATACAATATACGGGGCACATTCACCTACCCCCAACCACTCGCAACCTGCAAACTACTGCGCGCGCATCGGCCAAGGCTCTTCTCTACATCGAGAGAGAAGGCCTAGAGTGGGAAACCCCTGACCGCTATCAAGAGGAGATCAATAATATTGGATTAAAGAGATGGAAATTGTACGACCCAGTACTTATCCCAGCCGCTTTCCCTGAACAGCGCCCAGTACTTGTCTTCGACGCTATTGTGCCCCGCCAGCCAGATTTCGAACCTGAAAGTGTCATAGATGAATACTATCACGTCCTTCAACTTCCTGGCCTGCAGTATATTTGGTGTGAATGAGAAGTATGTCATGTTCATGCACCCCTGGTAGATGCCTGGTACGAAGTGTTTCCATATGATGACTTGGGAAGGCTTAAAAACTACTTAACATTATATTTCCCTAGGGAAATATAATGTATGTCGATATTTCGAGGGACATACTTCAAGCCGTAGAGACTCCGAAGACGGTATCCGAGATCGTGGCCACAGTGAGGAAGCGGAGTAAGGTCATCTTGGAATCGATCGTCGACATGGAGGAAAGCGGCCTCCTGGAGCGAAAAATAGAGAAGAGTGTTTCAAAGGGCAGGCCCAGATCAGTTATCTCCGCCACTGAGTTAGGGAGAGAGTACCTTCGAATCGTATCTCGCCTAGACGTGTTACCACTAAGGGTGAAGGGTACGGGCTTCAACCATGCATCATTTGAAGCTGAGTACGTCCTCAGGTTAGTGGAGAATGGGCGTGATCCTTTTCTCCTCTTCTTGGAGTTGAACGATTATGTCCGTGCTGCTCGAGGCACTGAGTAACCTCGTCGCATTTCTAGATGGAGAGGGCCTAGACTATATGGTACTCGGCGGCTTTGCCCTCCCGTTCTATGGCAGGATCAGGTCCACCCTCGACGTCGATGTCGCCGTCAACGTTCCATCTGAGGAGGCGTTCGATCAACTACTAACTTCCTCAAGGGTGTTCGGGTTTCGTCCAACTCTCTGCAAATATGTGAATCCCGTCTGCGTCTTCGTGGATGAAAAAACGGAGTTAGAGGTTGAGCTCTGGATCCGCCCCGACGGTGTGGTTTGGGACGGGGAGACGCTTCGTAGACGAAGGCGTTTTACTGTCGGTGACAATGCTTTTTGGGTTATATCTCCGGAGGACTTCATAGTCTCCAAACTCACTCGGCCAGATAGGATGGAGCAGGACGAACTGGATGTTAAGAGTGTTCTGGTCAGAATGGCTTCGAAGCTTGACCAAGATTACCTCGAGTTGAGGGCAAAAAGATACGGCGTGTATCCTCTGTTGGTGGAGATCAGGAGGCGTTAACGAATAAACTACCACCAACTCGTTGAATGGTAACTCATAGTGATCAAGGTGGATTCGATTTACTTGAATTAATAGCATCTTAGTACGAATAACCTGCCTATACTTCGAATTCTTGAGCCTTCTCTACAACTCAACAGTCAAAGCAACCCGCCCGGATGATGCCTCGGGGATCTGGTAGACCTTCACCTTAGAGCCTCCTCCGAAACAACTATACCTAGTGGCAGGTGCAAAAAGTGGTGTTTTTCCTTATCCCTACTAGCGAGGCACATACGCCCAGCCAGCTAGTGTGCTATACCACACTAGTAGGAATCTGATTCCAAGTGGCAGGTATCAGGGTTATTGCAGATCGCCTTGTGATTCCACTCTACTAGGAATCGGTCCATGGCAAGGTGAATGCTCCACCATCCCAACGGGCACAGGTGCGTGGAAAATTGTTATCCTATCCTACTAGGAACCCATCTGGAGGATCAAGGAGGGCGAGCTGGAAGAAGTCGCGGCGTCGCGCGAAGTCCTCCACGAACTCTACTATGTCCTATGAAGGAGGGGGTCACACTAGACGAGTACATAGCACGAGCCGCGGCACTAACATCCATAGCCAACCTGAAGTTCCTCCCGACGACCTCAGAGACCGACCTCCTAGCACTGACCCTGATGAGACAGAATGGCTTAAGCTCCATATTCGACGCCTTCCACGCCGCAACTACACTCAACCAAGTGGAGGACCACACCATCATATCCACGGATCACGTCTTCGACAGGATACCCGGACTCAAGAGGGTAGAACCCCGCACCCTAATTGATTAACCTCCGAACCAGGAAGACTCAAGATGAGCCCCCGAAAAGACATTGAATGAACTCGCTTAAGCCACCAACGACTAAAAGTCATTGATAATTAAACCATAAGCCCCAAATGGAAGAAAAGAACAGCAATGCTAAACGACTTCACCGAAGCAATCGATGTCGCGCACGCGAACTCAAAAGATAATTCATAACAAGATGTTATAAACCCGATTAAACACACATTTTTCAATAATAGGCTCTATGTGACGTTACTAAGCGAGACCCTGAGCTCCTTCCTATCCCCATGCACCCTCTTAACGTATCCTAGACCCTCCAGCTTACCCAAGAGCCGACTCATAATCGTCTCCGACACGCCGAGGCGAAGCGAGAGGTCCTTCTGATTCATCTCCCCCACCCTCATCAGCGCCGAGATCACCGCAACGGCGTACCCCTTCTCCGCTCCCCGCAGCAGACCCGACAGCTCCAGGTCCATGTCCCCCGCGACGACGTCGAGGCTGATCACCCTCCTCACATCATCCACGTTCACCGACTCAACTCCACTGCCCTTCATATCCTGCAAGCAGAGGCGAATGTAACGTATGAATCGCCTGAAGACCCCGCGACTCAGCACCGCAACCAAAGTCAGAGAATCCCTGCTAAACGGATAACCCGAGCCAAACCTCCTCCAGTAGAAAGTCAAGAGCTCATCCGATCTAAGCGGCCTCAACCAGAATACCTGTCCCTTACCAAACAGATAGTGGCCCCTGAACATCTCCTTCTGAACCGCCACGATGAGGTGCTTCTTACCATAATCCTCACCGTACCGCATATCGTACCAGAGTTTATCGATCCCGTCCAGGTCCCTGGCCATCCTGCTGCTGGATCCCGTCCTGTAATCGGGGAGGTCCACAAGGAAGAACCGACGGTGTTTGATCTCCTCCCAGGGCTGCGGTAGCTCACGGTGCCATCTCCAGTAATAAGCCTCTGCTTTCCCGGAGAGGTAATCCTCAATCGCCCTAAGGGCGCTCGTTTTACCTGATCCCTGGAGCCCAACGAGGAAGATGAGACTCGGAGCGTCCACAGTCAACCTCTCCACGAAGTCCCTGAACTCGGGGGCCCAGAAATAATCACTCATGAAATCGACGTTCATAACATCGAAGTGCATCTTCTCCTCGGCTGTAAGGTACGAGGACCAGAAGAGGATCCTGTCAAGATCGGAGACTTCCCCCATGCTCAGAAGAGTGACTCTCAACCTATATTAAAGGACGGGGGGAGATGGAAGCGACCGCGCGCGCCACCGAAACCGCTCCATTAGACTAATTGATATTTAGAGTGGGTAAAAGAAAAGTAAAATGAATGATTATACGAAAATTTCTTAACAGATAATAAAAAATAAATAAAAATTGAACAAAATTGAACAGTTATGAGCGGGTAACCTCAACCCTAAGAAATAGAGGACTGATAAAATAACACCTTAACCAAAAAGAGGCACTAAAACAAAACGTAATTCCAAGGCCCAATCCCCCTAAAAACGAATTTTTTTTTCGCCTGAAAAAAAGTGAAATTATGACATTATGGTGTAACATTCTCTCTGACACGGTTTTATAAGAAAATGAGGAACAAACACATTTCTCCGCTACTCCGATCCATCAGTGGGGAAACAAGACCCCGACCAATTATTGACAAACCATCGCACATCTCTATAAGCAACTTCGATAGAATGCCACATTTTTTCCCCAAGATATAAGCAAAGGCGCGAATAACTAGAACACACGGAGAGGAGCGAAGCCGATGTGAGGAACTGCGACCTCGACTACACAATCGAGAGGACGACTCTCCACTCCACCATCCTCGGAGATGACATCCATCTAAGCCTCTACACCCCAAACGCAGACGATACCAACGAAACCCGTGACGCATTCATCATCCTCGACGGCGACGCCTTCTTCGCCTACACGTCGGCGACCGTAGACTATTACATAAAGTCGCTGAAGGCTCCACCCCTCCTCATAGTAGGCGTAGAGTTCGAGGACCGGAAGAGGATTTTCACACCCACCGCTGATGGGGCCGAACCATCCTTCACAAGGTGCCTGAGAGAGGAGATTCTCCCGAGAGTCGAGGGATTGGGAACACCCATTCATCACAAGACCCTAATTGGGCACTCTCTAGGAGGCCTCTACGCTCTGACCTCCATGCTAAGAGGCGGCTCCCTCTTCGATGCGTGGGTCGCGATGAGTCCGACCCTCACCCCCTACGTAGCATACATGAAGCTCCTCGCTAGTAGGATGAGTCTTCAAACTCGTGGCTCACTCTTCATAGCATCGGATGGGTCCACCCCCGACGAATCCGAGGCGGCGCGAGAACTCACCGAGACCATGGAATCCAGAGGTCATAAAGGTCTCAGGATACGACGGCGCGTCTATCCCGAGGCAGACCACTTCACCATCTTCGTGAAGGCTTTCCCCGACGTCTTGGACTTCCTCGTACCCGCCCTCGCCCACAGTCACGGATCAGACTAAATAACTCGGCAAGCGAAACCGGGTCAAAGCTTCATCTCAAGTGAGATGGCTTTATTGAACGACGCTAAGCTCTCAAAGCATGCCGTTGAGGCGGTCCCGGGGCGAAACACGCGATTAATCGTTCTCAGAGGGAACGATAATCTTTAACAATCGTCTTCTTAGAGAACGATTCATGGCTGCCCCTAATGTCTTCGATGAATGACATATGCCCAGAGAATCAGACTAAAGAATAGGGACATCGACCTCGACTCCATTATAAAAGACGCAGAACATAAGATCGTCGCCCTTACGGGAATAAGACGCTCCGGAAAATCCAGCATCCTCATGCTCCTACTACAAAGACTGAACGAGAAAAACCAGAAAGCCGTATACGTCAACGCCGAAGACACACGCCTCAGGAACACCCCGGACATACTCGACGAAGCCCTCAGATGGTTCGGAGAAGGCTACCTCCTAATCGACGAAGTCACAAACACCCAAAAGCGGATTTCATATCATTCGGAATTAATGGGTACGCAACTAGTTTAATGTCAGTTGAATATTTCCTAGTATTACTCCTTGGAGTACTCGTCTCCATCCCGAATATCAGAATGAACTACACTATTCTCACAACGAAAGTTGCTGAAAGGACGAGTACACCTATTCTCGGCGAGACACCGATACCAACAACTTCCGCGACACAAAGAAAGGGAGAAGGGAGGATCGGGAGAGATACGACTTCGCACCCCAATTGAACGACATAAATGATGCCCCGCTCCAGTCAAAGCATCCCTAGTTGGACAAGTTCATGAGGGAGACCGCTCAGAATAAAGTATTTATAAGGTCCGTAATTACCGTAAAACTGTCAGCATATCTTATATTCCGGAAATTGAGTGAGGAAAAACGCCTATAAATATCGCTTATTAACTAGAAAGAAAAAGCCAAAGTATTTAGAGCTTCTTCAGATCCTCGACGAACTCCGAGATGTCCCTAACAACCGCGTTCACCATAGCCTCTCCCTTTTCCTTAGAGGCGATGGTTGGGTCACCCAGTGAGCCAATCTCAGTGATCTCATCGAAGTCCCTCGCCGTAGAGACCTTGTGGCCATATTTCTTATCGAACTCAGTCATCCCCGCCGGGGGCTTCCACTTCTCAGCTTGCCCGATGAGGATCCTCTGACCAAGTGCCATACCGATACTCGTCTCCATCTCGCAAGCGTGCCCGCCGGACTCCTGCTTGCACACAGTTAAAGAATCTGATCCGAATCCCTTCTCCATCGGGAAAACCATAACGTTGTAGACGATGATCCTATCCTCAGTTCTGACTTCTCGAAGAGCCTGGTTAACCGCACTGATGTTTCCGCCATGTCCATTCATGATGACTATCTTCTTGAAGCCGTGGTGAATCAGGCTCTCGCAGACCTCCTTGTACACGGCGACCAAGGTGTCAAACTTTAACGTGATTGAACCGGGGAAATTCATGTGGTGGATCGAGTAACCAAAAGGCATCACAGGCGCAACCAAGACACCAGTCTTCTCTGCAACCCTCCTAGATATCTCCAGGGCCGTAAACGCGTCATTATCGATCGCGATGTGTTTTCCATGCTGCTCCGTCGAGCCAGCTGGAAAGAGCACAACATCACTTTTCTTGAGGTACTCCTCGATCTCGGGTCGAGTCAGCTTATACAAAAAGTTCTCCACTACTACACACCCATAAGACAGTTATCTGGAAGAATAAATAAGTGATCGGAAATGCGACCTGTGGCGTTAAAATAAATTAAGTTTTTATTAACTATTTTTCCTTAAAAAAACAATTAAATAACCATTTTTTCATTTATTATGGTCTAAAGTTTAATATAGATTATGAAGACTAACAGTTAATTCGGACTAAGAAAATGGCAACAGCACTTTTCGAGGTTCCAGGCGTTAGTTCAGGAAGAGTACTTGGTCTAATTCTAAACATAGCGCTTTTACTATTAGTTATCTATTACATGAGGTCAAAGACGCCAATACACATCCGAAGGGTGGCCGGCCTCGACGCGATCGAGGAGGCCGTCGGCAGGGCAGCCGAGATGGGTAAACCCGTAGTAACATCCTTCGGAATCGCGGGGTCAGGCTTCGACTACTGGACGCTGGCAGGGTTGGCTATCCTCTCACACGTCGCGGAGACGTGTGTTAAAACCGGCGTGAGGATAATAGTGCCAACCGGAGGATCAGATGCCTCACTAATCGTCAGACCCGTAGCCGAGGAGATCGTGAAGACTGCCTACGTCGTACAGGGTAAACCCGAGGAGTTCAACCCGGATGATGTCCCATTCCTAAGTGGGCAACAGTACGCCTACGTAGGAGGATACGTGGGCATACTCCAAAGGGCAAGACCCGCGGCCGTGATCATGGCTGGCTACCACGCGTCGGACGCCATGAACATCGCCGAGACCTCAAACGCAATCGGGGCAATCACAATCTCGTCAGGGGCATACATCTCGAACACGGCAGCGCTAGCATGCGCCTCGGACTATATCCTAATCGGCGAGGAATCACCCGCAGCGGGTGCATACCTCTCCAAGGACCCAGCTCAGAGGGGAAGCATTCGAGTCCAAGACATCTACAAGGCCTTGGCCCTAGGTTTGATGATCGTGGGCTTGATACTTTTCGCGGCAGGAAGCGACTTCATTGTTCGCCTCCTGCTCACCTAGGAGGTAAAATGAATGTCAGCATTCCTAAAAAGTAGAGAACTTCAGCTCGCATTACTGATCCTTGCCTTCCTCGTCGTTTTCATCCCCTACTTCATCCCAATACCCTCACTTGACTGGTTCTCAAACGAGTTAATCACAATAACCGCCGTCGTAAGCGCCTTCACCATAGCGCTCGCCGTGTATTCGCAGTTCAGACGCGGTTTCTCGTTCATCAACCGGAGAAGTCGAGGCTGGATATTCAAAGCCTATATGCTCGTCACACTGGTCCTGATGCTCATCTTCTACGCATTATGGGGTGAGAACACAGGACCCTATGCATGGGTAATGTACTCAATAATCACCCCACTCAGCTCGGTAAACTACAGTATACTGGTCTTCTACATGGCATCGACTGGGGCAAGGGCTTTCAGAGCAAGGAATCTTAGGGCACTGCTTCTCCTCATAACCGGCTTCATCGTGCTATTCTATCAGGCCCCCCTAACCGGGGCATTCTTCCCCCAGCTCACCCCAACGGCAGATTACCTCAGGACAACGATAGTCACAGCGGCAGGGACAATGTTCCTAATCAGCGTAACCGTTGGTGCAATCGTCTTCGGCATGAGGGTCCTAATGGGTAAGGAGCCGAACGTTATCGGCATACAAAAGGAGGAATCCAGCTAAAATGACCCAGCAAAAGGAGGGGAACAGAAGCATGTACAGATTCCTAGTTGAATACGACAGACGAATAATATACCTACTAATCTTCATACTGGTCCTAGCACCCCTATTGCAGCCCTTCATACTACCAATTGAGGTAAGTGCAGACACCAAATTATACGATGACCAGCTCAACAATCTCAAGAGCGGTGACACAGTCATGCTCCTCCTCGACACCGAGTTCAGCGGCTACATGGAGTTACAGTCCGGAA
Source organism: Candidatus Bathyarchaeota archaeon (assembly GCA_963769425.1). Lineage (GTDB taxonomy): Archaea > Thermoproteota > Bathyarchaeia > TCS64 > TCS64 > UBA8941. Next base: position 403,064 of record CAVYLP010000004.1, on the reverse strand, counting down.
TAATCGCGTCCATGAGGGTGATGCTATCAAAACATGTGAATCTATGCATCATAGAATCACACCCAGAAGCCACAGGGATACCGCAGCTCCTCTACGACCAGCTTAGCAGTGTAATGACCGAGAACAACTACGTCTACGGTGTAAACTACATCGATCTTGGCTACGTCTTCCCCAACGAAGCGGCCGTGGCATCAATGTCTCAGAACTTCCATAACATGATACGGCAGGACAGAAACGGCAACTCTATACAGGGCACATTTTTAGACAATGTTAACACATGGCAAGATTGGACACTCATATCAGAGTACACAACCGGAGTACAGTCGGAGGCCATAGTCAGGCACTTCGGCCAGAGCGGAACGCCAATCATCGTGAACGTAATTGGTGTCATGATATCAAGTTCGTTACCCTACCTACAAGCCGGATTATACAAAGCAGTGCTTCAGAGCATGAGAGGCGGAGCTGAGCTCGAGTACCTAATATCGGCACCTGGGCCAGGCCTCACAGCCATGAACTCGTTTACCTTAGGTCACTACATGCTGATGATAGCGATACTCCTCGGAAACATCGGCTACTTCGGATACAGGAGCGAGATGAAGAAGAAGGAGGGACAAAAATGACAGACATATTTGAGATTTCGACAGTCGCAGTAGGCGCCTTCATAGCAATCTGCATGTTTACCACCCTGTACGGCAAGAGCAACCCACTCTACGCCTTAGCAGAGGAGTCATACATAGGCTTCGCGACGGGGCTCACAGTAGTAGTGAACCTCCTCTTCATCTACAACACCGGAATACTCGGCGTACAAGCAGGTGACACGATTCTAGTATTCGGCATCATACTCGGACTAGTAACACTCACCAGATTACACCCAAAGTACAACTACATAGCTAGGATACCCATAGCCATCACGATAGGGGCCCAGCTCGGGTTAGCCCTGCGTACAACGATCTTCACAGGCTTCCTAGACCAAATCAGGGGGACAATCCTTCCCCTACTCACGGGTTCAGCCCAAGGACTACTATACAACTGGACAATCGCCCTGTCGACGATCCTCATGCTCACCTTCTTCTTCTACTCAACGGAGATGAAGGGTGCACTCGGCGTGAGTTCCAAGATAGGGGAGTACCTGATGTACGCGGCATTTGGAGCCATCTTCGCACAGACCTTCATGGGCAGACTAAGCCTCTTCGTCGGCTTCATGCAGAACTACATGGTTCCGCCTTGGAAGATACCCTACTTACTAGGTAGCCTGATCATCGTATTCGGCGCAGTGATGCTGCTAGATAGGATGAAGCTACTGGAAAGATTGACGCCTGAAGAGTGACTCCCTTTTTTTATATTTTATCTTCTTTATTATGAGGATGAGGCTGAATGAGTGACAGCGAGTGGAAACAGTGGGAGGACCTTCCCCCAGAGGAGGAGGAGCGGCTAATAGACGAGATCGTTAAGAGACTCGTCAAACGCAGGCTTGGAACACTCGCACTCATGCTTCTCGAAAGCGGTGGTCCGTTAACAAACCTATTCGCGGAGCTATGGATGGGACTGTATGGTCCATACTTTGACTTCATCGGCATCGACAGGTACATGGCCCTACTCAGGAAGAAGAGAAACGTCGAGGGACTCATCTCTCGACTCGACAAAGCGGAGAACGAGAAGAAAACTAAGAAGACTCAGCCTTCACCACAGGTCTCTCCGCCCTAGCCTCATTCTCCATCCTGATCCTCCTCTTTATCCTAAAGGCAACGAGGGTTAGGGCTACTCCAAACAGGTTAGCTAGGAACAGGTAATCGCCGGGTAATTTGAAAAATCCTGCTAAAAAGGCGATGTCGATTGGCACGAGAATAAACACAGCGACATTACTCAGGAATAGGAATGCCTCCGTCCTCGTAACCAAAATATCCGCCCAAATTAGGCTACTTAAGGGCTGATATAACCTTTTACCGCCCAAAACAAAGGGTCATTTTTTATTTGTTATCGTGAATTTTAATGGCCTCAGGGCGGATGATATCTTCTTTCTCAGTTCCTCGATCTCACGAGAGTCGGGAGTCGAAAGCCACTCGAAGTAGAGGTCTGATCCACCCAGATCTTTATCGGTCTTAGCAACAATTGTGGAACACCGTTCTACATCTGCGGCCTCGAGATTGAAGTATGATCGCGTCCACTGCTCATTCACATCCGTGCTCGTAATAGGCGGCATTTCCTGGTCAATGATCGTATCCATTACACAAATCCTCGGTGTCTCAACAGCTATTCTCTCAAGCTTCTTGATAGCTTCCTTAACCTCTTCCACGCTCGCTTGAATCTTCACATAGGTCCTCAACAGTCAACTCACCCAGATCTGATTTTATTGTTTGTAGATAATAAATGTAGGGTAAATGGGTTCTGATAACTTGTCGCGACTTAATCGGACGCCCTTAACGGGCGAATATTCAATGCCTTCTCGCGAATAATATGAATTTTGAAAGGCCTCAAAGGGTCGTATACAATAAAGACACACACTTTTTTTATCTCAATCACCCTTAAGGATACAGTAGTCCGTTTGTCTGAAATGGATTCAACTGGAGAGAAGAGTTCTCTCACGTGTCCGAAGTGTGGCTCAAAGAACACAAAGATAATTGATCTTACCATACTAGTGCCAGTGCTGAAGTGTTCAGATTGCGGTACAGAGTGGATGCCAGCTCCAGAGGGGATAGGAGCGGGATTAGCAGGAAATCATCCCAGGGACTTTGAATCTGAGGGGAATACCGAAAAAAAACCGATGGGAGTTTTTCGAACGACTCTTCTACTTTTAATAATGCTTGTAATAATTCTTGGAGTAGTCATAATTATCTTTGGATTTCCTTAACTTGAGCCCTAATCTTAGCTTGACGACGATGCTACTTAGAACCGGTCAACTCAAAGAAGACCATTCTTATAGACGATCCCACCCTTAATCACGAGTTTAACATTATCCTCGTCCTGTAGGCAGCGGATATCTTCAATAGGGTTTCTTTCAAGCGCGATTATGTCCGCCTTCATCCCCGCCTCAATCAAACCCAAGTCGCCTCTACCCATCACCTTTGCCCCATTCAAGGTACCGATTTTAATCGCCGAGAGCGGTGAGAGGCCAACCTTCTCAACGTAGAGCTGAAGCTCCCTCGCATCCTTACCGAATGGAAGCGGATCACCCATAGTGTCAGTCCCCAGAGCCAAGTTCAAACCCCCATCGTATAACCGCTTCACATCCTCATACAACGTGGAGTATAAGCCACCAGTCACATTACCCCCCGGATGACTGCCACCCAAGGAGATCCTGTCAGCAATGGCCTGGTAGATCGACATCGTGGGGACAACCGTCACATTCCTACCCCTCATTAATCTAATCGAATCCTCGTTAGCCATGTTTCCATGCGCGATGATGTCCACCCCACCCTCAACTGAACGCTTAATCGCCTCTGGGTTATAGCAATGGGCCATCACCCGCCGCCCCCAACTGTGGGCCTCGTCAACCATCGCCTTGATCTCCTCATAGCTATACTCGGGCACCCAAGGTGGGTCACGAAGGCTCCCCCCTCCGCCGCTTGTCAGTATCTTTATGAAGTCAACCCCCTCCCTGAGCTGCTCCCTAACCGCTCGAACACATTCATCGACTCCGTCCGCGATCCTTCCATCCATCCCCCAGCCGAATGGCCTACCCTCCTTAACCCACTCAAGGGGAAGATAGTGGGTATCACCGTGACCGCCTGTTATCCCTATGTATCTACCGGCGGCCATCACCCTCGGACCAGGGACAACACCCTCCTCGATTGCGTTTCTCACATGGAATCCAACCAAGCCGCCTGCGTCCATCACTGATGTGAAGCCGGCCATCAACAAGGCTCGTGCCTCCAAGGTAGCCGACCTGATGAGTCGAACCTCAAAACTCTCGGTGAACTTCTGTATGCCTCCAGTGACTGATCCGCTGAAGTGGACATGACAATCGATCATACCCGGCATCAGAATCTGGGCAGAGGCGTCGATGACCTGTGCTCCACTCGGTGGAGTCAACCCCTCGCCGACCTCCTTGATGGTGTCCCCATCGATCAAAACATTTTGCCCTTCCCTGACTCCATTTGAGTCGACTATCACTTTACTCTTGATAAAAATCAATTTTGAAACCATCTTTATCATATTTGTGAAGATAAAAACTATTATACATAGGTTTCCATACATCCCACATTAATCCGTAAAAATTCTGTGAAGAGATCTTAAGTAGTGAAGTTTCAATCTATTTTTGGAGACTAACCCGATGTCGAAGAGGTCCTCAACTAGATAGCACGAAGTCGATGTCAGTCTCATCATACTCAAGTGACACAATGTTTCTGATATCCAGCAAGGTTCTCTCACCATTCATGAGATTACAGATCTCGAACACCTTCGACTCTTTGCTCTCCTCTGAGAGGCCCTCATTTTTATCATACCAATCGGCCCTGTCAGCCCCGAGTCTCTCCCCTATTTCGTCCCAGACGTATCGTTGTCTGTCGTAATCGGAGTTTAAGGGACCCTCAAACAGCCTCTTCGGCTTGATGGAGGCGGCTTTCTCATAGAGCGTTGCCCGTTCCGTGTCTATTGCAGTAGGGTTGATCATGACAGCTTGTTGCTCGTACATATCTTCTATACTGATGTCTCTATTCGCGCCCTCTTCATGGGGATTTTTGATAGATTGTTGACTAGGATCCTTGAGATTGACTCCCCACATAACTCATTCACCTCAAGGATGTTGAGTGCCTCGCATTCGGCTTGTAGTCTAGGATACTCTCTAAGATTACGATATAACTCAGTTAAACCCCCTCGTCTGATTGGATCGTGGAGCTGGCAAAATATTAATAACACACGTATGTGTATTCTCAAATATGGGTCATAGAACACTCACCGTATCCGATGAGGCCTATAACGCACTATCCAAGATGAAGAAGGAACGCGAGTCATTCACAGAGACCATACTCAGGCTAACCAAGCGAACCGAAAAAGGAACCCTGCTGGACTACATAAAAACTCTGGAACCAGACGAGGAGTTCACAGCGACCCTAGAGACAGTGCTCAAGGATCGCAGCAACATATCATCGAGGCCTCTCGAAGACTAGGCGCTGCTTATGGTGTGTCTGGACACGAGCTTCATCATCGCCTTGATAAGGCGAGATGAGAGAGCGCTCGCCAAGCTCGAGGAATACACCGCCTCAGAGACGAGGCTGACTACGACCCCCATCACTGCATGCGAATTGTTCAAAGGAGCCTACAGGTCAACAAAGAGGGAGAAGGAGCTTCACAAGGTGAAGACGACCCTAAGCTTCCTCGAGATGTTAAGCTTCACGGTCGAAGCCTCCGAACGCTACGGTAGACTGATGGCGAGCGAGGGACTACGAGGAGCCCCAATCGGGGACCTCGACGCCATGATCGCAAGCCTTGCCTTAACCCACGGCGAGGGAATCGTCACATCTAACCGGAAGCACTTTGAAAGGGTCGAAGGGCTCCGTGTTGACTCATGGTGAACCCATCGATTGATTTATGTCGTATCCTCTGCTTGAATGCTTAAGCCAAGTGGCTATACGACAGCATGCGCGCAGCCTCATCATCTTTGCCCTCCTGTACCCTCAACGCTCCGCTTTCAATTATCGCCCATGAGCACAGAGGAATGAGAATCACTAATTTTGAATGCACCAGCGAAAAATGCTTAGTGTATTATATTCCGCGATTCCCAATCTTGGGGGGATGAGCCAGACAAACAAGGCTATACGAGTCCTACTAGTCGACGACGACCCTGGACAGCTAGAACTAATCAACCTATCCTTAAGCCGAGAGGACGAGAACTTCAGCTTCGAGAATGCCAACTCCGCGGATAAGGCACTTGAACTCCTCAGAGACAGACAATTCGACTGCGTCGTAAGCGACTACCAGATGCCCCAGATGAACGGTGTGGAGCTCTGTAAGAAGCTGAGGAGCGATGGATACAAGGCGCCCTTCGTATTATTCACCTGCCACGACGACGACATGATCGCGGAGAGGGCGCTCAAGGTCGGCGCCGACGAGTGCTGCGTGAAGTCGCAGAACCTCTCTTCCTTCAACGTATTAGCCGCGAGGGTTAGGGACCTTGTCTCAAGGCGTAATCTCGCTGAAAGATTAGATATGTTCCGGTTAACCAGCAAATACAATCAGCTGATGATCCATTACCTCAAGGCGTAACCTTTCTCAGTATCCGCAGTATATAGGGAGCCCCTACAGGACCTATATACGGCTCCTGGAGATAGCTTCCTAGCTAAACAGGCAGGAACCCGACCTACTCGCATATAGCTTTGAAACCCTAGCAGTTCTCGCCAATCAAAGACCTATTTCCATTGGGAAGAGTAAAAAGATGTATCGAAGACGTTGTACCTGCTACATGGTACCGACGCGATGAAAAAACCTTATACCACCCTACATGGGTACCCCGAACCACCCTACAGGGTACCATAATCCACGCCACATGGTACCGAGTTCCCAGCTACACGGTACCAAGATGCACGAAATCCGAGCACCGGTACCATGCTACTGGGTACCGACGGTACCCTCCTACTTGGTACCAAGCACCCTACTACTAGGTACCACTGATCCATCCTACTTGGATCAAACACGCTTAAAAAACGTTATACCCCCCTACTGGGTACACCGATCCCACCTACTGGGAATTGGATCCCCACCTACTGGGATCAGATGGACAGGAGATCGTGTACACCTGTACCCCCCTACTGGATCATATGATACAGCTACTTGGATCAGCGTATACCCCCCTAGTGGGATCAACTGATCCAGTGGCAGGATCATTTGATCCCGCTATCGGATCAACTTGTACAAAGATGATGATTCCTAGTGGCAGGTGCAAAAAGTGACGAATTTCCGGGATACCACCCTACTAGGAATCAGATTCCTAGTGGCAGGTATGGAGGGGTCGTGGTGAGCACTCCGCGGTTCCACCCTACTAGGAATGGGATTCCTACCCACAGGTGCGCGAGATACCATCCTAGTAGGAATCCGGTTCCTAGTGGCAGGTATCCGCGCGGGATTGTATCTATAATTAGATATTCTCTACTTCGGAGGAATAAATGTCGAATAAATTTATTAATGGTAAATATCATCGTTTTCTAAATAAATTCAAACGTATGTCGAAATGGGAAAAGAGGGTCGAATCTTACTCCCCAAGGAAATAAGGGAAAAAAAGGAGATCGAGGAAAAGACTCGAATCAGAGTTAGGGAAAGAGGAGGATAAATAATACTCATACCCATCAAGAGATACACTAAACCGACCGAGTCCCTACTCGGCAGCGTGAGAGTCACAGAGCCCGTAGGCAACCTCAAAGCACTTGCTCGAATACACGCTGCCAGAAAAGCGCTGGAAGGGACTAACGGATGCTTTTCATAGACACAAACATCTTCATCTACGTGGCCACACCCCCGATTCGAAATAAACATCGACCACCATCCTCGAGAGATCGAGTCGGGGAAGGAGGCTGCGACCTCGACACTCGTTCTCTGTGAGGTTGCGTGGGTCTTGGAGGCTATGGGTAGGCAGGGGGACATCAAAGAGACGCTGGAGAAGATACTATCCTATCCATCAATCTTCGGTAACCAGCTTCGACTCAGACGACCTCATCATGGACTCAAACTTCATGGCGGCCCAGCGAGTGGATTTGACGCCGTAAACCTTGCGATAATGGAGCGCCTAGGAATTACAAAAATCTATTCGAATGATGAGAAACATCTCGGCAGGCTAGGATTTATCTGAACCGTATTTGAGTGAGGAAAAACGCCAGAACAAACGCTGCCCGTTCAGCTTCTCCTACCCCATTGTGTCGAGGCCAACAGAGGTCGAACACGACACGCTTAAAAACATAAGACAAAACGCCTCCTTGAATTTTTACGATTGGAGGAACGAAGCTTTAAAGGAAGTATGAATTAAATTGTATACCATCGGAATCCACATAAAGACGAGCACCACACCATATATATGGTGAGCCATACATGCGTTCTATGAAAACAACGGTAAACATAGATGAGGAGACCCTCCGCGAGTTCAAAAAGACCGCCTCATCCCGGTACGGCGACTCGAGGAAGCTTAGCCAAGCAATAAACGAAGCAATGAGGAACTACAACACGACAGCCATACTCACAAGCTATGCTAAAAGCGAGAGCATCCCAATCAACGTCATTCCATCGTCTACGGAGATAATGGATAGAAGACCATCCGTAGACTGGTCCGCCGGAAAGGAAGTGAGGGCGATGAGAGATGAAAGAGCAGCTAGTGTACCTAGACAGTAGCTGCATCGTGAAGAGGTACCTGGAGGAGAGGGGCTCAGACTACGTAGACAGTGCTTACAGCAAGTCCGAGGCTGGAGAGATACACTTAGCATTCTCACTCTGGAACATAGGCGAAGTGATCGGAGCATTCGACAGATACCTCACAAGAAAGCTAATCTCCGAGAAGGAGTTCGCGAACGCCCGATCGGACCTGGTTTCCGAGACGTTGAAGCTCAGCAGATTGGGCTACCTCGAGGTGCTCCCCGTATCTTCCGAGGAGCTCGCTCAATCATGGACGTATGTTGTCAAGTATCACATCTACGAGGCTGACGCACTCCAGATCTCCGCGGGGAAAAGGGTCGGATGCAACCTATTTTTAGGGGCCGACAACCGGTTGATAGATGCGGCTTCATCTGAGGGATTGAACGCCGTAAACGTGGAGTCCTCGCGTAGTCTAGAGCTCTGACCCACATCAGGTCTATGCCTGGGTCTCATGGAACCGAATAAAAAACTGACGCTCTCTTCCCTAAGAGAACCATAAAAACCGAACATTTTCAAAGAACGCGGAAAAATACATATTCACGGATGCTGAGATGAGATGATTTTGTTTTATCCCATCTATTGAATACTACGGTGTGTCCGCGGTGACCTTCAAAGGTGGCAGGTCGGAGCCTCTTCCCCAATCGATAGAAGAAAATTAGTAGCGAAAGTCTCGCTTTGATGAGACTTGGGCAATTTTGTTTCCGAGCTGATTGGAGGTGAGTTCGCGGATTTATTCACAGAGCCTGAGAATCCTCGTGAGTGAATCCACGGGGGCTAGTAAACAGTACAAAGACCACCATAACATTTTCGCTTCTATAGTGAGGCGACAGTATCCCTTATTCTTCTTCTCCTTATCAACGTACAATAATCATATACACGTTTGTTTTAACAAGATCAGTTCGAATGTAGAGGTTCTTAAGCCACCCTCAAGTAGATCTAATGGAGCTGACGAACCATTGAAAATAAAAGAGGAGAAGAAAGGTTACAGACTACTGACAGAATCCGAGAAGCGGGACGAAAAACTACAAGATGCATTGAAAACCGTTCGCGGGACGAAGAAGCATTACCCATCACAGTGATCCGCGCGCGTGCGATTTACTCTAGATAACATTGCAGCCTTGCAGTATCATAATTTAGCGGTCAACTAAGAATCCTGATTAGTTAAAGATCATTCTATTGAGCAATATCCAAATTTATTGCTCATTACATTAAGCAATATTTAGTTATTTGTCAGTGAACATTAAAGTTATGGTACCGAAGAGCCTCCTCAGAACCGTGGTCGCAGACCAACCAACAAGCGATTATAACGGATCCCAAACCGTGTAAGCTGGATGTAATCGCGTACCTTCAGTCAACTTGGTCGCCGTACGAATCATAAGCGGGTTTATACCACAGGCGGCATAACAATAAGTGCCATTCTAAGCTTTCATCTAAAAAGGTACAAGAGACAGAATGAAGAAAAGGAGCTTGATAAGAAAATGAGAAAAATGTTCAAACAGAAAATCCGGAAAAAGAAGCATAGCAAGACAAGGGTTGACGCGATTGTAGCAGCAAGGGTTTCCGCAGCCAAAACCCTGAAAAAAACTGGCGCCCTTAGCATCAAACAATAACGAAAAGCGTGTAAAAGGGTCCTGTTTGCACTTTCTTTATCTCCTCGCAGGAGGTTTGCACACAACCCAAAGCCGGAGAGTTAAACTGATGGAACGTTTAGATGAGATCAACACCAGCATAGTTACAAGGCGGGTTGAATAAGGTTGAGTCCGAGAGTCTTGGTTCACAACGTGACTCCGTTACCTCATGGGGTCCTATGTCTGCTTTTACGGCGGGCAGAGGCGAGTACGCAGAGTGTCTCAGGGGAGCTTAGTAGGAGGGCTGAAAAATAAGCAAACCAAGCCCATACGAAACGAAGATACAGAACGTCGTCGCCTCGGTGACCCTCGACCAAAAGATAAACCTCCTCGACATCATGAAGGTCTTTAAGAACGTGGAGTACCGGCCGAAGCAATTCCCCGGACTAGTCTTCAGGCTAAAGCGACCGAAGACGGCTACCCTCGTATTCGGCAGCGGTAAGATGGTCTGCACGGGGGCGAAGTCGGAGAAGCAGGCGAGGAGCGCGGTGATGAAGGTGGTCAGAGAGCTGAAGACGAACGGGATCATCATCCTGGGGAAACCGAAGATAGTAATCCAGAACATGGTCGCCTCAGCGAACCTCTACGGCAAGATCGACCTGGAGACGATGGCCGATGTCTTGGACAATGTTATGTATGAGCCTGAGCAGTTCCCCGGCGCCATCTACAGGATGACGGAGCCTAAGGTAGTTCTGCTGGTATTCGCCTCGGGGAAGCTCGTGATAACCGGCGCCAAGAGGGAAGAGCAGGTCTATGAGGCCGTGGAGAAGATCAGAGCCACCCTCACTGATTATGATCTGCTTTTCTTGGGAGAATAACTCAAGACATAGCTCACGCTTTCAACTTCCACAATCTCCTCATTAAATGCGCTCACATCTCAACCCAGCCTATTCGTGATTCACCAGTATACATTAAACACGCGCATCTGTACTGAGCAGTTGTAGCATGCACAAATGTCATGTCTATCCATTTTTTAGCCCCGGTGATGAAGCAAAATTACCCATTAAATTAAATATAATGTAGACTCGTACGCCTTCATACCTCCAATTCAGTTGCCACCTTCTCCTAGGGACACGGCTTCGACCATTTTAGCGGTAAACATAGTTTTGATACTGTGTAAACTCTTAACCTGTGAGAAAACTATTTTGTTTAAAGAAGGTCCGTCGTTTTGGAATCTCCCGAATCCCAGAGGGTAGCCAGACGCGTAGATGACTGGAAGCTTCGCCTAATCGACCTCACTAAAAGAAACAAAGCCATCTATCTCCAACCAACTAAAACCTCACTCCTCACCCTCACCTCCCCCGACATGGAGGCCGTTTACAGCCGACTCGTCACAAGGGGGAGAAGCTGGGAGATCCAACAACCCCCAACGACGATGCCGGGTGAGCCAACACCAAAAAAGAGGGCACCCAAGAGCAACGAGATCACCTTAGAGTCGTCGGACCCAAACCAACTCGACAGAACCCTCCGAAACCTAAGCCGACGCTCCCAAACCGAGTACACTGAACGTGGAATACGGATCCTCTACGTAACATTCGGCCAACTGAGGTGGACCGAGAAGAATAGCAGCCAGGAGATCATCTCACCCCTGCTCCTAACCCCCGTCGAGCTCACAAGAGACTCGACGCGTGAACCATACCAGATAAGGGTACCTCCAGTAGAGGAAGACCTGCTCGTCAACCCAGCCCTCATACTCAAACTGAAATACGAGCACGACTTGGACCTCTCCTACCTCCAGGAGCAAGAGGAACAGACCCCGTCAAGCTACCTGGCGACCATAAAAGCAGTCGTAAAAGAGCTGGGGTGGACCGTCGAGCCCACCGTATACCTTGGCCTATTCAGCTTCGCCAAACTCGCGATTTACCAGGACATGACGGACAACCTAAGACGCATCACCGAACACCCAACCCTGAAGGCCCTAGCAGGAGTCTCCAACATTGGACTCATCCAACGAAACCTACCCAAGGTCGAGGACCTTGACGCCATCGTGGACCCAGGCAAAACGTACCAGATCTTGGACGCCGACAGCAGCCAGCAACTCTGCATCCAATACGCGCTCCGAGGACAATCCTATGTAATGCATGGTCCACCCGGAACCGGAAAGAGCCAGACAATTTCCAACATAATATCCGAATACATCGCCGCCGGTAGAAGCGTCCTCTTCGTGAGCGAGAAGATGGCTGCACTCGAGGTAGTATACAACCGCCTTAAGGAGAAGAACCTCGACGAGTACTGCCTCGAATTACACAGCTACAAAGCAAACAAGCGAGAGGTCATCAACGAGCTAAGCAGATCCCTAACAGAGCACCTGAAACCAGGCAAAGGAATGAGCGAGGAGGAAATAGAACGACTCAAGCATCGGAGAAACCAGCTAAACACATACGTTGAATCCCTCCACAAGACTAGACAACCCTCCAACACAAGTGCCTACAAGATCCTAAACGAGGTCGCAAAACTCGGATCCCTTCCACTAATCCCATCAGGGTACACGAGCTTCAGCACCCTCGACCAGAAGACAATCTTCAGCCTCGAAGAGCAGATCAACTACCTCCAAAACTCCTGGGTCGTCGTAGAAGAAGGTGCAGAATTTCCCTGGAATGGCTGCAAAGCAACAACATACACATTAGACGTACGCAATGAGTGGACCAACTTACTCACCTCACTAATAGACGCAACCAAACAGCTACACTCAAACGCAAACGACTACTGTGAAAAACTCAGGCTCGATACACCGAAGAGCCTCGAAAGCTATGACACACTCCAGAGACTAGCGAACATCATAGAAGCCACCCCCCACCCACCACAGCGTTGGCTCCAAGACGTTGACCTAACCAAGGTTCAACAGGTAGCTGAAGCAAATAACCTGAAGTGGGGCGAATACTGGGCGATTAGAGCCGACCTTGAAAGTAGGTACGATAGCAGGTTCAGGAGTCTCCCAAGAGGCACAGCTGAAAGAGTCGAGGAAACCTGGAAGAAAACCTCCGAACTCCTCCAACCCAATCTCAAGGGCGACCAGGACATCCTAAAACACCTCGATGACCTAATAAAATTCCTAGATCATACCATAAGAGACGCAGATAAATGGGGAGAGTTAACAGAAAAGATCTCGACGATCCTGGGTCTCCCCACCGATACACTGACAATCACTACGGCAAGACGAATCCACCGCATCACAAAACTCTGCGAAAGTACCAACAAACCTGATAGAAACTGGCTCAATAAAGCTGACCTTGAGCAGACGGAGAAATACCTCGAAAAGGCCAAGGCACAGCGACTAAAAAGAGACGAACTCAAGTCAAAACTCACTGCTTACAGGGACGAGGTTACGTCCCTTGATCTTCCAACCATAATAACCTACCTTGAGGGTACCTGGTCATCCCCCCTCAGATACCTGAGGCCAAGTTACTACAATATCAGGGACGAAATATCAAGGGCGACAATTACCGGAGAAATCCCAATAACTGTTCTCCAAGATCTCAAATTGGGTTTAGAGCTAAAGGAGCTGCAGAAGACAGTAGCCTCCGAGCAGGAGGAGGCTAAGAGCAGACTTGGAGCCTACTATCGGGACGGAAACCCCGACCTAGAGGCCGCTGGAGAAGCAATCAACAACGCCAAAGAGATACTGCACCTAATACACTCCTCCAGAGCCCCGAAGCTGACAAGGGACAACCTCTGCATAGCCACAAAGCCAAGTGATGAACTCCTCACCCTATCCCGAAGCCTAGGCGCTTCGCTGCAAAGCTGGAGAGCAGCGCAGAAACCGTTACGCGTGATCCTTCCAGAGAGGAACCAAAACGGTAAAACTAGGTTTGTGAACCTCCCCCTGAGAGAGCTGAAGGATTGGGCCACCGAGCTCAAAAAGAGACTAGAAACTCTCCACGAAGTCCTTCAGCCCGCCCTCATCACATTGACCTCAGATCACCCTAAGACCCTCCTTACACTCCTTTTAGACATCAGGAAGACTGAAAGACTACAAAGCTTCGAGGAAGAGGAGACCGAACAAGCCTACCAGCTAAGAGAGACGTATGGGGGACTCTACCAAGGAACCTCCACCAACTGGCTGAAGGTGATAGCTGCAATAGAATGGACACGCGCCCTCCTCAAGGCCCTACCGACGAAGCCCACAGCAGAAGTCATCGGCTTCGCCACAGATCCAACCCTTGAGCCCCCGAAGTTTGACTCCCAGAAACACCTCCGAGAGATACATAGCCTGATCAACGAGTTGAACTCAAGGTTCAGCAACCCCCTTTGGGGAGAACGAGCCCAGAGCCTCACCGTCGACGAGGTTCTACTCGTCTCGGAGAAACTCGCCCAAAGAATAGATGACCTACAAGCGTGGATAGACTTCAATAATTCATCCTCTAGACTCATCGAAGGGGGACTCAGGAACCTAGTCGAACAACTCGTCGAGAAGAGATACCGCAGAGAGATTCTAATCGATGTCTACAAGAAATCAATTTACAGCGGCCTCATAAACTACTTCGCGGAAGAGGACGCGACCCTAGGCTCCTTCAGGGCCAAAGACCAGGACCAAGTCGTCGATGACTTCAGATCCCTCGACTCCGCTTTGATAGAGAGGTCACCTAAAAAGGTCATCGAAGCAGCAAACGCAAAAAAACCTCAAGGAGTCTTCGTCGACGCCCCAGATTCGGAGATCAACATTCTCCTCAAGGAAGCGGCCAAGAAGCGAAGACAGATGCCACTCCGCCAACTGTTCAACAGAGTACCCAACCTCATCAGGAGACTAAAGCCCTGCCTCCTGATGAGCCCAATATCAGTGAGCCAGTTCATACTTCCCGAACGACTACACTTCGACCTCGTCGTCTTCGACGAGGCCTCCCAGATCTTCACCGAGGACGCGGTTGGATCCATATACAGGGGTGACACCCTGATAGTGGCAGGCGACAACAAGCAACTACCTCCAACTCCATTCTTCCAGTACATCGCCGAAAACGACACTGAGTGGGAAGAAGCAACCCAAGAAGTGGGGGTATACGACAGCGTACTAGACGAGTGCATGGGTATGGGACTACCCGTCAGCATGCTACGCTGGCACTATAGGAGCAAGCACGACTCACTCATAGCTTTCTCAAACAAGGAGTTCTACGATAACAAACTCATCACCTTCCCACCCGCTGCCAATAAAGGAGGCGAGCTCGGGTTAGAGTTCACCTACGTGCCGGATGGAGTCTACGACCGAGGAGGCGCACGTAACAACCCGAAGGAAGCTGTGGTAGTAGCGGATATCGTATTCAAACATCTCACAGAGCACCCTGAGAAATCCCTCGGCGTCATGACCTTCAGCATAAGCCAGATGAACACCGTCAAAGATGAAATCGAGGCCCGCCTAGCCCAGAACCCTGAATACAAGAATCTACTCCACGAGGATCGCCTCAGAGGCTTCTTCGTCAAGAACCTTGAAAATATTCAGGGCGATGAGAGAGACGTCATAGTCATCAGCGTCGGGTACGGCTACGACAAAGGAGGAGTCATGACCATGAACTTTGGCCCGCTGAACATGGATGGAGGGGAGCGCCGGCTAAACGTCGCCGTGACAAGGGCACGCGAGAAAGTAATACTCGTCAGCTCCTTCAAGTCAAGCGAAATAGACCTATCCACGACCAAATCCGTCGGCGTGAAGTGTCTGCACGACTACATGACCTATGTAGAGCAGGCATCCAAAACACCGGAGTTGCCAAATGAGGAGTCGACAAACCTACCGGAAATACAGAAAGATGTCGCAGAAGAGATCCGGAAACTCGGGTATGTAGCGATCCCACAAATAGGGGAAAGCTCGCTGAGAGTAGACATCGGCGTAAAGACCCCGGAGAACCTCCACAGATTCATTCTAGGCGTCATACTCGATGGAGAGAGCTACTGGTCAACAGCCACCACGAGGGATAGGGATAGACTCAGAGCCCAGGTACTTGAGGGAATGGGCTGGGATTTACACAGAATCTGGTCCCCAGAGTGGGTCTACAGACGAGCCACCGAAGTGGAGCGCCTCGCACAAGCACTAAAGCAGGCTGAAACACACGAAAAAGGCCACGAGAAAATCCAAATCAAAGGAACCACTCCGAAAAAAGGCATCGAATACGAAAAGGTAACCGAGAGAAGAAGCGATGAACTCCCCGGGTCGGAACCCTACCGGAGGGCATCCCTTGAATCAAGCCAGACCTTCAACTCGATCCCCCCTAGCCAGAGGGAACTCTACCTTGACCTCTACCTCCTCGAAATCCGAAACCTTCTACCCAAACTTGTCCGCGTAGAGGGCCCCATACACCTTGAGTACGCATTCAAACGCCTAAACAAAGCCATGAACCTGAAGCCAGCACCACCCTCCTTCCACAAAGCGTACTGGGCAACCGTCGAGGAAATGACAAAAAAAGGCAAACTCGAAAAACGCGGAGACTACCTATGGCCCATGGGGGTCATAACGGTCAAGATGAGGGTGCCCCTAAACGGGCCCGAAGCCGAGGTCAGGCCAATCGAATACATACCCTCAGAGGAGATAGAGACGATGATGCTGCACGTCCTAAGCCACTCCTTAGGTCTAAGCCGCGAATCCCTCATACAGGAAACCGCGAACGCCTTCAGGGCCAGACAGACACCTAAAACCAACAAAATACTCGAAACGGAGCTGGAGAAAATGCTAGTGGGAAATAGAATAAATCTAGAAGGAAAAACCCTACACCTTAAAAAGTAAAGTCGTATAAAACTGAAACTTCCACCACGATTCTACCTCCCCTAATCACGCGCACAGAGTTGCACGTGAGATGTCTAGGAGCAATCGCTTAGCTCTCAGAGCGACCTATAACTGAGTTTGCGCGAAATCATTCTCGTAATCCGATAAGTGAGCAAAATGGTGTAATTTGCGCCGGTTCGCTCCGACCACGAAAACGTGAATACCGATAAAAACAACCCCATAACCCAAAAAGGGCAATTTTTACCGGAAGTAACAATTCTAAAAAGCTATTCGCATAATATAATAACACAAGCCTAAAAAAATGGGTACACGCCACCATAAATTTAAACCACATAGCCCGTAAATCTAATTCGGTCATGATGAAAGAAGAGCAACAAGGGTCAAAGAAGGTACGCAACAAGGCGAAAGATACACTGGATAAGACGGCAAATAGTAAGAGAATCGATTTCATTGTAACTTATGAAGTGGAGGGATCCAGATCCAAGAAACAGAAGGTGCACGCCTATTCGAAAGAAGAGGCGGAGGAGATAATGACAACGAAACTTGAATCACAGGTATCAGCAGGGGAGATAAATGGATTTAAAATCATCTTGATAGAAGTAGAAAAATAGCCATTATAACACAATCACAAATCCTAATCCAAATAGTGCACGCATATATTGGGGTATTGCACTCATATTTGGGTAATATACTGGTTATTGAGCAGCATCAAATAAGTTCGAATAAACGATTTTCTTTGCTTATTAAAGCCGACGAAAGCCATCCTTCTTAAGCGACTTAGCACCCTATAGATAGGAAGGGAAGTTTTTGTGTATTTTAAGAGTAAGTACGGTAAAAAATTGTAATAAATGCAAGTCTTCGATCAGAACTTATTGTACAATAAAAAGAAAAACAAAAAGAAAAACCTTCAAGTAAAAACGTATTAATCGCGTTTGATAAGGTGCTGACGGGGAACAGAGCGCTTGAAAATTTGCACTTCCCCTAAGCTAAATTTGCCTTTAAAAAGAGTTGCGACGTTACTCCGTGTAGACGCCCTTCTCGTACTCCATTGCGTACATGTGAGCGATATGGTACGGTAACCCAGTCTTCATAAGCTCCGCCTCAATGATCTCGTGAGCAATTGTGCTCTCGAGCTTGTTCTCACGATTCGAGGGATCCCCCGTAGTCTGCTTAGCCACAATCACGACATCGGGTGGGTACTTGAAAGCCATTTTTAGCTCCTTGGCCGCGTAATAATTCAAACCACCATATGACTTATCCCCATCGATGGCGCTCTCGGCGAAGTCGACGCTGTACTTGAACGGAGGAATTA
Organism: Candidatus Bathyarchaeota archaeon; assembly: GCA_963769425.1. GTDB lineage: Archaea > Thermoproteota > Bathyarchaeia > TCS64 > TCS64 > UBA8941. Next base: position 385,087 of record CAVYLP010000004.1, on the reverse strand, counting down.
CGAGATCAATGTGATGAGGAAGGGTAACCTTTCCCAGATTTATCTTGAAGTGAATAGGCTTACCCGTCCTCAGGTCCTTGACATCAAACTCTAGGGGCGGCCTCATCTCCTCGCTCAAAGTCTTTCACACATCCTCTGAAATAAATTACTTGAATAAAAACCTCAACATCGACCGCGGTAAAACAGAGAAGCGCATATACTCTCTAAGGGGGAACTATATTAATCACAATTTCAAATTGCTATTTGAACCAAACATGAGCACGAAGACGCCAAAACTGGGCCACTGCAAGTTGTGCAACAAGACCCTAAACACCACTAACCCGGATAACGAGCTTTGCGACGAATGTGCAAAGTACCCAAATGTAGAGGCAATGAGAAAGGCAACTAAGAAAATAAGGGCATGAAATCGGGTAAGAATTCTCAATTTTAACTTGAAAAATCTAAGGCGAGCACGATATCATAATGCATTATGGCGAATCAGAGCCCTGACCAGCCACCATCTACCCGCAACAACTTGTTTATACAGATTCTTGGCCTGCTGTGGTACGGCTGCGTCTTCAGCCTGAGCATGAACGATTACAAATGCCCCGCCGGCCACAAGTGCGATTAGTAGAAGTCCCAGAGCTTTCGTCTTTGTATCCATCTTTTCACCGGATCTTGAATCGGCAATCTATTTAAAACGGGTTTCTCACCCGAGGTATTCATCTCTGGTCTACATTGATAACCGAGGTTGCTTAGGACCAGTGTCTTTTAATAACATAAATTAGCCTTTTTAGGTGAATTATCCGGCGAAGACACTTCCCAACTCTAGGATAATCGACCACTGACAATATCCAACTGGGCCATTCTGCATGATACCGTTAGCTGATGTAGTGGCAGAGGTCATAAAGGTCGAGTCGCCGGATTTTCCCTCCTGTAAGCGATGGTTAAAATACGTAAAGAAAGAGAAATCGACTCACAATGGCCGAAGCGCATCCAGTGCGATGGACCTATATTCTAATCGCATTAATGGTCGTCATCTTCATCCTGCAGAACCTCACGACGAGATGGATCTACTTCACCTTCATACCCGCATACGCCTCACAATACCCCTGGGTTTATATCACCTCAATCTTCCTGCACGCGAGCCTCGAACACTTAATCGTAAACATGGTCGTGCTTCTAATCTTCGGGACCTACCTTGAGCGGATCCTAGGACCGAAACTTTTCCTAATAATCTTCATACTCGCCGGAATAATCGGAAACATCGGGTACCAGATCACATCATTCAGCCCATATATACCGGGTCTCGGGGCCTCCGGGTCAATCTACGGCATAATGGGAGCCCTCGCCGTCCTCGACCCCCTACAGGTCGTGTACCTCGGCTTCATCCTCCCCCTGCCAATAATCGTAATCGTTCCAGCCTACGCATTACTCGACCTGCTGGGATTATTCACCCCTGACACCATCGCACATGGCGCTCACCTAGGAGGTCTGGTCATAGGAATCATATTCGGTCTATACCTCCGGCAGAGACGATAATAGCGAAAATTATTGCTTTTTCTAAGAAATTTTTTTTATATCTGGATGTAACTATAACCATGGTCGAACAAGTAGTAGGTGTCATCCAACATCTCATACAGGCAACCGGAAAACCCACCACAAAAGGCTGGATGTTGGTCACCACGGAGCATAGGATTCTACTTACTCAGTTCGGCGGCCCACAGATGCAGGAGGCTTTAGCAATGTCTAAAGTCCGTGCGAAAGGGTTCATGGGTAAACTATTAGCCGGTAAGGTTCTGCTTCCCCAGGACATAGTGGAGTATTCACGCAAATATCTTAAGATGAGCCCCGAACAAATCTTAGCTGAAACACCAGGAAACATTGCCTTAGATCTACCAGAGGTAACAAGAGCCTACGTAGACTACGAGAATGAGGGAAAAGATGAGGACTCCCACATCCAAGTGGACAGGTACTTGTTAACCCTGGTATCCAATCAGGGTGAATACAAGTATGTCTTTGACGCAGACCCGCAGGACATGAGAGTCCTAAAGGCAGCTCTTGGGGACAGAGTCCACGGCGACGGTCGAAACAAGGCAATTAAACCCGAGTTAAAGTAACGTAGAATTTTTCCTGTGAAAGGTTTTGAAACTGCTGATAATATGCAGGAGAAGTGGAGAAGTATAAGTGCGTAGTTAGAAAACACGTTCTCTCATTTGCCGACACTCATTTCCAAGCTCTCACCCCAGACGAGAGGGACGTAGCGCATCCCCGTATCCTGAGGCACTGTATGGCTGAGCCAGAGATCACCATTCCTCTCCTGCCCGAGGGCGTTACTGAACATCGCATAGTCAAGTATCCCCCTACCGTGGCCGAGCTCATGGAGATGAAGCGGGAACATGACGCGGCTCTGCGGAACCAGCTTATAGTAGTCCTCTGTGATCATCCCGTCAACGTAGTGAATAATGTAGAGGTCCACACGTTTACCCGAGAAATCAGGCTTTAAGCCATTGAAGAAGCCGTCCCCGGTATGAAGGATGCAGAAACCCGAGACCTCGACGTAGAACCAATCCGTAGGCGTCGCCGAGAAGGCGTCCTCAGTGTCATTCGGAGTACTGTGCTCCGCGGGGTACGCCGTGATCCTGACACCCTTCACGTCAATTGTCCCCCCCGGCTCCAAACCGACCAATGCCTGAGCTGCCAAGGCTGACCCGGTGAGGACCTTGACCATACTCTCCCCATTAGGGTCCCTCACTAGGTTATTCTGATTCAGGTAGTCGACCCTTACCCTCTCGTCAGCTACGACAATCTTAGCCCCGGCCTTCGCCGCGGCGGCTGCGACCTTCGCGTCGAGATGGTCTCCGTGGGGGTGGGTCACGATGAGCACGTCGAGGAGCCCTCCGACGTCGGCGATGGAGGGGGCCACATACGTGCCTGCTACGTCTATGCCTATAGTGGCGTTCGCCGTCTTGATGACAACCCCCATGTTGTATATGTACCAGACCCTCATGCTCCCCTCCTGGACACTGGTGGAGCGGATCTCCTCAATGGCTCGCTTTGTTCTGAGTTCGAGTAGATTCGCCACCGCGCCCTGAGTGAGTGTGACTGGAAAATTCTTCGAGATGAAGTCGTCAAAGCTCAGAAGCAGGTCTCTGCGGCTCTCCGAGCTACTCCCCGGCGGGGTATTAATTATCTGTTCATTCAACGCATCGGCTGTGCTCTGGGTAAACTGCTCATGTAAGAGTGGCATCTTCAGAAAGATGGCGACACTGAAAGCGGCAATTAGAACTACCACAACTAGAATCAAATGATTTCTTTTTAACCCCACAGACGGCGACGCTTCGAAGTGCTTCTATTCTTCTGATGCGCTTCATGAACATGTCTACATATTTCAGGGTCATTCAAATTCTGAGGATCTCCCTCGGGCTTTTACCGTCTATGTGGTGAATATCAAATCCCCTTTTTACTAAGTCACGCTTAATCTCTCATTCTACCCCTGTGATGAATTTTACAGTTTACTTTTAAACTAAGAATTGAATAAAAGGAATATGGTTTCCATATTCATTGGATCGAAATTTTCATGGAGTCGGGTTCGAACCATTCAATATGTCTCGGAGCATATCCGCGGTGAGATTTCCACCACTGAGAACAACACCCACTTTTTTACCCCTCAGCATATCACGCATCTTAATAGCCGCCGCGAGAGAGGCGGCCCCAGCCCCCTCGGCTATCGTATGAGCCTTCTCAACGTAGAGCCTGATGGCCGCCTTCATCTCATCCTCAGAGACCAGCACGAAGTCGTCTAGATTCTCCCTCATAATCTCCAGCGGGAGCTCGAAGGCACTCCTCGTCGCTAACCCATCGGCGAAGGTCCTCGACTTCCCCGTGCTCTCCATCCTGCCGCTCCTCCAGCTCAGGAAGACGCTCTGCGCCTCCTCGGCCTGAACACCGATAATTCTCGTCTCAGGAGACATCGTCTTATAGACGGTTGAGACCCCTGAGGCGCCAGAGCCTCCCCCCACCGGAACAATAACAGCGTCGAGTGCCGGCTGATCCTCAATCATCTCGAGGCCGATCGTCCCGACACCCGCGATGAGGTGAGGCTCATTTCCGCTGTGTATGTACCTGTAGCCATGTTCATGAGCGAGCCTCTCAGCGTTATTCTTAGCCTCCTCAAAATCCGCCCCCTCCTCGACGATCTCAGCCCCGTAGCCCTTGATAGCACGGACCTTATCGGGGTTAGGGTTCCTTGGCACGCATATGATCGCCTTCACGCCGAACATCTTCGACGCTAAAGCTATCGATTGACCGTGATTACCGGTGGAAGCGGTTACTACTCCGAGGCGCTTCTCCTCGGGGCTCAGTTGGCTGACTAGGTTGATCCCGCCTCTGATCTTGAATGCACACGTGGGCTGGTAGTTTTCATGTTTAACATACATCTCACAGCCTACTGCCTCGGAGAGTGCACCATAATCGCGTAGAGGGGTCTTCGCCAGGTAGAGTTGTATTCGTTTCCTGGCATCTAATACGTCTTTGAGGGTTGGCTTGTACATTATATTCGATTAAAGTTTGGTGTGTACATTTATATGATGTACTAGTTGCGTCTCTCGGGATGGCGCTCGACGTGGCCTCTTGAACTTATTTTTAAAATAAACATGTGTCAGAGGTGGGTTATGACAAAGGTTAATAAATGCAACCCTGAATCAGCGAGCATCGCAGGGGTAAATCTTGGTAAATATCTCGGTCGTGGATGTGTCAAAGTCCTTTGGAGAGTTAAAGGCAGTCAACAACTTCAGCCTCAGCGTCGAGCCCGGCGAGATCATGGGGCTACTTGGCCCAAACGGCTCAGGCAAGAGCACAACTATGAAGATTATAATGGGAGTAATCAAACCCGACTCGGGCAGCGTCACCGTGTGTGGGGTGGACGTCGGAGCTCATCCGGTCGAGGCGAGAAAACAGATAGGCTATGTCCCTGAGACCCCATTTCTCTACGAGTACCTCTCCGCGGCCGAGTACCTTGACCTCGTTGGTATAGCGTATGGGCTATCCTCGGAGGAGCGGAAGGATAGAGTGGGTGAGCTCCTCCAAGTCCTCCAGATGGACAAGCACGTCAACGAGGTGATGAGTGGCTACTCGCAGGGCATGAGACAGAAAGTTGCATTGATCTCAGCGCTCATGCACCGACCTAAGGTCCTGATACTGGACGAGCCCCTGAATGGACTCGACCCCAGATCAGCGAGAATAGTAAAGGAGATCCTGCACCGGTTAGCCACAGAGGGGGTCTCAGTCCTCTTCAGCACACACGTGCTGGAGATTGCGGACGCGATCTGCAACGCGATTACCATAATTGGCGACGGTTCAGTCGTAGCCAAAGGAACCCCTCAGGAGATCAAGGATATGGCTGGCCTAAAGGGTTCGAGCCTCGAGGACGTCTTCCTGAAGCTAACCGGTGGAGAGGACACGGCGAAGCTTGTGGAGGCCCTTAGGCTGTGAGGCTCAGCCTAGTTGCTGCCCTGTCCTCAGCTCTCTTCAAGTCCTATCTTCGATCAAGTCGGGGCGGTAGGATAACATTCTTTTCTAAGCCGAGGGTTATGCTCCTGGTCGATGCAGCGTTATTTGCGGCTCCACTGGCATTCATGTGGTATATTGTGGGAATGATACCGGAATCAATGACTACGGTGTTAGCGGGGCTCCTCACCCAAGCAATGATCGGCATACCAGTCCTGATGACCTCCGCTGTGATCGTCGCCGGCCTCATGTTTGAACTCAGTCAAGGGTCGGCCATATCTTCCAGCGAGGCGGTGAACTGGCTTCCCCTCACCCCCGGCGAATACGTCGTCGCCTCAGCGTTATCGACCTCCTTCGTCTACTCCGAGATTCTGGCGATCACGGCTGGGCTCACACTCCCCCTGGCCCTGCGAACTGGGTTGTTTGACCTCTGGTCACCGGCTATGATGCTATCCCTGCTCTCCCTAATACTCGGGGCGCTCATCATCGAGATACTCAGATCGGTGATGAACAGGGTTTCATCGACCGTCTACAGGAAGAGTAGCCGACTAGGAATGATTTCGAGGCTAGTGGCCCTGATCCTACTATTCGTAGTTATTCAGATCGCCTTTCAACCCTACTTACTATACTACGTTCTGGGACAGTTAACCGCCGGAGTCGAAACGATATGGGTTTTACCAATCGTCTGGCCAGCCATAGCTTTGATCAGCTTCACGGGTAGAGACCTCCTAAGAGCAGCACTCTTCTCCGGGTTATCGGTGGGGTTCACCCTCCTAGTCTACGAAGCCGCCTCTCAACTGAGGCGAATCTACTGGTCCCCCATCCCAATTTCAATCTCCTTCGACTCCTCCACGAAGTACATACCCCACTCCTCGAGTAAGCTTAGGCTCGGATACAACCCCCTTGAGGCCGCTCTCGCCTTGAAGGAGTTCAGGGCCCTGCTGCGTAGAAAGGATATGGCAAGATTCATCGCGATACCGATCGTCATCATCATCTCCTCAATCCTCCCGATACTCCTCACTCCGGGTGGGGGGGACCTAGGGGAGCCGGTGTTCATTATCACTTTGATGATACCCTACATAACGCCTCTGATGTTTTCAACAATTGTGATAGGCCAAGAAGGTAAATCGGTGATGAACCTACTCACACTACCCATCAAGCCGACGGAGTTGATTAAGGGAAAGCTGGCCCCCGCATGGCTGATATCAGGTGTAGCCACCATCGGCGTGATGCTTGGCCTAGAGTTCATCACACCTATCAGCTTAATCGATGCCTCGGAGATCTTGGTGACGGCGATTCTTGTCATAGTGATCAACAGCTTCATAGGTCTCGGAGTGGGTTCGAGGTGGCCGGATTATAACGTTGGGGCGAGGAGCAGATACGTTTCCTTGAAGGGTTTCCTCATCGGCTTCCTATTAGCCGGGTTGACATCCCTCCTCGTGTTTACACCTGTGGTACTGGGATTCTTAATCGGTACCTCGACACTGGGTTTCTCGACCATAACATTATTCATCATCTCATTGATAGTTGGTTGCGTTATCCTCGTCCTATCCTACGTCTTCTGCAGAAGAGGCGTCGAAAACCTACTCACTAATTTCTAAACCAATGTGGCGATGTTTTAGCCCGATAAGGTTACTTCATTCATCATTCGCTCACCTATATCGAGGGACACGCAGTGGAAAAAATCAATGACCATCCTAAGGTCATTGTCGCTTATGGTGATAATCACGTCAACACCACGAGTGGTTCTAGGCTCATAGCCAACGCCCAAATGAAGGCATAATCCATGCCCGAATCACCTAAACATTGAACGAGCCTACCGATTGGGCCGAACCCCCACTCTGCCTTGTCCCTAAATTGATAACAGACGGTTTAAAACGGTCCTAAACACCATCACGCCAAATAAGGCACCAAATAGACCCTTCTGACACCGAGATCCTGAACCACCAAAGAAACGACAAAATTAGCGAGGTACCTTAAAACTAATTCAACGGCTTCCTTTCCCCTCACCCGCAATCACATAGGCTTCTCAAAAAAATCCCGTTGCATTCTCCTCCACAGACTCAGCTATATATAGCGACGTCATCGGGGACGCGTCGCCGGAACCACCTGAAACGTGTTAAAAACCGTTGAATATCGATTGAAAACCGTTGCATTCCGTGTGCCTTCAACAATCCATTGAAGGGCGTGGATCGCGCTTCATTGAACGATGTGAATAGAGGCGGGGTGGGTGGACGCTATTCAATCGTAGGCGTAACCCGGTTTGGATGTGTTCATTCATCGGTGTGAAGGGTGTCCCGTGGAAACACCTTATTAGTGGTTACCACTTACAGGGAAACGTCGTGGCGGGTGGGTTGGCGGGGGGATAACTCGGGGAAGGGATTCAGTTGATCCTCTCAGCCGGTGATGGGGGGTATGACCGTTTAAAACCGGTATTATCCAATAAAGGGACAAGGCGGCGCGCGCCGGTCGTGTTAATAACTTTAATTTTATGCGGATGTTAACAGTTCAATGAAAAATCCGAACAATAGTCTCGGTGCTCCTGAAGGACTGGAGAGGAATAATCGACCACTTCATGGCAAACCAAAAGGGCAAATTTCGAAGGAATTTTCCGACTTCCTCATTTGAGGAAGCCTCCAATACGAAAACACCTTCTCGTCCACCTGCGAGCGTGCCTCTTAGCAGCTTCTTGTCCATAGACGCCTTCTCGAGCATTCCAATGCTCGGGTGGATTACCTCCTCTATCCAGCTCATGGACTCCTTCATTGGCCTACCAGCCAGGGTCTACTCGATGAACTCTGCTCTTACTAGTATAACATAACGATCCCGTTTGTGGGATGGAAATCCTCGTTTTATACACCTAATCTGCTTAACAAGTATTTCCTGCTAGTAATCATCTAATCTCAGCACGCACGAGTAAGGGTAAAACTACCTAGACTTCCACCCACACAAAAAAACTCGGAGATTATAGTTCATAAACCGTGCCAGGGACCTTCGGGAATGGCTGGGTCTCCCCGATGTGTTTAGCCCCCGTTATCCAGCCTACGATTCTCTCAACCCCGATGCCGGCGCCCGCGGTAGGCTTGATCCTTCCCTCCTTCGCCAGCCTCAGTATCAATGCAAAGTTTTCCTTCCTGACGCCGTCCCTCTCCATCTTCCTCAGCATCTTCTGGTACTCCCACTCCCTCTTGGCGCCCGAGAGAACCTCACCGTAACCCGGCATCAGAAGATCGTAATTATCCCACCTCCCCGACTCGAAGTCCTCAAAGTCGTAGAACTCACGGGGGATGTTAGTTAACCACACAGGCGCCTTGATCTCACCGACCAGCTTCGTCTCCCATCCAGCACCGAACTCAGCCTCCAACTGAGCAGCGTCGTAAACGGTGAACGGCTTCTTGGGAACACTCAGCTCGTCGAATCTCTCAAGGCGTCTTAGGTCCTCCGCCTCATATCTCCTCAGATTTTCAACCAGCCCACAGACAGCGCCCTCCACGAGCCTCATGACATCCGCGGACGTGGCGTCTCTGGCTTCGAAGTCCAATTGAGTGAACTCGTAGACGTGCTTCCCCGTCTTCGCACGCTCAGCCTTCTCGATCCTGATGTTTGGGGACAGGATGAATAGTTTAGGATAAGCGAGGGAGGCGGCAATTAACTTGTGAACGATCATGCTCGAAGTTGTCCGGACCGTCTCACCATAGATGTCCACCTCGATCCGCTTATCGATCGATGCCCCTGGGTCGGGCCAAAGCGGGTCCGTCGATCTGGAGAGGGCGACGGGAAGTAGCCACTGGAATCCGTTCACTGTGAAGTAATTGGTGAGATTACTCAATGTGTATGTCATTACCCTGCCGATGCAGGACTTTCTCTCAAGCTCCACTTCAGAGAGCTGATCAAGAGGCCTCGGGATGTCTGACGCGACTTGGCTTCCGCCTGTGGTTAGTTCCGTTTTCAATGGATGCTTCCTCGTGTTCAAGTCCGCTAAGATACTTGTTCTTCCACAGCGTACGTAGTTGAGGTTAATAAATTTATTATGAAAAAACTCACAATAATTACAAAAAATATATCCGTATAATCCAATATATTGTAATTATTTCAAAATATGATACGGAATTTTGTATACAGCGAGCGCCACGTATGTGCATACACAGGGTCATAGAACATTGACGATATCCGATGAGACCTACAATGCACGATATCCGTTCCTTAGTGAAGAATGCTTAACGGGACGTTGTAATCGCATCTAGCACTTGCCCGTGCTTACTTAGCTAAACTAATATAAACTCCGGTGAAAAGTATCGTACACCTCATCCGGGTGGTTTTCGAATTGTCCAATTCTCATAGTGATAAGAAAGTCGAATGGGGCGGTGATTGTCCGATATGCGGAGCCAAGAAATCAATCTTTGCAAGTGTCGATGTCGACAACAAGAGAAAACAGATTTTAAAGTGTATTAAATGCAAAACGATTTTCCCTCGACCTTAATTGGCGCTTGAAATCGACACAGAAACATCAGTTTAAAAAATTAGTCTTTAGTCAAATAAATTAAGGATTCAAAGAGTCGTGTTTATAAAAATAGGTTAATTTATTTTTTCTATGGAGTCTGGTTCGGGGGCATACATACCATTAGAACGCTTCCATGAGGCCCCGAATAGCAAATCTATGTTTGTACGGGTTGGTTACCACGATCCAGATTGGGATACAACAATTTTGATTTGCTTGAGATGCAGGTTTAATAACGGAGAAAAGCTAACCAAAGATTACTTTGAGATTTCATGTATAAATAAAGATCAATATGGAGAGATGCGACAAAAAAACTGGTGCAGTTACTGGGGAAGAAAAACTAATCTTTAAAACAACTTGTGATTAATGCCGCATTGATCCAATTCCTAGTTGGGCGGCACCTACCTGACCACATGCGCGATCCTAATCACGATCATCCACTTCGTAAACCTCAATCGCCACGTTGGCGCAGAAGACTATCCACTCCTTCTTTCTGAAGATTCTGGAGTAGATTGTGGAACAGTCCATTTGGAGGGTTTAAGGTTGAGGTAACGTCTGCTCCTACTTCTTCTCTGAAGAGGTCTCCCTGTTTCCGCCTCTCCTACGAAGGAGAACAGCTAAAAACAAAGTAATAATCAAGAAAACCGCTACAACTCCCAGATGTAGGAAATCGACTGCGAAGACGACGCTACTAGTTTGAGACGTTAAATACTTAATACGATGCAAATCCACATAATCTTAACCTTATCTCTGGAATCCGTGCTTTAGTAGTGCAATTAATATCCCCAGCTAATTCATAGATTAATGAGTGGTGCTATTAAAATTCGCGCCAACTTAGTCGACTCAATAACAGCATCCTAATTAGAATCATACAATTCACGTGTATTAATCTTAAGCAGCCTTAAGAAGACAAAATCTTTGAAATAACTACTGCACATTTCCCATCAATAATTTCCGAACTCAGATTATTACAAATTGAAATCTTACCCAACGGTCCTAGAGAAGTGGATATAGAGCACTGTACGTTTTAAAAGATACTACGCGACCAGACTAGAGAAGAGCGAATTGCCCATCAAACTAGTAGTATTCGACGTAGAGGGAGTGCTCATACCAAAGAGACGCTTCCTACTATTCGGGGCACGAAGAGGTCACGCAATTACATCCTTCATTAAGTTCGCAACAATCGGGGCTCTCTACTCGATGGGGCTCCTCTCGCTGGAGCGTTCTCTAAGATCCGTCTTCAGATCACTCAAGGGAACACAGATTGGAGAACTATCAACGGCCTTCGAAGACATCCCACTCATGCCGGGGTCCGAGAAGCTCTTTACCGATTTAAAGAGCCTGGGGTTTAAAACCGCGTTAATAAGCTCGGGTCTCCCCGATGAGATGGTAGCTGACTTAGCGAGGCATCTCGGAGCGGACTACTCTACCGGGATACGTGTAGAGACTCGAGACGGCGTACTCACAGGCGAAATATCAGGGAATGTGATCAAGGAGAAAGGCAAGGTTGCTGCCCTCGAGGAGATAATTGCTAGTGAGGGTCTCTCCTCAGAGAACTGCGCAATCGTCGTAGACGACCTAAACAACATGCAACTGCTGAGGATCTGCGGGCTCAGCATCGGCTTCAACCCAGACTATGTGATTGGTAGAGGGGCAGATTACGTTGTGAAGGAGGACCTCTCAGAGATCCCGCGAATACTAACAGGAGAGGCTATGCATGACACCCAAATAACCACAGGCAACGTGATTCGAGAGGCGATCCACACCAGCGGACTGTTAATCCCATTCCTCTGCATCTATCTGCTCAACAACCAGACAGTAGCGGCGCTACTAATCGTAGCGGCGCTAATCTACTCCGCCTCCGAGCTGCTTAGAATCCATGGAACCAATGTACCCTTAATCTCAAGGATCACCCTTTGGGCCGCTGACAGATCAGAGCTTCAGGAGTTCAACACCGCACCAATATTCCATGCAATGGGTATAGCTCTAGCCCTACTAATATTTCCGGCGAGGATAGGATACGCCGCGATAGCCGTGCTAACGCTCGGCGACAGCTCAGCCTCAATACTCGGCAAGAGATTTGGGAAAACGAAGATCCCCTTCAATCGGGGAAAGAGTGTCGAAGGCTCAATATTCGGCTTCGTCTTCGCACTCTTGGGCGCGCTGTTATTCGTGGATCCGGTTACCGCCATAATGGGCGCAGCATCTGGTCTCCTGATCGAGACAATCCCCCTACCAATCGATGATAACCTGCTCATCCCATTGGCAGCTGGAGCCTCGATGATTCTAATCTGAGGGTAGGTGAACTACCCGTAATTAAAATCACAGGCCCTGCACGTAGAAATTTGTAAGTGTGCAATATCTATCTCCAGCGGAATGACCTGTGCGCTCGACAACAATATCCTTACTCCTCAACTCTGCCTCGATGAGCGCCAATCCCCTCTCACTCCAAGTATATTGATTCTTCCCACCATCAATCTACGTGCTTCTTTGGAGTGCCCGCTTGAGATTTCCGGCATGGGGTTCCTTTCACCCCTTCTGGTAGAGTCTTAAAACCTCCTCCTTCCAAAACTCGAAGATATTCCTATCCGTTACGATGCCGAGCTCCTCTTCTTGCTCTGGAGTGATTTTCAGAATCTTTTTTGCCTCCAGTGTACTAATACAAAGATATCAAGAGAATTGAGCTAATTAAGTTTGAGTGATTTTCTGTAACTCATGTGCTCCAAGTCAAACATGATTAGATTAACACTCGCCAGCACACTGGTCCTCTCCAACAATCCCGAAGTCTGAAGAAATGGTTTGGTAAGACTACATCTATTAAATCATCCGATGATCAAGAAGTTAACATGGATAAACTAGCCATCGACGGCGGGAGACCCGCCTCCGATCACAAGATCCCCCTCGCCAAACCCCTCTTCAGCCAGAAGGACGCGGACGACATCGCAAAGGTCCTGAAATCGGGCTATGTCCGCCAAGGACCATACACGAAACAATTCGAAGACACATTCGCAGAGAGGGTAGGTGCGAAGCACGCCTACGCCGTCTCCAACGGCACAGCGGCTCTCCACTGCGCATACCTATCCACCCTAAAACCCGGAGATGAGGTCATCGCCCCCGCCTTCACATTCATCGCCACCATCAGCACCATAATCTACAGCAACGCTAAGCCCATCCTAGCCGACGTCGACCCCGAAACCTTCCTCCTCGACCCGGAGAAAGTTAAAGAAAAGATCAGTAACAAGACGAAGGCAATAGCCCCAGTTCACCTCTTCGGTAACAGCTGCGACATGAAGGCACTAGCGGAGATCGCTAAGGATCACAACCTCAGAATAATCAACGACTGCGCACAGGCCCACGGCACCGAATACATGAGCAAAGACCTTGGCTCATGGCCAGACATAAGCTGCTACAGCTTCTACCCCACGAAGACACTGACCACCGGAGAGGGAGGCATTGTCACAACAAACGACGACGAGCTACATCGACTGGGCTCGCTTATACGCAGCCACGGCGATGACGGCAGGTACCACCATGTTATTCTGGGGTTGAACTACAGGATCACCGACATAATGTCGGTGATCGGCCTAAACCAGCTGGCCCAGCTAAACGAATTCCTAGCTAAGCGAAGAGCTAACGCGAAGACCCTCATCAAAGGTCTCAGCAACTCTGAGGCAGTCCATCCACAGAAGATTACACCATCCACAAACCCCAGCTACAGCTACTTCAGCATCAGGCTGGATCTGGACCACCTCAAATGTACCCGAGACGAATTCATGAAGGCACTCCAAGCTGAGAACATCGACTGCGGAGTCCATTACCCGACGCCCCTCAACAAGCAGCCCATAATCGAGGAACTACTGAAGCCCGTGAGTTGCCCCATCTCGGAGGACCTGTCTAAGATGATACTAAGCCTACCTATGCACCCATATCTATCCTACAGCGAACTCGAATCCATCATAGACGGCGTAAAAAAGGTCAATGACAACTATCTTCGCTAATCCATGGTTAATATTTGGAACTGGGTTGATGGGGTCGTATGAATTGGGCTTCTATATTAATCCACGAAGCACAAATTAGTACATATTATTGATATGGAGTCACGATCCGCAATTGGTTTACTTGTACACTAAAATGTGATACTGATTGGAATGGCTAGGGGCTCCTCGGGCATCGATTTCAGCGGTGTGGCTAAACTCGGCAACTTCGATCCCTTTGTAATTGAAAGAGTAGTCGAAAAGCTGAGCGTCGTTCAGAGACTCACCCTAAGACTCCAAGGCAACGTTGAGGTTGGCTACATTCGCATGAGTGGATGGAAGTCGGAGATACCCTGTTATCTCATAGAGTGCGAAGATCATGGTTTCCAGATCACAACCCCAAGTGGGCACTACATGATACTCCATTGCCCGAGATGCATTAAGGAACGCCAGGCTAAGCTAGATGAATTAGACATCAATCAGCAGAGCAGCGAACCAACAGCAGAAGAAAACGAACCAAAATATGAGATACATCCACTACCTCTGCCCCATATGAAGGACTATAAATGATTGTATAGGAAACAGACAGCACGGGCGTCAAATATTTTTTAAATAAATATATCGATTTTTTCTACGAGGAAATCTTTTCTGGATGTGGCGTTAAAGAGGATCCTTTGCAGAATTAATTAGCGGCTCCCATTTTCCCCGTCAGACGTAGTACTTCCAAATAGATTGGCAAGAAATCGTAGGAGTTCTCCTCCAGGTTTTATATGCGCGATTAAGCAAATAGCAATCTTAATTTAATTTTGATAAATATTTAAAACTAACCTAGATGTTTAATTAATTAGGATGAACGAAATCGAATTCGATACGTCTCGGATCGGCTTCCTTGCGGTCATCAAGGACTGGCAACTTGAGACGATAAAGGTGGTTTGGAGTCATCCCGAGGGAGTATCCAGCAGTACTGTCTGGAACTCCGTGGTCAAGGCCCTCAATAATGAACCTATCAGTAAAGCGAGCATCATCAATTTCCTTGAAGCAATGCGTGAAATGTTGGTAATACGAGGGGATGACGCGACCGGTAAAGGTGGTCATCACTACGTCTATCACCCTCCATTGGATGAAGAAGGATTTAGAAAATACATAGTTGAAACAATGTTGACTTGCTTATTGGAGAACTTCCCCGCTGAGACGAGGAAAGCTATCTCAAAGATATTGTAATGACGGGCACACACGGCGCAAGAGCTTTTAAAAGTGATCAGTTCACGGTTGATTTAACATTGATAAGATTAATCGTCATAAAACTTAACTTCTCTTCCACAACCTAGTTCCATGGATTCGAAACTCTATATCCTAGCGATAATCTGTTTGACTGGGGGCCTGGTTGGAGGATACATCATTGCCTCAACATCTATCCAAAATCAAAACGTCGCCTCTCAAGCCAGACTTCAGAGCCAAGACGCGGAGATAACCGCGAAAGATGCACTGCTTCAAGCAAAGGACGCTCAACTTCTGGCCAAAGATGCACAGATTCAGGCCCAAGATGTACAGATTCAAGCTCAAGCCGCACAACTTCAGGCCCAGAGCATACTCATCGAAACTCAGGGGACCATGTTGCAGCAACTTATGGCAAACGTTACGAGGTTGCAGGAACAAATCCAGGCGATAATTGGTTAGGAAAAAGCAGGGTTAAAATTGACTCCGTTACCCAGAGTAGTGTGCTAGCTTTGTTTAGAAAAGGTCATCATGTTGAATGCTTCGAAATAGGTAAGCGCATAAATCATCCCTATCGAATCCTCACAGGCTAAAGCTTTTAACATATAATGATAAAAATAATAAACATAGAAATCCAATGTCCAAACGTAAGGAAAAAATAAGAGTTCTCTGCGTCGACGACGACGCTTATCAGTTAGAAGCAATGAAGCTATTCTTCGAGCCAGAAGACGATATGCTCGTTAGATTTTGCTCCTCACCCAACGAGACAGTAGATGAGATCCACCGCAACGAGTTCGACTGCGTTGTGACCGACTGTTTGATGAAGGAAATGAATGGAATCGAGTTGGTGAGAAGTATCCGCCGTACCTCGAATGTTCCGATAATAGTCTACAGCATGGTGGACGATGATAAGGTCGCGGAGGCCGCGCTATCCGCGGGTGCAAATAGATTCATTTTAAAGAGCTTACGTATCCGCGACACTGTCGCCGAGGAGATCAGAAGTCTGATTAAACGCAGAGTTTAGACGTAAAAGCCAATGTCTAAACCTAGCCTCATACCCGATTCATATTACCATCTTTTTTAAGG
The DNA here is from genome assembly GCA_963769425.1 of Candidatus Bathyarchaeota archaeon. Lineage (GTDB taxonomy): Archaea > Thermoproteota > Bathyarchaeia > TCS64 > TCS64 > UBA8941. Next base: position 368,827 of record CAVYLP010000004.1, on the reverse strand, counting down.
AGAGTGTTTGTAAATATTAATTTCTAAACAAACTCAGCGCGTGATGACTGGATCTCTGGGGGTATCGATTATTGGTCGAATAAAGTGTACACACCTAGCCATCACGAATATCAGGAAAAAAACTTATCCAACTCCCGCATGAACTTGCGGTGCAGTAGCCAAAATTTGATCACGTAGTACGATCCAACTAGGACGAGAATTGACCCAATTGCACCTGTGGAATAAACCAAGATGATGTGTACTGTACTCTGAAATTCATGTAGGTTTATCTCAAGGAGATGTACAAAGAGTAAGTTAAGTCCCACAATGGATATGGTGTATCTCCAGGTTACCACGGAAATCATAAACAAAAAGTGAATTGTGAATGTATAAATTTATCGATTTAGAAGAAAATCTGAAATTATCCAAATGATAGCTATCTAATTTCATATCCTAAATGTAATCGCATTAGTGCTCTTCACCTTTCTAAAATATCCCAGTAAGTCTCGTTCCGTCTGAAAAGGGTAAACGCAACAATGATTCTATTTATCTCCATACGGGCAACAATCATATCACTATTCTAAAGATTATGGAATTGAAACTTTCATACGATACTATCATTCGCGCGCGCAACTTATTTCACGATCAAGATCAAAACTCGACCAAAGGTGCTATACAAATCAAACTAAATTAAACTTTAAAGCTTTCAAGGTCACCAATGCAACGCAGAGACCTTTAAAACTTCGAGAGTATAAAAATTTCAGTCTAAGGCGATTATTAACCCGTTAAGTATATTTTTCATTAATATTATGTTGTATTTTTCTCCATATATAATAAATATATAATTGAATTATCGGATTTCGATACGATTTCGAATCGATTAACAGAAAATATTTATTTAACGAGAATGTGAATATTTATAGATTCTTGATGAATAACAGTTAAAATTATATTAACCTAGTTTTGAGTTACTCGGTAAGGAAATAAGTGAAAACTCATTACGAGCCGAATTAACTCGGGTCGAAGAACCAAGTTGCATCAAAGATGACTGTGTAAATATGTTTGGGATCAGGTTTCTTAACGTGGAGAGCGTGCTAAAGTTTACCATAGCCTACAACGAAGGTGTATTACGTTAATGTTTTTTTTTTTTGGGATGAGGCTTCTTAACTTGGAGATCGTGTCTAAAGTTTAACATTGCCTCCAATGAAGGTGTATTACTTTAATGTTATATCCACAAAATCGAATCGAAGTAAACCTCGACGACCAACTTATAAAATCCCTTTTAGATATTATAATTCTCATCATATTAAAAAACGAACCTGCATATGGTTACAAGATAATAGCAGATGTGCATAAACAAATATAATATAATTTGTTTAAGCGAGTCAAAAAAAGGCTCGTAGAAAAAAATAAATATATATATATGAAAAAAACGGTAAGTCGCCGTAGAGGCATTCAGTATGACAGAAGCTATCAATAAAATGTTGGATAGAGGATTAATTTTTACTTTTGAATTTTTAACGTTCTGTAATGTCGTTCAGATCTGAATATGTAGTTTTTTAAAAGTATATCGATGTATCATATCGTATAGTATTGAAGTTAAGACTATTTTTTAGATTGAAATCAAATGATTTTTTTAAATGGTTAGATTGATGACACTGTGAAAGATAAGGCGTGTGATCTATTGGATATCTATTACATATTATCTCGGTTAAAATATCTAACTAGTTTACTTAGTCTGCAAATTATCCTTACTATCATCTTTTGACACTCACATAACAGTATCACCTAATTTCAGGTTAAGACCTCGGACAATACTTACAGGTATAGTAATTATAGAACTAGCACACTGATATCGAACTTTACCCGCGAACCCTACTGGGACGCTATTTTTTTTCTCTCTACATAAACATAATTTGGGAAAAAGATAATAGCAGGCACAAACAATTTGGCGTCCTACTGAGTCCGGGTACCATGTATCCACTTCTTTACAGAATGGAAAAAGACAATTTAATTCGATTAATAGTAGAGTTGACGGAAACCCGATTTAAACGAAAAATAGTAGTGACGGAAAGCAATAAAAATATCATATAAACTCACACCATATGGAAAAGAAAAGACTGAAGATCTTCTTAAACATTATATTAAACATCTCATAAATTTTATTCATTGATTATTGTTGACGTTAAACTCTCTGATATGGATGGAGTAAAATTAATAGGTTTTATTGAGGACACTAAGCCAGTAATCCGGAAATTAATCATTACAGGCTATCCTTCCATTGAGACCGCTCAGGAGGCTATCCGCTATGGGGTACACGAGTACATTGTAAAACCATTTTCACCTGAACAACTATTAGAACTGATTGAAAAACAATTAGATGAGAGAGAAAAAGAGTTGAAAAACCTCTATCCAGTTATTGGATTCAAAAAAACCAATTAATTTGATCTTCGCTTTTGTCAAGATATCAATACTTCTCCACTATTATCCAGTTAATAATATGAAGAGTACTTTCACTAGAAAGAGAACCGACCCTATAAACCAATTGGTTTTAAAGAATCGGATAATCTCCATCGTGGAAAAGAAGTGAATGGAAGCAGAAACTGGAGTTAGTGAGAGCGCTCGTTAGAAGTTGAGAGACTGCTCAAATATGTTATAATCTCGAATTTTCTAAATTATTATCGATAATTGTATCGAAAAACGATACGGGTTAATATCGATTTTATTAAATATTTTTATAAATAATGAGAGGCAATTATTATTTCGGATATGAAACAAATAGGTTCAGTTTTAATCGATTTCACTAAAAATCGATCATGTACATGGCGAGCTGCAACTGGAAACAAGTAGGTTCTCACTTATACGACTCCCTAGATCAGGGACTTTTGAAGTACCGTACCCCTGCTGAGGAAGGCATAGGGAAGAGGAAGCATTACATGATCACTGAGAAGGGAAAGGATTTCTTGATTTCCTTCCAAGAGGCTAAACATTTAGTTGGTATAGAGAGTGAGATTTTTGCTCCTGCGAAAGCGGCTAAAGCCAAAAATAACACCTGGGCTAATGGTTGATTAAATATTTCGCGCAATGAGAATTATTTAGTAGTGCCCGTTCCCTGTTGATAACTCGCTCGCGAGACTTTCCCATGGTTTTGTCGGATGTATGAGGTTAAAGAGATTAAATGGTGTTTCAATCGATCCTGCTCTAAGAATTAACTGGGAGAGTGGAAATGAGGTAAATTTAAAGCCTTTACAATTATTGTGAGTTATTAAACCACGAAGAATATTAAATTAAGGTTCACACATCAGTTCTTATAAACAGAGAACGAAATCAATGAATTCTCAAAGAAGTTCGAAGGTAAAGTTAGATATCAATGTGCTAGCTCAATAATTACAATACCTGTAAATATCGTTAGAGAACTCAATTTAAAATTAGGTGAGATAATCATCGTTAAGGTTATAAGAAAAGATAGTAATAAATAAATATTAATAAAGAAATTATTTCCAATACCATTCAACAAATTTACTTATTAAAAGATATTATAAGAATCACATTAAATTATATAAATTATTGATCCCTTTCCTAAACTATTAAAAAAAATACGAATTAGTAGTAATCATCGTTAAGGTTATAAGAAAAGATAGTAAGAAATAAATATCAATAAGGAAATTATTTCCAATACTATTCAACAAATTTACTTATTAAAAGATATTATTAAGAATCACATTAAATTATATAAATTATTGATCCCCTTCCTAAACTATTAAAAAAAATACGAATTAGTTACCTGGTTAAATTTACTCAAAGAAAAATATTAAGTGAAAAAAGGGAGACTATTAGCCGTAGAACTGTCTGATGTATTTTTGGTTCTCTTTTGACTGTTCTAGTATGCTGCGTCTGAAGATTTCTATGCTGTCCTGATATTTCTTGACACTCTGACCAAATTCATGATCAAAGTCGTTGTTCTCCTTCACCTGCTTTTTGATGTCCTCTCTGAACATCTGAGTGGCATCATGGAACGCTGCTATGTTGGTCATAAACTCGCCCTTATAGAATGTCATGAAACTCTCTGCTTCGTCGTTGATGGCTTTTCTGATGCTTTTCACGGAACTCATTTGTTTACTCATCTCCTTTTTTTCCTCTTCTGTATCGGCGGTGTCGACGTTAGACCTATACAACAGAGCTTGACTGCCAGCCAGCATGATTGCTAATGCAATCTCCCTCTTGCTCGCGTACTTCTTGGGGTCAAGGTCCAAAGCCGATGCTATCTCATCCAACTTTTTCCTTGAGTTGTTGCTTGCTAGCTCCTTGATATACGTTTCTTTGGCTTCATTGTATTCGGCCGTGGTCATACACCTCAACAGAAGAGGTCAGTAGGTGGTAGGTATCCTCTACGCAGCTGGGGCAACGGCAATGGCCGCTTGCTCGACCTTTGTCATCTCCTCAGCGTAGTGGAGGAACGTGTCAACGCTGGCTGCGACCACGCGAGCCTCGATGGTCAGGATCTCTATCCCAACCAGTGAAGCCCTGGCCCATACGTCCACGACTAGACCTTTGTCCAGTATCCTGTCGATAACTTCTGCGAGACTGCTTGCATCTGGGGTTTGACTTACCATTTTCATTCATTACTCCTTTTTTTGTTTTGTCGGCGACTCTTCGTTCTCGACTCGCCTAAACACAGAACATTCCCTTTCTTTATATAAGCAATATTTAGATATCCGTTTCTTATATCAAATCAGAAAATATACTATAAATCATTAAACATAATATCCTTATTATAGATGTTTAATTTACATGATTTTCTTGTATAGATTGATAATTCATCTGGATGTATATTTTACATAAATATGGCATTCATAACTGTTTAATAACAAACTAACTGTTGTACCTACCATGACCACGATGTATCCAGAATATACTTCGGAAAAACTAAACGACAGCATGATCAAGACATTTTTAGACGTAATAGTACTTGCTATGCTGAATGGCGAACCCATATACGGATACAAATTAATCGGAGAATTACACAAGTCGTTCGGCGTTTTACTTAGCCCAGGGACTCTGTACCCTCTTCTATATCATCTTGAGAAGGAGGGATTTATAGAAGTTAACTCCATGGATAGAAGAAAATTATATTCTCTCACTGAGAAAGGTCAAATAAGGGTACATATAATTAATGATTCGTATCAAAAACATAGTGAAAGAATATTCAGTTTTGTAAATATACATTTATTAAAAAATTTGAACGCGAATAATGTCTAAGAGTGTGTTAATGAATTGTCAAATGATGACATCAGAAAAAAAATAGAGGACTTATCGGAAGAAGTAAAACAAAGGAAAAATGAAATCGAGAAAATTGAAAAAAGCTTACAAGAATTAAATGAAAAGATGCAAAAAAATAAACAAGTAGATGAAAATAGTGATTTAAAGAAAATGGTGAATGAGGTATCAGATCTATTCAATTTAACTTTTAACACTATGGGAATTTCTGGAAAGGCGAGTGATAATAATAAAAACGGCGGATTTATAGATATTATTAACAGATTATCTGAACTATCAGAAAAAACGGAATATGTTAAAAAGGAATTTGAGGTAGCAGGAAAAAAAGGTGTCTTCGAATATAAAATAAACGCCAGACCTCTGAAAGGTCATATCGTTGGCCACAGCAGTCTTAACAGTAAACGTCCTGGAAAAGAGCCATCCCTCAACTTAAAACTCGGAGATTTACCCAAATCCCTAGATAATAACGAACCCTTAATCGAAATAACGGAAAATGTCGACTACATCACCATAATAGCTGAGCTACCAAACTTGGACGAAAAGAAAATAACAGTCGAAGTCGATCGGGATAAGCTAAAAATAAATACTGGTCTAAATGACAATAACCTCATCGAAATAAACCTCCCTGAAAAAGCCGATAAAACTGATGTTAAAAAGAAATACGAAAATGGTATTTTAGAAATAACTTTAAAAAAGTTAAAGACAATCTAAAAATATCAAAAAATAAACTATTTACTCGCTCTTTGTCACTCATATTATATTTATCAATAGATTTATCAAAAAAACTCTTTTAAACAAACTTCATTATCATTAATCAAAAGGAACATCCGGATTCGAAACAATTTACGTTTCATCTCCTTGAATATTTGTTATATACTTTCAGAGAATCGTTTTAGCTCAGTGTAGAAGGTTAAGAAATATGTCTATAGCAAGTAAGAATCCAAAAAGGATAAAACAGTTACTCTGGTCAAAGAAATTCAGAGAAATGACTCAACATATGTCAGTTGTTCCTCGCCCACAGTGTGTAAGGACCATATGGCTGAAGAGTAATATGGAAAATAAGCAAAAGGCGACATAACCTATTTCTTAGTTTTTTCACTTATTCGTTTATTGTTAATGTTTCCAAACTCGACTCAATACTCATAACTATTTTCTAAATATTAGTTAAAAAGGCTAAGGAGCCCTCATTCTCAGGTGATAAGAAAGGAATGTATTACAAGGAAGCGCATCCTCGACGAGTGATTGGGTCAAAAATACATGACACGATGAAGGAGCACTCAGATAAGAAGAAAAGAGTGAAAAACGAAGAACCTATAAAAATTGATAAAGTAGATTTCGAGTTTCTGGTTCCAGCCAATGAGAATTTCGTGGAGACAGAACAAGTCAGCAAGATAATTGAGCGAGTAGTGAAGTGGACCGATGTTGGGTATTCTCCACATCTAATAGGTCCAACCGGGTGTGGGAAGACGACGCTAGCGCTAGCCGTAGCCAGGAAAATGGGCCAACCCATTCTATGGGTAAACGGAGACGATCAAATGACAACTGGAGACCTGATCGGAGGGTACTCCGAGATGGAGACATCCATAATTAGGGATAGGTACGTACACAACGTCGTCGTCGCGAAGGACAAGAGTAAATACATGTGGGTGGATAACCCACTTACGATCGCATGTAAGTATGGCTACACTCTAATCTATAACGAGTTTTCTCGAGCAAAGCCGATGGCCAACAACGTGCTACTTTCAGTCCTCGAAGAGGGCATTCTCGAGCTTCCAATGATGTTTGGTGCACAACGCTACGTGAAGGTGCATCCTAACTTCAGTGTAATATTCACAAGCAACTCCATCGAGTATGCTGGTGTTCACAGGCCACAAGATGCCCTTCTGGATCGCATGATTCACATTTACATGGACTATTACGATTTCCCCACAGAGCTCGATATTGTGATGAAGCACACTGGGCTTAATGACGAAGACGCGGGAAAAGTAGTTACTTCGATGAGGCATATTAGGGATAAAATGCCCCTTGAGTCGAAGCCGGGAACCCGAGCGGCTATAATGGTTGGAAGGGGGCTAAGAGTAATGATGAGTCGAGAGTTCGAGGACATTCAGCAGATATACCTCGATGTACTTTCCTCAAAGATCTCAGGTCCCGAATCGGATTCGAAGTACATCACCTTAGTTGACGATGTATTGAGGGATGTCTACAGGAAGGATCAATAAACTTGTCAAGTAACGAAGCTATGATGCAGAATACTCCCCCAATCGAATTTTTTGTGATGTCAGCAATGGATATAGTGAAAAATACGATTCTACGTAAAGCTGAGACGGTTGTAAGTATCGAGGAGTCCAAGGATGGCTGGTACGTAATCGTTGAGGCTCTCGAAAGAAAGGGTATGCCCGACTCTCAAGATCTTCTCAGTCGTTACCAGGTTAACTTCAATGCAAGTGGCAAGATTTTGGGCTGGAAGCAGATATTGATCCGTAAACGCTTTGATCACTACTCAGGATAAAGAACTTTCACAATGTTAAAGTTAATAATTCAATATCAGGAAGAGAAACCAATTGCTAGTGATGGATGAATATATATGATTAGTAATGATTTAAGTTGTATTATAGACACTAAATCTTCAGAGCATATTTTACACCTATATTCATCAAAGGTGAATAAACAACTAATACACAAGTCTTTTTTTGATTCTATGGAAGACGATGAAGATGCAATAATAATTTCATCAGACGAACAAGGGAAAATCATAAACGAATTAGACTTAGCCAATGTTAACTTGAAAGTCCTTAGCTTCGATGGATTAAATAGTCTGAACGATGAATCAGATAAAAAAACCAAGATACGTCTAATCATCGATACAGGATCTCTACCGAGTCAGACATATGAGCAGATCTGGGAGCGAGAACAGAATATTATCGGATTAATCGCTAAGAATCCCATCAGATGCCTTTGCACGTATCGAATAAACGCCTTATCTGAACAAATGATCAAACCACTCTCCAAACTTCACACTCTCTTACAGCTAACGACGAACGATCTGGCCCTCATTTCTGGAGAATTTATAGAATCGCTTCAGGTATCTTATGACTCCATAAAAAAGAATGTGAAAGATAATTTGGACATAATTATTCTCTCATTAATGCAGGAGAAAATGATGACTGGGTTAGACATAATGAAAACGATAAATATGGAGTTCAATGTTCTACTAAGTCCAGGCGCCGTCTATCCCCTACTAGATTCTCTACAGAAAAAGGGGCTACTTTCTTCCATGAGAATGGGAAAGGAGCGGATATACAAAACCACTAGCGAATCCGAGAGTGAAATACAGCAACTAATCTCTGACCAAATACAAGCCCGAAAAATGTTAAATAATTATCTTCAAAGTAGATCGAACCTTCAAATGGAAGCCGGTCAACTGGTTGACAACACAGTAAGACTAAATTCGAACAGAAGGAGAGATCCATGGCTTGATTGAACCTAACAATGAACTCACTTTGAGCTCAACGGTGGAGACACAAACAGCTTATAAGATAATACCTAAAAGTGAAGAATCGGGAACAGTTATTGCTGATACTGAAACTATAACAGATATCAAAATTAATGAAGAAAATCGATCTGCAAAAGTAACCTATGTTGGAAATATGCAATCCGGAAAATACCTCTACGCAATAATATTCAATAACGGAAAAGCGAATTTCGGGAAAATAGGTATACTCGACGAAGAAGTTTATGTAATTCAATATGAAGGCTTAGCCGGCGTCGTAAGCGACACTGAAAAAGGGGAATATGAGCTCACTGAAGCGAATGCGAAGAGACATAACGAGGTACTTCGACTTCTCTTGGAATCTAATACAGTTATTCCAGCCGAGTTCGAAACAGTGCTCCAGTCTGGAGTAGTTCTCAAGCAACTCCTTGAAAAGGCGAGTACCCACATCACGGAGGCACTTAGATCCGTCGAGAATTGCGTTGAGCTAGGAGTTAAGGGGGTAATTATGAAGGATCTAACTGACACTCAAGATTTAAAACCTACTGAAATTCTTGAACCTCTAAAATGTTTGGCAATTAAATCGGTGTCTGGTGAATTATTTAGTGACCGGTTATTATTCAATGAATCATTCTTGGTAAAGAAAGATAGTTTACCCCCGTTCTCGGAGGAAGTTGCTCGGTTGAGATCGATGTATCCGATGGTGAAGCTTCTATATAGCGGTCCTTGGGCACCCTATAATTTTATTCACATCAAGATCGGAAAAGAAGGCATAGAGTTTAAGCGATAGGTCTTGATGTGAATGGTTTTTTTTATAGATGATATTCTGCTACGCTCTGTAGGTCTCTCGCTTCCCCCATTTGACATGATATGGTTGATGGAAACCATTTCGAGTAACGCAGAAGAGGCCTATCAAAAGGAAGTAAAAAAATGGGTACTTGATAATTTGAAGGAAAATAGCCTCTTTTATGAGCTCGGAGAAATAACAAGGGAAGAGTACGTAAGAAAAAATAAAGAATTAAACCTTAAATTAAGAGATATTGAAGAACTTAACAATTTAAACTCTTTAAGAATTAATCTTCTTAACGATATACATAACGACGTTAAAGTAAATTAGTTAATATTTCGAATTTCGAAACAGAATTCGTATCAAAATATTTAGCATTACTTAAGTATGATATAGACTTGGATAGAGTAGATAGAAATCTAATGTTAATAAGATGAGGGAGATTGATGAACACAAATGAACTAATCCTGAGCCCTGAAAAAGAAGGACCAACGGGTCTTGCAGATGCTATCGGTATGATCCTCGATAAAGGTCTGGTAATTAACGCGGACATTATGGTAAGTGTCGTTGGTGTGGAGCTTCTAGGAGTTAAGATAAGGGCGGCACTTGCTTCATTCGAGACGGCGGCGAAATTCGGCCTCGAATTTCCTTCGGGGACGAACCTAAACGCGCCAGCCTGGAAGGCTTTGGCAGCTAAAGAGGCTTGCCCCAACTGTGGAAAGATTTTCGAAAACGCACTAAAGAAAAATGAATGTATGTGTGGCTGGAAAGAACAAGAAATTTGGAAGTAAGAAATAATCTTAATCAACAGTGGAGCTTAAAACTATGATTAAAATAGACGAGGACAATCTTAAATCCGGTCTACTGGGATTGGTTGTCGCATTAGTAGAGATAATAAAAGATGTACTTGAGAAAGAGGCAGTAAGGAGAATGGATAGTTTACAGCTAACTGATGATGAGATAGATAGACTTGGATTGAGTCTAATTGAGTTAGATAAAGCAATAGATTTGATAAAAATTGAGAATAATCTTACAGATGTCGTTAGGAATGTCCGCGGTGAACTGAATAAGCTGGTTGAAGACAGTATTGACTTAGTGAATCCTCAATCCTCGAGGGAGGTAAGGAAAATTGGGTAATGGGACCAGTGGACTTGGAACATATCTCTACTGTGTCACAAATCATATTCCGAAAGAGAGAGATCTGAGTTTCCCTGGAATAAACGGACAACAAGTTCACTCCGTCTCGACCAACGGTATCAGCGGAATCGTTCACCAATGCAGCTCCGAACCATATGATACCACTGATGATAAAATTGCGAGAGAGTGGGTGATGTCCCACCAAAATATCGTTGACCTCGCGATGCATCGTTACGAGACCGTTGTTCCCCTGAAGTTTAACACAATCTTCAAGGGAGGAGACGAAGAGGTGATTAATTGGCTCAATGAGGAGCATGACAGACTGATTAGTCTACTAGAGACGTTCAAAAATAAAGCGGAGTATAGCATTAAGATCAGCATAGATGATGGCGTCCTCGGAGAACTTGTCAATAAACACCCCGAAGTATCTGCTCTCAAGGAAGCTCTAGAGAATAAACCGAAGGGTGCATCATACCTCCTGCAAAAAAAACTGGAGCAGAAAACAAGAGTCTTCAGGGAGGTGGAAGCTCGAGCCATTGCCGAGGAGAAATTTCAGAAGATTAAGGTTTTTTCCGATGAGGTTCATCAGGAGACTCCATCACTCGAAGAAAAATCCCAAATGATACTAAAAATTTCATGCCTCGTTAATACGGAGAACGTCAAGCCTCTCGGAAAAATGCTCTCAACCTTCATCGAGAAAGATGGTTTAACCGTAAAGTTCACTGGCCCTTGGCCACCCTACTCCTTTGTCTTTTCTGGTAGCGATAGGGTGGTCGGTAAATGAACTACATCTACTGTGTAGCGAGTGAACCTAGAAATCACAGCTTAGGAAATATTGGAATTCGTGGAGCCGAGGTTTCAACGATCTCATTTAAAGAAATCTGCATATTATCAAGTCAATTTCCTGACACGGAAGAAATGAAGCCAGTAGATGCTTTGACACATGAAAAAGTCATTTTACGAGCTATGAAAGAGGGCTCGGTGGTGCCCGTTGGTTTTGGGCTATTCGCAAGAAACGAAAAAGATATCAAAGACATCTTGAAGCAGGGTTTAATCCCCTTCAAGGAAACAATCGAACGTTTAAGGGGAACATTTCAGGTGGATATCAGGGTTTCTTGGAATAATCAAGTTCTATCCAACGTCATGAATGAGAAGAACGTGAAGTTATCCTTCGAGAAACTCAAAGAGGCACCTAATAGCGTAGCATTAAAAATTGAGCTAGGTCGAAGAATAAAAGAGTCTCTCACGTCAGAGGAGAGGAAGCTGATCCCAGGGATCCTTAACTCCTTGAATGCCCTAGCGATTGGATGCAAAGAGAGAAAGATTGAAAATAGCGATATGATTTTCAACAACTCATTCCTAGTGAAAGACAGGGATTCAACCGATTTCCTCTTAAAAATAGATGAACTGGAAGATGCTTACCAGGAGGTGCTCAAATTCCGATGTGTTACACCACTACCTCCCTACGATTTCGTTAATCTCAGTGTAAAAAAAGTTAGTTTCGAGCAGGTATCAAAGGCAAAGAAACTCCTAGGTTTAGATGACCCTTTCTCATTATCTGACGTTGAAATCGTTTTCAAGAAATTGATTCGGCTTTGTCACCCAGACGATAACACAAGCCCAGATACTGAACACGAGTTCAGGGCCCTAAAAAGCGCTAGAGATCTCTTAGTCGAGTACTGCGAGAATTATCCCTGCAATACCGATGACCAGCTAGTTGAAGACAGGCTGATCGTCTCCCTGGCAGGTCGTCGGGTCCTATCTTAAGGTGAAGTTGCTTGAAACGTACGTTGGGTATCGATCTTGGGACCAGCAACTCTTCAGCCGCTATTTTAAAGGATGGAAAGATCAGGGTCGTGCCCTCGGAGGATGGGGAGACTGCTCATGGTAAAATGTTCCTATCTGCAGTAGCCTTTAGAGAGGACGGCGAAGTAGTCGTGGGTAAGAAGGCTCTAGAATACTCTAATGTTCATTCAGATAGGGTCGTCCGATGGGTCAAGAGACAAATGGGCTCTGATTACACCTTCAATGTCGACGGTGTATCGTATACGCCACAGGTAATTTCCTCGTTCATCTTGAAGAAGATTAAGCTCGACTCCGAGAGATTCATCGGGGAGACAATTAACCAGGCTGTGATCACGGTGCCCGCCTACTTCAATAATAGTCAGCGTAATGCGACTAGACAGGCGGGGGAGCTCGCCGGATTCAATGTACTAAGGATCGTGAGCGAACCCACAGCAGCGGCACTTGCTTACGGCCTTAACCAAAGAGACGCAGATCTTGACATCGCCGTGCTCGATCTCGGAGCCGGAACCTTCGACATCACAATACTGGAGATGAGGCAGGGGATCTTCAAAGTTCGATCAACCTGTGGAGACACTGTTCTCGGAGGGAAGGATATGGACGATGCCATCCTCAACTACCTCATCAAGGAAATAGAGAGAAAGTGTTCCATAGATTTGAGCTCGGATCCCCAAAGCCTGAACACACTCCGAGATGCAGCGGAACAAATGAAGATAAAACTCTCCAGTCTTGAGAGAGTCACGGTTACCCCCATACTGTCTATTGGAGATAAGATACTAAAACCAAGATTGGTCTTAACCCGTAGTAGACTCGAATTACTAGTTGCTGGGTTGACCAATAGACTGCGTCAGCCAATCATGCAAGCTCTCGAAGACTCATCACTATCTATCGAGGATATCGACAAGCTGGTGCTAGTCGGAGGCCCTACGAAGATGCCAGTGGTGCGTAGACAAATCCTCAAGATCTTCGGGAGAGAGGCGGAGGAGGGCATAGACCCAATGAACGTTGTGGCAATGGGAGCCCTAACACAGGGTATCATCATGAGCGGCGAGATAAGGGATATGCTACTAATGGATGTTATACCTCTCTCTCTTGGCGTGGAGACTGCTGGAGGAATATTTACCAGGTTGATCCAGAGAAACACAACTATTCCGACGTTAGCGAGACGGAATTTTTCTACGGAAGAAGACCAACAATCAACAATGATCATCCATGTTCTACAGGGTGAGAGGGATGTTGCACGTGGCAATACCTCTTTGGGATTACTGAAGATAGATGGTATCCCACCTGCACCTAGGTTTGGACAGGAGGTTGAAGTCGCCTTTAAAGTCGACGCGGATGGTATCCTCAAAGTCTCCGCTGAGGTACTATCGACCGGGTTATGTTATGATGTCCCCGTCAGAAGTGCAAAAGAGATTACAGAGAGTGAAATTGCTTTAAAAATCATCGAGGCTACAAAATTCGATGATGCAGACTCTAAAGTAGTGGCAGATATTAAATCCGCGGAAAATGCCAAGGCTATTTTATTCGGTGCTAAAAGGCTATTCGAGGATGTAGAAAAATCCCTCACTGAGAAGGAGAAGATAGGTTATTTGGAGGCTATGAGCAGACTAGAGATCTCCATTACAAACGAAAACATTAAGGAAATGAAAAAATCATCAGATGCACTGACTAACATAGTTGAAGTCTCAAAGTCAAAGGCGAATACTGTGGAACGTATGAGTCTTCTAGCTTCCTCAGCACTCAGATTTCCAAGCGGTAAGTCGAATAAAAACCGGACTCTAATTGAGAATTCAATTAGGAAGATTAAGACAGAATCTGGCAGGAAAGTTGAATCTGAGGTTAAGCATCTCAGGGAGGCGCTATTAATGCTAGAACTCGAGGAGGAGGCCTAAAACCATGGAGCCTACAAGAGAAGGAGCTTTGGTAGATCTCTTAGATTTGATCCTGGAAAAAGGAGTGATCTTGCACGCTGACCTCATTATAACGGTGGCCGAAATACCCTTGGTTGGTGTCAGTTTGAGAGCAGCAATTGCGGGTATGACGACAATGATTGACTATGGTGTCATGGAGGAGTGGGACGCCAAAATAAGGAGTCGAGTTACTAAGAAAATTCCATGCGAACAGTCTACGACAACTTGATCCATTAAAATGTGACTGTAGCCTATCGAAAATTTACGTTATATTATTCTAATCATTAAACCACTGACGTTGCTGCAATGAAAAAGTTATCCCTGCAGCTTCTTCTCCTCATCGAGCCATTCCTGATCTTCTATCTTGCTGAGGTGCTCGGCTCTCTCCAGCTCTTCTTTACTGAATACTCTTTTAGAAGTACTCGTTTCTTTTTTAATCGTTTTTAGATTCGATGTCATTCTCGAGTTATCTTCCACTCCGCTATTGGGAAATCCTAGGCCTTTACAATGAGAACACTTTTCACATTTTTCGATTAACTCTCGATCTCTTGGGAAGTTTGATCTTAGAAGAGGGCAAAAAACCCATATCGGAGCCTTTTCCTGGGGAAGACCTGTTCTCCATCCATGCCTAATAATGGTTTTACTATGAGGTTGTAGGTCGCATAATAACCAAACTAGATCTTTGAGATTGTCAGTATTTCCCCAAGTCAAGTCGATTCTCTCCATCTTGGAATATTGTGACTAAATATCCTGGCTATGTACTTCTGAAATATGATAGAATATATCGGTTTCTAATTACTTTTTTTAGTATATTTAACTAATTATTATAAAATTATAATCCTTCACTCCAAAACTTTGTACTTTAAGAAGGATCAAAACTCTGCTCCTGATGTCAGTGGCGTATGTTTTCCCAGCCTCATTATGAAAAACACATAGGCCTTTCTCACCATTCAAGGCGGGCTCTTCACACTGTGTTTTATCGTCGAGATGATGTGAACATCGGGCTTCTTTTTTTATGGAGATGCGATGTATGTGACGATTCCTGACAACATAAGCGTCGGGGAGGTAATTAAGGTCAGGGCTGCACCTAATTGGTATGGGAAGCTCTCGACGAGATTGAGGAGGATGTTTGCTAAAAAGAGGCCACTGAGGACGAACAAGATCAGGCTGCCGCTATGATAGCCGCCGCCTTTCGTCGAGCGAATTTTCTGTCCTTCCTGCCCTTGAGGAAGGGGACGAGTATCACTACGACTGTGATCGAGAGCAACAACCATAGTTCCACGACTGTTCCATACCTCACGATGACCCGGGGTCCTTGCCGATTCGGCGAGGCCTGATATGTTACTCGCAGATCGAGCTTAATAATCCGACCACGGCGTACTCTGCTTCTGCGCCGTTCAGGTTTAAAGTTTTTTAATAATCTGCCTAGTCTCATCTGGGAAGTCGCGCATCAGGATTTCTAACATCTTCTCTACAATATACTTCTTGAACCCGGTCTCATCCAGCTTAGGGAAGTAGACCCAGTGATGGCCACCCTTACCCGTCTTCTCCTCACCCGAGATCACACCCATCTCTCGCATCGCCTCGAGGAAGTTGATGATGCTGGCTCTAGAGATGGTCTCGCCGTGAAGAGCTTGGTTCACCTTAATCCAAACCGTCCTACTATTAGCGCCCTCTGGAGAAGCCCAGACAACCTTCATAGCCTTGAGCTGCCAGTCCTTCAGAACAGCATTGAAGCCTGATTGTGACGTGTCGAATTCTAGTCCGTTCATTCTAATGATGCACGCCCTGAACTATCTTTTAACTTTTTTCCAAAATTTACTCAGAGAGTGATCGAAATCTTGCTCGCAAGTAAAGTGGGACTACTCCTATATTGTTATTAAAAATATTATTTAATAATCTCTTCCAATACATCAAAACACTTTTCCAAAGGAATTGTCCAACATGTTAGAAACTTGATTTTTCAGAGGTTCGCCGCATCCTCCTGAATGTAAAAGCGATCTACTACAAGCGACTAGGCAGCACAAACAGGGCGTTCATCAAACGTGAGACCATGCAGAAGTGGCTGGCGAAACAAGGCCCAAACCGCTTAGCCCAGAGTCTAAAGACACTCTCAGTTCTATCACAGTCAAAGACTTACTACTACTGGAGAAATCGGGCAACCGAGGAAAAAGGCAATTCCTTGCCACAGGTGTAAAAATAATGATTTTTCCTTATCCCTACCAGCGAGGCATAAGCGCCCAACCAGCCAGTGTGTTATACCACCCTACATGGAATCCGATTCCTAGCCACCGCGATAGCTCGGGATGGTTACGTTGAGAAAGTATGTTTTCACGGAGGCTGAGAGGCGACGACTGAAGGTTTGGCTGGAGACGGGTGCGGAGGACAACGAGACGAAGAAGCTCTTCACGAGGGTGAGGAGAAACCTCAACCCCATCAAGAGAGACATCGAACTCTTGAGCAAGACATCCGCGAAGCTGAGACTGGATACGAATGGACAGATGACCAGAATGTATAGTTACCCATCCTATTTATCGCCCCAGCACTGGCCATTCATACAGTCGATGCTAAAACTCTATCCCAGAGGCTTTTAGTCAGATTATAATTTCTTTCTTGTTTGGGGCCCCGTAAACGTTATAATCGCTTGGACGGGTATCTGCGTGCTCTTGGAGGCTGTTCTTTGAGGGTCGTGCTTCTCGGTCCGCCTGGGTCCGGCAAGGGGACATGTGCTAAAATCATCGGTGAGATGTATGGCGTGCCCGTCATCACAACGGGGGATATGCTGAGGGCGGCTGTTGCCAAGGCGACGCCGCTTGGAGTAACCGCTAAAGGGTACATGGAGCGGGGCGAGTTGGTTCCCGACGACCTTGTGAACGACCTCGTCGCGGAGAGGCTCAGGGAGCCCGACACAGCGAACGGCTTCATTCTAGACGGCTATCCCCGGAGCCCGAGGCAAGCGGACACGCTGGAGAATGTACTCAAAGCAGACAGGGAAAAGACTCGACCACGTACTCCACGTCAACCTAGAAGACGAGGTCATCATCGACAGGCTAAGCAAGAGGAGGAGCTGCCCAAAGTGCGGGGCCATCTTCCACCTAGAGAACAAGCCGCCGAGATCGAGTGGCAAATGCGACGTCTGCGCCACAGCCCTCGTTCAGAGGAACGACGACAAGCCCGAGGTCATAAGGACGGAGGCTCGAGGTATACAGGGAGAAGACACGACCCCTCCTCGACTTCTACGAGAAGAGGGGGGAGATCAAGACCATCAGGGGAGACATCGATCTGAAAGAGCTGCCCGCCGCCCTGAGGCGAGTACTCGGCCACGGCTGATCATGCGTCAACACTAGATAAAGATAAATTTTTCCGAATCAGATTGGGCGACTAACTAGATGTTGGTTCTTAATTCGGAAGCTTGAAAATCATATCCAAAAAAAAGGTGAGATATATTCAATTTATTCCCAAGATAAAGCACTAAGAATAATTCATGGTAAGGGATAAGAAAAAGCCCGCGAGGAGCAGAAAAGAGATGCGCATACTCTGCTCTGGGAACCCAAGAGTTGGCGGACGGAAATGATCCTTAGATGAGTTGAAAAAACAGGGAAGAACTTGTACGTGAGCTTGAGGAGAGATAAGGAATCGGCCGTTTTGTCTATGCAGGAAGCGCTAGGCTCCATTCGTCGAGCTTAGCTATTTGATAACTACGCATTGTATCTTTCTTGGTTAAATATCTCGTTTAGCGTCTTCCTCTTCCTCATGGTCTGGTTTAGTACCTTAACTAGATCGATCTTGTCGCGGGGGTAACCGAGGGGGAGCAGGGCGACGACCCTGAGGTGGTCGGGGATGTCTAGGAGTTTCTTGACATCCGTTTCGTCGAAGCTACCGATCCAGCACGTGCCGAGTCCCTCCCCCGTGGCGACGAGGACCATGCTCTGGATGGCTATCGCGGTGTCCACGGCGTACCAGTTGGGGGACGCTTTCGCGTCGCCGCAGGCCACGATTACTGTGGGTGCCTCGTGGACGAACTTTGCGTAGAGCCCTTTTGAGAGTGCTTTCCTCTTCTCGGGGTCGGTGACGATTATGAAGTGCCAGGGTTGGCGGTTGCTAGCCGAGGGGGAGATCCGGGCGGCCTCCATGACCCTTTCCATAACCTCCTTCGGGATGGGTGTCGACTCGTATGCGCGCACAGACTTTCGCCTTTGTACAGCCTCGTAGACTTCCAACACATTCACTCCTCTATGGGTGTAGTCTGAGCCCCTTTACAACTGTGTCTATCTGCCTCTTTGTGCTCCTGATCGCCATCCCAACGAGGTTCAGATCCTCTGCCTTGACCGTCGCGACGGCGGCCCGGTTGTCGTCGTCATTGTAGGTCTTGAAGAGCTCCTCGGTGTAGATTGTAAAGCGCATGTTCCTCTTCATGGCGCGGTTGTAGACCTCCCTCATCTGCTCGCGGGTGGCTCCGAAGACGAGTATGGGCTGCCTGCTCATGGGGAGGTACTTGTTCCCTGAGGCGTCCACGTAGTTCTCGCCGACTATCTGCTCAGTGCCCGCTAAGCCGCTTACGGTGAAGGCCGTGACGTTGAGCTTCTGCCATAGTGGCGAGGTCCTCACGGATGATCACGACTATCTTGGTGTCGAACTCCATGAAACCATCTCCCTGAGGATCAGGTCTTGTACCCAATCTTCCTGAGGAAGTCCCTGCGCCACTTGATCCCGACCTCGTCCTCGACGCCCCTCGGCTTAGCTCCATCGACGACGCCCATGATGCCGCGGCCCTGATCCGTCTCTACAACGATGACCTCTAGGGGGTTGGAGGTCGCGGCGTAGATGCCGCAGACCTCGGGTACAGCCTTCAGCTGGGTGAGGACGTTGATCGGGTAGGCTCCCTTGAGGAAGACTATGAAGCTGTGCCCGCAACCGATGGCGAGGGCCGCCTCCGCCGCCTTCCTCCTTAGCTCTGCGTCGTTCCCATCATGGCGGACCAGACACTCCCCGCTCGACTCGCAGAAGGCGAGCCCAAACTTGATCCCGGCCGCCGACGAGGCGAGAGCCTCGTAGACGTCCTCGACCGTCTTTATGAAGTGGCTCTGCCCGAGGATGAGGTTACAGTCCTGCGGGGCCTCCACCCTAACGACCTTGAACTCCATGAATGATCCTCCGCCTGTTGGGCTTAAAACTTGAGACCCCTCGCAGGGTATATGAACGGGTTAGGGCGTGTCTTCACTTATGGTCGATGAGCGGCGCCCCGAGGAGCAGGAGCGCAAGGTGCCGGACTGGGTCCGCGCCACCTTCTGGGGAGACCACCCCGACAGCCTCGCCCCCTACGTGCCAACCCCCCAAAACATAGTCCGCGAGATGCTCACACTCGCCGGCGCGGGCCCCGGGGACGTCGTCTACGACCTCGGCTGCGGCGACGGGCGCGTACTATTCACCGCCGTGCAGGAGTTCAACGTCACCCGGGCCGTCGGCTACGACCTCGACCATGAAATGGTCGAGGCGCTGGAGAAGAAGATAAAGGAATCTGGGATGGTCGGGCGCATAGCCGCGATCCAGACCAACTTCATGGAGGTGGACCTCAGCCCCGCCACGATAGTGACCCTCTACCTAACCACAAGCGGGAACGCCAAGCTCCGCCCGAAGCTGGAGGCCGAGCTCAAGCCCGGCGCTAGGGTCGTGAGCCACGACTTTCCCATCCACGGCTGGGTCACCGACCAACCCGACGGCTCCCCCCACGTTATGGGGAGCCACAAGATGTTCCTCTACCGAATCCCCGAGGCATACACAAAGGAAGCAAAAGCACCACAAACCAACGAGGAAGAGAACAGGTGGAGGCGGGTACGCGACATGTTCACACGCGTCGACAAGGGCTGAGCCATCTCACCTGTTTAAAAAAAGATTCCTCAAAATATTACCCGACATGAACAAGATAGAGGGAATGGATGAGGATTTCAAGAACGCGAGGGTCGTCTACGTAACAACCATCGGCGAGCGCGGCAAGCAGTTCCACAGGCCGATGACCAACTACAACGAGGACCCCTACAGCACCATCTGGTTCGCCACCTTCAGGCAGACGAACAAGGTCGAGCAAATAACGAAGAACCCCAGGATCAAGATCACCTTCCCGAGCAACAGGGAGGGAGATATGTACGAGATAACCGGCTCAGCCACCCTGGCCCCCGAGGAGGAAGTCCGCCAGAAGTGGAAGTGGTGGATGCTCTTCTGGCATCCCGAGTTCGCCAAGTACCCATGGTTCACGCAGGGTAGCCACCTACACGAGAGGGTTATCATAAACGTCTGCCCAGAGGAGGCAAAGATAGTCAAGGGCAAGAATTTCGACTTCATGGTCACACCCTAGCCGGTCGAGCATCTTTTAACGAGTCGCGGCCAAGTTTCTCCATGGCCCCGACGCTCGACCTCCTCGCCCGAGGTTTCATAATCGGGTTGAGCATAGCCATACCCGTCGGGCCAATCGGCGTCCTCTGCATCAGGAGGACCCTCGCCGAGGGGAGACTCAAGGGACTAGTCACAGGGCTAGGCGCGGCAACAGGCGACGCGTCCTATGGGGGAGTCGCGGCTTTCGGCCTCTCATTCGTCTCCAGTTTCCTCATCGGACAGCAGACGTGGCTGAGGTTAATCGGGGGTGCCTTCCTAGTCTACCTCGGCGCCCAGACCTTCAGGTCGCGCCCCCTGGAGAGGGCTGCAGAGGCTAAGGGTGGGGGCCTCCTCACAAACTACCTCTCCACACTCCTGTTAACGGTGACGAATCCGCTCACCATACTGATGTTCACGGCGGTCTTCGCGGGCTTCGGCGTCGCCTTGGTGGGGCTCGATCAGGCAGCGATTGTGACGCTTGGCGTCTTCCTCGGATCAGCCTGCTGGTGGGTAGTGCTGACCCTCGACGTGGGGCTGCTCAGGGGCAGGTTCGACGACCGGTGGATGAGGGCCGTGAACATGGGGTCCGGCCTGATAATCGCTGGCTTTGGTTGTCTCTCCCTTGCCTACTTATGGGTAGGCTAGAAAAAAGGTCACTTGATGGCTCCGAGGAGGAGGGCGATGAGCGCCATCCTCACGTAGACGCCGTGCTTCACCTGTTTGAAGTACCACGCGTTCGGCATCGAGTCAACGTCCGTCGTGATCTCGTTGACGCGGGGGAGCGGGTGCATGAGGACGAGGTCCTTCTTCCCTCTTCTCACCATCGCGGGGTCGATGATGTACGCGTTCTTCAGCTCCTCGTACTTCGCCGGGTCTGTGAAGCGCTCCTTCTGGATGCGCGTGTCGTAGAGGACGTCGAGCTTGGGGATGACCTTGGCTAAGTCGGTCCCCTCGTTGACCTTCATCTTGAGGTCTTTCCTGATGTCCTCCTTCATCGACAGCTCCTTGGGGGCGATGAGGTATAGCTCCACGTCGAAGTGGTTCAGGGCAAGTGCGAGGCTGTGTGTGGTACGCCCGTAGAGGAGGTCGCCGCAGAGCCCGATCTTCAGCCCGTCGATCTTCCCCTTCGCATACTTCATCGTGTGCAGGTCGAGGAGGGCTTGAGTCGGGTGCTCGCCCGAGCCCGCCCCACCGTTGAGGATCGGGATGCTAGCTGCAGCCGCTGCTCTCGCAGCGGAGTCGATCTCCGGGTGGCGCATCGCGATTATGTCCGCGTAGCACTCCACCGTCTTTATCGTATCCTCCAGCGTCTCCCCCTTCTTCACCGAGCTGGCGCTCGGGTCGCTGAAGCCCGTGACTCCTCCGCCGAGGCGGAGCATCGCCGTCTCGAAGCTGAGGCGAGTGCGCGTGCTCGGCTCCCAGAATAGCGCCGCCATCACCTTGCCCGCGCAGAGGGCGCTGGGCTTCTCCGCCACCTTAACCATCTTCGTGGACTCGTCGAGGATGAAGTCGATCTCCTCGCGGCCGTAGTCCCGCATGGACAGTACGTCCTTCCCCTTGAAGTCGGATGCCTTAACCAAAGCAATCACTACGGCAACTCAGGTGGGTTTCTCTCCTTAAAAGCGTGAGGGGCTCAGGTCTAGGGGTACAGGTCGATCTTCTTCAATAGATCAACAAGCGTCGGGGACATCTCGTACTTCCTGAAGTCACGCGGGTGAACCCAGCGGGCGTCTAAGGCGTCATCGTGGTGGTGCATCACCCCCGAGACCGGCTCCGCGAGGTAGTCGATTATCACGAAGTGGTACCTCACCCTCCCCGCCTCATCCCTCACTATCTTGTCGACGACGCCGAGGTCCTCAAGAATCTCCACTACGAGCCCCGTCTCCTCCTCCGCCTCCCTCACGGCGGCCTCCCTCGTCTTCTCTCCAAGCTCCACCATCCCCCCGGGGACTGACCAGAGCCCCTTATCGGGCTCGGATGCGCGCTTGATCAGGAGGTACTCCTCGCCCTTTCGGATCAGCGTACCCACACCGATCATGGGGCGCTCAGGATAGAGGCGGCTAGGACTCATCGATCACACCATGAGAGTGGCGCCGACGCCGCTGTTTAAGCCTTAATGACTCACTTCAGTATCTCGACGACGTACCGCTTCGTGTGACAGGATCTGTGATCTTCGTCCCCCTCGAACTTGGCGTATACCTCGGCTGTGTCGTCGAACTCGTCCACCTTTCGGGCCTCCCACTCGACGCGGTAGGCTCCCTCGGCGTCGGTTACCCCCTCCCCGAGCAGGTCGTCCTTTCCAATGTCCCTGTCAAGGATTAATACGGTCGCCTCAGCCATCGGCTTCCCATTCGTCGTATCCGTCAACCTCCCCGTGAACACTATCTTCTCGCCAATCTTCACCTTCTCAGGAAGCGGGTCGAGTGTGAGCAGCGTCGGGGTCGGCCCCATCCTCACCCCGGGCCTGTTCTTCAGGATCACCTGGCTAAGCACGAGGCTGTTTGGTATCAGTATATCCTTGGAGCCGTCGGATGACTCCAGAAGTAGGTGCATGATCCTGATCTCCTTGACGGTACCGCAATTTCCTGATATCGTGACAACATCGCCGAATGTGAAGGGGCGGGTTACCAGGACGAAGATGCCCGCAATTGTATTAGATAGGAACGTCTGCGTCGCGAAGCCTACGACTAGCCCCCGAACCCGCCGAGGGTGAGTGCCGCTGCGGGGTCGACGCTGAACACGGAGGCTAACACCGCCAGGAGGACGCCGAATCCCACGATCCTCGTGATGTTTTGGACCGTTGCCGCAGAGGACTGGTCAGCGAAGCCGCGCATATATGCGTAGACTATGTGCCCCACCTCACCGACGATTAAGTAACCGAGGACGATGATTATCACCGCGTTTATGTAGCGGAGGTGTGGGCTGATGGCGAGCAGTATCGGAGCGTATGGTCTGAGGAACACGGGCAGCTGCTGCACGTCCTGCCACTGGAATAGGATAACGACGATGCTCAGACAGGCACTGAGTAGAACAAACAGCACGATGATCTTGAGGAGGCTCCGACCGTAGTCTACGCGTCTGTGCCTTGTTGTCTGCGCTGCACCCATGTATCCCCCGGCTGTGGGTGTTTTATTAATAATTATTGGGGAGCGGCCGCCTCGGTCAATGCCATGTGGACAAAGCGACTCATCGGGGTACTCAGGCTCGACGCGGGGTAGACCTCGGGGAGCACCTTGACCCAGATAGGAAACCGACACTTTAATGCGGTTCCCTTCACTATAGCCTCCCCCGGGGGCAAGTCGCCTATGAGCTGCGTAAACTCGTCCCCCATTATCTCTGCGAGGCGCTGCTTGTCGAGGTCCTCGAGACCATGACAGATAATGTTGTTAGCGCACTGGGTAACTACGGTCTTCTCCACGGTAGCGAGGCGCTGCGTCACCGCCCAGAGGCCGACGCCGTTACGCCCACCGTTCGTAGCGATCTCCTTGATGACACTAAGTAGCTTCCCCCGGCTCTCCTTCTCACCTATCTCGAAGACGCCGTGCTGAGGCGCGTAGTACATCGCCTCCTCGAGCAGTACGATGCATCCGAACTTCCTGTTCTCCAGGGCCTCACCGAAGATCTTCCGGAGAACCTGAGCCACAACAAGGTGCTTCTGCTCCCAAGTGTCCTTGCCGTCGCTAAGGTCCATGATGATTATCTTCCTCTCCTTGAGGAGCTGGACTGGGTCTAGGACGGTGGCTTCGCCCTCGGGGATGAGTCGGCTCGCGTTTATGGCGTTCTCCACCTGTGCCCTGTATAGCTCCCACTCCTCCGACTTCTTGTTGAATCCCAGGTTCTCGGGGCTTACGATGGTGACAGCCCGACGTAGGTTCGCCTTCGTGACGGTGGCGGCCTGCGCGTAGAGGACTTTCAGCGCCTGGACGAGTATCTTAGCGTTCCACCACGTCTTCTGCCACCCGAACTCGGCGACGTAGTCGTCCCAGGGGATGTCACCGGGCTGGAAGAAGCTGCTCCAAGGTACCTTGAGGACGGCGCCCGCCCCGAGGCGGTCGGTTAAGCTGCTGTACTCCCCGTCCTTATCGACTATAAAGAAGCGGACAGGGGGATTCGCGTTTGCAGCGCGTGCCACCATGCTTACTGCCGTCGTCGTCTTCCCTGTCCCAACCGCCCCGCAGATGAGACAGCTCTGCCGGATCAACGGGTAGAGACCCAGTTCAACATCGAGGTCGGTCGTCGGGTCCGTGCCGAGTAGGAACTTCCACTCCCCGTTCGGCTTCGTGAACTTCGCGACAAGGTCGCGCTCCGCCGCGAAGACCTGCGTGTTTGGGGCGAGTGGGTACCGTAGCGGCCTGAGGCTGCCCTCCCCGTCCATCCACCCCCACTGGTACGCCTCTGCGTGCAGACTGGAGTCCTCGGCGTCGTCTATGACTCGCCCCTCTGTGAGCAGGGCCTCCTCGTACTCGCGGACCCGCTTGTGGGGGTAGACCTTGACGACCTGGTAAACGACGGGTGACCCGTTCTTAGGGTGCTTGACGTAGACGAGGTCGCCCTTCGCCAACTCACGTCCCCTCATGAGGAGCACAGTGATCTTATCGATGCTGTACTCGCCCGTCAGGCTGTAGGTATGCCCTACCTTCAAGCCCCCATCCATCTGCCCTCACCCCAGTACGGCGCGAGCCCCCGTACCTCCCCGGTGCGCCTGCTCACCCTGCTCAGTATCTCCCCGTAGACCTCCGCCATGAAGCGGCGGGTTATCTTGACCTCCTCGTCCGCCTTCACTAGGGGGAGAGGTATGCCGTTGTTTAGCGCCGTCCCATAGCAGTAGTCGGCGACGTCGTCGAGCCCCCCGAGGCAGTGGGCGGGGAGGTCCACCCTAATGGGGGGGAGGCTCCACTCCCGTGTCATCCTTGCATAGAAGCTGTAGATGGGGACGTCTAGGGAGCCCATGAAGGCGGCGGGCCTGCTCGCCTGCGCCAGCGCGGACTTCGGCGAGAAGATGTCCGTCCTCTCCCCCGGCCTCAGCGCGTGGAGGAGGAGGAAGCTGTCGGGTAGTTGAGTCTCCCCCTGCATGCCGAGATGGTAAAGGAGGTACCTGGCGCTCGGCCTCTTCACGACGCCGGCGAGGGCGACACCAGCTTCCCTGCCGAGGTGAAGAAGATTGTTGACGGCGTCGAGGAGCCTCTTCTGGTCCTTGTGGCAGCCCGTCATCCTCCACCAGTCGCTGAAGGCGAGTGGACCGTCGACTAGGAGTAGCTCGGTCTCGGGGTGGGCAATTAGGTAGACGGCTGCGGTCTCGTAGAGCTTCGCCTCCCTCCTCGCGTTCACCATCCCCTCGAACCTATTCCCCGCGACACCGTACGGAAGCGACATCGACTCGGGGCGCATCCAAAATTTAGCTCCCCCCGGAAGCCCGTAGGCGAGTGCGCTGACGACGCCATACCTCTTCGATGCAAGGGGCAGGATCTGGCTCCCCGCGTCCACACCAGCCACTCTCTTGAATACCTCATGCTTCGTCATGGGGAAGAGGCTCATCTCCTCCCTGATCCTAGCAGCTAAGGCAGCGACGGCGGGTTGCTCAGACGCCACGTCACTCGAAATCTCGCCCAGCAGGAGGTCCCTTATGGAGAGGCTCAGACTCTCCCCCGGCCTCCGTACTCCCTCAATTACCCCCGCCCGCTCCTCAAGACTTAGCACTCGACGATTAACCCCCAGAACTGTCCCTGCACAACACATTTTTTCCTAGACATATAAAGTGATCGAATGCATAGAGCGTAATTTGGTTTAAACGCCATTTTATATATAAATAAAGAAATGATAACGCTCGGTAAAACCACTCCACGAGCGATCCGACATCGCCAGGTCAAAAACAAAGTTAATAAGAAGTACGGGCCAGTTTTAATCAAATGTCCGAGGATTTGAGCCTAAAGGACAAGGTTTTCCGCAGCTTCCTCCAAGACCCAACACTCGGCCCCGAGCAGATGGCGGCCAAGCTCGACGCTAAGTACAACTCTGTCAAGGACGCCTTCGCCAAGCTGGCCCGTGAAGGGCTCCTCCAAAGGAGCGGGCGGGGCAACTACGAGCCTAACTACGCAGGGATCGTCATCCATCTAATGGAGAGAATTGAGGCACTGGAGAAGCAGGTGAAGTAGATTGGCAGAGCTGATCGATAAGGCGACGCAAGAGCTCAAACCGGATACGGCGCAATTCAAGACCCTAACATACCTGGCATTCCGTGGCGCGAGCCTCCCTGGAGCTATTAGCGAGGAGACAGGCATCGCCCCAGGCACAGTACGTCCAGCGCTCCGTAGCCTCCTCGACAAGGGTTACGTCAAGCAGCAAGAAGACGGTACCTACAGAAGCGCCATCCCCTTCACCGACTTCGTTTCATACATCTTCGCGAAGAAGTGACCGGGTTGGTTGGCGCGGACGAGCTTGAGGGCCTGAGGCGAGCAGAAAGCCAGCAGCAGGTGCTACTCTGCCTCGTTGAGAGCGGCGAGGCCATGTCGAGTCAGGAGATCGCCGAGAAACTCAAGCTCACCGTCAACGCCGTCAACATCGCCCTCTTCAATCTCAAGAACAAGGGGCTCGTCGACCCCGTCAGCCGCGGAGTCTACCGCTACAAGCTCGGCCCCATCCTAGTCACGCTCCTCAAGGAGTATTTCACCAAATGAGCGCCGAGAAGCTCGACCAGCTAGAACCCGAGACCTCAGCCTACAAGATACTCTGCCACCTAGCCTTTAGGGGGAGCATCCTCAAGCCGCAGGAGATCGCTGTGGTTCTGGGGGAGAACGGCTCCACGGTCCGAGCGCGCCTCGCGGAGTTGAAGAAGCAGGGCCTAGTCGAGGCACGCCCCGAGGGCTACGTCGCCGTCGTGACGCCTTATGATTTGATCATGAAGCTCTACCGGGACATGGGGCACAAGTAAGCCACTTTCGACCACCTCCCTGCTCCACGCCGATAGGTATCATTTAAAAGGTCATGAGAGAAAGTGGCATCGGGAAAAGATGTCTGAGAAGCAGCTTGCCGAGCTAAGGGACAGGACGGACACGCTCCTCAAGCTACGGAAGGCGCCGAGCCAGTTCCAGATAGTATTCCACCTACTGGGGACTGCGAGGACGATGACGGTGAAGGAGATCTCGACGGAACTCAACCTCACGCCCAAGGCGACGGAGAGGGCGGTGTCGAAGCTCCTCGAGAAGAATCTCATACAGCGCAGCCCATTCAAGGACGGAGGCTACACCTGCGAAGCTAAGCAGATCATACTCAGTCTACTCGTCACTGTTTCCGACATGTACGAGGACTACGAAAGGGCACACCCTAGGCCAACGCAGCCTGCTTCTCCCGAATCGGCGGAAGAACCTCCTTCTCCACCCAGTTGACGCCCTTCGCCGTCAGCTTGTAGATACTCCCCCTCCCCTCGGGGCGGAAGAGCACGCCCTTCTTCACCATCTCGTGAAGCCGAGCGGGCACTATCACCTTGCGCCCGCTCTCGTTGAGGAAAGCCTTCAACTCCTTCCCCGTCGCCTGGTAACCCTTCATCGCGTAGAGGAGTAACCCGATAGCCTCGTAGTGGCTTATCTCCTCCTTGCAGACGAGTATTGGGCCGTCCCGCCTCATCTCGACTATGTCCTTCAGGTGGTCGAGGGCTTGCTTTGAGACAACCACGGAGACCTTCTCATTGAGCTGCGCTACGTACTCTTGTGTGAGCCAGTCTAGGCCGCTGAGAAGCTCCTCGGGGTTCTCCCCCGACACCTGTATGTCCCCGAACTGGGTCTTGACGGTCAGCGTTATCTTCGGCATACTACTCGGGCTCCGGCGTATTCATCGTGTAGAGGTATCCCCTCTTCTTGTCCTTCCACCTTCTGACGGTCCCCTTCTTCACCATCCAAACGAGGACCCCGGATAGGGTCGTTTTGGGGAAGAAGACGGCGTTTGCCTCCATAGCCTCCCTGAGTTCCGCGATGGTTCGGGGAGTCTTCCCCCACGGGTCCGCGAGGAGCGCGGTCACTGCCTCGCTGCACTGGGTGGTCCGGGGAATCTGAGGCAACGCCTCGGGGGCCCCGTTCTCCGGCTGCTTCCGGGGGCGTGGCCTGTGACCGGAGGACTCACCCTGGAAGCTCGCGGAGACCTTCTCGACTATACTCGGGAGCTCGTCGAGGGCGCTGAGGACCTCTGCCTTGTCCCCGCCTAGCTCTACCTCCATCTCCCCGATCTTAACTTTGAGATGAAACAGCGGGCGGCTCATGGATCCTCACAACTCGTATTACTCTTGGTATTATGGGGCTTATAACAGTTGTCGAACAACTTGCGGCGTTTTGTTACCCTTTTTAAAAAAGGCGATTAAATATGAAAAATCGTTGTTTTTTGGTCTTTATTCAAGATTATTATCCTGATTTAATGCATAACGTCTCAGAATTATGAGATGATATACATAGCCTGATCATAATACGCTTATGAATGAGCGAATATTATAAAATAAGGATTACTTCGCGAGTGCTTCCTTAAGCTTTCTCGCGATCATATCCTGCACGTCAGTGGCCTTCGCCTTCCCGCGTACCTCCGCCATGACTGCACCCATTATCGGCCCCGCAGCCTTCTCCCCTATCTTGGCGATCATCGCGGTGTTCGCCTTGATCTTCGCGTCGACGACAGAAGCGAGCTTCTCTTCCGATAGTACACCTAGCCCGAGGGCGGTGATAGCATCCCTCGCCTTCCTGGAAGGGTTCTGGACGAGCCACGTGAGTATTACTGGGACCGACTCCTTCACGGTATCCCCGCAATCCACAAGGGCGAAGGTACCGCGTATGGCATTGTCCGTAAGCGCCTCAACTGGGACGCCGTCCCTCTGTAGCTTCTTCAGGTCCTCAGTAAGAGTCACCGCAGCGAGTGTAGTAAGAGCCTTGTACTCGCGCGTCAACTCCTCGAAGAGGCCCATGTACTCGCTGTCGACGATCTGCCTCGCCAGCTTCTCGTTGAGGCCGTAGTCACTCTGGAAGCGCTTGAGTTTGGCCTCCGGCATCTCGGGTAGGCTCGCCCTGAGCTTCTCTAGGTGCTCGGGGGTTATGGTTATGGCCTTTACATCCGTCTCTGGGTACATGCGCGCTGCGCCGGGGCGTGGCCGCGTAAATCGGGTAGTCCCGTCGGGGTTCGCCGCCCGGGTCTCCAAGGGTATCCCGTTGAAGACATCCCGTGCCCGCTCCACTACTGCCGTCAGGGCTCGTCTGCTCTTCTCCGCTTCATCAGCGACTATGACGACGGCGTCCCCCTCCGCGGCGTGGGCGGCGGAGCGTAGGGCGTCGACCTCGGCCTGTGTGATGCTGTAGCCGGGTAGCTCGTCTGTGTGGAAGATTCCCTTGACCCCGCCCTTGTACTTGGCGTGGTCGCTCATTTCGGTGCCGAGGCGTCTGTTGGGGCATAGCTCCCTGCCGGTCAGGCCTGCGAAGCCGGGGAGTCTCACCGCCCTAACAACACCCCCATTCTTCAGCGCGCCCTTTAGTATCTTTGACTCGGTCGCCTTGAAGATGGTGGATACGTCGAGCTGCTCGTCCTTAATGTGTTCGGGCTTCACGCCGCGCTTAAGGAGCTCCTCCTTGATCTCTAGGAGGCTCCACTGGCGCTGAGCCTCGTACTCGACTATGGTGGGCATCAGGGGTAGATCCTGGACGCCCTTGATCTCGACGACCTCTCCCGTTCATTATCGAGACGTTCACGTCCTGGCGGATTGTGCCAAGGCCCCTACGTACCTTCCCGGTGGCGCGGAGTAAGCTACCGATCCTGAGTGCTACTGCCTGGACCTCCGCTGGGTTGTGCATGTCAGGCGCAGTAGCGATCTCCATGAGGGGTATCCCGAGGCGGTCGAGGCGGTAGCGGACGATGCTCCCCTCCTCGCCGACGTTCCTCGCGGCGTCCTCCTCGAGACTGATCTGCTGGATACCGTACGGTTTGCCGTCGACCTCAATGCCTCCACCGAGGCTGACGACGCATGTTCGCTGGAACCCGCCCGTGTTGCTGCCATCCACGACGGTCTTACGCATCACGTGGACCTCGTCCACAGGCTTGCTCCCCACCATGAGGGCGAAGCTCAGGGTCAGCTCAAGCGTCTCGGGGTCTAGGGGTCCTGGGGGCTCCTCGTCCATCTCGACGAGACATGTTGTGGCGCTGTCGCCCTCGTACTGTATAGTCTTGCCCTTGAGGAACTCGAATAGGGCGGCTGGGTCGAACTCGCCTAGTTCACTCTGGCTCGGACGGAGGCGGCGCAGGAACCTGAACTCGGGCTCCGACTCGCTGAGCCTCGGGGGGCAGCTGCAGAAGAGCTTGTGCTCGGTGGCGAGCTCCTGGTGGACCTCTATGCCGACCTTTAGCCCTATCTTCTTGTAGTCCATCACTTCTCCCTCCTCGCGTACGGGGTCCGGGGGTTGTACTCCCCCGCGACGTTTGTCTTGAGGAGCTTCTTCGCCTCCTCGGCGGTGCCCGTGTTGCCGAGGCTCCACATCATCTTGACTAAGGCGGTCTCGGGGAGCATGTCCTCAAGAGGCTCGACGCCGCGGCGTGTTAGCTCCCGCCCCATGCTGTAGACGTTCATGTTTACGCGGCCCCAGATGCACTGGCTCGTCATACCCATAAGCAAACCCGCCTTCCCCGCGCGCCCGATGGCGTCGTAGAGCGTCTCGGAGACGTGGCCGAGGCCCGTCCCCTCGAAGACGAGGCCGCGGAAGCCCGCGTCTATGAGGGCGTCGATTATTATTGGGTTGAATCCGGGGTGGAACTTGACGAGCGCCACCTTCTTCTCGAACTTGTTCATGATGATGGGCTCCGAGTCCTGGCGTGGCCGGTAATGCTCGGCTAGCATCTCCATCTTACCGTCCCTGAATCGGGCTACGGGGCTCGCGTTCACCGTCTGGAAGGCGTAGCGGGCGCTTGAGTGGCACTTGCGGACCTTGGCGCCGGGGTGGAAGATTATGGAGTCGTCGCCCGTGCCCTCGTGCATGCCTAGGACAACCTCGGCGAAGGGGGCGTGGGCCGCCGCGTTGACAACTGCGACTAGGTTCGTGGCGGAGTCGCTGCTGGGGCGGTCGCTACTGCGTTGGCTACCGACGAAGATGACGGGGACGGGGAGGTTCTGGATCGCCAGCGTGAGTGCGGCGGTGCTGTACCCCATCGTGTCTGTCCCGTGTGTGATGATGACGCCGTCCGCGCCCTGCTTGATCTTCTCTGCCACCCTCTTCGCAATGCCCTCCCAATGGTCCGAGTTGATGTTCTCGCTGAAGACGCTATAGAGGATGTCCGCCTCGATCTGGGCGATGTCTGCGAGCTCTGGGACGATGCTGAGTAGGTCCCGACTCGACATCGCGGCATAGACGCCGCCGGTTACGTAGTCGACGCGGCTTGCGATGGTGCCGCCTGTGCTTATGATGCTGACCTTGGGCAGCCCCTCCTTCACGGGGGGGAGTGGTGGTGGCCTGAACTCGGGCTTCACGGCCTCCCCGATCTTCTCGACGCGTAGGTCGTTGACGAGGGCGATCCCTATGTTGTAGCCGGTCTTCTGCTTGATGATTAGGTGCCAGTCGTCGGCGTTCTCGACGCGGGGGAGGAGCGTGCCCTCGTATGCCTCGCCACCCTTGTTTACCCTGACCACGTCCCCCACGCCGACCCTAGCGCGGGTGAGAAGCTCCCTGAGCTTCCCTCTGTAGCCGGGGAGAGTCTCGGTAGCCATCTAGAATCAGGATTTCTACCGCTGCTCCGGGTATTAAGAGATGCGGGTCAGAGGGGCTTGGAGACATAGACGCCCTGCTTCGCGTAGCCGAGGCGGGCATAGTACTGCTTCGTTCCGAGGGCGCTCATCACTACCATCCTCCGCATATCGAACCTCTCAGAGGCGGCCTTCTCGGCCTCATCCATGAGTGCCTCACCCCAGCCCCTGTGCTGCCACGCGTCGCCCCGCCTCTCACCGACGGGGACCATGCGCCCGTAGACGTGTAGCTCTCGGATCAGCCCAGTTTGGGTGTCCAGCTCGGGCCTGAAGGGCTCAGTAGGTATCCTGAGCCTGACGAAGCCTATGAGGGCGTCCGCCTCCCTGTCCTCGGCCTGTATGAAGTCCTCGGTGCCCCCCGAGGCTTCGTAGACTGTGTGGGTTAACTCGACCTTACCCGAGTCGGCCTTCTTCGCGGAGTGGCCAGCCTCGCGGCATCGGATGCACCTGCAACGACCGCCCCTCGCCACGAGGCGGTCCTCGGCTAGCTGCCTGAGGTTGCTCATGTCGACCCCCGCGTCTATCCTGGGGAGGGGTATGTCACGCTGGACACGCATTATCCTGACCCACGGTGGCGTGATCTCCATCACCTTGGACACCAGCTCAGCCGCCTCCTCCGTCTCAAGGGGCGTGTACTCGCCCTTCTTCCACCAGTCGTAGAGGCGCGTACCCTTCACGACTAGGGTGGGGTATATCTTGAGCATGTCC
This sequence comes from Candidatus Bathyarchaeota archaeon, assembly GCA_963769425.1. Lineage (GTDB taxonomy): Archaea > Thermoproteota > Bathyarchaeia > TCS64 > TCS64 > UBA8941. The sequence goes on along the minus strand of CAVYLP010000004.1, from coordinate 335,609 downwards.
GGCTTGAAGCGAGGGTCCTCGAAGATTGTTCTGAAGCCCTCCAAGTCCCTCTCCGGGTTTGAACCGGGGAGGCCGGGCATCATGTGGTAGCATATCTTGAGGGCGGAGTCCTTGAGGCAGGCCGTGGCGTCTACCACGTCCTGCACCGAGTGGCCCCGGTTGACCTTCTGGTAGATGTCGTCGTAGACGTTCTGGACGCCGAGCTCCACGCGTGTGACGCCCAGCTCCAGCATCCCGTTCACATCCGCCTCCTTTATGCAGTCGGGTCGTGTCTCGACGGTTATGCCGACGTTCCTCACGCCCGAGTCCTCGGCATGAAGCTTCGCCTCGGCGAGGTCAGCGGATGGCACGTCGGTGAGTGCGTCTAAGAGCCCCTTCACGAAGCCCTCCTGATAGGCACGGGGCGACGCGGGGAAGGTCCCGCCCATGATTATGAGGTCGACCTTGTCGACGACGTGCCCGATGGTCTTCAACTGCTTGATCCGCGCCTTGACCTGCCTGTAGGGATCGTACTCGTTCTGCGCGCCCCTCATTGCGGCTGGCTCGTAGCCCGTGTAGCTCTGGGGGCTGTCCTCGTCGGGGCCGCCGGGGCAGTAGGCGCAGCGCCCGTGGGGGCAAGCGTAGGGCTCAGTCATCACAGCGACGACGCTCACCCCGCTTAGGGCGCGCGCCTCCTTCCTCCTGAGAATGGGCAGTAGAATCTCTGCCTCCTCCTCAGTGAGGGTAGCGAGTATCTCCGAGTTGCGGGGTATCTGCGGAAGACCGTGTGCCCGGGCGACCTCGATCTTTACCCGATCTAGGTCAGCCTTCGTTGGGTCTTTTACCTGAAGAAGCTTCTCTACGATCTCCCTGAGGGCGCTATTCAAAACCGAGTCCAACTAGGGTTGGAGGGGCTTAAAAACGCTGTCTGCGGTCGCCGCCGCGGCGATCATCGCGTGGCGCGTGGACTACTCTCTTGATGTAGTTTGCCCTCGTCTTCCTCTTGGGGGCGAGGTGGGTCCTGGGCTGCGCCTCGATCTTCGGCGTCTGCGCCCTGACCTTACCGGCCTTCGTCAGCGAACCGTGAGTCGGCATACTTTACCGCCGTCTTCTGGGAGGGCGTAAGACTATAAACCTTTCTAGGGCCTGAACGGGGCGTCGTGGCCCGGGATCACGAGCATCGGCTTGTAACCGGCGATCCTCTTCAGGCTCTCCACAGCGGTCGCACCGCTGATGTTCTTAGTCACCACCATCGGCTCCCTGAATTCTAGGTAGTCCTCCTTCACGATTGCGGCGTCGCCTATGCACGCTACGAGGCCCTCGGCGGTCTCGACAAGGGCGGAGACACTGCCCGGTGTGTGGCCGAACGTCTCTATGAGGCGAATGTTATTCGTGACCTGCCTCTCCCCCTTGAAGGTCCTAACGTCGAGGACATCGATGAACGCCTTCCGCCACTCCGGCCAGTATAGCTCCGCCGCGTACTCATATTCGGCCTCGTGAATGATGAGTGGCTTCCCCCGCCACATGTAGTTGGACTCGGTGTGGTCGTAGTGGCAGTGGGTGTTGATGACGAGGTCTATGTCCCCCGGCTTTAGGCCGAACTCCGCGAGCCTCTTGGGGAGGCACCCGTAGCGCCCGAGCTGTATTATGCCCGGATCGACTACGATGTTCTTTCCCCCGTCCCTGAGGAGCAGGGTGTTCGTGGACGTGAGGTTGAAGGTGACCCCGTTGTAAGTCTGACCGATTGCTGGCGGCGGCATCGGGGTCAGGGGCCACCTGAAGGTCAGCATCGGGTGCCCCTCGCGGACACCGAGACTCATGTAGAAACACTCGAAGAGGACGTCCACCCTCGCCTTGTCGCTGGACATGGATCGATGGTGGTTTAGATATAGAAAACGGTTTCCTCAGTGGTCGACCCGGATCATCCGGCCCGAGGCGTCCATCCGCCTCTTACCGAAGTCGACGGCGACCTCCCGCAGCTTCGCTGAGTCGAAGACGGGGCCGTCCCTGCATACCCTGTATGGGCCTATGGCGCAACTCCCGCAGAGACCGACAGCGCACTTGCAGAGCCGCTCAAGGCTGGCCTGCGTGGGTACCCCGAGCCTATCCGCCTCCGCCCAGGTCTTGACGGCCATGATCTCGGGGCCGCAGACGTATAGCTGGTCGAATTTCCCATGTGACATGATCTCTGCGGCAAGGTTGCTGGCGTAGCCGTGGTAGCCTTCGGAGCCGTCGTCCGTGGAGACGACGAGGTTGAACCCGAGGAGGTGGCTTAGCCGGTCCTTGAAGAGAAGCTGGTCCTTGCTGCGGGCGCCGATTATGAAGGTGGGCTTAACGCCCTTCGAGGTCATCTCCTCGGCTAGGGGCGTGAGGGAAGCTATTCCCGTGCCGCCCCCGACCATAATGGGGTTACTCCCCTTTGCAGTATAGCCGTTCCCGAAAGGCCCACGTAGTCCAATTCGATCTCCCGTTTTTAGCTCCGACATTGTCCGCGTCGCATCGCCAACCACCCTGACGGTGATGCTCGAAGCCCTACCGATCGTTGAGAGGCTCATCGGCACCTCGTCGACGCCGGGGAGCCATACCATGACGTACTGGCCGGGGCGTGCGCCCGCGACCGCGGGAAAGTAGAGTGTGTAGATGTCTGGCGTCTCCTTCACCACCCTCTCGATCTTCACGGTTGTCATGGTATCACCGCTTGTGGGCGAGGCCGACCGCCTCTGATACTGAGCCGAACCCATTCTCGCTCAAGTAACGTGCCACACCATCGTTTACATTACCGTAGACCTCGAAGCCGTGGTTCATCACCGCGGTCCCGATCTCGACCGCTGAGGCCCCCGCGAGCATGTACTCGATGGCGTCGCGCCAATTGGATACGCCCCCGCAGCCGATTATCGGCACCTTGACAACCTCGGCAATCTCCCAGACGCAGCGGAGGGCGACCGACTTGATAGCGGAGCCGGATAGCCCGCCGGTGACGTTTGAAAGGACCGGGCGTCTGAAGTCGGCGTCGATAGCCATCGCCTTCAGGGTGTTCACGGCAGTGATGGCGTCAGCCCCGCCTTTCTCCGCCGCGACTGCTATCCCCGCTATATCCGTGACGTTGGGGGATAGCTTCACGAACACAGGGATCTTGACAACCTGCTTCACGGAGCGCGTGACCCTCTCGACGCTCACATCGTCGGCGGCGCACATCCCAGGCTCTCCCCCCACATTCGGGCAACTGAGGTTAAGTTCTAGTGCATCGGCTCCGGCCCTCGCCAGCGCTTTGGCGTCTGACTGAAACTCCTGAACTGTCGAGGCGAAGAAACTCGCCACAATGGGTACACCCTCGCCCTTCAGCTCGCGGAGCTCCTCCAGATAACCCTCAACGCCTGGGTTGGGGAGGCCCATCGCGTTTAAGATGCCTCCCTCGACCTCAACGACCGTCGGGTTTATGTGTCCAGGCCTAGGGGCTGGGCCTAGACTCTTAGTTACCACGGCACCCGCGCCCGAGTCGTATACACGCTTGAGAAGCAATGCGGACATCCCGAGGACACCCGAGGCGTTCATCGTCGGAGAGCGGAGCTTGAGCCCAGCGACTTCAACGGCTAAACCTTCGCCAGCCAAGCTGACCACTGTAACTTAACCCTCCTAAAATTAAAGGTGTCCATACACTGCAGGGTCTATAAAGAGCCGAACCCCGGTGTTGCATGGATACCAATGAAGGCAGGCAACATCACTCTTATAATCGCCGTCGGCCTCGCTGCGATCCTGGTTGTTTCCTTGTTCTACTCCTCAAGCTACGGCGTCGGTATCATACAGGGCACGGTGACTATAGGGCCCTGGACACCCGTGGAGCCCGTCGGTGGCAGCCACCCGCCACCAGAGGTCTACACATCAAGGCGCATCATCCTAGAGGGCACTTTTCTGCCACGGGTCGAGATACCAATGAACGGCACCGGATACTTCACTGCTCAGGTGAAACCGGGCACATACAGCCTCACCATGAGTAACTGCACCTTCCTCGGCTGCTCACGCGTACTGCCAATTACAGTGACCGTGAAGCAGGGCAGCACGATTGTCCTCCAGATCGACATAGACACGGGGATTCGATGAAATTTGGGCCGCTAACTTGCTACTGCCCAATAACGTTTAGAAACACCACGCCGATCACTGAAGCGACGACCAGGCGAACGACTTGACAAGAGCCCACATAGAGGAGACCCTAATCGGCGTGTTCGCCATAACAGCCGACGGCAGGGTGATAGAGAAGGCGCTGTACCCAAAAGAGCCCGAGAAGATCGCCCGCACCATAACGAGACAAAGGAACGGCGAGGTCACAAAGGAGGTCACCCGGGTCATAGAGGGCATCATCAAGAGGGGCTTCGACGGCATAACCACCACGAACCCAGAGCTCGCCGAGACCCTCCGCGGTGAGTTCAGCCTCGACATCAGCGTCGTCGACTCAGGCCCCGGGGACGAGCTAAGGGAGCAGCTCCCCGAGATCGCCCGCCAGAACAATATCGTCCACGACGAGGAGGGTTACTATGACCTCGGGCGCCAAGTCTCCACCATCCTAACCCGAGGCGCTGTTCAGGATGCTCTCGGCGGAAAGGAGGCCCAGATCACACAGACTGTCCAGCTACTCGGCGAACTCGATACAAGCCTAAACGGTCTCAGCAGCCGCGTCAGGGAGTGGTATGGTCTCCACTACCCGGAGCTGAGTAGGATCGTGCGCGACCACGAGAGCTATCTCAGGTTCATTAAGGAGATTGGTGACCGCTCCTCGGCCACCCAGGAGAAGGTCGAGGCCCTTGGGCTGCAGCGCAGGGAGGCGACGAGCATCATAAGGGGGGCAGAGGGCTCAATGGGTGCTCCGCTAAGTGGCGACGAGCTCACTGAGGTGCAGCGCCTCGCGAACCAAGTCCTCTCACTCTATGAGTACAGGGGCAAGCTGACGGAGTACATCTCCGGCATCGCCGCGGAGGCTGCCCCAAATGTCTCAGCCCTCGCCGGGCCAACTCTCGCCGCAAAGCTCATCGAGAGGGCGGGCGGCCTTAAGCGCCTCGCAATGATGCCCTCCAGCACCCTACAGATACTCGGCGCCGAGAAGGCGCTCTATAGGGCCGTGAAGACCCATGCGAAACCCCCAAAGCATGGACTTATCTTCCAGCACCCCTATGTGAACGCGGCCCCACGCGGCCTCCGCGGGCTACGCGCCCGCCACCTAGCCGCGAAGCTCTCCATAGCTGCGAGGGCAGACGCCTTCAGTGGTAGCATGATCGCTGAGCAGCTCAAGAAGGATCTGGACGAGGCCGCATCACAGGCTAATGAGTCGAGGCGCCGTACGGAGCCCTGAAAGGTTTAAAATGCGGGGACCCAGCGTATCTTTCCAGAGGGTCTGCGGGTGTCCACGTTCTCAGAGGCGTTCCAGGAGAAGTTCGGGCGTAAGGACTGCCCATTCATCTTCGACTGCAACGTTGAGATAACTAAGGACTTCTTCGCGAGGGTCTGCAAGACGCCGGCTTACCCCAACTGTCACCACTTCGCAAAGAGGGTCGGCGAGCTTCAGGTTCCGATGACTTGGCTACAGAAGCTCGCTATAGACCAAGCTAGGGTGGTTGACGCCGACAGCCCTGACGCAGAGGCGGCTGACCCGACGCCGAGGTAGCCCCGATTGGGGCCCACAATTGCCGAGCACACGCCAGGAGTTTACTTCATAACTCAAAACGGGCAGAGGCTCCTAGCCACCCGTAACTTAGCTCCAGGGAAGAGAGTGTACGGGGAAGAACTAATCAACCTAAGCGGTGTCGAATACCGCCTCTGGAACCCCTCCCGCAGCAAGCTCGGTGCCGCCATCATGAAGGGGCTGAAGAGGAACCCCATCATCCCCGGTGCTAAGGTCCTTTACCTGGGTGTTGCCTCTGGTACCACCTGCAGCCACGTCTCCGACATAATCGGCGAATCGGGCCATGTCTGGGGAGTCGACTTCGCCCCCCGCCCGATAAGGGACCTAATCGACCAGGTCGCGAAGTACAGGAAGAACCTGACTCCAATCCTCAGCGACGCTCGCCAGCCCCAAAGCTACGCTTTCCAGGTGTCAAAGGTAGATACAATTTTCGCTGATGTGGCGCAGCCCGACCAGGCAGATATAGTCGTGAAGAACGCGCGCCTGTTCCTCAAGAAGGGAGGCTACGTGATGCTCTCAATTAAGTCGAGGAGCATCGACGTTAGCAGGGACCCTGCAGAGATATACAAGGACCAGGTCAAAATCCTAGAGGCCGGTGGATTCAGGGTCGAGGAGGTCATCGAGCTCGACCCCTACGAGTTGGATCATGCGCTGGCGCTCGCGAGCCTCGTCTGAGCGGCGTCGAGACGGATCCTCTTCACCGGCTCCCAACTGTGGCGCACTATGCTGGGCCAGCTCCTATGCTCCTTATACCATGACTCAAGCCATTCTATCGCCCTCTCGTCGCTAGGGTAACCGGAGTTGAAGTCCCCGTACTCCACGCGCAGAGCCGCGACTAGGGCGTCCCTCCTCACCTTAGCTAGAACAGAGGCTGCGGACACAACGGGGTACGTTGAGTCCGCCTTGTGCTCAGAGACGATCCTAGGCTTGGCGGGGAGGAGGCGGAGTATCGTCTCGCCGTAGCGGACCTCGTCCACATCCGAGGCGTCGACATAGGCCTCCTCAGGGTCGAGCTCTCTCAACACCCTCGCCATCGCGGCGGCTTCGAGGTAGTTGAGTCTCTTCAGCCTGACGCCGCGGTTCACGACGGAGTCGATGGAGCGTGGCTGGAGGTCAAAGTATCTGACCCCCGTAGCGAGTGCCTCGATCTGGGGCGCAAGCTCCTCACGCCTCTTGGCGGTTAACTGCTTCGAGTCCTTGACGCCAAGCTCCACAAGGGTCTTTATGTGCTCCGAGGGGAATGAGGCACCAGCGACGACGAGAGGGCCGATTGCGCTGCCTCTCCCCGCCTCGTCGACCCCAGCGACCCTCATGACTGAGAGATGAGTCACCTCCGATTAAAAGGCTAGCCGGCTGTAGAGCTCCGCGTACTTGTCCGCGCCCGCCTCGGCGTCGAATCCTTCGATGATCGTCTCCCTGGCTCTACTACCCATTGAAAGGGAGTCCGCGGCCTCGATTATTCGATCCCCCAACTCTGTAGGACCACCGGCGTAGAGTAGGCCATTACGCCCGTCTGTGATAAGCTCCTCCGAACCGTGTCCCTCGGCTGCAACCGGGACGCATTTGGAAGCCATGGCTTCCTGCAGGCTCAGTGAGAGTCCCTCACGGGAGGAGGCTAGAACGAATATGTCCAGCAAGCCGAGGAAGGATGGCGTGTCGTTAATGGTTCCCATAAATCGGACGTTGTCGAACCCCCTCGCCCTCGTGAAAGCCTCAAGGCTCCGCTTCTCAGGTCCATCCCCGCCAATTAGAAACATCGCTTCCAATTTCTTCGAGACCAGCCCGGAGGCTTCGATGATGTCTAGTATCCTCTTCTCTCGGACGAGCCGCCCCAGGGTACCTACGACAAGTGCATCCTTAGGAATTCCCGCCTTTATCCTGAGTTCGGAGCGATCCGTGGGTGGCTTGAAGCGGCGGGTGTCAACGCCGAGGTAGATTGTCTCTGTTTTCCTCGCTCCGAGCCTCCTAGAGAGGCACTCGACGTATCGAGAAACGGCGACGACGAGATCAGCATCTCGTAGGGCGTGTCGGGTGAAAGGGAGGTACGCGGGGTTGTCGAGAGGTAACGTGCAGTCGCTGCCGTGGCAGGTGATTATCTTAGGCGCCTTGACGGGAGCGAAGGAGGCGACGAAGCCGAGGGGGATAGCTAGGTGGCTGTGGATGAGCATGGGAGAGGCGGCCGAGGCGTGAAGGAGACATGATGCCATGTAGGGGAGAAGTTGGGCGAGCCTTCCTATTGGTGCCCCTTTCATGGTCTCCTCTGGCAGGGACTCAAGCCTCCTCAGGGGGAGATAGGGGAAGCGCTTTACCGGGTAAGGCGCCACCTGGTCCCCCATCGTCCTGCTTCTTGGCGCGAGCACCGAGAGCTCCACCCCTCTCGCCGCGAGACGGAGGCAGAGGTCCCTCACGAACCCACCGTTAAAGTCCCCCGGGAAACGCGGATAACAGGGGGTGATTACTAACACCCGCGGGCACATGATTTATAAAAGATAGTTGAAAGTAAATATTATTATGGATCTACACCTCTGCCTAGTCGCCACCGAGCTCTTCGCCTGGGGAAGGAAGGGCGGCTTCGGGGCGGCGACGAGGATGATAGGCAGGGAGCTCGCGAAGAGGGGCGTCGACGTCTCCGTCGTCGTCCCCGCCGGGAAAAGACAGGGGAGACTGGAGGAACTGGACGGCATGGCAGTCCACTCCTTTCCCCTCACGAGATACCCCTCGACTGGCGACATCTACAGTGGGATAAAGGCGGACATCTACCACTCGGAGGAGCCGAGTTGGGGTACGAAGATAGCGCTTGAGGCGGTCCCCGGCTCGAAACATGTCGCTACCTCGCAGAACCCGAAGACGAGGGAAGACTGGCGTATGGTCGAGAGGTACTACCCTCTTAGGCGCAAGCTCTATAATGCCTTCATCTGCCCAGGCGTCGATGGTTGCGTCAAGAGGCTCGACGCCGTCTACTGCCAGGCCAAGTACATCGTACCCAAGACAAAGGCACTATACAATCTTGCGGAGGACCCGTTGTTTCTCCCGAATCCCGTGAGGGTACCGAAGAGAACCCCCACCAAAGCGAAGACACCCATGGTCTGCTTTCTCGGCAGGTTCGACAGGGAGAAGAGGCCCGAGACGTTCTTCGAGCTAGCAAAGGAGTTCCCCGGTGTAAGGTTCGTCGCCGCGGGGAAAGCCAACAGCAAGAGCCGTGACGATAACCTCGTGAGGAAGTACTACCCCGTGCGAAACCTCGAGTTCCCCGGCTTCATCGAGGGAATCGAAAAGGAGGCACTGCTGTCGTCGAGCTGGGTCCTCGTGAACACGAGCGTGAGCGAGTGCCTACCCGTCAGCTTCCTCGAGGCGGCCGCCCACGGGTGCGCCATCCTCAGCCCGCACGACCCCGACGGCTTCGCCAGCGGGTTCGGCTACCACGTGAAGGGGGGCGACTACGCCTCGGGGCTCCGGTGGCTGCTGGAGGGGAATTGGAAGGAGCTTGGGGAGAAGGGCAGACGCTACGTCTCATCCGTTCACGAGGTGGGGAATGTCATCGACCAGCACCTAGCTGCCTACGAGCGCGTCCTCTCTACTCCTCGTCCATCCTCTTGAGCTCGGTTATTCCAAGCATCTCGAAGTCGAGGGGAAAGATAGGTCGCCTAATCTTGCGGAACTTGAAGCCCGCGAGACGTGGCGATGTTAGGCCGGGTGTGTCGAGCTCGATTATCTCCTTGGCGACGGGTTCGTGGCTTGCGCGATAGTGAACACTCGACTTCACAACGATGAACTTCGCCGATGTCGGCTCAATCCCCTGGCTACGGTATAGCTCTAGGTCCAGTGGCTGGAGTCGGAGCGACGTGACTATCAAGTCATTTCCGGCGACATTCAGGACGGCTGTGAGGCCCATCTCGGTGAGCGAACCGGTGCCCATCGGACCCTTTACCAGCCACTTCCCGTCGCTTACGCTCTTCACGTGCGCCTTGACCCTGATCGGTTTTCCGTGGAGCCGGTCCGTGTGACCACCGAGGTTTACCTCAATCTCCTTCCCTGGCCCGGCTCTTGCTGCTTTCGCCGCGGCTGCGGGGTCCCAGATGACGCCGAAGATGCCGCTGGTTAATCCCTCCTCGAGGACTGCCTTGAGGACGAATGTGCCGTCGCAGGGGGTGCCGCCCCCGGGGTTATCACCGATGTCTGCAAGGACGATAGGCCCCTCCTTGGCCGCCTTCACTTTCTTCAAAGCGTCCCTCACGGGCATCGGCTTGACTAGAAAGTCCCTACGGATCGACCACGCGAGGTCGCTTAGCTCCTCGGCGAGGGCGTCTGCCTGCTTCTGGTCGTTGTTCGTGATGACTATGAAGCTCATGCCAGCCTCCTTTATGTCGCTCCAGGGGAAGCCCGCGGCGACAGTGACCGCCTCGACTCCGGGTAGCTGCTCCATCCGGTGAGCCTCTTCGAGAAGCTTCGCCATCGGGTACCTCCCCGTGAACTGTGCCTGTAGTGCGGGGAGCATCGGGGGTTGCCTCAGCGCCCTCGTAGGCTTCAGCTTGCCGTCGAGCATCTTGGCAAGCAAGTCGACGGACTCTACGGCGCGCTCGTACTCGTCTATATGGGGGTAGGTGTCGTAGCCGACTGAGATGTCTGCCTCCCTTACCATCTTCTCGGTGTAGTTGGCGTGGAGGTCGAAGCTGGCGACGAGTGGCTTCTTTCCTATGAGCTTCCGAACCTCGCTGAGGACGTCCCCCTCGACATCGTCGTGCCCCTCGGCGACGGCAGCACCGTGAAGATGGAGGGCTACGGCGTCGAAGGGCTTCGCCGCCTTGATCCCGTCGAGCATCGCGCCGAGGATGTGCTCGTAAGCCTCCTCTACGATGATGCCGCTGGGTGTAGCTGACGCGTGCACAGTCTCTACAAACTCGAACCCGTTCTTCTCGCACCCATCGATCAGACCTCCCGCGGCGGTCTTCGTCCCTCGGAAGTGGGGCGGGATCTCGTCCCCGTGGAACAGGTGCCTCTTCCGGAACTCAGAGAGGTCCGTCTTGATGTTCGACAGCACGTTTGTCTCGTGGCTGAAGGTGCCGAGCACGATCCTCTTTGTAGCCATGGATGAGGAACACCTCGGCGCGGGAAAATACTAGCGGTCACTTGAAGAACTTGCGCAGGTCGAGGCCCGTCTCGGGCTTTCCCTCGGAGGACCCTAGGATGCCCTCTTGAGCGAGGAGCTTCCTCTTCCACTCGAGGCCTGTGCTGAAGCCGCCGATGCCCCCGTCCGAGGATACCACCCTATGGCAAGGGACTATAAGTCCCATTGGGTTGTCACCCACGGCGTTTCCAACTGCACGGACCGCCTTCGGCCGCCCGATCTGCTTCGCTATCCCGCCGTAGCTAGTCAGTTTCCCGTTGGGGATGGAGTGGATCGCCTTCCAGACATCCACTTGGAAGGGCGTTCCCCTCATGTCGAATGGACCTTTGAAGATGAGCTTCTCTCCACTGAAGTAACGTTCGAGCTCGGCCCGCAGCTGCTTGAACTTACTAGGATCTTCGACGTATTCAGCCTTGATCCTCTCTTTCAGCTCTCTCATGAAGCCCTCTTTATCGTCCGTCATGTCGAACTGGACTAGCCCGCGCTCCGAGGCGGCTACCCACATCCTTCCTAGTGGCGTCTCAAGCGCCGAGTAGTATATTTTCTCCATCACAATCACTCTTATACCCGCGGCTTACCCCATCTCTGTGAATCCCGCTCCGAGATAAAACGCTGAGGGTGATAATCTTTGAACGGTCAAGTGCTGGTGCTCGCGTCGACCTCCCCCCGCAGGGCGTCCCTTTTGAGGCAGCTGGAAATCGCCTTCGAGGTTGTAGACCCAGGCGACGTTGAGAATAGTGAGTCATCCGATCCGATTATGCATGTCAGGGAGAACGCATTGAAGAAGGTGGAGGCGGTTTCGGCCAGATACCCCGATCGAATCGTCGTGGCGGCGGACACAATCGTGGTCTTAGACGGTAGAATCATTGAGAAACCTAAGGACGCCGATGATGCTAAACGCATGCTCCTGGTTCTCAGTGGCAGAATACACACGGTAATATCGGCGGTAGCAGTCGTCATTAAGGAAAAAAGCTTATGCGACATCCAGACAGAAGAGACGAAGGTCTCGATGCGTCGGCTGGGCGAGGACGAGATCGACGCCTACGTCGCCACGGGGGAGCCAATGGATAAGGCGGGCGCATACGCCGCCCAAGGGATCGGCGCGGTGACAATCGAGGGCGTTGAGGGCTGCTTTTACAACGTCGTCGGCCTACCCCTGAGTCTACTGCACGATATGCTCAAAGACGCCGGCCTAAACACCCTAAAATATAAAACCACGCCTATATAATCACAATATTCTATATAGATTACACTTAATTATATACCCGAAATCGAATAAGGATCGCTTTGGGTTCCAAGTATTGGAACGTACTGGGCTCCTTGGGTGCGCTGTACTTCTTCATCTCCGCTATAATGCTCATCAAGGACTCTGCATCGATGATGGCGACGGCCCTGACAGAGGGCATAGTGCTAATCATCAGGGACACAACAAGCGCTGTCTTCGCTGGTTGGATCGGAACCGCACTAGTCCACAGCAGCGGAGCCTTCGACAGCATAGTCGTTGCCTTCGTCTCCTCGGGTGCTATGCCACTTAGCTTAGCCGTCTCATCCATACTCGGAGCGGAGCTCGGGACAACCGTTACCCCCTTCCTGATCTCGGTCCTCAATCAAATCAGGGGGAAGAAGAACCAGGGTGCGGCCTTTAACGTGACGTTAACCCACGTACTCTATAACCTCATCTGTCTGATGATTTTCTTCCCCGCCGAGCTGTTCTTCGGGTTCCTCACCTTCATCGCGCTTCAGGGGAGCAATATCTTCGTGAAAGCGCCATGGCTCAACGCCATCCCTGACGTACTCGAGGTCGCCACACCGTGGGTCCCCGTAGTTCTGAGGTATATCCCACCCTGGCTAGGGATAATCGCTGGCGCCGCCATGCTAGTCCTCGCCCTCGGAGGTGTCGAGAAGTACATGACCGAGATATTCAACATGCCGAGGTCCTGGAACCTCATCAGGGCGACATTCCAGAAGCCTCTGCGCTCCTTCCTGGCAGGGTTCCTGTTCACCATGCTCATCCCGAGTACCACGGTAATGGTTTCTCTGCTGATACCTCTCGCCACGAGTGGCGTCCTCAGCGCCGACTACTACATTTTGCCCTACATACTCGGCGCCAATATAGGAACGGTCTTTGACGTAATGATAGCCGCGATGGCGACCGGCGACCCGGTGGCGATGGGGGTCTGGCTCGTCCACCTTAGCATCAACGTCATCGGAGCCCTCATCTTCCTCCCCTTAATGAAGCCGTTCAGCAAGATGATCAAGGTCACAGCCGACAAGGTCGCGGCGTCGCCAAAGCTCACCCTCGTCATCACGGTGGTCTTCCATCTCGTCCCCGCTTCTGTTATCCTCTACTATTTCCTCAGGGTATGAGCTTCGGGGGAAGGTTTCATAAACTAATGTTCAGAGGGATAGACGGGAAGATTGTCTAGGAAACTCTTCGGATGGTTCGCCCCTAAGCGCGGCGAAGAAGTTCTCGCGATGGCGGAGAAGCACCTTGAACTCACTAAGGGTGCGGTCATGGAGATGTACAGCATGGTCGACGCCGCGGCGCACTGCGATGCTGAGAAGTGCTCCACGCACTACATCAGCCTTAGCCGGATGGAGATGGAGGCCGACGAGTTAAGGAGGCAGATGGTCGACGCCCTCACGAAGAGCGAGATGTTCCCCGAGGAGCGGGATGACCTTATGGAGATGGTCCGCGCGGTCGACTGGATAGCCGACTGGAGCAAGGAGGCTGGGAGAATAATGAACGTTATCCACCTCGACAGGGCCCCGCAGGAGATGAGGGAAGCCGCCCTGAACATGGCGAAGGCCGATGCCGACTGCGTAACGGTACTCGACGATTGCCTTAAGGTCATCTCGACAGATCCGAAGGAGGCCATAAACCTAGCCAACAAGGTCGAGATGCTAGAGGAGGACATCGACGAACTCTACAGCCAGGCTAGGCAGCACCTAGCTAATCTGGAGTTTAAGGGGTGGAGCATGGGTTCTCTCATACTCCTCAACGAGTTCCTGGACGCCTTGGAGACGGTCGCCGATTGGTGCGAGAACACGGCCGACATAGTAAGGGCTGTCTCGGTTAGGCCTCGTTAAAAACGGGAGTTAAAAAGGACGGTTTTTGAGCTTTTTACGGCTCGACGGTTATTGCCTGTGTGGGGCAGCTGTTGACGCATGCCATGCATGCGATGCAGTCTGCGGCCCGTGTGGGCTCGGATTTTTTGTTGACCATGTCGTAGACGTTCATTGGGCAGACGTCCACGCATGTGCCCTCTCCATCACACTTGTTCTTGTCTACTGTGACTGTAGGCATATTCACACCTCTCCTATCCGGGGGGTCGAGGCTTTAAAACCATTTCCTTAGGGGGTGACCTGGATTGGCGACTGCTTTTTGAGTTCTTATGCGACTCTATTCCGAGGCTCTTTGCTTTCCAGCACGTCGAGAACGCCCTGTGCGACCTGTATAGCTATCCGCTTCATGGCCTCTAAGCTGCTGGCCCCGAGGTGGGGGGCTAGCACTACGTTATCCATGGCGAGCAGCTGGTTGTCGGGCTTCACCGGCTCCTGTTCGAAGACGTCGAGGGCCGCTGCGGATATTTGTCCGCCCCTCAGCGCCTCCACGAGTGCTGCCTCGTCGATGATTCTACCGCGTGCTGTGTTTACAATCATCGCGCCACGCTTCATGCACGCGAATTCCTTTGAGCCTAGGAGGTGGTGCGTCTCAGCGGTGCCCGGGACATGGAGGCTCACGATGTCGCTCCTGCCGAGGAGTTCGGTGAACTCCACCCACTCTAAGCCGAGTTCATGTTCCAACTCTGGGTGGCGAGTCCTGCTCCAGTAGAGTAGCTTAACGTCGAATGCCTTGAGCCGCCTCGCCGTGGCAGCCCCTATCCGACCGAGACCAATGAGGCCGATGGTTTTCCCCATCAGCTCGACGCCGATAAGGTCGGAGTATTTTCGGCTCCAGCCACCGTTTCTGACGACCTTGTCCGCCGTGGCTATCTTTCGCGTCATGGATAGCATCATAGCTACCGTCATCTCAGCTACGGTGACGGAGAGGGCGTCGGGTGTGTTGAGGACAACCTTACCAAGCTCCTGAGCCGCGGCGAGGTCGACGTGGTCGCACCCTATTCCGTGGACTCCGATGGCCCTGAGTCCGGGGCTCGATGCCATGATCTCGCGCGTCACCCGTATCCCGCCGCGGGTGATTAGCGCGTCAGCCGAGGGTGCGACGGCGGCGAGGGCGTCCTCCCTGCTCCCCGGTGGGAGCTGGATGACGGTGACACCCTTATTCTCTAGGAGTTTGACTCCGGCCTCGTTGATCGGCTCCGTGACTACAACTGTCCACTGGGGCAAGCTAAATCCAGAATGAGTTGTCGGGACCGGTTAAGAAGCTTAGGAGCGTCCCCTGCCCCTGCGGGGGACCTTCGAGGACTCGTGCTTTGCCTCCTTGAACTCCTTCTCTAGGGAGGACATGAGGCCGTCGAAGGTCTTTACGAGGTCGTAGCCCGCGTTTGAGGTCTGGAACTGCTCTGTGGGGCTTAGGGCGCGCGCCGTCATCTCGTACCTCTCGTTCTCGCCGCCCTTGTCCGACTTCTTGATGACCACCTGAACGTCGTTGATGTGTGGGTGAATCTTCATGCCGAGGGTGATGACCTTCCTCACCTTCTCCTCGGCGAGGCTCCTCGCCAGGAACTCCTCGTTTGCGAGGCCAACTATGGAGATGGGCATCTCCTCCTTCGTCGCGGGCTCCGCTATGAGTGTGAGAAGCTCCTTCGGCGTCAATATGCCGAGGACGCCCTCGTTCTCGTCGATTAGAACGGCGGCGCTCTTCTCCTGATCCCTGAGACCCCTCGCGACGTCGAGGGCCGAGGCGACGGTTGAGACAGTGAGTGGGTGCTTGTCCATAATGCCATCGACGATGCCGGGGAACTTCGTGACCTTCTCCCCGGGCAGTTCGCCGGTCTTCCTCTTACCTACTCCCTGTGTAAAGTACTGGACGAGGTCAGCGGCCGTGACGATCCCGGCGAGCTTACCCTCCTTGGTGATCGGGACGTGGCTAATGCCCCTGTCGAGCATGAGCTTCCTCGCCTCGGCGACCTTCGCCCCGACATCGAGCGTAACCGGCGCCATCTTGGCAAGGTCCCTCGCGGGTGTCTTCTTCAGGTCGCCGCAGTCTGCCATAGCGGCGACTATGTCGACCTGTGAGATGATGCCGACGGGCTTCATGTTCTCAACAACGGGGAGGGCCCTCGCGTTGATCCTCACGAGCTCTGTGGCGACTCCCTGCACCCAGCTGTCCGAGGTGACGGGCGTCTGCCACTGGGACTTCCAGAGTTTCACGAGCTTTGTCTGCTCGAGGGGCTCGACGCCGAGAAGGTCTCGGATGGTGACCATCCCGATCTTTCCCCCGCCGACCACCAGCGCCTCGTAGCGCCCCGTCTTCTCGAGCTCGCCCTTGAGCTTGCTCGCCACGTCCTCGGGCGTGAAGATGCTTATGCGTTTGTTTATGAGTTCAGAGATCTCGGTCTGTGAAAGTTCCTCGATCGTCCTCGCCATGTTAAAATTCCTCAACGATCAATCCGCTTGGCTGGTTAAATAGTTGCACCCATACGAGGGTAAGGTTAGACCCCTTGGAAAAAAGAAGTTTTGATTGTAGCGGGGTGTTGAACAACCCAGTGGTTACTTAAGAGCTAATATTTTACTATCGGTTCACGAATAACTCTCGTGTTGTCACGTCCTCCCCTCCCCTGTCTCTAACCATCTCCATCAGCCTCCTCCGGTCAAGGTCGGTGAGTATGCATCGGCGCGTTTTTCAAGCTCCTCCCGTAAGTGGTAGCATAGTACAAGCGTTTTACAAAATATCTTAATGACCCCTCACCGGTCCATCCCCTGATTCATTCGAAATTGAGTTTACCCGCATGGCAATACAATGTTGAAAATTCCAACCAGGTGACCTTAGCTTCGAGATTACAAACTACAACTGGATGGCAATATCGGGTGCAAAAGCACAGTACAAGGGAGAAGGCACAATCAACAAATCTAGCATCTATGGATTCATGTTAACTGCAATCGATGGTGTGCTTAAAAAATATCTCGCCAGACACTTTCCGAATCGAGATATGGGATAAGTCCACAGGCAAAACGAAATATGACAATCAATTTGTATCATCCGAATTGGCGAACCCAATCAGTATAATTGCATATGGAAATATAGTGATACACAAATAGTTCCGCATTTTTACTCAATTTTTCACTGTTTGTTCTTTCGCGTGTTGGCTTGTCCCTAAAGCCAGAACAATCTTATCTTGACGGTAAGATTGTCTCGTCACCCACGTGAAACAGGGCAGATCCACACAATAGGACAGGACGAACGCGAGACCCTTGAGACACTCTTAAGAAATGTCAACATAAGCATATGATTCTAAGACGAGTGTAAGAATAACGATATCATCAAACTTTCCATTCGTTTATTTTCACCTTTAGTAACAGTAAAAGCTGCTTTGGTTGGGGTAAGCTTATACCTAGGACTGGGAAGCGTTATCGGATTCCCCGTGTGTACCCTGATGTTCCTCTACGGGCTCCTCGATGATTACCCGATGGTGGTGCTTCATAATAGGTATCTGACCGCGGGGACTTTGGAGGAGCCACCTAGGGTTTTCGAGGGAGCGAGGAGAGTCTACGCCCCATATGATGTTGCGTCGAATGGCACGTGGGTTGGGTTTAACGACTCAGGTTTGCTTGTGGCTGTCACGAACCAGGAGACAGAGTACAATGAGAAGCCTGCAAGAAGCAGGGGTATTCTCAACTTGGATCTACTCGACGGTTTTAACTCGGCAGAGGAAGCTAAGGGGTTTCTTACCGACCTGGATATAAGAGAGGATTACCGGCGGGGCAACTTCTTAGTCGCGGACACACACTCGGCATGGCACATCGTCTGGGACAAAGAGACCCTCGTTAAACGTCTAGATTACGGCCCACATGTTATCACAACCCTTACTATAAATCCGAGGATCGAGTGGACCGAACGAGCCGATAAGATGTGGGTTAACGTGGAGAAGAGGAAACTCAGGGCACATAACCTATTGAGCCGGCTCGAACTACGAAACGTGGACGAACTTATTGAATCACTCAAGCTGATCAGCGGGGACCATGGGACAGAGAAGGGGCAGGGATCTATCTGCTACCACGACCCGACTGGTAAGAATGTTCAAACTAGCGCAACCATACTCACTGTCGGCTCAAAAATCGAGAAATCCAGAATACTATACTGCCCCGGTAACCCTTGTGAGAACGACTTTAGGGACTACTCGGGTATAATTTAAAAGCTGGATTAGTTGGGGAGCTCGGTGCCGATCTTCTTCTTGACGGCGAGCTCATAGACCTTGGCGCCAGTGCCGACGTCCTCGATGGCGAGGCCGGTTGCCTTGAAGAGGGTGATCTCGTCTGGTGAGGTGCGACCCTTCTTCTGCCCGGAGACGATCTCGCCCATCTCGGCGTAGATGTCCTTCTCGGAGACCGCGCCCTCCTCCTTCGGCTTGGCGAAGTCGCCGACGACGAACGCCTGCGGGATGAAGTCGACGACGAGCTTGTTCGCCTTCTTGAGCACGCTGGTCTCAAGCTCCCTCTTCGCGGCGACGTCCGCGCCTATCGCAGAGACGTGTGCCCCCTTCTTCAGCCACTCCCCCTTGATGAAGGGTGTGGAGCTTGGGGTGCAGGTGATGATGATGTCGCTGCCCTTCGTCGCTTCCTCCGCCGACTTCGCGGTGACGAAGTCGACGCTTGGGTACATTGCCTTCATGTCCTTGATGAATGGCGGGATGGCCTCGGGTAGGATGTCGAATATCTTGACCTTCTTGATCTTGGGGCGGACGAGCATGAGGCCCATGATCTGGCTCCTGCCCTGGACGCCGAGACCGCAGAGGCCAACCTCTTTAGCGTCCTCGCGTGCGAGGTACTTTATTCCCACAGCCCCGGCCGCGCCAGTGCGGACGGCGGTTACGTATGTCCCGTCCATGATGGCGAGGGGGGAGCCGTTCTCGATGCTGTTGATGACGATCTTCGCCTGCACGGCGGGGAGGTTGTAATCCTTCTTGTTGCCGGGGTGAACCGTGACGAGCTTCGTGCCCGCCGCGTTGAGGTTGGGCATGTACGCGGGCATCGCGATGAGCACGCCCTTCGGGAAGTGCAGGTAGACCCTGGGCGGCATCTCGATGGCCTTGTTGCCCATCTCCCGGAAGCCGCCTTCGACGGCCTCGAAGGCGCTCTTCATGTCAAGCACCTGCTTGACCTCGTCTTGCGTGAGGTAAAGAACCATGATTATCTCCTAGGAGATAGGCACCCGGACGCCGTATTAACGATTTTCGAGGCTAGGGGGTGAACTTCTCCCCGCCCGTGAAGACGCGCTGCAGCTCCGAGTAGAGAACGTGGAAACCATCCTGCGTCTTCGCCGAGACCGCTATAGGGCTGAACTCGACCCCCATCCTCTCGATGATCTCAAGCATATCCTGGCTCATCTCCTTGTTCATACCGCTGAGGCGAGCGTCGACGGCGGTCCTGAGGACGTCGGGGTCCTCAGCCCAGCTCATCATGCCCTCTAACTCCTTCTCCTTGAGCAGGTCCACCTTGCTGAAGACCTGGAACTGGGGCAGCTGGAACCGGACGTTTATGGCTGACGCGAGGAACATGTTCATAACGTAGTTGAGGGGGTCCCTGCAGAATCCGGCGTCGAAGAGGTAGACGAGGCCCTTGTCCGCGTCCGTGAGCTTCTCCGCCACCTGCGCGCCTATGTCTCGGAAAGCGAAGAGCTCCATCTGCCCTGGGGTGTCGACTATGCAGATGTCGGGGGTGAAGTCCTCGATGTCCTGGCTCACCTGATCCACCACGTCCTTGATCATGTCTGTCGCGGCGACCAGCCCACCATTGGGGCCCAGTCCATACTCCTCCATCACGTCCTCGACCTTGATGTAGTCGCGTATGTCGACGTTGGCGGAGTAGGGGAGGTTGGGGGCGCCGGGGTCGAGGTTTACGGCCATCACATCCTCGCGCTGCATCTCCAGCCAGCGGGTGAAGGCGGCTGTGAGGGTGCTCTTGCCGCTCCCGGCTGTCCCGACTAGGAATATCATGTGCATGGCGGCTACCCTGTGAGGTCCCTGAAGGACTTGTACGCGGTGGCGAGGCTGGTGCGCTCCGCCCTCTTGAAGGCGTAGCCGCAGATCGGGGCCACGAGCCCTTTCAAGCCCTTATCCTTGGCGACCTTCATCCCCCTGATCGCGTCGAGGAGGATTGAGCCCCCGTTGGGGGCGTCCTCGCTGCTCAGCTTCAGGTCCATAGTGAAGGGCACGCCACCGAAGTAGCGCCCCTTGACCCAGAAGAAGCTGTCACGCCCGTTGCCGAGGAAGTCGACGAAGTCGGTGGAGCCGGAGACGAGCGGGAACTTGTATGGGACGTGCCCCGTGACTGCCGCCGTCTTTATGCTCCTCTTCGTGTCCTTCGTCTTCTCCAGCGTGCTGATCGACTCCGCGCCGCCCCCGACGTCGAGCTGGTAGCTCTCGTCTATGTGTGCGCCGCGGCTGTGGAGGAACTCCAGGATGCCGATGTGGATCGCCGTGGCCCCGACCTGATCCAGCAGGTCATCTCCAGCCACCGGGAGCTTTGCTGCCGTGAACTTCTTGATGAGCGCCGCGTCACCTGCGATAGGCGACGGGGTCGCGTTGAGGTAAGCGCAGCCTGCATCGATGGCCGCCTTCGCATAGAGGGCGGACGCCTTGTCGCTGCCACCGGAGACCATGTTGATGAGCATATCCGCCTTCGCCTTCTTCAGCTCGGCGGCGACGTCGACGGCCTCCGCCTTGGCGCGCTTTATGCTGCTGAGGGTGCCCTCCTCGACGAGGTCCGGGGCGGGTCCCATCTTCACCGTTACGCCCAGCTTCGGGACGTCGGCCACCTTCGGGGCGTTGTTCGGCTTCGCGAATATGGCCTCGCTGAGGTCCTTGCCAACCTTCACGTCGCTTATGTCGAATGCGGCGACGTACTTCACGTCCGAAGGCTTGTAGCCGCCGAGTTCTGGGTGGAGGAGCCCGAGTGGCTCCTTCGCCTTGGCGTAGAAGTGTGTTCCCTGTACTAGGCTTGAGCAGAGGTTTCCTGTGCCGGCGACGGCGACACGTATCTCACCCATGGTTCCACCTACGGAGTGAGGGGCGGGCACAGGTATAGAAGTGTAACGTTTAGCCGAGGGGCTTCTCCATAGCGATGCCGTCCTCGTCCTTGTAGTAGCGGGGGAGGATACCGAGGTCCCGGTAACCCCTCTTCCTGTAGAGGCGCTGGGCTTCCTCGTTGCCCACCCTCACCTCTAGGTAGGAGTACTCGGCCCCGCGCTCCGTGAACCTGCCCTCGAGCTCGTTGAGTAGCCTCCCCGCTATCCCCCTGCGCCTCCAAGCCTCGGCTACGGCTATGTTCATGACGTGGCCCACCTTAACGCCGTGCATCCACTCCATCTCCCCGATCGAGTAGGCGACGACCTCACCTTCGGCTTCAGCTACTATAAAGAGGTCAGGGGCACGCCCTCGCATGAGGTAGAAGATGGAGCGCGGCCACGGGTCGGGGTAGCTACCCACCTCGATCCTGTGGATGGTACTGAGATCCGCTGCTGCCACGAGTCGTATGGTGGGCTCCAACTCAGGCGTGGAGGGGGCGCAACATTATTTATGGGTTGAGGCAGCAGAAGCTGCAAGTACAAGTTCCTATTAAAATACCCCATCAAGTAGCAACTATTTAACCCGGGTAAGGGTATTTCCCCAGACATGCTCCGCCTCGGTATAATCGGTTGCGGAAGGGTCACCACGATGTTCCACCTCAAGGCCATAGAGGCCTCGGGCGTCGTGGAGCTTGTGAGCATCTCGGATAAGAGTGGCGAGCAACTCGCCGAGGTCAAGGGCGCGACGGGGGTCGGCCACGCCTGCGGCGACTACTTGGAGATGCTCGCGAAGCCGGAGGTGGAGGCTGTCGCTATCAACACGCCGCCCCGCTTCCACGAGGAGATGACCCTGCAGTCACTCAAGGCGGGGAAACATGTGCTCTGCGAGAAGCCCCTCGCCCAGACGGTGGAGGGCTGCGCGAGGATCAAGGAGGCGAAGGGTAGCCTCGTCGTCCTCCCCGCCCACAACTACGTGTACACCCCCGCCCTCTACAGGATGGAGGAGAAGGTCAAGCAGGGAGCCATCGGCGTCGTCAAGCGTGTGAAACTCAACTTCGAGAACAACCTCGGCATGTACGGCTCAAAGACCGACTTCCGCACGAAGGACCCGCGCGGCATAGTCGAGGACGTGATGCCGCACATACTCAGCGTCGCTGGCATAGTCGCGGGGAAGCCGAGGAAGGTCAAAGAGGTTTCCGGTGCCTGCAAGAAGTATGATGTCTGCGACAACCTCCACGCCACGGTCGAGACGGAGCAGGGCGTTGAACTCGACTGCACTGCGAGCTGGACGCGCACCATTCCCACCTTCGCCGTCTACATAGAGGGTGAGAAGGGCACACTCAGGAGCGACTTCGCCACAAACCCCTACAGCTACACACTCGAAAACGAGGCGGGTAAGAAGAAGACCAGCGAGCGTGGCGCCGGCTGGTACCTAGATATGCTCCAGTTCAAGCACCCCAGCTTCCCCGAGCAGTACAGGCACCTCGAGCAGCTCGTCCACAGGGGTGGCGAGCCGCGGATCACCATAGACGACGAGATAGCGATGCTCAGGGTGATGAACGAGATGGGGGATAAGCTGCCAGTCGGGAAGGTGGGCTAATGGCCAAGGTTTCCCTCGTGAAAGCAGGGGACGACACGCAGGCAGCCGTCAGGAGGGCGGTCAACCTCGCCGGTGGCCTACAGATCAAGCCCGGGATGAAGGTAGTCATCAAGCCAAACGTCTGCAACTCGAAGAACCCGCAGGGCATGGTCCTCACCGACTTCGCCATAGTCGAGGCAGCGGTGAAGATGGTCCGAGAGAAGAGCTGCGAGCCCCTGATAGTCGAGTCGGACAACATCGCCGACACCGCGGACACACGTGTGAAGGAGTCGGGGCTCATGGCGAAGCTCGAGGAGTGGAAGGTACCGTTCCTCAACCTCAGCACAGACGACTGCACACCCTACGTCGTCGCCGGCACAGAGATAATGATCCCGAAGACGATGACGGTCGCCGACTGCGTGCTAAACCTCGCCAAGATGAAGACCTGCGCCCACACCACCGTCACCCTCGGCATCAAGAACCTCTACGGCTGCTTCCAGGAGGCGAAGAAGAGCCGCCTACATAAGAAACTCGACGAGGTCCTCCCCTTCCTCGCGAAGACGATCAGGACAGACATGACGATAGTCGACGGCCTCACCTGCATGGAGGGGAACGGCCCCGTAGTGGGCAACCCCAGGAGGATGGGCGTCGTCGTCGCTGGCTCCGACGTCGTCGCCGTCGACAGCTTCTGCGTACGGTTGATGGGCTTCAAGCCCGAGGAGATCAGGCATGTGGCGAACACGGCGCAACTCGGCGTCGGGCAGATAAGCGGCTACGAAGTCGTCGGTGACCCTTGGGAGGGGTTTGTCTGCCATTTCGAGCGGCCTTACTCGCTGAAGGCGAACATAAAGTCGCTTGGGGCCGTCAGGGACGTCTACCTTAAGCGGTAATCGTCTCCTGTCGATTCCCTATTCGATCCATGTCGATTCGCTTAAATAGAAACCTGTCAACCTACTCCTAGTTTCCGGGATAGGGATAGACATGAAGACTCTAATCAGGGTCGGCATAGCGGGCTACGGCGCCTACGTGCCGATGTACAGGCTCAAGGCCGCTGAGGTGAACCGCATGTGGAGCACCTCGGGGGAGCCCGTCGAGGAGAAGGCTGTCGTAGCCCTCGACGAGGACACAGTCACCATAGCGGTCGAGTGCGCGCGCCAAGCCGTTCGGCGCTCCGGCGTCGACCCCACGAAGATCGGGGCGGTCTACGTCGGCACCGAGTCGAAGCCCTACGCCGTCAAGCCTTCGGGTACCATAGTCGCTGAGGTCATAGGGGCAACCCCAAGTGTCTCCACGGCCGACATGGAGTTCGCCTGCAAGGCGGGCACCGAAGCGATGCAGAACTGCATCGGCCTCGTCGGCAGCGGGATGCAGAAGTACGCCATGGGCATAGGCGCGGACACGGCGCAGGGCAAGCCAGCGGACGCGCTCGAGTACACGGCAGCATGTGGAGGAGCCGCATACCTCTTCGGCCCAGCCGAGGAGAGCGTCGCCGAACTCGAAGCCTCATACAGCTTCGTGACGGACACTCCAGACTTCTGGCGTAGGCCGAAGGAGATGTACCCCCGCCACGGTAATAGGTTCACGGGGGAGCCCGCATACTTCAAACACATCACCGGCGCGGGGAAGGCGCTCCTCGCGGAGACGGGGTACAAGGCCACCGACTTCAAGTGGGCGGTCTTCCACCAGCCGAACGCCAAATTCCCCATCAACGTCGCAAAGATGCTTGGGTTCGGGATGGACCAGATCAACCCGGGCCTCGTCTCACCCGTCGTGGGCAACACCTACGCGGGCAGTAGCCCACTGGGACTCGCCGCGACGCTCGACGTCGCTGAGCCCGGTGATATGATATTCATGGTCAGTTATGGTAGCGGCTCCGGCAGCGACGCCTTCGTCTGGAAGGTCAGGGAGCCCATAAAGCACCGCCGCGGCGGACCCAAGGTCAAGAACTACATAGACAGGAAGAGGTACGTCGACTACGCGACCTACCTCCGCCACAGGGGGCAGATCATAGCATGAGGAAGGTAGCGATAGCCGGAATAGGATTCACGAAGGTCGGCGAGCCCTGGGAGAGGAACATAAAGGAACTCTTTGCTGAGGCCGCCCTAGGCGCGTTGAAGGACGCGGCGCACACCGAGGTCGACCAGCTCTACGTCGCCAACATGATGGGTGCACACCTGCAGGGGCAGATCGGAATGGGCGCCATGATGGCGGAGGCCATTGGCAGGCCCGGCCTACCCGCGGTCAGGATCGAGGCGGGGCAGGCGAGCGGCGGAGTCGCCTTCAACGAGGGCGTCAAGGCCGTCGCCTCCGAGCTCAGTGACTGGGTACTCGTCGGCGGAGTCGAGAAGATGAGTGACCTCCTACCCGAGGCCGTCACCACAGCACTTGTGGGGGCGGAGGAGCAGGAGTACACTGCCTACACCGGCGTCACCAAGACGGGTCTCTCCGCGATACTCCACAGGCTCTACAGCCACGAGTACGGCGCGACGCCCGAGGAGATAGGCTGGTTCGCGGCCCGAAGCCACGATAACGCTGTCGGTGTCGCCCACGCCCAGTTTCCCTTCAAGCTCAGCATAGAGCGCGTGATGACGAGCCCGATGGAGGCGGACCCAATCAGGATGATGGAGTGCGCGGCGGTCGCGGATGGCGCGGCGGCGGTGCTCCTCGGACCGGCGGATAAGATTACCAATGGAATCGAGGTGGCAGCCTCAACAGTCGCCACCGACCACCTATCCCTCGCATGCCGCAAGAATCCACTCACCCTGGAAGCCGTCAAGAAGGCTGGTGCAAAGGCATACGATATCGCCAAGGTCAAGCCCAAGGACATCGACGTGCTGGAGGTCACCGATGACACGACCATTGATGGCGTCCTGAGCCTCGAGGATCTCGGCTTCGCCGAGAAGGGAAAGGGCGCGAAGCTCGTCGCCCAGGGATATACGACTCGAACGGGTGAGATGCCGACAAACAACTTCGGCGGACTCAAGGCCCGCGGCAACCCGATAGGGGCTACGGGGCTCTACCAGATAGCGGAGACCGTGATTCAGCTCCGCGGTAAGGCGGGGGCGAATCAGGTCCCCGACGCGAAGATAGGGATGGCCCAGAGCATGGCGGGAGTGGGCTCCACCTGCTCAGTTGCCATCCTCAGGAGGGTCTAAGGATGAGCGTACCAAGATACTGGCGAGAGGAGAAACCCCGATACAGGCTCATGGGCGAGGAGTGTGCTAAGTGCGGCGCTAAGCACTACCCTAAGACGCCCGTCTGCAGCTGCGGCGGCACCGAGTTCAAGCCATACAAGCTCGCCGAGACGGGGAAGGTCAAGAGCTGGACCGTCATCAGGAACGCGCCCCTCGGCTACGAGCGGTTCACACCCTATGTCGTCGCCCTCATTGAGCTGGACGACGGGGTCCAGATACTGAGCCAGCTTGTTGACATCGAGTCGGAGGCAGTAAAGACTGGGTTGAAGGTCGAGTACACCTTCCGCAAGGTCACCGAGGACGGGCAGGCGGGGCTAATCCAGTACGGGTACAAGTTCCGACCCGTGGTCGAGTGACTCACCATTTCCCTCGTTCATTACCTCGTTTAAAAACAGCCCTTCCTCCCCATCTACACGTGTCAGAAAAACGTGTCGAGAGGGACTTCTTAGGGGAGGTCGAGGTCCCCGCCTCTGCCTACTACGGCTCATTTACTGCTAGGGCGCTCAGGAACTTCCGGATCTCGGGGCAGACTATCGGAGATGACTTCATCCGGGCAGTGGCGGAGGTGAAGAAGGCAGCCGCGTTGGTGAACGCGGAGCTTGGCCTGCTCGACGCGGACCTCGCGGACGCCATCGCCAGGGCCGCCGACGAGGTAATCGCTGGGAAGTTCGTCGGGGAGTTCCTCCTCGACGTCTTCCAGGCGGGGGCTGGGACGCCGTGGAACATGAACGTCAATGAGGTCATAGCCAACAGGACGAACGAGCTCCTCGGCCACCCCCTCGGCTCCTACTTCCCCATTCACCCGAACGATCACGTCAACATGTCGCAGTCGTCAAACGACGTCATCCCCACCGCCATTCGAGTTGCCGCGGTTAGGCGAAGCAGGGAACTGGTGTCCACTCTCGGGGACCTCGAATTCAGCCTCGGGGCTAAGGCGGTCGAGTTCAGGGACGTTCTGAAGAGCGGGAGGACGCACCTGAGGGACGCCGTACCTGTGACCCTCGGGCAGGAGTTCCACACATACGCCGTCGCGGTGGGTGAAGCGCGTTCTGAGATCGAGAAAGCCGAGGAGAAGTTGAGCAGATTACCGCTCGGCGGCACTGCTGTTGGCACGGGCGTCGATACCCACCCGAAGTACAAGGAACGTGTAATCAGGAGTCTGGGGGAGATCACGGGTCTCGACCTTACACCACTAGAAGATTCCGCCTACGGACTCCAGTTCACATCCGACTTCCTCAGCTACATGAACGCCCTCGGCGTCCTCGCCACCACCCTCATAAAAGTCGGAAACGACCTCATGCTCCTAAGCTCCGGCCCAGCCACTGGGCTCGGGGAGATGACCCTCCCAGCTGTGGAGCCGGGGTCGAGCATAATGCCGGGGAAGGTTAACCCGAGCATCATCGAGTGCGTGAACATGACCTGTCTCCAGACCATCGGGGCTAGGGCGACCGTGGAGGCCGCGGCTCAGCATGGGAGTCTGGACCTTAACGTCTACACCCCGCTGGTGGCTTACAACCTTCTCTCAGCGCAGTCGTGGATGGCGAAAGCCGTCGAGACGCTTAGGGAGAGATGCATCGTCAGCGTAGAGGCGAACCCCCGGACCACGGGTTACTACTTCGAGCACAGCAACGCCTTCGCAACCCTCCTCTCACCGGTATTAGGTTACGAGGCCGCGTCCCGACTCGCCATCGAGGCGGCCGAGAAGGGGGTCCCCGTGGGGAAACTGGCTATCAAGGAGGGATTGATCTCGGAGGAGGAACTGGCTGAACTCGCTAAAGGTTCGACGGCGCCTAACATCGGCAACTCTCAGCGGCTTGGCCCCAAGGGACGGGGTAAGGCATGATCCTACACCACGACGCGGTGGTAGTCGGAGGAGGAATAGCGGGCCTAACCGCCGCGCTCCACGCCTCTCCAAGTTGCGACGTAGCCGTCATCAGCAAGGTCCACCCGATGAGGAGCCACTCCGCCTCCGCCCAGGGCGGGATAGCTGCGGCCCTCAGCAACGAAGACAGGGACGAGTGGCGCTGGCACATGTACGATACAGTCAAGGGTGGCGACTATCTTGTCGACCAGGATGCCGCCGAGGTTCTCACGAGGGAGGCGTCGAGCGCTGTGATCAACCTCGAGCGGATGGGTGTTCCCTTCACGAGGAACCCTGAGGGGAAGATTGAGCAGAGGCGGTTCGGGGGACACACCCACGATTATGGTGAGGGCCCCGTGAAGCGGGCCTGCTTCGCCTCTGACAGGACGGGGAGGGTCATAATGAACACCCTATACGAGAGGTGTCTGAGCCGGGGTGTCACTTTCTACGACGAGGTGTTCATCACTAACCTCTTGATGGACGGTGGGGCATGTCGTGGTGTAGGCGGCTACAGCCTCGCTACGGGTGATCCCATGATATTCGGTTCTAAGGCCGTTCTCCTCGCGACGGGAGGCTCAGGTAAGGTCTACGGGACAACCTCGAACGGCTCCGCCTCGACGGGGGATGGCTTCGCACTCGCCTTCGACGCTGGCATCGCATTAGAGGACATGGAGTTCGTCCAGTTCCACCCCACCGGTCTCCATGGGATAGGGTTCCTGATAACCGAGGCGGCCCGCGGCGAGGGGGGTGTCCTCAGGAACGCTTCAGGGGAGGCATTCATGAAAAAGTACGCGCCGACCCTTGGAGACCTCGCCCCGAGGGACGTCGTCTCACGGGCAATATTAACCGAGATCAGTGAGGGGAGAGGTGTAGATGGCAAGAACTACGTCAACCTTGACCTGACCAGCATCTCCCGTGGGATCCTCGAGGAGGATCTACAGGAGATAACGGAGATGGCTAGGAAGTACATGGGGATAGACCCCGTGACCGAGGCTATTCCGGTCTCCCCCACTTGCCACTACTTTATGGGGGGAGTACCTACCGACCTCAACGCAAAGGCTCTTAGCGACGGCCTGAACCCTATCCAGGGGCTCTTCGCGGCGGGGGAGTGCGCCTGCATCAGCGTCCACGGGGCAAATAGGCTCGGGTGTAACTCGCTTCTCGATCTCGTAGTCTTCGGTAGTAGGGCGGGCGACGCAATCTCAGCGTTTTGTGGCAAAGCTGACCTTGTTGAGCCCACCGAGGACACAGAGAAGATGATCCATGACAAGATCGACCATCTCCTCAACTCAGCAGGCCCCGAGGACGTGGCGAAGCTACGAGAGGAGCTACAGAGTACGATGACTTCGAAGTGCAGCGCGTTCAGGAGCGAACAGGTACTTGGGGAAGCGGCAGGAGTCTTAGCGGATCTAAGGAACAGGTTCTCTGAAATAGGTCTCCACAACAGGGGGAGACGCCTCAACTGCGAGCTGGAGGACGCCCTGGAACTCGGCAACATGCTGACGGTCTCCGAGGTAGTCGTAGCCTCCGCGATGGCGAGGAAGGAGAGCAGGGGGGCCCACTACCGGAGCGACCACCCGGAGAGGGACGATGCAAACTACCTGAAGCACACAATCTGCGGGAGGGAGGATGGAGTCATGACCATAGGCTGGAAACCCGTCTCCGTTACGACGTTCCAGCCGAAGCCGAGGGGGTTCTAGCCACGAGATTCAAGGTATTTAGATACGACCCCGCGACTGACGAGGAGCCCCACTACGACACATACGAACTGGAGACAACGCCGAGGATGCGTGTGCTTGAGTGTCTCAACAGAGTACGCTGGGGCGTCGACCCGACCCTCTCCTACAGGATGAGCTGCGGGCATGGGATTCTGTGGCTCAGACGGCGTCACGATGAATGGAGTCGCCGGCCTCGCCTGTCAGAGGCTCGTGGGGGAGTTCGAGGGCCCCGAGATAGTGGTCGAGCCTCTCTCCTTTTTCCGTGTAGTCAAGGACCTCGTTGTGGATCTCGTCCCCTTCTTCGCTAGGATGAAAGCGGTCCACCCTGAGGGTTGGGATAGGATGGACCCCGCCGAGGCTGTGGAGGAGGCGAGGCAGGCAGAGTCCGAGAGGCGGGCAATAGAGGACGCGATAAAGTGTATCCAATGTGGGTGCTGCACCGCGTCCTGCCCCGTTAACCTACGCGATGACCCCGAGTACATAGGACCCTCTGCAGCCCTCCTTCTCCAACGATACATCTTCGACACCCGGACGAATGACGTCGAAGCTTGGCTCGAAGTTGCCGCGGCACCCCACGGTTCTGTTGCCTGCAGAAACTACTTCAAGTGTACACAAGTCTGCCCGAAGGGCATCAAGGTGACGAAGGCAATCAACCTGACGAACGCGAGGGTCAGGAAGAGGTAGGGCGGCTAGAGGTGAGGCGGGTTCACGAGTTCGAGATGGGGGCAATTCCCCCGTACAGCTTTGATTTGACCGTGAGTAAGCCCGCCGGTTGGTGGTGGGCGACCCCCGACGAGATATATGAGAAAGGTACGCTCAGGACCGCGACGCGGTTCAGGGGTAAACTCATTGGGGTGAAGCTCTGGAACCTTGGCACACTCACCAAGCCGCGGATAGGGTGCTCCATCTACACCGACTCGGGTCTCACCTTGGACGAGAAGCAGATAATCGAGGGGATGATGAGGCGCTCCCTAAGGACGGGGGAGGACCTCCGCCCCTTCTACGAAATGGCGGGGAGGGACAACATACTCGCCCCCGTGGTGAGGGACCTCAGGGGAATGCGCATACTCTGGTGGCCCGACCTCTTCCCCGCCCTCATCCTCGCCGTCACCCTCCAGATGGCCCCCATGAAGAGGAGCAACCAGATGATGGACTCTGTAAGAGAGCTTTACGGAGATGACGCGGAGTTCGACGGGAGGAGGGTCAGGTACTGGCCCTCGCCGAAGAGAATAGCCTCGACGCCTGTCGCGGAGCTCATGAGTAGGGCGAAGCTCGGGTACAGGGCGAAGAACCTCGTCTCCATAGCCGAATCCATCGAGGCCGGGTTCCCCGACATGGACGAGTTGTCGAGGCTCACCGCCGAGGAGGCGCGGGAGAGGCTCATGGAGCTGCGAGGCGTCGGCCCTTATTCGGCAGCCATCGTCGTCTCCGAGAGGGGCTTCAGTGTCGATGTCTGGAGCGCGAAGATATTCAGCGTCCTCCTCAAAGGCGTGGAGCCCGAAGACCCGCGTGGTGTAATCCCCGAGATTCAGAGGCTCGCCGCGGAGAGGTGGGGGCGGTGGACGGGCCACGCCTTCGTCTACATCCTCAACGACCTCGAGAAGATATCGAAGAGGATAGGCGTTGACCTAACGAAGTATTAGCCAAACGCTTATACGCGTCGCGGCTCACAGCCTCGTATGCCAAAGAAGCTTAGCGTTGGAGTCATCGGCGATTTTCGGGCAACCTACGAGACACATACAGCCACGAATGATGCCTTCAGGCACTCGGCGGACCTAATCGGTTTAGGCGTGGATGTCGAGTGGCTCCCCACGCCCTCGCTGGAGGTGGACGCTGAGGGAAAGATGGATCGGTTCGACGCGTTCCTCTGCGCCCCGGGGAGCCCCTACAAGAGCACTGAAGGCGCCCTGAACGGGATCAGGTTCGCTAGGGAGAATGACCGCCCCTTCATCGGCACCTGCGGGGGTTGCCAGCACGCCATCATCGAGTTCGCGAGAAATGTCATGGGCATCGAGGACGCGGAGCACGCGGAGGAGCACCCTGACGCCTCCAACCTCTTCGTAACTCCCCTCACCTGCTCACTCGTCGGGAAGGTAGAGGAGGTGAAGGTCCTAGCCGGGACGCGGGCCTCAAAAGTCTACGGGGCGCCGACCATCAGGGAGAAGTTCTACTGCAACTACGGCTTGAACCCAGCCCGGAGGGGAGATGTAGAGAAGGCGGGTCTTCGCGTCTCCGGCCTCGACGCCGGCGGGGAGGTCAGGATACTCGAGCTCCCCAAGGCTAGATTCTTCTTCGCCACACTCTTCGTCCCGCAAGCCACCTCCACCCACGAGCGCCCGCACCCGATGATAACGGGCCTCCTGCGCTCCGCCGCGGCGGCCTAGCCCCGCCCCCTTTATATTTTGCACCCGCAGATTCGTTTAGGGCTGAAAGGGCATGTCCACTGGCAACATCTACGAGACCATCACCGAGGTCGCCAAGCGCCGCGGCTTCTTCTGGCCGAGCTTCGAGATATACGGCAACATAGCGGGCTTCACCACCTACGGGGACGCGGGTGTGAAGCTCAAGCGCAACATCGAGGCCCTCTGGAGGGAGCACTTCGTCAGGAGGCAGGGCTTCTTCGAGATCGAGGACCCGATAGTGAACAGCAGCAAGGTCTTCGAGGCTAGCGGCCACCTCGCCAACTTCAAAGAGTACGCGACGACGTGCAGCCAGTGCGGTAGAGGCTTCCGCGCTGACCACCTCATCGAGGAGAAGACGGGGATGGAGCACGTCGAGGCACAGGGCGGGGACGCGATCAAGAGACTGCTCGTCGAGAACAACATCAAGTGCCCGGTCTGCGGGGGCGCCCTCAAGGAGCCGACGCTCGTCCTCACCATGTTCCAGACCCAGATCGGGGCCACTGGCGCCGAGGTGGGCTACATGCGCCCCGAGGCGGCCCAGGGCATGTTCACCAACTTCAAGCGCTGCTACCAGGCCAACAGGGAGCGGATCCCCTTCGCGATAAGCCAGCAGGGAAAGGTGATGAGGAACGAGGTCAGCCCTCGCCGCGGCATGCATAGGCTTCGCGAGTTCACGATAATGGAGCTTGAGCTCTTCTTCGACCCCCTCAACCCTACATGTTTATGGTTAAAGGACGTTGAGGGGGAGAAAGTCCGTCTCATCACTGAGGAGATGGAGGAGAAGGGAGTCAAGGAACCCATAGAGGTCACCGTTAGGGAGGCCGTTGAGAAGAAGCTCATCCTCACGGAGTGGCAGGGCTACTTCATGGGCATCGGCAAACGCTTCATGGAGGGCCTCGGAGTCCCGCCGGAGAGGCAGCAGTTCCGCGCCCACCTCCCCCAGGAGAGGAGTCACTACAGTAGCCAGACGTTCGACCACGAGGTCCAGACCAAGAGCTGGGGCTGGATCGAGGTCGCCGGCCACGCCAACAGGACGGACTACGACCTCAACGCCCATCAGAAGGGCAGCGGCGTCGACATGTCGGTGCTCCGCAAGGACGGTACCCGGTTCATCCCCCACGTCATCGAACCAAGCTACGGCCTCGATCGACTCACATTCGTCGCCATGGAAACAGTGTGGGAGCAGCGGGAAACTGGGAAGGAGAAGAGGAACATCCTCCACTTCCCGAGGAACCTCGCCCCCTACCAGGTCTCCGTGCAGCCCCTAGTCACAAAGGATGGGCTCCCCGAGAAGGCGATGACCGTCTACGACATAGTCTTAGCGGGGGGCTACAGGGCCATATTCGACGACGGTGGCAGCATTGGGCGCCGATACGCCCGCCAGGACGAGGTAGGCACACCACTCGCCGTCACCATTGACTATACGACAATGGAGAAGGACATCCTGACTCTCAGGGACAGGGACAGCTGGGAACAAGTCAACATCCACGTCGAAGAACTACCTACGAAACTTAACGCCTATTTCAGGGGCGAAGAGTTCAGGAGCCTCGGGCCCCTCCTGCAGCGCGGCGGAGAGTGACGTAGCCCGCCACTCCCTCCACCTCGGCGACGTAGACGCCGTCGAGGACCCGCGAGACCCCCTTATCATCCTTAATCGCGACACCCTCCGGGGTCCCCTTAACGAGCCTGACCCCCTCCATTATCAGCTCCTTCTCCAGGTAGACGCGGAACAGCATACAGGTCGGCTGAGAAGTCTCCGCGTGGATGTAAAATGTTTCGGGACTAGATTCGGCGGATGACTCCACCGCCGGCGGCGTCGACGCGGCGCTTATATTCGGCCATGAAGGCCTCCATTTTCTCCTCCGCCTCCCTCTTGGTGGTGCCCTGAACGACTATGTCCACCTTGACCTCCTTGACTTTGGCACGCTCCTCCTCCGCCTCGGGTGGAGTCGCGGCGTTTTTTATGTAGATCTCGGGGTAGTCGATCTGTAGTTGTGTATAGAGGGGGAAGAAGTCTTTCCACACCATGGAGACGCCGTAGGTGTGTCCGAGGAGCTTGTGCTTCGCCTCCGCCTCGACGACGGGTGCTATATGTTCGTCGAACATCCCCTGCATCTCCTGGGGGACGCCGGGTAGGGTGAAGAGGAGCTTCCCGTTGATGAGGAGCTTCATTCCAACGCTCATACCAACGTGGTTCTGTATCCCCACGCTTCCCTCCAGTATGCGCGCCATGCGGGCTCCGCGCTTCATATCGCTCCCCCGTCGCTCGTAGATCTCCTTGATCTTCTGGACCCCAACTGGGTCCGTGACCACCGCCTTGTTGAGGGCGCGGCCAAGGGCGTCGACGGTGAAGTCGTCCTCGGATGGGCCGAGGCCGCCTGTGAATATGATTATCTCGGCGTCCCTGTCGAGGGCTCCGAAGAGGGCGTCCCTCATGTCATCGTAGTCGTCTCCGACCATGGTGACTCGGCGAAGCTCTGCACCCATCTCAGCGATGCGCTTTGCGAGCCAGTTGCTGTTTGTGTCCAGGATGCGGCCGTAAATGAGCTCGTCCCCGGTTGCGACTATCTCGACTCGGGGGCTCCCCTTGTGCTTCACGCCTAGTCTCAGGGGCAGGGGTCTCTTATATTGCCTTGCGTGCAGCTGCTGGGCGGGATAAGAACTATATTCTCACGCGCTGAGAAGGGTACGTGGTTCTTAAACTCGAACGCTACGTGGCGATGCCGCCGCACACAGGGGGCGGGTTCGACCACGGGGACGTCTACCTGTCGAACGGCTTCGTCTACGTCGCTCACACTGCCAACGGGACTGTCGAGGTCGTGGATGGCCTCAAGGGTACGCTCCAGAAGACGATACCGGGTTGCCCAGAGGGGAGTGGTGTGGTCTGCGCTCAGGCTGATGGTCTGGTCTTCGCTGCTTCGAGGGGGACTGGGAAGGTGCTTGTCATACATGCTGCGAAGGGGACGGTGTCGAAGACCATTCAGGTTGGTTCGAGGCCGAATGGTATGGCTTGGGATGACGACCACGGCGTCCTCATGGTGGCGGATATTGCGGACCTTCATGCGCGGCTTGTGGATCCGGAGAGGGGGGAGGTCCTGAAGGTGTCGAGGCTCCCTGGGAGGCCTCGCTGGTGCTGTTACTCGGATTATTTGGATAGATTCGTGATAAACCTGCGTGATCCAGCTGGGTACGTGACCCTATCGCCTAGGAACGGGGACGTCTCCCCGGTGGTCCCGATCAAGGTCCCTGGCCCACACGGGCTCGACCTGAGCGCCGATGGAAGGGAGGCGTACATAGCCTGTGACGGTGGCGCCATCGTGGCCATGGACTTGGAGAAGGGGACTGAGACCTGCAGGACTAAGATAGATGGAGAGCCGGATGTGACTTGGCTAAACGCTCGTAGAAAGTTCCTCTACTGCGCCCTCCCGAAGCCGGGCCTCCTAGCCACCATAGACCTCGTCGAGATGAAGGTGGTGAATCAGGTTAAGACGGAGGAGGGAGCGGGAACATTCGCCTTCGACCAGTCCCGCCAGAGGCTCTACTCCTTCCTCCCTAAGAGCTGTAGGGTCGCGACCTACATAGAGTCGTAGCCCTAACTAAGGAAGACCCATTTAAACCAACTCGACTTTATGAACTATTTTTATATTGTACTCTCCGTTGGATACCCAGATCAACATGAGCATCGACGGATGGACGGTCGAGAAGGCCCTCAAAGTCGGCATTACCATGGAGACGGGCGCTTACAACCTCTACACCGAGACATCGAAGAATGTCAAGAACCCCGGCTCCAAGCAGCTCCTCAAGGAACTCGCCGGAGACGAGTCGAAACACAAGGCATACTTCGAGATGGCCCTCAAGGACCCGAAGAAGGTGATGAACGAAGCAAAGGGTAGCGACCTGAAGAAGGTAATGGACCTCCACATCTCAGACCCGCTCAAGGTGGCACCCCTCAGCACTGATGCATCGTATCAGGACACCCTCATCTTCGCGGCTAAGAGTGAGCAGACTGCTGTCGACTTCTACACGGCTCTCTCCAAGGCTTACTCCGCGCATCCACTGGGGAAGATGTGGGCCGACTTCGCCAAGATGGAACAGGGGCATAAGCTCAAGATCGAGAAGGAGTACGACGACGTCGTACTCGCCGACAACTAATTTATTAAAAGAATAAGTATTTAGCAGTGGCCGAGCATGTGCTCGGCTGCTCTGCTCCTACAGAACACTATATAGTCTGTGAAGCCGAGGGCCTCGGCTTTCGTCTTCCTTCCATTGGCTGTGTCGATGATGGTTTGGTAGATGCGCTGGCCGACGCTGTTGAGGCTCTCTGAGCCGTCGAGGATGGTTCCGGCGTTTATGTCCATGTTGTCCTCCATCTGCTGGTATGTGACGGGGTTGCCTGTGATTTTGATGACTGGGGCGATGGCGTGGCCTGTTGTGCTACCCTGTCCGCTGGTGAAGCAGACTACTTGTGCACCGGCGGCGACCATGTGGGTGACGGATGGGACGTCCCACCCTGTACCGTCTTGAAGCCAGAGTCCGGCTCGCGTAGGGCGGTCGAAGCGTTCCCAGTTGTTCTGCAAGACTCCCTGGATGGGGCGAGTTCCCCCCTTCCTGATGGCGCCGAGGCTCTTCTCCTCGATGGTTGTGAGGCCGCCGTCTATGTTTCCTGCGCTCATCCACCTACTGTCGACGCCTATCGCTTTGAGGCGCTCCTCGTCTTGATCGATCATCTTGTAGACGTCCGCGGCGACCTGCTTGTTCACGGCCCTGCGGGCGAGGACTTGCTGTGTTCCGATCATCTCCTGCGGCTCGCTGAAGATGACTGTACCGCCCTCGTCGATGAGTTTATCGCAGGCGACTCCGACGGCGGGGTTGGCGGCGAGGCCACTTGTAGCGTCGCTTCCGCCGCACTCGACAGCGAGGGTTAAGCTTGCTCAGCGGGAAGGGCTCGGGTTTGTATTCGGCTACTTCCTGCGCCCATCGCTGAAGTACGCGGACAGCCTTCTCCTGAGTCTTGAGGGTCCCGCCCTCTTGCTGGATGACTAGTGTCTCAACTGGTTTACCACTAGGCTTGACACCATCCGCGACTGTATCGACTGTTAGAGACTCGCACCCCAGTCCCAGGACTAGGACTGCGGCGACGTTCGGGTTGAGGGCAGTCCCGACTAGGTTATTGGCGATGACTGGGTCGTTACCGCAGCCGTGGTATTGGGTGACGGCAACGGCACCGTTGACCTGCGCGGCTATCTTCTTCGCGGGCTCGAAGCTGCAGTCGATTGGGGCGAGGACGAGTAGGTGGTTTCTGACTCCCACCGACTTGTCGGGGCGCTGGTAGCCCATGAATTGAGTCACAGTATGCCCGCCTCCTTGCCGCTCGTCGGCATACGAGCGCTTCCGACGTTGTGTGTGTTAACCCATGCACCAGATTTTATTGGCTGGGTCGCCACGCCTATCACCTCGCCGTATTTGACGATGTTCTCACCCTTCTCTATGGGTTTGATTGCGAGTTTGTGACCGAAGGGGATGGGCTCGGAGACTCTGGGCTCGAGTATCACCTCTCCATCTGGGCTTATGACCTGGAGATGCTCCCCCGCCTCCACCTCACTGGTTGTCGTGGCGACGTTGTCCTTCTCGTCTATCTGGATCGCCTTCTTTACCATGTTGAGGTATTGAATGCATCCGCGCGTGTAAGCTTAACGCCGGTCAGGTTAGCAGGGGCGGCTTATCCAGCGACACGATTTCCTCCTCCGTGAGTCGGGCTATCTCGGCCCTCGCACCATCGAAATCATGTTCCTTATACGCGCCGCAGGTCTCGAGGCGCGCGCCGGGCAGTTCTTTGATCTCAAGTGCTCCGTGGAGCATTGCCCTCACCGCCTCAGTCGCCCGAGACAGCGGGAGCGCACCCGTCGGATTGAGCACGGTTAGGTAGTAGCCGGTCCTGCAGCCCATCGGTGAGACATCAAGTACCTTCAAGTCGCTCTGGTGTTCCTCGCACTCCGACCTGAGGGCGACCGCGAATAGATGTTCAAGGGAGTGAGCCACTTTCGGCGTGAGGAGTTCCGTGTTCGGGGTACGGAGCCTGAAGTCGAAGGTTGAAATCTCGTAGCCGCTTCCGGGTACTTCTATTCTCTTAGATAATCTGACATAGGGAGCCTTGATCTTTGTGTGGTCAAGGCTGAATGATTCTAAGCTGATTGTTTTGAGTTGTTTCTACCTCCCATCTCTGGGATGCCCCATTGGTAGATATTCTCCTATTTATATTATTTTGACTTATTTAATCGCTTAGGAATAATGGCGAGAATGATTCTAGGGAGTGATCTCGCGTAGAATTGACTCACCCTTTTCAGTGAGGTAGAGGACCTTGCCATTCCTGTAGGTTCGACGAGAGTTAATTATTCCAAGCAATCGGAGTTGCCTCAATACGCCAGGGGGAATA
This sequence comes from Candidatus Bathyarchaeota archaeon, assembly GCA_963769425.1. GTDB lineage: Archaea > Thermoproteota > Bathyarchaeia > TCS64 > TCS64 > UBA8941. The sequence continues at coordinate 297,458 of CAVYLP010000004.1, read as the reverse complement.
GTCTCCGTGAGGCGTCGTACATTGATGTTGCGTAGGTCCTCGGAGTAGAAGTCGACTAGGTTCCGGGTACTGATCTCCATGATCTCCTCTTCCAGCTCGGGGGTCAATTCAAAGGTAGATTGGTTGGTCTCCATATTATTCACCCGGTTAGGTTCAGGGAGCATGAGCATTCCTTCAAGTCGGTGAGACCAGGCATCGAGTCTCTGTGTAGCTTACAAATTAACCCCTCGGAGCGGGCAGCCGAGCACGCTCTGCACAGCTTTAATAGGAGGACATCGAGGGGACTCTCTCCTGCAGCGATGTCCCTTGATATTTCGTCGACCAACTCCATGACCTTTCCGTTACCCTCGAGAAGATTTGTAGCTGATCCACCTCTGACACGGCTGAGGTACTGAGTGACAGCGGCTGGTGTGATCCCCATCTTTACAGCGGCGTCGGATCTCTTCATCCCGTACTTCTCCACGAGCTCCCTCGTGATCTCCAGTCGGAGCGCAGGAAGGATGTGCTGAACCACAACCATGCAGGGAGGCTTCATCGCCGCATAATCGATTAACGCCGTTAATATACTTAACGGCGTTAAAGGAGGCGGCTGAGGGTAAAAAAAAATGGCTAGACTTGGGAGAGGGCTTCCTCGAAGTCCCTCCTAAGGTCGGTGAAGTCCTCGATGCCGACGCTTACGCGGATGAGAGTCTGGGTGATGCCCATCCTCGCCTTCTCCTCCGGCTTAAGGTCGCCGTGCGTCGAGATGAAGGGGATCGTCGCGATTGTGTCGACGCCTCCGAGGCTCGTAGCCAGCTTCACCAGCTTTAGGTGGTCAAACAACCCCGACACCTCATCGAGGCCGCCCTTGACCTCGAAAGCGAGCAGGCCGCCGAAGCCGCGCATCTGACGCAGCGCTAGGGCGTGCTGGGGGTGGCTGGGTAGGCCGGGGTAGTGAACGCGGCTGATCTTGGGGTGCGCCTCTAGGTACTGGGCGAGTTGGAGGGCGTTGGAGTTCTGCCTGTCGACACGGAGTGCCATTGTCTGCATGCCCATGACGAGGAGCCACGCCGCGAAGGGGTCGAGGGTCTGCCCGTAGAGACCGCGGGTCGACTTTATGGCGCGTATCCTATCCTTCGTGCCGACGGCGACGCCGCAGACGGCCTGGTGGTGTCCGGAGAGTGACTTTGTGGCGCTCTCGACGACGACGTCAACGCCTAGGGCGATACCCGTCTGGTTCATAGGAGAGGCGAAGGTGTTATCGAGCACAGTCGTCACGCCGTGCCTCTTGGCTATCCGCACCCCCTCGGCGATGTCTACGAGGCGGAGCGTCGGGTTTGTCGGCGTCTCGAGGTAGAGGAGCCTTGTCTTACCGTTGATCAGTCCCTCGACCTCGCCCACGTTGGTGGTGTCGAAGTAATGGGTCTTGATCCCCATCTTCTCCTCAAGGAGGTGGAAGAAGTGGAAGGTCTCGCCGTAGAGCTCCCTCGGGGCGATGACCTCGTCTCCTCGGGTGACGATGCTGGTAATCGTCGAGGTGATTGCGGCCATGCCGGCGCTGAAGACGGCGGCGTCCTCACCCCCCTCGACGGCGGCTATCTTTACCTCGGCGACGCGCTGCGTCGGGTTGCCCGTGCTTGTGTAGGTGAAACCAGTCTTCTTGCGGGCATATCGAGCTATGAGGTCGGGGACGTTCGGCACGGCGTACGTCGTCGTCTGGTAGATCGGGGGGACAATCGCGCCCCACGCCGGGTCTGGCTCGGAGCCGACGTGCACGCACTTCGTCGAGGGCCCTATGCCCTCATTCTTCTCTGCCATCGCATCACACGTTGATCTACGGCCACTCGCCATATAATGGTTCAGCGGATTGGCTCAGCACCTCGGCGTAGCGTCTGTTCCCGTCGAGGTGGCGGGCGACGAGTGGCAGTATCCCACGGAGGTCGCCGCCGTCCACGGAGGCGTGTGCGGTCTCCCTGACCCTCGGCGGGGCATCGAAGGCTATTCCAAAGCCTGCGGCGCAGAGCATGGGTATGTCGTTGGCACCATCGCCAACAGCGATAGTCTGGATAAGTGGTGTGCCGAGTTTCATGGCAAGTTTGTTTAGGTGCTCCGCCTTTACTCTTGGTGTGACTAACGGTGGCCTAAGGTTGGATACCCTCCCATGTTCCTCGACGAGGTGGTTAGAGTAGACATAGTCTATCTGAAGTTGCTCCGCTATGGGTTCTGCGAGGAAGTCGAAGCCGCCCGTGATTATGGCGGGTGTTAAGCCCATCTGTCGAAGTGTATTGATGGTCTCTAACGCTCCTAAGGTTAGGGGGATGGATTCAGCGATTGATCGGATGCTTCTCATAGAGATGCCCTGTATCAATTCAGTTCTCCTCGTGAGTGCTTCCTCGAATGGAAGATCGCCGTTCATCGCGTTCCTTGTAATAGTGTGAAGTTCTTCACCTAGACCCAACCGTTCTCCAATCTCTGGGAAGAGCTCGCCGTCCAACAAGGTACCCTCTAGGTCGAATGCTATGAGCAACAGAATCACCGATCGATTTTTGGTTCTTCAGGTGACCCTATTGCCCAGTGGGCTGAGACGAACTCGACGAACTACCAGAAAAAGGTCGCTGGTGTGGTTCGCATTGTGTCGTCTCGGGTTCACCTATCTATCCGGCTAGGCTGATAGGGGATTGGTTGAGATTAATAAGTTTTAGTGTGTCGGGTTATGACTTGTCGAGGAAGGAGGCGGGAATGCCACTCGTGCCGTCGGGGAGGACGGCGACCCTGGGGCTCCCCTTGTGGTACTTCTTCAGCTCCTCGATGACCTCGTCCCACTTCTTGCACCACGTCACAGTGCCGGGGGCGCCGAGGCGCCACTCGAGTGTCTTGAGTGGGTAGGGGCTGTAGACTATGAGACGAGCGCCGCGTGTTAGGTTCCTCGCCTTGCCGCTCCAGAGGCTCGCAGCGGCGTACTTGCCGTGGTTGTTGAATATCCAGTGGTTGATGTCTCCCTCGGGGTCGTTACAGATGAGGACGACGGAGCCGTCCTGCTTCACAGACTCCTGGGCGGGCCAGAGTCCTAGGTAGGGCTCGTTGGGGCGCATGTAGCTGTTGGCGACGACGATGTCCATCTCCTTCGGGGACTCAGTCTTGTGCCAGCGGGCGACGCCTTCGGACGCCCTTCTGTGGGTCTGGATGAAGTCACCTGCGTAGGTTTCTATGGGGTCTCGCTTGAGGTTGAGGACGGAGTCGATTTTGAAGTCTAGGCCGGCGATGCGGGCGGTCTCCTCAACGTCGAGGCGGAGCACGTTCTCGTCGTTGCGGAGGTATCCGGTTGTCTTGTGGGGGGTGAGGCCGGGGCCGAAGCCGCCGAGCGGGCCGTGGTTTGCGCGGATGGTTTCGATGCCCGCGACGCCGGGGCTGATTATTTTGCCGCCGCCGCTGAAGCCGCTCATCCTGTGGTAGAGGACGCTGCCTATGCCGATCTTCAGGTCGCAGGCGGCGACCTCGGCGTTCACCCAGACTGGTGTCCCGTAGCTGGTTGTGCCGAGGTTCTTACACATCTCGTAGGGGTTGTGGTTGTAGACTGGGTACCTCTCGAGGATGTCCTCGCCGAGCTTCTTGGCGAAGAACTGGCGACTGAAGGTGCCGTGGCTACCGGGGGCGACTATGAAGCGGATGTTCTCATCCTTGATCCCGGCCTTCTTAATCTCCTCGAGCACTATGGGTGCGTACTGGTGGGTCTTCGTGGGACGGGTGGAGTCATCGAAGATTATCACCGCCTCCTTCCGGTCCTTCGCGAGCTTCGCCAATGGCTTCGTTCCGAGGGGATTCCTAATGGCCTTCCTGATCTGGGCCTTCGTGAGCCCCTTCTGGTCCTCCCCCGCCATCTTGCATCTCTGGACCTTCCAAGCGGCTGGGAATGTGAGTTGAATGGGTTTATCCTTGAACCAAGGCTGCCCGGGTACCTCAATTATAGTATCTGCCAAGTAGGTTCCTCGCAGAATATGATATTTTTCGTTGGATTCCTCATTTAGTGGAGTCCTCCAATTAGAAAATTAGTACGCATTGAGGGGTTATAAGACTTCTAGGGGTGCCCGCATTAACCTCTCTATTTCGAGATAAAATTTCATAAAAAGGAGGGCGTATAAGTTCCTTGAGAGCGCGCGCCATGTCAATGTAAGTGTGCATAAACCTTTTAGACTTCCATTTAGTATTTTTAAATAATAATGATAACTCATGTCGATTTTCGAAAAATAGATAAGTCGATTGAGGGGATTCTAGAGGGTTTTCCAGTTGATCTTATTACTGATTTAAAGGCGTATTTCGAGCAGAACATATCTAATTTTGTTGGTAATACATTCAAACTAGATTTGAAACTAGTTGTTGATTCCAGCTCGATAATTTCAAATTTAATTTCTTATGCCAAACGTGGAGAATCCTTTTTGCACAAACTAATCACAGAGCCCTTCTTACATCTATACGCTCCTTTTACACTCATAGAGGAGGTAGAACGGCACATCAAGGAACTATCTGTGAAAATGAAATTAAATAAAGAAATTCTAATGAAGACTTGGAACACCGACATACTTCCGAGATTAACTATCCTTAATCCCACTAATCTTCTGGCTTTGTTTGAGGGTTACTCTATCATTGGAAAGAGAGACCCAAATGATGTCTCTTTTTTAGCTTTAAGTATCCAAATAAAAGCGCATGGAATTATCACAAAGGACTCTGACATCATAGACCAGCCTTCTGTCAAGACATGGAAAATAAAAAATATAGGAAGTTTAATATCCATTTTTAAAAAGGGAAGTTTTTCATTTTTTACAATTTCAAAGATTTTACCAAATATATTTTATGCTATTTTTCAGTTAGGAGTCGCGATTATTCGTGCTCTACTTGAGGTATTAAGCGGAGATCACTAAATTTTTCATAGGACTTGCAAGTGGCACGATAAAGGCTATTTCTAAATTACCCGATTGGATTATGCTATTGATTGGATTAGGCTTCATTGCTCTTATATTTGAAAAAAAAGTAATAACGGGGTTGTTAGCTATCTTTAAAGAGATTGGCAATCTCTTAGTAAAGTTTGCTTCAGAATTTTTGCAACTTTTCAAGGACATGCTTGAAAAATTGGCACCATTGATTACGATTTCCATTGTCCTCCTTAACTATTTATACAATAGTTATCAAGAAACTCTAAAACAAATTTCTACTATAAGCTCATCTTAATTATTGGTGGCAATTGAAAAGTTACAAATTACTAGACTCAAATTATAGGTTTTAGGATGTTACTTTAATCCAATCAATACTGTAACTTGAAGGCCCCGTCCACAGTTCAAGGCAAATGTAGTCAATGCTCTGGTATGTGACAGAAAAACTGCTTGTTGTATAACTCCCCAATAATGCTTGCTTGTTGTCACTATACACGTTATAGGTTACTTGAAAGGGGCTTTGTTGCACAACCATCTCCAAAATGTACCAAGTATTCATGTTAACAGGGCCGGCAATATTGTTCCAAGTCCACCCACCAGAAGAAGCCCAAGAAGCCATGAACCATTTTCCTGAAACACCAGGATCCATCTCCAATTGTATCCCACTTATAGAACCCGTGATTGGCGTTGATCCACTATGCAGACGCAAGGCGAAGGCTGCTAGTTGTGAGGAGCTTACTCTAGCAGAGACCGTGTAATGTCCCGATGGTGGAGTGAATGGAAAATAGGCCGTGATGGTTGATCCCGTGTCCTCGACGAGCCAAGGAGAAGCCAAGGAAACACCATTGAAATCGTCATTAAAAAGGACAGTCTCAGATGTCAGAGAGAGTGTTAATTTGCCATCTTGGACTTTTAGATGTGATGTGAGGGCGAGAGCGGTCACTACAGAAGCGGTTATCAGAACAACAAGGCCCGCGAGGAGAATTAACTTGCTCGATTTTTTCATTATTAATCATTTACACTTGTAGTTATTTCCGGATAAAAGCTTTGAGTTAAAATTGATTCTTGTTATATCCTTTAATTCTGCCCTTTTGGATGAGAGCACCTGGTTAATGGATGTGCGCGCGCTCCTTGTTTTGTTATGTCGATGGTTCTCCCACACCAAATGCACTTTGAAAAACTTCTTCTTCTATAAAAATTGCGCATATGATTAGGTTGTACGGGTTTTTTGGTAATTCTTAAAAAAATGTCTATAACTGGTTAAACGTAAAATAAAGAAATAATTGATATTTATTACAATAAAATTATCAATCAACCTGAAGATGTCGAGGAACTCATCATAACTGATTTCTTCTCTAAATTTGATTTGTCCATTCCAAGTATGGTTGAATATCATTCGGTTAGTTGACTCATTAAATGCGAAATCGCCGTGACCGATGGCGTTGCGTAGATTACCATCAAAGTATCCACTAAAAAAAATATTACAACCGGCATTCATTTCAATCATATTTTGTTTAATTTTAAAAGGGGTAATATCTTCAATACTTGATAAATTGCATTTTTTATGATTTGATATACATTGTAACTTATATAATATCCTTATCCAATTAGAATATGATCCCTCTATAGTAATTAGATATAAGAATAATAATAAATGGTATTGAGCACTTATACTTAGTTTCTCATTTTTTAAATCCAATATCCTTTTTAAATTTTCCTGAGTGATCCTCCATTTTACAATAAGTGGATACATTTCTAATAATGACGATCTAAATGTATCGACTCCCCTATTTCCTTTTAAAACATTGATTATAATCCTTCCAATGGTTTCTGAGCAAATTTTTAATCCAGCTCCTCGTTCTTCAACATCTGCATAATAAGCTGAAATAACCTCGAAAATATCCGACGTATAATCTGAAGGGTTCTCCATTTTTATGTTATTTAAAATAAATTCCAACCATCTAACAGTTCTGGCATTTCCTTTTTCTCGAAACCATTGTATTGATGAAGCTAATTCTTTACTAGCTTCTTGTCTCGTTAGCTTTTCCAGTTTATCAGGCAATTAAATCCTAAATATCTTAGACTTTCATATAAATTAAATCTGCGATAAATATATGCAGAACTGCACAGCCGTCTAAATGACCATTTTATTATACAATTTCCCATAACCGCCTCAAAATAATGCCCACTTTGATCCTGAAAAAGTATTACGTAATATTGAGGTAGTTGCGGGGTCACTACCATGCCGAGAAAAAGGATTAGCACAAGTGTATCATTCACACCCGAGCAAAGACAACTTTTAGATCAAATATCAAAGATTACAGGAAAAAGCAGAAGCGTGATTGTGCGGGAATCAATCGAGATATTTTGCCGTCAATTCATCAAAAAGAAGTGATTAAAATGTTCGAGATAATCACTAATAGATTCAAAAAGAGGCCCAAGGTTGCAGGGCTTGTTTACGGTCTCGAAAATGGGGATTGTTTAGCTAACGGGGAAATTAGCCCCGATGTCCAGAAGAAGATCGCCGAGAGAAAAGCGAAGCTTGTAAAAGTTTTCGAGCAGATGCTTCAAAAATGAAATCTAAGCGCACAAAATCAAGGCTATTAATCAAGCAAATAAAAAAAGGAGAAAAAAAATCATGTCGATAAAATTAGATCATTTTCCAATAATGATAATGAAGGGAAAAAAGACTCAGAATATTGAGTATAACGAAGATGATGTTTTTATGGCCGGGAAAGTCTATCACTCGAAAGAAAATAACTTCGAGGACATCTGGATACCATTTAAGCCTCAAAGATTCGAAGATTTAGACTCGGCATACAAAAAGGCTAGCGATTTTCTCTTGCTATACAGTTTTTGGGTCGAGCATGGCGGGGGTTGGGTGCAAGTTGGTTGACTTTCTAATCAAGGGATACATTGGAAACAGTGGCAGTGTTCAGGAAGTTTTCGAACCAATTCAGGATGCTTCGATGGGGATGTTTGATGTCGAAAATAATCAACCTCGATTGAAAGGTCTCAGTCAATGGGTAAGGGTCAATCGAAGGTCGGGTGAGAGGTGGTACCTGCTTTGAGTCAGAAGGAAGTCAGGGCCGGAATTGTCGTCGATAAAAACAATCAAGTGGTTCATGTAGGCATTATCCCGCAACAAATTGAGGAAAAAATCAACAATGGAGAGTTCAAATTAAAAGGTGAATTTTGAGATGTCAGTTGAATTAGCCGAGATATACAAGAGGCGCAGAAGAATTTGGGATTCAGAGCACCCCAATCCACCGAAACACTATCAGGAAGAGCTAGCTTATCCTCTAAGCTCGTCGGATTTTATGAAAAACATCATTTTTTATTGCAGGGAGGTAAAACGCCAGACAATTGGTGGAGCAAAAGACATTCAGAATTTGGCGAAGGTCGATCATAATTTGGCCCTTTGGGTTAAAGAATACGATGTTCGCAGAACCGAGGATGAACAGGTGTTTGAAATCGCCCGGGAAGAGCAGTTGCACGACACCGCAATAAATCAAGAAAAAGTTGATTCGCTTCTAAAGAAGGAACTCGGTATAGAGAAGCAAAGGAAGCCAAAAAATGCCGTCCTTCCCACCGATTACGACGACATCGGGGCTAGTGCCGAGGAAATCAAAATCCAAGCTTGGGCTGAGATCGAGCGGTTTTCAAACGCAAGCATCGAGGACAGGAAGAAAGCACAGATTTTAGCTAGAAAGTTAAAGGCGGAATTAGAAAATGACAACTGAAACCCCCCAAATTAGTGCCGATGGAAAGTCAATTCTGATCGGCGGAACTTGGATGGAAATGGAGCAGAATTTCGTGTATTTTCCCAAAAAGGAATGCAGTACGTGCGATAATTATTGCGATTGTGTTCTAGCACCAGACCGTGAGCTGTTCCACGAGTGCTTTTATGGGATCAAGAAAATCGATGCCGAAGTATTCTATCACCCTTGATTGAGGTCTAAAAATGCGAAAACCAATATTCAACCAACAGGGGCAACTTATCGCCGTAAAAGATCATGTTGAGGGACAACCAGACAAGGTTACAGTTTTTCTAGCATCAACCCCGACGAGGGTTCTAGTTGACTATCCCATAACCCAACAATTGAAAGAAATGCGCGACCTATCCAACAGGCGGGGAAAGGAGGTCGGGGCCCTGGTATTGAAGCAAAATGGCGAGTTCATTCTATCAGGCCACCAGCTGGGGGAGCGTGCCGAGATAGTCTTCGATCAAATCCCCTCAACCGCAATTGGCAGTGTTCACAGTCATTTGCACAGCACCGAATTCTCTCAAAGCGATATAGACAGTTTTCTTGGCTCAGATTGGGAGCGTGTTATGATTCTACTAACGCCTTTGGATGGGCTATTGCTCTATAAAAAAACCAGTGATGGGATCACAACCTACAGTGGCATGATTGGCTCGACCCTAAAAAGGACAGCCGGGGCAGTCGATAGAATGCAGGGGAATCTATCAGACCTCATCGAAGACATAGAGCCACAAACCAAGACCCAAACAGCCGTAAAGAAAAGCAGAAAAAACTCAAAAATCATCATCCAGATTTAGCTAAAACACCAAACAGACTCGCATAAATGGCTTTAAAATCTTAAAGTTACGAGAAAAACGCTCGGAATAGAAAGCATAACATATAGTGGGAGCATCATCAGCTCCCGAAATCATTGTCATGTCGCGTAACCTTGTGGCTCATCACCATTAGGCGAAACGACTTGATCGGTTGTGCATTGGAATTTAGCGCATCGGTGAAACGTCACTTCAACACCTTGGGGAATTTCACCGCCCAAGGTGGTTCCAATGTGCAACCGTTATACTCAACAGAAATCCAGTGGAAACGACTTGTAGGGCTTTATGATGCCAACATCCTCTACCCGACAAGCCGCCACAATGGGAGTGAAAGGGTGTCGGGTCAACTCTCGCCCGATGAACCCATCAACGATTGACTACGATAGTCCAAGGTCGAGGAGACATACCTTGGCTCCAGAAACCCAGCAAGCGAAAGCGGCCTGCGAAGCGTGAAAGCGCAAATGGCTCAGGTCTAGTTGCTTGGGAGCATTCAGTAGGAAGAGTGAAAAAATGGACACAAATAATGAAATTGAAGAGGTTTTTAAGCGATTAAAAATTTCTAGTCAAAATAAAGGAAATTCAGCCGTTGTTGGCGTTGTTTTTAAAACCAGCTTCGAGCAATGGAAAGAAATTGAGAGAACAATCCACCAGACGTATCCAGATGTATATTTTGCATGCGTCAAAAAACATCCCGAGGGTACAAAATTATTCATCTTGACCCTTGAAGACATCGAGCAACTTAAAAATGAAGAGGAGGCAGACAGCTTTGACACCAGTTCAAAGTGAACCCTTCCCCTCGCGCGAAGCCTTAAGCACCGGCTCCTCGACTCTTGAAACTATGGGCGAGGCTCGAAAGGTTGACCCAATTAACCTAGCTCGGCAAATTGGCGAGGAGGCCACGGGTTACCTAGGCGCGAAGGTCTTCCCAGAACTTGAGAAGGCTTTCATTTTAAGCAACGCTCAGCCATTAGCAAGAAGTCCAGAGTTTAGGCTCAGACAGCACCTTTTCATCTACTCGCCTCCAGCCATGCTAAAGGATACCATGATCAGGGTCTTTAACGAGAATTGTATTCCAACAGGGAGCTATCCCACAGTAAACCTCAGCGACACCTCAATACAGTCTTGCATGGGAGGATTGGCTAAAGATGGTCACTTCCATCCCCCAGCGTTCTATGGCTATAAAATGGTCTATATCACAGAGTTCTTGGCTTTCATGGAGTCGGCTCAAGCAATAAAGAAACAGATTGGTGTGCTTAACAAGCTCCTCGAAGGCGATGAAGTCGTAAGAGACATTCTAAAGGTCAGCGAGATAGATGACACGGAACTAGAGTTTTGGCGTGAAGATCACGACGGCTTAAAGCTCGATGAGCGTAAAATCTACTATAAATGCCACAGTACGTTTGTATTTTGTTCGCACATACTCGAACCATCGCTTATGGATTTCCTTGAAGAAAATGCGTTCTTGTCTCGCGTTAAATTCATTCGGTTAGATGTTACAGACGATGAGCACGAGAAAAACATGAGGAACCCCATAATAGAGTGGAACTATCCAAAATTGAGGCTCTTAGGATTATATAATAAAAAATTGCTTGACATGATCCCTAAAAGAGAGACAGTGATCCCACCTCAGGCAATCGAACTATACAATAAGTCAGTTGATAGAGGCAAAGAATACGCCAGAATTCATGAGTCACACCTTTATGACACAGTTGATAGGCGTGATCAGGGAAACATCACTCGTGAACTTTTAGCTTACAGTTTGGTTGACAGCCCACTAGACATGGTCAATATTGACGACTTCATTACACCTCCAAAATCCTATGAAACAACAGATGCAGAATCTATTCCTTATAGAAAGAGACATTCGGTTTCACAGGAGATAAGGGAGGTTCTAAAAAATGGCCCAATGCGCAGTAGTGACATCTATTCAGTTGTCAACAATCGAATAAAGTGCTCCCCAAATACATTCAACTTAGCACTAAAGAACTATTTCGAGCAACCAACAAACGCATCAGGCGAACCCATTTACGGAATGTGGCAGTTGAGGGATTGGAAGTCCAAGAAATGAACTTTATAGTTTATAGTTTATACTTTATAGTTGAGTAAAAAAAGTATAAAGTTCAAATTTTCCATCTTTTTTTAACTTTTCAGAAAAAGTGATCTATAAAGTATAAAGTATAAAGTTAATTATATTATCAAAATTTCCCATTTTTTAATCCTATTCACCCATTCTATACAACAGAAAGTGCTCACTCTAGGGCCGGTATAGATTGAGGGTCAGTGGAGTTTCATTATTTCTTTTTAGTGTGTAGGGTTTCCTTTAGCCAATTCCACGCAGAGACCAGCAAAATAGATACAATAGCAGGATAAATCACGAATTGAAGAATTATTTGATTATTGTAATCATTTTGAGTAATTAGACCAGAGGATAGAGATTTATTTAAATCAGCTAATGTTTGAAGTGAGTTAAAAAGGTCAATAATTCCCCAAATACCAGCTATTTCAACAAAAATTTTTTTGATTGATTTAAAAGGATCACTCATTTTTTTCCATACAATAAATAAGTACAAAGTTAATAAAGATTTTTATTCAGTTGTCAGTAAGATTTAGTAAGATGTGCCAAATTTAAAAGGCGATATAACGCAACACTCTAAACAAATAGTAGAGGAATAATAGAAAAAAGAAGATGCCATATAATAGTAGAGGAATAACAACCACCGAGGCATTATCTATTAAATTTAACAATGATGTGAGCGTAAGAAGTGCGCCGCACATTATGCAATAGAGAACGCTTCTTCTGAAATCTCCCCTGACATCAAATATTTTATCGACATCATCATAAAATGTTCTTATTAGCTCAAGGTCAAATTGATCCAAGCTTTTGATGTTGACAATTTGCTTAAATTTATCAGACTCGAATAATTTTTTTGAACTCTTATCCACATAATTACTAATTGGCGTCTTGAAAGTGGAGTATATAACAAATGCGATTGGCAATAAGCCGATCCCTATTATTCCCGTAATTGTTGTGAACGGTTCGGCGTATATCATATTTTAGTAAATCATTAGTTTACTGTAATAAATTTACCTCATTAAAGATAATTTCCCCCTAATGGGCAGAGTTTTTAACAAATGAATTTTGGGGGCTTCAGCCTTAAAAACCGATGAGATGATTTTTACTCCATGAGTGAAGGCAAAGCAATCACTAAAAATGGCTACGATTTTTGGGAATTGATGTCAGCTCTACAAAAGGACATTAGGCGGGGCAACGATAGGCAGGCGGTTTTTTGGGCGGTAGAACTTGAATCATTCAAACCAACGGCGCTATGGAACAGGCTCATTGTGATGGCGTCGGAGGATATTGGGGTCGCTAATAACCAGATGAGCGTCCTAATTGATGTTCTCAATAAGCAGTATCAAAACATGCCAAAAGAGAGGGGGCTTTTCCGAATTCACGCAGTTTTGGCTCTATCAAAGATCAAGAAAGAGCAGGGAGGTTGACGAGCTTCTAAAAATAATATATCCAACAGTCGAGCTTGGCAGAGAGTTTGGGGTAAAGTTGCCAGAGATACCAGATTATGCTCTCGATATGCACACAAGAAGAGGTGGGAAAATGGGTAGAGGTATAGATTACTTCTTAGAGGGATTGAAGGTCAGCCCAGACATGGGGAGCAAGTACAAGGAAGAAGGGCGAGAATTCGAGCAGTACAGAACTAGCTAAAGCCTACAGAAAGAAGCCCAAGCCCAAAAGATGTCAAGGGGCTGGGATTAAACACATGGGTTTAATATATTCAAAGCTTCAAGTGGGGGAATGCTTGGAAAGCTCGTTTATTTCATTTACCAGTCTTTGGACATATCTCAACATCCAAATGAGACAAGCCGCCAGAACTACCGACACTCCAATAAACAGCCCAGCGGTCGAAGTAGTATCAAGCTTGTCTAGTGAAATCTTTTGAAAAAAGTACAACCAAAGGCTTGTGATCAATGAGGCTATAATGCCAATGTAAGCCCCGACGAGAATGTTCAAAATGTCCTTTCTATTTTGAAGTTTTTCAGCCATTTTATACACCGTTACAGAACTAACCTTTGTTGAATGTTAAAATATTTGTGTTTGTAATTGATAGATAAAGTGGAGTACATGCTACCAATACCAAAGGGGACTGAAGAGGAAAGAAAACAGGGAACTCGCCTGCTCACTTGTCCCTATTGTGAGGGAAACCCAAATGTCAAAGTCTTTACAGATGAGAGCTTAATTTTTCAAAATGATTCTCTTGACAAGTCCTATAATAAAAAGCACAATTACGAAAAGGGGCTATTTTGCGAAAAATGCAAGACAACTTGGTTTTGGAGCAATACGCCAGACAGTGTAGGAGTTTGGGACACTTATGTCGGCAATGTTCCAAGAGTAAGAGAACTTGTTTTAATAGGTGGTAAAGCCTATCAAAATTTTCTACCGATTAAGGATTGGGAAACAAAGGTTAACCGCTCACAGCCTGAGTAGAATACACAAGTAGAATAGTGCCTTGTTCTTATGCCGTCATTCTTCACTCACCCCAATAAACAGTAGTCAATACAGGCTGTTGGAGTGTGATTAAAATGTGTGATTGTAACAGTTGTATAGAGTGAAGGGGTGCCGAGCTTACAGTTGTATGGTTTCGATATAGAGTTATGCATACAATGAATGGTGCCGACCTAACAGTACACACAATCTCTCTATTTAGCTGATACTCTCACAGATTTCCATAGTTGAAGACCATTCATTAAAGGTGTGCCGTGGCCTGTCGCTGTGGTTCTCGAAAGATGAAAGATACCGAATTGTGTATGTTTAGGAGTACAGAATTAGCTAAAGATGGGTAGACGATGGGTTAAGGAAAATGGGGTGCAGTCAGCGATTTTGTTTACTTGCCTTTAGTCTCTCATCTATGAGCCTGTTAAGCTCCTCAATCGTCAGGGTGATCTTTGGACTATCCTTTGGTTTGTCAACCTTAGCATTAGAAGCATCTATAACGACCTTCCAATAATCGGGGCCAAGAGACTCAATCGCCTTTACTCTCTCCCGAAGGTCTTCCACTTCCTCCGTTGCCCCAAAGACTCGCAGGGCCTTGTATGCCTTCACATAGGAGGCGACAAGCAGGTTGGGGAAAACTCCCTCGGGGTCGGGCATGTCTTGTGGCTTTGAATAGGGGCTATCGCTCGCTCCAATGCTCTTACCACAAAGACGCTTAATCCAGGGCTCGCTTAGTCCAGCGCTTTGCATTTGGGTTATGAAATATTTTCGGAAACTGTGTGCGCCGAACCTATTACCGATTTTGGCGTTTTTAGCTATCCTCCTGAATTCCTCGCTACCTCCATCATCACCCAGTCTATCGCCTTTACTAAATCCTCTAAAGGCATTGTTATATTCGATTACGAACAAAGGATCACTTTGCGAAAGCCCCCCCACCCTCCTTTCCTTCAAGTACAAATCGAGAGCTTGAACCGATTCTGGGCCAATGACAACGTAAGCCACAACCCCGCATTTTTTCGTGACTGAGGGGTCAAATATCTTGAATGGCTCTTTGGATTCATTTTCTACTATTTGCGCGGTTGTGTAGGACTCAACATTAAACGCGAGTGCATCTGAGATTCGAAGCCCTGTATCCTTTAACAACATCATCAGGGCGCGATTCCTCAGCTTCGCACTACCTGGACTATCGTAAACGAGTTTGATTTGCTCTTTCGTGATCAGGCTTCGCCCAATAGATTCGCCCTTGGGAATATCCCTCGGAGCCAATTCCAGCTTTGTTTTCCTACCCTGAGAGTTGAAGAAATGCTGAACAGCTTTGAAAACATGAGCTACGGTCTGTGGCTTCTGTCCCTGCTTAACCAATTCGTCCATGTAGGTTTTAACAAGCCTCTCGACTCGTCCCTGATCGCGTGAGTCTTTGGCTTCCAAATCCTCTATTCGCATTTTGTAAAGGTCTTCAAGGGTGGCAATATCAAAACGACTCATAAAAGCGTCCATCAATCGAACATATCTTCCCCGCGTGTTTGGGGCCAGCCTCGAAAGTTCGAGTTGCCAAACCCTGCTCGCCTTGCTCTCCTTCTCCAATCCCCTGCACCTAATAGGGGTGTCTGCGACCCTGTTTATAAAAGAATCCAATGAATTTTATCAATGTCCTCGCAGAATCTTACGAAGAAGATGCTGCGTTTATGGATATAATACCCGCTGGCAGTTAGTCACCGTAAAGCTTCCTGAGTGCAGGTGCAGTCCTGAGTATAATTAGTGTACGCTCGAGTGCGTCGACCCACTCAGCGAGCTCTACCTGCCTCGCGGCTGGGCTGAGGACGCCGTGGTCCTCACCCCTCCCGATCTCCCGAGCCATGCGGCTCCTGTAGACGCTGAGGCTCCGGTCTCCCAGTCGGTCGACCTCAAACCAGTCCTCGCTGAGGATGACTACACGAGGCACCCTAGGGGCGCCCATGATCTTGAGCTCGTCCCTCAACTCGGGGGAGGCGTCCCTATCGATGAGGCGCAGCTCCGCCATCTCCCCGATGGCATTCATGATCGCCCTCAGATAGGGTGTGATCCTGGCACAGTCGAGACACCACGTGGCTCCCTCCATGAGCACCCTCACGGTCCGGTTGTACCCCTGTAGGCGGGCTCTCTGGTCCGCTGTGAGCTCTGGCGCCCTCTCGGCTGACTCGGCCCAACGCTGTGCTTGATCCTGCGGCGCGCCGACGAGGAACTCACCCAGAGGCTTCGCCTGTTCCCAGCTCCTCCTCCAGAGCTCTGCGCGGATGTCGTAGTAAGCTGGTTTCTCTGCCAAATCGGATCGAGTAGAGGGGGCGCATCCCAATTAATAGAGCTGCGGATGTGCGCCGACTGCTCACCTGAATACCAACAAAAGGAGGAGGGCACGGTAATCGAGCCCCACTTCCATGCTCCCATCGATTAGCGGTTCTTTCGACTCGTTGAGCCATGAGGTTATCCTGTCGAAGCTGGGCGTCGGGACACCTGCCCTCTCGGCGGCGCTCTTCAGCTCGCCTGCTAGGTACCTCATCTCCTCCCTCGCGGTGAGCGCGCGCGCTAGAGTATGTGATTGAGGGACTGCCACGTGTCTCATCTCATTTCCGCCATCCTATGCCCACCCTAATCACCAGTAGCTGGTGATAACGAGGCCACGACACCCCCCTTGTTTGCGCAACCCACCATAAGGCGGAAAAGTTCGCCGTGGAAGCGCATATTTTTGTGGAAATTTGCGTTTTCCGCGTCCGTAGCTGAGCGTGGATACCCTGCTACTAGTATGGCGCTTTTTCCACAGTTTTCGCGTCCGTGGCCGCCCCATCCGAGTCTGCGCATCCATTGTGAGGCGGGGGGTTCTTTCTGAGCGTAGCTTCTCATAAACGGAAAAAGTTCTTCTCTCTTTTTTCTGTGCGTCTGTGTTTGTATGCGGCTTTGTTTGTGGTTACTTCTGTATCACTATATTCCATTCTTTTAATATATGCATCTATTTTTATATATGTGTTTATTCTCTCTTAAAAATGACAGGGACGAGTTGAGAAACGAGGTAAATAACAATAAATTACTCTTGCAATAATTTTAAATATTTCATAAATTAACAATAAAATATGGGTAAAAGAATTAAAAGATATACAGAAATATATGATAACTTTATGAATAACATGTATAAACTTGACAAAATAGAGGTTTTTGCAAGCATATTGACATTTAACGAAATAAAGAAAAGTGAGTGGACATATAACGAGTTAATTAAAAATCCCGATGAAGAAAAAATGAATAAAATTCTAGGCATGACACATGGAATAACTTTTCCAACAACGGAACTTAACTCATTTTTAAAAACTGAAATAAATTATAAAAATAATATATCCGAATTAATGCCTTTCATAAGAAATCAAATATTAATTTTTTCGGTTTCACTTTACGATTTTTATATAATGGATTTAGTCTATAACTATCATTATGAATATCAACTGTTCCTTAAAAATTCAAATAAAAATCTTAACTATAAAGAAATATTTGAATACAAAAACATTGATGAAGTATTTGAAAAAATAATTTTAAAAGAAATAGACTCTCTTGGACATATGACTTATGATGATATGATTAGTTATATTAAAAATGTATTAAATTTATCATTACAAAATTATGAAAAAATTAATGATAAAATAATAGAAATTAGAGAGATAAGAAACATTTTAATTCACAATAATGGTAAAATAAATTCACAATTTATTAAAAAAATTCAGGATAAAAAATATTATATAAATCAAAAAATCGAATTAAATGAAGGTTTATTATTACAATATCGAAAAACAATAATAAAAGCAGTGGAGCTAATTGACAGGGAAGCTAAAACCAAACTATTTCAAAACAGAATTACTTCTTCGATATACTTTAATTAAATCAAATCTATCTAATTAGCGCATCTCCTGTGGGTCCTGTATGGGTCTTCGTCTCCACTCGGGGTAGTAGTCCAACGACCTCTCCACCCTTCATCACCCAGCCCACCCTCTTAAGCGTCGTTATGTCCTTCAGCGGGTCCTCCGCGACAATGATCATGTCCGCTAGCTTCCCCACCTCGACTGTGCCGAGGGTCTTCTCCACCCCTATCGCCTCCGCCCCGACGCGGGTCGCGGACTCAATCGCCTCCATGTTGTTCAATGCCATACTTCGTCATCCACTCTATCTCCTCGGGGAGCATAGCGAACATCTGGTCCCCGAAGACATTGTCTGTCCCCGTTCCTATTCGGACCTTCTTCGATTTAGCCAGCTTCATCGTTTTTGGTAGCTGCTCGACGCATCCATTGAACCAGCTCTCGGTCTGCTCTAGGTCGCGGCCGGAGAGGTTCCAAATGCCGGTCCTCGACTGCTCCGCCCTCGCCTTCGTCGTCCTCTCTGGGATGTGGTTCTTCACCCAGAGCGTAGGCACGAGTACGATGCGCTTGTAGGCCATCTTCTCCGCGGTCTCCTTGTCGATGAAACTCCCGTGCTCGATTGTATCGGCGCCGGCGTCAGTAGCCATCTTTGTCCCAACGAAGTTAGCGACGTGTATCGCACAGCGCCTACCATGCGCGTGTGCCTCATCTACGCCTGCCTCAATCTCCTCGGCGGTGAACTCACGGTCATCCGTCCGGTGGCTGCTCAGCAACTTGATGAAGTCTACACCCGCCTTCACCTCCTCGCGGACCGCCTTCCTAACCGCCCAGGGGCCGTCCACCTCATGCATCTCCCCCGGTAGCCCGGAGCCGTGACCCCCTGTCATACAGATACCCACACCGGCGACGAAGAGGCGGGGACCGATGATCTGGCGCCTCTCAACGGCGTCACGCATCGCTATGTCGAGGTGGTCTCTATCAGATACAGCGCGAAGGGTCGTTATACCCGCCTGCAGTGCCTGCCTGAGGTTGTTACCCGCCACGAGGCCGGCGTACGCCATCTCAGATCCTTTCGTTGGCACAGGCACGAAGCCGCTGCCGTAGAGATGGACATGTAGGTCGATGAGCCCTGGGAGGAGCCACTTGCCCGAGGCGTCTACAACTTCTGCCCCTTCGGGGACCTTGACGTCACCCTGCTTCCCGACAACCTCGATCCTATCCTCCCTCACCACGACGACCGAGTCGGGTAGCGGCTTCTTACCCGACCCATCGATCAGCGTAGCACCGACGATAGCCTTCACAGACATAAGAATCAGGTGAAAATCGACCGGAGATGCTTAAACAGTTTCGCCCGGTTCATCTATTAATTGCTTCACGGTCCTGTGGGCTGTAACAAACTCTCCCCCCTTCGCAGTGATTACATAGCCCCTGTTCCCACCGTGGGGAATTCCCTTTTTCAGTAAATGCAAAATCTCTTAACCGGCCCCTACACTGTCTGTGAGATACCTTTGATCGAGATCCGATTCCACGGCAGGGGAGGACAGGGCGCGGTCACCGCGTCCAGGGTCCTCGCCATAGCAGCGTTCCTCGAGGGGCATCATAGCCAGTCCATCCCCATGTACGGGACGGAGAGGCGCGGGGCACCCGTCACCGCCTTCGTCCGCATCGGCGAGAAGAGCAGGATGGTCCGGAGCCTCGTCCACGAGCCCGACTACGTCGTCGTCCTCGACCCCCTCCTCAGGAACACGGTAAACATCACCGAGGGGCTCAAGCCCAACGGCATGATAATCATAAACAGCTCCTCCAAGCCGGAGGAGATGGAGTTCACATCCGAGTACAAGGTCGCAACCGTCGACGCCACGAAGGTGGCGCTCGAGACCATTGGCCGCCCCATCACGAACACTGCCATACTCGGCGCGTTCGCCAGGGCGACGGGCGAGATCAAACTCGAGTCTCTCCTCAAGGCCGTGAAGACCGAGATGTCGGGCCGCATGGCTGACACGAACGCCAAGGCCGTAGAGCAGGCATACAACTCGACCATCGTGGGGAAGAACAGGGTCGTCAAGGAGCTGAAGAAGGTAGCACAGCAACCAGCGAACAGCCGCGCCGACTGGCGCACCTTCCGCCCCGTCGTCGACTCCGCTAAATGCACGGGGTGCCAGATATGCTGGACCTACTGCCCCGAGCACAGCATAAACATGGTCGAGAAGAAGAGCACAATCGACTACGTCTACTGCAAGGGCTGCGGCGTGTGCGCCGAGGAGTGCCCAACGAAGGCCATCACCATGGTGATGGAGAGCGAGAAGAAGGAGGGCTAAAAGATGCCACACACTGAGCTTATGGTAGGCAACAAGGCGGTCGCCTACGGCGCCAAACTGGCGCGCGTCCAGGTCATATCCGCGTACCCAATCACGCCGCAGACGACGATCGTCCAGTACCTCGCAGAGTTCATCGCAAACGGCGAGATGAAGGCCAAGTTCATCGAGGTCGAGTCGGAGCTGAGCGCGATGGTCGCCGTGCAGGGCGCGAGCTTCGCCGGCGCACGCGTATTCACCGCCACCTCCGGTCCCGGCCTCTTCTTCATGCACCACCCGATGATGGAGGGCGCGGACCTCCCAGTCGTCATGGGCGTAGTCCACAGGAGCAACAAGAGCATGCAGCCCGACCACACCGACCTCATGGCGCAGAGAGACAACGGATGGATACAGCTCTACTGCGAGGACAACCAGGAGGCCCTAGACACGGCCCTCATGAGCTACAAGATCGCGGAGGAGCCGAGTAACCCGACGCCCGCTGTCTTCGGCATCGACGGCTACATACTCAGCTACACAGCGGAACCCGTCGAAATTCCCGACCAGAGCGCCGTCGACGAGTGGCTACCGCCGCTCAAGGCCCCATGGGCACCAGACATACACCTCCCGGTCCAAGAGTGGAAGAAGAGACAGGGACGCCTATACGGCAGCCAGAAGGCTTGGCTCGAACACGACACCAAGTTCAGGAACAGCCTTGAAACAATCAAGTCGGTGCACGCCGACTTCGCAAAGACATTCGGCAGAAACTACGGCAACGGCCTCATCGAGGAGCACAACTGCGATGGCGCCGAGGCAGTGATAATCGCCATGGGCACAATCGCATCCACTGCACGCGTCGTCATCGACGACCTGCGCGCCGAGGGCAAGAAGGTCGGCCTCGTCAAGCTCAAATGCTACCGCCCGTTCCCCGTCGACGACATCAGGGCGCTGGCGAAGAAGTACCACGCAATCGGCGTCATCGACAGGAACGTAAGCCTCGGCGGGGGCGGTAACGTCCTCAACGAGACGCGTAGCGCCATCTACGACATGGCGGAGAGGCCGAAGGTCCTCGGGTTCCACACAGGCATGGCCGGCGACGAGGTAACCACGGGGATTGTCAAGAGGATAGCGGAGAAGACACTGAGGGCGGTCACGGAGCCGGTTTCCACAGCCGTCGAGTGGGTAGGAGGCGCTTAAGATGAGCAAACCATCGGCATTCCAGCGCATAGAAGGCGAAGAGATCATGGCCATGGGCAACAGCAGCTGCCAGGGCTGCGGTCACGCCACACTAGCCAGGATCGCGTTCAAGGTACTCGGCAAGAACACAGTCTACACATCCGTCCCCGGCTGCATCTGGATCGCGCTCCAGGGGAGCATTCCTCTCTACTGGAGGGGCACAGTCTTCGAGGGAGGAGGCGCACTCATCAGCGGCATAACTAACGGCCTCGAAGCCGTTGGCAAGGACATGATCGTCGTCGGTTTCTACGGCGACGGCGGAACAGCCGACATCGGGCTCCAAGCCATGAGCGCGGCGGCGGAGAGGAACGAGAACGTCCTCTGGATATGCGCCGACAACGAGGCATACATGAACACTGGTGGACAGCGCAGCGGGCTTACGCCCATATACGCGTCCACGACCACTACGCCAGTCGCCTCGGAGAGCAGGGGGAAGAGGTCGAACAAGAAGAACGTCCCCTTCATCATGGCGGCCCACAACATCCCATACGTCGCAACTGCGAGCATCGCCTACCCTAACGACCTCATCGGCAAACTCCAGTACGCGAAGGGCATCAAGGGCTTCAAGTATCTACACGTCCAGAGCCCATGCCCCACCGGCTGGGGCTTCGACCCTGCGCGCACCATAAAGGTGGCGCGCCTCATGGTTGAGTCAGGCATCTGGCCCCTCTACGAGGTCACCGAGGGCAACAACTTCAAGCTCACCTACAAGCCACGTGAGTTAAAGCCCGTCAGGGAGGCCCTAAGCCTCCAGGGAAGGTTCAGGCACCTCGATGACTCCGAGTACGAGTACATCCAGGGGCAGGCCGTCAACAGGTGGAGGCAGCTCCTAGACGTCGACGGAAAGAAACTCCCACTGTAACCCTTTTTGATACATCCCCTAATGGGGACATCTTATTTCTACTTTACCAAGTAACCTTCCAGGGCGTCCTCCCTAGGCTCGAGGCCGAGTCCGGGCTCCTCGGAGAGGGTGACCCACCCCCTAATCGGGCCTGGAGGGTTCTTGTAAATCGCCTCACCCACCTTCCACATGAGGTAGTGGAACTCTACCCTCCAGCCGTTTGGCGCCGCCGCCTGCAGGTGCATGTTGTGGTGGGGCCAGCCCCCGCCGTTTGCTATCAGGAGGTTGAAGGCCTGCGCCATCGCCGCCACCTTCATCCCCTCCGTGTAGCCGCCGACGTAGCACACGTTTGGCTGGAGGAGGTCTACTGAGCCGTTCAGGAGGAGTTCGAGGTGGCGGAACTTGGAGCCCTCGTTCTGCCCCGCGGAGATGGGGATGCTGGTCTTCCTGCGTAAGTCGGCGAGCAGACGAGCATCATTCCCATAGAGGGGCTCCTCGAACCAGCTAATCCTATACTGTTCCACCATCTTCGCCAGCTCGAGCGCCCTGTTGAATGGGAAGAGGTAGTTGGCGTCCATCATGAGCTGAACCTTGTCACCGATCGCCTCCCTGACCGCCTTCACGCGTGCGGCGTCCTCAGCCGGGTCATCCGCGTCGTTTATCGCAACGACCATCTTGAGCTTGTCCTGCCCCTCCTTGACGAAGCGTGTCGCCATCTCCGCGAGCTGCTCCTTGTCAAACTCTAGTAGGCCGAATGTGATGTAGGCGGGGACCTTCTTCTTCGCCCCGCCGAGCAGTCTCCAGACTGGCTCACCGTAGTGCTTTCCCTTCACGTCCCAGAGGGCGATGTCGACGGCGCTCACGGCTGAGCTCCACATTCCCGTCTGGCTGCGGGGGTTGTGGGTGACGTACATCTGGTTCCAGAGGGCCTCGGTCTCGAGGGGGTTCTTTCCCTTCAGCAGGGGGGCGAGCTCCTTGTTGATGAACTCCTTGATCCCGGAACGCTGAATCGCCCCGGTGAGCCCGTAGCCGGTCACACCCTCGTCCGTCTCCACGGTGACGAATACTATAGGGCGATCATAGTCCCGTTCCATGATGGGTACGTGGATGGGCACATTGTAGATCTTGGCCTCAACCGACGTTATCTTCATCGAGAACACACTCGGAACATTGATCGCCAAACCCCGGTTTATCACCTTCCACCGCGGGAGTGACCCTTTTCTATCCCGCACAACCCTCTGCATACCATGGCGGGGAAAGTCATCCTCGTGGTCAGGGACGGCTGGGGGTTCTCAGATGAGACGTTCGGGAACGCCGTCAGGCAGGCAAAAGTGCCCAACGACTCAAACTATATGAAGAAATATCCCTGGACGCTGCTGAAGTGCACCGGTAACGCCGTGGGGCTCCCCGAGGGGACGCAGGGAGGCTCCGAGCCGGGCCACCTCACGATGGGCGCCGGCAGGATCGTCTGGCAACCCTTTGAGGAGATCAACCAGGCCATCTATAACGGCTCATTCTTCGAGAACCCAGCCCTCCTGAGTGCAATCGAGAACTGCAGGGAGAAGGGCTCCGCCCTCCACCTCATGGGGCTCCTGAGTGACCAGGGCATCCACGGCTCCACTTTCCACCTCTACTCGCTCCTCGAACTCGCCAAGCGCCACACCCTCGGGGATGTCTTCATCCACTGCTTCCTCGATGGCCGCGACGTACCCGAGCGATCCGCTAAGGGCTTCATCGAGGAGACTCAGAAGCAGATCAAAGAGAAGGGAGTGGGCAGAATCGCGACCATGGTGGGCCGCTACTATGCGATGGACAGGGACACGAACTGGGACAGGACCCTAAAGGCATATGACCTCCTCACGCAGGGCGAGGGGTGGAAGGAAACCGACCCGCTGGAGGCCATCGACCACGCCTATCAGCGTGGCGACCCCACCGACTATTACATCCAACCAATCGTCATAGTCGAAGATGGAAAACCCGTCGCCACCATCAACGCCGAGGACTCGATCATCTTCTGGAACTTCCGAAGCGACCGAGCACGGCAGATCACCTACGCCCTGACCCAGAACGGCTTCGACCACTTTCCCCGCAAAAAGTTCCCACGCGTCCACTTTGTTTGCATGAGCGGGTACGATAAGCACCTAGCCCTCCCCGTCGCCTTCCCTCAGAATACGGTGGAGAAAAACCTCGCCCAGATCCTCGCCGCGAATGGTCTCAGGCAGCTCAGGATAGCAGAGACGGAGAAGTATGCACACGTCACCTTCTTCTTCAACAGCCAGATAGAGGACCCCGTCCCCGGCGAGGACAGAATACTCGTCCCCAGCCCCAAGGTCCCCAGCTACGAGGAGAAGCCGGAGATGAGCGCCCCCGAGATAACAGAGAAGCTAGTACCCGAGATATCGAAGGGCGTCTACGACTTCATACTCGTCAACTACGCCAACGGGGATCTAGTAGGTCACTCAGCGAACATGCCCGCTGGGATCAAGGCGTGTGAAGTGGTAGACGAATGCCTAGGGCTGGTGGTCAACGCGGGGCTCACGAAGGGTTACACGATCCTCGTCACTGGGGACCACGGCAACATCGAGACCATGTTCTACCCCAACGGGGAACCGAACCCGAGCCACGGCACAAACCCGGTCCCATTCATTCTAATCACCGATGACCCCAAGTTACGCATGGTCAAACTGAAGAGGGGTCTGGGGCTAAGCTGCGTCTCCCCAACCATCCTCAAGTTGATGGGTATAACGAAACCCCCTGAGATGACGGCTGAGAGCCTCCTCTGAAAGCTTTACAAACAGAGACGCCCAAGCATCAGCCATGAAGTTCCACCTCAGACGCGTGGACCGCGAGGTCAACGACTCGAAGACGCTCAAACGAATCCTCCGCTACTCGAAGTACTTCGTACTCAGCCTCGCCGATGGAGGGGAACCCTACGCCGTGCCGATGGGCTATGTCTACGACGAGAAAGAGAACGTAGTCTATTTCCACTGCGCCAAGGAGGGAAAGAAGATAGAGTTCATCAAGAGGAACCCTCGTGCCTGGGGAGTCGTCGTAGTCGACCAGGGCATCATGGAGGGAGCCTGCGTTAACATGTACGCCTCCGCTATGTTCTCGGGCAGGGTCGAGTTCATCGAAGACGCATCAGAGAAGGCGAAGGTGATGAACCTCTTCGCCGAGAGACTAAGCTCGGATACGGAAGGAGTCAAGATTAGGGTCCAGAAGCTGTTCAGTGGGGATGGAAATGCTCTTGGCAATGTTGTCTTCGGTAAGATCAGGCTGGAGGAGCTTACGGGTAAGCGCTCTACTGAGATGACCGTCGAGAAAATCCTGAAGTTCACGGAGGCTTAACCCGAGCCCATACGAATCGGGGTATTTCACACGCCTGTGCAGCACCGCTTCGAAGGGTTTATAATCGCCCCCATTGCACGTTGGGTTCATTATGGGCAGGTCTCCCCCTTGACGAAGTACGTTTTTATTACTGGCGGGGTGCTCAGCGGCATAGGAAAGGGCCTAGTCACCTGCAGCGTCGGGAAGATGCTCCAGGTACGCGGATTCAAAGTATCCGCCATAAAGTGCGACCCATACCTCAACGTCGACGCTGGCACCATGAACCCCTACATCCACGGCGAGGTCTTCGTCCTCGACGACGGATACGAGGCGGACATGGACCTCGGCGCCTACGAGAGATTCCTAGGCGTCGAACTCTCAGGGCTAAACAACGTGACGAGCGGCCAGCTCTACCAGCAGGTCATCCGCCGCGAGCGCGAAGGCGGCTTCCTTGGCCGCTGCGTACAGATAATTCCCCACATCACCGACGAGGTGAAGCGCCGCATACGCCTCGTCGCGGAGAAGAGCCGCGCAGACGTAGTACTCGTTGAATGCGGAGGCACAGTCGGTGACATCGAGAGTCTACCCTTCCTCGAAGCCTTCCGCCAGATGAGGCAGGAGGAGAAGCGCGGCGACACGCTGCTAATACACGTCACACTAGTACCTGTCCTCGAAGCCGTCGGTGAGCCCAAGACAAAGCCAACGCAGCACAGCGTCAAGGAGTTACGCGCCATTGGCCTCCAGCCAGACATCATCGCCGCCCGATGCGAGGAGGGCGAACTCCCAGCGGGCGCCAAGCAGAAGATCGCCCTCTATTGCAGCGTCGAGGAGCGCGCCGTCTTCACCAGTGTAAACGTCCAGTCCCTCTACGAGCTACCCCTAGTCCTCGAAGGGCAGGGCATGGGGGACGTCGTCGCCGAGTATCTCGGCCTCGACAAGCCGAAGGCCGAGTGGAGCGACTGGAGGAAGATGGTCGCCAAGTACAAGGATCCTGAGGAATCAGTACGCATAGCCATGTGCGGCAAGTACGCGGAGTTGCGCGACTGCTACGTCAGCGTCAACGAGGCGCTCCGCCACGCCGCCGCGGCCTCCGGATGCAGGATAAACATCGAATGGATAGAGACGGAGGAGTTCGAGAAGCACCCCGAGAAGGTCGAGGTGCTTGAGGGCTTCGACGGCGTCATCGTCCCCGGTGGCTTCGGTAAACGCGGTGCCCTCGGCAAGGTGCGCACCATCGAGTACTGCAGGACCCACGACAAACCCTTCCTCGGCATCTGCTACGGGCTACAGCTCAGCCTAGTGGAGATGAGCCGCGACATCCTCGGGTTGAAGGACGCGGACAGCACTGAGTGCGAGCCACATACTACGAACCCGGTGATCGACCTGCTCCCCGAGCAGAGGGGCGTCAACGAGATGGGTGGCACCATGCGTCTCGGGGCACACCCAGTCCACATCAAGCCGGGTACAATTGCCCACAAGCTCTACGGCTCCGAGCTCGTACACGAGCGCCACCGTCACAGGTGGGAGGTCAACCCCGAGTACTGGGAGCGCCTCGAGAAGGCCGGAGTGGTCTTCGGCGCGTGGAGCACCGACGGGCGCCGCAAGGAGATGATAGAGATACCGAGCAACTACTTCTTCTTCGGGACCCAGTTCCACCCCGAGTTCAAAAGCCGCCCCTGGAAGCCGAGCCCACCCTACTACGGACTCGTCAAAGCCAGCTACGACAAGAAGCGCGGCAAGCCGAAACCGGAATTCTAAAAAATAGGGGAGGGGGGTACCCCCTCCAAGCCAATTTATCGTTTATTTTCTAAAAAGGAACCTAAAAACGGCCTCGTTCACAATCAAATATGTG
Organism: Candidatus Bathyarchaeota archaeon; assembly: GCA_963769425.1. Lineage (GTDB taxonomy): Archaea > Thermoproteota > Bathyarchaeia > TCS64 > TCS64 > UBA8941. The sequence goes on along the minus strand of CAVYLP010000004.1, from coordinate 270,049 downwards.
TAAAAATGTGCACTTAAGGTGCATTAATCGACGAAGTGCTTGTAGGTACCGTCCCTGAGCTTCTTGTAGACGACCTCGAGCACGTCCGGTGGCGCGACCTTGAGGGCCTCCTGCCCAACGGGCTGGGGTACACCCTTCAGTGTCCCCTTCGTCCACTGGTCCACCGCGTAGACCATCAGCTCCCCCGCTAGGGCGATCGTCTCCCAGCAGAGCTTCTCGTAGGTGTCTCCCTTGTGGACGGGTATCACCTGCTTCTTGATAATCGCCCCCGTGTCTATGTTCGGGTCGATGAAGTGGACAGTGCATCCGATTGGTATGTCAAAGTATATGCTCCAAGCTACGCTTGCTGAGCCCCTGCACTCGGGGAGAAGGCCAGGGTGGCTGTTGACCATTCCGTCCTTGGGTATGTTGATGATGGCGGGCTTTATGATCCTGGTCCCACCGAGGACGATGAAATCCGGCTTCAGTCCCTCCAGTAGCTCACGCGACTCCCTCTTATTGTGGTGCGGGACCGAGTAGCGCTCAATGCTTCTACCCCTGAGCTGCTCGGTGAAAGTGGGCGCAACCGGGAAGCCCTTGATGCGGGTGAGGAACTTCTCCCTCTCCTCGTCTCCTATCGGCGAGTCCTCCTCCACGATCGCCTTAGGCTCGAATCCGGAGGCGAGGAGCTGCCTCAGCATCTCCCTACCGTAGGGGTGCTCCTTCAGCACCATGAAGACGTAATTGAGCTTGGTCACGGAATAAACGGAGCCAGAAACGGATAAGAAGGTTCTCAGCTAGATCAGCGCAAACTTCAGGGCGTCGCAGCAGCCGCAGCTACGTTCATCAGGCATTCCTGGGAGAGCGCCCATCACCAGCTTCTTGAAGTTCGCTGCATTGCGCTGCATTGTTTCGACCACGTCCGCCGTCGACACCGGTTTATCCGCCCAGACATCGTAGTCGGTGACCATCGCCACAGTGACATAGCACATCTCCTGCTCACGAGCGAGGACGACCTCGGGATAGAGTGTCATCCCAATTATGTCGCAGTTCCACTGCCTGAAGAGCCTGGACTCGGCCCTCGTGCTGAACCTCGGGCCCTGAACACAGACGTACGTTCCCTTATCGTGAACGGGGAGCTTGAGCTTCTTCGCGTACTTGTGAAAGTAGTCGTGGAGGGTCGGGCATATCGGATCTGCGCTGCTTATATGGCATACCTGACCCCCCTCGTAGAACGTGTCCGGCCTCTCCTTCGTCCTGTCTATGAACTGGTCGGTGAGGACGAAGTCGCCGGGCTTATAATCCTCCCTCAGGCTACCCACCGCACTTGATGCCACGACCTGCTTGACACCCAGCTCCTTGAGCGCCCATATATTCGCCCTGGCGTTGATCATATGGGGAGGTATGACGTGCCCTCTACCATGGCGTGGGAGGAAGGCAACCCTCCGCCCTCCCACGGTTCCCAACGTGATCATATCCGACGTTGAACCGTAGGGGGTGAAGACCTTGACTTCCCTCCGATCCTCCAGCATCTCAGGATCGTATACCCCCGTCCCGCCTATGACGCCTATCTCCGCGCGCTTATCAGTTGACACGCCTTCAAGATGCATAGTATTTATGATAAGTTTTTTTACCCGACAAAGTCGGGAAGCCTTAAGAAGCGCCTCAGCGTCCCACACGGGAAAGTGGAGCCCCCTTGGAGAACAAGCGCTGGTTCGCCCTCGTCGTCCTGACTCACGATCTGCATCACCTACTATCGCCGAGAACATGCTCAAGGCCGCCGCCTCGGCGCTCTCACCCGTTCTCATCCAGGAACTCGACATAAACAAGGGCACGATGGGCCTCCTCATCACGGCCTTCTTCATCATCTACGGTATCATGCAGATCCCCGCGGGGATGTTCACCGACATGTTCGGGCCCCGCAAGACCATCCTCGGCTTCACCGCCCTCACACTCGTCGGTATCTTCCTCTTCTGGGTCAGCTTCAGGTTCGAGATGCTCGTCGTCGCCCAGATAATCATGGGGGTCGGCTGCAGCGTCTTCTACATCAACTTCGTCGCCATCATCTCCCAGTGGTTCCCCATCGAGCGCCGGGCCACCGCAATCGGGATACTTAGCGCTGCCAGTGGGCTCGGTAACTTCACCGCTTACATGGGCTTCCCCCTCGCCGACTCCATGTTCGGCGGCTGGAGAAACCTCTACCTCCTCGTCGCCCTCATACTCCTCGTCAACTATCGGGATGAACTTCTTCATACTCAAGAACGACCCCAACGGGAACCACGTCGAGAAAAAGTCCAACGGCAACCTCATGAAGAACCTCGGCGAGGTCCTCCGCGACAAGAGGATCTACCCCTTCATCGTCGGCTACCTCCTCCTAAGCTTCGGCTGGGTCCTCAACTCCTGGATGACCCTCTTCCTCATGGAGACGAAGGGACTCACCTACGTCGAGGGCGGACTCGATCACGAGCCTCGGCAGCATCGCTGGCATACCCGGCTGCATAGCCATGGGCGCCATCTCGGACAGGCTCAGGAAGAGGAAGCTCCCCCTCATCATCTTCTCCTGCCTCTACACCCTCTTCCTCGCCACGTTCATCTTCTCACCCGGCGGACTCCCCGTGCCCCTCTATGCAACCCTCAGCTTCAGCATCAACTTCTGCGCCTCCATGTGGGTCCTCTTCTTCAGCATGGTACCCGAGGTCCTGCCCATGAGCAAGGCGAGCATTGGCCTCGGCCTCGTCAACGGGTTCGGCACCATCGGCTACTCTCTCATCACTCCATTCTACGGTGGGACTCAGTCGACTCCACGGGCGGCTACTTCTACTCCAACATGGTCATCATAGCCATCTCAATAATCATGACCGCCACCATGATCCTCTTCACTAAGGAGACCTACGGGGGCCTCAAGAAGACTAATTAGTCGAGCGCTCCCATCCCCTGTAATGGACACAGCCGAGACAATAAGGCGCCTCCCAAAGCTCGAGCAGCACGTACACATCGTGGGCTCCACAAAGCCGGAGACCCTCATGGGTATAATCGAGGACAGCGGAGCCAAGACCCAGTTCAACTCCATCGACGACATCAAGCAATTCTTCCAGTACAAGGACTTCCCCCACTTCATCTCCGTCTACAGCACCGTGAACGACTGCATAGCTGACGAGAAGTATTTCGAGAGGATCACCTACGAGATGCTTGAATCCGACGCTGCCTCCAACGTGAAGCACGTCGAGGCTATTCTCTCCCCGAACGACCTCGTGAGGAGGGGCCTCGACTATGGCAAGATGCTCGATGCGGTAAACAAGGGCATCAAACGGGCAAAGAGGAAATTCGGGATATCCTGCACCATCAGAGTTGACCTCGTCCGCAACTACGGGCCGGTGACCGCGATGAAGGAGCTCGACTGGATAAAGAAGAAGGGAGACAACGTCGTCGCCATCGACATCGGTGGCAGTGAGGACGACTTCCCCCCAGAGCCATACGAAAAGGCGTACAAGAAGGCTAAGGACCTCGGCCTCCACCTCGTAGCCCACGCCGGGGAGGCAGCCGGACCCGAGAGCATCTGGGGAGCCGTGAAGACCCTCGGCGTTGAGAGGATAGGACATGGCACTACCGCGGTAAAGGACCCAGCCCTCCTCAAGGAGATCAGGGAGAGAGGGATTGCGATCGAGACTTGCCCTGTCAGCAACCTACGGACAGGGGCGATAAAGGCGCTGAACGAGCATCCCATCAGGAACTTCATAAAGCATGGCATCAAGGTCAGCGTCAACAGCGACGACCCACCAATGTTCAACACGGACATGAACAACGAGTACCTCCAACTCAACAGCCAACTAGGCCTCTCCGTTGACGAGCTCATGAGGATAAGCCTCGACTCGATCGAGACGAGCTTCCTCCCAGCAAAGAAGAAGGCTGAGATGAGGGAGGAATTCCTAAAAGAGTACCGTGAATTAGTCTCTCGGAAAGCTTAGATCTCGAAATGCATCGACGAGAAGTCGACGGGTACCGAAAAGTTCTGTGTGAGGTTCTCCCCTGCTGAGTGGAGTGCCTTCACCTGCTCCTGAATCGTATCGAATATGTTGTCGATGTACATTGGTGGCGGTACAATCTTCTTGTATAGGAAGCCGGCGGCAACGATTCCAGCGCCTATCACGTCCGAGACCATGAATGGTTCGGGTACTAGGATGAGAGTGATGCCGAATTTTATGAGACTGTTGCCTGCTCCACCGTATCCGTGATCGTAGAGCTGATTAGCCTCGTTCATGGCTCCCCTCATTCCGCTCAGAAGCTGGGCTGACTCTGTATAAGTCTCACCGAGCTCAGTGGCGGCTTTCACGATGTGATCCGTTTTTGGGTTTTCCATTTCAAATTTCTCCTATAGTGCCTTGAACTGGTCGAACCACTTGTCGTACTCCTTAATCATCTCCTTGGAGACGCTTGGCTTCCTGTTGGAGATGGCTTGCTTGAAGTCACCCATCGAGAGCGGCCTCGGCTTCTTCGTAGTATTATCGGCTTCCCCGGACTCGAAGAGTTCCCTGATGACCTCCTGGCGGACGACCTGGCAGATGTCCTTGATGTCGCTTCCGCTGTAGCCATCCGTAAGCTGTGTGAGGATGTGGAAATCTACATCCGGGGTCATCTCTAGCTGTGCGCTGTTGATCTCGAACATCTGTAGGCGTGTCGCGTAGTCGGGGAGGGGCACCATCACCCTCTTCTGGAAGCGGCGGATGAACGCCCAGTCCAGGTCCCACGGCTTGTTAGTCGCGGCGACGACGTATAGGTGGTAGTTCTTGCCCTTGTCTTGGAGGCCGTCCATCTCCTTGAGGAACTGGTTCCTCATGCGTACCTCGCCTCCAACCTCATTGGTGTGGACGCCGAGTATGCTGTCCACCTCGTCCATGAAGATGATTACTGGCTTCCCCGCGATGGCTGTGCGGCGCGCGCCACCGAATATCTTGGCGACGTTCTGCTCCGCTGCTCCAAGCCACTTCGACATGATGTTGGCGGGGTCTATCTGTATGAATTGCGCCTCGATCTCGTTCGCCACCGCTGCGGCGAGAAGCGTCTTACCACAGCCCGGTGGACCGAAGAGGAGAAGTCCCCTTGACCACCCGAGTGGGAAGAGGTCGGGGCGTTTGACTGGGTAGACGATGACCTCCTTGATCGCCTTCTTGGCGTCTTCGAGGCCCGCAACTTCGCCCCAGGTGACGTTTGGCTTCTCGGTTGGCTCAGTATCTTCAGCCTCCATCTGGGACTCGGATGATCCGGTCTGTTTTGTCTCGAAGCTCGTGAACTTCTCGATACCGGTTTCCTCGCCGTCCTCTGACTTGAGGAGCCTTATACGTTCCTGGTAGGTGGTGACTTTCTCGACGTAGAATTTGTTGAATGTGTAGTCTGGGTATAGTTTGATGAGGCGGGTTAGTTGTTCGACCGCTCTCTTGTACGAGTCGGTCGCCTTGTCCTTATCGCCCATCTTGTCGTACTTTACGGCGTCGGCGGCGTACTTCATTGCCTCGTTCTCAAGCATAGTAGCTACGCTCATGCCACTACCTCCTCCATTTTGACGCGCCCTTTTCCACTGATCTGGTCGAGCATCTTCACGACGTCGTCCGAGAGCATACTCCAGTCATTCGTTGTCTCACCAGTCTGCGAGGTGCGGGATGCGAATGTTGGCTCATATCCGTAGGCGACTGCCTCTGTCTGCCTATTCGCTATCTTCGGCGCAACCGCGACCGTGACTGGTGGCTCAGGGAAGCTCTCGTGCAGGCTGTTCTCGACCATGTTCGAGACCTCTCTGAGGATGTCGGCGCTCTCCTGGCTCTTGACGCTGAACATCCCGTCCAGTGCGGGCTGGCGGAAATCGATCGTCGTCTGCATAAGGGTCTCGCTGGCGACTATGTTCAGCTGCTCGAGGCCCGCTGCGAACTGAGGCATTACCTGTTGTACATCTGCTGAGACTTCCTTGACGACCTCTGAGATGGGTTTCATCTCCTGAACTACCTGATAGAGGTCGAGGAAGTTCTCGAGTCTGATCGTGATGCAGTCTATGGCGAGTTGGCTCTGGGATATCACCTGCTTTATGTGGCGAACCCTGCTGAGCTCGTTCGCGTAGATCTGCGCGCGTGCCGAGTCCTTCTTCTGAACCGCCTTGCCAACCATCTCGAACAGCACGCGGTCACGCTCCCTAAGCTTGGAGTTAACCTGTTCGAGCCTCATGCTCTGGCGCTTAAGCTCGTTTATCGACTCGGGGGTCGGAAGGATACTCTGCTGGCGGTTCAGTATGCCCATTTCTGCTTTCTCCTTTAACAGCTTAGGCTAGAAACTGGCCTGGATGCGCCCAGGTCGATCACCCCAACGTTTGGGGTGGTTAAAAAAGAGGGGGAGGGGCGGTTTTCCATCTCTGGTTCGCTCCTTTTACACTCTGTCGCCTAGGCCTGCGCCGACCTTGCTCTGTCCGCCGGGCAGCTCTGGGAAGGTGTCCTTCATCCTCGACTCGGCGATGGTCTGGGCCTCGTCCAATATCTTGGCCGAGTCCTCGTTCACCGACTCGAAGTTGATGGTCATTCCCGTTACCGCGCCTGCGTCCACGACGATGCCGCTGAGGAGGTTACCGATCTCACCCAGCTCCTTCTCGGCCTGTGGACTGATCGCCGCCATGCCCGTCTTGATGTCGCTTATGACACCGACGACCGGCAGGAGCGTGACTGCGACGTCACCCAGCTCCGTTACGGTCTTGAGGCGCAGCGTGATCTGCTCTAGGGCGAGCTTGGCGTGGAAGATCATCTTCTCCATCTTGCGGATCTCGGCGAGCTCGTTTGCGAAGACGTTTGCGCGTGCTGTGTCGTGCTTAGCGTACGCGTCGACGATCCTGTTGAAGATCGTCTTGTCGCGCTCCTGGAAGCGGTTGCTTGCCTGGTCGAGGCGTTGGATCTGCATCTCGATCCGCTTGGTGGCCGCGTCGAGGCGGGGCTTGAGGGGGCCCGGTGGCCTGACGGCGTCCTTAACCTTGTTGGATAAGGACGGATCGTTGCTCTTTTCCCATCTATTAGCGAAGCTCATTATAGATTACGCTCGAAGATAATGCGAGTCGTAAGGGGCATCAAACTGCTGGCTCACCAATGTAACTATATGCGTAGATTACACCTTTTTTTCATATTATTTTAACATATTCTTGTAATGAGAATCTTGGACAATGAGAGTAACTATTACATCGTTTAGTTAAATTTCTTATTTGAAACACTCATTTTTTAATAAAATGAACATTTTCACGATACGGCACCCTTAATATATAAACGGACTCATCCATGAGCAAGGTTGATAGTATGGCAGGTAGATTGACAGTTTTATTGGTTTTCGCCGTTCTCGGCTTCGTCGGAGGCATAGTCGCGAGAATGGTGTACACACCGCTGAGTCAATGGATATTGCTCATGTGGCCCAATTTCGGGCTAGACTGGATACTCTCAGGCGCGGCCGGTACAGTGCTGACCCTCATGATCGTGGTCGTCTGGGCATCGTTCTCTCCTCAGCGGTAAGCCACAGGTAACCTCTTTTTTTCTCACCATTTTTTATTGGAAACATTTAATGGAGCCTCGCCATACATCAACTGAGCGTGGTATGGATAGAATATCTTTAAAGATCGATCTCCATGTCCACACCCGCTTCAGTAGGGATGCTATCAATAATTTCTCCGATATTAATTCGGCTTGTATAAGACTAGGACTCGACGGCTATGCGATCTGTGACCACGACACAATTGAGGGTTTGAGCGCCTGTGAACATGACGGGATCATAATCGTCCCAGGGCTCGAAGTGTCAGCACGCGGCGCGCACATACTCTGTCTCGATCCAGTAGAAGTAGTGCCGAGTGGTTTGTCGATGGTTGAAACGGTCGAGAGAATACACTCTCAGGGAGCCACTGCAGTTCTCGCTCACCCGAAGGCAATGCCGAGAAGCTTCGTCAGCCTTAGGGGGGCTGATGAGGCGGGTTTCGATGCAGTTGAGGTTGCGAATGCGGCCCAGTTCCCCTTCGGGTTGGTGATGGGCTGGAATAGGAATGTGGCGAAGAAGCTCAAATTGCCTGAAACAGGTGGGAGTGACGCTCACTTCCCAGAAACGATTGGGCGGTCGTACACGGTTGTTGAGTCGGAGTCGAGGGATCCCAAGGACGTGATCCGGGCTATCAGGGAGGGAAGGACGAGGGTCTTCGGCGCGGGGACCAGACTGAGTGAGCGGCTCCTGATGCTGAGACACGCACGTGGCAGTGACGTGTAGGGTTATATTGTGGGCGTATCCCCGTCTGTCTGAGGCATCTTGACCAGGGTCTATGTCGAGGTCTACGGTTGCAGCGCTAACAGGGCGGATGCTGAGATCGCCTCGGGTCTACTCCTGGAGGCTGGACACGAGATCGTCGACTCGGCTGAGGATGCGGATGTCTCGGTTTTACTGACTTGTATCGTGAAGACGCCAACTGAGCATAAGGTGGTGAGGAGACTCAGGGAGCTTGAGGGAAAACGGATCGTCGTCGCGGGGTGTATGCCGAAGGCTCAGAGAGAACTAGTCGAGGAGGTGTCACCAGACGCTAGCTTGGTGGGGCCCGACGATGTGGCGAGGATACCGGAAGCGGTCAAAGCTGCTGTGGAAGGTGAGAGGGTTGTTTACCTAGGCGGGACCTCACCGGATCGAACATGCCTACCCAGGATGAGGTTCAGCGATGTCGTCCACATCGCCCCCATCGCGGCGGGGTGTCTCGGTAACTGCAGCTACTGTATAGTCAAAGTAGCCCGTGGGAGGCTTAGATCGTTCCCCGCGGAGGGGATCGTGCGGGACGCGGAGGAGGCCGTCGCCTCTGGTTGTAGTGAGATCTGGTTGACGGCGGAGGACACCGCGGCCTACGATGATAATGGCGTTAGGTTAGCAGATCTACTCCGGAGGCTGGGGGAGATCGATGGCGACTTCATGATACGCGTCGGCATGATGACTCCTAACTCGGCTCTGCCGATCGTCGACGATCTCATCGACGCCTTCCGGGGGGATAAGGTGTTCAGGTTCCTCCACGCGCCGGTTCAGGCGGGTAGCGACGAGGTGCTGGCGAGGATGAGGAGGAGGTACAGCGTCGCTGATTTCAAGGAACTGGCGACGCGCTTCAGGGAGGGCGTACCCGGGCTAGGTGTCTCGACGGACATCATATGCGGCTTCCCGGGTGAGTCTGAGGAGCAGTTCGGTGAGAGCCTGTCGCTAGTCGAGTGGCTCCGCCCGGACGCGTTGAACATGAACAGGTTCTGGCCTAGGCCTGGGACGGAGGCCGTCGGGCTCGACGGGCAGTTGAACGGTAGGATCATTAAGGCTAGGTCGAGGAGGTTAGACGATCTGTGGACGAGGGTCGGGACGGAGGCTAACAAGTCATGGCTCGGCTGGGAGGGGGAGGTTCTGCTCGACGAGCTTGGGCATAGCGGGGCGAAGATGGGGAGGACCCGCTCATACAAGGCGGTCACTGTGGTTTCGAAGGCTGGGTTGGGTGAGTGGATCAGGGTTAAGATAACCGGAGCTGAGAGGGCCTATCTGCTCGGCGAGCATGTTACGGGCGCTTAGTTGAGGACAGTGTAGATATCGACGGCGCCGGGTAGGGAGTTATGTGTCGAATCTACCAATATGTTATTGATCAGGTTTCTTGGGCGGGCTTGTGCGGAGGATGACGGCGAGGATGAGGTAGGTTATGATGGCCCAGAAGGCGAGGTCGAGGGCGAGGTTGAACCAGTCGTATGTGAGGAATTCGGTGGGGATGACTCGGGTCGAGTAGGGGAGGGGTGCTCCGTAGGTGACGACATCTATCTGTATTCGGGCGAAGGGAGTCGGGTACATGCCTGTAGCCCATGTTAGGAGGAGGCCAATGAGGATGGCTATTGCCGCGGTGACTGGTCTGGTGGTCATGTTGCTCGCGGCTTCGTGGCGGGGCGTGTCGGATAAACATTGGTTGTTGGGTGCTGTTTATTAGAGGTAGGCGGAGTAGTTGTGATCATGAGCGATGCGAGTAGGCAGGGAGTTGGGAAGAGGTGCAGGGAGTGCAAGAAGTACTCGCGTAACACCTTCTACTGCTCCCGGGAGCACAAGGTTCTTGATAAGAATAAGGAGGCGTGTGCCTCGTTCGCACCTAGGGAGTCGCACAAGCCGAGGATGAAGAAGTTCTAGTCTGCGCGTACGTACAGGGTGGGGAAGGAGGGGTGCTTCGCTTCCGCGTTTTCGGATATTCTCATGTATTCCCGGATTTGGGGACTCTTTCTGGTTTCTTTAGCGGCAGAGGTGTTACAGATGTCATTGGTTTTCCTAGGCGATCTAATGGTTAGGGTTTCGCAGCCTTTAGGAAGTCTTTCCTAGGTGGGCTGAAGACCTCGAATAGCAGCATGGGCTCAGTGCCCTCTACGATAAAGCTGTGGACTCTCTGGATGATATGGTCCAAGTGACTCCGGGCTCGATGGTGAGGACTATGCCGCCGGAGGTCAACTTTCTGTAAAATATTGCCGCCTAATGGAGAAATTAGCTGACAAGATTGGTTTTAGACGAATGAATTTGATGCCTCCTTTTTTCTAAAATTATTTAAATGAACCTATCTCGATCATCTGATGGGACGGCTATATGGTTGAGATGAGAGCGAGGATGGAAAGTGCTCAGCATATACTATACCGGATACTGATTAAGGATTATGGTGCTATACAGACGGGAATGCAGATTCATGAGAATAAAATAAGGATTGATTTGAAATGCGAAACAGATCTAACTAGTATTCCTAAGGAAGATTTTGAGCTAAAAGTGAATAAAATAATAAAGATGAATTTGCCCGTAATCAAAACAGTCTATTCAAGGGATAAAGTGCCGAGTAATATTGATGTAAGTTATATTCCTTCTAAAGTTAAAAATATTGTAATCGTCGCCATAGGTGATTTTGATGTTCAACCATGCGGAAATGAACATGTTAATAACACCTCGGAAATTGGGGAATACCATATTTTAGATATTAAGAGGAATGGGAGAGATGTCTACCGTTTCGAGGGGACCGTAACATAGGGTTCAAATCAAGCAGAACAATAGGCTTCTTATTGGGGTTAGTTACGCTTGGCTCCGTTTTCCTCCTCCCATTCACCTACCGGGGCGACCGCCCGCTTACGCTGTATGAGGTCGCTGGAACCGTCATCACCTTCTGGAGAGAGATACAGAAGCCGGAAGTGGCCCTCAGCTTCATCTTCATCGCGGTCTTTGTCCTTCTCGTCCTCGCAGGTTTGACCGGGTTTTTCTCGCTGGTTTCTGGGTTGATCAGCATCTCCTCGATGACTGTGATGAGTTTTAGTTTGTTCTTTTTGGGGTCGCAAATGGTTGTAGGGTTAGGATACTATGTCTTATGGGCTGTATCTGTGGCCATATTAGGCATTGGAGTCTGGCGGAGAAAACACCAACTCGATCCATGAATTTGAGGTTAAAAAATCGTGCACATTCGTCAAAGTAAAAATGGCAAAGTATACGGATCAGAATATCAATACAAGTACAATGAGTCCAACTACGTCAGCGGTGAAATGGGCGGTCCATGTTACCGCAAGATTATGTGTCTTAGCATAAATAATTCCGAAGAACGCACCGTCTATTATGACACCCATCACATCGGCTAGAACGACCTGTATACTTCCTGTTGTTCCGACGGAGTGAACCAAGCCAAATACGATTGATGTAAAGAGAATCGCCGCCGGAGTCCCAATAAACCAGCTCAGCCTTTCCTGAATCGTGACTCTGAACACGATCTCCTCCATTAAAGTCAGTATGAGTACCGCCACCAGTAATCCCACAATTGCGGATACCCCTTCTAGAGAACCGAAACTAATGGATAGTCTACCTGTGATGTGACTCACTAGATCAGTGTAGTACCCAAACACGAGGGCGATCCCAAGAGTCGGCGGCAGAAGCTGGAATAACACCGCGTCTATACCAAAGTAGTACCATATCCGCTTAAAGTCCCCCGCAAAACCGCCCTTTACACCCAACTCCTGTAGAGGTCTGCCGTGACGAGTAAATCTACTAAGGATGTAGACTATCGTCATAATGTATCCAAAAATGTATACATCCTTCCCGAAGAACAATGAGACGGCAAGCGTGATGAGGAGTATAGCGAGGATGAGCATCAACTCATTGAGTGCTCTTCGATCATGGGTAGAAGGTTCTCTCAGGGTTTCTCACCTCTTTTGAGGCAGATTGTGTAAACTGTTCATATTTGGCTGGTAGCCTAGCCGACCGCGCGTTAATATGACTATCAACAGTGCCGGCACACCAAAGCCGACAAGGTAAGCCTGATGCATGCTGGTTACATCCACTGCGATAAAGAGTGGTATCCAAACAAGCTCCGGAGTATTGACGCTGGTATGTGCAAAGATAGCTGTGAAGATGCTTCCCCCTGTGTGGTTGAAGACCCATGTAAAGATGATTGCTAGCGACAGAATTTCCAGGAAATATGTGGGAAAACTTGTGAAGAAGTCGCCGTGAACAGGCGTTAAAAAGTCCGCCAGATGCCAGAAGGCCCAGAGGACCCCGAGAAGCAGTGTGCCCCAGAGTGGCCCATACCGTGGCTGCATACGTGGCAACGCGAAGCCACGCCAGCCTATCTCTTCGCCAAGTGGTCCACCTCCAAAGAAGACGGCGAAAAAGTAGACCGGGTAACTAACCAGTATGGCGGAGGTGAGGCCCTGAAAGCTTGCAAGCGCTCCAGGCTGGATAATAATCCCAAGCAGGAGCAGAGCGGGGATACCGAGCAAGATGAACAGGTACCATTGCCAACTGGCACTGCGCTGTTTTATGCGCTGCCGCAAGCGATGTAAACCTTCTCTTCCCTCTGTTACGCTGGTCATGATGATTGCGGCAAAGGTCGGCCCGAAGGTGTGTAGGGCAAAAATGAGTGTGTAATCCCCTTGCAGAAGGCCCCAGGATGAGAGTATGTAGGGGATCAGAATGATCCAGGAAAATGCGTATGCTATGAGGAAGTAGAAAAACAGGGGATGCTTCCGCAGCACCTGTTTCAGACCTCCGGAATTAATTGTTAATTGACCTGATTTGTCTGAAGATTCCATGAAACAAATCCACTCCTTACTAGAACTCCTCTCTTCTGAACCTCAGGACACTGAGGGCTACGAATATCAACGACGCTGAAGCCATTGTTATTACTGGAATCCATGAGGGTAGATGCCCCCCCGTCAGAATGACATATGAGTAGTCAGTTAGCCGCTCTGGCATCACAAGCTGAATCCCGCTGACGTAAGGCCCGAGGACCTCGGGGATAAGCTGTTGAACGAAGAGGAAGATCAATGGGATGCCGATGACCGGATTTCTGCTCCCGAAGAATGTTCCAAGCATTACGATCAGGCTCAGCCAGAAGAGGAGGTGAAGACCCTGAAGAGCGAGGCCCTGAACAAGATAACCAATCGCTATGTTTTCGAAGCCGAAGAAGCCTAAGATCAGGTCGAAGACAACGCCCTGAAGTACAACGATGATCCCCAGCAACCACAGCGAGTTCACAAGAAGTTTAGAGAGGACGAAGGCCCCCCTCGACAATGGGGAGGAGAGGACCCATTCCGCAGTCCCCGACAGCTTCTCCTCGACGATGTCGCTCTGAGTCAGAATGATCACGCCGAAGGCCGCCATCCAACCCATGACTCCAGTGAATACGGTGATGATCTCCTGTACCGAAAGAGCCGTCGCAGCCTGTCTTGACTTAAGTATGAAGATCGATGTGATCCCATTAACGAGGATCGACCAGATCCCGCACCGGATGAGCCACTTACGGGTAATCCACCATCGGCCGTTCTCCTCCCGAGCCTTATTCCAGAACCCGCCGAGGACCCCTGAACCGTCAACCTTCATCATCGAAGACTCACTCTCCAACTTTGCCACCATCCACGATCTTCATGAAAACGTCCTCCAGATCGTAGCGCTTTTTGGCGAACTCGGTCACATGAGTTTCTCCTCCTGTAACCGCTAGTCTAAGCAGGTCATCCTCCGCCCTCCCCTCATCGGAGACGCTCACCTCCAGTGTAGTTTTCGGTCCGTTGACAACATTCACTCCTATTACCCACGCTAGGGATCTGATCCTGCCACAGAGCGGTTGGTAGTCGCCCTTCACGGTGATGCAGTAGACCGCGGCACCCGGACCCTTGAGGAGCTCAGATATCGGCGCCTCGGCGAGGAGCTTCCCCTTGTTAAGGATCGCCACGGTGTCGCTCACATGCTGGACATCGTTGAGTATGTGTGTCGAGTAGATGATTGTGGAATGGCTGCGAAGGCCCTCCATCAAGCCTAGGACCTCCTTTCTTCCCTCAGGGTCGAGGTTCGCGGCGGGCTCGTCGAGTATGAGGAGATCGGGTCTGTGGACCTCAGCCTGCGCGAGACCGAGGCGCTGCCTCTCACCCCCCGAGAATCCCTTGATGGGGCGGTCGGCCTTGTCCTGGAGCTCAACCATCCCAGCGTCTCATCGATACGTTTCTCGAATGTCTTCTTCTCGCCTCTGTAGTAGAATCGGAGCTTGAATAGGAGGATCTCGCGGGCGGTCATGTAGTTGTAGTAGCTTGGTACCTGCGCGAGGTATCCGATTCGACTCCTGACCTCGACGCTGTTTCTCTGGATGTCCTGTCCTAGAAGTGTGCCTCCTCCGGAGGTGGGTTTGATTAGGCCTAGGAGGAGTTTGATAGTAGTCGTTTTCCCGGATCCGTTTGGTCCAAGGAGGCCGAATATCGATTTCTCGGGTACATTGAGATTTAGTTCCCTAAGCACCTTCAGTGAACCATAAGATTTACTAAGACCCTGAGTCTCAATCGCGAGACTCATTTCTTCATAGCCTCCGAGGGGTTACCGTTGGCCAAAAACCTCACAAGCTCCTCTCTACTTATCTCAAGCCTAAGAGTCCCCCTAACACCTCTCACGACCAGTGTGACGTCTTCCTGAAGACATACATCCTCCAACCCGCCGAGCTCACCCCGAATAAGAACGGGCTCAACCGACCTGTCAGACAGGCTGATATGATTTAACGAGTTCTTAGACTTCATCTCGATTGAGAAGGCGTGCTCCTCGATCCTTCCATCCATATCAAGTCGAATAGACACCAAGAGGAAGTGGTCTTTATCCTCTCTTAGGAGGAAGATTTGAAATCATAGAATAAATCATGTTAATTCCTAGTCCGTTATTAGAAGGTCGAGGATGATTGAAAGACTCCCTAGACCTGTTTTTCGAATTGTCTAGCGAGGACAGACTCCGCATACTGACAACACTTCAGTGGAAGCCCTTAAAGCTCACCGAGCTCTCCGCAGAGATTAAAACCAACAACCAGGAGGTTTCGCGGCAGCTTGCCCGGCTCGTCGCCCTCGACCTCTGCTACCGGGATGGCAAGGGGCTGTATAACCTGACACCCTACGCTGAGCAAGTCATCAAACTGATCTCCGGATACGAATTTCTTTCGACTAACAGGTCCTATTTCAAGACTCACGTCGCTGCGGGACTCCCACTCGAGTTTCAGCATCGGCTAGGTGAACTATCATCATGTGCGTTGATCAGCGATGTTGTGACAAGCCTGTCTGATATGCAGCAGATGATAGGTGAAGCCGAGGAGCACATTTGGAGCATAGTTGAGCAACCTAACATAACCAACGCCAAGCTGACCGAAGACGCTGTTCGTAGGGGTGTCGAGAATAAGATTATTATGCCAAGTAACATAGTGCCCTCTGAGTCCTACATTCGTTATCTCAAAGGGATGGGTCCGGATTACCCTCTCAGGTCAGCAAGGTCGGGGAGAAGGTTCCTCAATAAGTTGCCAGTCTCCTTGGTGATGTCTGAGAAGGAAGCGCCGTGGATCCTCTTCCCAACGCTCGATGATAAGTTGGATTACTATGGCTTCAAGGCGAAGGGAGGGGATGCTCTCAAGTGGTGTGGGGATGTATTCATGCACTACTGGAAGGCTGCCTCATATCTGCCACCTGATGGACTCAGTTATCTTCCCTGACTCCAATTCATGACCTTGAAACAAGGCAGATGATTAGAAAAATTGGCGGCGAAACAATTCTACAAAGAGTTTACCGAAACACCGAAGAGGGAGTCAACAAGCTTGACGTCAATCAACTCCTCCAGCAGGAGAATCCCCACATGATCGAATATCTCTATGACCTGGACGGCGCAAACGCACGTTTAATAGGTTTTTCAGTACATGATAACCGTCGTAAAAACTTAACCTTCATCTCAACGATAGTCGACAAAAAGGGCCCTGTTCAGTAATTGGCGGGCCCGGTGGGGTCCACCTAATAATTTATTCCATTGGTATTTACTAATTGAGTTTCAGCGCGGACTAAGGAATAAAGTCGGATGGTTGACGTATGTGACGGCGGTGCCCCACCCCCCTGCAGCAAACTCTTGTTACCGGGACCAGAGACACCACCCATCCTCGTCTTCTCCCCCGACTGACGCACCGACGGAGCCAACCCCATCCAGGACGCGAACTCCTTCTCACCGCGGAAGCGACCGATGTCCCCGACCTCCGAGACCACCATCATCGCGGTGAAGTAGCCGACGCCAGTCATCGTCATCAGCAGCCGCACCCTGGATCCTCAGCAGCCAGAACAGCGATCTTCTCCTCGATCACATTGACCTGAGTGTCCACCGTCTCGAGGAGCGCGAGGTCGCTGCGCAGTATGGCGTCATCCATGAAGCCGAGGCTGAGCCCCTTCAGCCACTCCACGTTGCCCTTGCTGAAGTGGGTCACCTCCGGCATCCTGAGGCCATGCTTGTCGAGCAGCCCATGGATCCTGTTCCTGACAGCGGTGCGGACCTTAACCAGATTCAGCCGGTGCCTCAGGAGCTCACGTCGGCTCCGGAGCTCCTCCCCGGGCACGTAGCAGGTCGGCAGCATGTCTGCTCTGAGCAGCCCCGCGAGGGTCCTGGCGTCGACCTTGTCGGTCTTCACCTTCGCCTCGGCGATGAGCCTTGTCTTTGATGGGTTTGATAGGGCCACGTCGAATCCGTGTGTCTCGAGCCTGTCATGGATCGGGATCCAGAGGTTCCCAGTTGACTCAACCACCGCTCTGATCTCAGAGCGGAAGGTGGTTAGCTTTCCGGCGAACTCCTCGATTCCCTCGGGGTCGTTGGGGAATCGCTGTTCATCGAGTAGGGTCCCGTCCTCGTCGAGGACGGCTGCCTGACACATCTTTTTATGGACGTCTATTCCAACGTATTTCACGGGTGTCACCTCGGGTGGCCTGCGGGCGGCACGCTCCTATCGGGTCTCTCCTCGGACCAGTCGGGTAGCCGCTCGGGTCTGGCCCAGTCTGCCCTAGGGGTCTCATCGGGACCAAGCGCGCGGCGGGCCTAGGCCACCCGCGACACCCTCACTGTCTATTCCTGAAAACGTTTCTCATACCGTCTGCCCTGTCCCTAAATAGATGATAAACTTATCTTGACAGTAAGGGTCTCGTCACCCATGGCGGGAACCAGAGGAGTTCCAATCCATAAGACAGGACGAACACGAGACCCTTGAAACACTCTTCAGAAACGTCGACTTAAGCATTGCCCAGCAACAGCTCATCGGCTGCTACCACACCACCGGACCAGGCAGGAAGCCGAGGAACCCACTCGGCATCCTCAGAGCCCTCATAATCATGCGTATGAAGGGGATCAGGAGCCTACGGGAACTCACCCGGATCCTAGACGTGGATCGACGGCTCAGACGACTCTGCCTCATACAAAGTGACGAGAGAGGTTACCCAAGATCAGTCATCAGCCGCTTCACTCGACGAGTAGGATGGAATGTGCTTCAACTGATAATCGAGGAGAAGGTCATCCGTCTCCTCAAAGGCAGATCCAGGGAGGTAGACGTGCTCCTCGACGCGAGCTTCATCAAGGCGAGGAGCATCAGGCACCTCGACGATAGCCGGGTCGCCTATTCCGACTCGACGCTCTGGTCGGACGAAACGGTCGAGGCTACGACCTGGGATAAAAACTCCTCGTGGCCTTGGACCACAGAACCATGCTTCCAATAGCCACTCTTCTGGCTCCGGCGAACGATAACGAGAAGCGCGCGCCCTCACGCGAACTGCTCGAAAATGATTTTATCTTATCCCCCGGGAGTGCCACCGAAGCCACCTCCGCCGCCTCGGCCGAATAACCCACCAATTCCCCTGAATGCATTAGATCGCCCGACCCCAATTGGGATGCCTAATAACCCCAGAGCCAAAATTAAAATAACCGGAATCAAAACCACAATAGCCGCCCTCTTACGATTCAACCCATAATTCGCCATCACAGCGACGGCTGACAGAGCAATTGCGATCAGACTGAGTAGGTTAAATTGGGTAAGCAACAATTGAAGAAGTCGGCTGGCTAGCCAATGGGCTCCTCAATACACCCGAAAACATGACATCAAGGACACTGAGTATACTCTGAATCAGTATCGGCACGTACGCAAAACCATTCATGGCAAAAAATCTTCTCAGGCTTCCCTTCCCCTTGAGAAGCCTAGAGGAGCCATGAATGATGAGGCTAGAGAGCACCCAAGTCCCGAGTCGATACAACGACTCCCTAAAATAATTGTCATATCGCTGAACTGTACTTGCCCCCGTTGACGATGCAGCCGCCCCCGTCCTGAATAATGTTGTTACCTCTGATAGTATGGCAGCCGCCAGTACTACGGATATGCCTATCCACATGTCCTTGCCAGTTCTTCTCTCAAACCAGCCTCGTATTCCCTTCATCTTCACAGTTTCAACATTAGTTTTACTCACTTCTTAGAGCCTCCACAGGATTCATCCTAGATGCATGCAACGCAGGATACAAACCGGAGAGTACACATGTAATTATCGAGAAACCCACAACTAACAAACCCAGAGAGATTGAAATCGCCGCCGACAGCCCAATGATATCACCGGCAATCGTGCTGACAAAGAAGCCAACTATTGCCCCAATAATACCACCGACGATCCCCGTAAGGGCAGCCTCCGTTAGAAACATAAACAGTATGTCCCGGCTCCTAGCGCCGAGGGCCTTAAGAGTACCAATCTCACGCGTCCTCTCCAGGACGCTAACCGTCATCGTGTTCACGATGCCTACGCCAGCGACGACCAGCGATATCGCCGCAATACCCCCCAGAACCGCCTGAACCGTCCCCAATATGCTGGCTACCGTCGCCCTAGCGGTTGCTGGGTTCGACACACGGATACCACTGACCTGCTTCTGGATAGCCGCAGTGACATTCGTCACGAGGTCAGCTGATTGAGCCACGACCTGAATAGTGCTGTAAACTTCCACCACTCTCATAGAATTGGTCGAAAGTGTTTATGGGGATAAGTATCGCCGAGTCACTTGACCCGAAGCTTCCACCAGTCGTCTGCAGAATTCCCAACGATCCTGAGAGTCATGCTTTTAGACACTCCATTAACATTAGCCGTCACCCTCATGCTATCACCAAGCACGAAGATCGTGTTGTTCGCAGACGGCTGAACAATCGATGAACCCACAACCGCTACACCTGAATCAGTCCTGCTTAGGACACGTCCCTGAGTGATCTGAAGCGCGCTATTGATTACGAAGTACTGATCCGTCACCCCCGTCACTCGAGTTAGTATACGTTTTGCCCTTAACAGAGTACGAAACGCCTCCCCCGGAGTCGATGGGAGTCGAAGTAGCAACTCCAGGTATCCTCGATATGATGCTGAGATCGAGAAAAGTCAGCTCAGGTGCAGTCCCCGTTGTACCCCCTGTCTGGCCGAAGCCTCCTCTCGACGGCGTAACCGTGATAACATTAGCACCTAAAGCACCCAGCTGCCCACTGATATTATTGCTAAAGCCCTGAGTCAACGACACGAGTCCGGTCACAGCGGCGCACCCTATCATAATCCCTATCAAATTTAGTGCGAATCGGAACTTTCTTTCATTGACGCTGTTGGCAGCGATCTGTAGGACGTCTATGATGTCCATTACCGAATCACTGAATCCCTAGGATCGCCCTGATCCAACCAAATAGGTCCCCACTGCCCGTCGTAGTGCCTCCAGTTGTCCTTGTGGATTGCTGCGTGATCACTCACAGGTACATTAATTGTCTTCACCACCTGTGTGTTGAGATCGTTGTAGTAGGTAACATGCAACTGGAGCGTATAGGCACCTGGCTTCGCGTTTGTGGTTCCAAGTGTCACCGTAAAGGGCACCGGGCTGTCTGGATCTATCGCCCCCAGGTACTCGTTGCTACCAGCCTGTGAGGTGAAAGGTCGCAGCGGCAACACCTCAACATTAGTGTACTTCGTTGGACTACTACCAATCAGCAGCAGAGTCGAGCTGATGGTCAGAGTCGAGCCCTGAGTGGATGTGAACGTCTGATTGGAAAGTAGAGTGAATCTCGAAAACTGAGAGACCACGATTGTGAACACACCTGAAGTCGATCCTGGTTGACCCTTGGCATCAGTGTAGCTAACATTCACCTTTACTGGGATCTGGCCTGGTGACGCAGATCCATCCAGTATGAGCATGTATGCGAGTGGAACGCTGCTTCCCGGCTTCAGGTCGCCTAGGGATATCATCGTCTGGCTCAAGGGACTGAGAAGACCCGTCGAATCAAGTGTAAGCGAAGCCACCGTGTTGTATGAGGTCGCCTCCGTACAGTTGACCTCAAGTGGAAGGGTGAAGCTTTCACCTGGGACAACGGAGGGTGTTTCAGTGTTTCCAATCGTCACAATGGGGCTTCTAGTCGAGGATGGAACTACTACCTCCAGAGGCAATGATGCGACCTGCTTTAATCGATTGCCAGTAGGGTCTGAGTACAACATCGTTACACTTATGGGATAGGCACCAACTGGAATGCTCTGAAGCGCCAGAATCTTACAATAGATGTAAGAGGTTTCACTGGCATTGATCTTGTCAATATGAAACTTCGCGGAGTCAACCGGAGCAAGGTATGGGGATGGAGAAGTCATTACGAAGTCAAGGTCACTGAGCATTCCACCGGCAGTGTTTCTCACCATTACTGTGACATTGTTCAACTCCCCAGCAACTATCTCCGTACTAGTTGTACTCAAATCAAGCAACGGTAGGAACGCCTGAGTCACGCGGACGGCAAATGGAATCGTCTCAGTCACTATCCCTATCGGGGGACGCAGATAACTGAGGGTCATCGTGATAGGATAAGCACCGATTCCTACACTTTGATCAACAAACACAGTAACTGAGTAACTTGCTGAGTCACCCACTGTGATTAGGTTGTTCACATATTGAGACCCATTAAGTATAGATACACCGGGGGTGGTTGAGCTCAGCAATGCCTCAATCTGAGTTACGTCAAAGTTTCCACCATTGTGGAACGTAATCATAATGTTCCCACTTGATCCTGCAGTCAAGTTCGTGTTACTCACAGTAACCTGAAGATGCGGTATGTAATCATCTGCATAGGTTATTCCTATCTGGCCTGCTAGAAGACAGACGAGGAGGAAAGCTACAAGATACTTTTTCACTTCATTCATTTAATCACCTTAACCTCTTCTCTCCCGCGAGTTCCCCATCCCGGATCTGTATAAGGCGATCAGTCGCCTGTGCAACATTTGGGTCGTGGGTGATCAGCACGAAGGTCTTGCCCTGCTCCTGGTTTAAACGACGAAGCAGAGTCATTATCTCCTGACCGGTTCTCGAGTCGAGGTTTCCGGTGAGCTCATCGCACAGGAGAAGCGGTGGATTGTTTACCAATGCCCTCGCAATCGCCACACGTTGCTGCTCCCCTCCGCTCATCTGGTTAGGCCTATGGTCGATCCTGTCCCCAAGGCCCACTGAGTCGAGAAGCTGCTTCGCTCTATTGGCCCTCTCTGAACGTGGTGCCCCACTAATAGCGAGGGGCAACTCAACGTTTCCTAGGGCACTCATCCGATGAATTAAGTTGAACTGCTGGAAGATGAAACCAATCTCCCTGCTTCGGAGGCGAGCTAACTCATCGTCGGACAGACTCGAGATATCCGTGCCGTCGATGAATATCTTACCCGACGTTGGCTTATCCAGTGCCCCCAGCATGTTCAGTAGCGTAGATTTTCCGCTACCTGACGGACCCATGATAGTGAGCATTTCACCCTTCTCAACGGAGAGATTGATTTTGTTGAGAGCAGTGAAGGGTTCTCCACCCTGCATATAGACCTTAACAAGGTCCTGGGTCCGTACTAGAGGCTCCAACGATATCTCACTCATCAACGCCTCCGAGGGGAACCCCGATTATTATATATTAAATAATGTTAGCAAAATTACGCTCGTACAATTATTTGCAGTTCGTCAAATATTAGCCATATCAATATAGGTTCTGAACCAAATAGGTTTAGAACCCACCGGACTCTTCTCACGTCTAAAATCAATTTATAAATTAAGACCTGAACCCATTTAGGTTCAAATCCCGGAGGGTTCTGAACCGTAAAGATGGCGGGCCCGGTGGGATTTGAACCCACGACCCCAGACTTAGGAGGCCTGTGCTCTATCCGTGCTGAGCTACGGGTCCGCGAACCCGCCTAACCTAGTAACTGCCCCAATTTAAAAATAGTCCCGGGGCGGGTTAGCGGACGCCGCCGCCGCCGCCACCGAAGCCTCCACCGCCTCCGAAGCCGCCGCCTCCACCGCCGTGGAAGCCTCCACCGCTGCTCCGGGCCTGCGGAGGCGAAGCCACGATTATCGGACGGAACCAGAGAGGCATCAGCGGGTAGAACCTCGCGACGTCTATGTTGACGTTGAGGTCCCTCATCGCCTCCGCGACGCGGTCCCCCACGCCTAGGGCGGTGCCGTAGACGAGCCAGTCACCCCACATGCTTAGGTCCTCCGTCGGATACTTCCTTAGCTGCGCCAGGTCGCCTAGGTGGTTCCTAAAGGCGTCCCACTCGAGCTTCTCCTTGAACATGCCGGGGCGCCACTTCCCGAAGAGTGTGGAGGGGAATGCCAGCGCAATCACTGACTGGACTATTACAATGGCTCCCAGCAGGAACGGCGCGACGAGCAGGTATCCAACTATCGGCGCGGAGACGATGAGGATGATTGCCGAGACGAAGATCGCCACTCCGAGGAGTATGGTGGGCACAATCTTGCTTCTCCCGCCGACTGCGAACTGTTTAACGATGGAGGAGTTTGAGTAGTGCATCAGGTCGTCGAGGTCCGCCTTTATCTCGAGTCCCATCGCCGACTTCCCCTTGCCGCTGCGCACGTCGTGAGCGAGGTCGCGGAGGGTGTCCGTGTCGAATACACCGTTCACCGCTAGTTTCTGGAGGAACGCCATAACCTTCTCCTCGTAGGGGTCGTCCACCGCCGCATCCAGAATGTGTATCTTCATCCCGTGCTCCCTAGGCTCCAGCCTCACCTTCTTTCGAAGGTGGAAGTCGAGCAGAGTCGCGTAGAACCCGTCCTCATCAAAGTCGAAGATTTCCTTCCTGAAGATTAGGTTCACCAGCCACGGCTTCCGCTCCTTATTCGGCACCGTGCTCAGGTAGGTGGGGACTGTCACGTCCTCCTCCCGCCCGAACCTCAGGTACGCCCAGTAGAGTGTGAGGGGAGCCGCGAAGACTATTATGATAGCGATGTAGCCGAGCAGCGTCGCTACGTTGTACTGGAGGCTGTACCAGAAGTTCGCGCTGTCCGTCTTCCCCTTGATGTCAGAGACTGCGGTCCTGAAGCCGCTGAAGTGGCTAGCACCCGGCGTCATCAGCAGCTCGACCTCGAGCAGCTCGTCCTGCGCCGCGCTCCCGGTAATCACGATCTGGTTGCCCGTACGCGTAACGGTGAGGCTCGGTGGGTGCGGGTAGACGGCCGCAATGTAGGAGGCGTCCTCGAACACGATCTTCACGTTACTATATGGGATGTGGGTGCTGGCAAACTGGAGGTTGAGGTGGTCGTAGCTGGAGTCGTACTCGATCGGGGGGTAGACGTTGAAAGTGTACCCGATGTGCCAGTCACCCGGCGTGAACTGCTGTGGGTAAAAGCAGCCCACCTCGTTGTAGTTGGCGAGGCTGTCGATCGTTGCCTCCACGTATGACCCCGCGTTCGGAGTCTCAAGGGTGACGTACCCGTATGCGTCTTTGACGTAGGCAACCGAGCCCGACGGCGGGTTGATCTGAACAGGTTTAATGTATGGCTGTCCTAGAGGCGTCAGCGAGACGGGGGCATCCCAGCTCCGGTAGAGGAACCGGTACTGCTGCTCCGTGAAGGTGTATGTGTAGTCCTCTGTGAGGGTTCCGTTGCTGGTGAAGTGGGCCTCGTAGCTGCTCACCACCGCGGGTCCCGTCAACCCGACGTCCTTGAGGGTCGTAGTCGCCGCCACGCCGACGACGGCGAGGGCCAACCCGAGAATTACTATGATGGCTATCTGCCTGCTCTCATCCATTCGGACCAATCCCCGTAACCTTCGGCGGAGCCTCGATCTCGTCTCCAAACTTCAGGTACTCAAGCTTACTCATGCCGAGGATCCCGGCGACGAAGTTAGTGGGGATCGTGTCCACCATCGTGTTGAACTCCTGTACCACGTTGTTGTAAGTGTACCTCTGCCGCCCGATCTCCTCCTCGAGGCCCGCGATGGCGTCCATGAGCTTCTTCACCGTCTCAGACGCCTTCAGGTCAGGGTACGCCTCTGCGACGGCGCGTATGCTCCCGAAGAGGTTCGCGCTCTCCCGCTGAATATCAGCGAGGTTCGTGGGCCCCGCATTCACGAGCTGCGCACGCAGCGCCGCGACCTTCTCGAAGACCTCCCTCTCGAACTTCGAGTACCCCTGCACGGCGCCGAGGAGCTGCTCGATCATGTCGAATCTCTTCTTCATGGCGACCCTGATCTGCCCCAGCGAGGCCTCTGCAGCGTTCCTGAAGCGGAAGAGGCGATTATACGCCGAGATGAAGAGCCATGCGATGGCTAGCAGTATGATTACGACTACCACAACTAGGATCAGCGTACCGGTGTCCACGGTTATCCCCTTGAACCTACAAAGTTGCCTAGATATTAAAAACGATCCGCATATTCAATACGATATTTGATAGTTAGGCACACTAAAAGGGTGAAATATCGGACCCTCTCCGCCCCATCTTCACGGATCCGGGCAACCACCGACCCCTTAAAACCTAATAAGGATCAGGAGGCTAAGAAGTCGCCATGGAGCCGGCTCTACGGGGCATCATCGAAAAGGTCATAGACGAAGAGCTCAGCGAGGACAAGCTAAGCAGCAACTTCGGCGTCTTCACCGCCTTCATGAACCGCGGACTCATCGACTCCGTCAGCTCCGCCATGTTCGGCCGCGTCTACATGCGAGCCTACCAGGCCTGGCTCGACTACAAGGCCAGCCACGCCGAGGAACCCCGCCCCGAAGAGGCCGTCGAACTCGTCCGCATCTTCGAGACCCGAGCAATAGAGATAAAATCGAAGATAAGCGAGATCGCGAGCCTCTAGAAGGAAAGCGTTAACAGCCGTCACCCGCCTTATCAGTGATCGCCTTGGCACCCCCTGAGGTCTACGTCCCGGAACGGGACTACGAGGATTACGCCTCCAGACTCGACGGCCTCAGGGCGAGGATAGTCGCCATGCTCCCGCTAGAGCCAAGAATGAGGATACTCGACGTGGCAACGGGCTCCGCCCTCTTCGCCATAGAGCTCGCCAAGCGGGACCCTAGCCTAAAGATAGTCGCAATAGACGTCTCCGACAAGGCTATCAGGATCGCCGACCGCCGCATAAGGGAGAAGTGGCTCGACCCCCACGTAACAACGATGAAAATGGACGCCACCCGCCTAGAGTTCCAGGGCGGCAGCTTCGGAATGGCCGTCAACTTCATGGGCCTCGACGACATCGACATGACACGAGGCGACCAGGGTGTCCGCCAGGCCTTCCACGAGGTCGCCCGCGTCCTCAGGCCACGTGGCTACTTCTGCTTCACAATAATCCCCCCAGAGGAGGCGGAGACGACAGCCCAAAGGCTCGAGGCTGAAGTATACGCCCACGCTTGCGGCGCTAAGTGGCTACCCGCCATCCGCTACCAGGAGTACCTACGGGGAGCCGGCTTCACCCTCGTCAAACGTGAGGCTCTCTACACTGGGAAGAAGCTACGAGCAACCGAGGCGCGCCTAGAGATCCAGACCGCCATAGATAACGCCCGGAGCCACGATGTAGAACCCCTCCCCTTCGAGGAGGTTTGGAAGAAGTACGGCAAGGAGATCGAGGAGAATGGCCTCGGCCACGCCTCACGTATCGTCCTCATGATAGCTCGGCGGAATACCTAGAGAAGGTAGATGGTCCTCTCAGTATTGGTGAGGAGGCGCAGCCCCTTCTTCGTCACCACAACGGCGTCCTCCATCTCTATCCCACCCCAGCCGAGGTCCAAGTAGGGCACATCGATGTTCAACACCATCCCCTCCTCAATCTTCGACTTGTCACCGGGGCAGACCCAGGGCCGCTCATTCGCCTCCGCCCCTATACAGTGGCCGAGGCTCATGCTACAATCCTTCAAACCTCCCTTCTGGAGCTCCTTTTGGGAAGCAGCATAGACGTCGCCGAATGTAGCACCAGGGCGACAGGAATCGAAGGCCGCCTCCTGGGCGTCGATGACGATCTTCAGCCTTTTCTCCACTTCAGGAGAAGTCTTCCCAATAGCCGCTGTGCGAGTCACGTTGCCATTATAGTGGCTCCAAGAGGCACCTAAGCTCATCCTGATCAGATCCCCCTTCTGAAGCTGAAGCGTCGTAGGTATCGGGTTAGGATAGGCGCTCCTCTCTCCGAAGCCTATGTTATTACTCACCACGGTTCCACCGTCCTCGGCGACGCTGTAACTGTACATCTTACTCAAGTCGAGCTCCATGATATCGGGCTGAGCAATCTCGAGGGCGTCCTCCATCGACTTCTCCGTAATCTCGACTGCCTTCTTGATGAGCTCAATCTCCTCAAAGGTCTTTACAGCCCGTATCTCCTGGAGGAGAGCTGAGCCGTCAACTATCCTAGCGTCGGGGAGATTACGCTTAATATTCTCCCACCGAGTTGGGTTGACACCCTGACCGTCGACCGCGATCGTCTTCTTGGCTAACCCCCTGCTCGTGACAGCAATGACTAGGGAATCGCATGGGGTCTGCTCGGCCTTCGCCTTTGTAGCCTCAATTATTATCTGCGTAATCTCAGAAGATTTAGGGTTCCCAGTTGTGTTCACCTTGAGGCAGCCGTACCAGTGGATGTCCTTGATCCAGCTACGACTCTCAGCGACAAGGTCCGCCTCAGAGAGGGGAGCCATAAGTGCAGGCTCCGCGTCGAGTGGGAGGAGGGCATAGCCTTGCGTCCCGCAACCGAGACTCATCCCCTCACCGTAATAATCTGAAACGTAGAAGACGTTCGCAGGGGAAGCAGCGAGGATTGCGTCTACACCCGCCTTCTCCATGACCTGCTTTGCTCGCTCCTTATTTAGGGGCATTGGACGACGTCTACTTGTTACCGTGATGGCTTTTAAAATAAGCGGCGAGAATATCGGTCTAAAATTGGTTCAGAACCCTTTCCGAGTCTCTCCGCCACCGTGGAAAGACGACTCTTGAGGATCAGGACATCTAAACAGGGTAGGCAAGGATGACATGAACCACCTTGTATCATATCGTCGCCGACATGATAAACGAAATTCTCGTCAGCCCATTCTCGATAATCGGCGCCCTTATCGTTATGGTGCTAATCGGCATGATCATCCTCGTAGTCATCGGGGCGTTGATCATGCTCATCCCGGCCTTCTTTGTGGCGGGGATCGTCTACTGGCTCACAGGGAGCGAACTGCTAGGCGGGGGTTGCGTTCCTCTTCATCGCCCTCTTAGCCTTCGCTAGGAGATGACTCATCGAAGTCGAGATATGTCACCAATATACATTTTCTAAGCGTCTTGACCGACGCTGTGACACTGGAGTGGCTTCTCGAGCCGGGTGACCCTTGGATCCGGTACAACACCCTAGTCGATCTACTCAATGCATCAAGATCCAGTAGTGAAGTCAGGGAAACCCTAACTGAGGCTATGAAGACTCCACCCATCTCGCGGATACTAGCCAGCTTGAACCCAGAGGGGGGATATTCAAATGACGCGGCCGTAGCGAAGTGGGGGGCGCCGCCGTAGCTGCGGGCTACAAGCCAGGTTACAGGGGCGCGGCTTGGAAGCTACTCTTCCTAGCCGAGGCAGGTGCGGACCCAGACGACAATAGGGTCAGGAGGCTGGGGGAGGTCATCCTCGCCAACGCCTTCAGCAAAGAGCATGGCACCTTCGGTGTGAGCTTCCACGGCGGCGAGGTGTACATGATGCCCTGCTTCATGGGCAACATGATCTGGGCCCTCAGCAGGCTTGGCCTCGGCTCACGCCCCGAGGTGAGGTCCACCCTCGATTGGCTCGTGAAGTATCAAAGGTTCGACGACGGGGACTGGAGACCGCCAACCGTGTTCCCCTACAGGGGCGTTAGGGAGAGGTGCTGGGGGAAGCACACCTGCTACTGGGGGGCGACGAACCTCCTCAGGGCGATGACCGTAGCGCCGATTGGGTTCTGGTCACCCGAGGCCGAGGAGGCGAAGCAGAGGGGAGTCGACTTCGTCCTCGCACACCGCCTACTCTGGAGCAGCCACAACCCATCGAAGCCGATAGCTACGAAGAACACCCGCCCACAGAGGTTGACCGCCCCACTAACCTACTACCACGACGCCATCGAGATAGCCACCACGATGCTCAAACTGGGCGTCGAAGAAGAGGCTGTAGACGATGCGGTCGAGTTCGTCCTCTCCAAGAGGAACGAGGCGGGTAGGTGGGTGCTAGACAACGCCCCGGGGCCAGTGGACGCGCCATTTGGCTTGAAGGGGCGGGAGAGTAAGTGGATCACCTTCAGGGCGCTGAGGATGCTGAAACTAGCGGGTAGATTCGAGCCGAATTGAGGTATTTCGCGGATCTCCAAGCCTTTGATGTAGCGGAAAGGGTTTGATCGTGGAACTTTTTCCCAGTGTAGGTAGGGTCCGCGCCGAGAAAAGTGGCTTAACAGCGCGTTTATGCATTATAAGGCTTCTGAACGGAGTCGTTTTTAAGCCTATTTTCTTAAATGGTGGCATGGATGCGGCTATTCGGCTTACCCTACCCTGCCTTTTTCCTAAGGGGTGTTTCCGGGGTTTTTTCGCTACCTCTAAATATCGGTCGGGGGATATGCATCAGGTTCATCGAAATGTTCACGGGTGTCAGATATGGTTGGGGAGAGACTTCGCGACTGGGGGAGACTATTCACCCTGTCGGCCGCATCGGCCCTTCGCGGCATCCGTGACAACCTCAGGCTAACCGTCTGGCAGCCCTTCGCCCTCAGCCTCGGTCTAGGGCTGGGGAGCTTCTCCACGTTCCGCTGCCTAATGGGTTATCCGCCCCGATAATCGGAAGTATCCTCTTCGACGTATACGGCTTCGACGTGCCGATAATGCTGAACCTCATAATCGCCTTCGTCGACGGCGTCGTCATCCTATCGTGGGTGAAGGATCGTCAGCGTGGGAAGTAGACCGCCAATCGTAGCTCCCGTGGGCGCCGTCCTCTAGGATTCTATCCATCAGGGCCTCTACCTCCCCGGGGGTTGAGGTCTCGTGTATGTCCTGTCTGAGGCTTCGGAGGTTCACGCACCCGGGGAAGTACTCGGGGAGTATCCTGCGCATCTTGACGGCGCCGCCATGGTCGCCGTAGTACTCGCAGAGGTACCGCATGTGGAGGAGGCAGGTCGCCTTTCTATCGGCGAGCGTCGGGGGGCGATAATCAGCATCCCATGAGGGCGGCGGTTATCTCGGGGACTATCCAGGGGTTCCCGATTAGGCCCCTCCCGGGCATGACCCCGGTAGCCCCCGTCATCTCGATCATCCTCTTCGCGTCCTCACCCGTGAAGACCCCACCATTCGCCACTACGGGGATGTTGAGTGCTTCAACGACCCCCTTGATCTCATCGTAAACAACAGGGAGGCCCCACTTCTTCTCCCCGCTCCTACCGTGGACAGTTATAGAAGCGACTCCAATCTCTTCGAGCCTCCTCGACAGGCTCACGACGTTGACCTTTTCCTTGCTCATGCCGAGCCTCATCTTGCAGGTGACAGAAATACTAACCGCGTTTATAATAGCGGAGACTACGCAGCAGGCCCTTTCCTCGTCCCCCATCAGGGAGATGCCCGCCCCCTGCCGAGCGACCTTGTTGATTGTGCAGCCCATGTTCACGTCGACGTAGTCGAAGCCGAGGGACTCGACGATCCTCGCGCCCTCGGCCATGGTCTCGGGGTTCGCTCCGACGAGTTGGACGCCCTCGCACCGGGCGCCGCTGACCCTATCAAGCATACGCCGCGTCCTCGCGCCGCCGTGTATGAGGGCGTCCGCGCTGATCATCTCTGTGACTACGAAGGGGGGGTCGAAGCCGGCAATGACGCGGCGGTACGGGTAGTCAGTGTAGTCAGCGAGGGGCGGGAGCATGAGCCTCGCCTCCCCGATGCCTGCTTGGAACTCCTCCACCTTCATCGCTCGCCCACGGCGTCCCTAATACTCGCTGTGATGCCCGAATATAACCGGGTCGCCCCGACTTTCCCAGAATGGAATAAGGCGGCTATTAAACTATCACTAGCATGCAGCTAAGTCGGGGTCACGTCTGTAAATTACATAGGTTTAACCTCTAGCAACCCTCGTATACCGTAGTGTACAGGGGGCCCTTTGGGCAACCTATATGCGGTGAAATGAAAATGACAGTATATTTTGATAAGAGGAAGCCCGGCAGCGAGCCCAGGGAACGCCCACGCGAGGCGACGAAGGTGAAGTGTTCAGATTGCGGCAAGGAATGCGAAGTACCATTCAAGCCAACAGCCGGTCGGCCGGTGTACTGCAGAGACTGCTTCTCGAAGCATAGGACAGGCTAGAACAGATTTCCTAAACGGGGCTTGCACGCAGGCTCCGAATAGACAATGAGTCTAATCTTCCTAGGCTTTGCCACCTACCTTTCCACTATAATAATTTTCAAGCACAGTCTTCATTTTGATACACCGTTCATATTTTTTTCATCGCTAATTTTATCGAAAAAAGAGGTTTTTTTAACCCCGGTTCCCGAGGAAACACTGATCAAGTTGAACCTCGATAAACCAATCAGGGAGTTCATGAAGAAGAAGCCCCTATTCGTAGCCACTACCCAGACGCTCGGCGAGGTCGCCGAGGCCATGGGCGCCGGCGGCAAGGACATCGCCGTCGTAAGGGACAAGAAGGGCGAGGTCCAGGGCCTCGTCACTAGTCACGACCTCTTCGACGCCATGGTCACCTGGGTCCTGCAGAAAGATATGCTCGAGCAGATACCCCGCGACGTCCGCGACCTAAAGGTCTCAAGCATCCTCAAGGGCGCCTACACGAAGGAGTTCATGGAGGCATGCGGCCTCAAGGGCACGAATGTCTGCATCTCCCTCGGCGAGGACGACAAACTCGCTAACGCGATAAGGGTCATGGCGGTCACCGGCCTCGACCACATTCTCATAAACGGCGAGGGCGGCGTCGTCGGGACCCTCAGCGACGACGACCTGATAAAGGCGTTCGAGGACTAGCCGACTAGGGGGTTATTACCCCCACCCCGTCCCTGTATTCGACCTCCGTCCCGTAGAGGTGCGAGAGGCGGGCGAGGTCCTCGATGATCTTCTTTGCCTTATTACCCTTCGCGAGGCGGGGCACACCGGCCGTCGTCCTCTGCTCGCTAAGTGGTTTCTTCGGGTCGTAATCGAGCACTATCGGGATGAGGTGAATTTCCTTCAGCTTCCCCTCCGCGTAGTCGACCTCGGCGACGAAGCTCTCCCAGTAGCTCGGGTCGTCGAAGAAGACGGCGGGTGGCGCCTCACGCTTCTCGTATAGCTCAACCGTTGTCTGCTCCCCCGTCATACCCCAGAGGTCGAAGAGGTCCGCCGGTTGCCTCCGGATTAGTGTGCTCTGGAAGACGAAGTTGCCTAGGCTGTAGAAGATGGGCTTCCCTTTGTAGACCTCGATGCCTCTCATCACGTGTGGGCCGTGGCCCAGGTAGGCGTCTGCGCCCGCGTCGATAACTTTGTGTGCGAAGTCCCGGACCTCGTCTGGTGGAAGGTCTAGGTTCCTGTACCCCTTCGGGGCGTGTACGCCGGCGAAGTGGTCGTGCAGGCTGAAGAAGACCCAGTCGCTTAGGGATCGGGCGTCCCTGAGGGCGCGAATGTTACCATCGATGTCCGCCTTCCTCGGGACGTACTCCCTCCTCGTCTCCTCACCCCTCATGAACTTCGTCTCCCTGTCAGGGAACCTTATGAACTTGGGCTCGTTGACGAAGATGTCCGCCGCGTGATCGACAGCGGCTAAGATGCCCTTGAACTGGTCCCAGTGCTCGGGTTTAAGGTGGTAGATCTTGTCGAGGTGGAGGGGGTTGACACCCGGCCTCCCGGGTAGGTTATTCCTCTGTTGACCCGCGAAGCCGAGGTCCCATGTGCTAGCAGAGACGAGACTCACGACCCCCTGCGGCGTGTCGAGGAACGCGGGCTCCCTCGCCTCCGCGAGGTTCATGCCCGATCCTGAGTGGGCGATGCCCACCCGGTCGAGGTTCCCGATGGTCGCCCTCAGCCCGCCCTCGCTGTAATCCATTGCATGGTTGTTCGCGCAGCTGCAGATGTCGAAGCCAATCTCCTTCAGGTCGTCCGCCACGATGGGATCCGCCTGCCCGTAGGCGTCATACTTCCCCTCTCCTATCGGGTACCCCTCGAAGCTGTGAATGGCGATCTCCACGTTAATGAACGAGACGTCCGCGTCCCTGATCCTCTTGAAGAGGGGCGCCACGTCGGGCTCGCCCCCGTAAACGCCGATTCGGCGCGCGATGAAGGCGTCGCCGACGCATAGGAGCCTTAGGTCCTTCATGACGATTAGATACGCTGCATCAGGGTTAAAGGGTCTACGCCCCACGACCTTAAAACCACTCACGCATCAGATTATCCATGTCAAAACCCGGCAAGACCGAGAAGATGAAGGAGTTCGCAGAGAGGATCATCCCCGAGTTCATGAGAGAGGGAAAGATACCCGGCTTCAGCGTCGCCGTCGTCCAGGAGGGAAAGGTGATCTACTCGCAGGGCTTCGGCTCCCGAGATCCCGCGCGTACCCTCCCCGCCACCCCCAAAACCCTCTACGGGATCGGTTCCTGCACGAAGAGCTTCGTCGCCCTCGCTGCGATGCAGCTAGCTGAAAAAGGAAAGATCAAGCTTACAGACCCAGCTGCCGACTACGTCCCCTTTAAGCTTGGCCTAAAAGGAAAGCCGATAACCATTCACCACCTACTCAGCCACGGCAGCGGTGTCCCCAACCTCGCCACAAGCACCATCGGCCTCAGCCGCGGAGTCGGAGTCGACCTCGGCGTCCCGTGGGGCACAACCGACGACTTCTATCGAGTAGTAAACTCCGCTAACGCCGAGATCGCGGCGGACCCTGGGGAGCGATTCTTCTACAGCAACGAAGGCTTCCGAGTAGTAGGAAACATAATTCAGAAGGTCAGCGGCGTCCCATTCCACGAGTACATCCGCGAGAATATCCTCAAACCCCTTGGGATGGGGAGGAGCACATTCGTCAAGCACGAGTTCGACGCTGACCCCGACAGGATGGTCGCCCACTGGAAGAGGACAGACGGCACCCTCCAACCAACCGGCTTCCCCTACCCCGACGTCTCTGAGAACCCCGACTTCAGCTGGAACGCCGCAGCGGGAGGCCTCATGGCACCAATGACAGAACTGACAACCTACCTCGCCGCCCTCATGAACGGTGGCTTCCATAAGGGGAAGCGACTCGCCTCCGAGGAGTCCATCAAGAGGATGTTCACCCCTCACATCGAGTATGCAGAGACTTACTGGGGAATGAGCAGCTACGGATACGGGTGGAGCATCCTCCCCGACTTCCACAGCTACAAGCAGCTAAACCATGGAGGTAGCCTACTAGTCGCAACCGCACACCTCGCCATGGTCCCCGACCTCAAACTCGGCGTTGCAATGGCTGCGAACACGAGCCGCCCACCCTTCGCAACCATAGCGGACGGAATCTTCGCTGCATTAATGGGTCAGAACCCCTACGCCCACCCGCATCTAGAACTACGAGAAAAGATGAGGAATCTAATCGGCGATTACCAGATACACATGGGCCTCGAAAAGCTGCGTGTCATCAACAAGGGTGGCCTTCTCTATATCGAGCAGAAGGACCCCTTCCTCGATTGCCAGACGCCCCTCATCCCAAATGACCCGATGATGA
Organism: Candidatus Bathyarchaeota archaeon; assembly: GCA_963769425.1. GTDB lineage: Archaea > Thermoproteota > Bathyarchaeia > TCS64 > TCS64 > UBA8941. The sequence continues at coordinate 235,819 of CAVYLP010000004.1, read as the reverse complement.
GCAGCCTCAGCTTCCACACTCTTACCGATGGACTAAGACAGCCCGTTGAATTCGTTGAAACCAACTGCGGCTACGACCTCTTCCTCGAGAGGTACAGATATCACAAGAATCATTAGATAAGATTATTTAGGGTAAACTTAGCTGCGGTATCTCTCGTTTCTTCCGCGCTTGCGCTCGTCTTTCTCGTATTCCTTCTTTCTCTGCCCCTCTATCCGGGCGCGCCTAAAACTGCTTCCCTTATCAGCGCCCTGTATGTGTTGGTTGATAGTGTTATAGAATAGTCCATAGTCCATCTTGCCGTCGTGTAGCTTCGTAACGGCGTCATTCAACTCCACTTTAACCGCTGATTCAACCCCATCGAAGGCCTTGCTGTATGCCTCGTAAGCTGCTGTGAACTTAAAATCGACCTTATCCGTGAATACTATCTTCTCGGGGGCTTGCTCTTCCGACACCCTGTCAGTCCTCACCCTCAATCTACGGGTTTCCTGATATAAACCCCTACCCCTCAGGGCATCGGGGAGGTTTATATCCGATGACTCTGAGTCCTCCTTGATGTCGGGCATCTCGGAGAGGTTCAGGGACGGCGACACAGCAAAGAGGGTCGTCCAGCTCATCAGGGAGCTTGCGGGGGACAGACGTATCAGGATAGTCCACGTCTGCGGCACCCACGAGGATGCTATAATGAAGTTCGGGCTCAGGAGCATGCTCCCGAAGAATGTGGAGGTCCTCATGGGGCCGGGGTGCCCCGTCTGCACGGTCCCGCCGAACCGCATCGACTTCGCTATTAGGCTAGCAGAGTCGGGGGTGGTCCTCACAACCTTCGGGGACATGATGAGGGTCCCCGCGGGCTTAGGTAGTCTCGTCGACGCGAAAGCGAGGGGAGCCGACGTGAGGGTCGTCTACAGCATCCATGATGCGGCGAAGATGGCGGCGGATACGGATAAGCAGGTGGTCCACTTCGGCGTGGGCTTCGAGACGACGGCGCCAACTACAGCCTCTGAGCTGCTCGCAGACCCGCCGGAGAACTTCAGTGTCTACAGTGCCCACATACTCATACCACCGGCCATGATTCACCTCCTAAAATCGGGGGAAACGCCAGTTGACGGATTCATCGATCCAGGCCATGTCAGCGCCATAATCGGAGAGGTCGGGTACCGCGAGGTCACGAATCACTATAAGGTGCCGCAGGTCATTGCAGGCTTCGAGCCACTCGACATACTATTCTCAGTCGCGATGATATGCAAACAACTCAAGGAGGGGCGGGGGGAGCTGGAGAACGCCTACACGAGGATAGTGCGCCCAGAGGGAAACCCCCACGCGATTAGTCTGATGGAGGAGGTTTTCGAGAGGCGGGACGCCCCCTGGAGGGGAATCGGTACCATCCCCGACTCCGGCCTCGCCCTGAAGAATGAATTTGAGGACCATGACGCCTCGAAGCGATTCGACTTCGAATCGGAGGCGAGCTACGAGATGCCCCCCGGTTGCCGCTGCGGTGAGGTGCTACGCGCCGTCTGCTATCCATGGGACTGCCCCCTCTTCAACAAGACATGCACACCCGACTCACCCATAGGCCCCTGCATGGTTAGTCATGAGGGAAGCTGCTTCATATCCGCTAAGTACGGCGTTGAGCAGCCGTGATCTCCGCACACGTAACCATCTCGGGCCACGTTCAGGGCGTCGGTTTCAGGGCCAACGCCAAGAGGGTTGCCGACCGCCTCGGCCTTGTTGGTTGGGTGAGGAATCTCCCCGACGGTTCTGTAGAGATCATCGCTGAAGGTCAAGAGGGGCACATGGAGGAGTTCCTCGAATGGTGTCACGTAGGACCATATGGAGCACTAGTCGACGGTGTAACCATTGTGAAAGCACCCGCAAAGGGTGAGCTAATAGGCTTCCAAAGGCGCTGAGTCTCTGGTCACGGAAAAAAGTTATTTGCAGGGTATCCAAAAACCGTAGCTTAATTCCTAGCTCCTATGAGGGTCAAGGATTTAACCTCGTTTCACAGGCTATCGTACATGGATAGGCCCTTCGGAGTAACTCTCCTCGCCTCCTTCTTCTTCATCCAGAGCATAATCAACGTCGTCATAGTGTACGGTTACTACGTGGGGGGTGCACCCTTGTACGCGACAGCCTATTACGTCGTCACCTCGATCGCGGGTTTCGCTATTGCTTACGGGCTCTGGAGTGGGCGCAGTTGGGGGAGACTCGGCATGATAGTGCTCTCGGGTTGGGAGATAGCAATCGGGTTCCTCGAACTCTTCATAACACTAGACATCGAGCCCGCGTCCCCCGTGCAGGCGTTGACAAAGGTCTTCGTCTACGCCATCGTCATTTACTTCCTGACGAGGCCGGAGATAGCGGACTACTTCAAAAAATAGGGGGCTACAGGGTTATCTCCTCGTAGACCTCTTTGAGGGCGTCGAGCATCTGAGTCACGCTAAGGCTGGGTATGTAGCCCATGTTACCTATACGATAGGTTGTTTCCTTCAGTGCACCATAGCCCTGAGCAAGCTCGAATCCCTTCGACCTCATGGCCTCGTAGACCTTGGGTCCCGGGACGCCCTTCGGCGCCTTCACGCAGCTCACCGTCGGGCTCTCCGCGCCCCTCTTCGGGTAGACTGGTGAACCAAGCCTCTTAACGGCGCGCCGTATCCTCGTGTTCCTCCTCTTGTAGAGGTTGAAGTACCACTGCTTACCGCCCTTCTCCTCAACCATCCGGAGCGCCGCGTTTAGGCCTGCGATCTGGGGGATCACGGAGGTGACGGGGGTACCCTGTCCCCTCTCGTGGTCCTTCTGCCAGAGGAGGAGGTCAAAGTAGTAGCCCCTGTTCGGAATCTTCTCCGCGATGTCTAGGCACTTCTTGCTCACCGAGCCTATGCCGAGGCCCGGTGGGACGCCGAAGCACTTCTGGCTGCTGCTGAAGCAGATGTCGATTCCCCAGTCGTCGACCTTGAGCTCGGTACCGCCCATGCTGCTGACGGCGTCGACGAAGATGAGCTTGTCGTACTTCTTTGCGACGGCGCATAGGTCCTTCAGGGGGTTGATGAGGCCAGCGCTCGTCTCATTGTGGGTGATGGCAACGGCCTCAGCCTCAGGGTGGCTGCGGAGCGCATCCTCCAACTGGGCCGGTGTGACGGGCTCCCCCATCGGGGGCTCCACGATCACTGCTCCCCTACCATTCGCCTTGGCGACGTCGGCGAATCGCTTCCCGAAGTCGCCGTTCACACAGACGATCAGATTCTCCCTAACGCAGTTCCTCACCGCGGCCTCCATGAAACCCGTCCCCGTCGCGCTGAAGAGGTAGATGGGGTTCTTCGTCTCGATGTAAGCTTGGAGGCGCTCCACCGTGTCGTAGTGGAGCTTCTTATACTCGGCACTCCTGTGGCTGTACATCTGCTCCCCCATCGCCTTGAGGACGACTGGGTAACAAGCCACGGGGCCCACCGTGAACAGCTTCAAACCTAGGTCCCTCGCCTAGGAATTACAATATTCAGGATAAAAGTGTAAGGTTTAGACCTAGGCCCTCACAGTGTAAGTGGGGTATCAAATCGATTATGCTTAATAATTTCAGATAATGGCTTCCTAGGCTCCTTTAACTTGGGGTCCGCGTCGTAACCAATTGGGAGGATGGTGATAACCTGTTCACCCTTAGGTAGTGTCAAAGCATTAGCTACCAGAGTCGGATTCGAGGGTGTGTATGTAACTGTTGATAATCCTTTCTCCTCGAGAGCCAGCATCATGTATGCAACTGCGACCCATGCACTAGCGAAATAATTAGCCTTAGATGAGTCGGCCACTACAACTACTAGAAAAGGAGCTTCCTCCAGGTTCGGCTTCCGCCAACTAAGGCCCTTTTCAGTGTACCAGCGTTTACGATCCTCGGGTAAATTCTCATAGAATCTCTTCTCACCCTCTTCCGAGGCTCCTCGTACCTTGGCTTTGACGCTTGGGTCATCGATTAGAATGTAGACTGTGGGCTGGAGGTTACTACCTGATGGGGCTTGACGGGCAGTTTCTAAGGCGTATAAAATATCACTGATTGGAGGCTTGTCTGGTTTGAACTTCCTGCTCGTTTTTCGGTGCGTGGCTAGGGTTTGGATAATATTTACGGGCATGATAGTTTTTTAGATGCAGATTTATTATAAAATTTTTGGAAAGTTTAGCATGTTGAAAAGGAGCTGTTTTCAATCCCCTTTTGCGTCAGTAGCTAGTCATATTTGAAAAAAAATTGCTCACATCGGATCTAACAGATTCGTAATACAGGTCCGAAGAGGTTAGGGGGATGTTGAGCCCCTTCTATAGGTATTTCCCTGCCAGAAATTACCTTCCTTCCATCATCGTCCTTCTTGCTCCGTTCACTGAATAAAGAGGCGGGAGGATTGGGGAATTTATTCGATCCAGTTATTTTCAGATTGAAAATGGGGTATATTTTTTATATAAAGAATGACGGAAGATCAACCTATCATATACATTTATTTGGCAGTATGGATTGTCTTAGACGTTTTCCAATTGATACGTGTGTCGACTTGATCAAAGTCTCGAGGGCAACGATGTAGATAATAGGAGCCGTTAAGGGGATTCATGCATGGAGAACAGAGTCCTCAAGGGGGAGGAGGCGGACCAGCTCATACTCCAGCTGCTGAGGGATGCTGGTCATCCTCTCACCACGAGGGAGGTTCAGATGGAGACTCAGAAGAGGCTCGTCCGATGCCCTGACTCTACGGCGGTGTTCCTGAACAAGCTGCGTCTCAGCGGAGCCATCCACGGGGAGATGTCGAAGGAGAGACGCGGCTGGATCTGGTGGGTCTAGGTCCAGCAGGCCGTCTTGTTGCAGTATTCTAGAAGCTTCACCCAGCCGTCGTAGTCGATGACCTCGACACCCTCTGCGGGTTTCCGCACGTCCTCTTTCAACGCGAAGAGTCTGGCGAAGTTGAGGCTCTCGGCCATATTCGGGTCCTCGACTAAGCGGCAGCCGTCACCCGTGAAGAGGATGAGCATCTTCTTGCCCTGCGCTGCCACCCTGCGTGCTATTCTGAAGACTTCCCCGTACTCCTGCGTCCCGACCTGAAGCAAAATTATCATCCAGTCATCCTCCTAGAAGATCGCCACCACTTTATTCTCAGCGACCCTTTCGGCAAGCTCGTCAAGTGTGATCATCTTGATGTTTAATTGAGGGTCTAGGTCGGCGAGTGTTAGATGAACCTCCTCCATATCCGTGTCTAGGACGTTGATGCCGGCGAGGTCGGCTGTCGTTTTTAGGTAATCCCATAGCTGGCGGAGAGGGAGGGCGTTGGGGAGTAGGCCGGGGACGGCGTCGTCCATGAAGACTATGAGGGGGATGTGGTCCATTCCGACGAAGGCGGCGCTGAGGCGGAGCCCCTCCCAGAACCTGCTCCCCGGCTCCACCTTGCTCCTGAAGATGAACGTCGTCTCCTCGCTCAACCTATGAACACCACCTTGTCGTTCCCTTCGAGCTGGTCAACCAGCTCGGCGAGGCTGCTCATCCTCGCGTTGACGGCCATGTTCTCCTTCGTAATTTGGTACTCGACGGCGCTGGCCCTGCAAGCCAGCAGGTCGGCGTAGAGGTACTCGACGGGACTCGGGTCCTTGAGCAGCTGGACAGACTCCTCGTTGAAGAAGACGGTTACGTCGTGGCCCGCCCTCGCTGCGGCCTTACTAAGCCCCTCCACGTCGCGGAGCTTTCCGAGGGTTGAGACGACGAGCAGGAGTCGCATAGTTGGCATGGAACGCAGCTACCCCCTTAACGGTTTCCCCGCCTGTTCCACGACTTAGAACGAGGAGTGCTCATCGTTCTAATGCCTAGGATTAAGCCCGCTCCCGAACCAATTAGATCAGATGAAAAATGTCCGGTAAGGTACTGTTGTTATCCTACGCGGTCCTTGGGATAGTCTGCGGGAGCCTTCTACTAGGGGCAGCCAGCAGCTTCAGCGTGTCACCCTTCACCCTCAAGAGTGACTCTAGTGGCTTCAACACATTCAGGTCGGAGGCTGAGCTTGTCTGGTTCCTGAACGAGAAGGCGAAGTCGAGCGCCCCAACATTAATCGAGTTAGCAGGAAGATCCTTCGGCGGAACAGTCAATTCACTCATCCCAGGAATTGGGTTTACAATTTCTAATGCTCCAACTGCAGCTGCTACAGCCGCAAGCCTTGCGGCGACGGCGGCTCAGGTATCGGCCGATGCTGAGACAGGATACTCAACCACGAACATTCAGGTGGCGGGCGTAGATGAGGCTGATGTAGTTAAGACTGACGGCTCATTCATCTACCTCTCAAAGGACTCTACAGTCTACATCGTACAGGCATATCCAGCGGAGGAGGCGAAGGTCGTTGCTAAGATCGCCTTCAACGTCACTGTGAGCGACCTCTTCATTTCCGGTGACAAGCTGGTGGTGTTCACCCTAGGCTATCCGACGCTCATGAGGTGGCCATCAGGTGTAGCCCCCGCCTCGAAGGCGACATTCATGCCGATGCCTGTCAGCAGCGACACAGTCGTCTACTTCTACGATGTATCGGATAGGGCTAACCCGGTCCTTGAGAGGACCTACGAGGCTGAGGGGAACTATGTGGCGACTAGGATGATCGGAGACTACGTGTACCTAGTCACCCAGAAAGGAGCGTGGGTTATGGAGGACAACGTCTCCCTCCCCAGCTACAGGGAGAACGGAAAGAACTACACCGTCCCTGCTACCCGCGTCTACTACTACAATGGCACAGACACCGGATATACCTACACAACTGTCGCGGCCATAGACGCGAAGAACCCGTCCACCCCCGCGTCGTCAAAGACGTTCCTCCTCGGCTCAAGCAGCACCATCTACTGCAGCGCCGAGTACCTCTACCTTACCTCGCCCGGTGAATCCTCGACGGGCATCCACAAGATCAGGCTTAACGGAGGGAGCGTCGAGGGAGTTGCGGACGGCAGCGTCCCCGGATGGGTCCTCAACCAGTTCAGCATGGATGAGAATAACGGATACTTTAGGATAGCCACAACAACCGGATACGCCTGGGGCGTCAGCAGCTCCAAGAATAACGTCTACGTTCTCGACACAAACCTCAAGGTGGTTGGAACACTCGAGGACCTCGCGAGTGGTGAGCAGATCTATAGCACTCGCTTCATGGGGGACCGCCTCTACCTAGTCACGTTCAAGAAGGTTGACCCACTCTTCGTAATCGACCTATCTGTCCCAACAGCCCCGAAGGTGTTAGGTCAACTCAAGATACCCGGCTACAGCAACTACCTCCACCCCTACGACGAGACCCACGTCATCGGGCTAGGTAAGGAGGCTATTGACGCGGAGGGGGGCAATTTCGCTTACTACCAGGGGATCAAACTTAGCCTCTTCGACGTGAGCGACGTCTCGAATCCACGTGAGGTTGCCAAACTCGAGATCGGTGATAGAGGCTCCGATTCTCCCGCCCTCACCGACCACAAGGCCTTCCTCTTCAGCAAGGAGAAGAACCTCCTCGTCATCCCGATACTAGAGGCGAAAGTAGATGCTACCGACTACTCGGGGAGCGTCTCCTCCAGCGCTTACGGCTGAGTTCGTCTACCAGGGTGCCTACGTCTTCCAGATCAGTACCGAGGGAATCCAGCTCCGGGGTAGAATTACCCACATACAGGGAGACGACCTGCTGAAGAGCGGCTACTGGTTCTCCTCCGAGAACAGCGTATACAGGAGCCTCTACATCGGTGACAACCTATACACAATTTCCGGGGCGATGATCAAGATCAACAGCCTCAGCGACCTTTCAGAACTGAAGGTCATACCCCTAAAGTAAAAGGCTACAAACAGTTTTTTCTTATGCGATCTGAGACGTTCACGGGCATCTTCCAGTCGTTCCAGTGGCCAGCGTACAGCGCCTCGATCTCCCTCATGGTGGACAAGAAGGACTACGCGAGGGCGAGCGGAATGCTCAGCCTCGCCGACTCCATCTCGAACATAATCGCCCCCGCCGCCGCTGGGATACTCCTCGGAGTCATCGGGATCGCCGGCATCCTGACAATCGACATCGTGACCTTCCTCGCAGCCGTGAGCATTCTCCTAGTGCTCGTCATCCCCCAGCCGCAGAGGACGGAGGAGAAGAAGAGCATCATGAAGGACGCCGTCTTCGGATTCGGGTACATAGCCAAGAGGCGTGGACTGCTTGGGCTGCAGCTCAGCTTCTTCGCCTCCAACCTCGTCATGGGCTTCGCCTTCACCGTCCTGACGCCGATGCTGATGCTTGAGGACCGGAAACGATACCGTGATCACTGGCGCGGTTCAGGCAGCATTCGGCGTCGGCGGCGTTGTGGGTGGGTTGATCATGAGCGTCTGGGGTGGGCCGAAGAGGCGGGTCTACGGCGTCCTCCTCGGGATGGTCGGCAGCAGCCTCTTCGGTATGACTATCCTGGGGATGGGACAGATGCCGATTGTCTGGATGGTCGGCGCCTTCGTCACGATGATATTCGGCCCGGCGACGAACGCGTCGAACCAGGCCATCTGGCAGTCGAAGGTGCCGCCGGAGGTCCAGGGGAGGGTCTTCGCCACGCGCGCCCTCATAGCCCAGATCTCCGCCCCCGTCGCGATGGTTGTAGCCGGCCCACTCGCCGATAGGGTTATGACCCCCTCAATGATGCCGGGGGGCGCACTCTACGGCGCCTTCGGGTGGCTCGTCGGCACCGGGCCCGGCGCGGGCATTGGATTACTCTTTGTCTTTCTCGGGCTAATAGGGGCCGTCATATCGGTGAGCGCGTTAGCCATCAAGACCATCAGAAACGTCGAGAGGGACATACCCGACCACGACACGGTGAAAAAAGAGGACCCTAATGGGACTGGAAGTAGTCCCGTGCCTCCTTGAGCAGCTCAGGCTTCGCGAGTAGCTCAACCATCGTCATGGCTAGCGCTTTCGTCCCGATAACCATCGCGTCGAGCCCATCCTTCGTCATGGTGCAGTCGGCGAGCTGCTTGCTATGGCCTGGTGTATTCTCAGGGCCTATGCCGATGTAGCTGCCAGTTGAGGGGCACCTCTGACTCACGTCCCCGAAGTCAGTCGAGGCCATGGGTATCCCAGCCTGCGTCTCCTGCCAGTCGTCCACCTTGACTCCCTGGTCGACGTAGTTCTGGTAGAGGACCTTGATGAGTGGGATGTTGGGCTTCATGCTGCTGTAGAGCTTGTGCTTGGTCACCGTGACCTGAGCCCCCGTGGCGATGGCGGCGCCCTCAGCGCACTTCTCAACCTTGTCCACCATGGTGACGAGGTACTTCTCGTCGCTGCTGCGGACGCCGAACTCGCAGACAGCCCTATCTGGGATGATGTTGCTGGCCATGCCACCCTCGGTGATTATACCGTGGATGACTAGATTCGCGTCGCGGCGCGCCTCCTGCCTCAGCATGTGAGTTGCCATGTAGGCGAGGGTGGCGGCATTGAGTGCGTTGATCCCTTTCTCTGGGGAAGCAGCTGCGTGGCTCGTCTGCCCCTTGAACTCCATCTTCAGCTGCCAGATACCTAGCGCCTTCCCCCCGACGCCGTAGTGGGTCGCTGGGTGCAGCATAATCGCAGCGTCGACATCGTCCCAGAACCCCTTGTTCGCCATGATGACCTTGCTTCCCGCGCTCGGCCCCCTCCCCTCCTCAGCGGGGGTACCGACTACCATGATCTCCCCGGGTAGGTCCTTGGCTGCCCTCGCAGCGGCGATGCCTGATCCTATGGCGGATGCAGCGATGAGGTTGTGACCGCAGCCGTGCCCGACGCCGGGGAGGGCGTCGTACTCCGCGAGCACCGCGATCTTCGGCCCCTTCCTCTTCCCCTTCCACGAGGCGCTGAACGCCGTGGGTATACCCAGCAGTTCCTTCTCCACCTTCGCCCCCTGCTTCTCAAGCTCCGCCGTCAGGAGGGCGTAGATCTTGAACTCCTCGGAGCCCAGCTCCGGGTTCTCGTACATCCACTTCGCGATCTCCGTGAGGCGCTTCCTCTGGGAGTCAACCTCCTTCTTCGCGGATTCCTTAAGGACATTTACGTCGACCAAATCGATCCAGTAGGAGTCCGCCGTTGGGCTGATATCATTTGCGCGGCAAGGCGGGAAACGTTAAAGGTGCATCTGAACATTCGGGGGTTGGTGCAACGATGGGATCAAACAAACCACTCGGCGAACTCATCTCATTGAAGGGGCGTCGTGCCCTTATCACAGGCTCCGCCGCGGGCATAGGCAAGGCTATGGCGGACCGCTTCGCAGAGGCAGGCGCTGACCTCGTACTCGTCGACGTGGACGAGAAAAAGCTGAAGGAGACGGCGGGTGAACTCGCAGAGTGGGGGGTCGACGTGACGACGAACAAGGTCGACCTCTCCAAGAAGCCCGAGATAGACGCCCTATGGAACACCCTCAAGGGCTCCGAGCCGGACACACTCGTCAACAACGCTGGTATCTACCCCTTCTGCGACTTCCTCGACATCGACGAGGCCTTCTTCCAGAAGGTCTACGCCATCAACCTCGAGGCCGTACTCTGGATGTGTCAGCGCATGATCGAGGCGAGGAGGAAGAAGGGGGGAGTCATCATAAACGTTGGAAGCATCGAGGCCATACTTCCCTTCAAGAGGGGGATGGTCCACTACGATGCATCGAAGGCGGGGGTCATCGGGCTCACCCGTGGCCTCGCCCGGGACTTCGGGGACAAGGGCTTCCGCATAAACGCCCTCCTCCCCGGCGGCATAGTCACACCCGGCACGAAGGGGGCCGCCACCGAATTCTTCAAGGGCAACATCGGCCTCGCCAAGACGGGATACGACTTCATGGCTCGGCTCCCCATGGGTCGCGTAGGGGACCCCGACGAGGTCGCGAGGGCCGCGCTGTTCCTCGCCTGCGACCTCTCAAGCTACGTCACCGGGGTACTGCTTCCCGTCGACGGCGGGTTCCTCTCCGCCTGACCCACTTTCACCCGACTCCCCCATCGCAACATGTGCGCACGCGTTATAAGTGATAGTGGACCCAACCGAATCGATCAAGATGGCCGAGGACGTCGAGAAGAGCGACCAGATAGAACTAGAGGGCGTATCAAGCGCCACCATGGCGAAGCTGAGGAAAGCCGGCCTCAGCACCTACGAATCCATAGCCGTCACCCCCAGCAGGGAGATAGAGGAGCTCACAGGCATGGGCGCCGACACCGCCCAGAAGGTCATGCAACTCGCACGCAGCAAAGTAGACCTCGGCTTCATCCCCGCCACGCAAGTCCTCGAAAAGAGAATGAAGATGCTCAAGTGCAACACGGGCAGCCCCGACCTCAACAAGATACTCGGCGGGGGCATAGAGACGGACGCCATCACCGAGCTCATCGGCGAATTCGGCTCCGGCAAGACCCAGATATGCTTCACCCTCAGCGTACTCGCCCAGCAGCCGGTCGACCAGGGTGGCTTCGGCGGCAAGGTATGCGTCATCGACACGGAGGGCACCTTCCTCCCCGAGCGCATCAAGCAGATCGCTGAGGCACGCGGCTACGACGCGAACACCATCCTCCAGAACGTCCTCGTCGCACGCGCCTTCAACAGTGAACACCAGACCATACTCATCAAGAACCTCCCCCAGGTGGTGCAGGAGCACAACGTAAAGCTCGTCATAGTCGACTCGATGATCGGCCACTTCCGCGGCGAGTTCATCGGCAGGGGCACCCTGAGCGACCGCCAGCAGAAGATTGGTTCCTGCCTCGCCGGCCTCCTCAGAGTAGCGGAGGCATTCAGCCTCGCCGTCGTCCTGACGAACCAGGTGCAGGCCAAGCCGGACACCTCCTACGGTGACCCGAACAAGCCGACGGGCGGCCACGTGATGGCGCACGCCTGCACCCACCGAGTCTACCTCCGTAAGGGTAAAGAGAATACCAGGCTGGCCACCATAATCGACTCCCCCTACCTCCCAGAGGACAAGGCCCGCTTCGCTGTGGACGCCGCGGGCGTAGTCGGCTGCGAGCAGTAGCTAGTGCATGTTCTCGAAGGGACTCTGGAAGCCCCTGAGGGCCAGACGTTTCCTGACCTCTTCCTTGAGTGCCCCGACGCCCTCGTCGGTGCGTGCGCTCACGGGGAAGACGGGGATCGATGGGCCAAGCCCCTCCTTGATGGCCTCCACGTTGTCCTCTATGTAGTCTTTGGGCCCCTTGTCTATCTTGTTGAGGGCTACGAGGACGGTGATGCCTAGGTCCCTCTTCATGAAGTGGACCATCTCGACGTCGAGTGGTATGAAGCCCTTCTTGGCGAGGCGCATCTCGGTCTCGAGGTAGGTACTTACGTTGACGACGTGGACGGCGACGGCGATGCTCCCCGCGTGTAGTTCGAGGAAGTCGAGTATGTCGTCCTTGGTCTCCTCCTGCTTTCCGCGGCTGCTTCGGAGGCTCTTGCCGTAGCCGGGCATGTCTATGAGGGTGAGGCCCTCTGCGACGGGGTAGCGCATTATCTTCTGGGTTGTGCCGGGGTCCTTACCGACGTCGACCTTTAAGCCGGTGACTGCGCGGATTATGCTGCTCTTGCCCGCGTTGGGCCTGCCGGTGAAAACGAGAAACTGGTCACCCAAGGAGGTCACGGGATTAGAAGCGTGGGTTGGATAAAGACTTAGAGGCTCACCGTGAAATCGAGGCGCTGGGCGAGCTCCTTGTAGCGGTTCCTGATTGTGACCTCGGTCACCTGGGCCTCCTTGGCTATCTCACCTTGAGTTCGGCGCTCGTCGGTGAGCTGACTGCTTATGTAGATACAGGCAGCTGCAATACCGGATGGTCCGCGGCCGCTCGTTAGTCGGAGGTTCGATGCCTTCTTGAGGATGCCCATAGCGAGCATCTCAGTCTCGCCTGTGAGTGCGAGTTTGTTAACGATTTTGCTGATATAGCCGTGCGGGTCGACTTGCGGGACATCTGGCTGTAGCTCCCTGAGGAGGAACCTGTAGTTGCGGGCCGCTTCCTTCTTCGTGATATTGGCGGCGACGGCGACGTCCTCAAGGGTCCTGATAATGTTGCATTGGCGGCACGCCATGTAGATGCTTGCGACGGCGACGCTCTGTATAGTGCGGCCCCTGATTAGCTGCTTCTGTATAGCGCGGCGGTAGATCATGCTCGATGTCTCGATAACGTTCCTCGGGAGGTTGAGTTTGTAGGCGATCTTGCTCATCTCGCTGAGGGCGTGTGCGAGGTTGCGCTGGGTTGAGTCGCTTACCTTGCTTCGGCGCTGCCACTTGCGGAGGCGGTAGAGCCTGGCGCGCTCCTCGGGGCTAAGCCTACGCCCGGAGGCATCTCTGTCCTGCCAGCCGATGGTGGTGCTCAGGCCCTTGTCGTGTATCGTCCACGTCACGGGGGCGCCTACGCGAGGCAGCTTGTCCCTCTGCTCCTGATCAAAAGCCCGCCACTCAGGGCCTTGGTCGATGAGCGTTGTGGAGAGGACGAAGCCACACTTTTCACAAACGAGCTCGCCCGAGTCGTAGTCGCGAAGGAGGTTCGTGCTACCGCACTCGGTGCAGACAGTCTTACTCCGCAGTGTCGCTGCCAAAGAACCACTCCGAAAGACTAATATATGGAATCAGGCGGCGTTTATAACTCTTTCTTAAAAACCTTAGAGATGGCGGAAAGTGGGCATATTTAGTGAAACTGAGCTAAATTTCCGACCCATTTCGCCTGATAATCCGTATAAATGACGGCAATTCGAAATATTATCAATTTATTGAATATTAAGGATGAGGTGATCCAGCGTCGCTTAAGGTACATTTATGAATGTCATGCGCTTCAGGGTTTGCATCTGAGAGTTGACTTCGATGGTAAAGCGTGTCTACGACTTCGCTGAGGGAAATAAGGACATGAAGGATCTGCTGGGCGGCAAGGGCGCGAACCTCGCCGAGATGGTGAACATGGGGCTGCGCGTCCCGCCCGGCTTCACGATAACGACGAAAACTTGCGCCGAGTTCTTCGCGGCGAAAGGAAACTTCCCAGATGGTCTCTGGGAGGATGTGCTCCTGCACCTGAAGAGAGTCGAGAAGGCGACGGGTAAGAAGTTCGGGGACGGTAAGAATCCGCTCCTCTTCTCGGTCCGCAGCGGGGCTCCACGCAGCATGCCTGGCATGATGGACACCGTCCTCAACCTCGGCATCAACGACGAGGTCGCCGCCGGCCTGGCCAAGCTCACGAAGGACGAGCGCTTCGTCTACGATGCTTACAGGCGCTTCGTGACAATGTTCGCCGACGTCGTCATGGGGGCTGAGCGTAAGGAGTTCGACGCGGTCCACGAGGCTTGGAAGAATAAGGAGGGGGTCAAGACTGACCCCGAGCTAAGCGCAAAGGCACTGAAGGCGGTAGTCATCGAGCAGAAGAAGCTCTACAAGAAGGTTGTGAAGAGAGAGTTCCCGGAGGACCCTTACGAGCAATTGAGGCTTGCCATCGCGGCGGTCTTCAACAGCTGGAACACGCCGAGGGCCATCACATACAGGAAGATGGAGAGGATCCCGGACGACATGGGGACCGCCTGCAACATTCAGACGATGGTCTTCGGTAACCTCGGAGACGATTCGGGGAGCGGCGTGCTTTTCACACGTGATCCGAGCAGCGGCGAGAAGAAGATACTCGGCGAGCTTCTCTTCAACGCGCAGGGCGAGGACGTCGTCGCGGGGATACGCACCCCCATCGGCCTCGACGACCTGAAGAAGCAGATGCCCACGATCCACAAGGAGCTAGTCGACATAGTAGGGAAACTCGAGTCCCATTACAAGGACATGCAGGACGTCGAGTTCACCATCGAGAGGGGCGTCCTCTACATGCTGCAGTGCCGCAACGCGAAGAGGACGGCGAAGGCTGCGGTGAAGTGCGCCGTCGACATGGTGGGGGAGAAGCTCATAGACGAGAAGGAGGCGATCCTCCGCGTCGAGCCTAAACAGATCGAGCTTCTGCTCCACAAGACGATCGACCCAGCGACTGGGAAGAAGGCAATCTGTCGCGGGCTACCCGCTTCCCCGGGTGCCTCGACTGGGCAGGTTGTGTTTGTGCCCAAGGAGGCGGAGGAGTGGAAGGCCGCGGGTAAGAAGGTCATACTGGTGCGTCCGGAGACGACGCCCGAGGACATCGCGGGCATGGTCGCCGCCGAGGGCGTGCTCACCAGCCGTGGCGGCATGACGAGCCACGCCGCAATCGTCGCCCGAGGAATCGGTAAGCCGGCGATAGTCGGCTGCGAGGCCCTACACATCGACCTCGACAAGGAGGTCTTCAAGGTGGGGGAGACGGTGGTGAAGAAGGGCGACCTCATCACCATCGACGGCCTCACGGCGGACGTCTACGTAGGCGAGGTCGAGTTCATCGAGCCTAAGGTGGGCGGGGAGGTCGCGACGCTCCTCGGATGGGCGGACAAGTACAGGCGCCTCGGCGTCTGGGCGAACGCTAACGACGAGAAGGATGCGATAAAGGCGTACGAGAACGGCGCTGCCGGCATCGGGCTAACCCGCACGGAGCGTATGTTCCTCGGCGTCGAGCGTGTGGCTTTGGTCCGCGAGATGATTATGGCGGATACAAAGGAGGACCGCCAAAAGGCCCTCGATAAGCTGCTGCCCATGCAGAAGAAGGACTTCAAGACCCTGCTCAGGGCGATGAAGGGCAAGCCGGTCCAGATCAGGCTCCTCGACCCGCCGCTCCACGAGTTCATGCCACACGAGGTTGACGTAATCACCGAGATTTATGAGATGGAGAAGGCGAAGGCGCCGAAGAAGGAGATAGAGGCGAAGCGCGTCCTCCTTGGGAAGGTCCGTAGGATTCAGGAGGCAAACCCTATGATCGGGCTGCGTGCCTGCCGTGTTGGCGTGCTGTACCCTGAAATCTACGAGACGCAAACGAAGGCCATCTTTGAGGCGGCCTGCGAGCTGAAAAAGGAGGGGGATGACCCGCACCCGGAGATAATGATCCCTGGCACCATCACGTGGCGCGAGCTGGCATATCTGAAGCCTTTCGTGGTAAAGGCATACGACGAGGCGATGAAGAAGTACGGTGAGAAGATCGTCTTCAAGTATGGGACGATGATCGAGATGCCCCGCGCCGCGTTGACAGCGGACGAGATGGCGAAGGAGTGCGACTTCTTCAGCTTCGGCACAAACGATCTGACGCAGACGGGGATGGGTCTGAGCAGGGACGATGCCCAGGGCACCTTCCTCCCCATCTACGTGGAAAAGAAGATACTCCCCGACGACCCATTCCAGACACTCGACACGAAAGGCGTCGGCGAGTTGGTGAAGATATGCGTCAAGCTGGCGCGCCCCGCAAACCCGAAGATCAAGATAGGCATCTGCGGTGAACACGGCGGTGACCCAGAGAGCATCTACTTCTTCCATGAGGCAGGGCTCGATTATGTGAGCTGCAGCCCCTTCCGCATACCGGTGGCGCGCCTCGCAGCCGCGAGGATTGCCATCCTGAGCGAGAAGAAGAAGTAAAGGCTCAAGTTGTAATGCAAAGCCGGATTTTTTCTACTTATTCCTTATTTCTTTTTGGAGACACATTCGGTCTCCTCTGCTTTCGGAAGCTGAATTCGATTTATATCCATTGTAGCATGCGGGACACCCATAACGATGGATCCTCCAAGGGAAAACGAGAAGAGGAATGCGTGCTACCAGTGCGAGAAGGTTGAGAAGTGCCCCTATTTCCAGAACTACAAACAAGCTGGTCTCCTCAGGTATTGGAGGCAGGGAATGCTCTTACGTCTGTGCCGCTGAGACAAGAAAACCTCATCTACCCAACACCCCGTATCCATCCCCATGTCATACCTAGACCACTGCGGAGTATACGTCAAGGATCTTGAGAAGTCCCTAGCTTTTTACAAGAACATCTTTGGGTGGAAAGAAAAGACCAGCTGGACATCAGGCGAGGCGAAGATCGCTGTCCTCGACATGGGAAAAGGGCTACTTGAACTCGTCCAGCGCCCCGGCTCGCCATGCCCAGCCCCGAGCGGGAACTGGACCCACCTCGCTTTGCACGTCGACGACTGGAACGCTAAGGTCAAGAAGCTTGAATCCATGGGTCTCGAACTCAGGAAGGTCCAGATGAACGGGGGCAACATCGCCTTCTTCAAGGACCCGGACGGCCACACCCTCGAGATAATGGAGAAGGGACTAAGCCTCTAGAAACCCATTTCCCGCACCGAGACGATTCTAGAAGCGATGTCCACTATAACCTACCTTAGGTGCCCCAAGTGCAGCAAACTAAACCCCATCCCAGCCTCCGAGGCGGGGAAGGAACACACCTGCGTCTTCTGCGGCACAATCATACCACCACAACAAGCCGGCAAACACGAAGACACAGCCAAGAACAAGGGACCCAGAAAGTTCCCAGTAAATCAATCCGAGAGCAAGCCTGTAAACAGGAACCAGAGAAAGCCGATGTTCTAAGCTTAGCCCTCTTTCTTCTCCTTCACTAGCGACATTAGCGCAACGGCTCCAATGCTGCACGCAGTCAGGAACCACCATGCCGGCGAGTAGGAGCCCGTCGTGTCAACTATGTACCCGAAGATCGGTGGACCAGCGATGTTCCCGATGAGCAGGATCATCAGCGAGAAACCCATTGCGAGTCCCGCGTTCTCCTTCCTCGTCGACTCCGAGACTAGGATCAGGTTCATCCCGCCCCAGCCGATGGCGCTGAAGCCGAAAACGCCGAATATTAGGGCAATTAGCCACCCTGGGGACGCTGGGCTCACAGCCTGAACGGCGATGGAGATAGCGAGCATAACGCCCCCGGCGAGTAGTAACGGCCTCTTCCTGCTTCCCCCGAAGAACCGGTCACTCATGACGCCGAAGAAGAGCTTCCCCATGAGGCCGCCGATGTTTGTTAGCGCTAGGAAGACTCCGGCGAGGGCGACCGCTACTCCCACGGACTCCTTCAGGTAAATCACTAGATAGGTGGTCAGTGAGTAGTCGACCGCCATGAAGCCTATGCAGGATGCGCTCACGAGCAATATGTTCCTGTTGAATATTACCTCCTTCATGTCGGCAAGGCTCGTTTTCCTACGAGTCGACGGCTCTAGTTGTACGGCAGGTGGCTCTTTGTAGAAGATGTAGACGACTCCTGCAACGATCATTGAGAATGCTCCGACGCCGATGAATCCGAAGCGCCACCCAAGAGCCTCCGCTAAGATGGGTAGGCTCACCGCGGTGATTATCCCCGCTGCGTTTATTGACGTCTGTTGTAGGCCAACCGCTGTGCCCCTCTCGTTCACTGGAAACCATGTTAGCAAGGCTTTCGTCGCCACGGCTGGAAAACAGCCGTAACCGAAGCCTCCGAGGAATAGGACTGCGGAGGCTATCGGAAAATTGCTCGCGAAGTACATAGCACTGATGATCGCGCCAGCGGCGAAGCAACTGGTCACAAGCATCTTTCTCACGCCGAATCGGTCGATGAGCCATCCAGCTGGGAGCTGAAAAACCGAGTAACCGATAGCCCCAGCGGAAACGAGGAGCCCCACATCCGTCTTCGAGAGGCTAAGCTCCTCCACTATGAAAGGGGAAAGTGGAGGAATAGATACACGCACCATGTAGACGGCTAGGTAGCTGAGCCACGCGATACCGAGTACAGCCCACCGGTAACTTGAAGCCTCGCCCGATTGACCGGACACAGCAGACGCCTAGCCACCGCCACCAGAAGACAGCCGGGGATAAAACCGTATCCCCCAAACCCAAACCTCATTTACTTATCTTATTCTCTCATATTTTCTCTAGAACTATAGGGAAATAACCGGACAAACACACATGTTTGCACCTGGAGAACGTAGATGTTATTTGAACGACGCGTTCTTGAGTATTGCTTTATTATCGAGTCGCCTGTCAGCAATATGGGGATATAACTTTCATGAGTACCAACAAGATGACCAAAGAGGACGTGCATAGCTTATTTATGGAATCTTACACCACAATTTTCTGTAGTCACAATAAGGATGGCACCATCCATGCTGCCCCCATATGGTACAATTACAAAGACAATGTCTTCTACTTCGTATCCATAAAGAAATCAAAAAGAGTAGAGAACATCAAGCGAAACAATAACGTGTCCCTCTCATTCCTCATGCAGGGGTCAAAACTTGGTGAAGGTGATACTCCATCTAGATGTGCATTGGTTTACGGATTGGCAGAGCTTGGCTTTGAGCCGGAGGAGGGTTATAACAAGTATGTGCAATGGGTGTGGGGTAAATATCATAGGGAGTCATCTTTCATTTCAGAGTTCGATGATAAGACTCAGGTCACGTTAAGGGTCGTGCCGAAAAAAATAGTGCACTTCTATCCATAATAGCATACATCGAGTTGCCGACAACAAAGCTAAACTGTAATTCGTCTGTCTGTTTACTGGAGACCTATCACGATTGTATTTATAGAGATTAAATGAAATTTTAGACATTCATGGCGGAGAAATAGCCCATATGTATCGCTTCCATAGCGGTTGCTGGCCGTAGACAATCTCCTATCACTACGAAATCCGGTGCGCAGTTTCGCAGGGGCTCAACCATTTCTGTTCTCGGCTTAAGCCCGACCGCCAGTAGTACCGTGTCCGCTTCGTAGAACTGTTCCTCTCCCTTTTCATTTACTGCGAACACGCCCTCTTCCGTTATTCGTGTAACCTTTGCGCGTGTCTCCAGCCGGACACTCTTTTCGAGCTCCTTCATCAGCCCCAGCCAGTGCAGGTAGGGTGCTTCCGGCGCAGCCTTCTCGAGCATCTCCAGGATGGTCACTTCCCTGCCCTGGTGGGCGAGGTGTAGCCCCTCCTCGCAGCCCACCAGCCCGCCTCCTATGACGACCACCTTCTTGCCGATGGCGTGCTTCATCATACATGCTCGCAGCG
Organism: Candidatus Bathyarchaeota archaeon; assembly: GCA_963769425.1. Taxonomy (GTDB): domain Archaea; phylum Thermoproteota; class Bathyarchaeia; order TCS64; family TCS64; genus UBA8941. The sequence continues at coordinate 216,009 of CAVYLP010000004.1, read as the reverse complement.
ACAACCACATTCTTGTTCTTTATTCCGGGTATGTTGGGAATGATTGGCTCGGCTCCCACTGCGGCTATCAGAACATCGGGGGAGATTTCTTTAACGACCTCAGGCGTGGCTTCCGTATCCATCATTAATTTTATCGGCCGTTTCTGTACCCGCCTGATCAGTACCTCGGTCAGCTTCTTTATGTCCTCTTTAAAGTATTCATGCTCGGCGTATAGCAGCGTCCCGCCGAGTCGTTTACCTTTTTCGCAGAGGATCACTTCGTGTCCCCGGTCCGCGGCCGTGATCGCGGCCTGCATCCCTCCCGGTCCGCCTCCGACCACCATCACCTTCCTCTTTCCGCCGCTCACTTGGACAAACCGGCTCTCATACTCCCGGCCTATTATCGGGTTGACAACACACCTGGCGACACCTTTTGGGTATTTCACATAGGGAGTAAAGTTCTGACTGATGCAGTAATTACAGCGGATGCAAGGCGTGATGTCTTCCTCGTCCCCTTTTCTCGCCTTCTCCGGTAGGTAGGGGTCTGCCAGAAGCGCCCTTCCCAGGGTTATCACATCCGCCTTTCCGCTCTCCAAGATCTCCTCCATGTGGGCGGGATCGTTCAATGACCCGACTGTGGCCACTGGAGTCTTCACGGCTTTCTTGATTGCCTCGGCGAGATACACGTTGCAGCCCCGGGGGAGGAACACGCTGGGAAACATCCTGAGGCCTGCGGTTCGGTCATTAAAGGTCGCCGCGGATACGTGGATCAGGTCGACTTTACCATCTAGCACCTTTGCGAGTTCAACCGTTTCCTCTAGCTTCATGCCGCCCTCCGTAAACTCATCGCCGCTCAGTCGGATCTCGATCGGGAAATTCGGACCGCATTTTTTCCGTATATCCTCGATGATCATCAATGCAATGCGTGCCCTGTTCTCGATGCTTCCCCCGAAGTTGTCTTTCCTGTGGTTGTGCAGGAGGGAGAACCACTGCGACAGGAGCCAGCCGTGGCCCCCGTGGATCATGCACATCTGCAAGCCGCCCATCTTCGCCATCTCGGCCGCGTCTCCGAAGGCGTTCACGACCTGGTCGATCTCCGCGTCCCCCATCTCGATGATCTGTTTGCCGTAGAAGGATGTCCCCGCGCTTGGGCCGTATACTGGGTCGTCTGGCCGCTGTGTCCCCGACCGGATTCCTGCGTGTAGTAATTCGATTGAGGCGATGGCACCATGTCTTTTAATCGCGTCTGTTGTGTTGATCAGGGAGGGCAGGATCCCCGGGTCATCCAGCGGGGTTACCCTCCCGTGAGATGTCCCCTTTGAATCCACCATGCTTTCCCCAAGGGTGACGATGGCTGCCCCGCCTTTCGCCCGGAGCTCATAATATGCTGCATTCTCAGCGGTCAGGTATCCTTCTGGTGTGCCATGCATTCCCATAGGCGCGGATTCAATCCGATTCTTTAACACATAGGGCCCTAATTTCATCGTACTGAAAAGGTTTGGAAAGTGAGTCATTGTGTGTCCTACCGACAATAACGTATTAGCACAGTATTTGCCACTTTGCTTAATTCTTAGAACATATCAACTCCCTTTTTTAAAATTATTCGTTCGTTTGTCTGTCTGGTTGTAGAGAGAGCGGGGGGAAGAGTGTAAGAGAGTAGGGAGTTAGTGTTAGGTAGTAATGGAGGAAAGAAAGACTTGGATTTGGGGCTAAAGTCTTATCCCCCAAACCCCCTCTCATCTGCTCACGAACTAACTTTCACTTTTTCTCCTCTATTCTCTTCTATTCCCTTATACTCTCCTACACAAATCACCGTATCACGTATATCACACACTACATTGTAATTTTAGGTAATTAACTCTATTTGGGCATTACTAAATAATCTGATTGATTTTTTTCATATATAATAATAAATAAGAATAATGGGATGAATTATCATAGATTATCAATTTCAACATTTATATTATATACTATATCTATTTCTTTTTTATATATTTCATATACTTTATCACAAAAATCCTCATAGTGTTTACTATTCATATTTTGATATTCAGAAATAATGGTTTTAAGTTCTTTTTTTCCTATATATTTTTTTATATAAGTTATTGATTGTCTATTCCATCTATCCCATTTCAATAATTCTTTTTTATTTAAGAATGTATTGAATTCAAATTTAGCGTTTCTCGCATCTATGTCCTCCATTGTCAAAACTTTTTGGTTTTCTAATTTAGAAATATGAAATTGTTGTGCAAGTAAAGGTATCTTAAAATGTTGTATATAATTTCGAAAATTTTTAATAAAAATTACCAAATTATTTTTGGAAAATTTAATCATTTCATCTTCATAATATTCATTTAATTCATTACTATCAATATTTTTATTAGTTTTTCTTATATGATTTATTAAAGATTGTATACTGGACAAATAATTGTGTAATAGGCGTAAAGTTTCCAATTTAGTATTATTTGCTATTTGTCCATTTTCAAATATTTCAAATATTAACTCGTTTTGACATTTTTTAATATATTCCATTAAATCGTCAAAATTATGCTCAACAATAAAATATGTCCTATTTAATGATTCTAACTCTGTTAATATCTTATATCCATGTAATTTTTCTCTCTTTTTAAATAATTTGTCCAGTCTAGCTTGATGCTCTTTTTCAATTTCCGCCATTATTGGATAAAGGTAATAAACTAAATATAAAACCTTCAATTTTGAAATTAAAAAATTTAAGAAAGGGTAATGAAAGATTTCAAGAATTTTTATCTAGTGATTCAATAATTAATTTAATCCATTCGATTATTCCTTGAATAGTTAAAGGGATTCCTATGCCGACATAAAGACCTCCTAAAAATAAAGTATAATTATAAGATTCAATTTCATTTGGCGAATCTAAATATAAACTAAAAGTTTGTAGTTTCGGTGCTTCCCATTTAACATTAAATGTGTAATTAGAATAATTGGGACCATTATTATAATTAGGAATGGAGTTTGTAATAATAAATTGATTTGATAAGTTAATAGATATAGTCTTAGTTAGGTTTGAAATAATAAATGGAATATCAAATTTATCATTTATCAGGTTAATTTCCTTACTCGAATAATCAGGATATGAAAATGGTAAAACTAATAAATATTTACCTTTTTCTCCACTAATAAATGTATCATTAGAATAAAAAGAAAAAATGATGACATCATTTACTTCTGCTGATTCACTTTTTGGTATGTTCTGATATTCTCTTGATGTCCCTATAATAACTCCATGAGAATAATTTTTATATATAATTCTAGTATTATTATTTGGTAATTTAATTAGATGAAAAGGTAGTAAATATTTAATATTATATGTACCATTGTTCTTAATAGTGACATAAAATTTAGTTGTTATCATTACTTCGTTAAGAGTATTATTCGGCGTTATCATAATTTCTACTTGGTTGGGTCTAAAATCCCTTGTGGAATTATATCCAACTGAAAAGCCTTGATACATTGAATTAATTTTATGAATAGGTGGATTATAGTAGTACAATAAAGAATTCGAACCGAGGTAAAAAAATAAAGCGCCAAATAATATAATTAACCCAATACTGAGTACCTTAGCAATTAGTTTTTTCTTTCCTTTAAGAAAAACTTAATTTTAAGTTTTAGTCTAAAAAGATCCATTATTTTCCACCCAATTTCGAGGACTCCATTCTATTCGTTCATTTCTTAAATATTTAGCAAATAATAAAGATTCTTCATTAATGAGTGTTTCAATTGTCTGATGTTCTCCGTTTCTGATCCTCTTAACCTCAACAATGGACTCGAAAAAAGCGTTCAATTCATCAAGGAGAGACTTTGTATCCGAGTTATTGAGATACTCTCTTTTTTCCCCTCCTACGCTTATTTATAACCTCTATTTTTGTGACGAAGTCTTTCCTGCCAATTCTCTTGCAGTATTTGATCAGAAAATCATCAATCAGATATCGGTAAATCTCCTGAAAATCACAGACGAGACTCATCTTCCCCATCTGATTACTATGAAGGAAACCGAGATAGGGCTCAAGCTTCGCCTTAACGAGAGCCTTGTGAACCTTCCAACCTAGAACCTCATAGCCCAGATTGAAGAGGTTGTTAACTCCATCATAAGCCATGAAACCTTCCCTCTTCTCTGGTCGGATCTTCTCGGGGAGTAGATTGAATATCTCCCAGTAATATTTCTGAGTGTATTTTCCTTCGATCCCTGTAAGCCTCTGCCTCAACGAGACTAGATTCTTCGAATCGCTTTTCTCTACCTGATCCCTGAATTTTTCATCATGAGGCTCAAGACCATATTTTCTCAGGAGAATATTCTGGCTCAAGCTTCGCAATTACGAGAGTCTTTGCAATCTCGAAGGCTCTCTCATCAAGGCTCGCCCTGTACTGACTTACTCTAGTTTCAACGTGAGAATCATCATCGAAGCTCCTGAGCATCGCGACCGGGCGACCCCGAGAGGTCATCACCATAACATCGATATCCCAGAAGCCGAATGAAGCTAAAGCCCCCGTCGAAATACTGTTACCACTTTTCAATATAACCTCGTCTATTTCCTGCTCGAATAAGGGATACCTGTTGATCCCGCCATTCTTGTCTTTTAGGACAAAACAGCCCTTCTCCATGCCGAGATAGAGATCCATTCCCATCGAGGACGAGCTTGGTTTCCAATTTGGTCAAATAGACGCACCATATTTCCGGAACATTTTCATGAACTGTTCCGCCATCTTATTGAATTCTGGTAAAAACTCAGGGTAAATTTTGAAAATAACATCAAAGAATTTTTCGCGATCCTCTTCGTCCATCTCTGAACCGAAAATAGCCCCTAATGACCAACCAATTTGCAATCTGTCATCTTCACTTTTCGCAGTGTCATACATTGAATAGGAATAGAACAGGTTTGGAGATATTTTTATGAAAAGTTCATCACCTAACTCCTGCGATAATTCCAAGTATCTCTTAAAACCGGGGTATATCGTAGAGTAGTTGCCTAGGATCTTTTTTATTTTCTTTATTTCTGGCGTCTTGGATAGGGCGTAGAGTACTCCTTTTTCAGTTAGAGAAACGGGATACTTTGGTCGAGCCTTTTCTGAAGGTTTCTCACTAAATGTGACGTACCCCATTTCTTCTAGTACCTTAGTGGGTCTATGAATTACGTTGTATGAGTTTCTGGGAATGCCAAAGTCCTTTTGCATGTCGCTCATTGTTTTTCCGGGGTTATTAGCAAGATAGAGGACGATCTTTTCCTGAGTTGATCCAAGAGTTTTGCGTTTAGCCATTAAACCACCCGATGTATGACAATCACCGTCATGACATTTGTCATATTATGACACGTCTTATCATAATTAAATACTTTGCGAGTGAGACATAATCCGGTCTAAATGTTGAAGAAATGTGAGTTTTGTGGGAAAGAGTTCGTATCCAACCACGAGGGGCAGAAGTACTGCTTCTATCTGCACTATCGCCTCGATGTACGTCGGACGATGAAAACGAAGTATAACGACCCGAAGGAGGTGAGTTAATGCCCACATGCGGAAACCCCGAATGCGGGAAGGAGATCCCGGAGCCTCACAAGTTCTGCAGTCCAGAATGCCACAGAAGATGGGTTGAAATTAATGACTTTCAAATCAAACCCAAACTCAACCTCGTGCATTCAGAAAATCAAAAAATTGAGGCGGTTCTAAAGCACATTGGGATCGAGAAACAGAACCTCTCGAAGCAAATCGCCTACACACACTGGGAAAGATTCATCTTATTCATAAGTGAAAACTCGGGCAGAAACTGGAATGATTTCATCAAGCCACGCCTCAGGAGCTACATCGGGGTAGATACCCGCTACCTTGAGGACTACCTGAAATCATGCCTAGCATGGGACATTGTGAAACTCGATAACGGCAACCTAATTTTCCTAGGAATCCCGAAGGAGGAGCCCACCAATGCCGACGCGGAATGAGACTTGGGGCAATAGAGGGAGGTTCACCGTTACCCGCGACTCTAGGGGCAGGTTCACACACTGGGTGAGGTACGTCGAAGTCACGGTTTCAAGGTCGTTTGTCGGTAAGAGTGTCGCCATGTATGGCTACAGCGTGACTAGGGAGGGTAGTGCATCGCGAAGGTACGAGTTCTACAATGGGTCAGGGAGGGACTTGTATCAGTGTATCGCGTATGCTGTGAATCATCCCCCTAGGGGTCGTTTTGTTTCAGTGTCCTGTGGTGATTTTCTGATTAATCCTGATAGATATTCGACTGGGGGTTATTGGGTTGACAAGCGAGTCGAATCCTAATTTTATCCTCGGAATCTCTGACAAGTCAACGGTGAAGCTTGACTTCGATGGAGTCCCGTTGATGCTTGTGAAGTACTGGGCAAGGAGAACCTGTTACTGGTTCAAGCTTGAGGATTAGTTGATAAAAATATTTTTCCGTTTCTTGGTTTATTCAAAACAGAAATAGATGAAACAAAATCTGCATGGGTAGTGAATAATAGTAGAAATTTTTTTATTTCATATTGTAGTGTTAACGGATTTAGTATAACGCTGGGAAAAGATAGTACAATAATAATAGATAATCATAAACAATCTATTAATGTAAAAGATATCGGAATTTTAAGTTATTCTCTAAAACTATGTATTTTAATATCGTTTGGAGAAATAATTAATAAAGAAAATTATCTTGATTATCTAGAAGATTTAATTTCATATTTTTTAAAAATGAAACAAGGTGTTAAATTATGACATCTGATTACGACGAATTAAAAAAATTAATTGAAAGCGATTCAAATAAGGAAGAGCAATGTAAAAAATATTTAATAAAATTAGAAAATTATTTATTTAGAGATAAATTGATCAATAAAATTAAAATAGATATAGAATACCGAGGAAATTCAGGGGACTCAGATATTATCATATCCGGTATAACCGAAGATGATTTAGGAACACAGTATAATGAAGCATTTATTTGGGAAGCTAAAGCTCCACAATGTTTTATTTTTAAAAAAGATAATGAAAACAGGCTAAAACCAAGCGACGATTTAGTAAAAGCAGAAAATCAATTACTACATTATTATTTAGATCAAAAAAATAATCAACAGTTTTTAAATGATTTTAAAATACAAGATCCAAAAAATGTGAAAATCGGTGGAATAATTATAGGTAGTAGTAATACCAAAATAGAAAGGAAATCCGAAATACCACATCAAAGACACGAATCATTATTTGATAAAATGTTTGACACAAGAAAATTACTATATAAAAGTGAAAATATTAAATTAGCTCATTGGGACACAATTCTTGATCAATTTAAATTATTACAACCTTCATGTCCTACATCAAAAGATATGATTGAAATGCCTCAAGAAAAAATGCCTGAAGGAAGTATTAATTTATTAATTAAATTAAATGTTAACCACCTTTAAAGGTTATTTATGTTAATATTGGTTTTTTTAATATTGTTCGATAATACACATAATATGTGAAAACGTGATAAAGAAAGTATAAGCGAATAGATAAAAACGGAAAATATTCTCAAAAATTCTATAATTAGTCTTCATTATTTTCAAAATATTCGTTCAAATCTCCTTTGATATCTTCGTATAGATACGTGAACATTGGTAAATCATCATAAATAAAATCTAATATTTGAGATCCGGTTAATACGGCTTGATATTCTACCTTGTTTATATTAATTATTGCTTCAGGAGTGTTGTTTTTTAACTCTTTTATTTCGTTTTCTTTATAGATAAATATGTTAAAGTTGAAATTTTCTTTATTATGTAAATAGTAATATCGTATACTCGGTACTTCTTTTCCATCTTCATAGTGATCTAAAGATTTATAAATTAATAAAATCCCTGACAAATTTTTATACTTATTAATCTTATTTGATATTTTAGGAAAATTTAGTTGTATAATTTCTGAATAAATCTTAAAAAAGTTATTAAAAAAAATATTTAAATTATAGCTTAAAGCCTCTTCTGATAAAAGATTCCATATTAATCCTCCGTTACTGAGTCTATTATAATCTTTTTTTCGGTATATTCTATGTATGTCTTTAATACCCATTAATTTTAATCTTATAAAAAAATCATGGAACAATTTCATTGGATATTTTTCATTTCCAATGGATAGGGAAATACTTTCATCTTTATTTAACCTATCAACAACCTTCTTACGTATTTCTTCCCTTTCATCTTTCATAATTTGGGATTTGAGCATATCTGGATTAAAATAAGGTTTTTTATATAATAACCGTTCAATTGAAGTAACCCCATTTCTTTTTGTTCTAAGCATAAATTTAATGGCTTCATCTAGCCATATTGGTAAATATCTAAAAAATCCTTTCTCAATTTCATCTAAAGAATAGTTATCAGATACTATTATCCCTAATTGTTCATTAAAATGATCGACAAATGATATTATAAATTCAATCATTAAGTAATTATTATCTATTTGTAATAGTTTATACTCTAATATTTTATCGACCTTTTCTTTTATTAAATGTCTAGCAAATTTATTTGGATTAGATTTAATAGGGTTTTCTCTATAATATGCACTTATACCGAGATCACTATTTTTTAATGATAGATAAAGTCTTATCCCCCAAACCCAAACCCTCTCATCAGTTTTATTACAAGCGCTATTGATATCGATCAAAGAATGAGGCGTTTTATTTGAAACTTGAAAATAGAGTCGCATTCATCACAGGTGGAGGCGTCGGGATAGGTAAAGCAATCTCCCTGATGTTTGCGCACGAAGGCGCACATGTTTCTCTAGCAGCGAAGTCAACCAATCAGATGGAAGACGTAGCACGAGAAATCAGGGCACTTGATCGGAAGGCTCTGGTTAATACCATGGACATAACGAGCGTCGAACAGGTTAACCATGCAGCTAAGGATACTATCAATGAGTTCGGTAAAATAGACATTCTAGTGAACAACTCCGGCATCGCAGGACCAACTGTGCCAATCTACGAGGTTACACCCGAACAGTGGGATGAAATCTTCGCTGTGAATCTTAGAGGAGCATTTCTCTGCTGCAGAGCCATTGTGCCGACAATGATTGAACATAGATATGGGAAGATCGTCAACATTTCCTCTACGGCTGCCAAAAAGCCGCTGGCGAACAGATCCCCTTACCCTGCGACAAAGATGGGGTTGATTGGCTTCACCAGAGGGCTTGCTGTTGAGTTGGGTAAGTTCGGGATAACAGCAAACGCTATTTGTCCGGGTCCTGTGGCTGGGCCGAGGATCGAGATGGTTTGTGATCAGGTTGCTGCGAAGGAAGGTGTCCCGAGAGATGTTGTCAAGCAGAGGTTTTTGTCACAGTCCTCTCTTAATTGCTTGATTTCGGCGGATGACGTTGCGAAGTTGGCTGTTTTCCTCGCCTCGGAGGATTCAATTAACATTACCGGACAGGACATAAACGTAGACGCGGGTGCGCTAATGGACTAGTCTGTTCGCGTTAAACCGACTTTCGTTAAGGGTTTAAACTATTCTAGGAATCCATACTTTAATCTCTCCTCTAAGATACTTGGCGAATAACAATGCCTCTTCATTGATAAGCGTCTCAAGGGTCTAGTGCTCCCCGTTCCTGATCCTCTTAAACTTCGAATACACATTCTATAAAAAGATATTTTCTGAAAGTTGATGCGTTTAACATACTATTCAAGATTGAAGTGTATTTCTTATTCTGCCATTTAATATGTGATCTGGCCCATGCTCGAAAGGGCCCCGCTGAAGGATGATTAGTCCCGACCACCTTCAAGATGGAACCTGTGGAGGAGGCGGTGGACGATAGGGGCAGCGAATATCCCGACTGCGACTAGCTCGACGAACCCGCACCAGAGGGCGTAGAAACCTGCGAACAGTTTAGCCGAGTCGTTACTGAGCACATTGACCGGGCCCATGCCACCCATAATCATAGCCGAGTTGAGAAAAGCATCCACGAGTGAAAGACCACCAAGCTGTGTGTAGCCGAGGATTCCGACTAAGAGCGAGGCTACGACTAGAGCGAGGGATAGAAGGGTATACTTCACCACCCTCGAGACGAAAGCCTTCCTCGGCAGCAGCTTCTCGCCGCGACGCTCAAAAGGCATAGGCTCTCGACGGGAAGCCCGCCCTTTCTAACTTTCCATATGAAAGGGTTATCTCTGGAATCAACTCCTAATCCCCCGTGTCGGGCATAGAGGTAAGGGAGCTCAGGAAAGAGGACATCCCGCGCCTCTCCGAAGTCCTAACCCAAGCATTTAGCACTGACCCCGTAATCGACTGGGCAATGCGCACAGACGCAGGTAGGATGAACGCCCTTCGCACAATGTTCCGCAGAGGAATTCAGGGAACCCTTCGCTACGGGGAGGAGACAACGACCACCGACCTCAACGCCTGTGCCATATGGGCACCACCCGAAGCATTGAACGAATTCCACAGCCCTATCGACCCCATTCTCACACTTCCTCATTTGATTGGCTACTCTGGTCTAGGACGGGTCCGCAGGATGATGGCGTTCATCAAAGCCTGCGATGATCACAGACCACGTGTCCCCCACCAGTACCTTGACGTTATAGGTGTCGATCCGAGCAAGCAGGGGCAGGGCTATGCTTCAGCCCTCTTACATTACACTCTCAGTCGCCTGGACGAACAGGGTATCCCCGCTTACTTGGAGAGCAGCAATCCCAGAAACAACCCACTCTACCAGCGTAATGGATTCAAGATCACCGAAGAGGTCCGCCTCTTGGACGGTCCCAGCTTATGGTGTATGTGGAGGGAGCCTCTTAGAAGGCAATGAAACCCCTCACAGCAATACCCCAAAAAATCCTAGGAAACAACCTAAAAATAGGCTTGGTTTACCAAATAGGGTAAAAATATGCTTCAGATGAGAGTCGATTTTTTCGACTGAGGTGTCATCGAGGAGGTAAAAACGCACCTCAACTAAAATGAAATTGACACGTTTTAAGCGGAGATACACGAAACGGGGGCTTAAAATCGCGTAATTTTGAAAGGAATACATCGCCCCAATGGGACCCCGGTCGAAAAAACATCGACAAAGGATATGGAGGAGACCGATACACAGTCAATCAACGATGAGCGCCAGCGTTCCGACGCTCGCCGAGGCCGTTGCCGCCACGAAGGCTAGACTTAGCCAGATAGTAGGCAAAGATTGTACGATTCAGATCCATCATAGGTTGAACGACTCCCTCGTCCACGCAATCCTCCAAGTGGATGCCCAGAAATTCAGAGAGGAACTAAGATACAGACACGAGGAAGTCCTCGACCACAGCTCTATCCCAGGCTTCCTCCTCATCCTCGCCGAGTGTGGCGGTCAGCCGCTTGGCATAGTGTACGGCTATGACGAGCCCGAGAACGGTTTTTTCCTCGATACCCTGGCCTCAATGGTCGAGAGAAAGGGTATCGGCCACACTCTCGCAACACTCATAGTCGTCCATGCGCAGAACGCTGGTAAAAGTTATGTCACCCTCTACACCGAGGAGCAGGACGAGAAGGGGCGCCAACTCAGGAAGTTCTACGAGAAAATGGGCTTCATCTACTTTGGAACAGAGCCTCACAAAGGAGACGTAATGAAGCTCAACATCAGTCCTGAGTTAGCCAGTAAACTCTACGCGAAATACATCCCGCCAGCCCCATTAAAGGCTAATACAACACCAGCCCCATGAGGCAGGCTTTGATTTTAAGTACACCCCTTCAAACACGTCAACTATGGAAGTCCTCAAGGGAGTCCACAGCATAGACAACTCAGATAATAAGGACCACAGCATGGAGTGCTGGGTCCTAGACTGCAAGGAGGGAGTCGTCCTCGTCGATGGAGGCATGACCCCACAGCACGTAGACAACATCGGCGCCGAGCTCAAATCGATGAAGAAAGGGTGGAGGGATGTTAAGCTAATACTCGTCACCCACAAACACGGCGATCACACAAAGAACCTCCCCCAACTCAAGGAGCTCACCGGCGCACCCATCAAGGCCCATAAACTGGAGGCACCACTCATTGAGAAAGCAGTCGGAGTTAAAATTGAGGGCTTAGAGGATGGTGAGGTCATTCCATATTGTGGCGGCATCGAGGTCATTTGGGTCCCCGGCCACAGTGAGGGCAACTCAAGCTTCTACCTCAGAAAGCAGAAGGCGATCATCGCTGGTGACACAGTCTTCGGGGACGTCGATAGTAACCTGATTCCACCGCCGGAGAAGTACTGCCTTGACGCTAAGCAGGCTGCGAAGGAGATGGATAGGCTCCTCAAGTACGACTTCGATTACCTCCTCTACGCCCACGGCAAGGACATAATGGGCGGTGCTAAGGCGAAGGTAGAAGAGCTCGTCGAGAGAACCCGCTAGTTTAGAATTTTTTTAAATTAGATCAAAATATTTCAGAAGCCCAATAGTGTCTTCAGCCTCCGTGGGTTTCTTCTGAAGCGAGAGATCCCAAGAGTCCCTGTTTGTGAGGATGATCAGCGCAATCCTCTTCTCGGGTATCCGTATGAATTTGTTCAGGAAACCTGCGGTCTCCCCGACGTGGTGGAATATCTTCTGTCCATTCTGGTTCAGGATGAACCAGCCAAAGCCATACTCCGTTGCTGTGCCATCTAGCAGCTTTCCAGGGCTGAATGCCTGTCTGAGAAGATCCTCACTAACAAGTCTACCCAATTTGAGCGCCTTATCCCACTTCACGAGATCGTTAGTAGAAGAGTAAACGCAGCCATCTCCAAGTGTCGCGCTCGTCTTACTCTGGTCGTTGGGCTTGAACCCGCTACCGCTTTTCGTGTAGCCGTATGCCCTATCCTTGATCTTGACGTTCTCGCCTTCGTAGAGCCTCGAACCTGACATCCCTACTTTATTGAAAATCTCATGCTCCATGAACCTCCTGAATGGGACTCCAGATACGCGCTCGACGATCACAGCGAGGAGCACATAGGCGGTATCACTGTACTGGAACTTTGAACCAGGTGGGAAATACGTGGAAGGGGTACTTTTCACTTTCTCGATGACATAATCCTCATGCACCTGCCCAAGGTAGTCATTTGGAACATCCGCCTCGTAATCGACTAGACCAGAGGTGTGGCCAAGCATCTGCCTCACAGTGATATCGTGAGCGTACCTGGGTAGACTGGAGATGAATGTGGACAACCTGTCATCGAGGCTAATCTTCCCCGAGTCGACGAGTTTGAGGACACACATAGCAGTGAAGGCCTTCGTTACGGAAGCTAAGCGGAAATTCGACGAGTAGTTTACTGGGATCTTAGACTCGAGCTCTGCCATCCCGTAGCTCTTGTTGAGGAGTAATTCACCCTCCTTGACGATCACGAAGGACGCACCAGGCACAGCTCCTGTGTATGCAGAGAATAAGGCATCAGCCCTGTCTCGAAGGCTCATACCCGTAACAATCAAGTGTGGGGATAAGTAACTTGCTCAGAAGATTATATCCACCGGGATCGATCTATCCCTGCACATCTTGGAGACCTTTGATCCAAGCTCCTTATAGTAATTGGAGTCGGGGGTCAGTGCTGCCTCGAACATTGGTTCAAGGTCGGGGTAATGAGCCTCAAGCGCCCCTCTGATATCTGGCATGTTGCCGCACTTGATGTTCAACCGATCGACTATAAGCCGATTCACCCGGTCTGCTAAAATGTTTAGTAGTTCCTCGAGGTGCTCGTCGCTTAGATAGGGGAGCATTGGTCCAAGGAAGGCATAGGTCCTGATGCCTTCATCGCTAAACCTCTTCAGCGTCTCTAATCTTGCCTGAATCGGGGATGCTCCGGGCTCGAATGCCCTTCTGACTGAGTCATCCAAGCTCGTGATGGTTAAGCCGACCTCTGCGTCGTCGAGTCCGCTCGATGAGATCAAGGTCCCTGAGTACAAGGTCACTTTTGGTCAGGATGTCAACGCTGAATCCATGATCCAGGAGGACTTCTAGACAATTCCGGGTAAGCTGATACTTTTTCTCTATCGGTTGGTAGGCGTCGGTCACGCTGCTCAGAAGGACCTTGCCCAGCGGTTTCTTTGCCGCCTCCTCGCGGATCCTCTCGACGGCGTTCACCTTTGCGTCGACGAAGCTCCCCCATGGTTCGCCGGGGTGGCCCATCCTCCTCATGAAGCGTGCGTAGCAGTACACACAGGCGTGGCTGCAGCCGAGGTAGGGGTTAACGGCGTAGTCCATCCCGCCGATGCCGCTGGTCCCCAGGATGCTCTTGCACCTGACCTCGCCGAGCTTCATATCTAACCCCGTCCACCCGGGAACCTATATATAATCCGTTGGGAAGAGTTGAAGCAACAGCTGGGCGAAAGTGAAGAACATGAAGATCCTGATTATCTACGACAGCAAGACTGGGAACACCGAGAAGATGGCCTCCGCCATATTGGAGGGCGCGAAGGAGGCCGGCGCAGAGGTTACTATGAAGAAGATCGGGGAACCCTTCCCCCTAAGCCTCCTCGAGGAGAGCGACGGCGTTGTATTCGGCAGCCCAACTAGGTACGCTGACGTAACCAACGAGATGAAGGACTTTCTAGACCACGTCGCTGATTATGTGAAGCTAGGTAAGATGGACATGAAAGGTAGGAAGGCCGGGGTATTCGGGAGCTACGGATACGACGGCGCCTGGGTCATGGAGGACCGCCTCAAGGGATACATCGAGGCCCTCGGCTACAAGGTAAACCCCAAGGTCTGTGTGAAGGTCGATACTGAGCTGAAGACGAGGCTCAGGGAGACACTCGCCGAGTGCAAAACTTGGGGCAAAGAATTCGCTAAAACTATCAAGTAGGCTCTCCGAGCCTACGCCTGAGATCCTCCTCTAATGGTCCCCTCTCGTCTGGAATCTCTCTCCACTTCTTATCGAGTCCACGCCTCTCCTGCGCTGAGAGCATCCCCAGATATCGCGCTTTGTTCAGGAGCTCGATGAATCCACGATAACTCGCCGCATCGTCCACAGGCTTTGCGATCTTCGAGTGGATCATCTCTCTCTGGGTCTTGACAGCAGATAGAAGGATAATCACCTGCTTCATCTCGGATAGCGTTTTCCTAAGCTCCTCCTCATCGAATTTGATCTGGGCGTAAACCAGCTGTAACACCGGCGTCGCTGGTGCCTCATAGATACTCCTTCCACTCGCTGTCCGCCTCCCACCGGATCTTATTACCTCAGCCTCCTCGATGAGACGTTGAAGCATCGCAGCGTCCACACGACTCGCCACATACTTTTTCTGCAACGCGAAGCTGGACTCCTTAAAGCCCCTCTTCGACAACCGAGTCTCGAATGAGACTGGTAGTAGTCTCATGACACCGTTGAAGGCTCCCTGAGCATCCACTTGGCTGGGATGAAGTATGTTTCGGAGATGCCTCAAGCTCTCAGCATCTCGATAGACTAGGGATACGCTCAGTGTTTCTCCAGCTTCCTCGATTTCGATGATAGGGAGTGGCCGTTTCTCCTTGTCGCCCTCGGAGAGTGGGATAATGAGGAGCTTGTCATCGGAGACGAACTCCATAACGTCGACGTCGCTCAGATCTTTCACGAGATCGCCGAGTGCTGCCTTCGTGGCCCTGTACCAAGGGAGAAACCGGGACCTAGAGGTCAAGAGAATCGACTTGATATAATCCGGCACACTATTCAACGATTCGTATTCTTACATTAGCTATAAATCTCGGAGGGCTTAGTGGTGTGTGGTCAACGATGGCTTCTACACACATTTACGGAACGAGGGTCATTAGGGCCCATAGCGTCGGTGACCTCTACATTCACGGATTCGATGATCATCGAGGATATTGGTCTTCTTGGGACCTCTCCAATGTAACGGGTATAGACTCAGGACAAAGCATTGAGGAAAAGTGGGATAAACTCGACGACTTTCTGGAGAAAGCTGAGAAAGAGTGGCATGGCTTCCTGAGGCTAAACGGGTTATCCACCCTCATTCAAGACAAATTTGGGGAGAGACCCGGACCCTTTATTAAAAGAGCCCTCGATCACGCTATAAAAGGAAAAACGCCGGATCTTTACCTAGGTCTAGACGAGCAGAACTTGGGAAAATTATTTAAAACCGTTTTTTCTTTGAGCGAAAATGGCGGTCGAATCATTACTCCAGTTATTAACCTCTCCAACTCATACAGTTGGCCAGTCGAGGACTCCCCAATATTCGAAGCATCCTCGTCTCTTAATTCACCGATATTCATCAATAAAGAGCACAAGGAGGGATACGAGCTGAGGAACCCTTGGCTGGATGGCGGCGCCTCAGGTGTAAACACGGGAGTTATTGGGGCAATAACACCTAATCTGCCACGTGCAGCTCATGACGCGGGCAAAGAGGAGATCTTCTTCGAACGGATAGAAGCGCAAATTGATATGGCAGTTGAAGGACTGGAAGCTAAACGTGCCCACCTTGAGGAGGAGCTTAAGGCAGGTCGTCTACCCGCCACAGCCTCCATTGTGGAGTCCTTCGACGACTTTTTCGGCGCGGTTGTCGTCGTAGGAGTACATGAAGCTCTCCTAAATTTGATGGGTAAAGGGATAGAATCGATGAAGGGGAAGGCGGTCACCTACAAGATTATTGAGACTATGCGTGACAGACTCGAGGCGCATGAGAAGGATACTGGTCACCGTTTCTGTCTCGAGGCGGAGCCTTCCGGTGATGCAGGACATCATCTTGCCATGTTGGACAAGGAAAAGTTCCCTGAGATGCAGACATCGGGTGTCGAGGTCCCATTCTATACTCGCTCGACCTGCCTCCCTGTGGATTACACGGACGACCTCTGGGACGCCCTCGAGCACCAGAAGAAGCTTCAGGGCATGTACACAGGCGGGTCGATCTTCAACGTATTCCTAGAGAGGGGGATAACGGACCCGTCCGAGTGTAAGACTCTGGTAAGAAAAATATTCGAGAGGGCACAAGTACCCTGCTTTGCTATCAGCCCGAGGTTAAGTATCACGACAGCCTCGGGTGAGGAGCAATACGAAAGGATTGGTTACATCTACAAAGCGGTTTCTGATCTAGGAGCCGGTGAGAGAGAGGAGGTGAGGCTACGCAGTCCTTACGCCGTAGTAAGCGGGTGGTAAGCCAAGGCCTCCCCATCGTGGGGATCGAGAGGCTCAGTCTAAGCGATTACCCGGGGAAGATATGTGCGAACCTCATCGTTCCGGGTTGTAACTTCAGGTGCCCCTACTGCTCAGAGTCCGAGCTCATCTTTGACTTCATCCCGATGCCGAAGGTGACCGAGGATGAAGTGATCGCGTTCCTCCATCCAAGGCTTGGATTCCTCGATGGAGTCTGCCTAACCGGTGGAGAGCCCACCGTACACCGAGAATTACCAGCTTTCCTAGGGCGACTCAAATCGATCGGGAGCCTAGTGAAGCTCGACACGAACGGCTCACATCCCGGCAGGCTCGCCCACGCCCTCGGAAAGAAGCTCGTTGACTATGTAGCTATGGATGTAAAGTTCCCCCTGAAGAAGTATCAGGAGAAAGTTGGATACAGGATTACTCCAGAGGAGCTACTTGACAGCATCCAGCTCATTCGGAGGAGCGGCGTAGACTACGAGTTTAGAACAACCGTTGTACCTGGGTTACTGGATGAAAAGGATCTCCTGGAGATTGCGGAGACGCTGAGGGGATCGAAGAAGTACGTGCTCCAGGGCTTTAAGCCGGGGTCAACCCTGTCGAAAGAGTGCGGGGAAGTGACGCCCTATAGCCTATCTGAGATGCAGCGGTTCAGAGACCTCGTCGCCCCCTATGTGGGTGATGCGAGGCTTAGGTTCTGAGAGCGGCCGAGCGGCGAAGTTCTGCGACAAACCCTCAGGAGTGACTTGGCAGACCTGAGTTTTAGCCGCTCGGCCAATTCGAAGAAGACTGTGGGGGGTAATATACATTATTGAATTGTAATATGGATAGTAATTTTACTATATACTCATTTTACAGCATTTTTCCTTATTATATTCAAGGTCTTCTCAGCAACCCAGTCAACATAGTCATCGCAGTGGGACTCGCCCCTCGCTCGGAGATCTTCGCCTCGCTTTGCCCGCTCTTCTGGGGTACAGCCCTCACAACCTAGTAGACTACAACAACCAACGTTCCCCCATCTCACCTTGAACTCCCTGATGATTTCTTGCGTCATCTTGCGCTCTGCGATTCGCATATCATCGAATTTCTGGAGGGATTCATCACCGTTAGTCCCGTAGATAAGCCCTACCGCCATTACGCCTCCAATAAGGGCGCCACACATGTCGCCCCAACCTGCTACGCCACCCCCGAGGTTTGAAGCCACCCTGAGGGTAGCTAAATCGTAACCTGGGAGAGGGAATTTTTCATTAACCATCAACAAGACGCTCTCGCAGCAGTTGAACTTGTGTCCGTTTCTAACGATCATGCCCTAAACTACAACCAGGCTAACTAAAAGATTAGGCCTAACCAAAGAGGACTATGACGATGGGCGTCACGATGACTTCAATCAACGCCGCGAGGATTAGTAGCGGGAACACTCGTGTTACGAAGAAACCGAACGCATTTTTCAACTCCTTAACGACGTTCCCCTGCCCCCTGAGGCTGTTTAGCATCGTGTAGCCTATACTCATCCCCATAGCCATTGCAAGGAGTATCGCGGGTATTTCGACCACACCATGAGGTGTTAGCCCAGCGATGGCGTAGCCTAGCCCCTGGGTAGTACCAACATCATAGGCTACCCACCCGACGGTGAATCCATTAAAGATGACGAAGAAGAGGGGGAGTACACCACCGAGGAGTCCACCGAACATGAAGAGGAGGCTCTTGAACGTGTTGTTGGCTGCGATGAAGGCGAAGAGCTCCGGCAAGGTCATGCTGTTGATATCTGGAAAAGTACCGAGTAGGTCCTGCAGCGCGTTACCGTTCATGTTTCCCCCAAGGGCGTAGCCCATCATTAGACTAAAGACGAAGAGGAAACAACAGATGAGGAAGATGGGTCTAAGGCCCCGCGCATAATCCGAGTACTTCCCGAAGAATGCACCTGTTAAGCCCCTCCGCTTGGGCTGAGTCTCAGTCAAATTCCACGCGCCTTGTCCAATGCGTTGAGACGAGCGGCCCTGATATCTCTTTCTAAAACAGTCTTCCGATTATCCCTCATCGCATTCTCGGCTGCGGCCTCGGCGATCCTCTCCGCCAGCTCCCCAACTGCGCGCCTCATCTCCTCAGCGGCCTCCTCGCTAATCCGGAGGTCCCCCTGCTTCTTGATGAGCCTCCTCATAGGGGCTAGTGTGAACTCCTCAGCCAAGCCAAACACCTACCCGTATAACTTCAGTTAACCTATTGAAGATTCTGAAGTTTGTCGAGATTACAAAGGAGGCTTGGGTTGTGACCATCGTGATGATATGCCAGACGTTAAAGTCGATTTAGCGAAGTGTGAAGGAGCCGGTGTCTGCGCCCAGGTATGCCCGATGAATGTCTATGACATGGTCGAGATCAACGGAAAACAGAAGGCGCAGCCTACGAGGGCGCAGGACTGCATAATGTGTATGGCCTGCGTGAACGGTTGCCCCTACGGCGCATGCACAGTTGAGGTCTGATACGGTTATTATCCGGGGGCCTTCTCTTTCTCCTAGATATGCTCAACCTTCTCTTCGTCGAAGCCTCGCTAGAGCTCGTCCCGCGCAAAATCGCCCGCCATCCATCTGTGACGCGGAATGCGAAGAGAGAGGGAAAGAACCCGGAGGAAGTCCTGCTGGATAGGAGCCTCCACCACCATGCAATGCTGAGCCTACCGGAGGCGGAGAAGAGGGGGAGACCGGATATTATCCACTTCTGCTTGCTTGAAGCACTGGGGTCGCCGCTAAATAAGGCGGGGAAGCTTAAGCTAATCGTCCACACCCTGAACAGTGACCTGCTCGACGTCTCCCCGGAGCTGAGGCTGCCCCGCGACTGCTACAGGTTTAGGAGCCTGATCGAGCAGCTGTTCGCGGTAAAGCGCGTCCCGCCGGATGGGGACCCGTTGATCACCCTGTCCCGGAAGAGCCTCAGTGATGTGAAGAAGGGCGTGAACCCAAGCCGTACGGTTGCCCTGACGAGTCACGGGAAGGCGAGAAGGCTCAGCGACCTCTGCATGGACCTAGCGACTGAGCCCAACCCGCTCGTATTCCTCGGGGCCTACCCGAACGGCCCGATGAGGGAGGAGACCCTCAAGGAAGCGGACGAGTCGGTGAGCATCTACCCGGAGGCGTTGGAAGCCTGGGTGGTGACCTCGCGCCTTGTATACGAGTACGAGAAGGCGATGGGGCTAGAGTAAGCGCCCCGCGAACTCGTTGAGGTCGTGTACCACGTCCTCACCGTTCAGTTCCCCTGACCTGTCTAGGTGGTAAGCCTTGACGCCAAGCTGCTTTGGTGCCCGGTAGTCGAACTCGGCGTGGTCCCCCACGTGGGCTAGCTCTGTGGGCTCGATTTCGAGTACCTCACAGACGCGCTGGTAGAAGTCTGGGGCCTTCTTGACGGCACGGAAGTCGGTGGGGGCGGAAAAAACCCTGCTGAAGGGGTAGTCTATGCACTCGAGCTGTATCTTGAGGAACTCCCTGATGGTGTTGCTGCAGACTATGAGGGGGTAGCGCTTCCCGAGGCGCGCAAGTGCATTGGGGACATCGGGGTAGACGTTGCACTCCTCCTTGCGCCTCTTAGGGAGGTCCCGCCAGTAGTGGGGGAGGCCGAGACGCTTCCACCAGTAGCCCACATCATACCACTCCGGTTGCCCCTCGCCCACCTCAGCGTACTCGGCGAGGACGCGCCTACGCGCCTCTTCAAGGGGTAGGCCGTGCGCCTCGGCGTAGAGAGCGGGGATATCCCCCTCCCATATCTGCTTGCTGTAGGCGTGGTCGACGAGGGTACCCTCCATGTCGAAGCTGACCACACGGATTGGCATGCTGTACCTGATTGTGTTTCTCGTTGAAAAGGGCGGCGATAGCGAGAAGACCGGTTCACATGTTAACAATGGGAATTGCTCTTCAATCTTCTACGCCTTGGATACGAGCGCTACTTCGCGGTTTTGCTTCCTATGTCCTGCGCAAACCTGAGAAGGTACCCGTCGGGGTCTTGGACGAGAAATTCGTTCAGCCCGTATAGCGTGTCTCCACCCCTGTACCAGCTCTCGGTTAATGGGCGGAAGAGTGGGATTCCGTTTGCGTGTAGTGATTCGATAAGGGCATTCACGTTCTCTACCGTGAACTGGAAGTTGATGCCCCGACCGTAGGGTTGCGTTAAATCACCCGTCGCCCAGTGTCCGTTCGTCTCCTCGATCATGATCTGCGAGCCTTGAAAGCTTAGGTACATGAACTTGTTCGCGGGACGCTCGTACTCGACCTTGAACCCTAGTATGTCTATGTAGAAGGCTCGGCTCCGTTGGAGGTTTGAGACACTCAGCTCGGGCACCAGTGCGTTAAATTTCACGTGGGGTGTAAGGTCGCTGGGCGTCTAAAGGTTACGGGGTACTTCGGGTTTTTGTCCCATTTCGGGGTGCTCGACTCGCAACCGTTAAAATTGGTTGAGCGACATGGTATATAGACTCTTTATGGCGAAGATGATTATCACGGCGGCTCTGACCGGCGGGGAGCCAGTGCACAAGGGGATGACCCCCTACGTTCCGAGCTCCCCCGAGGAGATAGCGGAGGAGACCTACAAGTGTTGGGAGGCGGGGGCCTCCATCGTACACCTACACGCGAAAGACCCTGTAACGGGTAAACCAGCAGCGGACCCAAACCCCTACTTCAAGCAATACGCGAAGATGATCAAGGATCGCTGCGACATCATCATCAACATGACGACTGGGGGCGCACGCCCGACGACGGGGGAGAAGCTCGACGAGATGGTCAAGGAGAGGTGTGGCCTCGGCGCGGAGATGATGAGCCTCAACATGGGGACCATCAACCTTTGGACGCCCCCCTACGAGAACGTCTTCATGAATGAGATACCCAGAATCAGGCGTTGGGTGGGGTACATGTATGAGGCGGGCATCAAGCCGGAGCTCGAGTTCTACGACACCGGTATGATTAATGCGACGAAGATGCTCGTCAAGGACAGCGTGCTCAAGGAACCCCTACACGTGCAGTTCGTGATGATTGGAACTACAGGGTGGTCTCCGAACCCGAAGGCGCTCCTCTACGGCGTGGAGCAACTCCCACCAAACTGGACCTGGAGTGTCTGCTCGCTGGGGAGGACCCAACTCCCAATGGGCGCGTTTGCCATGACTCTCGGCGGCCACGTCCGCGTCGGCTTCGAGGACAACATTTACATCCGGCATGGCGAGTTGGCGAAGAGCAACGCAGACCTCGTGAAGAGGATCGTCACCATCGCGGAGGCGCTCAATATCGAGGTGGCGAAGCCCGACGAGGCAAGGAAGATGCTCGGCCTCCCAAAGCCCTAGGATCCTACGAGTACTAATCAAAAAACCATTTTTCAAATCCAACGAGGATAAGGCCGACTAGGCACTTTGGTTATTGGCCTCGTTGAGGTTCGAATACTTTGATTTCTTGTTCGCGAACCTGATGAACGCGATTGTATCGTAAAGCCCGTGACATAACACGACGGCCCACAAGTTGTAGCCACTCAGGACAAAGAGTAGCCCGAATAGAACCGAGAGCTGAGTCACGATGACTGCTGCTCGCGGGCCTTGGTAGAGGTGTATGACGCCCGCCCCAACAGCCGTGATACAAACCGCGATTCCGATTGCAGTCGATTCAACGAGTAGGGGCAACAATAAGTCCACAATCCAAAGTAGGATGACACCCCGAAAAACGAACTCCTCCACGAAGCTGAGGATCCAGGCTACCGCGATTCCGGCTACGAGCTTGCCCCTCGATTGCTGGAGCACCCTGAAAACGTCGAGGGTCGGTGGCTTACCTACCAGCCGCGACGCTATTCTGTCCGCCAGGGGGCTATAGGCCAGCATCAACGCCAGCCATACCAGGACTATTCCAATCGTCAGAACTGAAGGAATTGTCAGGCCTAGTTGGGGCATGTAATCATTTGCTCTGCCATTTTTCACTTAAAAAGTCTTGGAAACACGAGGGAAATTATTGTCACTAAATAATATGTATTTTTAGCCAATTTTCCCACCACAATACCCGAATTATTAATATCCCTTGCTTCCTAAAACTATTCAGAAGGTTGTGAAGAATGGCTGTCAAGATAACGCCAGAGTACATAGATCTGCTCAACGGAGCAATCGAGAGGGAGATACAGGTGAGCATTCAGTACCTCCTCCAGCACGCTAAGATGGAGAAGCTGATGAGGAAGAAGCTCCCCGAGAACGTCCTCCTCGACAAGACGACGTACGATGCCGTGGGCAAGTTCCTACGCGAGATAGGCATCCAAGAGATGAAGCACGCCGCCTCCATCATGGAGAGGATATACTACCTCGGCGGCCAAGCGACGACCAAGGCGAAAAAACCAATCGTCGGAGACTCACTCAGCGAGTTCGCGAGACTGGGTGTCGCAGCGGAGGAAGAGGCCCTCGTCCTCTACAGGCAGATCCTCGAGGCAACCATTGAGAATGGTGACTATGAGACCCGTGAACTCTTCGAGAAGATCTACGGAGAAGAGGAGGGGCACCTCTTCAAGTTCCAGGAATACACCCACATGCAGGATGAGTCCCAGAAGGAGACCATCAAGCTAAGTGAGTGGAGGAAGGTCTTCACAGATGACTACTTTGCCCTCCTCAACAAGGCCGTCGCAAGCGAGATCATGGCCATCATCCAGTATACGAACCAGCACGAGAAGGCCGCATATCTGAAGCTGAGGGTGAAGGAGACACCCCTCGAGGTAGTCACAGACAACAACAAGGCGAAGGCTGTGAGCGAACTACTCAAACCCGTCTTCATGCAGGAGATGGACCACCTGGAGAAGATCTCGGAGAGGATATACCTCCTCGAGGGAGAGGCGGTTGGGCTCCCTGATCCGCTACCCAAGGTGGGTGACACCCCAGACGACTTCCTCATGCTCGATCACGCCGCGGAGAATGATGCTATCGTCCTCTACAGAAGTATCATAGTGGAGGCGATGAAGAAGGGAGACACCTTGACAAGGCGAATGTTCGAAGACATAGTGATGCAGGAAGAAGAGCACTACTGGAAATTTGACGACTATGTCAGGTGATTTAGTAGGTTTTCATCTGAGATTCTTCATTTTTTCACACCATTACCAAAGATAGGTAATTTGATTTTACCTTTTTTTAAAATAGAATTCATTATTCAAAATTAATGGAAATCCTGCCACTTCAAATTCAATAGTCTTATCCTCACTTACACCTGGTAGTCAACAGTGAATTATAATGATGAATTTCCTTTCTCCAATCAACGTCCCACGAGTTGTTTGGACTATTTTCGAGTCTCAATTATTGCATCATCTAGGCTCATTCTAAGAGACTTCACAGGGGCCTCATCCGGCCACCCCACAATTATGTGGAGTCGACTCACGATACCCTCGTCCAGACCAAAGTGCTGCCTAATCTTCACCTGAGTCTCTTCCCCATGTGTGAGCCAACACGCACCCAGTCCCAGAGCGTGAGCCATCAGGCAGATATGGTCAGCTGCGGCTGCGGCGTCATAGAGCATATTCTGCGGCGCACGTTTATCGAACCCCAGAGTCTTGTAGACCCTCGTGTCCTGGAGGACAAGGATCATTACACAGTTCTCCACCGGTAGGTCGCTACTGACGAGTTTCCATTCCTCGGGCGTCCTCAGAATCAGGAACCTCCTCGAGTCGACGTTACATCCCTGCGGAGACATGAGGCCCGCATAGAGGATCTCCCGTAGCATCGATTCAGGTACGGGCTTATTCCTAAACTGGCGGATAGATCTCCTCCCGTATAGGAGCTTCCTCACCGTCAGCATCTCGCCGTCGGTGAAGGGCTCAGGCTTACTAGTTTCGAGCTCAACCCTTTCGCCTCTGTTCAGCTTCTCCGCTGCTTCGATGTTCCACTTACACCATTGGATATCCGGTGTGTCGATAGGGAGTCCCCTCTCCTCCCATAACCCTAGAATGTATTTTGCCTGGGCGCCGTATTCCTTTGGCTTCTCCATTTTGCCCTTAAGGATCCTGTAGAGGTGAACTTCGATACCGTGGTGCGTTCTCTCGTGCAGCACTGCCCTCAGAGAGCCTACATCCATCTTCATGAGATCCTCCCTTGAGTACCCGTGCACTCTCATTGTTTCAGCCATGATTCGATTATATCGTCGATACTTCTTTAATTTTTATCGCGTGTACAGCCTTGCCATAGATTTATCCTCAGCTCAACTCTATCCGGAAAAATCTTAACCCAAATTCACTTTGGTATTAGCCTCATCTAATGTATAAGAAATCTTATCCTCACCTCCACTTGATAGTAATCTAGTGATTGATTGGCGAGGCGCTTACGCCTCTGTTTATAACGTTATTTACCCAATAATGTGCGGGCCTTATGCGAGGAAAGCAGGTTCAGTCAGTTTCCTACGACCGACTGCTCCTCTAATGTAGGCGATCTGCCCCGCATGATGAGAAATCTCTGATATAAGCATCATAAGCATCATCTCACGTTTCCTAACCCCACGGGCCGTGTTAATCTCAACATCCAGGTCCGCGGGGCTAAGCTTGTCCAACGCTCCAATGAAAATCTCCCTACCCTGTTTAAGGTCCTTCATAATCTTATTCAAGGAGTATGACGAGTTGCCGACGTAATCATCAGGCCAGCCTGCAACTTTGAATGTCGGGTCGCCCTTGATGGCTCGGGTTACGCCTACATTCCACTCCTGAGAAAGGTGGGTGAGAATCCACATGATGTTGTTTGCCTCGCCCACGGGTTTCCAGACAGCCTCGGCCTCTTTCAGATCCTTCACCGAGTTATCGAATCTACCGAAGAGAACTTCAGCGAATGCTTTTAGGGTCTTAACTCTGTCAGACAAGAGAATCTCCAAAAGAGTCTTTGGATACCCCATAATATAGTATTGCCATCTATTCGGGTAAAACGTGCGCTTTTTATCAAACTACTTGGTTAAGAAAATCTAATCCCAACGTCTCTTTGGCATTAGCCTCATCTAACGTAATAGAAATCTAGGGGTGAATGTCTTATCCGGTTCCACCTGATAGTCAGCCTTGATCAAAATTACAATTCACTCCAACTAAAAATCGATCGCCTAATTCCAATGTGTACTTTTAATACTTTATACATCCACCCTCGCCATGAATATTCGATAAGACTTGATCAAAGAAACGGCGTGGAAATGGATAGAAGACCACCAGGACCAACTAACCTCCATTAGCGATGAGATATGGGGTTACGCAGAGTACGGCCTATGCGAGGAAAAATCAAGCCGACTACTCGCCGAAACCCTGAGGAAAAACGGTTTCCGAGTCCAACAAGGCGTCGCCAATATGCCCACAGCAATTCTGGCCGAAAAAGGGCAAGGCAAACCAATTGTAGCCGTCATGGGTGAGTACGATGCCCTACCAAACTTAAGCAACAGACCCATACCTCGAAAAGAGCCTCTAATCGAGGGCGGGATGGGCCACGGATGCGGACACAACATCCACGGCACAACTGCCCTCGCGGCAGCTATTGCGGCCGGTGAGGCGCTGGAGAAACATGGCATACAGGGAACTATTCGATTCTATGGTACCCCTGCCGAGGAGAACTTCAGCGGGAAGAGAATCATGGTCAACCACGGCCTCTTCGACGACGTAGACGCCACCTTAAGCCACCACCCGGGGGATATGAATGTGGCTACCCTGGCCAGCAGCAACGTGATAAGTGGTGCGTACTTCCACTTCCACGGGAAATCGAGCCACGCAGCCGCGAATCCTGAGGCGGGTAGAAGCGCCCTCGACGCCGTCGAGCTCATGAATGTTGGTGTAAACTATCTGAGGGAGCACATAATCCCCGAGGCTAGAATCCACTACGTCATCGAGGCCGGTGGTGGTCAGCCCAACGTTGTGCCTGACTATGCGCGCAGCTACTACTACATCCGGGCTCCCGAGCAGGTTCTCCTGGAACCTATCAAGCAACGTGTATTGAAGGTAGCTGAGGGAGCTGCGTTGATGACTGAGACGAGACTGGAGGCTGAGATGAGTTGGGGTGGGTACCATAAGATTCCGAACAAGGTTCTCAGCGAGGTTGTTACAGCCAATATGCGGCTCGTCGGTCCCCAGCGATTTAGCCCGGAGGATCACGAGTTCGCGGCGGAGATCGCTAAGAGCTTCCCGCTTGAGGATAGAGAGACGAGTCTAAGGAAGGATAAGGTTCCCAACTGGGAAAAATATGTGGATCAGGACCTAATAACGGAGATCTTCGACGCTTGGGACGATGGGACTACGAGTCCCGGAAGCACCGATGTGGCTGATGTCAGCTGGATTACTCCGACCATGGAGTTTAACACCGCCTGTAATGTTAATGGTGCTCCGGGTCACAGCTGGCAGTTTACTGCCTGCAGCGGGTCTGGCATCGGTCATAAGAGTCTATTATTCGCGTCTAAAACCATGGCTGGGTCTGTCCTAGATCTGTTAATGACCCCTAACCTGTTGAGGGACGCGAAGGGAGAGCATGTCAGACGGCTTCGGGGTAGGGAGTATAAACGAGACTCGTCTATTGAGCCGCCGCTCGACAAGGCCAGAGAGCTGGCAAAGGTCTATGAAGGTAAAAAATAACGTGGTTACAGTATACATCTTATTTGTTGTTCATGCGTCAAGTTTTCCTGTGCTCATCCTTAGCTCTGCCTGATTTCGAAAAAACTTATCCCAAAGTTACTTCGGTATAAGCCTCATCTTACGTGTAATAGTCTTATCCTCACATCCACCTGATAGTTAATAGTGATTTGTGGTTGACGTGGTCACGTACACGAGGGATCGAATTGTGTTCAGGTAAAGAATCCTTTGAACAAAAACCGAGATAGAATATTCATTGCTGCCTCCATCATGTTTAATATTCTAGTGAGTGCTGTCTACGTTTTCTCTAAGTTTGATCAAATGACTCTCGTTCGGGTCATTGGTGTCCCGATAATAATTTTGATTATCCCGTTTACCTACACCTTAATAGAATTCTTGAAGGGTGATGAGGAAAAACGGATAATAATATCCAATATAGTGATCATTCTCTATCTTCTATTAGAGTTATTGCTTGATTATATTTTGTTTATCCCATTTAGGGAGAACTTAATAATGCATATCTCATATATTCTTGTATTTTATGCAGCTGAATTCAGCATCATTGGAGTTTCTTTTAGACTCAATCGGAGAATGGGATTCATTGTACTGTTTACCTTTTTTGTATTGATGGGCTGGTCTAATCTTCAGCTATTCATAAGAAACCTTAGGATTCAAGGGTTCTTTGAACCCACGCAGAGAACGTAGCCGATGTACTTGCTCGTCTCCTTGTCTCTTATCAGGGTCTTCTTGGTGCTGCCTACTTGGTAAAGCGTCTTCTTCTATCTCCCCGCTCCTCAGGGCGTAGACGAGCAACATCCAGAAGGTGCCGATGAGTTTGCCCCATCCACCGAACTCCTCGACTATACTTCCGAGTAGGGTTGCTGCTGGGCGTTGGGGTGCTTCTCTAAGCGTGACGGGTTCGAACCCAGCGGATTCGAAGGCTCGACTGCCACGTCTCGGGGCTGCGGAGGGTGAAGGGCAGCCCGGTCAGCTCGCGGAATGCCTTCTCGTTTTCGTCTACCTTCTCCTTAATCTCTAGGGGCACGTTCTCCGCCCGGTACATCTCGTTTACACCGAGACGGCCGCCGTCCTTGAGGACCCTGATGAACTCTGGGAACGCCTTGGCAGGGTCGAGGAACTGGCTGACGAAGACGGTTATGACGGCGTCGAATGTGGTGTCGGGGAAGTCGAGCCGGTAGGCGTTCCCTACCCTGAAGGATACTCGATCGGAGAGGCCCCGTTCCTCCGCCTTCCTGGTCGCTTGCCCCACCATGTACTCGGCGATGTCTATGCCAACGACGGTACACCCGTACTTCTCGGCGAGGTAGCAGGCGTTCGTCCCCTGTCCCGCAGCCGACCTCCAGTATCCTGGTCTCCTGCGTTATTTGGCACAGTTCCGCGAGGTGGTCTATGCTGGCGAATCCCCCGATGTTGAAGAAGGGCACGCCCAGGTAACCCATGAAGTCGTAGTAGCCGAGTTTCTCAACCTCCTCGAGACTCAACTTGTAAGACACGTCATCTTCTCCCCATTGTAAACTCGAGAAATTCAGCTTCCCCGTCAGATAACTAAACGCTCGTCAAACCGTGGTTTAGGTGTTATGGGTTATATCGTTCCACCAGCCACTCAGGAGTGATGGCTCGCCTAGACTTCGGTTTGCAGATCGAGCCCCAGTACGGCTTCACCTACGAGAGCATCAGGGGATCGCTGCAGAGGCTGAGCGGCTCGGCTTCGAGTCGCTCTGGGTGTCGGATCACTTCTTCCTGACGCCGGAGTCTGCTGATACGCCGTGTCTCGAGTGCTGGACGACCCTCTCCGCCCTCGCCCGGGACACGAAGAAGCTCCGCCTCGGCGCCATGGTCGCCTCGCAGAGCTACAGGAACCCCGCCCTAGCCGCGAAGATGGCGGCGAGCGTCGACAACATGAGCGGAGGGTAGACTCAACTTCGGAGTTGGCGCGGGTGGAAAGACGTAGAGTACAAGGCCTACGGGTACCCGTTCCCCTCGCCCAGACACACGCATCAGGCAGCTCAACGACGCGCTCGAGATAGCTAAGAGAATGTGGACGGAGGAGAGGGCCACCTACGAGGGCAGATACTACAGTGTAAAAGACGCGATCTGCGCCCCGAAGCCCATACAGAAGCCTCACCCGCCGATCTGGATCGGCGGCACAGGCAGCTTCACCCTCAAGATAGCCGCCCGCCACGCAGACGCTATCAACTTCGCATGGACAATTCCAGTACCAACAGTTTAAAGCCAAATTGGATGAGTTCAGAGAGCTACTGCGAGGCTCGTGACAGAGACTACTCGAGCATCCGGAAGTCCGCCGGACTCATGATCACTATGGCAGAGGACGAAGATGCCCTCAAAGTAAAGCTCCGGGAACGCGAAGCACGCAGCGAACACCCCCTACATGAGGTACCTCGCCAAGCAACCGCCAACCTAGTCGGTACAACCGACCAAGTCGCCGCCCGCATTAAGGAATACACGGCACTTGGCGTCGACCACTTCATCCTCAGATTCCACTTCGGTGAGGAAATCGAGGGATGAGGCTCTTCACCGAGAAGGTGAAGCCCCAACTCTAGCTCAGATCAGCCCCAAACCTCGAGAACAGCGATACCATTCATCGTAATACCATAGGATCTCTCACGCCCACTATGGCGAGGATAGATACAATATAAATTGTATGTTATATAAATTTGGTACTTAGTAAGATATTAAATACTAAAAAGTTTAAAAGTTACTAAGTAATTATAAAATCTGCTCCTTAACATCTAAGGTGCGGAGAATGGAAGGGTCTACTATGGGGAAAGTGGCGGTCTCTAAGGTCAAGTACTTCAAGAAATCAGGTGCACGGTTATACCTACCTCAGAGCGTCTTAGACGATCCTAATTGGCAATTTAACGATGGCGACCTCGTAAAAATCGAGGTTGGGAACCCTTCGATCAGCATCTCCAAACCCGAGTGGTGGGAGATGCTCGACTGGGATGAGATGGCGGAGGCGTACAAGCTTCTCCCGCAAGAAACTAAAGAGAAAATCCGAAGCAGAGGACTAATCAGATAGACCGTTGAAGACTGTTACCCAATAACTATCTTGTTGGGGTCCAGCTCCTCTCGGAGTATGCGTAACTCCTCGGCGCTGGGCATGTCCGTTGTCGGGACGACATCGGGGACTATAAGTTTGAACCCTGTGTTGTCAATAATGTCCTTTACAGTCACCCCTGGGTGGGCAGAGACGAGGGTCATCCTCTTCGATTCCGGGTCGAACCCCATGACGCCGAGTTGGGTTATAACCCTGTACGGACCAGTGTTCCGCGGGAGCCCCGCTTTCTCCCTCGCTCCAGGCCCAGAGAGGTATCCTGGTGTGGTGAGATAATCGATCTTTTCTACGAACTTGCGGGTATCCTGGCGCATGAGGACGATTGTGCGATGGCAGAGGCTGCCGAGGTCGTTTGCGCCACCGCTGCCTGGTAGCCGCGTCTTAGGCTTTTCATGCAGCCCGATGCAGGTCGTGTTCAGGTTGCCGTACTGATCTATCTGGGCAGCGCCGAGGAAACCATAGTCGATGTGGCCGAGCTGGGCGCAGCTCATCACGTAGTCCATGCTCGCCGCCATGATCGCCTTGTAGAAGGTGCGGCTGTCGCCGACGCTGATAGGTATCGCGGGAATCTTGGGGCCAATGCCCCCTGCCTCGAAGACAACCAGGAGGTTCGGTGCGTGGGTCCTCTGGGCGAGCATCGACGCTATGATAGGTAGGCCGGTGCCTACGAAGACGGATTTACCATCTTCCAGCACCCGAGACGCGGCGCAGGCCATCAATTCGGTGGGATTGTAAGCCAATACATTCACCTCTTCGCCCACGGGGCCGTTAGAGGCTCCTCGAGCCTCTCCAGCCTCCGCAGGTACTCCATCTTCTTCTCCCCACCGACGAGGGCGACGTACTCCGCGAAGTCATCGACCGGATAGACATACTTGTCGAGGTACTGCTTCACCCCATCCTCTGTCCTGCTGAGCGCCAGCCACTCCGCCATGTGCTCCTCGTCGCTGTAGTAGAGTAGCGGCATGTTCCCCGGGTGGCTACCATAGGGGACCTCGCAGACGGCGTCCACCATGAAGAAGGGTATTACGGTGCGGTCTGGAGCCGCCCTGATCTCCTCCTCAGGGACGATCTCCTCCGTGGTGACTATGAGCCTCTTAGCCGCCATAGCCAGCTCCTTGTCCTCGATGATGGTGCCGTCGATCTGGGCGTTTCCGTACTTGTCGCATCGGTGGACGTGCACGAAGGCGAAGTCGGGGTAGCAGGCGGGTATGAGGCAGATCGGCTTACCCGTGTAGGGGTCTTCCACAACCTTGGAGCTGCTGTGCTTGAAGGTGTCAGTGCCCATCATCACGCGCGCTGGTAGCCACGGTAGGCCCATCGAGGCTGCCTTGAACCTCCACTGGAAGGCTGCGTTGCTAAGCTCCGCCACGATCTTGACCTTTCCGCCCTCGACGGCTCTGCGACCCGCAGGGCTGAGCCCGCGAAGCTCATGACCGAAGGAGTAGGCGCATTCGACGCGGTCAACGACGCCGGAGGCGATGAGGACATCTACGTCATGTACGGCGGTCTTCCCCGCGATGACGAGATTCTTCCTTTTCTGCCGTATCATCTCGTAGATCCCCGCCATGCTGACCCGAACGTGTCCAAAGCCACCCATGGCGAGGTATCCGCCATCGAAGGTGAACTTTGATACCGCCTCCTTAATCGGCATCAACTTGTCAGTCAGCTGCCTGCTCTTCTTAGTCGACATCCAGTCCCGTGCATCGTCGGGATCCATCCACGCGAGGAGTTCGCCCTTACCCTCTTCAAGCACCTTCAAGCTCTGGGATCCCCTTCGACCATTCCGATGGGAGCTGGCTCCGCTGGCTTAGGCTCCTCCTCCGTGAAGAGGTTTAGGATGAGTATTGCGAGTGGGACATTCCCTGCGTTGATGAACCTATGCCCCTCCCCGGAGGGGATGGTGACTATCATAGCTTCCCGCAGCTCCTGCGTTGCTTCCTTTGTTTCTACCTTGCACTTGCCCGTGAGGACGATGGCGACATGCTCCCTTGTGTGGCTATGGAACGCTGTGTGCCCACCTGGGTTTATGCGTAGAATTCGACTGCTGAACGCCTTCAGGTCCGACCTCTTCAAGATGACATCGATAGAGTTGACGCCTTGGGAGCCCTCCTCCTTCTCAGGCTCCCCAGGTTCCTCGTTGAGCCTCCTCACCCTGATCAAGTATAACACCCGATGGAACAAGAATTAGGAAGGCGCGCATTTCATACTTTGCATCCCCTCGGTGAAGCATTTAACCGGCGTAGAGCGATTCCCTATCGGTGAACGCGTTGAGTCTCCTCATAGGCACCTCAGGGTGGAGCTACGACGAGTGGATAGGTCCATTCTACGATAAGAAGCAGGGCATGTTCACGAACTACACCAAGGTCTTCAGAACGACGGAGATCAACAGCACCTTCTACAGCTACCCGACGGAGCGCCTAGTCGAGGGATGGACTCGAACTGCGCCCCCTGGCTTCGTCTTCGCCGCCAAGCTCCCACAGCTAATCACCCACGACAAGTGGCTCAAACTCAGCGAGGGCGTCGAGGACGACATGTGGAGGTTCATCCACCTCATGCAGCCACTAGCCGAGAAGCTCGGACCCATACTCATCCAAACACGCCCCATGTTCACCTACAAGGAGAGCGCAGCGGACCTGGAGAAGTTCCTCGAGATACTCCCGAAGAACCACGAGTGGGCAATTGAGTTCCGCCACGACAGTTGGCTCCGGAAGGAGACATACGGAATGCTGGAGAAGAACAACGTTGCCTACACGATAGTGGATGAGCCCTTGCTGCCCCCGGAGACCCACGTCACAGCTGACTTCGCATATATTCGCTGGCATGGCCAAGGCAAACGCCTCTGGTACGACTACGAATACACGAAGCCACAGCTGGAGGAGTGGAAGCCGAAGGTGGAGGAGGTCAGTAAGAAGGCGAAGAGGACCTACGGTTACTTCAACAACCACTTCAACGCATCCGCGGTGAAGAACGCTATCGAGTTCCTCCAGGGCATGGGCGGGGCTACTCCCGAGCAGGAGGGGGCGCTCGCAAAGATCAAGGAACACAGGAGCGGAGCCTTCCGCCCCGGTGGTATCCAACCCCTCGAATCCTATAAAGAACAGGAGGAGGGGCTCAGCGTCGCCGACCTACTCACCCACTTCACCGACAACGGCCGCCTCGCAAGAGCGGAGCAGATGCCCGAGGAGGTAAAGGTCACCCTGAACACCAAGGACCTCGTCAAGGCTAAGATCAAGGACTACACAATCGAGGTCGATCTATCGGGCAAGGTACTCCGCCACGACTGCGACGACTGGAAGAAGACAACCGACCGAAAGCGGATGTGCAAGCACGTCGACAAGTTCTTCCTGAGCCTCCCCCCAGGACAGGCTCGCAAGATTCTTGAGAAGATCTGGGAACAAAAAGACGATTGGACCTTCGAGTAACTTTCGTTAAATACTGATCCCGCGGTTTCTGATTCGTGTCCCGGTATCTGGCATTCGACCTCGGATCGTCCAATGGTAGGGCCATACTCGGGGAACTGGGCGACGACGACAGGCTCACGGTCTCCGAGGTGCACAGGTTCCCGAACGGCATGGTGAATGTGGACGGGCACATGCACTGGGATACGCCGAAGCAGCTGACCGAGGTTCATGAGGGTATGCGCCGGTGTGGGGGCGACCCTGACAGCATAGGCGTAGACTCTTGGGGCGTCGACTACGCCCTCCTTGACGACCGAGGTAAAGAAATTGGGCTACCCTACGCCTACCGGGATAGACGGACAGAGGGCACGATAGATGACTTCGCAAAGAAGATGCCACTTGAGAGGCTCTACGAGCGAACGGGGATACAGGTAATCATCTTTAACACCCTCTTCCAACTCGACGCCACCGCGAGGGATGAGCCGGATACGCTTCGCTCCGCTCACCGCCTGCTCATGATCGCGGATTACTTCAACTACAAGCTCACCGGCGTCCCCGCTTCTGAGTTCACCTTGGCATCGACGACCCACCTCGTCAACCCGTGGAGCCACATATGGGATGAGGAGGTCATATCGGCGCTCGGCGTCCCGAGGAGGCTCTTCCAGAGGATAGTCGAACCGGGGACCATCCTCGGTACCCTCAGCAAGGAGACACGTGCCGCGACGGGGTTGGGGGATGTTCCAGTTGCCGCCGTGGGGTGCCACGACACGGGTTCCGCCGTCGCCGCCGTCCCCGCTGAGGGAGAAGACTTCGCCTACATCAGCTCAGGGACCTGGAGCCTAATGGGGGTGGAGTCTAGGAAACCTATCGTCAACGCAGCGTCCCTCCGATACAACATCACAAACGAAGGCGGGGTGGAGGGTACCTACCGGGTGCTGAAGAACATCGGGGGGCTCTGGCTCCTTCAGGAGTGTAGGAGGGCGTGGGGGGGTGGCTATGGGTATGATGAACTTGTCGCCCTCGCTGAGGCGGCGAGGCCACACGTCGCGGTCATCGACCCTTCCTGGCATGGTTTCCTCAACCCGCCCTCGATGCCAGACGCCATCGTGGGGTACTGCATCAAGACGGGGCAGAAGACCGCCCCGGAGCCACGGCGAGATTATACGCGTCGCGTTGGAGGGACTCGCCCTCGCCTACAAGCACACCCTCGCCGAGCTGGAGGAAGCCACGGCGAGGAGAATAAGGAGGATACACATCGTCGGCGGCGGCTCGCGAAACGGGCTACTCAGCCACTTCGCCGCGGACGCCACGGGGAGGCGCGTATACGCCGGCCCCGCGGAGGCAACGGCCATAGGCAACCTCCTCGTCCAAGCCATCGCGACGGGCAGGGTCAGGGACCTCAACCATATAAGGAAAATAGTCCGAGGCTCATCGGATATAATCGAGTACGAACCCGGGGATACCCGGGCGTGGGACGAGGCATACAACAAGTTCACCGAATTAAAGGAGATGAGGATTGATTGAACGCTGAGAAGGCATACGATCTGGCCGAGAAGACCTACGCCGAGTTCGGTGTAGACGTTGAACAGGCGATGAAGAAGCTGGCGGATAAGAGCATATCGCTCCAATGCTGGCAGGGGGACGACGTGGCAGGCTTCGAGAGAGCCGGCGCCACCCTCACAGGCGGAATAATGGCGACCGGCAACTACCCGGGCAAGCCGAGGAACGCCGCTGAACTGCGCAGTGACCTCGAGAAGGCGATGAACCTCATACCCGGCCCGCACAGGGTCAACCTGCAGGCAATATACGGCGATTTCAATGGCAAGGTCGACAGGGACGAGTTCGAGCCGGAGCACTTCGACGGCTGGGTCTCCTGGGCGAAGGATAAGAACCTAGGACTCGACTTCAACTCCACGTTCTTTAGTCACCCCAAATCCGACACGGGATTCACCCTCAGCAGCAAGGACGAGGAGACTCGCCGCTTCTGGGTCGAGCACGCCAGGCACGCGCGCCGAATCTCCGCATATATCGGTAAACGCCTTGGCACGCCCTGCATACACGACCTCTGGATACCCGACGGCATGAAGGACAACTGCGTCGACAGGATGGGGTACAGAAGGCTGCTGGCGAAGTCCCTCGATGAAATATATGTGGAGAAGTATCCGCAGGCACACCTCAAGGACACGTTGGAGTCGAAGCTCTTCGGACTCGGCAGCGAGAGTTACGTCGTAGGGAGCCACGACTTCTACCTAGCATACGCGTTGAAGCACGATCTGATCATCTGCATCGACATGGGACACTACCATCCGACAGAGTCGATAGGAGACAAGCTAAGCGCAATACTCCTCCAGATGCCGGAGCTGATGCTCCACGTGAGCCGCGGCGTCCGCTGGGACAGCGACCACGTCCCCGTCTTCGACGACCAGCTACGAGACACGATCTTTGAGGTTGTCCGCTGCGACGCCCTCGACAGGGTCCACCTCGCCCTCGACTACTTCGACGCGAGCATAAACAGGGTCGCCGCATGGGTCATCGGGGCAAGGGCAACACAGAAGGCCCTCCTTTCAGCCCTGCTAGAGCCTCATAAGATGCTGCTGGAAGCGGAAGAGGCTGGTGACTACACGGGGCGCCTCGCCCTGCTGGAGGAGGCGAAAACTCTCCCAGTCGGCGCAGTCTGGAACAAGTTCTGCGAGGAACAGGAAGTCTCCTCAGATCGCGAGTGGATGAACGATATCAGGAACTACGAGATGAAGGTCCAGAGTAAGAGGCGCTAGACAACCTCGCTCTCTATCCCAAGACGGCCTAGCGCGGCCTCGAGCATCCTCTTATCCGATCCCTTCACCCCACTCTCGATGTACGCCTTCTCGACGCCACCAACAGTTTTTGCAGCCATCTGGGCTATCATCTCATCGGTTAGCTCGGGAAAAGCATACTTGGCGGCTATGTGGCCGAAGGCGTGATCCCTCTCCATGACGCTGAACTTTGGGCAGTAGTGACCGCCTCCGAAACCGATCGCCGCGGGTACAGATTCCGCTGACGCGATCCCGTCTAGGATGGCGTCAACTAGGTACTCACAGGCGTTGAGATCCGCCCACTGATCTGGACCACTACCCACCTCGGCGAAGAACATGGGGACCCGAAACTGTGTTGGACTGTGGTGCGTCGCCTCAAGACTAACCGGGTAACCCTGGGGCGGGTTACTCAGTAGCGCTAGGTAGACATTCCTCAAGGCATTCGGCGGTACCGCCTGAAGTTCGCGGTTATGCCCCCCGAATATCGCCTTCCCGAAGTTTCCTGTGGCGTGGGCGGTGAGGCTCGGCTGCCCACTCTTCGACCAGTGGCGGCTCGCCACGACGAAGAAGTTGACTCCTAGCTCTCCGGCTAATGCGTCATAGTCGAGAGGGTAGGGATTCGGCTCCGTTGGGGTCTTGTACTCCTCCTCGGGGACGATGAATCTTGGCACAGGGACAAGATAGGTGTCTCCCTTTACGTAAATCCCCGCCCGGACCTCGGAGAAGCCTCGGCCCTTCAGCATTTCGAAGACGTTTGCCCCCACGGGGTCGACAGTCGAGAGTGTAATGCCAACGCATCCCATCGAGTACACCGGATGCCTAGGAGTTGATCGAGTGGCTGTTAAAGCTAACCAACAATTTACTATTATCTGAAGGCCGTAACTACGCGGTACCCAGCTACATGGTACCGACGCGATGAAAAAACCTTATACCACCCTAGTGGGTCCCCCGAACCACCCTACAGGGTACCACATACCACACTACATGGTACCGAGTTCCCTACTACATGGTACCAATATGCACAGAATCCGAACAACGGTACCATGCTACTGGGTACCGCGGTACCACCCTACTAGGTACCGACGGTACCCTCCTACTTGGTACCAAGTACCCTACTACTGGGTACCACAATCGACTGTTGAGAGGCCGCGACCATGATCGATTCCTAGTGGCAGGTGCAAAAAGTGGTGTTTTTCCTTGTTCCTACTAGCGAGGCATATACGCCCAGCCAGCTAGTGTGCTATACCACCCTAGTAGGAATCTGATTCTTAGTGGCAGGTACCCATGCGGGGGGTAAACGAGTAACCGGATTAGAACGAATTAATCCCGCTATTTACTTCACTATAGGGGTATCGTTCCTGCGACTCGCAATCTTCCCCCGTCAAGGTACACGAGGACGGCGCGTGCACCAAGAGGGTGGACAAGTGGCCTCTCTAAAGTGATAGTCATCTCTGGTTTCTTGTCCCCTTTATCGTCGATGCGGGTTATTCGAGCGAGGTTGAGTTGTAACCAGTAGCCTAAGTGGAGTGTGCTGCCCTCGTGTAACTGCGTTTGGAAGTAGGGTATGATCTCTGCCTTCGCAGTGACCGACGTCGTCATCTTGAGGTTATCCCCAGAAAGGACTGTGCCCCTGTCCAGATCCGACGCCTCAACCCCCTTCAGGGCGACGCCTACATGGTCCCCGACTTCTGCTGTCTCAAAGTCTACGTCGTGTTTCTGTAT
This sequence comes from Candidatus Bathyarchaeota archaeon, assembly GCA_963769425.1. Lineage (GTDB taxonomy): Archaea > Thermoproteota > Bathyarchaeia > TCS64 > TCS64 > UBA8941. The sequence continues at coordinate 177,402 of CAVYLP010000004.1, read as the reverse complement.
GCTCCGCACCTCGGCTACCTTATCCCCAGGTAAGACCTTGAGTTGGTCGTGTTTCCTGATCATACCTGTTTTGACTGTGGCTAGAGCGACGGTGCCTATGCCGCGGACGTTGAAGGCGGATTCGACGCTGAGTGTGCCTGACCCCGTCTGGAGCTGCCTCGGCCTCTCCGCAAGAGCGATGAGCTTGTCCCTGAGCTTAATGGGATCATCCTCCATAACCTCGTATCCCTCCAAGACCGTGCCTTTCCTGAACATCTTCAACTGGTCCTCGGTGATGTAGTTTCGGAGCACAATGGTGCCCTCCTTGATGCCGCATGCGTTGATCATGAGGAGGCTCTCCCCGAAGTACTGGTCCAACTTCTCCGCGACGAGGACGGCGTAGTCACCGAAGGCAGCGGCGTAGTAGAGGCTCTGTATCTTCTCCGGGTACCTGCTCGGCTCAACGATGGTGATGACGGTCTCACCCTTCTTCAGGTCATAAAAGGTGACATCGGTCTCGCCGCTCTTCTTCCCGAGCTGCTTCGAGTACTCCAGTGAGCCTATGATGGAGGCGTTGAGGCTTGGCACAGGGGCTGAGGAGGGTTGAGGCGGTTAATATGGGTTGAGGATGGGCTAGGCTTAAATCGCGTCTCATCGGGTATCTCATGATAGCATTGGGTAGGATAGACAAGGGACAGAAGTGCACGGTGAGGAACTGCAAGAACGACGCTGTGCGCTCCGTCAACGTCGCGAAGGCGAAGACTGCGGGCCTAGACGTCGAGGGCAAGGCAGTCTATCTCTGCGAGGAGCACTACAAACAGTACAAGAAAGGAAACAAGAAGACCGATCAGATCGAGCGGTGGCGCCACGGCATCTAGCCGCTGAACTTGGGGCGCTGCTGCATATACCTCGGCATCGGCAGGGGCCTCCAAGGCTTGTCGCCGACGACCCCCTTAATCTCTGCAGCGAGGTCACCCGTCGAATATTCCACGAGCTTACCGGTCTCCCTGATGCGCACGGGGAGCTTCTCCTTACCCGCCTCCTTCTCACCGATGACGATGGTGTAAGGTATCCACTCCTTCTCCGAGTCCCTGATCTTCTTCCCCACAGACTCGTCGCGGTTGTCCACGTCGACACGTATCTTTGATGCCTCGATCTCCGCAGCGGCCTTGTCAGCGACGCCGAGATAGTCCTGGCTGACGGGGATTACACGGACCTGAGTTGGGGCAAGCCAGAGGGGGAGCGTCGGGCGCTTACCCACCTTCATGTCGAAGGCCGCCTTCTCTAGAAGCGCATAGATGTCCCTCTCTATTGCGCCGCTTGGGCTGCAATGGAGGATGAGCGGGTGCTTCGTAGTGCCGTCCTCCTCCATGAACTTGATGTCGTAACGCTCGCCGTTCTCCACGTCTATCTGGTCGGTGCTCAGGGCGCTGGCCTTGTCGAGGTTGTCGACGAAGTTCCTCTCCCACTTCAGTATAAAGTAGAAGATGCGCTCCTTCCACATTTCCACGAGGACGGGCTTGCCGTGGGTCTTGACTAGGTTGACGACGAAGTCCTTGTTGTTTGCCCAGAACTCCTCGGTGAGGCGGACTCCGAGTTCATAGTCGGCGTTGTGTATGCCGATGCCGTCGAGGACGTCTCCACTCATCTTGAAACGGACCATGAACTCCTCCTTTGCCTGGTCTAGGTCTCGGCACATCGCGTGGACGTCGGGCATGGTGAAACTGCGGAGCCTGCGGAGACCGGTGAGTTCCCCCTTCTGTTCCCTGCGGAAGCTGTAGCGGGTGAGCTCGTAGATTTTGAAGGGGAGGTTCTTGTAGCTGATAGTGGCGTCGTGCGCCATGAGGAACTGGCCGAAGCACGCCGCGAAGCGTAGGAAGTACTTGTCGTCGTCGGATTCGATGGTGTACTGGCGAGCGGGGAAGCGGTTGAGGTAGTTGGCGAGGGTCGGGTGGTTGAGGTTATACATGATGGGGGTCTCCACCTCCATCCCCCCGTATTGACCGACCTTCGAGGATACGTACTCCTCCAGCAGCGCCTTGATCATCCTCCCCTTAGGGTAGTAACGCATGTTACCGGGATCGCTGGCGGGCTCGTAGTCAACAAGCTCCAGAGCCTTCATCATAGTGACGTGTGGGGGCTCCTGGTGAACCGTCCTGTCCTTGTCGACCTCGTAGCCCGCGAACTTACGCAGGTTATCGCGGCCCTTGAAGTTGAACTCATCAATCTTGTGGAGCTCACCCTCAGTATCGAGGATCCACCACTGTGACTTGAGCTTCTCCTCCGCCTTCAATGCGGCGGATACGACCTCTTCCTTCTTGTTTTCAGCCATTGTTTTTTACTTCCTTGCGGAGCAGGTGGCGCCCTCTATCCCCTAGCCTCGGTTGGCTGCCTAGAACTGCGGGGGAGCGACTGGGTAAGCTGTGGGCCTCTCGGCCTAGGCTGTTTGGCGGGCGGTCACCGCGCTCTCCTCTGGCATTCACGGTGAGGGGGGTGTTTTTAACCTTTATGTGCTTTGGGGGCAAGGTGAGCGCCCTGAACGGCGTAGGTGCCGCTCGTGCCCTCCCAGATGACCTCCGCATTCTCTATCTCGAGTCTCTTCCTGAACCATGGGGCGTCGACGACGAGACTCTCATACTCCCCGCCCTCGCCGCAGACGTTTATCCCGTAGCGCTCACCCAGCTTCGCCAGCTCAGCGGCTGCCTTCATGTCGATGCGTCTGCCAAGCCAGCTTCTGTCGAGGCCGTTAGCGGCGACATGAACCATTATGATCTCCATCCCCGACTTGATCTCAGCCTCGAGGAGTCCCTGGGGCTCCTTCCCCCAGAGGGGTGAGAGATGGATGATTCCGAGCTCTGAGCAGATCTGGTTGACCCTGTCCCGCTGATATTTTGAGGCTATTGCGCCGGAGATGACACCCTGAACATCGAGTAGCTCTATGAGATGCCTAAGCTCCTCAACCTCCTTCTCCTTCTCCCCACTGCTCGGCGCGGAAGCGAGAGGCTTACCCTGTGCCTCGGCGACGAGGGGGGCGAGGTGGATGTTTACGCCGTGGAACATGTAGCTATCCAGACGAGCGGGTCGCATACACGCAAATATAGAGACATCGTGCCCCCCCTTTTCGGCGAGGCGGGCTGCGTAGGTGCTATCTTTTCCACCTGAGAACAGGGCGGCGAGTTTCATCGCCTATAAAACCACTTTGAGTTATTATATGGTTACTAACGTAAAGGGTAGGACTCGCCCCGTGTATGCTTTTAGTAGGATTCTTTCTTGTTGGCGTCGTACTTCAGGTATTCCTTGTTGTCGATGACGGCCTTGAGGTGCTGCATGACCTCCCAGACCTCCTGGTACGTGGTGTACAGGGGAATGGGGCTGAGGCGTATGGTCGTGGGCGGGCGGAAGTCGGGTAGTACGCCGCGCGCCGTGAGTGCCTCGCAGATGCGGCGGGCCTCCGCATGCTCGCATGCGACATGGCCGCCCCGTTTCTCAGCTTCGCGTGGATTGCCCACGCTATAGTTGTAGGGCTTTTTGCTGAGCAGTTCGTCTATAAGGAACATCATGTAGTCAGTGGCCTTCAGACTCTTCTCACGTATCTTATCAAGGCCTGCCTCGACGATCATCTTGCTACTCGCGTAGACGGGTGAGACACCGAAGCCGATGCCGAGGTTGCTACCTAGGTGCCAAGAGGCGGCGTTGCCAGTGGGCGTCCACTCGGCCTTGAAGTCGAACCTGTTGCCGGGGCTGTTCCCCCACCAGGTGGGGAGGCCGGGGGTCTCCTTGAAGTGGCTCCTGTGGACGTAGAGGCCGGCGATGGCGCCGGTGCTACCGTTCATGTACTTGTAGTTACACCAGAGGGCATAGTCGACGCCCCACTCGTGGAACTTGTGCGGTATGACGCCGACGCTGTGGCAGCAATCGTAGCCGATGATGATCCCCTTGTCGTGGGCTGCCTTCGTGAGGCGCTTGATGTCAAGTAGCTGCCCGCTGACGAAGTAGACGCTTGGGAGGTGGCAGACGCTCACCTCATCGCTCATCGCCGCGATTATATCCTCCTCCGCGATGGTTCTGCCATCCCTGCTCTTGACGACTATTAGGTCCTTCTCGGGGTCCCTCCCCTTGAGGCGCACCTCACCAGCAAGGGCGTAGATGTCGCTGCTGAAGTTCAACTCGTCGCCGATTATCTTCGTCCTCTTCCCCTTAGGCTTGTAGAAGGTGGCGACGAGGGCGTGGAGGTTTATCGAGGCACCGCCCGTGACGATGACCTCGTCCGCCTCGGCGCCTACTAGCTTCGCCTGGTACTCAGCCGCCTTCTTGTCGATGCCGCTATCGGCGGGTGGATAGGTTCTTCCACCTCTCGAACTCGGCCTTGATCTCCTCCTCTACGTCCTTTGAGGCAAGACCCAGGCTATTGCCGTCCATGTATATGATGGGTTTAACAGACTTGGTCTTGCCATCCATGTTGAGGGTCTCCCTCTCAGGGATGTAGAACTTCTTCTTGTAGGAGGCGAGCGGATCCTCCTTGTCGAGCTTCTTGGCGAAATCGACACCGATCTTGAACTCCAATAGGATCGCCTCAATACAACTAGCACTAGGGAATTATCATTTTGGGTAAAGCAAGATGTTTATGAAATATAGCCCAGTCTTCTAAACTATCTCACGGTGTACTAGATGGGCTGGGTCGATCTCGCAGACGGAGCCGCAGTCGCAAGAACGATGGCCTCGCTGAAATCCAGAAACATCGATGTCGAGCTGCTCAAGAATAGGGGGGAAGCCCTAAAACGGATTACTGAGCTGTTGCCTCAGGGGGCGGAGTTCATGACGGGGAGCTCCGACACCCTCACTGAGATAGGTTTCTACGACCTCGTCAAGAACGGGCAAGAGGGGTGGAGGAACCAAAGGGAAACGATGAATGGTGTGACTGAACCTGTGAAGCGATACGAGCTACGTGCGAAGACATCCCTCGCCCAATACTTCCTAGGAAGCGTTCACGCCGTGGCAGAGACGGGGGAAGTAGTTGTGGCGAGCAACACGGGCAGCCAGCTCCCAAGCTACGTCTACAGCTCACCCAATGTCATTTGGGTCGTCGGAACACAGAAGATCGTACCTACACTAGAAGTGGCGTTGAAGAGGGTTTGGGAGTACTGCCTACCGATGGAGGACAAGAGCATGAAGGCTGCTGGGCAACCAGGCACCAACATCGGAAAGCTCCTCATATTCGAGAGAGAGGTCAGCCCTATCCGAAAGATTAAGATGCTTCTAGTCGAGGAGCGACTCGGTGTCTAGCCGAGTTAACCTCTTTTTATTCATTTTTTCAGGATAAATAATTGGGATATAAAATGCCCGAAAAGTTCAGCTGCTCAGGATGCGGCCAAGGGTTCAGCACCCAAGCCGAGAAGATTGCCCACGAAAGAGACTGCGAAATGGTCCAGAAAAAGGCCACAACGAAGAAGAAGTAAACCCAAGTCCTCTTCGTCCCATCGCATTCCAATTTTTTTTCTCGCGTAGATAAACCGATCAAGCTAATGTTGAGTGTCGTCATTTCGTCGATGCGTTTTTGCGCCTCGCGGTCTTACCACGCATTACCTTGAACCCTATTGCAGCGGTCTTAGCGGCGCCTGCGATCCCGCCCTCGAAACTAGCGTTCACCATCGCCCCGAAGAGGTCAAGTGGGTCTAGGTTCAACATTGAAGAACCTGGAGAAGATGAGGTAGTAGTTGGCGAGACCCGCGTAGGAACCGAATCTGCCAAGCACCTTTTCCACTTCGCTCCTAGTGGCTCTTGCACCACCCTTATAGTATAGGCCTACGGAGTCCTGCGTCCCGAGGTCGTCGTACGGAACCATCTCGGTCCTTCCGAGGCCACGGACAAGTACGTAGTCGCTCGTCCACTCCCCAACGCCGCGGATGGACTGTAATATCTCTCTTGCCTCCCCAGTTGGCATCCCTTTTAGCGACTCCAGATCGAGTTCCCCAGATTCGACCCTCTTCGAGAGGCCGGTTATGAAGTCGGCTTTGTTTCGGCTCAGACCCAGCGCCCGCAGTTCCTCGACGTTGGCAGAGGCTAATTCCGCGGGGGATGGAAAGGAGTAGAAGGCGAGTTCACCGTGACGGAGGGATTTCCCGTAGCGCTCAACTATCCTCTTCTGGAAAGCCATGGCGACTCGCAGGCTAATCTGTTGCTCCGTAAAAGCGATGATGAGCGCTTCATAAACCGTCGCGGTTCTCGGGGGCTTAAGCCCTCGAAGTCGGTCAACTATGGGCTTTAACACTTCATCAGCTTCCGCGTAGAACGGGTTGAGATCTAGGTCTGATGAGGTGATCCACGAGGCGGTTGATCCTAACTGCCCTCGGTTACCATGGCCGTAGAGCCTAGCCTTCAGCACCTCATTCTTTTGATTAACCGTGATAAGGCTAGGCGCCCCGTCAAACTCAAGGCACTTGTAGAGGACACCGTCGAGGTAGGCAGTATGGGTGTAGACCCCAGTGCGTGCATAGATGCTGCAGCTTAGGTGGAAGTCGAAGGGCTGAGCGGGGCGGATGGTCGCCGTCGCTGTCGACTTCTCCCCCATCCCTGATGCCCCCTACCAGCCGAGTGCCTGCCCGTCGCCCCTCGGGTCGCTGCCGGCTGTGAGTGCACCAGTCTTTGGGTTTCTGAGGATTATTTGCCCCTTGCCGAAACTGACGCGATTGGGGCCTGCGACTGGTATTATCTCGTGCCCCATCCTGGCGAGGGTGGCCATCGTCTCGACTGATATCCCCTCCTCTAGGCTCACCTTGCCACCAGTGGTGCCATCCAAGATACAGAAACGAGGAGCATTAAGCGCCTCCTGCGGGTCCATATTAAAGTCGACCATGTTGGTGATGACCTGTAGGTGACCCTGAGGCTGCATGAAACCGCCCATGACCCCGAATGGGCCGTGGAGTTCACCATCCCTTGTCATCATGCCGGGGATGATCGTGTGGTATGGTCTCTTACCCGGGGCGAGGATGTTAGGGTGCCCCTTATCGAGGCTGAAACCAGCCCCCCTGTTCTGGAGGGTGAAACCGCATCCACGAGGGATTAGGCCGGTGCCAAAGCCGGCGTAGTTGCTGTTTATGAAGCTGCAGGCGTTTCCCCACCTGTCGACTATGCAGAAGTAGACCGTGTCGCTGCCCGCTACGGGTGAGCCGTGTACCCTGTCAAGAGTTGCCTTGAGGGGGTTTATGTGCTGTCGCCTCTCGGCGGCGTAGTCCTTTGAGATGAGCCCCTTGATAGGGACATGAGTGACGGAGGGATCGGCAACGTACCAGCGGGTGTCGGCGAAGGCGGTGCGTATCGCCTCGATCAGGAGGTGAAGCCTCTGCGGGGAATCGTAATGAAGCTTTGATAGATTGAATCCCTCGACAATGTTGAGGGCGATGAGGGCTGTTATCCCCTGCCCATTTGGAGGAATCTCCCAGACATCGATGCCTCGGTAATTAACGGTGATTGGCTCATCGAAGGTCGTCTGGTGTCTCCTCAGATCCTCCAGGGTCATTGTGCCCCCCTTGAGGTGGAGCAGCTCGACTATCGCCTCGGCGATCCTGCCCTCGTAGAAGCCCGCCTTGCCGTGCTCGACGACCTCACGCATGCTACGGGCGAGCGTCGGGTTCTTCATCAACTCCCCCGCTCCGGGTGCTCTACCGTTTACGAGCATCTCGTCCCCGTACGGCCCCGACTTGAGGAAGGGGACGCCGTTCGCCCAGGCACGAGCGGTGATTGGGGAGACGGGGTAGCCACCCTCAGCCAACTCGATGGCAGGGGCGAGAACATCACCCATGGTGAGTGTGCCGAATCTCTCAATGGCGTCAACCCACCCGGCGACCGCTCCGGGGACGGTGACTGTGTGAACACCATTTGAGGGCATCTTCGCAATCCCCTCCGCGAGGAGCCTCTCAGGGGTTAGTCCCATGGGCGCCCTTCCGCTACCGTTGAGACCGAGAACGCGTCCCTTGTTTACGTCGAAGAACAGTGCGAAGCAGTCGCCGCCCATGCCCGTGCTGCATGGCTCGGTGACGTTGAGAGCTGCGGCGACAGCGACTGCGGCGTCTGCTGCGTTACCACCCCTCTGGAGTATCCTCATGCCTGCCTCGCTGGCGAGGGGCTGGCTCGATGCGACCGCGCCCCGGGTCCCGTAGACGGGGGAGCGGCGCGAGTTGAACCACATCGCCACCACCATACACGCTCAGGGGAAAAAGGTTAACGACCACACAGCAATGTTACGACTAGGAAGGTGTAGTAGATGAGTCAGGCGAGGCAATTTAGGTCACCCAACATCATCAGCACGGGCATCGGAGCCTCGAAGGAGGTTGGAGATCACGCAAGGCAGCTCGGAAAACGTGCTCTGATAGTCACGGACTCGAATCTTGAGAAGATCGGGCTACTCACTGATGTGAAGGCATCCCTCGACGCCGCCGGAGTCGGTTACTCGATCTACGACAAAGTCGTCACCGAGCCGACTGTAGAATACGTCGAGGAAGGCTTGAGAGCGTTCAAGGAGTCAGCGACCGATTTAATCGTCGCCGTTGGAGGCGGAAGCCCCATAGACACCGGTAAGGCTATCGCGGTTCTCTCCTCGAACCCGGGGAGGATAAGCGACTATATGGGGGCGAACAAGATACCACGACCCTGCACCCCACTCGTGGCTATCCCAACCACTGCGGGGACGGGGAGCGAGGTCACCCCATTCACTATCATCACAAACACCGAGACAGACGTGAAGATGCTCATCTCCAGCCCTAGGCTATTGCCCGCGGTTGCCCTAGTCGATCCTATGATGACAGTGAAGATGCCGAGGAGCATAACCGCGGCGACGGGGCTCGACGCCCTAACCCACGCCATAGAGGCCTACGTTTCTACCCGGGCGCAGCCCCTCACGGACACACTCGCCCTCCGCGCCATCAGTCTCATCTCGAAGAACATCCGCGACGCGTACCAGCACCCCGACGACCTTCCCGCTCGGGGCAACATGCTCATGGGGGCGCTCCAGGCGGGTCTCGCCTTCGCGAACTCCTCCGTAGCCCTCGTCCACGGCATGGCGCGCCCAATCGGAGCCTACTTCCACATCGCCCACGGTGTCTCAAACGCCGTCCTACTCCCCACAGTAATCGAGTGGAGCGTCCCCGGTAACCCGGGCCGATACGCGGAGATCGCGATGGCGATTGGGGAGGAGACTGGGGGCCTCACAACTGAAGAGGCAGCTAAGAAAACGGTCTCCGCCGTGAGGAGTCTCAACTCTGACCTCCAGATACCCAGCCTACGCGGCCTCGGAATCGACATGGCGAAGTTCGAGTCGGTGGTCGATAAGATGGCGGCCGACGCAATCGCCAGCGGCAGCCCCGGCAACAACCCACGGAGGGCTACCCCCGAGGAGATAGTCGCTCTCTACCGAATGGCGCTCTGAGGTCCGCAGCTTCTTAACCCCAAAGAACTACTCTTCACCGATGGGTCATGCCCGAGTGCGATCTCCTGATCAAGAATGCGAGGATCGTTGACGGTACCGGCGCACCCTCCTTCGAGGGGGCAGTCGCGGTGAGCGGTGAGAGGATACAGGCCGTTGGCAGGGTTGAGGGGGACCTCAGGGTCGACGCCAAGGAGGTGGTCGACGCCAGAGGCCTCGTCGTCTCCCCCGGCTTCATAGACGCCCACAACCACGGCGACTGCAGCATCCTCTACTACCCCAAGGCGGAGAGCTGGGTCCGACAAGGGGTGACAACCTTCGTCGGCGGCAACTGCGGTACAAGCCCCGGCCCCTACGGGGACTACATCGACGCCGCCTACTTCCTATACGACCTCTACTGGCGCATCGCCCCCGACATGTACTATGGTGAGCACCTGCAGCCCCTCGACAAGGTCAACGAGCTGCACAAGGAGGTATACGGCTGGGAGATAGACTGGAGGACCCTCGGCGAGTGGATGGAGCGCGTTGCGGCGAAGGGGACATCCGCGAACCTCGTCCCAATAGCCGGCCACGGCGACATCCGGTACCTCGTAATGGGAAGGGACTACCGCCGGAAGGCAACGAAGAAGGAGACCACCGTGATGCTAGAGCATGTCGCCCGCGCGATGGAGGACGGCTGCAGGGGTCTCAGCGTCGGCAGGGACTACAATCCCGGCTACTGGGCGGAGACCTCGGAGCTGGTCGCCTGCGCTGAGATCGCTGCGAGGTACGGCGGTATCTACACGAGCCACAGCCTCCGCACCGGGCTAAGAGAGGAGAGGCGCCCAGGCGAACCCTCCCCGCCGAAGATCGGGGGAGTCCTAGAGGCTATCGACGTGGGGAGGAGGGCGAAGATACCAGTCGAGGTGAGCCACCTCAGCCCACTCTATGACGTATACCCCCCGGGTAACAGGGAGATGGCGGAGGCGTCGGCGAAAGCCACTCTCAAGGCGATTGATGACGCACGTGGTGAGGGACTTGATGTGAACTTCGACCTCATCCCAAACACCACCGGCGGCATCTACTCCACTCCTTACCTCGCATCGGCGCTGATGCCGTGGTTGAGGATCGCGGGGAGCCTCGATCAATTAGGTAAAGCCCTCGCTATGCCCGCCCTCAGAGAGGAGATCAAAGCAACAATCATGTCGGGCAAGTGGTACAACCTCAACCCAAACCTCATCCCCAACTGGGCGATGGGTCCCATCGTCGCCGAGTGCAAGGAGAAGACATTCACGGGCAAGACCATAGCCCAGATAGCGGAGGAACTCAAGGTTGGGGACCTCGACGCCCTCATGGAGGTGCTCCGCGTCGACCCCCACACGAGGGCGAACATGGCGGGGGGCGTACCCGGCTTCATGATGCTTGTCAAGCACCCAGCAGCCATGATCGGGGTGGACACCTTTGGCATCGACGACAAGTGGGAGATAAAGACACCCCCAGGCATCCTCCCGAACGAGAACACCTTTGGAGGCCACCCCCGCTATCTCCGCACCTGCGTACGCGAGGCAAAGATAGTCACCCTCGAGGAGGCGATCCGAAAGATAACGAGCCTACCAGCTAACAAGTTCAGGCTCAAGGACCGCGGCATACTCAAGGAAGGCGCCTACGCCGACATCACAATATTCAACCTCGATACGATCACCGATTGCGGAACCTCACTCAACCCACGTGTCTACCCGAAGGGGATCGAGTATGTCGTTGTGAACGGCAAACTCGTTGTAGCGAAGGCGAAACACACTAGCGCGACCCCTGGCAAGGTCCTTCGCCGAGAATAACCAAATACTTTTTCGTGATATCTCCACCGGTGTTGAGCAAACGGCTTAAAACTTCGTTGCGCCGCTCACCAGCTATGAGAGTCCTCCAGCTACACTGCAGTAACTTCAGCTACGAGGTTAAGAAGGAGACTCCTGTCGCCGAGCAACCCCCGAACCCTAAGGCAGAGAGCCTTGAGAACGTCCTCGTCTGCCTCACGTGCTTTGAGAAGCAAGACGAGACGAAGATGGAGGAGATCATGAAGGCGTACGTGGAGAACATCAAGGTAGACACTGGGAGGATAGGGACGAAGCGGGTCCTCATTCACCCATACGCGCACCTGAGCAAACAGCTCGGCTCCCCCCGCCTCGCCAAGGAGTTCCTGAAGAAGCTGCAGGAGGCGCTCCAGACGGAGGGCTTCGAGGCCCACAGGAGCCCCTTCGGGTGGTACAAGAGCTTCACGCTGACCAACATCGGCCACCCACTCGCCGAGGCTTACCGCGAATACTGAGTGCGACCCGGAGGTCCACATCACCCTCATCCTCCGAGTCTAAATGTTATATATATAATTCAATTGAAGTAAAGCTGGTGAATTGTGATTGGTTATGGGTCAAAGACCGATGAGTGTAACGATCATAGCGGCGCTTGAGATCATCGCGGGTTTATTCTATCTACTCGGTGGAGTCAGCTTTGTGGCTCTGGCCCCATACTTCGCCGCTTACGGCGAGATGTATACTGCGATTAGCGGCGTAGCGAGCGGTGTGTTCATCGTCCTCGCAATTATAACCTTCGTCATCGCCTGGGGATTGTTAACAGGCAAGAATTGGGCAAGGTGGATTGGAATCATCGTCTCAGCACTCGGCGTGCTGAGTGGACTCGCCACACTTCCGATTGGGATAGTGTTTGTTGTAATAGACGGCGCGATAATCTACTACCTAACAAGACCAAACGTTGTCAACTGGTTCACGGGGAGGGCGTCAGCTGAGGTCTCCCCGCCACCCCCACCGCCACCGGTCTAGCTACCTTCGCTGGCTCTGAAGGTAGTCGTACAGCTGCCTCTGGTACGCGGACAACGCGTCCATCTTCTTCACCAACTCGTCGAGGCGCGTCTCAAGCCGCGTCACCCTCTCCCTGAGTTGAACGATCTCACCCTGTACGTCGAGACCAGACAATTGAATCAGGTGGAGATGAGTGTGAGAAATCTTTAAACTATCGGTAGGGTCAGCCCCAGATCTTGTCTGGATTGAGGATGCCATTGGGGTCGAAGACCCTCTTTATCCCCTTCATCAACTCTATCTGCTTCGCGCCCACCTTCTTGACGAGGTAGAGGCGCTTCGTGTAGCCGAGGCCGTGCTCCCCGCTGACTGTCCCGCCCATGCTGAGCCCGAGGTCAATGAGGTCGCTGATAGTGGCCTCCAGCTCCTCGTGCCACTTCTCGTCGGTGCCGCCGAGGCGGATGACGTTGCAGTGGATGTTGCCGTCCCCCGCGTGGCCTACGGGGATTATCTGCACACCGTGCCGTGCACCGATCTCGTCGAGGCGGTCCATAAAGGCGGGGATAGAGCTCCTCGGGACGCAGATGTCCGCCTCGTCCACCTCATAAAGGGTATTATAAGCGTCGTAGACAGCCTTCCGCGCCTCCCACATCTGGCGCTGCTTCTCCGCCGTGTCTGCAATGTAGGCGTCCACAGCTCCGTTTTCGATGCAGACCTCCCCAGCCGTCTCAAGCTGGGTTCCCAGCTCTGCCTCGCTGTTTGACTCGACGCCGACTATCAGGTAGGCGGGGTGGGTGTCATCGGGGAGCTTTCGCTCTAAGTAGCGCTCGACGGTCTCGACGGCGTGTCTGCTCATCAGCTCGAGTGCGAAGGGCTGGACCTTTTTACGGATGACTTCGCTGACGGCCTTGGCGGCGTCGTGTGTCGAGTCGAACGGGGCGTAGATGAGGGCGGTGTACTTTGGCTTCGGGACGAGGCGGAGCGTCGCCTTGGTCACGATACCTAGCGTGCCCTCTGAGCCCACGATTAAGTCGAGGAGACTGTATCCAGTGGTGTCCTTGACCACCTTGCCGCCGACGTTGATGACTTCCCCGTTGGGGAGCACAATCTCTAGTGCCTGGACGTAGTCGCGGGTTGTACCATACTTGAGGGCGCGCATCCCACCGGCGTTTGTGTTTATGTTACCCCCGATGCTCCCAGACTCCTGCCCCGGATCAGGGGGGTAGTATAGGCCTACCTTCTCCACCGCTTTGTGAACGTCGTCTACTAGCACTGCGGGTTCCACAACCGCCATGAGGTTCTCCTCGTCGATCTCTAGAATCCTATTCATGCGCTCGAGGCTGAGTGCGATGCCTCCGCGGATGGGGTGGCTTGCGCCTGCGAGGCCGGTTCGGCTGCCCTGCGCGACGACTGGAATTAACTTCTCGTTGGCGAGCCTCATAATCTCGGAGACTTCAGCACTGGTGATTGGTTTCACGACAACTTCTGGTGGGTGTGGCTCAAGGGGACTTTCGTCCACTGAGGCCTTCTCGATGTCGTCCTTTGAGAATGAGACGTTCTTGGCGCCAACGATGGCTTCTAGAGCGTGTTTGATTTCCTCGTCGATCCTAGGGTGTGCCACGGACTTTCTGCTCCTTAATCTTCTCTATGAGGCGCGGCACCACCTCATAAAGGTCACCGACTGCGGCGAGGGTGCTTATCCTGCATATGGGGGCCTCTCTGTCCTTGTTTATGGCGATGATCACATCGCTCGTCTTCATGCCAGCCTGATGCTGGACAGCCCCGCTGATGCCGCAGGCCACGTAGAGCTTGGGCCGGACGGTGCGGCCGCTGAGACCTACCTGGTGCCTGTACTCAATCCACCCCTCATCGACGGTTGGGCGACTCGCGCCAACGGCGCCACCGAGCGCGTCGGCGAGCTGCTTGATGAGCTCGAAGCCCTTCGGCTCACCGAGGCCCTTGCCGCCGCTGACGACCACGTCTGCGTCCACGATGCTCACCTGCTCCTTCGCCGCCTCGAAGCCGAGGACTTTGACGCGGTCCTGCAGTCTCGCTGGGTCGACCTGCTTCTTAACTACCTCGCCGATGTGGGCGGGGTCGATCTTGGCCTCGGTCATGACCTTGTAGCGGACGGTGGCCATCTGTGGGCGACTGTTCTGGGTGTAAATGGTGGCCATGATGTTTCCGCCGTATGCAGGGCGGGTCTGGAGGAGTACCTTCATCTGCGGGTCGATGTCGAGGCTGGTGCAGTCGGCGGTTAGTCCGGTCCTGAGCATGGCGGCGACGCGTGGGCCTAACGTTCTGCCTATGGATGTTGCGCCGATGAGGAAGATGCTGGGCTTAAGTTCCTTTGTGGCCTCCGTGAGTATCTGGGAGTAGGGGTCGTCGCGGTATGTGGCGAGGCTTGGGTGGTCGTAGACGAGGACCTTGTCCGCGCCGCGTTTAACCAACTCCTCCGCGGCCCTGTCTAGGCCGGTACCTATGACGATGGCGTATACGGGTTCCCCGAGGGTTGTCGCGAGTTCCTTGCCCCTTCCAAGTAGCTCGTAGGCGACTGGGTGGACCATGCCCTCGCGTTGCTCGGCGTAGACGAGGACACCGCGCCAGTCAGCGAAGTTCTGGGGGGCATCTGATTTCTTGATTGTGATTGCCTTCATGGGGCAGGCGGGCTCGCAGGCTCCGCAGACTCTGCAGGCGTCGCTGATCTGTGCCTTGCCGCCGACGATTGTGATTGCGCCGAATGGGCAGGCGGAGACGCAGACCTCGCAGCCGGTGCAGGCGTCGCCTACGTTCACCAGCTTGCTCATACTATCTTGGCCTCCTTGAGCTTCTGGTATATGGCGTCTGCGAGTTGATCGGGTGTGCCCTCTATCACCTCGCCCCCGGCGTGGGGTTCTGGCGTGAATATCTTGGTAACACGCGTGTAGCTGCCGTCTAGGCCGAGCTCCTTGGGGTTCATCGCCATCTCCTTGTTTGTGATGGTCTTGATTGTGGCCTTCTTTGCGGCGAGTCTGCCGCGGAGGGTTGCGAGGCGGGGCTGCCCCACATCCTTGCTAACGGTGATAATCAGAGGAAGGGGCGCCTCCAGCGTCTCGACCCCATCGTCAAGGTTCCTCTTCAGTGTGACTTTTCCGTCTTTTACGTCGAGTATCTGACTGACATAGCTTATGCAGGGCTCTCCGAGGTGCTCCGCCATCTCAGGGCCTACCTGACCGGTGTCTCCGTCGGTGGTCTTGAGGCCGCAGATGATTATGTCGTGGGGGCCGGTGAGCTGGATGCTCTTGGCTAGTGTGAGGCTCGTTGCCCAGGTGTCTGCTCCGCCGAAGACACGGTCGCTTACTAGCCAGCCTTCGTCGCAGCCCATGGCGATGGCGTCGCGTAGCGCCTGCTCGGCCATGGGTGGGCCCATGCTTATCGCCTTGACGCGGCCGCCGTTCTTCTCCCTTAGGCGTAGACCGGTCTCTATGGCGAACTCGTCGAAGGGGTTGATAACCGCCGCGACGCCCTCGCGCTTGAGGCGGCCAGTTTCCTTGTCGAACTCCACCTCGGTGGTCTCAGGGACCTGCTTTATGCAAATGACGATGTTAAGACCGACACTCAACGAAGTATCCCCGCTTTTTGCTGAAATTACGCTGTTGGTGGTGGTATAAAAGGGTAGGTCCGCGAGGCTACGCGGGGGCATACTTGACGTCGAGGAGCTTGCAAGCCTTCTCTGTGTCTGATACGCCGAGTACCATGCGTGTGCGGGTCGCGGTGTAGAAGAACTCTATGTTTACTCCGGAATCCGCCATACGGCGGGCAACGGCTGCGAGCTCGCTTGGGCGGTCCTTCATGTCTATAACGACAGCCTCGCGCTCCTCCTCGATCTTAATTCCCGCGGCCTTGAGTGCCCTCTTGGCGTTGGTGGCGTCGTCGACGAGTATGTGGGCTACGTGTGTCACGAACTCGCGGTCCTCGCTCCCCTTAACCTCACGGGCGAAGCCGCAGATACCCTCGATGTTGACCCCAGCGTCTCCGAGCGCCTCACTGAGGTCGGCCAGCGTCCCGGGTCGGTTCTCCAGGGTTACCTTGAGGTCCTTCATCATGGTCGTTCAGGGGTATCCTCTCTAACGGTGGTGCATAAGATTTTGGACGTGTCCGTATGGCTGGGTCTCAACACTTATCCGCCGAAAGCCGCCACCTTTAGCTGATCGCTTTGCCCGTCCACCCCATTGAGTTCCGGTACAGGTACCACGAGATGTACGAGTCTTCACCGAGGAGGCGAAGCTGCAGAGTTGGCTCGACGTGGAGGTCGCGCTGGCGTGGGCGCACGCTGAGCTGGGCACAATCCCGAGGCACTGCGCCGTTGAGATCGAGAGCAAGGCGAAGGTCGGAGTCGTCAAGGTAGAGCGGTGCAAGGAGATTGAGGAGAAGACGAAGCACGACCTCCTCGCAATGGTGTACGCGCTCCAGGAGGTATGCGAGGGGGACGCGGGCGGCTACATCCACCTAGGGGCTACGAGCTACGACACGGAGGACACAGCGCTCGCCCTCCAGCTTCGAAGGGCCATGGACATCATCGAGGGTGACCTCAAGGCGCTCCTGAAGGTGCTCCTCGACAAGGCGGTGGAGCACAGGGAAACCGTCTGCATCGGTCGGACGCATGGACAGCACGCGCTCCCGACGACGTACGGTATGAAATTCGCCCTCTGGGCCTCGGAGGTAGCGCGCCACTTGGACCGATTAGCCGAGACTAGGAAGAGGGTCGAGGTGGGGAAGATGAGCGGCGCGGTCGGTACGATGGCGAGCTTCGGGGAGAAGGGCTTCGAGATACAGAGACTCACCATGGAGAGGCTCAAGCTTGAGCCAGCCCTCATCACGAACCAGATAATCCAGAGGGACCGCCACGCTGAGCTGCAGTGTCTGCTCGCCCTCATTGCAGGGACGATGGACAAGATGGGGCGGGAGCTCAGGAACCTGCAGCGGACGGAGATAGCGGAGATATCTGAACCCGTCCGGAGTCCGAGCAGCACGATGCCTCAGAAGTTGAACCCGAGCAACACGGAGCGTATCTGTGGCCTCGCCCGGATCGTCAGGGGGAGCGTGAACGCGAGCCTCGAATCGATTGCGCTTGAGCATGAGCGTGACATCAGCAACAGCGGGATGGAGAGGATCAACATCCCCGAGGGCTTCATACTCACCGATTACATCCTTCGCCAGATGACGGGGATAATAAAAGGCCTCAGCTTCGACTCTGACAACATCGAGAGGAACCTGAACATGACGCTTGGGCTCATACTGACTGAGAGGGTGATGATCGAGCTCGTCTCGAAGGGTGTAGGTCGACAAGATGGGCACGAACTCATGCGTCGTCTAGCCCTCAAGGCGTGGGCGGAGAAGCGCCCCCTCAGGCAGGTCATGGAGGAGGATAAGGAGGCAACCCACCTCATCACCCCCGCAGAGATGGACGAGTGGCTTAACCCCCACACCTACATTGGCACAAGTGTCGAACAGGTCGACAGAGCCGTCGAGGTGCTGAGAGAGAAGCTGTAGCCGGTCCACGGCGCGCAACTATCGAATCCGTGGAAGCCTATATCCTCCGCAAGTATAGTTATACGAACTCGCCACCCTACAGGCGAAATTCAGGATTACGCAGAAGCAGGATCAGAACCGCAGCTATACGGTTTTTATTCGCTGTTTAGTACAATCGATTGCATTGGAAGCCCCTGACGCGGCGAGCTATGACTGGGGGAGGGAGTTCCTCAAGTGGGTGGCGATAGCCACGATGACAGTGGACCACATAGGCTTGGTGCTCTACCCCGAGTATACGGTGCTACGCTTCGTGGGTCGGCTCGCTTTTCCCCTCTTCGCGTATCTCCTGGTGCTCGGAGTGGAGAGCACTCGGAACCTGAGGGGCTACTTCAACAGGCTCCTCTTCTTCGGTCTGGTCTCGCAGATCCCCTTCGCCCTCGCGAACGGTGTGCAGCCCTGGGAGAAGCTTAACATCTTCTTCACCCTTGCCCTGGGGCTGACGACAGTCTACCTCATGGAGAAGAACAGCCCACTCATCTTCATCCCGCTTGCCGCCTCGTTCCTCCCCGTCGACTACGGCATCTACGGCACGGCGACGATTCTCTTCTTCTACCTTCTCAGGAAGGACTGGAGGGTGGGCGTCGGCCTCTTCGCCCTAGTAAACGCGGTGCTGTACGTGATCGAGCCCAGTTACCAGCCACTCGCGCTGCTCGCACTTCCACTGATACTCCTGCACAGCTGGGGGAGACTCAACTTCGGCGGTGGCGGCAGGGCGCACCCACTCTTCAGGAAGTACTTCTTCTATGTCTACTACCCACTCCATCTCCTCGCGCTAGTCGCAATAAAGCTGGCCTAAGTACCCGAGTTTTTTTCTCTTATCTATACCGTAGCGCAAGCTCGACCGCCGCTTATTTAAGCAGTCGACCCAATACCTGAACGATGCTCGAAGCCGAGCGAATCCTCACCGAGAAGGGCATCCCCTATCGTCTCATAGAGCTTAGCGACTGCGCCATGACTGTCGCAGATGTCCTCCGATTCAGCAGGGGAGACTTTCCCGCTGAGGAGGTGTGCAAAACGGTCATAATGCGCGACTCCAAGGGCGGGCGATACGCCTTCTTCCTCATCGGCACGGACCGCGTCGACTTCCTAAAGGCGAAGGGCGTCACGGGGAGGAGGCTCTCGGTGGCGTCCCCCGACGAGGTGCGTGAGGTGGCGGGCGTAGACCCCGGCGCCGTCTGCCCTCTAACCCTCAGCATCCCACTCACCATCGACACACGCGTCACTAAGCTTTCCCGAGTCAACTTCGGCTCCGGCCACCACTTACACGGCATCGAGATGAGGACTGCAGACCTACTACGCGCCGTCCCTCACACGATCGCAGACATTGCTCAATAACTAACAATTCCTAAATCCAACACAAACACACATCAGATTGTTATGCTTCATAACACCCCTTAAATAGCGAAAAAACACGCCGCTGACACAAAAATATAAAATCAACAAAACACGACGCAAACCCCCAACCAAGCACAATGAACCACACAATAACCCGCCCGATGTTATTATTAGCGATCGATGAGAAAACATCCTCCACAGACAGCACAAAGAAAATAAACCAACCCGCGTCAACACCTAACGACATGAGCCCGGAGCCACCGCCGCCAAAACCAAAGCGCAAGGACGAACGAATAGCCGAACTCGAAGCCCAGTTAGCTGAGGCAAGGACCCAGGCTGAATCATACCTCAACCAACTCAAGTACGCCAAGGCAGATCTCGACAACATTCAGAAGCAGAGCCAGCGACGAATCGAGGAGGCAAACGACAGAAACAACGCACGCATTCTCGCCCAGCTTACAATCCTCGCCGACGAACTCGCTCTAGTAGCAAACCACACAGGTGATGAAGGTGCCAAGATGATCCACACAAAGCTCCTCACACTCCTCGAATCCGAGGGAGTTACACCGCTTGAAGCCGTAGGCAAGCCATTCGACCCATACCACCACGAGGCCGTTCTCGAATCCGAGAGTGACACCTGCCCACCTGGAACAGTAGTAGAGGAGATAAGGAAGGGTTACTCCTACAAAGACAAGGTCCTACGCGCAGCAATGGTAAAGGTCGCGAAGGCGCCGAGCAAACAAGAGGAAAAAGACGATGACAGAGAACAAGCGTGAGAAGATCATAGGAATAGACCTAGGAACCACAAACAGCGCCGCGGCAGTAGTCATGGGCGGCAAACCAGTAGTGATCCCCAGCGCCGAGGGCCCAACAGTCGCTGGTAAGATGTTCCCAAGCGTCGTCGCCTTCACAAAGGACGGCCAACTCCTCGTCGGCGAACCCGCAAGACGCCAAGCTATCACAAACCCCGAGGGCACGGTCCGCGAGGCAAAGCGCCTCATGGGCACAAGCAAGACAATCACCCTTAACGGTAAGGACTACACTCCCCAGCAGATCAGCGCATTCATCCTCCAAAAAATACTGCGAGACTCCGAGACATTCCTCGGCGAGAAGGTCACAAAAGCGGTAATCACTGTACCAGCCCACTTTAACGACAACCAGCGCCAGGCAACCATCGACGCAGGTGAGATCGCTGGTCTCAAAGTGACTAGGATCGTCAACGAGCCAACAGCCGCAGCCCTCGCATACGGCATCGACAAGGCTGATAAGGAGCTCAAGATTCTCGTCTTCAGCTTCGGTGGAGGAACAAACGACACAACCGTCATGGACTTCGGCGGAGGCGTTTTCGAGGTCCTCAGCACAAGCGGCGACACCCAGACCGGTGGAGCAGACGTCGATAAAGCCATTATGGACTACCTCGTCGACGAGTTCAAGCGCAGCGACGGAGTCGACCTGCGCAGCGACCTCAAGGCTATGGCGCGCCTCAAGGAGGGCGCCGAGAAGGCAAAGATCGAACTAAGCGGCGTCCTCAGCACCGACATCGACCTCCCCTACCTCGCAATGGGCGCGAACGGCCCCAAGAACATGCACATCACCATGACGAGGGCCAAGCTCGAGCAGATCGCCCGCCCAATAATCGAGAAGATCAGGCAACCCATCCTCCGAACCATTGAGGACGCGAAGATTACCAAGGACAAGATCGACAAGGTCATCCTCTTCGGAGGCATGACCAAGATGCCCCTCGTCCAGCAGATAGTCGAGGAGGCTGTCGGCAAGAAGCTCGAGAGGGGTCTGGATCCCATGGAGTGCGTGGCCATGGGCGCTGCCATACAGGGCGCCATCATCGCCGGGGAGATCAGCGACATAGTCCTCCTCGACGTAACCCCCCTCAGCCTCGGCGTCGAGACCCTCGGTGGAGTCCTGACCAAGGTCCTAGAACGCAACACAACCATACCCACCAAGCAGACTCAGACCTTCAGCACAGCCGCTGACATGCAGACCGCCGTCACCATACACGTCCTACAGGGAGAGCGAGCCATGGCGAAGGACAACATAAGCTTGGGGCGCTTCGACCTCACCGGAATACCCCCAGCCCCACGCGGCGTCCCCCAGATACAGGTCACGTTCGACATAAACACGGACGGCGTCCTCAACGTCTCCGCCAAGGACCTCGGCACCGGAAAGCAGATGGGCATAACCATCCAGGCCTCAACTAAGCTCAACCAGAAGGAGAAGGACCGCATGATGGAGGAGGCCGAGAGGTACGCTGAGGCAGACAAGAAGGCAAAGGAGGAGGCCGAGATCAGGAACAACGCCGACAGCATCGCCTACACCACAGAGAAGACCCTCACAGACGTCGGCGACAAGCTACCCAGCGACCTCAAGAACAAGATCAGCGACAGCCTCACCGCCCTCAAGGAGGCCCTCAAGGGCACCGACACCGATGCCATTAAAGCCAAATCAGACGACTTGACGAAGATCGTCCAGGAGGCCGGCGCAGAGATCTACAAGCAATCCGCCGAGGCACAACAGCAGCAACAACAACAGCAGCCCGGCCAAGAACAACAACAGCCCAGCCCCGAGCCCCAAGAGGAACAGGGCAAGAAGAGCGTCGACGCCGAGTACAAGGTAGTCGACGACGAAAAGAAGCAGTAACTGTACGCCCCCGACCTGCCTCGGGGTGACACAAACTTTTCCGCTCCCTAGTCAATCGACCCCCGTGACGGAGCGCAGATACCTGACAACTCTAGACCTTATTATCAGGTCCCATAGAGCACGAGGAGACGATCGACAAGCTGCTCACCAAGATGGAGGGATAATTCGATCGCCTCGAAACCCTCTATGAACACGCTGCCGACTAAACGGGCACATGTAAACGTTTTTAAGCCGACCGACTCGGATGAGACCTAGCACCCAGGGGATGCTCTTGGCGGCGAAGCGGGACTACTATGAGATTCTAGGCGTCGACAAGAGCGCTACCCAGGACGACATAAAGAAAGCCTTCAGGAAACTCGCCTTCGAGCTGCATCCAGACCGGAACAAGGACCCGGCCTCCGAGGAGAAGTTCAAAGAGATAAGCGAGGCATACGGAGTCCTAAGCGACCCGGAGAAGAGACAGAAGTACGACGCATACGGTCACGCCGGTATTAGTGGCGCCTACAGCCAGGAGGACATCTTCCGCGGCGCAGACTTCAGCGGCTTCGGCGTCGATATGGAGGACATACTCCGCAACTTCTTCGGTGGCGCTTTCGGAGGCAACTTCGGGGGCTTCGGCTTCCAGCGCCAACGCAGCGGTCCCCAGAAGGGGAGGGACCTCGAAACAGCTGTCGAGATAACCCTCGAGCAGGCGGCTACGGGTGCCACGATGGAACTCAACCTCAACAGGCTGGAGAAATGCAGCAGGTGCGGGGGCAGCGGTGCCGAGCCCGGTGCCAGCGTCATCGTATGCCCAAAATGTGGTGGCTCGGGTCAGGTCCAGCGGAGCGTCGCAAGCCCCTTCGGCAGAATGATCACCGTCACCACATGCGACCGCTGCCAGGGACGCGGCAGGACCCCGGAGAAGCCATGCACAAAGTGCAGGGGCGACGGCGTCGAGGAAACGAGGAGGAAGATAGACGTCAAGATACCCCCAGGGGTAGACGAGGACATGTACCTCACCCTCAGGGGACAGGGGGACGCGGGCCTCTATGGCGGCCCATCCGGTGATCTATTCGTAGGAATCAGAGTCAAGCCACATCCCTACCTCCTCCGAAAGGGTGCAGACACTATCTACGAAGCCGAGATAAACGTTGCACAGGCCGCACTGGGCGCGGAGATAACGGTCCCAGTGATTAACGGTGAAGAAACCATTAAGGTCTCAAGCGGCACCCAGAGCGGCGACATAATAAGGCTCAAGGGCAAGGGGATGCCGAGCCGCTACGGTAGGGGCGACCACCTCGTCCACGTAACAGTCAGGGTCCCAGTCAAGATGACCAAACATCAGCGCGAGCTCATGGAAGAACTCGCGAAAGAGTTCAACACCGAGCCCCAAAAGAAGGGATTCTTCAGGCACTAACGCATATCGATGAGCTCGTCGTAACCCGGCCCTGTTCCAATGAGGGAGACGGGTATCTTGACCTCATCCTCGATCTTCTTCACGAACTTCTTCGCATCCGCGCCGAGCTCCGAGTACTCCTTAGCGCCCTTGCAATCAGGGAAGAGTATGTCTAGCTTAGTCAACCCGATCATTGTCGCGCCGTTGATCATCTTCGCCCGCCGGGCAAGGTTGTAATCGAAGGGGGCTGCGCGCCTCTGACGCCCCGTGACGGTGCCGTACTCGTCCCAGCCCCTCTTCTTCGCCTCCTCCTGGCTGATCTCGCCGTCCAGCTCGCCGCCACCTACGCGGGTCACGTAGCTCTTCAGCACCATGACCACGTCGGTGACTCGCGTCGGGCCGACGCCCACGTCGCTGCACGCGGCGGATGCGCAGACATCCTTGCTAGTCACGTAGGGGTACTGGCCGAAGTAGAGGCTGATGAAGGTCCCCTGCGTCCCCTCGATTAGCAGGTTTCTACCGTCATCGAGGGCCTTGTTCGCGATGGCGGGGACGTCGCAGATGTACTTCTTGAGTTCGGGAATATCTCTCACCATCTTGGCGACGCGCATGACCCGGTCCGCGTTGCAGGGCCCTGTACCCGTGCCCGTTGTCTTAACGGTGTTCTTGAGGTTGCTGTCCGTCTGGTCGAGTTGGATGTGCTTGGGCTCGATGACGGCGCACTGTGGGTCGATGCCGAAGCGCTTCTCTATCTCTGTCTCTGCGACCTCCTTGAGGACCAGCTCCGGGTTCACGAGTACGCCGGGACCTATGAGCATGCGCGCCTTCGGGTTCACGAAGCCGCAGGGCACCATCCTGAGCTTGTATGCCCTGCCGTCTTTGACTACTGTGTGGCCCGCGTTTGGGCCTACCCCTGCCCTCGCCACGACGGCGACATCGTCAGCGACCGCAAGGTAGGAAACTATCTTGCCCTTCCCAGTGTCTCCGTAGAATCCGTCAACTACAACGGTGCAGCCCATCCAGCCTCACCTGAAACCAACAGATTGGGGTTGAGGAGTGCTTTTAACCTTTTTTATCTAAAGTAAGTGGTTATTTAATCACTTATAGTTGACTGATAGGTGTAATAAAGTCTTCGACGGTAAGCGTTACGGGCTCTCTCCATTTGCTATATAGGAGTCAAGTTTAGACGCTGCAACAATCAGATTAATACCGCTGTCACATTAAGAACGAACGGGGCGACGATGTTGATTGAAATAAGTAAAGTCGAGGAGGGACTCGGCGCCCTCTTTCGGGAGCTGCACGGGGAGGGGGCACGCATCGTCGCACCCAAGGACATTACCGTCGGTTGGGAGACTCAGATTGTGGCCTTCACCCTCGATATCCCAAGTGAGGAGCCACTCGAACTCGTAGCAAGAATCTACCCGGTAGACGATGGCGCACGTAAGGCCGAGTGGGAGTTCAACATCATGCAGCGCCTCGCCTCGGTGGGGTACCCAGTCCCCAAGGTCTATGCCTACGAGGCTGGGGTCGAGACGCTCGGCTCACCCTTCCTCATCATGGAACGTATAACGGGTGGCACACTCTGGGACGTATTCTTCAGCTCCCCGAGAGAGAGGTACGGGGAAGTGCTCTCTCTGAACTCGCGTCTCATGGCAAACCTCCACGACATACCAGTGAGCAAGGTCATCCCTGGTGTTTATCGCGTAAACAGCAGACGCCGAGTACTCGGAAGGGTCGGGGAGGAGGAGAAGGAGCTTAATAGACGTAGACTCGGAGCCGCATTCGAACCCCTTGTTGGGTGGCTCAAGAGCAACGCCGAGCGAGTAATCGAGAGTCCACTTTGTCTAATCCATCAGGACTTCCATCCCCGTAATGTCTTGCTACGAGAAGACGGCTCGCCGGTCGTAATAGACTGGGCGGGCTGCACCGTTGGGGACTTCAGGGAGGACCTATGCTGGACGGGTCTCCTCGCAGGAACATTCATCGACGAGGCGCTCCGCACGGAGGTCTATGATTCGTACTCCGAATACTCGTCGAGGGAGCTTCTTGATCTGCCCTACTTCGAGGCGTTCGCGGGTCTCCGCCGGCTAGGGGATTTGGCCATTACGATGAATGCGGGTGCCTCGGCGAGGGGGATGAGGCCCGAAGCCCTCACCGAGATGGAGAACAACAGGATCCATTACTCAAAAGTCCTCTCGAGGGTGGAGGGCGTTACCGGGTTGAATCTAGCCGATCTGGGGCGGCTCATCGGGGTCTAGGAAACCCTTTACGCCCCACCCGGAACCATATAGCGAGTTGATACGCCAAGTCGCCATAGTAACCGTCGGCAACGAGATACTCGACGGCATTATACTCGACACTAACACGAAGTGGATGATCGAGCGCCTCAAGCCACTCGGTTTGATGGTTAAGGAGGTTCTAACGATCAGGGACGACGTCCCCGAGATTGGGAGAGCCATCAATAGAGCGGTAGAGGACGGTTGCGGCCTCATAATCACCAGCGGTGGGCTTGGCCCCACTCACGACGACATGACCCTCAAGGGCGTCGCAGAAGCTTTCCATCTCCCGTTAGATGTGAACGAGGAGGGCCTCGCCATAGTCGCGAGGCAATACAGGCAGCTCCACGAGAGCGGCAGGATTGAGTCGGGGGAGATCACCGAGGCGAGGAGGAAGATGGCGGTCTTCCCAGAGGGCGCTCGCCCCCTCGACAACAAGGTCGGTGGTGCACCAGGTGTCCTGCTTGAGCGGGAGGGCTTCGAGGTCGTCTCTCTTCCCGGTGTCCCACACGAGCTCATGTGGATATTCGACAACCAGTTAATTCCCCACATAACCCAGCACCTCGACGAGGCTTACTACGAGGAGGTCCTCAGCCTTCCCCTGAGGGACGAGTCGACCCTAGCCCCCCTCATAGACGAGGCGATGAGGCGGGTCCCGGGGGTCTGGATAAAGTCACTGGTGAAGCCCTACGGGGAGAGGGGGATCAAGTTCTGGATAAGCGCTAGGGGGAAGGATAGGGGGGAGCTGGAGGCTAGGGTCAAGGAGGCGATCGAGATCCTCGTCAGCCTCGCTAAGGAGCGCCTCCCGATGGGCTAGACCATACTTAATATCAGCCCGCCCACAAGGCATACGGGATCGAAGATGCTTGTGGCGGACCTCCCCATCCCCGAAGAGGTGAAGCAGATCCTCACCCTCAAGGGGATCAAGGAACTCTACCCGCCGCAAGCCGACGCCGTAAACACAGGTGTCCTTGAGGGAAAGAACCTCGTCCTCGCAAGCCCGACGGCGAGCGGGAAGACCCTCATCGCCGAGCTGTGTGCCCTCAAGCATGTGTTGGAGCGCCGTGGAAAGGTTCTCTACCTCAGCCCCCTACGTGCCTTAGCTTGGGAGAAGTTCGAGGGATTCGAGGAGTACACGAGCATACCGAAACCCGGCGGGGGAAAGATGCGGGTCGGAGTCAGCACGGGGGACCTCGACAGCAAGAGCCCCTGGCTCGAGGGCTACGATATAGTAATCACAACGAACGAGAAGTGTGATTCACTACTCAGGCACAGAAGCCCTTGGATGGGGAACGTCACCCTAGTCATCGCGGACGAGGTCCACCTCATCGGGGACGAGCGCGGCCCCACTCTGGAGATCGCTATCGCCCGGCTACGCCAGATGAACCCTAACATGCAGGTCCTCGCCCTCAGCGCCACCATC
The DNA here is from genome assembly GCA_963769425.1 of Candidatus Bathyarchaeota archaeon. Taxonomy (GTDB): domain Archaea; phylum Thermoproteota; class Bathyarchaeia; order TCS64; family TCS64; genus UBA8941. Next base: position 150,581 of record CAVYLP010000004.1, on the reverse strand, counting down.
AAGAACGCCGACGAGGTTGCTGAGTGGCTTAACGCGGAGTGCGTCACTACCGAGTGGAGACCGACGAAGCTCTATGAGGGTGTGGCACACGGCAACACTGTCATTTTCCGCGACGGCACCGTCAAGAAGCTCAAAGCCCCTCAACACGATGGACGCGCTAAACATTGCCATGAACAGCGTCCTAGACGGCGGACAGGCGCTAATCTTCGTCGAGTCCCGTAGGCGCGCCGAGAGCATGGCGAGAGAGGCGGCGATGGCCCTCAACGGGATGCAGAGTAAAAAGGTACAGACCGATCTCGAGGGGCTGGCATCGCAGATTGAGGTTCACGGGGAGAAGACGAGCCTCACAGACGCCCTTGCCTTCGCCGTCTCTAAGGGTGTATCTTTCCACCACGCCGGGTTAAACACAGAGCACCGGCGCATCGTGGAGCGAGCTTTCAAGGCGGGGACGCTGAAGATTCTCACCGCCACCCCGACTCTGGCGGCGGGTGTCAACCTCCCCGCTCGAACCGTGGTAATAGGTAACTACAAGCGTTTCGTCGCCGGCTACGGAATGTATCCCATCACCGTCCTCGAGTACAAGCAGATGAGTGGCAGGGCAGGGCGTCCACAGTACGATCCATATGGCGAGGCCATACTCATCGCCAGTAGCAGCGACGAGCAGGACCAGTTGATGGAGAATTATATACTCGCTGACCCGGAGAGGTTATACAGCCGCCTCGCTCAGGAGTCGGCGCTCCGGGGTCACACACTCGCCGCAATAGCCAGCGACTACGCACACACCGAGCAGGGACTACTAGACTTCCTCGGAGGCACCTTCTACGGCTTCAACTACCCCCCAGCGAGCATCAAGCTCATCACCACCGGCGTCCTTCGCTACCTCCTCAAGGAGGAAATGCTTGAGGAGAAAGGAAACTATCTCTACGCCACCGACTTCGGCAGGAGGGTCTCGGAGCTCTACATCGACCCCCTCACCGCCGTCGTACTCCGAAACGGGCTACGAAAGGGCGCAATGGACGTCACCGACTTCACTTGGCTTCACCTCATCTGTCACACACCCGACATGAGACCCATCCTCCGCCCACGCAGAGGCGACCTCGAGATGGTCGAGACATACGCCGAGGAGAGGCAGGAGGAGTTCGCCATCCCCCTCAATCAGGAGGGAGGGGACTACATTGAGCGCGAGCAGTTCCTCGGCGAGGTGAAGACCGCTATGGTCCTCGACGACTGGATAAACGAGAAGTCGGAGGCAGACATCCTCGAGCAACACGGCGTCCAGCCCGGAGACCGATACTCCGCCGTCCATAATGCCGAGTGGCTCCTATACAGCGCCCACGAGATAGCCGACATAGTCGGGGCACCCGACCACAAGCGCCAGCTCGGGGAGCTAAACGACCGCGTCAAGCACGGCGTCTCGAAGAAGCTGCTGCCGCTCGTCCGACTCAAGGGAATAGGCCGCGTACGCGCACGCGTTCTATACAATAGTGGCCTTACCGGTCTCGCAGAGCTCAAGCGCGCCCCCCTGCAGCGCCTCGTCGCCCTCCCCCTGATAGGACCTCGCTTAGCAAAATCAATCAAGGAACAGGTCGGTGGCCTAGTCGAGGAGGACGAGTGGAAGAGCCTCGACAAGGCGGAAAAGGAGCAGAAGGCCCTCACTGATTTCGTAGAGGAGAAGTTCGAGCCCGAGAAAGAGAGTTAACATTTATAATATACTTACTATCATTCTCTACTGATGCTTCACTTAGCGAACCCCGGCTATATCCTAAGAATAAGCAGAGATGAGTGGCTTGAGCAGGTATTTCGTCTAAACAAGTATTACACGGGCGTCATGCGCGACTACAAAAGAGGGACACCCATCCTTCTCATAATGAAGGCTGAGGGGCGCGACTCCTTCGTCGGCTACGGCATAGTCGACAAGGTCGAGATGCTTTGGGAGATGGCACCCGAGGAGGAGGATTACAGCAGGGGGCACGGCTGGAAGTGCGGACTAACCTTTAGGGGTCTCACCCGGTTCGCGAGGCCCTACCCCATCAAGAAGTCATGCCTGAGCACAGATCCGAGGCGGGGAGCCTTCCTCAACGGCGCCAAGCTGACGGAGGAGCAGGTGGACTCCATCCTCGAGGCTGCAGAGGACGAACAGGCCAAGGGATAAGCTGAAACACGCCGCCGCGCGAGCACTATGATATGAGCCAACTCGTTGGGCTGCTCAGCCGAAGAGGTGAGGACGTCACACCGCGCCTGATTAGACTACTCAGGCAAGAATCAGGAGCACGACCCGACGCGTACGGCTTGGCGACTCCCGACGGTGTAGAGCATACACCGGGGGCACCGGATTTTACATCACTAAACTGCGGCGTAGCCCTCGGCCACAGGCTCATCAAAACCAACCCATTAGATAATCCCCAGCCTATCCTCGATGCGGGGCACGCGACAACCTTCATAGGACGACTCTGGGAGTCATCCGACCCGCTGACCATCTTCAATTCACTGAGGAACAATCCCCGAAAGGGTTTGGAGGAATTACTAACCGGCAGAGATGGATCATGGGCTGCTGCTGTTGTCGAAGAGGGACAGATTATCTGCGCGAGGGATGCCATCGGCGCCGTTCCAGTCTATTATGGGCAAAATGATGAACACGCTGCGGTAGCGAGCAACATGAAAACCCTCGTCGCGCTCGGCATGACGCCCACAAGAGTGCCCCCGGGGCATATAGTCACACTCAGCCCGAAAGGGTTGGAAGATGAAACTATAACGACGCTCGACAACCCGTCGACATTCCCCCTCGACCTCGAGGAGGCGACCGACCAGTTAGACCAGCTTCTTACAAATGCCGCAGCGAGGACCGCCAGTGGTCAGACCGCACCGACCCTCGCCTTCTCAGGCGGGATAGATAGCACGTTGCTCGGTTACTACCTCAAGCGGGTTGGGCTACGCCTCCGCCTCACGTGCGTTGGCTCAACTGATTCCCCCGACCTGGAAGCCGCCGAGGTCGCCGCCAGCTGTCTTGACCTCCCCCTAATGATTGAGACGTACAACGAGACCGATCTGGATGAGCACCTCGACCGTATCCTGCTCAGCGTGGAGGAGGCGGACCCAATGAAAGTAGGGGTGGCCACACCCCTATACTTCGTCGCGACTAAGGCTTCGACTCGATCCAGCAAGGTCATCTACTCGGGGAACGGGAGCGACGAGCTCTTCGGGGGCTACGCGAAGTACGCCGATGAGTACCAGAAAGATGAGAGGGCGGCGGTCGCCAGCATGTTCCGCGACGTTCTCAGGTCCCACGAGGTGAACCTGGAGAGGGACTGGAAGGTGTGCTCGGACCTCGGCCTTGAACTCAGACTCCCCTTCATAGACCCCCAGCTCACGAGGTTCGCCCTCAGCCTACCACCCCAGTACAAGCTCCCGAGGGAGGGAAAGGAGCCCCGTAAGATTATACTCAGGAACCTAGCGGAGAGACTGGGCCTCCCTCAGGCTGTTTCTGGGAGACCAAAGAAGGCGGCGCAGTACTCATCGGGGACGGGTAAGATGATCGAGAAGCTCGCTAAGAGGAACGGTAAATCGGTCCCGGGGTTCCTATCGAGCCGACTACAGGCGGCGATGCAGGGGATTGAACAGAGCTGAGACGGTGTTGAAGGCCCTTAAGGGGCACTACGGTGAGGACGCCTTCAGGGTTAGCCCCGAGGAACCCTTCAGGGCGCTTATCGGCTGCATACTATCCCAGAGGACGAGGGATGAGAACGCCTCGAAGGCGGCTAACGCACTCTTCTCCGTCGCCTCAACACCACAGGAAATACTCGACCTAGACCCAGCAGTGCTTAGACAACTCATACGCCCATCAGGTTACTACAACCAGAAGGCAAAGCACATCATCGGCGCGAGCAGGGCGATCGTCGAGAGGTTCGGAGGCTTGACCCCCCGGACACGAGCCGAGCTCATGACCCTGCCCGGAGTCGGGCCGAAGACAGCCGATATTGTCCTCAGCTACGGCTACGGGGAGCCTGCCATAGCCGTAGACACCCACATCCACAGGGTCACGAAGAGGCTCGGGCTCGCGCATGAAAAGGCAGGCCCTGATGATGTAAAAATCGCCCTCGAGGGATCGCTCCTACGCGAGGATTATGGCTACGCTGATGGAGCTATACTGAGACTGGGTAAGGAGTTCTGTAAACCGGGGAGACCCCGATGCGGGGTTTGTCCCCTAGAAAATGTCTGCGAGAAAAGAGGCGTCTAGCGGAGGCCGACGTGGCCGTCCGCGAGGGCGCTGCAGAAGTCGTCGAGGTGGTCGAATTCGTCGTCGATTATCTCCTCTATGCTCGGCTGGAGGCTCTTCATAGAGACGCCCTTCTGGGGGATGACCTGGGCGGATATGACGCTCGGCTCGTTTATCGGGCGGCCGATCCTGCTCAGGAGCCATACGTACGTCTCCTCGACGCCGTTGACCTCGTCGATGATCCTGTCCGCTATCTTGTAGCAGAGCATGTTGTAGATCTTGCCGACGTGGCTGACGGGGTTCTTTCCCGCGGCGGCTTCGCTACTCATCGGGCGGAGGAGGGCGATGACCCCGCGCACGTTATTGCCCCTGCCAACTTGGCCAGAGTCTCCCGCCTCAGCTGATGTGCCGAGCACAGTCAGGTAAAGGCCGTCTAAGCCCCTACCTCTCATGTCGAGAGCATTCAAGGCAACGTCTACACCCTCGAATCCACCCTTGTCATCTATCCAGGCATGGATCGTGTCGAGGATCTCGTCCTTGCGCTTGAAGTAATCGTCCTCACTCTTTATGAAGCGGTCAACCATTGCGATAGCTACGGTCAGGTCGACCTTCTTACCCCGGCGGAGGGCCATGATCTTTATGTCCTCGCCGACCTCTGGGTGTTCCTTCTTGTAGTCCCGTGAGTTGAGATACTTTTCGAGGCCGAGGATGAGCTTCTCCTGCTCTGTATAGGGGGCGAAGCCCACTGCGGCGCTGGTGTCGTTGGCGCCTAGGTACTGGCCCTTCTTCTTCCTGCTGAAGATGTCCTGCAGAGCGGCTGAGCCCGGCTTGATCTCGCTCTGGAACTTTACATGGATGTCGGGGTCTACGAAACGGAGGTTTTTCTTTAGCCATGCTTTGGTGCTCTTCTCGGCTATCTCGTTGACTGGTACATCTTCGTTCCCAACTTTGAAGGTGGCGCGGTCCCCGTAGATGATAAGGATCGGCTTGTTTACCTTTCCACCGCCGAACTTTACCGTAGTCTCGCCAGCTGCGATGAGGCCCTTGTCCATGTTATGGTGGAAGATTGCCCCGAACCTCTTCATGTACTCGGTTGAGAGGTCGACTGAGATCTGGTTCATGATGTTGTCGCACATCGTGTCAGGGTGCCCGAGGCCCTTCCTCTCGGTGATCTCGAGAGACCTCGACTGAAGGGGCACCTGACTAAGCTCGTTGATGAAGACGTTGTTCAACGCGTTCACCTGTCACGTAAGCGAATTAATTCCCAGCTTACCTTTTTAACCATTGCCTATATTCTCAGAGGGTTAATGGAGGGGGAGAGGGAGCTTGTTAGTCAGCTGGTGTAGTCGAATAACCTGATATCTAATTCTTCATAAAGAAAAGACTAATAATGTTAAGCACAACAAGATATCGAGAGGCGTAGATATTGAACGATAAGTCGCTTGGATACTCGATTATGCTGATCACCGCGCTGATAATGATCGGGTACTTCGCATGGTCTTTCGGTCCCCAGTTAGGGATTGGATTTATCAGCCAAGAAATAGCTGATTGGGCTTTCAAACTCCCGATCCTGGCGGCTGTCTACATAATGCTCTTCATAGTTCTCTGGATTGGTTACACCATGGCGACGACCCCGCCGCCGATCCCGCTCGACAATCCGCTCGACCTAGAGAGGGAAGGCGAGAAGGAAGAGAACAAGTAGCTAGACAATACGGGCATCTAATCTGATCTTCCAAGCGGATGGACTATATTGGGAGACCCTGACGCGGTCAGTTACTTCCGCTACTCTACCAAAACTTTCAGCGGCTTCTGTAAGGATTCTTTCACCCTCCGTGAAGGGGTCATCCCTCTGTGCCCAATGGTAGAAATGGAGGATACCCCCGGGTTTAACCATAGGAACAGCGACGTCGAGGTACTCGTATGCCCCCTTCGGGAGTGGCATGAGGACTCTGTCGAACCTTTCACCGAGCGACGGACAGACCTCCCGGACATCACCGAGGATGGCTGTGACCCGATCACCTACTTTATTGAGTTGGATGTTCTCCAAGCAGTATCTGTGTCCAGCGGGGTTAAACTCGACAGCGACACACGAGACTGTCGGCTGCCTCTTAGCGATGCAAATGGCAAATGGCCCGACACCACTAAACATAACAAGGACTCTCTCATGGGGAGCCACCTGCGATGTTATCTTCTCCCTCTCGGTCGACTCCCTCGGCGAGAAGTACGCCTTGGCCGGGTCGACCTTGAATACGCATCCTGACTCCTTGTGGAGTACCTCGGTGTCTGAGTCACCGGTAAGGAGAGTCATCTCTCGTACGCGGAATCCACCCATGCGCTCGGTCCCCTTCGAGAGGACGCTTCTCACGTTCCTCTGAACTCGCATCAGGGCTTCCCCTATGGCGACACCATATTGCTCAAGCTCAGGTGGTACCTCGATGACCGCCACCGCTCGGCCCTTTGAACCAATAACGTCGAAGGAACGTGGCACAAGCCCGATTAATTCGGTGGGGATAATGCCCGACAACTCGCTACGGATGTCCCGCTTCATGGCCGAACTTGATTTTACAGGAGGAGGCTAATAGATGCTCCTATCCCCGACCTTCTTGGCGAGTTTACCTCTCGCACGTACTTCAGGTAACTGGAAAGTATCCGGCTCCGAATCCTCTTGGGTCTTCCTTTTGATTGTGAAGCCACAGACACCGTTGTCGAGGAGCTGACGCTTAAAGCACACTGCATAAGTGCACTTCGTCGGCTCACACTCCGCCTCCGTCCATTGGCACCACGTAGACTTACCTCTGAAGGACATAGCCCTCTTTGTGCAGCTAAAATCTCTACACCTAGAGTAACACGGTTGAGATGATGACAAAACTCTAAGCACTTCTCCGTTTGAGACAGCTTAATACTAAGAAAACCCACTCCAAAGGACCAATTTAAACTTTACCAATAAATGGGGTCCGGATTGGTATATTTTCTAAGGAAATTATTTTTAAAACGTTAATAAAAAGGCAAAGCGGAGAACACAATTCACAATAATTCAATAACGGATCAACCCTCATATCCAACATACATGGATTATAGTCACTCGAAGGAATCGACATTCAAAGAATCTCATCTTACAGCTGCTTCAAGGGCCATTATTGCACCCTTAAGGTCGGGGCTCTTCACAATGTAGCTACCAGAAGCGAAGATATTGGCGCCAGCTTCCTTGGCCTTTCTTGCATTCTCTGGATTCATAGCGCCATCGACCTCGATTGGTAATTGCGGTGCTAGCATTCTCAGATATTTCACAGTCTCTAGAGCCGCAGGCACGAAGGGCGCACCGTACCTGCCTGGTTCAACGGTCATGACGAGGACTCTGTCCAACTCTTTCAGGTGTTCTTCGAGGAGTTTCGTCGGTGTCCCGGGGTTGATCGCCGCGGCGACTTCGTAACCGAGGCTCCTTGCCCTGGTCAGCGCCTCCGAGAAACCATCCGACTCAACATGGATTATCACAGACTCTACCTTCCCTCGAAGCTCCTCCAAATTGTGCATAGGCGTTTTTACCATTAGATGAGCCTCGTAACGGAGCCCTTTCGGCAATTTTAAGTCAAACATAAGTGCTGTGGAGGCCACGAATCTGCCATCCATAAAATCGAGCATAACCCATTCGACGTTGCCCAGCAGGCGCCCCAACATAGCATCTAGCTCTTCTTGGTTTCCCGCTATGATAGCAGGGAGGACCCTTGTGAACATATGTGGAATATTTGCGATAGGTGCAATATAGAATCTGTCCTAAATAACATAGGTATTATGACACTAATATCCACACAGGAGTTTTGTTTATTAATAGTTGGTGCAGGGGTGGGGCACCAACCCGTTATTATTAGTAATTTGTGTGTGTGCAATACCTGCGCGCACCCATAATGAGGGATTTGAGATCTTTTACATGTAAAACATGTTTATTTTAAATCTCGATAAACACCCATCTAATTCATACAATCAATAGGAGAGACGTAATTTGAGTCTGAAAGGTTATGAGACTAGGCTGAACGTGGCCAGGGTGAGCGTATATGATTTACCTCGAAGAGTAATCTTCGCCACAGGAGCTGTGCAGGAATTTATTGGTCCCGAGACTAAGAGGCTCGGAGGTAAGAAGATTCTCGTGGTCACTGATAAGGGCGTAAAAAAAGCTGGGATAACTGATTCAGTTGCAGACAAATTAAGGAATACTGGCTTAGATATTGAGATCTACGATCAGATTTCCGCTGAACCCACCTCGGACAGCATAGGGGCCGCTGTGACATTCGGCAGGGAGGGGAACTATGACCTCGTCATTGGAGTGGGGGGTGGTGCGGTGCTGGATACTGCGAAGATGGTTGCCCTCTGTTTAACGAACTCCGGAGACGTGATGAATTATATGAATCCCATAGAAGATAAGAGCAAAGTCGCGGCGAAGCCGAAGATACTCATCCCAACAACCTCTGGTACCGGCAGCGAAGTCTCAAACTACTCCGTCGTTATCGAGGGTCTATACAAGACATGGGCAGCCAGCAGTAACCTCTTGGCGGATGTGGCGATAGTAGACCCCCTAATGGTGATCTCCTGTCCACCAAAGCAGACAGCCGGAAGCGCAATGGACGCCCTATCCCACAATGTTGAGGCCCTTATAGATAGAGAAGCCAACCCAATATCCGACTCTCAGGCGCTGGAAGCCACGAAGGTCGTCTTCGGATACGCGAGAAGAGCCTACCACACGGGGGACGATCTGGAGGCAAGATGGTACATGGCTATTGCTGCGAACCTAGGAGGAACAGTGATCGCGTACCCCTGGATCGGTGGCCCAGCAATACTGGGACATTGCGTTGCGGAAGCGTTGGGACCTCGTTGGAAAGTCCCCCATGGCGTAGCATGTGGAGTTGTCCTGCCTTACATACTACAGTTCAATCTACCAGCATGCATCGAGAAACTCGCATACGTTTCTAGGCAAGTTCTTGGTGACGATGTAATTGGTCTATCACCGCGTGAAGCGGCCAACAGATTCGTATACGGCGTTAAGGAGCTATTGGAGGACCTTGAGCTGCCAACTAATCTGAAACAACTCGGCATTCCAGAAGGCGAGATCGACGGGTTCGCAGAGTACATCTTCAATGAACGCCAGCATCTATACGGCCTCCCCAGATTCAATCCTAGGAAACTGACACTTGAGAACACGAGGGTGTTGATGCACCAGATGTATGATGGAGCTTTAACATGTTGAGGTTATTTTTTTCTTATGAAAGATGCGACATTTATTGTGTCTTGCTAATTATACTTCACTTCTTCCCATACACCTGGTAATACCACGACTTCCTTGCTAAGCCAGTTAGATCGAAGTAGACGTGCTTGATGTAGGTGAACTCTTCGAGGCTGTAGCGAGATAGAGAGGCTCCGTGACCGCTCTGTTTGTAGCCAGCCCAAGGCATCTCCGATGGAACTGTGACGTGTTCGTTGACCCAAACGGTGCCGAACCTCAGGTCCCTTACAGCCCTCATAGCCTTCGTCACGTCTCTGGTCCAGATGGATGCGCCAAGCCCATAGACCACATCATTACTCCTTTGTACAGCGTCCTCTAAATCTGAAGTCTTGAGGACTGTGAAGACGGGGCCAAAAATCTCCTCCTTCACGATAGACGAGTCGTCGTTATCGGTGTAGATCGCCGTGGGCTCCAAGTAAAAGCCGCCTTGATGTCTGGCTATCCTCGGCTTCTTCCCACCATAAAGCAGTCTGCCTCCATCTCCGACTCCCTTCTCTATGTAGTCTAAGACTCTTGTACGCTGCGCCTCGGAGATCAGCGGCCCCATATCTGTTTCTGGATCAAATGGATCACCTATACGGACCTTGCTTAGCTTCTCGACGAGTAGACTTTGGAACTCCTCGAGCCTAGACTCTTGGATGTAATACCTCGTAGAGTTCGCGCAGTCTTGCCCATTGTTGACGAGACCCCCAATTACCGCTCCCTCTGTGGCGGCGTCAAGGTCGGCGTCTTCAAGAACTATGAACGGGGCTTTACCTCCGAGTTCCAGAGAGACCTTCTTCACTGTTTTCGACCCGAGCTCCAATAGTCGCTTCCCAACTTCGGTGCTGCCTGTGAAAGCGATCATGTCAACTTTCTTGTGTCGAGCGAGATCCTCTCCGACTGAACTTCCTGGACCTGTGACGATGTTGAAGACCCCATTCGGTACGCCGGCTTTCTGCAGTATATGTCCGAGTTCTAATGTGGTAAGAGGCGTGTAGGAGGATGGTTTGAGTACTACACTGTTTCCAGTCGCAAGAGCAGGGAAGGCTCTCCATATGACCATCATCAACGGGTAGTTCCAGGGCGTGATCACGGCAATGACGCCGATGGGCTCCCTTCTCACAGCGCTTGTACCATCTGCGACGTATTCTGCCATAGCGTCGCCTTCGAGCAGGCGAGACGCTCCAGCTATGTAACGTATGTTGTCGATCGTGTAGGGTAGGTCGTAGTTTCTTGACTGTTTGATCGATTTTCCGGAGTTGCGCGTCTCCAGTTCCGCGAATTCGTTTATCTTCTCCTCAAGCATCGACGCGACCTTCAGGAGGACGTTCGCTCTATCTGCTGGAGGAGCCTTACTCCATACTCCCATTATCGAATGTATTTCTAGCGGATTCTACCGCTTTATCGACATCCTCTGACGACGCTGATGGAACATTCTCGAACACTTTCCCTGTCGATGGATCGCGTACTTCGAACTTCTCGCCGGAGGAGGAGTCAACCCATTCGCCATCTATGAACATTTTATTCTTAGGGTTTTGAGCCATGAAAATCATCATTTCAGAGGTTTGTTAAGAAATATATAAGGTAGTAATCATTACTTTCTGCTGCTGGATTTTCTCGCGCGCGTACTGATGAGCCTACTTGACAAGATTCCGGTTTAGGGCATGGTTCGCAGATGCGGTCTTTGGATTTGTTGCACTTAGAGCAAACAAGTAGAATACTGAGCCAGTCATGTCATAACCGCTTTAAGTCAAACAACTTCGATAGAAAACCCATGGTAACCGGCGTGATTGAGATGAACATTGAGATCCGACCCGCAACACTCGCAGATGTCCCCACCCTTGCCAACTGGAACAAACAACTCATCGAGGACGAGGGAAGTCGGAACCCCATGAACATAATGGAGCTAAATAACAGGATGATTGGACTTCTTAGAAGCGATTGGCGTGCAGTTATGATAAATGTAGACGGCGAGGAAGCCGGTTACATGCTCTACAAGGAGGGCAGGGACGACTACTTCCCCGATCAGCCAACGGTGTATGTCCGCCAGTTCTTCATTCGTCGAGAGAAACGAAGTAAAGGCTTAGGAGAAGCCTCTTTCAACCTCATCTCGGAGAAGCACTTCCCGAAGGGCTCAGAACTTAGTCTCGAGGTCTTAGAGTCCAACCCCCGTGGCAATAAGTTCTGGGAGAAGATCGGCTTCCGAGTCTACTGCACGACTATGAAGAGGAAAGATATGTAGCGTGTATTCTGATTAGCCATAAGAGATCAGGTTCGCAGATGCGGCGCGCGCTAGTAAAATGGTGCAGGGGGTGGGGTTCGAACCCACGGAGGACTAACCATCAGGTCCTAAGCCTGACCCCTTTGGCCACTCGGGAACCCCTGCGGCGCCTACAGAAGATGGGGGAGGGGATTTAAAAGGTTCTGGGAGGCGGTGCGGTGATACCTTCAAATAATCTGTGTGGTGCAGGGGTGGACCTATGGGAGGCGACGAGGAGCACCTTGAGGAGTCGAGGGCACTCTACCTCGCGGGCGCAGCCCAGTCCATCCCGGACACGATAACCGACAGGTTCACGGGCACCATAGCTGTCGCCGCGGGGGCAACCGTCGCGGAGTCGGGCCTCATAAACGGGAGCAGGCAGATCGCGCTCGCCCTCCCGCAGGTCGTCTTCGGTGACCTCGCCGACTCATTTGGGAAGAGACGTATAATCATCGCGGGGCGCGTCCTGAGCGGGTTAGCATTCGCCGCCCTCGCATTCGTCGGCGCCCCCCTCTGGCTCCTCGTGTTAATCGTCGTGATCAGCGCGACGACCGCGATGGCGACACCTGCCTGGGGGAGCCTCATCGGCGACTACGCGGGGGAGGTCGGGAGGGGCGAGGTGATCGGGAGGATAAGCGCCGTCGCCCAGATCGGCGGCTTCGCAGCGATGGTGACCGCGCTAATCATAGCCTTCAACCAGACGGGGCCGATGAACACAGGCATCATTCACCGCCCTCCTCCTCCTCGCGTCAGCCTCCAGCTTCGCCTCCGCCATTCTGAGTCTCGTTCACGAAGGAGAAGCCCCCCGTGGGGGGAAGGCGCAGATTCGAGTTCGCCGCCCTCATGAGGGATCGTGACCTGAGACGATTCCTGATCATCACATTCATTTGGAACGCCGGCTCCGCGACGGCGTTGCCGTTCTTCTCATACATAACCGTAGGGAAGCTGGGGATGAGCGTCTGGCAGATAGCCGCGACGGCGGTCTCGAACCTAGGCTTCGGCGTCCTCTTCCAGAGCATCTTCGGGAGGATGATGGACAGGGTCGGGAGGCGGCCAATAATAGTCTTCAGCCGCGTAGCGATGGCGGTCTCCACCCTCGGCTACGCCTTCGCGACCAGTTGGCTCCACATAATCGCCATAGAGGGGCTGGTCGGGGTCGCGACGGCGGCGTGGTCGTGCGGGCAGTCGACCTATATCATCGACATCGCGCCTGCCAAGCTGAGGGCAACCTACCTAGCCGCCAGCGTGACCGCCGTCGGCGTCTCAAGCTTCCTTGGCTCATATCTCATGGGCACCATCACCCAGGGGTTCATCACATCAACCAACTACTCCGCGATAAGCATGGTACTCGTTTTCACGACTGTTCTCCGCTTCGCCTTTGGGTTGCTCTATCTGACAATCAGGGAGTCCAAACCCGCTGCATGAGAAGAGAGATAAATCCCCGCGGCCTGAGTCATCCACGTGAGTATTATGGAGATAAAATGGCTCGGTCACTCTAGCTGGATGGTGAAGGCCGCGGGTAAGACGATCTACCTCGACCCCTATGAGGGTGAGTACACGCCGAAGGGGGACGTCGTCCTCGTCAGCCACTCCCACCAGGACCACTGCAAGGAGGACAAGCTGAGGCAGGCCCTCGGTCCCTCGACGACTTTCATCGCCCCGGCTGACTGCGCGAAGGCGGGGGCGAAGCCGATCACCCTCAAGCCCGGGGAGAAGACGAAGGTCGGGGACGTCGAGGTCGAGGCGGTCTGGGCATACAACGTGAAGAGGTTGAGGGCCCCGGGGGTCCCATTCCACCCGAAGGGCTTCGGCGTAGGGTACCTCATCCGCGCCGAGGGTAAGACCATCTATCACACCGGGGACACGGAGTTCGTCCCCGAGCTGAGGGCTCTGAAGGGCATCGACGTGATGCTCTGCGCCACCGGTGGCACCTACACTATGGACAACGACGAGGCCGCCGACCTCGTCCTCGCGATCAAGCCGAAGGTCGCCATCCCGATGCACATCTGGGACACGGACCCGATGGTCTTCAAGAAGAAGGTGGAGGCCGGCGGCGCAACGAAGGTTGTCATCCTGAAGCCTGGTGACGTCTACAAGCTCTAGCTCTTCTTCCCCCACATCCCGAGTGGTGGCTTAGCATTGGGGGGCAGGGGGCTCCTGTAAGTCTTTCCCATCGTCCTTCTGCTCTGCTCCTCCCACGCCCCCTTGAGCAGCTCCGGCTTAGTGAGGAGGTCGATGGCAGAGGCAGCTATCACCTTAGAGGCGAATATGAGGCTCCTGTGCCCGATGCCGGTGCCCGAGGCGGCGACGTTCATCCAGCTGTGCCCCGGGGTACCGAGGGGCCACGTGGCGGTGTAAAACTCCATCGTGGGAGCCTTCCAGCTGACGTCACTCACGTCCGTGGAGCCGTGGCTCACGTCCCCCTCGTCCCAAGCGTCGGGTACGCTATCATCCATCACGACGCCCTCGAGCTTCTCCCAGCCGGGGCGCTTCGACTTGCGCAGCGAGTCCCGCTTCTGCTCGGCGGGGACGCTCTTCCCCAGCTCCGTCGCGAAGGCGAGTTCCTCCCTGCTCCACTTTGGGGCGTCGATTAGGCGCATGTTTGAGGCGACGAGGTCGCTTAGGGCCCTGCTAGGGAGCTTGTTGTAGACGGCCTTGAGGAATTCGACCTCGAAGGTGGTCTCCGTCATCAGTGTGGCGCCCTCGGCTATCTTGAGGATTCGTGCGTAGATGCTGTCAACCTGATCCCTCTCGGGAGCGCGGATCAGGTACCAACTGCGTGCGTAGTCGGGGACGACGTTGGGCTGGCCGCCTCCGGCCTCGATGACGTAGTGCATCCGGGCGTCTTGCACGACGTGCTCACGCAGGTAGTTGACGCCGACGTTCATGAGCTCCACCGCGTCTAGGGCGCTCCTGCCCTGCTCGGGGCTCCCCGCGGCGTGGCTCGTCTTGCCGTGGAAGTGGAACTTGACGCTGTTGTTTGCGAGGCTGCTTCCGAGGGGGGCGTAGTTCATGGCTCCTGGGTGGTGGCTGAGGACTGCGTCGACGCCGTCGAAGACTCCGGCGCGGACCATCCAGACCTTTCCGCTGCCGCTCTCCTCGGCGGGTGTGCCGTAGAACCTGATCGTGCCCTTGATATCGTTCTTCTCCATGGCGTACCTCGCGGCGATGGCACCCGCCATCCCGGAGGCACCATGTATATTGTGGCCGCACCCGTGGCCGTTGCCGCCCTCCACGATTGGGTCCCTCGTGGGAACCTTCTCCTGCGATACGCCCATGAGGGCGTCGTACTCCCCCATCACGCCGATGAGGGGTTTCCCCGACCCCCACGAGGCGACGAAGGCAGTTGGAATCCCTGCAACGCCGCGCTCGACCCTGAAGCTGTGCTTCTCCAACTCACCAGAGAGGAGCCTAGAAGAATCGTGTTCCTCGAAGCCAAGCTCAGCGTAGCTCCATATCTTGTCGCTGATTCCGATGATCACATCGATGTTCCTGTCGATCCAGCTTAACGCGTCGCTTTTCATCCCCTCAAGGCTGGCCATGGGGAATAATTAATTCCAACTAGGTTATAACTGGTAAGTCTCGAGGCCGAGTATCTTCAGTATCTCCCGCCTCCTGACGACGCGGTAGGCGGGGTGGTAGGCCTCCCGATATTGGGGGGTGTGGTGCTGAGGCTGTGGGTTGTTCCTATCGAGACTCGTGTTGATAGCGTCTACCTCACTGTGTTCAAAGTCTAGCTGCCCCGACCAGACGAGCTCAGCGAAAGCATCCCATATCTCCACAAATTGGACGGAGTCACCCTGTTACCTCCGAGTTCCTCATCGCCTCCATCAGGTAATTGAGGAGATAACCCTCCCGCATATAGGGTCGGAGGTTGACACGTACGACTGAGCCGTCGAGGGAGACGCTCTCCATCAGTGGGTCGCCTAGCTGGTCGTTGAGATCGATACCTGTCGTCTCCTTCTGTAGGTAGTCCCACGCACCCGGTCCCATTATATGCCCTACACCGAAGACGCCCTGGTAGAGGAACTTGTAGGCGTCCCTCGCCCTCATCTCGGGTCTCGCCTCCTTGTGCAACATGACGAGTTCCGCAACCTTCTTCCAGGACGCCATATCTTTAGAGCACCCTGAATCAACTAATTAAGGGCGTCGAGGTTTTATCACCTCGGGTATGAAACTATCATCTGTATGTCCCTAACGGTTTTTGGGCGCAGGGTTACTCGGGGCTCCACCGAGACGTTTCAGGCGAAGGTTGGCGAGTTTGCGGATGGTACCCCGATATCGCTAACGGTCCGGGTCGCCGTCGGGGCGAGGGATGGACCGAGGGCCACAATGCTGGGAGTCCAGCACGGCGACGAGTACGGTGGTATGGAGATCAGTAACAGGGTCTTCGATGGGGTGGACCCGAAGGAGCTCAGGGGATCACTAACCTCCATTCCAGTCTCCAATCCCCTAGCATTCAATTCTGCGGAGCGTGCCTCGCCGCCACCAATGGGATACGAGAACCTAAACATGAACAGGGTCTGGCCCGGTGATCACAGGGGCCTGCTCATGGAGAGAATCGCGGCGACCATCTGGGACGAGGCGATCAAAGGGCTCCAACCTCGTCGTCGACCTCCACGAGGGGGGCCGAGCATTCATGGCGAGGTACATACACGCCCGCGGGACCCCGGAGACGGAGAAGCTTGTAGGGGATCAGAACAAGAAGCTATACAGGCTCTTCGGACAGGGTGTGCCAGTCCTCGGCGGCGTAAACACCCGCCCAAGCATGATGGGGAGCCTGAGCATACAGGCTGGGCTTGTCGGGATACCTACACTGAGCCCTGAGCTGGGCGGAGGTGGCAGACTCTGGGACGATCTCGTCGAGACCGGTGTGCAGGGTGTGATGAATGTCCTCATAGGCATAGGCATGATCAACGAGGAGCCCGTAGGCTCAGACTCGGAGCAGCTAGTCAGCGACGGGAGCAGCTGGCCGAAGACAGAGCACGGCGGCGTAATGTACAACAGGATAGAACTCGGCGCCGTAGTCGAGAAGGGGGCGCTTCTTGGCGTCCTTAAGGATACGGCGGGACGTGTCCTTGAGGAATGCAGGGTGCCATATAGGTCGGTGATCTTCGACACGAGGTATCAGCCCACGGTCTACCCTGGGGACTGGACTTACCACTGCGGTCGGCTAGTCTAGCCTCTTCCTCTCAACGAGCCCTATGGCCCCTTTGGGACAAGTGGAGACGCATAACCCACAACCGAAACACCTCGTCTTATCGTACCTCTTCTTACCATCGACCATGCGCCGAGCGCCGAGGGCACACCTCTCAGCGCACTTCCCACAGTCGATGCACTTCGACTCATCGTCCACTGCTATGAACTTCGAGGTGAGGACTTGTGTTGTTATCCCATGGTCGACTATGCCGCCAAGGGTGTGGCAACAGCATGTGCAGCAGCTGCAGATTAGTTGGGGCTTCTCCTCACCCTTGAAGACGTAGGCCATGTGTACGAGCCCCGCCTCGTGACTCCTTTTTAGCGCGTCGAGGGCCTCCTCCACGTTGACCCTGCGAGAGTGGTTGTCCGGCCACTTCTCCGCGTAGTCGGGTCCCACATTCACGGCGAGGCAAGTGTCGAGGGGGGAGTCGCAGTTGTGGTGGAGCTTGCGGCACCCACAGTCCTGCAGGAAGATGTTCTCCGAGTCCCTGAGTATCTTGTCAACTTCGCTTAGGTCGAGGACCCTGTGCTCCGCCTCGATCTCCACGTTGACGGGCACAGCCTCGGCGGAGGTGAGCTCGGAGGCTATGTTCCTAAGTTCTTCCTCGGAGTAGTAGTGGTTCCTTGTTTTAGCCATCAGAAGAATCCCTTTCTTAGGTTGACGTCGTATTCGAGATATGCTTTGAGGCAGCAGCTCATGTTCGTCCAGCCCTGGCAGTTCTGGTAGGAACCCTGTAGACCGTCTTCGGTTGGGCGCCACTCTCCCTCGATGATCTTGACGAGCGTCTCGTTCTCTCCGAGGGCTTCGAAGGTGATGTCGACTGTCGTGTCATATCCGCCGGGGTGGGGGGTCTTGCCCTCCTCCGGGGCATAGATGCCCTCGCTCGCAGCCCACTTGAACCTGATGAGCTTGTTCTGGATCGTCTTCTGGACCCTGACGGGGACGGTCTCGCTCTGCCCCGCCATGTCGGCGAATGTCCAGAGGACGGTGCACCCCTCGTCGAGTGGGCCGTTCGAGCCACCGGAGGTGAAGTATGCGCTGAGTTTCTTGGGGTTATAGACGGCGTTAAAGACCTCGGCTAAGGGTTTCTGTATCTTTGCCTGGACCTGGAACTTGAGCTTCATCTCTTGATGGTTGGCGACAGCAATATATATGTTATACTATTATAACATATACTGTGGATGTCCGAAGCTGATAAGCAGGAGCGCGTCTTCAAGGCGCTTGCAGACGGCAGGAGGCGTGAGATACTCGATCTCCTAAGGGACAAGCCCATGACCACCGGGGACATCTGCGCACACTTCTCCGGCCTCGACCGCTGCACCGTTATGCAACACCTCCGGGTCCTCGAGAAGGCGGAGCTCGTCATAGTAAAAAGGGAGGGCAGGCTACGCTGGAACTACCTCAACGTCGTGCCGATTAGGGAGGTCTACGAGAGGTGGATCAGCCCCTACGCGTCGCCCTCGGTGGAGTTGCTCACACGCGTCAGGCGGGGCTTAGAGGGCTGATTTCCCGGGGAAGCATTATCTCCAACCTCGCCGAGTGTATGAGGCATGGTAAAGGTAGGCATAATGATCTGTGACCGGAACAGGACCTGCACCGGTAACAAGTGCTTCAAGTCGGTGATCGAGAGGGACGGCGTCTTCGCCAAGTACCCGAAGGATGAGCCGATAGAAGTCGTTGGCTGGATGGCGTGTGGCGGCTGCCCCGGGGAGCGCCTCGAGGCGGCGCCCGCGGACATGAAGAAGTATGGCGCGGAGGTCATCCTCCTCGCAAGCTGCTACCTGGCCGGATACCCCATTTGCCCCCACATCGAGGACCACAAGAAGTACATAGAGAATGTCGTCGGCCTCCCCGTGATCGTTGGGACGCACCCGATGCCCGCGAACTACATCAAGGCACACACGAAGGCGGGGGACTGGAAGAGGGACGGAGCCGATAAGTGGCTCACGGAGATAACTGGTGACCAGGCTAAGGCCGACAAGTACGACTCCACGAACCCCAACTTCCTAAAGAAGTAACTCTCTTTACCAGCTTCTACTCATCTCTCCCTGTATGTCCGAGGACCGGGAGCTTGAGGAGATAAAGCGGCGGATGCTCGAGAGGATGATGAGCCCGCCACCGAAGCAAAGCATCCTCCGGGACGGTATCGTGAACGTCCTCACGGACGCGAACTTCGATCAAGCCGTGGCAGGTGCCACGCGTCCCCTCCTAGTCGACTTCTGGGCGGACTGGTGCATGCCGTGTAAGTCCATGGCACCGGTGGTGGAGGCAATGGCGAGAGATCACGCCGGCGAAGCCTACTTCGCGAAGATAAACACCGATCAGAACAGGGCGACTCAAGCTCGCTTCAGGGTCATGAGCATCCCCAACTTCATACTCTTCAATGGCGGAAAACAGGTCGACCAGGAGCTGGGAGCCGTCGGTAGGCTCGGGCTCGAAGCGGTACTGTCCAGGCACCTACCGAAGCCTACATGAGCCCCTGCTCCCTAGCCGCCCTCGCCAACTCCTCGGGTAGAGCGGCCTTCACCGAGGACAGGAACCTCCCGACGAGGTGGGCCGTCGCCTTCTCTTCATCCACAGCGGCGAAGTAGCAGAGCCTCGGCGTGCTCCTGGCGACCATCCTGGATTCCACCAGACCCCATCGCCCTAGGCCGTCGAGCGCCTTCTTAATAGTCGCAGGGCTATGAGGGGAACCCCCTGCGGCCAGCTGCACTCTAATCTCCTCGGGCGCTGCCCCGTTTTTCTCCTTACCCCAGAGGCACATTAGCACCTCTGTTTCCTGGATCGATAGGAACTTTCTAAGTCCTACCTCTGTGGGGTCGTACCCCTTGAAGTTCAGAACCAACGCTGTAGCATCTCTCCCAAAGAGCCGGTTCTTCGGTATCGTACTGCATCTATGATTTATAACATTTTTCTCAGTGTAACATCTGGGGATAGGTTTTTTTATTCAGAAATAACTCATCGTCTTTATTTATATGAAATAATCAAAAGAGACGATAGGCTACTAGAGTAACCCCTTTCTAACAGCCTTGGCAAGGTAGCCGTCGGCCGCCATGAAGTCGTCAGCAGCGTTCCCTGTTATCTCGTCCGCCGCCCTCTGGGCGCGCTCCATCACCTCCTCCTCATTGAGGGTCACGCATCTGCCACCCTCGACGACGAAGCCGCCGTTTACTATCACGTCCTCGACCTCGTCACCCCTACTGTAGTATACTATGTTGGGGGCTATGTTTGGGACCGGCTTGGAGATTATGGGGACCATGTGGGGGACCCTCAAATTCATTAGGATAATGTCGGCCTTCTTCCCTACTTCGAGGCTCCCTATCTTGTCGCCCAGTCCTATGGCGTTGGCTCCGCCTATCGTGGCTATTCGGAGCATCTCCCAAGCGGGGAGAACCGTCGGGTCCCTGTGGCGTACCTTGTTGAGGAGAGCTGCCGTCTTCATCCCAACGAGCATGTTATGCCCCGTGCTCCCGGGGGCCTGGTCGCTGCCAAGGCCCGCATATCTCCCGCCCTGCTGCCGGAAGAGTGCGAGTGGAGGGACTATGCCGTCGATGAGGGCTATGCTGGCGGGGCAGCTGATGTAGCGTACCCCCCTCTTGGCGAGTATGGCGACCTCGTCGTCCGTCGTCTGGTGGCAGTGGGCCGCTATGATGTTGTCGTCGAGGTAGCCGATGGAGTCGAGGTACTTGATTGAGGTTGTGCCATATCTGAGCTTGACCTGTATGGCCTCGCGCGCCCCCTGGGCGACGTGTATGTGGCAGAGCTTTCCCCTTTTCACCGCCTCCTCCTTGACGCGAAGGAGGAGCGACTTACTCATCATGTCCGCCCCTTGGGGGGAGAAGATGCAGCTTATCCTGCCGTCCCCTGCGCCGTCCCACTTCTCCACGAGTTCGATGCCCGCCTTGAGTTTTTGCTCGCCGAGGGACTCGTCGAAGATATAGAGCTTGTTCGCATCGGGGCGGCTGTTGGGCCCAATCTCGTTTATTGTGTCAGCGATGTTTGCCCTTACGCCGGCGGGGACGAAGACCTTCTCCGCGACGTGGCCCTCGTTGACGCCTATCTCGCCGAAGGTGGTGACGCCGCTCTTAACGCCCTCGATGACGCCGAGGGCACCGCCTGCTATACTGTGCTCGGGCTTGATGTACTTGCTGAAGGGGGCCATTGTCTTGAGCATCCACTCTATCTCGGGGACGTCCTGCGCCTCGCCGCGTATGATGGTGTGCCCTGTGTGGATGTGGGCATCGACGAAGCCGGGGAGGACCGCCTTCCCCTTAGCCTCTATGACCCTCTCAGAGTTGCGGTACTTCCTGTCGAGGTCGTCGGTCTTACCGACCGCCACGATCTCCTGCCCCTCGACGGCGAGGGCGCCATCCTCGATCGTGCCGAGGCCATCACCCCTCATCGTGAGCAGGTAACCGTTCCGAATGTAGATGTCCGCCATGGGATTCCGGTTAAGGTCCACTTAGACGGATATTACATCTTCGGTTGGACTGGGTGAAGGTCGTCCTGTTTGAGATGGGAAAACTGGTCGATTGACCTGTTAACTGACTCTGGGATGAGGGCACGCGTTCGAGACTCGGTCTTAACCCTGCGCCCGAGCAACCTTCACAGGCGTGATCTTGAGCGACTTCTGTATCTCCGCGGGGGTGATCTCGAGGATGAAGCCGCGCTGTCCCCCATTTATGTAAAACTTTGGCATTTGGAGAATGGTCTCCTCGGCGTAGACGGGCATCTGGCGCTTCGTGCCGAAGGGGCTTATTCCGCCGACGAGGTACCCCGTGTGGCGCTGGGCGTCCTTCACATCGCAGGGTTGAACACTCTTCGCCCCGATCTGGCGGGCGAGGTCCTTGAGCCCTACCTCCATGTCCCCGTGCTGGAGGACCACGATGGGTTCGCCGTCGTCCCTCTGCATTATGAGCGTCTTAACTACGTCGTGTAGTCCGACGCCGAGGCCCTCAGCTGCGACGTCGCTTCCCTTCCTCTGGTAGTCGTAGCTGTGCTTCTCGTAGACTATCCCGAGCTTGTCCAGGTAGGTGGTGGCTGGCGTTACCGGGAACCGCTTCGACATGTTCACTGATTCCCCCGTTTGATCGTTTAGGGTTATCGGCGCCACATGTAAAATACCCCGAGTCATCCGTAGTGGGTAATGGTCAGCATAGCGAAGATAAGAGCGGACTTCCCCGTCCTAAATGAGTGGGTCTACCTAGACAACGCCTTCGTCGGGCTCATGCCGAAGCAGGTCAGTGAGGGATACGACCGCTGGGCGGACGAGTGGTACGGGTTCGACGTTGGGCAACCGGACCATCCTCGACGGATGGCTGGAGAAGGCGACGACCGTCAGGGGGATGATAGCCTCATTCATCGGCGCCTCCCCCCGGGAGATAGCCTACACGATGTGCACGGGCAGCGGCCTGAACATAGTCATAAACGGCACCGACTGGGAGGAGGGGGACAACGTCGTCTTCCCAGAGTGGGAGCACAACCCCCTCGATACCTACACGACGAGCCGCGACGGCGTCGAGTCCCGCGTCTGGAAGCCGAGGGACGGCAGATTCGACGTCATCCGACCTCGAGAAGCTCGTCGACGACAGGACGAGACTCGTTCAGGTGAGCCAGGTCAGCTACGTCAACGGCTTCAGGGTGGACCTCGCCGAGGTTGCGGACGTCGCCCACGTCCACGGGGCGAAGCTCCTCGTAGACGCCACCCAGGCCGTCGGTGCGCTGAAGGTCGACTACAAGCGGGACGGCGCCGACTACGTCTCAGTCGCCCCCTACAAGTACCTGATGGGCCCGGCGGGCCTCGCCTTCCTATACGTCGACAAGGAGTCCATCGAGGAGCTGACGCCGGACAGGACCGGGTGGAAGAACCAGATCTGGGAGGGGGCGCACGCGGAGGCACTGACGCCCAGGGACACGGCGGAGAAGTTCGAGTACGGCACTATCAACTTCCAGGGCGTCTACGCCCTCGAGGAGTCGCTCAAGTACCTGAATCGACTCGGCATGGACTATGTAGAGAAGAGGGTGCTCGACAACACGGGGTACCTCTTCGAGAAACTTGATGAGATTGGAAAGGAGATCTGGACCCCGGAGGGTAACGAGTCCCCAGTCGTAAGCTTCGCACAGGATGGGGCGGTGAAGCTCGCGGAGAAGCTGAAGAAAGGTAAGATCAAGGTGACGGGTCGCGAGGCGCACGGCGGCCACATGCGTGTCTCCTCCCACTTCTACAACACACGCGAGGACATCGATAAGCTCATGGAATCCATCAAGCAAAACTGAACTAAATATTCCGAACTGTTAACGACTTGTTTGATCCATTCTTCTTAAATAGAAATTACAGTAACTCGCTATCCATTGAAGCTCAACCGCGTCTGGTTCGTCTACATATTCCTCGCCGCAGTCATCGTCCTAGCAGTCCCCTACCAGCAGTCAAAGCCCCCCAAATCGAACAGTATTTTGTGGGAGCTCGAACCCACAATGTCCCTGAGGGTCGAACCCACCCCGATAACCGATGAAGAGTCCATGACGATTGTCACGCCTATCAGCGAGCAGCAGTCGATGGACGCCCTGAAGATCGATAAGCTGGTCGGTGGGATCTGGAAACCTATCCCCTACGAACCCCGTTCACACTTCGCAAACGTATTCGTCGCTCCCCTGGACAGTAAGACCATCGACATTACGGGGCTGGACTCCGGGTTCTACAGGGTATGGAGAAACGTGAACACGAACGAGGCGATGAATGCCTCGATCGAGTTCACTATAGTACGACCCGAGCAAGCCCCTGACACCCAGCCCATCTACGGCTTCAGGCCGATATACTTCTACGAGAACTGGAGGAATGGTCTGCAGACGCTGGAGCTCGCTAACCTCGGAGCACAGTCACTGCTCATCGGCTCGGGGTACGAGCTGGAGAAGAAGACGGATTCGGGCTGGGTAACCGTTGCGAGCGTCGCCGACGCCGGCCCTCCGCTGGAGGTTGAGAGCTGGGGCATCTATAGGCAGGGCTTCCAGCTACCGCTTGGCGAAGGCGAGTATCGCTACGCTAAGAAGGTCGGGGTCGAGGGCTCGAAATGGGTCGAGACGCTGACATTCCCGTATATCGAAGCCACTACTGACCGGATAGCCTACATCTGGGATCCTGAGCCAAACCTCCGCTCGGGTGAGTTCTCTGAGAACATAAACGTAGGCCCATATGCACCGGGCGACGCAGTCCCATTCAGGGTTCAGCACCTCGGCGGCTCCGGCGAGGATAACACAGTCTCATTTAAACTTGAGCTGATCAAGGCGACGAACCTTGAGACAGTGTCCCAGGGGGCGATCTTGCCTCTCAGCACATACATGAGCTGGGAAACAACCATCGGTATCCCGCCCGAGAGCGATACAGGCATCTACTACCTGAAGCTGTCGGCATACTTCGACGAGGGTATATTCTCGACTATTACCCGCGTCGTACAGGTTGTCAAGTATGACGATCTTCCCATCTCCCCCGAAGTCAGAGTAGACGCTGATCCTCCGCACGGTAGGTCGTTTTTCTTCACTGTTACGAATGGGAGCCCAAGGAACATGGTCATGAATTACACCCTCGAAAGATGGGTCGACCTTGGGTGGCTGAGCTATCACCTGAACAGCGCCGCCAAGAACGATGGGGTAGACATCCGTACCGGGGCATTCTGGTGGCAGAGATTCGACCTATCGGGAGCTGAAGCAGGAAAGTACCGCGTCGTCGCACTCATCAAGTACCCCGATGGAGAGCCTCAGGTATTCTACGTGGAGTTCCAAGTAGAGTAGTTGTTCTACTTGACGTGTGGGTAGCCCTGCTTCTCCGCCTTCTTTATCCAGCTTGGCACCGGGGGCACCAACTGGTCCTCCGGCTTGACGATGACCTCGGTGAATGTGGGGTCCTTCTTAGTAAGATTCTTCTTTAGTGTGGGGCCGAGGTCAGCGGTCTTACCGACGCGAGTCGCCTCGATGCCGAAGCCCTCGGCGATCTTGACGTAGTCGACGGGTCTGAAGTTGGTGGCGAAGTCTACGTACTCCTTGCCGTGGCTGAGAAGCCACTCTGCGCGTATCCAGCCGTAGCTCATGTTGTTGAGGAGTACTATGTGGTTGGGGCCGCCGATTCGGGCCACTGTCTCAAGCTCCCCCGCGGTGAAGCCGAAGCTGCCGTCGCCTACTAGTGTGATGACCGCACTGTTCGGTCTCGCCAATCGAGCGCCGATGCTGGCTGGGATGGCGTACCCCAACGCGCCGACGGCGTAGTTGAATATCATGCGGCGCCCCGCCTCCGCCTGCCTGAGGTACGCGGCCGTGTAGACGGCCGCGATGCCCACGTCGGTGACGAGGGCGTAGTCCTTCGGCAGCGCGTCGCCCAGATCCTTCACGAACCTGAGGGGGTGGACTGGGACCTCGTTGCTTGCCATGAGCCCCGAGGCGTATGCCTCGTAATCCGCCCTCTCCTTCTGGATCGCCCTGATCCTGGGTAACTTGCGGGTCTTCTTCTCCTGCTTCTCCGCGACCTCGACCATGACTCGGAGCGTCGCGGCGGCGTCGCCTATGAGGGAGACCTCGGCGTTGTAGTTGTTCCCCACCTCACCGCCGTCGACGTTGAGCTGTATTGTCTTCGCCGTTCGTGTCGAGCGGGGGTATCTTCCAGCCGTCGGTGGCGGTCGAGTCTGTGCTCGAGCCGACGTAGAATATCACGTCTGCCTCCGAGATGACCTTGTTACCGTAGGTCGAGCCGCCTCGGGCACCCGTGACGCCTATGCTGAGCGGGTGCGCCTCGGGAAAGGCGCCCTTCGCGTTTATCGTCGTGCCGACTGGTACTCCGAAGAGCTCGGCGAGGACCTGCACCTCGCCCCAAGCCTGGCTGAGGAGGACGCCCTGACCGCAGACGATGACGGGGCGCAGCGCCGAGCCGAGCACCTTAAGGGCCTCGCTTATCTTGGCGAGCTCCGCGACGCCTCGGTGGCCGGGGTAAGCCTTGAAGTCGCTCTGCACCCAGAGCGGGGGCTCCCCTATCTCCTCGCCCTGCTTGTCGCTTGGGAACCTGATGTGTACGGGGCCCGGCTTCCCAGTCGTGGCGACGCGGAAGGCGCGGCGCACTATGCTGGGCAGGTCGGACGCCTCAGTGACGGTGATGCTCTCCTTTGTTATCCCCCGGAAGAGCGCCGACTGATCGAGGCCCGTCAGGGTGTTGCGTCTCTCGTAGTGGAGGGGGATGTCGCTCGCGATGACGACCATGGGGATGGAGGCCTTGAAGGCCTCGGCGACGCCGGGGATCATGTGGGTGGCGCCTACGCTCGGTCCCTCGCAGACGCCGGGCTCTGAAGCTGAACCGCGCGTATGCGTCGGCGGCGAAGGCGGCGCTCCGCTCGTCCCGCATCATGACGTGCCTGACCTCGGGGGTGCTCACCACTCCTTGTACCATGGGAGCGTCGTCTCGCCGGGGAGGCCGAACACCTCGCCGACGCCGTATCCCTTCAGCATCTCCATCATGGCCTTTGAGGCGTTCAAATCGGCTTGTCGAACCCGACAACGGGTCAAGAGGAGATAAGGAGCTTCTAGCCTCAAACCCCGTGGGCATTGCGCCATTACTTTCTGCAAGACCTTTTAACCCGTAAAAAATCCGGGATATCTGTTGGTTACTCACTTGATAGAGATACGCTTCCACGGTAGGGGCGGCCAGGGCGCCGTCACCGCCGTGAAGATACTGGCGTCGGCGATACACCTCGACGGCAAGTACACACAGGCTATCCCGATGTACGGCAACGAGAGGCGCGGAGCCCCGGTCTCCGCCTTCTGCCGGATAGACGACACACGCATCAGGGAACGCGACCTAGTCCACGAGCCCGACATAGTCGTCGTCCTCGACCCACTCCTCAACAGGAGCGTCGACGTGACGGACGGCCTCAAGAAGGGGGGCTCGTGATCATCAACCACCCGGGGGACGCTCAAGGACACGGGGCTCGCCGGTGACTTCAAGATCGCCACGGTCGACGCGACGAAGATCGCGCTCGACGTTCTCGGTCGGCCAATCACGAACACAGCGATACTCGGGCGCATTCGCGAAGGCGACGGGGCTCGTCACAGCTCGACTCACTCGCCGAGTCGCTGCACACGGCGAGCTGGCCGAGCGTCTCATCCCGAACAACGTCGAGGCGATGAAGAAGGCGTACGAGGCGACGACACGCCCCCGTCGACGCCTCCGGCCTCAAGAAGGCCGAGATAGGTCAAGAAGGCGTCCACCCAGCCGCTCATCTCCTACTCGCGGATCGTCTCCGACTGGAGGGTCATGCATCCCGTCGTCGACAAGGCGAAGTGCGTGGGCTGCAAACGGTGCTGGGTCTACTGCCCCGAGACCGCGATAGAGCATGGTGGAGGACAAGGCCGAGATCAACTACGACTACTGTAAGGGCTGCGGCATCTGCGCCGAGGAGTGCCTCGTGGGTGCCGTGAAGATGGAGAGGGAAGAGGTGCAATGAGTTGAAGTCAGAGGTAATGGTTGGCAACAAGGCGGTGGCCTACGCGACGAAGCTCGCGAGGGCGAACCTCATAGCGGCTTACCCAATCACGCCGCAGACCACGATCGTCGAGTACCTATCCGAGTTCGTGGCGAGCGGCGAGCTCCCCGCGGAGTTCGTCACCGTCGAGGGTGAGATCACGGCGCAGCTCGTCTGCCTCTCGGGCAGCATCGCGGGGGCGACGGGCCTTCACTGCGACTTCGGGCGAGGGACTGCTCTACATGTGCCACGCCCTCCACCACACGGCGCGCTACTGGGCACCCGTCGTCATGGCGGTCTGCAACAGGAGTGTCACGGACGATGCAGCCCGACCACACCGACCTGCTCGCGCAGAGGGAGACGGGGTGGATTCAGCTCTACTGCGAGAACAACCAGGAGGTGCTCGACACGGGCATCATGGCGTACAAGATCGCGGAGGATGACCGCGTCCGCCTCCCAGTCGCCTACGCACTGGACGGCTACGTGCTCAGCTTCACCGCCGAGCCCGTCATCCATCCCAGAGCAGGAGAAGGTCGACGCGTGGCTACCACCATTCAAGACCGAAGTACCCAGTCCTCCCCGAGACGTGGGACCACGACCTCGAGGAGTACAAGAAGCACTGGGCGCAGGGCAAGAGCATCAACGAGCCATTCACACCCTGGGCGGGCGACGAGAACTTCAGCCACCTGACCATGATCAGCTGGAAGGGCCACGACCTCCAGTGGAGGTGGAGAGCGCACCAGGAGGCCATGATGAGGGCGAAGAAGGTCATCACTGAGGTGAACGAGGACTACGGCAAGCTCTTCGGGCGCAGCTACGGTGACGGCCTCGTCGAGGAGTACCGCACCGAGGACGCCGACGCCGTCATCGTCGCCATGGGCACCCTCGCCAGCACCGCACGCGTAGCCGTCGACAACCTACGCAAGCAGGGAAAGAAGATCGGCCTCGTCAAGCTCAAGTCATACAGGCCGTTCCCCGACGAGGAGTTCAGGGACATCGGCAAGCGTGTTAAGACGATCGGCGTCATCGACCGCAACATCTCCCTCGGGGAGAACGGCATCGCATACGGCTCCATACGGAGCGCCGTCTACGACATGAAGGAGAGACCGAAGGTGCTAGGCTTCTACGCCGGACTCGCCGGTCGCGAGGTCAGGGTACGGGACATCGAGAAGGCTGCCGATATGACGCTCAAGGGTGGCGGAGTGGACAACGCTCCCACATGGATAGGGTGATGATATGAGCAAGAAAATGAGCATACGGGACCTCAGAGAGGAGGAGGTCATGTGGTCGGGCAACCCCGCTTGCCAGGGCTGCGGCGGGTCCATCGTCGGCAGGCTTGTATTCAAGGCGTTGGGAAGGAACTCGGCTCGAGTCGAGGTCGCCTCCTGCGCCCCGGGCTTCATGAACATACGCGTGCCCAGCTTCTTCGGCCCGGCCTTCGAGGGAGCGGCGGCCTTCATGACGGGCCTCTCGAGGGGCTACAAGATCATCGGAAGGGAGGACATCATCGTCGCGGGCCTCATCGGGGACGGGGGGACCGCGGACATCGGGTTCCAGGGCCTCTCCGGGGCCGCCGAGAGGAACGAGAACGTGATGTGGTTCACCTACGACAACGAGGCTTACATGAACACGGGAGGGCAGAGGAGCAGCGCCACGCCCTCGCACGCGAGCACCACGACGACGCCAATCGCCAAGATGAGCAGGGGGAAGACCGCGGAGAAGAAGAACGTCCCAATGATACTCGCCCTGCACCACGTGCCGTACGTCGGTACGGCTTCAGTCGCCTACCCCGAGGACCTCACGGCGAAGATCGTATACGCGAAGGAGCTGAAGGGCTTCAGGTACATGCACATCTTCAGCCCCTGCCCGACGGGGTGGGGCACTGACCCGAAGGACACGATAAAGCTCGCGAGGCTCTCAGTCGAGTCGGGCCTCTGGCCGCTCTACGAGATACTCGACGGGCACAGCTTCAAGCTGACGTACAAGCCGAGGGAGCTGAAACCCGTCTCAGAGGCCCTCAAGATGCAGGGCAGGTTCAGACACCTGAAAGACGAGGAGATCGCCTCGATCCAGGAGACCACAACCGAGAACTGGTCACGGCTCCTCGCGGTGGACGGCAAGGACATCTTCTAGAAAACGCCATCGGCTTTTTTCTACGCCGCATCTGACCCGATTTCTCATTTCTTGGAATATCCCCGGATAGTGGGAAAAAAGGGGCCTACCATCGTCTGGAGACGATGAACTGAACAACTAACAGCGTCGCGAACCAGAAGATGAGGTCCAACGCGAGGGACATCATGTCCACGGACCACCGGTCCACGGGCCCCGCCAGCGTGTCGAGGGTGTTGCTCCCCCACCTAAGTGGGAGCCCGTAGTCGACCCTAACGAGGTCGGGGACTGAGTAGGTCGAACCCCATAGCATGGCTAGAAGCGTTATGGCAACAACGACCAGGCTCACGACTAAGATACGAGGTCTCATCAAGTGATCGAGATTGAAGGGATGTAATTATGGCTATCGAGAGCCTTCCACCATAACGATATAACTATATAGTTATGTCGTTACCGCCACTTCAACGTGTTTCGAAGTAGAAGATGATGCTGGTCGATGACGGCAATACTAAAGTGGGCTGGGGGGAAGAGAAGCCTGATACAGGCTATACTCGCAATCTTCCCACCTGATTACGCCGAACGCGCCTATCATGAGCCATTTCTCGGAGGTGGTGCACTCTTCTTCACAGTCAAGCCGAGGAGGGGGACCGTGAACGACGTTAACCACCGACTCATTAACTTCTACAGGGTCGTGAGGGACGAGCCGAACCTGCTCATCGAGGAGGCATCGAAATATTCCTATGACAGAGACACCTACTACCAGCTTCGGGACAGGTTCAACGAGGACGGGCTCGCGCCGGTTGAGGACGCGGCCATCCTCCTATACCTGAACAAGACCGGGTACAACGGCCTCTACAGGGTTAACAGTAGGGGCGTCTTCAACGTCCCGTTCGGCACCTACAAGAACCCCACCATAGTTCCCGAGGACGACATCTACTCAGCTAGCGAGGCACTGAAACGGGTCGAGATCAGGAACGAGGACTTCTCCTACCTCCTCGAAGCAGCCCAAGAGGGAGATATCGTCTACCTCGACCCCCCCTACGAGCCCCTCAGCAGGACATCCAACTTCAACACCTACAGCCAAAACGGCTTCCCCTGGGCCGAGCAGGAGAGGCTCAGCGAGACGATCCGTGAACTCGACGCCCGAGGCGTCCTATTCGTCCTTAGCAACAGCGAACCCGCGAAGAGGCTCTACAGGGGTTTCAGGACCGTGACCGTCCACGCTAACCGCAGCATAAACACGAAGACCACAGGAAGAGGCCCAATAAGGGAGATCATCGTCACAAACATAGGGAAACGTGCCACCCAAAAATAGGAACATGATTCGTCAAGAACTCGATGCGCGCGCCACTCCCCTGTGAAAAAAGATTCATGATGATGAAAACGATCAACATAGAAAACCCGCAATAGAGCCCAACAATTATCAACCCAAACAACCAAACACAACCGTGGACACCCTCCTACTCGACGCAGGCAACCTCTTTCTCTTCCTAAGCGGCTTCCTAATGCTCTACACCGCCTTCAAGGACCGCAAGGTCCTCAAAGGCTACAACCTACCCGGCACCCTACTCATCGTACTCGCAATAGGCCTAGCCCTAGCCTACTACGCCCAGCAGGGCTACTGGCTAAGCTTCGCCCTAACCCTACCAAACTACACATACTGGCTGATCGTATGCACATCGATACTCAGAAGAAGGATCAGCCCCACACCCGCTTAAGGAGCCTGAGCGCGTTTCCACCCATCACCTTACCGATCTCACCATCACTGTAACCATTCGCCACCATCCACCGAGCGATGTTCGTGAACTCACTCGGATTCTCAAGCCCACTGACATAGCCCAGGTCAACCTCCCCACTCGAGATAGGGAACTCCTCAACATCACCCGCGCCTGGCCGTTTATAGTGACCCATCCGTCTAGGGAACCACACCCTGTAGAGTGCTTGATGGTCGCCGTACAAGGAGTCAGGTCCACACCCGACATGGTCCACTCCCATCAAATCTATGCAGTAAGCGAGACACTCACCGTAGCTGTCGATGCTTCCGATCGGGTGCTTCCTCGTCCTGAGACCTCTACCCGCTCCACCGACGCCCAACAACCCATCGCTCTCCGCCAGAGCATGCAGGAACTCGTCACCGTTCGTGTGACCCTGAGCAATCGCCCCTGGACCGCTATGGCTGTTATAGATCGGGTCCTCAGACGCCTCGACTGTCTCAAGCGCCGTCTTATCGTTCGTGTGCCCCACATCGACGAGCATCCCCACCTTATTCATCCTCTTCACCACATCATAGCCAAAGTCGGTCAAACCTGAGTCAAGCCTGCTCTCACCCATGCCTCCACCAAGCATGTTCGACTCGGAGTAACAGACACCCATGCTCCTAACGCCGAGGCCGTAGAGAACATCGACACGATCAATCTCGTTCTCTATCGGTGTTGCTGACTCTAAGCAGAGAACGAGGGCGATCCTCCTGCTCCTACGCGCTTCCTCAACGTCACTTAGACCTTTGCAATGGATGACCGTGCCTTGATGAGCCAGATCACAGAGCCTGATACCGATGTCGTGGACGATGTCGTCCCACTTCCAACCGCTGAAGCTCGTAATATAGCTCATACCATCCATCATATGGTCGAAAACACAGTCCACGCCAGCTCTCGCGATATCTTCGTAGGCGGTGAACTGTCGCCCAAGCCCATTAACCTCCGGTAGCTGAGCCATGTCTTCCGGGTAGAGAACAGGATGCTCATGCAGGTCGACAACGGTGTTCCCCTCTATGAGCCCTTTAAACCTCTCCTCTTCCGCTCTCGAGAGTGAAACCTTATACTCGGGAACCCTCCCCGCCCCCCTCGTAAGCTTGAAGACCCTGTAGTCGAACCCCGCCTCAAGGTAACCATACGCCCTGTAGCCGTCCCAGACCTTCACCCCGCCCAAAACAGATCAAAACAAACACGGCCGAACACCTAGAAGACGATTCCGAGCCGAATCACCATTTATTAACCTCGCAGAGAGAAACCTACCAAAGGAGAATTCTCAGTTGCCCATCACCAAGGTTGACGGAGACAAGAAACAACACCGGGTATTCCTCTACACCCTCAGCACATGCGGCTGGTGTAAGAAGACGAAGGAACTCCTCAAGGAGAAGGGCGTCGCCTACGAATACCTCGACGTCGACGTCCTAAAAGCAGAGGAACGCAAGGCCGCTATAGAAGACCTACAGAAGCGCAACGCCCCCCTCGGCTTCCCAATCGTAATCATTGACGAAACCCAACTCATCAGCGGCTACCAACCAGAGAAGATCCTAGGGGCGTTAGGCCTTTGAGTATCACGTTAGAAAGAGTCAAGCAACGAGCTGAAGCCGACGCAAAGATGCACGGCTACTACCTCACTCCCCGAGCAGAAGTTCCTACAAGACCTACTCGAGGGCCTGAAGACAAACGAGGACCGCTACGGCTACCCCTCCTGCCCCTGCAGACCCGCCACAGGCGTCTACGAGCAGGACCGTGACATAATCTGCCCCTGCGACTACCGCGACCCCGACCTCGCCGAGTACGGCGCCTGCTACTGCAGCCTCTACGTCAACAAGGCAATCTACGACTCTGGAAAACCCATACCTATACCGGAGCGGAGACCCGCCGAGAAGATGTTCCCTGACCTCACCCCAAAGCCAACGGAGGAAACGAAGACTCAATCAGTAGCAACTCCCCAGACAAAAGGGAACAAGCTCTGGTACTGCAAACAGTGCGGCTACGTCGTCTACCGCGAGGAACCACCCTACCTCTGCCCCATCTGCAGGGCGAAGAAGGAGTTCTTCGCACCGATTATTTTCGACATTCAGCGGAAAACAGACTAGTTCGCTTGTGTCTCTGGCTCCACTACAACGGCTGTGCCCGTCGCTGAGAAGACTAGTATGCCCATCTGGTAGCCCATATCCGAGGTCTCGATGTCCACACTCAGGACGGCGTTCGCGCCCATCGCCACCGCCTTAGCCCTGACTCTGTCGATCGCCTCTGCGCGTGCTTTCTCGATCTCGTAGCTGAACGCCGTGACCTCACCGCCGATCATAGACTCGATCCCAGCGATGAACTTCCCGAGTATCCCCCTCGTCCTCGGGGTGATGCCCGACACAATCCCTATCACTTTCTTCACCTTATAACCAGGGATCGTCGGCATCGTGGCCACTATGAAACTCTGGCCGTCAACGCTAAGGCTGGAGCCGCAGCGGCTGCAGAACCTCGCGTCCTCTGGGTTGGTCTCCCCGCATACCTTGCAGTTCATTTTCTTCACCGATCAGGGCTGTGTACATCAGTGGTTTAGGTCTATTCTATATAGAAAACGTAGCAGGATATAGAGGGCGCACCGGGGTCATTATGGCTTCCAGCGATCAATCTCTATCTTAATCGAGTTGAGGCCGAGCTGAATATCCCAGACGAAGAGCACGAGGGATACGACGAGGGCGATGAGACTCGCGGAGAACTGAATCACAATGAGTCCCTCGAGTCCCGTACCAAACATCACCGTCACGAATATCGAGAAGATGATCGTCGCCACGAAGAAGATACTCAGAACCGAGAAGGTGACTGCGGCTTGGAGAAGCCTCGCCCTCCTGTACAGAATATCGATCTCCTCAAGCAACACCTTCTTCTGACTACCGTCAGCCTTACTGATCTCACCCGTCAGCGCCCTAATCCTATCCAGGGGGCGACCAAGTCTATTCGTCATGGATAAAACTAGGAGCCCGACGCCGCTGATCAAGACGCAGGGGGCGAGCGACGTCTGAAGGACAACCAGAAGATCGGAGATGTTCACGCTTCA
Organism: Candidatus Bathyarchaeota archaeon; assembly: GCA_963769425.1. Classification (GTDB taxonomy): domain Archaea; phylum Thermoproteota; class Bathyarchaeia; order TCS64; family TCS64; genus UBA8941. Next base: position 116,240 of record CAVYLP010000004.1, on the reverse strand, counting down.
GATGGTGGAAAAGTGTTTGATATAAACCTGCTTCAAGGAGTAGTCGAGGCGTATAAGGTATAGATCATAAACGTGTAAGATGGTTATTTGATGAATTGATCTGGATGAGTCAAATTATATAAATGGGACGTTATTCTCATGAAACGAATTTAACTCAAGCTGAAACATTTAGACATATTTAAACTATTTATATACTTGAATGCACCCTTTATAAGGTAACGCCATGAAGTTCGTTCAACTTCGGTCCCTCAGGGACCTAATAATGCTCGTAGCATCCTCCCCCTCAAGCGGGGTGATCCAGCACCTAGCGAACGACAAATCCCACCTCTACTTCCTAGTGGGCGGGACACTACACGAGATGTTCCTCTACTTCGTCAAGGAGAAGGAGCCGATCAAGGGCAACTTCATCACGTACAACAGCTACAGCGGCGAGATCGGCTCCTCAGAGAATGTGCAGCACGAGCCCAATGTAAGCAGCTTCCCCGTCGTTGAGATAGTAAACCAAGACCTACTGCCTACCGATCTGCTGGGCAGGTTGGACGACCTCTAATCATGGATGATTGGTGAAGATCAATTGGCTGAGAAGAAAGACCTACCCGTAAGCGTCAAGGACGTGGCTGAAAAGAAGGACCTACATATAAGCATCGAGAACGTCGTCGCCTCGGCGACCCTCGACCAGAAGATCGACCTACTCGCGATAATGAAGGTATTCCGCAACGTCGAGTACCGCCCCAAGCAGTTCCCCGGCCTCGTCTTCAGGCTGAAGAGGCCGAAGACCGCGACGCTCATCTTCGGATCCGGTAAGATGGTCTGTACCGGCGCCAAGTCAGAGAAACAGGCACGGAGCGCGGTGAAGAAGGTCGTCAGGGAGCTGAAGACCAACGGCATCATCATCCTCGGCAAGCCGAAGATCGTCATACAGAACATAGTCGCCTCGGCGAACCTCCACGGTAAGATAGACCTCGAGACAGCAGCCGACATCATGGACAACGTCATGTACGAGCCCGAGCAGTTCCCCGGCCTCATCTTCAGGATGGGTGAACCGAAGGTCGTAATGCTCCTCTTCGCGAGCGGCAAACTCGTCTGCACAGGCGCCAAACATGAGGACATGGTCCGCGAAGCCGTGGAGAAGCTGCACGGCATCCTTGAGGACTACGACCTCATCTACTACGAGGAATAGTCGGGAGAGACCCTTGTCCCATAAAAATAGCCTCGAGCAGCGCGCCCTGAAGATTATTTTCGAGGCGGGTGAGGGCGGGATAATGCAGAGCGAACTTATGGAAAGAGCTCGGCGTAAGCAGCAGGGAGGGGTCGAGGCTCGCCCTCCGCTTCGAAGAGAAAGGTTCAGTAGAGAGGCGCAAGGTACTACACGAAGGAAGGTGGAGCTACAAGCTGTTTAGCAAGAAGGAGCTGGTCACGATGGACAGCATAGAGGGGTGCCCGTGTATGATTTGCGCCGACATCGACAAGTGCTTCGAGAGCGGCGTCAGGGACCCGGTCAGCTGCCAGGACCTGACGGGTTGGCTCACACCCCGAAAGGCTGATTAGCAAGCCCCCATTGGGGCTATCTAAGTTGGACCCCAAGGTTAAGGACATCATAAAATACGGTGTCGCCTTTGCTGTGTTGATACTTGCTTTCTTCGGCGGCACATACATTCTCAGGGGAGCCCTCGGGACAGAATACCCGATGATGGTGGTCGTAAGCCAGAGTATGGTCCCGACCTTGGGCGTTGGCGACTACATCATCGTCGCGAAGATACCGGACACAAACCAGATTACGGCCGCTTCACCTCCAGAGGGAGAGATTATCGTCTTCCTGAAACCGGGGACAACGGATGAGTACATAGTGCATCGGGCAATCAGGAGAATCGACTCGAATGGCGTCATCAGCTACGTGACAAAGGGGGACAACAACTTCTCTGCCGATGGGACACCAGTATCCGCCTCGAACGTTATGGGCAAGGTGGTCGGGCACATTCCGATAATCGGTTACTTCAGTCTCTTCATAAAGACACTCAGGGGATTCGGTTTAGTAATAGGGTTCATGGCGCTAGCGTTCTTCATAGATTACATCCTAGCTGCGAAGAGACCCGCAGTTGGGCGATTCCCTCCCCTATCCTTAGCCCCCCTGCTCGTTGCCGTGGTGATTGTGGCTAGCTACTGGTTCATCCCCAGTAAAACCCAGAACGATTCAGGTAGTGCACATCTCATCCTTGACAACCTCGCGATTGCCGTATGGTACGTGGGCTGCCTTTTGGTCCCCCTCGCATTCCACGATGACGACACGGGAGTAATGGTGTGGCTCTACCACCTCGTCCTTATCATGGTACCCATCGCATGCGACATAACATGGTGGACAACTAACATTACCCCTAGCTCGTGGTGGGTCACTACCGGAAGCACGGTACCAATCAACTGGTTCTTAATGCAAGAGCAACCAGCATTCGACGTCGTCTTCAACTCCGTTCTAAGATCCCTATTACCTGGTGTCGTCATCTTCGTCGTTGTCCTTTATGCGAAGCGAAAAGGGTGGGAGCCCTTCGACTCCTTGATGAGGAAAATAAGAGGTGCACCACCTGAGCAGCCGAAAGAGGAGCCCAAATCGGTTGCACCCGCAACACCAGACGTAAGTAAGGATTCAGAGGCTCAGCCTGTCTCCACTCACTCTGAGGAACCGACCCCCGACAACGCGTAAGGGCTATAACGTTGACCCATTCCTTCTATCCTGATCCAACTTGGAGAACGTCAAGGTCGTCTCATACGGCATAGGCGTAATCGGTCAAAAGCTGGTGACCCACCTCCTCGAGAAAGAGGGTGTGGAAATCGTCGGCGCAATCGACATCAACCCCAAGATAGTGGGCAAGGACCTCGGAGAGGTCATGGGGAGGAAAAAGCTCGGCGTCAAGATCAGCGACGACGTCGACGCCGTCCTCGAGGCGACCAAACCCGACATCGTCACACACACGACGATGAGCTACCTGAAGCAGACCTACACCCAGTTTGAGGGTATCCTCAAGCACGGCGTGAATGTCGTCTCAACGTGCGAGGAGCTGAGCTACCCCTACGCGACACCCGAGGGCAAGAAGTACGCAGAAAAGCTGGACAAGGTGGCGAAGAAGGGAAAGGCAACCATCCTCGGCACCGGGGTCAACCCAGGCTTCGTAATGGACACCCTCCCAACGTTCCTCACCGCCGTCTGCCAGAAGGTCGACGACATCTACATCGCACGCCAGATGGATGCAGCGACACGCCGCATACCCTTCCAGACGAAGATAGGTGCAGGCCTCACGGTCGACGAATTCAAGAAGAAGATCGCGAGCCACGAGATCACCGGCCACGTTGGTCTAGAGCAGAGCATCCAGATGATCGCGGACGCGCTGGGCTGGGAACTGGATGAGATCAAGGTGGAGACCCCCGAGCCTGTCGTTCTCAAGAAGGATGCAGCGAGCGAGGCGATCAAGGTGCCGAAGGGCTACAACGCGGGCTCGATGCAGATGGCCTACGGCATCGTCAAAGGCAAGAAGATGATCACCATGGACTTCAAGGCGTACATCGGTGCCCCTGAGGAGTTCGACAGCGTCACCATCAAGGGTGTGCCGCCGATCAACGAGAAGATCAGCCCATGCACGCACGGTGACTACGCTACGATCGCCATCACTGCGAACATGATCCCGCTCGTGATCAACGCGGAGCCCGGCTTCAAGACGATGATCGACCTGCCGGTTCCCCACGCGACGCCGAAGCACATGAAAGCACATGAGGAAGTATATAAGATAAACTTCTATGTGCACATAAAATAACCGAAATTTTTTTCTATATACGCCCCCATTTTCGGCCTACTTTATTCCCTTTCGTATTTTAGTACGTTCGTATAATATAATCGCAATTCCTTTTTTATATATTGTCGTCTGTTGACAGCCACATAATATTATATAATGGTTATATAGCTATGCCGAAATTCAAATTGAAATTAATAATTTGGTCAGTTCATTTCCTGCTGCTGTTCTGGCAACCGGGATATAATCGGTCACTTTCTCAATTCTAGTGACAAAGGTTGCAACGTCGGCAGTATTACGATATATATGCTTTGTTCGATTGTATAGACTTCTCCACTCTTCGCACTGGCTCTGTGGCACCCCTGTAATTAAAGCCATTTGTGTATCGAGTACACTTCTTTCTCTGTCAATACCGTCTATGTTGGTAACGATCTCTAGCACATTGTACAAATGCTTGAAGATCATAAGACGATCAAACGACGCCATCGCCGCTTCATATTCGTGTAGAGCGTTAATTAGATTGGCTTTCCGTAAACTATAACCACTATCTAGGTTGAACCTCTGAAGCTTATTCAATTGCATTACCAGTTTTACCACTTCGGACTCATCTAGTTCCTCCTTCGTGCCTACCGTCACGTAGACTTCTTCTCTCATGGTCACTGTCTCATGAATCTCAATGCTCTTGCCTGTTGGGGTGTCCTTCACGATAGTTTTAGCAGGAATCGGTATCATGACGACGTCAGGTTTGCTTGTATCAGACCTGAAGATTGAAAGAGCACTACGTCGTAAGATTAAACCGCATGCCAGGATCAAGTCTTGTGACACTCTGTTTATTGTCGTTTGCTCACTGTTATTCACACCCAATTTCGTCGGGTTAGATACGACTATAGCGTATTCCGTCTGTGAACCAATACGTTGTTTGGTGAGATGGAAGACATCAACATTATTGATCAATGTAAGGCTAATGTCACATCCAGACTGCATTGTAGGTGGATTAACTATGTAATGAGCGAACGCTTTGAATGACCATGTGAAACTCATAATGCCCAATCCTCCAATGACTCTAGAATTGCTGGTCAACTAGATAAATTCGTAATTTGGTGAATATGTGAGATGGGGGCGGGGCGAGGGTGAGGTAATGTGACTCCACGAAAAACAAACGGATAATACTGCATTTACGCGCGTTATGCAATATTTAATATAGTGATAATCAAAGGTAACTTCATGAGTCTCAAGGAGATGCCGTATAGAAATGGGGATAAAAGATTTCCTAAGTTCGCTAGCGGGTGGTGCTAAAACCAGAGAAGCCCTTTTAGCTCTGGTAACAAGTGCGAAAGATGAAAGAAAACAATACTTTGACGAAATTAAAAAAGCGCAAAAAGATACGGATATTTTTAAGTATTTACTGCTAATTGATTCCTCTTCATTGGACGAATATGTTGCACAGACACGGCTTCAGGCCCAGGAGAGTTTCATTTTAAGTAGTGCTGTTGCAGTTGTAGGTTTCTGTCTAATTGTAGCTGGGGTAATAGCGGGTATATATGCCAGCATATATTCAAAACCTCTGCATAATACCCCGACGCTTCTTAAACGAGGCAGAGTTCATCCAATCTTTTTTACTATACAACAAGACCTGCAGCAGTTGAACCGGTTGTCTATCTTGAGCTAATAGAATGATCCTTAAGGACCAGGCACCAATATTCTCGAACGACCTACAGATCTATGTTAGCCATCAAAGGTAAATTCCCCACCTGAAGAAGCTGCTCCAATAACAGTAACCTTTGTACGTGATCCTCCTGGCAGAATCAGCCAAGCCAATACTTACTCAATGAGCATCATCTGGAAGAATACATCAAAAAATATTGTTAGATTCAGCCTATTGTTTATTCCGTAAGTAATAATAGCATTAAACTTTCTGTTGAAATATCATTTTCTACTATAATTGATACATAATCATCCCAACAGTATCTGGGGATAACCTCCAAAACATTCCGCCTAAACAGACATTTAACCCGAAAAGCTCCGGTACTGCGAATGTTGAGGTATACTTTAACGCGATTGGGAAATTCGACTGCGAGATGGGAGTAGCCAAGGGCCAAGATCGAGAACGGCTAAAGTCATCCTGCGATATACCTACTCCGGACCCTTATGGAATTACGACGAACGTGCCCTATACGTTGTTACTGTTCATAACATGACCGGATTCTATAGACTCGAAGAGGTCACGGTACACCTTCAATCAGTCAAAACGATAGATGGCAAGACAACCATCGATCATGAACATGGTTCCCCCGACGTTGTTTTGCTACCGAACTTAAGACCAAGTGCGTCAGCAAATACTCAAAACGCTGTCGCTAGTTGGTGCGATGGGTCCCCAGTGACGCCTCCTAGGGGCGGATTCACTCTGGTGAATTATGGGGGAGCATTTCCAGGATATGATACCGTACAAGCAGATGCAAGGATAACGTACAAGGCCGTACCATACTTTGAGGGACATTGCAAGTCTGACGAACTCATTGTTGGAACCTAAAACAATTTTTTTCCCTTTTTTTTGAAATTTTTTCTCAGCGCTCTTTTTCTCATGCATGAATTAGTTATTAGTGACGGTCTACACTCCAAGCGAAATCAACCTGACTCATGCAGTTTCCATCAAGATTGATTGTGAAACCAGTAGAGTCGATATTGGACACCCAGAACTGAGTGCAGTTTGAAAGATTGGATGCTGGTGTCACATGAACGTCTCCGGGGGAGGGTGTGTATTGACATCCATGCTGAACCCTAATGCTCTTTGTTCCCTCAACAATTAGGGCAACTCCCTGATTTTCAGTAACATATCCTCCATTAATAACGACTTTATCATGAACTCCTTTGATTATGCTTTGTTCAATGTTTCCACTCAGGTCATTGCTCTGAATAATATTGTAATCAGAGCCCCCAGTTTCTACGACTCCTCGTCTCTGCGTTTTATTGGTCTGGTAATCCGTGATTATGCAACCAGATATAATACATTCCGTAGCATTTTCTATCACTAAGCCGTCATAGGTATTGGGCGACATCTGACCACTATTAAATATAAACGCCCCGGATAGGGTGTTCCTCTTACCACCGAGCAGCATTCCATTTTGCTGATTCTTGTCTACGTGCGTCTCCAAGAAACGCAGATCTGTAGATGATCCGCTCACCACAAAGCCATACTCCCCGAAGTTGAACGTTGAGTGCTCATGTATCCACGTCCCAGCAACGTCGAAGTGCTGTATCCCCGCTCCGGCGTTTCCTTCCGAGTAGATGTCCATGCCGTATGCGTCAGAGCAGAAACCGAAGTTCAAGCCATCGAGCCCGCAGTTCCTTACATCAATGTCGAAAAAGATGGGCTCGTAGACGTAGTTACCCGAGCCATCTGTGGTCATCAATCCGTAATCAGCGCAGTCCCTGATTGTGACATGCTGAATTATAGGTCTCCAATTATAACCATATATTGCGATACCGGAACCGGCTTCATTATGTGCTTTATTCCCGTTCAAGTATAGATTAGAAATTATGCAATTTACGGAACCTGAAGGTATCACAAGAAGATCCCGATTTGAATTGTCGTTTAGAAATAGCTGGGTTCCTTGACCATCCCCGACGATCCCTGAATTACTTGCTAAGATAACACTGTGTGAGAGATTGTATCGTCCGCTAACTAGGTAAGTCAGCCCACCTTGACCAATTGTGTATTGCAGGGCGTCAGCTGATTCACCAGTGTACTCCACTTGGTTTGTACGGACGTTCCTAGCGAGGGTTGAATTTCCCTCCAAATATAGTACCCAACTCGCCTGTTGTGTTCCTTGAGCTCTTAATGCCTCCAAACGCATCTTCAACGCATCATTTTCCAGATTTAGACTATCGTTAATCTGGAGAAGATTTGCTGAAGCCCTTGTTAAATTGAGGTTTGTTTCACTTAACGTAGCCTCTTTGTCAATCAACTGGCTTAGCTGAAGTCTTACTCGTATTTTCCATTGCTAATTTCCGAGTCACTTTGATACTGAGAATAAAAATATCCAATTAATCCAGCTAATAGTGTTGTGGAGAATAAGATTAGTATAAATAATTTCTTTGAGCGCGCGTGCGCAAACATGTATAGATACGCCGATAATAATAACGATTGGTCCACTTAAAATATTCATTTAACCTTCTGATCATTTTAAAAAAATACATCTTTTCATAGCCAGTACGATCCTCGAATGGGATGAAGGAGATCATCCCTGCCACTTGGAGCCCCCTACGATTCTTTTTCTTTTTCGTTACTAAGTGGTAGGGTTTACATCCGTAGTAGAAAGGGGATTCCTAGTAGCAGGTGCAAAAAGTGATGTTTTTCCTTATTCCTACCAGCGAGGCACATACGCCCAGCCAGCCAGTGTGCTATACCACCCTAGTAGGAACCTGATTCCCAGTGGCAGGTATCGAGGGTCATTGCAGAGCGCTTTGTGATTCCACCCTACTAGGAACCCGGTTCGTGTCAAGGAGAATACGTAACCCTCCTAATTGGCATAGATGCGTGGAAAAAACGTTATCCAGGCGTAGCCGGAACATGTTCAACCCTACTGGAACAATTTGCGCCACCCTACACGGAACACGTTCCACCTACCCGGAACACATCACCCCGATCAGAAGGCTCCGTGTTCCACCCTAGCAGGAACAATTTGTGCCACCCTACACGGAACATGTACCACCGTACCAGGAACAGAGTCTCCACACCATCCACGAATGGGACTGGGGAGAGATCGGCTAACGGGGTGATGGGTCCCGATGTACCCGCTGCATGGAATCGGCGACGCGGAAAAATCGTTATACCATGCTACTAGGAATCCCATTCCTAGCTACATGGAAGAAAATACCAGCTACAAGGAAGAATATACCAGCTACAAGGAAGATACTTCCTGCTACAAGGAATAGGGACATTCCAGCTACAAGGAAGAGAATTCCAGCTACATAGGAAGAAACTACCAGCTACAAGGAAGAAGAACATTCCAGCTACCAGGAAGTGACTTCCTGCTACTAGGAATACGATGTACCTTCTGCTAGGAATTAAATTCCTGCTACTAGGAACAATATACCCGCTACAAGGAACACATTCCCCGATAGTGGGGGTCAAGATCGGGCATGATACTCGTCAAATAACCCTGATACCTGCCCAATGACCAATTATTATTAAATCAACTCGTTTTTAATTCATATATAGTAATTAGTGGAATTTTATAGATTATTAGGACTTTTTTTAGGGGGTGTTAGCGTTTTCTCAGCGTCTTCCCCGCCAGGGTTTTCTTGAATTTCCCATCATCTACGGTTACGACACCGTTGACGACAACGTATGGGATGCCCTCAGGGTATCGGTGGGGGTCCTCGAATGTTGCCTTGTCGATAACCTTGTCCGGGTCGAGAACTGTGATGTCGGCGTGCATCCCTGGTCGGAGGAGGCCACGGTCCAGAATGCCGAAGCGCTGGGCGGGGAAACTCGTCATCTTCCTTATCGCCTCCTCGAGGCGTATTACCCCCTCCTCGCGAACGTACTTTCCGAGGACCCTCGGGTAGGTTCCATAGTAACGAGGATGTGGTTTACCGAGGCCGAATGGGCCGATTGTGCAGACACTGCTCGCGTCGGTTCCGACCATCTGGTAGGGACTCGCCATGATGCGTTTGATATCGCCCTCATCCATGCTGAATATTATCATTCCAGGAGTCCCCTCCTCGGCGAGGATTAACTTCCAGAGGGCGTCGAAGACGTCCTTCTCATTCATCTCCCTCGCGATAACGTCCATGGTCTTCCCCTCGTATCGGCGGTTCTTCTCCCCCTTGATGCTGGAGACCATGACGTTCTCCCAACCGATTTCGCCGGCGAAGTTCTCCCAACCGGGGATGCCGTCCTTGATGTCCTCCTCATCTTCTCCCTCTGCTTGGGATCGGCCAGACGGGCGAGGAGCTTCTCCATGCCGCCGTCGTGGGCCCACGGGGGTAGGAGTGTGACTAGGCTTGTTGCACCGGCGCGATAGGGGTACTGGTCGACTGTGACATCTATCCCCTTTGCGCGAGCCTTCTCAATGAGTCTTGAGGTCGTCCTGCTCTTCCCCCAGACCGCCTTGTTCGCGGCCTTGTGGTGGCTTATCTGGACGGGGAGCCCGGCCTTCTCTCCTATCTTGATGGCCTCACGTACCGATTTGAGGAGGGCTCGGCCTTCGCCTCTGATGTGTGTGTCGTAGATACCGCCGTACTCCGCAGCGACCTTAGCGACCTCAATGAGCTCGCGGGTGTTGGCGAAGATGCCGGGTGGGTAGATGAGGCCGGAGCTGAGACCGTAGGCGCCCGCCTGCATGGCCTCCCTGCAGAGTTCCTTCATCCTCTTCAGCTCCTTGGCGGTCGGGGGGCGGGCGTCTGGGCCCATCGCGGCCTCTCGTATGGCGCCGTGCCCGACCATGTGGGCGACGTTGGCGCCGAGACCCGCCTTCTCCTCCTCCCTGAGGTACTCGTCGAATGTGCTCCAAGTCACCTTGATCTTGACCCCGGATGGGAGTTGGGCGTTGACCTGCTTCTCGAATGACTCACGCTGGGCGGGGTCGACGGGGGCTGCGGTTGAGCCGCATTGGCCTGCGACCACAGTCGTGATGCCCTGCATGACGGAGCTCTCCATCTCGCGGTAGACGAGGGTGTTAAAGTCGCTGTGACTGTGGGCGTCGACGAAGCCGGGTGCGACGACGAGTCCCTTGGCATCGATGACCCTCTGCGCCTTGGCGTCGGGTAGTTTTCCTATGGCGGCGATCCGGTCGCCTTCGACAGCGACGTCGCCCCAGTACCAGGGGTTCCCGGCGCCGTCGATCACCTTGCCGTTTTTTATGAGTAGATCGTACGACAAGCCTTTCACTAGAGGAAAGATGGTGCGAGTAGTGGATTTAACAGCTTCTTTACTCGCTCTTCTCCCACTTGAAGCGCATGTTGGCGCTCTTCTTCGTCGCTGCTTCGACAGCGTTCATGAGGGCGGTGCGGAGTTTTCCGTCCTCTATCTCGTAGATGCCGTCGATTGTGGTGCCTCCAGGGGTCGTGACCATCTCTGCTATCTCGGTCGGCTTCATGGTGCCGTCGAGGACGAGTTTCGCGGCGCCTAGGACTGATTGTGCGGCGCCTCTTAGGCTTAGCTCCCTTGGGAGTCCTACTTTGAGGCCGGCAAACATGAGGGCGTCGATGACTATGGCGACGAAGGCTGGGCCGCTTCCGGTGAGGCCGGTGATGGCGTCCATGTACTTCTCCTCGACCTCGGTGCATGTGCCCATGGTGTCTAGTAAGGCCTTGACGTTGGCTCTGTCGTCTGCTGTGACCTTTAGGTCGCAGGCGTATGCTGTGAAGCTCTCGCCTGCGAGGGCGGCGATGTTAGGCATGCTGCGGACGTATCTTGCACCTGGTGCGACGTCGCTGTAGTACTCCAGTGGGATGATGGCGGCTGTGCTGATGACTAGCTTACCCTCGATCTCGTCCTCGATGCCCTGGAGGACGGTGGCGACGTCGTTGGGTTTGACGCAGAGGAAGATGATGTCCGCCTTCTTGGCTGCTGCCTTGTTGTCTGTGGTGACCTCGGCGCCGAGTTCTTTTAGTGGTTTGAGGGCTTCGAGGCTTCGGCGGGTGGCGATGACTTTTCCGACTTCTTCGGATTCTTGGAGGCATTTGACTATGGCTCCGCCGATGACTCCTGCGCCGATGACTGCTACGGTGCCGACCATTTAGTTCGGTGTTTGGTTGTTTTAGCTTGTTATTAAGAATTGGCTAGTTTGGTTGGTTTTTCGATTAGTCGTTTGTTCGGAAGCATCTGACTTCTGTTCCGTTTAGAGTTTGGTGAAGTTGATGTCCTGGGCCTTGACGAGTTTGGCGAATCTGCCACCGAAGATGTTGTTGTGGTGGGCGATTATCTGGGGCGCCTCGATGACGCCATCGTAGTAGGTGGTGTGGGCGTCCTCGGCGACGGTGACATCGTACTCGAGGCTGTATGCCCTGCGGACGGTCGTGTCGACGCACCAATCGCTCTGCATGCCCGCGACTATCAGCTTCTTTATGCCGCGGGCGTCCAGCTCGGACTGCAGGGTCGTCTTGTAGAAGGCGTCGGGGGTGGGCTTGTGGACGACGAGCTCGCCCGGGCGGGGGGCTATTTCGGGGTTTATGGGCCAGCCGGGCGTACCCGGCTCGAAGGGCGTCCCCTTGGCACCGTCGTGCTGGACGAATATGACTGGCACGCTGGCCTCCCTCGCCCTCGTGATCAGCCCCTTGATCCTCGACAGGTACTCCTCCGCGTTGTAGGCCTCGACGCCGTACTCCTTCGTGAAGAAGGCGCACTGGACGTCGATTATCACAAGCGCAGCTTTCCCGCCAACATTAGTCATGAGGTTGGAGAAAACCTCAGATTATATAAAAGACGCGGAGCCGTCGCTCCGTGTCCGTTTGGAATAAGGGCGACCCGGTTACTTCTTTATCCCCAGTTCCTTGAACTGGTTCTGGACGCCCATCTTCATGTAGACGAGGTCGTTTCCACACGTCACCATGTTGTAGCCCTTCTGGATGCGCTCCTTGAGGGGCTTCCCGCATCCCTCGTGGATGCCGGCGGCGACGCCGTGTGCCTTGCACGCGTCGTAGACCTTGTCGATGGCGTCCTGCTCGTCCTTCTTGGTGAAGTCGCCGATGTGGCCGAGGCTGGCGGAGAGGTCGGCGGGGCCGATGTAGGCGCAGTCAACACCCTCGACCGAGCATATGGCGTCGATGTTCTTCACCGCCTCCTTCGTCTCGATCTGGACGGCGACGAATATCTCGTCGTCCGCGGTCTTCAGGTAGTCGGGGTCGAACATCGCGGCGCGGCGCGGGCCACAGCCGCGGAGGCCCTTCGGGCCGTAGCGCGTGTAACTGACAGCGGCCTTAGCCTGCTCGGGGGTGTTGATCCACGGGATGAGGAGTCCCTGGGCGCCGATGTCGAGTGCGCGCTTGATGGCCACCATGTCGTTCCACCAGGGGCGGACTATGGGGCTCGTCTTCGAGTCGGGGCGGAAGGCCTGCATGAGCGTCTGGATGTTCAGTATGTCGAGTGGGCTGTGCTCGTTGTCGAGCACGAAGTAGTCGAAGCCCATGCTGCTCATCATCTCGGCGCACATGGGGCTCTCGACCGTAATCCATGTGCCGAAGCCCTGCTTCCCAGCCTTCATCATCCGCTTGAACTCGTTCTTCATAACAGTCACCGGTTCAACTAGGTTGAGCCGGAGCGTATTTAGGGTTTGGGGGCTGATCTGGGGTCACTTCTTCGCCTTGTCGAAGGCTTCCTTGATTTCGGCGCGCAGCTTCGCATCTGAGAGGACCTCGACGCCGGCGAGGGCGAGGACCTTCGCGCCTATCTCGATGCCCCTGTGTCCCTCCTCAGTCATCGTGGCGGCGCAGAGTTCACGACTGTGCCCAGATACTTCAGCCTTGGTGAAGCCGACCATTGCATGCATTCCGGGGACGACGTGGCTGAGGTCGGTGAAGTCGGTGCTACCGCCCGGAGGCTGCGCCGCTGTGTAGTCGGGGTCTTCCGCCTCGACGCCCAGTTCCTTGAACTCTTTGACGAAGAGCTTCTCGAGCGGTGGGTTCCTGACGTTTGACTTGAGGCCGGGGCTGACTGTGACCTTAACCTCGCAACCGGTGGCGATGGCGGCACCCTTGGCGGAGTTCTCCACCATCTCCACAAGCGTGGGGATGTAGGAGTCGTCGCTGCTGCGTACGCCGAACTGCATGACGGCGCGATCGGGGATGATGTTGTTGGCGAGGCCCCCCTCGGTTATGATGCCGTGGACGACGGGGTTGGCTCCACGCTTCAACTGCTGCCTGTTGGCGTGTATGGCCATGTAGCATAGGACCGCGGCGTTGAGTGCGTTCAGTCCGTTGTAGGGGTCTGCGGCGGCGTGCGCCGTCCTGCCAGAGAAGACGATGTTGATGCCTGTGATGGCGAGGAAGCCCGTCGCCACCGTCATCTTGCTGTTACCCATCGGGTGGATCATCATAACCGCGTCGACGCCCTTGAAGAAGCCGGCCTCCGCCATCTTCTTCTTGGCGCTGCTGCTCGGGCCGTGCCCCTCCTCCGCGGGGGTGCCGACGACCCAGAGCTCCCCGGGCATATCCTTCATCAGCTTGGAGACCGCGATGCCTGCGCCGAGGCCGGATGTGCCTATGATGTTGTGACCGCAGCCGTGCCCGATGCCTGGCAGGGCGTCGTACTCGCAGAGGAAGGCGATCGTGGGGCCCTTCCCCTTGCCCTTCATCACCGCCTTGAATGCCGTGGGCATCCCCTGGACACCCATCTCAACCTTGAAGCCGTGCTTCTTTAGCTCAGCGGCTAGGAACTTCGACGATTCAACCTCCTCGCTGCCGAGCTCGGGGTGCTTGCCTATCCAGTCGCTCATCTCGACGAGGCGGGGGAGAATCGCGTCCACCTCGCCCTTGACCTTCTCCTTTAGAATCTTGACATCAGCCATGTTGATCTAAGAAAAAGGGAGGTCAGGGAATATGAAAGGTTCCCCGGACCGCGTCTAGCCCATGAACCAAGTCTTCTCGATGTCGAGCTTCATGAACTCCGGGGCCGCCTTCTCGAGCTGCTCCGGCGTCACCGGGGTGCATGGGTCCCTTACATCCAGCTCCATGTCGACCCCCCTGAGCCTCCAGATCGCCTTGTACCTGCCCCAGAAGCTCGCGGAGCCGAAGTTGGTGTCGATGATGTTGAACATCTTCACGATTAACTCGTGGTAGTAGAGGGCCTTCTTCATGTCCTTCTTCTCCCACGCGTTCTTGAGGCCGAGCATTATATGGGGGAAGGCCTGGAACTCGGCGATGAGTGCGCCCGTTGCCCCCTGCGCGAGGAAGGCGAGGTAGGCGGATGGGCTGCCCGTGTAGACGGCGATCTTCTCGCGTACCCTCCAGATGATGTCCGAGTAGCGTAGGCTGAAGAAGTCGTCCTCCTTGTAGCCGACGACGTTGTCGAAGTTCTCGGCTAGGCGGGCGACGACGCTCGGGCTTATCGAGGCGCCGAAGCCGGGGTTGTTGTAGAGAATGATAGGTATGTCCACCTTCGTGGCTATAGCCTCGAAGTGGTGGTAGGTCTCGTGGTCGTTTGCCCGCACCATGAGGGGATGGCTGAGCAGGACGCCGGCGCAGCCAACGTCCTTCGCGTACTGTGTGAACATCCTGGCCTCCTTCGTCGAGAGCGCACCTGTCCCGGCGATGACGGGGACGCGCCCGTTCGCCTGGTCAACGGTGATGTCGATGACCCTCTTCCTCTCCTCGTGGAGGAGGTAGGGAAACTCGCCCGTTGCACCCACTGGGACTAGTGCGTCGGCTCCATCCTCGATTATTACGTCGACGATGCGGCGCATCGCCTCCTCATCGATACTGTCCCCACCTGAGACTAGCGGGGTGACGGGGAGACAGAGTATGCCCTTGAACTTGCCCTTGAACACCATTAACGATCGAGGTATCTAAACACAACAGAGTTTATTTCGTTTCCCACTCCCGATGCGCTGAATATTTACTTACTCGCGGGTTGGTAGGCGCAGACGAGTATCCCCACCAGCGTCACGGCCCCGCCGACGAGCGTGAGGACGCCTGGGGACTCTCCGAGGATAAAGAACGCGAGTATCGAGGCCCCAACGGGCTCCCCGAGGAGGCTGATGCTCACCACTGGTGCCGTTATCCACTTCAACGCCCAGTTGTAGAGGGTATGCCCGAATATCATCGGGACTAGGGCGATGGCGAAGAACATCAGGAACACACCCGAGTCGTAACCTACAAGCGGAGCCCCGACGACGAAGCTCCCAAAAGCAAGCACGATCGCCGAGACCGCGTACACCGGCGTGACGTACGTTGTCAGGTCGAGCCTCTGCCTGAGCCTCCTCCCCGCCAAGATGTAGACTCCAAGCGCGATCGCGCCGATGAGTGATAACGCATCCCCCATCAGATTACCCCCGCCGAGGCCCATGTCACCGACGGCAATAATCGACGCCCCCACGAAGGCGACTCCAATGCCCAATGCGACGCGCCTGCTCACCCTCTCCCCGAGGAGGAAGTGGCTCACAACCGCCACGAAGATTGGGTCCACGTGGACGAAGATCACCGAACTCGCCACCGAAGTGAGGCTCAGGCTCGTGATCCACGTCGCGAAGTGGACGGCGAGGACGAATCCTACCCCGACCAGCATAAGTAGGTCACCCCTCCCCATGGATCGCAGCTTCGAGACCCCGCCGCGACCCAGAAAGAAGGGCAGCAGCATCAGCGTCGAGAGGGCGAGGCGCCACGTCGCGATGGCCATCGGTGGCGCAGCCGTCAACCGGATCAGGACGGAGGCCGTTGAGACCGCCACTATGCTAACCAGCAGCACAAGGTTCGGCGGGACAACGGGTCTCTCACCCAAATCGATCCCCTGAATATTGCGCCAAGAGCTATAAAAGAGAACCAAGGATACTGGCAACCATGCCCAGACCCGTCGTCATCGCCCCCTACGACCTCGCGTGGCCGAGGATCTACGAGGAGGAGAGCAAGCTCATCCAAGGAACGGTCGGCGGGATTATACGTTCTCTCGAACACGTCGGGAGCACTAGCGTCCCAGGCCTCTGGGCGAAACCCATCATCGACATCATCGCCGGCGTAGACGGGCGAGACGACGCCGAGAAGTGCAGGGCGCTCCTCAAGCCCCTCGGATATGATGACGCCTCAACGGGGGACAACCCCGACTGGTACTACTGCCTAGCAAAAACCACCCACGTCCCCGGCTTCCATCTACACCTCGTCAGGGAGGGGAGCCCCCACCACCTCAAACACATCCTCTTCCGAGACTGGCTACGAACCCACCCAGCCGACGCCGAAGCCTACAGGGAGTTGAAGACCAGACTCGCCGTGAAGTACCGAAACGACAGGGTCGCCTACACAGACGGAAAGACAGAGTTCATAAACGAAATAGTGGAGAAGGCGAAGAAACCTAAGATTTAACGACCCTCTTGAGGAGCTCGACATCCATCTCAAGGGCGACCACGGGCATCTCAAGCCCCCACGCCTCAAGGCTCTCCGGCCTGATCTCCCCCGCCCAGCAGAGTGGCTCCCCGTTCACGCTCGCGACCAGCCTCCTACCATCGACGAAGCAGTCCCAGCCACCCGCCTCCACCTCTGCCCTAACCTCGAGGTTCTCGAGGATCGAGTTCATCATCGCCTTAATGTCGCTGAAGCTCGCCTTCGCGTGGCACTGGACCACAGCCAGGCGGCGCGCACTCCTTGCACCGATGTCCGTTTTGTCATCGAGTAGGATCACGTCATCCACCTCGTAGAGGCTCTGAGGGTACGGGTGATGCTTGTTCACACTCAGTACCTCCATGAGGCTAGGTAGGAGCCTGTTGCGGAGGACGTTATAGCCCTCCATCTTCGGGTTCTCCACCTCCGCCACCGACTCCTCGGCGATATTCATCTTGGCAAAGAGCTTCTCCCTGTTGCTCAGCATGAAGGTGACGACCTCCATGTGGCCGAAGCCTATGAGGAAGTTGCGGATGTACCTGCTGAATATCTCTAGCTCGTCCTCCCCCGCCTTCGTGTGGATCGGCGGTATGTTCGGGACGAACTTGTCGTAACCGTAGGCGATGGCGACGTCCTCGACTAGGTCTATGGGGTGCATTATGTCGGTGCGGTAACAGGGGACGTAGACATCTATCTCGTCGCCCACAACCTCGGCGCCGTGCCCCATCTTCCCGAGTAGCATCACCGTCTCCGCGTGGCCTAGCTTGATCCCGAGGGTCTTGTTGATGTAGTTGTTGCTGAGCCTCCACTTCCGGGGGCTGAGGTCCGGGGTCTTGATGGCCTTATCGGGGTACATGACCTCGACGCTGTATATCTCGGCGCCCCTATCCGCGAATGTCGTACAGATGATGTTAAGGGTCTCCGTTATCGCCTTCATGTCGGTGCCCGTGATGTCGATGAAGATGTCCCGGGTCGCCTCGTCAATGCGCGTATACTCACCGTTTATGATCGGCGGCATCGAGAGCACCATCCCCTTCGCGTCCATTATCATCGGGTACTCTTCCGCCCCCTCCAATATCCAAGCGTACTCGACCCCCTTCGGCATCTCCGTCAGCATCCACTTGAGGTCCTTGTCGAAGCGCTCCCCGAGTGGCCTGAACTTGAACTCCGGGGGCTTAGTAGTGTAGGTGACGGGGAACTGAACCGGCTTCAGGTTGTGGAGCCCAATGGCGACCTTTCGCCTCTTCCTCCCGTGTGTGATGTGGAGCTTCTCCTGTAGCTGAATTATGCTGCGTATGAGTGAGTCACTGAAGTCAACGCCCTTCGCTACAGCGCAGACGAAGAATGGGCGTATTTTCTGCGTCTTCTCATCTACGACGGCGACGTACGATGCGTCCCTGACCTTATAGTGGCGTAACCCCGGCTTCTCGCCCGTGAAGCTCGCGTACGCGCGGGCGAGCCCCTCCGTGCTCATCAGGTCGGGGCGGTTGGGGAAGATCTCTAGCGCGAACCCCTCCTCGTGCGGCCCCTCCCAGCTCGTCCCCATCATCGGTAGCTTCTCCTGAAGCTCCTCGAGCGGAACATCCCTGCCGAGCACCTCGCGGAGGTCCGCTAGATTGACATTAATTACCGGCATCTAATTCACCTCGTCCAGAGCTTCGCCTTCCGGAGAAGCCCGATGTCGTTCCCGTATAGCTCCTTGATCGTGTCTACGTGGTAGCTCTGCATGACGAGCCTGTCGAAGCCGGGGCCCCAGGCGAGGACGGGTACGTCGACACCGAGCAGTGGCTTGACGACCTCGGGGCGGAACATCCCCGCGCCGAATAGCTCCATCCAGCCGCCGCGCTCCTCGATCCAGACCTCCGCCTCCATGCTCATCTCTGTGTAGGGGAAGTACCCGGGGCGGAACCTGAACTTCTTCAGCCCCAGCCCCTCGAGGTACGCCTTGAGGTAACCCTGCATGTCACGGAAGGTCACGTCCTCGCCGACGACTATGCCGTCGGTCTGGTAGAACTCGGCGAGGTGGTTCCAGTCGATCGCCTCGTTGCGGAAGACGCGGCCGACACTGAAGAACTTCCCCGGTAGGTCCTCTGGCTTGAGCTTGCTGAGCTGGAGGACGCTTAGGCTAGTGGTGTGAGTCCTGAGGACGCAGCGGCTCGCGAGCTCAGGGTTCCACTTGTACTGCCAGCCCGTGGAGCCGGTGGTCCAGCCGTTCTCATGGGTCGCTTTAACCTGCTCAACGAGTTTCCCCCCGGGGAGCCTGCCCCTGTAAGGGGTCTTCATGTAGAAGGTATCGGCGAGGTCCCTGGCGGGGTGGTCCTGCGGCTGATAGAGAGCGTCGAAGTTCCAGAAGCTGAGCTCCAGGTAGTGACCCTTCATCTCCTTGAATCCGAGCTCGACCCAGAATCGGCGGATATAGTCGATAATCTGACTGATGAAGTGGCGCTTACCCGGGGTTAGGTTCGGTACTGGAAGGTTGACGTCGTAATGCTGGATGACGGCATCGCGCCACGCGCCCGACTGGAGCACTTCAGGTGTGATCTGAGTGATCACTGGCCTCGAGGCAATCGCCTCGACGAATGGAAGCACCTCGACACCAAACAGAGTGAGCTCCACGAAGCGCTCCGTCTCATCCTTGACCTCGACGAGACCACGCTTCGCGAGGACCGGGATATGGGCGGCGAGTTCCGCTCCGAGTTTGCCCTCTGGGATCATTCCCTGTGCGAGGCGCTTTAGTATCTTCTCGTCGACAGTCTCCGACTTCGCCGCCTTTACGCCCTCGGGGGTTGGCTCGACCCTCCCGCCCTTTATTGTTGCCCAGTCGTTGCTGCGGACCCAGACGAGGGCGATGTTGATTGCGGGGATGTCCCCCTTGAGGTGTGACAACTCGTTGTCGCCTCCCGCCGCGGCCTCTATGAGCTGCTTCTCGGGGAGCCCCTCGTCTGCGTACTTCTGCCCCTCCTTTGTGAGTCTAAAGAACCGTGAGACCTCCTCCCTGAAGCTGACGACGCCCTTTGTCTCCGCCCAAGCGGAGGCCTTCTCGACGGCGTCCCTGCCGAGGCCAGTGGCCTGGCTAAGGGCGGTCGTGGAGGAAGCACCGCCACCCCCTAGAGCGACTAGTATCTTCCTCTCGTTCTCGTTAAGCCTCGATGCGACTTCTTCGGGGTTCAAAGATCTCACTAGCCTACCATATGTGGCTCATCCGGGGGCTTAAAAATGCACAGGGGGGGCGGGCAGGTGCACCCAGCCCCATCATTAATCTGAAGACCTAGCCATAGGATGAAGTTTGCAACTTCTCCAATGGCGTTGGGTAATCCGTGGACGATACTCGATACGAGTATGCTCCCAGATCTCTCCTTGAGGAGCCTGAGAAGAGGCTTAACGAGAAGCGAAAGTCTGCTCCTTGTTGAGGGATATAAAACCGTCCAGTGATGAATTGAATATGTCACGCGTATTCCGTTATCTTCCTCTGTGTTAGGGTCTGTCTTAGGAGTGGTCCGGCCTCTATCCACCTATCAAGGGGGATGGTGAGTCGGGACATGACGTGTCTGAGGGCCTCATCCCTTGTGGTGAAGAGGCGTGGAATCTGCTTCATAGCGTTCCTGCAGTTCTCCCGGACCTGCCAGACGCCGACGGGGAGGATGTAGTCGGGATAGGCCTCGCGGAAGATGAAGACCTTCGCTTGGCGGCGTATCTTGGTTAGGTACTCAAGAACGGCGAGGCGCCCAGAGTAGTAGCAGCCGCCCATGGAGGCGTAGGTCGTGCGCCCGTCGTAGTCCTCCCAGTCCGTGACTATGTTCACATTCGTCTCCGATGGGTTCCAAAGGGTACGCGGGTACCACGCCTCGTATGCCTCGTAGCACCACGCGTCGGGGACGAGCAGTATCTCGAATCTGTTGCCGAGGTACTCTGACTCGTAGACCTCGTACATATTGATGAGGGGGTAGTCCTTGACGGTCTTTATCATGTCCTTGCCGAGGAGGTCGTCCACTGCGGTGATGCTCCAGCGCGTCGGGACGAGGCGCCTGTTCTTCTCGATGCCGAAGCTGCCGGTGCTGAACGCCTTGACTATGCTGCTGACTGGGACGCCGCTCTTGTAGAGGGTCTTCGCGGCCTGCCCCGCCTTGAGGTCGGTGTCGTAGTGGGCCTTCTCCATCCACTGGTTCCACTTGATGAAGCCTATGTTGACCCTGTCGAGGGGCGCCGTGGGGCCAATGGGTTGTAGGTCGTTGTCCATGTATAGACGCTTGACAGGTGCCTTCAGGAGCTTCATCTCAGTCTCGACGTAGTGTTCTGCGAGGCTGATCTCCCGGGTGGCTTCAAGTATCTTCCCCGCCTTCTCGGGCTTGTTGACGTTTACCGGGGTCATGCCTCGGACGAGCTGGCTACGGTAGCCAATTATCTCGTCCATACTCTTTCCGAACCACTTCTCCGTGTCATCGAGGATGGCGGTATCACCGTAGAAACCCGGGGCCATTGGGCCCACCTGGACGTATGGGTACCCGAATCGCCCCACGAAGACGCTTGGGGGAGAGCTGCCCTCTATGTTCGTACCGTGCACACTTCGGAACATGCGTGTGTGCGCGGCGACCTGCTCAATGATGGGGCACCTTGTCTTGCCGCAAAGCATCTTGGAGCCCTTGCAGACGGTGCAGAGGTTATCCCGAGCCTGAAGTCTCAGCTGATCGCTCGTGTAGTCGAGGGAGGCGCCTATCTCCGGGTCTGATTGAACAAGTTCCCGGACCCAAGTGTTGCTGGGCTTGAAGCTCTTAGCGATCCTCTTCCCCAATCTGGTGGTTTCACTACCTTCGGCGGGTTATAGGAGTATCGAGGCGCAGGTGTTATGGGGAGGTGGGGGAAAGTGAAGGTGACAACCATGGCGAAATATGAGAACGTCGAATTCCCGAGCGGTGGCAACACCCTCATCGGAAGGATCTACATACCAGAGGGCCGGGCGAAGAAGCCGGCGGTGGCGATCTGCCACGGCTACCCCGGGGACACGAAGAACATGGACCTCGCGGAGGAGCTAGCCCTCAACGGCATCGTGACGCTTGTCTTCTACTACCAAGGAGCCTGGGGGAGCGGAGGCAAGTACAGTTTGACCAAACTAGAAACAGGCGCGAAGGACGCAGTCGCGTACCTCCGCACACTCCCATACGTTGATCCCAAGCGCGTAGGCCTCGTCAGCCACAGCATGGGGGCGTTGCCTCTCTCGAAGACGATGAGCCTCGACCCGACCATTAAGACAGGGGTATTGATGTCACCTGCGAGCGACACCGCGACGATGGCCGCCAAAGAGAAGATGGATGGAACCGCGAAGAGGCTCGCCGCAATGGCGGAGGGAAAACTGAAGGGAGCCACCTACGAGAGCCTGATGAAGGACCTCGAATGGGTCGCGAAGAACACGAACCCCATCGAACTAGCCCCCAAGATCAAGGCGCCCATCATGATCGTCGTGGGTTCGAATGATACAGTGACTCCACCAGAGGCGTGTAAGAAGCTCTACGAGGCGGCAAAGGAGCCGAAGAAGTGGGTCCTCATCGACGGGGCCGACCACGGCTACTCGGAGCACAGGATACCCCTAATCAAGGCCGTGCTCGACTGGCTCTCCGAGCACCTTTAGCTAAAATTCTGCTGAAAGTTTCAATCGGTTGATTTAAGTTAGTTGACGGGGGTATGCCTTCCGATGAGCATCGTCGTCGAGAACGTCTCATTCCAGAGCGATGGCATACCCCTTCTGGGTAGACTCTACAGGCCGGCGCCGGAGGGAAAGTACCCCGCGGTGGCCATCTGCCACGGCTACCCCGGGGACACGAAGAACATGGACCTCGCGGAGGAGCTAGCCCTCAACGGCATCGTGACGCTCGTCTTCTACTACCAGGGAGCCTGGGGGAGCAAGGGGGCCTACAGGTTCACGAAGCTGGAGCTGAGCACCCGAGACGCAGTTGCTTACCTGAGGTCTCTGGCGTGCGTCGACCCTGACCGCGTCGGCCTCGTCAGCCACAGCATGGGTGCCCTCCCGCTCTCGAAGAGGATGAGCATCGACTCGACCCTGAAGACCTGCGTCCTGATGTCCCCAGTCAGCGACATCAGCCTCTGGACGAGCGGGGACGCCCTCGAGACGGTGATACCACACTTCATCAGCTCGGCGAAGGGTAAGCTCGACGGGATGACCGCGGATCAGCTACGCGCCGACCTAAAGGAGGTCACGGGATCAGGGAACCCAGTTAATCTCATCTCCTCCATAAAGGCCCCGACGATGATCGTCGTCGGGACGGAGGACGACGTTACGCCACCTGACCTCTGTAAGGTTCTCTACGATAAGGCGCATGAGCCGAAGAAGTGGGTGCTCATCGAGGGGGCCGACCACGGCTTCTCGGAGCATCGCATACCCCTCATCAGGGCTGTACTCGACTGGCTCAAGGTCACACTCTAGGACCGATCCCTTTTTGAGGCTGCTATCCCCCGCTCATTGGATGCCGATCCACGGTGGGAACCTCAAGAGCTTCCTGATCCGTCTCCCCTCCCTCTACTTCGGCCTCTTCCTCTTCGCCGCGGGGTCGGTGACAAACCTCTACTCGGGTCTCGGGATGAGTCCCTGGGGCGTCTTCCACGTCGGCGTCTCGGGGCTCAGCGGCTTCACTCTCGGACAGGTCAGCCAGATGGTCGGGCTCGTCGTCCTCCTCATCGGCTGGGGCCTCGGCTTCCCCCCGGGCTTCGGGACGGTGATGAACATGTTCTTCATCGGCTGGTTCACGGACCGCATCATGGAGTGGGGCATAGTCCCCCAGCCCACAGACCCGGTTGGCAGGGCGTCGCTACTACTGCTCAGCATCCTCTTCGTGGGTCTTGGAAGCCTCTTCTATATGAGGGTCCGGCTCGGCGCGGGCCCGAGGGACGGCCTCATGGTCGGGCTGATCAAACAGATGAATAAACCAATCTGGCTCGTCAGGGGCAGCATAGAGGTCACGGTCCTCATCCTCGGCTTCTTCCTTGGTGGGCCCGTCGGCGTCGGGACGGTCATCACAGCCCTCACCCTCGGATACTCGGTCCAGTACGCGTTCAAATTCGGAAAGTTCGAGGGTAAGTCCCACCAGATGAACCTCTGGGAGCTATACGGGTACCTTCAGGGGAAGGACTAGAATAGACGTAGAGATAAATCCGCGACGCGGGTCTTCTCAACTATGCCCCAGGTCGCCCTCGTCTCGACGATTCACGACTCCGCCGGGTGGAGCATCGAGCCCCTCAAGGAGAGTGCATCCCTACTCGACGACCTATATGGGCGCCGCATCGTCGTCGCGACGAAGGGGACGAGTCAGACCGTCATAGACACGCTTGAGGAATCCGGTTGGGCCGTCATCTTGCCTCGAAGCAACGTGGGAGTCGAGTTCATCTCCGACTCACGGCTCAGGGTCATCAGAGCCGGCGTCGAGGCGGGGGCCGACCACGTGCACCTCGTCGACACGGATAGGGTCCTCCACTGGGCGGCGCACTACCCCGACGAGTTGAGGGAGGTGGTCAGCCGTATCCCCGCGCTGGATTTCACGATAATCGGGCGCACATCTAGAGCACTCCAGACACATCCGCGGAATCAGGTCGAGACAGAAGTCATCGCCAACAGGGTCTTCTCACTCATCTACGGAAAGGACGTCGACATAACAGCGGCGTCCCGCGGCGTATCCAAGGCTGCGGTCGAGGTCCTCGCGAAGTACTCGCGGGGGAGATTCTTCGACAACGACTCAGAATGGCCAACGATCCTATTCTGCAGGGGAGGTTTAAGCATGGGATACGTCGAG
Organism: Candidatus Bathyarchaeota archaeon; assembly: GCA_963769425.1. GTDB lineage: Archaea > Thermoproteota > Bathyarchaeia > TCS64 > TCS64 > UBA8941. Next base: position 91,639 of record CAVYLP010000004.1, on the reverse strand, counting down.
GCGGAGGGTCTGGAGTGGGAGACCCGTCTCAAGCGTGAGCAGATGACCCTCCCAGACGGCGAACGCGTGGACGTGAAGGACTACTACGAGGGGAACCCAGAGTCCTGGGTCTACAGGCTAATGCTCGCACACAGGATAGCCCGGACCGCCCTTGAGACGTCGAGGAACATGAGGGGCGGCTACCGCGTGGACTCGTAGATGCGACCCGTCTCGGCCTCGCCGCGCTGCACTCTCTCCCACATCTGCTTCGCGAGGGAGTCCGCCATCGGTGTCGGGTACCCATTCGTTATGCATCCGAGGCACAGCTGATCCCTTGATAGACCCGTGCACTTCACGTAGGTTTCGATGTCGAGGTAGTTGACGCTGTCCGCACCGACCTCCTTCGCTATCTCCTCGGGGGTCATCCTGGCGCCGATGAGCTGAGTGTAGGTCGCCATATCTATGCCGTAGAAGCAGGGCCCGATGATGCGGGGGTACGTTATGAAGAGGTGTATCTCCTTCGCCCCAGCCTCCCTGAACCTCTTGACGGTACCCTTCGTCGTGTCGCCACGCACTATGCTGTCGTCGACGACCGCGAGGCTCCTCCCCTTGATGAGGGGCTCGAGGATGTTCACCTTCCTGTAGATGACACTCTTCCTGTCCTCTGCGTCGGTGATGAAGGCGCGCTGGGTGACGTAGCGGTGCCGCCTCGTGGCGCGCTCCCAGGGGATGCCCGCGGCCTCGTGGAACCCGTAGGCGGCGTCATCCGCTGTCTCGGGGAGGCTCACGACTATGTCGCACCTCTTCGCCTTCTCTGCGTAGACGCGGGCGAGGGCCCTGCCGAAGTCAACGCGTGCTTGGTAGACGAATTTGCCGTTCATCCTGCTATCGGGGCGCATGAAGTAAGCGAACTCGAAGGCGCAGAAGGCGCGCCTGTTGCTCTCGACGAGTTGCCTCTTGATGACCTCCCCCTCCTCGACGCTCATGAACTCCCCGGGACGGAACTCGTGGTCCCACTTGAGCCCATTTATATCGAGGCCGACGCTCTCGGAGCTAAAGCCGTGGACGCCGTCCGCCTTACCGTAGCAGAGGGGCTTGACGCCGATGGGGTCCTTGAACGCGAACAGAGTACCGTCGTCGGCCAACCCGGTGATAGCAAAGCTGCCATCTATCCCCTCCATGCAGGCGCGCGCCGCCTCCTCGATGCTCCCCGTCTCGTCGAGCTTCTTGACGAGAGCAGGGCGAGGGCGTGTGTGTCGGAGTAGCTGCGGTCGACGCCGACCCTATCCTGTAATTCCCGGACGTTTACTATGTTGCCGTTGAAGCTGATGGCGACGCTCCGCTTCTCCCCCTTCACCGCGATGGGCATGGCGTCCCTCTGCCTCGCCCCGAGGTCGAGGGCGCCCGATGTCGCGTAGCGGACATTCGCTATGCCGACCGAGCCCTTTAGGTTCTTCACGTTGAAGCCGTAGCCCTGGTTCGGTGGGATGAGGCCGAGCTGTGTGTATAGCTCGATCTCCGCCGTCCCAGGTGGCGAAGCCGTGGCTCTGGTGCCCCCTGTGGTTCTGGGCGAGCATACCCCAGTAGAAGATGGGGAAGACCTCCCCGCTCACCGACTGGGCGCCGAAGACGCCGCACTTCTCGGATAGGCTCACTTTAACTCCCTCATGATCTGGTCGACGTTCTTGAGGGCGTAATCGCCGAGGCTCTTCTTGCCGCTTAAGACCTCGTAGCTTGCGACGCACCTCATGGAGACCTGCTTAACGACTGGGGCGGGTATCTCTGGCGCTGGGCCGTCCCCCATGTAATTGACCTCGCGTAGGTAGGCGCGTAGGAACTCTTTGTCGAGGCAGTGGGCCTCCTGTGGCTTGCCAGGCTGGTAGAACTTCTCTGCCCAGAATCGGGCGGAGTCGTGGCTCGGCGGCTCATCGATCTGGATCAAGCCACCGTCGAGGCGGCCGAACTCCAGCTTGAAGTCGGGGATGATGAAGCCGCGGCTCTTGGCGTGACTCTGGTAGGCGTCGAAGAGCTTGAGGGTTGACTCCTCCAGCTCCCTCCACTCGTCTTTGGTGACGAGTTTCTGGGCGATGGCCTCCTTGCCGCTGATCTCCATGTCGTGGCCTGCCTCCGCCTTCGTCGTGGGGGTGAGTATGACCTCGGGGAGCTTGTCCGCCATGTTGAGGCCGTCGGGGAGCTTGACGCCGCTCACGGTCCTCAGCGCCGTCGCGGTAGGAGCGCCACGCGGAGCCGTATAGGTAAGCGCGGCAGACGAACTCGATGTCTATCCTCTCCGCCTTCCTTACGCGCATCGTGCGCTCGTCCTCGACCTTTATGAAGTGGTTGGGGATGATGTCCTTCGTCTTGTTGAACCAGAACTCCGAGAGGCGGTTGATGCTCTCGCCCTTGTGCGGGATGAGTGTGGGGAAGACGACGTCGTAGGCGCTTATCCTGTCTGTGGTGACTATGAGCATCTCCTTGCCGAGGTCGTAGACGTCCCTCACCTTTCCCGCGGCGGGGCTCCACTCCCTTTACGGCGTCACTGTACCTGACTACCTCGATCTTCCCCTTCGCGAGGGGGTCGTCGACCATGTGGGCTTCCTTCAATCCATCCACTGCTCCGATGGGTTCAACTGAGTTGATGGTGATACCCGGGTTCCTTGGTATATCAACTTTCTTTTAACATGAACATGTCAATTAACACGTTTAATGCAACGAAATCCGTGAAGGTGGCACAAAGAATAAACTTATACCGGCTTCGCCGTATCTCTCAGCGGTTTGGTCTCAAGCAGGCTGAAGAAGAGGTTCGAGGGCGTCGTACTAGCGGGCGTGAAGCCATTCGCTGACGCTGGGGTCACACCGAACACGGTGACCATTTTGGGGCTCATCGTCTCCCTCGTCTCAGCCTGGTGCTACTACAGCTGGACATCCTCGCCTCTGCTTTTGCCCGCAGCCGCCTTGCTGATACTGCTCTCAGGATCTATTCGACGCAGTCGACGGGATAATCGCGCGGACGAAGGGGAAGGTCACCGCCTTCGGGGGATTCCTAGACTCGGTGTCCGACAGGTACGCGGACGCCATGGTCCTAGCGGGGATAACCCTCGGGGGACTATGCAACCCGATAGCCGGTTTCGCCGCCCTCATAGGCTCCCTGATGGTTAGCTACACACGCTCAAGGGCGGAGGCCGCCGGGGTGAGCATGGCGGGGGTCGGCCTAGCGGAGAGGGCTGAGAGGATGCTGATCCTCGCAGCCGTTACCTTCATCGCTGTATTCTGGATCGACGCTCTCAACTACGGGGTCATCTTGCTCGCCGTGCTATCACACGTAACGGTGATCCAGAGGACAATGCACTTCAAGAGAAATGCGAAGTGATCCCGAAAAAGGGATAGTAAAAATCTATAGTGGTTACGCGCTTGGACCCGGTCTCGGTCTTCGGCGCCTGGGTACGAATTTACGCTCTTCCTTTCCACGCACCTTGACTACACCGCGGTGTACTGCACAGCTGATGCAGTAGTACTTCGTCACCTTTGTGCGTTGGATGGTGGAGCCCTGGTTCTGGAGCTCCTTCAGGAGCCGGGAGTCGACGAGGCTAGTGTACCTCGTCTGCCTCTTGGCCTTGTCGCGGGGCACCTGAGCCCCACAGATGCTGCACTGCACCAACCCGGAGCTCCCCTTGTTGCCACCGCTATGGCCTCCGCTGCTCCTCTTCTTCGTCAATATTGAAACCTCAGCAGATTAGTGAGGCACCTTGTTATAAATACTACGGGTCCGGGGCACCTTCACCCAAAATAGGTTTAACGGCTTCATAAATGATCCTCGCGACGAGGCCGTAGCCCTGGGCTGTAAGATGGGCGCCGTCGTCCGAGTACTCGGACCTCAGGTTTCCCTCCGCGTCTGCGAATTGGGGGAAGAGGTCCGCCAGCCTCGTCCCCGTCTTGGCGCAGTTGGCCCGGATCAGCTCGTTCAGATCCCTCATCGCGTCGCTTGTGCGCCTCATTGGCGTCAGTGTGCAGGCCACCGGCTCCGCTCCGGAAGCCCTAGCCATCTCGTGGAGCTTGAGCAGGTTCCTGATCACATGCTCCGGCTTCCGTCCGACGCCGAGATCGTTTACTCCTCCCCAGATCACGATGACGTCCGGCCTCTCCGCCGCCACGTCCCGCTCAAACCGCTCCAGCATGCCATTGGTAAAGTCCCCGTTGATACCAGCGTTGATGACGAAGGCGAGTGTACCCTGACCAGACTTCGTCAATGTTGCCCGTATCATTGCTTCGAGTTGTGCTGGGTAGGGGACCCTCGGGTCCATAGCATAGGGATCCCTGAAACGATAACCCGCCGTGAGGCTGTCCCCCAGGGCTACGACGACGAAGTGGCTCTCCGCTGATCTCATCGGGATGTTCTGTATCGGCATCGGTTAATGAAGTGTCTACCAGCGTCGACGAAAAGGTCAACTGTTTAAGCTCTGGCAGGGTTCTCCTGAGAGTGGGATGAAGAGGCAGTACATCGCAACGGTGCTGATCTTCTCAGCGGCTCTAGTGCTCGTGGCGACCTATTCGCTGCTGACGAACCCCACTGCATCGACCACACCCATCTACGGCTACAGAATAGTCAACACATACCCTCATGCAACCGATGCCTTCACCGAGGGTCTGGTGTATAGCGGCGGATTCCTATACGAGGGCACCGGGCTCAACGGGCAATCCACACTGAGGCGGGTCGAGCTTGAAACCGGGATGGTGCTTCAGAGCGTCTCCCTCTCCGAGGAGTACTTCGGCGAGGGCATAACAATCGTGGGCAACAGGGTATACCAGCTCACATGGCGGAACGGGATCGGCTTCGTCTACAATCTGACTAGCTTCGCCCCGCTAGGAAACTTCACCTACTCAACGGAGGGTTGGGGCCTCACATACGATGGGAGCAGGTTGATAATGAGCGACGGGTCCTCGACCCTCTACTTCATGGACCCGCTGACGCTAGAAAACATTGGGCAGGTGAAGGTGATGGATGGATCGCCAGTCACGGACCTGAACGAGCTCGAGTACGTCGATGGAAAGGTATACGCGAACGTCTTCCTTACGAATAGGATAGCAGTCATCGACCCCTCAACGGGCCGAGTCGACTTCTGGATAGACCTAACGGGGTTACCCGGTCCGTCGCATCCGGATGCAAACAGTGTCCTGAATGGAATAGCCTACGACTCGGTTGGTGGGCGCCTCTTCGTTACGGGGAAGAATTGGCCCAACCTCTATGAGATTCAACTGGTACCAAGGAGTTGAGTTCAGCCCAGACTGTTAATGAGCCAGCGCAGCTCCTTGACGTAGTTTGGGTCGAGTTGGTGCTCCTCTGCGCCCTCGAACATGAGTTCGACGTAGCTCCTGGCAGGGGCGTATGGGCCGGTTGGCTTTGCGCAGCGGTAGAGGTCTGCGCTGTGCCACCTCTTGTCTTCGGCGAGGACTAGATAGGTCTCGCGGACGTAGAGGCCTTGGGGGACGCTCTCGACGACATCGAGCTCCTCCATTTCTTTCTGGTTGACCTCGTAGAGGACCCCGCGTACTAGCTCTCCTGGGGCTGGGATGATGCTGCTTATGCCCCCCTGTCGTTTCTGGCTGTAGAATGGGAATGTGATCCGGAAGTTGGGTAGTTCTGCCTTCATCTGGAAGACGGCTGTTGGGCAGTGTTGTCGGAGGAACTTGGCGGATAGGTTTGATCCGTAGGCGAAGTGGAGCATGAATATTGTGCGCCTCTTCGCCATTTGAGGTTAACCCTGTGTTTCGGCGTGCGTGCAGGGTGGGGGAGAAGGATACTTCGTCGTCGCCCTGTTTCAAGCTGTTTGAACCGATTTTAGTGAACAGAGCCTTTTTCCGGTTGTTTTAGCAGCGGAGGTGCGGCGGATGCTCGGCGATTGGGGGGTTCTAGATCAGGCTTAGGGCCGCGGCGTAGGCTCCTATCCATGCATCTGCGCTTGTGTCTCCCGTCCCAACGATCACTGCATCGCCTTCCTCGGGTCTGACCTTCTCCTCCAAGAAAGAGACAAGGGGTTGGGAGGGGCCGCGATCCATTCCGGGTATCGACGCCTCCCCCTTCGCGAATATTATTGTGGTCGCCCCCTTAGCACCAGCGAGAAGCGCGGCGTCCCTCTGCTCGACGCCGACACGCACACGGGAAGCCACCCCCCTAACAAGCACGACGTAACCGTATCCCCCGACGATGTCCTCGGTCGGCGGCACTTCTACTCCCCTCAATATCACCGCGTGAATATCCGAGAGAAGCCTATCCCCCTTCTTCGACATTTTTACACCCCTCGTCGACACCTCCACAAGACCCTCCGCCAAGAGGTGCTTGATGAGGGTCCTCACGACGCCCTCTCCTATGCCGAGCTTGACCCCGAGGGCTGCCCTCCCGATCCCTTCACCCGAGACGAGTTCAAGCGCCCTCAGGACCTGGGTCTCGCCGTAGGATGGGGACCTGCCGGGGGAGGACCTCTCGGCGACGCGTCTCAGGAGGGGTTTGAAGCTCATTCTGGTAGGAAACTGGGGCTTTGGTTGTTAAGGTTTGGGTAAATTATTTAAGGCTGGATGGATAATCCAGCCATATATGAACTCTAAGCAGGCCGCCATAACCGCAGTGATGTCAGCACTCGCCATCGTCATCGCCTACAGCCGGGGATTAGCGCTATCCACCCTACCCGGGGTCTTCGAACTCATGACGGTGATGATCTTCATAGCCGGCTTCTGCTTCGGAGCAGCCGTAGGCGTCAGCGTCGGCGTAATCAGCCTGAGCATCTACATGCTCGTCCCCTACCCCTTCGCCCACCCCGCGGCGTGGCTCTACACGATTTCCCCCGTCCTACTCCTCGTGATGGCGGCCCTCGGCGCCCTATTCGGAGTCGCGGGTAGTTTATCCTCAAGGTTCCTGAAGCCCGCAGGGTGGGGGAGGTTCAGTCTTAGCCTCGCTGTCATAGGCTTCGCCCTCACGTTGACCTACGATCTCGTGTCCAGCCTTGGGTTTGCCATTGCCTACCAGCTTGACCTCATTCAGACACTCTCCCTTACCTTTGTGCCCCTATACTACGCTTGGCCGCCGATTATCCACACGGTCACGAACACGATAATATTCGCCGTTTTAGCTCCCCCGATTATTCAGGGGATAAGGAGACTTCCGGAAACGTTGAATACAGGGGAGCCTAAGCAGAGAACGGTCCATGCTTGATCGAGTACTTCCCCGCCGCTGATATCAAGAGTCGCGTGGATGAAATCATCGAGACGCTTCACTTCGATCATTGCCGCCCCCGGAACATCTATTGTGTACGCAGCAGGGGAAGCCAGTCAAGGAGGACAATCGCCCGCATCCACGGCCTCGGGAGGATCTGGCAACTCGCAATGACGATCGAGGCTACCTACATCATCGAGGTAATCTCCGAGCAGTTTGATCCCCTCAGCCGGGATGGGCAGGACAGGGTGCTTGTCCACGAGCTTCTCCACATCCCTCATGGTTTCCAGGGGGGATTCCGTCACCACAAGAACTTCGTAACGAGGGAAAACGTCGACGTATGGTTTAAGCGGCTACAGGAGAAGCGCAGAGAAGAGGAAAAGATGAGAAAAAGTAAAGTTTGACGCATCTAAATTAACAATGAATATTTTTTAACCCATTGGACTATGTAGGAAAATCTTTCGCTTTCAAAGCCGGAGCCTGAAATTGTAATTGTTTATTATGCGTGGGAAAGGGGCTGTTTTCAAGTCTCCCTTGTACCCTGTAGCAGGGTATAAGCAAAAAAAAATTAGCTCCGCAACCCATCGATACCACTCATCCAGTCAAGATATTGGGTGGAAAAGGAGCCGTTTTCAGGTCTCTCTCGCGTAAGTAGATAGTCATATTTAAAAAAAATTAGTTGGTCTACTCTTCTCCAAGCTAAGATGTGTGCGAGACGGTGATGTCGCCGCTGTCGAGGTGAAGGGCTTAGTTGGTGGGATCCGTCTAAGTCCCTGTGAGAAGCACCCACAAGAAAACTTGATGAAGAGCTAAACACATCCTGAAAAGATAATTTATAATTATCGCAACTCTGGAGGTTATTCAGTTATCTTAACTATAAGGCGTTCAGCCTGCTTGTTGTAGGCCGCTACGTCACCGGGCCCGTATGGGAAGCCCATTAATACGCTGATCCTCCCATACATGTTGTTCATATCTACTGTTGAGAGCATCAGGGAACCCGACGGGTGGCTGTGGGCCGTCCCCACGATGGAGAAGTCGATGGGGAGCATGTGGATCGGGTAGCTCGCAGATATGCTGTCAGTTGTGGCGAAGGGCGGGAAGAGATAGTCTGTTATGGTGATCGACTCCTTGCTAACCTTCCCCCTAAGCATTAGGACGGCCTCCTTCGGGTGTCTCTCCTTTGCGAACATGAGCATCTCACCTAGGAGTCCCCTATCCACAATGACTTCCATGGCTTCATCAACACCGTCCCCGGGATAAGGCGATTCCTCTAAAAACCCGTCGGCCAAACGTCAAGAGACCTTTAATGGAGATCATTCATCTTAACAAGTGGTGATCGAATGGAAGCAATGGAAACGATACTTGGAAGGCGGAGCATAAGGAAATACTCAAACAAGCCCGTTACAGACGAGGAGGTTAAGCGCCTACTTGAGGCCGCAATGGCAGCGCCAAGTGGTCATAACAGGCAGCCTTGGCACTTCATAATTGTGAGGGACAGGGCGACACTGTTGGAGATACCCAAGTTCCATAACTACTCCAAGATGCTTGAGCAAGCCGCCCTCGCCATAATAGTCTGCGGAGACACCGAACTCGAGGGGGGCACGGGCTTCTGGGTCCAAGACTGCTCCGCGGCTACGCAAAACATCCTACTCGCCGTTAAGGCTACAGGCTTAGGTGCCGTATGGCTGGGTGTTTACCCGAATGAAAATCTCGTCAAAGGTGTCAAAGAGCTCCTCCACATCCCCGAGAAGATAGTCCCACTCAACATAATATCGGTGGGCTACCCCCTCGAGGAAAAACCCCCTGCAAACCGCTACATGAAAGATCGGGTACACCTCGAAACGTGGTAAATAACCCACACATGCAAAGCTGATCCTTGAGAGTCTCAACTATCGTAGATAGTGGAGTTAATAATCAACTCATCCAACGCTCACCGAGGTTTGTAAAGAGTAAACAGGCACCACCGCGCCTAGGGGACGCATCATTCTTAAAAAGAGGGGGCGCTCCTCAAGACGGTGGGGCCCGTGGCCAAGCCAGGATAAGGCGCCTAGTCGGTCGCCGCAACCCGACGCCGACGCGCAAGCCTTCTAAGCCGGAGATCGAGGGTTCGAATCCCTCCGGGCCCGCCACAACCAACTCCTATTCTCACCCCAATCGTGCCACGATTCACCTGATAATCTTTAATACAGAAGCGATGGTACTCGATATGAATATTATTACATATCAGGTGATTGGATGAACAGGAACTTCTACATAGTAGCTGCCGTGCTCGTGGTGATCGCCGGCCTAGGAGGGTACATGTACTTGACTCAGCCGAAGGCAGCGCCAGCGTTGGCGTCCCTTACAGTCGTCGACTCAACCGGGACCTCGGTGAATATCCCGAGCTCGCCGCAGAGGATAGTCGCCCTCCGCTCGATGCAAGCGGAGATGGTCGTCGTCCTCGGGGCAAAGGATAGACTCGTCGGCATAGACGACATGACGAAGCAAGGCGTCGGATACGGCTTGTTCATATCAAAGCTCGTGCCAGCTCTCAAGGACCTCCCAGCCCCCGTCTCGGGGAAGACGCTGAACAAGGAGGCTCTACTCGCACTCAAGGCGGACGTCGTACTCGTCGGCGGATACGGCAGGATATCATGGGTGAAGGAGGTTAGGGACCTCAACCAGACATGCGTCGTCGCCCACTTCGAGGAGATCGGCAACTTCACGAGGGACCTCAAGATCATCGGGAAGGTAGTCGGTGCCGATGCCAAGGCCAACGAGATATCGAACAACCTAGACAAGATCGTGGCCGAGGTGAAGGCCAAGGTCAAAGACGTGCCCGAGTCGGGAAAGACGAGCGTCTACTTCTGCGCCAACGATGTCTACCATGTCTACGGTGGCACCACATTCGAGCACTCCGAGATAGTGACGGCAGGAGGCACTAACGTGGCGAAGGAGATCACCGCTTGGACGCCTGAGGTCTCCCCCGAGCAGCTCATCGCCTGGAACCCGCAGGTCATCTTCACGCTGCAGAACGTCAACGTCACTGCCATACTAAATGACCCTAAGATACAGCAGGTCGATGCGGTGAAGAACAAGAGGGTCTACGCGATCCCGGAGGCTGGTTGGGACTACGGATCTCTACGCGCCATCTTCGCCATCAAGTGGATCTCCTCTAAGCTCTACCCCAACCTCTGGAGCGGGGTCAGCATGACCTCCGAAGCCAAGGTCTTCTACAAGGCAACGTACGGGGTGGAGTACGACGGCCCCTCCCTCGACTAGGCGAGGAGAGCCCGTCGACTGGCACTCGGTCTGGAAGGAGACCATAGAGAAGAGTACCACGATCGCCTACGATGATCGTGGCGCCTTGAAGCAGTGGAACGCCTCGGAGGCAGAGGGGTTCGCGGAGAAGATGAATCCCCTGTACCCCGAGACCGTTATCAACCTCATCAAGCCCTCCCCGGGGGACAGAGTACTCGACATCGGCTGCGGACCCGGCACCACCACCATACCGCTGGCGAGGATCGTCAAATCCGTGACCGCCCTCGACACATCCGAGGGGATGCTAAGCAAACTAAGGCGGAGAGCCAGCGAGGAGGGCATAGGGAACATCAAATGTGTGAGGCGATTCTGGCGCGAAGCTGAACCGGGCGTTGACATAGATGATAAATATGATATTGTCGTCGCCTCGAACTGCATCAACCTACTCGGCGCGGTCGAGAAGCCGAAGGAGGGTGGAGTGGCTATTGAGTGGGATCTAGAGGACGCCCTGCGCCGGATGAGTAAGGTCGGAAGACGCATCTTCGTGACTATGCCCGTGACCGACTTCATAGACGAGGACTCCGCCGCGTTCAAATCACTCGGCAGGGAGTATCACCCCGCCCCCACGAACATACACGTCTACAACGTCGTACACCAAATGGGGCTGAAGCCCTCATGCGGGTACTTCCTAAGGTTCAACTCGGGCGATAAGGCCGTCCAGAAGTACCTCGACAGCCTCAACTGGATGCTCTCGCTGAAGCCTGCTGAGCAGGAGCAGATGCGACGCTTCGCCGAGCAGATTAAAGAGGAGATCGAGAACACTGTCCATGTCTGGACCATGATCTCGTGGGGCAAGGAGTAAGAGGAGCGAGATGTCGGACCGGCGCTATCGAACGACCCTGATCCTCCTCGCGATAGGTCTCTTCGTAACCTTCGCGGTTTCCCTCGGTGTGGGGCGGTACTGGATTCCTGTAGATCAGGTACTCAAGGCACTCTTCGGTGTAGGGGAGTCGGAACCGGTCGTATTGACGGTTCTCTACCAGATCAGGTATCCCCGTATCATCGCTGCTATCCTTGTCGGCGTAGCTCTGTCGGTAGCGGGGGCAGGTTTCCAGGGGATGTTTAAGAACCCACTCGTCTCCTCCTATACCCTCGGCGTCTCCTCAGGCGCGGGATTGGGTGCGGCCCTCGCAATACTCATCTCCGGCGACCCGGCGGTGATCCAGCTCTTCGCCTTCATCTTCAGCCTGATCTCGGTTGGTGTAACATATGGACTCAGCAGGATCTATAAGGGGTCGAGCAACCTCACGCTCGTCCTCGCGGGGATCATAATCAGCTCCTTCTTCTCCGCTATAGTCTCCATGATCCAGTACATCGCCGACCCCCAAGAGAAGCTCCCTGCTATAGTCTTCTGGCTAATGGGCTCCCTCTCCTCTGTTGGGCAGAAGGACATCATTATAATTACCCCGATAATCTTGCTCAGCGTCGCCGGATTGATGGTAGTCAGGTGGAGGATCAACCTGCTCTCGATGGGGGAGGAGGAGGCTCAGTCTTTGGGTGTTGACCTCAGGCTCACAGTGGGGGTGGTGGTGCTCTGCAGCACCCTCGCCACAGCTGCAGCGGTCAGCGTGAGCGGCGTCATAGGCTGGATAGGGCTAGTTATACCCCACATCGGGAGGATGCTCGTCGGCCCCGACAACAGGAAACTACTCCCAACCTGCGCCCTGTTGGGAGCCGTGTACCTGCTAGTTATCGACGACCTCAGCCGGACGATCACGACGGGTGAGGTCCCAGTCGGGATACTGACGGCGCTTGTGGGGACGCCATTCTTCGCTTACCTCCTATGGAGGAGCAGGGGGGCGTGGGATTGAAGCTCAGCGTGGAGTCCCTGAGCTTTGGCTACGAGGGAGGTAAACGCGTCTTCGATGATATCTCCCTGAAGGCGGAGAGGGGTGAGGTGCTCACCATCCTCGGCGCCAACGGCTCAGGGAAGACCACCTTTCTGAAGTGTATGAACAGGATACTCACGCCCCAAACCGGGAGGGTTTTAGTAGACGGCGTGGACCTCCACGGCCTCGGCAGGGCGCAGATTGCGCGAAGGGTCGGTTTCCTCCCACAGATGCACGTATCAGCATACCCGTACACGGTCCGAGACGTCGCTGTGATGGGCCGCGCCCCCTACCTCGGCCTAGCGAGCACACCAAATTCGACAGACTACAAGATAGCGGAGGGTAGCCTTGAATCCCTCGGGATATCCCACCTCGCAGAGAAGCCCTATACGAGGATAAGTGGTGGGGAGAGGCAGCTCGCCCTCCTAGCCATGGTTCTCACCCAGCAGCCCGAGGTGCTTCTTCTTGACGAGCCGACTAGCCACCTCGACTTTGGCAACCAGATAAGGACACTCCAACTCATCAGGACGTTATCCGAGAGGGGGTTCACAGTCGTTCTGACCTCCCACTTCCCCGACCACGCCTTCCACCTCGGGTGCCGCGTCGCCGTGATGAAAGAGGGGAGGATTATCGCCGAGGGGAGGGCGGAGGACGTCGTAACCGAGGAGAACCTGAGGAAGGTCTACGGAGTCGAAATAAAGATCATTTACGCCGAGGAAGCGGGCTCGAAGGTCTGTGTCCCCGTCATGCGGTGACACTCCGCACTCCATTTAAACAGGGAGAGACACCCTGCATCGAGACCGATGGCCGGCACGAAGAGGAGTGAGATACACCCGGGCGACACCGTTGACATCGTCCTGAAACAGGACCAGGCGACGGGGAAACTCACACGCGGCGTTGTCAAGGAGCTGCTGACAGGCAGCCAGTTCCACCCACACGGAATCAAGGTCCGCCTAACGGACGGTAAGGTCGGGCGCGTCAAGGCCATCCTGCCGAAGACTACTCAACCAAGTAAGGACGCCAAACCTCAGAAGCCGTAATACGAACAGTTCTAGTACTGAGCAGAAAAAAGGTAGGATAGAGTAAACTATCAGAGCCTGAAAATGGTCCCTTCCACCCGTAGAATCCTGAAAAACGTTTCAACTCCTCCGATTATACACAAAATGCACACTTAAGCCACCTCCGGCGGGAATCCACTGCGCCTCCACCGCAAACGGAACCGGAAAAACGCCCCGATCAACGAAATCGACTGAAATAATCGAAAATGTGGGGGCGGTGAAGTACCATTCCCTCCCTCCTGTGCATGCACGAGGAGAAAAAAAACCGTGATACAGTAGCGCGCCACAAGCAAACGCAGGAAATCCTAAAATCCACTAGACCACACAACATCCCCAGAGCAACCTTGAGCCTAAACGACGCCAAGATAACTGAACTTTACCGAGTCATGATCCGCATCAGGACCTTCGAGAACGCCGTCCGCAGACTGACGAAGGAGGGAAAGATACCCGCCCGCTTCGGCCTCTACACCGGACAGGAAGCGGTCGCCGTAGGGGTCTCCGCCCACCTTCGAAGGGGCGATCAGATCGGGAGTACACACCGTGCCCTCGGCCACCTCATAGCCAAGGGGTGCGACCTCGACAAACTCATGGCAGAACTCATGGGGAAGGAGACCGGATTCAACCACGGCAAAGCAGGGCCCTACCACACATTCGACCCCAGCGTCGGAGCACTCGGGGCAAACGGCATAGTTGGAGGCAGCGTCCCCATGACCGCCGGCTACGCCCTAGCCGACCAGCTAAATGCCAAGCGAAACGTCGCCGTCTCCTACTTCGGGGAAGGCGGAAGCAACCAGGGAGGCGTACAGGAGACCCTAAACCTCGCCGCATGCTGGCAGCTACCCATAGTCTTCGTCTGCGAGAATAGCAGCCCCGAGGTACAGCGTATGCTCGGCCACGAAATAGACTATCCTCAGCTCAGCATAGACAAGGTTAGCCTCAGGGCCAAGAACTACGCCATGCCCGGGAGCACCCACATCGGCTGGGACATAGCCGAGGTCTACAAGGCCGCGGGCAAGGCCGTCAGACGCGCACGCGCCGGCAAAGGCCCGACCTTACTGGAGTTCAAGGTCCACCAGCTCGAAGGCAACCTAGATGGACGCCTCGAATCCAACGAGAAGGAGAGGCAGTGGGACCCAATAGACCTCCTCAAGCAGAAGATACCTAAGAAGCTCGACGAGCAGATCAGGGCAGAGGAGGCGGTGAAGGTGCAGAAGGCTGTCGACTTCGCCCTCAAGAGCCCCGAGCCGACACCGGATCAGGCGTATGCCTGCGTCTACAAGGAGGCGGACTGAGATGCCCGCACGCGAGATAACGTTCGGACAGGCCCTCAACGAGGCCCACATCGCCGAGATGGAGCGTGACCCGAAGGTCATCGTCTTCGGCGAGAACGTCTCCAGCCAGTGGCGCGAGGCCACGAAGGGGCTCAAGGAGAAGTTCGGGAGGGAACGCGTCCGTGACGCCCCCATCACCGAGACCGCGTTCATCGGGGCAGGCGTCGGCGCCGCCATCGCGGGCTACCGTCCAGTTGTCGAGCTGATGCTCGTCGACTTCGGCCTAGTCGCCATGGACCAGATACTCAACCAGTTCGCGAAGAGCACATACATGAGCGGTGGGGCCGTCAGCGTCCCCATGACGCTGCGCGTCCTCACCGGAGCGGGCACGAGCAGCGGCGCCACACACAGCGAGAGTCTACACGGCCTCTTCGCCCACATGCCGGGGCTCAAGGTCGTCGTCCCGAGCAACCCATACGACGCCAAGGGCCTCCTCATCTCAAGCATACGCGACCCCAACCCGAAGATATTCATGGAGCACAGGCTCCTCTACCCAGTCAAGGGGCAAGTGCCGAAGGAGCCATACGAGGTCCCCCTCGGCGTCGCCAACCTCGTCCGCGAGGGCAAGGACGTCACCGTCGTAGCCACAAGCCTGATGGTGCAGGAGGCGATGAAGGCGGCCGACGAGCTCAAGGGCAAGGTGAGCGTCGAGGTCCTCGACCCCCGCACCCTCGTCCCGCTCGACGAGGAGGCGATAATCGGCTCCGTCAAGAAGACGGGTCGCCTAGTCGTCGTCGACGAGGACTACCAGAGCTACGGATTCAGCGGCGAGGTCGTCGCACTCGTGGCGGAGAGGCGCGCTGAAGAGCCTCGAGTCCCCGCCGATCCGCGTCGCCACGCCGAACATACCGCTGCCCTTCAACCCGAGACTTGAGAAGGAACTACTCCCCAGCAAGGAGAAGATAGTCGCCGCGATAAGGCAGGCGGCGGCGTAAACAACTTCTTCCCCGGAGTAAAGCCTTAAAGTGGCGCCACCCGCCTAATTCGGAGACGGCCCAATGGTCAAGTGCGAGAAGTGCGGCGTAGAGACGTACATGCCCTTCCGGTGCAACTACTGCGGCGGCTACTTCTGCGAGCAGCACAGGCTACCGGAGTTCCACGACTGCAAGGGCAAGTATGACCAGACGAAGCCGAAGACCGTCCAGGTCGGCGAGTACTCGACCTCGGGGGGCTTCTACGGCAACTACTCCACCAGCCGGATCATACGCCCCTACTGGTTCAGCAAGAAGGAGCTACGCGACCTAGCCATAGGGCTATTAGTAATCATGACGCTCCCCTTCTTCAAGATCTGGAGCTACTTCACCAGTCGAACCCCTGCTCGTCGTAGGAGTCGTCTCGATACTCGCTGGGGCCTTCATCCTGCACGAGCTCGCCCACAAGTTCGCCGCTCAGCGGCTCGGCATGTGGGCTGAGTTCAGGCTCAGCACGATGGGGCTACTCCTCACATTCCTATCCTTCTTCCTACTTCAGACATCGGTTCTGCCGATAATGATAGTCGCCCCGGGCGCCGTGATGATCGCCGGCCTCATGAACAAGAACGAGTACGGCAAGATATCCATCGCCGGCCCCGCTACGAATATAGCGCAGGCACTTATCTACCTCTTCATCTACATCGCGAATCCTTACAGCCTGTTAGGGTATCTCGCGGGCTACGGCATCCAGATCAACGCCTTCCTCGCCCTCTTCAACCTCATACCCTTCGGCATCTTCGACGGGATGAAGATATACAACTGGGACAAGAGGGTCTGGGCGATCGCGGCCGTCGCCGCGGGGCTCCTACTTGCCTTCGCCCTCCTCTTCACCGGGATCTAGGGCTCCGCTTATCTAGTCGTTACGCCTATCCCTCCCCCGTATGATCGTCATACCCGGTCCCTCTTCCCTCGGACTCGGCTGGAGGATAGCGGAGAGACTCGGCGTGGAGCCGCAGCCCGTCGAGCACCGCGTCTTCCCCGACGGGGAGAGTTATATTAAGTTCACGAAGCCCGTGGCTGGCGAGAAGGTCGTAATCGTCCAGACCACGGCCCCTAACCCCGACACGAGGCTCATGCAGCTCCTCCTCATGGCGAGGACTGCGAAGGACTTCGGCGCCAAGGACATAGTAGCTGTCGTCCCGTACCTAGCCTACGCCCGCCAAGACAAGCGGTTCACGGAACTGGAGGCACTTAGCCTCGACGTTATTTTCAGCCTCCTAGAGTGCTCGGGTGTCACCGACCTCGTCACGGTCAACATCCACAACGAGGCCTCAACCCGGGGCATCGAGCAGAAGCATGACATCAAGTTCCACAACCTCTCCGCAGTCCCCCTGCTCGCCGAGTACCTCAAGAAGGAGGGCTTCGACAATGCATACAGCCTCTCACCAGACAAGGGAGCCATCTACATCGCCGAAGCCGCCTCAAAGGTCCTCGACGGAGGCTACAATTTCTTCGAGAAGACCCGTGACCGCAAAACAGGTGAGATCACGATGGCTGTCAAAGACCTCAACATCTCTGGGCGCAGAGCAGTAGTCTTCGACGACATGATAAGCAGCGGCGGGACCATGGCGAAGGCCGTCGAGGCGCTCATCGCGCAGGGAGCCGAGAAGGTCGCCGCGGCGTGCACGCACGTCCTCTACATGCCGGGGGCGGAGGAGAAGATCAGGAAAGCTGGCGCCGACCCCATCATCGCAACTAACACAATCGAGACCCCATTCAGCAGGGTCTCCGTCGCGGGGCTCATTGCGGACAAGTTGAGGGAGTTGGAGTAGCTCCCAATCATTTATACACGCCCACCCATTTCTTGAGGAGAAGACCATGATCAGCTCCAAGACTGCTTATAAAATTGTCGGTTATTTACTGATTTATTCTTAAAGTTAAGTGTATTTCCAACTTCCTTTAGGTATTAATAGATTTTCGTCGTCTTCTAACGGGTTCGGGTTTCTATTTTTGGAGCTAAAAAGGCGTAAGCGAAAACTCTTTTCTTTGTTTCATCTTTGTATATTTGTTAGGTGGTTTCTTGGATGTCTTATCAGGGTAATGTAGCTTCGGCGTTTATAATGGCTAATGGTCAAGCACTTTATTGGCCTTATATTAAATTAAAAATCTTAGAGAAAGCCTATCTCGATCCTACTACGACGGTTGATCATAAAGTTGATGATCCAAATTTATTCAATATAATTAAGGGCTCGATTAAATTGGAGTGTATGATAACGACGGTAATGTATGCTGAAACGTTAGCTTCGAATTTAATTGCTAGAAAAAATAGTAAATTATTTCATGAGGAACTTTTTAAATATGATGTTGAAAAAATAATTGATTTTTATAACAACGTTCAAAAGTTTGATGTTAGCTATCTGGGTCGGCTTTTACAATATCCACCAATTGAAGATTTAGAAGAAGATATTAAAAATAAATGTATAAAATCTTGCTTATCCTTCAAAGATAAGTTGTTAAAAATTAGTGATTATTATCTAAAGCAAAGAGAGTTATATAATTCATATAAACATGGATTGCGTGTAATGATTAATGAATCTCCTAGTGACGACGGAGAATCCTCTATAATAATATCATATTTTCCAGATAGTAAAAACCTATCAAAAATGGTATTATTTACAGAACGTGATATAAAAGAGGAGTTAAAACTATGTTCTTATATTGTTCATATTCTCATTGCGATAAATGAAACCCATGAAGAAAAAACATTATCTGAGAAACGCGAATTTGGAATTACTGTTTTTGAAGATATTAATTAGTCAGAATTTTAGCCTCTCTCTTTTCCTTTTTCAGTAGGTCGGCAACGGTGACGATGATGACAGTCTCGACTTCGATCTTCGTGGATCGAGGTCGACCTTTCAAATCTGTTAAGGTAGCGGTCGAAAGGCTCTCGTAACTACATTTTTTTTTAGAAAACTGCAACTAGTGGAACTATTTAGGTATTTTTAATTGGAAAGCGTGTGTTTTTGACCAAAAAATATTTAAAGTAAGGTAACAAATAATGGTTTAAAATTTGAACCCTAGTAATTGTATCTTTAATTCACTTCAAAGTAATGAGTTACTTATTTTCGTTTTGTTATTCCTATTAGTAGAAGACTATTTCGTTTATATATTATGGATTGGCCAAAACGCTCTTCAACAAATGCCTATTTCTTATAAAGAATTTAATGATAGAATTCGGTTTGAGTTGAGTAGGCAGAGTATTTGGGCTACTTTAACTCTATCGTCTTTTGTAGGAATCTTTTCTGTGTTAAATCTTTTAAAACCTCAAAATATTGTTCAAAATTCAACTGTAGTTGGTGGAATAAATAATATTTCAGTACTGGATAATATGGTGTCTATTACTGAATATAGAATTCTTGTTGTATTTTTATTCCTTTTAATATCAATGCTTTCTTATTGTGCTCTGAAATTAATATGGTCTTATCAAATTATAAGACATTATGAATATCAAACGATGAAAAAATCTGGTATAGTTGATGTATTTCAAAATAAAGTTTTTAATCTGAATGGTAGGTTAAAAAATTGGAGTTTTGTTGTTTTGTCTATTTCGATGGGACTGATAATTTCATTATTGTTTTTGAGGTTGTTTTGGGCTATAGCTTATTGCATCTAATAAAAATTAAATTGAACATTTCGCCCGTTTTGTTGGTAGGTCAGCGACGGTGACGGCGTCAATCTCTATGTCCTCGTGGAGCTTCGCGCGGAAGACTTTGGTTAATATAATTTTTATGAATCTAGGGATTTGTTTTGTTTCCAAGCCTTTTTTTGTTTCTGCATCTAAAAAAATATATTATTGAAGACCAATATAGACTCTTAATCTTTAAATTGTCTAAACTTAAAAAAATTGATGAAGAAAATTCCAGTTATCTGGAAGAAAATTGGGAAAAAGCTGAAAAAGGAAAATTAACGATAGACGATATTTTGGGTTTTAAAATAAAATCGTCCCGAGTTTTCATTCCAAGAGTTCCTTGCTCTTATGCATCGCCTTCTAATGCAAAGTGTGGATTCTCTGAAGAAGAGTCTAATAATTTAATTTTTTCCTTAACCCCATTGTATGATACTTTAATTTATCCTATACCAAATGATTATGAATTTGGAAAAAAAATGACCGCAGAATCTTTTGAATCCACTAATAATATTAAAATAAATGATTTCATTAAATTTATTGAAAAAGGAAGAATTATTCCCTATTTTGAAACTTCATATTCCGACTATGATGTTGATTTTATAAATGTTTTCTTAGAACCGGGATTGCCGAGAATATCTTCCGAATATATGAACTTGATTTATTTATTTAATAAATGCGAAAGTGTTAAAAATCTTTGTAAAAGATGTGAAGAATTAACTGATAAAGCAAGAGGCGAAATTAAAGATTTTAATTTAGATATTTCAAAGGAAGAAGAAAACGAGTATGTAGATTACATTGCTGAATTATATCGACTTGGAGTTCCAAAAAAACGTATATTAACACTTAAGTACCCTGAAAGTTCTCTTAATCTCTCTTCCGATGTAATAATTGCAAGAAACTTTCAAGCTACAATAGAAACAAATTGCTCTATTGCAAAAGAGTCTTTCGGCCTTTTTTCTAACATATCGGAAAAAGAGGGTTTTTATGATACAATAGTTTCAGGACTTGGAGTGAAATATACCTCCGACATAGATCTCGGCAATTATCTAGATCTCATGGATAGTAGTTCTACAAGAGCAATTCGGAAAATAACAGATCGAATTAGGAAAGATCCTTATGCAATGAGATATTCAGAGCGTCTAAATTCTAAACTAGTGGATTATAATCGTCAGATTGAAGAAATAGCTAAATCAAAAACAGCTAAATTTTATAATGCGTTATCAGATATTGTAGTGTATGGTACAGAAAAAGTTATAGAAGATAAAACAGACTCGACGGTTAAAACAAAACCTAGTAATTTAAGAAAAGTATCCGATTGGATTGCTTCGCGATTTATGGATGTTGAAAACATAGCTCGAAGAAGAGATTTAACCTTAGCTCAATTATATAGAACAAAATATAAAATTGATGAATGTAAAAAATAATAAAAGGTTTTCACTTTCAGGTGACTACCCGCTTAAGGTTTCAGGTCTATTTATTAATGTGGGGTGGCCGGTTCGGCTTAGGTGTCTAGGCTATGCCGTTCCGCGCTTCCCCGAGTGGGTCCTATCGATTCAATAGTTTAAAGGTTGCTGAATCGTCGTCCGCCCTGAGTTACGGTTGGCGGGGAGGTGAGCAAAGGTGGTTAATCAAGTTCCTCGATTACAACTCGCACTTTTTTTCCGAGATACTTCCCGAAAACGGCACCTGTAAAGAAAGACATGCCTGCATTATTCTCTGTCTGTTCAATTACATCAATAACGAGTTTATTGGTTGGCTCCCATCGAGAGATACGTCCAGTTACAACGTGATCATTAATGTAGTGAGCGATTGCGTGGTTGGCGACTTCGCTGAGTTTTCCAAACGGTTGAGTCGGATAGTTGCGAGTAACATATTCGCGAAGGCTTTTTTCAGTGTCGTCGTTGAGCATCACGGTCAGTTTCTTCATCTCTATCGGATAGTAATTAGACATCAAATCAATATAAACTTTACCTATTTTCGTAAATGCGTAAGTCTTAAATACGTAGTGGTATTTACTAATTTACGGAAGTGAGTAAATATGATGACGATCGAGGAAACCCGGAAGACGCTCGTCGACCAGATCAACGCCCTAGAAGCCGAGAAGGCGCCCCTATTGGCGCCGCGATAAAGAGGTGCCTCAGCCGGCGCCAAGGAGTATTTCACCGCCGAGGAGACGGCGCGGCTCAACGAGATCGACGCCAAGATCGCGAGCTTGGGGGCGAGCCTCGAAGCCGTCAACCACTCAGCCGCGGGGTGCACCGACGCCCTCGACTCGGAGAACATCGCGGAAAGGCACGTCGCCTTCTCCCGCGGCGTTTTCTCCTTCACCGGGATAAGGCCGAGGACCCGAAACGTTCGAAGCCAATAGGTAAGCATCGTGTCGTGGGTTAGCGGCGTCCTCATCTGAGTGATAAAAATCTCGGGACCCGCGTCGACCCTCTTAGCGAGGTAGACTACGAGAGCCGTCCGCGCATCCTCGCCGAGCCAAGTATAGAAAGGTCGCTTATTTCGATACCTCTTACGCCCCAGAGGTCCACTCGGATGGGGCGGACATCATCTCTTAGCTGTTGACTAAGCCTCGCGAGCCCTGTCCGATTCCAATACTCAACCTCTCCGAAGCCCATCCCACCCGACACCATTGAGAGAATAACGGCGCGGTTAAGCGGATTCGAGGCGTCGAGGATGTGGCGCACCTCCTCAAGGCTCAGCGAGCCACGAACCGGCGCCTCCTCACTCGACACACAGAAGCCCCGATCCCGGGGAAGCTCCGCGCGGTTATGCATAAAGATGCTCCGAATAGTGTTATTGCAGCGCTCCTTACTCCCCGCCCTTCCTCCGAGGTTCAGAATCCACGCTTGGAGAAGGTCAAGGATCGCGTAGTCTTTACTCTCTAATTGAAAGGCGACAAGCTCATCGGGACTCAGCCCCGCCAACTCACCACCGTTAACTGCTAGCCCACCAATCCAGCGACTCAGAGTCGCCACTTGAGCCGGTGCCGACCGACTAACGCGACTCGTCCACACCTGAACCGACCGATATCCGGGTTTACTTTGTGGAAACATATCTTTACATCTTACAATGGGGGACATATTCCGGGATGATCAGCTCCAGGATCAGGATCAAGGTCCAATCCGTCAAGTCGGTGAAGGACATGGAGGGTAGGGAGTGCTACCAGATCGACTTCGTCGAGGTCAGGCAGCGCCCACCCGTAATGATGATGACCAACCCCGACGTCCCAGAGGAGATCGGGCAGATGATAGTTCAGGTCACGAAGAGTTTCCAGAATGTAATGCCAGGTATGGGTAAGGACTATGAGCAGATGAAGCTCACCCTGATCCTCACGGGGGAGGAGCTTGAGAGCTTCCGCCTCAAGCCCTACCCGAACATGCTCTACGAACTCTCGATAACCGACGGCGCCCTCAACTTCGCCGAGGTCTAGCCGGGGAACGGGTTAAATCCGGCCTTTCCCGACTCACACCAAGTGATACGATTTGTCCGGGGATAACCTCCAGTACGCCGACTGGGACGACCAGGTCATGAAATCGGAGAAGCCGGTTATAATCGAGTTCTGGCATCAGTCCTGCCCCACCTGCAAGAAGATCGAGCCTATAGTACAGGAGCTCCCCCAGAAACTAGGTGACAAGGCGAGGCTTCTCCGCTTCAACGTCATGGAGAGCAGGGAAGCGCGCCGATTCGCCATAGACAAAGGAGTCATCGGGACCCCCACCTTCAAGATCTACTGCAAGGGTATCGAGAAGGGAGAGATCGTCGGGCTTGAGACCACCATCAACCTCCTCGGGACAATCGAGAACATCATCAAGGACTGCGCCTGAGAGGACAACGCATTGTACGATGTCATCATCTTGGGCGCGGGCCCCTCGGGTCTCACGGCTGCGATGTACGCCGCCCGTGGCAAGCTCAAGACACTTGTCATAATCGGCCCTATGGTCGGGGGCCAGATAGCTCTAACCTATCAGGTGGACAACTACCCAGGCTTCCCAGACGGGATCACGGGACCTGAGCTGTCGGACAGGTTCAAGGCACATGCTGAGAGATTCGGGGCGGAGTTCCTCGACGCCGAGGCTACTCGGGTCGATTTTACCTCCACACCGTACAAGGTCTGGGTGGGGGAGAAGCTCCTCGAGGCGAAGTCCATTGTCGTGGCTACGGGCATGACTCATAAGAAGCTAGGTGTCCCTGGCGAGGACCGCCTCTTCGGACGCGGCGTCTTCGTCTGCGCGACGTGCGACGCGGTTCTATATGAGGACAAGAAGGCCATTGTCGTCGGGGGAGGCGACTCCGCGGTACAGGAGGCCATAGACCTGGCCAAGTTCGCCACCGAGGTGACTATCGTCCACAGGAGGGATGAGCTACGCGCCTGCAGGTGCCTTACTGAGAAGGCGATGAGTGAGCCGAAGATAAGGTTCCTCTACAGCACCATTATGGAAGAGATAATCGGGGAGAAGCGGGTCCAACAGGTGAGGCTACGGAACCTCAAGACCGGGGCTACCAGCGTTATCGACTCCGACGGCGTACTCCTGGCCATCGGCTGGGACCCCAACACGGGGATATTCAAGGGACAGCTGGAGATGGATGAGGGGGATAACCTCGAAACCTTCGGGGCGTTCGGTGTGAAGACTAGGAAGCCGGGCATATACGTCGCTGGTGACCTCATGGACATAGTCTACCGCCAGGTGGTGACTAGCTGCGGGAGTGGCTGCGCCGCGGCCCTCGAAGCCATACGCTGGCTCGAGACCCAGCCGGTTCGCTGAGGTGTTTTAAACAACTGGGCATCTCTTGAGACACGGAGCTGATGGGGTTGAAGGTCGTCTTCCTTGGGACAAGTGGGAGCCTGCCCACGCCCGAGAGGAGCTCGTCCTGCGTCGCGGTCAAGATTGGTAGGGGAGTGGTTCTCCTCGACTGCGGTGAGGGCACCCAACGGCAGATGGTCGCCGCCCACATCGGCTTCAGCAGAGTCAAGCAGATATTCATAACACACCTCCACGGCGACCACGTCCTCGGTGTCCCCGGCCTGCTGCAGTCGATGACGCTCCAGAGAAGGGAGGAGCAGCTAGACATATTTGGCCCTAGGGGGCTCCACGCATTCTTACAGGGGGTCTCGAACACACTCGGCGGCCCAGCGTTCCCCGTCAAAGTCCACGAGATTGGCGAGCCCGGTGTGGTCTACGAGGGCAACTCATTCAAGGTTGAGGTCTGTAGAGGTGATCACAGACTAGAGGAATGGGCATACGCGATCAGGGAGAAGCCAAGGCCGGGCAGGTTTCACCCAGAGAAGGCGAAGGCGCTGAGCGTTCCAGAGGGTGCGCTATGGAAGCGGCTCCAGGAGGGGGAGGATGTTGAGGTCGCTGGAAGGATCGTCAAGTCACTCGACGTGGCCGATGCACCCCGCCGCGGAAAGGTCATAGTCTACACGGGGGACACGAGGCCAAGCGAGGAAATAGTGAGACTTGCCTCTGGGGCTGATCTACTGATACATGAGGCAACCTTCGCAGATAATCTGATCGAACGGGCGAAGGAGGATGGACACTCTACCTTCAGCCAAGCCGCGGGAGTCGCAACGGAGGCAGGAGTTATGCGCCTTATCCTGACGCATATCAGTAGCCGGTACGGCGACATTACTCCTCTACTCGAGGCGGCTCTGAAGGTGTTCCCCGACACGATTGTAGCGAGCGACCTCCTCGAGGTCGAAGTCCCAAGCGCATAACACTTTTATTTGCTCCTTCCTTCGAGAGATTCGAAGGTTTGTTCTCATGACGGAGATTAAGGAGGGCATCCACTGGGTCGGCGCAGTGGATTGGAGCATACGCAACTTCCACGGCTACATCACCCACAGGGGGAGCAGCTACAACTCCTACCTAGTCGTCGACGAGAAGGTGGCGCTCATCGACTTCGTGAAGGCCCCGTTCGCCGAGGAGCAGGTCGTCAGGGTCTCAGAGGTCATAGACCCGAAGAAGGTCAACTACATCGTGGCGAACCACGCGGAGCCGGACCACTCGGGTAGCATCAGGAGGGTCCTTGAGGCTTGCCCGAACGCAGAGATAGTCGCGACGGAGCGGTGCGTCAACACACTCAGAAAGTACTACGGTGAGGACATCAATGTGACACCGATCGAGAAGATGCCGTCGCTCAAGCTGGGGAAGAGGAGCCTTACCTTCGTGCCAGTCCCCATGGCTCACTGGCCCGACTCGATGGTGAGCTACATGCCCGAGGAGAAGCTCCTCTTCAGCAACGACGCCTTCGGGCAGCACCTCGCCTCAAGCGGCCGCTTCGACGACGAGGTCGACGAAGCGGAGCTCATGCAGGAGGCATCCACCTACTACGCCAACATCCTGATGCCCCTCTGGAGGAGCGTCTCCCGCGCTCTCAAGGCGCTCGAGGGTGTGCAAGTGGAGATGATCGCCCCGAGCCACGGTATTGTCTGGAGGAAGGACCCGGGGAAGATACTAGCCGCCTACCAGGGATGGGTAGCGGGGGTGAGTAGGAAGAGGGTAGTCGTAGTCTATGACACGATGTGGGGGAGCACCCAGGTGCTCGCTAGGGCGATAGCAGATGGCATAGCTTCGAAGGGGGTCGAGGTGAGGCTCCACTGCCTCGGGGCGAGTCGCAAACAGCGATGTCATAGCTGACATCCTCGAGGCGAAGGCCATCATCGTCGGATCACCGACTCTCAACAACCATATCTTCCCCACTGTCGCTGGGTTCCTCGCCTACATGCGTGGGCTGAAGCCAGTCAACAAGATCGGAGCAGCCTTTCGGTAGCTACGGCTGGGCCGGTGGGGCGAAGAAGATGGTGGAGACCGAGATGCAGGCGAGCGGAATCCAGATGGTCGAGAGCGATATAGACTTCGTCTTCAAGCCGAACGGGGAAGAGGTGAAGCGGGCTTACGCCTTCGGACAGATGATGGGTGATAAGGTGCTCGGGGTTTAGACCCCTTTCCTTTACAGGATTAGCCTGTGGAGGTAGAAGCTCATCTGCAGCCACGTCAGGGCGCAGCTAAGTATCGCACCGACGGCTACCTGCATTATCGTGTGTGCTTTTAGCTCGACCCTCGCCCACGCGACGGGTATCACAACGAGTAGGAGGGGGAGCATTACCCCGCCGAGCAGGTAGACGAGTGCCGTGAAGGGGCCCGTTATGCCGCTTGCGTGTATGCTGATCTTCCACTTCATCGTGATGACCATTAAAACTATACCGTTGACAAAGTAACAGGCCATGAGTGCAGTCACGGCTGGTGGCGCCGAGACGAGTATGAGGCTTATCGTCCCGAGGAGGTAGAAGAACGTGGTCCAGAGGAAGGGGATGAAGCGGGTGTCCCTCTCATGGGCGTAGAAGTCATTGATAATATCGAGCTTGAGGAGGCCATACACCATGGCGAGGGGGAGGATGCAGCCGAAGAAGCTCGTTATCGCGATGAGGAGGGGGGCGTCGCTGATCCCGCTTATGAGTATCAGGGGGACGAACGTTATGACAGTGATTAATGGCGCGTTGAGGGCCGCGGAGAGGCGCGAGGCTAACTTGAATCTGTCCAAATAAGGGCCCTCGGGGGGGTACTTGTCAATACCCGGCAGTGCTACTTCTTAACGTTTTTCTTCTGTAGCCTCTCGCAGCAGCAAACGAGGGTCTTTTCCCCGCTTTTTCCTACCATTAGGTCGCAGTCCTCCCCCTTCGGGAGGCCGCACATCGGGCATTTCTCGACCTTTTCATTCATTTCTTCTTTTCCTCCTGCTTCTTCTTGTAGTCCTTTATCGCCTCGAGGAGTGCGTCTGAGGCTAGGTTACTGCAGTGCATCTTGACTGGGGGTAAGCCGTCTAAGGCGTCTGCGACGCTCTGGCGTGTGATCTTTTCTGCCTCCTCGAGGGTCTTACCCATTGCGAGCTCGGTGGTCATGCTGCTGGTTGCAATAGCAGCACCGCAGCCATATGTTTTGAACTTAATGTCTGCGATCTTGCCGTTCTTGACCTTTATGTACATGGTCATCATGTCGCCGCAGACGGGGTTGCCGACGGTTCCTACTCCGTCGGCGTCAGGTATCTCCCCGACGTTGCGGGGGTTCTTGAAGTGCTCCATGACCTTGTCGCTGTACATTCTACTTTAGCTCCTGTGGGGTTATGCTCGACATAGCGCGTAGGCGCTTGACGATGTCGGGTAGCACCTGTATGACGTAGTCGATCTGCTCCTTATTATTGGCTTTCCCGAGGGTGAACACTAGGCTCCCGTGGGCGTCCTCCGGTTTAAGGCCGGTTGCGAGTAGGCAGGCACTTGGTTCAAGGGTCTTTGCGGCGCAGGCGGAGCCTGTGTTGCACTGTACGCCGACGTCGTCGAGGCTCAATGTGAGTGCCTCGCCCTCGATATAGCTGAATCGGACGTTGGCGTTGTTTGGTGTGCGGTTGGTCGGATGGCCGTTGAGGTGAGCCTCGGGGATCGTTGTGGTCAGTCCCTTGATCAGGTGGTCGCGTAGTTCCGTAAGTCTCTTGGACTCCTCGGGCAGCTCTTGCTTTGCGAGTTCTGCGGCCTTGCCGAAACCGACTATGCCAGGTGTGTTCTCGGTGCCGCTGCGCATGCCTTGTTCCTGGCCTCCACCAATGATGACTGGGCGTGGGCGGATGGTCTTCTTGACGTATAGGGCTCCAACGCCCTTGGGGCCGTTTATGTCGTTGCTGCTGAGGGTCATGAGGTCGGTGTCTAGTTGTTTGACATCGAGTGAGATCTTGCCGAGTGCTGCGGTTGCGTCTGTGTGGAAGTAGGCGCCCTTTGCGTGGGCTATTGCTGCGGCGTCTTTGATGGGCTCGATTGTACCTATCTCGCCGTTTGCTGCCATGACGGTGACTATGACGGTCTTGTCTGTTGTAAGTTGGTCGAGTTTGTCGAGGTTGACAATGCCGTATCTGTCGACGGGGGCCTGCTCGTACTCCCATCCACTTCGTGTGAGGTCCTTGCAGATGTTTACGGTGCTTATGTGTTCGACTGCGCTTGAGATGATTCTATTGCCCTTGTTCTTGTAGCGGTTTGCTGTGCCGATTATGGCGAGGTTTGTGGCCTCGGTTGCACTTGCGGTGAAGGTTATCTCAATTGGGTCGGCATTTATTAGGGCGGCGACCTGCTCGCGTGCCCTGTTTATTGACTTTAGTGCCTTGAAGCCCTCGCTGTGGAAGCTGGCTGGGTTGCCGACATGCTCGGTGAAGAAGGGAAGCATCTCCTGTAGGACTCTTGGGTCTACTGGTGCTCCTGAGCCATTGTCGAGGTAGGCCTTCATATGGTTCGCCTTTTGTTGATTGGGGGATTGGTGGATTAAAAGGGTTCAGAGGGGTGTCTAAGTCTCTTTTTAAGTGGTATAGTAACAACAACATTATGTTACCTGTTTCGCGGATTGGTGGGGGCGTCGTCGGCTCGTTGGGGTGGTTTTGTTGTTTGTGTTATTTTTAGGCTTGTTTTCGGTGGTTTTTACAATTTAAAGGATGTGTTATAGACTAAAATAACATCCGGTGGGGGAATTACTTTTTCCTGATGACTATGACCGTCTCGTCGCCCTCTTTCTTCTCGGAGACGACGGTGTGGCCGAGGCGCTCCGCGAGCCTGCGCAGGTCCTCGTAGGCGGCTGGGTCGTCGGCGTGGACCTCGAGGGTCTGGCCGGATGCAAGCTCGTCGAGCGCCATGCGTGTGCGGAACACTGGCTCGGGGCAGAAGAGACCTGTGCAGTCAAGCGTCTTGTCAACCATTGCTATTCCTCCTCGTCCTTCCTAGCCCTCGGGGGCTGGGTCATTGGGATCACATCCTCCCGCACGTATTGAAGGTATTGCCCTTGATCAACGGTGTTGAAGATGGTGACGGAACCGTCCCTGACCAACCCGACGGTGTAGCCGAACTTCTTGCTCTTCGCCAGCACATACCAAGGGTCTCCGATGCTATCGTACTCCTTGAAGAGCTTCGTGTCGACGAGGTCGGGGCCGTATAGGCTGAGCTTGTTTATGTTCGGGATGTCCATGTTCTCGAAGAAGATGACTTTGGTGCCCTCCTTGTTTGCGATGTGGAACTTCTTCATCGTCTCCGGGAGGATACGTGCCTCGACTATGACGCCCATCTCACCGAAGGCGATCTCGCTCAACCTATTGGCGATCCTGTTCGCTATGGCCTTCTTGTCAACGACAACAAGGAAGATGCGGCCATCATACTCGCTCATGCTGAAGAGCACCTCCGTCGTCGCTGCAGCGGGGAGCACCTTCCCGCGGTGGTAGTTGTAGACGACGTGGTCGTAGCTGTAGAGCCCCGTGAGTATGCCCTCGGTGACCTTGACGTTCGCGACCTCGGTGAGGAGGGTGAGCTTGAAGTCGCCCTCGGCGTACTCCTCCTCGACCTTGTGCCCCTCGAGTGCAGCGGCGACGTCAGCGAGCTTCTTGTACTCGGTGGAGACGAAGACCTTCCCAGCCGTCGGCATGTATTACACCTAAAGCAAGGGGAAGACTGGGACCCATTTAAGGGTTATAGAGGGCCATGCCGCCTGATCTGGACATCCCGCGGTGGACCAGGAGGTAGTAGAGAAGACCTACGCCGAGAGTGACC
This sequence comes from Candidatus Bathyarchaeota archaeon, assembly GCA_963769425.1. Lineage (GTDB taxonomy): Archaea > Thermoproteota > Bathyarchaeia > TCS64 > TCS64 > UBA8941. Next base: position 61,760 of record CAVYLP010000004.1, on the reverse strand, counting down.
ATCCCCTAACCCAGGCGGTCGGAGACAGGAAGACTGCGAAGTCGATGAACGCCACGCAGGTCACCACCCCCAACACGGGCACGACAGACGGGTAGCGCCTATTCGAGCCTTTCGAGTCTCATCGCCGCGAGGTCGCCCACGCCGTAGTAGAAGAGCATGGCGAAGGTGCTCACCGCGACGACGCTGCTTAGGTCGACGAGGAGTGCGAGGGCAGTCATGAGTGCCCCCGTGAGGACGACGGAGACGCTGGGGGAACCATACTTGGGGTGGAGCTTGCTTAGGATGGCGGGCATGTCACCCCGACGCGACATGGCGAAGCCGAGTCGCGAGACGCCGAGGATGCTCGTAAGGAGGACGCTCGCCGTGGATATGATGCCGCCGAGGGAGACGAGGAGCACAGCGGTGTCGCTGCCCGTCACCCCTATCGCGAGCGCAAGCGGGTGACCCGAGCCAGCGAGGGCTCCCGCTCCCACCAGCCCAACAGCCACCATCCCCACCGCGATGTAGAAGACCGTCGAGATGGCGAGGGAGAGCACGATCGCCCTCGGCACGACCCTCTCGGCGTCCCTGATCTCCCCCGCTACGACCGCCACCCTCGCGAAACCGCCGTAGGCGAAGAAGATGTAGAACGCCCCGTAGAGGACGCCGACCCTGAGGGGCTCGAAGGGCTGAAAGTTCCCCGCTTTCACGAAGAGAAGCCCGAAGGCGACGAAGAAGCTCAAGATGAGCAGCTTCGCCACGACGAGCGCGTTGTTGAGCTGCGCCGAGTGCTGTATCCCGAGGTAGTTGAAAGCGGTGAAGGCGACGCAGACGACCGCTGCCACGAGGTTGGGGCTGAGACCGGGGATCAGTGCCGCCGTGTAGTTGCCGAGCCCGAGGGCCACCGCGGCGCCGCTGAATATGTTGGAGAGCAACCACATCCAGCCTCCGAGGAAACCCGCGGAGGGTGAGAGGAGCCTGTACCCGTACTCGTAGACGCTCCCCTCCTCAGGGAGCCACGCCGCCAGCTCCGCGTAGCTGAGCGCCGTAAAGAGGCTGGTCACCGCCGCGAGGAGCATCGAGACGACGAGGGCGGAGCCCGCGAGCCCCGCGACGATCCCCGTGACGACGAATATACCACCGCCGATGATCGCCCCGACGTTTATCGCCGTCGCGTCGAAGAGGCCGAGCCTGCGCCTGAGCCCACCGTCTGTCAGGGTCGTTCCCCGCAACTTCGAGAGGGAACCATACCTAATATACATAGAAGATGGGATCTGTCACAACAGCCCTTTGAAGAGTTTATCCATCCCTCGACGGTACTCCTCGAAGGCCGCTCCTGCCCTTGGGCGTCATTCTGAGCATCGTGTGGGGCCTCCGCTCAACGTAATCCTTCACCACCTCGATGTACCCGGCCCCCTCCAGCTTCGCCATGTGGCTCGAGAGGTTCCCGAAGGTCAGACCCGTCTGCCTCATCAGAAAGAGGAAGTCGGCGGAGTCGACGACGTATAGGTAAGCCATTATCATGAGCCTGGCGGGCTCGTGGATCACCCTGTCGATACCGTCGGCGGGTGTCTCAGCCAACTTGACTGTCGACCGCCTGCACCGGGTACTTCCGGGTGAACCTGTAGAGAAGGTAACCCCCGTAGACGAGGAAAGAGGCCCCGAGGGCTATGAGGTGGACGCCGAAGGGGAGACCCGAGTACTGGGCGCTGCCGATGAGCGCAAGGGTGAGGGCGGAGTAAGCATAGAACCGGGGGAGGTAAGAAACCTTCGCGTAGGCGACTCCAGCAGCCGCGGCGCCGACCCCCAAGATGACTCCCCAGTAATCGGTGATGAGGTAGTAGTAGAACGGCCGGGTCGTCAGGGTCGCCGACCACCAGACCGCGAAGCCGACAGCGACGCCTGCCCCGACCAGACCCGCAAAGAGCGTCCTCGACCGCCCCCCGCTCTTCCGGCCCGAGAAGCGGACTAGACCTATCCTCGGTATCGTGTACTCCCTCTTCAGCCACCAGTAGCTGGGTATCACGACGGCGATCCAGATTATGCTCAGGGACGAGTCGTCGGTGAAGGCTGAGAAGCCCCAGATGAGTCCGAGTAAGCCTATCATTATGTCGATGACGCCGTCCTCGTGGAAGGAGGACATCGCCTTCTTCTGCAGTTCCCTGAGGTCTATGTTTTCGCCCAAGCCTTATCCCTTGATTACAGAGTACTTTGTGAAACATATATACTTTGTGACACAAAGTTCATGATGGGTTGCTGGTTGATTTTATTGGTTGAAGGAAAAGTCTAACCCCCGCGTCTTAGTTTGTCTAGGTTGGCCCTTGCCTCGACGGGGGAGGCCTCGACCCATGACCCCCACAGCGCCTCCAGCTTGCCGCATGGGTACTCCGCGCACCCTCCACAGTTCCCGAGCCCCCTCCCCCTGACGCAGGCCCTGACGGGACACTTCGCACAGAAGGCGTGAAGCCTCTCCGAGTGGCACCCGTCGCACCAGATGTCCTCCGGCTTATAGTCGCCCTCCTCCGGGTTGGACCAGAGCGCCGCTATCTCGGCCGCCGTGGCGTCGGTCACCTTTCCTCGTCGACAGGTATGCCCTGCAGGTCGCGCAGTTGAGCCCGCAGCAAGCCATCATGCCCTCAGTCATGATTCATCCTCCTCCCTCAGCTGGGTAAGCTTATCCGCGTCACCTGACCGCCCACGCCCGGGAGGCGTAGAGCCTCATGTAGGGGATGATCCGCTCGATTATCTTGTTCTCCCCCTTCTTCAGGTGCTCCTGGAAGGTCGTCCTCTTCACCCTCTCCCTCCTCGCGATCTCCTGTATGTCCGCCGACCTAGGAAGGCGGTAGTAGCCGTGTGTGTAGGCCCGGATCATGGCGTCCATCTGCTTCCCCGTGAGGGAGGAGAAGACGATCGGCCTCGAGCAGGCTCCCGGCGAGAGGAGTCGGCCTCCAGAAGGCTCCCGCGAGCGAACCCCTGATCTCCGCCTTCTCCAGCACCTCGACGGTGAAGCCCCTCGCCTCCAGCCTGCGCAGAACCTCGGCGAAGTCCTCGTGCCTGAAGAAGACGAGGCGGTAGTGCTCCCAGCCCCCCTTCATAACCTCGGGGGAGACGAGGAGCACGGGTAGGTCCTCGACGTTCATCCCGACGCTGTTCTGAGGGGTGCAGAAGCAGGTGGACTCGATGACGTGGAAGCCCCCCTCCCCGGACTCGCCCACGATGGTAGCGACCTTCCCCACCTCATTAAGCACCTCACTATACTCAGAGGGGTCACCCACCTCGACCTCCAGCACCTCGTTGACCCTGTTGCACCACGTGTAGACGCGCATTGAGGGGTGGCGCTCGCTAAGCTCCAGTAGAGCCCCAGCGTGCTTCACCCTGAAGAGAACCTCGAAGGCAGTCATGTGACAGTCTTGGTCGCTTGGGTTGATAGAAATATCGCCGTCAGGTGACGCTACTTGAGGATCTGGCCGAGGACCCGGAGGTGGTTCCCGCCGAGTATCTTCTTTATGTCCTCCTCCTCGTAGCCTCGGCGGACGAGCTCCCGGGTGATGTTCGGCATCTTCGAGGCGTCCTCGAGCCCCACGGGGGGCGTCCCTATGCCGTCGAAGTCGGAGCCGAGTCCGACGTGGTCCGGCCCGATCCTCTTCACGATGTAGTCGATGTGGTCGACGAGCTTCTCGACGGTGGCCCCATCCTTGGAGATGAAGTCGGGGGCGAAGTTCATCCCCGTCACCCCGCCGTGGTCAGCGAGGGCCTGCAGCATGTCGTCGGTGAGGTTCCGTCTTGTGGTCGCAGACGACGCGGCTGTTGCTGTGGCTCGCTATGAATGGGCCCTTCTTCACGTCGGCGATGTCCCAGAAGCAGGTGTCGCTTATGTGGCTCGTGTCGAGGACGATGCCGAGGCGATCCATCTCCTCGATCGCCTTGACGCCGAGGTCCGTGAGCTTGCTCTCGGTTCGGGACGCGAGTTGCCCGTCCGCGAAGGGTGTGCGCCAGTTCCACGTGAAGCTGAGCATCCTGACGCCGAGCTTGTAGAAGTTGCGGAGGACGCCGAGGTCACCCATCAGCGGCTCACCGCCCTCGATGGAGAGGAGCCCGCTGCACTTGCCAACCTCCTTCGCGGCGAGTATCTCCCGCGACGGAGGTGACGGGGACGATCCCCTCCTCGTTCTCCTCCATCTCCCTGTAGAAGACGTCGGTCATCTGCATCGCGGTGAGGAGCGCGTCCGGCTGCCCCTCGCGGCGCCCCGTGTACATGGCGAAGGTCTGGCAGTCGATGCCGCCCTCCTTCAGGCGTGGGAGGTCGATGTGCCCCTTATCGCTTCGCTGCCCCAGCTTCCTCGCCGCGGGTTGCCCGTATCGCTGGGGCATGAACTCCATCAAAGTGTCGCAATGGGTGTCGACGACGACCGCCTCACCGTGTATGCGCATCGCCTCCGCCTCCTGCCTCTTAGAGAGCTTGACCATCACAATCCCCTCAAGCGTGGCGGCATCCATGTAAAAGGTTTAAGGGCGACCCTTTACCTTCACTTTCATCCACCCCACCGGAAAAAAGCGGGGTAGGTTTAAAAATAGAGGACTGTTAGACACAGGAGTTCAGAGGCGCCGCGGATGCTGATCAAGGAAGTCATAATCAAGAATTTCATGTCCTACGAGTACGCACGCATCCCGCTCAGGGACGGCGTAAACGTCGTCTGCGGCCCCAACGGCGCCGGGAAGAGCAGCTTCCTCCTCGCCATCTGCGTCGCCCTAGGCGACACCTACACGGAGAGGAGCAAGAAGCTAAGCGACCTCATCCGCTGGGAGCAGGACCAGGCCGAGGTCAGCCTCATACTCGACAACAGCCCACGCGAGAACGGTAGGCGCCCCGTCCCCGCCTTCAACGTTGACGAGGTACGCCTCGCACGCAACATCCGTCGCGACGGTAAATACACGTTCGAGCTAAACCAGCGCACTGTCAGCAAGGCGGAGGTCGTCGACCTCCTAGACGGATTCGGCTTCGACCCCGACAACATGCTCATCATCATGCACCAAAACATGCCCGGCCGCTTCGCAGAACTCAGCCCACAGGAGCGCCTTGTTATGCTCGAGGAAGCCGTCGGCTTCAACACCTTCCGCAGAGATGTCGTCGAGGCGAAGCAGCGCCTCGGCGGCATACTCAGCGAGGAGCAGAGCCTCAACCAGCTCCTAGACCGCGCACGCGAGACCCTCGCCTACTGGCGCGAGCAGAACGAGCGTCTGCAGGAGAAGAAGAAGCTACAGACGCGCATGAACTTCCTCCAACGCGAGATGGCGTGGAGCCGAGTCCTCCAACTGGAGGGAAACGTCAAGGAGCTCGAACAGGAGCTCGACCAAGCCGACGCTGATCTCTACTCCGCCGAGGAGGAGATGAACAGATTCGGTAAGGCAGTCGTCGACAGCGACGAAGTCATGAAGCAGCTCCGCGGCCAGTGGATGGAGTTCATAGAGCGCCGCGTCGAGGCCGAGAGGGCACTAGGCATAAGCGAGTTCAGCATAAACTCCTCGAAGGACCGCATCCAGAGCATAAACAAGATGCTCGGGACGAGCGGTGAGCAGAGGAAGAAGCTCGAACTTACGGCTCAGACCCTCAGGGAGCGACTCAAGAAGGGCCCCACCAAACTCGACGACTACTTCAACATCATAGAGGAGCTAGAGAAGACTCAGAGTGAGACCTTCGACGGTTGGAGCGGGGAGCTCATCACCCAGAGGGGCGAGGCCGAGTCGAGGATCAAGCAGCTAAGCAAGCAGCTGAGCGATGCCGAGGTCTCCGTGAGTCGTGTCACCGAGGACATGGAGGTTCTCCGCGTCAAGATCGACGCCGCCACCGACCAGCACGTCGAGGGCAGGATACAGCTCGCCCTCCTGAAGGACAAACGTGGCCGCCTCAAGCGCCGCATCGAGGAGCTGAAGGCCGACATTGACCGAGCCAATACGGAGCGCAGAGACGCCGAGGCGGAGGCTCAGATCAAGGGCCCACGCGTCGAGACGGGCAGAACCGGCGACGACGTTCTCAACGAGATAAGGAAGACATCCGGTATACTCATGGGCCTCGCCGAGGTCCCCGAGGACGCTGAGGAGATGTATGACTCCTACGCCAAGACTTACAAGGAGATACAGGAGAAGGTCGCCCAGGTTCAGGAGGACCGCCGCCAGGTCATGACGGAGATAGAGGAGCGCACCCGCAAGTGGGGGGACGTCATACATAATCTCCTCGACGAGGTCAACGCCCGCTACCAGAGCCTCCTAAGCATGCTACAGGCACGCGGCGAGGTAAGACTCATCAACCCCTCCGACATAGAGGAGGCGGGGCTCGAGATATTCGTCAGCTTCAAGGGCGGGCAGCTATCTCGCCTCGACCCATACACGCATAGTGGAGGAGAGAGGAGCACCACTGTCATGGCTTTCCTACTAGCTCTCCAGCAGAACGTCCTCAGCCCCTTCAGGGCAGTGGACGAGTTCGACCTACACATGGACCCAAAGAACAAGGAGGTCGTCAGCGAGTTCATCGTCTCGACCATGGAGGGGACGAAGGACCAGTACATGGCCATCACCCCCAGTCAGGTCACCTTCAAGGGGAAAGACGTCCACATCATCATGGTCCATAAGACTGAGGACACGAGCGACGTCAAGTTGGTGCAAGAATGAGCGGCAGAAAGAGAGACGAACTTAACGGGGTTATAAGCCTCTGCCGCGCGGTGCAGGCCGGCAGCGTCGAGCCATTCGCCGTCGACATCGACTACATGCTCGAGGTCATCCGCAGATACTACCCCGAGACCACGAGCCTCCAGGACTTCTGCACCGACGCCGCGGCCATCAAGGGCCTCAGCGACGTCCTCCAGAGTCAGAACGACTGGATACAGCACCAGAGCACAACCCTCTACAAGGACCCGTTCCTGCTCAACCAGCAGATTCAGCGCATGGACATCTCCGCCATCGCCGACAGCTTCCTCAGGAGCTGGCACCCGATGGTACAGATGGAGCAGCTGAGCGCGAGCACCCTCGCGGGGAGCCTCGGCTACTGGACCGACCTAATCCCCCTCGCCGAGAGGTGGAAGGAGTCTAACATCCAGATGGTGGACGCAGGAATGGCAACGCTTGACGAGGCGCGCGCCCTCGGATACCTCCCCGAGGAGGGCTTTGCGGAGATCATGGACTCCTTCTGGAAGGAGCTAGAGGCACGAGTCGGTAAAGGCGGCCGCGTCGCCTACTGGGACTGGATAGGCGCAGAAACATACGAGGAGACCGTCAAGCGCAGCTACCTCACCGTCTTTCTCGTCGGCTACGGCTACGCCAACATAGAGTCCGACAGGTTCGGGGAGAAGGTGGAGATCATACACAACGTGGAGCCGAGCCCCGACCCGGAGCAGGCGAAGGTGAGCATACCAACGCTGGTCGACTACGAGGAGTGGAAAATATGGCGAAAAGGGTAAGATCAGAGGCCGGCTACGCCCGGAAGATCAAGGAAGCGGTTCACCTACTATTCTTCCAGCACCACAGGCTGCCCGGGGTACGCGGTTGGGAGCTCCGCCAGGAGCTCGGCCCCGACTGGGAGAACGTGCTTGAGGTGCTTGACAAGCAACTCCAGCCTATGGACCTGCAGGTAACGCGCGTACTAGATGACCCCAATATCATCGATCCTGACCAGACCCAGCTCGCAGACGCCCGATTCTACATAACGATGCGTAGCGGCATCGACCAGAAGGCCGCGAAGACCATCGGGTGGCGCGTAGACGACATCGCGGGCCTCGCAGTCGCCATCGCATATATAATCTCGAAGCAGGGCAAGGCGCCCCGAACCGACGTTGAGAAGCTCCTTCAGGAGAAGCTCCCCGGGTGGCGCGTAAAGATGAGCATCGACCGCTACATCCAGCAGGGCTACCTGGGTGAGGACGAGAAGGGCGTACTCTACATGGACTGGAGGAGCCGCGCCGAGGTAGACCAGAAGCAGCTAATCGACCTCATCGTGAGCTTCGGGAAGAAGACCGACGCCCAGGCACCACAACCCAAGGCGGAAGAGGACGAGGAAGAGGAAGACTAGCCTACTTCCAGCAGTACTTCGTGTCGCAGTATGCGTCCCCCTTCATAAGGGACTTCGTCCTCTTCAGGCTCACCCGCCTGCAGTAGGCGGGGGTTGTGTTGAAGTCGGGCTGGCAGCACATTATATCACCGAGGTCCTCTGCGCCCATGTCCCTGAAGACCTTGGCGAGTATGCACTCCGTCGTCCTGAACTCTATCTCATGATCGTTGTCAACGGGGTATGTGATTGTGAAGAGGTTCCGAGCGAACTGGTTCTCGTGCAGCCCCTTCATGAGCTTCTTGAACTCAGCAAAAGTCTGGATCGGCTGCTGGTCCTCCATCTGCTCGGCGATCATAGCGAGGTCGCCCTCGACGCGGCTCATATAGAGTATCTTATGCGCTTTCTCCTTCCCGAGTTCCCTCTCCATGGTCCTCGCCAGCTTCACCGTCGCCTCGAAAGCCTCCCTCATCAGAGTCGAGTAACTGACGTTAGCGTCCCTGTTGAACTTGTGAACCGTCATCAAGGCGGAATCCCATTCAATTATGTGCCCCGATTTACAACTCTTTCCATCCAATGGGATCAACAGATCGCGTGGGGAGGCTTGGTGAAAAAAAGGGCCTCTTTGCCATGTCACTTTCCAAATCAGCCCTTGGAAGTCCTCTGCAGGGGGATGGGCTTCGGAGCCCTCCTCCTCATGGACGGATGACGCATTCGAGGCTTCGCCTGGATACTCGGCCTGTGGTCGAGTTCCCACTGGTGCATCGGCACGACCTCCGTCACAACAATCGACTCAAGTGAGGGGAGAAGATTAGCATCGCCGCTTAGGAAGTAATCCTCGAACGTCCCCACTGTCGATGGTTGAACACTCGAACCCCTTCTCCTTGAGGAGTATCTCTGCCACCCTCAGCCCCTCCTCCGGGGCCTCCTCGGTGACCGCCGCCCAAGGCGTCAGCCTCCAAGGGACCTCGGCGCTGAAGAGCCCGAGCCCCTCGGGGATTGAGTTGAGGTCGATGAGGTCATCCCCCATCGTCGTGTACATGTATAGGTTGTTCCCTTGAATCGAGTAGTATCTTGCCATCTAGATCACCAACATCAACGCTACAACCGGCGGGAGCACTAGAAGGGCCAACGACGCCACGGCCAGCATCCCCCTAACCGGGAGGTTTACAACTGGTAGTTCTACCCTCGGCCTGTACCTGCTGAAACCGCCCCCGATCCTCAGCCACCTCATCATCCCCCTCAGCTTAAGGTGCAGGAACCTGTCTGTGACACTCCCCGTCTTCAGCGTCCTGATCCAGTTCCCCTCCTCCTTCTCGAGAAGTCCCCGGAGCGCCGCATACCCCTGGTAGGGGGCGAGGATGTAGGTGAGGGCTACGAGACTGAAGGCGCCTCCGTAGTCGGCTCGCAGATCCCCCTCGAGCCAGAGCCCCGCGAGGCACATTAGGGGGGAGGCGAGCAAGTTGCTCAAAAGGAGGCTCCACCCGAAGGCTGGCTGCCAGAACCAGGGGTATCGGTGGTTGACCTCGGCGAGAAGCCAGAAGGCTGAGCCAGCGAGTAGCATGAGGCTCTGGAGATAGTAGGGGGCGAAGTAGAGGAACTCGAGCTTTTCAGCAATACTGAGCCTGGTCGAGCCCAGTATGCCCCTGAAGTGTCTGCGGACGGCGTGGGTGTGCCCCTCCGCCCACCTCATCCTCTGCTTCGTAAGCGCCCTCACGGTCGTCGGCATCTCTGCGGGGGCTTGTATAAGGGGGGTGTAGGACACACGGTATCCCTCTTTGTAGAGGCGGAGGGTCAGCTCCCAGTCCTCCGTGATGCTCTTCCCCCACCGAAGCTCCCTGAGGACATCGGCACGGAGCATGAAAACGCTCCCGCTGACCATCTTCATGGCGCCGAGCCTCTCCTCGGCCACCCTCTCGATCATGTAGCTCCCCGAGAACTCGGCTCTGACGCCACGCGTGACCCAGTTCTCAGATTTGTTAAGATAGTGTTGCTGGTAGCCCTGGACCGCGGCTATCGGTTTTCGGGGATTTGTGAGCGGCTGGGTGTTGAGGAGAAAATCGGTTTTAACAGCAGGTGGGTCCTCCTCCTTGAACCTGTTCAGGAACCGCCTCACCGTGTCGGGAGGGGGTATGAAGTCGGCGTCGAAGACGACGACGAACTCGGCTCTCGGGTCCATGTAGCGGAGGGCTTCGGTTAGGGCGCCGCCCTTGAAGCCGCTGCGATCCCGCCTGTGAATGAACTTGACAATTGGCCGCCGCCTCCTCCAACCGGACTCCTTGAGAATCCGAACAGTCTCGTCCCTCGAATCATCCGCAACGAGGACCTCCAGGTTCGGGTAGTCCTGGTCGATGCACGCCTGGATGACCCTCTTGGCGACGTTGGCCTCGTTATAGAACGGGAGGTGGATTGAGACGAGAGGCATGTCTCTCCAGTCCTCTGCCCCCTCACCTAGGGGCTCCTCGTCTCTAAGGCCTCTCACGCCCATTGCACTGAGTGCGATCAGGATAGATGCGTAATATTTTGCCGCGTAGATGAAGAAGAAGAGACCGAAAGCGAGGGCAGCAAACGACGAAAGCAGCCCAATCGTTGAACCCATATCCTCCAAGTCCCCGAGCCTGAGAAACAGGCAACCAATGTTTTAGCTTCAATTAACATAAATATTTAACTGTTAAGAACGGGAATTAGCTCCCGATTAGGCCTAAAAAGGGGAGGAAATGACTGTTTTTATTAAGTGAGCTGTGAGGTGGGGCCGATTCCTTTTTGAATAAGAGGCGAGGTGAATAGTAGGCGTAGGTCTGAGACCCCTAAACGGTGTATTTGCTGATGTCTGGCAACGACCTCAAGCTCGACCAGCTTGAAACAATGGCTTCCGATCTCCGAAGAAAAAGGAGCGAATTATTCGAACACGTCAATCGCTGGCGCGACGAGCGTGACAGGATAAACGAGTCCGCCCGGAAGATACGGGAAGAGGCTATTAAACACAAGGAGGAGCGGGACAAGATCAACGCCCAAGTCGCCGAGGTGAAGAATAGGCTCCAGCCCCTCTACGATCAACTCGACGAGAAGCGGAAGAAACTCGCAGGCATCGAACAACAGGTCCAGCAGGGCTACAGGGAACTCCCGAAGAAGAAGCGGGTGGAGCGCGACCTGAACACTGTTGAGTGGGAGGTCATGACGACCCCGACGCGCGAACTCTTGGACAGAGAAAGAGAACTTGAACTCGTCGAGCGTGCCAATTCCCTGAGGCGCAGACTAAGCACATTCAAGAAGCCGCCAAAACGGACCGAGGCCACTATGGAGGCAACCGCCGAGGCCAAGGCCACGGAGATGAACATCCGCCAGATACGCGACGAGATGAACACGTTCCGCGAGGAGAGCCAGAAGCACCACGAGTCGATGCTCCTACTCCACCGGAAGGCGGACGAGGAGAGGGAGAAGGCGAACCAGGCGCACGCCAAGTTTGTCGAGTACCTCGGGGAGGTTAAGAAGGTCGAGCAGGAGCTCGACGACATAAGCCTCCAGGTACGCGGCATCCGGGATGGCCTGCGAGCCGACGATCTCAAGGTCGAGAGGGACAAAATGGCGAAGGTCAACGCCCGCGTCGAGGCGCTTCGCCAGGAGGCCCAGCGTAAGATGGCGGCGGGTGAGAAGCTCAGCTTCGACGACCTCCAGTTTATCTACGGAGGGAAGGCTGAGAGAGATGATGACGAGGACGAGGCCCCTAAGTCATCCCTCAAGCAGCCCGACTCTCTCTAAATAACTCTCTTTTAATTCAGACCCGCTAACTCGGCCATCTTCACATACTTCTCCTCGTGGGAGATCTCATCGATCTTCTCGCGGAGAATCCGTGTCTCCTCCTCCGTGAATGGTTTGAGGTGGCCGTCGTAGATAGGGTGCCCCTTCGGGAAGAGTGAGATGTGCTGCCCCCTGATCTGGTGGATCTGTCTCCTAGCCCTGCCGAAGAAGTGGAGGTGCATCTTGGGTCCGCCGGGGTTGTCGAGCCCCCAGTTGGCGAGGTCTTCGTAGTTTACCCTCTCGACTCCCAGAGTTTGGTACATCGCCTTGCCCACAATCATAGATACGCGCATGAAGTCGATGGCCTCCTCCGCCGTCATGTCGGATCGGTCGGTGACCTCCGCCTTCTTCACCATCATCAGGTGGCCCCCGTCCTCCCTGCAGTTAAGTGGGTGGTCGGGGCTCAAGACGATGAAGTAGTCGTCCTCGTAGACCGTGATGTTCGTCTCAGCATCCCCGGGAGTTGAATGGGTCACTCGGGAGATATCACTTTTCAAAGCCCCGATATGAGCCTAGGATTTATCAAGCCATCAGAGGGATACTTCCTTGGTGCCCCTTTTGGCCGGTAAACGCGTTTGGGATGTGATAGTCGGCGGGTTAAAGGTGGAGGGGGTCGGCCACGTCTTCGGCCTCCCCGGCCACCCCGCCGCGCTCTACGACTCGCTCTACGACTCCGACATCGAGCCCGTGCTGGTGAGGCATGAGGCCTCCGGCTCATTCATGGCGTACGCCTACGGGAAGATGAAGAGAAGCCCGGGCGTCTGCTTCGCCAGCCCCGGCCCCGGCGTGTCCAACCTCGTCCCCGGCGTACTCGAGGCGTGGAGTGGGTGCGTCCCCATGCTAGCGCTCGGCGGCTCCGCGCCCCTCGAACACGAGGGGGAGGGAGCGTTCCAGGAGGCGCCGCAGATGGAGCTCTTCAGGCCTATAACGAAGTGGGGCTTCAGGGTGCCCCGGGGGGACCGCGCCAACTGGGCGCTGAGCCGGGCCCTCACCCTTACCGTCAACGGCAAACCCGGCCCCGTCTACCTCGAGGTCCCCTTCGACGTGGGACAGGAGAAGGTGAAGGATACCCAATATCACCCGTCGATACCCTTCATTAGGGCGAGACCCGACCCCGATGCCGTGAAGAGGGCCGCCGAGCTCCTCCTCGTGGCGAAGAAACCGGTGATAGTCGCCGGGGGCGGCGCACTCTACAGCGGCTGCTCGACTGAACTGGTGAAGCTGGCTGAGCTCTTCGGGGCGCCGGTGTTGACGACGCCGAGCGGCCGGGGGGTCATCCCCGAGACCCACCCGCTGTCCCTTGGGCAAGTCGGCCTCTACAGGACGAGGCTAGGGCGGGATGCATACCAGTCCGCGGACCTCGTCATCTCGCTGGGGAGCAGGAACGAGGAGTTCCAGACAGCCGCGTGGCGGTACTACCCGGAGGGCGCCGCACTGATCCAGGTGGACATAGACCCCTCGGAGCTTGGGCGTAACTTCCAGCCGGCCGTGCCCGTCGTGGGGGACGCGAAGCTCTTCCTTCGGGACCTGCTCACCTACTGCCGCGGGCGGATTGAAGAAGACACCCCTCTCTAAGATGCCACGCGTCAAGGGCATAGTCGAGGCGACGGCCGCCTACATGGCCGAGGTCTACGCCGAGTGCGGCGACGCCTCGAAGCCCATCAAGACGAAGAGGGCCATCTACGAGGCGTGTCGCGTCTTCGGGCCGAAGACGGTGCTAGTGAACGAGAACGGCAGCCAAGACCTATGGAGCTACTACTGGCCATACTGGGCGGTGGGGGCCCTTGACGGCTGCGTGGCACCGGCGGAGCAGACCTGCATGGGACTCGCCGTCGCGGGGTGCATAGGTGCGAAGCTGGCGGCCCCCGAGAGGCCCGTCGTCTGCACGACTGGGGACGGCGCCTTCCAGATGTTCATGAAGGAGATGCCAACCGCGGTTCAGCACAAGGCCCCCGTCACGTGGGTGGTCCTCAACAACTACAGCCTCGGGTGGATAAAGCTCCACGAGAGGGCGAACAGGGAGAGGTACATAGCAGTCGACTTCGAGGCTCAGCCCGACTTCGTGAAGATAGCCCAGGCCTCGGGGTGCTACGGCGTCCGGGTGACCGACCCGAATGACGTGAAGAAGGCACTCAGGAGGGCGAAGAAGGAGAACGAACTCGGAGTCCCCGCGATGGTCGAGTTCGTCGTCGACCCGTGGGACTTCCCCGAGGGGTTCAAGGAGTTCCAGCCCGAGCTCTTCAAGTAGCCTCGACGGCCTTTTATCGGGTTTGACCCACCTCTACCCATGCGCGACCTCAGGACCTACTTGGAGAGGGTTGAGCGTGAGCTCCCCGGCCAGCTCGTGAGGGTCTCGGAGCCCGTGAGCCACGAGTACGACGTCACGAGGAGGGTGGAGGAGGCCGCCCACACCCCCGGTAACCCCGCCCTCCTTTTTGAGAATGTAAGAGGCTTCAGGGAGCCCGTGCTCGTGAACCTCTTCGGCCACGTCGACAGGATCAAGCTGGCGCTTGAGGGGGCGTCGCACCCCGTGGCCACCCGCCCCGACATGTACCGGGAGTGGGGCGCACTTATGGCCCAGAACATCGAGCCAGTGACCGTCCCCAGTGGCCCAGTGAAGGAGGTAAAGCTCAGGGGCGACGAAATCGACCTAACCAAGCTGCCGATCCTGAGGTTCTACGAGCAGGACGCGGGGAGGTACATCACCAGCGGGCTCGTCGCCGCGAGGGACCCGGCGAATCCGGAGGTGGTGAATCTGAGCTACGCGAGGATGCAGCTCAAGGGTGGGTCGAAGATCGGGACCACCCTCCACAGCAGGGGGAACCTCTGGAGCTACTTCGAGAAGGCAAAGGCAGCGGAGAGGCCCCTCGACGTGGCAGTAATCATCGGCGCCCACCCGGCGCTCTACCTCGCCGCCGCAGCGAAGATAACGGGCGAGTATGCTGTCGCGGGCTCGCTAATCGGTGAGCCGCTGAGGCTCGTCCCCGGTGAATCAGTTGATGTCCCGGTGCCCGCCGACGCGGAGATGGTGCTTGAGGGCAGGATAACCCTCGAGGAGGAGGACGAGGGCCCCTTCACCGAGTACACCGGCTACCTGAGCGGGCGCTCCACGAGGAACGTCTTCGAGGTGGGCTGCGTCACAATGCGGCGCGACGCCATCTACCAGACAATAATGCCGAGCAACTCAGACGAGCACCTCCTCCTCAGCGGGCTGCCGAAGCAGGCGCGCATCTACAGCGCGGTGAGTGCATTCACCCCGATGCCCGCGGTCCGCGACATGTCGTGGCCCGTCTCCGGGACCCACTACGTCTGCCTCGTCTCCATGGAGGCGACGGCGAGGGCCGTCCCCGGCTACGCGAAGCAGGTCGGGCTCCTCATCCTCGGCCTCGACCCTTACCTGAAGCTCGTCGTGCTCCTCCCTGAGGACGTCGACGTCGGGGACCTCAACGCCTCGCTGGGGGCCATGGCCGAGAGGTGCGACATGGAGCTTGGGTCTGGCGTCGAGATGCTCAGGGGGGTCTTCTGCCACAGGCTCGACCCCTCATCGTCACCCGACGGCACCGCGTCGAAGGCGATCGTCGACGCCACTGGCCCACCTCGGAAGATGTCTGAAGTCGAAGCCGACGAGAGCCTGCAACGCCTCGGCGTGGCGGAGGTCACTTACCCATTGGGGGACGCCCGCCTACGCGTACTGAAGATGGCGGAGGGCTCGGACGCGAAGGCGGCCCTCGCTGAGTCTATCAACGGCCCCGGGCTCACCATCTGCGTCGACGGGGACATCGACGCCCGGGACCTCAGGCAGGTAGTCTGGGGGACCGCGACGAGGTTCCAGCCCGCGGAAGACGTGGTGCTCCGAGGCGGAGGTATGGGTATAGATGGGACGAAGCCGCAGGGGTGGAAAGCAAAAAGGGCGACGATACCATTCGATTAAGCACATCGAAAAAAGCATTATGTAACCCTATAATTCACCACTTGTCGATGTGAAGTCTTTTTTCTAGGTTCTCCGGTTCCCTCTCCTCAGGTTCATGTTTAGGGTAGCCGATCGGAATCAGTACGGCGATCTCCATGTCCTTCGGTAGCCCAAGGTAATCCTTCAGGCCCGCCGTGTTGTACGGGGAGTAGGTGCACCCGTACAAGCCCTCGGCCGCCATCGCGAGGACTATGTTCTCGACACAACACCAGGCAGATGCCAGGTTGTTTAGCTCGAACATGGACTTTACCTCCCCGAGGGGCTTCCTCATCTTGTAGCAGACTATAAGTAGCTCTGGTGCCTCGAGCATCATCGTGAGCTGGATGGGGAGGGACTTCCTGTAGACCTCCTTCAGCTCCTCGTAAGGCATCGTCTTGATGAGCTCCTCTACCCCTTTCTTGTCCTTGAGGTCCCTTGCCTTGAGGGCGTCTACCAGTGCCCTCCTCCGGTTCTCCGGGTCGCGCAGGAGTATGAACTCCCAGTCCTTTAGGTGGGCGTTAGCAGGTGCCCTTAGCCCCGCCTCGAGGACGCGCCGAATCTTCTCGGTCTCCACTGGTCTTGCGTCGAACTCCCTGACCGTTCTTCTCTTTCTGACTGCTTCGTAAAACTCCACTTTTCCTTACCTCATTCATCTTCGCCGGTGTAATCCACGAGGTTTCCCAGGACCCGGGTGAGGAGACCACCCAACTGCTCAACCTCTTGCTGCGTGAACCCCTTGTAGTAGATCTCCCTCATCTCCTCGGAGACCTCGTCGTATCTTCTCCTCAGTTGCCTGTTCTTTTCGGTTAGCTTGATGTGGATCGTTCTGCGATCCGTTGGGGACGCTTCTCTGGCTATGTGGCCAGTCTCCTCCAGAGTGTCGAGCATCTTCGTTAGGGTGGACTTGTGTAGCATGGTCTCATTCGCGAGCTCCGTGATTGGGACGTCGTCCTTCTTCCACAGGGCGAAGAGTATCCTGCCCTGGGCGGGGTTTATCTCCTCTACCCCCGCCTCCTTGAGGAGCTTCGCGAATATCCTGTCCGAGGTCTGGTGGATCTTCGAGATCAGGTATCCTCCCTGTGTCCTGCTCATGGTTAACGCCGGCGAATAGTTTACCCTGAGACTGTTTTATATAAAACTATTTACAGATTATTTTGTATTTCCCCTCGGGAAATGAATTATCGAAAATTAAGACGGTTCTATTCAGATTAGGGTTCGGCTTGGAGGGGTTAGATCCTTAGGACTGGGCAGGTCATGCAGTGGATACCGCCGCAGCCCCTGCGCATCTCGTCCCCCGGTATCTGAATGACCTCGATGCCGCGGTCCCTGACCTCCTTCATGACACGCGGGTTCCCCGTGTAGTGGATGCAGAGGTCGCTGTGGACGGTTAGGAAGTTGGCGGCCATGTCGTTGCACTCCTGATCCGTGATCTCTATGATGTCGTAGTCGTCGTCTACGAGCCACTCTAGGAAGCTGCCGTCCCAAGCCTCGGTTCGTGTGTGGAACGTGGCGGGGTTCTCCTCGAGGGAGCTGCGGTGGGCTATGGCTCGTTTACCGGGTAGCTCGGCGAACTCGCCGTCTATGTGGACGTATCCCTTTGGCATGTTGAGCTGGATGAACTGGTCGATTATCTGCTCCTTGAGGAGGAAGTCGCCGAGGTCGTTAAGTGCGCCCTGTGTGGCGCGGTCGCAGAGGCCGGCGACGGCCACCTTGCCCTCGAGGAGTGCGAAGCCTCCCCCCTCGAAGGTCTCGGGTTCCTTGAGTTGGTGGGCGATTGGGGTACCCGCAGCCTCGTGTGCGGCTCTAATTATGGGGGTCTCGGCACGTCTACTGGGGAGGCCCATGCGGAAGAGTATGGCGCCCGCCTCGGTGACGGTGCTCGAGTCGCGGGTGAAGACGAGGTTAGGGGCGTGCTGGATGAGTCCCTGCATCTGCTTGTCGTCGGCGAGGAGGGTGCCGACGTCGAGGACCTCTACGCCAGCCTCCGTCAGGGCGTCCATTAGCATCCGGTGGTCGCTCTGGAACTGCTCTATGTCCACGGCGCAGTCGAAGTGGTGGGCGACTGGGTCCCGGTTAGCGAGCTCCAGCTCCCTCCCGGGGTGGTGGACGAGAACACGCTTCAGGTCGGCGGACTCATGGGTGACTCCGAATTCAGGCATAGTATAGGGACGGGTTCAAGGTGAATAAAACGTTGATCAAAGCCTGTGGGGTTGGACTCAGGTGTTATATGGGGCCTCGGGTAAGCGTTGATCGATGTGTTTTGGGCGGCGCTTTCCCTGAGGGGTTCCTGTGGGGCGTGGCGACCTCCTCGTTCCAGGTGGAGATGGGGAGGGGCGACGACGCGGAGGGTTCGGACTGGTGGGCCTGGGTCCACGACGCGGAGAATAAGAGGAGGGGCTGGGTCAGCGGCGACGTCCCCGAGGAGGGGCCGGGGTTCTGGGAACTCTACAAGCGTGACCTCGGACTCGCCCGGGGGCTCGGGTGCAACTCCTTCAGGATGAGCCTCGACTGGGCGAGAATCTTCCCCGGCTCGACAGGGGACGTCCCGGTGGAGGTGTACAGGGACAGGTTCGGGAACGTCGAGAAAGTCAGGGTGGATGACAGGGCCATGAAGAGCCTACACGCCTCGCGGATAAGGCAGCCGTGAGGAGGTACCGGAGCATCCTCGCCGAGTGCAGGGCCCGAGGCATGGAGCCGATGGTCACACTCTACCACTGGCCTATACCCCTGTGGTTGCATGACCCGATAGCGACCCGCGACGGAGCCGCGCCGGTCGGGAAGCGAGGCTGGCTCGACGAGGGGACGCTCATCGAGTTCGCGAAGTACTGCGCCTATGCGGCCTACGCCTTCGGGGACCTCGTCGACCTCTGGGGGACGATAAACGAGGTGAAGATAGTCTCAGATCACGGCTTCCTCGACGGGGGAGAGTTCCCGCCGGGGCTGAACGACTTCGGCACCTTCATGGCGGCGATGAGGCACCTCTCGATGTCGCACGGGCTGGCGTACGAGCAGGTGAAGAGGTGGGACACCACCTCGGCGGGTCCACTTGGACCCGCTAGCGTGGGGATCGTCGCGGTTCTCCACTACCACGAGCCCGCCGATCCGGCGAGTGACGCGGACGTCAGGGCTACTGCCTTCAACGACTACCTCTTCAACGAGTGGAGCTTGAACGCCGTCTTCCGGGGTGACTATGACATGGACGCGGACGGCCTCGTGGAGGGGGACGAGATGCTCCCCCACCTAGTCAAGGGGTGTGACTGGATTGGGGTCAACTACTACATGAGGAGGCTTGTGAAGCACGTCCCGAAGGGGGGCGACCCGCGCCTCGACTACGGCTTCGCACCCGCCGTGGACCCGAGCGACATAGGCTTCGACACCTACCCGGAGGGGCTGCGCTGGGTCCTCGACTGGGCGTACAGCAGGTACAGGAGGCCGATCTACGTTACGGAGAACGGGATAGCGGACGCCTCCGACTCGATGAGGGAGAGATACCTGGTCGGGCACCTCGACGCTATCCAGAGGGCGGTGGAGCTCGACGGCGTCCCAGTGCGCGGCTACTACCACTGGAGCCTCATCGACAACCTCGAGTGGTCGAGCGGGTACAAGGTCAAGTTTGGGCTCTACTCGGTCGATCCCGCCTCGAAGAGGCGGACGCCGAAGGCGTCAGCCACAGTCTTCAGACGGATAGCGGAGGCGAATGCCCTACCTTAGCCCCACCAACTTGCACCACCATAGATAATGAAAAAAATAATTGCGTAAAGATTGAATGGTTCAGTATACGCACCACGGCGTCGTATGACCATTTGTTGTTTGTTTACACTAAATGCTTTATTCGCCCCAGGTGAGCTTAATCTATGGCCCCCCGCTACTCCCGGCGTACCCTCGTGCAGGCCGCAGTGGTGTATTTTCCTCTCATCGTGGGACTGGTCTTCACGGCTGTCGGCGTAGGGGACTTCCTCGAGCTGTCGAGGGGTCCCCCGACCGCGACGCTGCCATACTATGGTATTCTACCGTTCGCGTATGGGGGCATCAGCGCGAATAACATTACGTTTGTCGTTGAGTCCGTCTCGCTCGATGGCGGGTACGCGGACTGTACCCTCGACGTCGAGGTCGGCATGAACCCGGAAGGAAATGTTACATTGGGCCTCCAGGTGCCCAACAAGGTGGATTTCGCCTTCTTCAAGATCGTTGGGTTTGATGAAGAGAAGAAGGAGATCTACTACGTCGGCGACGCCTCAGCCGAGTGGGTAGAAGCTGAGGGCGTCACTATCATGTCTTACACCTTCAAACCCGTCTCTAAGAGCGAAATATACAGAGTCCTGTTATCTTTCAGGTGGTACGGGGTCGCTGAGAAGACGAGCTACACAAGCTACGAGCTCCTAGTGCCCTTCTCGAACAGTGACTCAGCCGCGCTCTCCGCGGCTAGGCCCGAGGCGGTCCCAATGGGGGGGAACCCGTTCGTCTCCCTGATGGTGGAGCTCCCCCCAGACTCTCGCGTCACCGAGGCCGTGCCCCAGCCGGTGGGTGAGACCATTTACTGGAGGAACGAAACCGGGGGGCACAGGTCCCTCGTCATGGAGGGGTATGTTCCCTTCGGGTTGCCACAGGGGTACTCACTGCTCCAGTCGTTCAGAGTTGGGTTCGAGGTGCCCTCGCTCAGGCAGAGGTATGATAGCCTCGTCTTCGACTCTGGGCTCTTCCTTGGCGTCGGCGTTCAGTTTCTCATCGCAGGGCTATACGACGCGATTAAGATGCACGAGGAGTGACGAGTCGTCTCTAAATTTCCTAATGATCGTCTTGGTGTGTTAAAATGCCCATTTTGTGACATTTTTAAAGCCATTCACCCCGGGAGGCTCTATGGAGCTAAGAAATTGAGAACTTTTTAGTAAATTGAGGGCTCCAGTTACTTCATTGGGGAGTAGTCGGTGGGCTTGAGGATCATGTTCACGATCCTCTCCGTGAGGGGGCCGCCGGCCCTCTGCTCTGTCTCGGTGCGCGCCTTGACCCAGCCGGGGTCGGTGCTGAAGGCGTTCCACGCCCTCTCCCTGTGGGCGAGGTCGTCGTACGCGAGCATGTAGTAGAGGACGTTGCTGGTGCCGATGAGGGCGGTCCAGAACCCTATCACCTTGATGCCGTGCTTCTCGAAGTACTTGAGGGTGGTCTTGGCGAAGCGCTCGTTTAGTGCGTCCATCCTGCCCGGGTAGGCCTCGTAGACTCTCCACTCGTAGATCATGCAAATCTCCGCTGAACAAGGGTGGCGATCGATTAGATGATTGTTTCGCCGGTTCAGCTGAGTGCCATGACGGCGAAGCCGACGAGGACCATCGCTATCCCAACGACGCGCCTGTTCTTCCTGATGAACTTGACGCCGTCGAGGGACGCCTTCATGAAAGGTGAATCGAGGGCGAGGACGGTGCCGATGAAGACGAGGAAGACTCCCACGGGGAAAAAGAATATTCTGAGCACGGACATCGAATCAAATGGAATGAGAGTCGGGGATAAGCGTTACCCGCCCCAGAACTCCGACCGTGGGACTACTTTCATAAGCAGATCACCCCAATCCTACCCCATGCCAAAGGTCGCCATCATAGTCGGCAGCGACTCAGACAAGGAGCTCAGCGACGCAGCCGCCTCAACCCTCAAGGAGTTCGGGGTCGAGTACGAGCAGAGGACCCTCTCCGCCCACAGGAACCTGAAGGCCCTAACCCAGTACGTCGAGGGCACAGACGCGCAGGTCTTCATCTGCATAGCCGGTCTCGCAGCGGCACTACCCGGCGTAGTCGCCGCCCAGACCATCAAGCCCGTAATCGGCGTCCCGAAGGAGGTCAAGCTCGGGGGCATAGACTCCCTCCTGAGTATCGTACAGATGCCCACCGGGGTCCCAGTGGCCACCGTCGCCATCGACGGCGCAAAGAACGCGGCCCTATTAGCCGTCGAGATGCTCGCCATCTCTGACAAACAACTAAACGAGCGTCTGTCAGAATACAGGAGAAAGCGGGCTCAGGGTTAGAGAGAGGCTAGAAGCGCCTCTCGGTGTACTTCACTATACTCTCGTAGAATGGGCGCCCGTCCCCGTAGCGGCTGAGCCCCGTCCTCGTCCACTCGGGCATAAGCCAGCCGTCGTATGCCCTCTCCGGGTGTGGCATGAGCCCCAGCACCGTCCCCTCCGGATTGCAAATGCCGGCGATGTCGTGGAAGGCTCCGTTCGGGTTCTCCGGCCAGCTCCCCTCAGCATAGCCCCCATCCGCCTTCACGTAGCGCCAGACGAGCATATCCTTATCGTAGAGGCTCCTGAGCATCTCTTCTTCACCATCCTTGGGGAAGACGAAGCGCCCCTCGCCGTGTGCGACGGGGCACGCGATGACCTGCTCCTTTTCTAGGTACCCCATCATCCCGCAGTTCCCCCGCCCCACGTACTTCATCCTGATCCACCTGTTCTGGTAGCCGTGGGTGCTATTCGCAAGCGCGGCCTGAGGGTACTTCGACTTCCCCTCGAATCCAGGGAGGAAGCCGAGCTCCACGAGCTGCTGGAACCCGTTGCAGACCCCCAGCACCGGGCGCCCCTCGTCCACGAACCTCTCAAGCTCGGGACCGATCCTGTACTCGCACTCCTTCGCCCAGATGGCGCCGCTGCGGACGTAGTCTCCGTAGCTGAAGCCTCCGGGGAAGACGAGGACGTTGTAGTCGAGGAGGTTCTTCGTCTTGAAGACGTCCTGGGTGTGGCGTAGCTCCGCCTGGACGCCGAGGTCCCTGAAGGCGCGGAGCGTCTCGAGGTCGCAGTTCGTCCCGGGGGCCCGCATGAGGAGGACCCTTATGTCCTCACGCTTCATCGCTGGGCCTCCAGTGGCGTCTTCCACGCAGTAATCGTCTCGCCGTTGTCGAGGTCTATCAGCTTCTTCCCACTCCTCTTGATCTTGAGGCGCGGCTGCTTGGTCACCGAGCCTATGCAGGCTATCGTTGAACCCTTCATCATCGCCTCGAACCTGGCCGCGTCGCCCTCCTGCACCTCCACAAGTAGGCGTCCATTCGACTCGCTGAAGAGAAGTTTGTCGTCCCTCATCTCCTCGGTGACTGGCACCTTGGTGAAGTCCGCCTCAAGCCCGAGGCCGCCGGTGAAAGCCATCTCGGCCAGCGCGACGGCGAGCCCGCCCTCGGAAGCGTCGTGGCAGGCTTTGACTATGCCCGCGTCCATCGCGGCTGTGAGCCGTTTGTAGGTCGCCGAGGTCTTCGACGCGTCTAGCTTCGGCACCGAGGCCCCGAGGTGGCCCATGAGGTGGTAGTACTCCGAGCCTCCGAGCTCCGGGGCGGTCTCCCCGACGACGTAGAGGCGGTTCCCCGCCCTCTTCAGGTCCATCGTGATGGCGCCGCCGACGCTGGGCACTATCCCGAGCGCCGTGACGAGTAGCGTGGGCACTATCGGCCCCAGCGGGGACTCGTTGAAGAGGCTGTCCTTCCCAGAGATGAATGGGGTCCCGTAGGCGACGCCGAAGTCGTGACACGCCTTGCACGCCTCGACGAGGCTCCCGATCCTGTCGGGGTACTCGGGACTACCCCAAGTGAAGTTGTCGAGGAGGGCTATCCTCCTCCCCCCCACCGCGACGTTGTTCCTGATGGCCTCGTCTATGACGCAAGCCGCCATCCAGTAGGGGCTAATCCTCCCGTAACGGGGGTTGATCCCCGAGGAGATGCTGATCCCGATCATCGAGTCCGCGAGTGGCTTGACCACGGCGCCGTCGCTCGGCCCAGCGTTCCACCCCTGCATCGGCTTCACCACCGTCTGCCCCTTAACCTCCTGATCGTAGCGGCGCACAACCTTCTCCTTGCTGGCGACGTTGTAGCCGGCGAGGAGCTTCAGCAGGATGGCGCCGAGGTCCTCGGGCTGCTCGAAGACAGGCTCCAAGAGCCTCGGGTCTGACCACTTCGCTGTCCGCGTCGTCTTCGGCGGGTTGAATAGTGACTTGAGGTCGATGTTGGCGACTGGGATGCCCTTGTATGTGAGTTTGGCGATGCCTGAGCCGTTGTATCGCCCGATGGCGTTTGCCTCGGTTTGCTCGTCCCCGAATATCCTGAGTACCTTCTCCAGATTCTTGGGCGGGACGACTAGAAGCATCCTCTCTTGACTCTCAGATATCCAGATCTCCCACGGCGCCATGTCCGACGCCTTAAGTGGGATTCTGTCGAGATCAACGTCTATTCCGAGGTCGTACTTGTCCGCGGTCTCACAGACCCCGCAACTCAGCCCCCCGCCGCCGATGTCGGTGATGGCGGAGCCGAGCCTCTGCTCGCTAATCTGCTGTATGGCGCGCTTAAGCTTCTCCTCCTCAATCGGGTTAGCGATCTGCACGGCTGGTCGGGAGACCTGCTCCGACTCCTTCGTCAGCTCCGCCGAGGCGAAGGTGACGCCGTGGATGCCGTCGAGACCCGTCCTTCCACCGGCGAGGACACAGTAGTCCCCTGGCTTCGCCTCGTGGAGGTATTGATCGTCCTTTAACACCCCGATGCAGCCCGCGTAAACGACTACGTTGCCCGTATACTCGTCCGCAAAGAGGGTCGCCCCGTTAACCGTGGGTATCCCTATGCTGTTGCCGTAGCTGCCGATCCCGTCGACTACACCGTTGAAGAGGTATGTGGGGTGCTTGACGCCCTCGGGGAGCTTCTCCCACGGGTAGTTGAGGGGGCCGAAACAGAGGACGTCCGTGCAGGCGATTGGGTCGGCCCAGACGCCGAGGATGTCCCTGATGACACCGCCGAGTCCCGTGGCTGCACCGCCGAACGGCTCGATGGCCGAAGGGTGGTTGTGGGTCTCCACCTTGATGGCGACCTTGTAGTCCCCCTCGAGGTCTACGATCCCCGCGTTGTCCTCGAAGACGCTGTAGCACCAATCCGGCCTTAGCTCCTCTACGACGCTCCTGATGTAGGTCTTGAGTAGGCCGTCAACCCTGCCGTCGCGGGTCTCGACGAAGCCCCTGAAGGTCTTGTGGCTGCAGTGCTCGCTGAACGTCTGGTCGTATGTCTGTAGCTCCACGTCTGTGGCCTTGCGCTCCCTGACGATGTAGTGGTCCCTGATGTAACGTAGCTCGACGAGGCTTAGGCCGAGACCTAGGGTCTTACCGATCTGGGTCAGCTCCGCGTCCCCGGCGTTGAGTAGGTCTACCTCGAAGTGCTCGAAGGGGTGCGGGCTCTTCCTGATTCGGCTCATCTCTTCTCACTTATCTCGAAGCGGTAGTCGTCCTTTGTAGGATTGGTGAGGAGGCGCCTGCACATCTCGTCGAGCGTCTTCTCCGCCTTCGCCCGGTCGGCGGCCTCGAAGCTGACCTCGTATGCCTTGCTCGACCGGACATCATCAACAGCGTAGCCCAGCCCCCTGAGGGCGTGGGCCGTTGTCTCCCCCTCCGGGTCGCTGTACCCGGCCTTGAGGGTGACGTAGACGAAGGCCTTGAACTTCATGCGTTTACCCTTCCATGATGGGGCTAAAAGCCCTTGGGATAAACATTGGTGTTAATATTAAAAGGGTTTCCCAGCAGGATTAACACGAATGATGCATGGCGGCAGCATGTTGTTTGCTTGAGAATATTAAGAAGAGAAGGGAGTGGGTAGGGGTGTCCCGCCCTACGGCCTACTTATTCACCATCAGGATGGTGACGATCAGACCGTAGATAGCGAGACCCTCACCGAGAGCGATGAATAGCAGAGCCCAAATCGAAAGCTCTGGCTTCTCGCTCAGCATCTCGGAACCCGCCTTAGCGGCGACCATGATACAGAGGGCGGCGGCGAAGCCGGCTCCAATCATCGTCATCGCTCCGGTCAGGAGGGGCCATGCAGTCTCAGGTATCACTCCAGTTTCACCTCCAGCCAATATGATGATCGTAAAGAGGATGCTCATTACGATCATAAAGCCACCGAACGCGTTCAAGGCGGCGCCCCAGACGGTGCTCTTCTTCTCCACTTCGGCCGATGCCCCAACGATCGCTCCCTGGGACATCGCATACGCTGCGCCTATTACTGTAGCACCTACGACTATCGCAGCGGGAAGAAAATCAACCGTACTCAAGGCTTCCCCTCCAACGATCGGTGGGTAGTCTCAGAGTAAGTCATTCGATATTCCACCTTTTTCTCCTATAGCTCATCAGTTTTGTTTATAACCTTTTTCTACTTTGGGGTTTACTCGGTTATTCTCTTGTCCTTCGGAACTGTGAATGGCTTGAACGGTACCCCTTGCCCGTCGAAGAACTTGCCCATGAACTCGTAGTAGAGCAGCCTCAAGCTCTGAACTGTGCTAGATATTAACTCGAAGCTGAGCGCCACGACATTCATGATCACAAGGCCGATTGGGATCGGAATGGGCAGTACTAGAGCCGCGCTTAGTGCCTCAGCCGCTATCGCTAAGCTAGCGTGTGCTAACGCGAACGCGGCGATACGCAGGAAGCTAAAGAGGTTAGCGAGTCCCTCGACGAAGGTCATCAGCAGCCCGCCGACGCCCTCGCCGATGCTCTCCATCCCAACGCCGTGACCGTGCTGTATGCTGTGAATCACCGGCTCCGCGAAGCTCAGGAGCATCCCGATTATCATCACGTAGAAGCCGGGGTAGGTGAGGGCCATCATGAAGTTCATGTGGATTGAGATGAAGTACATCGCGGTCATGTATAGGCCGCCGACGTAGAGTATCATCCCAAGGCCGTGCTCACCGAGGGCACCCACGGGGTTGCCCTTCTTAATCTGGTTGTAGGCGCCTATGCACAACCCGAATATGATCTCGATGGCCGCTATCTCGAAAACGAGGAGGAGTAGCTTGGTCGTCTGATGGATCGGGTTGGGCATAATAGGCTCGTAGAATTGTGCCAGTATCGACTCGTTGAGGAAGAATGAGCCGTAGAGGAAGCCGAAGATAGTGGCGGCTATGCCCATTGGGAGGAACAGACCACCGAGGTACTTCAGCATCCCGCGTTTGAACTTCATCGTGAAGATTATACCGAGCAGTAGTATGATGAGCCCCTGGCCAACATCACCATACATGAGCCCGAACTGGAAGGAGAAGACTATGACGCTTATGTAAGCGGGGTTTAACTCTGTGTTCGTCGGCCACCCGCGTAGAGTGGTGAGCTTCCACGTCGGTAGGAGGATATGGGGCTTCATGTTGGGCGT
This sequence comes from Candidatus Bathyarchaeota archaeon, assembly GCA_963769425.1. GTDB lineage: Archaea > Thermoproteota > Bathyarchaeia > TCS64 > TCS64 > UBA8941. Next base: position 34,857 of record CAVYLP010000004.1, on the reverse strand, counting down.
CGGCGTCGGCACACCCTTCGTCCCATGCTCGATGTCCTCGACCTCGACTATGATCTTCTCACCAGTCTTAGCCTCGACGTCGGTGAGCGCCGTCTTGAACTCCGCTACATTCTCGTCCGGCGTCCAGCCCTGCAGGATGCTGAAGACCTTGGTTCTCATAACCGGGGCCCGCCCGTCGGCGGCGAGTCTGAGAAGGTTGTAGTTGAACGCGATCTCGCTAAGGGCGCCCATATCCTTCTCCTTGACCTCGGTTTCGACCTTTGTCGCTCGCTCTGACCACTGCTGGGTGGAGGTAGCGAGCTTCTCGATCTTCTCCTTCTCTAGGGCCTTGATGGATTCCTGGTGCTCGGTTTCGAGTGTGGCCATCTTCTCTTCGAAGCTGGCGCCCGTTGCCTGTATTCCCTCAATCCAAGCCACCATTTCTTTCTGGAGCTTCTCGAGCTCCTTACCCCTCTTAGTGGGGTCGATGATGGTCTTGGCTTCGGTGCCTAGGACTACGGAAATGTCCATGACCTCGAAGACGAGGAATAGGTCGTGTACCCACTTTTCGAGTTCTTGCGGGCCTTTGACCTCTATGAAGCTCTCGGAGGGGGAGATGCTGGTCGCCTTGATCTTTGCCTCCGGCTGCTTCGCCATGTGCTGCTCCAGGCGCTTTAGGAACTCGGTGTTAACTACACCGTACCCTAGGCTCCCCTTGATTTCGTCGGAGCCGAGCGCTTTCATGAGCTCTATCTTGATGTTCCAGCGGGCGTAAACGTCTAGGAGGTTGCGCTTCTTCTCGTGGTAGAGTGCGCTGGCTTTGCTGATCTTCTCGTCGAGCTCCTTGGTGATCCTCTCCGCCTCGCTGTTCTGAGCCTCCCTGGCTCCCCTAAGCTGCGCTAGGATCCGGTCGAGCTGCTGGACGGTTGCCTTCGTCTTCACCTCGGGGTTCCTAGCGTAGTCGCGGAGGACGTCTAGGCTCGGGATGGTGCGGTCGATCTTGAAGCTGATGAGCTTCAGGAGTTCCCTGTAGCGTGGATCGACCTCGCCGAAAAGTGCCTTATAGTCAGGGCCGGTGGCTTCCTTCCGATACTCGTCATAATCGGCGCCGGTGACCTCCTTGAGCTGGGTCACACCCGCCGCGCCGAGGGAGTCGAGGACCAGGCTCTCGTACTCCGGGAAGGTGATGATCGTGACTTTTTTCATCAAGGCGACTCACCTTAATGCGGTTCTTCCCATTAAAAACTTTAGGGCGCATATATGCCCTGCTGCCTCCGGAGATGCCCAGCTAGGGTTCCTTCTCAGGCTCCGACGGTTTAACTTTCTGCCCCATCTGCCCCATCTTCCTAGCAGCGAGGTAGGTAGTGGAGACGTAGATGAACATCGCGAAGAGGACGAGCCCCTCCATCTGGAGGAGGTTCTTCACCCTCAGGACGTAGAGGAGGACCATCGTCGCGACGAGGCCGAAGAAGGGGAAAAGCATCATCATTATGAAGACAGGACGTATCCTGCGGAACGCTTCCTCGATCGAGATCTTCTTCTCCGGCTTCTTATCCCCGGCCAAGTCGAATCGGAGTTGATGGTGGGCGAGGGGTTAAAAATATTAGCCTACTTAATGGCTCAACGGCTACATGGAGATCGGTGTTGATGCCGGGAGATCGATCATGTGGAGCGAATCCGGCGCTATCGAGGTCTCCAGACCGCGGAGCCTGTTCCTAAGCGTGACCTCTGTCGTGCCCGCTGCCCGAGCGACCTCTTTCTGGATGCGTCTGTCGTCGTTCTCTAGACAAGCCATGTAGAGCGCCGCCGCGGCAAGGCCACGCGGGTCCTTGCCGACGAGACCCTGCTTGATCTTCGCAGTCCTCAGGATGTTGATGGCCTTCTGCTCCGTGTCCCTTCTGAGACTCAGCTTCGCTGCGATGCTAGGTACGAACTTCATCGGCTCGTCGACTGGCATCCGGATCTTCAGCTCCTTGATGATGAGGCGATAGGTCCTCGCTACCTCCGAGTGGTCCCTCGTGCTCGCTTCTGAGACCTTCTTTATTGGCCTCGGTACCTCAGCCTCCCTACATGCGGCGTAGAGCGATGCGGCTACGAAGGCATCTATGCTCCGGCCCCTGATGAGGTCGGCCTTGAGCGCCTTGCGATAGATGAAGGCTGCCTGCTCCTTGACGTTATTCGGGACATGGAGGATCGCTGACATCCTATCCAGCTCCGCCATCGCCACGCTGAGGTTCCTTCGCCAGGTCTCATCGAACTTGCTCCTGTTATCGTATCGCCTGAGGCGGTCCATCTTGACCATCTCGTGTCCGCCCAGCTTCTTGCCCGAGGCGTCGCGGTCCCCCTTGAATACGGTGGAGAGGCCCTTGTCGTAGAGTGTCAGGGATGCCCCTAACCCTGTGCGACTCCGGCTCTCTTTCTCAGCGACCGTGAAGGCCCTCCACTCTGGGCCCATATCGATGGGCGACTCCTCTATCACGAGACCACACTTGTTGCATACTCGCTCACCGTTCTCTGGGTCGCTCACTATACTTGTGCCACCACACTTCGGGCACCGACGAGACTCTACTTCCATCTTCATTCACTCCCACGACTTCTCCCCTGGATGGTTAGTCCTGAGAAGAGTATATTTTACATATACGTAAGTTATATATACCGGTGGCGCTTATAAGTCTTTCGAGTTAAATTGCCCAAACCACAGGGCTCCTGCGGCGCCACCAAGATGAAGATACTGGCAATCATATCCATGAACGGCGACTCTGGGCAGGAGTCCTACGGCTACGACATCTGGAAGACGATGAAGGATCAGTTCCACATATACCTCGACGACGGTGACATTGGGAACGTATACCATCACCTGAACGACCTATGCAAGTTCAATTACCTGTCCAGGGATGACGCAACGACCGATGGGAGATGCTTCTACAGGATGACCGAGGAGGGGCAGGCCCTCAGAGATAAGTTTGGGAAATACCTAGAGATCATGGATAGCAGCAGAATTGATTGAGAAGCAGATAGTCACAGTTGGAGGCTTACACTCTGTCCCTTCCTCAGCTGGGCCTTATCTGATGCTCCTATTCGTAGGACCACCTCGACCTCCCCACCCGATCCCTTGACTTCCTTTACTACCCCCGAGATGCACTTTTCGGGGTCTGCCTCGGAGGCGCGCACCATCTGCTCCCTGAGGCGCTGGAACTCGACGAGGAAATGTTTACCACGTTCAGTGAGTTCAGCGCCTCCCCCGCCGGATCGGCCCCCCTTGTGGGCTGAGAGGAGGGGTTCCCCCAGCTTTTCCTCGGCTTTCCTGATGAGGCCCCAGGCGTATCTGTAGCTCATGCCGAGCTGGCTCGCGGCCTCCTTTAGGGTGCCAACCTCGTTCACCCTCTTTAATAGGCTGTAGACGCCGGGGCCAAAGACGTAACCGTCGTCGGTCTCCATCCAGACCTTGAAAGCGGGGTGGGGTCTGCTGTGCTCCATGGTAGGGTTGTGGGGGTCTGGGCTGAAATGCTTTTTCAGTCGGGACGCAGCTTTTTCCGCTTCAAGTGCGTATAATTTAGAGGTGCCCTGACACTGGCTCAATCGTCTAAGAAGGCTCGGTTCGAGGAACTTACTCGGGAGGTTGAGTCCTGCGGGGCCTGCGGTCTGTGCGCTGGGGCTAAGAACCGAGTCATGGGCGAGGGGGACCTCGATTCTCAGGTCGTATTCGTCGGGGAGGCCCCCGGGCGGAGGGAGGACGAGACCGGGCGCCCCTTCGTCGGGTCCGCGGGGAAGCTACTCGACCGGCTCCTCACGGAGGCCAACCTTAGCCGTGACAGAGTCTTCATAACAAACGTCGTCCGGTGCCGGCCTCCGGGTAACAGGAGGCCGAGGAGGGAGGAGGTCGAGGCTTGCTCGGGGCATCTTGAGAAGCTGCTTGAAATAATCGGGCCTAGGGTCATCGCACCGATGGGGAACAGCGCCATCGGGCATATCTTTGAGAGGTTCGGTGTTGAGGGGTCTGTAATAGGGGAAACCCACGGGAAACCTATCAGGGTTGAAGCACCCTGGGGAGAGGTGGTCGTGTTCCCCCTCTACCATCCAGCAGCGGCCATCTACAATAGGAAGCTGCTCACCGAGCTTGAGAGGGATATGTTGGAGCTGTCGAGACTACTGGTCCGGGTTTAGGGCCTGGAGCCTCTTCACGATGTTAGGGTGGGTGCTAAAAAGCTCCATGAAGCTGTCGAAGCCAGTGACTCTGCGGTGGAGGATGTCCTCGACAAGCTGGGAGTCTGGTTCGCCGAAACGTGCGGTCTGCATCTCGGCGACGTCGATGCCAGCGCGGTCAGGGTCGCTGATGAAGAGGGTCTTAAAGCCGCTGTCGGCAATCTTCTCGCCTCTGCGTTGCTGGGTCCAGGTCTTGCTGCTGATCTTGGCTAGACCTTCGCTGAGTTTTCGGGCACCGTCGTCGACTACCTCGGTGGCGTGTCTGTCGGCGAAGTACTCGCGCTGGCGGCTTAGGCCTAGGTTGAGCATGGTGAGTATGAAGTAGACGATCATGCTGAGTCCGCCGACGAGTGCGAGGCTGCCTCCGTCGCTCTTCTTGCCGTTGCTTCCGCCGAACCAGCTGCTCCAGAGTAGGCTTCGGGCGAGTATGTAGAAGAGGCTGGGGAGGAAGCTTACGATCATCATGGCCTGCATGTCGTGGTGTTTTAGGTGGCCGACCTCGTGGCCGATGACGGCTTCGACCTCCTCGGGTTCGAGGCCGGTGAGGAGGCCGTCTGTGACCGCGACCATGTTGCCGGTGAGGGGTGAGCCGTAGGCGAAGGCGTTGGGTATCTGGAGGCCGCTTATCATGAGCTTGGGGGTGCTTATGCCGCTGCGCTGGCTGATCTGCTCGATCATGCCCTGAAGCTCGGGGCGGTCGCCTGGCTCCGCCTTCTTGACCTTGTACATCATGTTGACTAGGTAGGGGGCGAACAGCCATTGGGCGACGTTGAATAGGCCGACGGTGATTAGGAGGGTGAAGACGTCTAGGGCGTCGAACCACCATAGGATCGCGGAGAAGGCGAGGGTAGTGACGGCGATGATGAGTGCGACGGTGGTCGCCATTGTTAGGCGGAGTCGCCAGAGGCCCGCTGTGTTTGCCATTGTCTTTGTGGGTACGGGTTGGGGGTATTTAAGGGAAACTGAGACTCGTGTGGTCGCTTTGGGGCCTCGATGCCGAGGACTTCGCAGCCGTTCTTGAGGACGACACGAACGGCGTCGATGAGTGCTATACGTGCGCCATTGAGCCTAGGAGTCTCGGCGTTGAGGACTCCGAACTGTGGGAAGAAAGCGGATAGGTGCGCAGTATTTTATCACGGCTGCGTGGATAAGTAACCCTAGATGCCCAGAGCCTCACACGAGTATCAGGTATTCGTCAAACCAGCGGGAGCCAGCTGCAACCTTGGTTGCCAATACTGCTACTACCTCGATAAGGGGTACCTCTACCCCGAGGAGGAGTCGTGTAAGCTGCCCGACGATCTCCTCGACTCCTATATCGCCCAGCATATCGAGGTCTCCCCCTCGGAGACGGTCTACTTCTCGTGGCACGGCGGCGAGCCCACGGTACTCGGGCTGGGCTACTTCCAGAGGATAATAGACCTACAGCGCAGGCACGGGCGCGCGGGTAAGAGGATCGTCAACGGCATGCAGACAAACGGCACGCTCCTCGACGAGAGTTGGTGCCGCTTCCTCGCCGAGCATGGTTTCTACGTCGGCATCAGCCTGGATGGCCCGGAGGACATCCACGACGAGTACCGGCGCACGAAGGACGGTAAGCCGACACACGGCGAGGTGATCCGCGGATACAGGCTGCTGCAGAGATACGGCGTTCAGCCTGAGATACTTTGCGTAGTCAACGCGCGTAGCGCCCAGGTTCCCCTCCGGGTGTACAGGTACTTCAAGCAGCTCGGCGCCCGAAACATCACCTTCCTACCCTTGGTCGAGCCGCAGCCGGGGTCGAAGCCCCGTGTCAGCCCGAGGAGTGTGCCGCCGGAGGCCTGGGGGCGGTTCCTCTGCGCGGTATTCGACGAGTGGGTCCGGGAGGACATCGGCAAGGTGAAGGTGCAGATATTCGAGGAGGCGCTTAGAACGGCCTTCGGGCAGGAACACTCGCTCTGCATATTCAGGCCTACCTGCGGCGACATTCCCGTCCTCGAGCACAACGGCGACTTCTACTCGTGCGACCACTTCGTCGATGTGGATCACCTGCTCGGGAACCTGCGGGATACGAGTCTAATCGACCTCGTCGAGGACCCTCGGCTGAAGAGGTTCGGGGAGGCGAAACTCGGGGGCCTGCCGAGGCTCTGCAGGGAGTGCCCGGTCAGAGACATGTGCAACGGCGAGTGCCCCAAGAATCGGTTGGGAACTACCCTCGACGGGGAGCCGGGGCTGAACTACCTGTGCGAGGGGTACAGGCGATTCTTCACCCACTGCAAGCCCTTCGTATCAGAGGTAGCCAGGGTGTGGAAGCTGCAGAACCGGGGTTAGGCTAGGTCTTCAGCTTCTCACCGAAGAACTTGATGGTTCGACTCCAGGCGAGCTTGGCCGCCTCTTCGTTGTATATGGGCCTCGTGTCGTTGAAGAAGCCGTGCTTGGTTCCGGGGTAGATGTACTGTTTGTAGTCCACTCCGGCGCTCTTCAGGGCCTCCTCGTAGGCGGCCATACCCGCGTTGATCCGTTCATCCTCTCCGGCGTAGTGTATTAGCAGGGAGGCCTTGATCTTGGGCACCTCCTCCGGCTTCGGCTGCATTCCGTAGAAGGGAGACCGCGGCGTCAACGTCCGAGTTTGACGGCTACCTGGTTCGTCATGCCGCCGCCCCAGCAGAATCCGGTGACGCCGACCTTGCCCGTGGACTGGGGGTTGGTTCGGAGGTACTTGACGGCGGCGACGAAGTCCTTGACGGTTCTCTGGTAGTCGAGCTTCTGCATCATCGCCCTCGCCTCGTCGTCGTTGCCGGGCGACCCGCCGAGCGGGGAGAGGGCGTCGGGGGCGACGACTAGATAGCCCTCCAGCGCCACGCGCCTTGCGACGTCCTCGATGTGTCTGTTTAGGCCGAATACCTCCTGGATGACGACGACGCCGGGGTGTCTCCTGGATCCCTTCGGTCTAGCCTGATACGCCTTGACCTTCCCCGTCTCGCCGGTGTACTCGATGTTCTTCGCTTCGAGTCGGGGATCGGTCTCGGATACTTTTGCGCACAATACTCATCCCTCGGAGATGTGTTGGCTGCACCGTTAATAAAGATGAAATCTCCAACCGGCATCTTGGCATGTATCTTCGGTGACGAGTTCGAGTTCAATTAGCCGAACGGTGAGAAGATTATCAAAGTGACTCTCTACACAGTGGAGAGAAACTCTCCCTACTGCGACGTGTCGAACTGTAATGTGGTATCATGTGTAACCTACATACGCTCTGGGGCTTCGATGCCGAGGGCTTCGCAGCCGTTCTTGAGGACGACACGGACGGCGTCGACTAGGGCGAGGCGCGCCCCGACTAGGCCGGGGGTCTCCGCGTTTAGGACGCGTAGGCTCGAGTAGAAGCTGTTGAACCTGTCCGCGAGGCTGTTCAGGTAGGCGGTGATTGTGCCGGGTTTTAGCACGTCGGCGGCCTCGGCGAAGACCTCGGGCCAGTTTGCGACGACGCTGACTATCTCGCGCTCCTTGGGGTCGGTGAGCTGGCTGAAGTCTGGGGCGGGGTGCTCCTTTGCGCGTATGAGTATGTTGCAGCAGCGGGCGTGGCTGTACTGGATGAATGGGGCGCTGTTCGTCTCGAAGTTTAGAGCCTTGGCCCAGTCGAAGATGACCTGCTTGTTGGCGTCGACGCTTAGTAGGGCGTACTTGACGGCGCCTATGCCGACCATGCGGGCGATGTCCCTGCGCTGCGCCTCGGGGAGGTCGGGTGTGCGCTTCGTGACTTCCTCTAGGGCGAGTTCGGTGCTTCGGTCCATGACGTCGTTTAGGGCGACGAATCTGCCGAGGCGCCCGCTCATCTTGCCCTCGGGGAGCTTGACGAACTCGTAGCCGAAGTGCATCTGGTTGTCCCCCATCTCGGGCTTGCCGATGGCGACGAGGGCGATGCGGAGCTGGAGCTGCGCGAGCGCCTGCTCCTGCCCGATGACGTTTATGACCCTGTCCATGCCCGTGCCGAACTTGTAGATGCTGTACGCCATGTCTCGTGAGGGTGTAGAGGGTGGTGCCGTCGCTCCTGACGAGGACGAGGCGGGGTATCTCGTGGTTGGGGGCTAGCCCCCAGCGCTGCTTTAGGGCGTATATGTTGGCGACCGAGTTGCAGTTGAGAACCAGTGCGCCCTGGTCGCGCTCGACGAAGTCCGTGTGCTTGAGTGCCTCGAGCACCTCGTCCGCCTTGTGCTCCCAGACGAGGTCGGATTCGTAGTCGAATGAGTCGTAGCGTATGCCCAGTTCGCCCATTGTCTGGGTGAAGCCGTCGATGCATATCTTGACGAGGCGGCGGACCGCCTTCTTCGTCTCTGGGTCGTTGTTCTCGTAGGCTGTGTTGAGCTTGGCTATCTCGGCGGCTGGGTCGGCGTAGGTGGCGATCTTCGCCTTGAGGGCGTTGTATATCTTGGGGGCGGTCTTCTCCAGGTCGGCGGCCGCGTTCTCGAACTTCTCCTGCTCCTCCTGCAGCTCCGCGATCATGGGGACGTCGCCCTTCTCCTCGGCCGCCTTCGTCTCCTTGGCGACGCGCAGGAGCTCCATGCTGACGTTTGTGGAGGCGTAGATGTTGCCGATGAATATCTCGCCGCGGGTGGCGCGGTCGGGCTCGGGTTTGCCGAGGAGCGTCCAGCCCCAAGTGGCTAGGGCTACTTGGCGGCCCATGTCGTTGACTAGGAAGTCGACGCGGATGTGGTTGCCGCGTAGGCGTAGCATGTTTGCGAGGCAGGCGCCGGTGATGGCGTTTCGTGCGTGGCCGATGGTGATTGGGTGGATGGGGTTAGCGGAGGTGTGCTCCACCATGATCTTCTGCGGCTTCTCGACCTTGAGGTACCCGTACTCGGGGTCAGCCGCGGCGGTCTCGAAGACGAGCTTGTAGTAGTTGCCCTCGTCTGCGTGGAAGTTTATGTAGCCGTTGACCGCCTCGGCGGAGGCGACGAGCCCGTGGCGCTTCACGTGCTTCGCGATGTTGACGGCTATGTCGGCTGGCTTCTGCCTCAGAGCCTTCGCGAGCTGGAATGATGCGGCTGATGCCAGCTCGCCCATCTTGGGGTCGGGCGGCTGGCTGAACTTGGACTCGGGGAGGGCTGTGCCGGGGTAGGCGGCCTCGGTGGCTACCGTTAGTTGGCGCTGGCACTCCTCTCTCAGCTTCGCGAGTGGGTTGGACATGTCAATTCACTCTTTTGTCCAGTATGGCGGGGGGGTAGCGTCTTAAAATGAGTATCGCTCCATTTGTAGCTACTTTCTCGGGGGGTTGGTTTTGCGGGGGACCATCGAGATCGTGCCGGTAGGGCATGTGGATACGCAGACGCCGCAGCCCATACATTTGGATGGGTCGTAGGCGAGTTCCCCATCGGCGAGCCTCCTAGCCCCGAATATGCAGCGGTGGGTGCAGACGCCGCAAGCTGTGCACATATCGCGGTCGTCCTCTGCGACGTACTTGGAGGATAGTATGAGTTCGAATGTGCCCTTCTGGATCATGGGGCCGAGGGTGTTGCAGCAGCAAGCGCAGCAGCTGCAGAGGATCTTCGGCTTGTCGGCGCCCTTGGCGACGTACGCCATGTGGACGAGCCCGGCCTCGTGGCTCCTCTTTAGGATGGCAAGGGCCTCGTCGAGGGTCACCTCGCGGTTGTTTCCTCCGTTTCTCAGGGAGATGTCGGCCTGCTCGTCTAGACTGAGGCAGACGTCGATTGGGGCGTTGCAGTTGTGGTGCTCGGTCCTGCATGGGCAGTCCCCCACGACTATTTTTCTAGCCTTGCCCAGGATGGCCTTGGCCTCGGAGAGGTCGTAAACGTGTGGTCGGCCTCGATCTTCACGTTGACAGGGAGGGTGATGCCGTGGTCGAGTTCATCGGATGCTTGTACATCGCTGGAGTGTGGGGCCATGTTCGTTCCCGTCGTTTTGCGAGATTTAAGCCTTAAGAAGTATGTGAGTTGGATGGTGGAGGGCTGAAGGAGTACGGCATCGACCCCGTATACGCGAAGATGTTTGTGGACCTCTACCCCAACGTTGCCTGACTCGTTTGAGAAGTAGTGGCGAGCCCGGTGGGATTCGAACCCACGCTCTCCGGCTTCGGAGGCCGGCGCCTTATCCGCTGGGCAACGGGCTCGCGCCACCTAGGGTTCAGAGATTAGGGTTTAAAGCGTTTCCACGCGCCGTAAACTACGACACCTTTAGGAGACGAGGGGGTTTTCCTCGCCGTATATCTCCTCAAGGAACTCTAGGGCAAGCTCCTTCGTCATGTCACGTATCGCGTAGCTGAACATGACCTTGATCCAGGGGATGGTCACGGCCTGCTCGGCGAGCCTCGGCAGGTCCTCCCTCCTCACCCCAACCTCCCTCAGTGTCGTGGGCAGCCCCACGTCCTCGATGAGTTCGGCGACGGCGTCCACCGCCGAGTTGGCGGCCTGCTTGAGGGTCATACCGGTGGTGTCGACTCCCATCGCCTCCGCTATCGCGGCGAGGCGGTCCGAGGCGACGAGTATGTTGTGCTCCATGGCGTGGGGGAGTGCTATCCCGCAGGCGATGCCGTGGGGTATCCTGTAGACGGAGCCGATGAGGTGGCCAAAGCCGTGCGCCTCGATGTCCCCCGCGTTCATCTCTGAGAACGCCTCCGTCAGCGTCGCCAGCGCCATGTTGTACCGGGCCTCGAGGTTGTTCGGCTGGTAGACGGCCTTCCTCAGGTTGCTTGAGATGAGCTGTATGGACTGGAGGGCGAGCGCGAAGGTTATCGGGTTCGTGAACTTCGTCAGGCTCGACTCTATTGCGTGGCTGAGGGCGTCAATGCCGGAGGAGGCGGTGAGCCTCGGCGGCATGCTCGCCGACATCGTCGGGTCGACGATGGTGAGCGTCGGCATTATGTACGCGTGTTCGTAGACTGCCTTGATGCCGGTCTTGTCCTTGACGACGGCGTCCCACGTTATCTCGGCACCCGTCCCGGCCGTCGTGGGGATGGTGATGCATGGTATCCCCGGCTTGGTGAACTCCCGTTTCCCGCCGGAGAAGTAGTCCTCCGGATCCCCCTCGTTGCGGCTTAGGACCGCGGCGGCCTTCGCCATGTCCATGCAGCTCCCCCCGCCGAGGCCGATGAGCAAGTCGAATCCCCCCTTCATGATGTGGTCGCGTAGCCCCACGACGCTGCCTATGCTTGGCTCCGTCTCCGCGTTGTCCCAGACCTCCGCACTGAGCCCCTCCTTCGCCAGCAGGGCCCTCACCCTCTCCGGCGCACCCGTCTTCGAGACGCCCTTATCCGTCACCACCAGAACCTTCGCGGCGCCGAAGCGCTTCGCCTCGACGCCAATCTTCTCGACGTAGTTGATCCCGAACAGCACCCTGCTCGGCATGTGAAGCTCAAACGACCTCAGAGGCTCATAATAGGACATGCTGAACCACCCATCCGAATAGGCACCGCGGCTAGAAATAACTTCCCAGCGAGGAGATGTAGATAAAAAGGCGCTAAGCCTAATCATCAGCCATGTCCGCGAGGCGCGTCATCATCTGCACCGGCCCCCCCGGCAACGGCCGCGACGAGATGCTCACCAAAATGAGGGAGAAGGCCAGCTTCCACTACTACCACCTCTTCGAGTACATAGTCGAGCAGGCACGCCTCGAAGGCACAAACCTCAGCAAGCTCAACATACTCGACTTCTACGATAGCCAGCCCGAGAGGATGGATGCCCTACGCGAGGCCGCCGTCACCCGAATCGAGGCTGAGATCAAGGAACGCGGCGGAGTCAACATAATCAGCACCCCCCACCACTTCGAGTGGAAGGGCAACCGCTTCAAGGGCCTAGACCACGGAGACGTCGAGCGCCTCGACCCCGACCTCTTCGTCGTCGTCTTTGATGACATAATCAGGGTCAGGGAGCGCCTCGCTAAGGACCCACAGTGGATGGAGCACAGATACACCCTCGGCGAGATCGCCAACTGGCGCCGCGAGGAGATGGCGGACGTCTACGAGCAGGCCAGAGGCTTCACCCCACGTAAGGAGGTCCAGATAGTCGCCTACGAGAACGGCCCTGACTTCCTACGCGACATCATCTACAATCCTCGCAAGGAGAAGTTCTACCTAAGCCATCCCATAACCGGCGAGGACGAAGACTCCTTCAGGAGGTTCACCAAATTCGCAGCGGCCCTCAAGGACTACTACATAGTCTACGACCCATCCATGATCAAGGACTGGGAGATAGTCGAGTGCTGGCGCGACGCCCTAAACTCCGCCATAGACCTCGGCGAGCCCCGTCCAAACAGGATACCCGTACGCATACAGTACCACGACGGCCCCAAGGAGGTCATATTAGACGCTGCCGAGGTCGAGCCGGCCATAAAGAACCTCCGCTTCCAGATAATCGACGGCGACTACAAGATAATCGAGAACAGCAACATGGTAGTCGTCTACCACCCACGCCAGAGCATAAGCGCCGGCGTCATGTGCGAGATGGTCTACGCCAAGAGCCTCGCCAAACTCGTCTACGTCTACTACCCATACGAACCCAGCCCATTCTTCGAGTGGTACAGCACAAGAATCTTCAAAGACGAAGGAGAACTACGCGACTTCCTAATCAAGGAGTCGAAGCTCACCGGGCAGACACCACTCGACCTCTACTCCAAGCAGTAGCCAACACTGAAACACCCGTGGATTCTAATACAGCCGTGAACCCCGAATAACCGAGGAAAACGGCGTGTCCACCGTCAACAGCGTCAAGAAGAGGGACGGAAGGGTCGTCCCCTTCGACCAGAGTAAGATAACAAACGCAATCTACAAGGCCCTCTTCGCCGTCGAGGGCAGCGACGGCACAACCGCCAAGGCCGTCAGCGACAGGGTCGTCGAGAAGCTGGACAGGCTCTACCCCGGTGGGACCCCCACAGTCGAGGCTATCCAGGACCTAGTCGTCGAGACCCTACAAGAGATGGGGCACGACCCCGTCGCCAAGGATTATCAATCATACAGACTGAGGAAGGCCGAACTCCGCGCCCTCAGGGGGGAGCTCGGCATCCTCGACGAACCCAAACTCACCGTCAACGCCATGGAGGTCCTCGAAAAACGTTACCTCCTCAAGGACGAGAAGGGGCAGATCGTAGAGACCCCCACCGGCATGTTCTGGAGGGTCGCCAAGGCAATAGCCGCCGCAGACAAGGCGTACGGGGGCGACCCCGAGGCCGGTGCCAAGGAGTTCTACACCGCCATGAGCCGCCTCGAGTTCATCCCAAACAGCCCAACCCTCTTCAACGCCGGCACAAAGACCGGCTTCGCCCTAAGCGCCTGCTACGTCCTCCCCGTCGAGGACAGCCTAGAGGGCATCTTCACAACCCTCAAGAACATGGCACTCATCGAGCAGACGGGCGGAGGCGTTGGCTTCGACTTCAGCAGGCTCCGCCCCTCCGGCGACATCGTCAAAACCACCATGGGCGTCGCCAGCGGCCCCGTCAGCTTCATGAAGATATTCGACGCCGCCACCGAGGTCATAAAGGCCGGTGGCCGCCGCCGCGGCGCCATGATGGCCATCCTACGAGTCGACCACCCCGACGTCATCGAGTTCATAACCTCAAAGGCCCGCCCCGGCGTCCTCACAAACTTCAACATAAGCGTCACCGTCACCGACGCCTTCATGGAGGCCGTCGAGAAGAACACCGACTACGACCTCATCAACCCAAGGACAAAGAAACCCGCGAAGCGGCTCAGCGCCCGCTACGTCTGGGACAGGATAGTCGACAACGCATGGAGGAGCGGAGACCCCGGAATCGTCTTCATAGACGAAGTCAACAGGTACAACCCGACCCCCAAGGTCGGCGCGATGGAGTCCACAAACCCCTGCGGTGAACAGCCGCTGCTCCCCTACGAGTCCTGCAATCTCGGCAGCATCAACCTCTCCAAGATGTTGAAGGCGGACGCTTCAGTCGACTGGGAGAAGCTACGCGCCACCATACAGACCGCTATCAGGTTCCTCGATAACGTCATAGACGTCAACCCCTACCCCCTCAAGGAGACGGACGCCATCACGCGGGCCAACAGGAAGATCGGTCTAGGCGTCATGGGCTTCGCGGACCTCCTCATCCTCATGGGCGTCCCCTACGACTCCGAGAGGGCGGTACAGATAGGGGAGGAGATTGCGAAGTTCATGGAGGATGAGTCGGCGAAGGCCTCCGAGGAGTTCGGGCTGAAGCGTGGCTCATTCCCCAACTTCGGGGGGAGCATCTGGGAGGGTAAGTACAGGGCGCGTAGGAACGCGACAGTGACCACCGTCGCCCCCACAGGTACCATAAGCATCATCGCCGGCTGCTCCTCGGGTGTCGAGCCACTCTTTGCCATCGCTTTCATGCGCCACGTTCTAGAGGGTGCACGCCTCTTCGAGCTACACCCAATCTTCGAGCAGATCGCGAAGGACCGCGGCTTCTACGGCGGCGAGACACTGGAGAAGATCGTGAGCCACGGCACCATCAAGAACATCGAGGGGATCCCCGAGGACGTACGCCGCCTCTTCGTCACCGCCCATGACATAAAGCCCGAATGGCACGTCCGGATACAGGCCGCTTGGCAGAAGTACACCGAGAACGCCGTCTCCAAGACAGTCAACCTCCCCGAGGACGCGAGCATAGGCGACGTGGAGGGGGTCTACCGTCTCGCCCACGAGTTACACTGCAAGGGCGTCACCATCTACCGCTACGGCAGCAAGGGGGCACAGGTCCTTAACCTCGGCGTTGAGGCACGCGGCGAAGAGAAGGTCGCGACCGCCGAGGCGGAGTACGCCGGCGGCCGCCCCGTCGAGGGCTGCGAGGTCTGCGGGTGATGGCCATGGGTCACGTCTACCTCTACTACGGCACCGGCGGGGGCAAGACCGCGGCATCCCTCGGCCTCGCCCTCAGGTCCATCGGCCACGGTCACCGCGTCGTAGTCGTCCAGTTCCTCAAGTACTGGAAAAAGACCGGAGAGTACAAGGCCGCGAAGACCCTCGCCCCCCTCTACGAGATAAGGCAGTTCGGGAGACCAGGCTGGATAAAGACGGGAAAGGCGGGTAACGATGTCGATGTTGGCGGCTTTAAGGCGAGCCTCAGAAGCGCCGCGGAGGAGGACAAGGCAGCGGCGAAGAAGGCGATGAAATACGCGGAGAGGGTAATCACAGGTGAGCACCCACCCGAACTAATTATCCTCGACGAGGTCTGCCTCGCCTCCCACATGGGAATCATCGAGAGCGGCGACGTGATCTCCCTACTCGACAAACTCCCCACTGGTACTGACGCTGTACTCACCGGTAGGTACGCCCCTCAAGCCCTCATCGACAGGGCCGACTTCGTTAACGAGGTCAGGGAGGTAAAGGCACCGAAGTCATTCGTCTCGACGATGGGCATACAGTACTAGGATATGCCGCCCACGCCCGTCCAGCCCACGAGGTCCTCTATCTCTTTCAGTTTCTCCGCTACTGTCCGCCCCGTGGGGGTGAGGTAGACCTCCTCCTCGTATGGGGCTCCCCTCCTAGCGAAGGCGGCGACGAGCCCCGCCTCCCTTACCGCGTCGACGGCGTGGGTCACGCTACCATGCTGCTCCCCCATCTCCTTGGCGAGTTCCTCCAGTGTCATACGCCTCCCCGACTTGAGGAGTACCAGCAGGGCCTTGATCGAGAACGTGTGGGTAAGCGACTCCATGTGTGATCCAGTTTTTCCGCCGAAAATAAAGAGATACCCGGCTCAGTCCGGGTTCTCCGAGCAAGCTACCCTGTAGCTACTCTTGAGGAGTGTCTGCGCGTACTCCACTATCGTCGGGCCTATGCCCCCGACCTCTGTTAGGGGCCCCGTGAGCTTCTTCGTCTTCCCGCTCGCAGAGACCTTCACCTCAGCCGATGCGAGCTCCTCGATGACCCTCAGGGGGGTGTCGAAGCTCTCCAACAGGTCCTCTGCGGAAGCCGTCCCGATCTGGGGGAACCCGCTTAGGAGGAAGAGCTGCTGCTTGTTCAGTGGAAGGCTCCTGTCGACTGCCCGTAGCTGGATCGCCCGGTTGTCCTTCGTCTGCTCCCGGTAAGCGAGGCGCTGTAGGAGCAAGGCGGTGGAGTCGGGGTCCTCCGTCGGGAGGACGCTTATACCGTAGTCGAGGGCGACGCTGGCGAGCGCCCCGTAGACGGAGGCGGGCTTCATCGCGCTCCGCTTAAGCGCCCTGCTGACCGCCCCCTCCAGTATGATCACTGGCCTCTCGTACGCCTCGGACATCGCCTTCGCCTGGCTGAAGAGGCGCCCATCCATGATGCTCCCGAGGAAGTCCCCCACGTCCTTCCTCTCCACCCCAACCCGGTCGGAGACAACGTAGTCGCACACAGTCAAGCTTCTGGACATCTACATTAACGCCGGACAAGCGCAGGTAGTTGAGGATGTCCCGGCGGCTGCTCGCCTCGTTGCTGTCGACGCAGATGTGCAGCTCCTCAGGCGTCTTCCATCACCTCGAACTCAAGCTCCACCTTGTGCGGTGCCTCGGAGCCCTTGAGGGTCTTCATGAAGCCGAGGACGACGTTTGCGAGGGCGCTCCCCGTGAACTTATTTAGGGGGATAACCGAGCCATCGACCTTCAGCAGCACCTCGTGGCGGTACTTGACGCAGCTCTCCGCGTCTCCGTCCCCCGCCAGAATCGCCTTCCCCAGCTCCCTGCACGTGGGGGAGCCGCACGCCTTGCAGTTCAGCCCAGCGAGCAAGCGGGTACGCCCGCTTCTCGACGATATCCGTGAGGGCGACGGCGTCGCTTAGCTTTATCAGCGGCAAGAGCGCCGGTGTCGAAGGCCTTGCCCTCCACGTCCACGGCGGCTATCTCGAGCCCCGTCGTGAGGGTGGCGACCTCCTCTTGCGTCCGGGGCACCATGATTCGGGGAGCGATGTCGAGGGCCTTGAAGCCCTCCATGACTATGAAGTCGATCTCTCCGAGTGCGTCGGCTGCCCTCTGCAGGTTCATCGCCCGCTTCAGGAATATGGCCGTCCTGCTGTCGGAGAGTATCGCGGATGAGACGGCTCCCGCCTCGGCGTGTCTCCAGGTGTCAGTCCCCTCCTTGTCGAGGGGCTGATCATCCACCGTGTGCTTCAGCGTCCCCACGCGGTAACCCCTCCGGGTCAGCTCGGCGACTATCGCCTCGACGACCCGCGTCTTCCCGGCGGCCTTGAAGCCCACTACGGCGACCGCTCTCGGTGCTCCCATGCCCCCAGATCGAGGGCGCGCCGTTATATCCCCTGCGCCGATGTTCAACGCCTAAATAACCGTGGCGCGGAGTCTCCATGATGGTCGGGCTCCGGTTCTACGGCGGCGTAGGCGAGATAGGCGGGAACAAGATACTCCTAGAGGACGGTGACACCCGCGTCTGGCTCGACTTCGGGAAGAGCTTCGACTCTGGCGAGGACTACTACGCCGGGTACCTTGCACCCCGCGGCATCGCCGGGCTCAAGGACTTCTTCGAGTTCGACCTCCTCCCAAAGGTCGAGGGGCTCTACGCCGAAGAGATGCTCGGGGAGACGGAGATGAAGTATGGGGCGCCACGCTTCGACGGCATCCTCATAACCCACGCCCACGGCGACCACGTAGGCCACCTCGGATTCGTCGACCCCAAGATTCCAGTCTACACGGGTGCTGGCACGAAGCTGTTCATGGAAGCCTCCGACGAGACGAGCATTAACCGCCTCGGGGATCATGCCTACCGGACCTTCAGGACGGGGGACCGGCTCAGGATCGGCTCCCTCGAGATTCACCCGATCCACGTCGACCACAGCATCCCTGGAGCATACGGTTTCATAATCCACACCTCGGAGGGGACAATCGTCTACACCGGAGACCTACGCGTCCACGGCCCCAAGGCAGACATGACTGAGGAGTTCATAGAGTACGCTGCGGAGTCGAAGCCACTCGTCATGATTAGCGAGGGCACACGAGTCACCACCGAGGACAGGAGGCAGAGCCTATCCGAGCAGCAGGTCTACAAGGGCGTCGTGGACGCCTGCGTCAAGGCCGGCAGCAAAGGCAGTCTCATGATCTACACCCACGGCCCCCGGGACATGGACAGGCTCCGCACCTTCTACACCGCTGCCACCGTATGCGGTAGGAAGATAGTCATCAGCCCCAAGACGGCACACCTCCTCTCCAAGCTCGTTCACGACGAGCACCTCGACCTCCCCGACCCAATCGTCGACGAGAATATCGCTGTCTACTACAGGCGCAAGAAGAGCGGCCACTACGACGAGAGTGACTACTACAAGTGGGAGCGGCCCTTCCTCGACAAGATGGTGACCCCCGCCGAGCTAAAGAAGAGCCCGAACGGCTACATGGTCAACATAGACTTCACCGGCCTCACCGAGCTCATCGACATCCGCCCCGAGAAGGGCACCCCCTTCATCTACAGCATGAGCGAGCACTTCGCGGAGGACGAGGTCGAGGGCACCGTGCTCCGTAACTGGGTGAACCACTTCGGGCTGGAGTACATCCAGCTACACGCCTCCGGCCACATCAGTAAGGGTGAGCTTAGCGACGCCCTGGCCACCGTGAGGCCTGAGAGAGTCTACCCAGTACACACCGAGCACCCCGAGATGTTCAAGGGGATGTACAGGGGCTCGGTGCCCCCGGAGAAGGGGAAGACCTACAGCCTCTAGGCTACTCGTTCTTCCTGAAGGGGTCCACCCCGGTTATGCAGAAGGTGCATATATTCTCGAGGGGTAGACCGATTGCTTCAACCACGTTCTCCGGGGTGTTATAGAGGACGTGGTCGATGCTCGGAAGCCCCTTGGCGACGAGGCGCCCGATCTCCTCATTACTCTTTCCCCTAAAGGGCTTAGCGGCAAGTGGTTTGTCGGCGGGGTCGCTGAAGCAGGGGTTGAAGATGGGGGCGTAGCTGACTAGGAAGTCGACCTCCGTGGCGCCCGCCTTGCGTAGGCTCTTGGCGACTGACTCACTGACGGTCCCTCTGACTATGCTGTCGTCACATATGGCGACCTTCTTCCCACCCACCGTGGCGCGTATCACGTTGTGCTTCAGGTCCGACGCCGTCTTCCTGAAGTTCGGGTCGTAGATAAGGTAGGTGCGGCCGAGATAGGCGTTCTTTATTATGCCTTCGTCGGCTGGGATTCCGAGGCCCTCCGCGACGCCCGTGCAGACGCTTCGCCCCGAGTCGGGGACGGGGATGACTGCGAGATCTTTGCGCGGGCCATTCTCGACACCGTACTGCTTCTTCAGGTCGTGAGTTTTAACCAGGGCGTGGCCGAGGTTCTTCCGTGCGACGTGGATGCTCTTTCCCTCCATAACTGAGTCGGGGCGGCCGAAGTAGACCCACTCGAAGGCGCAGTGGGCGGGGCGTGGCTCGATGACCTGCTCCTCCCTTATGCCCTCGGAGTTGATGTAGAGGAGGGAACCCGGCACAACGTCCCTCCTGTCGTCGAAAGCCTCACCCATCCCCTCGAGGACGTCGACGGGCGCCGACTCGCTCGCTATGAAGAGCTTGTTCTTGGTCCTCGCGACGTGGAGGGGCCTGACGCCCCGCGGGTCGCGTGCCGCAAAGAGGGTGCTTTGCTCCTCCTTTTTATCGAGCACGACGGCGACGAGGCTGTAGTATGCGGTCGGGAGGCTCCACATGGCCTCCTTGAGGGCGGGGATTATGCTCGTGCCCTGGAGCTTTGCCTCGAGGACGTCGAAGAACGCCTTCTCGTTCGAGTCTCCCGGCTTCTTTGGCAGATACCCATCGAGAGCAAGGGCGATCCTGTATCGATCATTCTCTAGTACCCTCGGCGTGAGACCGAAGGAGACGTCCTCGCCCGAGGCGCAGCCGACGACTATGTAGTCGTCCGGGTGGCTGAAGGGGGCGTAACGCTCGTCGAAGACCCGAGATACAAGCCCCGCGCCGCTCCAGACCCTGAGGCTCCTGTCACCGGCGGCCGCGACGCCCGCGCTCTCCTGGCCGCGGTGCTGGACGCCGTAGAGGGTGTAGAGGCTCTTCCTGCCGACGTCCTCCCGCGCGTATACACCTATTACGCCCTGCATGCCGTTTGACTTGGCGTAACGGGGATAAAAAACAGTCGGCTACGCCATCCTCATCGCCCTGCGAGGGGAGAGGACGAAGGGCGGGAGGTAGGCGGGGATGTTGCTGAAGGGCAGCACCTCGGGGGCGATCTTCAACCCGAGCTTCTCCGTCATGAATGCGCGGCGTGACTGTATGCGTCCCCACGCCTTTGGGTACCTGCTCTCGAACTCCCTCCTCAGCTTTGCGTCGGCAAGGCAGAGCCCGTCCTCGATGTTCGAGGTGAAGTACCTCGTGCCCGTCCCCGGAATGATATCGACGTGGATAGCCATGCCGGAGGTGAGCGTCTCCTTAGACCCTTCGTAGCTCGGGCTGCTCAGCCACTCCTCAAGGCTCGTGAGGTGGCCGGGGTTGAGGTGGACGCCGTAGAAGGGGTCGCCGATGCGGTCGTGGACCGCCTTCCAGAGGTCTCCCCCCGTTGCGCCGATCCTGAGCTTCTCATACCATACAGCTATCGCCTCGAAGTATGGCGCAACCAGCTTGGGGACGTAGTCCCTGATCGCCTTCGGCAGCTCAGCCTCGGACTCGATGACGAAGCCGGCCCGCGAGTTCAGGCTCCCCCACGCACCGTAGGCCATCGTGAACGGGTCGCCGCGCTCTATGACGCGGCTACTGGGACTCGGCAGCCCCATGGACGCCCTCGGCCCGGCGCTTAGCATGAGGTGGCAGCTCAGTGGGAGGCCGTTGAGCCTCATGAGTTGGACGGCCTCTTGCTCTGTCATACCGGGGCGGAGGCCGAAGAGGACGTCCCGCAGCGCCTGGCTCGTGTAGGTGCCGACGTACTCGAATCGGGCGAGCTGGTCGACGTCGTTGACGGCGCGTATGCCCTCCGTGGGGTGGAGGAGTAGCGCGTTGGCGTTCGTGACGTTTCCCTTTCCCGCCATCTTTCTGACGGTGTCTGCGATGTAGCTGGGAATCTCAAGCGTCGCCTCGGGGTCATCGACTTCGGCGTCGGTGTAGTACTTCCACCCCGCGACACCGACTTTGCTGCCTCTCTTGACTCCGCCTAGACTGAGAATATTCTTCAGGGGTTTGCTCTCGCCTCGGGGCTGGCTGACGAGGCTGAAGCTCTGGTAGAGGGCGATCCGCAGCTTCTTCTCGATGGGGCTTATCCCCGTGTAGCCTTTGCCCTCGTTGCCAACGACAAGTAGGGGCTTCGCGTCACTCTTCAGGTCTATAATCAGAAGCGTCTCCTCGAAGCGTGGGTCGTAGCCGGTGAGCCATGCGACGTTAGCGTAGTGCTCCCTGTCACCGTAGACGACGAACGAGTTGTAGCCCTGCTCACGCGCCTTCGCGCGGAGGGTCTCTATCCTGTCGAGGTAGGTCTCGGGGGGGATGATCGGCTCCTTGGTCGGGGTGCCGAATTCTGGTAGCTGTAGCTCGGCTAGCTCGGCGTGGCGCGCCAACGGTTACACCTGCGAGGTATTCGACGCATTCCAGTTATCAGCCTTAGGAGGGGGATAGGACCGTTAAATGCCCGAAATGGATATTATCGGGGCCCGTCGGCGCCGTTTTATAGCTTCCTCCAGTTGGAGGTGTCTTATTCGGGTTTGATTGGGTGTACCCCCCTCCCCTTTTTTAGAGCATCTTTTAGATACGGTGGTCGTAGTGGTCTTTGGGGTTGGGCTTGGGTTACTTCGTGGGTGTGGACTGCGGCTCGCAGGGGACGAAGGCCGTCGTCGTCGACGGGGGAGATGGTAACGTTGTGGGGAGTGGCTACGTCGCCTACGAGTTAATCGAGGGGCTACCTGCGGGTCACCGCGAGCAGCAGCCGTCGACGTGGGTTGAGGCGATGATCAAGTCGGTGAGGGACGCCCTCAGCCAAGCGAAGGTCAAGGGCAGGGTCGAGGGGATCGGCGTCTCGGGGCAGCAGCACGGCTTCGTCCCCCTTGACGCGAAGGGCGAGGTCATCCGCCCCGCGAAGCTGTGGAACGACACCAGCACCGCCGAGGAGTGCAGATGGCTCATCGAGCGCCTCGGCGGTATCCGGGAGGTCGTGAAGCTGACGGGCAACACGATCCTCCCCGGCTTCACGGCGGGAAAGATTCTCTGGCTCAGGAGGCACGAGCCCGACAACTACGCGCGCCTCGCCACGGTACTCCTTCCCCACGACTACCTCAACTTCTGGCTCACGGGGAGGGCGACGATGGAGCCCGGGGACGCCTCGGGGACGGCCCTCATGGATGTAAAGACGCGGAGGTGGAGGAGGGAAGTCGTCGAGGCAATCGACCCGGAGCTGATGGGGAAGCTGCCGGAGATTCAGTCTTCGAGGGAGCCCGCTGGCACCCTGAGCAAGAAATCGGCGGCGCTTCTCGGGCTCCCCGAGGGCATCACCGTTAGTGCGGGTGGTGGGGACAACATGATGGGGGCCATAGGCACGGGGAACACACGCCCAGGTATCGTCACAGTCAGTCTCGGCACTTCCGGCACGATATACGCCTACTCGGGTAAGCCTGTCATTGATCCACTCGGTGAGGCTCATGCCTTCTGCGACTCGACCGGGGCGTGGCTCCCACTCGCCTGCACAATGAACGTTACCGTAGCTACCGAAGCGGTGAGGAGGCTGCTTGGCCTCGGGTACGATGAGCTAGAGGAGATGGTTAAGACTGTTCACGTTGGCTCAAACGGTGTGCTCCTACTCCCGTACCTAACAGGGGAGCGAACTCCGAACGTCCCTGACGGAAAGGGCGTCCTCTATGGACTTACCCCGGAAAACTTCACCGCCGGCAACCTCGCCCGAGCAACAATGGAAGGCGCGACGATGGGGCTCAACTTCGGCTTCAACCGCCTTAAAGAGATGGGCATAGAACCGAGCGAGGTCCGTCTCACCGGCGGAGGCTCGAAAAATAGGGCTTGGAGGAAGATGTGCGCTGATGTCTTCGGTGTCGAGACTGTATGCCTTGAAGTCGATGAGGGCGCCGCGTATGGAGCAGCACTGCAGGCCTTGTGGACGCACGACGGTGACTCAATCTCGGGCATAACAGACTCTTTCGTCCACCTTGATGAGGATACCAGAGCCAAGCCCGATGCAGTGAACGTGGAGAAGTATCGTAAGCTGCAGAGGCTGCAGGATAGGCTCAGCGTCGACCTCCGAGGCGCCTTCGCCTCGTGACCTTGATAACTGTTTTACCGTCACGGGCTACCATCAACCCATGATCGACCTAAGGCCTCAGAAGATGGAGAGGACCCCTGAGGAAATGCTCAGGCACCTAAAGGGCTCAAGGCTCAAACCGCGGTTCAGCATTGGTGTATGGTACTTCTACCCCGGAGGGGGACGATTCCACGA
This sequence comes from Candidatus Bathyarchaeota archaeon, assembly GCA_963769425.1. GTDB lineage: Archaea > Thermoproteota > Bathyarchaeia > TCS64 > TCS64 > UBA8941. Next base: position 11,373 of record CAVYLP010000004.1, on the reverse strand, counting down.
CGCTTACATCGACAAAGGCACGATAACGGACTGCATCGAGAAAATAAAGAAGATGAAGGACGCGGGCATCGTAGACAGCTCCCTCGGCGTAGAGGCTCATTATCCCAACGAAGTCAACAGGGATAACATCCACCTCTACAAGGCACTGGAGAAGGAGACCGGAATAAAGCTCATCACATGCATCCCAATGCTCTTCTTTGACAGGCAGTTCGAGTTCGGTAGCCTCAGTAACCCAGACGCCAAGGTCCGGAAGGCGGCAACTGATCGGCTCAAGGAGAGCCTCAGGCTCAACAAGGAGCTTGGCACCGACGTCTGCGTCATCTGGCCCGGGATAGACGGGTATGAGGTCCCTTTCGGCCACGACTACTACGGCATGTGGAGCCGCTTCGAAGGCGCCGTCGCTGAGGCAATGGACGAGGTCCCTGGAATGAGGGTAGCCATGGAGCCGAAGCCCTACGAGCCCAGGGGTAACAATATCTATAGGAACACCGCGAACGGGCTACTATTCGCAAGGAACGTCGAAGCGTTGCTCAAACACAAAGAGAATCTGAAGATACTGAAGGATGGGCACGCCATGGTTGGCCTCAACCCTGAAGTCGGCCACGTTCTGATGGGGCACGAGGACCTCCCCGGCGCCTTCGCCTCGGTCCTACGCGAAGGGCGCTTAGCACACAGCCACTGGAACAGCCAGCCCCTCGGCAACTACGACCAGGACCTAAACGCCGGCGTCCTCGGCATCGACCAGATGATCGCCACGCTCCTCGTCTTCAAGATGTACAACTACGCGGGATTCTACGGCATCGACATCAACCCAGAAAGGATGCCCGTGGAGAGGGCCATAGTGCTGAACATGAACGCCCTCAACTCAGGGGTCGAGGTCGTAAACGGGCTAGACTACGACTCCCTCGTAGAGGCGATGTACGACCCGGCTGGGCACAGGGGGATAATCGAGGAGACGCTTACGAAGGCCTGGGCGCCTAAGGTCTCAAAACTAAAGAAGTTGCCTTAGTAAATTCATAATTAGTAAATGTATAGTTATAGGAGAAAAGGGACTGTTATCAGGTCTCCCTTGCAATCAGTAGGAGGATATAAGCAAAAAAAAATTCCGCTAATATAGGACCAAGACCGCGCCGAAGAGAATACTTGAATCACCTAGATGCCAAACGAGCTCTGAATTTCTTTCGAAAGCCACAATTATCTACCATCCTGGAATAATTTGGAAAGAGCAGCGACGAGGGATCGATTCCTAGTGGCAGGTGCAAAAAGTGATGTTTTTCCTTATACCTACCAGCGAGGCACATACGCCCAGCCAGCCAGTGTGCTATACCACCCTAGTAGGAATCTGATTCCTAGTGGCAGGTATCGAGGGTCATTGCAGAGCGCGTTGTGATTCCACCCTACTAGGAACCCGGTTCGTGTTAAGGAGAATACGTAACCTTCCTAATTGGCATAAATGCGTGGAAAAAACGTTATCCTAGCGTAGCCGGAACATGTTCAACCCTACATGGAACAATCTGTGCCACCCTACACGGAACACGTTCCACCCTACCCGGAACACATCACCCCGATCAGAAGGCTCCGTGTTCCACCCTAGCAGGAACAATTTGTTCCAAGCTACACGTAACATGTACCACCGTACCAGGAACACGGTCTCCACACCCTCCACGATAGGGACTGGGATAGAAGATCGGTAACGGGAGTGATGGGTCCCGATGTACCCGCTGCATGGAATCGGTGTGGCGGAAAAATCGTTATACCATGCTACTAGGAACCCGATTCCTAGCTACATGGAATTAAGTCGCTGCTACTAGGAACAATGTTCCTGCTACTAGGAATAAGGTGTACCAGCTACTAGGAATATGGTATACCAGCTACTAGGAATTGATGTTCCTGCTACTAGGAATACAATGTACCAGCTACAAGGAACAAATTCCAGCTACTAGGAACAATTCCCAATTGGAATGGGCTGTTGATCACACGCAGCGTCGATTCGCGTCAAACATCGTTTGTAGGATCGGTCTCAAGCTCTAAGAGAAATACTCACTAGTAACAGGTGAAGAGCTAAACACGTACCCCTATTACTGCTTAAATAAGAGGCTCCATCAATAATCGACGACTGGGTGCCAGTGTTGAGGGTCGCCGTCGTCGATAAGGAGCGCTGCAAGCCTGAGAAGTGTGACCTCGTCTGCATAAGGTTCTGCCCCATGGTGAGGACGAGGAGAGAGGCAATACGCATCGGCGACGACGGAAAGGCGTACGTAGCGGAGATGATCTGCAGCGGCTGCGGCATCTGCGTGAAGAAGTGCCCATTCGACGCGCTGCGCATCGTGAACCTCCCCGACGAGTTGAAGACGGACCACACCCACCGATTCGGCCCAAACGCCTTCACCCTCTACAGGCTCCCAACCCTGAAGCAGGGGAGCGTCGTCGGCCTCCTCGGCCGCAACGGGATAGGCAAGTCGACGATCCTCCGAATCCTCAGCGGGGAGCTGATCCCCAACCTCGGCAACTACATGGAGCCCCCCACCAAGGAGGAGGTCAAGGAGAACTACGCCGGGCAGCCAATGTACGACTACCTCGACGCCCTATACGGCGGCACCATGCAGGTTGTCCTCAAGCCCCAATACGTAGACAAGATACCCAAGATCATCAAGGGCACCGTGGGCGAGGTGCTGAAGAGGCTCGACCAGAGGGGCGTCATGGAGCAGGTCGCAAAGGACCTGGAGTTAGAGTACCTCATGGACAGGCCGCTTGACGTCCTCTCGGGGGGCGAGCTTCAGCGCGTCGCAATAGCGACGGCGGTGCTCAGGGACGCCAAGGTCTACTTATTTGACGAGCCTAGCAGCCATCTCGACATCTACCAGCGTACCAAGGCGGCACGCGTCATACGCGGGCTTGTCGACGCGGAGAAAATGGTCGTGGCGGCGGAGCATGACCTCGCCGTCCTCGACTACATGAGCGATGACGTCTTCCTCCTCTATGGTGAGCCCGACGTCTACGGCATCGTGAGCCACATCCACACTGTCCGTGAAGGCATAAACATCTACATAACCGGCTACATCCCCGACGAGAACATCCGCTTCAGGGAGACCCCCATCATCTTCCATGACAAGCCCCCGAACGTCGACAGGACGAGGGCGCGCACACTCCTCCAGTGGAGCGAGTTGAAGAAGAAGTATGGGGGGTTCAGCCTCGACGTCGAGGCGGGGAAGATCGGCGTCGGCGAGGTCGTCGGCATCCTGGGCATGAACGGGATCGGCAAGACGACGTTCATCAAGATGCTCGCGGGGGTCGAGCAGCCCGACGAGGGCTCCGTAAACAACCCGACCCTCAAGGTGAGCTACAAGCCCCAGTACCTCAGCCAGAGCAGCGTACCGGGCACGGTCGAGCAGATGCTCAGGAAGGCGGCGGGGGAGAAGTACACGGAGACGTGGTTCACGGCCGAGGTTCTTGACCCACTCCATGTCAAGAGGATGTTGGAGAGGGACGTCAAGGTCCTCTCGGGTGGCGAGCTTCAGCGCGTCGCCATCGCCGAGTGCCTGAGCAGGGACGCGGACATCTACCTCCTAGACGAGCCAAGCGCATACCTCGACGTCGAAGAGCGCCTAGCGGTGGCGCGGGCCATCCGCCGCATCACCAAGATGAGGGGAGTCACCGCCTTCGTCGTCGAGCACGACATAGTCACGCAGGACTTCATCGCGGATAAGCTCATGGTCTTCACCGGCGAGGCGGGGATAAGTGGATACGCGGGTCAGCCACTCAGCCTCGAGGACGGCATGAACGCCTTCCTGAAGCAGATGGGGGTGACCTTCCGCCGCGACGCCGACACGAAGAGGCCACGCGTAAACAAGCCGGGGAGCAGACTCGACAAGGAGCAGAAAGAGTCCGGGCGCTACTACTACTCCGGCTAAATGTCAGTTGATAACATTTTATTTTAAAATTTTTCTATCAATACTCAACGAGAATACTTAGCTTTGAGTCTATTAAGCCCTTCAAAAAGTCTCTCATTACCCCTTTTTAGCTAGGACGCCACGATAATGATCTCTAAGGACTAAACATCGTTGAATAATATGTAGAGAGTTTGAGCCATTTTCTGCGAGTCCACATATGTGGGCCTCCTCAACGATCCGCACGTGCGCCACACATTCTCCAGAAAATAATCATCCGCTGTAAATCATTAATCTCTGATCTGAAAACGTCCCAGCCCCGAGCAACGGGCGACAGCGTGTCCATATTCTATTTTTAAAACTCGGATGCCACATTCAGGGCGAAACTTAGCATATTCAATCTCAGCCTCACTTTCTGAAACAATAAGGCAAGGCAATTTAGCATCCACTAAGTTATTTTGCCATTTTTTTTATTAAGATGATTCTTAAGGTGCTTGATGGGCCCAAGGAATCAGAATATATGCTTGAATACCTGAAAAAATGATGAGGTATTTGCTAAGGTTCACTAAGAAAGGTTCCAGTGTAAAAAGCAGATCTAGCTGACTCCACATCGATCTGCAGTTTTTGAAACAAGTTATAAATATGCAATAAACTGTCCTGATTTAGTTGTTGAGCATTATTAACGTCCAAAAACACTAATTTATTTATTTTCATCAAATCATCATTGATTACCTTCAAAGAGTCTATCTGTATACTTGTTATATTACTATAGTTATAATTATTTTTTATAATGAGATAAGTCATGTATACGTTGTTCCAATCATTCATGAATGAGTTCAAATCATCCATCGCCATTTTAGCCTGCAACAATTTTTCGTTATTTGGTTCCACTAATTGTGCGAGTTTCTCATAATTACTTGCTAGCGTTCCTGTGTATTCGACGAGGTTTCTCTGTGTGAGAAAATCAATTTTTCCATCTTTTATAGTAGCGTTCAAAATATCAATGACTTTGTTAGTCATATTTATGTTTTGGATTGATATGTTTAATATAATTGTGGATTCTTTATTATTTAACTGATTGTTATTATACAAGATGATGACATTAGATATCACTAAAACGCTTATGAAGAAAAAAGCAACATATTTCCACTTTATCTTCCTGTTTAATATTATTAAATCGGAGGGTATCTTCTGTATCATCTCTACGTTAGATATAAGCGTCAATGCTGCCTGGCCGAATGAGGTTAAATTATACTGGCCTTCTTCGTTCTTAGCGATGAGATTGCCCATATTTTCAAGGTGATAATTCAAGAATCCGGTAGTGACCTGAAGGTAATTCAGGATCTCCGTATATGACATCTGACGCTCTGATAGAATGCGTAGAACCTTTCTTCTTACCGGATGCCTGAGCGTCGAGAATATCCTTGAATAAGTGTCTTCTTCGAAACTGGCCAAACCGCTCAATTCCAAAAGGACTGCGAGTTTATTAAATTTCTTGAAAAGATTTCTTTTCATCGATTGCTGAATAAGAGTCATCTCGGTTGACAAAATTTCCTTTCAAAAAATATTAAATGTATAAAGCTTGCGATAGATTACTGGGTAAACAAATTGATAACCCATAGAAAAGTAGGCATGATGATTTGTCTTATACTTGTGTTGGTTGTTTCATCCGTTGTTTCCCTGTCACCGGTTAGAGCGGCTGACACATATATCTACGCAGCTCCCGACCAAGGAACAAATTTCACTATAGATTATACCGTCTCCGGGCCAATCGAAGGTGTGACTGTTGTCAAGCCACTCATAACCTATACCTACATTCCTATCAGTGGCTCGCTCACACACGATACGGGGTGGCAGTCTCAGAACTATAACCCCTATGCCATAAGCGTCAGTTTCAGCAGTGTGACCACAGGCTATACTCTAACTTGCTCCATTATCTCTGGTGGTGTGACCAAGTGGTCGGGCGAACTTGGGAGCGGCCAAACCTCCCCAACGATAACCGTGAATGGCGCTACAACATACGTAAGAATCGTAAATCAGAATTCCGCTACTGTATCCTATTCAGGCACAATTACACTGGTCAACAACTAAGCACAAAGATCAATGAGATAGAACAAGTGAACAATCATTTTTTTCTCTAGATTATTGATTTTTATCGCCTTATCAGGGTTCCTAACCACATGCAGGTTACATTTATGAGGTCGCGGTTTCGCGGTGGGTCTAGCCACTTTACCACCTGTAGGCTTTTTCCATGTGCTCAGACGACATGTTTCAATATTGGTTTTATAAAAAATAAAATATTTCATTAACTATCAATATATAATAATTAATACTCTGTGGATTATCGATTAGAGACCAAGACCCCACGCTCTCAACATCATCCACCAATCACATGTTAACCAACGCATTGTACAGAGCCACCTTATCCACAAGCTCCACCACGATACTCCCCAACTCCTACCCAACACACCCTCCCCAAACAACCGCTTAAACAACGAGTAAGCCGTTTCCACCGCCCACCTACGCCCATAACCCATCACCCGCGCCCACCCACGTACCCCAGAGCCCTGATAAGCCCCACGGCACGCCGCCGCCCAGCGTGACCCCTATCGACCCTCGCGTTCCCCTTCGGCTTCACCACCACCTCAACCCCCAACCCCTCGAGAAGCGCGTAGACAGCCGACGAGTCGTAGGCCGGGTCCCCGTACACCCTCGAGACGCGGACGTTCCTACCCGAACCCTCAACCAATCCAGGCAGGGCCTTGACATCATGCGTGTCGTCGGTAGTCACCTCCATGGCGACGACCTCGTGGGTGTCGACCCTGACGGCGAAGTTGAGCTTCACGTAGTGCTTCTTCTTGCCGTGCTTCCTCTCGATCCATCCGCCGGCCTGCTCGACCTTGACGCCCGTGGAGTCGATGGCGATCCTCACCGGCTCATCGGTCTCGCTGAGATCCTCGTAGGGGTCGACTGGCCGCTTCTGGATGCTTTTCCGTAGGCCGGAGTAGTCGCCGCTTGGGAGGTCGGAACAAGGGTGTAGAGGGTCTTTGTGTAGCCCTCGAGTTGGCGGTAGGGCATACCGGTAGATGTATCTGACGGCTGCGAGGAGTTGTATGTAAGGTGTTGGATAGTTTGTATCGGGGGCCGGGTCTGCCCTCGTTCATCTTTTGGATTTCTTTTTCGTGGCTTCTCAGGGATTCGATGTTTAGAATGAGTTCTCCGCGTCTTATGAGGCGTTGATCGACTGTTTTCCAGTCCATCTGCCTGGAAATATCTCTAATCTATTATAAGATTTTTATGATACTCCACAAAGCATTATTTTTTATTAATAATTTTTTTTAAAAAAATAAACATACAATAATTAAACTACTGAAAGTAAGAATTGTATAGTATATCTAAATTTTGAATATTTTTAAAATGTAAAATGTTTCTAATTCAGCATTCTTATAACTTTATTAAATAAAGGTGAAAAAGTATTGGAATTTAAAACATTTCTAATTGAAATCGTTTTGAATTTATTATATTTTGAATTTTCACTTTCGATCAAGTAAGTTGACAAATGATTCAAAATAGTATAAATATTTGTTGCTTCCGAGGTCATCACGCACTCGATGTGAACGAGTAAAGAGTGCGGGGTGAAAAGATGGAAAGAAAACTGAGCGAAGAAGGAGGAAAGTCGTTTTTCAACCTGAAGGAAAAACTTCTGCTTGCTTGCGCATTCGGGCTAACCATCGTAGTCCTAGCAAGCAGTGTTCAAGTACACGCATATACCGCGTCAAACTGGGTTTGGGTGTCTGGAAGTCCCTACAGAAATCCACACAAATACTATAGAACAACGACCATTTGGTCAGAGTTCTCAACTTCTGTAAGCGATTGGGCTGGAACCGATTTCGGTACTCTGCAAATCAGCTCGTCTCCAGACGACGCGGTCACGACCGTCCGCGCGGTTAACGACGGCAACAATAACGTTCCTGGCTACTGGCAGCAGATAAACTACTCAGGGTGGACGCTCTATTCAGCAAGGGTCACTTTCAACTCATATTACGACACCATGACGACTAACGAGAAAAGAGAGTGCTGCGGTCATGAACTCGGGCATGATCTAGGTCTCGATGAGACGGGCTATACCCCTGCACAGATTATGTATCCATCAGTTAGCGCAAACGTTGCTCGTGGCGTATGGACTCCTCAGACTGGCCAGAACGCTGACATCTGGGGCGTAAACAGCATCTATTAGGAGGACAAGAAATGAACAAGAAGTACGTCATAGTTTCAGTTCTTCTCGTGTGCGCTGCGCTAATATCGGCAACATACGTCATAAAGGCAAGTACAAGCAATCCGTTCGACGAATTCCTCCAAGCTAATGGCTGGAGCTTCAACGAGTTCAGGCGGTTGGTTAACACCGGCAGTATACCGCCTGAAATAGGCAGCAAGCTTGAATCTACGATTTATGTAGACTACTATACCCTCAACAGCGTCAAAGAATTGGCCGATAATAGCGAGCTAGTCATCAGGGGCGTGGTGAAGACCAGTGAAGTAACAGTAACGATAGATCCCAAGGGGATCGAATTGCCCGATGTCTATACCGGCTTTACCGTCGAGGTCAAGGAAGTTCTTAAGGGAAGCTTTAACAACCCGACAATTTCCGTAGAGCAGATGGGTGGCGCGTTCAACGGCACACCATTCAAGGTCAAGAACGATCCCTTGATGAAGACGGATGATGAGGTCGTGCTCTACCTGAATCTTTGCCCAAGGGGGTACATGATCTACGGTGGCCCTCAGGGGAGGTTCCAGATAGTTGATGGCAAGCTATACAATATTGCTGAGCTAGACATCAACATTGGCACCGTCAACGAAGCCCTTAAAATGAACGGCGCTAATGCAAGCGACCTGAAAACCCTGCTGTTCCCATAATCGGTATAATTCCATTTTTTTTCTCTTTTTTAATCGTTATATGAACCAGTTCAATGATCACATAATTATCGTTTAACATTATTGCATAGTTAATATTTAAAAAAGTTGCTTTAACTATTTTCAGCGTTTCGACGAGAACCTAGTGTCTTCAGAACTTTTTCACTTATTTTTAATCCATGGGAGAATGATTCTTCTCCCGGAAATCATGAAATAGAACGAAAAGGAGAATGAAGCTTCTCGAAAACCCCTTAATAAATCCTAGGCAAAGGGATCTATGAGATGACAATGGTCCTTGAAGAAGACACTTACAATACCATCTTCAAAGCGATGCAGAATCCAATCCGAAGGAGAATACTTCGGATGATCGGCGAGAAACCAGCTACATACACGGAGATACAAACGGAACTGAACATTGACAATGGTCTCCTCAATTATCACCTAGATGCTTTGAGTTCTCTCATCACAAAGGACCGTGAAGATAAGTATACGCTTTCAGATTTTGGAAGAGCAACGACTGTACTCATTAAGGGGGTAGAAGAACCAAGCAAGCACCCAGCCAGAACACCCTCCCCACCCCTGATTAAATGGGTCACCGCGATTCTTTTAATCACGTTAGCGGTATCCGGACTGGGTATTCTTGAGCTCAATAACCGATATGCTGAGTTATCTGACCAGTATCAAACTCAACTTACCGAGAAACTCAAAATTGCTGCCTCGCTAGATTCCGCCCGGCAGACTATCAACAAGTTGAACGCTACGCTCATAACCCTTGGAAAAAATCCTCTAGTTAAAGCTTCGACGATGCTAATCGATTCAGTTGGACTTGACTATTTTAACAAGTACTTCCACGACCCAACGGTGAAATCTCCATACATCTCAGGAAACGACACTTCGGTTACGTTCAAGTACCGTATCGAGGTTGGCAACTACAATGTCGACCAGAATGTGAGTTTTTATTTCACTAAAGACTACGTTTTGGCGTATGGAATACCGACGAAAGACAACTTACAGCCATATAGGATCACAGCAGATGAAGCCAGGCATCTAGCAGTAGAAGCAGGTTTCATCGAGGGGCAGTGGGGTACTCAAGCAGAGATAACTGCACAATTTAATATCGATTATGGAACCCAAGTTTACGCCGAAAAATATCTGTGGCAGGTCGTTAGTTACCTCGACCCTCCTTGGGCCAGGACCCGCGAATATGTCTATGCGTTAGTTGACCCGATTTCAGGGGAAGTATATAAGATCAATGGGCGAGGAGGCGTTAGCTACACTGAGTCCCAGGTAGATACTGCCGAGAAGGCTGCTGCATTAGGTATTGATGGTTATGTCAAGGTAGAATATCCTAAACTCCCTGACCAGATACAAATCGTTAGGGGTGGGAACTATACATTCATGTTTACAGTAAAGTATATCTCTTACAATTCCATAAAATCTTCTGTCAAGCTCTATGTTGATCCGCTTTATCGGGACCCCTACGAGATCCAATCGAACACGGTAGATAGGCTGAGAAGTCTTCTAACGTTCAAGCCGATGGGTAACTTGACTTTGAAGTTGGGCGAAAAAGTCGACATAACGGTGACCTTTCGAGCACCCGATAATGGAGATCTGGTTTTCAGTTTTCCCAAGTGGGCATTGAACGGATTGGGTTTAGGCACAGACAATACTTTGATCATCTCGGATTTTGGATGATGTAATCTGATAATTTTCTACCCATGAAACACAATTTGTTAATAATCCGTAAATAGAATCCATTTTAGACTTCTACCCCAGCCACCCAATACAATCTCCTAAATAATCATTTTTGAGTCCATTTGACGTTTAAACTTAATCCTTTCCCATTTTAACTCAGGTTCAAAAGCAACGCCATGTCATATTGTCAGATTAAACAATTAGTTAAATGGAATAAAAATATCTTAGTTTAATTTTGTTAGTTAATTGATAGAATAAAACATAGAAGTAATTCTTGCTTTGTGGAGTATCATAAAAATCTTATAATAGATTAGAGATATTTCCAGGCAGATGGACTGGAAAACAGTCGATCAACGCCTCATAAGACGCGGAGAACTCATTCTAAACATCGAATCCCTGAGAAGCCACGAAAAAGAAATCCAAAAGATGAACGAGGGCAGACCCGGCCCCCGATACAAACTATCCAACACCTTACATACAACTCCTCGCAGCCGTCAGATACATCTACCAGATGCCATACCGACAGCTCGAAGGCTACACAAACACCCTCTATAGGCTTGTATTCGAATTCCAAGTGGAGACTACTCAAGCCTCCCCAAAAAGATCCAGAAGCGGACAGTCGACCCCCACGAGGCTTTCAGGGAGACCGATGAGCAAGTAACGATTGCCATGGACTCCACGGGCCTCAAGGTCGAGCAGGCCGGCGGATGGATCGAGAGGAAGCACGGCAAGAAGAAGCACTACGTGAAGCTCAACTTCGCCGTCAGGGTCGACACCCACGAGGTCGTCGCCATGGAGGTATCATATTAATCCACAGTTTTAATTTAAAAAATATTTTACTGTAGAGAAAGGGGGTTACTTCTTGTAGGCTTCAACTGTG
>CAVYLP010000003.1:0-383910 GCA_963769425.1 Candidatus Bathyarchaeota archaeon | reverse complement strand
TCGTCTAAGACCCTTCTCATCTTTGGGGGTTCGACGCCCCACTCCTTCAGGAGTGCCTCCACGTCGAAGCCGGCCGCAGGTTCCTTGCTGTATTTCGTAATTGCCTTGTAGGCGCAGTGCTTGTTGCAGCCGTCAACGGCGATTGTCGGGTAACTCCTGTCCAACCGATGCTCCTGAGTCTCACCGGCGAGGAAGAGTGGTAGGCATATCGTGACGGTCTGATCGTAGCGTAGCTCCTCGAACACCATGCGCGTCGCAACTCGGCTGAATGTACCCAGGCCACAGCATTCCCCGCTGCAGGACACGACCCCAATCTTGGGCTTTATCTTCATTCAGGTTCCTCCATGAGCTCATCCACCTTCGCGGCCATCTTATCAGCAAGTGCCTTGGACAACTTTTCGCCATCCTCATCGAGGAAGGTGACCGCCCTCGGCTTGAGGCCTCGATTCTCCCGGAGGAGATCCATGACCTTGAACTCGGCGACGACATTGCCCTCGCTTCGCTCAACGTTGTTCCTTGAGCAAGCCATGGGACAACCATCCACCACGATACAACGGCTGGAAGCAACTCTGTTACGGGCCTCTTCGTCGCCCATTACGAGTAGGGAGAGGCAGAGAGTATCTGCCTTACCTGGCCGTAGCTCGTCGCAGACGCGGAAGGTGGCGTCGCGTGCGATTGATCCGAAGGACTTTCCGATTCCGCTGCATGGGAGAATAAGTATTGGTTTCTTCATTTTATAGCCCCTTGATCTTCTTCAACTCGTCAGCGACCTTGACTTTCATCTGCTCGAAGTACTCCTCTGCTGAGAGGAGTCCACTGAGGCTTGAAGTTGGTTTGATGACTACTACCCAGCCTTCTCCGTAGGGGTCCATGTTAATGACCTCCGGCTTAGAGTCGATGAGCGGGTTGATCTCCGTTATCTCGCCGTCAACTGGGCTCAGTATGTCCTGAACCATCTTTATGGTCTCGTAGGAGCCGATGAGTTCACCTCGCTTAACGGGGTCCCCGATCTTCGTGGCCTCAGCGAATACGATATCTCCGGCTCGCCTCTGGGCGAAGTCGGTGACACCCACACGAATACGGTCTCCCTCGACCTTGGCCCACGTCTCATCTCTGGAGTAGTAGAGTCCCTTCTTGACCTTGAAGACGAATTTGTCAGCCTTAAATTCATAAAATTCTTGTTCCATCTATTAACCCTCCTTTATTCTTATCTTGTCTCTCCTGCGTAGCGCGAGCCACACGAGAGTAAGCATGACGGGTATCTCGATGAGCGGTCCCACCACGGTTGAGACCGCAACCATAGGCAGTGATGCAAACGCTGTCAAAGCGATAGCAATCGCTAACTCAAAGTTTCTCCCCGTGCAGTGGAAACCCATTGTGACGCTATCCTCGTAATTATATCCCATCCTACGCGTTACGAAATAGACCAGGTTGAAGAGGATGAAGAAAAAGAGGACGATCGGAATCGCCATCTGCCAGATCAGATTCGGGTTATCGATTATGACACCGCCCTTGAGGGAGAACATCACGACCATAGTGAAGAGCAGGGCGAGGAGCTGCATCTTGTTGAAGTAGGGTATGAGTCTATGTTTGAGCCATTCCTCACCCTTCCTCTTTATCACTTGTCGCCGGGTTAAGACTCCGAAGAAGAGCGGTAGTCCGAGGTATAGCAGGACGCTCTGCCCGATCAGGGTAATGTCTATAGAGATGTAGGTGCCGACGAGGAGAGCGATGTAGAGTGGAGTTGTTATCACCTGGATTATGGAGTTCCATGCCATGAGGACGATCCCGAGTGCGCCGTTTCCCTTGGCAAGATCTGTCCACACGAGGACCATTGCGATGCAGGGGGCTACGCCTAGTAGGATCAGGCCGGTCCAGAGGAAGCGTGCTGTATCTGGGGTGATTAATCCGAAGTAGGGGAGGATTTTCTCGAAGAAGGCCCAGCCGAGTGCGTATAGTAGGAATGGATTGACGGCGTAGTTGAAGAAAGCGATGACGGCGACCTGTCTCTTGCTCTTCAGGGCCTCCCTTAGTTCGCCGAGCTCGATTCTTGGTCATCGCGGGGTATATCATTAGGAATAGGCCGATCGGTATGCCTAGGCTCAGGTTATTGCTAAAGTCCGGTAAGTATTTCCCCATCGCTAGACCTATGACGATGCATAATCCAATCCATAGTGCTAGTAGCTTCTCGATCCAGCCAAGTTTCGCCTCGCTATCAGTCAATGCTAGTCTTCCTTTCCGATTACCTGCTAACTTTATATCCAAGTATTTAAATATATACATAAGCTATGGGCTGATTAGATGGTCACAGTACTCTTCATCTGCATCCATAACGCTGGTCGAAGCCAGATGGCTGAAGCGTTCTTCAATAAGATGTCTGAGGGGCGTCACAGAGGAATCAGCGCTGGAAGTAACCCTGCAGACGCCGTTAATCCAGTTGCGGTGGAAGCGATGCGGGAGGTCGGCATCGACATCGGTGGCAATAAGCCCAAGAAGCTAAGGAAAGAAATGATTTTGGAAGCCGATCTAGCTATAACAATGGGCTGCGGTGAGGATGCCTGTCCAGTTGTACCTAATGAACTGCGAGATTGGGATCTTGAAGACCCGCATGGTAAACCTCTTGAGACGGTTAGAATGATCCGAGATGAGATCCAGCTCAAGGTGAAGGCGTTGATTAAGGAGTTGGATGATAAATCGTCTATATGATGTTGTTATTCGGTGGATGTTTTAATCAGTGATGCAATCCGAGGCTTATCCTTGACACTATAGAATACCCATGTACCCTTCTTAACACTCTGAATAACGCCGGCGTCCTCTAGAATCTTCAAGTGGTGACTCGTCGTAGGCTGGGTCATTTCGAGGGCAGTCGTTAACTCACATACGCACATCTCCCTCTCCACTAGGAGGCTGAGTATCCTCTGCCTTGTCTCGTCGCCAAAGGCCTTGAAGAATCTGCCCCTCTTCTTCGCCTCCTCCCTGTTTGCCTTCTGCGTAGCCAAATTTCTAAGTTGCTCCGCGTATTCCTTCACATTTGAGCAGCCACATCTTCCGCAGGAGACAAGCCTCTCCAGGGGTTTCTCGGCCTTATTCATATCGATCAATGCTAAAGTTTTATGAATTTAAATATGTTTTTCGCTTATGCTCCTAATAATCTGAACACCGTACAAAGGCTCAAAAAAGTTAGGACGCCGTAGGTTTTCAGCTCAGAAGTGCATAACAATGTCTGTTTTAATGCAAGGTTTTACGAGAGTACATCACAATTAATTACCCGTCGGAGAGTCACAATGGGCGAAATTACGCTTACAGAGAAACTCGCTGAATTCATCTGCAGCGTCGAGTACACGAACATACCAGAGAAGGCGAAAACCAAGGCGAAGCAGTGCATTTTAGATTGCTTCGGGGTTACCCTTGCTGGTTCCGCGGAGTCGATAAAGAAACCTATTGAGGGGTACCTCAGGAGAGTCCAAGGGAAGGAAGAGGCAACGGTAATCGGCCTCGGCGTCAAGGCCTCGGTGCCACAAGCCGCGTTTGCTAACGGGGTGTTCGGCCACGTCCTCGATTACGATGACACTAACCAGATGTTCGTGGGGCACGGCACCGTGGTGATCCTCCCCGCGATTCTCGCCCTAGGTGAGGCCGTTCGGTTATCAGGGGAGGATGCGTTGACGGCGTACATGGTTGGGACCGAAGTCCAGTGGAAGCTCGGTGACGCTTTGGTGACGTCGGGGAACCACTACGCTAAGGGGTGGCACTCCACAGGGACGATTGGGACCCTAGGAGCCGCGGCGGCCGCAGGGAAGCTGCTCGGCCTCGACGTGGATCAGATGACTAACGCTCTGGGGATAGCGGCCTCGGAGGCTGGTGGGTTCCAGGAGCAGTTCGGAACCCACTGCAAGTCCTTCCACGCCGGTAGGGCTAACGAGAACGGAGTAAACGCCGCCCTCCTGGCGAAGGAGGGGTTCACGAGCTCGAGGACGGCGCTCGACGGGAGGCTCGGGTACCTGAAGGTCTCCACGGACAGGTACGACTTGGGGAAGGTGGGTGGCTTCGGGGAGCCCTGGGGGATCATGGAGCCTACAGTGGCGAGGGGGATCAACCTGAAGATGTATCCCGTCTGCGGGGGAGGGGTGGGCAGCGTCGAGGGGATACTCTCCCTCGTTAAGGAGCATGACCTGAGGCCCGAGGACGTAGAGAGCGTCGAGTGTCACCTCAGGCCGAAGTACTCCGAGTTACTCATGTACCACGACCCGGTGACGGGGCTTGAGGCCAAGTTCAGCATGGAGTACTGGATGGCGAGGGCGATACTCGACAGGAGGCTGGGGCTGCGGCAGTTCACCGATGAGAAGGTCAATGACCCGCGGTCCAGGGAGCTGGTGAAGAGGGTGAAGCTCGTTCCCGACCCGGAGATGGAGTACCCCTCCTCAAAGGTCAGGATGATCTTGAAGACGAGGAGTGGGCGATCCTTCGACACCATCTACTTCCCACCGAAGGGGACGCCGGAGAACCCAATGACGGAGAAGGAGCTCCTCGACAAGTACAGGGAATGCGCTGAGTGGGGAGGCGTAACGGGAGACAGGATCGAGAAGTCGATGAGTATGATAATGGGTCTAGAGAAGATAGAAGATATAGGCACTCTTATGAGGGAAAGTCAATGAGTCAGCTAAAGGATGCAGCCAGGTTATAGAGAGTATTTCTCCAACCGATGCGAGGTTCGCGGTATCCTTTCTCCCTAAACCCAATTTAGAACAAACGATTATGCAGCACAAGCAAAGTATTCAATAAGTGTCGGGAGAAGGAAGTTTGGAACGCAAATTATGGGCTGGAACGTCTATCCCTGAGCCTGAAAAACCCTTTCAGCTCTCTCCTAGTCCAAGGCTTCATTCCACTGGTGAAACAGGGACGCGGCGAAGACGATTCCTATTGGCAGGTGCAAAAAGTGATGAATTTCCGGGATACCACCCTACTAGGAATCCACACCCAACCAGCCAGTGAGCCATACCACCCTACTAGGAATCTGATTCCTAGTGGCAGGTATCAGGGGGTCGTGGTGAGCACTCCGCGATTCCACCCTACTAGGAATCGGATTCCTAGCCACAGGTGCGAGCCATACCACCCTAGTAGGAATCCGGTTCCTAGTGGCAGGCATCCACGCGGGATGTTTCTATGAGGAAATATCTATTCACGGAGGGCGAGAGAAGAAGGCTGATGAAATGACTGGAGACAGGAGTATAGAACGACGAGAAAACTATGCACATGCTATGCATTTTTGTTGATATTCGCAGTTCCTACACTTCGCCTGGTTATCCACAGGCTCCACAGCCCTTGACCCTCTCCAGAACTCTAGGGCCCAGTCGAGGTCCCTTAACGCCTCCATATGATTGTACTCATAGACGTAGACGTGTATCCCATTCACTTCAAAAGAGACCTCGCCAGAACCACATTCCTTTAAGGCCTCGATCACGCTTCCAAACAACCCACCGTCGCCTCGGCTCTCCCTCGGGGCAACCGCTATCACGTAAAATAGATCACTGGTGTCGAATCCAGCACCATCGAGGATTCTACCATAGACCCTAGCCTGAGCATGGTAACTCCTGTAGGGGTATGGAGAATTGCTGAACTTGACCTCGAGGAGGGCCACAGGTAACCCACCCCTGAATATGACTGCGTCAGGCTGACCCGCGAGGACAACACCACGATGCTCCGCCATCAGGGGCAGCTCGTGCACTATGACGGGTGTTCCGGAGAATATCTCCTCAAGCACCTCCATGCGCTCAACCTCAACCGACTCCGCCATGAGTGACTCATGCCCCTCGCTGCCCTGCCTCTTGGTCTCCGTCTCGACCTTCCCGTGAAGGTGAGTCATCTCCACCTTCCTCTCACAGTAGTACTGCTCCGCGATCTCGCTGGCCCTAACGTAGGGCTGGTTGAATCTTAGAGGGGTGCTATTTGTATCGGTTATATATTGTTTCAGAGAGCGTTCTATCTCCAAGAATCGATCCAGTCGACGCTTCTGCTCGACGTTAAGCCTTTGAGACAAAATTAAAGGAAATCTCCTAATGGGTCGACTATAGAAAACATCCACGTGACTAATCAATAAACCATTACACTGTGGGTCATCTAATGCTGAGACCTTTAATCTCCTTGAAGTGGAGTCATTGGAAATCATGGGTTCGACCTGGCATGGCAAGCGTTTCACTACTGGCCAGTTATTAATTGTGAAGCTGAAATTTTTTCAATTATGACTAGCTACGTTCATAAGGGTGACTTGGAAATAGTCCCTTTTCATACATATCTAAACTTGATATGGAAAGACGGTTCGAGTTTGTATCTGAGAATGAATTTTTTTTTCAAATATGACCTGCTACGTTCATAAGGGAGACTTGAAAACAGCTCCTTTTCACAATCATCAACACTTAACCGTAATCGATGAGACGCTGGATCTCGCTCAAATTGGGTAGCAGCACAGGTTTAATACAAATCAAAGTATTTGTTATCTGATCACGAAAATGACCGCTTCCACTAAGGATTCTGATCAGGAGATCTGGAGGGGTAGACCTTGGATAGTTCCCTATGCCGGTGTGAGAACGATTGTGGTGGCAATCTTCGCCGTCGCCGCATTGTTCCTTGAAATATCCATGGGCTACCTATACGTGCCTGCTTTTGGGTCGCTGGTTATGGTTTGGACCCTGCTCGCGTTCTTCGTTATATGGATTCTAGTGATATTCAACATGCTAGTCTTGAGATCCACCCACCTCTACATCCTGAGGGCGGATAGCCTCGAGATCAAGACTGGATTACTGACCACAAAGACCTCCGTGATCGTCCCGACGGGATTCTCGGACCTCGAGGTCATCAGATCGATAAGCGGCAGAATATTCAAAACGGGGAACATCATAATCAAGACCCAGAGCGAGAAAGATTACACCAAGAGAATGGTTATGGTGAAGGATCCTATGCGAGTCGCCAACTTGATCAGGGACGTTATGGCTAGACAGATCTTCAAGCTAGACGAGCGGAGCCCCGGAAAACCCAGTTAAATCTCTCTTTTCTCGTCATTTTATAAAAACCTCAACCTTCTGTGGATGCTCATTGAGCGTTCTGATAATCAATTGTGTTGAATTCGACGTTCTACTTCCCGAACAACTGTTCGCAAATATAGGTTAATCATCGATGCACCAAGCCACATATGCATGCACGGACCACCTAGGGCAACTAAAGCAAAACCACTGTATCCTCAACTATCCCTGCAACGATATAACACGGCCATAAAGGGGCAACTAGACAAGAAGAACCTACGTAACGGCTCCCTCCTCGCCATAACCACCACCATGTCACTGTTCACGTTCGAGTGGCCGAAGATCCTCAACACACTAGATCTAGCAGCCAACATCGCGAAGGTAAGCTGGCTACTCCCAATCCCCTACTTCATACTCCAAACAATAGGATTCCACACCGGCTTAACCAACGGCCTAATCATAGACCTCGAAGCCCTCAGAGAGAGACGCACCGACCTAACAGGGACGAGAATAATCTACACCATAACCACGAAGGGGGAGAACCTCTCCACACTCGAGGACACCGTCGACTCAACCATCAAATGGACGGAGTCGGTGAAGCACCGACACGACCTCTGGTTCGACTCCGAGGTGTGGGTCGTCACCGAGGAAAGCAACTACGCATCAAACGCCGGCTTCTACTCCCGACTCGAGGAGAAGGGTGCAACCGTCATCGCCGTCCCCACCTCATACGAGACCCGGAACCAGAGCATGTACAAGACCCGAGCCCTCCAATACACCGCCGAACTACGGAGAGACCTTGGGCTCGACACACCAACCGACTGGGTCTACCACCAGGATACCGAGACACAGATAGGCGAGGATACAGTCCTAGGGAACCTCGACTTCGTTCTCAGCGCCGACGACACCACGATGGCTGGCTCCGGCGTCATCCTATACCCCCAGGGATGGGGTGAAGGCTTCACCAGCGTCCAGGAGACGGCCCGATCCTCAGCGGACCTGTGCGCCCTAGGCCAGATGAATGCCTGGGGGCGGGTGTTCTTCGGCTACCACGGATCCCACATCCTAATCCGAAGCGACGTCGAGGCAAACCTGGGGTGGGACTACGGAAAAGTCCGATCAGAGGATCTGCTATTCAGCGTCAAGCTCAGCCAGAGCTACGGATCCTGCATCAGGGCGATGAAGGGCTTCGCCTACGAGAAGCCCCCGCTCACATTCAGGGACCACCTGAAGCAGAGGCGTCGCTGGATCACGGGTAGCTTCGAGATCCTCAGAAGGCGCGACGTCCCCCTCCGAGCGAAGGCCCCCATAATGTACAGCGCCTTCTCCTGGCTCTCCGCGCTGCCCAGCATAGGCGTAACCGCATTCAATCTGATCTACCCGAGTGGAGGATTCATCCCCGTGCTCAGCGGAGTCTTCACAGGGCTAGTCTGGTGGTCCATGCTGAACGGCTACCTGATCGGCCTCGAGCTCCACAACGGATACACCAAGACTAAACGAGGAATACTTAGCCTGATCAAGGGTGTATTGACCGGACTGGCCGCGGATGCTATCTCCCCGTGGTACGCCCTATTTTTTAAGACCAGAGGCTACGAAGAGATCTGCAAAGACCAGCCATCCGATAAATTAAACAAAAATAAACCAGACGCCGAGACGCTATCCAACACATTAGATAACATCCACGAGGATTACGAGCTCCAAAACGATTAGCACCCTCATCTAGGTATCAAATTTAAAAGGGAAAGAAGGCTGAGTGGATTCCTAAGATTCCTATTCCTTGATTATTATTGTGTTGAGTACTAAGCCAAAGTTTATTTTAAGGTGAAATAATTAATAACAACATGTCAGAAATATTTCAAAACTTTTCTGCAATCGAAATACTAAGATTATTTTTACATGGATTATTCTTTGTTTTTCCTTTGGTAATCATTTCCGAATTTCTCTTCACAACTAAATGTAATTGGTTTAACAACACTAATCATTGTAAGTGGTTTAATATTATATGCAGCTCCAATTGATTTCTTTTTCCCAATTTTTAAAAATGAATATAAAAAGGGAATAGATTCAATGATAAATAAGTTTAGTAAAGAGACATTAAAAGAATCTAAAATATTCTATTGAACCACGCTCGTTAATATAATATTTTTACCATTATGATAAATTATCCAGACATCTTTAAGATATAGAATTCATTATATGGTATCACTTTATCTATTTCTACTCTAGACAAAATTTTTTGCTGCTGGTTAATTTATCGTGGTTAGGTTACCTTTAATATTACTAATTAAATTATTCAAGTATCGCATCATTATCTGAACTCAGCACAATTTTAATAAATATATTTGATTCTGATATAAAAATAATTTTGATTACACTTATATTTACTATCATCACTGTTTTTGGTTATTTTAAAGCTCGTAACATTCTAATTGAAACAATCAATTTAGAGAAAGCCACAATTATCTGTAGACAAAACGAGATTTGTGAAGCTATTAAAAAATGACCACTTCATTTTCCTTTCTTTATTTTTGTTATAGAATGCCTTTTTCGGTCTTCTAACAAATGTCCGATAGGATTTCTAA
Source organism: Candidatus Bathyarchaeota archaeon (assembly GCA_963769425.1). Classification (GTDB taxonomy): domain Archaea; phylum Thermoproteota; class Bathyarchaeia; order TCS64; family TCS64; genus UBA8941. The sequence continues at coordinate 374,312 of CAVYLP010000003.1, read as the reverse complement.
CTGGGTCATACTCATCGATGTGTGATTCAATTTGTATTTTTTTAGACCCCTTTCTAACTTGAACATGAATTCTACTACCATTAGGTAAGGGTTTTACCATATTAGTGAAGGTGCCTTTTTGCTCCGCCAATAAAGGGTCTTGTTGATAACCCTTTTTCCTTAACATCGTTAGAACCGCATCAAAATTCGGGGAAAGGGACCTTTTAATTTATAAGGCTTGCGGACCATATTTATCTGATTACATAAAGATTTTTGGTTTATTTGTGTTTTATGCTTTCTCACCCTCTTTTACGTACGTATCTAATAGTAGTAGTACTCAGAATTCCTAGGAAAAAGGGGTACGTACGTACTATTACTAGTCTTACTCGTCAGAAGACAATCTGATTGCGCTAGTCTTTTTCCTGCCCTGACATTCGGTTCCCTAAGAGTACCTAAAAACGTTCAGAACATGGGATTCGGAAGGGGCGCAGCCCCTTAGTTCAGTCGTTATTCAAGGAAGAAAGGCAATAAAATTTAACTCTTAACTGATTTAGTATGTCCCTCAGATTTCGGATTCGTGATTTTCTTAGGGACATTTGAGTCAGAACTATAATTACACATTACTCTACACAACCACTTACACTGCCACCGTGGAGGAAGACGATCATGTTAGCGTTTCTGGGTCCGACTCAGTGTAGTAGGGCAAAAAGATGCCATTTGGATGTTGATGGTTTGAAGTTATAAAAAGTGTTGCTAGTCAGCATGCACTCAATCCTGACCCGCATCGTGTGCGCTCAAACCCCAAATTTAATGGGGTAAGGATGGTTATTGTTTACTGGGTTGAATTGATTTGGTGTATGACTTTGATACAGAGATCGATAGACTAGCTACGAACTCCGCTAAGTGGTGTCTTCGTAAGGAGCTTACCGGTGTGGAGGACGTTCTACCCATGTGGGTTGCGGACATGGATTTCTCGAGCCCACCAGAGGTTGTAAAGGCGATCAAGGAACGGGCGGCCCACCCTATCTACGGTTACACAGCGAGTAGCGACGGGTACTACAACGGGCTTATCAAATGGATGAATAAGCGCCACGAGTGGAGCGGGATCCAGCGCGACTGGATATGCTTCTCACCCGGCGTCGTCGCAGGCTTCAACTTTGCGATTCAGGCCTATTCGCATCCCGGAGACAAGGTGATCATTCAGCCGCCGGTTTACTACCCCATGAAGAACGCGATACTTAACAACGGGAGACAGCTCGTCGATAACCCCCTCAAACTCGTGAAGGGAAGGTACGTGATGGACTACGAGGATCTCGAGAAGAAGATCGATGGAAGGACCAAGATGATCATCCTCTGTAGCCCCCATAACCCCGTGGGGCGGGTCTGGACCAAGTCAGAGCTTGAGCAGTTAGTTGAGGTCTGCGAGAGGAAGGACATCTTGATCGTGTCTGATGAAATCCACTTTGACCTCATACTCGGCAAGATAAAGCACACCTGCACCGCGACACTCTCTGAGGAGGCGATGCAGAGGACGGTGACCCTAGTCGCCCCGAGTAAGACTTTCAACATCGCTGGGTTATCTAATTCGAGCGCCATCATACCGAATAAAAAGCTTAGAGACGCGTTCCTGAATGTGACGGAGAGCCACGGCATTCACTTCGCCAACATCTTCGGGATGGTCGCGCAGGAGGCTGCTTACGCGAAGGGTGAGGCTTGGCTGGATGAGCTTCTCGTGTATCTGAGGGGGAACCTCAAGTACCTTGAGGGGTTCATTAAGGAGAAGATCCCCGGACTCAAGGTGTACCCGCTTGAGGGTACTTACCTGGCGTGGGTGGATTGCACCTCCCTGGGGATGGATGACGAGGCGCTCAAGGAGTTCATGTTGAAGAAGGCGAAGCTCTGGTTCGACGAGGGTACCATGTTCGGCTCCGGTGGATCCATGTTCATGAGGGTGAACATCGCTTGCCCGAGGAGTACTCTGAAGCAGGCCCTTGAGAGACTCGAGAAAGCAGTCAAAGATCTGAGAGCCTAAGTCTATTTGCAAGCGTGTCAGATTCGTCGTAAAAGCTATGAGATAAGCCTCTCAAGGGATAGCAAATTCAGCAACAGAAAGAGCTCTGATTTCACTGCATCAAACGCAACAAATCAGTGCATTCAGGTCTTACCTCGTTATTGGCTGATACACGCTTTAAAGACTAAAAATAGCAGTTGGAAGAAGTCTCGATAGCATAGGTACAATGGAACGCGCTAATACCCCAGCGTCCGCAATTCTTAAAGAAGGAATAAAAAAACTAACCTAAACGATCAGGCTACTCGGTGTAGACTCCACCGATCGGAGCCCTCTGGGCTCTCCAGTCTGACCCAGTCGAATCCTTTTTCACCCTAATATACTGAGAGACTTTGACACCGAAGACATCGGCGCATGCCACGACCACTGACTCGGGGGTCCTCTGGTAGAACTCCGACTCTTGCCTCTCCCTCTCCATGTGGCTCAGGATGATGTTCAGCAGTTTTACTTTAGTAGTCTCGGGGAATCCGGAGATCGTTGAGATCCTGCTGGAAACGACGTCAGAAGATAGGTAGACGTGGCCCAGCATGAATCCCTCCTTACTCTCAGCACATTCCGAGTGGCTCAGAGTTCTCCCTGAGAACCCCGACGTCGTGGAGGAAGGCCCCCGGCGTAGACGAGGTCCCTATCGAGTGAAGGATGTATCTTGCATGCCAGCTCGCAGTATTGGAGCACCTCCCAGGTGTGCTCGAGCAGTCCACCGGCAGCTGCGTGGTGGAACATCCGGGCCGCGTAGAAGAGCTTGAACTTGCCCACGAAGCCAGCGTCCGATGTGAACGACTCCACGAGGACCTTGAGTGAGGGATCCTTGATGGAGGCGAGTAGTCCTATAACGTAGCTCCACATCGCCTCGACGTCTTGGTTCGTCTTAGGAACGAAGTTGGATAGGTCGTACTCCCCGGGGAGCGCCGGGCGCATCGAGCCTCCATCCCTGCTGCTGACCACAATCTGCGGAAAGCCCTGATGGGTGTTCTTCATCCCTTTAACTTGTACGACTGCGCCGAGCTCAATCGTGTCGTCGAGCTCCTTGCAGTTGATAGTTGAGCCACTGAAGGCGACGAACTTGATCTCGCCGGAGTTGTCGCCGAGATCACCGGCGAATATCTCCCCCCTCCCAGTTGCGATTACTCTAAGGGACTTGGTTCTCACCTGTAGGAACGCCTCGACTGGCGTCCCATCCGCTAAGGCTTTTATCTCTGAGGAATTCATGAGTTTCATCTCAACTAAAGGTCCCTCCTATTTAGAAGGTTCCCCTCAAAAACTGGAATACCTCGATTGGTGCGTAGAAGCAAACACTTTTGAATTATGTTATTTGCTCAGGCGATGGCTTCGAGCGAAGAGGAGAAACACCATAAGTCTCCTTCATGATTAAGACCAGCGCCACGACGGTGATGATTCCTAGCCCCAGCGATATGAGGTTGGGCATTAGGTAGCTACCCGTAATATCCACAAGGCTACCATAGACGGGAGTCGCCAGACTCGAGAGGATCGTGCTCAACCCATTCATAACCCCCAAACCTATGCCAGCGATCTCCGTCGGCAACACCTCACTAACTATGCTGAAGAATAAAACCCAGATGCTTCCGCAGATACCCATAGCGAACCAGACCGTGGTGTAGACTGCAACTGGTAACCCTGGTGGAAGGAAGATGAGTACGCATAATAGTAGTAGATTAACCCCGAGGAAAAAGAGAACAGGCAATTTCCTTCGCTTGAGCCTATCACTGATCACACCCACCAGTAAGCAACCGATGAAACCTGCTACAGTCCCGAGGCTGCTTACGGTCCCAGCCTCGATGTAGGTCAGGCCCTTGCCCTCGATCATGAATTGGTTAATCCAGTTATACAGGACGAAGGCGAAGCCCGTCATCGTGAAACCGAGGAGGGGCGGATAGAAATCACGCGTATGAAGAACCTCACCGATGGACCTCTTGATGTTTAATCTGATCTTCGGAGATGCTTCGAGATCTGGGGGGCCATCCTTGAGGATGAAGAAGTTCATCCCCCAGTTCACGACCAGGACAACAATCATCACGAGGTAGAGGATCCTCCAATCGCCCCAGAGGGTCACCGCGAGTGGTAACCCCATATAGCTCGCAAAAGCGCCCACGCCGCTGCTCGCACTGAGGACACCGATCGCTGTGGCCCTACGGTTAACTGGGAACCACCGACTGATTAGCGTGACCGCGTTAATGTAGAAGACACTCGTACCCACCCCCATGATGAACTGCGCCGCGAAGAGGAGCTCGTATCTATAGCTCGCCCAGAAGAGGACGCTTCCAATGCAGGTCAGGGCGGTGAAGCCGACGATTGATTTCCGTGACCCGAGGATGTTGGCAAGGAACCCCGCTGGGAATTGCATGACACCGTATATCAGGAAGTAACCGGTAATTAGGAAGCCCATCGCCCCCCGGGTGATACTTAGCTCATTGATTAGAACGGGGGTGAGCGCTGATGCAGCGTTTCTGAGGAAGTTCTCTATGAGATATGTGATGCTGATGGTCGCGAGTATGAAGAAGCCGATCCGTCTTTGTTTCTCCAAGCGGCTCACTTGACGGTGATGCTCGTATCTAGAATAAAAGCTAATTTAGCTAATGCTAGTTTAAGACATGTAATCCACGAAAACGTTGGTGAAAAGTGAGTCCCGAACTAATATATTTTACAATTAATCAATTAAAACCAACCGAGGTCGGTGACATGAAAAACCAACGATTAGAGATCAAGGTAGCAATCCAAATCCAGAAACCCGCACAAGAGGTCTTCGAAGCAATAGTCAACCCTGAGAAAATGTCAAACTACTTCATCTCAAAGAGCAGCGGGAGAATGGAGGAAGGCAAACAAATTAAATGGCGTTTCCCCGAGTTTGACACGGAGTTCCCCATCCGAGTCGGCAAGATAGAGAGGGACAAATACGTATCCTATTACTGGGAAGTCGACGGCAAAGAACTGCTTGTGGAAATGACTCTCACCCCCAGAGACAGTAACAGCACAGTCGTGACTATCACCGAGAAGGGTAGGGAGAACGATGAGGCGGGAATCAAGTGGCTGATTGGAAACACCGAGGGGTGGACTAACTTCCTCGCCTGCCTCAAAGCCTACCTCGAATACGGTATCAATTTGAGAAAAGGTGCGTTTGACTTCCTAAAAAGCTAACAAACATGTGCGGGCATTATTAATAAGTCATCTTTCTAATTATTTCAGGCTCAACTATCATTGCATATGATACAAATAATTTATAGAAGGTTTTTCTCATGAATGTGCGTGCGCTTATTAATTTAGCTACACATCAGATTAACTATGGATAAGATAGAGCACGTCTGCGTCTATGGGGCTGGTACCCTCGGTTGGCAAATCGCCCTACAATGCGCGAATCACACCTACCCGGTGAATCTCTACGATCTGTTTCCAGAAGCCCTCAAAAACGCTGAGTGGAATATCTCGAATGAGCTTCAATCATGGGTAGAAGCAGGAGAAATCTCGAAAGAAGCGAAAGAATCCACGGTTAAACGAATAAAGTTCGAATCAGACCCAATCAAGGCAGTTGCGGGTGTTGATTTGGTCATCGAAGCTGTGCCGGAGAAGGTCGATTTGAAGAGAAAGGTCTTCGAGAAGCTAGACGACTTATGCGACGCCGACACGATCATATCCACCAACAGCTCATCAATCCGCGTTTCACTGATCGAGGACGCCACCCGGCGCATGGATAGGGTCCTCAATACACACTTTTACTCGAATCCCTGGAGAAGTCGAATCGTCGAGTTGATGAAGGGAAGCAAGACCTCCGACGAAACGATGACCCGCGTCGGGGACTTCATGAGATCCATAGGAGTGCTCCCTCTAGTGGTTCAAAAGGAGAGTACGGGCTTCATTCTCAACAGGGTGTGGCGCTCAGTGAAGAGGGAGTGTCTCCACCTCGTTGACGATGGAGTAGCATCCTTCGAGGACGTCGACAGGGCATGGATGAGCTTCTATGGTACCAAGATCGGGCCCTTCGGGTTGATGGATCGTGTCGGTCTCGACGTTGTCAGGGATATCGAGAACATATACTACGGAGAATCCAATGACCCCGGGGACTCGCCGCCCAGACTCCTCCTCGATAAGATCGAGAGGGGAGAACTTGGAGTAAAGACGGGTCGAGGCTTCTACTCGTACCCGAATCCAGCGTACCTGGAGCCCGGCTGGCTCGAACCATAGCTAGTGTAGGCTCATGAACCCCCATGTTCCCTGCGGGACTTTAGTATGTCGACCATAAGATTGTCCCGCCACTCCTCGAGCTCATCGAAGCCGTGATTCTTCACCACATCTAATTCATGTACACCTTTGACGGCCTTCTCCACCGCTGACTCGGGGGTCTCCGTCCACTTCGCCATCGTCTCAAGCCACTTCGCCTTCGAGACGTCGATGTGCCTCATCAGGTACTCGATGCCACCCTTCCCTCCCCCTAGGTGATACGTGAGGTAGGGGCCCATGATAGCCCACCTGAGGCCGGGCCCGTTGACCACAGCCTTGTCTACGTCCTCGACCGACGCGACGCCAGTGTCCACGAGGTTAAGAGCCTCGCGCCAGAGAGCCGCTGATAACCTGTTGGCGATGAAGCCGGGGACCTCTTTCCTAAGCACGACAGGTACCTTGCCGATGTCCTCCATGAGCTCGTAGGTCTTCTTGATGGTCTCAGGGGACGTGCGGTCACCTGGGGAGAGCTCCACGAGGGGTACAAGGTAGGATGGGTTCCAAGGGTGAGCGACTATGCATCGCTCTGGGTAACGTTTGGCGGCCTTCTGAATCTCCGACATCATGAGGCCAGAAGTGCTGCTCGAAAGGATGACGCGCTGACCCGCGGCCTCATCCATCTTACCGTAGACCTCCTTCTTAGCTGCGTAGCTCTCAAACACAGATTCCTGCACAAAGTCGGCTCCCCCCACCGCCTCGCCTAGGTTAATCGTCCTGCTCAGCCTTTTGAGGGCCTTCTCGGCGCCCTTAGCTATTCCCGCCTCCTCGAGGAACCGAATCTTTACCCCAACTCGCTCTAGGGCATCGTCCAGGGTCTTCTCATTCACGTCGACAAGGGTTACCTGGTAGCCTGCGAGTGAGAAGAGGCTTGCCCAGCCTTGACCTACGAGTCCGCTTCCGATGCAGGCGACCCGCTTGACTCCTTCGATCAAATTAGCTCATGCCCCTGAGGACGATCAGCGTTTTCTCAGTCCGAGGATCTTCCTCGTTTCACTGGGGTCGGCGATGGGTCTGTCAAGTTCCTTCGAGATGTTAACCATCTTTTTAACGAGATCCACGTTGCTCCTCGCGAGCTCTCCCTTTCGCAGAAAGATGTTATCCTCGAAGCCGACTCGGACGTGGCCACCTTGAATCATAGCGGCGGTACACATCGGTATCTCATTCCTACCCAGGGCACAGACGCTCCAGGTCCAGGTCGAGGGTATCTGGTCGAGGCTGTAAACTAGACTCTTCATAGTCGGCAAGAAGCCTGTCCTCCCCACCATCACAAACTGGATATGAAGAGGTTCAGGAACGATCTTCTTCTCAGCGATCTGCCTGCAGGTATTAATCATGCCCGTGTCGTAAACCTCGTGCTCGGGCTTCACACCCGCCTCCCGCATATAACCGGACCATCGCTCAATCATCGGTACAGTGTTTAGGAAAACATCACCGGTGGGGTGGTCAGCCCACCTGTTGATGGTCCCCATGTTGAGGCTCATCATCTCCTGCCCGAGGTAGCACTTCTCCTTCACGAGGCGATCCCACACCTCCGGGGGATTCCCCACCCTGCCGCCACCGGTAGTAACGTTGATCACGACGTCGATTTTCTCGCGAATCCTCTCAATGTATTCCTTGAGGACGGGGTTAGGATCACCCGAGTACGCCTCCCCCGTCTCAGGGTTTTTAGCGTGCAGATGCACGATGGATGCCCCCGCCTCCACGCTTCTCACAACCTCTTCCACTACTTCATCGACGGTTTTGGGGACGTAAGGAGTCTCAATCCTCGAAACGTACTCACCGCCAGTGACAGCAGCTGTAATAATTAGATTCTCCAATCCAGATAGTCACCTATCTTAGAACTGGTAAACCTTCTATAGAAGTTTTCAGTCAATCTCATATTTCAGAAAATCACCTAAAAAATTTTATCCTCACTGAGAACTCGGAGCAGTTACAATTAGTATTCAGATAATACCCCTCCGGGTACAATTCCTAAATACCCTAAAATCGCGCGCTTACTTTACACTGAAGAGTGTAATCAAATCCATGGAAAATGAGGTCTCAGAGGAGGGTGACCTATGAAGATCTCCATGCGAGTCCTCTCAACCATCACTCTAGTTTTGTTAGTGGAAGCTGGCCTAATCTACCTCAATCAATCGGAGTGGAGAGCGGCTGAGAGTGAGCCGTATTCAAATCACCTAGACTGGGTGACAACATGGGGAGGAACTGACTACGATAACGCAAAGTCGGTAGCTGTAAACAGTGGAAACATCTACGTCGCTGGGACGACTAGGAGTTACGGAGCCGGCCTCTCCGATATTTTCCTCCTGAAATATGACCCTAACGGGGATCTAGCATGGAACAAGACATGGGGAGGAGTATCCTTCGATGGATGCTGGGCCACAGCCGCGGACAATGAAGGAATCTACGTAGCTGGTTTCACCTACGCAGTTGGAAACCTAAACGCAAACACCGCCCTCCTCAAATTTGACTCTGATGGAAATTTAATCTGGTCAAGGACGTGGGGAGGCGATGAGGACGCCGTGGCTAGAGGGGTTACCGTCGATGGGGATGGTGCAGTGTACGTCGCAGGCTACTTTAGGGGAACAACGACTACGACCAAATCGTTCCTACTAAGGTATGATCAAGCGGGGAAACTCATCTGGAACACGACCTTCGGAGGGGTGGGAGTTAACGCATTTGCTGTAGGCGTAGGTAACGGAGTCTACGTGGACGGTACGAACGAAACAACCGTGAACAACCTATACGAGTCGAAGATGTTCTTGACGAAGTTCAACGAGGATGGCTCCATCCTCTGGAGTCGCCAATGGGGGAACACCCCCATAAACTATTGCTGGTCCATCTCGGTCGATGGAGATAACATCTACCAGGCGGGCACCACGAGTGACGGGTCGAATAACTCCGATGCCGTCTTATTGAATTACGATACCTCAGGTAATCTGAGATTCAACGTCACTTGGGGGAAAACTGAAGAAGAGTACGCATGGGGCGTCACTAGGTCAAACAATTACATCTACCTCACTGGACACATCTACAACAAAACAAGCATCAGCTTCGACACCCTTCTCGTAAAGTTCGCACTAAATGGAACACCCATCTGGAACGTTACCTATGGCGACAAATCAACTGATGTAGCCCACTCAGTGGCCGTAGATGGCAACGACATATACGTAACGGGAATAACGACTGGCGCAGACCAAAACTCGCAGGTACTCCTCCTGAAATATACATCCGCCAATGAAGTATCAAATTTAGGAGCCTCTTGGGCGGCCGCGGCTGCCACCGCAATCGCCGTCTTAACATTGACCGCATTTATACTACAGATACTAGACCATAATCGAATTTCTACAAATCCATCTCATTCTAGCTAATTCCGCCTTCAACAAACCTTTAATGACGATGCTTGATTAAATCGAGAAAATAATATCCGATCAATTCTTTTTCTCTTTCGTGACTACCTCGAAGCCGGTTAGACACATTGCTTTGGAGCAGGTAACCATCTCGTCGATGCGGACGTGCTTCTCCACTTCGTCCGGGTAGCCACGTGGACCATATAGGCAACACTCGACCCCTGCCTTGGCTAAGTGGGCGGTGTCGTTACCGCAGTAGCTCCTAGGCGGGACTGCGCCGACCTTCTTCGGGTACTCCCCAGTGACCTTCTTATGGTTCTCCTTAAGGAGTTTCACGACTTCGCTGTTTGGGCTAACGCCCATAGGGGGCATCACCATGCCTCCAACGCGCCACTTAGGATCGATGGGGTACTCGAACTCATATTTGAACTCGGGGTCCTCCGCCTTGATCTCCTCAAGCATCGCCTTCATTCTCTCGTTTATCTCCTCGATCTCGTAACCGGGCGGGTAGCGGAAGTCGACGATGATTGTGCAGAAGTCGGGGATGTTGTAGGGGCCAGCGAGGTCGTAGTCGCGGTTGCGTCCACCAATGATACTGCCGGCGACCCAGCGAGGCGCACCGGGGAGATCTGGATCACGGGCCTCGAACCTCATCTCGTCGAGCCTGTCAAGGACCTTCCGCATCTTTGTGATGGCGTTTATGCTCTCCTCCATTCGACTGATGTGCTCGCTTCGCCCAATGGTATGGATGGCGAAGTCGTGCACTCCAACGCATTTAGTGAGTATGTTGTCGACGCTGTAGGGCTCGGGAACAATCGCCATATCCGCCCAGACACCCTCCTTGAGGGCGTGGACGGTACCGACGCCTCCCTGAAGCTCACCGACGACGCATTCGACTACGAGATCACCGTGGAGCTTCACCTTGCTCCTCTTGATCGCCAACGCAGCGCACATCATCGCCGCGTCGCCACTCTTCATGTTATGGATACCCGCACCCCAGAGCCTGTTCTCCTCCACCTTCGGTTCAAACGGGTCCCACTCCCAGGAGGCCGTGATGGGGTCGATATCGAGGTGACCGTTGAACATCATACTCTTCCCCTTACCGTCCCCCTTGAGGCGAGCGATGACCTGGTTCCGCCCCGGCTCAACCTCCTGCAGCGTCACCTCGTCGAAGCCCTTGTCTTCGAACCAGTCCTTTGCGAACTTAACGGCGGGTCCCTCTTGCCGCGTCAGGCTCGGCTGCCGGATGAGGTCGCAGCCAAGCTCTACAATCTCCTCCCTCTTCAGGTAGTCAAGCACATTCATGAGAGTTCAGTATTGGGGGCCCACTCTGCACATTTAGGCTTTAGGAGTCAGATTGAACATACGAACCCTATACTGATCTTCACTAACTCAGGGACCTAGAAGTCTTGACTAAAAATATCTGCTGCACTCGACCACTTGACTATTCTAGTATCTGAGCTGTATCGACCAAAATTAGCACTGGTGACTGCTTGACTAGGGGTGAATAATACATCGCCTCCCTTCGACGGCCCTTCCCGCGTTCTGGTGGTTTCTAAGCCACTCCTCTAAAACTTCCTGGACCGATGTCGCCACAACCTTAGCTCTTGATCGCCGTCAACTCATCCTGTGTTATGCCGAGGTAGGCCTTGCTGCTCCTCGCGTGATATCCTTGGAGTACAGATGGTGAATCTATCCTCGTCCTTTACCTCCTCGCCGTTCATCTTGAGACTCTGGAGCCTTGCCTCCTTTTCATTGTAGGTCGCCCTGACGCTGCCGTTGACCTGATAGCACTCGCCCTCACTGTTTCGATTCTCCTTGACGCATTATGTGACTGAAGATGCCACTCAGCTGCCCTCCTGTGACCGTGTACCTAGTCAGCATGTCGTTGTATGGGAAGCAGGTGAGAAAGTCCTTCAGAGTCACAACTGGACCGAGCTCCTTCGACCTAATGGAGCCGCTCGCGATGAAGGCGACATCGCTCTCAGTCACCTCTGCCACTGCGTCTGCGAAGAGGTCACCGAGGCTCGTCTCGACGAGCCTGCTCGGGTGCGTATGCGACGCCCGTCGAGCCTGCAGAGGACGCTGCTGTACTTGTGGTCGACCTCCTCCTGGAATGACTCGATGTACTTCTCAAGGTCCCTGTCGGGCTCAGCAATCGAGCTGTCGATGGGGATGAGCTGCCACTTGTACTCGACGATGCTGTTCGTGTCGTCGTCCACGACGACGTCGAATCGGCCTATCTGGTCAGTGCCTACGCCCGCCTGGGCGATTGAGTACGCCGTTCCTCTCCCCCGGCTTCTCGAGGATCGGTGTGGCTGTGGCCGCCGATTATCAGGTCGACACCCCACTCCGGCTTCAGCATATCCGCCAGCTCCAGGTCCGAGTCGTAGCCGATGTGGGTGAGCAGGATAGTGAGGTCGATGTCGTCGTTCTTGTAGGCGTTCGTTATCTTCCCGACCTCGGCGCTCGCCTCCTCGAGCGCTGACGAAGCTCCCGATGAGGCTGTCCCCCTTGATGCTGTCCATCACCTTCTCGGTGATGATGCCGGTGACGAGGATGTCGAACCCCGCCTTCTTCAGGATGACGTAGGGGCGCATCAGCCTCTTGTTGAAGCCCTTGACGTAGAGGTTCGCGTTGACGATGGGGAAGTTTGCGACCTTCTCGAGGAAGAGGAGGTGGGGGAGGCCGTAGTCGAACTCGTGGTTGCCGAGCGCGACGGCGTCTGGGGCGAGGTAGTTCATTATCGCCATCGTGCTGATGCCCTTGTACTCTGAGTCGATTAGAGAGCCCTGCACCATGTCCCCCGCGATGAAGTAGAGGACGTTCTCTTCCTCGCGCCGCACCTTGTTGATGTAGCCGGATAGCAGGGCGAGGCCACCGATGAGCTTTCCCTCACCACCCTTTAACTCCGCGAGGAAGTCACCATGCATATCATTCGAGTGTAGGATGATGAACCTCTTCCTGCCCTGCGTCGACCCCAAAGGCTACGCGCCCCCATAAGCCGCCTGGAAGAGCTTCCTAGGGTCATACTGCATCTTGAAATTCAGATTGCCCGTCGTGGTCATAATCTCGATGTAGTACAAGGTCATGCCTCCCTCATCATCGCTGTCCTCGTTCACCTTTACATTCCTGATGGCGGAGTTTTCGACGGAGTAATTGCCAGGTGTCTCTGTTAGGGCATAATCGGGCGTCTTATCAGCATACCAATCCGTGTAAGTGTTAAAGCCCTGCATCTGGGCCTTCCACTTCCCGAAGAAACCCTTCCCCTCTGCCTCAGCCTTCGCCCGCCTCCTCTTCACGGTCTCGTTCATGATCTCACCCGTCAGCTTCGCGAAGATGCTCCTTCGCTCAGTTACTATAAGATTGAAGGTGTCACTCCTGCCGAAGCTCTTGGAGACCATCAGATTGGGAATTATCACCCTCATTGTTTCCCCTTGGTTTTGCATGGAGGCTTGTTTTTGTGGAGCCGCTACAGGTTGAGGAACAAGAACTGGGGATAGCGGCTGCTCTGTAGGTGGTGTAGAAACTGCCTGAGGCGCAGAGGTTGGCTTCTGAGTCACTGGCTCAAGCGTATTTCCGCAGTTTGGGCAAAACTTGTGATTCTCCTTAACGGGCGTCCCGCAGAATGGACAGAACGGCATACGACTTGACATCCTCTGAAGTGTCTAATAACTAATTTTCCTAATCACGCAGCGCTCAGGCTATAAGAAGAGAAACCCTACCTCTAAACTGTGAGCGCCAACGCAGACGTAGCCGCTATCCTATACGAGATAGGGGAGATACTAACAATCAAGGACGACAGATTCAGGAGCCGAGCCTACCTCCTAGCCGCCCAGCGGATAACGAGCCTCACAGAGGACATTCGAAAGGTGAAGGAACGCGGGGAGCTAGACCAGATACCAGGCGTCGGGAAGAGCATCGCAACCACTATCACCGAGATCCTGGACACTGGGGAGTCCAAAGTTCTCGAAGAACTACAAGAATCCCTTCCCCCCGGGGTCCGACAACTCATGGAACTCGAGGGTATCGGTCCAAAGAACGCGATGCGACTCGTCGACGAGCTAAAAATCGGATCGATCGATGATCTCGAGAAAGCCGCGAAGGAGGGAAAGCTACGTGAGCTAAAGGGCTTCGGCGAAAAGAAGGAGCAAAACATCCTCCAGAGCATCGGGGACTATCGGAACAAGCAGACGCGGTTCCTCCTCGGAGCAGTGCTGCCCGTCGTCGACGACATGCTTGCATGGATGAAGGAGTCCCCCGCTGTCCTAATGGCTGAGGTCGCAGGTTCCTACCGAAGAAAGAGGGAAACGATCGGCGACCTAGACCTACTAGTCGCCTCAAACGACCCCGACGCGGCCTCACAGCGATTCGTCGAGATGCCCCCAGTCGACCGCGTTGTAAGTCACGGGGCAACGAAGAGTACGGTCTTCCTGAAAGGCCATATGCAGGTCGACTGTAGAGTCGTCCCACCCGAGGCCTACGGTGCAGCCCTCCAGTACTTCACAGGATCCAAAGACCATAACGTCAAGCTACGAACCATCGGTGTCAAACTTGGCTACAAACTCAACGAGTATGGATTATTCAAGAGGGAGGGAGACGTCCTCATCGCCTCGGAGACGGAGGAGGAGATATACGCGAAGCTGGGGATGAGCTGGATCCCCCCGAGATGCGAGAGAACAGGGGAGAGATAGAGACGGCGATGGAGCACAAGCTGCCGAAGCTCGTCGAGCTGGGCGAGATGAAGGGGGATCTCCACTGCCACAGCAAGTGGAGCGAGGGCACCATGACCATCAAGGAGGTCGCCGAGAAGGCGCTGGGCCTCGGCCTCGAGTACGTCGCCATCACGGACCACTCGAAGAGCCTCGGCATTGCGCGTGGCCTCGACGAGAAGCGCCTGAAGGAGCAGGGGAAGGAGATAGACGCCGTAAACAAGGAGGTCAAGGGCATCACTCTTCTCAAGGGGATAGAGTGCGACATCAAAGCCGACGGCTCAATGGACCTCCCCGACTCGAGCCTGCGGGACCTCGACTTTGTTGTCGCCAGCATCCATAGCGGCTTCAAGAATGACGAGGAGACGATGACGAACCGCATGATAGCCGCGATGCACAATGACTACGTCTCCACAATCGGTCACCCAACCGGGCGCATTATACAGAAGCGGAAGCCCTACACCATCAACCTCGACAGGGTCTTGGAGGAGGCGGCGAAGCAGCGCGTCGCCATGGAGATAAACGCCTACCCCGAGAGGCTAGACCTCGACGACGTTTCCAGCAGGAAGGCGATGGAGGCTGGGGTCACGATGACTATCGGGACGGACGCCCACGCCCTAAACCAGATGGAGTTCCTCCCCCTTGGAGTCTCGGTGGCGCGGCGCGCTTGGCTAACCGCCAACGATGTGGCAAATACCCGACCAGTTATGGAGCTTCTCAGGCTCCGCCGGGGATGAAGCGATCAAGCAACCTGAAGAGCCAGTCCCTGCTCGGCGGCCACGTCAGGGCTATAGAGAATACTATGCTGACCACGACCATGCCGACGCTCGCGATCGTGCTGCCGACGGCGCCGATCAGTAGGCTGAATATCCCCCCTCCCACCCACGCACCCAATACGTAGAGCGCTGACTTGCCAAAGACCTCGACGATGAGCAGCTTTTGGAGAGGTAGTCTCCTCGTCCCGGCGAGCATCACGACGGGGAGATCGGGCAGCGGAGTCATCGCCACTACAAGGACGGCCCAGAGACCATACTTCTTCAGCCACCTTCCAACGAGGTCCTCAGCCTTACCTCCCCCACGCTCGACCGACTCAGCTACACCCAGACCGAGGAGATACGGCACGATGTCCCCGATCGCTCCACCGACGCCAGCGGCCACACCTAGTAGGACCGGGTTATAGAACGGGGTCAGTGCGAGGAAGAGGGGGATGAATATGTCCCTCGCGACCATGGTCGAGTGGCTGAGAAGGGTGACGATGAAGATTCCCCCGAGCCCCATCGCCTCGACCCGCGACGTGTCGGTGAAAAGAAGCAGAAGGAGGTAACCGGAAACGAGGGCGGTTGCCGAGACGCCCGCGATAGTGAGAATTGCCCTACGCTCCATCAGTTACCAACCCGCCTGAGTATGGCTGTAGCTGTCGCGAAGAAGACTATGATCTCCAAGAAAGCTATGAGTGTGAATCTGGTCCATCTCGGGAGCCTGTTTCGGTCAACAACCACGACCACGGCCGTCAGAATGAAGGCGATGATGAAGGGAGTAACGTCGGCCATCAAGGAACTCCTGCGAGGCGAGGGGAAAAGGGTTTGGCTACAGCGGCTTGGCCAGGAACTCGTGCAGCTTCAAGTCCCTGATCCGGTTTGATGCTGCAGGGGTGACGACGATGGCAGTATCCGCGCCCGCGTGGCTCCCCGCGACGGCGACGACGGACTTGTCTATGCCCACCGCGTCGCAGTCCGCGGCCATCATTGCGATCTCCGCGCAGACCTTCGTCCCCTGACTGAAAAGTCGGAGAGTGTTGGCGACGACGACGTTGACCGGCGGTACTATGAAGGGGAGGCCCGCCTCAAGAGGCTGCTCCTTCTCGGGCCTCTGTCGACCAACGCCGACCTCGACTCCCCCCGTTAGCACATCCGTGCACGTGACTATCTTACCCGCCTTCTCCAGCCTCTCCTTGACCTCAGGGGGCATCATCTGCTTCCCCTTCGACGGGTAACCAGTCTGGTGCCTGACGAAGATCAGCTTGATACCGCTCCCCTTGAAGACCTCGACGGCCTTGAGCCCGGTCTCGCCGGTTGAGGTGGAGATGAGGACGGTGTCTATCTTCCTCTCCTTCGCCCCCTCCAT
The DNA here is from genome assembly GCA_963769425.1 of Candidatus Bathyarchaeota archaeon. Classification (GTDB taxonomy): domain Archaea; phylum Thermoproteota; class Bathyarchaeia; order TCS64; family TCS64; genus UBA8941. Next base: position 357,849 of record CAVYLP010000003.1, on the reverse strand, counting down.
AGCGATCCTCAAGGTATCGGCGGTGTGCTCCTCGCCGCCCTTCTCGAATATGATTGTAGTTCTTCTGGTGCTCATTTTGGATCACAGAATCTTGGTTGAAGGATCGGCGACAGGTATTATAAATGGTTAGAGGTGGTCCTCGCGGTGTCCGATAACGGGGATGGGTTCCCCGCAGTGCCTGCAGTGGTTGGAGTCATCGAGGCGCCAGTCGGTTATCTCGTAACCTACGCGGGCGATGACGGTCTCCCCACACTTCGGGCAGACCGTGTCCTCGTACCCCTTACCGGGGACGTTCCCGACGTAAACGTAGTGGACCCCCTCCTCCTTGGCGACGTCCCTAGCCCGCAGGAGTGTCTCGACGGGCGTCGGTGGTAGGTGGCTGAACTTGTACTGGGGGTAGAACCTGCTCAGGTGGAGTGGAACATCTGGCCCCATCTTATCGACAAGGTACCTCGACAGCCTCCTAGCCTCGTCTACGCTGTCATTCGTCTCTGGGATTATGAGGAATGTTATCTCCACGTGGACCCCCTTTTTATGCATCTCCACAGTAGCGTCGAGTACGCTCTGAAGGTCAGCTGAGCATTGCTTCTGGTAGAACTCCTCAGTAAACCCCTTCCAATCAACGTTCGCAGCGTCTATCACGTCCACGACCCTACTCAATGCCTCCAAACTCACGTAGCCGTTCGTAACGAGGACGTTCTTCACCCCCTCCTTATTCGCTATCCTTGCCACGTCCTCCACATAGTCAAGATTAATCAGCGGTTCATTGTACGTGTAGCTGATGCTAGTGCAGTTCTGACGGTGAGCCATGTCGACGACGTAGTCAGGGGGAACCTTTTTCAGACCGCCTCCAGGCTTGGCGGTGGAGAGGTGCCAGTTCTGACACCAGGGACACGTAAAGCTGCATCCGACGCTACTTATGCTGAGACTTAGGCTGCCTGGGTAGAAGTGCGCGAGGGGCTTCTTCTCGATGGGGTCTACTGCTATGGCGCTGAGGAGCCCGTATGTGAGATTGATTATCTTCCCGCCCTGGTTCTCCTTCGTACTGCAGAAACCCCGCTGGCCAGGCTTTAATGTGCACATCCTCGGGCAAATTATACAGCGAGCAGTCTCCTCGTCAATCTTAACCTGGTATCGGGTTTCCATAGTAACCAAACGGGAAGGGGCCGGTTTAACGCTTATCCCAATGAAAATTGTATGTTGCGAAAAGTGGGACGGAGATTAGAAGTGCTTCTTGACCTCTTCCTCTGTGAGCCTTCTGAAGCTCTTCGACTCTACAGTGATGACAGCAGCGTTGACGTTCTCGGGCTTGAGGCCGTTGGAGTACGCAGCTTTGAGGGCGTCTATGGCAATTGTGATGGAGTCTTCGAGGGAGATGTCATCTTTGTACTTCTTCTCGAGTAGTTCGCGTGCCTTTTCGCTGTTCATACCGAGGGCCGCTGCTTTGTAGCCTCTATAGCTACCGCTCGGGTCGGTAGTGAGGAGGCGTGGCCCACCTGCATCGACACCGGCGATTATCATGCTGACGCCGAAGGGGCGTACTCCCGCGTTCTGGGTGTACTGCTGGAGGATCTCGCCTATGCTGGCGACGAGGCTCTCGATTCCGATGGGTTCATCGTAGGTCATCCTGTTGCCTTGGCAAGCGTAGCGTGCCTCGCGTACTAGGACCCTAGCATCTGGGCTGTTACCAGCGATAACAGCTGCGACGTGTGTGTCGAACTCGAAGAGTTTCTTGCTGAATCGTCTATCCTCTAGGCTGCTCTGGAGCGTCTCGACGGCTGCGAGTACGACGCCCTCCTTTGTGAGGACGCCTGAGACTGGTGCACCGCGTTTGACTAACTCGAGGGCGTACTCTACCTGGTAGATGCGTCCCTCGGGGGAGAATATTGTGATTGCCTCGTCGTACTCCCTTCCACGTGACATCTTGCAGTCCCTTGTCTGCTAATCGTTTGAGTGGGGGGTATTTAAACTTCTCACGCTGCTCCAATTGAAAAAAGCTTGGAAAAAGGAACTAATTTCCCACTAATTCTAGGAGCTCCTTCGGTGTGAGCCTGAAGGTCGTCCACTCATCCATCGACTTGGCCCCGAGGGAGTAGTAGAACTTGCGGGACGGCTCATTCCAGTCTAGCACTGTCCACTCCATCCGCCCACACCCCTTGTCGAGAGCGATCTTCGCGAGCCTCCTGAGTAGCGCGGAGCCTATTCCGTTGCCCCGAAGCTCCTCCGGGACGAAGAGATCCTCAAGCCAGAGGGTCGGACTTCCAGTCCAGGTGCTGAAGGTGAAATAATAAAGGGCTAAACCCAACTGTCTCGGCCCCTCTCTCCCCTTGTTCTCGGCTAGAAGCACACTGAATATGGCGTCCTTCCCCCAGCCCCACCTGCGATAATTCTCGGGGGTGGCTACGAAGCTGTCTGGGGACCTCTCGTAGACGGCGAGCTGCTGGGCGAGGTCCATGACGACAGGGATGTCTGCCTCGACGGCTTCCCGTATCTCGAAGTCGATCTTCTGCTTCATGAGGAGAATCGGAGGAGACAGATGATAAGAGTGTTTCTAGATGAGGCTCTGAAGTTGCCTCACGAGGCCTTGACTGGCCATGTATCTATAGGTACCCCTCTTGAACTTATTGCTGGATAGTATGCCCTCGATCCTCCGCCCCCACTTACCGAAGAAGCTCCTGTAGCACATGAAGAGCTCCTCCTGAACCTCCTTAGTGCTCAGGGTCTCAGTGGGCATTACTGCGTGGATCATGTCGTAGTGAGACCAGTTCCTATCCATTATCCAGCCGTTTGCCTCAGCCTCAGCGTAGAAGCCGGTGCCGGGAAACGGAGTGAGTATCATAAAGATGGCGATCCCGGGGTTGAGGGCGTCAATATACCCGCGCAACCCCTCAATCGAGGCATGAGTATCCTTTCTACTACCAATAATCATGGTAGCCTGTGCAAAGATGTCGTTTGCTTCCAGCGCTCGTATCGCGTTCCCTGCCTGGCCGGGCTCGATCCCCTTTCTGTATGAGGCGAGTGTCTCCGGGTCACCGCTCTCAACTCCTAGGAGGACCCACTGATTACCTGACTTCCTAAGCGATGGGATAGACTCTATGTTCTTAACAACATCGTCAACCCTCGCCTGAACGAACCAAAGGATCGAGTCGCCAAGCCTCCTCCTGTTCATCTCCTCGATGAAATCCCTAGACCGGGTGTTGAAGGTGAAATTGTCGTCAGTGAGCCAGATAAATTCACCTCCGAACTTATCCCTACAGAGTTCCATCTCGTCGGCTATCCGCTTCCCAGACTTAGTGCGCCACTTGTTCCCCCAGAAGGCGCACTGGCTACAGAATGTGCAGTTGTGGTCACAACCCCTACTCCCCTCTATTATCATGTAGCGCTTCCCCTCCGCCATCATCTTGAAGTGGTAAGCATCAAGATTCTTCTCAACGAAGTGGTAACCGGGCAACGGAAGATCGTCGAGGTTCTCGATCAAAGGCCTCGGTGGATTAGACACAATATTCTCACCGTGGCGGAAGGTGAGCCCCTTGATCTTGGCGAAGCTCCCATGGGCTTCCACAGTCTCCACGAACTCTAGGAGTGTATCCTCGCCCTCTCCCCTGGCGATGGCGTCGATTACAGGGTACTCTCTCAAGCTGGGCTCCGCGAGGGCCGTGAAGTGCTGCCCGCCGGTGATCGTAACGACCCCTGATATCGCCTTTTTCGCTACCTCTAGGGCCCTCACAACTGTGTAAGTATTGCACGTGGCAAGGCTACTAACTGCCACAACGTCGGGTTTCAAGTTGGTGATCCTCTTCTCAAGCCCATCCCAATCCAGTCTCTCAGCCTGGCAATCGATGACGTCTATCTCGTACTCCGGATGCTTCGACTCGAGGTAAGCGGCAAGCTGTATGCATGCTGTGGGCGGCGGTAGGTACTCGCCCATGACGAACCAGTAATCCTTCGGAGGTTCGATGAAGAGGATCTTCAATTCATTCACCCTTAGGTCAAACAATCGATTATCAACGCGTGGTGTATTTATCGGCTACCAGTCGCAGCATCTAGCCGGTAATGTTTAACCTCAGCAGATGCGTTTCTACCTCACTATAGTCACCCTAGAAGCCTGATCGATGTGGAGTACGCCATAGAGACCATTAACCTCGTGAAGAGATACCCTACAAGTTCGAGACTAGCGACAGCTGGGATGCCGCGTGGACCAGCGGCCCGCGGTAACGTTGGGGGAATCGGAGCCATAATCGACGCCGTCAAAGGCTCGAGAGGCCCATTCATCGAGGCTTTGAAGGGAATAACACTCAGGATCAAGACGGGTGAGATATTTGGAATCCTCGGTCCAAACGGCGCCGGAAAAACGACACTCATCAAGATACTCTGCACCCTAGTCCTCTACGACGAAGGCGAGGTCTACGTCAACGGCCACGACCCTCGGAAAGAGGTCGGAGAGGTCCTGAAGAACCTGCAAGCCGTGCTCCCCGAGAGCAGGGGATTCAACTGGCGTCTCACAGGGAAGCAGAACCTCGAGTTCTACGCCCTCCTCTACGGCCTCAGCGACTCAGAGGCGAGGGAGAGAGTCAACTATCTCCTAGACTTCACGGGCCTCACGGCGAGGGCCGACGATGGAATACAGCGCTACTCCACTGGTATGCAACGTAGGCTACTCCTCTGCAGGGCTCTGCTACGGGATACTCCGATAATAGTATTCGACGAGCCCACATCGGGCCTCGACCCTGCATCCGCCTTGGAATTCCGGAGAATGATTATCGATAGACTCGCCAAGGAAGAGGGGAAGACGGTCCTACTCAGCACCCACAACCTCCAGGAAGCCCAGGAGCTATGTGACCGGATAGCCATCATGGAGCGAGGGAAGATAATAGCCTCAGACACACCCGACAACGTCAGACACTTAGTTATCGAGGACCGGATGCTCAAGGTTGCGGTCTCTGGAGCTACATCGGACTCTCAGGAGAGCCTGATCAGGGACCTTGAGGCGAATAAGGGGGTGCACAATGTCTCATCCGAGCTTGGAACCACCGGGGACCTTCAGTCACTCTCGATGAGGGTCGATAAGGAACTTGATCTAACCGATGTCCTCAGGCTTCTAAGCGGTAGCGGCCTCGTTATCAGGTCGGTGAACACCGAGGAGCCGACCCTCGAGGAAGCCTTCAACCTGATCACGGGACGAGACGAGCGGCGGGGACAGAGGCGGATGGCTGGAGGCTTCTAATGGAGATACCAATCGCCCTAAAGCAAATCATCGCCTTTACGAAAAGGGACTTCTTCAGCTGGGCCACATACCGTACCGCCGCGGCTACCCAGCTAGTTGGTATTTTCATCGCCGTCTTCGCCTGGGGAGTAGGCGCCGCCTACGTCCAGAGACCCGTCCAGGAGATGTACGGGAGCGACTACATCAGCTTTCTCCTCGTCGGCGTCGCCGTGAGCAACCTCATCCTCCCCCTCATGCAGGGGATACAGAACCAGCTCAACCCCTGGACTCTGGAGACGATCCTGATGACCGGAGTCAGCACACCGATCTTCGTCCTCGGCAACATAATGTGGACCTACATATTCTCAATAATCAGCTTCATCCCATACCTTATAATCGGCACTTCCTTCTTCCACGCTTCCATAAACGCGAACATGATCGCCGTCGTCCTCGCCTTCATCATCTCCGCGGCGATAATGATGGGGCTCGCCATGATCTCCACGGGGCTCAGAATACTGACAAAGTCGATGGACCCAGTCACATGGGCCCTGAACGTCATGCAGAGCCTATTCGCTGGAGTAGCCTTCCCAGTCATCTACCTAGACAGCATCCTCTTCCCCGGGGCCTCGACTATCTCATGGTTCCTACCCCAGACTTGGGTCTACCACCTCTGGAGGGTCGCGATGCTAACCAACCCCTCGATGACTGATCCAACGATCATAATAGAATTCCTAAAAGGAACGGTCTTCGCCATCGTCATCCTCCCCCTAGGGTACAAAGTCTTCTGGTGGGGAGTCAACCGCTCAAAGCGTGAAGGAACACTCGGCTGGTATTAATCAGAATTATGAGATAGTCAGCTGTTAAACTAATTCTCCCCGGGTGACCATCGCAACTTTACCCCCGACCCTGACGTCTACGCCCCCCTTCACCTCCTCAGCCCTGAGGTAGAGCAAGCTTGGGCGGCCTATCTCGGCGCCTTGCTCGACGCGGATATCGATCTTCGATGTGCCGAAGTACCTATGCTTCACGAGGTACCCGGCGAGACACCCGTTGGCGCTTCCCGTCGCCGGGTCCTCCGTCCAGTCGGTGACCATCCGCGCCTTCAGGTGATTGCCCTTCGCCTCGGGTTCGGCGCAGAATAGGAGAGGCCACTTCGCTTTCTTGTCTGACGAGTACGCCTTGAACTTCTCGGCCTCGAGCTTGATCCTCTTCAGCGCCTCCCGGGTCTTGAGCGGGACCATGTAGAACCAGACCCCCGTGGAGACCTCTTGGATGGGGAATCGAGTATCAATGTCATTGGTGTTTAGGTGGAACAGGGGGGCGATGTCCTCCGCTTTATGGGTAGCCCCGAACTCAGGGTTGAGCTGCTTCATCCACAGAAGCGGCTGCCCGTCTGAAGCCATCTGGAACGTTACAGGTATCATCCCCGCCTTCATGTCCAGGGTGAGGTCGGATACGTCTCTCTTCAATAACTCCTTAGCCGCCACGTAGGCTGTGCCTAGTGTCGGGTGACCCGCGAACGGGAGCTCCCCAACGGGTGTAAAGATTCGGACCTTGAAGACCCTCTTAACTAGATCCGACCCGGTGATGAAGGTCGACTCGCTGAAGTTCATCTCCTTAGCGAACCTCTGCATCTTCTCCGTCGACCAACCCTCCCCCTCGACGACCACAGCCAGCTGGTTGCCCTCCAGCTTCGCTTCCGCGAAGACGTCTACGATAAAGAATGGGTTACCCAATTCGATCAAGGTTAGACGGGGTTTCTGCTTATTTGAGGTTGGTGAGAGGCTGTTTTCTCAGAGTGTGGTAATCCCAGTTCTTCTTGGCCATAGGCTTAGCCTTCTCGAGGTCTTGCTTACCAGCCTTTAGACAGTCTTCGTCTATTCTAGCGGCCACAACTTCCCCAACAAAAAGTGTGTGGTCTCCGCAGGTAACCATGTTCACGACCTCACACTCGATGTGCCCTTAGCACTCTTCGATGAGTAGCGGCCTCACCTTCTTGCGCGGGAATGGCGTCGGCCCTGCTTCCCTCCACTTATCGACGTCCTTCCCCGACTTCACCCCGCAGACGTGCATCTTATCCGCAAATCCCAATGCCGGGAGAATTGACGACGAACTCTCCCTGCTCCCTGATGCGCAACTAACCCCTTTTTCGTGCCTTATTTTTACACTGCTAGGAACTCCCAGAGGGAGGCGACCAGGAACAGGGGGACGACTAGCGCGTATATCCTAAGAACATCTAGCACGGCCTCCCTCGGGAAACCAAGCCAGCGCTCCCCCTCGTAATACGTTTGTTTACGCCAAAGAGATAACCCGAGATTGACCCCGGCGCCCGCAGCCAGGGAGTAGGGCACGAGTTGGAGCACGAGGGTCGCGAGGTAGTAAAAGCCTCCAGAGAAAGTGGCCAGCCTGCTGACGTGGGCGCTGTTCACCGAGACTATGCCACCGATCCAACCCTGATACGCAACGAGGGGGTAAGGGAAGACGACGCCGAGTCCGCCGAGGGTATTCGGCACAGCCCCGAGGACAAGGTTCCCGTAAAAGTCCCTCAACGCCGCGCCGAGCCTGTCGCCGCTGTTCAACGCTATCAGCGTCGGGTCGCTCTGGGCTCTAGAGACGATGTAATCCCTGTATGCCAGCGACGGCTGGTACCCGGTCTGCACCATGACGGCGCCGACGAGGAGAGACAGAACGTATAAAACGGCGATCGAGAGGATCGCCGGTCTCGCCCGTTTGAGAGCACGCCAGATGCTTGAGAGACCCAACATGGATGCTATGAGGTAACATGGTGAAACCCGTGCAAATAAATAGAGTCCTTCGAGTGCGCGCTGCCTTGTCCCTAGATTGATAATAGACGGTCTAAAATTATCCTAAACACAATTACGCTAAATAAGACACTAAAATGGACCCTTCTTTCATCGAGATCCTGTTCCATATATTCAGCTATATATAGCGGAGTCGTCGGGGACGCGTCGCCGGAACCATCTGAAACGCGTTGAAAACCGTTGAATATCTATTGAAAACCGTTGCATTCCGTGTGCCTTCAACACCCATTGAAGGGCGTGGATCGCGGTTCATTGAACGATGTGAATAGAGGCGGGTTGAGTGGACGCCGTTCAATCGGAGGCGTAACCCGGTTTGGATGTGTTCATTCATCGGTGTGAAGGGTGTCCACGTGGAAACACCTTATTAGTGGTTACCACTTATGGGGAAACATCGTGGCAAGCGGGGGGAAGTGAGCCTCAGGGAGGACGTTCAGGGAGTCCTCTCAGCCATGAAGATGAGGGTTATGACCGTTTAGAACCGGTATTAATCAATAAAGAGACGAGGCGGCGCGCATAATTATTTACTCTTCATCAAGTTTTTCCAACTCTTGTATCCGAGAGATGTATTTTTAGGTAAAGTAGAGAAATCTTATTATCACATCATACTAACTATAACTGTGATTAGATGAAGGTCATCTGCAGGCAATGTAAAACTACGTGGTCGCATCAAGAAAATCGGATATTTGTAGGAATCAATTGGACTGGAGAGGACACGATGAGGTGGAGATGTCCCTCATGTGGTCACATTGTTGAGAGATCAAGACCATTACAATTCCATGCGAGAAGTTATGGTCCAAATGACGATATCGGTGACCTTTCCAGACAGTTGCCTGATGAATATGAGGGGTAATTTTTCCTGCTCTACCCATAAGTGTTCGCGAGTATTTGCACAGGATTGCGGGTTGGTACCCAACTTCCTGCCTTTTTACCCCATTTTAATGAACTGTTAAGACTTTATCGTATAATACAAGTGATTCTTCTGAATTATCGGCTGAGCCTTCAAAACATCAAGGTTCCCGCCATCTAACACTTCCTTGTCTGCTGTGGCTGATACAACCTGTCCAACAAAGAGCGTATGGTCGCCGCAGATAACGCGGTTGACTACTTCACACTCGATATGTCCAAAGCACTCCTTGATTAGTGGAGGCCTGACCTTTCTCGCGGGGATCGGAGTCAACCCGAACTCCTTGAACTTGTCAATGTCTCTCCCCGACTTGATTCCGCATAAATGCATCTTCTCTTTCAACGTAATACTTGGTGAGTTGACTACAAACTCTCCCTGTTCTAGAATCAAGTTGTGGCTATATCTCTCAGGCGCGATGCCTATGCATACTTGAGGCGGGTTGCTACTGATTGGCATATACATGCCAGCCGTGATGATGTTTGCTCGACCGTTTTTATCGCAACACGTTACCATTACGATGTTCCCTGCAGGTCCAGCCTGCAGCATCTTATCCTTACGCAACTCAACCTTGGACATGAGATGTTCGTGGATCTAACAGATTAAAAATATTAGCTCAGAAGCCGAATCTAGATGCCTGATCTTTTGGATACAAATTATATCTGAAAAGTGATTTTCGGAATCTATAAAAACAGAATCTGATTATATTCGCCTTCCCAGATAATTCAACGCAGGTAACCATCACGGTTGGCGCTATCGGTCCGGCCTGGCTGTACCTCTCCTTAGGTAGACTCGTCTTCATGCTTCTCACCCTCCCTGATCACTTCCCCGCACCTCTTACACTTCTTAACTTGCTCCGTGTCCACGAGCTCCCCCCAGATCCCGTATATGGTTATCATGTCGTCTTCGAGGTCCTCGGAGCCGCATTTTGGGCACTTTGGTTTCTGCATATAGGTGGAGAAGGTTCTGGAAAATTAAAGCCTGATCCAGAATGTAATGCGTCTTAGTTCAATTTTCATGATAATCGTCGAGCATGGTCGCGACACCATAAGAAGTATAATTACTCTCCGTGCCAGGGGGCCTCGATTCGGGTCGTGACTCCCTTCTTTTCTTTACCATACCTCTTCAGGGGCTTGGTAAGATGTCTCTCTGCCCTGGGTGGTGGGAGGTAGAGCCCCGGCTTGATCTCCCGCGGAACCTCCTGGGATACCCTCACCAGATCAGCTCCCCTGTAGCCACACATCTTGCACCGGAGCCCTTGCCCCTTCCCCATGGACTCTGTGGGTCCCCCGCACTCTGGGCAGCGGGGATTAACAAACCTCTGCTCGGATTCCATGGTCAGGACCTCAAGCCTCTCTAAATTGAGCGTGATCCCAAAAACGGTCTCCCTGACGCCGCCAGCCACCCTGATCTCGTCACCGGCCCTGAGCCTCATGGACACTTCCCTGAAGCCCCCGGATGGCTCATAGGCCGCGCAATCCAGGCTCCCGGAGCCATCCCCTATGGTGAAGATGACGTGGCCCCCCTCGATGATCCTGCATCCTCCCTCGACGATGCCCGTAACGATGGATGGGTAGCGTGGCTTTAGCTCAGATATCCGGTATGCTCGTGCAAGGTGAGCGTCGGTACCCTGGTTGGTTCGGAAGATAACCCACCTCTCGACAGGTTCCCCGACGATTATCCCCCTCATAGCCGAGAGGACTGATGAACTGGTCTCCCCCCTTACGCCATAGAGAACCGGGTCTGGGCCACGGGGGGCGATAAGCACTTGCCCCGTCTCGGGGTCAACGCTATTGAACGTGTCTCCTTTGGTCGCCTCGATTCTCCTCACCGAGTCGCCGTCAATAACTCTCGTTGTGCCTCTGTTTTCCGCCACCCTGTAGGTGAGCAGCTCATACGTGTGATCCCCCTCTAACGTGCCCCCGACCGCGGCCAGCGCGCCGATGAGACCCCTCCTATTCTTCCACGCCACCGCGGACGCGGAGTATTCAGTAATCAGACGCTCCGCGTCCTCGAGATGGACTATAGTTTGGACGACATCTATGTAGAATTCCTTCAACTCGGCTGGGACTTCGCCAACGTGGAAGACGACGCCAGGGTTCGTGTTATCACACCGAAACTCAGCGTTTGCCTCGACCACATCTATGACTGCTTTTTTGATCTCGGATTCCCTTCCCTCGGGGGCCTCCAAGCGGAGACAGATCGCCCCGTTTCCCCTCGTCTTCCAGGGCGCGTTGGGGTTTAGCCTCAGAAGGTTCGGGTAATCGATAAACCTACACCCCATATCCTCTAGCTGCTCTACTAAGAGCGCAGCGATATAGGTCGTGCAGCCGCCCTCGGGGGAGTCGGTGTCATCGATTCCGATGTGGAGCAGCAACAGGGTTCGCTTCGATTGATGATTGAAGCTCTTTTAAACCATATCTTTTTCAAATAATGTAACTTGTAAGCCCCTCATCTTATGAAACTCCTCTAAAAATTGAGCAACGAGTTCCCTTCTTGACCCGTGTTCACCGATTGAGTCTGTTTGTTAAAATACATATAACCTGCAGATATTCCTAAAATTAATATTGCCGCGACTAATTTAGCCTAGGTTTAATGTGGTTTGAGTGTTTTACCTGAGAATTCATTTTTAATATTATAGTCTTTATGTAGGTTAATCTTTAGGGAGTAATTAATGATAGTTTATCTGGATTTGAAGAGATGATCTTGTGAAAAAGTCCATTTGATGAGTTCTGTGATGAAATTTTCGCACAATGATACTGAGCGGATCATTAGATGAGATATTATATATCATACATATGGTGTTTTTCATTATAATCTGGTATTGTGATAATAAAAAGTTCTATAAGGTTGTTAGTAATAAATTTACGGGTGCTATGAGACTCATAGGGCGCATAGACAAGCTAAAGCAAGCCCGAGTCGAGGGGTATATCAGGTATTCGCCGAATCACATCAACCAACCCATCACCTTCCTCGTAGACACAGGATGCAGTAACTCATGCATACTACCCGATGACGTCATGAGGCTCAGAATCGAGCATGGAGACCTCCAAACAGTCACGAAGACCATAGTAACTGCTAATGGTCCCGTTAACCTCAAGGTCATCCATAATGCGGAGGTAGTTCTCCCCGTCCAGGTTGGTCTCTTGGATAACAAGCGCGCTTACGTGACATTCCCGATGGAGAACCTCGCCGTCCTCCCCCCGGGGCCCAACTATGCGCCCCTCCCCAAGGAACTCGTCTTCAGTCTACTAGGTATGGATGTCCTCAGCCATTTCCCCCGCTGGAGCTTCGGGAAAGAACGCCTAGTAATGGAGAACGATGAAGTAATGGGTCTTAAAATGAGTTTTAAGCTCTAAGAAGCCGACCTAAAAAGGCCAGCTGAAAAGTAGCGGTTTTAGACGACTATCATATCAATTGTACTAATCCTAGTCTATGATAAGGATCCAGAGGACGCCATGGAGACGCTACTCCATGAGGTTCTTGAGATAAAGATCAGGGGAGTAACTCAACCATACCGGAGCCTTGTTAACGTCCTCCTAGAGTGGGCTGATAAGGTAGCCTACACTGAGAAAGAGAAAGCGATCGATAGCCTACTTCCATTATTCATAACCGACGTGGCTACGCCAAAACCCGACGCGCCCCTAGAAGATGAAAACAGATGAGCTACGAGAACTAGACCTTGATCAATAGCAAAACACGCAGAGGGCCAAAGAAGGGATCACTAGATTATGCTATTCATGGTAGTTTTTCAGCACATGTCTTTTGAAGCAACTGGATAAAATCATCAAGACTAGGGAGCTCAAGTATTGTGAGGAGAGGGGAGCCTTCAATACCATCGGAGATGAGGAGCATGTTGAGATCCTGAAGCTCTACCTCAACGACAAGATCTCGATGGGTAAGATAGCAGCACTCAAGGACAGAAGCCCAGCATCAATTAAAAGCCAGTAAGACAAGCACAACGAAGCAAACAAAAGAGTAGGCTTTTGTTCAATCTGTAAACGAGCTGGAGGTGAATATATTAAAGATAATGCAATTAGATTGATTTAGGGTATGTAATACAAGTGGGAAAAAAGTCTATTAAACTCTGTTTTTATAGATGTTCCTAGCTTACCCCTCCACCCTTTAATGTAAGAATGATCCAAGGTAAATATTTTATCAAGCCTAATAATGGAATCTTCTTTTAAACCAGTCATTGGATATTCTGCATGAGTTTGTTCGATTAATAAATGACATTTTGGATCATATTTTTCTTCTTTTGAACTAATATAAGCAGCAGTAACATCAAGTCCATTATCATATAAAACTAACGAAGGTCTTATTTTATATTTACTTAGATCATCCGTATATGGAAACTGTAGTAATATAATATCTCCTTTCATACATATCTTGCCTTAACATCCTCTTCCGAATAAATGTCATTATCCTTTTCAACTAATGATTTTAATGATTTAATTGAAACACATTGAACCATGTTAAGAATATCTTCACTTTCCAGCCCTTTTATTGCATTTTGCACCGGCATTATCAAGTTTTTATTAAAGAACTCTGGTCTTAAAGTAATTAATTTTATGTTGAAATATGTTTGCTGAGATAAATTCGGATTAACCATGTTCTCAATTACAACTTTTTGAAAAACGCTTAACTTCTCATCAAATGTATATGGTTTCGGAATCTTAGTAGGAACTTCTACTCCACGCTGATTATCTAAAGATATAAATTGTTCCAATTTTAATCAACCTTAATTTGTGCTTTTAAAGCCTTTATATTTTCTTCTAATTGATTTTTTAATACTTCTGCATTTTCAAGTGTTAACACTATTGATGAATGGATCGTTCTAATATAGATAAATTCTTCTGGAACTTCATTTACAATTGCATCCCCCGTTCCATCTGCTTTTAACCTCCCGGTCTGATCGACGTAAGGGTATTCGCCTGAAAAAAAGTCTAGAATGAGAGCTCTTCCATTAGCGGGTTTTATGAATGCACCATCTGCATAGATCGGACTCAAATCTTCATGTTTATAGACTTGTAATCTTAATTTCTGACCCTCGAGGTTTCCAGACACTATTTCCTTAGCCATTATCTATTCAGGATAAATTCCACACCGAGGTTTAATAGCTTATTCGGTTTTTATGGGGATGTTCGACTAAATTGAAACAATTAGTCCCATTATATTAGTTTTATTCATATATACATCGCCTAAGGGAGAACACCCACCGAGTAGAAATACCCTAATTAAGTGAATGGGTTAACATAAAAATGTTAATCGTCGTGTATTGTATCAGACCACAATCATCGTCAGCGTGCTGCGCACCTTGTCGAGGCGCCTGATCTTCCAGCTTATGATGTCTTTGAGCTCCTGCATCGTGTCTGTCTCGATGCGTGCGATGATGTCGTAGACTCCGTAGACCATGTGGGCTTCTCTGACCTCTTTGATGTCCTTGAGCCCCTTCAGCACCTCGGTCTCCGCGCCGATCTCCGCGTTTATCAACACGAATGCCGTTGCCATTACTGTGTTCCCAGATACAGCTTAGGGACGAAGGTACTTAAAAGTTACCAGTTGTGAGCTAGATCAGCAAGTCCTTGGACGAGTGGTTGACATATGCTGGCGCTTGTGGTCGATGGTGATGAGCTCAGGGTCAAGCTAGTTCTGTTCGATGTTGACGGAACGCTTGTGGACGATGCGGACCGATACAAGAGCCTCGCGGCCCTTCGGTTCGATGCCCTCGTCGCGAGGGCGGGCCGCGCCGCCGCTGAGGTCTGGGCGCCGCTCGGTGGATACGACCCGAAGAAGAAGGTCATCGACATGACAGGCGCGATCGCGAAGGCCGCGCGGAGGGAGGACATGGCCATCGCTGCGGCAGCTATCTACACTATTGGGCATGGTTGGCACGAGGCTAGGAAACTGGCCGAGTTAGCATATACCGACGCTGACACAATCCAGATGAGGGATTACACCCCCCGATTATTCCCCGGAACAGAGGCGGGTTTACGTCGAGTCAGGGAGGCCGGATTCTCACTCGGAATAGCCACGAATGGGTCAACCGTCATCACCGAGGAGCTGCTCAAGATACTGAAGATCAGAGACTTGTTTGGGGTCGTGGCCGGCTCGGAGGACACCCTTAATCCTAAGCCCTCGCCGGACCTCCTCCTCGTAGCATGTAAGAAAGCTGGATTCAGTCCGTCGGAAGCGGTCTACGTCGGGGATCAGTCAGTGGATGCTGAGGCTGCGGAGGCAGCCGGTTTTCCTTCCTCTATAATCGTGGGACCAGCTAATGTGGAGAAAACCCGAGGCGTTCACCGCCTCTCATCTGTCGCCGACCTCGCAGCACACCCGTGAGTCTTAAAACCTCAAGAATCATAGGAGGATCAGAGCTGCTATGATCCTCGACGACTACCTGACGATGCGTGAGATACAGGCCGCTGAGTACAACGCGAACTACCTTGGCGTCTCGAACCTTCTGCTTATGGAAAGCGCTGGGGGCGCTGTTGCGGACGCTGTCGCCGCGAAGGTGAAACCCGGTAGTCGGGTTTTCGTCGCCTGTGGCCTCGGCGGGAACGGGGGAGATGGCTTCGTCGCCGCACGTCACCTTGCGGGGAGAGGCTACAAGGTCGAAGCGGCGCTGGTCGGGTGCCCGAGCTCGATCCGCTCCGATGAGACGCGTCACAACTACGAGGTCGCCCAACTCATGGGCGGGGGCCTCTCTCTCCAGGTCGTCGATGACTCCTCGCAAGTGAGACCCATCGAGGCGGATGCCATCGTGGACGCCCTGATCGGCTACACGTACCGTGGAGGACTGAGTCCTGTCAACGTCGCCATGATACGCGCTATAAATGCCTCCCCTGCATACACGGTATCCGTCGACACTCCCACCGGGCTTGTCGTCGACACAGGCGAGGCCCCGGAGGAGTGCGTCGAAGCAGACGTCACGGTCACGTTCCACAAACCGAAGATCGGATTCAAGGGGAAGCCGCCGCAACTGGGCAAGCTTATTGTTGTGAGGCTTGGGCTACCCCCGGAGGCGGAGCTCTTCACGGGACCCGGCGACGTCCTCCTTGTCCACCGGAGACGTGACGCGGAGAGCCACAAGGGGATGTTCGGGAGGTTACTCGTCGTCGGCGGGAGTGAGACCTACCACGGCGCCCCCGCTCTGACCTCGATGGGGGCACAGGCCACCGGAGTGGACCTCGTCTACACTGCCGTCCCGGAGACCGCAGCCGAGGCCGTCGCCGCATCCTCGCCCAGCATGATAGTCGTGAAGCTAAAGGGCGAGAGGCTAACTTCGAAGAACCTCACTCAGCTCGAGCCCTTCCTCGAAAAAGTTGACGCCGTCGCCCTCGGACCCGGCCTCGGCCTCCACGAGGAGACAAAAAATGCGACGCTCAAGCTCATCAAAGCAGCCGAGGCGAGGTCGCTACCCATGCTCGTAGACGCCGACGGCCTCAAGGCCTTCGGTGAGAGGAGACGTAGGCTCAAGGTGCCGGCCGTCTTCACACCCCACAGTAGAGAGTTCGAAGTGCTCACCGGCCGGAAGGCCGAGGGGGATTGGAGAGAGAAGGGAATAATCGTCGAAGAGGAGGCGAAAAGGCTCGGCTCGGTCATTCTCCTCAAAGGGTCAGTCGATGTAGTTAGCGATGGAATCCACACCCGCTTTAACTGGACGGGGAACCCGGGGATGACGGTGGGCGGGACAGGTGATGTGCTTTCTGGTATAACAGCGGGTTATATCGCCCAAGGCTCTTCTCCGATGCAGGCTGCGTGCGCGGGGGCCTTCATAAACGGGGCGGCCGGAGACGCCGTCTACTCAGATAAGGGGTACCACATAGAGGCTCAGGACCTCATCCCTTACATACCTTACGTGGTTGAGGACGCAGTCGACGGGAAGATGAGGCTCGTCTAGGGAAGCAGGGGCTGGACGTTCTCGTCCAGCATCGCCCATAGCCTCTCCGCTGGGATCTGGAGATCTCTATGGGGCGCGTACCGGTTAACCGACATGAGCATGTCGAGGTAGGGCTTCTGTCTGATGCCCGGGTAGTCGGTGCCGAAGACCAACTTCTGCAGTACCCCCATGTTCAATGCTGTGAGTAGGTCCCTCCAGAGGAGCCAGAGATAGCTCGGGTGGTTGATATTTCCGTAGGGCCAACTGATGTCAGCGTAGACGTTCTTGTGCTTCCTCAGGACATATAGGGTCTCGTCGACGCGTGGGTAGCCGAGGTGTGCGAGGATCATCCTCATCTTAGGGAAATTCTTTGCGACGACATCTATCTGGGCTGGGTCGGTGTGGGTGAGGAGGTCGTGTGCCTCTGGCATCCCCGCATGGTGGATGAGTACAGGCATGCTTAGCTCCTGCGCCACGTCGTAGACCTCGAAGGCGTTGGGGTCGTCGGGGCTGTAACTGTCCGTGCACGGGTAGAGCTTCAGGCCGAACAGCCCGAGTTCCTCACGCTGCCTCCGTAGCTCCTTCGCAGCGCCGCGGAGGATTGGGTTGACGTATCCGAAGCCCATGAGCCTATCCGGCGCCTGCTTGACGAAAGCGGCGACTTGCTGCGGCGTCGTGCGCATGTCGCTGAGGACGACGGCCTTCTCTATCCCCGCCTCGTCGAGGTCGGCGAGGAACTCCTCGACGCTGACCGAGATTATCGTTGGGTGTGCGGGGTCCGTGTACTCGGTTATACTGATGTGGCAGTGGTAGTCTATCTTGGGCAGGCCGGTGGGCTTCCTTAACCCTCCGCCCTCCCTTAGTTGAACCATCGTATCCATTCCCGACAAATCGGTGACCGCTGAAGAATACGGGGCTTATCCGTAAAAGACTTGTCTAGTTGGAGTCTGTGAACCTTAAGATACGGGGACTAGCTATTGAGTTCTTGGGCGAACTGCGGGAGCAGGTCCCTGTGGGCAGCGAACAGTTCCCTGAAGGCCTTCTCCGCCGCTAAGTTGTCTTGCACGACGGGGTCGGCGAGCATAGCCTGCATCGCCTTCTTCACATCGCCGTTTACCGCCGCGTCCACGACTAACCCCTGTACTAAGATCTGAATGTTGCAGATAGCCGCGAGGCCAGGTGGTAGGAAGCCGACGTGTATGGGGTGGACGCCGCTCCTGTTGACGACGGCGGGGGTCTCGACGACGGCGTCGGGGAGCAGATTTGATAACTGCCCCTCGTTGGGGAGGTTCACCTGCATTTCCGTGTGGCCCGAGTTGGTGATGATCCCCTCAATGATCCTCATGGCCCCCTCGCCGGATAGCTTGCCCTTCGCGTCGAGCTTGTCCCTTCCTTCCTTGAGGCGGGTCATCTTGACCCACGCCTCCTCCCCCTCGGTCTCCATCCGGTCGATCCAGTTTAGCCCCCTGTCTTCGGGATGGCATGACTCCCACGCGTAGGCGAGGTACTCCCCAGCATGATTATCATCCGTGCTAGGGTAGAGGCCGAACTTTCTGTAGAGAGCCCTGCAAAGTGGCTGGAAGCCCTTCACGTTCCTCAGCCCCTTGTCGAGGAGGGGATAGGCATCGTCGCCGTTCTTCAGGCTGAGCTCGGTGAACCAGCTGAAGTGGTTGAGGCCAGCGCTTGTGGCGTCGAGGAGTAGGGTGGGGACGCCGATTATTGGGGCGAGGCGTCTCATCTGCTGCTCCACCTCGTGGCAGAGCCCCACGGACCTTATACTCGTGTATCTGTTTATGGCGAGGCAGACCCTTGGGACTGGGTTCGTGTAGTTGAGCAGGAGAGCGTCGGGGCAGTATAGCTCCATGTCGTGGCAGACCTTGAGCACGGGCGGGACCATCCGCATCGTGTGGAAGAGGCCGCCGGGGCCGCCGTTCTCCCCGATCACCTGCTTGATCCCGTGCTTGAATGGAATCTCCCAGTCCATCCTCCAGCGCCGCATCCTTTCCAGCGCGATGCTGAGAACCACGAAGTCCGCGCCGTCCAAGGCCTCCTCCCTATCCATCGTCTCCTCTATCTCCAGGTTAGCCCCAGTCTCCTCGTTCATCATCAGGGCTAGGCTAGTCATCGAGGCTAAGCGCGCCTCGTCGATGTCGTGGAGGACGAGGTTCGAGCCCTTTAGCCCGGGGAGGTTGACGGCGTCGAGGACGGAGTCGTAGCCGAAGACGGCGCTCCCCGCCCCCACGAGTACTATCCGCTTCCCCATTGCCTCACCTTGGGGCAGCATAGGTGATAAAACTAACGAGTTAGCCCCGCGTAGAGCATGTAGGCCCCGGCTAGGATGAGGACGAGTCCGTTTATTTTCTTGGTGTGGAGCAGGATTTTGACGAGTTGTTCGTGTATGAGCCCCATGGCGAGGGAGAGCGAGATTGTGAACGGTACGATGAGGACGGCGGCACCCGCGCTATATGCGGCGAAGAGGGTGAATATTTCGCCTATCTCGGTCGCGACTGCGCCTTGGAGGACCACTAGCAGGAAAATCGAGAGGCTGCACCCCAGCGAGGCGAACCCGTACACCACTCCATAGCATAGGAATGACACGCTTGCTTGTCATCAAAGGCGATGCTAGGTAATCGCTCCATTGCTCTCGTTCAACCCGCCAACAAACCCAGGACTATCAGAATGACGCCGATCGTCGGCTCCAGAACCCAGACCCATTTGAGGAACTCGTATAGGAGCAGCAAGGGGACGATGCCAACGACGACGAAGACGAGGAGGAAACCAAACGCCATTGAGGCCGCCACCTTGAGCCCCGGCAGGCGCGCGCGTCCTACAAGACTCTTGACATCGCCCGACCATCGCATAAATCTTCAAGAAAACACATTTGCCGAGCGAAGGTGAGGCCATCAAGGAGCTTTCAATAACCTAAAAATTCTAGATTAAGAATTTCACGCGTATTGTTGTCTTGTTTCTGAATCCGTAGGCTCTGGCTAAAAAAAATGTGCGCGCGATATGTGCACGTGACTAGTTAGCACCTTCACTTTTATTCTCATATCTTTAACCGCTCACACACGTTTTCGGCGCTTAAAATGCCAAAGACTAAACAGGTAGCTAGATGGCCAACATAGGAAGCGTACCTATTCTCACTTCCACCGCTAAGACTTCCTTGCATAACTGCGCCAGCAGCATACAACCCTGGAATCGTTTTCAAGTCTCTATCCAGAACCTCACCTTTCGCGTTCACAAGAAGTCCACCATGAGTGGATACCTGACCCAAGGTAAATGGGATACCATAGAAAGGCGGCGACGCTATTTTATTCACGTTCGCGGCCTTGGGGATCCTTAATTTCAAACACTTACCCTCATCCACTGCCTCATTGAACTCGCCAACAGTAGTAGCAAGAAATGGGTTTACACCCGCCTTTTCAGCAAGTTCCTCAACTGTGTTAGCAGAATAAACTGTTCCCTTAAATTCTGAGATAGAGTCGACCTCCGATTTCACTTTCTGCCGATATATCTCCTCATCGATGACCATTAATCCAACAGTGTCTAATGAAAGCTTGGCCATAACGCTGCCATACATATTACATCCCAATGATTCGTCGCAGAACCTCTCACCGTTCTTGTTAACAATAATACCCTCCACACCAATGGTATTGATGTTTAGGTACTGAATATCCTCATTCGTACAAGCTGCTTCTGGCCAAGCGTTGAAGGACATGTAATTCATGGATCTGGTCGCTGCCCCCACCTCTAAAGCCATTAAAATACCGTCTCCAGTGGCTCCAGGTTCACTGAACACTGGCACCTGGTCTACGTGAGGACCAATGTACCTCAACAGCATCTCCTTGTTTCTCTGGAATCCCCCCGTACAAAGTATCGTAGCCCTGGCCTTGATCTTGAATAATCCGTCCCTACCCTTCGCCGAAACTCCTACGATTTCACCCTTAGAATCAATCAGCAACTTTTCAGCTTTAGTTTCGTATAGAATTTTTACGCCTTTTTTCTTAAGGTGCGACTCGAGAAGCTTCATCGACTTGTAGCCGCCATATTTAGAGGAGTCATAGATTGCGCCAGGTTTGATTAATGCCCATGGCCCGCTAACTGGTTTTTTTGGCTTAACTATTCTCTCCTGCCCTGGCGGTTCCTCAAATTCTACGCCTTTCTCGATCAACCAATCCATGGCTCGGTGGCTGTTTTTAACCAAAGCAGTACTTAGCTCGGGGATTGCCTTGGAGCCTGTGTGTCTATTTATTATTTCTAAGAGTTGGTCCTCTTCCATCATTAGGCTTTGACCACATATGTGGATAGCTTGACCTGCTATGATGGCGTCCCCGCCTATCCACCAACCATCTGGCTGTTTATCTATGATTAAGACGTCGACTCCTAATTCATTCAGTCGATTCGCTGCTACTAAACCAGCCATACCCATACCCACAACCACTGCGTCATGTTCTTGAATTGGGAGTATGGAATTTGACCAATTTTCCTCTTCCATAGAAACGCCATGATGAAGTGCTTTAGCGTATAATTAATATCCTTCGCGAGGGGCACTTTGCGTACGCGAATTCTTAGTTTGTGTTGATGGTTATCACATTATAGTAATTAAAAATTAGAAATGATGCACTATTTCTCATGGGGTGATTTCTGGAGGATCAGCAGCTGTTCGTGAAAGCTTCCTACTTCTACGGGTAGCTGTAATCTCTCACCTCGGGCTGGCTCCGCGCGTTTTGGTTCCTTAAATTGTGTGTGGCTGTGCGTCTTGCTCACTTCGGATCTGTTTCTCTGAGAATCCGGGGGAGACATTTGTTTAAAGTTTAGTGTCGTAGATAAGCCAGGATGAGGGATGCCAGAGATATTATTAGGAGTATGGGGCTGGTTGCGAAGGTGAACCCGTCGCTTCTGTACACCCATAAGATGTACCAAGGTATCTTGTTGAGATCGATTGATCCGCCGAGGTATGGAACGGCGATGAAGACTGCTCCCAGTAAGATAAGAAGGATGCCGACTATTGTGTAGGGGGATATTATCACTCGGTTCACCTCATTTGTGGAAGGGGGGTGCTGGCCGTGATTTGTTTCTTACGGCCTTATGTGTTTGAATACGCGTGCGGGCCTTTCTTGGTTGATTGATAAATTAGGTGACGTCAAGCACATCGTTTTAAAATAGTCGATGCGCGCCTTAGAGGCAAACGAAGGCGGATTGATGGAAGGGGAAATAGTAACCGCGAAGAAGGAATTTGGTATAGGTCTCCTTCGTGGGAACCTCCTCTGGCTAACAGTCTGCAGCTGTATATGGCAATTCACAACAAACATCCCGACGACCTACCTCCCCCTCTACATTGGGAAGCTCGGAGGATCTCCCGTCGACATCGGGATAGTGAAGTCCGCGGGAGCCCTAGCGGGTATTTTCCTCTATCCGTTAGGTGGCTACATCGCCGACAAGCAGGGACGGGTGAGACTCGTCTGCCTTGCTACCTTCGTCTACGCGTTCAGCTTCCTGCCATATGCGTATGCCCCCAATTGGCAGACATTGGCCTTCGCCAGCTTCTTCCAGAACCTCGTCCTATTCTATTCGCCGATCCTCACCGTCCTCATGGCTGACTCTATGCCGGTGGGGAAGAGGGGACAGGGCTTCGCAATCGCCCTCAGCATACCAGCCGCGATGGGTGTGTTCTCGCCGTTCATCGGCGGCTACCTGGTGCAGAGGATGGGGATCATTCCAGCGATGAACCTCATCTACCTCGCGGGGTTCATAGCAGGTATAGTCGTGGCGTTCCTGAGGATCTTTACACTGAAGGAGACCTTGGACTCTTCTCAGGTTCAGAGGATCAACTACCGCGACTTCGCGGGCTTTCTAAGGGACGGCTACGTTAGCTTCGTGGAGACGATCAGGTGGATGCCACCCGAGGTTAAGGCTCTGACGATCCTACAACTCATGCAGATTTTCTTCATAGGTCTGGCTTCCTCTTACTGGGTGGTCTACGCGACCACGTTCATTGGCGTGAGCGTTATCTTCTGGGGGTTAACATCAGCCCTTCAGGGGGGAGTGAATATGCTCCTGGCGGTGCCGGCTGGCAGGCTCATGGACAGGGTCGGGCGGAAAAAGCTGCTCGTGCCTTTACTGGCGATAACGCCTCTATTTCCCATCTTGTTCCTTTTTCTGCAGGGCGGCTACGCCCTTTTAGCCTTCGCGGCCGTCGTCGCCGTGTTCAACTCCTTCCTCCTTCCCGGGTTTCAGTCGCTGCTCGCTGATTATACGCCGAAGAACCGGCGGGGTCGCGTCACGTCTACTGTGGGTAGTGGGAGCTTCTTCATCGACATACAGGGGAACATATGGGGTGGAGGCGCCCTCCTCTTCGTACCCTTAGCCGTGGCTCAGATAATTGGAGGAACCCTGTACGAGGCGAATCCCCAACTACCCTTTCTTATCATGGCGGCTGGTATGGTGCCGGTTGCCGTTTACGCATATTTCAAGATACGTGACCCTCGCAGCATCGAAAAATGATGCACGTGCGAAGACTCTTCATTTCATTTTTCCATCTCATTCAATATAAATCTCTTCTCTAATTCGAAATTCGGCCTTTGCTTCGAGTCTGCTGTAAGCCGCGCCCTCAGGTGTGAGCGAAGAAAAGCGAAGGAACCATTGGCTTCGGCTCTTGTAGATAGCAAGAGTACCTCCTTAGCTCTAAATGAACCTCTATTTGCACAATCCTGTAAATCCCTTTTTGCCTGGGCGTAAGCAACTTGGGATGCCGTGTCACTCCATAATGTTGCTCCTGCCTCATCGATTAACAAATCCGGATATTGTTTCAGAACGGTACGAGCACTTTTTTTACCGAGAAAGGATAGGAGAGTTTGTGAGTTTCTCGAAACCGCCTTTGGTTACTAATAGCTGTCAACGAGCTTTATTACATACTCGTTGAATTATACATATCCCGGATTCTAGAGTTCAAGAAATGTATGCCTGCGCCCGCATTATAAGTGCGATTTAAGCGATAGGAGGTCGTATTGTTACTCACCGATGAAAAGAAGGTTGCATTTAGCGCGATCATTTAAAACGTAAATTCATGGGTTTCAAGTATTCATTTAGATACTTCATGATCACCATAAACAAATCATTCAGCGAAGACCCTATTCCATTAGATGAGTTGAAGGAATTCTATCGAATAGATGAAGCCAAGCTACCAAAAGAAAGACCTTACGTATGGAACATCTACGTAATGAGCCTGACTGGAATCGTCTCCTTCTTAGAACATAAGAACATCGACAGCAGCGTAGGCATGGGGGGAAGAGGAATCTCCCTAGGCAACATGAAAGGAAAACTACCCGAGGCGGAAGGATCAGACGCAGACCGCAGGTGCCTATGCTTCGGATGGACTGTGTCAGACGCTATAATCGCTGGAGCAAACATCCTACGCGTCGAGCAAAACGCAACCTTCAATGTCCCATACAGAGATATGAATGAATACCGGAAAAGTGAACTGGGAAAGGAGCTGCCTCCGATCAGGGTACTGCTAACGCGGAATGGGTTCAACTCCGATGAACTGAAGTATCCCATCTTCAACATCAATGAACCTAGAACGATCATAGCCACATCAAAGAAGGGCTACAGAGCTATGATGGTCGAGGCTGAGAAGCTTTCACCTCGCTACAACCCATTAGACACCTGCATCTTCGAGATCCTTGGTGATAGCCAGGTGGACGTTAACGAGTTAATGAGAAGGCTGAAGGTTAACTATAGGGTAGATTTAGCTGACCTTGAGGGTGGACCTAGGACATCTCATGAGTTCTTTCTGGATAAACTCGTGGACGAGTTTAGAGTAACTATTTCTCCTGTGTTTATTGATTCTCTGAATGCTGAGGGCGAGCGTAGGCCAATTTCTCTCGAAGGCAGTGGCTACCATTCCGCAAACGCTCCCACCGGAAACATAATTGGGCGTAGAAACTTCAAGGAATATACCTTCCTTCGATCCACAGTGAACTACCGCTGATCTTTACCGAGCGCGCGCGGGGGCTTCATCACAATATTTCTATTTCTTGAGTTTAGGCAATAAACCAATCAAGTCTTCCGACCTATACCTTTTCTTTTGGGCTATCAACTCACGGGCGTTATCTACCTGCTTGAAGATGTTCCAAAGCAGGACACCCCTGATCCTGCCTTCATCCAAATAGTATATCACCCCTTTTCGGAACTCTTCACCCCAGTCCACAACGGTTTGAAGCTTGGAATCCAGAACACCTATGGCCTCGTACCCCAACTCAAACATATCCGAGTAGAAAAACGGCTGATAATCATATGCAACATTCTCACCCACCATATTCCTACCAGCTCTCATCCCCATGGTGTTAGCGTTGTCCTCATGCTCCACCCGCATCCGCATATCCAAATACGAGCTCTCGAAGTTTGCGACATCACCGGCAGCAAAAATATCGTAATTTGACGTCCTGAGATACCTATCCACGACGATACCATTCTCAACTTTCAGACCCGCATTCAGCGCCAGCTCAGTATTTGGAGTAATCCCGATACCCGCAACAACCACGTCAAATCTGAGGTCGAGTCCCCCGATGGTTCGAATACGAAAGCCGTTCCCATTCTTTTCTATAGAAGATAGGCTTTCACCGGATAGTATCTTTACACCCTTTTCTCTATAGAAGGATGTGACAAACTGTGAAAGGCTCTCCGGGAACACGTGTCTGCATATGCCGCTGCCTTGAAGGATCATCGTGACATTTCTATGATTCATGGTCAGCGCCGCCGCGATCTCGCTACCTATGAAACCTCCGCCAATCACGCAGAAATCGGTGTTATCATCGGCTAACTTTCTCAATCTTCGGTATGTTTCAACAGTTCGGAAGTAAATGACGCCCGAAGTGTCCCAGGATAGCCGACGTGGGTTACCCCCAGTGGCAAGCAGCAGCTTCTCATAATGGTAAGCTTTTCCTTCATCATCATAAACTAGCTTGTTACTAGGATCCACTCTCTGTGCAATACATTTGAGATATAGATCAACACCTCTATCGCTGGTCTTTCTCCATATGTCCTTAAGGTCCTTTTTACCATTCCACAGGTCCTTGCTGAGTGGAGGGCGATCATAGGGCGGGTCAGGCTCCGAGGATATGATGCCGATTCTCCCATGGCTGTCAAGCTCACGGATACCCTGAACGGCTGAATCGCTTGTCATCCCCCCGCCAATAATGAGGTAATCATAATTTTCCATATTGGATTTTTAGATTTGCTTAATTAAAAACTTGAATGGAATCGCACACAGGCGCACGAATGCACGTGCGCACTCGCGATGATGATCCAACCAGGACTACCCTCAACTTCTGAAGCTTAAGAACGCACACTATATTATATCACCATTAAAGACAACATCTAGCTAATGAAGATCGACGCGGAGAAGTGCACCGGATGCGGCAGATGTCTACCCTACTGTACCGTCGCCGCCATCAGTCTCACACACAGCCTCCGAAGAACACCGCTCGTCGCCAACATCGACCAGGACAGATGCGTGGAGTGCGGCGAGTGCAAAAAGTCCGCTGTCTGCCCCACAGATGCCCACATCCAACCTGAGCTAATCTGGCCAAGAATACTGAGAGCGATGTGGAGCGACCCTATCGCCGTCTTCCCAAAGACCATGATGCCGGGTCGAGGAACACAGGAGATGAAGACAAACGACGTCACAAACCGCTTCAGGGAGGGGGAGGTAGGAATCGGAGTCGAGCTGGGACGCCCCGGAGTAGGCTCATCACTTGCCGATGCTGAGAAGGTGAGCATTCGACTCGCGAGCCTCGGCGTCAGCTTCGAATCCGAAAGCCCCTGGACTGACCTCATCGACACCAGAACCGGGGCCCTGAAAGATCCCTCAGTGAGAGGTGAACGTGTCCTAAGCTGCATAGTCGAATGCAAAGCACCACTGGAAAGAACCCCAGAGATATACTCGACTATCATGGAAGCGGCGAGGGACGTCGATACCGTCTTCACCCTCGACATCATATCACGATGCCGAGACGGCGTACCAGAGGTCCAACCCATCCTCAACGCCTCAGGGATCGAGGTCCGCCCAAACGGCAAAACAAACATCGGCCTCGGGAGGCAGCAGTCATGACCCACAGCAACCACCGACTGGGCACAGCGGAGTCCCTCCTGCACGACTGGATTGTATTCAACACTGACACCCGCCTCATCGACCCGAGAAAACACGAGCGCTACATGAAGATACTAGCCGCACACAACCCAGTCTGCCTATCCTGCAGAAGAATGGAGGCAGACAAGACGACACGATACAGATACGTCAGAGGCTGGGAGGAAACCCGCAACTCGGGCAAGCTACCGTACAGCACACTCGTGGAGATCGGAGACCTCAGAGACATCAAATGGGGAAGCGCAGTCTACTCCGACGAGAAGGATGTGGACGCCGTCGTCGCAGAGCTTAAGGAGGCTGAGCTTGGGATAAGCGTCGTCGTCAGCGGATTATTCGGAAGTGTCAGGTCAGCCTGCGAGGCAGCCGGGATCGAACCACACACCGTCAACATGTCGGCTGGGACCCACGGACGACTAGAGCTACTCCCGGACACAAGCATCCTCGAGATAACCTCCATGTGCGGCCACCACATGGTCTCCCCATACCTGGTCGCCCACATGACACGCGAGGTGAGAACGGGACACCTCACCATACTGGAGGCCTCAATTGAACTTGCACACCAATGCACATGCAACTTCTTCAACACAGAACGATGTCAGAACCTCCTCGCATCCATCCTTAGAGTTGAGCGCGCTTCAACTTGAGTGCTCACGTGCATCGATCTCATTAAAACGTTCGAATTCGAATTACTTATTTGACTTAGAATTGCCAATAAGTCACTTGGTTGTGATTTCGAATAAATCCGAAGCCGGCATAGCAATCAGTTTATTCATCAGTTGCCTCGTCTCAACCTCATGCTCCGGATTATTCTCATAATGCCCGTGTTCTTCGCGCGCTCCTATGAGAACGTTTTCAGAGCACACGGTGCCCGGGCAGCACCCACTCAGTTCCGCAGGCCATCAAACGCTCTCTTACCCAGGTTCTTAAGCTTTCTCTCCGTCAACCCCCTATCCTCACCCCGATAAGCCTCACCCCTCACCAACATGAAATACATAATCCGAGCCATCTCATGCGCAACAGCCACTACAGCGCACCCCGATCCCTTCCTCCTAGACAGCCTCTCATACAATCCACCGAGCCGAGCATCGTGCCTGACCGCGGTCTGAGCCGACTCCACCAACGCCCACTGCAGCCTCTTGTTACCGGGACCAGAGACACCACCCATCCTCGTCTTCTCCCCCGACTGACGCACCGACGGAGCCAACCCCATCCACGACGCGAACTCCTTCTCACCGCGGAAGCGACCGATGTCCCCGACCTCCGAGACCACCATCATCGCGGTGAAGTAGCCGACGCCAGTCATCGTCATCAGCAGCCGCACCCTAGGATCCTCAGCAGCCAGAACAGCGATCTTCTCCTCGATCACATTGACCTGAGTGTCCACCGTCTCGAGGAGCGCGAGGTCGCTGCGCAGTATGGCGTCATCCATGAAGCCGAGGCTGAGCCCCTTCAGCCACTCCACGTTGCCCTTGCTGAAGTGGGTCACCTCCGGCATCCTGAGGCCATGCTTGTCGAGCAGCCCATGGATCCTGTTCCTGACAGCGGTGCGGACCTTAACCAGATTCAGCCGGTGCCTCAGGAGCTCACGTCGGCTCCGGAGCTCCTCCCCGGGCACGTAGCAGGTCGGCAGCATGTCTGCTCTGAGCAGCCCCGCGAGGGTCCTGGCGTCGACCTTGTCGGTCTTCACCTTCGCCTCGGCGATGAGCCTTGTCTTTGATGGGTTTGATAGGGCCACGTCGAATCCGTGTGTCTCGAGCCTGTCATGGATCTGGATCCAGAGGTTCCCAGTTGACTCAACCACCGCTCTGATCTCGACGCGGAAGGTGGTTAGCTTTCCGGCGAACTCCTCGATTCCCTCGGGGTCGTTGGGGAATCGCTGTTCATCGAGTAGGGTCCCGTCCTCGTCGAGGACGGCTGCCTGACACATCTTTTTATGGACGTCTATTCCAACGTATTTCACGGGTGTCACCTCGGGTGGCCTGCGGGCGGCACGCTCCTATCGGGTCTCTCCTCGGACCAGTCGGGTAGCCGCTCGGGTCTGGCCCAGTCTGCCCTAGGGGTCTCATCGGGACCAAGCGCGCGGCGGGCCTAGGCCACCCGCGACACCCTCACGGTCTATTCCTGAAAACGTTTCTCATACCGTCTGCCCTGTCCCTAAATTAGAGATAAACTTATCTTGACAGTAAGGGTCTCGTCACCCATGGCGGGAACCAGAGGAGTTCCAATCCATAGGACAGGACGAACACGAGACCCTTGAAACACTCTTCAGAAACGTCGACTTAAGCATTGCCCAGCAGCAGCTCATCGGCTGCTACCACACCACCGGACCCGGCAGGAAGCCGAGGAACCCACTCGGCATCTTCAGAGCCCTACTCATCATGAGGTTGAAGGGCATCCGCAGCCTCCGGGAGCTCACCCGGATCCTGGACGTCGACCGGCGCCTCAGGAGACTCTGCCTAATAAAGAAGAATGAGAGAGGCTACCCCAGGTCAGTCATCAGCCGCTTCACAAAACGAGTCGGAGCGGAGACGCTTCAGCTGATCATCGAGGAGAAGGTCATCAAGTTGCTGAGGCGGAGCAGAGCCACCGAGGTAGACGCGCTCCTGGACGCGAGCTTCATCAAGGCTAGGAGCATAAGACATCCCGACGACAGCCGAGTCGCGTACTCAGACCCGGACGCGCTTGTGGGGAGGAACGGAAGAGGCTACGATCTAGGGTACAAGCTCCACGTAGCTGTGGACCACAGAACCATGCTGCCCCTCGCCACCTTACTGGCTCCGGCTAACGACAACGAGAAGAAACACGCACCGACTCTTGTGGAGAGGACCCGTAGTGTTCTGGGTAGGGTTGGGGCTCGGCTGCGGAGCCTGGTGGCGGACAGCCAGTATAGTGGTAAGGCGCTGAGAGCCATGGTCGGGGCTTCGGCTATACCCTACATGTCGAGGGAGAGGGGTGAGGGTGTGTTGAGGGTGGATAGGAGGTTCAGAACTCACGGTCCCGCCGAGTTGGTTGGGGAGTATCATAAGAGGCCTCTCGTGGAGTCGGTGTTCAGCTACCTGAAGACACAGTATGGCTTGACGGTGAATAACGTGAGGCGTTTATCAAATGTGTCGGTGTATGCGTTGCTGAGTCTTCTCTGTCACGTGCTGGTGAGGGAGGCCGCTGAGTGTCTGGGTCGGCCGGAGAAGGCTGTGTCTCCGACGTTCTTCAACGTGTGAGGCTAGTGTGGTCTAGTGGTGAGTGGGGTTCCTAGGTTGTTTCCTGCTTGTGTTCTTGTTTGTTGGGCTGTGGTTTGGTGTTTTGTTCGCTGGGGGAGGTTTTTCTGTAGTGGTTTTTGGTTTATGAGTGGGTTCTGTGGGGTGTTTGGTTGGGGTCTTGTTTTGGATATCAATTTAGGGACAAGGCAGCGCGCGTCGTGGGCTTGCAGTACTCCAGCACCCGCCGGCAGACCACAATAGCATGCGAGGCGTAAAGTCGTGATTTTCCCTTGGAGAATTTTTCGAGTGAATTGTTTCTAAAAAATAGATCGTTGAGGGTTTGGATTATGCTTCTCCTTCTTCCTCTGGCTCTTCCTCTTTACCCTCATGCCACATCTTCTTCATGTACTTCTTCATCATCATGGGATTCATACCCATGGGACCACCCATCATGTGACCCCCCATCATCCCACCCATTGGGGACATTGGGCGATACATGTGCCCCATTCCCTTAAAGGTCAGGTTCGAGGCGTAGTCCTTCACCATCTCCACCGCTGCGCCTTCGGGAACGCCTCCGTCGCGGAGAGCCTTGTAGAACTCCGCCAGGCCCTTCCCGATCTTGCCCGCCGACTCTGGTGAGTAGAACTCGTCGATTATCTTGTGGATTAGCAGGGGTATGTGCTGCTCCAGCGCGTCGATTATGAAGCCGATCTTCTTCTCCTTCTCCTCCATTCCCATTCAAATCACCATTGAACGCTGAAGGATCCGTGGTTTATATATCCCAATAATTGAATGAAAACACGCTAAAATTGACACCATGAATATCCAGTCCCGTTTGGGGTGATTTCTCTATATCATATAAAGACGTTGAAATGCTGATATCAAATTAATTTAGGTTAAAATTGTTAGGGGATGGATGAAGTGTGATCGATATGAATAACGAAGAGGAAATTTGTAAATCTGAATTTAAAAAAAATCTATTTCCAGCATTCTTCATTCGAAAGCGGATGGACGCAACATTATTGGGACATCTTTTTCGAAGAGGAGGTAGGCAAGAAATATTTTGTTATTAAACCGCGTTCAGCGGAGGATGATCGCATGTTTATTCGATCTTGGGATAGTAAGCACTGCATCTATTTTTTGACGGAGGAAGCAGAGGAATCGTTTTTTAGTAATCCAGAATACGACGAGAAGTAGACTTTATACTCACATGCGCAAAGCATCCTCATTCCGTTAATCCACAAGGATCAGGTTGATCTGGTCGGTTTAAACTAGAAGTGGGTTTACTTATTGCAGAGGCAGCATCACTGTGAAGGTGGTGCCAACGCCAACTTCGGATTCGAAGTTGATTGAGCCACCCATCGCCTCAATAACCCTCCTGCAGTAAGTTAGCCCTAGCCCCATTCCACCCGTCTTAGTAGTATACAGAGGGGAGAAGATATGCTCCCTTGACTCCTCGGGTATACCTACAACGGTATCAGCAACCCTGATTACTAGGTCATCAGTCTCCTTCACCGCGCTGACCACCAGCTTCCCACCGTTCGGCATCGCCTCGACCGAGTTCTTCACCAAGTTGTCCAGCACTCTGTGCATGATCATCTGATCAATCAATAGAGAGTCAAGATCATCTCCAATAGAAGTATGAGCATCCACGTTAATTGGGACTGGCAAACCTTCAAGCACGCTCCTAACCAAGTCACGAAGAGAGGTCTTCGTCGGCTGTGGTACAATCTCCCGAGTGCTCGACCTCCAATCAGCAATCATCTTCAACGACCTCACCGAGTTCTCCTCAATAATCTGAAGCATCCGAGGAGTCAAACTGGGGTCCTGCTTGATCATGTTCACAGCCTGAACAACCTGACCCAGCGGACCGCGAAGATTATGAGCAACCGTCGCACCCATCTGCTCCACCGCTGCGACCACCTCGCTTCTATGAAGCCTATCCTCCAACCGCTTACGCGTAGCCTCATCCCGAAGTAAAGACGTGACTCTTCACACGGTTAGACTCGATATCAAGAATTACGCCCCTTAAAATAGTCTCCGCGTATTCGCTCCCGGGATTAACGCACATGGTTCGCCCAATCGACATCATACCCTTTGACTCATGGATGTGACCATGAAGACCAAGCATCGGCTTGAATCGATCGATGCACCCGCGAACAGCTTCGCTGCCTGCGCTAAAATATTCTGGCTGACCACCCACAAATATTGGCTTGAGCTCGTCATTCAGCCTCTGACAATTATCTAAATCGGAGCTAAATGGCGGAGCATGAAGATTGAAGATGCATCCATCCATCGCCTCAACCATGGACGCAATGCGTGATATCCTCTCAGCTAAATCTTCCTCACTTGTCTCCCTCGGCGTTCCCCAAGGTGTAGGATTTGACCACCCACACGTGATCATTTCATGCCCTCCCATGACCCGGATCACGCTCCCCTCCCCATCGACGAAGGTTCGGGACTTCCTCAGCACTTCATCCACCCATGGGAAGTCGTCGTTTCCCCCTGAGATGTAATACTCCGCTGAGGCTCCCCTCAACCTCTCCTCCGCTAGAGAGACCCACTTCTCAAGTCTCTCCCTCATCAAGCCCTGGAAGATTTCACTTACCTGATCGGGTCTGTGTAGCAGTTCGTTATACTCAGACTTGCTGACAACATATGGATAAGATCCAACTCTACTAATGAGTTGTTCAAGTTCAGCCAACTCCTCACCAGCGACGACCCGGCGGACTCCCATGAATGTCGAGTCATAAGACCCATCCCCACGCTCAACAATCGGTATGAGGAGTTTCCCACTGAGGTCACCCGCCAGAACCATCACATCGGCCTTGTAGACCCTCGAGGCGTTGAGGAATTTTAGGAAACAAGCCTCTGAGCCATGTATATCCGTCGCGAAGTAGAGTCTGGTTCTAGCCACAACCTCAGCTCATTATAAGTCACTTATATAATTACTTATAACTACAACCGTTGACCCAATAACCCAATGTCCAGTCCCTTCTCGAGAAAGACCTCGGGACTCATCCGCCAGGCATCCCTCCTAGACACATTCATCTATAACTCATCCGCGAGCTCATTCGCCGGAGTGCTTGGAAACTACGCATTCGCCGTCACATTCACAAGCGGCGGAGACATCCTCTCCGCACTACCGCTGGTGCTCCTTGCCTTCTCGATCGCGATAGTCTACGCCATGCTAGTTTCAACGTTCCCACGGTCAGGTGGCGACTACGTCTTCAACAGTAGGGTGCTCCACCCATCACTCGGGTTCGGCTTCAACTTCAGCCTCGTCTTCTGGCAGACATTCTTCCTCGCGTTCAACTTCTACCTTATTAGCTTCTACGGACTCGGCCCCGGCCTCCATATAATCGGATACTTACTGGGAAACCAAGGCATCATCAACATAGGACTGGCGCTAATGACCCCCCTCGTGTCCTTCCTCGTCGGCTCTGTCCTGAACGTCATCTTCACGCTTCTCGCCTTATCTGGCACAAAGAGGATGCTGATCGTAAACAACGCGATCTGGCTCATCATGATAGTCGGCATAGCCGTAGCCCTCCTCTCAATGGCACTGGTTGGCAATCAGGGATTCGTCGGAATCTTCAACTCATTCATGCACAGCTACGGTGGCCAATTCGGAACAACTGCGAACCCATATCAAGCCATCATAGACGCGGCCAACCAGGGAGGATATACAACACCTAAATTCACGTTTGACTGGCCCCTGCTGGCCCTGGCAACTAACGCGGTCTGGTGGACGTTCTACTCAGCATACATAGCAGGCGAGGTGAAGGAGGCCGGCTCCGTAAAGCGGAACCTCATATCCATGGCCGGCGCAGGGTTATTCAACCTGCTCTTCCTCGGACTCCTCTTCTACTACGCATTCAAGACGATCGGGTACAACTTCCTGACCTCGGTCAGCTACCTTGCAACGTACAACCCCCAGGGGTTGCCGTGGAGCAACGCGTTGGAGATGATAACCGCATTCCTCGGACTCGTCACACAGAACCCGATACTCGCTGCCCTCGCCGTCCTCGGAATGGCCCTCGCGGGTACACTAATCTACACCGTCGTCATCTATCTCCAAATCAGTCGCAACATATTCGCCTGGTCAATGGACAGACTGATGCCGGGTAAGCTCTCAGATGTGAGTCCTAGGTTCCACACGCCGACCTACACGAACCTCGCAATATTCCTGATCAGCGAAGCCTTCCTCGTGGTTGTCGCCATCTTCCCGGATGCCTTCTGGACCTTCCTATTCTCCACTATAATCGGCCCCGCGTTCAGCTGCATGTTCCTCCCGGGAATAACAGCAGCTCTCCTACCCTACAGGAGGAGGGACATCTACGAGGCATCACCCATCAAGCGCGAGCTATTCGGGATCCCATTGATAACGATCTTCGGAGTAATTGAGGCATCCTTCGTTGTAGCAATCGCTTACATATTCATCGCTAACCCCCAATTCGGAATCTCGACGCCCTATGCCCTCTTCCTCAACTTCGGCATGATCATAGTGGGTTTTGTTATCTACTGGATAATACGATACATCAGAGCCCGACAAGGAGTCGATATAGAACTCGCGTTCAAAGAGATACCCCCAGTATAGGTTTTGTTAAATGCCGAGCCCTGATTCCAAGTCAATCCTCGACGACGCCTTTAGACTAGTCGAGGAGGCGAAGCGGAGGCAGATCCCGCTGAGGCTCACTGGCGGCGCAGCCGTCGAACTCCACAACCACACCAATCGACTAGGTACTCCAAAACGTGGAATAAACGTGCTGAAGGACGTCGATATGGTGACCTACAAGTCGGACAGAGTCAGGGTGAACAAACTATTCACCGATGCAGGCTACATCGCCGACCGATACGTGATGGCATACTTTGGCGAGTCACGCTTCATGTTCCGCCACCCAGAGGGCAAATACACGGTGGACATCTTCTTCGAAAACCTACACTTCAACCACCTGATAAACCTCAGACCGGAAGGAGCGCCACCTAGAATCGAGTTAGACTACCCAACGCTAACTATTGCCGACTTGATCTTGTCCAAGCTTCAGATACACAACCTGGAGGAGAAGGACCTGACGGACCTCCGAGTACTCATACTAGAACATCCCCTCACTAACACGGATGCATCTGAATCAATAAACACCACAAGGATAGCATCAGTTCTAGCCGACGACTGGGGCTTCTGGTTCGACGCAAATCAGAATCTAGCAAAACTTGTCGAAAAGGATCCGCAAACCCAGATAGAACAACCTGCGGAGCTGAAAACGAAGGTCAGAGAAATAGTCTCAAGGATCGATTCTGAACCAAAGTCGACTAACTGGGAGAAGAGGAGCCAAGTTGGAACCCGAAAAAAGTGGTGGGAAGATGTCGAGGAACTCGTCAGATAAAAACGAAGCACTATAAGCAGCTTATAGCATCGTTTATTGAACGCCATGGATGGGCTGGAGAAGTCGAAGAGGTCCTCACGAGACGAGGTTAGGCTGAGACTACCCTGCGAGATCGTCACCGAGCAGCTGCTACCACTCATGAGGAAAGCCCTCGTGGAGGAACTAGTTGTCAACCGAGGGGTTAGCCAACTACAAGCCGCAAAGATCGTCGGCGTGACCCAGCCAGCGGTCTCAAGCTACCTACACAGCCAACCACGAACCAGATCTGAGCTAAGAGGAGTCACCAAGATAGATGAACTTGCAAAGAACCTTTCAGAGGACTGGATGAGCAGCAGACTCACCGAAACAGAAGCAATCAGAAGAGTCTGTGGATTATGCATAGAACTGAGGAACACTGGACCGATCTGTGCAATCCACCGCGACGGTTACGGGGAACTGCCAATCAACTGCGTTGTCTGCATAGAGGACTACTCCAAGTTCAAGCAGAGATCACGTGAAGACGCAGAGATAATAGATGGGGTGAGGCAAGCCGTCAGAATAATAGAGGGCTGCAGGGAACTAGCCTCATTAATACCTGAAATTGGTATGAATATAACCTACGGAAAGCACAACGCAGACAGCATAGAAGACATCGTAGGGATCCCTGGCAGGATACACCCGATAGGAGGGTACCCACGATCCTCCAGACCACCCGAGTTCGGCGGGTCATCACACGTCGCCCGGGCAACACTCACTATGATGTCCCTCCAGCCCACACTACGATCCTCTCTGAGTCTAAAGTACGACGCCGAAGCCGTAAATATATGTGAAGAACTTGGACTCGTTGTCTCCCACTTCGACAGGAGAGACGAGCCACCAGACGTGAGAACAACCGAGGGAATGACAATACCTTGGGGAATCAGGAAAGCACACTCAACAAGCAAAGAACCGCCGACCGTTATCTATGATCTCGGAGGCATCGGTAAGGAGCCGATGATCTTCATCTTCGGGACAAACCCAATCGAAGTAGCTCAGACAGCCTCCGAGATCGCGAGGCGTCTTTCGAGAAGGATAAAATAGCTAAACCAGCACTATCCACTTTTTAGTAATTCTTATCTAATACCGCGTGTGGTTCAAGGTGGAAGGGGAGCTGGGAATCATCCCGGCTGAGAGGACGGTAAACGTCGACCCTTAGAACCTGATCCGGATAATACCGGCGGAGGAAGAAGAATGGAAAACAGATCGAGTCCAATCAGTAAGAAGTTGGAATTAGTCAACTTTTTAATGAACTTAGTTAAAGAACCAACCGCAAATGCGGGGCCTAAACAATCTACCACCAGAAAGCTGGCACTCGCCGCCGTTCTTACGGCTCTAAGCGTTGTCTTGGGATCACTTAGCATCCCCATTGGTGTGACGAAGGTGGCTCCGTCACAGCATATGATAAACGCCATAGCCGGTATACTTCTTGGTCCATGGTACGCCGTTGTGATGGCGTTTATGACGGCGACGATCCGTGTTGGCCTTGGCGTTGGCACAATCTACGCGTACCCTGGAAGCGTCTTTGGAGGATTGATAGTCGGGATCGTCTACAGATACCTTAGGAAGACGGACTACGCTGCGTTGGCGGAGCCACTCGGAACGGTAGTGATAGGCGCCACTGTAAGCGCGCTGATTGTGTCGCCCCTCATAGGTGGATCAGCTACACTCTACTTCTTCTGGATAGCCTTCGCCGCCAGCTGCATTCCCGGCTCAATCTTGGGACTCATGATCATAAAACTGCTGAGAAGATCGGGCCTTGACAAGTACTTCGTTTGACACCGTCCACGGGAGACGTATCCTGATCACAGGCGAGGTCGGGTCCGGGAAAACTACCCTTACGAGGAAACTCCTCAACGAGGCACTTGAAAGAGGAAACGAGGAGATTACACTAATAGATATGGCTCCTGGTAAGGTCTTGACCGAAAACGGTTCAATTGGAGGCAGACTGCTGGAGAAGCCGGTCAAGGGAGTCCGACAACTAATCCCTCTGGGCATTAAGGCCCCGAGACTTACTGCTAAGAACCCGGACGAACTCCTATCAATAGCGGACTCTAACAGAGTCAGGATAGAAAAAGTTCTCGAGGAGTTCAACCAAGTATCTACCAAAGTGCTGTTCATAAACGATGCCTCAATGTACTTGCAGAAAGGGGAGTTAGACACTCTCAGAGCCACAATCTCCAAAGCTGAAACAGCAGTAGTGAATGCATACCTCGGGGAGAGACTTAAAAACGACCTTGGGACCGGCTTATCAACTCGTGAGAAGAAGCTGGTTCTAAGCCTCGCAGAGAAAATGGATATGGTGATACAACTATGACAAACCCTTACCTAATCCACGCATCAGTCAAGGTTTTAAGGAAAGACGAATCGACCTGCTACGAAGAGGATGTGAAGCCATGAGAAAAGTATATAGATGCTTGACGATCGCCGGCTCGGATTCGAGCGGCGGCGCCGGAATACAGGAGGACCTCAAGACCATGATGGCCCTTGGGGTGTACGGAATGTCAGCGATTACATCGGTGACCGCCCAGAACACTGTCGAAGTAAGGTCGGTATACGACCTGCCAATCGACTCAATCAAAGCCCAGATCAGAGCAGTCGTGGACGACATCGGCGTAGATGCGGTCAAGACAGGAATGCTTCACACCTCCGAAATAATCGGCGCAGTCGCCGACGAACTAGAGAAACTACAATGCCCCATCGTCGTAGACCCGGTGATGATCTCAAAGAGCAACACTCCACTTCTCCTACCGGAGGCTAAGGAGACGCTCATCAAGAGGATCTTCCCACTCGCGACTGTAGTGACCCCGAATGCCATGGAAGCCGAGGCAATCTCCGGTGTAAGAGTAACAACTATTGAAGACGGTAAGAAAGCCGCCGAGAAAATCCAGTCTATGGGCCCGAAATCAGTACTTGTGAAGGGCGGCCACATATTCGAGACAGATAAAGCAGTCGACATCCTCTTGCACGACGGGGAGTTCTCCCTCCTTGTTGGTGAAAGACACCAAACAAAGGATACACACGGTACAGGGTGTAGCTTCGCCTCAGCAATTGCAGCAGGATTAGCAAAGGGTAAGACGATAACCGAATCGGTAACAGAGGCCAAGGACTTCGTCAACACCTCGATAAAATACAGTCTCAGAATCGGGAAAGGGAGCGGACCACTCAACCCAGCAGCTAAGCTGTTCAACGACGCAGAGAGATACAAAGTCCTAGAAAACTTACAAAACGCCGTCTTAATGCTGGAAAGCTGTCCAGAGGTGAGGGACCTCGTCGCTGAGGTTCAGATGAACATCGGTATGGCACTCCCCTACGCCACTGGAATCAAGGACATTGCCGCGATCGAGGGACGAATAGTGAGGATGAGCCATGGAGTGAAGGCGACTGGCTGCCCACGATTCGGCGCTTCGAGCCACGTGGCCCGAACAATACTTGCAGTAAAGTCGTTCGAGGACTCTAAGAGAGCTGCAATAAACCTTAGATACGGAGAAGACATCATCAAAAAACTCGAGGAGATGAGCCTCACTGTATCATTTTACGACCGAAGACAGGAGCCACCGGAAATAAAGAACCGTGAAGGTGGAACAACATTCTGGGGCGCGGAGCAGGCAGTCAGGAGGGCGGGTAAAGTCCCCGACGCGATCTACCACGTTGGAGACTGGGGTAAAGAGGCGATGGTGACTATCGTAGGCGAATCCGCGGAAGACGTGGCCGCAATAGCTGTGAAGCTTGCTAAAGCTCTCAACTCCAAGTAAATAACGCCTGATTTATAGATGTCACATAGTGCCAATAAAAAAATATTCCTAAATGAGTTACCATTTTTTATTGTCCAAATAGTTGATAGATGCTTCAGGAACCGAGGCTTTTCCGAATAGTTTACGGACCTGAACCCATATAGATTCAAGTCCCTTCGTTCTTACCAGCTTGCTCAGACGCTCACGGTGCGAGATTCTCAGCCTTTTACTTGGTTGTGTCTGTGGGCGAAAGTTGATATGAGGTAGTCTAAGGCATCAGGAAATGCCTTAACAAAGATGGTGAAGTGGTCTCTTCGGGACGCTGGTGAGATTTCGGGTAACTGTTTTGCGCGTGCACATTTGGAAATGTTCCTTATTTTCTGGTGGAGACTCCCCATCATGACAGTCATTATAGCGCAGCCTTCGAAAAAGTAACTACGCAATTTTTAGTGATGTCAAGAGAATGGCGCGACGAGCCAAGATATGAATTTTTTAGAGACCTACATTGGGAAATTCTTGTTGATACCGCTAGAAACGGGAATTGCATTATACAAAGATAAATATTTAATATGAATTTTATTTTTACATTAATGATTTTAATTATCCATGAGAACAGTACTTTAATTTATTTATACGCGCGCGGGTCCCGATACGTTATGACACGACCTAAGGCCCTACATCGATCATTCACGTGAACCTCCGTTTGCTAACAGTTAGCAATGCGGCGAAAATTGGAAGATGATTAACAGGAAGAGGTCATTTTTACAGGGCACTTGAACCCAAAAATCGCTAGATGTTTCACAGCCATTATTGAATATATTTAAGAAGTAATAACGAAAATCAACCCATGAATGTGTTAAATTTAACAAAAACCGTATTCAATGACTACTGATCTGAACTAACAATGTGTGCTTAAGGTGTATTAAGAAAAAATCTGATCTTTTCTACGGGGGAGAGGGTTGAGCGGTAACGATTCCAACGTTGAAATGATCAACCGGCTTAGATCTATAGAGGAAAGAGCGAGAGCGGTGAGACAGGAGCTTGAGCGCCTCGAAAGAAATAATGTAATGAAGAAGTGGTTATCCGAGCTTGTGCGCTAAGCTCATTTTCTTAATAATTAGAATACCTAGAACCTGAGTGATATTTATAGATTCGATGGAGTGCGGGATAAGAAGATCTTGACTTATGATTCTATTGGTCCAGTTCTTTTGAGTGATCCCGATACGTTATGACACGACCTAAGACCCAAGATCCATAAACACTGAACAATCGCGCGAACTGGAGAATGCCTGCGCGCGCGTTCCTTTTCTCTCATAACAACTACATCAGTATGAAACTGCTTTATTAGTTCCGAGCGCGCGCGCAAACGCTGGCTGGGGTTTACCGCTTCTCGGCGGTGCCAGCCATGGTGATGGAGGCGCGCAGCCCGCGTAGGGCGCTCGGGTAGTCGTCGAAGGTGCAGCTCGTCGTCTTCCCGTCGATGCGCTCCATGTATGGGAGCACGCTGACGACGTCCGCCATCGTGGGAGTCGCCCACCTCATCTTGACCTCGACGGGCTCGTTCACCCAGTAGGCGTTCACCTTACCAATGTCCTCCAGGGCCTCCTTCGCCTTCTGTCTGATGAGGGCTCGGCTCTTGTTGGGGTGGAGACACTTGGCGGAGTACCTGCCGACCGCCCACTTGATGGGGGCCGTGGTGATTCCGGGGACGAAGCTCTCCGCCTCGGCGCATGCGGCGTAGTCCCCCGCGAGGAAGACGGCTGGGACGCCGTGCCAGCCCGCGAGGGCGGCGTTCATCCCGAACTCACCCGTCTCACGCCCGTTTATCACCACGCCGTCGACTGTGCTCCCCGCGATCGTGTGAGCGAGTATCCCGTTCTCGGTGCCGACCATGGAGTGGTAGCCGACGAAGAGGGCCGCATCGTAGTGGCCGTCATCGATGCCCTCCATCATGCTGTCCGGCTTCGGGCTACCCCTGATGAGGTACGCGGCCTCGTTTACGTCCTCGGGTATGAGGTTCCTCATCCCGCCGTGAGCGTCGCTCACCACGATCTCCTTCGCCCCCGCGGCTAGTGCGCCGTCGATGGCGGCGTTCAGGTCACCCGCCATCATTTTTCGATAGTAGGCGTACTCGGGGTGGTTCATGTCGACGTGGGTCCAGTCGACGACGCTGGATATACCCTCCATGTCGATGGAGATGAAAACGCGATCTGGTTTATTCGCCATAATGGTCGAAGAGAAAGGGGTGCCAGGCGGTTAAAACGGTTAGGAAGGGTGTTTCCCATAGAGTATAGGTGAGCCGCAGTAGAGACAGAGGTTCGTCCGAGGGACGAGCTTCCCGCAGCCCTTGCACACCGCTAACGGGGAGTCATCACTAGACTCCTCGCCGTCGTGGATGTCTACCACAATGTCTTGAGCCAATTCTATCCTCGCACATAAAACCCCCTTCATCGGGTTATAAGCGAGCCGCAGCATCCGCGGGGAGAGGGGCCGCCGAAAGTGACCAAGCACATTTATTTTCGGACCCGGGAACCTATCAGCATGGCCCCCACACCCATCTACGCCCCCGCCGCGGGACAGCTAATGAGGGTCGTCTGCTTCATGTCCGGCTCCGGAACCAACGCCCGGAGGATCATAGAGCGAAGCCAGCGGCCCAAGGCGGGGTACCGTGTAGAGTTAATCTTCACGGACGTCAAGGATGAGACAGTGGATAAGGAAGGGAAGAAGGCGTGCAGAGCTCTCGACATCGCGAAGGAGTACGGGATAGCCTACGAGTGCGTCGACATCATGGACTTCTACGCCTCCTGCGGTCACTCGTCGAAGAAGGACCTAAGCCTGCGCCCCGACTTCGATAAACTGGTTGTCGCGGCACATCGAGAGGCACAAAATCGATCTCATCGCCCTAGCCGGGTACATGAGCATAACAACGAGGCCCCTCCTCGACCGCTACGATGGGAAGATAATAAACGTCCACCCGGCGGACCTGACGGTTACCCTTAACGGGGAGCGGAGGTACGTGGGGGTGCACACGGTAAGGGACGCCATACTTGCAGGGGAGCAGGAGATACGCTCTACGACCCACGTGGTGAGGGAGAAGGTTGACAACGGTGAGATACTGGTCGTCTCCAAGCCAGTCCCCATCATGCTCCCCGAAGGGATCACGTTGGATAAGCTCAGGGAGGACAAGGAGCTACTCAAAGCAGTTGTCGAGGAGCACCAGGACCGCCTCAAACAGGAGGGTGACTGGGTGATCTACCCGTTGACCGTCGAGATGATCGCCGAGGGCAGGTTCTCCCTCGAGAACGGCGCAGTGTACCTCGACGGTAAGCCAGCTCCCTGTGGCCTACGCCTCTAGGAGCTTATCGGCGCAACGATGGCCCCGTTTAGCCTGATAACATCCACCGATTTAACCTCAAGGAGCCTGTCCCTGCTCCCACCCCCGCAGTAAAATGTATCGAAGCCCTCAAGCTCCTTGTCAAGTAAAACCCTCATCTTTGTCTTGTAGCCGAGGCTCGGTGTCCCGCCGGGTGGGTACCCGCTTATGGGCTCGGATTGGTCGAAGGGCATGAGGCGGACGTTCTTCGCTC
The DNA here is from genome assembly GCA_963769425.1 of Candidatus Bathyarchaeota archaeon. Classification (GTDB taxonomy): domain Archaea; phylum Thermoproteota; class Bathyarchaeia; order TCS64; family TCS64; genus UBA8941. The sequence goes on along the minus strand of CAVYLP010000003.1, from coordinate 314,974 downwards.
CAAGCGCCTTGGCAGCCTCCTTTAGGTTGACCCTCCTATCACCCGGGACGATGAGGACCACGTGCTCGCCCGTATCCGTCACGGAGACGAGATTCTTAGTAATCTTATGAAGGTCTATTCCGGTCGCCTTGGAGGCGTCGGCGGTGTGGACCGTCTCCTGCTTCTCGACGAACCTGTGCCAGACTCCGTTCTGCTCGAGGTAGGATTCTAGGGACATCACCGATGATGGTGTCGCCGCGTCTCATGAGTCTTCGGGTGCCTCACTTGACTATGAGGACGCTGCGCTTCGATGTGGAGACGACCTTCTCCGCGACGGAGCCGAGGAGGAAGCCCCTCAGCCTCCCGACGCCCCTGTTGCCGATGACGATCATCTCGCAGTTCATCTTCTCGGCGGTCTCAGTGATGGTGAGTGGGGCGTCGGTGCTCCTCTCCGACTTGAGCTCGTACGTTACCCCCTCCTTCTTGAGCCTCTCCTCCATCTTCCCATACATCTTCTGGGCGTCGATGTCGACGTCCTCCGTCGTGATCCTCTTTGGGTCTATATATGCGTCCGCCCCCTCCTCCCAGTAGACGTGGAGCACTATCAGCTTCGCCTTCAGCCCCTTGGCTACCCTTATCGCCTCGTCGAGCGCCTTCAGAGACTGATCCGAGCCATCGAACGCGAGCAGAATATTGGTTTCCATACTTCTCCGGTTGATCCAGTTGAATGATTGATTATATACCTGACCCGGGGTTGGTGAGGAAAACTTAGGGATGAGGGGGTCATCCCTAAGGGCTTCGCCTAAACGGAGGCTAGTCGAAGCCATGGGGTGGTGCGGGATACCGTCTCTTAAACCTAATCGCTGAAATGCTTCTAGCTCGAGGGTCGGTTGGAACGGCCGCCATACACTGAGTCGATTGCGACTATCAGCAGCCCCAAGTCGTTTGCGAGATGATAGTACTCGTAGGCGTCACTTTTATCGAAGAGCTGTGAAGTCTTCTTCCCCACCGCCCCATACATGCTCTTCACGTGTATCCCCTGGAACCTCTTCGACACGGCGGTTACCTGCTTGGAGAGGTTTGGGTCCTGTGTCGGGGTCTCCTTGATCTTCTTCACGATCTCCTTAAAGTCTGAGTTGGGGGAGAGGTTTCTCGGCGGCTCCTTTCCTTGGAGGAGATACGCGCTTTTTATATAGAGATCGATGGCGCTCTGGGAGGCGCGTACGCTCCCGGCGTAATCAGTGCTATTCAGGAGGAGCTTGGCCTTTTCCCTAGATTTCGTTCCTTCCTTGAAATATTCCCATCCTTTTTCATATTGTTCAGACGTCGAAACCCCCCCTCGGCTATTTATTTCTCTCCCTCCTTAATGTGAGTTATAGTCCCTTAGGGTGTAGGATTGGGATTTTTAACTAAACTTGACAACCAGAACTAAATCGAGTTTAAAAAGAATGTGGTTGAATTGTTCCAGCGTTCAGGTTGATAAGGTGCGCTTCCAACGCCTCTGATAGTGTGTATGGTCGTTGATAGAACCTAAAGTTGGGTTCAGGATAACGAAGGTTAAATCTGGCAACGCCTATGATAGTGTGTATGGTCGTTGATAGGGGAATGTCTGTAGTTAAAAAAATGAAGTTGTTCCAGCTTGTAATCATCGCTGCATTTTTAGCCACCCTCGTTTTTCCCGTGGCTAATGCAACAATAAACGTCCAGAGTGTAAACATCCCAGCCGTTGTAGACTCGAGCTCACCACTCTATGGAAACTGCCGTTTCAACATAGTAGTGAATAAGACTACTACTCAGGCCGAGTCGATGGCGATCCCTGTCGTCGTCAACGGGACGACGCTTAGCTTAATCAATGTAGACATGAAGGCGAACGATATCTCTAAGATCGTGGCGGCGAACGTCACCCTCCCAGGTGCATCTGTGTTAATCACAAACCCGTTCGCGAAGTTCAATACAATCCCAAGTACTGCTCAATATGCGGTGGCCCCAAATCCCTATATGAATCCCATCTCCAGCATTCAATACAATATTCAAGTGGGTAGTTTCACGAAAAATGTCACGGTCTTAGTCTATGCTGACTGGGCTATCTGGGCGATAATAGTAGATATAGTGGCTGTGGCGATAACGTTTTTCTTCGTAACGCGGAGCCTAACGACGTAACCCCCTCTTTTAAAAACAGAGCATCTTAGATCTTAGACCATTGATATTGCAGCATAATAACTGGCTCGAGAGATGCTGATCACTAACTTGGCTTGGGTGGAGAATCGTATGAGTTCATTAATCTGCCCAAGAAAGTCTCAATATTTTTACGAATGTATCTAATCTCTGAGAATTGGGCAGGTCATGCAGTGGGGGCCGCCGCCTCCGATGCTGAGCTGGCTCCCGGGTATGGTGAGGACGTCGAAGCCCCTGTCGTCGAGTATCTCGATGAGGCGCTCGTTCCACTCATAGCTGACGCACTTGTGGTTTCCGAGGCCGATTATGTTGGCTCCGAAGACGCGGGTCTCCGTGTCGTTTCCCTCTATGATTTCAACGCCTTTCTCCTCGAGGTAGTCGCGTAGGTACTGGAGCCTTACACCCTCCTCATTGTAGACGTAGGCCGGGAAGAGTCCGAGGCTCGCCTCGTGGAAGAGGGCGATGTCGGGGCTCATCACCATGACTGCACCGTCTAGGTGGACGCGCCAGCTGGGCAGCGGGACTGCGACGAACTCCTTCACGGCACCGCCGCCGAGGAGCTTGTCCTTCACCGCCATGACGCCGGCCTCGTTGCTGCGAGTTACGAAGCCCATCATTGGGGTCTCCTTGTTGAGCCAGACGAAGTCTCCGCCCTCGACGAGGGCGGGTGGTTGTATGCTCTGCGCGATCGGGATGCCGAGCTTCTTCATCGCCATCTCCATGAGGAGTGGCTCCACCTGCCGGGCCGCATAGGTCATCCTCAGCGCGTGGGCACCTAGGTTGCTCACCATGCAGACGTCGCGCGTGTAGACGAGGTTGGGGAGCGTCTCGGCTATGTGGGCGTGGTGCTCGTCGAGCTGGTCCGTGAGCATCAGTACCTCGACCCCCTCGTCCCTGAGGAGGTCGGTGAATACGTCGTGCTCGTGCTGGAACTCCTTCCAATAGACGACGTCCCTGAAGAGGTAGGCGTCCTTGTTACCCGGCGTAATGCGCTTGTTCTCCTCCGTCGGGCGGTGCATGAGCACCTTCCTAAGCTTCCCGTACTCCGTCTGGGCTCCGTACTTCATGCTGGTTCACTGAGCGTAGAGGGTGCGGGGAGGTGTCTAAAGGGTTTTCGACCGGAAAAGGTGAGCTATTCCAGATGTGGCAAAGTACTCGTATCTATACAGTAATTACACCAATGTGCTTTTAAAGGGGGCTGAGTGTCTTCCGAAGATGTATCTCGAGCGTAGGCGGCTCACGCACGAGGACGTGCGAAGGCTCGTCGTGGGCTCCGTCGAGTTGATACGGGAGGCCCAGCTTGAGTTGAATCTCCCCCTCGGCCCGCACATCATCGAGACGCGTGATCGGCTCGGGGAGGGGGACTGCCTCGCCGACTCGCTTGAGATGATCAGGGGCTGCCAGTATGGGATGGACTTCGGCTGCTTCACCCCGCCATCCACGATAATCCTCGACAGGGACCTCCCCTTCAGCGACAAGCCGATGGAGATACCGGAGCTCGCCTCGACGCTCTCCCTCTACACGGCGGTGCACGAGGTGCTCCACGCGGACGACTGGGTGGGTGGGGACAGGCTACAGAGGCTGACGCGTGACCACATGCTCAGGGAGCACAGAGACAAGCTTGCGAAGGCGCTCGCCTTCATCAAGGACAAAGACGGCACCGACTGCATAAAGACCGTGCCCGAGCTCGCCAACCTGAACGCGGCCCACTACGTCGACATGGTTACCCATTTCAGGAGCTTCGTGGCGCTGCGCTACGCGGAGGCGCCGAAGCTCGAGATGATCTGGGACAAGCTGTCGATCAACTTCTTCCCGCCGAACCTCCTAACGATGATCGAGGCGGAGAAGGGGAGTGAGTACGTCTTCTCCCTCTTCACTGAGAGGGCGGGGGAGTACTGCCTCATCGACGCCTTCGAGGAGTACGAATCGATAGGGAAGCGCAGCGCCCAAGCCTACACCGTCTAAAGGCGCAGGGTTTTAATCGCCTCCGCCAATCAATTCACCGATAACAATGCTCTACGATACCCTCGTGGAGACCTACGTCAAGCTTGAGGCAACGACGAAGCGGCTCGAGATGACCGCCATCCTCGCGGAGCTTCTCAAGAAGGCTGAACCCGACGAGATGGCTGAGGTCATCTACCTCACTCAGGGCAAGATTCACCCGGATTGGACGGGCGAACCCGAGATCGGGATGGCGGAGAAGAGCGTCGTCGAGGCCATCGTCAAGGCGACGGGGCTTCCGAAGGCGAAGGTGGAGCAGCTTATAGCTGAGACTGGGGACATCGGCCACGCGGCGGAGGCGGCTCTGAGGGGGAAGAAGGTGAAGAGCTTCGGGGGGAAACAGCCAACCGCCTCGGAGGTCTACAACACCCTTGATGCTATCGCTAACGAGTCGGGGCAGGGCAGCTCGGTAAGGAAGGTGGACCGCCTCGTCAAGCTCATGGTCAACGTGACCCCCACTGCGGCAAGGTACCTCGCCCGAACAGTGGTCGGGGCGCTCCGCCTCGGCGTAGGCGACATGACGATACTCGACGCCCTCGCCATCGCGAGGACCGGCTCGAAGGACGCCCGCGAGGCGCTTGAGAGGGCCTACTACCTGAGCAGCGACCTTGGGGACGTCGCTGAGACCCTCGCGGGGAAGGGGATTGAGGCGATAGAGCACTTCCAGATCACCGTCGGGAAGCCCATAATGGCGATGGCGGCCCAGCGCTTGGGCTCCGCCGAGGAGATCGTTGAGAAGCTCGGGAAGCTATCTGCCGAGTACAAGCTCGACGGGGAGAGGCTCCAAATCCACAAGGAGGGGGAGAAGGTTCAGCTCTTCAGCCGGAGGCTGGAGAACATCACCCACATGTACCCGGACGCGGTTAAGATGGCGAAGGATCACATCAAGGCGAAGACCGCCATCGTGGAGGGGGAGGTCGTCGCCACCGATCCGAACACCGGGGAGATGCACCCCTTCCAGACCCTCATGCAGCGTCGCCGCAAGTACAAGATTGAGGAGATGATGGAGAAGCTCCCCGTTACCATCTTCCTCTTCGATTGCCTCTACGCCGACGGCAAGGACTACACACTCGACCCCTATCCTGTGCGAAAGAAGAAGCTGGAGGAGATCATTGACGAGACCGATAACTTCCACCGGGTTGAGTCGATCGAGACGGATGATCCGAAGGAGATTGAGAGGTTCTTCGAGCAGGCGATAGCCGACGGGACGGAGGGGCTCGTGTGTAAGAGCCTCGCGGACGAGTCCGTCTACAGGGCAGGGGCGAGGAGCTGGCTCTGGGTGAAGCTCAAGAGGAGTTACCAGAGCAAGATGTCGGATCCCGTCGACCTCGTCGTGGTGGGCGCGTTCCATGGGATGGGTAGGAGGGCGGGGAGCTACGGCGCGCTCCTCGGAGCTGCATACGACAAGGAGACCGACATATACCGCACAGTCTGCAAGGTTGGCTCCGGCTTCACAGACGAGGTACTGGCGAAACTGCCGAAGGAACTGGAGCCCCTGCGCCACGAGGGTAAGCACCCCCTAGTCGACAGCCTCCTCAAGGCGGACATCTGGTTCGCCCCCGAGAGAGTGATGGAGGTTCTGGGCGACGAGCTGACGCTGAGCCCCATACACACAGCGGGCTTCGACGCCATAAGGAAGGGCGCGGGCCTCGCGGTGAGGTTCCCCCGCTTCCAGAGGTGGCGCGAGGACAAGTCCGCGGAGGAGGCGACTACGGTCTCCGAGCTCCTCGACATGTACAGATCGCAGCTCAAGCAGATCGAGAAGTCGGTCGAGGGCTAGCCAACTTACGCCATCATAGATAATGGTTTTTTCTCCCTAGTGGCAACTTCGAATCGGAAGCGTTTTACACCCATATTCTCGTATCGACTCATCTCAACTGGTGACTCAATGAAAATCGTAGTGCGCAGAGCTAGGCCGGAGGACCGTGAGAAGGCGCTTTGGGTAGAGTCCAAGTCAACGCCCAACCTCAGGTATCTGCCATATGTCTTCGACATGTTCGTGAACGATAGGGTCGGTGAGTTCAGCGTCGTGGAGCTCGACGGCGAGATCGCCGCGTGCGGTAAGTACACGATCGTACCGGACGGCTCCGCGTGGCTGGAGACGCTACGCGTCATCCCCGAGAAGCAGGGGCTCGGTCTAGGCAAGGCCCTCTATGAGCACTGGTTCGAGCTCGCCCGCGCACAGGGGGTAAGGGCGATGAGGATGTACACCGGTATCGACAATGTTGTGAGCAGTGGCCTCGCGGACAGGTACGGTCTCACCCTCCAGGGTACCTTCAAGGGTGCGACGCTCCCCGTCCACGCCGGCACTGGTGAGAGGGGCGGGTTCGTGCCAGTCCCCGACCCGAAGGAGGCCACGGACCTCCTCATGCCGCTCGAGGGCGACTGGATGGGCTGGCTCGTGATGAACCGCACCTTCTACAGGCTCAGCCCAACCCTCTGCGCGGACATGGCGAAGCGGGGAATGGTCCACAGGGACCAAAAGACGGGCAGCGTCGTGGCCATCGGCGCACGCTTTATGCCGGAGCAGGCGATGCATGTGGGGGTTTGGGGTGGGGACCCTGACGCCTGCCTGCGCTTCGCTCAATGGAAGGCGGCGGAGAGGGGCGTTCCACAGCTCAACTGCTACCACGAGGCGACTGCCACGAAGATCGGTAAGGAACTCGCCCGAAACAACTTCAAATTCGACACCTCCGACTACATAGTCAAAGGCATCTACCTCAACTGATCTGAAAAGAAGCTGCCCCAAAAGGGGTGGTAAGTTTTTTTTAGACGGGACCCTTGTCCTCGACGACGGTGTGCTTCATCACGCCGATGGGCTGTATCTCGCACTCTAGAACGTCGCCGACGTTGAGGAAGCCCTCTGGGCCCCAGCTCGCCGCGACGCCGGCGCAGGTGCCCGTGGCTATGATGTCGCCGGGGTTGAGGGTGGTCCCCCTGCTCATGTAGCTGACGAGGTCGGGGATCTTTATGATCATGTTCTCGACCGTGCCATCCTGGCGCGTCTTGCCGTTGACGCGGGTCACAAGCTTCAGCGGTACCTTGTAGGGGTCGGGTATCTCGTCGGCGGTGACTATGGCGGGGCCCATGGGGGCGGCGTTGTCCATCCCCTTGCCCTTCGTCCAGTTGATGTCGCCCTTATAGAGGCGGAAGTCGACGTCCTGTGGGAAGCCCTGGTCGCGGAAGCTCACGTCGATTAGGATGGTGTAGCCGGCGATGCAGGAGTAGGCGTCCTCTGGCTTGACGTCCTTGCACTTCTTACCGATTACGAGAGCGAGCTCGTTCTCGTAGTCGAGCTGCTTGGAGACTTTCGGCTTGATGATGGGCGCGCCTGTGCCTATGATGAGGCTGGGCTGCTTCTGGAAGCAGTCGGCGACCTTGAGGTTTAGGCTCTTCATGCGTGCGATCTCCTTCTTCCGTGCTTCGGGGTCCTTCGCCATGCGCTCAGTGGCGTGGTCGTAGTAGTTGACAGCGGTGCAGTAGATCTTGCCCGGGTACTGGATGGGCGCCTGTATGCGAGCCTCGTCGCCTAGGACGAGCTTCTCGCCCTCGACACCCACGGCGTCCTTCTTCTTTGCCACCCACTTTAGGACCTTCTCCGCCTCCTTCTTCGCCTTCTCCCCGCCCTCAAGGAAACCCACCATATCCGGCGGTATGAGAGCTGAAGCTACTCGCTTGGGGAACGCCTCGCCACCCTCCTTCAGGTAGGTGGTGTAGGCGGAGTTGAGGTCGACTATGCCCTCCTTCACGACTGCACCGAGCCTGCACTCGGTGTGTATCTTAAAAGTGACCAGTTTCAAGTCGGATCCTCCAGAACTCAGCCAGACCCAGTATATGATACTTAGCTGGGAACCAGTGGCTCGGATATGCCCAATCTGCATTTATTCCCGTGTAATGGTTGATATCCGGCGCCGTCGACCCAGTCTTAAACTGGGAAATGATGCGGGATGAGAAAAAGCATGATCGCCATGGCGACGGTCCTTGTGATCGCCGTGCTAGCGTCGATCTTCCTGTACGGCACCTACGGACAGACCAAGAACGTTGACCCGGGGGTGGAGCAGTCACGAATCGACTTCAGCTACACAGAACTAACCGCGATGCCGGGTACAACCGTCAACGCCGAGCTTGATTGCATCGGCAACTACGTTGCTAATGGCAACTGGACTGGTGTCAGGCTCGGGTACCTGCTTGAGAGGGCTGGGGCGACCCAGCAGGCAGACACGGTGGAGTTCTACGCCAGCGATGGCTACTCGACGCATATAACCTACACCGTGGCGACACGAGTGAACGTAATAGTGGCATACCAGTTGAACGGTAGCGCGCTCCCCGAGGTAACACGCCTCGTGATCCCCGACACGAACGGCGACGTCTGGATAAGCAACATCACCCGAATCAGGATCGTCTACCCCTCAGGCGACTACTCCTCAATAATCTTCAACTAATCGAAGTTCTCGCCAATTAACGCAATTCTCAAGTCTTATACCAGTATCAGACGGTATTACCCTCCGACAACCATGATCGACGACGCCGTGAAGCGCATAGACGACGCCTACACCCTCCACAAACTGGAAGAGATGGTGAAGATCAACTCAGTCGTTGGCAAGGAGGCGGAACTCGCCGAGTACGTCAAATCCGAGCTGGAGTCACTCGGCACTAAAGACCGAGACTCAGATGGTGGAGCCGGGGAGACCGAACGTCTACGCCCGCCTCAGGGGGGACAAGCCCGGGAAGAGGCTCAACTACAACGGCCACCTCGACACCATCCCTGTGGTCGAGGGGTGGGAGACGGACCCTTTCAAGCCGGTGCGGAGGGGAAACGACCTCGTCGGGTTGGGCAGCTGCGACATGAAGGCGGGGTTCGCCTCCATTTTCACGATGCTCAAGGCATTGCAGGATTCGGGGCACAAGCTGAGGGGAGAGCTGAGCTTCAGTGCCGTGATCGACGAGGAGGCGATGGGTGAGGGCGCGAAGGCGATGCTGAAGACCGACTTCGCCAAGGTCAACGCCATAGTCCTCGCGGAGCCATACCCATGCGACGAGTCAAAGCCAATGCCTCTGGGCATCACTGGCAAAATACTCTATGACGTGCACGTCCACGGTAAAGCGGCGCACGGTTTCCGCCCCCAGCACGGGATAAACGCCGTCGAGGACGCTGCCAAGATAGTCGCCAACTTGGACAAGCTAAGCTTTCTCGACCACCCCGACTTCCACAAGGGCAACTACTCGACCCTAAAGTTCGAGGGTGGGTACACCATCTACAGCGTCGTCGTCCCCGCCTCGTCGAGGTTCGAGGTCAACCGCCTACTGGTCCCCGGTGAGACGCCCGAGACCGCCGTCGCCGACATGGAGCGCCTCGTCGCGAGCCTCAACCTGAAGAGCAGCGTCGAGGTGAAGATCAAACCCCCGAAGTACGAGGCATACGTCATGGCAAGGGACGACCCCATCATCAAGGCATTCGACCCCGTCTACAGTGAGGTCATGGGGAAGGCGCCAGTCTACCAGTACGCCTACGGGATTACGGACGCCAACACCTTCGCCGGCGTCGGCAAGATTCCCTGCCTCCACCTCGGCCCCACCCGCGGTGTTTCCGATCCCAAGAAGGGCGGGGGTACACACGAGAAGAACGAGTACGTCGACGTCACCTGGCTACCTAAGATAAGCAGGATGTACGTCAAAATCGCCGACTCCTTCCTCAACAACTGACCACTTTTCCACCGCTTCTCTGGGCAAACCATTTAACCGAAGGCGGTGATCCATGCAGCGACACCTATGTACGAGGATCTACTGAAGAGGCTCGACGACGCCTACGCCGTCAAGAAGCTGGAGGAGATGGTCGCCATCCCCTCAGTCGTCAAGGACGAGAAGGAGCTCGCCCACTACCTGCAGGACGAACTCACGAAGCTCGGATACAAGACGGAGCTTGAACGAGGTCGAGCCGGGGCGCCCGAACGTCTACGCGAAGCTCAAGGGCAAGACGAAGGGCAAGCGCCTCAACTTCTGCGGTCACATGGACACCGTCCCAGTCGTCGTCGGTTGGGACACCGATCCCTTCAAGGCCGTTAAGAAGGGCGGACAGGCTATACGGCCTCGGCTCGAACGATATGAAGGGGGGCATAGCCTGCACACTCAACATGCTACGTGCCTTCGCCGAGTCCGGCCACCCATTCAGCGGGGAGCTCAGCTTCGCCGGGGTCATAGACGAGGAGGCCTTCGGCGAGGGGGCCAAGGCGATGCTGAAGACCGAGTACGGCAAGGTGGACGCGGTGGTCCTCGGGGAGCCAACGACGGCTGAGCCGGGCCGCGGCACCCCCCTCGGCATCACTGGGAAGGTCCTCTATGACATCTACGTCCACGGCAAGGCGGCGCACGGCTTCAGCCCCGAGGAGGGTGTGAACGCAGTCGAGGAGGCGGGGATCATCCTCGCCAACCTCCCCGGCCTCAAGTTCAAGGAGAACCCCCACTTCGGGAAGGGCAACTACAGCACCCTTAAGATCGAGGGCGGTTACACCGTCTACAGCGTCGTCGTCCCGGCGACATGCCGAATAGAGGTCAACCGCCTGCTCGTTCCAGGGGAGACCGTCGAATACGCGGTCAAAGATATGGAGCGCCTCGTGAAGAGCCTCAAGCTCAGAAGCACGGTCGAGGTCAAAACGAAGCCGCCGCTCTACGCCAGCTACGAGATGAAGAAGACTGAACCCATCGTCAAGGTCTTCGATGAAGCCTACAGGGAGGCCTTCGGCTCGACTCCCGAATACGGGTACCATAAGAGCATCACAGACGCGAACACCATCACTGGGGAGGGCGGCATACCCTGCATACACCTCGGCCCCAAGCCGGGCGGCACACACCAGAGGAACGAGTATGTCGAGCTCGATTGGCTACCAAAGGTGAGCAAGGCTTACGCCATCATAGTAGCGAAGTTCCTCGCCTAGACGCCTAATTTATCTTCCCAGTCTCCCCCCTTTCTCCTCGAATGTTCGAGGACGTTCTCAGGCGACTCGACCCCTCCTACGCCGTCAGGCTCACCGAGGAGATGATAGGCATCCCCAGTGTCACTGGGGAGGAGGAAGCCCTGAGCCTCTACTTGAAGGAGAAGCTCGAATCCTACGGCTTCGACACCGAGCTTCAGTATGTCGAGACGAAGAGGCCTAACCTCTACGCCACGCTCAAGGGGGTCAGACCTGGGAAGAGGCTCAACTATAACGCGCACAGCGACACTGTTCCCGCTGGGGAGGGTTGGAGCACTGACCCTTTCAAGGCGGTGATCAAGGACAAGAAGATCTACGGGCGCGGCGCCTGCGACATGAAGAGCGGCATCGCCTGCACCCTCGACGCATTCCGCACCATCGCAGACAGCGGCAACGAGTTCCCCGGGGAGCTCAGCTTCAGCCTCGTCGTCGACCAGGAGGCGACCGACGTCGGCGCTTGGGCGATGATGAGAGATGAGAGGTGGAGGAGCCTAGACGCCATCGTCCTCGCCTACAGTTACTGCGGGGATGAGACGAAGCCGATACCTCTCGGCCTCACGGGTAAGATCCTATACGATATCAGGGTGAAGGGGAAGGCCGCACACGGCTTCCGCCCCCAACTTGGCGTCAACGCCGTCGAGGACGCCGCCAAGATTGTCGCAAACCTCGACAAGCTACAGCTCAAGCCCCACCCCGAGTTCGGCAAGGGAACCTACTGTACACTGAAGTTCGAGGGAGGGTACCATATCTACTCCGTGGTCGTACCAGCGTCGGCGCGATTCGAAGTTAACCGCCTACTCGTCCCAGGGGAGACTATCCAGTATGCCATCGGCGATATGAGGCGCCTCGTAGACTCCCTGCACCTCAAGTCTGAGGTCGAGATAGGCGTCAAGCCCCCGAGGTACGAGCCCTACACATGCAACAGGGATGAGCTGATCATGAAGACGCTCGACAGCGTCTACAGGGATGTGATGGGGCACCCGCCTCTCTACGAGTACGCTTACGGGATAACGAACGCGAACATCTTCCAGGGGGAGGAAGGGATACCCTGCGTCCATATAGGACCCCAGCGTGGGGAGGCGCACGGGGCGAACGAGTACGTGAAGCTCGAGTGGCTCCCACCCGTCAGCAGAATGTACGCCATGATCGCCGACCGCTACCTCTCGGGAACAGTTAACTAGCTCGGGTCCAGCTTGGATGCGTGGACTTCACTATTCTACTCCCAGTCGCTTACTTCCTCGTCCTCGGCTTCCTCCTCTGGCTCGTCTGGCCCATCTTCATAGGCGCCATCTTCCTTCCGACGCCGCTAGACGTCGTCGAGAAGATGCTCTCCATCGCTGAAGTGGGAGAGGGGGATGTGCTCTATGACCTAGGCTCGGGGGACGGCAGGATAGTAATCGGTGCCGCGGAGCGCGGCGCACGTGGAGTCGGCGTCGAGGCGGACGCTTTAAGGGTCCTTTGGTCAAGACTCAGGGCGCGGAGGAGCCCAGTACACGACCGGATACGCTTCATCTGGGGCGACTTCTTCAAGAACAGCGTCGCCGAGGCGATCCGTCGTTACCGTCTACCAGGGTGAGTCCATAAACAATAGGCTCAGGGAGAAGTTCGAGGCCGAGCTGACAACCGGGTTCCCGCGTCGTCTCCTTCAGCTTCACCTTCGAGGGCTGGGAGCCGACGAAGAAGCACCCCGACGCCAACGTCTACCTCTACGTCATCCCAGTCAAGGCTTAATACGAGAAAACGCGAATCCTGAGCCATGTCCGAGTCAGAGATCGTCAGCATACGCGAGTTCAAGCGCCTCGACATCCGCACCGGCACCGTCAAGGAGATAGAGCAGATCACGGGCAGCGACAAGCTCTACAAGCTGCAGGTCGACATGGGGGACCACATCGCGTCAGATAATCACGGGCTCGGTCGAGTACTACAAGGCGGACGAGATCAAGGGCAAGGTAATCTGCGTCATCTGCAACCTGAAGCCCGCGAAGATATTCGGCAACGAGAGCAACGGCATGCTACTCACCGCCGAGAAGGACGGGAAACTCGCCCTGCTCACGACCGAGCGTGAAGTCCCCAACGGCTCGACCGTATCTTAGCTGGATGGTTGCTTGATGAAAGTCCTAGTTACAGGTGGGAGCGGCTACATCGGCTCAGAGCTTGTTAAGGTCGTTGAGATCAGCAGGGCACGCCGCCACTTAGCTTCGACATCGCGACACGACCTCCGGGACGACATAAGGGACGCCGCAGCGGATCGACGCCGCAGTCGCCACCTCCGACGTGGTTTATCACCTCGCCTCCCCCTGCATAGTAGGGGAGAGCATCCAGAACCCGTGGAAGTACTGGGACCACATAGTCAGGGGTACCGCGAACGTCGCTGACTCGTGCAGGAGACACGGGAAGCGCCTTATCTTCACGAGCACGCAACTCGCTGCGGACAGCTTCAGGTGCAGCTGCTGCGGCCAGCTCCAGTCCCCCTACGCCTCGGCGAAGAAGGAGGCGGAGAAGCTCGTCGAAGCTCTACCCGACGCGGTGACCATCAGGCTCCCAAACATCTACGACCTGGAGGGGAAGGACCCGAACGATAGCCGCCTCTTCCCGACGGTTCAACAAAGCTGCGAGGGAGACCGGCGTCGTCCGGATACGCCCCCCGGAGGACACGCCCGTGACTCTCGTCGAGGTGGGCCAATGCGCCCGTAACCTCCTCGGCTACCTGGAGGAGGGCACAGGCATCATCCTGATGAAGGGCGAGACCATGACCATCAAGCAGGTCGCCGAAAGGGTCGCAGCGATCTACGGCGCGCGTGTAGTAGTCGCTTAGCTCCTTTTTCGTTCTCCGATTTCATGGAAATTCTCTTATCCGCAGCCCATCCCACCTAAGCCATGAGTGGAATCCGATCGAAACCCGCCCTCGTCGCACTCTCACTGACGCTACTTATGCTCCTTTCACCCATCTTCACGAGCGCGGCGTACCAAGCGCCATCCCAAGGCTCCAGTCTGGTTAACCAGTTCGCACCCGTCCTCAGGTTCAATAAGGGGGAGAACTTCTACCCCATCGATTCCAGTTACGCGATCACAAACGGCGTACTCAAGGTTATGGAGCAGAATGGGCCAACGCTCGTAAATGCGAACCCGACGTCCGCGATGCTCGCGGGCTACACGACCAATGCTTACTTCCTCGATAACAAGCTCGGCGGCTTCAGCGAGATACTCACCAACTACCAGCAGGTGAGGAGTAGTCTGGGGTACACCGTCTACGCCCGCGAGGTACAGATGAGCGGCTACACGGTGCTCCAGTACTGGTTCTTCTACGCTTACAACGACGCCCCGATGAACCAGCACGAGGGGGACTGGGAGGGCATCACAATAGTCCTCTCAGGCAGCTCCCCGATGTACACGGCCTACTCGCAGCACGACGCCGGGCAACGCGCGGCGTGGACGGACGTTGAGAAGGTAGATGTCACCCACCCTGTCGTCTATGTCGCTAGGGGCAGCCACGCCAACTACTACCGCCCATATCAGGGCAAGCTCGGCGTGGCAAATGATGATGTCGGCGGGGACGGTTTTTCCATCGCGTCCACAGACTACAGCATAGTCACGCTCGGCGAGCCCGGTAACCACCCAGCCGACCAGGGGTGGCTCGACTTCGGGGGCCGCTGGGGTGACTGGGCTAAGATTTCGGACGCCACCCTCGGGAACGCGGGCCCATTCGGCCCTGCACAGGGGGACAATGCAGTCAGGTGGGCTCAGGCAACGCAGTGGACCTTCTCACTGCCCCAGATCGACCAGAACCAGCTATACCTCGACCTAGTGATGGCCAACCTCCTCTGGATATTCCTCGGGATTAGCGGAGTACAGGCACTCTGGAAGCTCATCGGCATAGCCCGCCTAAGCAGGCAGGGCGGGCTCAGGCTCGGAGCAGTCATGAAGAGCCGCGCAGCCATAGGCGTTATAATCGGGTTCTTGGGCGTCCTCGTAGGAGTCGGGGCTGTGTTCCTACCATACTACCTTGTCAGGGCCAACATACAGACCTCAGTGATGACGACGGGAGGCACGGTCGACCTTATCAAGCTCGATGGGCTAAACGGTATAGCCGTTAACCTGCTATCCAGCAACGGTTTCCAGCCTCTGGGCACTGCTAGTATCCCGTTCGGCATACTAATTGCCGCCAGCGTCGTGCTCACAATCCTTGACCTGATTGGGGTCAAGAAGGTGAAGAAGCTGGGCTCGAAGTACGTAGTCAGCGGCCTCCTCTTCTTCGTTTTCGTCGCAATCATATACGGCGTCATGATACTATTCCTAGGCAATCTGCCCGCGTTCGTCTCCCAGTTCGTGGGAGGGGCCCAGCAGCTCCCACCCGAGGTGATACAGTTGACAAACCAGATAGCCGCGAGCCCGATACAGGGGACGACCTCGATGAGCATCACAGGTGTAGGCTCAGTCTACATGGAGTGGGGTATTCAGCTCGGAGTCTACGTGCTCGTAGTCTCGGCGATAATGAGGCTCCTCGGCGGACTGATCCTCCGCTTCTCCCCCGATTTGCCCGAGCCTGGTCAAGCAGTAACAAATTCACATCCTTTCCAGAGCGTACAACGTTTTTTCTGCGGAGCGCATCTCTTATACCGTATCCGAACCCCTTCTTCAGCGGTGAACTGAATGGGATTCTGGCCAAAGGGATACAAGTGCTGTGTGAACCTCAGCTTCGACTACGACTCGGACAGCGCCACCATCTGGCGCACCCCCCTCGATATAGTCAACCAGAGCAGGGGACGCTTCGCTCCGAACGTTGCGATCCCACGCATCCTCGAGATGCTCGACCGCCACGAGCTCAAGGCGACCTTCTTCGTTCCCGGCTGGACCGCGGACAGGTACCCAGACTCGGTGAAGGACATCATAAAGCACGGCCACGAGATCGGCGCCCATGGTTACACCCATGAGCGCCTCGGCGAGCTCAGCTGGGAGATCGAGGAGGGCGTCTTCGAGAGGAGCCTGGCAGCCCTCAAGAAGCTCGGCGTGAAGCCAGAGGGCTTCCGCGCCCCCTACTGGCTCATCAGCGACCGCACCATCGAGAGGATCAAGCAGTTCGGCTTCAGCTACGACAGCGACTTCATGGACAACGACATGCCCTACATGCTCGAGTGGCGGGGCAAGCCAACGGGCCTCGTGGAGCTGCCCGTCGAGTGGATGCTCGATGACTGGCCCCAGTACGACACCTACAGGCGCAGCCCCGAGGAGGCGTACAAGGAGTGGAAGCCCGAGTTCGAGGGCATCTACCGCCTCGGTCGCTACTTCGGCCTCACCTGCCACCCGCAGGCCACAGGCAGGATAAGCCGCCTCGACATGCTCGAGAAGCTCCTCACCGACATGGAGGAAAAGGGGGATGTCTGGTTCGCGACGGGGAAGGAGGTCGCCGACTGGACCCGGAAGAAGCTAGCCTAACCTTTTCAGGGCTTCAACCAATGCGGGCAGGGCTTCACCCGACGGGGCCCTGATGATCACGTCGCTGATTCTACTCAACTCACTCTCAAGCGGGTTTACCTCGATTATCGAGCCGCCCCTCTCCTTGACTATGAGTGGCAGGCTCGCGGCGGGGTAGACCACCGCGGAGGTCCCCGCGACGATCATGCAGTCACTCTTACCAGCCTCGGTGTGGCACGCGTCTGAGACGTCCCTCGGGATGGGCTCCCCGAACATGACGACGTCGTCCTTGACTATCCCCCCACAGGTCGGGCAGCGGGGAGGCAGAGTGGAGAGGTCGAATCCCCCCCTCGGGAACCTCTCACCGCACCTGACGCACCTCAGCTTCAGCCTGTTCCCGTGTATCTCGAGAACATTCCTGCTCCCCGCCTCGGTGTGGAGGTTGTCGATGTTCTGGGTGACTAGCGATCTTAGTATGCCCATCGACTCTATCTCGGCGAGTGCGTAGTGGCCCGCGTTCGGCTTGGCATCCCTGATGCTGTCCCCGAACCTGCTCTCCCTGGCGGGGCTAAGCATCTCCTCCCAGTACCGCTTCGGGTCCTCCTCGAACCTTCTGTAGCCGTCCATCGGCGGCTCCCCCCGCTCGGTCCAGAGCCCGCCCGGGCCCCGGAAGGGGCGTATGCCGCTCTCAACGGAGACCCCCGCTCCAGTGAGGGCGGTGACATAATCGGAGTTTGCGATTATTCTGGCGGCTTCACGAATCGAGGCATGGACGGATTCGTCGAGTGGCACGAGTAGAGAATGGTTGCCGGGTGGGAAAAGGGTAGTTACCCCGCCCTCTCCCGGAGGGCACGCGTCAGCGCCGGGAGGACCGTGTAGATGTCTCCCACGATGCTGTAGTCACTGAGCTCGTGGATGCCCGCGGACTCGTCTATGTTTATGCTGACGATGGTTTGGCTGTCCCTTATCCCAGCGGCGTGCTGGATCGTGCCCGAGATGCCACAGGCAACGTAGAGGCGCGGCGCCACCTTCTTCCCGCTTATCCCCACCCACTGGTCCATCCAGCCAAGGTCGGCGGAGACGGGCCTGCTGCACCCCATCTTTGCGTCGAGCACAGCGGCGAGGTCCTCAAGGAGCCTGAGGTCTTCCCTCTTCTTGAAGCCCCTGCCGGCGGAGACTATGATCTTGGCGTTCTCGAGCCCAGCGTCGCTGGTCCTCTTCTGCCTAGTCTCGACGACCTTGATGCGGGTCGCTGGCACGGGGACGTCGAGCTCGACTATCTCGCCACGCGTCCCCTGCGCCTCGGGCTTCTGAAAGCTCCTCGCTGGGACTCCGACGATCGCTGGCTTACCCCTGATGGTGCCCGTGGCGACCACTGCACCACCGTAGGTCAGCCGCTTCGTCGTGAACCCGCCATCGGTTGGCTGGATGTCGTAGCAGTCTCCGGAGTATCCGGAGTTCAGCGCCGCGGCGACCCTTGGGGCGAGCTCCCTACCCCTCTTCGTCGAGCCGACCAAGACGAGGTCGGGGGACTCGTTTGCTATCACCTTCAGTAGGGCCGCCTTCACAACGTCCGTCTCCCCATCCTTAACGACGTAGACCTTCACCCCGTACTGGGCCAAAGCCTCGGCCTGAGTCGATCCAACAGCCATCGCTGAGACACCTCCCACCGATAGCTGGAGGGCCTTGCCGAGGAGCTGCAGGGATAGCTCGGTGTTCTCGGAGTAGACGAGCATCTTCATGGTTATCACCCCAGGACACCGTCCCCTGTGAGGGCCGATACGAGCTTCGCGACAGCGTCCTCAACGTTCTCCGCTTTGATCACAACGCGTTTCCTCTTCACCTCTGGGGCCTGTACGTCACTGACCTCGACCCTCGACGAAGCCTTGAGGTCCTCCGTCTTGACGCCGAGGGCCTCCGCGTTCCACTCCGTCAGCGGCTTCTTCTTCGCCTTCATGATGTTCATGAGGCTGGGGATGCGGGGCTCGTTGACCTCCCTGACGACGGTGGCGAGGAAGGGGGGCTCCACCTCCACTACCTCGTCGATATCCTCGAGGTCACGGGTCGCCCTGAACTTTCCAGCCTCGAGCCTCAGTTCCTTCGCGTAGGTGACCTGTGGAATGTTCAGCAGTTCCGCGACGCGAGGCCCGACCTGTGAGCCCATTCCGTCAAGGGCGAGTTCGCCGGCGATGATCACGTCGAATGCACCCGCCTTTGTGAGGGCCGCCGCTAGCACGCGGCTCGTCGCGTTCGCGTCCAGGCCCCTCAGCGTGGGGTCGGAGACTAGGTAGGCGGCGTCCGCGCCCATGGCGAGGGCCTCCAGGATACAAGTTCTGGTCTTGTCGTCCCCTACGGAGACTGTCACCACTTCGGCCCCGCCCGCCTCCTTGAGCCTTATGGCGGCCTCCAACGCCCTCTTGTCGAGGTCGTTTAGCCTCCTCTTCGCCCCCTCCACCTGTGGGCGGCGGGTCGCCGCGTCGATCTTCACCTCGTTTAGGTCCGGTATGTCCTTGACCAGGACAGCTATCCTCGTCACCCTGAATCAGCCTCCCCCCACGCTCTTCGCCCATTTATCCTTATCAGTTGAACGTCGAAAAATACTTCGACAATCGACGAACGGTCCCCACCAAGCCTTTAAGAGAGTCACTATCCGCTGAATATTGGTATGCCCCAAAAAAGGCTCGCCATCCTGACACTGTTAATAGTTCTGCTATCTATGACCCCTACGCTGGTGCATAGCGATACGCCTACAAGTCCGGCGAAGATCACGGTCATCACCACCCCCGAGCCATTCTTGAGCCAGCTTACCTCGGGGGACCGATGTATTTTTCAGGTTATAGTGCAGAACCTCGGGGTGGACGTTCACGAGGGGCAGGTCGTAAACGCCTCGATCCCAGACGTCAAGTACTCGGGCAACTTCACGCTGGAGACTACCTTCGAGCTGCGCAAGCAGGGGAGGATATTCTACAACGGGCAGTCCATCAGCTACATCACGTCCCTCAACAACACGGAGATAGACAACTACTACTCCCTCAGGATACCGCCCATAAACGGCACACTCAGCAACGTCTTCACCTACAACCTCACGAAGGGGTACGAGGTATTCGGGGTTAGGCCCGACGAGGACATGGTGCTCTACTTCAGGGTCAACCTCTTCGTACAGACGTACCGCGAGGCGAACGGAGGACGTCAGCTGCAGGTGGGCGTCATGATTAAGACCCAGAGAAACGACTACTATGTTCAGGACTTCGTAAAGCGTGAGTACCTCGCGGGGAAGTTCCTCGACATAAAGAGCGAGATAGGGCAGCTGAAGAACATCAACAGCGCCCAGGTGCAGATCGGCAAAGACTACTTCAACAACATCGTGGGCAGCATCAACGCGACGATGACGCGAGGAGACTACGTCAACGCCCTCCAGCTAATCCTCAACTACTACCAGTTCGACCAGCCCAAGCTCGTCGCCCTCCTCTACACGAACCTGAACTCCACCGGGATAGCGGCTGACAGCTATGTCAAGCTGAAGCAGGACTACTCCAACCTCAATGGGCAGTACAACGTCCTGCTGCAGGACTTCGACCAGGTCCTGAAGCTGAATCAGCTCCAGCAGGAGAACATCACCCAGCTTGAAGCCAAGGCGCAGAGTGACAGGCAGAGCTTCATCATCCAGAGTCTGACCGGCATTGTGGTCCTGTTCCTCGTTGGGCTCCTGTTCGGGAGCAGGTTCCATTTATTCAGGTAGCCTTCGCCCCTCGGGTCCCCGGAAAACGCTTTAAGGTGATCAGCCCTAGACTGCTTGATTAATATGAAGCCTGAGGGGGTCAGCAGGATCGCGGTCCTCGGCGCCGGGGTTATGGGGCATGGAATCGCACAGATCGCGGCACAGGCCGGGATAAGTGTCGTCATCAGGGACGTGGAGCAGAGCTTCCTAGACAACGCTAAGGCGGGGATTGAGAAGAACCTCGCTCGACTCGTCGAGAGGGGGCGCCTCAAGCAGGAGGAAGTCCCCGCCATTATGGGGCGGATAGGGATGACTCTCAGCCTACCCGACGCCGTCAGGGATGCGGATGTCGTCGTCGAGGCGGTGCCGGAGAGGATGGAGGTCAAGCACAGTGTATGGGGGGAGGTCTCCAGGAACGCGCGCAGCGACGCAATCCTAGCGACGAACACTAGCAGCCTCAGCATCACGGAGATGTCGACGGTCGTCTCCGACCCGGGCAGATTCGTGGGGATGCACTTCTTCAACCCGCCAACGATCCTTAAGCTCGTAGAGATCATCCCGGGGGCGAAGACGAGGCCCGAAACAATAGCGGCGATCAAGGCGCTGGCGGAGAGGCTCGGGAAGACCCCCGTCGTGGTCAGCAGGGACGCCCCCGGCTTCATAGTCAACCGCGTCCTCATCACCTATCTGAACGAGTCGGCGAAGCTCCTCGAGAGGGGTTACACTAAGGAGCAGGTTGACGCCGCGATGCAGTACAAGGCGGGGATGCCGATGGGCCCCTTCATGCTCGCAGACCTCATCGGCCTCGACATCACCTATAACATACTCAGGGTCTTCGAGGAGAACCTTGGGGCTGGATACAGGGCGGCGGAGCCGATCCGGAGGCTCTTCGAGGAGAGGAAGCTCGGCAGGAAGACTGGGGAGGGCTTCTACATCTACGGTAAGCCTGAGGTCAGGGAAGAGCAGGCGGCGGGCTTCGACCCCTCGACCCTCCTTAAGCCGTTCATCGCTGAGGCGGAGAGGCTCGTCTCCGAGGGAATAGCGGACCCTGTCTCGATCGACCTCGCCGTTAAGCTGGGCGCCAATCTCCCGATGGGCCCCTTCGAGCTGAAGGCGCGTCTAGAGGCGGGTGTTGTGGAGGAGAAGCCTGTCGTCACGGAGGCGAAGAACGGTGTCCTAAAGATCACGATCAACCGCCCCTCGAAGCTCAACTCCATAACCACGGAAATGTTGAACACCGTCGCCGACGCCGTCGAGAGGGCAGGCTCGGATAAGGCAATTCGATGCGTCGTCATCACTGGCGCTGGGGACCGCGCTTTCTCTGCCGGGGCGGACATCGATGAGTTAAGCAAGCTCACGCCTGCTCAGGCCCTTGTCTATACGAGGGCGGGTAAGAAGGCGATGAAGATGATCAAGGCGGCGAAGAAACCGGTGGTTGCCGCGATAAACGGCTTCGCCCTCGGCGGCGGATGTGAGCTCGCCTCTTGGTGCGACTTCAGGGTCGCCAGTGACAAGGCGAAGCTGGGGCAGCCCGAGGCGAACCTCGGCGTGATCCCAGGCTGGGGTGGGACGCAGATGCTCTCGAAGCTCGTAGGTAAACAGAAGGCGAAGCTCCTCATCATGACTGGGGAGGCACTGACTGCTGAGGAGGCGAGGCAGATTGGACTCGTGGACAAGGTCTACCCTGCTGCTGAGTTCAACGCTAAGGTCGACGAGTTCGTGGTTAAGCTGGTCGCGGCCTCCCCTACGGTGATTGATGCAGTGAAGAGGCTCACGAACCCAAACGTCGAGGAAGAAGACCTCGAGGCCGAGTCGGGGGAGTTCTCCAAACTGTTCGAGACGAAGGACTTCCGCGAGGGCGTCTCAGCCTTCAAGGAGAAGCGGAAACCCACCTTCACGGGCGAGCAGACCTGAGTGTCTTGAAGGCGAGGATTGATTTCTCCCCGTCCTTCACGACGGTGAAGACGGCTCTGGATCCAACAGCCAACTTTTCGGGATTTTTGTCCACCATTAGGCCGGAGATTGATGGGCCCTCGTCGAGCTTGACGATTCCTACTGCGTAGGGGCACCTCTCTTTGAAGGCGGTGGAGGGCATCCTGTTGAGTGTCACCGCTTCAAGGGTACCCTTGCCCTTGAACTCGTGCCACTCAAGTTGCTGGGAGCCGCATTTGGAGCATATCCGGCGTGGTGGAAGGTGGAGCTCCCCGCACGTCTTGCAACTGTTGCCCATGAGCTTGCCCTGGGCGACGAATGCGTTAAACTCCTTCGTGGTGAACTCGCTCAACTCATCCCCTCCTGTATATCTGGACGGCGACGCTCGCCCCCGCGGCTCCGACGTTGTGGATGAGGCCCAACTCGGCCCCCTTGACTTGGTGTTGTTCTGCCTGCCCGCGTAGCTGCTTGAACATTTCATGAGCCATGGCGACGCCCGTCGCGCCGACGGGGTGGCCCTTCGCTTTTAGGCCGCCGTCTGGGTTAATGGGTAGCTCGCCGTTTATTGCGGTTCTGCCCTCCTCGACCGCCTTTCCTCCTTGTCCCTTGGGGAAAAATCCTAGGTCCTCCGTCGCGACCACCTCGGCTATGGTGAAGCAGTCGTGTACGTCAGCGACTTGAATTGCCCTCGGTTTAACCCCCGCCATTTTGTAGGCGTCCTCTGAAGCTTTTACGGCTGCCCTGAGGGTGGTGAAGTCAGGCCTACTGTGCAGGGCGATTGTGTCGCTAGCCTGCCCCATCCCTATCATTTTAACCGGCGTATCCGTATACTTCCACGACACCTCATCAGCTGCCAAGATCGCAACGGCGGCGCCGTCTGATACAGGGCAACAATCGAATAGCCTCAGCGGGGAGGCGATAACGGGGTTGAGATCCGAGCGTAGGAACTCCATCTCATCTGAAAATTTTCTGCCGCTCTTCTCTCCAATCTTCTTTCCTGTCGCAATAATGTCTGACTGGAACTGTGCCTTCGGGTTGAGGACACCGTTCTTGTGGTTTTTGATGGTGACAGCTGCAAGCTGGTCCCAGGTGGCGTTGTACTTCTTGAAGTATGACGAGGCTATCGCCGCGTATATAGATGGGAAGGTGAAGCCGACGGAGGTCTCGAAGGATGAGTCAGCCGCGAGGGCGAGCGCGTCCGTGACCTGATCTGTGGTGAGCCCACTCATCTTCTCGACGCCGCCGACTATGACGACGTCAGCCATCCCCGATGCGATTGTAATGGCTCCGAGGTTGAGTGCAGCACCCGAGCTCGCGCATGCGTCCTCAATGCGATAAGCTGGTGTAGGGTTAATGCCCAACCAATCCGCCATCACCGCGGCCGTGTGCGCCTGCCCCTCGAAGACGTCGCTCGTGAAATTGCCGACAAAGAGAGCTCCAGCGTCTCTGAATCTGAAGCCATTGTCAACGGATCCAGCCGCGTCGAGTGCAGCCTCAACGAACAGTTCCCTCCCCGTCTTATCGACGTGGAGCCTGTTGTGAAATCTAGTCATCCCCGCGCCGACTATAGATACTCCCCTATGCAGACCCAAGCCCTACGCCTAGGTTGACCTCCGTCGGCGTTTGGGTTAAGAATTGTGTCGAATTGTTTCTCGACACTAAACGAACAATCCCCGATTTTTACCTGTAAAAGTCAACTTTCCAAGGTTAAATTAGAAGTCGCCGGTATACGCTTCTGTTTCCTCTTTGAAATCATGTTGAATACCCCATCCATCTACCCCCTACCCTGAAGAAAGAAGGATACCAGCATAGCGGCTCACCACCATCCTTACACACAATATTCCCTGCTGCAGGAGCAAATCCCATGAGTTTTCTACATGCCCCAAGGCAAGGCATCAACTAGCCATGGGAGCGAAAAGAACCATCTTGAACGACACCAGTAGAGGAGGCCCAGACCGCCTCGCACATAGCCTGAATGTCTCAGCAGTCCTCCTCCAAACGAAGATTTATCTTCACTAGGAAGAGCAAAAGGAGGCGTAAAACACGCTGTACCCTGCTACATGGTACCGAGACGTGGAAAAAACCTTATACCCCCCTAATGGGTCCCCCGTACCACCCTACAGGGTACCATATACCATACTACGTGGTATCGAGTTCCCTGCTACATGGTACCATGTTACACAGATCCCGTGCGCCGGTTCCACGCTACAGGGTACCATGGTACCACCCTACTGGGTACCGTCGGTGCCCTCCTACATGGTACCAAGTACCCTCCTACCGGGTACCGTTGTACCCCCTTACTGTGTACCACAGACCAACTGTTGGTTAGCGTAACGAGTCTCGATTCCTAGTGGCAGGTGCAAAAAGTGATGTTTTTCCTTATTCCTACCAGCGAGGCATACGCGACCAACCAGCAAACATGTTACTCCACCCAACGAACCTCCACTTCTCCAGTCGATACCCATACGGGTGAACTCAATCTCAGATGAATCATCGCAAAGGACCGGTGAGGAGTCATTAAGCTATTCTGTAAAACGCTTATACTATGCTACCATCATGGGGGAGACTTGAAAAACGCGCCGATTCATACTTACCAACCTTACCGGAGAAGGCTGATGGAAATTCAGTCGGATTGGGTCTAGGTTCAGGGTGCTTTGGATGATTGATGGTCTTGACTTACTTTTATATCGTTAGAAACATGAACATGGCAATATCATAGCCTGACTGTATTTACAATATGTTCCCGCACGTCTCAACCCTAGAAAATGTTAAATCAGTTCCCGTTGAGGGATCATTTGAGGTTCATCCATGAGCGTTGCATTTGTCTTGATCAACACTGATCTCGGTGAGGGGACCGATGTCAGCAAGGCTCTGAAGGAGATACCCGAGGTCAAGGAGGTATATGGCGTCTATGGGGTCTACGACTTCGTCGTCCGTCTGGAAGCCCCCACGATGCAGGAGATCAAGGACGTCATAACGAGCAAGGTTAGGCGCCTCAACCACGTCAGGTCAACTCTGACGATGGTGGTCCTCGAGTAGTCCCCGCCGTCACTGCTTCTGGTTCTTCAACCGGTACTCGATTATCTGCCTGACACCGTCCCTGAGTCTCCATTTGGGCTTGAATCCTAAGGCTCTCTCTATCTTGGATGTGTTGTAGCTGAACTCCTTGGTCTCCCCGGGTCGCGGGGGGAGGTGGGTGACCTCTGGGCGCTTCCCAGTGGCCTTCTCGATCTCCGAGGCGACGAGGCTCGCTATCTTGTTCACCGTAGTGGTCTCGCTGCCGATATTGAAGGTCTCGTTGCGTATGCCCTCTTTCGTCAGGCCCAACGTTATAGCCCTGGATATGTCCTCGACGTGGACGAAGTCGCGGGTGCTCTCGCCGTCCCCGTATACTGTGAGCGGCTTTCCCTCCAGGCCGAGGGCGACGAACTTGGGGATGACGCCGACCCAGCTCGTGTAGAGTCCGACGCCGTAGACGTTTCCGAACCTCAGGTTGACGGTCTCAAGGCCATGGTTCACGTGGTGGGCGTCGATGAGCTTCTCCCCCGCGAGCTTTGTGACGCCGTAGAGGTTGAGGGGGTGGAGGGCGTGCCTCTCGGTGACGGGCAGGCTCGAGGGGACGCCGTAGATGGCCGCGCTGCTACAGAAGATGAGCCTCCGAACCCCGTTTCGCTCGGCGGCTTCTAGCACCTTGTGGGTGCCATAGATGTTGACAGAGACCGCTTCCTCGGGGTCTTCGTTGCAGACGTCGAGGTCGGAGAGTGCCGCCATGTGGACCACCGCGTCGGCCCCTTTGAGGATCGTGTCGAGGTCACCGGCGTTCCTTATATCCCCCTCGATTAAGGTGAGGCTCTTTGCGTTAAGGTCGCGTAGGTGGCAGTAGTCCCCCTTCGCTTGATTGTCTAAGGAGGCGACACTGTGCCTCTCGGCGAGTAGATTCCTTATCAGCGTGGAGCCTATGTATCCCGCTCCCCCTGTGACGGCTACGCGCATCTTTGTTCAGGGGGTTAGTGGGTTTGCCGGGTTAAAATGGGTTGGCACGGTTTTCCCTATCCTTATATCTCTCCCTAAACCCTCGCATCTCAGTGGTTGGCATGATCTACTGCCCGAAGTGTGGTAAGGAGCTTCCCGACGACGCCGCTTTCTGTGATAGGTGCGGGCACAAGATGGGTGAGCCTGTTCCCCCCACCCCGCCATTCGAGGGCCGGTGGGAGCGCAGGTGGGAGAGACGCATGGATCGCGTAGAGAGGCTCGACCGCGGCCCCGACTACCTCAACGGGGTCGGGTTCGGCGTCTTCCTCATTGCCATCGCGTGGGTGTACCTCCAGTACCCGTGGGTCTGGGACGAGATCGTTGCCTGGTTCCGCACCTGGACCGCGGGCCCTACCATGCTCCCACTGATCCTGGCGCAGCCCATCTTCCTCTTCTTCGTGATCATGGGCGCCTGGGGGATACTCGAGGGTGGGCTAAGGATGGCCTCCGGGCGGGTGATGAGGGGAATCGGCAACATGGTCAGCGCCCTCGGTAACTTCGCCATAGCATACTTGATCATGCTATACGGGCAGGGGTCCATAAGTGGCTCCGCCCTGCTCCCTGGCTTCATAATTATAATCGGCGCAAGCATCGTCCTAAACGCCATAGTCAACTCCTTCGCCTGGTCCAACACTCGAAGGGATTAAAAACGCGACGAGGCATGGGTGAAGTATGCTCACCCAGCAGATTCTAGGCCCCGTCTACCTCATCGACTCACCATACCACGGTGCCCAGGGGGTGCTGGGGACATACGTGGTGAAGGGGGAGGAGCCTATGCTCATCGACCCTGGACCGACGACCCAGATACCCGGCGCCATCGAGGGGCTTCGCGAGCTGGGGATAAGGCAACTACGCTATGTTGGGCTCACCCACATCCACCTCGACCACGGCGGTGGCGCGTGGAAGCTCATAGAGGCACACCCCGAGGCCGACGTCTACGCCCACCCGAAGGCGGTGGAGCACCTAGTCGACCCTAGTCGACTCGCTGCCTCCGCGAAGCAGTTCTTCGGCCCCGCCTACGAGAAGTACGGGGAAGTTAAGGGGCTGAACCCGATGAAGATCCAGGAGTCGAAGGACGGGGAGGTCCTCGATCTACAGGGGGCGACACTCAAGGTTCTCTGGACGCCGGGGCACGCGAGCCACGGGCAGAGCTTCTGGGAGCCCGACTACAAGATAATAATCCTTGGGGACTGCGGGGGGAGCTTCAACAAGAGGAGTGGGAACAACTTCCCAATAACGCCACCCCCCTTCAACACCGACAAAGCCATCGAGACCCTCGACAAGCTCATCGACCTCCGTCCCGAGATAGTCTGCTACAGCCACTTCGGCTACGCCTACGATGCGGTGAAGAAGCTCAGGTTCTACAGGGGGGAGTTGCAGACTTGGGCCGAGATCGTTGAGCGTGGCGTGAAAGAGGGGATGGACCTGAACGGGGTCTGGGACTTACTAAAGGAGCAGGACCCCATCCTCCGCCTCAGCATCGATGAAGACGACAGCAGGCGCAGGACCGCCATCCCAAATATAATCGGCCTCATGGAGTACACGAAGTGGAAGCTCAAAGAGGAGGCTGCGAAGTCATCTGGCCCAAAATAAAGGGGTGATGGGCGTTTCCTTGCTACATTACTTGGATTCTGGCCCCTCGGATGCGCCGGTGATCGTTCTCATCCCAGGGGGTGGCATGAGTGGCTGGTCGTGGCTCCCCCAGGTCCAGAGGCTCCCCGGGTACCGCTGCATAGTCCCGGACCTGCCCGGGCACGGGCTGAGCCCGGCTGACGGCCCAATCAGTATAAGTAAGGCGTCCGATGAGGTCGCGAATCTAATCAGGGGAATCGTCCCCATAGGTCGTGTCCACGTCGTTGGTCTATCCCTGGGCGGCCAGGTCGCATTGCAGCTGCTGAGCACGTGCCCTGAGCTAATGGACAGGGTTATCGTCAGCGGAACGAACACGTCGCCGAGCGGCAGCGTAAGGCTCATGGCTCCCCTACTGAAGCTGGTAATCCTCCTGTACTCCCCCATCCAGAACACCGGCTTCATGGTGCACGCCAACATGAGGCAGCTCAGCGTCCCGGATGAGTACGAGGCCGAGTTCAGGGCGGACACTAGGCTCATGACCCCAGACTTCTACACCCAGGTGATCGTGGAGAGCATGACCTACCCCCTGCCGAGCATAGCCGATGCGTCCGGCTTGCTGGTCGTCTGCGGGGAGATGGAGTCGGGGCTGATCAGTAAGTCGGCGCGCATGATTCGGGGGGAGCACCCCGGTGTGCCCTGCGTCGTCGCCCCCGGCGTCGGGCACAACTGGGGGATGGAGAAGCCCGACCTCTTCGCCGCCATGATCAGGGCCTGGGTGGAGCACGAGCCACTCCCGAGCGAGCTCCAACCGCTGCCGTGAGCCCCCTAGTTTCATGAGCACCCACCCGGAACTCTCCTCGATCGAGTTGTATCAGAGAGCCGCTGCCACCTCGGCGCGCGCGCATCATTTTTAGTAAATGGAGGACGCCGGGGCCACTCTTTGGGAGATGTTATATCTCGACCCCGATGCCCGATAATTTTTAATAATTAACTTGTATTTGAAACATTATGGTAGCGGACGAATTAGAAAATACTCGATCAACTTTAATTAATTTGTTTACTCAAAAAAGTCATGCTCATATTGGCTATTTGGTAGCTACAGTAATAGCCCTTTTAGGTGCGCGGGATATAATAAGCACTTTTCATTTTAACTTCTTTGTGTTTATATTGATGTCTCTTTTAAGTATGACTTATTTTTTACTCAGAGCAGGATACTATTCAATCCTTATTGAGGCAGTTATGTATGTTAAAACATATACTGGGGAAGGATTTATAGAAGCGAATAAAGAGGAGAGCAAAAAAGGAAAATATTCAGATAATTACGATTTTAGTCAACTATATCTTTTAAAAAGAGCGGCCTCTGAGTTTTCTCAAAGAACTGGGAAATATAAGAATAAACCAGAACTCAAAATGCGATGGAGAAACTATATGGCTAGAATATTTAATGATCATAAACCATTCTATATGTTAATTATATTAAGCATTATTTTAATTGGCATAAACTATTGGAGTTATTATTTCTACCCTTCCTTACTATTCGCTTAACAATATGTACTAAATTTCAAATATTAAATTTACAGTTCTCGCCTTAATGCAAATATTCAGAAAAGACTATATTTCTCAATTTTTTCGACTTCGATATTAATTATAAATTCTATTTCCCAAATAGTATAAATCATAAAAAGTAAGATGACAATAAAAAAGAATTGCCAGAATGCGGGATAAAGACAAATTAAGAATAGTGGTAAAACTACACTTAGAAGACCTGCTTGAGTTATTTTAATCTCTTCTTTAAATGCCCTTTTCAAATCTACATAAGTATGAATCTCAAATTCTCTTTTATGAGACGTGATGATGGCAGGGATACCTTTTACTTTTCCTACTCTAAACCATGCTGATCTTTTAAAGTATTTAGCCATTGTAAAATGACCTAATTCGTGGAGGGCAACACATATAACTACGATAACAGTCGGAAAAATAATAGAATTAAGATTCAATACTATCCTCTTTTTTTATTTAGAACTCCATTTATATTAAAAATTTATTAATAGACTATCATGATGAGGATCGGGTGCGCTCGCTCGCCAAGGTTTCAAATATTAAATTGACAGTTCTCGTTTTGTGGCGGGGATATGAATCCGCTAAATTGGTTTAAAAAAACTAGTAAATCAAATACGTCGAATACCATCAAGGGTGACCATTATCTTAGATGTAGTTTTTGTGGTAAACGGTTTATGCAAACTAAATCTGAGAATGCCTACAAGTGTCATAAATGCGGTAAAGTGTTGTGTTCTTCGCACCATATACCTGAAAATCATAGATGTAAAGAGAAGAAAAGTTGGAATCCCTTTTCTTGAATTTACGCCCACGGATGGAAAATTTGAGATTAAACACGCCTAACAGAAAATTTAATCTCCATTGACTGATAAACCTTAATCGACCTGAGATGAGTGGAAAGAGAACATCGGATAACATTTTAGAGGGTGAACTATTCAAATATTGGATACCCTATAAAATCATTTACCAAGATAAACCAATTGAGGAATCTATCACAGAATGCGAGTATATTGAAATAAAATTGGTTCTATTCCGCACTAAACCGGAAGACGCGAAATACACTGATAGAGCAATAAGAGAATTCAGAAATAAGAAACAAGATGAGCTTAACAAGAATGGGGTGAAATACAAATCAGTGAATATTTTAGGAGCATATCTCTACGAAGATGATTGCCAAAAAAAAGCAGATAAAGAAAACAAAACACAGGATGAGATAAAGAAACATAATAGGATTCAAACATTGCATATCCCATAGTTCTATCACTTACATCCTAACGCGGGGAGGCAACGCCTGGCCGCCATGCATCGACACATCTAAATATGTAAGGTATTTCCGCCTGTAAATTTTACTGAGTTGGTTGCGGTTGAAAAGCCCAAGGTATTCCTTGAGAAGTTGCGTGATAAGCCGAGTCTTGATAGGGCGTCATTATTGCTTTATCTTGATGAGGTTTGCCATATAGCATTCACAAAGTTGTATCTGAAGAATAGCGCGAATACTGAGAAAATGGGTTTGGGCCGTGTTATCGTGTCGGCTGTCGGCGTAGCTACCCCATTATTGAGGGACGCGGAACTTAGCGAGTTGAAGGGCGAGGTTGCCGCGCTTAGGCAGTTAATCGAGCAAGGGGTCTAAATGCGGGCCGTATCTTGACTAGTCATCATTATCCGCCGCCTCACCGGGCAGTAGCCAGTCTCAGCCTTTTTATCGCCAGTGCTATACTATTCTTGATTCGTCATGTCGAGCGACGTATTCTCAAAGGACGAGAAGTACAGAATTCTCAGCTTCACGAAGCTTGAGCCTATTGCTGTTGTGGGGGGGCACGGCGCCACCCTCGTGGACATGGAGGGTAAGGAGTACCTCGACTGCTTCGCGGGAATAAGCGTCGTCAACGCCGGCCACTGCCCGCCGAAGGTTGTGAAGGCGGTGCAGGACCAAGCGGGGAAGCTGATCCACTATGGCCCGTACGTCTACCACAGCCCCGTGGTGACGGAGCTGGCGGAGAGGCTTGCGGAGATCAGCCCGAAGGGGCTGGTGAAGACCTTCTTCGGCAACAGTGGCGCTGAGGCGAACGAGACGGCGGTGAAGCTGGCGAAGAAGTTCACGAAGAAGCAGGAGATGGTCGCGCTGGAGTGCAGCTTCCACGGGCGTACAGTTGGGACGCTGAGCATCACGGGTCAGTCGAAGCGGAGGCGCTACGACATGGGCCCGTACCTCAGCGGGGTGAGCTTCAACACGGCGGCCTACTGCTACCGGTGCCCATTCGAGAAGGAGTACCCGAGCTGTGGCGTGCTCTGCGCACGGAGGCTCGAGGACATAATCAACTACCACAGCAGCGACAACGTGGCGGCGCTGATCGCGGAGCCCATAATGGGTGAGGGCGGTATCATCGTACCGCCGAAGGAGTATTTCCCGATTCTGAAGAAGATACTCGACACACACGGGAGCCTGCTCATCGTCGACGAGGTTCAGAGCGGCTACGGGCGCACGGGGAAGATGTTCGGCATCGAGCACTATGATGTGAAGCCCGATATTCTGACTATGGGGAAGGGCATAGCAGCGGGTTTCCCGCTGAGCGCCTGCATCGCGAGGAGTGATGTGGGTGATTCCCTTCAGCCCGGTGACCACCTCTCCACATTCGGCGGGAACCCTGTCTGCTGTGCCGCTGCGATAGCGAACCTCGAGATATTCAAGGAGGAGAAACTCGTCGAGGGCAGCGCCAAGAAGGGCGAGTACCTCACGAAGAGGTTCAGGGAGCTGATGGAGAAGCACTCGCTCATCGGCGACGTCAGGGGCAAGGGGCTCATGGTTGGCGTCGAGCTCGTCAAGGACAGGAAGACGAAGGCCCCAGCAGCCGAGGAGACGAACAAACTCAAGGAGGGGATGCGCAAGAAGGGCGTCCTCGTCGGCACCGGAGGAGTCAAGGCGAACGTGATGAGGTTCCAGCCGCCGCTCGTCATCACGACGAAGGAGCTCGACCACGCCGTCGAGGTCATGGGCGAGGAGCTTGGGTAAGATAGAAAAGGGGGCGGCCTAATTGTCCAGGGCCATTCCGATCATAAGTCACTGGATAAACGGGCGTGCCGTTGAGGTCCCGCTCGAGAAGACGGGGCCCGTCTACAACCCGGCGACGGGTGAGGAGATCGCCCGCGTGCCACGTGGGGGTGCCCCGGAAATCGAGGCAGCCGTAGCAGCGGCGAGTAAAGCCTACCCCGCTTGGCGTGACACGCCGCTCATCGCGAGGAGCGCAATATTCTTCGCCTTCCGCGAGCTCTGCTGGAAGAATCGCGAAGAAATGGCGAAGCTTATCACCCGAGACCACGGGAAGACGTACCCCGACGCGCTGGGGGAGGTCGTACGCGGGCTCGAGACGGTTGAGTACGCCTGTGGATTACCCGTGCACATGGCGGGGATGAACACCCCCAACGTCTCAACGTCTATTGACGTCCGCACGCTGCGGCAGCCGCTCGGCGTCACAGCGGGCATCACTCCCTTCAATTTCCCCGCGATGGTCCCGATGTGGATATACCCCATCGCCCTCATGACGGGAAACACGTTCATCTGGAAGCCCAGCAGCCACACGCCTGGTGCGACGCAGCTCCAAGCCGAGCTCTGGAAGCAGGCGGGGCTCCCCGACGGCGTCTTCAACATTGTATACGGCGGCCGGGAGGCGGTGAACGCCATACTGGACAGCCCCGGGATACAGGCAGTGCAGTTCGTCGGTTCAACGGCTGTTGGCAAGATGGTCCACGAGAAGGGGACGAAGGCGGGGAAGCGCGTCGGCTGCTACATGGGAGCGAAGAACGCCATGGTGGTGCTCCCCGACGCCGACATGGAGCTGGCCGCTGACTCCGCCATCGCGGCGGGCTACGGCTCCGCAGGCGAGCGCTGCATGGCGCAGTCGCTTGTCATCGCTGTCGGCGACTCTGGCGACAGGCTCTTGCCCCTCATGAAGGAGAGGATTGCGAAACTCAAAATCGGCCCAGGGATCGAGCCGAGCATAGACATGGGCCCCATCTACTCAGCCGAGCACAGGGAGGCGATTATTAAATGGATCGACAAGGGCGTTGAGGAAGGCGCGAAGCTTGTGGCAGACGGGCGCAAGTTCAAGCACCCGACGAGCCCCAAGGGCTTCTTCCTCGGCGTCACGCTCTTCGACAACGTCACGCCGAAGATGAGCATATACACAGAGGAGATATTCGGCCCAGTCCTTGGCATGGTCAGGGTCAAGACGTTCGACGAGGCGCTCGCGCTCATCAACGGGCACCAGTACGGCAACGGCACAGCCATCTTCACGACTGACGGCGGAGCCGCGAGGCGCTTCGAGCTGGAGGTCGACGTACCCATGATAGGCATAAATGTTCCAATTCCGGTGCCTGCGGGCTACCTCAGCTTCGGCGGCACCCGTAATTCCGCCTTCGCGG
Organism: Candidatus Bathyarchaeota archaeon; assembly: GCA_963769425.1. Taxonomy (GTDB): domain Archaea; phylum Thermoproteota; class Bathyarchaeia; order TCS64; family TCS64; genus UBA8941. Next base: position 281,209 of record CAVYLP010000003.1, on the reverse strand, counting down.
ATGTCCAGATACGCGGCGAGGACTCCATACGCTTCTTCACGAAGCAGAAGGAGGTCACCGTCCGCTGGCCCAAACCGGGTAAGCAGGGGCCACTCAGCCTCGTCTTCCCCGGGAACAAGTAGCCCACCCAACCTTCCCCTCTCGACCAAACGTATTATTAGAAAAGTCGGTCGATTGGTGACTGATGGTTATGATCACGTTTGACTACAAGGGCAAGGTGGCCCTCGTTACGGGTTCGAGCAGGGGGATAGGCTACGCGACGGCGAAGATGCTCCTCGACGCGGGGGCGAAGGTGATGATCAATGGCTCTAACAAGGAGCGGCTCGATGCCGCCCTGAAGAGCCTCGCCAAGTACAAGGGCAACGTCGTCGCCCACAGGGCGGACCTGAAGAGCAGGGCCGAGATCGAGGGGATGTTCAAGGCCCTCATCGAAAAATGGGGTGGCATAGATATCCTCGTAAACAACGCCGCCGACCGCCCCGTGATGAAGATCGTCGACATGACCGACGACATCTGGGACAGGAACATGAACACGAAGCTGCGTGGCGCCTACATCTGCTCCCAGCTAGCGGCGCGCCAGATGATAAAGCAGGGACGCGGCGGGAAGATGGTCTTCGTCGCCTCGGGGAGTTGGAAGGTGGCGCGCGAGGCGGCGGGCGCCTACTGCGCCTCGAACGGCGGCATGGTCATGTTCGCCAACTGCCTCGCCCTTGAGCTCGGCAAACATAAGGTCAACGTCAACTGCGTCGCCCCGGGCCTCATCGAGGTAGGTGAGGAGCAGACGCCGAGCAAGGCGGCATACGACAGGTCGATGGTGAACATGACGCCCTGGGACAGGATAGGGGTGCCCGAAGACATCGCCAACGCCATCCTGATGCTTTGCAGCCCCCAGGCCGACTTCATAACCGGCACTGTGCTTAGCGTCGACGGCGGCATAAGCACCGGCAGATATGGGATACCCGTCAGTCCGTACTGATTATAAAAAATCCCTGAAAAGCGGGGCTACTTTCTCTCGTAAACTACTTTTCCGTCGACTATTGTGGCGTCGATAGGGATGTCCTTGATCTTCTCCTTGGGGACGGTGAGGATATCTCTGCCGAGTATGACGAAGTCGGCGAGTTTGCCCTCTTCGATGCTGCCGAGGCGGTCCTCGTCGAAACTGTGGTAGGCGGAGTTGATCGTGTAGAGCCTCAGTGCCTCCATGACGGAGATGCGCTGGCTCTGGCCTATGGGCTTCCCCGCCTTCGTTGTCCTGTTCACCATGGCGTGTATCGCCATGAGCGGCGGGAAGGGAGCGCAGGGGTGGTCGCTGTGCGCCGCCACGATTATACCCTCGTCGAGGAAGGTTCGGGCGGCGAACATGCGTTCCAGCCTCTCAGCCCCAAAGGGCACGAGGAGCTTGTCCCCGTGGTAGTATGGGTAGGGACCAAAGATGGTTGGCAGGATTCCCAGCTTCTTGATCCTCACCACAAGCTCCTTCGTGATGACGGTGCAGTGGATGTCCCTGTTCCTCGGGTCCTCGCGGGGGTACTTGGCCTGGAGCTTCTCCATGATGTCAAGGTACATGGCTATCGCCTTGTCCCCGTTCGCGTGGCAGCTCACCCTGTAGCCGGCGGCGTACGCCTTCCCCAGCATATCCTCCGCTATCTCCCGCGTCGTCGACATGACGCCGTAGAACCCTGGCTTGTCGCAGTAGGGCTCCGTCACCGCCGCGGTCCTCGCCGAGATGGCGCCGTCGAAGAAGAACTTGACACCGCATAGCCTGAGCATGTCGTCGCCGAACATCTGGTGGACCCCTGTGGCGTTCAGCTGGGGGAAGAGGTCGATGATTGCATCCATCCTCATCCTAATGGGAAGCTCGCCCTTCGTGTTGAGATCGATGAGCGCCTTGATTTGGCTCTTGTCGACGAGGTCATAAACGCAGGTCAGGCCGACGCTGGCGCAGTCCATGAGTATCGACTTGGCCCCCTCGTAACTCTGCTCAGCGGTGGGCAGCTGAGCCTCGGCGGGGATGAGCATGTCTATCGCCTTCTCATGTGCTCCGCCTGTGATCTCGCCCTTTGCGTCCCTGTCGAACTTACCGCCCACTGGGTCAGGCGTCTCCTTGGTGATGCCCGCCATCTCATACGCCTTGCTGTTGAGGACCGAGAAGTGGCCGCCGACCGTGGAGATGCTGATAGGATGGTTCTTGCTGGCGACGTCCAGCTCCCAACGCGTTGGGTGCCTCTTTTCGTCGAGCTTGGAGTCATCCTCCTGATAACCGAATATCCACGCGCCCTTCGGGGTCTTCTTTGCGCGCTCGGCGAGCCTATCCTGTATATCCTTTATCGTCTTGACGCCGGCCTCCTGGCTGAGGTCGACGAAGCGGAGCCTACCCGCGCCCTCATCCGCCATGTGGCTGTGGCTGTCCATGAGGCCGGGGATGACGGACCGCCCTTTTAGCTCAATTACCTTAGTTTTAGGTCCGACGAGCGGCTTCACGTCGCCGTCCTTGCCTACGGCGATTATTCTACCATACTTTACTGCGACAGCCTCGGCCGTCGACTCCTTCGCATCGATTGTTATGATCTTCCCGCCGCGGAGTACCAGATCGGCATACATCTCAGAATCACGGAGCATTTCATCTGCACGAGTATAAATCACCTCGGGGAGCGTGAAGGATAAATTGTCGGTGCACCCCCTGTGGGGAGTAAGCGGTGCCACTGGGTTGGACGAGACTCTGAAGAAGCTGTCGCCGGTCTACGCGGTGCTCTTCCTCAGGAACATGGCGTGGTCGCTCACCCTGAATGGCCCCGTGATGCCCCTCTACGCACGCGCCCTCGGACTCGACGTGGCCAACTGGGGCCTGCTCGCCATGGCTATGTCGGCCGGCCTCTTCATGGAGTTCGTCTGGGGAGTAGTCTCCGACAGGGTGAACAAGGGTTACTTCATCCTCATGGCCCTCGTACTGACGAGCCTCATATACCCACTCTACACGATGAAGGCCTTCCTGCCCCTCTTCATTGTTTTACAGTTCATCTTCGGCGCCATACAGGTGATCGTGGGGCTTACGACGCGCGCTGTCATCGCAGAGACCTCTTCAGGCAAGTCGGCGGGCTTCAACATGAGCCTCTGGTTCTTCTTCGCCACCCTCGGTAACATAGCCGGCCCTATAGTCGGTACATTCATCGCCGCCAGCTACGGGTACGAGTACGCCTTCTACACCTCGATGGGCATAGTGTGGACTGCCATACTCTTCTTCCTCGTGACGTATCTAAGAAACAAGGATCACAGGGCGCCTGCATTAATTGCACGTCGCCCTCTATTCTCGGGCTTCGGACAGCTACTCCGGATACCAACCCTCCAGAAGACCTGCACACTGACCCTGCTCGGTTTCCTCGGCTGCAGCGTCGTCGCCTCTTTCCTCCCCATCTACGCAACGGAGAGGGTGGGGATGACGACCATCGCCGTCGGCAGCATGGCGACCATAGCAGCCACTGCGCGTCTCGTGGCGACGCCCCTACTCGGTAGGATATCCGACAGGATCGACAAGAGAAAGCTCCTATTCGGCGTACTCGCCCTCGGGTGCGCCCTCTTCGCCCTGTTCCCATTCGCCACCGACGCCATACAGCTCACTCTCCTCACCATCGGCGTCTCGGCGACCTTCAGCTTCGGCGTCCTAAGCATAGCCATACACAGCTCCGCTACCCCGAAGGAATTCTCGGGGATGAGCCTCGGCCTCTACGGCACCTTCGAGGACTTCGGTCTCATGATGGGCTCGCTCATCTTCGGCTTCTCATGGGGTGCCTTCGGCCCGCCGTCCGTCTTCGTCATCACCGCGGCCGCCACGGGGTGTGCCGCCCTGCTCGCCATGAGCCTTGGCCACGGCAAGCAATAAGTTCCCGCCCGCCACACCAGTAGCCATGCACGAGAAACTAGCGGCCAAGATAGAGGAGTTCAAGGCCATGGGGATACAGTTCACCTTCGACGGCTTCGCGGTCGCCGACTTCCTCACCCAACTCGACACGATCGCCACAATCAACTTCGTCGACTTCAAGGGCAGCCGCCTCTCCGTCTGGGTTGGCGACATAAAGGGCACCCCCAAGGAGATCATGGGCCTCATCCCAGCCGCCGGACTATTCGGTGCGATGACCTCCGGTACCGAGGAGACACCCGAGGGCTACAAGCTCTGGTTCGAGTGGATGCTACCCAAGGACATCTACTACGAGAAACAGGTCTAAGCCATAGAAAAATCAGTAAACATACCCCGATAAATAAGCTCAGATACGACGAATGATGATACAAACCATCAACATCCTTCAAATACCGAAAACTCAAAGAAAACTCCCCGAAAATTCACACCGACGCGAAAAAAAGCCCCCCTCATCCGCGTCACCCACTCAACCGGACAAGAACACGTATGATGATGATGGCGATCATGGGGAAAACCCCCTCACACACCCATGAACAACATTTTTATGGAAACAAACAACCAACCCTATCGGTGCCTATGATGTCCGGTGACTACCAAATCTAGCCGAAACACTCAAACCCCACCCGACACCAAGATTCTAGACCCAACCGAGGACCAGAGATGACCTTCCAACCCATAGACAGTAAAGTCGACATAGCCGCTCTTGAGCGCGACGTACAGAAGCTCTGGAGGGAGACAAACGCCTTCGAGAAAAGGCGTAGCCTCAATGAGGGCAAACCCAAGTGGAGCTTTATCGACGGCCCAATCACAGCCAATAACCCGATGGGCGTCCACCACGCATGGGGTCGCACATACAAGGACCTCTGGCAACGCTACTGGGCCATGCGCGGAAGAGACGTCCGATACCAGAACGGATTCGACTGCCAGGGACTATGGGTAGAGGTAGAGGTAGAGAAGGAGCTAGGCTTCCAGACCAAACGCGACATAGAGGCCTACGGCATAGCCGAGTTTGTCGTCAAGTGCAAGCAAAGAGTCCTCAACTACTCCGCCCGCCAGACTGAGCAGAGCATACGCCTAGGATACTGGTGCGACTGGAATAACCCCGACGAACTACGCAAGCTCGCCGAGGCCATGAACAACCCCCTGCAGCAGACCACATACGTCGGCTCACACGGCCCCGTCTACGGCACCGCCGAGTACATCGTCGGCCAACTCGGCATGCCACAGGTCGGGGGCAGCTACTACACCCTAAGCGACGAGAACAACTACATGATCTGGACCGCCCTCAAGAGCTGCCACACCCGCGGCTGGATATACAGGGGACAGGACTCCATGCCCTGGTGCCCCCGCTGCAGCACAGGCATAAGCCAACACGAGATAGTCACCGAGGGCTACAAGGAGATCACACACACAACCGTATTCGTCAAGTTTCCCCTCAAGGACCGTGAAGGCTCACTCCTCATCTGGACGACCACACCCTGGACCCTCACGAGCAACGTCGCCGTCGCAGCCCACCCAGACCTAACCTATGTTAAGGTCAAACACGGAGAAGAGATACTCTACCTAAGTAAGGGTACCCTCGCCACCGTCTTCACCCAGAAGGGCAGCTACACCATCCTCGAGGAACTCAAGGGTAGGGACATGCTCGGCTGGACCTACACTGGTCCATACGACGACCTCGAGATACCCAAGAAGCTCGGCGTACCCGAGGCGCATCGCGTCATCATGTGGGACGCAGTAGGCGAGACTGAGGGAACCGGACTCGTCCATATCGCCCCCGGAGCGGGAAAAGAGGACTTCGAACTCGGGAAGCAGAACAAGCTCCCCGCCCCCGCACCCCTCGACGAGTACGGAGTCATAACACCCGGCTTCGGATGGCTCACAGGCACACACGTCTACAACTCCGCCGAGCCCATCTTCGAGGACCTAAAGGCACGCGGCTTCCTCCTACGCACCCAGAAGATCACCCACCGCTACCCAGTCTGCTGGCGCTGCGGCTCGGAACTCGTCTTCCGCCTCGTAAACGAGTGGTTCATCAACATGGGCGAGAAGCTCGACAAGCCCTACGAGACGGTGACCACCGAAGAGAAAGACAAGAGCCTCCGCTACCAGATAATGGACTCCGCCAGCAACGTCCGCTGGATACCCGAGTTCGGCCTCAAACGCGAACTCGACTGGCTTCAGAACATGGACGACTGGATGATAAGTAAGAAGCGGTACTGGGGCCTCGCCCTACCCATATGGCAGTGCAGCTGCGGATGGTTCATAGTCATAGGCGACAAGGAGGAGCTAAAGAGCAGGGCGATCAGCGGATGGGACGAGTTCGAGGGACACAGCCCACACCGCCCATACATAGACGCCGTAAAGATCAGGTGCGAAAAGTGCGGTGGTGTCGCGAGCAGGGTCCCCGAGGTGGGCAACCCGTGGCTCGACGCAGGGATAGTCGGCTACAGCACCCTCCGCTACCGCAGCGACCGCGCCTACTGGGAGAAGTGGTTTCCAGCCGACTTCATCACCGAGTCCTTCCCCGGCCAGTTCCGCAACTGGTTCTACGCCATGCTCGCCGAGAGCACCATCCTAGAACGCAGGACACCCTACAAGGTCTGCCTCGGCCACGGCTCGGTCCTCGCCGAGGATGGGCAGGAGATGCACAAGAGTCGAGGCAACGCTATCTGGTTCGACGATGCAGCCGAGACCATGGGCGCCGACATAATGCGCTGGATATACTGCGCCGCTAAGCCCGAGAACGACGTACTCTTTGGCTACACCAAAGCCAATGAGGTGAAGCGGATGTACTTCATGACCCTCCTCAACGTCTACAACTTCTTCACCATCTACGCCAACCTCGATAAATGGACCACAGAACAGCAGCCGAAGAACCTACAGCAGTTGGACCGCTGGATCCTATCAAGACTTAACACTCTCATCGAGAGCGTGACCGCCTCGCTCGAGAACTACGACGCTTCAACCCCCACACAGGAACTGGAGCGCTTCGTCGACGCTCTATCCAAGTGGTACGTCAGGAGGAGCAGGCGCCGGTTTTGGAAGACTGAGGCGGACGACGAGAAGAGGGCGGCATACGCGACACTCTACAGGTGCCTCAAGACCGTCACCCTGCTCATGGCGCCCCTCACCCCCCACGTCTCCGAGGCTATGTACCAACGCCTAGTCCGACCTGTCGAGCCGAATGCCCACGAGAGCGTCCACCACAACGACTGGCCTACTGCACAGGAATCCGAGATAGATGAGGGGTTGATGGCGGAGATGGAACTCGCCATGATTGCGAGTAGCCTCGGACGCGCGGCGAGGGCAAAGAGCCAGATAAAACTCCGCCAGCCACTCAGCGAGGCAATAATAGTCGCCTCGAAGGAGCAGCTTCCAATCGTTAACAAGGTCGCACCATTCATCCGTGAGGAACTAAACGTCAAGGAAGTCAAGGTAACCGGCGAGCGGGACATCCTACAGAGCTACATCGCCAAGCCATTGCCCCGACTCCTTGGGAAGAAACACGGTAAAAACTTCATCGCGGTAGCGGATGCCATCAGGGCGATGACGACTGAGCAGACCGAGACACTGGCTAGGAGGAAAGCAGTCACGCTCAATGTCAATGGCAGCCTCGTCGAAGTCCTTCCCGAGGAGGTTGAGCTGGAATCAAAGCCAATCGAGGGCTACTCCATCATGGAGGAGGGCGGCTTACTTGTCGGTGTCAACACCACCATCGACGAATCGCTCAGCAGCGAAGGACTAGCGAGAGACATAGTCCGCCGCATCCAGTCACTCCGCAAGGAGGCTAACTTCGACATCAACGACCACATAGAGACCTACTACCGCGGTGACCCGGATGTGGTCGAGGTATTTCAGGAGGAGGCCGACTACATCAAGACGGAGACCCTCTCCGACCTGCTTCAGGAGGGCGTATCCCCCGAGGACGCCAAGACGGGTGCCTACGAGATGGGTGGCCTCCAACTCATTCTCGGCCTACGCAGAGCTTAGCCCTCGGCGTCACCTTTATCAACTCCCCTCCTCGCTTAATCCACGATTCAACATGCCCGGAAAGAAAAGCCTGAAGAAGATGGAGAAGACGCAGGACACCGAGGCTCCGAAGGAGGAGAAGAAGAAGGAGAAGCTCATTGGCTCCGTCGACGCCATCCACTCTAACAGCCCTGAACTTATGGACGCGATGAAGAAGATGAAGGTCATCACGCCCCCAGCCATTGCGAGTCAGTTCAACCTTAAGGTCAGCGTCGCTAAAAAGATGCTGGAGGAGCTCGACCAGAAGGGGACAATTAAACTCGTTGCGCACACGAACAACCTGAGGGTCTACGCCCTCCCCCCCAAGACCAACTAGACGGCAGCTATTATTATTCGGGAACCGCTCTTCAGGTTCCGGAATATCTCAAGACTACCAGTTACTTTTCCTATCTTGTTGACGGGGCCATACGTCTTCGCGGCCTCTGGGTAGATGCAGAGGCTCCCCGCCCTAGGCCAGTAAACGATGGTGCCCTCCTCAACCTGAGTCACCGCCTTTTCGGTACCCCTCTTCAACCCGAGGAGTATCGAGACGCAGCCCTGCGCTGGCACCGTCCTCCCATTTATCGGCAACATCTTCAAGATATCACCGACAGTGAGGGGGGCAGTTAACCGGTTCAATTCGCCCAGCGACTCACCGACACCCGCAATCTTAACGACTATCGGGATCCTAGCTTGACTCTCACCCATATACTAGACTCACCGCGTACCTAACTATCTCGTCAGCGACCTTGATGTTTGTGGCAAGGTTGAGCGCCTGCCATCCGGGGGAGCCATTCACCTCGAGAATAATCGGGCCGTCCGGCGACTCAATAATGTCTACACCCGAGTAATCGAGCCCCATCGTGTGTGTAGCCCTAAGCCCGAGTTCAAGTATGTCCTCTGGTACCTTCTCCTCCACCATATGCCCCCCCTGAGCAACGTTCGTCTTCCACTTCCCCTCCGCCCTGTACTTGTAGGCGGAGCCGACTACTGAGTCCCCTATCACGAAGACCCTGATGTCCCTGCCGGGATTCTGCACATACTTCTGGAGGATTAGGGGCTGGCTGTACCTGTCCAGCATCTTGTAGGCGTTGTAGGCGAGGTCGGGGTCGGTGAACCTCATGCTACCCTTCCCCATGCTGCTGAGTATCGGCTTGTAGATGAAATCCCCGTAAGCCTCGGAGACTCGGTACGCGTCTGACATGCCTTCCGTCGTGTATGTTGTGGGGATGGGTAGTCCTTCGGCCTTGAGGGTGTACTGGGTCGCGTACTTGTCTCTCGCTCTCCTGAATGCGTAGCAGGGATTGACGACCCTGATACCCGCCACCTCCATGTGCTCGATGAGACTTATACGCCGGGTAAGCTGCTCGCAGGAACCGGGGCCGAAGCTACGGAGAAGGCACACATCGAAGTCGGTTATCTCGATATCCTTAAGCCAGAACCGTGAGCCAGATGGGGAGACCTCGCTTGAGACTTCCGATGTCTTCCCCCCGACGACCTCATATCCCTTATTCTTCGCGGCCTCGACCAATTCCTCGCTGTTCCTGCTCGCTACCGAGCCGTAGAGGACGAGAATCTTCATAATGTCCGCATTACTGAGTAGGGCACCCGTAGATAAGCACACACGCTCAGCAAGCACTCACATACTCGCTCGTTTGAAGACGATGCCAAATTAATCCGTTGAATTCGCTTAGTTAATTTGGTTTAGAGGGGTCAAAACGTATGTCCATAATGTTTTTAAGATGCCCCAGCCCCCTAGTAGAAAATCAACTAGGTAGAGGTCAACCTATTGTCCCCCCTCCGAAACGCTATGCCGACGCCCCCAAGGATCAGCCCACTACAATTCCTGCTACTCATACAGCTGGAGGCCTCACCGAAGTACGGCTATGAGATGCTCAAGTCCATAAAGGAAGCGTTCGAAGGAGTCTGGGAGCCCAAGACAGGGACTCTATACCCAGCGCTCAAGAGTCTCGAGAGAAGAGGCCTCATTGAGCTACTTGTGCGCGACGGCGTGGACTTCTACCAGATAACCGAGAATGGCCGAAAATTCCTCGAGCAGATAGGCTCACACCAGGAGAGCAGCGCACGGTTCAGCGCCAGATTCATCACTGTGCTCATCAAGTGGATTTCTCCTGAGTTAAAAAAGAAAATTATTTCATCATTCTCATGGATGGCAGGCGACGACACTAATATGTTCGGAAACATCATCGGATTCTTCGACGAGAGCGTGGACAAGGATACACGACTCCTATTCCTGAAGGGGATGCGCAAGAAGATGTCACAGCGCCTCGAGGACCTTGACAAATCCATATCAGAGCTGGAGGCATAGTCTTGACACTCGTCATAGAGACACGTGACTTAGTGAAGGAGTATCTTCAGGGTGGTCACCCACTTATAGTGCTAAAGAACATCAACATCAAGATCGAGAAGGGGGAGTTCATGGCCATCATGGGCCCCTCCGGTAGCGGGAAGTCCACTCTACTCAACATGCTCGGAGCCCTCGACCGCCCAACCTCCGGCCAGGTGTTCATAAACGGGATAGATATATCGACGTTGAACGACAACGGGCTCGCCGACCTCAGAAACAAGGAGATCGGCTTCATCTTCCAGCAGTTCAACCTCATCCAGAGAATGGACGCCCTCCACAACGTGGAGCTCCCACTTTCTATAAGCGGTGCCCCGCACAAGCAGAGGGAGGAGAGGGCGAAGAAACTCCTCGAATCAGTTGGGCTCGGCGACAGGATCGACCACAGGCCCAACCAGCTCAGCGGAGGAGAGCAGCAAAGAGTTGCGATAGCGAGAGCCCTCGCGAATGACCCACCACTCTTCCTATGCGACGAGCTGACCGGTAACCTAGACTCCAAAACCGGTCAGGAGATCATGGGTCTGCTCCGCCACCTAAACCAGGAGCAGGGCAAGACTTTCGTACTCATCACCCACGATCCCAACGTGGCCCAGGCCACCGACCGGCTCGTAGAGATCCGGGACGGGGAGATCGCGGGAGAGAAGAGGTTCAAGTGATAGAAATGAACGGAAAAAAGTATCTAATAACGATCCTATTCGCCTGCCTACTAGCGGGCCAGATAGCGACCACATACGCGGAGGACTACATCCCCCACCTCCAGGTAACCACAACCAACACCTCGTTGGCAGCAGGGTCCAAGGGAAGCATCGGAATAACCTTCTATAACGGCGGCAACTTCGACGTCACCGAGATCGAGGCACTGATAAGCTCAACGACGCCCGGCGTATCCATCCTTGATGGATCCCAGTACGTCATCAACAAGATCGCGATCGGAGCCTCGGCCAGTTACTCAGCTACCGTGATGGTCGATCAGAGCGTAGCTGTTGGGGCCTATCCACTCACGATGACTCTTAGCTACCTACGGGCTGGCAGAGGCATCGTGACCGTGACGGTCCCACTAACCGTCGTGGTTAACCAACCTTCGCTCCCCGCCTTGAGGATAACAACCTCTGGGAGCAAGATTACACCCGGAGTGGAGAACACGATCACCCTCACTGTGGAGAACATGGGAAACACTAGTGTAAAGGATGTCGACATAACCCTCGCCTCGGCTAGCCCTCTCCTCACCTTAACCGACGGCATCAACAACCACCTCACCGAGCTGAAGGCGAGTGGATCAACATCTTATGAGTTGAAGATCAAGGCGCTTGAGAACACCCCGATAGGCGCCTACTCTCTGACGGCGCAGGCATGGTTCACAAACGACTCGGGAATCGAGGCAAAACAGACCCTCAGCGTCCCACTGGAAGTCACCACCGCGGTCCAGACGAAGAGCCCAGTCATCACTATAACGAACATGAACCCGAGTAAGGTCATCCCCGGCGAACAATTCAGCATTGACCTGCAGGCATCCTGTGCTGACGCCGCGGTCTACAACGTGAAGGCCGTGCTGAGCCCGGATGTCAAGGGTCTGATCTCGCCTCTGAACCCCACAACCGTATCACTCGGCGACCTATCCATTGGAGGGAATGCGAAGTTCACGTACATCCTGCTGCTCAGCGGCGCCGCCACAGCGGGTGACTTCCCGCTAACGGTCAGCGTGAAGTACATAGACGCAAAGGGCCTTCAGGGCACAGCAACGGAGACGATAACTGTCCCCGTCGAGAACCTCGTCCAGTTCTCCCTGATGGAGGACCTTGTGCTCACGGCGGAGAGGGGGAGCACTCAAACGCTTGAGGCGGACCTGCTGCTGGTTGGCACGGGCAGGGTTGAGTTCACGAGGATTCAGGTTCTGCCGGAGGGCCCTGTTAAGCAGATCGCCGGCGGCACCGAGTACATCGGCGCGATAGACCCGGATAGCCCCGTCCCGTTCACGCTGAAGTACGCCATAAGCAACAGCTCAACGACGGGCGACTATAGCCTGAAGCTGAGGATCACGTACCTCGACAGCAGGAACAACCAGCAGAACGCCACGATCAGCTTACCTCTCACCGTCACTAGCCCATCAACGGTAATCCCGACCACCTCAAACAACGGCGGAATATGGGGCTGGCTGAGAAGGCTATTCGGACTCCAATAAGATGAATAAACCTTGAACATTGGAGACATCTTCGGCGCGGCCTGGGAGAGCGTCAGGTCGAGGAAATTCAGGTTCGCTCTGAACCTGATCGGCATACTTATCGGCTGCGCGGCTGTGACCGGCCTCGTTTCCATAACCCAAGGACTCAGCGATAACATCAGTGGCCAGCTCCAGATCTTTGGCCCTCAAAACATCATGGTAGTCCCCGGTGGATTCACCGGGGGGACTATGTCGATCGGCACATTAACGTTAAGGGACCTTACAACCATTGAGAAGGTACAACACGTCATTGCGGCAACTCCGATTATTGCGAACAAGATGGCAACATACACGCTTCAAGGGAAGATTTACCGCGTCTCGACTTTCGGCATAACCGAGGATTACCAGAAGATCAATCAGAATACCGAAATATCTGATGGGAGAGGGCTCGTCAGGAGTGATAACGGCGTAGTGATAATCGGGGCGAACGTCGCTCTACCGCAGGACCAGACAAAACCCGTCCTAGGCATTGGTGATAGGATAACTCTAAACACGAGAGTGAACGACGTGGACAAGACCCTGACGGTGCGCGTTGTGGGTATCCTCGCCAAGACGGGCGCCAGTTTCGGTGTGAACCTCGACGACTCCATTGCCATGTCGCTAAGAGACGCCCAACAGTTCTACGAGACGGGGAACCAGTTCACTTACGTCATGGCGCAGGCCGACTCAATTGAAAACGTCGCATCCACCGCTGCAGCAATCAAGACAAAGATGGGCAAGGGCTACAGCGCGGTGACTTACGAGTCAGCTAAGGCTGTGATGGATCAGGTCGTAGGTTCGATTCAAGCAGTCCTCGGCGGGATAGCCGCCATAAGCCTCGTGGTCGCGGGCATCGGGATAATTAACACCATGACCATCAGCGTCATGGAGCGCACACGCGAGATAGGTATCATGAAGGCTATCGGAGCGAAGAGCAAGCACGTCTTATTGATGTTCATCTCCGAGGCAGTATTCACAGGCCTCATAGGCGGTCTACTGGGTGTGCTCGTAGGATTCGGGCTAAGTGGAGCCATAGGTTCGATTGTCGGGATCACCGCCGTCCCATCTGCCATGATCGGGGTGATGGTGGTAGGATTCGCCGTCCTGACCTCCACCCTATCCGGGATCTACCCCGCCTGGAGGGCCGCGAATCTCAACCCTGTTGAGGCTCTCAGGTCCGAGTAAGTGGTGCGGTCGCCGGGAATTGGACCCGGGTCACCAACTTTCCCCGAGAAACACTCGTGGGGGGCTGGCGTCCTACCAGGCTGGACTACGACCGCGCTGATTAACAGAGGGATAAACAAGAGCGGTCTAATAAGTATGTCGAGGTACCCCTTCTATGCCCTCCTTGCACCCGTGTGTAAATTTAACCGATTAGTGCATTTATATTAAACAATTAAAGCAAAACCAAAAACAGTTAAATACCATGTTTGTCCTAATGGGTTAACGCTTAGGGCCATGGGCCTGTAGCTCAGCAAGGAAGAGCGTCGGCCTTTTAGGACCTTAGGGTCGAAGAGAGCCGTTGGTCAGGGGTTCAAATCCCCTCAGGCCCGCTCCGCCAGCTGGGGATGATGTGAATGGCAGAGACGAGGGTACGGGAACTAAAATATAGAATGATGATCACCGACCTCCTGAAGGTCGCGAGCGAGAGTCACACATATCAAGAACTATCCGACTACCTCGGCCTCAGCCCGCCAATACTCAGCAGGTACATGAGGGGGCACGTCCTCCCGAGCTACGACAGGGCCCAGGGCCTATACGAGAAGCTAATGGAAATAACGGACATAAAGGCCGAACTAAAGAAGAGGATCAACTTCGACGAGGAGGGTTACTTCGACAACACGCCCCTCGTCGCGGAGATTACCTGGTTAAAGATCATGGCGAACTACGCGATGGAGAAGTTCGCGGGGCGCCGCGTGACGAAGGTTCTCACGGCGGCTGTGGACGGCATACCCGTCTCCACCCTCGTCGCCAATCTCCTTGATGTGGACCTCCTAGTCGCGAAAGAGACCAGAGAGGTCGGGATAAACGACTTCCTAGAGGAGTCCTTCATCCCCAAGGGCTCGGCGATGAGAAAGACGATGTACGTCCCCAAGGCCTCCCTCAAGAAGAAAGACAGCATACTCATCATCGACGACGTCGTCCGCAGCGGAGAGACCGTGAAGGCGCTCGTCGACCTCGTAAGGAACCAGCGCGCCGACATCGCGGGGATATACATCCTAGTTGCCGTCGGCGACGAGTGGAAGAAGGACCTCGGAGAGATCATCAGCAAGGAGTCCTTCGAGGTGCTCATAGAACTGTGAGCTTCAGGAACGTTTTTATGAATCAACCCCGGCTAAATTGAGGCGATGCGATGTTCAACCTAGTCACCCTTAAGGACACCATCAGGATAAGTCCAAACAAGTTCGGCCAGCCACTCGACGCCGCAGCTTACGAGGAGCTACGCGGTAAATACGAGGGGCTCGTCGACGAGGACCTCGGTTACGTCATCTCGGTCATCAAGGTCGAGGTCAACCCCATAGGTCGCATCGTTCCAGGTGACGGTGGGACACACCATCAGGTTACCTTCAGCATCATGACCTTCTTCCCACAGCTACAAGAGATTGTTGAGGGCGAGGT
This sequence comes from Candidatus Bathyarchaeota archaeon, assembly GCA_963769425.1. Classification (GTDB taxonomy): domain Archaea; phylum Thermoproteota; class Bathyarchaeia; order TCS64; family TCS64; genus UBA8941. Next base: position 266,104 of record CAVYLP010000003.1, on the reverse strand, counting down.
GGTCGAGGTCGCTGACTTCGGTACCTTCCTCAGGATCGGGCCGGTGGACGCGCTGCTACACGTCAGCCAGTTGATGGATGACTTCATCAGCTACGATGAGAGGCAGGGCATCCTCCTCGGCAAGGAGAGCGGGCGAACCATTCAGAGGGGTGACCTCTTCAGGGTGAGGATGGTCGCCGTCAGTTTCCCCAAGGGCAGGAGCTCAGGCAAGATCGGTGTCACGGCTCGCCAGCCGATGCTCGGCAAGATCGATTGGATCGACGCAGAGGTCAAAGCGATGGATGCCCCCAAGGAGGAGAAGAAGAAGTAATGCCACTCAAAGCCTGCAGAACTTGTAAGATAATTACCGACGAGAACGTCTGCCCTGTCTGCAAGGGCTCGGAGCTAAGCGAGGACTTCCTCGGATTTGTCATCATACTCGACCCATCCAAGAGCCAGTTGGCTGAGAAGATGAAGATCAAAGAGGCGGGGCGTTACGCCCTCAAGATACGCTAAGAACAAGGATCCAAGCCTCCCCCAGATCAAGACTCTGCTTCTACCCGAATCTATGCGTATCGAGTTGAAGACGCCCCTCGGCGAACTTTACCGAGGTGAGCCGAAGGATACAGCCGTCCGTCTCAAGGAGAAGCTCAAGGTAAAGCCACCGCTCCTCGCAGTTGTCGGGGACTTCGTCGCGGCCAACCTCATCTGCGCCGGGCTGTTCCCCGATATCGTTGTGGTTGATGGCAAGACGCTCAGGGCCGTAGTCGAGCCGGTCGAGCATGGTTTGAAGGAGATACACGTCCCCAACGAGGCGGCGACGATCAACGCGGAGGCTTGGCTCGTCCTCCGGGCCGCGGTAACGCTTAAAAGGCGGGTGGCGGTAGTCGTGGAAGGTGAAGAGGACCTCCTGGTCCTCCCGCTGTTGGCTGAGATGCCTATCGGATCGGTGATAGCCTACGGCCAGCCCCACGAGGGGCTTGTTGTAGTGACCGTTTCCGACGAGAGGCGGGACTGGGCGAGGGGATTCCTCAACCGAATGGAGATGAAATAGACAGTGAAGCTGGAGTTAACATCCACCAAGATCAACAAGGTGGTTGGTAGAAAGGAGTTAGCCTTCAAGGTTACTGAGGCCTCCACTCCGAGCAGAGCCGATGTCAGGCGTGAGATCTCGGTCCTAATGAGGACCGAGCTCGATAACGTCTACGTCCGCGTCTTGGAGGCGAAGTCTGGTACAAGGGTGACGACTGGCCTCGCCCACGTCTATAACGACGCGGCGACGGCGGAGGCAGTGGAGCCCAAGTATATCATCATCCGCAACAAGGGGAAGGAGGCCGTGAAGGCCGAGGAGAAGCCCGCCACCGCCGCCGCCCCCGCTGCGCCTGAGGAGGAGAAGAAGTAATGGCTCAAACACCACCACCACAGGGCAAGAAGCCCGCGGATAAGAAACCGGCTGAGAAGAAGCCGAAGAAGGGCGCCGACTCGATCTACAAGAAGTACGAGATCAAGGACGGTAAGTTGGAGAGGAAGAGGCCCTTCTGCAACAGGTGTGGGCGCGGATACTTCATGGCCGACCACGGTGACCGCTACACATGCGGAAACTGCGGTTTCACCATGTTCAAATCGAAATCCGGCTGAGTTCCTTAAAGCTAGCCTTTTTAGCTCTATTTTAATTAACAACAGTTAACCGATTATTATTTGTTCTGGACCTCGACGAGTGGGGGTTAAAAAGCTGCGAAAAAAATCAAAATTACAGGGCGAACTCGTGTATCTATAGTGAATAGATAGTGCGAAAGCCCCGAATGGATCTTCCTGTGTCCCTTTAGGGCGATTAAATAGTGGAATTTCCTCATGGCAACTAACCCCGCGTGGATTCCTGCCACTAGGAACCGGATTCCTAGTAGCATGGTATGACTCGCACCTGTGGGTAGGAATCCCATACCTAGTAGGGTGGAATCGCGGAGTGCTCACCTCGACCCTCTGATACCTGCCACTAGGAATCTGATTCCTAGTAGGGTGGTATGGCTCACTGGCTGGTTGGGTGTGGATTCCTAGTAGGGTGGTATCCCGGAAATTCATCACTTTTTGCACCTGCCACTAGGAATCGATGAACATGTAGTCGTTCAAGAGTTCTACAACTCCAGTGGACCTGTTCCTATAATTTTTGCCACTGTTCATAAATAAAAAAAAATGGGTTTTTACACCTGTGGCTAACCCCGAAGAGGTTAAATCTCCAGATCCAAGCCTCATCTATCGACTAGATATGTTTGAGATCGAGAAGATTGAGATCGGAGGTAAAACTTTCCAGGCGATGAAGTCGACGCTACCCGAGAACGCGCCACCACTCCTCCTAATCAAGGGAGCCAAGGGCTACGTCATGTGCGGTTACCTCAATATAGAAGCCGCCGAGAAGTTCGGCTCCGCTGCAGCCATCGTGAGCGGAGTGAAGACCTTTGACGATGTCCTCAACGCCCCGATAAAGGCTGCAACAACAAAGGCGAAGCAACTCGGCCTCGAACCGGGCAAAGTTGTCAAAGATGTAATAGCTGCGCTCGGTTAGGAGTTCGCCAGTTTCTCGACTTCCTCTTTCGCGTTTCTAAGTATATTCTTACCATGTGCAAGGAGGAGTTTGTCGAAATCGTAGTCGAGTAGCTTCTTGATCTCCCGTTTCGCCATTTCGGCATCGTCACTGTACTTAGCGGGTGGGGTGTAGAGATTTCCGTCATCGTCGCCGAAGATTGTGTCCCCGACTATCATAGCCTTCTCCTCGCGGATATAATAGGTAAGGTTGCCCTCGGAGTGGCCTGGTACGTTTATAATTTCTATGCCACCGCAGGCGTCGATGATGTCGCCTTGCTCTAAACCCATGTCAGCCTCAACGCCTGTCTGTTCTTTCAGCGCGTCCATGTCTCCTGCTCCAAGCATCACCTCTGGGTGGCCTGTGAGTTCGAGGACCTTTTGGAGGTTCTCTATGTGGTCGCCGTGGGCGTGTGTGATGAGTATGAGCTTAATGCTGTCCCACTTCTCCCCCATATCGCGCAGCTCTGCATCGATATTCTCGATGCAGAGGGGGGTGAAGCCGACGTCTATAAGAATGAGCCCCCCCTCGCATTTGAGTATATAGACCATGGTGCTGAGGCCGTCTGCGAGGGAGACTGCTACGCCCCTGATGCGCTCGGTTATCTTTGTCATGCCTCCACGTTTCCCCTCTTGTGTTTAAGTTCCTTACTCCTCGACCTCAATGATCTTTGTGGTCGAAGTCGCCCCAGAGACGAGAGCGACCTGTTTACCCAGATGCTTCTTCAGCAGTTTGAGGACAGCTACGTTCGCCTTCCCCTTCTTGCGGGGCTCCTTAACCCTCACAAGGTAGTGGCCTTCGCCTATCTCCTCCACGCTCTCCTCCCGGGACTCGGCCTTGACGTCGACGATAATACGCATATCTGGGAGAAGAGTGATGTTACAGATTAAAAGAAGCTTAGGCTTTCTCGCCTAGTTGTCGTTGATGACTTCCTCGACGGCTTCCCTTGTCTGCACAGGGAAGTCCTTCATGAGACTCTTGAATACAACCTTGGCCACATGTTTCTTGAAACCAAGCTCGTCAAGTCCGGTGAAGTACTTCCTACGGGTCCCGCCCTTGCAGGTCTCCTCCTCGTACTTCAGGACTCCCTCGTCGCACATATCGTTGAGGAAGTTGATTATGGAGGCCCTTGAGATTGTCTTACTCCCGAGCGACTTGTTGACCGCCTGGTAGACCTCGCGTGAGGTCATGCCCTTATTGTCGCTGTTCCAGATGATCTGCAGTGCCTCGATCTGGTAGTCCCTGAGGACTTTTTCGAGACCTTCCTTTGAGGGGTCGATAACGATTGTCAATTTTGATCGCACCTGAATGCCGTCTATTAACGACGGGCAATATAAAAGAATTAGCCTATTTTTTTGCATCGATTTCCAGTCATATATCAAGAACGTGTTTGTCGAGAGTATAGCAGGTAAACGACCCAGTGAATACCTTCCTGTCCCCCACCTTAACCTCGACGTTCACCTCACTTTTTCTCCCCTCTCTCTTCGTGACAATGGCCTCGGCCTTCATCGTCTCACCGACACGGATTGGTGCGGTGAACTTCGCTTGAGCCTGGCCGAGCACCACGTTCGGGTGATTGACTGCGAGCATCGCGGCGTAGTCTGCGAGGCCGAAGGTGAATCCCCCATGGATGAGTCCAGTCGAGTCCGCAGCCATCTCACCAGTCGCGGTTAGCTCCGCAACAGCCCTAACCCCGTCCACGACCTCTAGTGGGATACCAACAAGCGTCTGCGAAATCTCCTCGTGTGTCTTGATTTCCATCTCGATCCTACCGTTTACCGTATGGTGTTAAAAACCCGAGCATGTTGCATTAAGGGATTGGCATGAAACTCGTAACCTATCGATTCGGGAAAAACATCAGTATCGGCGCAGTCGTAGGCGACGATGTGCTCGACCTAAATGCAGCCTTCAAGGCGCATCTCGGAGACTCGTTCAAGAGCGTAAAGGTCGCTCCTCTCGACATGCTCGGTTTCCTCGACCTTGGCTCCAGGGGTCTGGTCGAGGCGAAGAAGGCGATGAAAGCCGCAGAAGGCTCCAAATATCTCACCCCCCTCAAGAAAGCGAAACTGATGGCCCCGATACCGAGGCCGAGAAAAAACATCGTCTGTCTTGGGCTGAACTACGCTGAGCACGTGAAGGAGGGGAGCAAGGGTGGAGCAGCACCAAACCTGCCGCCAGTACCAATTTACTTCACAAAGCCTCCAACCGCTGTAACGGGACCCTACGATAACATAATCTACCCGAAGGTCACCGAAAAGCTCGACTACGAGGCTGAGCTCGCCTTCGTCATCGGGAAGAAGGGGAAGAATATCCCCGAGGAGAAGGTCTACGACTATATCGCCGGCTATATGGCTTTCGACGACGTCTCCGCCAGGGACCTGCAGTCGAAGCACCAGCAGTGGTACAGGGGAAAGAGCCTCGACACGTTCGCCCCAATGGGCCCCTGGATCGTGACGAGGGACGAAGTCGGCGACCCGCAGGACCTTGATCTCTGGTGCAAGGTCAACGGTGAGGAGAGGCAGCACACGAATACTAGTGACATGATCTTCAACCTCAAGAAGATTGTCGCCACCCTGTCCGCGGGGATAACCCTCGAGGTCGGTGACATTTTCGCCACAGGCACCCCATCGGGCGTTGGCATGGCTCACCCGCTCGGCCTCCTCAAACCCGGAGACATAGTCGAGGTGGGCGTCGAGAAGATCGGCTCCATCAAGAACAAGGTTGTAGCTGAGAAGTAGACTTGGCGTCCCACCCAATTTTCAGATTAGTGTTAATTCTGAAAGGTTAATAGGCATGTTTATATTGAGAGTATCTGGTTTGCTAGGTTAGTTTCGTGGTGGCAACTTTGTGTGAACATGACTCCGGTCGAACCGCATCCTGCACACTTAACGCGCTGCCTAAGATCTATGCTTTGTGAAGGTAAATACGATGAGTGGAAACGTCATGATTGGCCCGCCGAAGCTCACGCGCTTCGAGAGGGCGAGGATCGTAGGCGCACGCGCGCTACAGGTATCGCTGGGGGCACCAATCTTGGTCGAACTACCACAAAGGGTCAGCGACCCGATCGACATCGCGTTAGCGGAGCTAAACGAGGGGGTCCTCCCCATGACCATCAGGAGGACGCTGCCCGACGGCTCACACCAGGACATCCCACTCGTCGACCTGCGCTGACCCGGTGAAGCCTTTTTACCCCGGAAGCTGTCACTCATAGCCGTTGAACCCTACGGACCTTAACTCCTGGAGGACGACTGCCATCATACTCGGCCTAATATCAGTGGTACTGTTCGTTGTTCAGCGCTCGGCGTACATGTTCATGGACCCGATATTCGAGGTATGCATATTCCATGTGCCCGCCATCCTCGCGGTGGGCATCTACCTGTATTATAGAAGGAAGGAGCCGACGCCGGCCCCAGCGTCTGTAGTAGCTTAGACGCCACGGGTCTTCGTAATAGTCTCTGTTATCTCGACGCCTCTCTCCCTGAGGCTGCTTAGGAGTTCCTCAAATAGTTCGCCCCTGATGACTCTTACGGGCCACTGTATGCCCTTCTTCTTTACTGCGCCGCTTCCGAGGATACGGGCGATTATGGCGGCGGTGAAGCCCGTGGTCTTCGCCATCGAGGTCACACCGGCCTTCTCGTCGTACTCATCAAGCATCTCGTAGTTGACGTCGATATCGATCCCGCCCTTCTTCCCAGATACGCTTACCTGTAGGACGGTGATGTCCCTGTCCCCCGCTGCCTCGTCGAACTTTATGATGGGGTAGACGAGCTCGTGGAAGAGGTCAATGGGCACGATCTCCCGCCCTTGGTAGGTGATTGGCTTGCTACTGATAACGCCGAGGTCGAGGAGAAACATGAGCTTGTCAACGAAGCCGCTGTACCTGATCGTTTTGCCGCGGAAGTTTTTGACCTTCTTCTCCTGGCAGAGGTTGAGGAGGCTGGAGGGGAAGCCGTCGATGAATGCTTCCATCTCCGGGTATTGGTTGACGAAGATGCCTTCGACCTCGCTGTATCTATCCATCTCTTGGACCTTGCCGTCTACGATCATTGGGACCTTGCCGGGGCGTATGGGCATCCGGGTGCCGCCGAAGACTATCTTGTAGTCGAGCGGTGGCTTAGGGTCCTTTGGTAGGCCGCCGCAGGCGAAGTTAACGTCCTCCACATCGTCCATGTACTCCATCGCCTGCCCGCAAAGAAGGTCAATGAGGCCCGGGTCGACGCCGCTCCCGGGGATGGCTGTGATCCCGGCCTTCTCCACCTCCTTGTAGATGGGGCCGTCGAGCGGATATCCTCCGCCGGCGAGATCCTCCACGTTACATTTCGCTTCCATGGCGGCCTTTAGGACGCCCATGCTGAACTTCGCAGAGGAAGCGTTCACCACGACGTCGTAGCCCTTCATAGCGGCGACGAGCGACTCGTGGCTTGTCAAGTCCGCCTTCTTCGTGTCGAACTTCTTGCTGTCAACGTACTTCTTAGCCGCCTGCAGCTTCGACTCGTCGATGTCGCAGCCCGTTACCTTCTCCACACGCTTGTCGCCGGCACAATCCTTGGCGACGGTCGGCCCCATTAGGCCCATCCCGAGTACAAGTATCTTCATCAGGAAACCCACGCCTCAAGCTTGGTCCGATTGGGTATTAATCGTTGCCGAAGAATGGAATCGTCTCACGTCGAACCCGTATTCGTCTCATGACGAAGTGCTTAAATATCGTCGGGGCGCTCAGACAGCAAAAACAGAGGGTTGTAACGTTGATAGACTTCTCATTCACCGAAGAGCAGCAGCTGTTCCGCGAGTCAGTAAAGGACTGGCTCTCGAAGAACCTGACACTAGAGCAGGTCAGGGAGAACGACACGAAGCACCAGATCCCTAAGAGCTTCATGAAGGGGCTCGGCGACCTGGGTCTTCTCTGTCTCACGCTGCCCGAGGAGCACGGCGGCGCAGGCGCAGACTGGATCACGGCCACCATCGGGGCCGAGGAGCTCGGCTACGCCGACATCTCCGTAGCGTCCCCCGTCTTCTACCTCGTTCAGGCGAGCTGGGGCTTCGTCGTCGACAAGTATGCGCAGGAGCCCGTCAGAGAGGCGTGCCTCCGCAAGGCGGCGAGAGGTGAGTCGTTCATAGGGATCGGCGCCACGGAGCCCGGGGGCGGCAGTGACGTCGCCGGCTTCAAGACGATGATCAAGAAAAACGACAAGGGCTACCTCCTCAACGGCGAGAAGTGCTACATCAGCGGCACCGCCGAGGCCACCGAGATCAACGGCGGCTACTTCGTCTCCGGCTACACCGACCGCGCGAAGGGCCACAAGGGCATGAGCGCCCTATTCATGCCAATCAACGCCCCAGGCGTCGAGATAACGAAGCGCTTCGATAACATGGGCAGGATGGCCATCAGCACCGGCGGATTCAAGATGACCGACGTCCAGCTCCCCAAGGAGTACCTCCTCGGCGAGGAGGGCAAGGGCTTCTACTACACGATGGAGGGCTTCGACGCGGCCCGCGTCATGGTCTCCGCCAGCTGCATAGGCGCGGCTTCACGTGCGATGGAGCTAGGCATGGATTACATAAAGCAGCGTCAGGTCTTCGGCCAGCCGATCGCCAAGTTCCAGGGAGTGCAGTTCGACCTAGCTGACATGGCGGCCCACCACGAGGCCATCAAGAGCCTCGTCTACAAGACGGCATGGATGCTCGACCAGAAGTATAAGCACGGCACCTTCGATGCCCTCGAGGTGAGCAAATACCTCGGCATGTGCAAGTACCTCGCACCACACCACGCGCTAGACGTGTTCCGCAGGGTCCTCCTCTGGATGGGCGCCTACGGCTACACCAAGGAGTGCCCCCTCGAGATGGGTCTCCGTGGCTTGATGAGCTACTGTATCGGCGCGGAGGGCGCGGCGAACGTACAGAAAGTCATCATCAGCCGCGAGGTCCTCGGTCGCGAGTGGCGCGCCTAAACTCCCACCTCAATATTCACTTTAATATCCATCCTGCACCCACCACCTAGGCAGGTGCATTGAATGGACGCTTTTAGAGAACATCTCGTGTTATCGCTTAAGGGCGGTCAGGCATTTGTCGACTACAAGGCCGGGCTCGACGGCATGAAACCCGAACTCAGAGGGGTGAGACCGAACAAGGCCCTGCACTCCGTCTACGAGGAGCTGGAGCACATTCGCAGAGCGCAGAAGGACCTCCTTGACTTCGCACTCGATCCAGACTGGAAGCCTACGGAGTGGCCGATAGGATTCTGGCCCGAAACAGGGCATAAACCGACAGATGAGGAGTGGAAAAAGTCGCTTGATGGCTTCTTCAAAGATCAGAGGAGGGCAATAAAACTAGCGAAGAACACGGAGATCGACCTTCTCTCGATGGTCCCGCAGACCGAGAACACCTACCTGCGCGAGCTCATGATAATCGTCGAGCATAACGCCTACCATTACGGCAAGATACTAGACATAAGGAAGGCGCTCGGGGACTGGAAGTAGCCCTACTGTAACTGAGCGCCACAAATGTTGCAGAATTTCTGACCGGGCTTGAGGGCATTCCCGCACTTCGGACAGGCCTGAGGCTGCGTCTGTAGGTTCACCCAGCACTTTTTTTCCGTTATCTATCGTTGCAGCAACCCGTGCCACATCCGCGACCGTTAATGTTAAAGACGTTCTAGATGGATCATACCACGACCTGTAATGAGTATGAAGGATCGCTTCCTCGGAAAGGACTTCCTCACCCTTATGGACTATTCACCCCTCGAGATCACCTACATGCTGGACGTCGCCCAGCAGCTGAAGTATAAGCGGATGATGAAGGAACCTCACGACTACCTTGCGGGGCGTACCATCGCCATGGTCTTCGAGAAGAATAGCACGCGTACCCGCTTCAGCTTCCAAGCGGGCATCGCCCACCTTGGGGCGCAGAGCTTCTACGCGACACCCGACACGATGCAGCTGGCGCGCGGCGAGCCCATCAAGGACACGGCGCGCATTCTCGACAGGTACTGCGACGCACTCGTTATACGCACCTACGGTCAGGAAATCGTCGACGAATACGCCAAGTACATGAAGAACCCCGTCATCAACGCGCTAACTGACCTCGTGCACCCCTGCCAGGGCCTCGCCGACATGCTCACAATCCGAGAGCACAAGGGCCACATCAAGGGCCTACAAGCTCGCCTACGTCGGCGACCCGTGGAACGTCTGCCACAGCCTCATGACCTGTAGCAGCCTCCTAGGTATGGACTGCTACATCGCACTACCCAAGGGCTGGGCACCGAACCCCAAGATAACAAAGTTCGCGGAGGAGCATGCCAGCATCGGCAAGACCCAGATGGTCGTCACCGACGACCTAGAGGAGGCGCTGAAGGGCGCCGACGTGGTCTACGCCAATACCTTCCACAGCATGGGGCACAAGGACATCGAGCAGCGCAAGGTCGCCTTCGCCAAGTACCAGATCAATGACGAGACTATCAAGTTCGCGAAGCCCGATAGCGTCTTCATGCATTGCCTCCCCGGCTACCGCGGCGAGGAGATGACCGACTCGGTCATCGAGGGACCTCACAGCGTAGTCTTCGATGAGGGCGAGAACAGGATGCACACTGAGAAGGCGGTCCTAGCCCTCACCGTCGCATAAACCCCCTCCCTCTCGCCACTTTTACTCACCATTACCGTTATTAGCTGAATCAAGGAACCATAGTCGATGGAACATGCCGAAGGCGAAGGTTCCTAACCTCATCACAGAGATACCCGGCCCAAAGAGCAAGGCGCTGCTCGCGGAGAGAAACGAGTTCGTGCCGCCGGGTGTCTACCTCACACAGCCCATCGGTGTAGCCGAGTCAAAGGGCGCATTAGTAACGGACGTCGACGGGAACACCCTGATCGACTTCACGAGCGGAATAGGCGTCGTCAGCCTAGGCCACTGCAAACAGGAGATCGTCGACACGATCTGCGACCAGGCGGGCAAGCTCATCCACGGCTGCATACACGTCGTCAACTACGAGCCATACGTGAAGCTCGCTGAGGCGATGGTGAAGGTCACACCTGGCACTTACAAGAAGAGGGCCATGTTCCTGAATAGTGGGAGCGAGGCCGTCGAGAACGCGGTAAAGCTCGTCCGCCAGGGGACTAAGAGGCCGAACATACTGAGCTTCGAGAACAGCTTCCACGGCAGGACGTGGATGGCTATGACCCTCACGGGCAAGTGGGACCCATACAAGGTAGGCTTCGGACCATTTGTACCCGGCGTTTACTTCACGCCCTACGCCTACTGCTACAGATGCCCATTCCACGTCGAGTACCCAGACTGCGGACACGCATGCATCGAACACATAGAACACAGCATCTTCAAAACACAGGTCGACCCCTCCACCGTCGGCGCGATAATCGCCGAACCAGTTCAGGGCGAGGGAGGCTTCATCACACCGCCACTCGACTGGTTCAAGGAACTGAAGAAGCTCGCCGACGAGCACGGCATTAAGATGATCATCGACGAGGTCCAGACGGGCTTCGGCCGCACCGGCAAGATGTGGGCAATCGAGCACTACGGCATCGAGCCCGACATCATGACCATGGCCAAGGCAATCGCCTCTGGCCTCCCCCTCAGCTGCGTGGTCGCTAAGGATGAGTTGATGAAGGACACCTACCCAGGCAGCATGGGCGGCACCTACGGTGGCAACCCGATCGCCTGTGCAACGGGTCTTAAAGTGCTTGAGTTAATAAAGCGCGAGAAGATTGTGGAGCACTCCGCCAAGATGGGCAAGCACCTACGCCCGATGCTTGAGGAGATGAAGGAGAAGTACGAGATCATCGGCGACGTCAGGGGACTAGGCCCAATGCTCGCGATGGAGTTCGTCACGGACAAGAAGTCCAAGACTCCCAACCCCGACGCGAGCAGCAAGGTCATCAAGACCTGCCTCAGCAGCGGCCTAATGATCCTAAAGGCTGGGCTCTACAACAACTGCGTACGCCTCCACCCGCCGCTCACCATCGAGGACGACATCTTAGACTCTGGGATGGAGATCCTCGAGAAGGCGGTCAAGAAGGCATCGTAGCCCTTCTTCTCCCACTTTTAATACCCCGGAGACCTTTATCTCAATCGTGAAGCTGGGCTTTCACGTCTCAATATCCGGTTCCATAGACCAGTCTTTCGACAGGGCTCAACTTCTCGGGTGCACAGCCTTCCAGATATTCACCCGGAACCCGAGGACTTGGAAGTCCAAGCCCCTCAACCCAGATGAGGTCAGGGTGTTCCGCCGAAAGCATAGGGAGTCGGGGATAGGCCCTGTCTTCTCCCACATGCCCTACCTCCCAAATCTCGCCAGCCCAAGCGACACCATCTACAAGAAATCCGTAGACGCACTCATCGAGGAGACTGAGAGGTGCAAGGAGTTAGGTATATTGTACATCGTGACCCACATCGGGAGCCACGTGGGCTCGGGCGCCGAGGGTGGGAGGCTGCGTCTTATACAGGCCCTTGGACAAGCAGTCGACGAGGACAGCTCCATGATACTCCTTGAGAACGATTCAGGCTCGGGAGGTCATATGGGGTCAAACTTCGGCTATATAGCCGACCTCATCAACGAACTTGGGAGCAAGAAGCTCGGGTTCTGCCTTGACACGTGCCACACGTTCGCGGCAGGCTACAATATAGCAACAGAGGATGGCCTCGCCCAGACGCTTCGGGTACTAAGGAAGACAATCGGCTTCAGCAAGCTCAAACTCGTCCATCTAAACGACTCCTTTGGTGAACTCGGCTCAGGGGTTGACCACCACGATCATATTGGACTCGGCAAGATCGGAGTGGAAGGGTTCCGCCGCATACTCGTGAGCCAACTAGCCAAGAGACCCCTGATAATGGAGACGCCGATAGATAGCAGACGCAGCGATTACCAGAACATGGACAAGGTGCGGGAACTAGCCGGACTCAGTAGGTGACAAGGGTCATTTGGAGGGGATCTGACCCCTTTTTGCTGAGGATGACACGAAGGGCGGTAGATGCGCAGTCGAGGAGATCACGATCAGAGAGGTACGGGTACATCCTTCGCCCGACCTTGATGATCGGGTCGATGGTCTCCACGCTCCTGCGTTTGGATGCCGCCTCCTCGCGGGTCGTCTGCACGATGCGCTCGACCATCGCTCGCTTAGAACCAACCTGAGCCACTACTAATCAGCCCCACAAATAGGATAATTTCTGAGTATATAAATATAATGGCATTAATCAGAAATTACTTTCGCATCATTTTCACTCAGTTTCACTCGGGTTTATTACACGATTTTTACGGACGTTGATAATCGCCGCGTTAGGGAAAATAGTCTATAATATCAGTTATTTAGTAACTAGAAAAACACACTCATTGACGAAAGGCTGGCGTCTATTTCCTTTTTCATTTAGACCCCTATTCTAAGCGGGATAAGCTTAAAATCAATCCTCCCTGTGCTTATGATTGTTCGCCCCGGTGGCTTAGCCAGGCTAAAGCGTTTGCTTGGTAAGCAAAAGATCGCGGGTCCAAATCCCGCCCGGGGCTCCACACAACTATAAATAACCTGAACCCACTCTCCGCATTCGTCTTGACTCCCTTAAAGATCAAAGGTATAGTATTCGATCTGGACGCCACACTCATCGACCTTGGTGAGCATGTCAGGTGGAGGGAGGCACAGGAGGAAGTTGTCGGGGCTTACCGGGCGTGCGGTTGCAGCGAGGAAATGATCTCGAGCTGCACCTCTAAGGGTCTCTTCAACCTGATCCACGAGATGGAGACCCGGCTCGCAACTACGCAGTCTCGGGAGGAGATCGAGGAGCTGCGCGGTAGAATATGGGGGGTGCTGGACGGCTACGAGGCCGAGGGGATCGAGATGTGCGGTTTCATGCCGGGGACCCGTGAGACGCTGGGATGGCTCAGGGATCAGGGGGTTAAAATGGCGGTCTGCACCTCGAACTCGGGTGGCGTTGCGAAGGAGATTCTCGATAGACTAGAGGTTTCCCAGTTCTTCCAATCCGTTGTCGGTAGAACCCCTGGCCTGCTCATGAAGCCCCACCCCGACCAGGTTCTGGCCTGCTTCAAGGAGATGGGTGTAGACCCACTAGACGGCGTGATGGTGGGTGACAGCCACAACGACGTGCTGGCGGGTAAGGCAGCGGGGGCTAGGACTATCGCGATTCCAGTCTACTTCACGAACAAGGTGGCGATGGAAGCAGCGAAGCCCGACGCTACGATCAAGTCGATGCAAGATCTACCCGAAGCGCTGCTCAGCCTCAGATGACGCCGAGGTACATCCCGAGCATGTAAATAATTATCGCGACCCCCACCCCTATGACAAGCCACTTCAGCGCCCGCTTCGCGTCGATCCAGAAAGACAGTACAGCGCCGGTCACGAAGCCGATCACCTGAACGTCGTTGGCTGCGAGTGTCCCGCTTGCCCAGACGAAGCTCGCTAGCTCGACTGAGACCATGAGTACGCCGACCATGATTGCAGGGAGCGGGACGACGAAGATGGTGGTCTTCTTAAATGGGCTGAGGAGGAAGAGAGTCGCGAGGGTACCGAACACGGCACCGGAGGCACCCACGAGGGCGATTGTCGAGCCGGAGTTTAAAACGACGTGTGAGAGGCCCGCGACCACGCCCGAGGCGAGGAAGACGATCCCGAACCTCGCTGAGCCGATCTCCCTCTCCATTATGGTCCCGACCCCCCAGAGCGCGAAACTGTCGAGTATCAGGTGGACCCAGTCCGCGTGGAGGAACATGTATGAGACGATGCTTACGATCCGCATCCCGTGGGTGACGTAACTTGGGTTGAGGGCGTACTCGTCATAGAGTAGGCTCGCCGCCGATGCGGGGAGGATCGTCTCGTGGAGCATCACGAGCGCGGACGCCGCGATGATGACGTAGGTCAGGATCGGCCTGCCCTCTTTCGACTTCACGGAGAACGATCCACCCACTATCCCTTTAAGCGATTCGGGGCGGCGAACCCTTTTTAAAACAATCCATGGTAGGTATTCGAAGGTAGAGATGGATGCCTGAGATCATCGGTAAAGGCACGTGGTACGACAAGGCCGCCTCGGAACTCATAGAAAGGGAGAAGAAGCTCGGCAGAAGCCTAAAGCTTATCAGGACGGAGAGCGGCCTCGGCGCCTCAGGGTTCCCGCACATCGGGAGCCTCGGCGACGCACTTCGTAACTACGCTGTCGCCCTCGGCTGTAGGGTCCAGGGATATGACGCGGAGCTAATCGCATTCAGCGACGACAAAGATGGTCTCAGGAAGGTCCCCGCGGGGCTCCCTAAAGAACTAGAGAAGTGGCTCGGCTACTCGGTAAGCACCATCCCTGACCCAGCTGGCGAGTGCCACAAGAGCTTCGGAGCACACATGACGAGTCAGCTACTCGCCGCCCTAGACACCGCGGGCGCCGACTACCACTTCATGAGCGGCTTCGAGTGCTACAAGCAGGGCGTCTTCGACGATGAGATCCTCGCCATCATGAACAACCACGAGAAGGTTGGGAAGATCATCGAGGACGAGATCGGTCAAGAGAAGTACACGGAGGAGCTCCCCTACTTCGTCGTCTGCGAGAAGTGCGGGCGAATCTACACCACACACGCCACGAAGTACCACCCCGAGTCCCACACTATCGAGTACGAGTGCAACGGGATGGAGGTACGCGGCAACTGGCTGGAGGGTTGTGGCCACAAGGGCGAGGTAGACATACTCACAGGCAATGGGAAGCTCAGCTGGAAGGTAGAATTCGCCGCCCGTTGGAGGGCCCTCGACATACGCTTCGAGGCATACGGCAAGGACATCGCCGACAGTGTACGCGTCAACGACAGGATATGTCGCGAGATACTCGGCTGGGAGCCGCCCATGCATGTCCAGTACGAGATGTTCACCGACCGCGGCGGAAAGAAGATCAGCAAGTCCGCTGGCAACGTATTCACCCCGCAGGTATGGTACCACTATGGTTCGCCCCAGTCCCTCAATCTCCTCATCTTCAAGCGCTTCGTCGGCACGAAGAACGGGAGCGTCGAGGACATACCCACCCACATGGACGAGCTCGACGACACTGAGGACGCCTTCTTTGGGAAGGCAAAGACCTTGAACGAGATGGAGAAGGCGCAGTCATCCGGCTTATTCGAGTACTGCTGGATGCTAAAGCCCCCGAAGGAACCTGAGGTACATGTCCCTTACAACCTCGTGCTGAAGCTCGCGCGCCTCGCCCCGAGGGGCTCGGAGGTCGAGTTCATCACGTCGAAGCTCAGGGAGTACGGATACCTAGACAAGACCGAGAACGGGCTCTCGAAGCGGATAGGCTACGCCATGAACTGGGTGGAGGACTTCGCCGAAGAGCTCCCAGAGATTACACTAACCGAACCCGAAGCCATGATTGTGAAGGCAGTCATAGCTGAGTTGAGGAAGGCGAACACGCCGGAGGAGATACAGAGCGTGGCCTTCAACGCGGCGAAGGAGAACGGCCTGAAGCCGCGGGACGTCTTCCCCATTGTCTACAGGGTTCTGCTCGGAAAAAGCCAGGGACCCAGGCTCGGACCATACATCTCGCTTATCGGAAAAGAGAGCGTGATCTCCGAGCTGGAGAACGCGGTTAAAAAGAGGGAGTTAGCCGGACTAATTGCCGTAGGGCTTCCCGGCGCTGCCCCAGTTGTACTTCTCGACGTCGTAGAAGACGACGCTGACTGCCTCGGGCTTGCACCCAACGGCCTCGCACATCGCCTTCGTTAGCAGCTCCATAGTCTTGGCCTTCGTGGCCTTGTCCCTACCGGCGTACCATTTGACCTCTATCCACGGCATATTCTTTCACCGTGGATACAGTCTCCCCGACTCATGTTATGAAGGTTGTGAGCGGCGGGCTCCAAACTCAAGATCCTCATCACGGATTCAGAAGGGCAAAGTCATCATCGCCCGCCTGAGTACTCGGGGGAGGGGTTAAGCGATAAACGTTTTCCGCCGGTGGCTGGAAGGCTTTTTATCCGAACCTCCGATTCTTCAGCCATGGATCGGCCGGATAAGGATAGGTATTTCCTAGACATCGCGCTCAGCGTTGCGGAGCGCTCAACGTGCACGAGGCGTAAGTTTGGGGCGGTCATCGTGAAGGACAGCACCATCGTGGGGACCGGCTACAACGGCACCGCAAGGGGCGTCGTAAACTGCTACGAGGTCGGTTGCATAAAGGACGAGATGGAGTCACCGCAGGGCGCCGCGTATGACTACTGCCCCGCCGTCCACGCGGAGGAGAACGCCATAATCAACAGCAACCGCTCGGACCGCATCGGAGCCACACTCTATATAGCAGGCAAGGACAGGGACGGCAAACTAACGATGGCTGTCCCCTGCCAGCGCTGCCGCCGCAAGATAATGAACAGCCAGATCAAGGAGGTCGTGATCCTCAGCAACGAGGGAAAGTCCCTTCGATCCAACGTGTCCAGCTACGCGGAGGAAGACACCAAGTGGTACACCGACGCCCTCAAAAACGCAAAGAGGACCACTTAGCCGCAGCCGACCCTAACCCAGTTAAATTTATAAAGAGAGCCAATCAACGCAGAACCGGAGACTAGTGTGCATGAGTCAGGAAAAAAAGGTCAACGACCTCGAGGTCGAGGTAGCCGGTCTAATCGACAAGATCGACACCATCGAGGAAAAGCTCGAGGAGATCATGGAGCGCCTTAGCGAGATCGAAGAGAAGCTGGAGAACCTCTAAACCTCACCCCAATTGAGCCAAAGGGAGATTTGTTGTAAAAAGTTAAAAGACAGACCCGTTGCCGTAAGCCATGAGACTGGGATGGCATTCGGAGAGCATACATCTAAGTCGATCATCGGGACGAAGTCCCACGCTCTTCTCGGGAAGAAGATTGTACTCTGCGTGACTGGTAGCGTCGCCGCGATCAGGAGCCCGGACATCGCTCGGGAGCTGATGCGCCTCGGCGCGGACGTCTACGTGGTCATGTCGAAGATGGCGGAGCACGTCGTCCACCCAGATATGTTCCACTGGTCAACGGGTAACCCTGTCGTAACCGAGTTGACGGGGGAAATCGAGCACGTTCAATACGGCGGCGAGCACAGTGAACACGCGGACCTCATACTCGTCGCGCCGTCCACCGCCAACACGATCGGAAAGGTCGCAGTGGGCATCGACGACACACCCGTGACGACGCTGCTCACTACTGCCATCGGTGCGGGCATCCCCGTGATAATCGCCCCCGCAATGCACGCGAGTATGTACAAGCACCCTATAGTCAACGAGAATATCCGCAAACTCCAAAGCATAGGCGTGGAGGTGCTGATGCCCCGATTCGAGGAGGGAAAAGCGAAGATACCCGGAACGGAGGAGATCGTCGCCGCCGTGGTCAAGAAGCTGACGAAGCTACAGGACCTCAAGGGGAAGCGAATCCTAATCACCGCTGGCCCGACGCGTGCCTATATCGACGCCTTCCGCTACATCACCAACCCGAGCTCCGGGAAGATGGGTGTAGCCATCGCCGAAGACGCCCTAGAACGCGGTGCGGAGGTCACCCTAGTTTATGGCCCAGCCACGGCCCAACCCCCGCCGAACGCAAAGGTCGTCAAGATTGAGACAACGGAGGAGATGCTCAACGCGGTCGTCGGCGAGCTAAAGGCGAAGAAGTACGACGCCGCCATACTATCCGCAGCAGCCTCCGACTGGGGACCCGCAGACAGGAAAATGGAGAAGACCCCTTCTAACCAGGGGGAGTGGACCCTCAAACTCAAAGCCCTCCCCAAGGTGATAGCCGAGGTCAAGAAGGCCGATCCGAAGGTCTTCCTCGTTGGCTTCAAGGCCGAGTATGACATTACCGAGGAGGAGTTGATCGAGAGGAGCTACAAGCGCCTCAAGGAGATGAAGATGAACCTCATAGTCGCCAACGACGTCTCCAAGGAGAACCGTGGCTTCAACGTCGACACGAACGAGGTCTACATAATTGACCCGAAGCGGGATGTCCTCCATATCGCCCTCACATCGAAGAAGGAGATAGCGAGAAGGCTCCTCGACAGGGTCAATGAATTGATAAAGGCTTAAACTCGGACCCACCTCAGCGTATTCGGTGCCCGGGACGACCCAATACAAGTTCAGCTATATCGAAGGCGAGCACGCCCTCGAAAAGTACGCCTCATTGCTGCGTCTCGCGTTCCCCAATGAGGGGGTAGATGTCCTAGGCAGGCGCCTCTACGATACTCATCCCGGGATGACCCCTCGCAACTTCTTCTCACTCTGGGATGGCGACAGGATGGTGGCGACGCTGAACCTGATACCGATGACTTGGAGCCTCGGGGACGTACCCCTCAGTGTAGCTGAGATGGGGCTTGTCGCCACACATCCCGATTATAGGCATAGGGGGCTCCAGAGACTGCTCAACGCGAAGTTCGATAAACGCACCCGGGAGGACGGGTACGACCTCGCGGCGATTGAGGGGATACCTTACTTCTATAGACAGTTCGGGTATGAGTACTCGGTGACGCTAGACGAGGGGGTGACGATCCCCCTAGCTAAATTACCGACTCAAACGACATCCAATATCTCCCCCCTACAGCCTGATGAGATTCCAGTGGCCATGAACCTCCTCGAAACGTCTCAGAGAAAGTATCTGATTCACAGCATGAGGAGCCCCCGGGAGTGGGCAACACAGGAGAAAGCTGGAATCGTCGGGGAGCATAAGAGCACAACCTACGCCGTGAGGATTAGTGACGAAATTATCGCCTATTTTAGAGCAGGCATCGAGGGAAAGGCTGTTCTCCTACACGAGATTACGGAAGCAAACAAGGCCACATCCGCGATGATCGCAGCGTTCCTCCGAAGACTTGGCGAAGAAAACGGAGCGACTGGACTCGTCTCTCGTGAGGGATACAGCGAGCCGTTCAGCAAGTATCTCTTTGATCTCAGCGCCTCGAAGAGACGTCCATACGCATGGCAGATGAAGGTTATCAACTATATACAACTCCTAGAGAAGATCAAGCAGGTGTTCAAAGAAAGGATCAAACGCTCTCCTCTACATGGATACACAGGCTCAATCCCGCTCAACCTCTACGTTTTCACCATTACATTGACATTCGAGAACGGCATCGTCGTAAAAGTCGATCAAAGCCAGAGTGAGCAGAGAGAGGATATCAGGGTGAACCCTCGCGTTTTCCCTAAGATGCTCCTCGGCTACCGAAGCATAGACGAATTAGAGGTAGAGTATCCTGATGTCATGATTAAGCCCGAGTATAGGCAGATCATCGAAATTATATTTCCAAAGTGGAACTCCCATATTCACACTACATACTAGACTACCTCTAATTTCCCGATTGTTTCCATTAGCTTCTGGACACGGAGTATAATCAGATGAGCGAAAATGCAAAGGTAGCATGAGATTACCAGATATCCTTTCTAATGATTCCATATATCCTTCATAGACTTGAAATATTTTATCAATAGATACTGGATTGTGAAACAACTAAAAATAACGAGGGGGAAGGAGGTAATCTTATACACGCGCCAATAATTTCTTTACACGGAAAAGAAGTTTTAAAATATCTCAAATAAAAGTTTGGCTAAACAAATTTACGACCTATTACATAAAGATGTAATAAATGTCCAACTCGCTGAGCGATGGATGCTTTTTAAGAAACGTTCACCAACACCACTACACAAACATTGCCTGAAGAAGTCCGACCAAGGGACGCCCTCAAGGGACGAGCCATTATCGTCATGCTAAAAACAAACGTCCACGACCACAAGGTCTATCGAGTCAGACTTGACGAATTAAAAGCACTCGTCCAAGCACTCGGAATAGAGGTCGTCGGCGAAGTAGTCCAAACTCGATACCGCCCCTTCGAGAAATACTGCATAGGCAAGGGAAAAGTCGGCGAGATCAAGAGACAGGCGGAGAAACACGACGTTCAACTCGTAGTCTTCTACAACCTGCTCAAGAGTAGCCAGAAACTCAACCTTATACAGGGAACGGCCTGCGATGTCATCGATCGATATGAGTTGACGCTCGAGATATTCGACCAGATGGCATCGGACAACCTCAGCAAGCTACAGATCGAGTCCGCTAGGCTCGAAAAGCTCGCGCCCTTCTACAAGCTCTCAGCAAACATACATTTCACCCACGACCGCCCCTTCTTCCACAGCGGCGGCGAGTACGGCTTCCGCGGACAACTAAGGGAGATATCGAGACGCCAGTCAGACATCAAGGAAAACATACAAGCTATGGTCGTCGAGAAGAAACAACAGATAGAGAACCGCAAGAAGCTAGGTTACCCCACGATATGCATCGCTGGCTACTACAACGCTGGGAAGACCAGCCTATTCAACGCACTGACCGGCGAACACAAACCAGTAAGCGACCGCCCATTCACAACACTCAGCAGCAAATACTCGAAACGGTACATCGACCCCGAAACAACCGTCATGTTCATCGACACGATTGGCTTCGTACTCGACCTCGACCACCGCCTAATAAAGAGCTTCCAGATCAACTTCGAGGACATAAGAAGCGCCGACGTCGTCATCCTGCTATTCGAGATAACCGACCCACCGCTCACCCTACAGCTCAAACTCAGCGAAGGAATCAGCCTGCTACGCGACATCGGCGTCCCGACAGAGCGCGTCATCCTCGTATTCAACAAGGTGGACAAGGCGCCAGCAGACACAGTGAAAAACATCGAGGAAGAGCTAAGCCTCGACCACTACGACATACCATGGACGACCGTATCAGCAGACAAGAGAACAAACCTCAACGGACTACTGGATTTAATCGCGTGGAAGATCAAGGACCTTAAGGACAGGCCACTGGAACCAGTCGAGCCACCCGTTATAATCGAGCCGATAGAGGACCCCGAAGAGGTAGTGGGAGACCCTGACACAGACGACGAAGACGAGGACGAAGAGGGCTGAGAAGGCCCTCCTAAGGGTCCAGGAGCTCTACCCTCGGCGCTGGATGCCCAGCGGTGGTGACGTTTTCAAGTCTCTCATCAGGACGATTCTAAGCCAGAACACCAACTGGAGAAACGAGGAAACGGCCTACAGGCGACTAGAAGAGAGCGTCGGCGTCACTCCGCGAAACCTATCGAGGGCAAGCCAATCGGATATAGCCAACGCCATCAGGCCCGCCGGGATGTACAACCAGCGGAGTAGAACCATTAAGCAGGTATCGGAGAAGGTCCTGGAACTCTATGACGGTGATCTTTCAGCAGTCGTCGCTAAGCCTTACCCCGAGGCTCGTGAGGCGCTCATGTCCCTCCCGGGTGTGGGCGAGAAGACCGCGGACGTCGTCCTGCTCTTCAACGCCGGGAAGGACGTCCTCCCCGTCGATCGCCACATAGCAAGGATAGCGAAGAGATTGGAGCTTGTACCAAGCAACGCCGGCTACGACACTATCCGATTGACGTTAGAGGATGCCACTACTCCAAACAAGTTCCTCGATACCCACATCAAGCTCATCCAGTTCGGGCGAGACGTGTGCCGGGCACTCAACCCTAAATGCCACGAATGCCCGCTAAACGATGTTTGCCCATACCCCAAAAGGGCCGAAAACGAGCATAAACAACCAAAATAAACACATACAAGCCACCTCCACCCAAAAGAGGCGATAAAGTGGATTGTAACATAATATACGAATCATTTAAATGCAAGACTCGCTGATTCCATACAGCTAATAAAAGTAAGGAGAGGCTACGATGCCTAGGCCACGTTCACCTAGAAAAGGATCAAAGTCATTCTATCCTAGACGCAGGGCAAGCCATTTTAATGGACGCATCCAGCATTGGCCGGAGGTCACAGAAGGTCCCCAGCTCCTAGGCTTCGCAGGTTACAAGGCGGGGATGACCCACCTATATCAGTTAGAGGACAGGGCAAAGGTCCCCGAGTTCGGACAAGAAGTAAAGGTCGCGGCAACCGTTATCGAGGCCCCACCGATGCTTGTATGCGCCATACGCTCCTACCGAGCTACATACGACGGCTACAAGGTCATTACGGAGGCCTGGATGACCGATCCCACAAAGGATCTCATCAGGGCGACAAAGATCAAGAAGACCTCCGACACCGCAAAGGAGCTTGAGAAACTCGCCTCCTCCATCGACAAGGCTAAGGAGATCAGGATCCTAGCTGCCACGCAGCCCAAGCTTGCCTCTATGGCGAAGAACACGCCCGACCTCGTCGAGATAAAGGTCGGCGGCGGAAGCATCGACCAGCAACTTGAGTACGCCAAGGGACTGCTCGGTAAAACCGTGTCAGCCTCACAGGTCTTCAAGCCCGGTGAATCTATCGACCTCTCCGGAGTCACAAAGGGCAAAGGATTCCAGGGCCCAGTCAAAAGATTCGGAGTCCGCATCCAACAGAACAAGTCCCGTAAATCCGTCAGGAGCGTCGCCTCAATCGCACCAGTCGCCCCTAGGACAATCCACCCACACGTAGCACGCGCAGGCCAGATGGGAAGCCACCAGCGCGTCGACTTCAACAAACGCATCCTACTACTCGGCAACGACAGCAACAAAGTATCCCCCGCAGGCGGCTTCAACAGATACGGCCCAATCAAGAGCGAATACGTCGTCATAAAGGGAAGCGTCCAGGGAACTCCCAAGAGGCTCATCCGCATGAGGAAAGCCGTAAGGATGACGACCTACCCGAAGACCGCTCCACAGGTAACATACATAGGAACAGAGTGGGGTAAGGAGAAGAACACGCAATGAAGGTCCCAGTACTAAGCCTCGCCAACGAAAAGATCGATGAGATCGACCTCCCAAAGATATTCGACACCCCAATTAAGCCGGAGGTAATAAGGCGGGCCGTCATTGCCCAGCAGAGCCACGATTTCCAGCCACAGGGCAGGGACCCTCTCGCGGGCAAGAGAAACACAGCACTCAGCAGGGGGACCGGCCACGGTCAGGCGAGGCTGCCCCGCCTCAAGCAGAGCGGGAAAGCCGACTTCGCCGTACAGGCAGTCGGTGGCCACCAATCTACCCCGCCCATGTCCCAGAAGGTCACAGTCAAGAGGATCAACAAGAAGGAACGCCGCCTAGCGATCCGCTCCGGCATCGCAGCATCAGCCAACAAGGAGATCGTCGCAGCACGCGGACACAACATCGCAGGCGTCACACAACTACCCCTCGTCCTTGACGACTCCCTCGAAGATGTCCAGAAGACCAAGGAGGTCGAGGACATCTTCACAAAGATCGGCGTATGGGCTGACGTCGAGCGCGCCGACCGGAAGGGTACACGCGCCGGCAGGGGGAACATGAGGGGAAGGGGTAAAAAGATAGGCAAGGGCCCACTCATCATCATATCCGAGGATAAAGGCATTACAAAGGCCGCGAGGAACTTACCAGGCGTAGATGTAACCGTTCTCAGAAACCTTAACGCCGAGCTCCTAGCCCCCGGGGCAAACCCCGGTAGACTAGTCATCTGGGCCAAGTCAGCCTTCACCGCCCTCGACGAGACCTGGGAGGAATAAACATGCAGGCACAAGACGTCATAATGTACCCGACGATGACAGAGCGTAGCGTATACATGATCGAGAACGAGAACAAGCTCATCTTCATAGTTAACCGCGAGGCAACGAAGAAGGACATCGCCAAAGCAATCAAGGAACTCTACCAGGTCGAGACGAAGGAGATTAATACCCTCATCGACAGGCAGGGTAAGAAGAAGGCTTTCGTGAAACTCACGGAAGGCTTCAGCGCCTCAGAGGTCGCCATAAAGCTCGGTATACTGTAGGTGTGATGAATGGGAAAACGAATAAAGGTCCAACGTAGAGGACGCGGAACACCCGTCTTCCAAAGTGCACACACGGGCAAAATCGCACAGGCAAGATACCCCCCCGTCTCAACCGAGTCGATGCGAGGAACCATCAAGGACATCGTACACGAGTCCGGGCGCATGGCACCCCTGGCCGTCATCCAATTGACGACCGGCGAGACATTCTACTCCGCGGCCCCAGAGGGCACACACGTCGACCAGGAGATCGTTATAGGCGCAGACGCCCCTCTCTCGGTCGGGAACGTAATTCCACTCGGAAAAATACCAGAGGGAACACTCGTCAACAACCTAGAGATCAAGCCCGGCGACGGAGGAAGGATCGTAAGAGCATCAGGAGCATACGCGACAGTCATCGCCCACAACATGGGCAAGACCGTCGTAAAGCTCCCATCAAAGAAGAGCATACTTCTATCCGCAGACTCACGCGCGACCGTCGGAGTCATCTCGGGCGGAGGCCGCCTCGAGAAGCCACGCCTCAAGGCAGGCGAGGTATACCACGCCGCAATGGCCAACAACAAGGTCTTCCCGACAGCGCACGGCGTAAAGATGACCGCCGCGAGCCACCCGCACGGTGGTGGCCGCCACAGGCGCCCAGGCAAATCAACGACGGTAGGACGCAGAATGCCCCCAGGAGCTAAAGTCGGACTCATCGCCGCGAGAACCTCGGGCAAGGGCGGTTCAAAGCGTAAGAGGGAGAGGGAGTAACCGGCACGATTAAATAAAGCGACATGATGGAGTGAAGACGAATGCCAAAGAACTTCATGTACCGGGGACGAAGCGTAGACGACCTGAAGGCCATGTCAATGGACGAGTTCATCAACCTCCTGCCTAGCCGCATGAGGAGGAGCCTACGCAGGGGTCTCAGTAATGAGCAGAGAATCGTGCTCGAGCGCCTCAGGCAGGACAATGGCAAACCAATAAAGACTCACGCAAGGGACATGGTCGTCCTACCCGAGATGATAGGAAAGATAATCCTGGTCCACAGCGGCCAAGCCTTCGTCGAGATCAGGATCAACGAGAAGATGCTAGGCCACTATTTGGGCGAGTTCGTTATTACAAACAAGCTAGTCCGCCACGGTAAGCCAGGCATCGGCGCGTCCAGAAGCTCGATGTACATCCCGCTGAAGTAATTTCACTTCAGCTTATTTTATTCAGTTAATATTTTCAAAATTATCTACATTAATATTATTCATAAATAACTGCATGATAAAAACTTCAAAATAATCATTAGAAAACCCCTCACAGACACATAATAGAAAGAACCGATAATAATCCTCTATATGATCGCTTCTCACACGAATTTAGATAACGTTTTTATATAAAGTCCCGATTTCAAGTAAGGCGAACGGTGCGCATATGCCATCCTGGAGATACTCGGTCACAGGTCTAGATCCGGACAAGACAGCAATAGCCAGCGGCAGGGATCTTAGAATTAAGCCAAAGGCTGCCAGAGAAATCTGCAATTACATAAAGGGCATGAAGCTCGATAAAGCAAAGGAGACGCTGCAAGATGTCGTTGAGCTCAAGAAACCAGTACCATATTATAGGTACAAGCTCAAAGTGCCACACAGAGCAGAGGCACAAGGCTTTGACGCAGGCAGATACCCGCAGAAAGCCGCGGGGGAGATCCTCCGAGTTCTAGACGCCGTAGAGGCGAACGCCGAGTTCAAGGGGCTAGACACCGAGAATTTAAAGATCACACACATCGCGGCGCATAGGGGTCGCAGAATAAGGAAGTTCATACCGCGGGCCTTCGGAAGGGCATCGCCATATTTCAGGCACCTGACCCACATCGAGGTCGCGGTTGAGGAAGTGTAAGCTTGTCAGTAGTCAAGAGAATCATCCGGGACAACAAGGAGCGCATGGCGGTCGATGAACTCCTCTCTAAGGAGTTCGAAGAGGCCGGTTACGGCGGAATCACACTCACAAAGACGCCGCTAGGCGCCCAGATCAACCTCTACACGATGAGGCCTGGAAGAGTAATAGGCAAGAGAGGCAGGGCCATCAAGGACGCCTCCGAGAAACTTGAACACAAGCTAGGCCTAGTCAACCCCCAGATCACCGTCGTGGAGATCGAGGTTCCGGAGCTCAACCCTCACATCATGGCAGCTAGGGTCGCCAACGCCCTCGAGCGTGGTGTCCACTTCCGCAGGAGCATCTTCTGGAGCCTTCGCAGGATCATGGACAGCGGCGCACTAGGCTGCGAAATCATACTCAAAGGCCCGATAAGGAGCGCAAGGGCGAGATTCGAGAAGGTGAGCGAGGGATACATCCCGAAGGCTGGCGAACCATCCAAGAGATACCTCCGCCACGCGACGATACACGTCAAACAAAAGAGGGGCATACTAGGCGTAACGGTCAACATCATCCCGCCAGACGCTAAGTTCCCAGACAAGATCTCACTAAAGGACCTCCCAGAGATCGAGTACCCAGAGGAGGAAGTCTACATGCCAGAGGGCGTTGAACCAGACGTGGAGCAGGTGCCTGTAACTGAAGAGGTGGCCCAACCCGCTGAGCAGCCCGAGGCTATTGTAGAGACTCCTGAAGAGGTAAAGACAGAGGAGACACCCTCCGAGCCGGAAGTCCACACCACTGAGGAAGCAGTGGTAGAGGAGCCAAAGACCGAGCCGGAGACTCCCCCCGCCGAGGAAAAGACAGAGGAGAAGCCCGAGTCTGATCCAGAGAAAGACGAGGAGGAAAAGTAAATGCCAGTATTAAGGCTCGAAGAGATTAGAGAGATGACCCCCGAGCAGAGAAAGGAGAAGCTCGTGGAGCTTAAGACCGAGCTATCAAAGATCAGGACACTGATTAACGCGGGTGGCTCAGTTGAGAACCCCGGAAGGGCCAAGGCGCTGAAAAAGGCAGTCGCCAGAGTGGAGACCATCATCCACGAGGAGGCGTCTAAGCAGTGACGCCGCTCACCGCTGACAACATTACCCGCCACGAGCTCATCGGGCTCGACGCGAGGATCAGCGGTGGCACCAACAAAAGTCAGAAGAGAATTAAGGGAATAATCACAGACGAGACGCGCAACACCCTCACACTCAATCAGAAAGGAGTCGATAAGATAATCGCTAAGGGTGAGGCGTCATTCATTTTCAACCTGGGCGGAACCTTGGTTGAGGTAGAGGGAAAGAACCTCATCGGTCGACCAGAAGACCGCGTAAAGAAGAAGCCGAGACGAAATTGGTAGGGCGAAAAGGTTTTGATGAGTCTTAAAAGACCCGAGAACGAGTGTAGTGACCCAGACTGCCCATTCCACGGCTCCCTAGCGGTGAGGGGGCGGGTATTGGACGGTGTGGTGGTTAGCGACAGGATGTCAAAGTCCGTCGTTATCCGCATCGACTACACCAGATTCAACAGGAAATACGAGCGCTACGCGCGAGCGAGCAGCCGCATCACCGCACACAACCCCCCATGCATCGACGCAAAGAAGGGCGAAAGGGTCCGCGTCGCTGAGTGCAGACCACTCAGTAAGACCAAGTCCTTCTGCGTCGTAGAAAAACTAGGCGAGGAGGCGTGAATGAATGAGTAAGAGAACGGGGAAGAGAAAAATTATACCTCGTCGAAAGATAAGCGGAGGCCTCACATCAGGCTCCGTCTTCATTTGCGCTGACAACAGTGGTGCACGTGTACTACGCCTCATTCAGGTCTTCGGCTATAAAGGTCGACGCCGCAGGCTACCGATAGCTAGCGTAGGCGATCTCTGTATGGTAAGCTGCCGCGAGGGTACGCCCGAGATGAGGCGACAGATGTTCAACGCGGTCATCGTCCGCCAGAGAAAGCCATACCTGCGTAAGGATGGCACCTGGATCCAATTCGAGGACAACGCAGCCGTCATACTCACACCCGAGGGAACCCTTAGGGGCTCGGACGTCAAGGGACCAGTCGCAAAGGAAGCAGTTGAACGCTTCGCGCGCCTCGGAACAACAGCGAGGGTGGTAGTCTAAATGAACAAAGTAGGCAACACAAAGCCTTCGACTGTCAGGAAGCAGCAGAGAAATGCCCCTGTACAGGTTAGGAGGCGGTACATTTCTGCCCCGCTATCACCGAATCTCAAGACCCAGTACGGCGCGAGGACGATGCCAGTCATCGAGAACGACACCGTCGCTATCACGAAGGGTGACCGGAAGCTCACCGAGGGAAAGGTCCTCAGGGTAAACACCAAGAGCTCCCGCGTCTACGTCGAGGGAGTCACAAGGACCCGCCTAGACGGATCAACCGTGCAGATACCGATACGCGCCGAGAACGTAATGATCACGAAGCTCGACCTCGACGATGACTGGAGGAAGAGGATCCTCGAGAGGAAGGGCTTCAAGGCTAAGGAGGAGTAGAGATGGGTAGAAAAGGACCAACAAGACATTTGAAGAGGCAGCAGGCACCGACGTTCTGGACAATCCATAGGAAGGCAAACGTCTGGTCCATAAACACGAGTCCAGGGCCACACAACTTCAGCACATCCATACCCGTCACGGTTCTACTCCGCGACATGCTTGGATACGCCTCAACACGCAGGGAGGCTTCCATGATCGCCAAGCAGGGGAAGATCAAGATCGACGGTAAAGCACGCCTCGACGAGAAGTTCCCCGTGGGCCTCATGGACGTCATATCCCTGCCCGACGCTGGTGAGAGCTACCGCGTCCTCCCCGCAAAGGGGGGACGCCTAGCCCTACACCAGATCAAGGGAGACGAGATCGGATTCAAACTCTGCAGGATCATAGGCAAGACAACCCTTAGGAACAACGTGACACAGTTAAGGCTACACGACGGTAGGACCCTCAACGTGAAGACTGAGGCTCCCTACAAGGTCAACGATGTCCTGAAGATCAAGGTCCCGTCCCAGGAAATAGTCGAGCATATCCCCTTCAAGGACCAGCTACAGACCGTCATCACGGGCGGCAGGTCCCAGGGTGAAACAGGAATCATAATTGGCTTCGGCGACGAGCCGGGCTGGAAGAAGACGGCGACCGTGAGGACAGCCAAGGGCGAGGACATACGCACACTGACAAAGTACGTCTTCCCCATCGGCGTCGCACAGTCGCTGATATCATTACCGGAGAGTCAATGAGATGACAACCGAAATCGTAGAGACCAACCCCATGAGGGCTCTAAGGATCGGTAAGGTCGTGGTCAACATGGGTGTGGGCGCCTCGGGCGACCCCCTAGACCACGCACAAACCATCATGGAGCAGCTTACAGGGCAGAAACCCTGTCAACGATTCGCGAAGCAGACCATCAGGGGATTCAACATTCGCAAGAAGGAACCCATAGCGTGCATGGTCACGCTCCGCGGAGAGAGTGCAGAAACCTTCCTCGTGAAGGCGCTCACAGCCGTTAACAAGAAGATCAACCAACGCAGCTTCGATAAGTGGGGCAACTTCGCCTTCGGGATAAAGGAGCACATCGACATCCCCGGAACGAGGTACGATCCGAACCTCGGCATCACCGGCATGGATGTGATGGTGACGGTAGAGCGCGCAGGGTACCACATAGATGAGAAGAAGCACGCCAGAGCAAAGATCGGGAAGAGCCACAAGGTTACACCCGAGGAGTCAATGGATTTCGTAAAGTCAAAGTTCGGCATCGAGGTGGGAGTAGCCAATGAGTGAGCAGAAGAAACGCACAACCGGACCAGGCAGCAGGGCATGCATCAGATGCGGAACCCACAACGGCCTCATCAGGCGCTACGGACTCAACATCTGCAGGAAATGCTTCAGGGAAGTGGCCCCCGCGATGGGCTTCAGGAAATACAGGTGATTTGAATGGACCCACTAGTAAACGCTCTTAATACGATAATGAATCACGAGGGCAGGCGAAAGAAAGAGTGCATAATCACACCCGCCTCCGGCCTCGTTGGCAGGGTCCTCCGCCTCATACAGCAGAAAGGCTACATAGGCGAGATTGAGTTCATAGACGACGGAAGGCAGGGAAAGTTCCGCGTACAGCTCTTCGGCCGCATCAACGAATGCAGGGCAGTTCACCCCAGATACTCCACGAAGGTCAAGGAGATGGAAAAGTGGGAGAAGCGCTTCCTCCCCAGCCGAGACCTCGGTGCAGTCATCCTATCAACCCCCAAGGGCGTCATCGACCACCGCCAGGCGAAGGAGTTCAACGTCGGCGGCGTCGTGATCGCCTACGTCTACTAGGTGAGAAAGATGTCTCTACAGATAGTCGAAAACACCGTCGAGATACCGGAGAATATCCAGCTCACCCTAGAGGGTAGAAAGGTAACAGTACAGGGACCCAAGGGAAAGATAATCAAGGACTTCACTCACACCAAGCTCAATATAGTCAAGGAGGGCAACAGCCTCAAACTCAGCATCGAGAACCCGAGGCGAACAGAAGCCGCCCTCGTCGGCACGATCAGTGCACATGTAAATAACATGATCAAGGGCGTATCGACTGGCTTCGTCTACAAGATGAAGATAGTCTTCGTCCACTTCCCGACATCCGTAAAGGTAGTTGGAAAGGAAGTCCACATAGAAAACTTCGTCGGCGAGAGGAAGGCCAGAATCGCCAACATATTAGGCGACACGAAGGTTACCATCAAGCAAGACGATGTAATCCTCGAGGGCATCGACATAGACGATGTCAGCCAGACCGCCGCAAATATACAGACGCGGGCAAAGATACGCAACAAGGACCTGAGAAAGTTCCTAGATGGCGTCTACGTCTACAGCAAGGAGTAAATGAACGATGAGCGACACCGAAAAGAGAAGACTCCTCAGGGTCAGGAAGAAGCTCAGCCAGAGCCGTCCCAAGTTCAACGCCTTCGAGTCATGGCGCTTTATAAAGATAAAGCCACGTTGGAGGAAGCCACGCGGCATCGATAACAAGATGCGCACAAACGAGAAGGGCTGGCCAAAAGTAGCCAACATCGGATGGGGAGGCCCATCCGCTGTACGCGGGCTTCACCCGACCGGCAAGGAAGAGGTATTAATCCAAAACGCCAACGACCTAGCAGCCGTCGACAAGGAGAATCAGGTCGCACGCATAGGAGGGACAGTCGGTGGAAGAAAGAGGGCACAGATACTGGAAGAGGCCGAGAAGCTCGGCGTAAAGATCCTCAACGCAGGACCAAAGGCGAAGCCCTCAGACTTCGAAGAACTTGAGGAGGAAAAGAAATGAACCTCACAAACCAGAGACGACTAGCCGCATCCCTCCTCGAGATAGGAGTAAACCGCGTCTGGATCGACCCGGAGAAGATCAGCGACGTCGAGGGCGCCATCACTCGGACTGAGATCCGGAAGCTCATACGGGAAGGTGCTATAAAGGCGCTCCCCGAGAGGGGCACTAGTCGCGGTCGCGCAAGAGTCTTGGCGCAGAAGAAGCGCTCTGGACGAAGAATCGGTATGGGTACTAAGAAGGGTAAAGCCTTCGCTGAGGTTTCAGAGAAGACCCGCTGGATGAACCGCATAAGGGCACTCAGGAGGAAGCTTACCGAGCTCCGCGACCAGCGCGTAATCACCGTGAGTACATACCGTAGCCTATACATGAAGGCAAAAGGCGGAGAATTCCGCAGTCTCGCCGAGCTCGATCGGCACATCAACGAGCAGAAATTAAGGAGGCGTAGCTTTGGCTAAAAACGCACGCTACAGACTCGCATACAGGCGAAGAAGGGAACAAAAGACTGACTACCAGGCCCGGCGGATACTCGCCACATCGGACCAACCAAGGTTCGTAGTCCGAGCCTCCAACCACGGTATACTCGCACAGGTAGTGAAAGCCGAGATAATCGGCGACAAGGTGCTGACCCAGGTCGCCTCAAACGAGCTGATCAGCAAGTACGGCTGGCAGGCAAGCGGTAAGAGCATCCCCGCGGGATACCTGCTGGGTTTGATCGCAGGCCACAAAGCACTCAAAGAGGGTGTGGAGACCGCATATCTCGACCTCGGGCTCAAGAGGCCAACGAAGGGTTCGAAGATATTCGCGGTTGTCAAGGGCGCCATCGACGCGGGGCTCAACATCCCCTGCGACAGCGACGTCATACCCCCGCCGGAGAGGTTAAACGGCGGAGATATCGCCAACTACGCGAAGGTAATCGACCCAGAGGGATACGAGAAGTACTTCTCGGTCTACCTCAGGAAGGGTCTTAGACCAGAGTCTCTCCCCGAGCACTTCGAGGAGACCAAGAAGAAGATCCAGGAGGACTGGGCAAAATGAGTAGACAATACGATAGAGAAGGCCCCTCGCTAGAGGACTGGGTACCCCGCACACAGCTTGGCAAGATGGTCAAAGAAGGCCAGATCACCTCCATAGGGGACATATTCCGCGAGGGCTACAAGGTCAGGGAGGTCGAGGTAATCGACTTCCTAGTCCAGGACCTCAAAGACGAGGTAATCGACATCGCTATGGTCCAGAAGCAGACGGACGCCGGAGAGAACTCACGGTTCCGCGCAGTCGTCGCGGTAGGCAACGGCAACGGACTTATCGGTCTGGGAACCGGCAAGGCGAAGCGCGTCCGCAACGCCATTGAGAAGGGAATACGAATGGCGAAGCTAAACCTCTACCCGATAAAGAGGGGCTGCGGTAGCTGGGAATGCGGCTGCGGTGAGAATCACTCCCTACCCTTCCGTGTAAGCGGAAAAGCTGGGAGCGTTGTCCTAACCCTCCTACCAGGTCCTCAGGGGCTCGGCCTAGTCGTCGGCGACACAGCGAAGGTCGTCCTCCAGCTAGCAGGGGTAAAGGATTGCTGGTCCAAGGCAACGGGTACAACAACCACAACTACCTCATTCGCATTCGCCACATTCGAGGCGCTGAAGCAGACCAGTAAGATCATGACCCCACAGGAGTGGACGATGTAACAATGGCAGGCAAAACTTTCTTCGTCGTTCGCATAAGAGGCGGCGTCGATGCCCGAAAAACCGTCGAGGCCACCCTCACCATGTTGCGCATGGAACGTAACAACTACGCTACGATCCTCAGGGAAAGCTCATCATACACAGGCATGCTCAGAAAGGCTAAGGATTACCTCACATGGGGCGAGCCTGACGTAGAGACCGTCAAGACCCTCCTCGAGAAGAGGGGCAAACGAGTAGGCGACCAGAAAGTCACCGAGGAGTCCCTTAAGGAACTCGGGTACGAGAGCCTAGACAAACTCGCAAATGCGATCGTCTCCGGTGAGATCGAGTTCAGTCAACTGAACGGAATTAAACCCTTCTTCAGAATGCACCCCCCAAAGAAGGGATTCAAGAGGACAGTCAAGCGTCCATACAACGACCACGGTGAGCTAGGCTACAGGGGAGAGGCCATAAACGAGCTCATCAAGAGAATGTGCTAAGGAGTATAGGTGAAAAATAATGCCTCACGATCTGAGAAGAACACGCAGATACCGCGGATCGAGATACTGCGGCTGGGGCCAGGTCGGCCAGCACCGCAAGTCCGGCAGCCGAGGAGGAAAGGGCTACGCCGGAGGCCACAAGCACTTCTGGATCCAAACCGTGAAGTTCAACCCGAACAGATACAGGCGCATCGGCTTCGTGCCACCATCGTCGCTCAAGCCGCTGCCCGCCACGATCAACATCGGGGAACTAGAGGACCTCGCGGTAAAGCTTATGGGTGCAGAAGCTTTGAAGAGTGGAATGGAACTTGACCTAGCCGAAGTCGGCATCGGAAAGCTCCTCGGAAGAGGAAGCATATCCACAGCGCTCAAGGTCCGGGTCGAGTCCGCTTCCGCTGGTGCCAAAAATAAATTAGAGGAAGCCGGCGGCTCTATAGTAGAGTGATAGCTTTGCGCTTCCTCGAGCTCTTCAAGCCCATCTCCCGGGTCATACCAGAGGTAAAGCCACCGGAGAGAAAGGTGAGCTTCCAAAACAGGCTCATCTGGACGCTCCTTGCCCTACTTATTTACTTCATCATGTCCGAGATCCCGCTCTACGGGATACCCGTAACGACGTCAGGAGACACCTTCACGGCGTACAGGGTCATCTTCGCCTCAGCGAGAGGGACCCTCATGGAGCTCGGAATAGGCCCCATAGTGACAGCTGGACTGATAATCCAGCTGCTCGCCGGCTCAGACATCATATCATTCGATAGGAGCAGCGCAGAGGACCGCGGGCTATTCACGACCGCGAGTAAATTCTTCTCCATAGTCATGATCATTATCCAGGCCTCACTATACATCGTCAGCGGCCAGTACGGCTCAGTCACCCTTACTAAGGCATTGTTGATATTTGCACAGCTGCTTGTCGCGGGACTCATCATCATGCTCCTCGATGAGTTGGTGCAGAAGGGCTGGGGTATCGGCAGCGGGATAAGCCTCTTCATCGTAGGAGGCATCACAGCGAACATCTGGTGGATGAGCTTCAGCTTCATCAACTACGATGGTAGGGCATACGGTGCCATCGTGGCATTCTTCCAAGGAATCTGGACGAGGGTACCCATCTACAGCTGGTTCTTCAGGGCAAACGGGGCGCCGGACATGATCGGGTTCTTCACGACCATCGCAGTCTTCCTCTTCGTGATATACGTCGAGGGCATGCGTGTTGAGCTACCCAATAAGTCACAGCCAGTACCGGGGCTACCGCGGTAGGATGCCTATAAAGCTCCTCTACGTCTCCAACATACCCGTAATACTCGCCTACGCCCTCTTCGCTAACTTCCAGATGGTAGGTCAATTCCTCTGGAGTAAATGGAACGTCGCAAACGACAACAACTGGCTCAACTGGCTCGGAACATTCACTTACTGCATCAAATGGCCAACCAGTCGCGACAGGTGGACTTGTCTACTATATTACATCACCCGGTACCTCCAAGGAGTTTTGACTGCCCCTCTCCGAGCCCTAGTCTATGCGTTAATCGTGATAGTCTTCTGTGTGATTTTCAGTGTAACTTGGCTTGAAATTGGTGGTCTGGGCGCTGAAGATATGGCAGATCAGCTACTGGAGTCAGGGATGCAGGTTCCTGGTTTCAGGAGGAACAAGCAGCCCATAGTGACCCTATTGAATAGGTACATCCCGACGATCACAATCATCGGTGGAGCAATCGTCGGTGCACTTGCGGCGATCTCTGACTTCTTCGGAGTCTTCGGAAGCGGAATGGGTGCCCTGCTGGCAGTCAGCATACTATACCAGTACTACCAGACGATGGTGCAGGAACAGGTCGCGGACCTATACCCCTTCCTACGCGGAGCCTTCGAGTAAAACCGAGGATCAAGGAGACTCCCGGTTTTTTTCTTAGAAACTAGTTTTTCTTACATAGTATTTTGATTCATTAAACCTAGCATAGTCATTAACTATTCTAGCCCGGCTCTTGTTTTGAACATCATGGAGAAGATCACCAAGGCTATTACGTCGAGGCCGGAGGAGAGCGAGCATTAATGGAAAAGAATAGATGACCTCTTCTTCAGGACCACATCGGCGGCAAGTGAACGCGGAACCTTTTTCTGGTATCCCTTCAATCTAGGCTCGGTCAAAATGTACCAGCCACCACGCGGTACCCGGGACTTCCTCCCCGAGGAGATGTACAAGAGGAACTGGGTCCTGGACCAGATACGGGGGGTCTACGAGGCCTACGGCTTCGAGCCCCTGGGAACACCCGCCTTCGAGAGCTGGGAGCTACTCAAGCTGAAGAGCGGGGAGGACGTGATAAACCAGATCTACTACTTCAAGGATAAGGCGGACAGGGAGCTTGGACTCAGGTTCGACCTAACGACGAGCCTTGCACGCGTGGTGGCCGTGCATCGCGAACTCCAGATGCCCTTCAAGAGGTACGCGATGGGGACCGTCTGGAGATACGAAAACCCCAGCGAGAAGCGTTTCAGAGAGTTCTGGCAGGCCGACGCCGACACGGTTGGTGTAAGTGGCTCAATAGCTGACGCAGAGGTCCTATCTGCCGCGGTCGACTGCCTCAAGAAGATGGGCTTCGAGGGCTTCGTGATAAAGCTCAACGACAGGAGAATACTCGAGGCATTCATCAAAAAAGCAGGGGTTCCACAGGACCGCACATTGGAAGCCATTCGGGCAGTGGACAAGCTGCTGAAAATAGGGAAAGACGGAGTTGTCCAGGAGCTTGCGAAGCTGTCCGTGGAAGCGGAATCCGCTAATCTACTCTTAGAATCACTAGCCCAAACCGGTACTCCTGCCAAGGTTCTGGATGAGACTGAGGGGAAACTTACTGATTCTCCTGAAGGACTTGCCGGTCTGAAGGCTCTTAGAGAGTTAATTAATTACGCGAAGTCCTTTGGCTACGCCGAGTACATCGTTGTCGAGCTCAGCCTCGCTAGAGGTCTGGACTACTATACTGGACCAGTCTTCGAGGTTCTAGCAGAGGGTTACGAGGACTACGGAAGCATCGCTGGAGGTGGGAGATATGACGGGATCATTAATCTCATGGGCGGCGGGAGCACACCGGCAACCGGAATATCCTTCGGTATCGATCGTCTCGTCCCACTGATAGAGACAAAGGGAGGCTTCAAAGAAATCAAGCTCGGAGTAGACGTGCTGATCGCCTCGATATCCGACTCGGTGAAAAGTGAAGCGATAAAAGTCGCTCAAGACCTGAGGGCGGTCGGAGTCTCCACGGTGGTCGATCTCCTCGGTAGACGCTTCTCGAAGCAGTTGGAGTACGCTGACAAGAAGGGCGTGAGGAAGGTCGTGATAATCGGTGAGCGTGAGCTCGCGGAAGGATGCCTGACTATTCGGGATATGAAGACTGGGGCCCAAGTGAAGGTTGAGCGTTCCAAGCTACTCGAGTGTATCGGCGCCTAGTCTCTCAGGCTCAAGCCTATCAAGTCCGTAGTAAACAAGCTCTCCTCTTCTATCTATCACGGCCAGTTTAAGCGCCCGCCCGGAGTCCCTGACTTCGACTAGCCTTTCTTCGATGTGTCCCAGTGTTTCGGGCATTCCTTCGACCAGTGCGTATAATTCGTAGCTGGGGGCCTTCTTCGGGTAATCCCCCCTTTCGTAAACGCTGAAGGATACGTCATTTTTCGCTGTCGACTTGGCAACGAATCCCCTCCCCCTTATGTCCCTATAGATGATGTACCTCGTCCACAACATGGGATCGTTAACTAGTTCCCTGTTCAGGATCTCCTGGAATGAGAGGATATGCCTTTCTTCCTCGTCGATGACTGTGAGGCGTTCCTTCTCAACAAGATACAGGGCCTCGTATGGTTCTAGGATGTAACACCTCTTCTCGCTTGATGTGCCCGTAGCCGTCCTGCAGGAGGCTGTCTGCCTCCCCTCTTGAAGGAACTTGTATGGTGAGGTTATTGTAGACCGCGTTGGCCTGTTGCATGGCTTTAAAGTGCTCCTTAGCTGAATAAAGTCTTGTCAAGCCCCTTTTTTCGAGCAAGTTTCGAAGTGTTTACCCTACCCTAAACTGGGTTGAAAATAATCTAAAAATGGGGGTTAAAAAGAAATGGATATTATTGGTTTGGGTTTTTCTTGATCTCCCATCGACTATCTCTGCCCTCCCTTATCCATGACCCACTAAGGGAGCGCATGGTCTCATTTATCGGACCCCATAGGTCACCCAGAAACTTCTTTGGGCTGACCAGAATCATTTCCTCGCCGTCCTCGATGTTTAATAAACTCGTGTCGACGCCGGCTGCTTTGAGTTTCTCCTCGAAGCTGGAGGGGGGCCAGTTTTCAGTCTCCTCAACCGTCTCCGATTCGACGTGGTGGGCTATAGCTGTAGCCTTCCCGACGGAGAGGATTATCCCTATCTTCGAGCCGCAGTCGGGGCAGGTGAGCCAGATGACCTTGGATTCCTTCTCACTCATTAGGGGCCACCGGAGTGGTTTAGAATCGATTAGATTATTAAAGCCTCTCCCGTGGCTTCATGTTCCGCTCATCGATGTATGAAGAGGCCCAGGTCTCTGGCCTTCATACGCCGGAGGTGGTCGGTTAGATGCTTGATGTTCTTGACCTGGTCGAACTTGGGGGCCGTGACGAGTGAGGTGCTCCCCCTGTATTTTGAGGCCAAGTACAGGAGCTTTGCCATCTCGTTGAAGGCCTTGCCGGTTTGCCTCGCCTAGAGGTTGGCTATGAAGCTCTCATCCCTGAGATAGGGGTGCATGTAGGGATATGACTCGTCCTCCGTCTCCCCGGCGAGTTAATCCCCTAGCCTCAGAGTCTGAGAATATGTACTTCCTCGCATGGCCCACTCCTCTGACTCGTATTCCTTGTAGCTGGAACTTACTTCCTTGTAGCTGGTATTGTCTTCTTCCCTGTAGCGGGTAGTTTCTTCCTGGTAGCTGGAATTCAATTCCTAGTAGCTGGTATTGTCTCTTCCTTGTAGCTGGAACTTTCTTCCTGGTAGCGGGTATTTTCTTCCTTGTAGCTGGTAGTTTCTTCCCTGTAGCTAGGAATGGGATTCCTTGTAGCATAGGATAACGATTTTCCGCCGCGCCAATTCCGGGCAGCGGGTATAGGGAGCATTCGCCTAGTCTGTCCCCGTGGATGGGACAGTGTTCCTAGTGGCGGTGTCACTGTTCCTAGTGGCGGCGTCATGTGTTCCTAGCTACGGGGTCAATGTTCCGTGTGGCGGTGTCTGGCTGTTCCTAGCAGCGGGGTCACGTGTTCCATGTAGCGGTGTCTTGTTCCTTGTGGCGGTGTCTGGTTCCTAGTAGCTGGAGTTGGGTTCCTAGTAGGATGGGATAACGATTTTCCGCCGTGGATGTTCCAAGCGATGGAGTAAGCGAATCCAAACTCAAGTTGGGATCGAGAAAAAGTGTTATAGACCATAGTCACTATACTTAAATCGGAGGGTTTGCTTGAGCACTCAACAGGCAAGAGAGTTTAGCTGCCCTTACTGCCCCAGGAAATCGTCGAGCCCGGGTGGCGTAAGATTCCACGTTAAGCTAACACACCCAGATAAGCTGGAGGAGTTTAACGCCGTTCATCTTCCCAAGATGACGTCCCAGTTTAGGGACCTTAACCCTGATACATAGTTGTGATAGTTTCTGGTCTTTAGACTCTTGGATAGATTTTGTGGCCTTAATCTTGAAGGTATACATTTTATAAGGCCTAGGCAATGGCCACCGATCTAGACTCGATCCTCGTACACTATTTCCTACGGCGTGCAAATTTGATGAAAGATGAACGTGGCCTCAATAGGCAGATCGGTTGATCGAAGCGAGGCATTGGCCAAGAATCTCGTCCATGACATTTTCCGACCTCAGCCAACGATTTTTAACCTCCGCGGGCGACCTTTATTCGATTTCAATGAAGCTGACCGATTCCGTTTATCTCGTCGGAGGCTCCGCCTATGGCTTGTCCGCGACTGGGGACTGCAACGTCTACCTGATTGACTGCGGGGGGGAGTCGATCCTCATAGATGCCGGGGGCGGACTCGGCGTAAAGAGGATCTTGGCGAATGTGAAAGAGGACGGATTCGATCCGAGAGCCATTAAAACCGCAATCCTGACTCACTGCCACTTCGACCACATCGGTGGTGCAAACGAACTCAAGGAGCTAACGGGATGTAGACTGGTAGCCCACAAGAGCGATTCGGACTCCATAGCTAACCTCGATGAGTGCGTTCTCGTGGAAATGGCAAAAGCCAGAGGAATCATGTTCAATGCGCCAAAGCTAGACGGAGTTCTTGAGAATAATGACCATCTAAACGTGGGTGAAGCTCATCTCGGCATCATCCATACCCCCGGACACACACCTGGTTGTATCTCAGTTAGTATGACGGAAAGAGATGGAAAAAAAGCGATCTTCACCGGAGACATCGCTTCAACCACGGGACGGCTCGGGTTCATCAATGGTCCGGGGTTCGATCTTGCTGCGTGGAAGACGAGTCTGAAACGACTTATCGCTGAATGCCCAGACCGAATATACCCCGGCCACGGCACCTTCATGCTAAATGGAGCCATCGAGGACCTGAAACTCACCGACCTGAAGATGAACGCACCTTGGACGACGATAGTGACAAGCGTGGGCTAACCTTGGAAAAGGCACCGAGGCAGACCATCCTCGAGGCACCCTCCCTCGAAGAAGCGCTCACCGTCGTGAAGTCAGGGATATCTCACAAGAAGCTGGTGATCCTAGCTGGAAACTGCAGCGTAGAATACGAGGGTAGAGCTAGCTCAAGCCTCGGACCAGGAGAGCGATTAATCATTCTCAAATCGGATGGCTCAGCCCTAATCCACCGACCTAAAGACTATTCCCCGGTAAACTGGCAACCCCCCGGTAGCCTCTTCCAGACGAAGCTTCGGAACGATAAACTTGTCATACGCGTCTATCGTAGGAAGGACCACGAGGTCATGGAGATCACCTTCACCAGCCTTAAAGCTGGTCTCAATACTCGACCTGAAAGACTCCGGCGCGTTCAACCTCTATGCAACCGAAAACGACATGCAGCAAGCAATCTTAACCCAGCCATCCATTATCGAAGAGGGTTTCAGGCCGATCACCAGCGAGAAACCGGTCGACCCCGGGTTCATAGACGTGTTAGGCGTGGACAGAGACAACGTGCTGACAGTCATTGAAATAAAGAGAGTCAAGGCGACAAAGAAGGCGGTGCTCCAGCTGAAGAAGTACATGGACGTCATAAACCTCGACTCTAACCGGAGGGTTCGTGCAATCCTCGTCGCCCCCACCTTGGCCGATGGGGCACAGGAGGTCCTAGCCTCTTTGGGTTACGAGTTCAAGGCACTGTCGCCCCAGTATTGTGCCGAGGTCTTGAAACTCAGGGGCGGCAAGCGAATAACCGAGTATTTCAAATAAATATTAATTTACGTCTATAATATCTGAGACAAAAGATGAAGTTTATCCGATTATCTTAATTTCTCGTCCTATAGTCTCGAGCTTTGATATCACATCGTCCAGTTGTCCTTTATTTAGCTTGGCGCTCATCTGGACCCTGATCCTTGCTTTATCTCGCGATACCATGGGGAAGACTATGGGGACCACGAAGATGCTCCTCTCATACAGTTTATCCGCTAGCGTCTTTGCCACGTGACTTTCACCGACAATAATC
Organism: Candidatus Bathyarchaeota archaeon; assembly: GCA_963769425.1. Lineage (GTDB taxonomy): Archaea > Thermoproteota > Bathyarchaeia > TCS64 > TCS64 > UBA8941. The sequence continues at coordinate 224,880 of CAVYLP010000003.1, read as the reverse complement.
GGAATGATCGGTGTTTGCGACATACCAGTGTTGAAGCCGAGATCCTCTACGGCTTTTTTAAAGTATCGTGTGTTCTCCCACAGGTTCTTAACATGCTCCGTCTCCTTCTCGAGGACATCTATCGCGGCTATTGTTGATGCCACTACTGGAGGAGGTTGGGATGAGCTTAGTAGCCATGTTCGGCTCTTGTTCCACGCGAACTTTACAAGGTCTTCTGAGCCGGAAATGTGACCTCCCACAGTTCCGTAGGCCTTGCTGAAGGTCCCCATCTCGACGTGTACTTTCTTATGGTCGAGGTGGAAGTGGCTCAGGATTCCCCTGCCTCCTTCTCCTAGGACACCCTCGCCGTGGGCGTCGTCGACGTACACCATGGCACCGTGTTCAGCGCCTAGTTTAGCGACTTGATCAAGTTGTGCTATATCTCCGTCCATGCTGAAGACGCCGTCGGTGATGATTAGGATCCGCCTGTACGGGGGGACGTGCTTTTCGGCGTCGCTTAGGACTCTGGCTAAGTCATTCATGTCGTTGTGTTTGTAGACTGTTCTTTCCCCTCTCGAAAGGCGGACTCCATCGATAATGCTGCCGTGGTTGAGTTCGTCGCTGATGATCAGGTCTTGCTCGCCAACGAGCTGGGGGATAAGCCCTGAGTTTGCTTGGAACCCGGTCGGGTAGGTGAGCGATGCTTCTGATCTCTTGAACTTGGCGAGCCTTCTTTCGAGTTCCATATGCAGATCCATGGTACCCGAGATCGCCCTCACAGCCCCCGAGCCGACGCCGTATTTGAGGGTCGCTTGGATGGCGGCCTCCTTGAGTTTCGGGTGGGTCGTTAACCCGAGGTAGTTGTTGCTACAGAGTATCAGCACCTCCCTACCATCGATCATTGCGACAGGTTCGCTGGGGCCTTGAATCGTCTTCAGCCTCCAGTCCAAGGCCTTATCGACTAACTCCTGGTACTCAACGGATAGGAACCTGATTGGATCTCTCATAGAACCTCTAATTTGACTCTGTGCTCCTGTTCTTTTACGTTTTCTGGTAGATAGAAGATGTTATCTAGATTTAGTTGAGGATGATCATTGAGGGTTTTCTGATGGGCGGCGATATTCGTAGGATTCTCGTGACTGGTGCCTCCGGTCAGATTGGCTCGGAGTTGACACCTAGGCTTAGAGAGATCTACGGGAAGGAGAATGTGATCGCGTCCGATCTACGAAACCCGATGAAAGATGACGGACCCTTCGAGCTACTTGACGTTACCGACGCGAAGAAACTCGATGAGATTGTTGTAGAGCATGCGATAGACTCGATAGTTCATTTGGCTGCTCTCCTATCGGCTTCGGGTGAACAGAGGCCTAACGTCGCATGGCACGTGAACATCAATGGACTGTATAATGTCCTCGAGGTGGCGAGGAATCGAAAACTGATGAGGGTATTTAACCCGAGCTCGATAGCGGTCTTCGGCCCTGAGACCCCTCGGGAGAATACCCCGCAGGAGACGGTCACGAAGCCGAGAACCATCTATGGGATAACCAAGGTTACGGGTGAGCTTCTGGGGAATTATTATTATCAAAAGTGGGGCGTCGATGTTCGTGGCGTCAGGTTCCCCGGGATAATAAGTAATGTCTCACCGCCTGGGGGTGGCACGACGGACTACGCCGTTGAGATATTCTACGAGGCTATTAAGAACAGGAGATATACGTGCTTCCTGAAGCCTGATTCGATTCTGCCGATGATGTACATGCCTGATTGTCTAAAAGGCATTGTTGAGCTTCTTGAGGCAGATTTATCTCGTTTAAAACATCACACCGATTTTAACCTGGGCGCCTTAAGCTTCTCACCTACTCAGTTGGTAGCCGAAATCAAGGCAGCATATGCCTGATCTTGTAGTCGAGTACAAGCCTGACTATAGACAGGCGATTGCGGATTCTTGGCCGATGAGCCTCGACGATTCTGCTGCCCGTGCGGAGTGGGGCTGGAGACCGACCTTTAATCTTCAGGCTATGGTCAAGGATATGTTTGAGGTGTTGAGTGAGCGCCACCAAAAGGGAGAATTATAAAATAATACGATAAATGCTGTTTTATGTCTCGTTATAATTGGACAATATTTTCGTTTTCAATGTTTTTTCTTTATTTCCGGGTTGACTGCGTTTGGTGGTTCTCTTCCCTCAAGGACCGCGACAACATTCGTGGCGGCCATCATTGCCATGGCCATGCGTGTGTCAATACTCGCGCTTGCGATATGGGGCGTCATGATTATGTTATCGAGATCGATGAGTGGGTTCATTGGATCTATTGGTTCCTTCTCAAATACGTCTAATCCCGCACCGGCGATCTTCTTCGCCTTTAACGCCTCGTAGAGGGCCTTTTCGTCGACTACCGGTCCCCTTGATGTGTTGATGAGGTAAGCGGTCTTTTTCATAATATTGAATTGTTGCTTACCGATGAGATGTACGGTCTCGTTGGTTAGGGGTACGTGGATCGATACGAAGTCTGCCTGTGTAAGTAGATCATTCAACGGTGCATATGTGATGCCGTACTCTTTTTCCAAGTCTATTCGGCGGATTGGATCGTAGTACATTACCTTCATGTCGAAGCCTTTGGCCCTTTTCGTCATGGCCACGCCTATTCGACCCAGCCCTACTATACCGAGCGTCTTCCCGTGGATGTCTGACCCAATGAACATCCTCGGACCCCAGGTGTGAACCCATTTCTTGGCGCGTATGTTCTTGTCGCCTTCGACGATTCTTCGTGATACCGCCATCATGAGAGCAAAAGCGCAGTCCGCCGTGGTCTCAGTGAGTATCCCGGGGGTGTTTGTGACGTAGATACCTCGTTTCGATGCCTCATTCACGTCGATGTTGTTGAAACCAACGGCGTAGTTGCTGACGACTTTAAGCTTCTTACCTATGTCAAATATCTCTTGGTCAATCCTTTCAGTTATTAGGCATAGAAGGTCATCGATGTCGCCTATTTTTCTTAGCAATACTTCTCTTGGTACAGGGTCGTCGTCTCCTTCGAATACCTCGACCGAACTACTCTTCTTTAAAAAGTCTATTGCAGGTTTGAAGAGTTGTCTTGTAACGTAGACCTTGGACTCTGTCAAAGCAATTCCTCTAAAGAACAGCCTCTTTCTTTTTATCGTTTTTCAGCAGATCAATAGCAAGTTTAATATTCTTTTTTTTTCTGAATATTGTTCTAAGGGTCTTGATGCAATTTGGATGAGACGAAAGGAGCGTCGCAGGATACACTAGACAACTTATTTGAGGGAGTCCTGAAACCACTACATAGTCGAAACGCTCGTCGAATCTACGAATTTTTCTACCAGAACAAGGAATACACTCATATAACGACTCATGACATCGAAACGAAGCTAGAGGACGAGGGTCTATTCATAAACAAGAAGGAGATTAATGGGTGGCTAGTCTCCCTTCAAGAAGCGGGGCTTATATCGAAGATGAATGAGAGGGGGAAACCCATAGCATCAGACTACGAGGATAGATATACTTTCGATCTCTGGAAACTGACTGAAACAGGGTTAATAGTGGGGGGAAGACTCCCTAGCTTAATGGCGGAAAAGGACTTGTCTTTACCCTCGCTCGCTGACCTCACGCCTAGTACAATTCACGAGATCGAGGATCTATACTTGACATCAAAGCTGTTGATCACTCTCTACGAGAAGGGCGGTCAACTTGGTTACAAGGATGTGAGACGGGAGTTGACTATTGATCGGGAGAAGCTGGCGGTCTATTCCTGGCCTGATGCTGCGCACTCGGACAAGCCACTCTTCGAGATAACCGTTAAGCCGCCATCGTTTAGGTCGAGGGTCTTCAAGTTGATGGGCTGGTTCCTCGAACAGGACCTTTCCTTCAAACTTACCGACGATGGGAAGAAGATGGCGGAAGCAATAGTTTCGAAGGAGAAAACGAGTGATAGCTAGGGTTCGTGTCCCAATTGTTGAATGTATATTATTCATAAGGCATACACGAATCCCCCTGTGAATTGATAGATCTGAGTAAAAAAACGATTAATTGAATGGCCTTTTTAACATCCAAAGTATGAACCGAGTGGTCAATTAAAAAGCACCGAAAAAGACTGAGACAAGAAAACAATCCATGAATAATTTTCATGGTTAAGAATATATGAAGTGGAGTCTTACTGACAACGCGATGCATCTATGAGGGAAGTTGCTGAGTCACACCTATCAAATGGACTAAAGATAGTTACGGAGGAAATCAAGGAATCCAGCTCGGCATCGGTTGGAATTTGGGTAAATGTAGGCTCTCGGGATGAGCGTGAAGAGTATCACGGGTGCACACACTTCCTAGAGCACCTGCTCTTCAAGGGTACTTCAAAAAGGAGTGCCAAGGAGATATCGAAGGCGATAGAGGAGCGGGGTGGCTACCTCAACGCATTCACCGACAGGGATATGACTTGCTTCCACGCAAAGGTGCTGGGGAAGGACCTCAAACTCGCATTGGAGGTCCTATCCGATATAGTTCAGAATCCCTTACTGAGACAGGAAGATGTCGAGAAAGAACGGACTGTTGTCCTCTCCGAGATCGACAGTAGAGACGATGATCCCGGTGACCTCATACACGATCTCTACTTCGAGTCAGCCTGGGGTGAAAACGAGGCAGCACACCCAATACTTGGGGAGAAGACTCCTCTAAGCGGTCTAACAAGCGACTCGATTCGTACCTATTTCGAGAGGCATTACCTGCCCGACAGAATGATAGTTACGGGTGCAGGCGCTTTGAAACATGAGGAACTTGTTGCGATTATTGAGAAAAACCTCACCCTCAGCAAACGGTACAATGGCGTAGAGACTCGCGAGAAGCCCTCATTCAGACCTGTTAAACGGCACGTACAACGTAAAACGAGTCAGGTGCAGATCGCCCTGACATCTAAGGGTTTAGCTTATGCCGACCCTCAACGGGACGCCCTAAACTTGATCTCATCCTATCTCGGGGTAGGGGCAAGCTCGAAACTTTTCCAGGAAATAAGGGAAAAGTATGGCCTAGTCTACTCCATTTTCAGCACAGGCTTCTCCATGAATGATGCCGGGATATTCGCCATACTCGCCGGTACCCAAGATCAGTATGTGGAGAAGATTCTGAGGATTGAGCTTAGGGAGCTCAAGGCCCTTAAAGGGAACATATCAGAGAGAACCCTGCAGAAGATCAAGCACAAGACTACTGGTCTATTCGTACTTCGCTCGGAAAGCTCAGAGAGCAGGATGATGCAGTTGGGTGTATCAACTCTCAGGCAGGAGAAGCCTAAGACCTTGGAGGAGGCAATCGACGGCATCAACTCTGTGGAATTGGATTCGATGAAGGAGCTGGCGGATGACATCTTTGCTATCAGATCATTTAGGGCTCACGACTCTAGGGTTATCCGAGTCGACCGTGAAAAAAGTAGATGCCCTTTTCTAGTCTCTTTGCACGGGGCTAGATGTCTCCCAGAGGTGCTTGAAGTAGCCTCTGGATATCATGTTGAGCCCAACGTGGTCCGACCAGATCGCCAGGCTCTCCTCTCGTTCAATCCCTTGGTTTAAGAAGAGCAGGGTCTCGTGTCCATCGGCTACGATCCCTCCCCCGAACATGTCATCTCGTGTCCTAACCTCGGTCAGGTGTACGAGCATGTCGGGGAGGGCTTTCTCGGCTTCCCTTGTAGTCAGTAGCTGGACCTGTAGCTTTCGGTCCATCTGTGCCTGGAATGTCGGGATCACCTTCATAACTAATGGCATCGGGAGCACTGGGAGAGCCACCATGAGCTCCTTCTTCGCACCGGTGATGGTCTCCCTGATCCTCGAGATGACGTTGTCTTCGCCCCGTATTATCCAGATCTCTGGCTTCTCCTTGATCTCCCTGTGCTCGTAGACGGCCTGGAGCTCCGATACGACCATCTCCCTATTCTTCTCGAACCTATCCTCCTGCCTCGTCTTCTCGGATCTCATAGCCTCGACCGGCGATCTTGGGTAATACATCCTGGGGCGACCCCCCCTCACCTCTACCCAGCCCTTCTTCTCGAGTGTATCCAGTACCGTGTAGACCTTGGAGTAGGGAATGGTTGTTGAGGAGCTCACGTCGTTGGCGGTGAATTCGCCGGCTTTCACGAGAGAGAGGTACGCCATGGTCTCGTACTCGGTTAGGCCGATATCTCTCAGTGCCCTCTCTGCCTTCACGCTAACTGGTGTCCTCGACATGCCGATCGAAGACAGAGAATCGGGGATTTATTTACCTCTATCGGTGGGAATAACTACTACCTAGAAGGTGAATAATACGAATACCTTCTTAAACGAAGTGTCGATTTTCATAATTAACAGGTCAAGTGGGCATAATTTATGAATAAGATAAAAGACACCGAGAGTCTCTGCCCCGAGTGTATGAAGGTCCTACCCGCCGAGATCTATGAGGAGGGTGGTAAGGTCTACATTCGGAAGACGTGCCCCGAGCACGGGGAGTGGTCCGATCTTTATTGGGGGGACTATAATCAATACCTCAGGGCGGCAGAGTTCGCGGCAGATGGAAAGAAGCTTGACAACCCCCGGACAAAAACAGAGAAGGGTTGCCCCTACGACTGCGGTATCTGCCCTGAGCACAAGTCACACACCGTGCTGGCAATAATCGACATCACAAACAGGTGCAACCTGCGTTGCCCGATATGCTTCGCCCACGCGGGAGCTGCAGGCTACCTCTATGAGCCCACGAAAGAGGAGATACGGGGCATCATGGAGAACCTCAGGTCGAATAGACCGATCTCCCCGCCGGGACTGCAGTTCAGTGGAGGCGAGCCAACTGTCCGAGAGGATCTCCCAGAGCTGATTAAAATGGCCAAGGACATGGGCTTCCACCATGTGGAGATCAACTCGAACGGCATCAAGATGGCGGAGAGTGTCGAGTACTGTAAGACCTTGAAGGATGCAGGAGCTAGCACGGTATATCTTCAGTTCGACGGTGTTACGCCAGAGCCCTATAAGGTGGCGAGGGGCTTCGACTTGGTCGCGATCAAGAAGAGGGCTCTAAGCAACCTCAAGGAGGCAGGTTTCCACAGCGTCGTCCTCGTCCCTGTGCTGGTTGGTGGAGTCAACACCGACCAGGTCGGGGACATCATAAGGTTTGCTATAGAGAACCGCGACGTCGTCCGATGCGTGAACTTCCAGCCCGTCGCAATCACGGGGCGAATCAACACGAAGGAAAGGGAGCAGATGCGTATAACCATCCCCGACTTGATGAGACTCGCAAACGAACAGACGGATGGCTTAATTAAGGAGAGCGATTGGTTCCCGATTCCGACAGCGGTACCGTTTACTAGGTTCGTGGGTCACATTAAGGAGAGGGAGTACATCGATTTCAGCACTCACCCTCACTGTGGTATGGCCACCTACCTCGTTATGGAGGGAAATAAAGTTGAGCCGATCACCCACTATCTCAATGTCGAGGGACTTTTAAAATCCGTTAATGATTCAAACGAAAAATATGAATCAGGGAGCAAGGCGAGAGCTACCGCTTCGGCTGTTAGCGGAGTAATGAAGAACGTGAAGCTAGGTACCTTCCGCAAGTTCCTTCTCCCAGTCCTCACGGATGGGAGCTATCAGAGTCTCAGCAAGCTCCACCACAACATGCTCATGATCGGCACCATGCACTTCATGGACCCATACAACTTCGACATAGAGAGGGTTCAGAGATGCGCCGTCCACTACGCTACCCCGGATGGGAAGATCATCCCGTTCTGCACCATGAACACTCTACATAGGGCCGCGACTGAGAAGAAATTCGCTCGGCCGATCGACCCGAAGGTCAACACACCGCTGTACGACGTGGCAGCGTTGACGAAGAAGATAGAGAAAGAGGGTGTTTAACCCTCTATACTTTTAGTATCGCACCGTTGTCGGCGGAGGTTACAAGTGAGGCGTATCTGACGAGATAGCCCTTCTTCACCTTTGATTTCGGTGGAGTCCACTTCGCCTTCCGTTTGGCGAGCTCCTTCTCGGAGACGCCTAGTTCGAGTTTCCTGTTGGGGATGTCGATGATTATCTTGTCCCCGTCCTCGATGAGAGCTATTGGTCCGCCGGCTGCTGCTTCGGGGGAGATGTGGCCGATGCATGGTCCCCTCGACGCGCCCGAGAACCTGCCGTCGGTGATTAAGGCGACCTGCTCGCCCAGCCCCTTGCCCACTATGGCGCTAGTTCCGACGAGCATCTCACGCATACCCGGTCCACCCTTTGGTCCCTCGTAGCGGATGACGAGAACGTCGCCGGGCTTGATCTCGTCGTTGTAGATGGCTTTGACGGCGGGTTCCTCCTGGTCGAAGACTCGGGCGGTTCCCGTGAAGGTCCACATCTTCGGACTTATAGCGGCCATCTTGGCTACCGCGCAGTTTGGTGCGAGGTTGCCTTTTAAGATGGCTATCCCGCCCTGCACGTGCACTGGGTTGTCGAGGGGTCGGATAACCTCCTCATCAGTGATCGCGGCACCCTTTAGGTTCTCCTTTAGAGTTTTTCCAGTGGCGGTCATGACGGTGAGGTCGAGTTTCTTCTGTATCCTAGACATTACGCCGTGGATTCCTCCCGCGCGATGTAGGTCCTGGATCTTGTAGGGTCCTGCGGGGGACATGTTGCAGAGGTGTGGGGTCTTTTTGCTGATCTCGTCGAATAGTGTTAGGGGTAGATCGTAGCCGAGTTCGCTGGCGATCGCTTTGAGGTGGAGGACTGTGTTAGTCGAGCCTCCTAGAGCCATATCGACAGTGATCGCGTTTCTGAATGCTTTCTCGGTCATGATTTTACTCGGGGTGATTCCCTTTTGGAGGAGCTCCATGACTTTGGCGCCTGCTTCCGTGGCTAGTCTCTGCCTTTCGCTTCCCATGCTCTCCGCTGTCGCCATTCCGGGGAGCGTCATCCCTATGGCTTCGGTGAGACATTGCATTGTGTTGGCGGTGAACATTCCACTACACGCGCCTGCGCTCCCGCAGCAGATGTTTTCGAGGTATTTTGCCTCTTCTTGGCTCATCTTACCGGATTTGACTAGGGCGGTTACCTCGAACATCTCTTGGACGGTGATTTTGGTGCCCTTGTATTTTCCCCAGGCGGGGCACCCCGCTTCCATGGGTCCTCCGAGGACAAAGATTGTGGGGATGTCGAGTCGCGCGGCGGCCATGAGCATGCCGGGGTCGATCTTGTCGCACGTGGTCATGCAGACCATGGCGTCGAAACCATGTGCTTCAACCATGATCTCTATGCTATCGGCAACTATCTCCCTGCTTGGGAGGCTCATCTTCATCCCGTCGTGTCCCATGACGATTCCGTCGCAGACGGCGATGGTATCAAATTCGAGGGGGGTTCCACCGGCCTGAGCCACACCGTGTTTGACGAATTTGGCGAGCTCGTTCAGGTGAATGTGTCCTGGGTTTATCTCATTCCACGAGTTAGCGATGGCGACGAGTGGCTTACGTAGGTCTTCGTCTGTTAGCCCCACTCCCTTCATGAGGCTTCTCTGACTGAGGCGGTCGTCTCCGTCGTAGACTTTCGAGCTCCTGTGTCGCACGTCTGCGGTCATGGGGTGTTAGGGTTTGTTTGGCGGATATATAGATTGGGAGGTGTTTTCGCGTGTGCGATGGAGTTGATAACAATAACCTCGCGTTTATGGTGTTTAACCCGCTTTTTTGAATCAGCGCGTTTTCCCATTTCATCAGCGGCGAATTTTAACATTATAATAACTTTTTTTATTGTAATGGCGGGGCCGTGAACCGTGTCCATAATGTTGATACTTCATTCTTTTAAGGCGTAAAACATTGAGGTGGGTCCTCGATCCTCATCGGGGCTGTTTCCAGGCCTCTTTTCCCGAAATCGGATATTGTTCATATCCATAAATCAGGTGTTAAAGGTTGTTCATGCCTCACAGTCGGATAGGTTTTATGTCCAACTAGATTTCCAAGGGGAGAAAAGCGAATAACGTCGCTGGTCCCCCCTCTAGTCGATGAAGCCCCTCGACAAGCGCGAAGTGCGTGAGAACTATGACGACCTGGGCGGGGGGCTCTACGACCTCAGGTACGAGGAGGAGCAGTTGAGGAAGTACGACGTCGCCTTGCAGCTAACCCGCCCGAGGGGAGACGATCTGCTCCTCGATAACGGGTGCGGCACAGGTATGTTCCTCAGACATGTAGACTCCCCCAGTGTGGGACTCGACATCTCAGGTAATCTCCTCATAGTCGCTAAGGAGAGGCTGAAGCCTAACCACCATCTAGTGCAAGGCGACTCCGAGCATCTACCGTTTCGTGCAGAGGTTTTCAACGGCGTCTACGCGGTGACGCTCATACAAAACCTGCCTGATAAGGGGCTGGCCATTTCGGAGATGAAGAGAGTGTCGAGGGCTCAGGCTATTCTATTTATTACCGCGTTGAAGGCGGCGTTCAATAGGGAGTACCTCGTCGGGCTGCTGGAGGGGAAAGGATTCAGTAGCGTTGAAATCGTCGGGGACGAGGGCACGAACGACTGGATAGCGTGTGCCAAGGCGTAGCCGGAAGCGGGGCTGACACGAAAAACCCGCACGTTTTGGTTTGTTCAGAAGGTTTTTATAATCTCCCCCTTGGTCTATCTATGAATCTCCAAGGGTGTAGAACGAATGGAGCCGAGCAAGAAGCCGCTTAACGTACTCATCAAGAGCGTCGGGAGCAACGTCACAATCAACCTCAAGGGCCACGGGGAGTACTGGGGGAAGATGACCCGCGTAGACGGATACATGAACATCATGCTCAAGGGCGCCAAGGAGTATGATCAGAACGGCCTAGTCGCCAACTATGGTGACGTCTTCGTGCGCGGCAACAACATCGTCTACATCTGCATAGACCCCGCCAACCCGCCGAACCCGAAGGGCAAAGCCGGTAAGGGCGAGGACGACGACGACTCACCGTAAGCACTTAGAAGCCTAATTTCTAGTCATTAACGGTATACTTTTAACCCATTTACCCTGACCTATTTAACCCTAAAACATGTCGTTAAAATGCCGATTAGGGCCGAATGGCTACTAGAACTCCTGTTTAAGCTCACGTCCCAATCGATTGACGAACTCTCTCAGGTATTCCGTCCTGTCCTTCGCCATCCGCCTCGCCTCAGCCGTGAACATGAGCCCCTCGAGCCTGAGCAGCTTATCGTGGAAGTGCGCCATGAAATCCTCGATGGGCCTCGCGTGTTCGCCGCTGTAGACCGCCGTCCTGTAGACTCCAAGGGCTCCCAGAGCGTCGAGCTTGTCGGCGTCGGAGAGAATCTTTCCCTCGAGAGTTACGGGGGGCTTTTTTCCGGAGAAGCTGTGGGTCGAGATGGCGTTGGCGATTTTCTCGATCTCGTCGGATGTATAACCATACCTCTTGAGTATGGACTTGGCCTTCTCCGCCCCGGCTTCGGCGTGGTTCTGCTCCTCCCTCGCCACGTCGTGAAGGAGTGCAGCGGGCAGGAGTATCTTCATGTCGACTCCCTCGATCTTGCCAATGTGAAGACATGTGTTGTAGACCCTGTCCACGTGTTCGTAACCGTGTGTGCCATACGGTGGAGTCGAGTGTCGGACCTCGTCCCTCATTCTCGCAAGAGTGTCTTCACTCATCTACGCACTCACCTTGACGACGTTACTATCCCTGCCGACGTTGACCTGCAGTATCCCCTTGTAACTGGTCACGAAGCAGTCTGTTAACTCGACCATGTCCCCAGCTACGATGTCCCTGAATAACTCAATCTTCTCGTTCCATACGGCGAAGGAGATGGAGCCCTCCCCATCGCTTATCTCTCCCTCAAGAATCATATGCTCGACGCCTGTGAAGGTCTTCACCTTACGCACCTCATTCTTCTTTGAGACCTTGACCTTGAAGTCGAGGTGTTCCATCCCGGGGTGGAGCTCGGTTATCTTGGGGGCGGGGGTCATGTCGCTCGTCACCTTCGGTGGGCGCAATAAAAGAGTTGGGTTCAACGCTTAAAGAGTGGATGCGCCCAGATGGAGGTGATGAAGCCCCGGGTGAACCTCGTCTGCACCGAGTGCGGCTACGTCTTCCCGAGCGACTCGGGTAGGAACAGGTGCGAGAAGTGCGGGGGCATCTTGGAGTACGTCTGGGACGAGGAGTACCTCAAGACGGTAGAGTTTACGGGAGAGCTGAAGTTCTGGAGGTATAAGCCAGTCCTCCCCTCAGTGAAGAAGCCTATCAGCCTCGGCGAGGGTGGCACACCCTTGCAGGAGGCGCAGAGGCTCGCTGAAGCTCTCGGACTAAAGCATCTTTCCCTAAAGGATGAGACGCGGAACCCAACGAACAGTTTCAAGGATCGCTCCGCTGCGCTCATCGTATCCGACGCCTCGGGGAAGGGTTTCAGCTCGCTCGTCTGCGCCACGAACGGAAACCACGGGGCCTCCGTCGCTGCCTACTCCGCCAAGGCGAACATTGCCTGCCACCTTATCGTCCCAAAGGCATTGGACATCGGCAAACTAGCCCAGATGATGGTCTACAACGCTGAGATAGTCGAGTCGGGGGAGACAATCGAGGAATCGATCTCTAGAGCCATCACACTCGAGGGGGAGATGGGATGGTACCAGGCCACGACCGAGTTAAACCCCTTATCCATCGAGGGACTGAAGACAATCGCCTACGAGATTGTTGAGCAGGGGGGAGAACCTGACTGGCTTTTCGTCGCCATGGGTAGCGGTGTCACAATTAGCTCTTTGTGGAAGGGCTTCAAAGAACTGGAGACCATGGGGCGCATACGAAAGCTCCCGAGGCTCGTGGGCATACAGGCCAGGGGGTGCTCACCTATCGTCTCAGCCTTCGACACCGGCGCAGACACCCCGAAGCCCATGGATCAAGGCGAGACGGAGGCGACCGCGATCAGGGTCTCACGACCCATATTCGGGGAACTAGCGCTAAAAGCACTGAGGGAGTCCAAGGGCTTCGCGATCACGGTCAGCGACGAGGACATGCTTGCGGCGGGTCGTGAGATCGCCCGGCTTGAGGGCATTTTCGCAGAGCCTGCGAGCGCCGCTACAGTGGCAAGTCTCAGCGGACTAGTCAAGAGCGGGAAGATCGATCGCAGTGATAAGGTAATCTGCCTCATAACGAGCAGCGGATTGAAGACGGATGACATCCTTCAGAGCCTTACCAAACATAAGAGGTCCCCCGGATTGGGCTCCATGCTTACTACCAAGGAGAAGATCCTACGTCGCATCTCGGCTGGGGAGACCTATGGATACGAGATCTGGAAGGCCGTAGGGAAGGGGATGACCATCGGTGCCGTCTACCAACATATAGCCGACCTCGAGGAGAAAGGCCTCATCTCGTCCAACCTACGTGGTAAGCGCAGATACTATGAGATAACTGAAAGGGGCAGGCGAACTCTCTCTGCGCTGGATGATCTTCAGGTCCTCCTCTAGGCGAAGATTTATTATAGTTCTAACTTATTATAGTTTTAACTATCATAGGTGAAATGGTTTGAAGCTAGGTTCACGAGAGCTAGCGGCGATAGCCGTCATGGCGGCGCTATGTTTTGTTGGTACCTATCTGATAATGATACCAATTCCAGCTACATCCGGCTACTTCAACATAGGAGACGTTTTTGTTATTATCTCTGGATTACTATTCGGCCCATTAGTTGGAGGACTTGCAGGTGGAATAGGCTCTGCGATATCCGACATGATGAGTCCCTACTTCTACTATGCGCCTTTCACTTTAATAATAAAGGGATGTGAGGGACTAGTAGCAGGATACATCGGAGGACGTCTTGCGACATCTAAATTAAATAGGGTAATATTAGGCTGGGCTCTCGGTGGAGTCTGTGTTGTCATAGGGTATTTTTTAGTAGAGATCGTTTTCTTTGGTGGTGTTTCTGCTGCTTTAGTGGAGGTACCTATTAATCTCTTGCAAGTTGTTGTAGCAGGAATAATTGGAGTACCTGTGAGTCAGGCGCTAAAAACTCGGATTAAGCTCTAAATAGACGACACTCCTCATTCTATCCGTGTCTTCCGCCGAGAAAGCTGCATCCCTTCTGACTAAGCTCGACCCTCGTGAGTTCAGGATACTTCAGGGCATTGAGCTTGGTATGGCCAAGTATGAATTCGTCCCGACGGAGACAATCGAGAAGTACACCGGCTTGGGACTAGATGAGGTGAAGCACTGGCTCGGTGAGCTTGACCATAAGGATCTTGTCTGGAGGCAGTCGGAGGGTTACGTAGGCTTCATCCTCAACTATAACAGCTACGACCTCCTCGCCCTGAACGCCCTCGTCAGGGGGGAGATCATCGACGCACTCGGGATGCCCCTCGGCATGGGTAAGGAAGCGGACGTACTGGAAGCCCTTACTCCATCAGGCGAGGGGGTGGCGGTGAAGTTCCATAGGCTCGGGCGGGTCAGCTTCAGAGACACCCGGCGGAAACGGGAGTACCTCGCAGGGAGGCACCACGTCTCGTGGCTCTATCAGTCGAGGCTCGCCGCCGAGAAAGAGTACACCGCCCTAACCCTCGCCTTCCACGCAGGGGTTTCAGTCCCGAAGCCCATCTACCAGAATAGGCACACAGTAGTAATGCAGCGCATCGAAGGGCACCAGCTAGGCGATGTTCCGACCCTAGACAACCCAGAGGGCTACATGGACGAGATACTCGTGGACATTCGCAAGGCGTACAAGGCGGGGATAATCCACGCTGACCTGAGCGAGTTCAACGTCATCGTCTCAAACGAGGGCGTCGTCTACATAATCGACTGGCCCCAGTACATCTCCTCAAACCACCCGAACGCGGGTGAGATACTAGAGAGGGATGTGAAGAACATCCTCACATTCTTCCACAGGAAGTTCAGGGTAGAAAGAGACCTCGAAGATGCGCTTAGGGTCATTAAGACCTGAGGGCGATCTTAACGTCCAGCGCCTGGCAGCCCTCGCCCTCCCCGTAGACGAGTATGGGGTTGATGTCCATCTCCGCTACCTCAGGATAGGTTGTGACGAACTGGCTGATGCGCAGAATCGTCTCCTCCAGCGCCGCGATATCTGCTGGTGGCTCGCCCCTGATCCCCTTGAGGAGGGTGTATGACTTCGTCTCCTTCACGATGCCCTCCGCGTCCCTCGCGTTGAGTGGCGCGATCCTGAAGGCGACATCCTTTAGGAAGTTGACGTATATGCCGCCGAGGCCGAACATGACCATGGGGCCGAACTGAGGGTCCCTGCTCATGCCGACGATCATCTCCCTCCCCTTTGGCACCATTTTGTCCACGGAGACGCCATATATCTTCGCCTCCGGGTGTGCCTTCCTGCTCTTCGCCATTATTTCGGAGAATGCTTGGCGTACATCCTCGGGGCTCGTGATGTTGAGGACGACTCCCCCGATGTCGGTCTTGTGAAGGATGTCAGGTGAGACGATCTTCATGACGACCGGGTAACCCATCTCATGGGCGTACTTCACCGCGTCCTCTGGCTTCTCAGCCAGCTTGCTGGGGGGCGCTGCGATGCCGAAAACGCGCGCGACCTCAGCAGCCTCGGTCGGTAGCAGGACCTTCCTGCCGTCCGCCCTCACCGCCTTGAAGATGGTGTCCACCTTTTTCTTGTCGATCGTGTAGATGGTGGGTTTCTGCTCGGGCGTCTTGAGGTAACGGGAGTAGCGGTAGATGGCATCTGCTGTCTTGATGGCCTTCTCTGGGAAGTCGAAGCAGGGTATCCCCTTATCCTTCAGGTGCTTCGAGGCACCCTCCACCTGCTCCCCGCCCATGAAGACGGCTAGCATCGTCTTCTCCGGGTGCTTCTCGTTCAGTCTTACCATCGCGTCGGCGGTCGCCATGCTGTCCGTCATCGCCTGCGGTGTGAGGAGGACGACGACGAGGTGTATCCCCTGGTCCCAGAGGGCCTCCTCGATGGCGAAGGCGTACCTGTCTGCGCCCGCGTCCCCTAGGACGTCTATCGGGTTGCCCGTCGACGCCGCGGCGGGGAGACCCTTCTTGAGCTTCTCCTTAGTCTCCCCTTTTACCTCGGCCATCTTGACGCCAAGGCGCTCCACTAGGTCGGTGGCCAGTATTCCCGGACCACCCGCGTTAGTGACTATGGCTATGCCCTCGTCCTTCGGGAGGGGCTGCTCCATGAATGCGATAGCGTAGTTGAAGAGGTCCTCCATCGTGTCAGCGAGGATGACCCCCGACTTCTCGAACGCCTTCTGGTAGGCGAGGAAGCTGCCCACTAGTGCGCCGGTGTGGCTCCCCGCGGCCTTCGCGCCAGCGGAGCTGGTGCCGCCCTTGACGACGATGATGGGTTTACTCTTCGTGACCTGGCTCGCGACCTCGATGAACTTGGCTCCTCTTTCAATCGATTCAAGGTAGAGGAGAATTACCTTCACGTCGGGGTCCTCCGCCATCGCCTCTATGAAGTCGACCTCGTCGAGGTCAGCCTTGTTGCCGAGGCTGATGAAGCTGTGGAACCCTATGTCCTTCTTCAGGATCCAGTCGAGTATGGCGGTGCCGAGGGCTCCGCTCTGGCTGATGAAACCGATGCCCCCCTTCTTTGGTAGGGCGGCTGCAAAGCTGAGGTCAAGTGGAGTCCACGTATTTACTGCACCGAGGCAGTTGGGGCCCTGGATTCTCAAGCCATACTTCTTGGCGATTGCCGCGACCTGCATCTCAAGCTCCGCGCCCTCCTTCCCCGTCTCCTTGAAGCCTGCGGAGATGATGATCATAGACTTGACCCCCTTCTCCCCGCACTCCTCGGTCACCGGCGGGATCAGCTTAGCAGGTATGGCGACGACAGCGAGGTCGATGCTGTCCGGTACCTCCTTCACGGAGGTGTAGACTTTGAGGCCGAGTATCTGGCCCCCCTGGGGGTTTATCGGGTATATCTTCCCCTGGTAGCCACTCTTGAGCATGTTCCTGACGAGGATGTAGCCGACCTTGTTCGGTGTCGCCGAGGCACCGATTATCGCCACCGATGAGGGCCTGAAGATGGATTCCAGCTTTACCGTCGCGTCTCACCTATCTTTTACGAAGGCGTTTCAACTCATACGGCCCTACCAATAAAAACGTTGACTATGCGGGATACATGTCGGCACCCGATCGTCTGCTTCGGAGGGGTTTTATTCCGGCGCCTTTCCCGTTTCTGGGAACGATTCGGGCAGAAACTAGTTAAATAAAAATGGTAATTACTGTATGATCGGCTTGTCGGCTAAACCAAAGGTCTTCGGCAACCTCCTTGCTGAGGTCATCCGCCCGGGCCGCTGCGTCGCCTGCGGCTCATGTGTCTCGATTTGCCCTACCGACGCCATCAGTCTAGTTGATGACGTGCCGAAGCTGACTGGAAAATGCACCGCATGCGGTACTTGCTACCTGAGTTGCCCCCGTGCGGAGCATGGTTTCGGCGAGCTGGAGAAAGATGCCCTGGGGAGAAGTAGAACCTCCGGGGAGTCTGTGAACGGGATTATTCTGGGTGCCTATGCTGTTCGGTCCCTGAGATCGGACGTCTTGGGGCAAGCCCAGGATGGGGGCGCGGTTACCTCCCTGCTTCTAGGCCTACTCGGGGTAGAAAGTGGCGTGGTTGTAGCTGGGTTGGATGATGAGAAGGCTTGGTATCCTGTGCCAGTCCTCGCCAGAGATGAGGAGACGATCAAGGGGTGTGCCGGCACGAAATATACATCAGCCCCCATGCTCCTCGCGCTCAAGAAGGCCGAGAGGGAGGGTCTCGACAGGGTCTCGTTCGTGGGGACGCCCTGCCAGATCCATGCGCTGAGGCGGCGCCAGCAGCAGAAGAAGAATAAGACGTTGGCCATAGGTCTGTTCTGCATGGAGACCTTCGACTACGAAAAACTGATGGCCTACCTGAGGGAGCAAGGCGTCGACCCCGAGAAGGTGAGCAAGTTCGAGATCAGGAGCGGAAAATTTATAGCCCGCATGGGGGAGGATGCTCCCTTCGATGTCAAAATAAGGAAACTGAAGGAACTGTCCCGCCCCTGCTGCAGAGTCTGCCTAGACTACACATCGGAGCTCGCGGACTTATCCGTTGGGAACATCGGCTCACCCGAGGGGTGGTCCACGGTCCTAGTCAGATCCGAGAAGGGGAAGGCTGCCCTAGATGCTGCGGAGAAGGCGGGATTAATAGACGTCAAACCACTGAGCGATTATCAACCAGGAATGAGCCTGGTTGACAGGCTCTCTGATATGAAGAAGCGGGAGAACAGCGGGAAGTCGCTAGATCAGTAGCCCCTTCTGCTTCGCCCTCTCGACGAGTCCCTTCAGCACGTCCTCCCTAAGTGGGTGGGGCTTGCCGACTAGCATGACCTCGTAGTGGAGTTTCGCGAGGAACTCCACCATGCGGGAGTTGGTCGCGGCCTCCTCAATTGTCTTGCCGATTGTTGTTATCCCGTGGTGGGGCATCAGGGCGGCGACGTGATCCTTCATTGCATCAACGAGATTGTCCGCCAATTCGTCTGTGCCAGGTGGAGCGAACTTCGCTACAGGTATACCCTTTGCGAGGGCCGGTGCTTCTGTGATCTCAATCCCCATCGGTATTATCTCCGTGCCTATGATGGATAGTATGGTCGAGTAGTGAGGGTGAACGTGAACGACGCCCCCCGCCTCGGGCCATTGCTTGTAGAGCCTCGTGTGGAAGGGGGTCTCGATGCTCGGCTTCTCCTTGCCCTCAAGTACCTTTCTCGTCTCGATGTCGACGACTATGAAGTGCTGGGGCTCGAGGTCTGCGAAGCTGTAGCCGGATGGTTTGATCACGCACTTGTTTGTGCCGGGGATGCGGGCGCTTATGTTCCCTGACGCGCCGTGTGTCAGTCCCTCCGCGAATATCTGTCGCCCCACCTTGGCGAGGCGTTCCCTAAGGTCTTTTTCGACGGGGTCCATCTTTGGTCAATACGATTCCGAGTCTTCGCTCTTATAAGTTCCCCGAAAGGTGGTGGCGGGTCTTGATCCACGAATTATAGAGACTGTCGTAGGTTGAAGAGAGTTCCTTCTTGGCCTGCACGGGTTCTTCGAGGTGAACCATCGCCTTGGTCGCCTCGGGTATGCTCTTGTAGATTCCTGCACCTACCGCAGCACATATCGCCGCCCCAACGGCGGAGGCGTCCCTCTCCTTTGGTACAATAACCGGCTTGTCGATGACCGCGGACTGTATCTCGTTCCACAGCTCGGATTTAGAGTTGCCACCGCAGAAGCCGAGCCGCTGCACCTTAAGACCGGTTATCTCGCATAGTTGCTCAAGGTTCGCCCTGACGGCGTAGCAGTTCGCCTCGATGATGGCTCTCGCGAGGTCTCCACGTGTGAATTTAGAGGAGCCCACGATGGTCGGCGGCACGGGGATGTCGCCTAGGTTGTCCCCATCCCAGTATGGTGGGCCCGAGTTGAAGATGTGGGGACCGAAGAATACGTTGACGCCGTTAGAGCCGGGTGGCGACACGAGGGCGAGGGCGTTCATCGAGTCGTAGACCTTGTTCGATGGCTTCTCGCAGAGGATGTTGTCCCTGAACCATCTGTAGACCCAACCGGTGCGGCCGGCGTTACTCTCTATGATCCATCTTCCATCGACGACGTGGGCGTTGGTCCACGTCCTGCCCTTCGCGTCGAAGACCGGCTTATCTGTGACCATCTGAACAGGGGTCGTCGTACCACCCACGGCAACTACATCACTCTTGTTAATGGCGCCGCAGCCTAGTAGGCCGCACTGCGTGTCCGCCCCACCCACGACGACAGGCGTCCCCTCTAGGAGTGATGTACCCTTAACCGCCTTACCTGTAATCTGTGAGATTTGAACCCCATTTTTTGCGACCTTTGGGAAGATTTCGGCGGGGAGTCCAATGTCACTCAATAAATCCCAGGACCAGTCACCCTCTGTAACGTCGAATAGGCTGGTCTCGCAGGCGCTCGATGCCTCTGTGTACGGTACGCCACCTAGCATGTACCCGGCCCAATCACTAATCATCAGGAAGAGGTTGGTTTTGTCTATGATTTCTGGGTGTTTTTCCCTTAGCCAGGCGAGCTTCGCGGCGGCTATCCATCCAGGGACCGGCCAGTGGCCCGAGGTCCGGTACATGCGTTCACCGAGGTTCTTGTTTAGTTTGTCCCCGTGTGAGTATATGTCTGGTTTGACCTCGAATTTGATCTCGCGTCCATGCTTGTCGAGAAGTACAAACTCCTCCCTCATGCTCGTTGTGCTTACTCCGAGTACCTGATCGGGCCGGATTCCGGAAGAGGTCAGAGTCTTCCTTATCGCCCTCTTTATTGATCGCCACCCGACCTCGGTGTCCCACGCATCTCTGTCCCACTCCACGCCCGCCTGGGAGATGATCTTACCCTGGATGTCGACTATGAAGCACTTCACGCCACCCGAGCCGCAGTCGATCGCCATCAGGTAGGCACTCGGCAAGGATTCTTAACGCTCCAGGACCTTGGGGTTGGCTATCTGTGCCCTCCGGATCTCCTCACCCCGGAGGTACTTTGCCGTCGCCTCAGCGACCTGCTGGTAGCCGCGCCTCTCAACCTCGGGGGATCGCCCAGCGGTGTGTGGGGTCACGGTGACGTTATCTAACTTTAGAAGGGGGTTATCGGGCTTGACTGGATCCTCTTCGAATACGTCGAGGGCGGCGCCGGCTATCCGCTTCTCCTTGAGCGCCTCGTAGAGCGCCTTCTCGTCGATGATTTCTCCCCTCGCGGAGTTGACTATGACGGCTGATGGCTTCATCATGGCGATGCGCTCCTTGTTGAGCATGTGGGTCGTTTCTGGGGTCAGCTTGGCGTGTATCGAGATGAAGTCAGATGTCCTTAGTAGTTGCTCCAGCTCGGTCTTCGTACAGTCGTCCTTCATCAGCGCCTCTGCAGTGATATAGGGGTCGAAGACCTGTACCTTCATGTCGAAGGCGTGCGCCCTCTTCGCTACGCGTCTCCCCACCTCACCGAAGCCTATGAGGCCGAGGGTCTTGCCCTCAAGCTCCTGAAAGGCGTACCCCTCGAGGTACTTTCTGCCCATCTTCGCGACTTCGGTGAAGTATGTACCGGTCTTGAGTGCCATGCTGTGGCGGGCGATGTGGCGCGACTCGGAGAGTATGAAGCCCATCGTCTGGTCCGCGACAGAGATAGCGTTCCGCCCAACCGTGCCAACGAGCATCACTCCACGCTTCGTGGCGGCGGCAGCGTCGACGTTCACCGGTCCCCCGCGGGCTATACCTATCACCTTCAAGGCGGGGTCCGAGTCCATGACCGAGGCGGTCATCGGCGCGAAGCCACTTAGAACGACCTCCGCCCCCTTGATGTTCTGCTTGATGAAATCCGGGTCACCGAACGCCTCCTTCACGTTCTCCTTGACGTCCGTCGACCACTTGAATGCCCCCGCTCGGTTTTCGAGGTAGATTATCTCGTGCTTGGGGTAGTCGGGGCCGAGGCTCGCCTTCAGCATCCCCTCCCAGATCTGCTTGGCGTCCGCTTTCGACCACGTGTCGTAGAGTACAACGATCTTCGTCAATTTCGCCGCCTCCCAACACTTCTTCTCGAGCACTATTATGTGTTTCCAACACTCCGATCATGGATGGAAACCCTGTCCCATTTGGTGAATGGTATCGGGGAAAAAGTTGGTTATGGCCACGCTCCACGCCCATAAGGGGTTAAAGGACCCCGTTTCGGGCTTCCCGGTCCCTGAAATGTTTTACGCCTTTATAATATGAAGCTTCAAGATTATGGACCGTCAACGCATCCTAATCTTTCCTCATGACCAGATTATCGATGGATTCGATGGTCTTCAGATCAAGGATGCCCATAAGTCGACCTATCTTTCTCCTCAGCTCGATCTGAACGCGGACCCCCTCCGCGGTCAATAGTTCGGTCAAGCGCTTTGCCTGGGTTCTCCCCGCTTCGTCGAAGTCGGTGAGGACGAGCACACTACGGGTCTTTTTTGAGATGTTATCGGCGATGGCGGGCTCTGCTCTCCTGACGTGGGAGCTGACATCGATGGGAGCAGTAACGCCGAG
Source organism: Candidatus Bathyarchaeota archaeon (assembly GCA_963769425.1). Taxonomy (GTDB): domain Archaea; phylum Thermoproteota; class Bathyarchaeia; order TCS64; family TCS64; genus UBA8941. The sequence goes on along the minus strand of CAVYLP010000003.1, from coordinate 202,936 downwards.
GAACCTGAGTGCCTCTACGTCCCGCGTCCCCTCTACTAGTATGAACTCTATTGGTTCATCCTCCCCCCTCAGTACTGCCTCCATCTTCTCCAGGGCCTCACTCTGCCTCTCGCTTCGGGTGGGCATCTCGCTACTCCCCGGCCACGAGTATAAGAGCGAGGTCATTCACGTTCGTCCCTGTCGGGCCGGTCATGAGGTGGTCGCCAACCTTCTCGAAGAGGTGATAGGCATCGTTCTCCCGGAGGGTGGCGTCGATCGAGAGATTCATTTTAACGATTCTCCCCAGGGTGGATCCGTCTACTATTGCTCCCGCCGAGTCGGTTGGGCCGTCTAAACCGTCGGTGGCAAGGGATGTGATCAAACATGGTGTCCCGGCTATCTTCTTGACTGCGCCGAGGGCAACTTCCTGATTGCGCCCTCCTTTCCCTGATCCTTTAACGTCCACCGTAGTCTCGCCGCCTATGATAATCGCGGCGGGGACACTGATCGGTCTACCTCTATTCACAATTTCCTGTGCGATTCCAGAGTAGACGCTTCCAACTTGTCGTGCCTCCCCCTCGACCATTGTTGACAGGATCATCGAGCTGTACCCGAGCTCGGTCGCCTTCTTAGACGCTGCCTCCGCCGCGTAGGAGTTGTTGGCGACTAGTACATTACGGGTCTTGGAGAAAGCTGGGTCATCTGCCTTCGGCGTGTCGGGTAGCTCCCCAGCTAACCCCTTCTCTATTCTCTTCCGAATGGGCTCGGGAGCACCATCCCACGAATCATACCTCTTAAGGACACCCTTAGCGTCTCCCCACGTGGTAGAGTCCGGAGCAGTGGGTCCCGACGCGATTGTGTCGAGAGGGTCTCCGACGACATCCGATAGGATTAGGCTCAAAACCTCGGCGGGTTGACATCGCTTCGCGAGCTGCCCCCCCTTGAAGGAGTCGAGGTGCTTCCGGACGGCGTTGAGGTCGTTTATGGCTGCCCCCCTCTTCAGGAGCCTCCCTGTTATCGCTTGTAGGTCGTCGAGCGTTATCCCCTCGGCGGGGTTAGGCATCAGGGCGGAGCCACCGCCGGAGATTATCACGATGACGAGGTCCTTGTTCGTAAGTCCCGTGACCATCGAGAGCATCTTGGCGACACCGTGTGCCCCCGCTTCGTTTGGGACTGGATGGGATGCACCCACTAGCTCTACCCGGTTAACATGATACTTTCCTTCGGTACCCTGCAGGGTGTTGACTACCCCACCCGTGAGCCTGTCCCCGAGCAGGGCCTCGACGGCCTCCGTCATTGAACCACCTGCCTTGCCGCCGCCCACCAGGTAGATTCGCCTGAATCGGGTCAGATCATAAGTCTTACCCTCGACGGTGAGCCTGCCGTCCTTAACCTTCACCTTGCTCATAGATGGCCTTCTTCGGATCGACCGCGTCGAGTGCCGATCCCAATATCTCTAGGGCGTCGCCACGCAGTTTGGAGTAGACCCCAGATCCGTTGGCGATGATGTGATCTTCGTTGAGGAACTTCACCCCAGTGCCACCTAGGGTAGAGGTGTGTGGTTCTGCTCTAAAAAAGGGTTGGAGGGATTACTCCCTCACTAGGAACTCAGCCGCGGTTGGCGGGTCGGGCGTCATGCCCTTCCTCGTGCGGATCTTCTTCACGACCTCGAGCAGGAGGCTGTCGGGGACCGAGGCCCAGTGGTCGAATGTGCTCTGCCAGAAGGCGCTACCACTCGTGGCAGCGCGCATCTCGGCGCTGAAGCCGATGGTCTCACTGACGGGGACGAAGCCCGTGACGACGGCTACGGCGCCCTGCTGGTCCATGTCGTGGACCCTGCCCCTCTTCCTACTGAGGAGACCTGTGACGTTTCCCAGCCACTGGGCGGGGACACGGACCTGTATCTTGTAGATGGGCTCAAGGAGCGTCGGCCGCGCGGAGAGCATGCCAGCGTACATTGCGCCCCTGACCGCGGGCATCATCTGCGCCGGACCCCTGTGGACCGGGTCCTCGTGGAGCGCGACGTCCACCATGTCGACCATTATTCCGCGGACGATCTCGCCCGCGAGCGGGCCCTGCTGTAGGGCCCAGGCGAAACCGCCTGAGATGTGCTCCTTGACCTCGCGTATGCCCTGGATGCCGACTGTGCTGTCGACCATCATGTTGGCGTTCTCGTTGATGGCGAAGACCTGGCGGGCCTGTTTAGTGGTCCAGCCGACCTTCTGCACGAGGATCTCCTCCATCTTCCTCTGGCTCGTGATGACGCTGATCTCACCGTTGCGGATGAGCTCGATTATCACCGGGTCGAGGGGGGCGAACTTGAAGTAGACCCTGTTGTGCTTGTTGGGGCTCTTACCCATGAACGGGCCTACGCTGTCACGGATGGCCTCACGGTAGACGACCGTGGGCTCACTCTCCGTCACGTCTAGGTTGTACTCGCGCTTCAGGTCCTTTAGGGCGATCTCTAGGTGGAGTTCACCCATACCCGCGAGCAGGTACTCACCTGTCTCTTGGTTGATTGTGGTGACTAGGTTGGGGTCTTGTATGCTCATCTTCTGCATGGCGTCGATGAGTCTGGGTAGGTCGGTGGGCTTCTTGGGCTCGACCGCGATCGTGAGGACTGGGTCGGAGGCGTACTTTATCGACTCGAAGCCGACGGCACCCTCCTTCAGCTCTGGCACTACTAGGGTCTCGCCCGCCCTGCCCTCAGCTATGCCTAGGAGGGCGCAGATGTTCCCAGCCGGGATCTCTTCAACGATCTCCCTGAACTGGCCCATGTATATGCTGACCTGCTGCGCCTTGAGATCCTTCTTGGCGGCGACGAGGTGGAAGTCCTGACCCTTATGGAGGGTGCCGCTGAATACACGGCCCGTGCTGACGACTCCAGCCTGAGGGTCGATGATGATGTTCGTGATGCAGACTACGGTGGGTCCCTTGGGATCGATGGCGTACATCGCCTTACCCATCGGGCTCTCGGGGTCACCCTTCCAGATCGTCCTGAGCCTCCTAGGCTGGGAGACGATGGGGTTGGGAAGGTGCTGGGTGACCATGCTGAGCATGGCCTCGGCCAGCGGGAGCTTCTCCTGAATCTCCGCGAGCTTCCCGTCCTGATACATCTGGACGAGTTGCTTGAACGTTATGCCCTTCTTCTGCAGCATCGGGAGTGTGAAGCCCCAGCGGTCGAGCGCTGAGCCGAAGCAGACCTGGCCCAGGCCCGCGTTGACGGTCCACTCGTTCTTCAACTCGTCAGACGCAAAGGTCTGGACGATGGTGTTGAACTGGCCGATGATACGCAGTATCTTCGCCTGCGCCATTTCGGCGTCCATCTTGAGCTCCTTGATAAGTCTGTCGAACTTGTTGATGTAGAGGACCGGCCTGACGGCCTCGTCGAGGGCTAGTCTAAGGCGTACCTCGGTCATGATCTGGAACTCCTCCACGGCGTCTACGAGCAGAATGCATCCGTCGAGCGCCCTCATGGCGCGCGTGACCTTTCCGCTGAAGTCGACGTGCCCCGGGGTGTCGATGAGGTTGATAACGTAGGGCTGACCCTTCTCATCCTCATACAGTAGGCTGATGTTTGCCGTCTTGATGGTGATGCCTCTCGCCTGCTCCTCCTCTAGGTAGTCGAGGGCGCGGGCCTCACCTGCGCGGTCCGGCGACATGAGCCCAGCCGCCGCTAGGAGGCTGTCGCTCATTGTTGTCTTGCCGTGGTCGATGTGCGCGATAATGCCTATGTTCCTGATGTGCTCCTTGTCGAGCATGAGCTTCAGGATGTCGCCCGTCTGCTTGTAACGTACCATGGATGGTTCAAATCCCTTTTAGCGAATTGTCTATAGACAGAAAAAAGGCTCCTATAAACCTATTTATCCTATGCCCCCAGTAATGATTAGCTAGTACTCTGGTTTAGTAGTCAAAAAACTGTACTGGTTGGAACAGTTGTTTCGTTTATAAGCGTGAACCGGTCAAGGAGATCGGCCATCACTCACTGTTCAGTCAGTGGATGCGTCCGGGAATATATTATTCATCGAGAATAGTGGGTGTTTGCTATTCAAACGAACGCTCGCCTGAGTATATACTATGATTTTCCTTTTCTGCGAAGCGTTATATTAATGGTGAGATTGATTACCATATCGATTTTATAGCCCTAAAAAATGCGGTGGGCGAGTCTACTCTTCTTCCGTCGACTCTTCCTCTATGCGGCAGATCTTGTTCTCGCCGCGGAGGATGTTGTCTATGGATATCTCAGCTATGGCCGCGCTGTGCTCCGCGATTATCTTGAACTCCCAAGCGATCATGTTGAAGCGGATGGTGAGTTCCGAGTTAGTGGTGTGGAACTCGCTGAGGAGCTTCTCCTCCTCTATCTGGACGGCATCATAGAGGTCGACGGCATCGCTGGCAACCTTTATGTCCTTATCGACTATGCTCTTCATCGCCTTGTCAAACATAGTAAAGCTGACGAGGGCGAGTTGACCGAGGCGCTCTATCAGGTCGCCGTCAGTGTTTTTCTTGTGATTCTCGAGCTTGAGGATGTTGGCGCAGACGGAGTTGAGGCGGTCCCCGATCATCTCCAAGTACCAGGCGATTAGGTTGTACTCGGAGATCTCCATAGGATCGACGATTCCGATGCTCTCGGAGACGACGCGGCTCTGCTGCGCTGAGGCGAGGAGCCGTGATAGTAGCCAGTAGATTGTATCGGCCTCGTACTCGCGGGTGATGGCATCCTTCGCGAGCTCGTGGTCCTCGTCGATGAGGCTATCGATTGATTCCTTAAACATTATACTCGTTATGACATATAGGCGCTTGACGACTGTTTCGAGGGGAAAGTTCTTGGGGTCTATGCTGCACTGGAGAAGTAAGTGCTTGTCGCTCTCTTCAATTATGCCTATGCCGAGGAGTCTCTGGGTGACTTCCCTTATACTTTCGATCTGCTCCCTCATGAGGCGGCGGCTCGACTCGACGCGTATCATATTGCGCCCGAGGACGTAGTTACCGACTATGACACGAGCGAGTATGGTTGTGTTGTCGCATTGGTCGACATTTACTACGTAGACACTCGTGTCCTCCGCCTTACTGGGCTCTGGGGCGATGCGCAGGGCGCCGTCATTCTCCTCGCTGAGGAAGACGATATCGCCTTTCTTGACGTTCATCTTCTTGGCCCAGTTCATGGGGATGCTGACTGAGAGGGTTGAGTATCCGACTTTCTGTATTCGCCTAGGTTCCATGCATGGCTCTCCCTTACAGTATTTACTGATACCCCTTGATATCGACTCTAGTCTCTATAGTAATTATTTAAGGGTTATGAAATGACTATAAGGATTGGTCTAGATAAATACGATCCCCCCCAGTACCTTCGGGAATGGTGGCAGGAATAGGCGGGCGTATACAGCCACAATGAGAACGGAGACTGTTATGATTAGTACAATGTAGTCGCTCTTCGCCATCTTGAGTTCATAGAGGTTTGTCCTATTCTTCGTCGCCCCGAAGGCGCGCGACTCCATGGCCTCGGCGAGTTCAAGGCTTCTTCGGATGGAGTTGACGATGAGTGGGAGGAGGACCGGAATGTATTTCCTTATACGGGATAGGAAGCCGCCCTTATCTAACTCTAGCCCCCTTGATCGTTGGGCGTCCATTATTGTTTGAGCCTCCTCGGCGAGGACAGGGACGAATCTTATCGCGGTTATGAAGGCGAAGTTGAACTCGTACGGGACACGGGCCTTCTCTAGGGCGAGGCTGAGCTTGTCGGGGGATGTTGTGAGGAAGAAGAGGCTGAAGCTTGTTATGAGAGCGAGGAACCTGAGTGTTAGGGTGAGGCTGTACTCCACCGTTGCGCCGGTCAGGTGCATGCCTTGGAAGAAGTAAAAGCTGAGTAAGTTCGTGGCGAAGATAATAATCGCTAAAAAGGCGGCACCCTTCAGGGTCTTCAGCCACTCTCTCCATATCCGCCCGACGAGGATCAAGGGAATCTGCAAGGTGAAAACCAGCAGCAAGGGGATGAGGTCGAAGAAGATTATCGAGAGGGCGAAGATGACTATCGTCATCAGGAACTTGACGCGTGGGTCGAGCCTGTGGAGCGGGGAGTCCCCCCTCGTGAATCTGAGTCCCTCGAGCAGGCTCATTTCTGCCCCCCCTTCATCTTCTTAGTGAGCAGCTCGATGGCCTCGTCGACGTCGAGAACATCAGCGGGGAGGCCATAGGAGGCGAGTTTGGTGAAGAGTTTCGTGACTTCTGGAGGCGCCACGCTACTGGCCTCGAGGCTCTTAGAGTCAGTCATTATCCTCTTCGTCGGGCCGTCCGCGACTACTTTACCCTGGGACATTAGGAGGATGCGGGGATGGCTCTCTGCAACGAACTCGACGTCGTGGGTTACTATAACGACAGTCTTCCCTTGGGTCCTCAGTTGCATGAGGAAGTGCTTGAGCCTCTCCTTCTGCCCATAGTCCTGTCCTACGGTGGGCTCGTCTAGGACGAGGACATCGGGGTTCCACGCGAGGATCGATGCGAGCGCCACACGTTTCCGTTCCCCGCCGCTGAGGATGAAGGGGCTGGACTTCTTGTAGCGCTCTATGTCGAGGAGGTTTAGAGCCCAGTCTACACGTTCCTTTATTACGGCTTCCTCGTAACCGAAATTCCGAAGGGCAAAGCTGATCTCCTCCTCCACGTCTTCGGCGAATAGCTGGTCGTCGGGGTTCTGGAATACGAGGCCCACCTTGCGCGCCATGGTGGCGATGCTCTTCGTGGACACGTCTTCGCCGTCGACCGTGACTGTTCCACTCTTGGGGCGGAGGAGTCCGTTGAAGTGTTTCACTAGAGTAGTCTTACCTGCGCCGTTTTCACCCATTATGGCGACGTATTCTCCCCGGTTTATTGAAAGGGAGACGCCCCCGAGGGCTTCTACGTTTGAATAGGAGTAGGTAACATCTTTCAGCTGGATGAGGGGGCTGTTTGAGTACTCACCGACGAAGGTGTTCAGGTCCTCGATCTCGTTGCGGGGCTTGAGTGCCTTTTGCTTCCTCAGGTAGGGGACGAGGCTCGCGTATGCCTCGTCGGAATCTAGGGGGATTTCTAGCTGGTACCCTCTCTGTCGGAGTCTCCTGCCGAGCTCGACCATGCGGGGGATGCCGACGCCGATGAGGCGAGTCTCGTCCGCCGTGAAGATATCTCGGGGTCTCCCATCGTTTACTACTTGGCCCTCGTTGAATACGATTATCCTGCCACAGTACTTGACTGCGAGATCCATCCGGTGCTCTATGAGGAGGATGGTTATGCCATGCTCCCGGTTGAGGGTCTTGAGCACGTTGAATATCTTCTCGGCACCGACGGGGTCTAGGAAGGCGGTGGGCTCGTCCATAACAATGACGCCGGGGTGCATCGCGAGAATGCTGGCTATTGTGAGGCGCTGCTTCTGGCCTCCGGATAGCTCGTGTGTACCCCTCTCCCTGAGTGATGTGATCCCGACCTGCCCCATCGCCCAGTCTATCTCCGAGACCATCTTCGGCTTTGGCACACCCATGTTCTCTAGACCGAAGGCTATGTCCTTCTCGACGGTGAGGGAGAAGATTTGGTTGTCGGGGTTCTGAAATATGAGACCGACGTGCTTGGCTAGCTCATATGTGGGGTGGTCCCTTGTGGAGAGGCCGTCGATCTTTATGTCCCCCTTCATCTCGCCGCTGTAGAAGTGGGGAATGAGACCGTTGAGGCATCGGCAAAAAGTAGTCTTGCCGCATCCGCTTGGACCGGTGAGTAGGATGAATTCGCCTTCCTCTATCTGGAGGTTGATGTCCCTCAGGGCTAGATCGGGGGTGTTCGGGTAGCTATAACACAGGCCCTCGACGCTGACTCTGCCCATGGGACTAACCGCCGATTTCTTCTTCTTAGTCTTACACCCGAGATATAATAGTTACACATATAATAGTGAATTGAAGGAGTCCTCAAAGCTTGCCCAAGTTTAAGAGGATACTACGTCCTTCTTTGGCTGACCCAGCTTCGCCTTTATAGTCTCAGCCGCATCCACGAGGAATTTCTCAGCCTCACCAAAGCCGTTTATCCCTGCTGCAGTAGGGTGTCCTCCACCCGCTCCCTTATAGGGTTCGGATAGTGGCTTTGTAACGTCTTCCCCGAGGTGAATCCCGGAGTTCCGATAGAACTCCTCCGTGGATCGTAGGCTAGCCTTGAGTTCTTCTTTCTCATTCCCGGCTATGATAGCGACGTCTGCGCCGAGGTTGAGTATGCCCCTCGCGGCTGAGGACTGGAATGAACCCAGGTTGGACGTGACGACGATCCACGGGTCCATCCGGTAGATGGTGAGCCTCTGCGCTGCCTTTAGGCGGGCGAGCCTCTCCGAGACATCCATCACGCCCTGGAGAAGTTCACGCGCCCCGCTCAGGGTCGCCCCCAACTCCATAAGCTCCGCGATGATCCTGAAAGTCCTCGGCGTACCAATGGCGAAGTGTTTGGAATCGAAGGCTATCCCTAGAAGCAGTGCCTCCGCTACGTCCTTCGATGGACTCTGCCCCAGGGAGCGCCAATACTGGTAGATGATCTCACAAGTCGCTACCGCTGACTCGTCGACGATGTAAACGTCGGCGATTCTCGCAATTTCGTCGTCCCTTCCATGGTGGTCGATGAAGACCCGTGCGGCGCCAGTCTTTAGCATGGGTTGGAGCACCTCCAGTTGGATCAGGCTCCCAGTGTCAACTACCAGGACGACGTCTGCGCCCATTATCTTTGGGTGAGGCGAGGCCTCGATCTTGAAGTGGCTTATCATCCTTTCCGCTAGCAGACTGGCGCTATCTGGGTAGAGAATCTCCGTCACGGCGTTTGGGTCGAGGGTGTGGATTAGTCTCTCCATCGAGTATGCGGCCCCGATGGCGTCCGGGTCCGCGTTGTGGTGGCACAGAATTGAGACCTTGCCCCTTAGATGGTCCTTGAGATCGCTGAAATCCACGGGCCCCAACATCCTCGGAAACATTAGTCAGTCCTCGTATTAAAACGAAAACTTCACCAAATTGATTCACAAACCCGAGCAGCATCTTAAATCCACCACCAACAACTAAAGAACAATGTCCACGAGAAACAACACCTCAATCGTTGAGACGACCCCCCTGAAGAGGGGGGAGTACAAGGCCATCCTAGGTTTAGCAGGGGCCGGCTTCATAGGCAACACCTCTGTGATGTTCTCTATCAGGGCGAAGATGTTCCCGATTATTGCCCACGTTAAATCCGACTACGTCCCGCCAATGACCCTCATCTCAAACGGAGAACCTATCTCTTCCTTCAGGATACACTTCGACGAGGAGGATAAGCTCATATTCGTGGTGACCGAGAGCCTCGTCCCCGCGGAGGGATGCAGGCCTATCGCGGAGGCCCTCCTCAAGTGGCTGAGGGAAAAGAATACCACTGAGATTTACGCGATCGACGGGCTGCCGTTCAGCACAATCTCCTCAGAGGTCAAGGCTCTCGCCTACTCCAACAAGATAGATCTCACCAAACTCGGGTACCCGCTGCTTAGGGAAGGCGCGATCTCCGGAATCAACTCTTGCATCCTCGATGACTGCGCCGAGAGGGGCTTCCCCTACGCTTGCCTCTTCATCCCCACGACCAAGCTGACGAGCATCGACTACACTGGCTCCGCCGACGGGGTCGAGGTGATTAATAAGCTGTTTAAGCTGGGCGTGGACACCTCCCCGCTCCGTGGGACAGGTGAGCCCAAGAAAACGGAACAGAAGCAAACTGGGTTCGGTAGAGTGTTTAAGAAGGATTAACCTTGCTGCTGGGGGAGGCCGAGCTCCTTCTGCAGGGTCTCCTGCAGCCCCTGAAGCTTCTCCTTAGCCTTCTCCTCTTGCTTCTCTAGGACCTTCTCCCTCATCTCTAAGAAGTCCTTCCTCTCGGCCAGCTCCTTCACGACGGTGGCCTTCTCCTTCTCGATGAGGACGGCGCCGACGCTCTTGTAGATCTTGGCGCCCTCGGGCGTCTCATTTAAAGTGGTTAGCGCCCGCTCGGTCTCGGACTTCTCGGCGTCGAGTCTCTGCTTCTGGGCCTGTAGCTGCTGCATTGTGTTCTGTAGCTGCTGGAGGCGTGCTATCCTCTCCTGTACGTTCGGGGGGAGCTGACTGAGGTCAGACATCTGGATTCGTCTGTTTAGGTCGCGTCCCTCCCCTTATATGTATTGGGCTAGGTCATTCTTCTCGATTGTCAGGTTTACCTCGGCGCCTTGTTCGAGGTTTAACTCGCCTTGCCCCCTAGAAGTCACCACAACGTTGGGCTCCCCGCTTGGGAGGAGCATGAAGAAGGCATCCACAGGAGCGGAGCCGAGCATCACAGTGAAGCTGGTGCACTCCGCGACGCATGTCCTCGGCGCCACGTTTGTGGTCCATCCAATAGTCCTACCGAGTAGCTTCACAGGTGAATCCTTAACCGGGTTCTCAACGTGTGCACCAAACCAGCCGTAGATGGGTATCCCCCCATCTAGTATCCCCGGTGCGCCGCCGACATCGGCTACGATCCCGGGTGTGGCCAGATCCAGCTTTATCAGGGCATATCCGGGTCTCGACGCTACTACAGTTCCAGCGATCGCCCTAGTCAATTCGAGGTTCTTGAGCTTGAGGAAGCTGTCGATAGGATACCCGCCCCTGACGCGCAGGGGATCGCCGGGGGGCCGTACTTCTATATGGGCGTGGAGTGGCGTCTGGTATCCGAAGTACCCGGAGCGGATGAGTGGACCCATACTTTGCCCTATCTTCAATCGACTCCCCTACCTTCGCCTTAGTTTCGACGTGGAGGATCTTGACGATTCTCTCCGGGTCTTCGCCGCTTCTGATTATAGTTACCACGTCGAACTTGGGCGCGTCGAAGCCGTGACCGAGTGGTGCCCTAACACGCCTCACCTGAAGTACCTCACCATCGATCGGTGATGGCATGGGTTCATTTATCATCGGGTTGGGATACACGTCGATCCCAGTCATCAATCGATGTGCCGGGTAAGGGCTGTTGTAAAACGCGTACCTCCCGTCGGCAGGGCAGTAGATGGCCAATCTACCTGATTCTGCAACGGGCACCATCGGACTCAAGGCGACACGATATCTATCAGGCCCACCGGAAAGCGTTTTCCCCTGCGGTTTCACAACCCTATTAATTTCAACCACTCTGATGTTTGCCGATATTGAATAATCGGGGAACCCCTTTTATGCCTTGGTTTCCCTAATCGTTTGAGCTCCATGGACGGAATTCTTGCCATCGTTTCCCACCCTGACGATGAAACTTTCGGCTGTGGTGGCACCCTCGCGCTACACACAAAGGTGTCAAGAGTTCTATGCCTGACGTGCAACCCTAGAAATCGTAAGGGAGAGATCGATGAAGGCGTGTAAGGCCCTTGGGTTGGCTGAGCCGATCGTCTTCATGGAGGACAACGTCTCCCCTTCGAGGGAGCTAATTAAGAGGGTGGCCGACGTGATCGTGGCGGAGAGGCCGAGGATAGTCGTCACCCACCTGCCCTTCGACTACCATGCCGACCACAGGACTGCGTACGAGGTCGTGAAGGAGGCTATAGAGTGGGCAGCTCACACGACCACATATGTTAAGCCCCACCTAGTCGAGCGTCTCCTCCTCATGGAGATAAACACCCTCATCCCGAGCCCCCACCTCTTGATCGACATCTCCGAGACGATGGAGGTGAAGAGAGCCGCGGTAGGGGCCTACGATTCCCAGTTGGCGAAGTTCCCCTGGGACTACTACCAGAGGTTCAACGACAAGAAGGCGGAGCTGAGGGGAGTCCAGGCGAACTGCGAGTATGCTGAGGCTTTCATCGAGGAGTCGTTGGCGAAGAACGGGCCGTTCTACGAGGCGAAGTCAGCCAAGAATCTGTTGAGGTGAATGATGTGAGTGATAATCCCCCAGTTCATATGCTATATCAGAAGTACACGGAGAAGGACCCGAGTGGCGAATACGCACCCCGCCTTTGGGGGGGGATACCCCAGAACATGGCCGAGTGCTACGGGTACTTCGACGAGATAAGGGCGAAGTACGGCACACCGCCACCCGAGCTTGAGGGGCTCAAGAAGGCCATCAAGAGCCAGATGCGAGGGCTGGGTATATTGACCTCGAAGGCTTCGAAGAGGATCGACTCCCTCGATAAGGGGGTCGTCGAGACGGGTCAGCAGCCGAACTGCCTCGGAGGTCCTAGCTTCATCTTCAACAAGATAACATACATCTCGACCCTCGCTAGCCTCGGTGGAGGGTACGTCCCACTCTACTACGTAGGGGACTACGACAGCGTCCAGGCTGAACTGCTCAATATCCGGGTTCCGAGTCCATCAGCAAGGGGTATGCTCATAACCTATCCTTCTCCACCCGACTACGAGGGCGCACCCATACGTAGGCTGCCAAATCCAGACGAGGAGTGGCTCAGGAAGACCCTAGAGAAACTAGAGAGCAACTACAGGGGTCTCCTCAAGGGTGTGGAGCCCGCAAAACAGGAGAAGGTACTCCAGAACCTCTCTCACGTCTTCACAATCATAAAGGGCTCCTACTACTCAACGGAAAACGTCGCCGACTTCTCTACGAAGATACTCGGTTCTGTACTGAACCTTGAGTCAGATATGGGGATACCGATGCTTTCGGCTACGGATCCAGCCATCAGGGGTTTCTTCAGGCACGGGTACGAGGTTCTCCTCTCCGAGCCGAATCGGAGCAGATTTGTTCGCTCATCTAACGACGCCGTCGACCTGATCGAGGGGCTGGGTTATAGGGCGCAGATAGGTAAGAGGTCAATGGACTACGTCCCCTTCTTCCTAGAGTGCCAGACCCCGAGCTGCCACGGGAGCAGGGTCGAGTTAAAGTACAGTGCGGGCTCCGGCTCAACGGCGAGCGTTGAGGGCAAATGCCCGAGGTGCGAGCAGACATACAGCTACTCTTTCTCGGCGGAGAAGCCGGACATCGAGGAGATAGGGAAAATTATCACCCCTAGGGTAGACTCTAGACAGGTGGTCGTCGACTCCATTATCCCCGTCCTCGCACACGTTGGCGGGCCGGGGGAGACGAGCTACTACGCCGAGGTCATACCCGGCGTCTCCCAGCTTGGAATACCATTCCCCACCTACACCCGCTACGCAAGGGTATTCTACAACACGCCTTGGAATGAGGTGGCGGGCAGAAACCTAGAAACTAAGGGGTACACGACCCTCTCACGAAGGGAGCTGTTCGACGCCCTCGCTTCATGGGTGGAAGCGAAGAAGACGAACAACGTCGAGGGCATCTCCCAGGCACACGCCGGGATAAGGAAGGCCATCGATGAGACCTACACCGCGTTGAGCAAGGCGAAGGAGGATGCCGAGTCGGAGGTCGATGCTATAAAGCACAGACTGGGTGACCCGGCGACGAGGGCAGCCCTCATGCAAGAGATGAAGGCGAAGCAGGTGCAGGCCCAAGAGCTGGACGCCTACCTCTCCTACGCCTTCGGCCACTTCGCCCCCGAGAAGTACGGGCAGGAGGTCAGCTGGGCATGGATCGACCTCGCCCTCGCCTCGGGCTTAGTGGAGAACGTTAATATATACAAGAGGCTCTACGGCGGCTGGACCCCGAATTCGACGGTCTTCTACGTCAACCTCTAGGCACTGAGACTGCCTCGAAGGTCTCAATGTACTGGTTGACAACCTTCTCCGCTGTGTACCTCTCAAGAACGGTCTTGCGGGCATTCTCTCCTAGTCTGCTCCTCAGCTTCGGGTCCCTGTAGAGGCGGAGTATCGCCTGGGCTAACTCCTCTGGTTGCTTCGGGGGAACGAGTAACCCGTTACTGCCCTCATCCACGATTTCGAGCACGCCACCGACCTCCGTCGCCACCATGGGGAGCCCCGTGCTCATCCCTTCGAGTAGTGTCAATGGGGCACTCTCCGTCTCGCTGCACAATACGCCGATATCGCTGCATCGCATGAGGTTGGGGATGTCGCTCCTGAACCCCGTCAAGGTCACGTTTCTGCGCAGCCCAAGGCTGTCTACCAGCTTCTCTACGCCAGGTCTGTCCGGACCGTCTCCCACTAGAGTCAGCTTCGCCTTCGGCTCAGCCTCGGCCACGACGGCCATTGCGTGGACAAGGTCGGGGACTCTCTTCACGGGGCGGAAGTTGCTCACGTGAATGATACCTCCACACTCGTCGTAGTCGGCCTTGGATGCGCCGTAGGGAGCGGGGGCGAATGCCTGGGTGTCGACAAAGTTGGGTATCACTTTAACCTCGCGCTCGATCCCAAGCCTCTCGTATGCCTCCCTCTGCATGAACTTGGAAACCGCGGTCACAGCGTCCGCATTCTCGACACTATGATTGTTGACGATCTGGTAGCTGGGGTCGCTACCGAGTATTGTGACGTCGCTGCCGTGGAGAGTCACAACGTAGGGGACCCCCGTTATCTCACGGGCGAGATAGGCCGCCGTGGCGTGCGGGATGGCGTAGTGGACGTTGAGCACATCCAGCTTCTCCTGCTGGGAGACCCTAGCCATCTCGGAGCCGAGGGCGACAGTGTACGGGGGATATTTAAACAGGGGATATTCGAGGACGTTGACGAGGTGTATGTGGACGTTCTCCTGATCTATACCCTGGACGGCGAACGGACGCTCGTATGTTATGAAGTGGACGTCGTGGCCCCTCTTGGCGAACTCGACGCCGAGCCTCGTGGCCAGTATGCCGCTGCCTCCGACGCCCGGGTAACAGGTTATACCGATCCTCGTACAAGATGCCCCCTAACAGATAGGGTGTCTAGAAAGGTGAAATAAAAAGGGGGTGGGCGGCTACTTGGTGCCCTTAATCCTCTTCTCGACGCCGAGGATGGCCGCGATCTGCCCCTCGTGGTGGATTATCTCACTCACCATGAGCATGAGGTAGAACTCGCGGGGCTTCTTACCCGCCCACGCCTCCACCTCCTCATCGAGTTTGTCGTTCGTTAGCTTGTTGAGGCCCGCGTTGAGCTTCCTGTGCCCCTTCTCGATGTCGGCCATGATCTTCTCCATCTTGTACTTCGGGTTACCGACGTAGTCCTTCGGCCAATCCTTAGGCTGCTCCTCGCCGAGGAACTTGGGGAGGGAGACGTTCAGCTCCTCGCTCAGGTGGGTTAGTATCCACCTGATCGTGTTGGCCTGGGTGCAGCTCTTCCAGTCGAGCTGCTCAGGCTTCAGGGTCTTCGTTGCGCTGCCGAGCCTGTCGAATCCGATCTGTGCAAAGTCCTTTATCATCTTCGTCTTTACTGTCATCTAACCACCAGAATTCCGCATTAAAATCAGTTGAAATTGGTATATAATACTACGCATTTTTTAGCCTATTTGAGCCACTTTAGCAGTCGGCGAGGAAGTTGGGATCCTTCGCCTTGAAGCGCTTCACGGTCCCCCTGATGTAGAGAATCTGTCCTTTGTGGTGGATGATCTCGCCGATGTAGGCGAAGAGACCAATCTTTCTCTTCTTGGTTCCACCCCAAAGCGGGATCTCCTCCTCTAGCTGTGCGTCGGTGAGTTTACCGATGCCGTCGAGGGCTGCCCTCTTCCCCATGGCGAGGTCCTCCATGTACTTAGTGATACTGTAGTGTCTGTCCTTGTAGTCGTCGGGCCACCCGGTGGGCTTGTAGTTTGGGTCCCCCTTTAGGATGCGCGGGATTGCCGTGTTGCTGATCCTGCAGAGGTGGTTCACTATCCATTCGATGTTGTTTGACTCATCTGTTGGCTTGTACATTGCTTCCTTCTCGTCGAGGTCTTTAAGGGCCTCCTCGAGTGAGTTGAAGTGGTACTCTGCTAGCTCCCTCAGAATCTGTGCTTTCGCTGACAAGTCGTTTACCGGGAGAGTCTGAGACGTTGTGGTTAAATTGCTTATCGCTTCCGCGGGCGAAGGCGTTATAGGTCATCGACTTTTCCATATTCGGGAAGAAGGATGTATCAGGAGACCCTCGTCATTCTGAAGCCGGATGCACTCGAGAGGAATCTCGTGGGATTAATAATCAGCAGATTCGAGGTGGCTGGATTGAGAATTGTTGATATTCGCTACTATCGTAAGGTGAATGAGGCCATTCTGAGGAAGCATTATCCGGACTCTATGGCGGAGGGGCTTGGGAAGAAGGCGCAGCTCGCCTCCCCCGGCATAACCGACGTGAAAGCCCACGGAATGAATGTGCTTGAACGGCTGAGGAAGTACTTTACCCGAAACCCCGTCATCGCTATAAGGTTCGGTGGCGAGGAGGCCATTCAGAACGTGAGGAAGGTCACGGGGTACACAGACCCAGCCACGGCGGAGAAGGGGACGATCAGGGGCGACTTCGGCGTCGACTCCATCGCGAGGAGCACCGCTGAAAATAGGGCGTGTGAGAATCTCATACACGCCTCGGGTAATCTTGAGGAGGCGAGGTTAGAACTCACCCTCTGGTTCCCAGAATCTTAACGATCTCTTTTACCTGCGATGTAGTCCTCGACCCACTGGTGGGCTTGGTCATCGGGGACCTGCTGGGGTGGATGCTTGAAGCTATAGCTGCTTATCCCGAGGAGAGGGCCGCTTATGCCCCGGTCTAGGGCGATCTTCACGGCCCGGACCACATCGATTACTACTCCTCCGCTGTTGGGGCTGTCGTTGACTAAGAGCTTCGCGTCCATCACGAGGGGTAGATCGCCGAAGGCCTTGCCGTTGATCCTGATGTAGCAGACCTTGTGGTCCTCAAGGAAGGGGACGTAGTCGCTTGGGCCTATCCTCGTTGGGACATCGTATGGGATGAGGCTCTGGACGGCCTGCGTCTTGCTTATGCGCTTCGTCTTGAGCCTGTTCTCGACGGTCATGTTGAGGAAATCAGTGTTGCCCCCTATGTTGAGTTGATAGGTTGAGTCGATCTTCACACCGCGATCATAGAAGAGCCTCGCGAGTACGCGGTGGACGATAGTTGCGCCGACTTGGCTCTTTATGTCGTCTCCAGCGACCGGGAGCCCTGCCTTCTCGAACTTCTTCGCCCACGCGGGGACGCTGCAGATGAACTCTGGGATGCAGTTGACGAAGGCGCAGCCAGCGTCTAGCGCCGCCTGTGCGTAGACCTGTGTCCCCTTAGCGCTGCCGACAGGGAGGTAGTTAACTAACATGTCGGCGTCGCTCTCCTTGAGTATCTGTGCTACGTTGACGGTCTCTATGCTCTTGTCAGCGTGGAAGGCGTCGTACATGTGTGGGGCGACGCTGTCGTTAATTGGGCCGGCGTAGACCTTGGCGCCTGTCTTTGGGACGTCGCTGAACTTGGCGCAGCAGTTGGGGTCAGCCCAGATGGCGTCTGCGATGTCCTTACCAATCTTCTCCTTGTTTACCTCGAATGCGGCGACGAACTTTACGTCCCGTATGTGGTAGTCCCCGAAGCGTGCATGCATGACGCCGGGGATGTCCTCATCCTTCTCGACGTTCTTGTAGAACTCGACGCCCTGAACAAGGGCGGAGGCGCAGTTGCCAACGCCGGCAATGGCTACCTTGATGACCGTATCAGTTCCTCCAATAGCGCCCGCGTTAACAATAGGCTGAGGCGGTACCCGTTTAAGGATTTCCCAACGACTAGGAGGCGCGCCGGTAGGTACCCGGGCGCGGCGAGAAGATCGTACCATCCCTCATCAGCGTGCTGATGAGCTTCGCCGCCTCGCTCCTGTTCACGCCCTCCTCGGCGAGCGCCTCGTAGAGATCATCGTCCTTAACTGGGCCGGTCCTCTCCAGCTCCGCTATCTTGCCGAGCACCTTCTGTAGCTGCGTCTGGAGGCTTCTAGGCTTGCCCGTGTAGAGGATGTCGATGTCTATCTGACCCGTGGAGACGTCGATACCCACCTGCTCTAGGCTGGTCTGCATGAGAGTGATGACTGCCTCGGCGTCCTCCTTCGTGACCTCGCTTCTGAGGTGTGCCTTGGCACGTGCCTCGGCGAGCCTAACCAGACTCTCCAACTGACGCGCCGTGATGGCGACAGCGGACGCCTCACCACCTTCGACGCTGGCGGTCCTCATCTTGACGTAGAAGTCCCTGAATCGGGTTACGACCTCCTCGCTGAGGAGAGGGCGGACGCGTGTCTTAGCGTAGCTGATGTACTTCCTGAAGAGCTCAGGGTCGATGGGGGATGTGATGGTTGAGCCCGCTGACCTGTGGAGGCCGAGTATGTGCTCAGCCATCGTCGCGTCCCTCTCGGCGTCGGGGACGTCCTTGAGGACGAAGATGACGTCGAACCTGCTGAGGATAGTTACTGGGAGGTTGATGTTCTGCCCAATGGTCTGGTAGGGGTTGTATCGGCCCAACGTCGGGTTCGCCGCGGCAAGGATGCTCGCGCGAGCGTTGAGGGTAGCGACTATTCCGCCCTTCGCGATCGGCACGATCTGCTGCTCCATCGCGGGGTGTATAGCACCCCTGTCCTCCTCCCTCATCTTGTCGATCTCGTCGATGCAGCATACGCCCTGGTCACTAAGTACGAGGGCTCCCGCCTCTAGTACGAAGTTGCCGGTCCCCCCCTCCTTGACGACGGCGGCTGTGAGACCCGCGGCGGTGCTCCCCCTGCCAGTCGTCAAAAGCCCCCTCGGCGCTATCTTCGCCGCGAACTGTAGGAGTTGGCTCTTACCCGTACCCGGGTCACCGACAAGCAGGACGTTTATGTCCCCCCTTATGCGGACGTCGGGGAGTTCCTTGTTTACGCCCCCGAAGAGTAGGTAGAGGATTGACTCCTTGATGTTCTCGTGGCCGTAGATGCTGGGGGCGATGCTCTGTAGGAGGTGGCGGTGGACCCACGGGTCCTGGGCTATTTCCTTAATCTTCTCCTCGTCCTCGGGGGAGATGGCGGTCATCTCCGAATCGCGGCCACTAACCTCTATGTGGCTTGCCTCCATCACCATGTCAAAGATGCGCAGTTGTCCGCCGCGCCCGAAGCGCTGGAGTAGGTCGACGCTGCCAACGATTGTGATCCTATCACCAGGGCGAGCTTGATCGACTACATCATCCTTTAGGTCGACGTGTAGGCTACGGGGGAGCTGCCCCGGGGGCAGGTCCTCAGGCCTCTCTTGGATAGTGACCCTCTGAGAGTCCATGAAGACTGAGAGCTTAGGGACGAGGTCGAACCTGACCTTGCTATCGCAGTGCTCGCACTTGATGGGGGTTTTGATGGTCTCCCCGTCCTGCTCGACGTAGTTGAGTTCGTTGCAGTTGCTGCAGCGGAAGACGGCCTTCATGACCTGGGGAGTCGTGGCGGAGGCGCGTACTATTATGCCCTGGACCATGACGAGGCGCCCGATGTGCTCGGAGCCTATCTTCCTGAGCTGTGTGACGGAGGGAAGGGCGCGGATGCGGACGTGTATCTTCTTCTGTGCCTCGGCGTAGACGAGGTCGCGCTGCCTGAGCTTGTCGTAGACGACGCGGCTGAAAAGCTCGAGTATCCTTTCGGGATCCTTCAGCGCGTCGGTGGCGAGTTCCATGTCGTAGTTGTAGAGGTCGTTAAAGTCGACAAGGAGGGACCTGACGCCCTTTATGGGCATCTCTTGTATTGCCTGCTCGTACTTGAGGGCGCCCTCGTCGTTGCGGAAGTCCTCGACGAATCGGGTGAAGACCTCCTCGTGGCTAACCTGCTTGGCCATTACCTGGTGCTCAGCCTCCTTATGTCCCTGCGCCACTCGGATACCAGATGCTCAAGCTCCTGGTAAAGTGCCTGCTCCTCGGGTTGGAGGATGCCGGGCTGGAGGGCGGTCTCGGTCGTGGCGATGCGTGTGACCTTACCCACCCTACTATCGATGATCTCCCTGAAGCGTGCGTGGAGCCTGTTGATCTGCTCCGCTTTCGTGGGGTCACTTCCTACCGCCTTAGCCGCGAGGGTGAGGCTGATGTATGCCTTGGCGTAGAAGTCCTTGGTCAGGGCCCCGGGTGGCCCACCTGGGTTATAGCGTTCCTTGAAGTGGGTCGAGGTCCACTCCTCGGTTGTTAGTCCCTCCTCACCGTACTTGGCGAGTCCGGCCTCGACCAGGACGCTGGCGACCCAGAATGGGACGGAGAACTCCTTGCGCTCGTCCACCTCCTCAATGATGAGTCCGGGGGTCTCTATCTTCGGGGTCTTCCTGAGAGCCACCAGCTTGATTGGAGTGTTCTCGTATTCGAGGAGGTTCACATCCACAGACAAGCCAGCGGCACCTGCAGAAGAATAGCCGAGTGCCTGCGAGTATAACCGTATCCATCGCAGCGGTTTACACCAGGAAGGCAATATGACCTTGTATGCCTTTAAGAAGAGCCCAGTCGAGGTTAAGGATCGTGCAACCCGTCATGGAGAGCCTTGAGCGTCTCGCAGCCGTTGTGAGGGCGGAGGTGGAGAAACCCGAGACACGCAGAAAAGTGGAGGCGAGGATCAAGGAGTTCAAGGTGGCACAAGGCGAGGGGGAGGAGAGGTGGTTCGAGGAGCTCGTCTTCTGCCTGCTTACAGCCAACTACAGCGCTAGGGGAGCTGTCGCCTGTATCGCCGCCCTCAACGACTGCGGAGCTATCAATGAGGGTGGACTGGATGAGCTGAGGACTTGTCTTGAGCACAGACATAGGTTCCCAAATAAACGTGCCGAGTTCATCCTGAAGGCGCGCGCTCACAAGAAGGACCTTAAGATGATCATCACCTCTCAGCCGAGCAGCCGCACCGCTAGGGAATGGTTGGTAGAAAATATAACAGGTCTCGGCATGAAGGAGGCGAGTCACTTCCTCCGAAACGTCGGCTATCTCGACCTCGCCATAATAGACAAGCACATCCTCACACACATGCTAGAACAGGGCATTATCGATGAGCGCCCCAAAACTGTGACGAGGAAGAAGTACCTGGAGTATGAGAAGATACTAACAGGCGTGGCTGAGAGGCTCGACATGCCCCTTGGTCAGATGGATCTCTACCTCTGGGCGAAGAAGAGCGGTGAAGTGATTAAGTAATGAGGGTAAAGTTCAACGGTGAGACGCGGGAGCTGTGGACACTTTGGAGGGAGGGATCCGAGGTGAAGATGATCGATCAGCGACTCCTCCCGCATAGGTTTGAGATACTGACGCTGCGCAACCACTTGGAGACGGCGGAGGCGATCCGCGACATGGCGGTCAGAGGCGCGGGTGCCATAGGCGTCGCCGGGGGGTACGGTGTGGCCCAGGCAGCCATCGAGGCGCAGGGGAAAAACCTAAAGGAATTCAATGCTTACGTCTCCGAGGCCGCTGACTTTCTCAGGTCAACACGCCCCACGGCTGTAAACCTCTTCCACGCAATCGATAGATGCGAGAAAGCCGCATCGAAGGGGACCATAGCTGAGCGGGTCTCCGCTACGTGTTCCGAGGCGGACAAGCTCGCGCTGGAGGACCTCGAAGCCTCGAAGAAGATGGGAGAGTACGGTAACGCCCTCATCAAGGAAGGCTTTAAAATACTCACCCACTGCAACGCGGGGGCACTCGCCTTCATTGACAACGGCTCCGCCCTCGCCCCAATACGAGTCGCTCACAGGTCCGGAAAACACATCTTCGTCTACACAGACGAGACCCGCCCACGCAGCCAAGGCGCGAAACTCACCGCATGGGAGCTTCAGCAAGAGGGTATACCATACGCCCTCATCGTGGACAACGCCGCGGGTCACTATATGCACCGAGGTGAGATCGACTTCGTAATTGTGGGCGCGGACAGAATCGCGGCGAACGGAGACACGGCCAACAAGATCGGCACCTACGAGAAAGCGGTACTAGCCAAAGAAAATGGTATTCCATTCTACGTGGCAGCCCCTAGGATGACTTTCGACCTCAAGTGCTCCAACGGGGACGGCATCGAGATCGAGGAGAGAAACCCCGACGAGGTCAACTATGTCTGGGGTGCGGATGAGAATGGCAATTACACAAAGGTCCGTATTTCTGCTGAGGGTACGGTGGCCAAAAACCCCAGTTTCGACGTGACCCCAGCTAAGTACATCACCGGGTTCATCACGGACGTTGGCGTACTTAGGCCGTCATATCGAAGGAGCATCAGGGAGGCCCTCCGCCCTCGGGTGGGCAGTGCCAGCTGACCATAGGGCTTATATTTTCCGTGCAGACTCCTTTTGGCGGAGCCCGCCTTAGCTCAATGGTAGAGCATTCGGCTGTAGCTTCCGCCCCGCGGGGCGAAGGCAATCAGGCCTTGAGCAGACACCGAGTGGTTCCAGGTTCAAATCCCGGAGGCGGGACCACTTCTCATATTTTAGTTTGAATTAAATTACCTTTAAATAAGCTCAGGTAACTCCTCGTTTTAATTTAAAAGATTCCTAAAAAATATTCGTAATAAACAACAGGATGCTAATTGATTCAGTATTAATCTTATTTCTAATTATCTTAAACAATTCATGCTCAATTTAATATAATAGGTCGAAGCTAGTTTTCAAAGAATTGAAATCAGAAGGGATGGAAATGAATGCTATGTTACTCCAGGAGATACACGCGTAAAAGAGAAGATGACAGCTATACATCGCAACTCAACATCACAGATCTTATCCAAATCTTCTAACTTATCAGTAGAGCTCTTCCATATTCTTTACAAGACCCAAAAAATGCCACACAGGATTAATCTATTTTTTCGGGGTCTCTTCGACCCCCGAGACGAAAACAAGGTGCCCGACTATTCGAGGTTGTAAATAGCTCTTGATCTATTTCCACCCCCTAAATAAAACTCGCTGCTCTTCCGAGTTTAATAGCCTTGCTGACTGAAAGTAAGAACTAACAATTTGAGGTCACAAACTAACTCATTGACTGGTGTACTGCGCTGATATCTGAGTTTTATTACTTAATCCTCGCACACACCACCAAACTGAAACCAATAACAAGATATAAACAAAGAGAGATGGCTCAAAAGACTAATAAAAACGGTAAATCCCTAACCTGAAATAAAATGTATGCGTTGTAAATATTTAAAAAAATAAAAAAAACATAGCGGATTCCTCCGCTTATCGGTCACTTGACTTGGTCTAGAACCTTCTCGGTGGCCTGTGCTTAGCGAAGCACTCTTGACAGTAGACTGGCCGACCCTCGGTTGGCTTGAAGGGGACTTCCGTCTCCTTTCCACAGTCGGAGCAAATGACCTTCGTCATCTCGCGCGGCCCACTGTTGTAGTTACTTCGACTATCTCTATATCCCATTTTTTGTTTCTCCTTTTCGTACACGGGCAACCGTTAGGTTTCCAATATACGCA
Organism: Candidatus Bathyarchaeota archaeon; assembly: GCA_963769425.1. Lineage (GTDB taxonomy): Archaea > Thermoproteota > Bathyarchaeia > TCS64 > TCS64 > UBA8941. Next base: position 179,794 of record CAVYLP010000003.1, on the reverse strand, counting down.
ACATACACGAGCCCCTGGCTATTAAACGTGTGTTTATCCTATTTATCGCGATGCGAGCTGCACGCGAAGATACACGCTGTTAAATAATTGATAGAGAAATTGACCATACCAGACAAGCCATGATAATCGGAGTCCCAAGTGAAGTCAAGTCAGGAGAAAACAGGGTGGCACTCACACCCCAAGCCATCGAAGCCCTGAAGGAGAACGGGCACCACATAATAGTCGAGAGGGACGCAGGAGTCGCCAGTGGTTTCACAAATGAGGAGTACCAGCGAGCCGGCGCCGAAATCGCAGATAGCCATGAGGCAATATTTGAGTCTGACCTAATTGTCAAGGTGAAGGAGATCCTCCCTCAGGAGTTCGGGAATCTCCGAGAGGGCAAGATCATTATGGCGTACCTCCACTTCACTGAGGGCCTACTCACCTCGAAACGCCCCCTAGCTGAAGCACTGATCAAGGCTCACGTCATCGCCTTCAGTTACGACACAGTCCAATCAAACGGGTCAACCCCCCTCCTTGCCCCTATGAGCGAAATAGCTGGCCACAACGGCGTCATCATGGGCGCCTACCACCTCCAGACACACCTCGGCGGGGAGGGCGTAATGATAGGGAGAATGGCAGGATGCAGACCCGCCGAAGTTGTCATCATCGGCGGGGGATCCGTCGGCACAGGCGCTGCGAAGGCAGCTGTCGGGCTTGGGGCGAACGTCACGGTTCTCGATGTAAACGTCCGCCGCCTCAACGAGCTAAACGACATCTTCGCCAACAAGGTTACTACCCTCATCTCCGACAGACACAACGTCGAAGAATCGGTTAAGAAGGCCGACCTCGTCATCAACGGTGTCTTCTTCAACCCTCTCAGGACCCGGAAGAGGATCGTCACAAAAGAGATGGTGAGTCATATGAAGCCGGGCTCAGTTATAGTTGATATAGGCTGCGATCCCGATGGCCCCATCGAAACTTGCCAGGAGACGCACCACGATCACCCTACCTTCAGCTGCGACGGCGTTATCCACTATTGTGTACCTAACGTACCAGGGGCGGTCCCGAGAACCGCCTCCTTGGCCCTCTCTAATGCCATCCTACCCTATGTTAGGGATGTTGCTGACAAGGGATGGGTGAGGGCAGTAAGGGAGAATGCGGCTCTAAGGACGGGTCTAAACATTGTAAATGGAAGTTTTGTACACAGGGAAGGAGCATCCTGCCAGAAGATGGATTACCATGATCTGGAAGAACTACTAAAGGAGACTGCGTAAAAACCCAAGCAACACTATGAAAATGAAAGCCAAAAATTAAACTAAGCACACGCGCATTCTTCGTATTGATGTTGTTTTTTGTGACAAATCCTCTGACTCGATGAGTGCCAACGAGCTCAGGTTCGTACGAAAAATGTGTAAATAAAATAGATATTAAGTACCCTTGACGGCTGTGACTTTTAAGCTCTGGTTTCCGGTACTCATGATGCGCACGGTGTACTCTTTTCCAACCATCGGTGTCACGACGACGCTCGGCGACTTGCCGCGGCCATCACTACGGAGCTGCAGGACACCGGTGTAGGTTAGGGTTGTTGACTGCCCCGGCTTTATAACCAGCTTCCCTGCGCCTAGACCATTATCAACTTCGTTGTCTCCGAAGATGGGTATCAGCTTGCCACCGCTTATCTTGAAGGGGATCGATTCGGGGTGATCCTTCATCATGTTCCCTCCACTCATCATGTCGTTCTTACCCATGGTGAATTGTGTCTTCACGACCCAGGAGAAGGTTGTGTTAAACTCGCCGTTCATTGTCAGGCTCGACAGGGTTGCGTTGGCTTTGCCGATGTTCTTGATTGTGACGGATAGGGTTGTGGTGTTTCCCTTCACAGAGAATTTGGCATCCGTGATCGTGACGTTGTTGGAGGATCTGCGGTACTCATCCGCTATTTCCTTATTCTCCTTATCTTGGAGGCGGACTCTGCAGCCGATGCTCTTCTGAGTCTCGTTGACGCTCGACTTTACGACAGCGGTCGCGCTTGGTGAGAGGACGAAGTATTTCACGGAGCCGCCGGTGGAGTTGGAGGCGTTGATCTCTATCAGGGTCGGCCTAAGGTCTATGAGGGCGCCTGTCGTGGTGCCGTTGAGCTTTACGGATCTTATGTTGATTAGCAGCTGATTCGATAGTAGGGTTACTGGGTAAACTACGCCGCTGACATTTGAGGTGGCGGAGGAGAGCGTGAATTGAAGCTTGTCGACTGTAGAGTTTGTGGGTAGGCTCAGTGTAGCTATCGTCTGCGTCACGTTAACTAGTGATAGTAGATTCACGCGGCCGGATTCCTGGGATGCCACCCAGTTCGAAGTGCCATCTCTGGCAATCACGTGAAGCTGTATGCTGGAGTAGGTCACGTTGAGCTCAGTCGTTCCATAGGGAACTGTTGGCGGGTCGGTGAGCATGACGATGAAGTTCGTTAATCCCTTCCCCACGGCGGTTCCTGTTGGGGTTACCGAATTATTCACGAATAGGGATGTACCGATGATAGCTAGAGCCATCACTATAGCGGCTGCACCATACTTGATTGAAAGACTCTTTGTGGCCATGTTGTTCAACGATGATTAGGAGACAGTGGAGCTATTTGATGCTACACAATTGAAAGAACGATCATAATGTTTGAAAGCTCTTTCAAAAGTCTTGAAAGACGTCCTTGAAGTTCTGATACTCATTTTCTCGGGGTTGACCGTGGGGCTTCTCTGAGTCTACTCCACCCGAGGACATCGCCTAGTCGATCCTTATCTCGATCCGAGTTTCATCAGCAGCCTAACGATTAGACTCATGGTTACCCCAATGGTTTTCCTATATCCATTCCAGTGCGTTTGTGAACCCCTTATACTCGTTTTTCTGTTGGCCAATAATTTTCCACCAAATACGCTCACCGAGAGAAGGTTGAATTATCAAACTACTCAGAAATAGAGCCTGATTCATGATGTTTGAGGGATCGGCGCGTTTTTCAAGTCTCCCCCGTACGGTAGCATAGTATAAGCGTTTTACAGAATTGCTTAATGACTCCTCACCGGTCCATTGCGATGATTCATCCGAGGTTGAGTTCACCCGTATGGGTGTCGACAGGAGGAGTGGATGTTCGGTGGGTGGAGTAACACGTTTGCTGGTTGGTCGCGTATGCCTCGCTGGTAGGAATAAGGAAAAACATCACTTTTGCACCTGCCACTAGGAATCATTCTTGGCAGCCCGGTTCCTCCAGTAGAAGTAGGCCTTACTCTGGAAGAGCACTGATAGGGCTTTTAGGCTCTTGGCTAAGTGATCCGGGTCCTATTTTGCGAGCCAGGTCTCTGTCTCCTCACGATTGATGAAGGCTCTGCACGTACTTCCTATTCATTTAGTGTAAACGAACGAACCCTTTATGGCTCGCACTATGGTTTGGTAACAAAGTTGGCGCACTGAATATGTCTCCACCTGAGTCCGCTGATATGGTTAAGGTGAGTAACCTTACGAAGATCTACAAAGGAAACATCAAAGCGGTCGACGGGGTGAGTTTCTCGATCAATGAGGGAGAAGTCTTCGGTCTCCTCGGTCCAAACGGGGCAGGTAAGACTACGACACTGCATATGCTTGCCACGATTTTGAAGCCCACGGGTGGCGAGGCGAGGGTTAACGGCTTCGACGTTGTTAAGCAGCCGGGTAAGGTTAGGGAGAGCATCGGGATCGTCTTCCAGGACCCTAGCTCGGATGAGCTACTTACTGGCTACGAGAACCTGAAGATGCATGCCCTCATGTATGGTGTTCCTAACTCTATCAGGCGTCAGCGGATCGATGAGGTGCTTGAGCTAGTCGACCTAACGGATAGGAGGAATGACCTCTTGAAGCACTACTCCGGTGGGATGCGGAGGAGGCTCGAGATCGCGAGGGGGCTCCTACACAGACCGAAGGTCTTGTTTCTTGATGAGCCGACTCTTGGACTTGACCCTCAGACGCGGGAGCACATCTGGGAGTACATTGAGAGGCTCGTGCAGGAGGAGAGGCTCTCCATCATCATAACGACTCATTACATGGATGAGGCAGATAGGCTGTGTGACCGGATTGCGATCATGGATCATGGGGCTATTGTCGTGCTTGACACTCCGGGTGAGTTGAAGAGGGGTCTCGGCGGTGATATCATCAAGATCCGTATGAAAACGCCAAATCTTTCCGCGCTTGAATCGTTCCCGTACGTGAAGGTAGTTGAGGCGAGAGGTGAGGAGATCACGCTCACGGTCGTAGACGCTGGCTCAAATATCCAGGAGATCCTCGGAGCCATCGGAAAGGTCGAATCAGTTGATCTACGACCCCCAACTCTCAGTGATGTCTTTCTCAAGTATACGGGGCGACAGTACCACGAGCAAGGAGGCGGTGGCATTTGACAGAACTTGGTGGACTCTACGCTATCTGGGAGCGTGAGGTTCGTGTCTACCTCCGGGAGCGGTCGAGGGTCTTATCCTCAATCGTTAGCCCGATACTATGGCTCGTCGTATATGGCGGTGGACTGGGTTCGCAGATTAGCGTCGCTGGGCTCAGCTACCAAGCCTACATCTACCCGGGGATAATCGTGATGGCGCTGATCTTCTCCTCAGTCTTCTATGGTGCAAGCATAGTCTGGGATAAGAAGATAGACTTCTTGAAGGAGGTGCTTGTTGCGCCTGTGAGGAGGAGTACGGCTTTCCTAGGGAAGGTAGCCGGAGGGGCGACAGATGGCCTGATCCAAGCTTCAATAATTCTTCTGCTCTCTCCCTTCTTCGGGGTGAGTGTGGGGCTCGGCTTGATCCTCGTCTACGCGTACATGATTGTTCTCCTAGTCGGCCTCGTTAGCGTTGGCCTCATCATTGGCAGCTTCATGGAGTCGAGTGAGGGCTTCAGCCTCATCGGGGGGTTCATCGTGTTCCCTCTGTTCTTCCTGTCAGGTGCACTCTTTCCCCTCACCAACCTACCGGACTGGCTGCTGGCACTAACCCTAGCTAACCCGTTGACTTATGGGGTGGACGCGATGAGGGGTCTGATGCTTGGGTCGTATAGATTCGGGCTACTAGTCGACTTCTCCGTACTCTTGGCCTTCGCGGTTGTGATGGTTGGACTCGGGTCATTAGCCTTCCAGAGAATGAAGCTATAACTGCTTCTTGCACGAAACAGAATCTACGAAAATCTTTTTTAGATTTTAATTTAATATCGAACTGATGTTAGATGTCTGAAAAATCAGATCCAATTATGAGATGAGCTTTTTTGAGGTCCTTCAGAAGCGTGTATCCGTAAGAAGCTACAAGTCAGATCCAATCCCACAAAAACATCTTGAACAGATACTTGATGCCGCGCGGCAGGCACCTAATGCGGGTAATCAACAGTCATGGCGTTTTTTGGTTATCCAGGTGGAGGACAAGCTTGATGCATTCAGAGACTTCGCTTGGCGGAGCAGGAAGAAGTGGCTTCTGGATAATGGCTACGATGCAGACACCGATGAGGGAATGAAGTCCCACTACAATAAGCTGTTAGGGGCGCCCCTGCACATTATAGTTCTAGTTGACACGGCTATCAATTACAGGGGTTACGCGAAACAGGATGGTGCGTTGGCTGCGGAGAACATCATGCTGGCGGCGAGAGCCCTTGGTTATGGGTCAGTGATGATTACTGGGTCCGTGTCCGCTGAGACTGTTCGCCGGTTTTTCAGAGTGCCTAGGAGGTACTCGATCAACTGCCTCATTCCCATAGGGGTCCCCGAGTCGTGGCCTGAGAAAAGGGATAGAAAACCATTAGCCGAATTAGTGTTCTATGAAAAAATACCTCGTAGGCCACGTGAAGAGTAAAATGAGAAAATCGCGTTACTTCTTTCAACTCGCAGCTCTCTTGAATCTTGTCTCAGTCATCGTCGTCGTGAAGATGTCCCCCCATATGTGGTTGAGTGGCTTCACCTTACCCACATCTATTGCGCCGTCACGCGAGTTGTAGATATCGTCACTTGCATCCGAGTCGAGGACCTCGCCGATGATCCACACACTCCTATCTGACAGCTCCACGCGCTCTCTCATCCTGCACTCCATCCAACCGTAGGCCTCTGCGATTCTGGGCGGTTGGACCCTGCTAGACTTGGTCTCCGTTAAGCCGCATTCCTTTATCTCATCGACCTCGTAGGGATAATGGGTCTCGAGCCCCTCCATCAGGGGTCCGAACTTCTCGCCGACGAGGTTGACAACAAATTCGCCGTTCTGCTTGATGTTTCTCCAAGTGTCGTGCTCGACTTCGCAGCAGAACCCGAATAGAGGCGTCGGTCTAGATGCCATAGGGGATGAGAAACTGAAGGGGGCGGCATTCGGTATTCCTCTCGGGGAAATGGTTGATATAACTACTGTTGGCCTTGCTTGAAGCCTGTAGAAGTCCTTCAACATTTTGCACCTACTCTAGGTTTCGTTGAAATCCTTTAAGAATAATGCGTGTTTGCTTGTTTAGAAAATCGTCTTTCCAGAATGCCCTATGTTTCAAAGTAGTCCACAATGTTATACAGGTTGTTCTCAAGCTTTCTACTCGTACTTGGTTCAAGGCGCGTACACAACAAAATCTCTTCGTATTATCCAATAGTGATCAAGACGCGCCAGAATTGAAAATTGGATTTGTCCACGCGATTCTTCCCTCAGAGTCCATGGCCTCTATTCTCACATAGGTCTCTCCGAGTCGTCCAGGGTAGGTATACTCAGTGAGAGGCTTATCACCTGCTGTGAAGCGGGCGCCGAGGCTGGGAGTCGATACGAAGGTGATGTGTTTAACCGGGCTGGTCTCAACGTGGATGCCCTCAGGTCTGGCTTCGACGCACTTTATTGTTGGACCGTTGCTCGCGTAGAAGTACCCCGCTTCAATTGCTTTAGCTATTGATTGGGTGGTTTTCTCCATTGATTTTACCATTATCCAGGCTCCGCAGGCGTCGCTCTGTTTCATTGGTTCGGGTTCCCCATGGTGGTCATCCGTAGCAAAGATGAAGGGGCGTCTACCAGCAGCGATGATGGCGTCTACGTGTGGCGAAGAGAATCCTGTTCCCCGGTATACGTCGCAGCTCGTGTTGTATATCTCCACGCCGAGGTATCCCCTGAGTCTGAGGATGTCACTGATGTGTAAGCCAGACCAATATGGATGGGCAATGATTGTGAATCCCCCCTGTTGGGTGGTGAGGTCTATGGCCTCCTGCGGGTCTGTGGCCTGGTTGAAGTCAGTTAGGGGGAGACCTTCCTTGATGTTGGCTACGACCATGTGTGTGTTTGTACCCGCTTGGCTGTTTCCGAGGCAGATCTCCTCTCCGGGTATTAGGGTCATGCCTTGGGGGTTTAGAGTAGTGGGGTCGGTTAGGACTCCGTGGTCGGTTATGCTGAGGAAGTCATAGCCGTTTCTACTATAATGGTCCACAGTTTCCTGTGGAGTTCTGACGCCGTCTGAGGCCGTTGTGTGGGTGTGGAGATTGCCCTTGAACCACTGGCCGGAGGCTCTGAAAGGGTTGGGGTACTCTACCTTCATGGGGTATCCGTGCGTCTTTACGGTAATGAGTTTGATGTCAGCGCACGCATACGCACTTATAATGCATACCATAAATCTCACATTATTCTGACCTTTCTTTTGCACTCGCGTCCGATTTCAGTCGTGTGAGTATATCGGCTTCATATATTGGTGCAACTAAAAACTAGACAGGGATAACATGTCAGCTGCATTCAATGGTGCGAAGTTCTGCTGGATGGATGGTGGAGTGGTGGAGACCGAGCGTGCACTCGTCTCCGCGATGGAGCCAATCTACCTAGGCATATTTGAGGGAATAAAGGCGCATATCCTAGGCAACATAGGTGGGAAGGGACGACTCTCAGTGTTCTCCTGGGATCAGCACATGGACAGGCTGTGGAGGAGCGCGGCGATAGACGGACTGAAGATGCCATACCGAAGGGATGAGCTATTCGAGGGGCTGAGAGCCGTCGTCAAGGAGAATGACTACAATTCTAACATCTACATCCAACCCAGGATCTGGCCCAAGGCGGGGGATCCCGATGAAGTCCACGTCGTGATACCCGTCTGGAAGTTTAACACTCTGCTCCCAGCGAGTAACCCCGAGTTCTCGAAGAGGAGAAGATTCATGGTCAGCAGCTGGAGACGGATCTCAAGCGACGCCCTGCCGCCCCAGGCTAAGAGTTGGGCGAACTACGCTAACAGCAACCTGGCCAGCAGAGAGGCGAAGCGATGCGGCTATGACGCTGCGCTATTCCTAGATAACAGGGGCTACGTCTCGGAGGGCACTGGGGCATGTGTGATGAGTGTCCGCGACGGCAAACTGATCACCTCGCCAGTGACCGCCAGCATCCTCGAGTCCGTCACGAGAAATCTCTTCCTAGAATTCGTCCCAAGCGACCTCGGAGTCCCAACTGAGGTGAGGGACCTGACCCGTGCCGAGCTATACGCGTCCGATGAGGCCTTTCTTTGCGGTACCGGGGGTGAGGTCACGCCGATAACCAGCATCGACGATATCGACGTGGGGAAGGAGTACCCGGGGCCCATCACTAAGCGGATAGCTGACTACTATTCACAGATCCTAGTTGGGAACGTGGATAAGTATAGTGAAAGGCTAGCCTTAATTTAAACGAGCATTTTATTCGCTCGAGATTCCTAAATAGAAAATAATTGTCTATTTCATGCAACCTGATCGTAGAATCGAGGCATCCATAGGTATCGGAGAACGTCTTGTACCTCTTTATCTAGGTAGTTGCCAAGATTGCGCATAATGTCCCCGGCCGTCAAGACGCCATACAGGGTCTCTCCCCTGATCACCGCTAATCTTCTGATCTTATGTTTTTTCATCAAGTTTGCTGCTTCTGCAAGATCCTCGTCCGGATCAACTGAAATGAGGGGGGTCGACATTATTTCCTCAATCTTCAAACTCTTGGGATCGAGTCCGTTTGCAGCAACCTTCCAAGCGATATCTCGCTCACTCACGATGCCGTAGGGTTTATCCTGCCTAAAAACGATGGCACATGGTTGATTCTTTTCGCGCATATTCTTGGATGCTTCAGTGACTGACATGCCCTCGTGGATGATCACCACGGTTTTCCTCATGGCTTGAGATACTTTCAAGGATTTTTTCGCGTTTCATTTAGAATAATCCAACTATATTAGGTAATCGTAGGGACATACACACATCTAATCAAGGGCCATCCTTCATTATGCAACTAGCCGTACTACGTTGCTTCGAGTTCTCTCTATTTCAAAGTCTACTTCTACTGGGGGAACAGGGCCAAAGCGAAGACCGTTCCTAGTGATAGGGGAAAAAATTGTGGTTTTTTTCGATATCTACCTACAAGGAATCCACACTTAACCCGCCAGTAAGTTATACCCTCCTACTAGGTACAGACATGTGGAAAAAATGTTATACCCTCCTAGTAGGTATGAATACCGCCCTACATGGTATAATTTACACCGCAGCTAGGTATAACGACACCGCTGCATGGTATAAGGAGAGAGGAACACTCTCCGCTGCTAGGTATAATATCTCCGCTAGATGGTATAGCGACTCTCCGTTACACGGTATATTGACGCCGCTGCTAGGTATGAGGGACGAGGAAATATCACCGCTGCTTGGTATGATCACACCGCTACACGGTACAGGGGTCTGCGGTGCAGTCACCTTAAGTGGTACATCTTCACCGATGTTGAGAGGCAGCTGATGTGGAAGCCTATCCGAGAATACCAACATGAGATCTATTGCATACGAGAAAACTCAATAAATTAAGATCCGAGTTCAGCAATAAACTAGACAAGTGTTAACTCGATACGCTCCTTTCCCCTGCCCGGTTTACTACCCCGTTTAATGGAGATTCGCCCGATCTCCGCTGTGTTTCTGACGTGGGTCCCCCCACATTCCATTGGTGGGAAGAGGGCTACCCTCCAAAGGAGTCTCTCTCCATCCGATTCCTGCCCGTGCGTTATTGGTATACCCTCGACTATCAGTCGGTTAACCCTCTCCTCCACCTCTGCTAGCTTCACCCTGTCCAGGGGGGAGTCGAATAGGTAGTCAGATCTATCCTTCGCATCGTCAAGAAGCCCAGATGATGCTGGTACACATTTTAACCCGAAGGTCTCCTTCATAGCATAATAGACAAGATGGGAAGCCGAGTGGAGGCGCATAATCCTGTATCGCCTATCCCAGTCAATCACACCATGAACAGGTTGCCCAGGGAGGAACTTATAGTCCCCTTCGAGGATGTGTCGAACCTCCTCCCCCTCCTTGAGCGTGTCCAAAACTCTCACTCCCGATAGGACGCCGGTGTCCCCGACTTGTCCGCCTCCCTTGGGGAAGAAACACGTCCTATCAAGGACCACGAAGTTATCACCCACGCTTACTATCGTGGCGTCGAATTCCCTCAGATAGGGGTCGCCTCTGAACAATAGGTTCGTCAAGTCAATACCATAACGATCCCTCTCCAAATTAAACCTCCTAAGGCGTAAAGCTGTGCGAAATTCTCCTAATCACTGCTGACGTTTTCAACCATTGAACCCTCATCATAATCGTTGATGCTTTTAGGTGAGGATGTTTTAAATCGTTGAATCTCACTAACCATAAAATATTTTTATACCTTCTCCAATAGCTGAGCATTCCCCACCATCACTAATGCTTTCCTTGGATGTCATAAGTTTTCTCTGTATGTATGCAAAATATATCCTAGTCCAGATTGCTCAGCGGAGCTCGTTCACAACTCTTTCCTCAATAAATCGAGAGACAATTCACTGAGAATATTCACCAATTTCTCATCAGTCTTCGCGAAACGTGCCTGGAAAAGGTGCCTATGAACAATGGCGTCCACTAAACCGTAAACCATGAGATACTTTTCAGCGAGTTCACTCAACTGAGTCGGTGAGTTTACCTCTGAGAAGCCAGCACGAATCTTGCCCTCGATTAACTTTGCTCTACTCTGTTTTAACCCTTTAAAGAGGTCCTGTTTCTCCAGGATCGCTTGATCGAAGGCTCTGTATAGCGCCTCATTTTTACGATGGTTCTCTAGGTGGAGCATTATCTCCCTCTTAATGTCTTCATCGGAGCCCTTGAGAATAGAGATAGGGTCCATCATCACGTTTAGCGACTCCTCCCAGAACCCTGCCGCTATCTCGGGCTTACCCTCTTGAAAATAATGGTATATTATACCTATGCTAATGCCCGCGTCCTTAGCAATCCCCCGGGTGCTAACCCTCTCGTAACCTTCCTTCCTCACAAGCCTGGCGAAGGACTCGTAGATGAGCCTTATCTTTTCATCCTTGTCGCGAATGATGCTGCGTGTGGGCACACACATTAATTGTTGAACCTTGTTCATAAAGCTTATATTGGCAAATCCTCCAATAGGTAATTGATTTATGTTCAATAACGGTTGGTTACCATCTTATGATCCAGAACATACAAAATAACTATAAGAGGGTCACCAATGCCCAACGCTATTCTAGTTAATATCATCGTCCAATCGTGCTTAATGATAATTCTATGCATAGGATTCACATTCATCTACCAAATGGAGAAGTTCCCAAACTTTGGCCATACAGCAATCGCAATGATTGGCACCATGATTGCCTACGCACTCGTCAGAATATGGGGTTTCAACCCATACTCGACATGGGCAATATCAGCGGTTCTATGCGGTATCCTCACTGTGGGCCTCTACTTCGTGGTGGTGCGACCGATCAAGGAGAATGGCGCCAATATAATCACCCTCACCTTCGTCTTCTTCGCAATATCCATGATCATCGGTTCCCTAGTGGATGTGTTTAGCTACTGGTTTTTGTATAACCAAGGTTACCCAACTGAAGGGTTCTGGCTAGCCTCCTTTGACTTCACGTGGCAGGGATACCCCGGCGTTCTAATCGTGAGCCTGCCCCTTTGCGCAGTGATCGTCGCTACCATTTACTTATTCCTGACAAGAGCAAAATTAGGCATCGCCATGCGAGCTGTCGCAGAAGACGAGTCTCTAGCCTCAGTTTTCGGAGTAAACGTACACAGAATTCACATCTTAACATGGCTACTTACAGGCGTCTTAGCTGGCCTCGTAGGTGCCATAATCCCACTATGGCAATATACCGGCTTAGGTTACACCGATACATTCCTAGTGATCGTCATGGCGGGAAGCGTCATGGGTGGGCTCCAAAGCATCACGGGAGCGGTAATCGGTGGACTCCTTATTACATTAGTACAGAAGGGATTGACTCAGCTTCTGATATTGCGGTATGGAATTGCGGCCGCGGATTGGGAGGGACTAATACCTACACTAGTCATCATCGCTGTATTGATGATCGAGCCTGAGGGGATCATGAACATCTTCAGTAAGTCCTATTCCCCCCTCAAGACCTTAAGAGGTAATTTAACCCGTCTGCGTGCTCGCTATTTCAACTAAGCCTATAGTAGTGGATACGATTGTACCCGAAAATAGAATTATAGTATGTAATGATCCCCAGAAATCGGGTGCACGATAATTTAAAGTCCAACTGACCCTTAGATAATGGGTCTAATTCATGGATGAGGTTGACGAGTTCAAGGAAAAAACGGGGATGACGCTCCACGAGCAGTACATGAAGCATCACCCGCAGATCCTCTCAGACTTCGAGGAGGAGATGCCCAAAGTCTGGGGGAAGAACTGGAAATCAAACACAACAATCGGGAAGCTCCGTACGGTACTCCTCCACAAACCTGGGAAGGAGTTCCTAAGCATAGGCAAACCGACACCATGGCCACCCCACGACTCAAGCCTATCCGCGTGGAGGACGAGCTACAAGCCAAATGACCTAGCGGAGCTCATCCAAGACCACGAGAGACTCGCGAAGGCCTACAGGGAGGAGGGGGTCGAAGTGGTCGAGAGAAAGCCCGACCCTAACGACCCACCCTACCAAGTAAAGGCCATCTACACTGACGATGTCTGCCATCCCGCAGTCTATGGGCAGGTGATACTTAGGATGTACGATAACATCAGGAAGGGAGAGGAGCTACCCACCTACCAAGCCCTGGCGGAGGCCGGGTGCCCCGTCGTCGGCATGATCACAGGGAAAGGAATGGCTGAGGGCGGCAACATCGGGTGGTTAGACGAAAAACACCTCTTCGCCGCCGTCCACTATCCCAGGTCAAACACAATGGAACAGGAGGTCTGGAGGGCGAACGACTGGGGTCACGAGCAGCTCAGACGAATCATCCACACACAGGACCCTGAGGTGGATGTCAGGATCCTCCCCGGGTATGGTCCCCGCCCACAGCTCACCCACTACTGTATGATCGACAGACACACATCGGTCGCGAACCCCAAGTGGCTCGACAAATATTTCCTCGAGTGGCTCAGGAGCGAGATGGATTGGAAGTTCGTGGTCCCACCAGACGAAATCTGCCGCGTGGATCAGGGTATGCCGGTTGGCCCAGAGACTGGGGTCGTACTGGAGCCCATGAAGGTTCTCATTCCATCAGGTGAGCCGAAAACCACGAAATGGCTTGAAAGTATCGGAGTTGAGGTTGTCGAAGTTGACATACCGAGCCTCGTCGGCCCGAGGAACAGTGGCTCGATCCACTGCGCCGCTGGTTCTCTGAGGAGGGATCGTGAACCTCAAACATAGCGAATACCCATATGCAAGCTAGCGTTCGCTAAATGTGCATAGTTTTAGATTTTTTCCCTAACTCCTGTAGTTCACCATCGTCTCAATCTTTTTCCTGATTCGAGCATTATTGAGTTTAGAAACCGACCGATGGATTATAACAGATCTGAAACAACCAGAAAAACCAATGGATTGTTCATATCGTATAACACTCCGTAATGATTTATTATCATTAAATGTAACTCTAATAATGAAGATAAATGATTGCCCAGCTTCACAAGTTTCGCTGCACAGCATGTGAAGGTACATTGAACTGTATCGACGACGAAAAATATATCTGTGAAGAATGCGGCGAGGTATTCGACCTAAAAGGTCTTTCCAATATGGAACTCGACCTCGAAGAGTTCGATAAATTGCTTCTCTATACGCTGAAGAAGAAACAAATAGTTAATAATCGTAACCTAAATTTCTCAAAATAAATACAGAAGTATCCCTCCACCAATCAGTATCGTATCATTTTTTTTCCCTATCATTAAGCCTCTTACCAATGGGCGATTGTTATACTTCTACGAATTCTTTAGGGAGGGTTAGATTGTTATACCTGGTTTATAGATTATGCGCAGTATTTTTCACTAGAGTGTGATTATGTCCATAAAGTATCCAAAATGATCCATGAGATTCTGCAATTTTTTAACACGCACGATTCTTTACGACTCTAAAAATAATTAACCAACTCGGAAATTTTAAATAAACTATTAATAATTAAAGGAATCATGAGCCAAGAAACGAAAAAAGACACAGTTGATGAGTCCAAGGAAAATGTGGAAAAATCAAGTCCCGAAGAAAAACCTGAAATAACAAACAAGATAATTCGATCGGATGCTTCCTATAATAAAGGACTAGAAGCAGCGGTAGAACAAATACGATTATTTGAAGAAAATTCGAAAAAGATGATTGAAGTAATAGATGCCGTAACTTTTTCCTCAAATCTTGAAAAACTTAAAAACTATGAGGAATCAACAAGAATAACATTGAAGGCCATGGAAGATAGTGTAAGATTTAATATTATGGACTCAGAGACATTAAAACATTTAAACGAAATAAGAGAAATATACTTTGAATTGAATCAAGAGATAGTGGATGTACCTAACGTATCTATAGTAAGCCAAGGAGCATTAATAAATGACCTAGCTGCTAAAATGGATGGGGCTATTCGTGCCCAAGATGTATACATCGAAACCTTAGAAAGAGAATTAATTCAAAAAGAGTCTGAAATAAGGCAACTAAGAGCAATTATTGGAGAAAAGAAGAAAAACGATAACTTAATGGTTTAATTTATCTTTAATTTTTTCTGTTTTTATTATTATGATTTCTAGAATAGCTAGACTAAAAAATCGACAAACGCTTTCTTTATAATCTGCTCAATCCGAATAGAGGGAATTAATACTAAACAAATTTCGATGAATACCCCCAATAAGAGGAACATGGGTATTTTACGCAATGCTAAGAACGGATAGCTGACTTTTCCTCCAGCCGCTTAAGATTAGCCATTTTTACCATGTCCCTGTACTTGTCTAGGGTGAGCGGTTTGTGGTTCTCAACTGTGTACCACTTGCGTTTAATCGGCACCATCTCCCCCTTGAAGCCCTCCAAGATCCAAACATCTCTCGTCGGCTTATCCACAACAAACACTCCATGCGTGTAGCAGAGTTGAACACTGAAGTCCGTTAAGTCATGTATCAGCGTCATATTTCTACCGCATAGCGGACAGTTCGTTGGCTGCGTTTCCTCCTTATGCGCATGCGAGTCAGGGAAGTCCATCATCTTTTGATCATGGCTTGTAATTATTTAATATGAACGTGCTTTAATAGTAATGTAATAAGTACTTTCTTAATATTGTAAATCCATAACGAATCTAACGTGTCACATAACCCCCTTAGTTCGACTATTCCAGACCTCTGGGATTCTCTGTCAAGCCCCAACATAAAGACCCAAAGAGGGCCCACGCCTTCAAATTTTAAAAATCTGGAGCAGTTTTTCAGTTTTAGCCAGTTCCAAGTCGTCGTCTGATTTTAAGAAGCAGCTTAGTCATGAAATGTATAGCTTCACTAACCTTCGACTCAAAGCCGATGGGGCCACCCATCGTCTCAACCACCCTTATGCAATAAGTCAACTCCTTACCACATCATACTATTTTTCGCGTAAAAAAAGAGATTAACGCATTCTCATAAGGTTAATTGAGTTTTTTAATTTGATGAACTTCAAAACCATAATGACTTTTAATCCGAAGAGATGCACACCGAAATATGAGCTTAAACGACAATATAGACGCCCTAGATTTCTTAATAACCATCTTAAAAGAACACGAGGAAAGCCTCAACGAAATCAATCTAAGACTCTATAACATTTCAGGAAAAATTGAAGATGAGGAGGTAAAATCTTCGGACTATGTCTCCGATAATTAATTGGAGAACAGAGATTAATCAGAAACAAGCATCTTATAATGCGTAAAAGGTTAGCGATTAATAGACTCCGTACTTCTTAACAGCATCCATCAAGGCCTTCACGTTTTCAGGCTTCGAGGAGGACGGTATCGGCACTGAAGGGCTCAGTATGAATCCACCCCCCTGCTTGACCTCGCTAAACAACTCTTTAACGTAAGCGTCGACCTTGGCTGGAGTCGTCAGGAACAGAGACGCTGGGGGACCTCCTATGATGCAGGAGTGGTCACCAATTATACGCTTCGCCTTATTCAGGTCCGTCTTCTCAAACCGCGATATAGTCTTACCCTTGGGTAACTCGAGTATGGTTTCGATGTGTGCGTCGTGCTGTCCCTCGTAGAAGACCTCTGGTGTAATCCCTAACTTGATGAGCTCGTTAATGACGTCCTTTAATGTGGGCCAGTAGAACTCGCTGTACTGCTTTGGCGAAAAATACTCATTCAGGTGCAGAGGAATGAAGACGATTGCGCCCTTTGGCGTAGTTTTTGCCGTGATCCTCGCCATCTCTATGATTAGGCCCTTAACGGCTTCGGCTGCCTGCTTCACCTTGTCGGGTTGCCTGTAGCAGTCAAGCAGGGTGTTCTTTAGATCCCTCATGAAGTCGCCTATGAAGTCAAGTGGCGCGTATGAGATGCCTTCAGTGAAGCCCGCGAAACCCCACATCCTCAGTTCCTGCCTGAGTCTAGCCGCCTCCTCCGAGCTCCTCCTGTGCTCGACCCCCCATCGGTACAAAGCAGACATAGCCCTCGCAGAGCCGGGATTCTCGAGGCTTCGAAGCGTGCGCGGAAGAAGCTTCTCAGCAATGAACTTCTTTGGCTCCTCAATCAATTGATCATACTCGTCCGCCTTCATGTATTCCTCACCAATGAATTGGAAAGGCGAGTCGATTGTGAGCTCCCGCCCAGGGAACCTAGCGTACCTAACACCAAGGATGTCATGCATAGGTCCGTTGACGAAGCTTGGAGGTAACCCGTCGAACTCGCCTATGAAAGCCACCGATAATGGAAGTGCTCCGAGGGTATTCATGCCACCCGCTGTGTCATAACCGAAGTCGACCGCGGTTTTTACAGAGGCCTCCCGCGCTTTATCGTAGTCATAGAGGAATTCGTAACTGGTTATCCCAGCGTATCTTGCAGCGAAGTATCCATAACTCTCAACTAGAGGAACCCTGTCAGGCTCCTTCAACTGTACAACTCGGCTGATCCTCTCCTGACGGAGTCTGTAGAGTTCCTCGAAGTCCTCACTCAACATCTTCACCTCTCAGCAGCTCCAAGCACAGTTTCACACCCTTAGCTGCATTATCTGTGTAGGCATCCGCCTTGATGTACTCGGCGGCATCCCCTTCGAGTCTTCCTCCCCCGACAATGATCTTCGTCTTATCTCTGAGCCCCGCTTGGGTGATAGCGTCTACGGTTATCTTCATCTCATCGATTGAGTTGCTGAGAAGACAGCTCATACCCACGATTTCCGGCTTATGTTCCAAGATAGCCTCGACAAACTTCTCTGAGTGTACGTCAACACCAAGGTCGACAACGCGGAATCCCTCAACCTCGAGCAGCGAGATGAATATGTTCTTGCCGATGTCATGAACATCACCAGAAACCGTCCCGATTACTATCGTACCTCTAGCTGAGTCTGAACCGACCAAGTGTGGCTTAATCTGATCTGTCACCTGCTTGAAGATCTCAGCGGCCATGATCATCTCGGATAGGAAGAAGTCACCCCTCTCGAAGCGCTCCCCGATTTCGAGCATTCCTATTCTACATTCTTCAAGGATCTCAACTGGGTCCACTCCTTTATCCAACATCGATTTGACTACCTGTTGTGTTCTGAGTTCATCCAGATTGAGGAAAGCGTCGACTAATTTTTCCCGGGAAGACACACCATGATGTTCCTATTCTTAGTTAAAAATATCACGAGTAATTTTCTGGATAAATCATGAAAATGTGGAAGCCACTAGGTTGTATACTTCTTCTCGCTGAGATATCTGTCCCTGTGATCCGGGAGGACTGTGACTACGCGCTTGCCCTTACCAAGATCCTCGGCAACCTTGATGGAGTAGTAGACGTTGGCGCCTGCAGAGATGCCGCAGAATAGTCCCTCCTCCCGAACGAGGCGGTCGGAGGTCTTTATCGCGTCCTCATTCGTGACCTTGACGACTTTGTCGATGAGGCCGCTCTCCATCATCTCCTCGATTATTCCACCAGAGATCTCCTTGCTGATTCCCGGCGGGGAGGTTATGCCATTACTGATCGCATACTGGGCGGATGCTGGCTCTAAGCCAATGACCTTGCACTTGGGGAGCTTTTCCTTCAGGGCCTTGGCGACGCCGTAGAGGGTACCACCTACGCCAATGCTGGCGACAAAGGCGTCTATATTGCCGTTCATTTGCTCGAGGATCTCGTTCCCCGTGACTATATGTGCCCTCCAGTTAGCTGGGTTACTGAACTGCCTCGCCCACCAGATCTTCGGGTTGCTCCGCTCCAGATCGAGGCACTTCTGTCGGGGGATGAACTCGACCTCCGCACCGGCGACGCTCCCATTCGAGTCTAGGCCCTCGATCTTCAACTCGTGGACCTTGGCGCCGTAGCTCTCCATGATCTTTATTCTTTCGCGGGTCATGCCCTCGGGCATGTAGATCTCGACGTTGTAGCCGAGTCGTGCCCCGACGAAGCTTAGGGCGGTCCCCGTGTTACCGGTGGACGCTTCGACGATTGTGTAGCCGGGCTTGAGTTTACCCTCTGCTTCCGCGGAACGGATCATCTCCAAGGCGATGCGGTCCTTATAGCTGCCGCTGGGGTTGAGGTATTCGAGTTTTGTGTAAATATCTGCGCCGTTCTTGGGAACGACCCTGTGTAGTTTCACTAGTGGAGTATTCCCGATCACGTCTAGGATGCTGTCGACGGCTTTGGGTGCCATGAAGGTAAAGCGCGGGTTTGGGGAGAAAATGGTTTCCCCTACTTGTTCAGCTTCTTAACGAGTTTGCCGACGCGTTCGCCGAGCTTCTTGCACGCCTCTAGGCTAGCATCGTTAGGTGAGCCTACCGAGGATGCGCCGTAGTGACTGCCCGCTGATGAGCCCTGGATCACCATCCCGTGGACAAGGAGCATCTCGTTGATGGCGATGATTGTGCTCTCCGCTCCCGTGTGGGTTCCGCCCGCGCTCGCGAATGCGCCGCCCACCATGCCGTCAAGCTTCCCGTGATACTTGACCGACTCGTCTATGAACTTCTTGATCTTCCCGCTAGGCAGGCCGTAGTAGACGGGTGAGCCGAGGATGAGCCCTTGGTACTGTGGTAGCTCGTCCACGCTTGACTCGTCGACGTGCTTCATGACGAGGTCGACGCCGGCCTTCTTGACGCCGTCCTCGACAGCGTGTGCCATCTTCTCCGTGTTGCCGGTGCTTGAGTCGTAGACTATTAGGACCTTCAAGAGTTTCACCTACATGAGCTTCTTCTCGGCGTCCTTTACGGCGTAGACGCCCTTGACCTCACCCATGTAGAGCATGTGGAAGTCCTTCGTCTTGTACATCTCCTTCTCTAAGCCAGACTCGAGCTGGCCAGGCTTCATGTCAGTCTTGAAGACGGTAGTGCACTCGATGTGTACGGGGCACTCCTCGATATATGGAGGCGTCAACCTCGATGCCCTTCTTGAGCGGTGAGTTTGCATTCCTTGAACTTATCGTGGTCCCTGCCCGACTTCGTCCCACAGAAGTCGAGGGCCGCCTCCATGCCCTTTGCAGGTAAGCAAACAGTCCAGCTCTTTGCCTCCTCCATGAACTTGAATGTGTGCCTACTGTGACGAACGGCGACGATGCAGACCGGCTTCGCCCACATCGTGCCGAGGAAGCCCCAGCCGATGGTCATCGTGTTGGGCTTCTTATCCTTCCCCTCGGCGACGAGGAATATCCCATTTTTCGTCAGGAGTTCATTCATCTCGCGGACATACTTGAATGTTTCAACCTTGTCTCTTGGCATCTAAACCACGTGAAATAGGAAGCGAGGTCTCGTTATAAGCCTTAGACTAACCCATATTTCATTGGTTTTTTTCCCATGGTTACAGCACCATCAATCGTGGCGAGGGTGAAGTCAATGATGATGTCTCGATCTGATCTACTTGGTAACCTCGGAGAAGGGACGAAAACATGACAAATACCATCATTCAGACTTACCCTGCTATAGAGGATCACTATGGGAATCACAGGTAGAACATGCTTAGGATACTTCGCTAAGGAGGGCTAGAGCGGCATTCTTCCATTCTACGCCTTCAAGTGCCCAACCCACGGAATAGTCGTAAACTACTCCATGGGATACGAAAAAGGGCTAGAATACCCAAAATTCCTTGAACAGAGACTAACAGTCTAAATGATATAGCCGCTGTCCGGCCTCTCAAAGTTCCTGACAAGCTCCAGGTTGAGCTCCGGCTCCAACTCGTCGAAGTCCTCCTCCGTCAGGTCAGCCCAAGGCCCCGTTAGGGCGGCCTCAACAACCGGGCTTGCTTTGCCGAAGTTGTCTAGACAGACCTTGTATGTAAGGCGCCTGACTACGGCCTCGTCCTCGTGCCCTAGGCTGTGTAGGTACTCGTGGAGGAGGATCGTGTAGACATGGCAGCGCTCGCTCATCCCCGTCTTCCCTTTGAGCAGCCTCCTGTTGAGGACGATCTCGTTCGTCCCCATCGGGTGGAATGCCCCGACGTTCATCGGTAGGTTGCCGAGTAGAAGCATGAGCCCCACCCTGTGTAGTCCGAGGGTCTTCTTCACCCCACGCTTTACGAGGGCGAAGATGTCCCCGTAGTCCCTGCAGGCCTCTAGGTCAGACGCTAGCGTTCAGATTGCTCCTCTTAGACGGATTCGACGGCCTTCACGCCGGGGACCTTCTTCTTCAGGTACTGCTCGACTCCCCACTTTACGGTCATCTGACTCATGGGGCAGCCCGCGCAGTGGCCCTTGAGTTTCACCTTCACGACGCCGTCCACGATGTCGACGAGTTCGACGTCTCCGCCGTCCATCTGTAGCTGTGGGCGCACATCGTTGAGTGCCTTCTGTACTTCTGCCTTCTCCAAAATCGCACCTTCAGAATGGTGGATACGAGGCTCCATTTAAAGGTTGAGAGACGGGTCGGGTGGCCTATGAGGAATACCCCTGATGCTGTTTGTGATGGATTCGACACGGTAAAGGTTAAAAAGGGCAGCCGCACCCCTTGTGCTGTCCAGGTGTAAGAGTGATGGGTGACCATCAAACAGCTTAAAGTTTATTCCCCCGCCTCTATCGCGAACCTTGGACCCGGCTTCGACGTTTTCGGTGTAGCCCTCGACGGACTTGGTGACAATATCAGTGTCAAGAGGGTCTCCGAGCCGGGCGTCCGGGTCATAGTGAAGGGATTCGAGGCGGATCAGATTCCGGTGAAGGCGCAGCTAAACAGCGCCGGAGCCGTCATGGAGGCGGCGCTCAGCAGGCTCACGGAGCCCGAGGGCGTCGTCATGGAGATCGAGAAGGGGATTCCCCCGGGTAAGGGCATGGGTTCATCCGGTGCTTCGGCTGCTGCGGCGGCCGTTGCGGCGGTGAATCTCCTCGGCCTCACACTCCCTCAGAGGGAGCTGGTGAAACTCGCCGCCCAGGGGGAGGCGGCGGTGGCCGGGAGTGCCCATGCAGATAACGTCTCAGCTAGCCTCCTAGGTGGATTCATCCTCGTGGGCGACGGGTACGACGTCATGAGGATGGATATACCCGACGTTGGCTTCGTGGTCGTCGTCCCCGACGTAAGGTATGAGAACAAGACGAGGATGGCGAGGGGGCTGCTCCCGAAGACGGTTAACCTCAAGGACGCCGTCAGGAACATTGGCTACGCCTCCAGGATGGCGGCCGCAGTCGCGTTGAAGGACCCGATAATGTTCGGAAGGAGCATCTGCGACAGCGTCATCGAGCCGCACAGGGCGGGAATGATACCGAACTTCCACCTCGTCAAGCTCGCCGCCTTACAAGCGGGGGCTTACGGGTGTAGCATCTCCGGGGGTGGCCCGAGCGTCTTCGCCGTCGGCGAGGAGCCGGCGGAACTAGGCAAGGCGATGGTGGAGGCTTTCGGGGACACCCCCGCTGAGGTCTACCTCACCCGGCCTACGAATCTTGGGTACGAGGGTCGTCTGATGCCCTCCAAATTCAGGTGTGTGCGCTGCGCTCGGGAGTATGAGCCCGGCAGCGTCTTCAGGTGCGAGTGCGGCGGCCTACTGGAGGTCGTCCACGAGCCGATCAAGTGGGATAGGAGCGTCGTCGACTCCCGCCTCTGCCCCATGGGTGCACCCTATAGCAGCGGGGTGTGGAGGTACAAGGAGCTCATCCACCCCGGCCTACCCGCGGGCCTCATAGTCACCCGCCCCGAGGGCAACACGAACGTCTACCATCGCGGCGTCGTCTCCGAGTACGTCGGCGTCGAGAGGCTCACCATGAAGCACGAGGGGGAGAACCCAACGGGGAGCTTCAAGGACAGGGGGATGACCGTCGCCGTCTCTGAGGCCCTACGTCAGGGGGCGAAGGCCGTCGCCTGCGCCTCTACGGGGAACACGAGCGCCTCGATGGCGGCATACGCGGCCCAGGCAGGCCTAAAGGGGATAGTATTCATCCCCGAGGGGGAGATCGCCTACGGGAAGCTGAGCCAGGCACTCGCCTACGGCTCAAAGGTCGTGCAGATCCCCGGCAGCTTCGACGACGCGATGAGGATAGTGCAGGAGGCGAGCAGGGAGCTCGGCCTCTACCTACTCAACTCTATAAATCCATGGCGCATCGAGGGGCAGAAGACGATAATCTTCGAACTCCTCCACCAGCGTGGGTGGGAACCCCCAGACTGGATAATTGTCCCCGCGGGGAACCTCGGGAACACCAGCGCCTTCGGTAAGGCCATCGCGGAGTTAGTGGAGCTCGGCTGGATCGAGAAGGTGCCACGCATAGCGTCCATCCAAGCTGAGGGCGCAGCACCGTTCTACAAGCTCTGGAAGGGGGGCGGAGAGGAGCTCGAGTCCCTCCATCCCGAGACGATGGCCACCGCCATCAAGATCGGCAACCCCGTGAGCTGGGAGAAGGCCATCAGGGTCATCAGGGAGACGGACGGCGTCGTCGAAGTCGTCTCCGACGCCGAGATCATGGAGGCGAAGGCCGTCGTCGACGGTAGCGGTGTGGGCTGCGAGCCCGCGTCCGCGGCCTCAGTCGCCGGGGCGAGGAAACTCGTCGAGGCGGGCGTCATAAAGGCACGACGAGGACGTCGTCTGCGTACTCACCGGTAACCTCCTGAAGGACCCAGACGCCACGGTGGGGTACCACACTGGTAAGCTCAAGGGGATACATGCCGCCAAGGGCCAACGCGCCCACGCGACTCGACACCTCGTCGATGTCCGCCTCGCTCAGGAGGCTCCTGAGGGAGTAAGGGGGTGGCGGTGATGGACATCGTCGTATTGAAGCTAGGTGGCTCCATTCTTCGGGGCCGAGGAGGACCTGGGCAGGATAGCGGACGTCGTCGAGTCCGAGATGGGCTCGGGTAGCCTACCGGTCTGCGTCGTCTCCGCCATGAAGGGGGTCACGGACAAGATCATAAACGCGCTAAGCCAGGTGCAGGACGGCGGGGTTCGAGCCGAGAGGCCTTCGTCGAGGGCCTAGCGGCCGAGCACCTCTCCTCCCTACCAGCGGGCGCCGACCCTGAACCCCTACGGAGGGAGTTCGAGAAGCTCGAGCACGTCCTCAGTTACGTGAGGTCCTCGGGAGAGCTCGGGGACTCCGTCTACGCCTACACGGTTAGCAGGGGGGAGAACTTCGTCATGCGCCTCATCTCCGCCCACCTCGAGGCGCGGGGCATCAGGAGCAGGTGCTTCTACGGGGAGGACCTGCTCGTCACCGACGAGAACAACAGGGAGGCGGCGGTCAACCTCGACAGGACCAGGCTCAGGGTCGAGGAACTTCTCGCGCCGTGCGTGGCGGACGGCATTGTCCCAGTCATAGCTGGATTCGCGGGGCGTAGCGGCTCGGGGCTCATAACCATCTTCGGCCGCGGAGGCACCGACGACACCGCCGCGTGCCTCGCCTATTGCCTCGGCGTGAAGAGGCTCGTCAAGTTCGTAGACGAGGGGGGCATAATGAGCCTCGACCCCAAGTTCGTCGCCGAGATGGAGAAACCCGAGGTGGTGTCCAAGGTCGGGAAGCTCCCCAAGCCGGGGCTCATCCCCTACCTCAGCTACGTCGAGGCCTCCGAGCTGCTCACGGGAGGAGAGGACGAAGATAGTCCACTTCAAGGTCCTCGACCCGCTAATGCGGGGCGGGATCAAGCTGCAGCTGAAGAGCATCGATAGCAGCGGCGAGGGGACGGTCATCGGCCCCGAAAACGGTGGGGCTGGCAGCGGCCACCCCAAAGCCGTGAGTTTCCAGAGGAACCTCTACGGTGTTAGAATACTGCCAACCCAGTCGGTTCTACCGACCGAGGTTTACGCCGAGCTTTTCGGCGCCCTCGCCTCGGCGGGTGTCGATGTCAGGTACGCGTCCACCTCGGGCTACCAGATAAGCCTCCTCGTCGCGAAGCAGGACGTGGAAGTCGCACTCAAAGCGCTCGGGGGACTACCATCCGCGATGGAGGTCAAGCCCATCGAGGGGGCGAAGGGCACCATTAGCGTAATCGGGTCAGAGATGCGGGGCGTCAAGGGCTTCTTCAGCAGGCTCACCGGCGCCCTTGCCGAGCACGACGTGAACATCGAGCAGGCGACCCAGCCCAACAGCGAGAACATAATCAGATTCAGCGTAAGCGACGGCGACGTGCCACTGGCGGTCGCGGCGGTCTACAAGGAGTTCTTCGGGTGAATGACATGAGGAAACAGAGAGCAATAGTAATCGGAGCGACCGGCGCAGCCGGTCAGAACGTTGTCGAGTCCCTTGCGAACCATCCCTGGTTCGAGTTAGTCAGCCCTCGCCGCGTCGAGCAGGTCGGCGGGGATGACATACGAGAAGGCGATAGAGGGTGCCCGGTTCTTCGAAAAGACGCCCAGCGACGAAGTCCTCGCCATGAAGGTGCTGAACGTAGACAAGGTTTCACCGAAGGAATACGACCTCGCCTTCAGCGCGATGCCCAGCGATGTGGCGAAGGTACAGGAGCCGAGGTTTGCGCTGAGCACGTCCCCGTGATAAGCACGGCGTCCGCCTACCGATACGAGCCTGATGTGCCCATCCTGTTGCCGGACGTGAACCCGAAGCACGCAAAGCTGATCAAGACGCAGAGGGAGAAACGCGGCTGGGAGGGCTTCATCTGCCCGGGGCCGAACTGCACGACCGTCGGCCTCGTCGTGAGCCTTAAGCCGCTCATGGACTCTTACGGTGTCCGCGCAATCCATGTGGTCTCGGAGCAGGCGCTCAGCGGGGCCGGCGAGAAGGGACTGCGCCTCGACTCCGCCTACCGGAAGAGCGTCGAGATGAACGTCCTCCCCTACATCGACGGGGAGGAGGGGAAGGTGGAGAAGGAGACGAACAAGATACTCGGCAAGCTGTCGGGTGACGGAGTCAAGGGCGCGGGCATAATCGTCGGGGCCACCTGCACGCGTGTCCACGTCCAGACAGTGCACACTGAAGCCGTCTACGTAGACACGAAGAAGCCCTGCAGCGCGGAGGAGGCGAAGGAGGCCATGAGGAGCTACATGAGCGAGGCCCAGAAGCTAAAGCTCCCCTCGATGCCGGAGAAGACGATAAAGGTCTTCGACGAGCCCGAGATGCCACAGCCTAAGCTACACAGACAGTACGGCGGGGATGTCACCCTCGTGGGTCGGCTAAGGAAGGACCCCGTCTTCAAGAACGGCCTAGCCTACGTCGTCACGAGCGACAACCTCGACAAAGGCGCGGGTGGCGGGGCGGTCCAATCCGCCGAGTACCTCAGGGCGAAGAGGTACTTCTAACCCTACTTTTGCCTAACCACCGACTCGAAGTCACGCCCGCTGCCCTAAGATATTTTATTCATCCAAAACGTAGTGAAATATTGATGTCTCAGGGAGAGCCAGTCGCTGAAGAAAAGGTCTACTGCCTCAACTGCAGCGCTCAGTTTCCCAAAGGCTCAAGGTTCTGCCCCGTCTGCGGTGCCAGGAACCTACTCTATGTCGAGCACAAGGACAGGGTCACGGCAGGGCTGATCGCCGTTATGCTCGGCATATTCGGGGGCCATAAGTTCTACCTGAAGGAGTACACTCAGGGCATCGTCTACCTCTTCTTCTTCTGGACGATAATCCCCGCCGTCCTGGGCCTCGTTGAGGGGATTAGATTCCTCACCATGTCCGACGCGCAGTTTCAGCAGAAGTACTAGCTCAGGAAGAAGACGATGAAGCCGAAGATGTCGTAGACCGAGTGGATTATAATCAGGGACCAGATGTTCTTCTTGCTCATCAGGTAGATGGAGATGAAGAGTAGGCTCAGCAGGGCGATGGATATCACCGCGTTGAGTCCCTCGTAGAAGTGGGCGTAGCCGAACAGTGCGGACGAGGCCACGGCGCTGAGGACGTACCCTGCCTTGCTCTCCCCGAAGAGGTCCGTCAACCTGTTGAAGAAGTACGCCCTGTATGCCAGCTCCTCCGGGAACCCGGCCCATGACACTGCCACAATAAGGAAGAAGGCGAGCAGGTAGTAGTTCCCCTTCAGGATGTCGAAGGTACTCGTGTCTGGGAACTGCCCGATGACGTCGTAGACGAGGTACGAGACGACCTGCGAGAAAATAATCACGACGACGATTAGGACCGCGGAGGTAAGTAGGGTCCGCTTCCAGCTCTTGGGGTTCGTGAGGCCGACGTCCCTCCAAGTTTTGCCCCTGAACCAGAGGGAGAACCAGCCTATCAGCAGGGTCCCGAACGGCTCGGCATATCGAAATATGTTCACGAGGAGGACAAGCACTATTTCCCCGAGAATGAACAACTTGTTGGAAGACAAGTACCCGTACTTCGTCCTCAGCCCCCGGAAGTAGTCCTTTACACCCATGGTCATACCAGCCTAGCTGCTAGAATGGGTCGAAGGCTGCGCACAGGTCTACTTTTTTTTACGTTTATTTATCGTTTACCTACACGCCCTAGGCTAACGCGAGGGTCCAGTGGAGGATGTATATCTCGACCCAGAGTATGACCGCGGCGGCCGTCACCTCAATGATTGATAGGACCGAGCCTACCCTGAGGTAGTCGCGTAGCTTGATGTTGAGCCCCTTCCGCTTCATCGTGTTCAGCCACATGAGAATAGCGAGGCTCCCTATGGGGAAGAAGTGGGGGCCGAGGTTGTTCCCGATTATATTCGAGAAGATGAGGGCCGTGCTCCCAGCCCCCGTCAGCGCATGGCTTATGGTTGACTGCTGGACGCTGAGGAGCCCCAGCATCGTCATCGGCCAGTTGTTCATGGCGCTGGCACTAACCGTCACGAGGAGGCTTGGCACTAGAGTGGAGAGGAAGGAGGGGAGGGTTAGGCACCAGGCGAAGGCGTCAGCATAGAACTGGATCGCCCCAGCCGATTTTAGCCCCTGTACCACGAGCAGGATGCCTACCATGAAGACGAGGATGTCCCAATTCACTCGCCTCAGGATGTACGTGACGCCGTGCTTCTCCTCCTCGTGCATGTGGGAGTGGTGCATCGTGAAGACGTAGAATCCTAGTAGGAACATGGCGCCCCCGAAGATCACGAAACTGACGGGTATTCCCCTCAGACTCGCCACTACATAGAGCGCGTCGATCACGAATAGTGTCGCGAAGCTGACCTTCAGCTGCCTAGGCTGAATAACGGAACCATCCACTATGAGGGTGTCGACGAGTGCCGGGTCGTAGCTCCGTGGTATAGCGTTACGGAAGTAGAGGAAGACGACGATGAGGCTGAGGGCAATTGTGACAACGGCGATGGGTGCCATGAAGACCATGTGCTCAAGAAAAGAGTAACCGAAAAAGTCGGCGCTCACGATGTTCACCGGGTTACTCGTGATAAGTGGCATCGCAGCCGTGTCAGCGATGAGCCCAGCAGCGAAGAGATATGCCATCTTACCGTTCATCTCCAGTTTGAGTTGCTGCACAATCTCGAGCACTAGGGGCGTCAGGATGAGGACGGCGCTGTCGTTTGCGAAGAGGATGCTGACAGCTGCGGCGAGGAGGGCGATGTAAAAGTAGAGCTTCACACCGCTGCCCTTAGCTAGCCTCGCCACCCTAAGCGCGGCCCACTTAAAGAAGCCCATCACGTCCAGTGTCACGGAGAGTGTCACTATTCCCACGAAGGCGAGGGCAGCGTCCCAGATGCTGCCGAAGGCCACAACGGCGTCACTGACGGAGACCGTACCGAGCAGAAGAGACGCTGCCGCCCCGATCCCTGCGGCTAGTCCCAGGTTGATCCCCTTCGGCTGCTTGATCATCAAAACCAGCGTACCGACGAAGATGACCACGGAAAAGACGGCGGTCGGCAGCATCCATACCCAACTCGAATAAGACAGCAGACACGAACATCGTACCTATCAACCTTACCCCAGAAGAGCGCCCAATCTGTGCCGAATCCCAAAAAAGGTAGGGTAAGGTAAACTATCCAAACTAAAAAATAGCCTCTTCCAGCGAAAAGAGCTTAGAAAACGCGCCGATTGGACTCGAATATGCGTAAAAATACCCACTTAAACCATTTAACCCTTGTTCCGCATTCTAGTACCCCAAATCGGATTAAAAAAAGGTGGAGAGTGGGTAACCCATCCATCCCTAAAAACAGACCCGTCCAGCAGGAGAAGCTAAAATAACGCGCCGACTATCTTGATTATGTCCCAAAATGGGCATTTAAGCCACTGAAGAGAAATAAAAATTGTTATACACAGTAGCACGCCACAGACACCCGTTAGTGTTAAACCAACATCCACACACAAACAATACAGAACAACCATGCCGAGAGACCACAACCTATTCTCGAGGGCAGCGGGAGAGACCCCGACACTCGTCAAGGGCAAGGGAGTCTACATCTGGGACTCCGACGGCAAGAAGTACCTAGACGGGAGCGGAGGACCCCTCTGCGTCAACATAGGCTACGGCGTAAACGAGGTAAACGCCTCCATCAAAGCGCCAGATGGACGCCGTCAGCTTCGCCTACAGCGGCTTCTTCGTCGCGGACGCCGTCAAGGAGCTCAGCGAGAAGCTCGCCACCTTCAGCCCCGGCACCCTCAAGCACAACTTCTTCTGCAACGGCGGAAGCGAGGCAACCGAAGCCGCCGCCAAGATGGCGCGCCAGTACCACCTCGAGAACGGGGACAAGACCCGCTACAAGGTCATCGCCAGATGGCAGAGCTACCACGGCAACACCCTCGGCTCACTCAGCATGAGCGGCCACATCGGGAGGAGGCGCCGATTCGCACCCATGCTCATCGACTTCCCGCACATACCCGCCGCCTACTGCTACCGCTGCCCATACACGAAAACCCCAGACCACTGCGACCTCGAATGCGCCCGGGCACTAGATACCATGATCAAGGCAACCGGCCCCGAGTACGTCAGCGCCTTTATCGCCGAGCCTGTCGTCGGCGCCACCCTCGGAACTGTTCCAGCCCCTAAGGGCTACTTCCAGCTCATCCGAGAGATATGCAACCAACACGGCGTCCTCTTCATCGCAGACGAGGTTATGACCGGCTGCGGACGTACCGGAAAGAACTGGGGCATCGAACACTGGGACGTTGAGCCTGACATCATGACCGCCGCGAAGGGCATCAGCAGCGGCTACCTCCCCCTCGGCGCCGTCATAGCAAGCGACAAGGTCTACGAGACATTCAAGGGCCCATTCGCCCACGGCCACACATACGGCAACCACGCCCTATGCTGCGCCGCGGGCTCAGCCTGCCTCGACTACATCCAGAAACACAACCTCGTCGAGAAATCAGCCAAGGGCGGTAAATACCTCATGAAGAGGCTCAAGGAGCTATATGACCACCCGACCGTCGGCGACGTGCGCGGACTCGGCCTCTTCGCCGGAATCGAGTTCGTCAAGGACAAGAAGACGAAAGAGCCCCTCGACCCCAAGCTCGGCTTCAACCAGCGCGTCTTCAAGGAGTGCTGGGACCGCGGACTAATCGTCTACCCCGGTGCGGGCACCATCGATGGCACCGCCGGCGACCACATACAAATCGGCCCTCCCCTCTGCGCCAAGCGCGAGGAACTAGACGAGCTACTCGCCCTCTTCGAGCAGGGCCTCAAGGCGGCAGAGAAGACCATCCGGTGAGCCACCCCATATTTTTAAAAGGGGAAGGGGTACCCCATATCCGTTCAGGAAGGTTGCCCACATGAGGGACCCACAGATCGACAAGATATTCCAGATCGCCAAGGCCGAGAACAGAAACTTCCTCTTCGAGCACGAGGCTAAGATGCTCTGCGGCCTCTACGGCATACCAATCACAAAGATCGAGGTGGCGAAGACCGAGGACGCAGCCGTCGCTGCGGCGAAGAAGATCGGCTACCCGATAGTCCTAAAGATCGTCTCCCCTCAGGTCCTCCACAAGAGCGACGCCGGGGGCGTAATCGTTGGGGTCAACGACGAGAAAGGCATCAGGGAGGGCTACCAGAAGATCATCTCCAACATCAAGAAGAATGTGCCAGCAGCCGTCATCGAGGGCATCCTCGTACAGGAGATGGCCCCCAAAGGCACAGAGATCATCATCGGCTCGACCGTCGACCCCACCTTCGGTCCCACCATCATGTTCGGCCTCGGAGGCATCTTCGTCGAGATACTCAAGGACGTCAGCTTCCGCCTCGCCCCGATCACGAAGGACGACGCGTGGGAGATGCTCGACGAGATCAAGGCGAAGAAGATGCTCGACGGCCCCCGCGGGACCGCCAAGGCGGACAAGGAGACCATCGTGAACACCCTCCTCTCCGTCAGCAAGATGCTCATGGAGTGCCCCGAGATCAAGGAGCTTGACATGAACCCCATCCTCGTCTACGAGAAGGGCGCACGCGCGGTCGACGCGCGCGTCATCCTCTAGACGCCTCCACTTTTACCGCTAAACCTCTTCTCAGGTTACACACTCCATATTCCACTTCAAGTGGAGGCTCTCCATTGGAGGCGTATTCTTGGCCCAGGAGCAGCGGCTACTGTATTCGATATTCAAGCTCCTCCTAGGTGTCGTTTGCCTCATCCTCGGCGGAAAATATGCGTGGAGCTACGTCGTGTACTCAGCAGAGAGCTTTGGGATATTATACGTCGCGGATTCGACGGTCTGGCTTCTAGCAGGTACTATCCTCTTCACGGAGAGACTTTATTCGTACCTCAAAAAACTGCTTGAGGGACTAAGGTAGGATTCTCACGCTTGGTGAGGAATAGAGCAAGGTATGCGACTATTTCTTAGTCCATTCACCAGATGAATAGGGATCATCCGAGAGGGTTATGGTTGGAGATGGTCTAGCCAGCCATCTCCCTGAAGAGTGGGCGGCTCGCCTCGAGGCTGATCTTGTACAGCTCGTAGAAGTGCTGGTAAGCCTTGACGTTCTCGGGGATCGGCTTCATCGGGACCTTCTCTGGTATCCACTTCTCGATGACCTTGTGGTCAGTTATCACCCCGGTTCCGAGGCCGGCGAGGATAGCATCTCCAAGAGGGGCTCCCTGGGCGCCGGGTATGTAGCTCATAGGGACGCCGGTGACGTCGGCGATTATCTGACGCCAGAGCGGGCTTCGTGCGCCACCGTCGACGAGGGTCGCCCTATTCACCCTTAAGCCGGTCTCCCACGCGGCCTCGAGGCTATATCTCATCGCGTACGCGACGCCCTCGAGTACGCTGCGGAACATGTGTCCCCGGCTGTGGTAGACGCTGAGGCCGAGGAATCCGCCTCGGAGGTGCTCGTCCCAGTAGGGGGCGCGTTCGCCCACCATGAGGTGGGGTAGGAAGACGAGGTCATCGCTCCCTATCGGCACCTTGGCGGCGAGCTCGTCTAGCTGCTTGTAGGCGTCGACGCCAGTTGCCTTCTCGGCCTCTTTCTCCTTCTGCCCGAGCTCGTCCCTGAACCAGCGAACGCTGAAGCCCGCGGTGGCGATGCCCGTGAAGCCGTAGGTGTACTGGCGCCCCTTGACGACGTAGGGGAAGTTGATCATCCTCGGGGAGAGGCGAGGGGTGTGGCTGATGAAGCCGTTGCACATGCTGGTGCCGAGCATCGAGGCTAGGTCGCCGTCCTCTATGGCTCCCCCCGCCAGTGCACTGACGCTCGCGTCGATCCCCCCGGCGCAGACAGGGGTGCCCTTCAGGAGCCCCGTCGATTTCGACGCCTTCGCCGTGACCTCGCCGACGACGTCCTCGGAACTTATGATCTTCTCGGGGAAGAACTCCCTCGGGACGCCTAGCTCGCCCATCATCTTCTCCGACCAGTCTCGCTTGTGAATGTCGAAGAGGCCGCCATAGTTGCCGGCGCTGCTGTAGTCGACGCTCTCCTCCCCCGTAAGCCCCCTGATGACGTAGGCGTTCGGTGTCTCGAACCTGTGTATCTTCGCCCAGTTGTCGGGTTCCCGGTTCTTTATCCAGAGCATCTTCGTGTAGCCGTAGTAGGGGTCGATGACGTTTCCGGTGACTCTGAAGAGGGCGTCTGCCCCGAGGTTGTCACGCAGCCACTTACACTCGTCTGTGGCTCTGCGGTCCGCCCAGATTATACAGGGGCGGATAGGCTTCATATGTTTGTCGAGTGGGATACCGCTGCCACCGTATAGGCTACTGATCGCTGCCCCGGCTATCTCTTTCGGGTTGATATTAGCCTTCTCTATAGCCGTCTTGATTGAGGCCTGAGCCGCCTTCTCCCAGACGTCGGGCCATTGCTCGGCCCAGCCCTGCTTGGGGGTCAGCACCCCGTACTCGAGGAAGGATGAGCCCTTGATGTGCCCCTCGGCGTCGACGACGACGGTCTTCGTCCCGAGGGTGCCGATGTCCGTGCCTACTAGGTACGCCAAGGCGGTCACGTCGGCTTGTGGTACTTGTTGCCGTCGGCGTCGTAGATCGTGTAGCCGATGTCGAGCCTGTGCGCGATCTCGGCGAGCGCTGGAGTGAGGTCGCCGTAGGCGAAGCCGAGGTGGTTGCAGGGCCAGACGCTGATTATCTCCTCGTCCGACATGGGTATCTTGGCCTTGATTATTGGCCAGCTAGGGTTGTACTTCTCGTGCTCCTCCGGCTCGACGGGGAGCGTCTCTGTGACGCTGGCGACGAGGTGGTAGCGAAGATTCTCCCTCCCGAGGCGCGCGACGGTCATGATATGACCGCCCGGCGTCCTGCCCCTGACGCTGCTGCCGCCCGCGTCGTAGAAGAGCTCCTGCCCCATGTACTCGACGTTGTCGAGCTTCTTCACGGAGTCCATCTCGGGTCCCCCGAAGAAGTAGGGGGGATGCTGGCCGCAGTTGACTATGTATAGGACGCTGCCCTCGACGTCGCGGAAGTCGCCGAATCCGGCGGGTTTGCCCGATGCAAGGTGCATGATGAGTTGGGTGAGGGCGGAGTCCATGTCGTTCTCGCAGGCGACGGGTATCACCTTCTTGGGCTTCCCATCTGGTCCGACGTCATTGCTCAGGTAGGCCGCCATGAGGCACGCCGTGCAGTGCTGTGCGCTGAGCTCATCCTGGCACTTTATTCCCGCGAAGGTGACGGCGTACTCCTGCACAATGTCTTCCCCTGCGTAGTAGAGGCTTAGCTGGAGGAGCATCTTCGCGAACTCCTTGAGCTTGGGGCGGCTGTAGTCGATCTTGCCGTGCTTCTGAATGTAGTCGGCGGCCTTCTTGAGGCGCGGGTCGAGTATCTTGTACTTACCCTCGCCGGGTTTGCTGCTCCACTCTACCATAGTGAGCGCCTTGCGTAACAGCTCGCTCTGGTCGAGGTCCTCGTAGCTTACGCCGAAGAGTTTCTGCCACTGGTCGACGTCTGCCGTCGTTGTGGGCATCTTGAGGCTCATGCCGCCGAAAGCGAGGTACTTCTGCGCCTTGAGGTCGGTGATGACCCTCTTTGCCGTCTCCGCCTCAGCGGCTCGGCGCTCGTTGAAGGCGAGGATCGCCATGAGACGCTTGATGACCGTCTTGTCCGTCTTGATGTCGCCGAAGACGTGGCTGTATGGGACGCCGATGCGGGTTAGTCCTCCACCCGCCGCCATTCCGGCGACGAGTCCGGGGACAGTCGGGTCCTTGTGGCTGAACATCACCACGCGTGGGACGTCGCCCGTCTCGGCGGCGAAGCGCTTCACCGCGTCGACGCTGTCCCACGGGAAGGTCCAGCTCCCCTGGTTGATGATTAGTGTCTCTGGCTTCGCCGCTGCGATGTGCTTTATGTGCTCCTGCACGAGCCGCGTGTTCCATGCAATCTGGTCCATCTTCGCGTGCTTCTCGCCGCCTCTGACTACCTCGACCTTCTCCTTCTTCAGAGCGTCGACGAGGAGCTTCTCCGCGTTGATCATCTGGTCGATGTTGTCCTCCCTGACCCAAGGGCGGGCGTCGTTCGGGCTGAATACACCTACTTTCATGGCTTCTCCCTCGGTAGACGCTCCTGTACTGGGGGCAGGGGCTTAAACTTCTTGTGGGGTTCGGTCTGGTACCAGTAGGCGGTGCTGCTGTAGTCGTCGCTGCGCTTGTTGGCGTGGCCGTGCTCGATTGTGACCTTGATGGATTTCTCGAAGTAGATGGGGTCGAGGATGTGGTAGCGGTACCACGTTATCTTGCCGTTCCAGTTCTTGTCGGAGCCGGGCAGGGGCAGGCCGTGGTACGGGGCGCAGTACTCCTGCGTCGGGCACCAGCTCATGCCGTAGAAGTCCTCTGTACCCGTGCCGATGAGGCTCGGCGTCTTCTCACCGTCTATGAAGATCATATCGTCGCCTTCGCCGTACCAGTTGAAGCGCTGAGTCGGGCGGAGGTTGTGGATATTCATGTTGCAGCCCACATAGTGGCCCTTGCCCTCGGCCTCGAGGATGACGTAGTTGTCCTTGCCGTCGAGGTTTGTGCCGCGGAAGAGCCACGTGGGGTTGTCCCACTCGTCGCTGTCGTCGCCCTTGGTGGGGTTCTCGCGGTGCCACGTGGCGTGGAACCGGCCGAGTCCTTCCTGGGGCTTCTTGTGCTCCTCGTAGTCGACGTAGTAGTAGAAGGACTCGCAGTCCCAGCTGCCCTGGTTCTCGATTGTGATCTTGGCGCCCTTGGAGTAGGGCATGGGGAACCAGCAGTTGAAGCCCTTCCCGTCCTCGGGGCTCATCTGGAGTGGAGCGGAGACGTAGTTCTTGCTTATTGCGTGGCCGATGCCGAAGAAGTCGCCAATCGGGACCTCGATGCTCGGGTTCTCCTCGCCGTCCCAGTAGGCGCGTAGGACGAGCTTGCGCAGGAAGAACTCGTCTCGGGTCCTGATGGTGACCCAGATGTGCTTGATAGTTCCGGCACCCTTAATCTCGGCGAGGGTGGCGGTCTCCCCGGCTGGAACGGTGATGTAGTCCTTGTTCCCGCCGGTGCGGTCGTAGCTGCTGAATCTCTTCCTCTTGGCGTCCCTCAGGACGGGTAGCCCCGAGAGGTCGCCGCTTAGGCCTGATAGACTCATGTTGATCGGGGTTAGATGGGCTGCTTGAGGTGAAATAACTTGCGTGGGTGTAGATAAAAGAAAAAAAATTTCCTGAAGTAACTAGAGGAAGCATTTCTCGATGCGGGTCATCCAGTATGTGAGCCACTCCTCCTCGATGAGGTGGTAGAGGCGGTACTTCATGACGCGTGGGTCTCCGCCGTCCTCGCGTAGGGTCATCTTGGAGATCGGCTTGCCATTATACCGGTAGGAGCCCGTCCCCTCATCGTACATGGACTCGAGCCATTGGAGGAGGTTCTCTATTGCGGGCTCGTCTCTGCTGAATCCATTCTCGGCGAGCATGATGAGTTCGCGGATTGGCTCGTGGCCGTGCCAGTAGAAGCGGCGCAGGTCCGCCCTTCTCTTCTGGTTCAGGTGCCATAGGATGAAGCCGAGGCCTCGCCTCAGCTGCTCGCGATGCTCGGGTAGGCGGCTTGCATGTAGGGCGGAGCATGTGAAGAATGTGACCCACGGACAGCTCCGCGTCCAGACCTTGTAGGGTGCGACGGTCCCCTCTCTGTGCCCCTCCTGGACCCAACCGCCATCCTCCCTCTGCCATCGTAAGAGTACGTCAAAGCCCTTTCGTACACGAGAGTCGTTGGCTACACCAACCTTGGCGAGGCCCGCGAGTTGGATGCTCATCCTGCATGGGACGTTTCGAGGGTTCTCGTCGTAGTCCTCCTCGGTTACCGGGTCCCGGCGTTCAGTGAGGACGCCATTTGGGCGCTGGAAGCCGAGGACCCACTCCACCGCCTTGTTGACCTTGGGCTCCGACATCGTGTACCCCGCGTCGCCCAGGAGGCTGAGTAGCCAAGAGGTTGTTACGTACTTGGGGCTAACCGGCGTGCAGCCTCCCTGCGGGACGTAGCCTGGCTTCGGCGCCCACGAGCCGCCGTCGCACCAGGAGCCATCTGCCCTCTGCTTGGAGAAGATCTCGACGTTGTCGGGGTCGCGCTGCGCCTCCCTCCAGAGAACGCGCATCTCGGCGGAGGAGGGGTCCTCCCCGACTATCCTGAGCAGGGTCATGTACCTGACCGGCGCTGAGCCGTTGTCTAGGAGCCAAGCTATGCTCCTCTCTACCCTCTCCTCCCCTAACATATGCCCCCATGATACGTCGAGGGTGAGTGTAAATCGCTTACCCCTGGGCGGTGGTAACGCTTATTCCAAGAATTGGGGATTGATCACCATGCCAACGAAGCAGGCGAAGAAGAGCTTCTCGAAGGAGGTCAAATACCTTCTGTACCTCCCTGATGGTTATGATTCTGATAAGGGGGAGAGGTGGCCCCTCCTGGTCTTTCTCCACGGCGCAGGTGAAAGGGGGGACGACCTCGAACTTGTTAAGATTCATGGACCGCCGAAACTCATCGAGGGTGGTAAGAAGATGCCGTTCATCGTCGCCTCGCCTCAGCTTGCGCTTGGTGAGTGGTGGTCCCCGGATATGGTCGCCTGGCTCACAAAGGAGTTGATTGGGATTCTTAGGGTGGACCCGGAGCGCGTCTACCTCACAGGCCTTAGCATGGGTG
Organism: Candidatus Bathyarchaeota archaeon; assembly: GCA_963769425.1. Classification (GTDB taxonomy): domain Archaea; phylum Thermoproteota; class Bathyarchaeia; order TCS64; family TCS64; genus UBA8941. The sequence continues at coordinate 142,646 of CAVYLP010000003.1, read as the reverse complement.
GCTACGGGACCTGGGAGACTGCGGCTAAATACCCCGAACTCTTCGCCGCCATCGCGCCGATATGCGGGCGTGGTGATCCGTCAACGGCGTGGAAGCTACGCCACATCCCAACTTGGATATTCCACGGCGCAAAGGACAGCGTCGTCCCCATCAAGCACTCGGAGGACATGAACAAGGCCCTAAAGCAATACAGCAACGTAAAGTACACAGTCTATCCGGAGGCGGATCACGATAGCTGGACCGAGACCTACATGAACGAGGAGTTCTACGGGTGGCTCCTCGATCACAGGAGGTTCAGATATCCTGATGCCCCAGCGTCTGGGAGCCCGGAAAGGTTCGTTGGGAGATATGAATCGAAGGAGAACTCTGCAGAGGTTTATCTGAAGAATGGGAAATTACTCATCGCCCTCGGGACGAGCGCCAACAAGGAGTTACCGCTGAATCCTAGCGGCGTAGACTCGTTCACCTTCGGGGACTTCGACATATACGAAGTTGTCTTCGTGCCAAATGGGAAAAAGAGGTACAGCGCTGCTACAGTCTATGAACGACACGTATACGACCTGAAGAGGGTCGTTTAGGTTACTTCTTCTGCACCAGTTGGATGAGGAAGCCGTGGGGGTCCCTGATTGTGGCGAGGCGCCTACCCGTCACCTTATTGTCGAGGGGGCCATCGACCTTGACGCCGTTCGCCTTGTAGCTGTCGCAGAGATCGTCGAGGTCATCCACTACGAAGGCTAGGTGGTTCAGGCCGGGGTTGTCGATGACCCTCGTCTCCTGTATCTCGAAGCTGATGGGGGAACCGGGGACCCTCATCATCGCCGCCTTCCCTCCGTGGCTCGTGTACTCGACGAACTCGAGTCCAACCATCTTGTAGAAGCTGATAGCCTCCTCCAGGTCCTTGACGTAGAGGTGGACGTGGTCCAAGCCGAGGTTAACCATGGCTAACTTGATGGCGACTCGATATTTAACAGGCTTCAGGTGTAGAGCTGGACGACCGTGCCGTCAGTCAGCTTCCGGTCGAGGCCGACCTTCTCGTTCGGGAACTTTGCCGATGGGCCCCAGATTCGTGCGTACTTGAAGTTCTCGTAGAAGTCATTGTGGATCATTCTTGCGAGTTCGCCGACGGTGACTGGCCCTTTAAAGACCATGGGGACCTTCGCAGGTGCCCTCCCCGGCTCCTTCGTGTATACTCTGGTGATGTTTAGTAACCTGAATAGCTTCGCTCCTAGTGTGATGGTGAGGCCGCGGGTATGCTCGGTGGAGGTGATGACGACCTCAAGGGGCTCGGTGGCCATCCGCAGTTGCTCCATAGTCCCACAGTCAGGCTTGAGGTCAGCCTTGTTCACCAGTACTATCGTGGGGCGGTAGACGGTGTTACCGAAGATGGCGTCCTCAACGTCTTCGAGGGTCACCACCCCCCTGATCCTGACGAGCGCTGACCTGATTTTGTACTCGCCTAGGAGGGTGATCACGTCCTCGGTCGAGCAGCCGGATAGCTCCCCCTCCCAGAGGAACTGTATCTGGGTTCCCGCCCTCTTCTCGATCTCCACCTCCCCCTCGGGCCGTGCTATAAGTATCCGACTGTTCGCCAGCTCCTCCGCGATCATGAGGAAGTTGCTTGCGGGGTCGTCGCGGACGTCGACTACGATTATCAGCGCGTCGGCATTCCTCGCCATGCCGAGCTTCATGAATCCGTCGAATCGCCCCTCGCTGCTCCCCTCAACGATGGCGGGGACCTCGACGAGCTGGAACATTATGTCCTCGTAGGTGAGCATGCCGGGCACGGGGGTCTTTGTGCCGTATGGGTAAGGGGTGACCTCCACCTGGGCGTTGGTTACGGCCCTGAGGAGGCTGCTTCTCCCTACGTTCGTGGGACCCACGATTGCCACCTGCGCGGCGCCGGCTTTTGGGACGAAGTATGCGGGTGCGCTCCCAGCCTTCTGCTGCTTTTTCTTCTTGTCTATCTCCTCGCGGAGGGCGGCCATCTGCTTCTTTACCTGACTTATCATCCGGTCGGTCCCGTGGTGCTTCGGGACGATGCTGAGGAACTCCCCCATGAGGCGGAGCCTCTCCTCCGGGTTGCGGGTGAGGGTTACCTCGTTCCACTTCTCCTTCGCCTGCGGGGGGAGGTTCGTAACCAAGTCGGGTCACCCATCTAGAAGGCGAGTGTGAGAGGCTATTAAGAAACCTACTTGTCTGATTATGCGATGATAGTGATATTTGAGTGAAATACGGGGGTGAGTTCCACACTCACTTGAAAGCCTTTATCTAACGTCCATTGATTAATCATATGAGGTAACTGAATTGGGTATGCACTCCGCGAAGAACAAACCGCTGACCAAGAAGGAGAGAGAAGAGAAGAGGAGAAAGAAGAAAGAAAAAGAGATGGCGAAGTGATAGTACTCCGCCATAGATGGCCTCTCGTTGAGGCCACTTTTTCTAGTAGATGGGGGTATGTTTAGCCCCCGGTGATTATCGGCATTATCGTCACCCTGTCCCCGGGCATGAGCCTAGAGGAGGGCCACCTGCTCTCACCGTTAACGAGCACAACGATCACGCGTCGCTCGTATGCGTAGAGGATGTCGGATCCTAGTCCCTCGACCAGCTCGCGCAGGGTCTGGGGCTTCGCCACGCATATGAGCTGAGGGCTCGGGAACATCCGTGGTGAGCTTCGGATTCGTCCCGATTAACTCTTTCCCAGCCCTAACTCCGTGCAAGGGCATCGCTGGCGTCGTAAAGTAGTGGTGGGCCGAGCAGGGTTCGAACCTGCGACCTCCGCCATGTCAAGGCGACGTCATAACCACTAGACCACCGGCCCGACCAACTCACCATACTTCGGACGGATCGTATAAAGGTTACCGGAATCCTATGAGCTCCATCTTCTCTAGGAACCGGAAGTAGCTCACGAGGTAGGTGAGGTCTCTCCTCCCCGACTCCAGCACGACGAGGCGTGAGACCTTAAGGAGGCTCCTCTTCCCGTCGCTCCAGTAGACGGCGTCTGTAGATATGATTTGTGAGCCACACACCCGCGGCGTTGAGCGGTGCTCAGAATTGTTAAGTAGGGCTTGGTGATGAGCAATATGATTCGGCGTGGCTTCTCCGGGGTACATGCGCTTCTCATTCATGAGCGGTGGTAAGGGACCAGCTCAGGGGACCGGCAAGAGGATCGCCGTCATAGGCTCAGGCCCCTCGGGACTCGCCGCGGCAGGATACCTCGCGAGCAAGGGCCACGAGGTAACCGTCTACGAGAGGCTCCCCATCCCCGGGGGCGTTATGGTCTTCGGGATACCCGAGGCCCGTATCCCTAGGGAGAGGGTGCTTGGCGGATGCAAGGAGCTGGAGGAGGTCTATGGTGTCAACTTCAAAACGTCGTGTAAGGTCTCCGCCAATGGTGACCAGCTACTCGGCGATGACCTCGCGAGGGAGAAGGTTGATCTGCAGAGAGTCATTGACGAGAACGACGCCACAATCATAGCCACGGGGACGTGGAACTCGAGGGGGCTACCTGCCGAGAACGCCACCTACAAGGGCATCCACTCCGCCCTCGAATACCTCTTCAGGTGCAAGGCTAACGAACTAGGGCTCATCCCGAAGAAGGAGAGGATTAAGCTTGGGCGGAACGTCGCGGTCATCGGCTCGGGGCTAGTAGCCGTCGACGCCGCGACCGAGGCGGCCGCCGAGGGACACAACGTGCGCCTCATATCCATCGAGCACCAGTTCGACTCCCCGTCGGGCAGCTACGAGATAGGGCGACTCAAGAAGAAAGGGGTCGAACACTCAGAGAGGACTGTCATCAAGAAAGTACTCGGCGAAGGAAAGGTCCAGTCAGTTGAGACCATCAAGGTCAACGCCGAGATAAAGGCGGGTGTAATCCTCAAGCTCGAGCAGATCCCCGGAACCGAGCAGATCATCGAGAAGGTCGACACCATCATCGTCGGTATAGGGCAGGTGCCCACGCCGCCTTTCAACAAGGAGTATAAGGACATCAAGACCCTCCGGTGGGGCGGCATCGAGGTTAACGACAGGTACCTCTCGTCGAAGGTTAAGGTCTTCGCGACTGGTGACATCACGACGGGCATCACAAAGGTGGGGAGGGCCTACCAGACCGGTCTCAAGACTGCCCACTGGGTCGACAGGTACCTGCGAGGGTGACTGATGTTGGCGAAGGTTAAGGTCATTGACATGGAGAGGTGTATAGGCTGCGAGCTCTGCGAGAGGGTCTGCGAGTTCGTAAACGGGAAGCCGAGGGCTAAGGTCCGCCCCACATCCGACGGCGTACTCGTCCCGATAACGTGCCTCCACTGCTCCAACCCGGTCTGTGTCGATGTCTGCCCCACTGGCGCGGTCTACAGGAACGACGAGGGCGTCGTGAGCCTCAGGCAGAACAGGTGCGTCGGGTGCAAACTCTGCGTCCTCGCCTGCCCGATGGGGGTCCCCGACCCTGATCCAGTAAGGGGCTTCGTGACTAAGTGTGACCTCTGCGCCGAGAGGGCGAGTGACGGCCTGCTGCCAGCCTGCGTAGAACTCTGCCCAACCGGTGCAATAGAGTATGGCGAATATGACGATGTAGTGAAGAAGTCCAAGAGTAGATCGGTGAAGCTGCTGAAAGAAAGGAAGCTGCTAGTCAAACAGCCTGGAGGAGGCTAACCGGTTTGATGTACCAGGCAATTCTCCTACTGGCTCCTGCCCTCCTCTACCTCTACAATCGGAGAGTGGCAAGAGTCCTCCTCACTTTGGTTCTTGTGGCTCTGCTGGGGATGGGTGCTATCGGATACGTTGCCGTCGGATTCGATCAGGTCGTGATACTCGTGGCGTCCCTCGCGCTGCTTGTTGACCCGGAGGTCAACCCACAGTGGCTTTCCCTCATATCCCTCGTTTCCACGGTCGGGCTTCCTGGGTACCTGCCGCTCTTCTCGATCACGATCCTCATCTTCCTAGCGCTTTCGGCGAAGGAGGCTCAAGGCAGGATCGGGTTATACTCGCTGGTGGTATTACCTCTGACGCTCCTCCTTCAATTCATGGGCTTCGAGTTCGCCCCAATACCGGTGCTCCTACTGCTCCTCGGCGTCCCCCCGTTCCACAAGTGGCTGTCGGAGATGTACTCGAACTACAGGTCCATCGGGATACTCGTGTCGATCGGCGCGTTACTTTATCTCAACGCGAATAGGGCGTCCTACGCCGCACTGCTGCCACTCGTCCTGGTTCTGGGTATCTTGATGATGCTCAGCGGCGTCTTCCAGGGGATGGTGTCGAAGAACTTCGCCACGTTGTCGTCGGCGATCCATCAGGTGACTTTCGGGCTATTAATCGTCGCGTCGCAGGTAGACGCTGCGCTGTTCATCTACGCCCTGATACCGTCCGCGTTGGCCCTCATCGTCATAAACAGTCTGCACGACGACCTGCTCAGGAGGGCCGGGAAGTCGGGGCTCTTCGACTTCGGCGGTTTATCCGCCACACTCAATGTCGAGGCCGCCTCGATTCTAGTCGCCTACCTCACGATCGTCAGCGTCATGAGCCTCGGGGCCGAGGGATTCATGAGGAGCGGACTCTCGGGGGACTTAGGTCTCGTCCTTCTCGGCTGCGCGACGCTCTTCACGGTGGCTGCTTCCCTCGCCGTGTTCTTCCGAGGGTACACGTTGGTCTACGAGGGCCTCCCGAAGCCGGGGACGGCGATGTCGAGTGGTGAGAAATACCCTGCCCTCGCATTCTCGCTAGTAGGTTTATTCTCGGCTCTCGCTCCGGTCCTCCCGCTCGGGGCATATGCGATCATCACAGCAGAACCGATTTTCCATTTTGACGCAGTGAATATCCTCCTTCTGATCGCCCTCGCCGCAGTCGCGGTTTCGATCGCCTTCGCGTCGCGGTCTAAGGTCGTTAAGAGGAAGTCTTGGACAACCGGCTATGCGGGGATCGCCGATTTGGGCGGGTCACGTGGTGAGGTGTTCACGTCCTGGGCCGAGATATTCAAGCCGATATACTCAATCAGAGTGCCCGATGACCGCGCCTCTGCGGTCCTCGAGAGGCTCAACCCGGTTCTGATTCTCCTAGTTCTAGCAGCCATAACGGCGCTCGGAGGGATGATATGAACATCCTGCCTCTAGTCGTAAACCTTGCGTTGGCCATACTGATCGCGCCCCTCCTCGACGGGCTGCGGAGGAAGATAACGGCGAGGCTCCAGAACCGGGTCGGCCCGCCAGTCACGCAGTCGTGGCACGACGTACTAAAGCTATTCTCGAAGGAAGTCATCCTTCCCGAATCGGGCGGCATCCTGTTCGTCATGGTGCCCGTGCTTACACTCGTACTTTCACTCGCAATGTTCGCGACCATGTCGACAGTGACTGCTCAGGCGCCCATATTGGATGGCGGAATCGTCTTCATCGAGCTGGTCGTCCTCTCGGCCTTCACCTTCGCATTAGCGGGAAGCGCGAGCGGGAACCCCTACGGCGTGGTCGGCGGCTCCAGGGAGGTCATACTCGCAACAGTTGTCGAACCCTCCATGATCGCGTCACTCGTCTCGCTGGTGATTCTCAGGGGCTCGACGACCCTAGACTACTCAGCGAGCGGGTATGTGGCTCTGATTCCCCTGCTCTTTAGCGGGTTGGCTTACTTCCTCTGCCTCCTCGCCGAGAGTGGGAGGACCCCGTTTGACGTGGCGGAAGCAGAATCTGAGATCACGGGTGGTCCACTGATCGAGTTCAGTGGCCCCTCCCTCGGGACCCTGAAGCTGGGGCAGTACCTCAGGAATCTTGCCCTGTGCTCCATCCCAGCGTTCTACATCTCGGCGCTTGTATCACCGGGACTGAACGGCGTCGGTTACTCGGTCGCTGTCGTGATCGTATACCTTGCGAGTCTCATTATCTGCACCCTAGTGCTGTCACTCGCCGAGTCCCTGAACGCCAGGTTCAGACTCCTTGAGGCGTCGAGGTTCTACGGCTTCGTCTTGATCCTATCGGTGTTCTCGTTGATCCTTGCGTACCTAGCTCCGGCCTTGGGGTTGTGAACATGGAGAGAAACATAGTCGAGGAGATTCGGCAAAAGTTCCCAAACGAGGTCAAATCGACCAGCATCCTACGCGGTAACACTTGGCTGATAGAGCTTCGGAAGGAGCATCTCCCAGCCGTGGTTGAGTACGCCCACAACACCATCGGTGGTAACCTCCTCACTATGGTGGCCACCGACAGAGTTGACACCGAGGATGACTACCTCGTAGACTATGTGCTGGGATGGTACAGGCTTGGGCAGACCATCGTCTTCAGGGCCACGACGAGGAGAGGGGACGAGTCCTTCGCCTCAGTCACTCCCTTGGTCCCAAGCGCGGACTGGTATGAGAGGGAGGCCAAAGAGTCGCTCGGCCTCACGCCGGTGGGTCACCCGAACCCGAGGAAACTGCTCATGGCAGACGACTGGCCCGATGACGTCTTCCCGATGAGGAAGAGCTTCAAGGTCGATACGCAGGTACCGACGAAGGAGACGGGCAGCTTCCCCTTTGAGGCGCCTGAGGACGCCCCGATGTTCAACGTGATCCCCTACGGCCCCTACCACTTCGCCATACACGAGCCCATCTACTTCAGGTTCCACGCCGACGGGGAGAGGATAATGGGCGTCGACCTCAGGGCGGGCTTCAACTACAGGGGACTGGAGAAGATAGCGGAGACGAGGCTCACATACGAGACTATACCCTTCATCGCGGAGAGGGTCTGCGGCATCTGTGGTTCCGTCCACGCCGAGGCCTACTCTCAGGCCCTTGAGGGGGCGGCTGGCTTCGAACCGCCGGAGAGGGCGAGGTGGATACGCGTCGCTATGCTGGAGATGGAGAGGATACATAGCCACCTGCTCTGGCTGGGCGTCGCCTCCCACATGGTCGGCTTCGACACCGGCCTCATGCAGTTCTGGAGGGTGAGGGACAGGGTGATGGGCCTCGCCGAGCTCCTCACGGGGAACCGGAAGCAGTACGGGATGATCGTGCCCGGCGGCGTGAGGAGGGACATAAGGGAGGACAGGAGGAAGGAGGCCCTCAAGGTCATCGGCGAAGTTCAACTCGAATACGAGGAGTTACTCGGTGCGGTCCTCGACATCGACACCCTGAAGCGGAGGCTAAAGGGTGTAGGTCGTCTATCCAACGAGGAGGCGAAGAGGCACTCCGTGACGGGTCCCCTCGCCAGGGGCTCGGGCGTCGACATGGACGTCAGACGCGACTTCCCCTACGAGGCCTACGGCAGCCTCGAGTTCAAGACCCCCGTGGAGTCGGGCGGGGACGTCCTCGCGCGGACACTCATCAGAGCCAACGACACACTAGAGTCCATCAAGATCATGAGGCAGGTCCTCGAGGGGATCCCCGGTGGCCCTGTGCATCAGCCCATCGACTACATACCGTCCGACGTGACATCCGTGGGACTAGTTGAGGGCCCTAGGGGAACGGACGCGCACTATCTCATAACTGGGAGGGATAACACCGTCTACCGGTGGAGGGTTAGGGCGCCAACCTACGCGAACCTACCCGCGGCGAAGCTGATGCTCGTGGGGGAGACGCTTGCGGACGCCTCCATCATCATAGGCAGCATCGACCCGTGCATCTCCTGCGCGGAGAGAGTTGCTATCGTCGACGTGGGGAGTGGCGTGGAGAGAGTCGTCTCAGGTGAGGACCTTGGGAGGCGACTTATTTGAGTGGTGTCATCAAGCTTCTCCGACTCGGCATCGGGAAGGGCAGGGTCACCTACAGGTACCCCTCCGAGAGGAGGCCGGTGCCCGAGGGGCTGAGGGGGAGGCCCGAGATCGGGTTCGACACCTGCATCGGCTGCGGCGCATGCGCACGCGTGTGCCCGCCCAACGCCCTGACCATCGAGGAGCAAGAGGAGTCGTGGAAGCTGAAGTTATTCTACGGTAGGTGCATAATGTGCGGCCTCTGCGAGGAGGTTTGCCCAGTAGACGCCATTAGATTCTCTGAGGACTACGAGCTCGCCTCCACCACCAAGGAGGCGCTAGAAGTCGAGCTGCGGCTGCGGAGGGTGAAGTGCGAGGGGTGCGGCTCTTACTTCACGACCGAGCGTGCGCTCGAATACACCCTCGCGGAGTATGGGGAACTTGCATACGAACTCGACAAGAGCCTCAAGGGAATGGTTCATCTCTGCCCCGAGTGCAAGAAGACGCGCTGGGGCGACGCGTCCGCGGACGCCTACAGGAGGGTCAAGGATGAGCAGTGAACGCAGCCTAGACGCCGAGGGGAAACTGGAGAGGATCAGGAGGCTCGGCAGGAGCCCGTGGGTCTTCCACGTCAACACCGGCGGGTGCAACGGGTGCGACATCGAGATAATCGACACGCTCACCCCCTACTTCGACGCGGAGAGGTTCGGAGTGAAGAGGGTGTCAAGCCCGAAGCATGCGGACATCCTGCTTGTGACAGGACCGGTTACGAGGCAGTCGGCCGCCACGCTGCGGAATGCGGTCGAAGCGGCTCCCGATCCGAAGCTGATCGTCGCTATCGGTAGCTGCGCCTGCGGTGGTGGGATATTCCATGACAGCTTCACCGTCGTCGGTGGGGTCGACAAGGCGGTGCCTGTGGACGTCTATGTGCCCGGCTGTCCGCCGAAACCCGAGGCGCTCATACACGGCCTACTGCTGGGGCTCGGCAAGGTCGAGCAGAAGGTTTCGAGGAGGGAGGGATCAGATGAAGCTGAGCACGCTGTTTAGGAAGGCCCTCTACAGGGACCTGAGGAGCGCCTTGGGGTACTACGACGCGAGGCGAATAATGAGAGCAATAGAGGACCCGGAGATAAAGAGCCTTGACGGTCTCGTTGAAGTGCTGGCTGGAAAGGGGATGGACCCCAGGCAGGTCGGCATTGTGGTCGAGGTCGCCAAAAAGAACGGCGCTTCGATGACTGGTGACGCCGTCTAGCGGCGAAACCTATCACACGACGAAAATCTTTATATCAATTCCCCCAGCCTATGGTTTGTCGCGCCGCTGTAGCTCAGCCTGGGAGAGCGCTCGGCTGAAGACCGAGGGGTTGTGTGTTCAAATCACACCAGCGGCACCAACAAAAAACCTAACGGAGATTTTTTAGGGGTCTGTTTGGGGTTTAAGTCGTTGTAAATGCTTCTCCTGATTTGATTTTTTCTGATCGTTTTAAACGTATGACCACCTCCTTTAAACAATGGAGCTTTGATCAGTCCTTGACGGCTTGCTATTCCAGTGTTGTTGGGTGTTCCCTGTGAACGCGGAAGCTACTTTGGGGATTGTAACTCCCTTTTTTTCTCCTGTTTTTGTGGATTCCTTTTATGGTATCCTGTTTTTTTGTCAGATTGTTCCTCTGATCTCCTTGGCTATGCGTGCAACTTCTTGAAAGGCGTCTAGGCGCACATCTGTTGGTGCTGCTGGGTCGTTTGCGGTTTCCTCTGACCGACGAAGCGTGGGGAGCAGTGTGTAGGTTTCTCTGTTCGCTGCCTCAAGAGTGAGGGGGGCGACGGCGATAGTAACCTCTAGGTCGGATTTGTGCCGTTTACGTCCCTCAGCGTGTAATTTCTTGGTCGTGAGCGTGAGTAGCTGAAGGTCCCGAGTAAGGGCTGCGCGGTTGCTCTTTGTTCTGGTGAGGACCTGATCTAGGGAGGCTGAGTCTTTCCGCTCTGCTTGTCCTTTAAGCCAGGCGGTTAGAGCTCTTCTCTCGTTTGGTGTATATATGTAGGTTCTCATGTCGCACCTACTGTGGTAGTAGTTTTCGAGGGTTGTTTTTGTTCCTCATCTTCTGTGTGTGTGGAGTCGGCTTGGGGCGAGAAGTCGAGATCGTTGTCCCTTTGCTTGTTAAATTCGTCTTCGAGCTCTTCTATTTGGCGCTCGACGTCCTCGATGTCTATGTCCCTCACCATCTGGTAGCTGACCCTTATTAAATTGGCGTAGCAGTTCGCTGCCTGTATTCGGATCTTGTCTGGGGTCTCGGGGTCGTCTATTATTTTCTGTATTGCGGCTTTTGTTTTATCGGTCTCGTAGATGAACAACTCCCTCTTGGTGGATGGGTCGATTCGGATACGTCGAGGTCTAGGTTCATAGCGGGATCTACGGGTCACGTTCCCGATACTCACGTATCGTCGCCTGGGTTTTGGTATTTTCACGCTCTTTTTTTCCTTTGCATTGGTTATCTGTTTTATGGATAGCCAGTTTGTCTTTGTTATATAGATTAACCTGATTTTAACGCTTTTAGACACCATTTTTTTAATCAATGATTTACTGGTTATGGGTTCTGAAGTTTGTAGCAGGCATTATCTTTGGCTGGTTGGAAAAAAGAGATGAGCAGTTTCATTCATCAATTTATATTTGTTAATAAAAACGATAAAGACACCGGTTATACTTAAAATAAACAAATTAAACAAAAATAGTGTCCTTACCGGCGGCTCCAAACAAGTATATACACCATTTACTGTACGCAAGTATTTTCTTTGTAAAGGATACCTTATCGTTTTTAGTGTCGATCTAATGAAGATAATATCCAAGGAAGATTTTACAGAATTCATAGCCAATCTGATAAAAGACTATATCTGGCGACGATAGGTGTCAAGTCCAGAGGCGACAAATATGTCTTCGATGTACTCGATTCTCCCGATGAGCTTCGGCCTGATTATGAGGTAACTCTTCTCCCTCCCAAGAAGTATTTCTTCCCCCAACGCGAATAAGGCGGATAGAGAAATCGAGCTCACCATGGAAATGTTGGTAAGAGCATACGACCCATGCATTTCATGTTCCAGTCACTAAGATATTCGCAAGTATTCCCTCACAGAAATTAACATTTTTAAAAAGTGATCCAATAAGGGTACCATTATTAACTAAAAAAACCATTATTTTATTTGGGTATATAGATGAAGTTCTCAGACGTTAAAATAACCGTGGCTAAGAAGCTTCCTACTCATGAAATCTTTAAGGAGTATGCCGATGTTGAGATGCAGCCAACCTGTAATGTAATGCAGGATGGGAAGGAGTACATCTCTAAGGGCATGAGTATGCCTGAAGGTTTCTGCTCCTGGGCATGGTCGGATATTCAGAGAGACGTGGTTCATCTCGCCATGGGTGGAGATTTTCCTTGGATAAAGAAAAAAGGCTTCATGATCTCCTGCTGCACCGACGGGCTACGCCCTGTAGTCTTCAAACTTGAGCGGCTTTAAATCGGGGAAGCCACACCAGCTTTTCAGCCTTGCCCGAGCCAATAGTCTACCACTGCATCAACTGCGGGATCTGCTGCAACAGACTACTCATTGATAGACAAGGTGTCCGCGAATGACTACCTCTCCTTCCCGGGGAGGTCGAACTATTCAGAAAAGACCAAGTAAGACCCGCTTATGGAGTAGGCGTTTCCCCAAAGGATCCTGAATTTGAAATCATAACCTATCAGATGCGTCTCAACTCCTGTCCCCATAGAAGGCTCGGTGGATGCACGATGCACGCCTACCGCCCCACTATTTGCAGATCTTACCCCTTTGTCCCCGTGATAAACCAGAGCCTTAAAGTCGTGAAGACATTCGATATGACATGTACGGTCCTTAAGGACCGCGCGTGGGATTATCCTGAGGGGATAGTGCCCGTGATCGCTTCGAGTGTGGAGGTAGAAAACGCCCATTACCCAATCTTGGCCACTATCACCGAGAAGTTGCTTGAGGACATTAACAAGGCGTGGTTCTACAACCTTAAGACGGGGTGCTGGGTACCGTTCAAGAGGCTTTTTCCCTTTTTAGATTCGGAGGACTTGAATATGGAGAAGTCAGTCGATTCGCAGTAATCGGAGTGAGTTCAGCATTACGAGAGGGCGTTGCTCTCGTGTATGACGGAGGCGACTAGCGGCGGGATGATGCCGGTCACACTCAGCCCTATCCCTATTACGTTCACGGTCATCGCGAAGACTAGGTTCTGCTTTATGACCGTCATCGTCGAGGTGCCGATCCTGAGGAGCTTGGGTATCCGCTTTAGGTCGTCTGTAGCGAGGACTACCCCCGCGGTCTCGATGGCTACATCAGTGCCTCTAAGGCCCATGGCGATCCCCACGTCGCTCGTGGCCAAGGCCGGTGCGTCGTTTACGCCGTCGCCGATCATGGCGACCTTGTACCCCTGAGCTTTCAGCTCCTTGATCTTCTCGACCTTCTGCTCGGGGAGTAGGTTGAAGAACACCTCGTCGACGCCTACCTGCTCGCCGATCGTCTTCGCAACGGACTCGTTGTCGCCGGTGAGCATGATCGTCTTCTTCACGTACCTCTTCGTCTCCTTGAAGGTGCCAACAAGATCGCCTCTGACGGTGTCCGCGACCTCGATCGCGCCTAGTAGATGTCCGCCACGGGCGACGTAGATCAGTGTCCTGTTTGACTCGACCGACGACGAGTACTCAGATGCCTCCTTGGTGAGCTTGACACCATTTTTAGCCAGTAGTTTGTCGTTGCCGACGAGGATGGCCCCATCCTTCGTCTCCGCCGTGACTCCAAGACCCGGCTCCATCACCAGATTCTGAGGATCATCGACGTTTACCCCGTCCTCATTAGCCTTCTTCAGGATGGCTTGGGCGAGGGGGTGCTCGGACCGCTTCTCCGCGGTGGCGGCGACACCGAGTACGACGCTCTCCTCCACGTCGAAGGCCTTAATGGCCACGACCTCGGGGCGCCCGGTGGTTATAGTTCCGGTCTTGTCGAGGGCGAGGACGTCGACGCTGCTCAGCCTCTCGAGGCTCTCACCGTTGCGTATCAGTATGCCCTTGCGGGCCGAGTTGCCTATGCTTGCGACGACGGCCATGGGCGTTGCCAGGGTAAGACTGCATGGGCATGCGATGACCCAGAGCGCCGCGACCCTGAGGAGACTACCTGTAACTATGTAGACTATCACGCCCAGGCCGAGGATAATAGGCGTGAAGTACTTGGCGTACCTGTCGGCCGTGCGCTCAATGGGTGCCTTGTGCTTCTCCGCCTCCTCGACCATCTTTATTATCTTGCCGTAGGTGCTCTGCTCACCGATCGCCGTCACCTCTACGTCGAGGCTGCCGAGTTCGATGATCGTGCCGCCGAAGACGCTCTCGCCGACACCGCGCTCGACGGGCATCGACTCTCCGGTGATCGACGCCTGATTAACGGAAGCATTACCTGACTTCACTACGCCATCTACGGGGATCTTACCCCCAGGCTTGACGACGACGGTCTCCCCTATCTTAACCTCGGAAATGGGCACCTCCAACTCCTTGCCGTCCCGTACAACGATCGCCGTCTTCGGCGACTCCTCCACGAGCTTCTCGATCGCCACGGAGGCCCTGCCGCTCGTGTAGTCTTCGAGGATCTCGCCGCCACCAAGCATCAGGACCACGACGGCCGCGGCGACATATTCTCCGACGTATATTGAGGCGACGACGGCGAAGGTGGCGAGGATGTCTATGCCGAAGTTCCCCTCGCGGAGGGCTCGGAAGGCGCTGTCACCGATGAAGACGGCCCCGAGGCCCGCGGCGATCATGCCGATGATGGTGGATGTCTCCAGTGGCAGGAGGCCGAAGGTCTGGCTGAGCCAGCTGACCGCGGCTAAAGCGACGCTGATCGCCAGTATTATCTTCTTCCAGGTTGCTGCCATGTCATCACCTAGATGAGCTTCTGGAGGGCCGCCTTCAACTCCTCCAGTTGGGGCGCTATGTCACCCGATTTCACGGCCTCGACGAGGCAGTGTTCGAGGTGGTCCTCGAGGATTACCTCGCCCGCCTTGTTTAGTGCGGCCTTGACGGCGGCTATCTGTATGAGGATGTCGGGGCACTCCTTGTCCTCGTCTATCATCTTTATGATGCCGTGGAGGTGGCCCTCGGCCCTGACGAGCCTGTCCCGGGCGTTCTTCCGCTGCTTGTGAATGGTCGACATGGCATCCTATCCGGGGGGAGGGGATATATTAATGGTGGTGTCACCCACTATATACTACACTGTTGCCCCTCGCTACTTCACCAATTCACCGATCAAGACTGTTGCTTCGAGTTTCTCGTCGCCGTGTGGCGCATCCGTGATCCCGTCTGTGGTGTCGCCTCCGGCCTGATGCTCGCCGTAGTGGTTTCCATCACCCCACGTGTAGTTGTCGGTCACGTCGTAGACCTTGCCCCTAAATGCGATGTACGCCGGCCTACCCTTCCTACCATCGTATTGTTTCAACTCATCGATCGTGAACTTGCGAAGCTCAACCATAGAGACACTATACAAACAAGTAATTTTGGTGACAATAAATCTTGGCCAAAAAGTGGTGGACGCGAGGGGAATTGAACCCCTGACCTCCTGCGTGCGAGGCAGGCGATCTACTACTAATCTACGCGCCCTAACGCCCCTTCAAACTCTCGCCGAAGTTAAAAGCCTTTTTCAGCACAATCTCAGATGATTAGCAACGGTGACGGGGTTCAGATGAAGATACTCAACGTGGGGTACAGGTCGGTCAACTGCTACCTCCTCGTCACCGAGAGAGGCCAAGCTGCTAATCAACGTAGGCTGGCCCGGCGGGATGCAGGAGCTTAAGGCTAGCCTGACGAACGTTGGTTACACGATAAAGGACGTGACCCATGTCCTCGCGACGCACTACCACATGGACCACGGCGCTATCGCCCAGGAGCTGAAGGACAAGGGCGCTAGGCTCATCGTCATGGAGAACCAGAGGACGCACCTCAACGACCAAGCTAGGTTCATCAGGCCTCCGATGATCTACAACAAGATCAAGGACGAGGACAATATTCTGCTGAGGCTCAGCGACAGCAGGGCATTCCTGAGGTGGCTGGGCATCGACGGCGAGGTAATCGCCACGCCGGGGCACGGCGAGGACCACGTCACGCTCGTCCTCGACGAGGGCATCGCATTCACTGGCGACCTGCCCCCGCCGAACGGTTCCCCGGAGGGATCAGAAGCCTGCAAACGACTGGCAACGGTTCCGCGCCATGAAGGTGAATAGGATCTACCTCGCCCACGGTTCCTATGACCTTCCATTAACTCTGTGACCACTCAGCGATCCGGCGGGAACAAATCAGATAAAGCACCCGCGGCGGCGTATCACCCATGAAACTAGAGGGTAAATCGGTTCTGATCACAGGGGCTGCGTCTGGGATCGGCAGGGCTGCATCACTGCTCTTCGCCGAGGAGGGCGCAAAGCTCACACTCTTCGACATTGACGGGGAGGTTGAGAACACGGCGAAGCAGGCGCGCGATAGAGGCGCTGACGCCGTCTCTATCAAGGCCGACGTATCCAAGTCGAGGGACTGGGATAAAGCGGTCAAGCTCGCCGTCGGCGAATACGGCAAACTCGACGTCCTCTACAACGACGCGGGGATAGGCATGTACCGCCCCTTCCTAGAAACCACGGAGGAGGACTGGGACAGGGTCCTCGCCATCGACCTGAAAAGCGTCTACCTCGGGTGTAGGCACGCCATCCCCGAGATGCTCAGGCAGGGCGGGGGAGTGATAGTCAACACAGCCTCCGAGATCGGGATAAGCGGCGCTCGCAACTACGCCGCCTACTGCGCCGCAAAGGGGGGAGTCGTCCAGATAACACGCGCCCTCGCCCTCGAGTTTGGCGACAGGAACATACGCGTAAACTGCCTCTGCCCCGGTGTCACCCTCACTCCCATGCTCGAACTCGGTATCAATAGGGCTCAGGACCCCGTTGCGAGGCGCAGATACCTCGAGCAGGAGGTACCGCTGAAGAGAATTGGGAAACCTGAGGAGATCGCGAAAGGTGCCCTGTTCCTTGCTAGCGACGACTCCAGCTTCATGAACGGAGCTATGCTAGTAATTGACGGCGGAGCAACTGCTTAGAAAGTTAATAATTTATAGTCAAAAATAATTATATATAACAATTAAACTTGGGAATATTCACCGAGAAGATAATCTTATTCATGTAACTATGCCTAGCGGTTACTTCGAGGGGAAAAACCACGATATCAGTCTGGCATAACGTTGATGAAGAATTGAACAAATTCACATTTTCACTGAGAAGGAGCGTGCCCTGATCATCCAGTGGGTAGAAGGTAAAGTAAAGTCGTGAAGACTCCCCCCACTTACATGTTACTCTAAACCAGAATCCGCAAAAATGAAAAACAATTCATGTATGAGATAAAGTTCCTTGCCCTAACCATACGCAGACTCCACCACCAGAGGCTAAGAAGCCGAGACGACGACCTAGCGACCGTTCTCACCCTCCTCCCTATCACAATCACTGCGCGAAACAAAATCGCCTACGTATTCTACATGCTAACAATCAAGAATGCGCAAGAGTTAGCAAACGACACAACACAACCAACAGATGCCCGACTTGAAGCAGCGCTCGAAGCCGTACGACTTTCTATAGAAATGACGAAACCCTTTCAACCTTTAGAAGAAGAATCGCAAAGTTGAACTTATTTCCTTAAACTAATGCTGCGCTCCTCGGTCCCATCCTTAGTGATGAGGAGCATGTCGATGCCGTCGCCGCTCGCGATGTCGCGCGCCACGGCGGCCTTGATCGCCTTGATGGCCAACTCGGCACCCGCCTCCATACTCAGTCCATCCTTGTACTCCGCCTCGATGACACCCATAGCGATGGGCGCACCCGTCCCCGCGGTTATGAATGGGTCGGGGATTAGGCTACCAACCGGGTCCATGCTGAAGAGGGCCGGACCATCCTCGTCTACGCCCCCCACCAGAGTCTCCATGAAGAGCGGGAACATCCGCCTCTGGAAGAGCATGTTAGCGACGAGCTTACCCATCGCCTTGACCCCTATGGGCCTGTTGTTGTCAAGCTCGTAGAGGCTGGCGTAGGCCGCGACCTCGCGGGTCAGCGCCTGCATGTCGCTCATGAGGCCGGCGAAGGCGAGGCCTATCCTGTCGTTGAGTTTGAAGACCTTCATGCCGCCCCTGCTTGTGAGCATGTTACCCCAGGTGACGCGCTTCTCCGAGGCGAGGACAACCCCGCCATTGCATATGAGGCCTATTGTCGTAGCGCCCTGATAATCTTGCCAGCCCATGTCGCCACTTCCGAACCCCCTTAATCCCGCAGCGATATTAACCTGACGCTCCGCGGTGGAGCCTAGTAACCTTAGGCTTACGCGTCTCAGGGTCTACCTCTACGAAGTACCCCAGCGCCTCCAGAACAGGGATCGGGTTCTTACACCCCATCCCCTTAAGGAAGGCCTTGTAGGATGCAAGGTCATTCCCCTCAACCTCCCCAATACCTGAGCGAAGCGCCTCCAACTTCTCCGGGGTCACAAGGACACCTGGAAGCCGGACATACTTCACCGTCTCAGCCTCAACCTTCCTCAGAAGCTCCTTATCTGTCAGACCAAACCGGTTAGCGACGTCGTCGATGACGATGATGTCTCCGAAGCTGCTCTTCCTAGCGAGGGCCTTGATCTCGATGATCGTCTCCTCCACAACTGGCTCCGCCTCGAGTATCCCGTCGTGTGTTCTCCGATTCAACTCAAGGGGCCTCGTTTCGTGGTAGCGAGGGGGATACGCGACGTCAGCCTTCAGGCTCCAGTCCTTTAACTCGATGAGCCGGGCGAGAAGAGCCTCAACCTTCCCCCCGCGGAGCCCAACCTGCTTCGAGGGCTTCAGATCAACGCTTATGGAGCCGACCCTAACATCTGGTTCACCCAGGTTCTTCACCGCCTTCTCGAGACTCTCATTCTTTCCCGAGAAGCCAACAGCTATGTGTATGGAGTAGGCGAGTACAACCGAGACTAGGGCGAAGTTGTAGAGTCTGAGCAACTCATCCGGTTTGGGCTCCCTGAAGTCTATTAGGAACTGCTCGTCGAGAAGGTCAGCATAAAGGCTCTCATCCAGGTCAGCTAAGGCGACGCCGAGACCATCTGCAACCTTCCCCATTATCTCCATGCGGTCTCTCTCAGAGATAGATGGTCTCCTCGCCGCCTCCTCGAAGAGCAGCCTACGAGCCTTCGGTGGAGGGATGAATGAGCGGGCTCCGAAGATACTGCGCGAGTCAAGGACCGCCGATAGGCCCCTAACCAGCTTGAAGTCGTAGCCTAGCTCCTCACAGGCTGCTAGGTTCTCACCGAGTTCCGCCCTCTTCTTATCCTTGTTTTCGATGTAGACTGCTATGAGTGTCTTGGCGAGGCCGAGCTTCTCATCGTCGGCGAAGAGCGGTGTGAGCGCCGCCTTAGTGCGTCTCACCCGGATGAGTTCGTGTGGGAGAATCAAGCCTCCTTCCTCCTCCTGCTAATGCGGGTCTCCGCGGTACCAAAACTCACGAGCTCGTAAAGGGTGGCCTGCTTTCCCTCCTTCTTCCTCAATATTCTCCCGAGACGCTGTATGAACTCTCGGCTACTACCTGTACCGCTCAGAATCACGGCCACAGAGGCGTCGGGGACATCTATTCCCTCGTCTAGGACCTGACTCGTGATTATCCTGCGGTAGACTCCGCTGCGGAACCTGTCAAGTATCTCATCTCTCTCCTCCCTCACCGTCTGGTGGGTTATGGCGGGGATGAGTAGGCTCCTGCTGATCCTGTAGACGAGCTTGTTGTGGCGGGTGAAGATGATCGTCTTCGCGTTAGGGTTCGCGGCGAGGAGCTCCCGGAGGTACTCCTCCTTGCTTCTGCTATTCAACGCTATGTCCATTGCCGCGTTCCTACCCATCAGCGCCCTCCGCGCCTCGGGGTCCACCCCGCTCCTCTTCACGAAGAGTAGATAATCACGGGCGCTCCTGATCCTGATCCCCCTTCGCTGGAGGAAGCCCTTGTAGACGGCGAATTGTCTCTCGTACTCCGCCTTCTCATCGGGGGTGAGGGGAATATTCATGGTTTTCACAGTGTAGTCGCTTAGATGCTTACCCGCAAGCTCCTCAACCCCCTTCTCATAGACGAGCCCTCCTACAAGCTCCTCAAGGCCGCTGATCACATTCTCGTCTCGCCCGAGCGTAGCTGTGAGCCCTAACCGGTACGGTGCAAGGTAACAAGTAGCAGCTCGCGAGTTACTTGAAGCAGGAAGGTGGTGAACCTCGTCGAAGATTATTAACGAGAACCTATCACCAATCTCGCGAGCTCTGAGGGAGGCGGAGTCGTAGGTAGCGACCGTTATTGGCTTCACATCTCTTGAGCCTCCTCCGAGGGCGCCCACCTCGGAACCGAATGCCTCTGCGAGCGTCTCCCTCCACTGCTCCATCAGCACGATGGTAGGGACGACGATGAGCGTCGCGACCTGAAGCCGCTCCATCGCCTTGATCGCCATCACCGTCTTACCCGCACCCGTGGGGAGTACCACTATTCCCCTATACCCTGATTTGACCCAGCTCTCAACAGCCTCGGATTGA
Organism: Candidatus Bathyarchaeota archaeon; assembly: GCA_963769425.1. Taxonomy (GTDB): domain Archaea; phylum Thermoproteota; class Bathyarchaeia; order TCS64; family TCS64; genus UBA8941. Next base: position 122,384 of record CAVYLP010000003.1, on the reverse strand, counting down.
TAATCCCTTGACTCATACTTGGAGGTGAGTTGCCCTGTCAACGGTGACCTGAGCGCGTCGTCCTTATACTCAAGGCCAGTCTCCCGAAGCTCTCTGACAACTTTAGAGTAGTCGCTAGCGCGGTGCCTCGTAGTTTTACCCTTGTCGTCCACGACCAGAAGAGTCCCTCGGTCGAAGCTGAGCACAACCAAAGCCGATGAAATGACTCGTGGCTCCACGCGGTTAAACCTGATCCGAGTAACGGGGGTTCACTGTACCCCGTCCCTCTATGATTATCTTACCCTGCTTCCCCTCAACTCCCTCCACAGCTATTCTGACCCCAATAACCATCTTCGCCACTTCGACTGCTGTGAGGGTGTGCATGGTCAGACGTGAGACAGTGAAACTTGACTTACCCGAGGCGAGGGAGCAGGGAAGTATTAGGTTATCCGCTGTGTGAAGGTCTACGTATGCACCGGTCTTAACCTGGTTAACAAATCGCTGAGCCGCCTCGGCCCCCACCTTTTCCGCGGTCTTACCACGCTCCCCAAGCCCGTCGTCCCCGATGAGAGCATCCCCCTCCGCCCAGAGACAAATAACGCTACCTGGCGACAGTGGCTCCGTGGCCCTCCCGGGCGTCGCCACATCGATGCTAGCCTCCAACCCCTCCTCTTGCAGTACTTTTTTAGCTGACTCCGCTTGCCTCTCTGCCACGTGTCTGGGGAGCCCGCCGCAGGTGGAGAGCCCCCTCACCCCCGTGACATCGGCTACCTCGCCGTTAATCGGTTGAAAGCCTCGTATAGGTTTGATGTTTGCCTCGACTACACCGCCCCCCTTCGGGTAATATCCATCCCGGAGGACCCTCAACTCCCCAGAGAAACCCATCTTCCTGAGCCCGACCCAGACAACATACTGCACTATCGCCATCGGGGGAGACCAACGGACCGCTGTCCCACCCCGTATCCTGATCTTGACTGGGCCATCTGCGTACGCGGCTACGGGCGCCGCGCACTGGAGTAGAAGGCTGCAACTCCCTGCGGTACCTATGTCGAAATCGTAACTTCCGCTTCTTAGGCGACCGGGCTTGAACTCTACCTCGCCACTACCCACCTCGAGGCCCTTCGTCTCGGCGGCGCAGAGCTCCGCCACCGCTCTAAGGGTCACTAAATGTTGTGGCTTCAGCCCGGGTTGGTTCCTTTTGGCTCGAACATTGACGATCCTAATGGGTTCACCCAGTATGGCACTGTAGGTGGTGGCCATACGGAGTAGTTGGCCGCCCCCCTCCATCAGTGAACCGTCAACCTCTAGCACGCGACCCACCTAAGCTGGGGTACCACCGCAGAATCTCTTAATATACCCTATGCAAACCGCCTCAGCGTGGGTTAGGGTATCTTCACCGATCCCGGGGACCCCGCAGGTCATGAGTAGGAGGTTCCTCGTGGACGTTGTGACTTTGCTATAGTCGGCGTCACGGTAGGGGTAGACGGCGATGAGTCTCTCATCGTCCTCTATAACGGCCTCTCCACCTCCGAGTGTGATTGGCCCATCCATCCCGATACCGAGGAACTCCTCTCCGGCTCTCGCCTCCCTCATAATGGGTTCGCCCCTCATCCTGTCGAGGTCGAAAGCACCAAAGGGTATACTGGTGGCGACGGATGCGACGTTATAAGCATCGACTAGTGAGTTGATCGTGGGTAGTGGGTTGCTCCGCAGAATCCTCCTGAGAAGAGCCTCCGCCGCTGGGCGTGTCTTCGTTGGGTCGACCTTGACCTTCCAGAAGAAGTCCCTGTAGGCTCGGAAGACCGGGTTTTCCTTAAGCTCATCGATATTCCACTTCTCCGCGGCTTCTTCGAAGACCTGCTTCTTGAAGACTTCTAACTCGGGGCTCCGTGGAGCTATTTTCACCCCGTGGATGTTGGTTAGTCTCGCTGATAGTCCGGGGAACTTGGAGCTTAGTTCGGGGTCAAGTTTGAGGTACATCTGGCTAACCTGATTGGTTCTCTTCACGCACGCGGAAGGAGTCCGATTTACCGAGGTCGCGTATCCGATTCTCGCCATCTATCTCCTCTACTATCCTATGGACTGAGGTAGGGACAAGGTCCGCCCAGTCCTCCCCCTTAAGAATGCGTCGCCTAATCTCAGTAGCCTCGAATTTGCTCCTCTTGTGGAGGGGAATCTCCTTCACAACATAACCCGCCTCTATGAGGAGTCGACGAGTCAAGGCCTGATTCGAGTAGACCACAGCAAAGCGTGGGGTCTGGGACTCGACGTAACTCACCCAGGTCCGATGGCTGGGGGCGTCGGCGATGGGGATGAGCATATACCTCTCCCTCTTCACCCCAGCCTCCTTGAGGGCGGCTCGTATCATCTCGATGCGCTCACCGGCCGTAAATGGGTTATCGGGCTCGTGGCTCATCTGGGCACTACCTATCACGATGATGAGTTCCTCGGCCTCATCGAGGATCGTCTGGATCGCATGTAGGTGGCCGAAGTGGAAGGGCTGGAATCTACCGACGAAGAGAGCGCGGGCCAACACATCACCCGGAGTTGGAGGAGACTAGTCAGGCGACTCTTTATCTGTTTCCCTCAGAGGTCGATGCCCTCGGGTATTCTGCTTTCACAGGGTATACCGACTTGGCAGAAACCGCACCCGTACCCCTTAAAGTGGTAGTGCTCCTCGACGAAAGCATGTGTCGTGTCGACGTAGTCGCTACATCTCTGCTTGTCGTGACCCTTCTCGGTGATGGCCCCGGCGGGGCATTTCTGAATGCACGCGCCGCAGGTTCCCTTAGCGTACCAGAGACAGTAGGCGTGGTGGTCTGTATATGGGCGAGTGGTCGGCTGTATGGGGATTTTTGCGACTACTGAGCCGACCCTATGGGCTTTACCCTTGGCGGTGATTAGACCGTCGCTCAGTCCGAATGTACCGAGCCCAGCGGCGTAGGCGGCGTGTCTTTCAGACCAGGACGAGGCGAATAGGTACTTCTCCGACATGTGTTGCCCCCAGAGGGGGGAGAGCATCGGGGCAACCGAAGGGTACTCGAACCCACCCAGCTCTTTGACTATGAATCTTCTGAGCTTCACGTTCACGCCCTCACCCATTATCCTAGCACGCGCCCACCTCTCACTGGGCATCTTCGTCTCCTTCCTGTGATCATATTTTGTGGCTTTTGTCTGAGGGAGTACCCAGCTGATGACTGTTAGCTCCTCGGGCTTCGCCTCAACCGATGGGTGGGCGTTCCTGAAGAACTCTAATGGTGATAGATAGAAGCTTCCTATGTCCTTCTTGTAGAAGTCGTAGAGTGGGTCGGCACCGCTTGAGAAACCGACGAGGGGCGTTTCCCAGGCTGGCTCGCCGACGTCGTTGAAAGAGTTTTCAGGCGAGGCTATGAAACCCTCGACTAGCTTCCTAACCCACTCACTAAGGTCGTTCCCTGGAACCATGATCCAGAATCGTAGCTGCCCCGATATAAAGCGCAGTTTAAGCGCGTTTCCCTTATATTCGTCGTAAAGAGTTACAATACATCACCTCAAAGAGGCAACTCGATGGAGAACCTTCGATTCCTACACCTATCCTGGGACGACGTCCAGAGGCTCGTGGAGGTAGTAGCTAGCAAGATACAGGCCTCGGGTTTCCAGCCAGACATGATAGTCGCTATAAGTAGGGGTGGATTTGACCCAGCAAGGATACTCTGTGACCAACTGAGCATCCGTAGGCTCGCCAGCGTGCAGGTCGAGGCCTACGATGGCATGGTCAAGCGGCCGGAGCCCATCGTCGTCCTCCCTGTCAACGCTGATCTTAAGGGAAGGAAGGCTCTAGTTGTGGACGACGTCTCCGACTCGGGGGCCTCGATAATCAAGGCGAGGGAGCATATTAGAGAGAAGGGGGCATCTGAGGTCAGGATTGCCACCATCCACATCAAGCCTTGGAGCCGATTCATCCCCGACTACTACGCTGAGAGTGTGAATGAGTGGGTGGTCTACCCCTGGGAGTTGAAGGAGTGTCTCCTCGAGGTAGCTGGGAAGATAAGGTCCACCGGCTTGACGGGCGAAGCTGTCGCGGAGAAACTCGTTGAGGCCGGGTTCAAGAGGGAGGACGTGGACCGCTACCTGCTACTCGAAGATGTATAGGGTGTCTTCGAAGCGTTTTCCCCGATATGTACTCCCCGGGGGAAGCCGTCTCATCCTAGAAGACCTTAGTTTTGCGCCGAGGTTGATATTGATCTCATCCAATGTTCTGCCCTCGTCTTTTAATGTTTCAAGGGCCAGATCCACGCCTAGTGGGCGCGCGGGTATCCTGTGTCTAGTGGATTTCGGGGGGAACACCTCGCCGCGCTGGACCACGTCAACGACTTGCTGCTTCGTGATCACCGGGGGGCATAGGATAGCTGAGAAGTCACCTGTAGCGAGGTAACGCGTTGCGTCGTCCTCACCCATGTAACCGACAGCGTAGCCTTCTCCTATGAGTGCATGTTCTAGTTTATGTGAGAGGCGGTAGACTGACATTACGTCTTTTTCAGGGTATTCTACTTGGAAGGTACCGTCCCCAAAGGCTAGTAATAAATTGCTACTCTGGGTGGGGTTAACCCCTTTCGCTGGTCTGAGAGATGCACCGAGGCTAATGACCACTCTTTCGGCGTCGAGTCTGCTGAATGGCTTCGGTATAGTTCTGCACCAGCGCCCCAGCGTTATCCTCGGATCCGAGTAGTCGACGAAGCAGACGAGGGCGAAGCAGCATCCGAGCTCCCCGAGGGTCCTGACGCGGTGCATACCATCTAAGACGATGTTTGTAGCCCTGTCGACGAAGATGGGTGTTCCGAGGGAGCCCCGCTCGAGAATTCCTCTCTTCAACTCCTCGGTGTGTCCCTGCATCGTCTCCTCGTGGACGCTTAGGCTACTAAGGTCAACAACGGCCAGATCGAGGCGAAGCCCATAATGATCTATAGTATAAGCTATTTGCGGTCTCGATGACATGGGCCTCGACGAGAAAGCTGATTCGTGAGTAATAGGGGCTTTGGTAGCCTAGATGTTGTCGGGCTCTACTTCGCCCTCGACCTCTACGGCCATGAGGTCTGACTTCACAACCCTAGTGGCGTAACCAGCGACCTTGTTCCTCATCTTCTTGGAGACGCCAATGTTGAGTTCAGTAAGGAATTTTTTGTTGTGGTCGAACTCAGTATCGAAGCTCCTAGGATACTTTTCGATGAGCTCGATTGCTACTCTCTTGACCATCTCTGTTCTAACTTTACCCACTTTCATTCCACCGGGATGGTTTGTCGATGCTCTATGAGGCTTGGGCACTCATTTAAACGTTTATCTCGGGTGCTCTCCGAGTGTATGTGTTCTTCTTATATTTAATGAGACTAATCGGGCTCTTCCCAACACGTCCTATCAAAGGTTACCCATCTGAAGGGGGCCGTTAATCACCCTTAAAACGAGTATAGTCCCATTTTCGGGTTTATTTGCGGGAAAAGGGGAAAAGTATTAAATATTTAAGGAATCCTGAATTATATTAAGGTGGATTTCACTTGACTGATGAGATTAAGGTTGCTCCGATGCATAAGCTGATCAAGCGCGCTGGTGCGGATCGTGTTAGCGAGGAGAGCGCCATCGCGCTAGGGAAGGCTTTAGAGGAGATTGGGGTCAAGGTGGCGAAGGAAGCCCTCGACTACGCGAAGCACGCGGGCAGAAAGACCGTGAAGGCTAAGGACATCGAGATAGCAGCCCAGAAGGTCCTTGAGAGGTAGCCTTAATATACGAAAGCCGCGGGCGACTATTTGATTACCATGCGGCTTGTAGACTGTGACGTAGCCGTGGTGGGCGGTGGGCCCGCCGGGTCGTCGGCTGCCAGGGCCGCGGCGGCCGCAGGAGCGCACGTTGTTCTGTTAGAAGAGCACCCGGTCATCGGGTCCCCCGTCTTCTGCGCCGAGGGGCTGAGTCTCAACGGCATAAAGGACGCTGGGCTGGAGCCCGTCGCCCCGCTCGTCGCGCAGAAGATAACCAAGGCCAGGGTCTTCGCGCCAAATAGGAATTATATCGACCTCACGAGTGACAACTGGGTCGGCTACACGCTGAACAGGCAGTTCTTCGACAAAGCCATCGGTGACCTAGCGGTGAAGGCCGGGGCTGAGCTAATGACTGACACGAAGGCGACGGGCGTCTTCAGGGAGAACGGCAAGGTCGCCGGTGTGATAGCGGAGCATGGCGTAGAGCAGGTCAAGGTCAAGGCGAAGGTAACGATCGGGGCGGATGGTTACTGGTCGATCGTTCGCCGCTCCGCCGGCATGGAGAGGTGGTACCCCGACGTTGTCACATGCGCTCAGTACCAACTCGGCGGACTGCACCTCGACAACCCATCCACAAACGAGTTCTACGTCGGGACGTGTTACGCTCCGGGTGGCTACGCGTGGGTCTTCCCTAAGAATGGGGAGACCGCGAATGTCGGCCTCGGTGTAAGGAACATTCACACGGAGCCCGCGATCAATTATCTTAGAAAGTTCCTCGACTCCGACCCCAGATTCGTAGGGGCGAAGGTGCTCCGAAGGAACGGCGGCGTGACGCCCGTATCGGGGATGCTCGATAAGATTGTTGATGACAACCTGATGCTCGTGGGCGACGCCGCTGGGCAGCTTGTGCCCATGACGGGGGCAGGTATCCACAGTGGTATCGAGGCGGGGAAGATGGCTGGCAAGGAGGCCGTCGACGCTATCGTTGGCGAGGACACGTCGGCGAAGAGGCTCAACCAGTACCGAGTCAAGTTCGAGAAGTACTGGGGGAAGAGAATCAGGGACAGCCGCAGGATCGTCGAGATGCTCGACAAGTTCAGCGACGACGACCTCAACCTACTCTCGACCGTGATTACAAATGACGAGATCCTCTCCCTCGCCAATGGACAAAACACAAAGAGGACGGTCGCGAAGATCTGCGCGAGGTCACCGGGTAAGATAATGAAGCTAATGGCGGCTTATCTCAAGTAGATCCCTACTTTCCATTTATAATAGACCTGTATTCAGTTCATAATTATTGAGTGGCGCCGGGGAAGGGATTCGAACCCTTGGGATCGTAAGATCACCAGTTTTCAAGACTGGCGCCGTAGTCCGCTTGGCTACCCCGGCCCTCGCTACACATGTCCAAATCGACTGTAAAACCTTATCGGAGATACGTCTTAGAGAAGCCTTCGATGGAGACCTGCTTGCTCAGACTTGTGACCCTGACGCAGACGCGGGGTTCGTCCCTACCCACGTACTTCTTCTGCGCGTTCTTCGCCACGACGAAGCGGTCGTCCTCATAAGCGACCCCGTTGAGGGCGTCGAGGACCGCCTTCTCCAAGTTATCGAGGTCAGGTGTAGTAGGGACCCAGACATCCTTCCTCCGGCTCTTGGGGCGGTCCATGTAGAATATCAGGGAGACCTGTATGGGGCCGACGAGTGGCTCCTCAAAGTGCTTTGCCGCCTCCTCCTTCACCGTCTTCTCCCAAACTGCGACCCTCTTCGGGGTGAAGCTCCATGTCCTACCGCCCTTTCGGACCGTGCGGGCCCTCGCCTTGGGCACCGGGTCCCCCTTCACCTCGAAGTAGACGTGCTGCATGCACGAAGATGCATGCGCCGCTTAGATGAGGATTACCCCAACGCGAGAGCGACGAGTAGGACGGAGACAATACCCGTGAAGTAGATGCCGTCGAAGGTCCCCGCGCCCCCGATGCTCACCACGGGGGCGCCGATGTCTCTGATCCTGTGGAGGTTTAGGAGGTCCGCTCCGATGAGTGTCCCAAGAGTCCCGCCTATGTACGCGACCTGCGCCGGTGAGTGGAGGGGAGAAATGAAGTTGACGAGTATCGTCGCAAGGGCTGTGACGAGTGGCGGCACCAGAGCAGGCGTCGCTACGCCGAGCCCTTCGACCACCTGCGCAGACCTGTTAACGAGGACCGCCACGATAACGAGCACCGCAACCACAGCGAGGTACTCGTCGACTGGATTCCCCGGTGCGTGTAGGATCGGTATCCCGAGGAGGTACCCCGACACAATGATGGGCAGCAACGCCCCGCCGACGTTCACGAGGACGTGTGTCTTCGACACCCCGAAGCCAAGATCAGGGATCTGCCAAGTGACCCCGAAGACGTTCACCTCCCTCACCCTAACCACGGGCACCCTGCTCACGAGCGTCGCCACGGGGATGTTGACGAAGCTGCCCACGAGGCTCACGAAGAGGAAGACTCCAACCCACTGCGCCGGTATCCCGAGGGCGGAGACGAGCAGATCCCCTATAAAAAGGAAGATGATGGGGATCAGGACGACGAGCGCGAGCAGCAGCAGTACGAAGTAGAGTAGGCTCACAGGCCTGAACACAGCCCTCTCCCTGTAACCCAAGGCTATCAGTGAACACCGGGGATCATAGGTTGAATAGGGTTTCGGCGTTTCGTGTCGTCGCCGCATCCACGTCAGACACGGTGAGCCCCTTTAGTTCGGCGAGGTGCCTTAGGGTCAGCTGCACATCCGCGGGCTCCGACTCCCTTCCCAAGCTCTTGATCCAGACGGGAGAATCTGTCTCGATGATGATGCGCTCCAGCGGGGCTTTTGCCATCGCCGCCCTGAGCTCCGTACTCACCTCCAACGCCGGCGTGCAGGAGACGTAGTACCCAGCGTCGAGGATCCCATCGAGCACGTCGAGGGGGCCGCTGTACCAGTGGAAGACGCCCCTCCCCGGGCCGTGACCCGACGCGAGCTCGAGGCAGTCACCCCATGCGCCCCTGCTGTGGATGGAGACGGGGAGGTCAACTTCACGGGCCGCTTGAAGCTGCCGGACGTAGAAATCCCTCTGCCTTTCCTTCATAGCCGCTTCCTTCCGGACCAACTTGTGCCAGTAGTCAAGGCCGATCTCTCCAATAGCCACGCACTCGGGGGCGTTTTCTCTGATCATCTCCAGCGCTGCCTCCAGGCTTTGGTTGAAGAACTCCGTTGGGTGGATACCGAGGGCGGCGTGGACGTAGCCACAGTGCGCCCTCGCCAACCTGAGTGTGCCCTCGCAGGTCGGCAGGTTCGCGCTCACCGCGACTATACCGGTGAGGCCAGCCGCCCTCGCCCTATCGATTGTGCCCTCGGGTAGGTCCGCGAGGTGAGCGTGGGTGTCTATCACCGGTTCACTCCCCCGAGGCCCAGGCTATCATCCTTCTCCAGAGCGCCGTGTAGCCGTCCCATTCGGCGAACTCCTTCGGGCACCAGTGGGGGCCGATGTCGCTAGTCCATGCGACTGCCCTACCCTTTCCATGCTCCCCGGCGACGAGCAGAGGATCAGGTCCGACAGTGGCCAGTACCTCCGCCCCCTTCTTCGCCCTGACTTTGTTGTACCCGAGGAGGTACGGCCAAGTGGCTTCTAGGCCATTGGTGATCTCGTGCTTTGTCCTCGTCGTCTTTGGCTGGATTCCTTCGGGGCACTCGACACGGTCGTCGTAGGGATCAAGCTCAACGGGTAGCACCTCCTCGATGGGGGTGGCGCGGTACCTCGCGGCGCCGTTGATCCCCTGGTAGCTCAGGTAACCCCCCGCCATGACGAGGCCGCCCCCGCTGCGAACGTACTCCTCGATGAGACGCAGTCTATTCGGGGTTCGTTCCCCGTTTATCCAAGTCCGAGGGTGGAGGAGGAAAGTGTCCGCCCCTATGTCACTGATGATGATAACGGAGTAATCGCTGAGCTTTTCGGCCTCAAGTGGGAAGCTCGCCTGAGTCTCGTGCCCCGGCATGTGAACCCAATCCCCCCACCCCTCCATCGCCCTCCTGAAGTAGGCGACCCCAGTGTCGTATCCACCGCTGACGAAGTGGTCGAAACCCTTGTAGTGGGTCGTGACCTGAACCCACGACTCGCCGACGAGTAGCACTCTGCCGACCAATGAATACACCTAGGATGATGAGTGGGCGACGGGATAAAAAACCGAGTCTAAAACGAAGCTGAACTGAGAAACGGACGGCTAGTCCCTGATGCCCTCTAAGACGCTGATGGCGTTCCAGATCCTCGTCCTGCTGTACATGGGCATGTTTGGGTCCTGGCTGATGTCCTCGAGGAGGCTGATGGCGTTCGCCGCCCTCGCCCCGATGCTCACGCCAGCGTCGAGCAGCATGTCGGACGCCTGCTTCGCGGCCCTACGGATGTTCCGCGGGGTCGTGTTGTCGTCGGCGATCATATTCAGGACGCTCTGAGCCTGTTGCAGTTTCTTCGCGTATTCCTCTTTACCAGACACAATCAACACCTCTGCAGGGCCCACCGAGGGGGCCTTGAATTGCCTCAGTATAGTCGGGGAGCGGTTAAAAAACCTTCCACTTCGCCTACTTGTCGTGCTCCGCGAGGTAGGCGGGGAGGTCCACGACGCTGGGGAGGATGACTTCGGGCCTGTTTACCTCCCAGGACTTATCCCTACGGGGTCCCGTGGCGACCCCGATGAAGTGACACTTCGCGTTCACGGCGCATGTCGAGTCGACGTGGTTGTCCCCGACGAGAAAGGTCTCATCGAGCTTCAGCTTCATAAGTTTCGCCGCGTGGGTCATCGCCTCGGCGTATGGCTTAGGTTGGGGCGTCTCCCCCCTGCCGAGGATGAGCTCGAAGTCGCTGAGCATACCCGTCTTCTTCAGTGCCTTTATGGCGTAGTCGTGGTGACTGCGGGTGAGTATGGCGAGCCTGTAGCCCATCTTCTTCAGCTTGTGCATCGCCTCCTTCGCCCCTTCGACTATTGTGAGGGTTTCCACGGCCTCAAGCTCCCCCTCGTCCATTAGACGAGTCATCTCGTCGCGTACCCCCTGCCTCTCCTTTTCCGGCTTCCCCTGCTCCACCCACCACTTCTCGACCTGCTCGAGTATGGCCGCCGTCGTCATCTGAGGCGTGAGGACCCCCTTCGGAGCACCCTGCGCCTCGAGGACCGCTATCATGTTCCGCTTCATCTTCGGGAAGTCTATCTCGGAGTTGACGAGTGTTCCGTCGAGGTCGAAGACTATGCCTTTGTACTTGCCCAAGCCAATCCCCGAACCATATGATGTAGCTAACTTAACCTTTACCATGGGCCTTGGAAATCCTTTTCACGGCCAATCGGCAAGGATTCTCGGGTGAAGCGCTTGAAGGTCTCCTGCAAGGAGTGCAAATGGGCGAGAGTAATCGACCCTGATACGCGCCTCTCCCTCGGCCAGGAGAACAAGGAGATACTAAACGCCCTCCTCAACTCCCGGTATCACCTAAGCGAGTTCCTATACTGCTCAAAGCAGGGATGGCTAGAGTCGGCGATCTCGAAGAAGGAGTGCGAGGACTGGGAGTGGGTAGAGGAGTAGCCTACACCGTCAGCTGCTTCCTCTTCTTCCCGAAGCTGAAGTTCGTGAAGCGCGACGTGATTATCCTCTCCGTAGAGAATATCTTCGCCGCGGCCCAGAGGACGACGACCGTGAAGACGCTGATGTAGCCTATGCTCCTGATCATGAGCCAGTAATCTCCGAGGAAAGCGGCCTTCGTCGCGAGCATGGTGTGGGTGTAGGGTATGGCGAGGAGTATCCACTGCATCGCCGTTGGGAGCATGTCGATGTCGCTGAACATGAGTATGATGGCGGGGATTATCAGGGGGACTATGAGGACGCCGGTGAGGCTCTGGGCGCTCCTGACGCTGTCGGTGAAGACGGCGAGGCTTATGGCGAGTGCTAGTGCGGAGACGAGGGTAACGAACATCACTATCCCGAGGAGGGCGTAGCCGAGTGGCTGGATGCCTATGCCAGCGCCGGTGAGGTCAACGCTCGTCGTCGTGGTGGCGAAGCTGAAGGCAGAGTTCGTGTAGTAGCTGAACCCGATGATGTAGCTGATTGAGCCCGCGATGGCGATGACTACAGAGCCGGTGAGCTTACCGGCGAGGATGGTAAGCCTGCCCACGGGTAGAGTCATGAGGGTCTCTAGCGTCTTCTGCTCTTTCTCGAGGGCGATGCTGGTCGCTGCCATCTGTATGGCGAATATGACCATCATCATCACCATTATGGGGAGCATAATGCTCTGGCTCATTATGAGTCCCGTGACCTGGCTGGGGGAGACCTCGACGACGTTTCCCTTGATGATCGAGGCGTATGTGAGTCTGATCGGGTCGTGGATGGCCACCGCGCTGCTGCTATCACCCGCAGCGGCTGCTAGGCCCTTGATGATCGCCAGCGAGTAGTAGTAGTTGTAGACGTTCACGATGTTCCCCGCCACCTCGGCGCCCGTCGCCTCGGCGATGTTGAGGTTCTTAAGGTTCCCATATATTTTCACGGTCCCCTTTCCTCCGTTTGTTATGTTGTAGTTGTACCCGTTTGGCACGTAGACGAGGGCCACGGAATCCGAGTCTTTGAATTTTACGAGAGCGTCGGGGAGATTATCCGCCTGTATACGCGTCACCGTGTTATTAGTCGTCACATATTTGACGATGACATCGGCTATTGGCCCCGCGTCGTCGGTGTAGAGAGAGAACTTAGCCCCCTTTATGCTGGTCTGGACGGCCTCTTGGCTGATCTGAATCCCCTGCCCCATGAGGGGGTAGAGGAGGAGGGGCAGGAGCACGACCCCGAAGAGTATCTTCGGGTCCCTGATCAGTTCCTTGATCTCCTTCACGATTATGCTTGTGAAGCTACCCAAGCTGTGTTGCCTCCATGAACGCCTGCTCCAGGTTGACTGAGTTGTACCTCGCCTTCAGCTCGTCGGGTGTACCCTGCGCAACGATGACGCCCTCGTTTATGAGGGCGACCCTGTGGCAGAGGTACTCAACCTCGAGCATATTATGGCTAGAGACGATGGTGGTCACGCCCATCTTCTCCGCGTAGTCCTTTATCATGCCGCGGACGTGGTACGCCTGGATCACGTCTAGACCCGAGGTAGGCTCGTCGAGTATCGCGAGCCTCGGCTTGATCATCAGCGCCCTCGCGATGAGGAGTCGCCTCTTCATTCCCCTACTGTAACCGTTGACCCTGTCCTTTAGGCGCTCACCTAAGCCGCTTATATCCTTACCAGCGGACACCATAGCGTCGATGGCTGCCTTGTCGTGTGCGTAGAACCCGGCCATGAAACGCAGGTACTCCTCACCGTTTAGGTACTGATAGGCTCCGGCGTCCTCAGGCAGGTAGCTGAGTATCTCCCTCACCTTATTCGCGTCTTTTACCACTTCATAGCCCGAAGACCTCGGCAACCCCAGAAGATGGGGTGATCAAGGTCCCTAGTATCCTGAGGGTTGTAGTCTTACCAGCACCGTTAGGCCCGATTAGTCCGAATATCTCGTTCTCCTCGACGCTGAAGGTAGCCCCTTTCAACGCCTCGAATTCTCCGAAGTTCTTCCAGAGATCGCTTACCTTTATCGCGGTCCCCATCTCGGTCGCCTCTCAAGCCTCAACGGCGTGTGCGATTTAAACCTTCTCGGGTAGCAATGTGGGAACTTTGTCTGTAGAAAACAATGGCTCTTTCGGGAAATCCTCAACTTCTTCATTGACAGAGATGTAAAAAGAGATATATCCGATGGTTCTGAACCTTTTCTTGAGTATTATGAGTATTGTTAACGATCTGTGGGGTGCGTTGGGGGGGACGATAGGTGGTTTACCCACCATTGTGGTTCTTGCGGCTCCTTTTCTAGTTGGTTTGATCATCGGTTTCTTGATTAAGAAGCTGCTAAAGGTCGGCATCATCCTCGGGTTGATCACTCTGGTGGCGGTATACTTCGGGTTCGTGAGCTTGGATACCATTTCAAGTGAAATCAGCGCCCTCGTCGATAAGTATGGGCCCACTGTGATGTCGTATGTTGCGGTGTTCTTCGGATTAGTCCCGCTTGGCTTGGGATTGATATTAGGAGTGGCTTTGGGCTTCATCTTCGGTTGACACCCTCATTACGACTTGTCGTAAATCGTGGTTCCTTCATAATCCTCTTCTTCCGCAATCCTGCAGTTTACTCGTTTTTAAACAACAATTATTATTGAATATCTGTGAATGGTTTTGGGTGAGCATATGAGTTGGACTCCTCCTGACTGGGTGTACACAAAGGGTAGGCCGAAGACGGATGACGCCTACTTCGAGAACCTCACGAGGGTGATCAATACTGCAGGGCTCAACTGGAATACGATAGAGGTCAAGTGGGGGGGCTTTATGAAAGCCTTCGAGAACTTCTCGATCGACAAGGTAGCAAAGTTCACGGAAGGGGACATTGAGAGGTTGATGGGGAACCCTGAGATAGTGAGAAACCGGGCGAAGATCAACGCCACCATCTACAACGCCAAGCAGATGCAGGCAATAAGAAGCGAGTTCGGAAGCTTTCAGAAATACTTAGACGGTCTCGATAAATCGGTGGGCTATTCGAAGGTTATCGAGGATCTGAATAAACGGTTCAAGCATGTTGGCAAGTCGACGGCTGAGATCTTTCTGTGGAGCGTCGGGGAGGACGTGGAGCCTGAATGGTGACTTCAGTTATCTAAGACTCGATTAGGGAACCAGAACAAATAGCCTAATAATACATGGCTTAGATTAGAGTTGAAGAAAAGAAATTGCTAAACCACTTACTTAGCAAGTCAAAATTCAATGAATTTGAAAAAGGGGCTGTTAAGTCTTCATTATACTAGTACCATAGTATAAGCAAAAAAATGGCCTTGTTTGATGAAGTATGGTTTTTCATCGTATGACTTCGAGAGAATTAAAAATCTATGAGATATTTCATACCAAAATGAAAGAATTTCTCAATAAAAGGGAGAGTTATTTTACTGCTTCATCTTAGCGAGTCTATGACCCGCCTTTTCAAGCATCGGGAGTTTATGCTCCTTCGACGCTTGTGTCACGGTAACTAGGTCGAAGACTGTAAAGCCTACGCGTCTGATGTAGTCTTCAAGATGGAGGAGACACTTAACACAGCCATTGCCGGTACCACCGGCCGAGGCTATACCAACCGCTATCTTACCATTAAGGTTCCTGAAATCGCCCTTTACCTCGCATCGACGGAGTCTGTCGAGGAATATCTTCGCTGACTCACTCAGATCCCCCCAGTACACAGGTGTTGCGAAGACCATCGCATCCGCGGCGTAGATCTTGTCACGGATCAACTGGAACTCGTCGTCTTGTACACACTTGCCCTCCTTACGACACTGTCCCCATCCACCTTCACAGGCTACGCAGGGCTTTATGATGAACTCGTTCAGGTTTACTAACTCGACCGAGGCACCCTCCGCCTCGGCCCCGTTAAGGACCATTTTCGCTGTCTTAGCCGTTAAACCGTCCTCATTGGGACTCGACTGTATTGCTATAATCTTCATACGCTTGCACCTTGTTGCACTGGATCGTATCCTCCAGCTTTAAATGCCACCGTATCCGTAGAAAGGTACGTTTATATAATAGTTCTATAACATAACTGTTAATTCGGTGAACGAAAAAATGGGTGAAGGATCGTCCGTGGAGAAGATGGATAAGATGCTGGACGACATCTACAGCATCGTCCCCCTCTTCCACCGCACAATACTCAGGGTCGAAAACCAAGGCCACAACCCGAACAGCTCGGATTTCAAGGTCATGGGGATCCTGATGAGGCACGGCCCTCTCCCTATGTCAAAGATAGGTGCCTGGCTCGGCATCTCCAAGCCGAACATGACCTCGATCATCGACCGGCTCATAACAGAAGGCTGGGTAGAGAGGAAGCAGGACCAGAAGGACCGCAGAGTAATCGAGGTTGGACTCACGCCTCAGGGTAAGATGTATATGGAGGACAGGTGGAAGGAGGCGAGGGAGTCCGCGAGAAAGAAGCTCTCGACCCTCTCCGAGGAGGAGCGGAAGACGCTCTACGCCTCACTTGAGAGCGTCCGAGTGATACTATCAAAACTCAACGAGATGAAGAAGCAGTGATAGAGATCGATTCAACGAGATTGGACACATTCAAACGGAGGCCCGAAGTTGGCTAACCCACTTTTAAGGATACTCGGATATGTCAGGCCCTACACGCGCACAAGCGCATTCGCTGTTGGCCTACTGTTAGCATCGGTGGCCGCGGATCTAACGATCCCCACACTTATTCAACGCATAATTGACTACGGGATCGTTCCTAAGGATCTAACGATTATAGCAACCACTGCCCTTCTCATGATTGGTGTAGCGCTGTTTGAGGCAGTTGTAACCATTGGGAACACTTTCCTTGCCGTAAGAGTCGCGCAGAGCTTCGCCGCTGACGTTAGGAGCGCGGCATTTCATAAGATCCAGAAGTTCAGCTTCGGCAACCTCGACAAGTTCCAGACCGGCCAACTCATTGTCAGGCTCACCAGTGACGTCAACTCGATTCAGATGATGGTTATGATGGGGCTCAGGATGTTCATTAGGGCCCCGATAATGATCGTCGGCAGCATCACCATAATGTTCCTCATCAACGCGGAGCTCGCCAAGATCGTCCTCCTCCTACTCCCATTCACGCTGCTCCTCGCCGGCGCCTTCGTCTTTAAGGCGCAGCCAATGTTCCTCGGCGTACAGCAGAGGCTCGACAAGCTCAACACTGTGCTTCAGGAGAACCTCGCTGGCGTCAGGGTCGTGAAGGCATTCGTCAGGCAGGACCACGAAGCGCAGCGCTTCGAGAAGGCGAACGAGGACCTCACGAAGCAGTCAGCGAACGTACTCATGATATTCGCCATCCTCTTCCCAACGATGCAGATAATCATCAACGTCAGTTTACTTGGAGTTGTATGGTTCGGTGGGCTAGAGGTCATCGGCGGGAGGTTCAGTGTGGGCGACGTCGTCGCCTTCGCCAATTACCTCCTCACGGCCATAATGCCCCTTCTCTTCTTCGCCATGATGTCGAGCCAGCTCTCAGCTGCAAACGCCTCAGCCCAGCGCATCTACGAGATACTAGACTCCGAGATAGAGGTCAAGGAAAAGCTCGACGCGAAGCAGCTCCCAGAGGTCAAGGGGAGGGTCGTCTTCGACGACGTTTCATTCAGCTACTCTCGCAACCTCAATGAGCCGGTGCTCCAGAACGTTAGTCTCGTGGCTGAGCCGGGGCAGACCATCGCGATCCTCGGCGCCACTGGCTCGGGTAAATCCACTATAATTGACCTAATCCCACGCTTCTATGACGTTACCAAGGGTAAACTCACCGTCGATGGCGTCGACGTGAGGGACGTAACCCTCGAGTCACTACGCTCAAACATAGGCGTCGCTCTCCAGGAGGCCATACTCTTCAGCGGCACCATACGCGACAATATACGATACGGAAAACCTGACGCCTCCGAGGAGGATGTCATCGCGGCCGCGAAGGCCGCGCAGGCCCACGAGTTCATCATGAGCTTCCCCAACGGGTACGACACCGACGTCGGTGAGAGGGGCGCGGGCCTCTCAGGTGGGCAGAAGCAGAGGGTCAGCATAGCCAGGGCTCTACTCGTCCAACCGAAGATACTCATACTCGACGACAGCACCAGCTCCGTCGACGTCGAGACCGAGGCAAAGATACAGGAGCAGCTAGACAGGATCATGGAGAACAGGACGAGCTTCATAATCGCCCAGAGGATCAGCACCGTTCTCAAAGCGGACAAGATTGTGGTCCTGGACAAGGGGCGTATAGCCGCTGAGGGAACGCACAACGAGTTGATGAAGACGAGCTCCGATCTACAGGGAGATATACGACTCCCAGCTCGGCGGAGGGATCAGGCTATGACCCATCAACCACAAGCTAACAGGCCCGGAATAGGTCCACCGGGGAGGGGTCCCGGCGCGGGCTTCGCCATGGGCGTAGCTAGAGCCAAGAACCCGGGCGTGACACTCTCACGTCTAGCTCGCTACCTTCTAGCATTCAAACTCCAGTTGGCGTTGATAGGCACATTCGTGGTAGTTGGTACGGTCGCGTCGCTGCTAGGTCCGTACTTTGTAGGCGTCGCCGTGGACCAGTACATACGGACGGGGAACGTCCCCGGACTCTATGGCGTCGTGATCATCTTGGGCTTCGTATACGCTGTGGGCTATGCGTCGAACACGCTACAGGCAATCCTCATGGCGCGGATATCCCAGAAGGTGCTTAAGCAGCTGAGGAAGGAGCTCTTCGAGCACCTCCAGACTCTCAGCCTCAGCTTCTTCGATAAGCGCACCCAGGGTGAGTTGATGAGCAGGCTCACGAATGACATCGACGCAATAAACCAGGCGCTAAGCCAGAGCCTAACGCAGCTGATATCGAGCTTCCTCTCCATCATCGGGATACTAATTGCCATGTTCATCCTGAACGCGTGGCTGGCGCTAGGTAGTCTGCTCGTGTTCCCCCTCATGATATTCGTGACGGTGTTCATCGGCGGTAAGACCCTATCAGGTTTCAGGGGCCTCCAGAGGGATCTCGGCAGGCTCAACAGCACTATGGAGGAGACCATCAGCGGCGAGCGCGTCGTCCAGGCCTTCAGCAGGCAGGACCGAGTCCTGAAGGACTTTGACGAGACCAACGAGTCCGTGCGCAAGATTGCCACAAGAGCGAACAGCTACGCCTTCGTCATCATGCCGATAATGAACATCATGGGCAGCGTCGCCATCGCGGTGGTCGCGGGGCTCGGCGGCTGGATGGCTGTCCAGGGCATGGTCACCATAGGTGTCATCACTACCTTCATCTTCTATGCCCGTAACTTCTCACAGCCCCTGCAGCAGCTTGCGAACCTCTACAACACGATCCAATCCGCCCTCGCGGGCGCTGAGCGCATCTTCGAGACCATGGACGAGAAGCCCGAGATAAACGACAAACCCGACGCGAAGCCCCTAGAGGAGATAAAGGGGGACATCGTCTTCGAGAATGTCGACTTCAGCTACGACGGCAAGACGCCGATCATCAAGAACCTGAGCTTCCACGCGAAGCCGGGGCAGATGATGGCACTAGTGGGCCCAACCGGGGCGGGGAAGACAACGATGGTCAACATTCTCAGCAGGTTCTACGACATCCAGGCGGGCTCCATCAGGATCGACGGCGTCGACGTCAGGGACGTGACGAGGGAGAGCCTGAGGAAGCAGCTCGGGACCGTGCTGCAGGATAACTTCCTCTTCGCGGATACCGTGATGGAGAACATCCGCTACGGTAATCTTGAGGCGACGGACGAGGACTGCGTAGCGGCTGCGAAGCTAGCTAATGCTGACCAGTTCATAACGCGCCTCCCCGAGGGCTACAAGACGATGCTCACGGAGAGGGGTAGCAACCTAAGTCAGGGGCAGCGTCAGCTACTCGCCATCGCTAGGGCCATCATAGCGGACCCGAAGATACTCATCCTAGACGAGGCGACGAGTAACGTCGACACGAGGACGGAGATCAGGATACAGGAGGCCCTGCTGAAGCTGATGGAGGGGAGGACGAGCTTCGTCATCGCCCACAGGCTCAGCACAATAAGGAAGGCTGATCAGGTGCTCGTGATTCGGGACGGTGAGATAGTGGAGCGCGGGACGCACGACTCACTTGCTCTCGGAGAGGGGATTCTACTACAACCTCTACGTGAGCCAGTTCAAGGGGACAAACGTGGGCGGGGTATAACTCCCCTACGGGATTATCTCGCACCCGTTGTTTATCTTAGGGTAATCTAGGGCGTCGGCCCCGAGCACACCCTCATGCATCAGATTCATAGTCGGCTCGACGAGTGATTCGAGTTCCCTGATCATGTGGCGCGTCGATGTGCAGACCCTGTCGAACCATTTTCTCCCCCAGAAGTTCGTCTTGTTTGCGAAGAGGCATCGGCCTCCACAGACCCATTTATCCGGGCAGAGGCTGCACGGCTCCCCGACGGGGAGGATATCTCTAAGCGATTCGGGGGTGCTGTTTCTTATGTCGCCGACTGGGGAGTAGGAGAGCTCGGGCGCGATGGGACAGACATCGATTCTGCCCCCCGTCATGATGGCGAAGCTGTCCCTGCCCGAGCCACACCAGATGTGCGGGACGGGTTCGCCAGTTAAAAGTGTGCGGAGGATGGGTATGAACGGCACAACGCCTGGGACCACGCCGCGTTCGAGGGAGTCCCCAAATTCCCTCACGAGCCTAGTTATGCCCTCGTCGTATCTTCCAAGCCACTCCTCCACCTCGTGCTCGTCCCTTATCTCGCTCCAGAAGACATCGAGCTGCCAGTGGACGTGGTCGAAGACGGGGTCTTTGAGGCTGAGAAGGTGGGTCACGTCCCTGTGGATATCACCCCTCCGGCTGAAGGCCATTCTAGCTACTAGGTCGTTCTCGTAGCCATTTCGGCGGATCAACCGGCAGTTCCTGATCACGGTGTCGTACACGCCCTCGTGCCTGTTGGCGTCTGTTATCTCCTTGCCGCCGTCGATGCTGACGAGGACGGCGTCGAGGCGGTTGAGGTATGCGGGGTCGACCTCATCAAGATGGGTGGCATTCGTCTGGAGAGTGAAGGCCTTGGCTGGGACACGGTCCATAATATCGTACATATTGTTGAGGGCAAGCAGTGGCTCACCGCCGTAGAAGCCGATGACCGCCTCTGGATCGTGGCCGATGAAGTTCACGAGGTCGCCCACATCGTATGTCACGTCCAAGGGTATCCCTTGGACGTGCCTCGTGCCTCCGCAGTAGCCGCAGCTCAGGTTGCATCTCTCGGTGAGTACGACGTGGTACTGCAAATCAGGGAATCGCCGTCTGAGGAGCGATAAAACAGTAGCGGTCGAGGGATGTGCAACACGCGTTGCTCATTTCGCTTATTAACGAAGGGCCTGCTCATACCACAAACACAAAGCCGGTGCAATGATGCCAAACAACGAGTTCTATCTGAGCCAGTTCCAGGCGAGGAGCAAGATCAACCCGCCAAAGCGGGTAATCATCTTCGACACGTCGATGAGGGATGGTGAGCAGACTCCCGGTGTGACGTACACGAACGATGAGAAGATCGAGATAGCGCGCAAGCTCGACGAGCTGGGCGTGCCTAAGATTGAGGCGAGCTTCGCCATATCGAGCGAGGGCGAGGCCGAGGCGACGAAGAAGATCGTGAAGCTCGGCCTGAGCAGCATGATCACCACCCTCGCCCGGCCCCTGAAGGAGGACATCGATAAGGCCCTCTGGTGCGACGTCCCCTACATTCACATCTTCATCAGCACCAGCGACCTCCACATCAAGACGATGATGAAGACGACTCGGGAGGAGGTCCTGAGGCAGAGCGTCGAGGGGATCGAGTACGCCCGCGACCATGGTCTCCGTGTCGAGTACAGTCCACAGGACGCGACCAGAACCGACATGGACTACCTGATAGAGGTCTGCAAGGCCGCAGAGGACGCCGGGGCGGAGATGCTTAACATCCCCGACACCGTCGGCGTCATGACCCCCCGCATGACCTTCGAGTTCTTCAGCGAGCTGAAGAAGCACGTGAAGACGCCTCTGAGCGCCCATGCCCACAACGACCTCGGGCAGGCTGTTGCCAACACCCTCGCTGCCATCGAGGCGGGGGCCGAGCAGGCACACGTCACCATCAATGGGCTAGGCGAGCGCGCCGGTAACGCGAGTCTAGAGCAGGTAGCCGTCTGCTTGGAGGCACAATACAAGATACAGACGGGCCTCAACTTCAGCAAGATAGCCGAGGTCTCGGAGATGATCCAGCACTACAGTGGCATCTACCTGCCACCGACGACACCAATCGTCGGCGACAACGCCTTCGCCCACGAGTCGGGCATCCACGTTCACGGCCTCCTAGCCCACAGTGGTAACTACGAGATACTCAGCCCCGAGTTCGTGGGGAAGAAGCGCCGCATCGTGGCAGGAAAGCACGCGGGTCGCCACGGAATAGGAAGCATGCTAGAGGACATGGGCTTCCACCCTAACAAGGACCAGCTGAAGCAGATCGCCGAAGCGGTAAAGACGCTTGGCGACTCTGGTAAGAGCGTCACGGACACCGACCTCTACGCCATTACGAAGAATATCATGAACATCAAGGGCGAGGAACGGGTCAAGCTCAAGGAGTTGGTTGTCGTGACCGGTAACACAGTCACCCCGACCGCCTCGGCCATCCTTATAGTAGACGGCAAGGAGTACGCTGGCGCAGCCATAGGTAACGGCCCTATAGATGCCGCCGTCAAGGCCCTCACGAATGTTGAGAAGGGCTTCCGCGACATGAGCCTCGAGAAATTCAACATGAAGGCCATCACCGGGGGCACAAACGCCGTGGCGGATGTTACGGTGAGCATGCGTCGCAACGGGCGCAACGTCACAGCGAGCAGCGTAAACGGCGACACGGTCATGGCGAGCGTCGAGGCAATCCTAAAAGGCATGAACCGGCTGCTGGAGACCGAAGAACAATGAGCCTCACCGTGAGCCAGAAGATACTCGCCGAGCACGCCGGACTGAAGAGCGTCGAGCCCGGGGAGATTGTGAAGGCGAAGATAGACATCGCCATGGCACCCGACCTCACAGCGGTCCTCGCCTACAATGCGATGAAGGAGATGGGCGTCAAGCGGGTCTGGGACAAGACCAAGGTCGTCTTCCTTAACGACCACATAGCCCCAGCGACGAACGTCCAGAACGCGACCCTCCACAAGCAGTGCAGAGAGATTGCGAAGGATGAGGGCTTCACCTTCTTCTACGACATCAACGCCGGAGTTTGCCATCAGGTTCTACCCGAGAAGGGGCACGTCTGGCCGGGCATGGTGCTGGTCGGAGCGGATAGCCACACTTGCACCCACGGTGCCTTCGGCGCATTCGCAACCGGGGTAGGCTCAACCGATATGGGCGCCGCACTCGCCACGGGGAAGCTCTGGTTCAAGGTCCCTGAGACTATAAGGGTAGAGGTGAACGGGACACTCCCCAAGTGGGTAGCACCCAAGGACGTGGTCCTGAAGTCTGCAAAGGAGATCGGGGCAGACGGTGCAACCTACATGGCGATAGAGTATGGTGGTGACACCATCCGCTCCATGAGCATGGCGGGGAGGATGACCATATGCAACATGGCCATAGAGATGGGCGGAAAGACCGGCATAGTTGAACCCGACAGGGTCACAGACGCATTCCTCAAGGACCGCGTCAGAAACAAGTATAAAATAATCAAATCCGACCCCAATGCCGATTACGCGAAAAGGCTCGACATCGACGCCTCCGCGCTTGAGCCGCAGGTCGCGTGCCCACACGCCGTCGACAACGTCAAAGGCGTCACCGAGGTCGCGGGCACAAAGATCGACCAAGTCTTCATAGGCTCCTGCACAAACGGGCGCCTCGAAGACCTAGAGGAGGCAGCGAAGATACTCAAGGGGAAGAGGATCAGCAGGGACGTGCGCCTCATGGTGACCCCCTCCAGCTTCGAGGTCTACGACGCCGCCAACGCTAAGGGGATAATCAAGGCCCTGATGGACGCGGGGGGCGTCGTCTGCAACCCGAGCTGCGGGGCCTGCTTCGGCGGTAACAACGGCGTCATCGCCCCTGGTGAAGTGAGCCTCTCTACGAGCAACAGGAACTTCAGGGGGCGCCAGGGTAGCACGGAGGGATTCGTCTACCTCTGCAGCCCCGCCACGGCAGCCGCGTCGGCGACTAACCGGCGTCATCAGCGACCCCAGGGAGGTCAAGTAATGAAGATAAAGGGTAAGGCCTGGAACTACGGCGACAACATAAACACCGACTTCATGCTCCCGGGGAAGTATCTGGAGCTAACCGACAACAAGGAGCTGGCGAAGCATGCGATGGAGGGCATCGACCCGACGTTCGCGAAGAAGGTGCAGAAAGGGGACATAGTCGTCGGGGGAAAGAACATGGGCCTCGGCTCGAGCCGTGAGCACGCCCCACTCGCCCTCAAGCACTCAGGCGTCGGAGCAGTCGTCGCCGAGAGCTTCGCACGCATCTTCTACAGGAACAGCTTCAACGTCGGCCTCGCGGCGATCGAGTGCCCGGGCATCTCGAAGGTGAAGACCGGGGATGAGGTGGAGATAGACACTACCGCGGGCACCGTGACGATCAACGGGAAGGAGAAGCTGGACATCAAACCCCTACCCGACTTCATGGTGCAGCTCCTAAACGAGGGCGGCCTCGTGCCATACCTTAAAGACGCATATGAAGGAGTGGTGAAGGCATGGCGAAGTACAGGGTAGCTGTAATACCCGGTGACGGTATCGGCCCCGAGGTCATGTCCGCCGCGGTCTCCGTGCTCACCGAGATGCAGGACAGGTCCGGCAAGTTCAGTTTCGACTTCACGGAGTACATGGCGGGGGACGCCTACAAGGCGAAGACTGGCTGCGCGATGACGGAGGAGACCTTCGAGGCCGTGAAGGCTTCGGATGTCTGCCTCTTCTCGGCGGTGGGCGCGACGGCGAAGGAGGTCATCATCCCACTGAGGCAGAGGCTCAACCTCTACGCGAACATACGCCCCGCCAAGGTCTACCCGAACGTCCCCAACGTGAAGGGGCAGATGGACATGGTCATGGTCCGCGAGAACACCGAGTGACCTCTACAAGCGGATACAGGACGGTGGACCAGACTGGGGCGTCGCCTTAAGGTGATAACCCGCCAAGCCTCCGAGAGGATCGCCAAGTACGCCTTCGAGCTCGCCCGAAGGGAGGGCGCAAGAAGGTCACGGCGTCCACAAGTCAAACGTCCTGGAGACGACCTGCGGCGTCTTCCAGGACAGCTGCAGGAAGGTCGCCAAGGGCTACCAGGACATCGAGTACAACGAGGAGATAGTCGACGCCTGCGCTATGAAGATGGTCATGTACCCGGAGAGGTTCGACGTCGTCGTGACGACTAACCTGTTCGGGGACATCCTGAGTGACCTCGCGGCGGGCGTCGTCGGCGGCTTGGGTATGGCCCCCTCGGCGAACATCGGTGACAAGATGGCCGTCTTCGAGCCCGTCCACGGCAGCGCACCCGACATCGCTGGGAAGGGGATAGCGAACCCCATCGCTCAGATGCTCAGCGCGGGTATGATGCTCGACTGGTTAGGAGAGAAGCAGGCTGCGAAGGCGCTGGAGGCATCGATAGTCGAGGTGCTTAAGGAAGGGAAGGCGTTGACGCCCGACCTCAGAGGAACCGCAAAGACGAAGGACGTCACCAAAGCCGTCATCGCCCACATCAACGACAAAACCTTTTAAATCGAGGACGACGCATACCGAGACGGGAGAAAGAATGTCCGGTGAACGTTTCCTCCAGCGCTAAGGCTGGATTCTACCCGACTCCCGAATCTAAGAATCTTGTACAGTCCCTCAACGAGTTGAAGAGGGAGTTATCCAGATTCGGAAAAACCAACCCAGACAGGATCGGCTATAACCGATTGGTGAAGAACGTTGACTCCCTGGAGGAGTCGCTCAAGGAGCATTACCGCGAGCTCTACGCCATGGAGGGCGCCCTAGAGGCTGCCTCGGCGCGGAGGCTCACGGAGAAGCAGAGGATGATGCTCCGGATAGTGGCTGAAGTCCAGGGAGAGACCCTCTACACGACCCTGATTGACAGGGTCTCGGAGGAGCTCGACATACCCCGGTCGACTGTGCGCTGGAATCTGAAGGGGCTCCGGGACGCTGGGCTCATAGCCGCAGGGGACAGGGACAACAAGGGTGTCCCCGTCAGGCTCACGGAGACGGGTCGAGTGATGGCTGGCGTCGTCTCCCCCTCTTAGGGTAACTGTTTTAACCGCCCCGTTACCCGGGGGAGTGGTGATGTAGCATGTCCGTAAAAGCATACATCATGATTAACGTCAAAACCGGAACCGAGGACGACGTCTGCGAGAAGGTCCTCAAGTTCAGCGAAGTCGAGGAGGCGGCTGCCATCTACGGGGAGTTCGACCTGATTCTCAAGGTGAAGGCGAAGGACATGAATCACCTCGACAAATTAATTGTGGATAAGCTGAGGGGGATCCCCGACATCCTCCTCACGGCGACGATGCTCATCGCGAAGGAGTACAGGTGAGCCCCGTAAAGTTTAATATAGAAACCCCCTTCATTTGCTTGGCGCGTGCCCTGGTAGTATAGTCCGGCCTAGTATGTTCGGCTGTCACCCGAAAGATCCCGGGTCCAAATCCCGGCCAGGGCGCCATCATTTTTAAAAATGATTTTTTTGTATTTTTATTCCGAGAGGTTTACAAGCTGACTCGCTTAATCTTCATTCGCTTAGCGTGTCTGTATCCAACGAACATCTTCGGGTGTAGGTACACTATGCTTGAGAGAAAAACGAATAATGAGCTTCGTTTTGTAACCTGGTAGCTGACCTGTCCCCTCGAGTAGTAGTAGTTTGACTCCTTGGTTCGCGATCTTAGGTGGAGTGATTTAGTCCAATAGTGGCGGGCCGGGTATCTTATCCTAATCGATCGGAACATCAATGTGTCTTGGGCTCTGTAAACCTTCTTGGCGTCCTCTTCCTTCTCGTTTTCAAGCCAAGCTCTTCTGGAAAATAAGAAAACCCCGCTAAATGTTGATCGGGGTAGGATTATACTGACGAGTTTTCTGGCGAAGTAGACACGATCTAGGGGATACGGTTTGAGTCCGAATGAGACTATTTTCACATTGTTTTTTCCGAATTGCTCGATGTATTTTCGGACGTCCTGATCTATGATGATGTCAGCGGCTGTTGTCAGTATAGCGTCGTTTCTAGATGCTCTATAGCCCAACCTGAATAGGTAGGCTACTCTATAATTCCAATCCTCCGGAATACTCTGCACTCTAAGGAATTTTATATTTCCGCTAAAATTGATCTCTTTTACATAATGTTCGATTAATTGCATGCTTCCATCTGTGCAGTTATCCATAACAAATATGACTTCATCGGGTCCCAGACCGAATAAGCTCGGTAGGCTAAAACGCAGATTACGCTCTTCGTTATGAATGGGCATAACTACAGAGAATTTCAGCCCTGCATTCTCTACCGAGCCGTTCACATCATTAATTGAATCAGATCTGCCTAATGAAGGAAATTGTTAATGTCCCTACATTGTAGACTCGAGCTGATCAACCAGCTCCTCAAACTGTTGTATCCCCTTACGCCAGAAGTTTTCGCTCGTGACATCGAATCCAACTTCCTTTGCGAGTTCTGTTGGGCTTCTGCTTGAACCCGCGGCTAGGAGGGTCTTCATCTTTGGTACGAATTCCTTGCCCTGTTCTTTATAGAGACGGTATAGGGCGAAGACGAAGAGTTGGGCGTAGACGTATGGGTAGTTGTAGAAGCGGTAGTTGGGGATGTAGTAGTGGGGTTTCATGGTCCACTCCCACTTCATCTCGGGGAGCCACTCCACGGCGTCTCCGTATATCTTGTCTCTTCCAGCGGTCCAGAGGCTGGAGACGGTCTCACCGTCGAGGAACTTCCCCTCCTTTATGGCATCGTACATACTCTGTTCAAAGAATACGCGGGCGCTTACTTGGTAGGCGGCCATACCGAACTCGTCTAGGACGGTGGCGAGTATTGCCCTCCTCTCCTCCTTCGTCTTCGCCTCGGCTAGGAGCCTGTCGGTGAGGAGGAGTTCGCCGAAGACGCTTGCCGTCTCCGCTACGCAGCTGCCTATCTCGTAGTTGCTGGGCTTCTGGTGGCGACTTCCGAGGTAAGCGTGTACTGCGTGGCCCAGCTCGTGGGCCTGCGTGTAGACGTCCCCCATCTGGCCGTTGAAGCTCTGGAGGACCCAGGCACTCTTCCCCGCGAGCCAGCTGGCACAGAAGGCCCCGCTCCGCTTACCATTCCGGACCTCTGCGTCTATGTGGCGGCGCCCGTACATCTCGTCGACCCATCCTGCCCACTCCTCGTCGAAGCTCCTGTAGGCGGAGACCACCTCTTCTCGAGACTCATCCCAAGTGTACTTCTTCTCGGGCGCTCCGGGGAGGGGAGCGACTATGTCCCAGTTCCCCAGTTTGTCGAGACCCATGAGCCTCGCCTTGAGGCGGAGGTAGCGGCGGTAGGCGCTAACATTCCCCTCCATCGTTCGCATCAGCGCGTCGATGGCCTCCTGTTCAACATCATTGTCTATGAGGCTCTGCGTCATCGGGGTCGGGTACTTCCTCCACTCGCACATCTGGAGGTGGTCGCCGCAGATGCTCCTTATAGCGCTGGCCCATAGCTGGTCATCCCTGCCGAGGCCGTCGTAGACGACGCGGTTCGCCTCCTTTCTCAGCGCTCTGTTTGGGCTTTGGTAGAGGCTTATGATCTCCCCGTACGGCATCGTCTTCTCGACGCCGTCCACAGTAATCTTGAAGCCGCGGGTGCCTAGCCAGTCGCCCTGCAGCTGGGACCATGCGGAGACCCCGTTCTGGTCCTTCGACATCGTGAGCTTCTCAAGCTCCTCCGTCATGACGTGGGGTATCCGGCGCACGATCCTCTCGAGGAAGTGCCTGTACTCTTGGAGCTTGGGGTCGATGACGAGTTCCGGCTTCGCCTTGAGGAGGCCCCCTAACTCGATCTCCATGAAGGCGAGTGCCTGCCCCGCTCTCGTCCCTGCCTTCTTCACCGCCTCGTTGAGCCTCTTTGAGACGGCGTCCGTCGAGTCGGCGCTGTACCTGAGGCTGCTGTACTCCGTCACCCCCTCGTACCTGAGGGAGAAATCGTCACGCGCCTCTAGGAGGGCGAGGAGCCCTTGGGCGTCGAGGTCTCTGATCCTCCCCCTGTACTTTCCCGCGAGCCCGTTCGCGGCCTCAACCATCTCCTCCAGTTTACCCGTGATCCACTCCGGGTCCGTGTTCTCGACCAGCTGCGCGATGTCCCACTGCATCTTCTCCATCAAAGCAGTCATCACTAAGTTGTCTAGCTCGACCGCCGAGATTAATCGTTCCCTCGGAGAGGGTGGGTTTAAACGGTTTGTTTAGTAACTCTGAATCGTGGTCGACGAGAGACTCATCAGCAAATGCGGAATATACTGCGGCGCATGCTTCATCTACAGAGCGGAGAGGGACGGCGGGGAACTCCTCAAGGAGATGGCGAGGCGATTCAACGTCCCCGAGGACGAGATAAAGTGCAACGGCTGCTCCTCACCATACGAGGAGCAGTGGATAAACTGCCAGAAGTGTGGCATCAAGGCCTGCCAGAAGAAGAGAGGCATAGAGAACTGTGCCCAATGCGATGAGTTCGAAGAGTGCCCCGACTACAAGTACATCGTCGACTTCTCCGCCTACAGGGGCGAGGACGCTCATGGGGTCCCTGAAGGTGATCGAATCCGGCGGCTCGGAAGGCTGGCTGAGGGAGCAGGCGGAGCGGTGGAACTGCCAAAGATGCGGTTACCCCCTATCGTGGTACGATAACACCTGCCGTGACTGCGGGTGGAAGGTCAGGGAAGAGATGGTAACGATCGACGGCTTCAAGGATCACTCAGCGTCTTGACAGCGTCGAACCCCGCGGCGTGGGCCGCCTCCATGAGGGCGGAGTTGTTTCTGGCCGATGTCTTCGCGTCGGTGCCCGCCGCTTGGAGGACACGGTACTTCTCCATGCCGAGGTAGTCGATGATCTCACTGAACATCTCTATCATTAGCTTCTGGTAGGTTTCACCTCCGTTCGAGGAGGCGGCGAGTATGATGCGCTTGCCCCTGAATTCCTTTCTGGGGACGGCGTACCACCTGTCTATGAACGCCTTCATCTGTGCGGTTGGGCCCCACCAGTAGACCGGGGTGGCGAGGACCCAGACCCTGGACGCCTTCATCTTCTCGATGATTGCTGCCATGTCGTCGTCTTGTATGCAGATTCCTGTCCGTGAGCACGCGTTGCATGCTCTACAGGGGCCAACGTTGGATTGTGCGAGGACCACCTTCTCAGTCTCCGCACCCGCATCCTTGGCACCTCTTAGGACCTCGTCCAGAAGTGTCTCAGTATTTCCTCCTCTGCGTGGGCTACCTGCAACGCCTAGGACCGTTACCTTAGCGCTCATCCCTTCTCGAGGGCCTCCCTGAGACTGTTCGTCCCCTTCTGGTAGTCCCTCCACATCTTTCCGCCGGTGACTCCGCCGTCGACGAATAGGTTCTGTCCCGTGATGAATTTGGAATCATCGCTAGCTAGGAAGAGTGCTGCCTTTGCGACCTCCTCGGGCATTATTGGGCCACGGAGCGGCTGGGCGTCCCTGAAGGCGTCCTCGATGATGTGCATCTTCTCCTCCGCCTGGTCCCTGGTCAGGCTCCTAGCTATTCCTATCATCGGCGTCGGTATGTAGCCGGGGCTGACACAGTTCACCCTGATACCCGCCTCCCCAAGCTCCATGGCGACGCTTCGGGTTAGCTGGACTATCCCCGCCTTCGAGGCGCTGTAGATGTGGTTGCCGAAGCCCGCGAGGACGGCGGCGGTGCTCGCCGTGTTTATTATGCTCCCCGAGCCCTGCTTCCTCATCACGGGGGCGGCGTGCTTTACCCCGAGAAAGGCCCCCCTGAGGTTGACCCTGAGGGTCCTATCGAAGTCCTCTAGCTTCACCTCCTCTATTGAGCCGACGGCGCCGACGATACCCGCGTTGTTGAACATGACATCTAGGCGCCCCCAGTTGTCCACGGCGTCCTTCACCGCGTCCCTGACATCCTCCTCCTTCGAGACATCGGTGTGGCGGTAGACCACCTTGCCCTTCAATCCACTCTCTAGGCGGTGTCCCCTCTCGTCCTCGACGTCGGCCGCTATGATCCTGGCCCCCTCCGATGCGAAGAGTCTGACGCTCGCCTCGCCTATGCCCCCGGTGGCGCCTGTGACCACCGCGACCTTACCCTCAAGTCTGCCCATACGAATCAACACGATATCCCCGCTCAGAATATTTCACCGTATCCCGGCGCCCTCATGGAATAGCTTATCTTGAAGCCGTCGCCTCCTGTTTTCAGTGCTCGCCATGCCACTCTACAAGATGCTTGACAAGGCCGACCGGCTCCTGAAGGCGGGGAGGATCGAGAGGCTCGACACTGGGCACTACAATGTGATTGGTGATCACGGCACATATACCCTCGTCGTCAGGGATGGCAGGGTCTACTGCAGCTGCCCCGGGTACCAGGAGAAGGGGGTCTGCAGCCACAGCCTCGCCGTGATGAAGCTCACACAGAGCCCACGCGACCGGTACTGATCCAAAAATTGAAACCGGCGAAGCCCCCCAACACTCCTCGACACGCTTTGACGGCATCCGAGGGTTTCATCGAGGTCGGCGGCTACAAGATTCATTACGCCACCTGGGGGAAGAGGGGTAGGAAGATCGTCATCCTTCACAGCATGGGGATGGACGCCTACAGTATGGAAGCTATGTGTGAGTCGCTTGAGGACAGGTATCAGATACTAGCCCTCACCATCCTCGCACACGGGGACACCACCGTCCCGACGAAGACAGTGACCCTCCCCGAGCACGCGGAACTCATGAGAGAGTGCTACCTGAAGCTCGGCTACTCCCCCTGCGTCCTCATAGGCCACAGCATCGGTGGGAGGATGAGCATGATACTCGCCGCGGAGCACCCCGACGAGGTGAAGGGGCTGATACTGGTCGACATAGCACCGCCGGACCCGGTGTCCAGACCCTGGAGTCAGCAGGCGCCTGAGTCGATGAAGAACGAGGCCGAGGCGAAGGCGTACCTGAAGCAGAGATACCCCGGGTTCTCCCCAGAGTACGTCGAGAACCGGCTCAAACACGGCTTTGTGAAGCAACCCAACGGGAGTCTCAAGCCGAAGCCCACGGGCAGCCCGACAATGACAAGTTACTTCACCGACCTCTGGCCATACGTCGAGAGGATCAGGGTATCAGCTAAGCTGATACTCGGCTCCGAGAGCCCGCTGGTGACCCCGGAGAAGAGGGAGCGGATGGTGAAGCTGATCCCGGGCCTCGAGGTCGTGGCGGTTAAGGGGGCGAGTCACATGGTGCCCCAGGATAAGCCAGCAGACTTCGAGAGGGAAGTCAGGGCCTTCCTCCAAAAGCTGAAGTGGTAGACTGATCGCTTTCCTGATGAAGCCCTTTTCTTACCGATCGTTATGAGGTCGTCGCTTTCTTGGCGAGTTCCCTTCCGAGGTCGCGGCACTTACTCAGAATGTCCTTCGAGGGTGCGCCGGGGCAGCCGAGGGGTTCCCCGACGAGTGTCCCGACGTGTTTGAAGAGGTTCACCATAGCTTCCCTGACCCTGCCGCCTCCCCCGTGGCTGTAGAAGAGGGAGTATGGCTTGCCCTTCATCCCGGTGACGCCCTTGCGAGTATGCAAAATGTAGTGGTCGTCCATGAAGGTCTTGAGGCCCCCCGCGACGTAGCTGTAGTAGTCGGGTGAGCCGAAGGCGGCGCAGGCGTACTGGGGGAAGGTGGAGGCGTCGAACCTCCCCGCGTTAGTGTTGAAAGTGGTGACCTCACACCCCGCGGAGCGCAGCCCCTCCGCCACCGCCTCCGCCATCTTACCCGTGTTACCGAACTCCTGACTGTGATACAGGACGAGAGCCTTTACCAAGTCTGACACCTGAGTGACTCTGGCCCATGGTGTTTTTATCGTTTCAGGTGGCAGGCGTCGGCGCAAGCCTTTTCACGGCTGTGGGGGGAGTTGGTTGAGACCTTGACCGCGAGAGAGGGTGGCCTCGGCTTCTTCTTTAGGGTCGCCGGTTACATGACGGCACTCTTCGCAAGCTTCATCGGCTACGGCATGATCCAGCCCCTCCTCGCCCTCCAGACGAGCGGCTTCGTGGGGACATCGTACCTGCTTGTGGGTGTTCTTATCTCGACTATCGGCCTCGTTAAGGCGGGGCTGGGCCCGGTGAGTGGCTTCCTCTCTGATGTCCACGGGCGGAAGAGGCTAGCCACGGTTGGGGCGGCGACGATTGCCGTGAGCCTCGCGGTAGTCTACCTATCCTCCTCCGTTGCCATGCTGGTCGTCGGCTTCGTTCTCTACGGGGCGGGGCAGGCGATGTTTTTCCTCGCCATGATGACGGCGATGGTGGAGGCGGCTGGCCCGGAGAGGAGGGCCCTCGCGATGGGGCTCTATGAGGGGGGCAACGGCTTCGCTATAATGATAGGCTCAGCGGCGTCCAGTGTACTGGTCAGTGTGATCGGCGTCGCCGCCGTCTTCGGCGTTGCCTCTGCCTTCTCCGCGGTGGCCTTCGTCCTCAGTATTGTGCTCGTCAGGGAGACCTCCGCCCCCACGGGGGCGAGGGGGCCGGTGCTCGACGTCGGCGGGCTCAGGGACATTATCGGTCCCGAGTACCTTGTCGCGATGTATACCGCCTTCCTCTTCATGTACTCTCAGAACGTCTTCAGTTCTATAATCCCCCTATACACGACCCAGACGAGCCTGCTCAGCATCGAGGAGCTGGCCCTCCTATTCGTCGCCTTCGCGGGGGCGACTTCTCTCGGCTCCTTCCTCGCGGGCCCAGTATCTGACCGCGTCGGCAGGAGGCTACCGATAGCAGTGGGGATGGGTTTCACCTCGCTGAGCTTCATCGGCCTCTTCGCCTCGGCTTCCCCGGTAGCACTGGTGGCCTCCAGCATCACCCTCGGATTCGGCACCGGCTTCTTCCACCCCGTCGCGAGCGCCCTCGTCGCCGACGTCTCTACCCCCGAGAACCGTGGGAAGGCTTTCGGCTTCTACCGTCTACTGAGAGACCTCGGCACCTTCGCTGGACCTGCTGTTGCGGGGATCGTCTCAGCCCTCCTCGGAGTCGGCTCACTCTTCCTCCTCAACGCTGGGCTCGCACTGCTTGGCTGTTTCCTTGCTATCGTCGTTGTCAAGGAGACATTGAAGAAGTAGTGCTCGCCTCACCCCTGGATGAAGAGTAAACGGTTTATCCGCCGACGCGGACCCGAAACCATGAAGAGGCCATTGTACCGCGTCGCGAGGGAGCACAAGGCGTCCTTCACCTACGCGATGGTCGCGTCCGAGGGGGACATTGTCTCCGTCGGTAAGGAGGACCCGGAGATGCCTGGCTGGTTCTGGTGCAAAGATTCGAAGAGTGTTGAGATGTGGGTCCCCTCGACCCACCTGAGGATAGATGGGGCCAAGGGCGTCTTCAACCAGCCCTATAACTCAATCGAGCTGACCGTGGAGGTAGGTGACGTTGTCCAGCTACTCGGGGAGACGCTCGGGTGGGCGGAGTGCCTCGACGCCAAGTGGCGCTACGGCTGGGTCCCCTCCAACAAGCTTGAGTCGGCGTGATGCGCGGTCTTAAAAGCGCATTTTGAGTACCCTATTCCTCGAACCGATATGCCGATTGTTCTACCGAAGGGTAAGAAATGCGCCGTCGTCCTCAGTTGGGACTTCGACGCGATGTCTGCTTTTGTCCTCCGCGGCGAGACGACGCCCACGTTGATCAGCCAGGGCGAGTTCGGTGCCCGTGTAGGCGTCCCGAGGGTGCTCGACCTCTGCGACAAGTACAACTTCAAGACCACTTTCTTCGTTCCGGCGTGGACCATCGAGGTCTACCCGGAGCTCACGAAGAAGATATTCGATAAGGGGCACGAGATCGCCCACCACATGTGGTGCCACGAGGACGCGCCTCAGCTCAGCCCCGAGAAGGAGTTGGAGCTGATGGAGAAGGCGAACGAGGTGATAAAGAGGGTCACCGGCAAGTACCCCGTGGGTAACCGCTCGGGCGGCTTCGCGAACAGTAACAGCACGATAAAGCTGATGGAGGACCACGGCTTCCTCTACGACAGCACCCAGATGGGTGACGATTTCAACCCCTACAAGTGCAGGGTGGGTGACCACGGCTCCCCCTCCGAGCCCTGGGTCTTCGGCAGGGAGTCGAAGATCATAGAGCTCCCCATCTCCTGGTACATGGACGACTACCCCCACTTCGAGTTCCGCAGGGCTCCCCTAAACCCGGGACTACACTCCCCGAGCGACGTCTTCGAGGTGTGGAGCCAGGAGTTCGACTACATGTACGACAACGTCGAGAACGGCGTCTACGTCCTAACGCTGCACCCCTACATCAGCGGCAGGGCGCACAGGATCATGATGGTGGAGAGGCTCATCCAGCACATGATGAGGCAGAAGGGGGTCTGGTTCTGCAGAGGCGAAGACGTGGCTCGGTGCTGGAAGGATTAAATAGTATTCTGAATCCTGAATTTTTATTAGTACGCTGTTATATTTTTAGCTTTATGAGAAGTTACATATTCACCGAGGCTGATAGAAGGCGCCTTAATGCTTGGCTAAAGGACGGGGTCGAGGACGACGCTACGAGGATGCTCTTTGTCTTGGCTAGGCGTGACGTTAACAGGCTCAGAGCTGATGTAGCCCTCCTGAGTGAGGTAATCAAAAAGCTTAGTGCGGATGGCCGGTGGGTGAGAAGAACTACTTTGCCGAGAAAGATCAGTAGGGGGATCCAGGCCGCGATGGATCAGGCTAAAGGGAAGGTCTAGCTAGGCAATCCTCCACCTCGTTTAATCTGTACTGACGTAGACGGTTAGAAGCTGACCTTTGGCGAACTTTCTTGTCTCGTAGATGAGCTTCGGGATGACGACGTGTCCAGATGAGTGAAGCTTCGCAAGGAAATTTTCTTTGACCATCCTGTCCGAGCTTACAATCGTTATATCGTAGATCTGCCCCGGCTTCAGGTCAAGTTTTCGCCTGCATTCAATCGGGATCATTAATCTATGTGCCTCTCCGATCCGCACCGAAAAACCCATCTGAGTCCATCCACATCCTCCGCGCAACAGTGGCTACTTATACCGCAACGACTGCAACTTATACCGTTTTTCCTCACAAACACTTTACCCATCTGAGCCGTTTCCAAGCCCCTTTACCGATTCAGGTCAATAAAAACGCTTAGACGCCTGTCTTTTTCTGTCTTTTTTAGTATATTTTTGTCTATTTCCGTCTATTCCTGTCTTATTCTGTCTATTTCTGTCTATTTCTGTCTTCCTTATAAGTGGCGGCTGTTGCGGAGCTGTCCCTTGTATACGGTGGCTGTTGCGCTTTGTAATAGTAGCAGTTGCGCATGTAAGTGGTGGCCGTTACAGGATTCTTCACTGTATACGGTGGTTGTTGCGTGTTATAATGGTGGTTGTTAACCCATTTACAATTCGATAAATACATTTTGATTTAGTACGAAGCTTTTACATATTCATTTCTATTTAAAAAATTGTTTAGATATAGTCCTTCATTATGATGATCGCGGGATCCTCTATTTTCCTCAGTCTCTCATCGCTTGTAACAAATGCGCTAGAGTATAAGTGGCATGAGATTCGATGAATTGATGAGATTAGTGTCACACCTCTTAGATATATAATTTGGAAATCTGCCTCTGTCTCATCTCAGACGTCATTTTATTGGTGTTACACCTCACATCGATAAATATCATCCTCGTTGTATCATCTTCGACTTTATTTGTGTGTGCAAGTGGAGTAAAAAATGAGTCATGCCGAAGAGTTATAGAAAAATCGAGGAAATTAAACGGATAAGCGTTTTCGGGCGGACAACACAACCACAACGAGAATTATACCCAGTACAGTAGCTTCAACCGGGAAACCTGGCACACCCCCGCCCCCTCCACCTCCTCCGCCCGATTGTTGAGTCTGAAGGGTAATGCTAACGGTTGCAGATGAGCCAGCCGCAACACTTCCTGAACCAGTCCCAGTCACGTATCCACTTTTCGATGCCTGTAACGTGTATGCCCCTGTAGCCACATTGCTAATAGTCACCGACCCATCAGAGCCGGTTGTCCCACTCAACCCACTTTGACCTGAGGGCTGGCTCGTCGACGATACAGTTACTCCCGAGAGGACACCTCCGTTGGAGTCCTTTACATTGACTATTAGGGTGCCTGTTGTCTGCGTCGGCGTTGGGGTACTGAATGAATCTGAAATCATGTAGACCGTGCCATCATTAGTGCTGGTGACGAATATCTCGCCCTTACCTGAGTCATAGGCTATACCATAAAGCCCAGATGCGATACCCACACTGGCAATTACCTGATCATTGCTGTCTGATATTACGGTGACGCCACCCTGTGTGAGCACCCATATCTGGCCCTTGCCAGAATCGTAAGCCACAGCACTCGCGCCAGATATGTTGTTGATCGTGGTCTTGACCTTGTTATCCGCGTCGTCGGATATGACGGAGACAGTGTTATAGTGGGGGTTGGCGACGTAGACCTTGTGTTGGCCGGAGTCGTAGGCGACGCCTGTGGGGCCGAAGTTTGTGGCGCCGGCGTCAACGGTTATGGTTGCAACAACCTCATGTTTGCTATCCGAAATGACAGAGACCGTGCTAGATTCCTCGTTGGTCACGAATACCTCGCCTAAACCTGAGTCATAGGCTACGCGGGTGGGGCTTTTTCCCACGGGTATGGTTGCGATCACCTTATAGTTGACGTCAATGACCGAGACGGTTCCGTCATATGTGTTGACTACATAGACCTCTTTCTTGCCGGAGTCGTAGGCTATGCCAGTTGGAGAAATCCCCACTGCAACGTTTGCGACTATGTGGCCATCCTTATCCGCCACCACTGCTACCGTGCCGGCTCCGCAGGATACGAATGTCAAGTTTTGGTCCGGTGCATAGGCTAGGTCGACTGGGAAGGCTCCTCTAGCACCTGTTGTTTGTATAAAGGGTATGGCGATCGACCCGATGAGTCTGTTAGTGGTGTCGTTTATCAATGAGATTCTGTTTGCGGAGTTTGGGTTGGTTGGATCGAGTTTGTAGTTGGCTGTGATGATTAGGTTCTTGCCGGAGTCATATACTATTCCCATGGGGGTGGGTCCACCATTTATAGTGGCGTTTACCCCGATGGCGTGGACTACATTAGTCGCTGAAAATGCTAGGACTATCGTGAATAGAATCGCAATGGATGCGATTGAGACTGACACAATTTTCAAACTTCTCACGCAATTAGGAAGATTACAGCGTCTTATAAAATGAACGAGTATACATATCGACTCTAGAATCATTTGCTAGCGTTTATAGAGGCATCACATATTAGTAAAATCATTTTGTTAAGGAGGATTAGACTGAAAAAAAAGCTTCCACTGGTCTAGCCCATTTTAATCTTAATGTACTCTAACCTAGCTGCTCCACCCGCTTCACCGTTAGGACGCAACAACGCAGGGCAACTATAGGAGGCAAGCGCGTACACTCGACCGAAATGTTCATACAAACATTTCGTAATAGTAATGCAGAGTTGATTGCATGTCGCCGACTACGACGAAGGAAGTTTCTATAAATATCAACGGAGTCAAGCGTGAGTTCACGGTGGAGCCCAACAGGGCCCTAATCGACCTGCTACGCGAGGACCTCGGTCTGACTGGCACGAAGCAGTCATGTGATCGGAAGGGTCAGTGTGGAGCGTGCACCGTGATAGTGAACGGCAAGGCGGTGCGTTCCTGCCTGCAGAAGGTTGCCGACCTTGACGACGCGTCCGTGACCACGATTGAGGGTCTGGGCACGCCTGAGAAGCCTCACCTGATCCAGGAGGCGTTCGTCTTGACCGACGCGATACAGTGCGGCTTCTGTACGCCGGGCATGATAATAGCGACGAAGGTCCTTCTCGATCAGAACCCCAACCCGGACCTCCCGGCGATAAAGAGGGCGCTGGCGGGCAACATGTGTCGGTGCACAGGGTACAAGAAGATCATTGAGGCCGTGAAGCTCTCGGGCCAGTTCATCCGAAAGGAGACGACCCCCGCGGAGGTCCGACGCGGTCTCAAGGGAGGGATGATGGGCACATTCCATCCCCGGCCCACATCGATGCTGAAGGCCTGTGGCCTCGCCGAGTTCTCCGCCGACATAAAGCTCGACAAACCACTCCACCTAGCGCTGGTGCACAGCATCCAGTACCACGCTAAGATCAAGTCCGTCGACACGAAGGCGGCGCTGAAGATGCCGGGAGTGTTCGGCGTCATGACGGCCGACGACATCAAGGGAACGAACAGGATCAGGGAGTACTGGCCAGATAGGCCTGTGCTATGCGAGGACGTGGTGAGGTGTCTTGGTGACCCGATCATCGGCGTCGCAGCGGAGACCCGCGAGCAGGCAAGGGCCGCGGCGGCCGCTGTCAAGGTCGAGTACGAGCCTCTCCCCGTCATGATGACTCCTCAGGAGGCGCTCGCACCCGGAGCCTACCAGCTACACAGCCACTCGCCGAACCTCTGCTACTCGCAGCCCCTCATAAAGGGAGACGCGAATGAGGCGTTCGCCAAGGCTGCGGTCGTCGTCGAACACGACTTCGAGACGCAGATGAACCACCAGGCACCGCTTGAACCCGAAAACTGCGTCGCCTACCTCGATGGCGACCAGCTCGTCGTGATCGGGCGCAGCATCGCTATCCACAACCATACTGCCGAGATCAAGGAGGCGGTCGGCTGGGACAACGTCCGCTATAAGGAGCCCTTCGTAGGCGGTCAGTTCGGCATCAAGGCGAGGGTCACGACGGAGGCTGTCACTGCTGCCGCTGCGCTCCACTTCAAGCGCCCAATCAAGTATCAGCCGAGTATGACGGAGTCGATGCAGACTACATCGAAGAGGCACCCATATTCGGCGAAGCTGAAGATGGCGGCGGACAAGGGTGGTCACTTCACGGCGCTCTACTACGACTTCACGATTAACAAGGGCGCCTACATGTTGGGCGGACCCGGCTCGAGCCTAGATCGCTCGCTGATGATGCTACAGGGGTCCTACCACATACCCAACATCGAGGCTTTCGGTAGACTCGTTTACACCAACAACGCCGGAGGTGGTGCAGCCCGAGGAGCGGGTCCGCCGGAAACGATGTTCGCAATCGAGTCCGCCGTTGACATGATCGCTGAGAAACTCGGCATAGACCCACTTGAGATTCGTAGAATGAACTCGCTGAAGCCGGGGCAGTCGAAGTCCACCGGCCCAGTGGCGGTCGACTGGCCATTCCCCGAGCTATGCGACGCCGTGAAGCCCGCCTACGAGAAGGCTGTTAAGGAGGCGGAGGCGTTCAACGCGAAGGGTGGCAAGCTGAGGCGCGGCGTCGGCCTTGCAGCTGATTCGTTCGGCATAGGAGACTTCGGGGACGCGGCTAAGCTCTATATCGAGCTTGACTCCGATGACGGCGTAACGATCTACGCTGCCGTCGCGGACCCGGGGGAGGGGAACGACGCCATGCTCACTCAGATCGCGGCCGAAAGGCTAGGCTTACCCCTGGAGAAGGTGCGCCTCTACACACGTGACACGGATAAGACTGTGAGCGCAGGCGGCTCATGGGGCAGCCGCATGACGTTCCTCGCCGGGAACGCCCTCGCAGACGCCTGCGACAAGCTCAAGAAGGCTATGGCCGAGGCGAAGACGAAGACCTACGCAGGCATGAAGAAGGCGGGCAAGCCGACGCGCTACGAGGGCAACTTCGCGGCCGAGGGGCCTGACAAGTTCGACCCCAAGACGGGACAGGGGCCTAACTACGCGACGGAGTGCCACAACATACAGCTCTGCGAGGTCGAGGTCAACACCGAGACCGGAGAGACACGCGTCCTGAGGATCACGTCAGCGATAGACGCCGGCCCCGTCATCAACCCCCTGGCCTTCGAAGGGCAGCTAGAGGGAGGTATGGATCAGGGCGTCGGCTACGCTCTGAGGGAGGAGTACGTCCACGGCAAGAGCGTCGACTACGTCACTTTCAAGTTCCCCATGATCCGGGACAGCTTCGAGATGGTCAACCTCGTCAGGGAGACGCCCCGCTCGATAGGGCCGCTCAAGACGACGGGGATCGGCGAAATGACGATGACCTCGACGGCACCCGCAGTGACGAACGCCATCTACAACGCCTGCGACGCGAGGATATACGACCTCCCCGCGACCCCCGCGAGGGTCAAGAAGGCGCTCGCCGAGAAGAAAAAGTAGAGCACCAAAAAATGTGGCCGCCCTAAGCCGATACAGAACCAGTCTTTTTACCTAATAGCCGGAGATGGATGACGAAGAGATGAACAAGGAGAACCTGGAGGCCATAAGGCGGGACTTCCCGGCGCTGAGCCGCCGTCGCAACGGGAAGCCGCCGGTCTACCTAGACAACGCCTGCACGACGCTTGTGCCGAGGCAGGTGATCGAGGCCATTAACGAGTACTACAAGGAGTACCCGGCGTGCGGCGAGGGGAGGAGCCAGCACTGGTTCGCAGAGGAGGTCTCCAGCCGAATCGAGGGAGACGCCGATAAAGGGACCGAGGGTTCCCGTCATCTCATCAAGAACTTCATAAACGCGAGATCCGAAAAAGAGATAATCTTCACCTCGAACACGACCCACGCCATCAACATCGTGGCGCTCGGATTCAGATTCCGGCCTGGAGACATCGTTCTGCTGGGGGACAAGGAGCACAACTCGAACCTGCTCCCCTGGCTTAGGCTACAGGATAAAGGACTGATCAAGGTCGACCATGTAGATCAGGGCCCAGGCGGCATCTTCGATCTCGAGGAGCTTGAGCACAAGCTGGAGGGTAACAGGGTCAGGCTAGTCAGCATGGGCTACACTTCGAACCTTACGGGCTACACCATCCCTGCCAAAGCCATGGTCAAGATAGCGCACGATCACGGCGCCGAGGTCCTGCTCGATGGAGCTCAGGCGGTCCCGCATCGGGCCGTCGACGTGCAGGATCTGGATGTGGACTTCCTGGCATTCTCGATACACAAGATGTGTGGGCCGAAGGGGGTCGGCATCCTCTACGGCAAGAAGGAGTTCATAGAGCGGAGGATAGGCGTGGATGAGTCGGATCGCTGTCTAGTCGAACCAGCTCTCATCGGCGGAGGCACGGTAGGTGACACGACCTACGATTCCTACCGCCTGCTTGATCCCCCGGAGAGCTTCGAGGCGGGGGTCCAGAACTATCCGGGGCAGATCGGGGCGGGTCCAGCAGTCAAGTACCTGAAGAAGATAGGGATGGAGCGTATAAGCTCCCACGAAACGGATCTTAACCGCTTCCTGACGGAGGAACTCCTCCACAAGTACAACGAGGCGGAGTGGCTGAAGATACTCGGGCCGGAGGACCCCGCCCAGAGAGGAGGCATACTGACCTTCGAGATCAAGCGGCCCAACGCCGTTGGGATAGCCGAGGAGCTCAGCGAGAGGAGCAACATAATGATCCGGTCCGGCGCCTTCTGCGTCCACTCCTACCTGAACAGGGAGTACGGAGAGGGCTGGGCGGAGCCGCGGCTTCCCTCGGAGCATAGGATGCTGTACCGCGTCTCCCTTTACTTCTACAACACGATGGAGGAGTGCGAGACGTTCATCGAGACGCTCGACGATATATTTGAAGAACGCAGCTACGTATGAGAGTCGATAAGAGGGAAAAGATGGACCAGGCAGTCATCAAGTACTACCGCAAGCTGCTCAGGACGGGTTTCGAGAACGCCGGCACCATCGAAAACCCCACCATACTCCTAGACCCCGTCGCCGAGGGCAACAGGCGGATCTGCGGGCGCCCCGCAGATTACCTGAAGATATTCATCAACATCCGCAACGGCTCCATTGAAACAATCAAGTACCTGTGCCTATGCGACCCAACGGTCAACGTCGCGGTGGAGGCGCTGTGCGACCTGCTAAAGGGGAAGACACTCGAGGAGGCGGCCTCGATCAAAGAGGAGTCGATCCTAGAGGCAGTTGGTAGCAACGCCGATGAACTCCGAAAGAAGGCGAACGCATTGCTTGAAGTCTTGAATCGTGGACTTATTCGATATCGGTGGGAAATATCCTTAAAATAAGATATGCTAAAAGCGAATTTAAAGAGGGATTTGATAAATCAAAATCCCTTGAGGTTAGTACCCTTTTTACTTCTTCTCAATATAGGCGATGTTGTTGACGACCGATACTTCAATTTGACTACCCATATCCCTAGCATCGATCCTCTTCTTCAGCTGAGTACGAATGTAGTTTGCGTCCTTCCCCTTTAATTCAACCTTCACCAATTTGGACTTGCTATTGCAGAACTGGTCGATTATCGGATCGTACTTGCTTCCTTTCCTGTACCTTCTACTGGGTTTCTTCTCAACATCAACTAACTTGAATGAAACATCAGCCATGTCTATTCACTCGCATGATTGATATAGACATAGTTAATAAATTTATTCTATTTAACTTAAAATATATAGGTTAGTTATTCTCTCCCTGTAAGAGTAACTATGTTATAATATTACTTCCGTTTCTTTAGCACTTACATACCGTTATCCAATGAAATAACAAAAAGATGCCACGTTTACAGAAAGCATAAATCTCGTTGAACGTTTTTTGCTATTGCTTCTGTGTAAATGAACTAGGAGTGATTATGAACAACTCATCGTCTAGTGTGCTCTGATAGATCTTAACCTGCAGACTCCTCACAAAAAACCAATGAACGCGGTGAACTTCTAGCGCTTTTTCCCGCAACTCTCACACACTCCATAGAGGAGGAAGCATTGCCCCGAGATGCTGAATCTAACCTTCTCAGCCGCCTTCTTAATCATCTCCTTCAAGTATTCATCTGTTACATCTCTTACAACCCCGCATCTACTGCAAACCATGTTGAGATGAGGTTCCATGTTAGGGTCGAGCCTCGTTTCCCCGTGCTTCAAAGGCAGATTCTGGAGCAGGTTAAGCTCCTCCAACACGCCCAGGGTCTTATACACTGTTGCCAAGCTAACTGTTGGGTGAAACTTCTTCACTTCCTCGTAAATTCTCTGGGGAGTAGGATGATCCGCACTATGTAATATGCTGCGGCAGATGGCTATCCTCTGTGAAGTAGCCTTGAAACCCTTCGAGCGGAGTGCAGATATGATCTCGACATCAGTGAGAGTGCTATTCATTACCGATTATTAAGTAATAAACAGACTTAAAAACATCGATGAGAAAATTAAATACATTCTCTGAGGCGAATTGTATGACTGAAAATAGGAAACCGATAGTTACTTCAGGCGCGCTGGGCACTTCAAACCAAGACTGGTGGCCCCACCAGTTGAACCTGAAGATTCTGCACCAGCATTCCTCCCTATCCAATCCGATGGGAATAGAGTACAACTACGCTGAGGAATTCAAGAAACTGGATCTGGATGCTGTGAAGAAGGATCTCTATGCCCTGATGACTGACTCTCAAGAGCTGGTGGCCAGCCGATTACGGTCACTATGGTGGGCTATTCATCCGGATGGCGTGGCACAGTGCAGGTACCTACCGCGTGGGCGATGGCCGCGGGGGCGCCTCCAGAGGCTCGCAGCGACTAGCACCTCTTAACAGCTGGCCTGACAACGTTAACCTCGACAAGGCGCGTCGTCTGCTTTGGCCGATCAAGCAGAAATATGGCAAGAAAATCTCGTGGGCCGACCTGATGATCCTGGCTGGGAACTGTGCGCTAGAGTCAATGGGCTTTAAAA
Source organism: Candidatus Bathyarchaeota archaeon (assembly GCA_963769425.1). Lineage (GTDB taxonomy): Archaea > Thermoproteota > Bathyarchaeia > TCS64 > TCS64 > UBA8941. Next base: position 78,326 of record CAVYLP010000003.1, on the reverse strand, counting down.
CGTTCGGCTTCGCGGGCGGACGCGTGGATGTCTGGGAGCCTGAAGAGGACATTTACTGGGGGTCCGAGAGCAAGTGGCTTGGCGCCGAGCGCTACACTGGTGACCGAGAACTCGATAATCCCCTCGCCGCCGTCCAGATGGGCTTGATCTATGTGAACCCGGAAGGCCCAAACGGGGTTCCGGATCCGGTCGCTTCGGGTCGCGACGTTCGAGAGACCTTCGCTCGCATGGCGATGAACGACGAGGAAACCGTCGCACTCATTGCCGGAGGACACACATTCGGTAAAACCCATGGCGCTGGCAGCGCCTCACATGTAGGCCCTGAGCCGGAGGCAGCGGGCATCGAAGAACAGGGCCTAGGCTGGAAGAGCAGCTTCGGCACCGGTAAAGGAGATGACACGATCAGCAGCGGTCTTGAAGGTCCCTGGAAACGGAACCCGACCAAATTTGATATGGGATATCTTGACACGCTGTTCGGCAACGAGTGGGAACTTACAAAGAGCCCCGCAGGCGCCTATCAGTGGAAACCGAAGAATGTTGAAGATAACCTCATGCCAGCCGCTCACGATCCGTCGAAACGGGTTACACCCATGATGACCACAGCTGACATGTCTCTGCGGATGGACCCGATCTATGAGCCAATCGCTCGGCATTTCCATGAGCATCCCGATGAGTTCGCAGACGCGTTTGCACGAGCATGGTTCAAACTGACACACCGCGACATGGGCCCCCGCTCGCGCTATCTCGGTCCGGAGGTCCCTGCGGAGGAACTGATCTGGCAAGACCCGGTGCCTGCAGTCGATCATGAGTTGATCGACGAGCAGGACATCGCAGACCTCAAGGGCAAGATCCTTGCCTCTGGGCTGTCGATCTCGGAACTGGTTTCAACAGCCTGGGCGTCTGCGTCCACGTTCCGTGGCTCCGACAAGCGCGGAGGTGCGAACGGGGCTCGTATCCGTCTTGCGCCGCAAAAGGATTGGGAGGTCAACCAGCCGGCCAAGCTGAGGAAGGTGCTGCAGACCATCGAGGGTATCCAAAAAGAGTTCAACAGCGCGCAGTCAGGCGGAAAGATTGTTTCGCTCGCAGACTTGATTGTCCTGGGTGGATGCGCGGGCGTCGAGCAAGCTGCAAAGAAAGCTGGTCACAATGTAACCGTTCCCTTCACGCCGGGACGCACGGATGCGTCCCAGGAGCAAACCGACGTGAAGTCATTCGCCGTACTCGAACCGGTTGCAGACGGGTTCCGTAACTACCTGAAAACAAAATACGCTGTATCGGCAGAGGAGCTGCTCGTTGATCGTGCGCAACTGCTGACGCTGACCGCTCCTGAGATGACGGTTCTCGTTGGCGGTATGCGCGTCTTGAATGCCAACTTCGGACAATCCCAGCACGGCGTCTTCACCAAGCGGCCAGAGACGCTAACCAATGATTTCTTCGTGAATCTTCTCGACATGAGCACGACTTGGAAGGCAGCCTCGGAAGACAAAGACGTGTTCGAGGGTCGTGATCGCGCAACGGGCGAACTCAAGTGGACTGGAACACGTGTCGATCTCATCTTCGGTTCGAACTCCCAACTACGGGCCCTAGCGGAAGTCTATGGTTGTGAGGACTCCCAGGAGAAGTTCCTGCACGACTTCATTGCGGCGTGGAACAAAGTAATGAACCTCGATCGCTTCGATCTCGCCAGATCGTAGCAATAACACGTGCGCTTTGTGCTCGTAATTTGCGCGCTAGCCTGTTTAGAAATTAATATAGAGACCAACCCAAATCTCCATTGAGGTAGGTTGAATGTTAAGCGCGTGCTTGACTCACTCAACCTAGACCAGATACACACAAATCTAACAAACCACTACCACCACACAGGACCAGGAAGAACCCAAATCAAACCACTCGCCATGCTGAAAGCCCAACTAGCCAAACACCTCCTCCGAATCCCCAGCGACAGACAACTCAGCCTCCAAGCTTCACTTCGAGCCGCTTCTGGAGGCGGTTCATCGCCTTGGCGTCCGATTTAAGTCGGTGCTCGCCGACAGCCAATATGGGTCTCAGAACGCGAGGGACGCGGCTGAGTGGCTTGGTGCCGAGCCCATTATCCCAGTGAGGAGGAACTCGAGGCTGAGGGATGCCTTCAGGGCGGGCAGGGACTTCATGGCTAGGGGTGCTAGGCGGATCGTGAAGCTGTTCAGGAAGAGGTGGAGCATAGAGAGGCTCTTCGGGAGGGCGAAGGAGTAATTGATGCTTGATGGTCTCCAAGTGAGGGGGTGGACTTGTGTGGTGATCCATGTCTTGCTGAGTCTGATCTCTATGCTTGCCGTTGCGTTGGCTTCGGTGAGGTTGGGGTCTCCTGATCTGGTCATGTGTATAAAGGGCTTTGTTAAGTGAGTGCGTCGTTGCTGAGGGGGCTTTCTGAGGTTTTTCCATCGTTTTGGCGGGTGGGCTTCGGGTCTACTGAGATGACTTGGAGTTTGATTTTTGGATGGGGTATTGGAGTCTGTCTCGGTTAGGTCGAGGTTAGCGGGGTTAAGGTCTTTGAAGATGGTTTTCTAAACAGGCTAGCGCTTCGTATCTACGCACGCAATCGACTTACAAACTGGAAAAATTAGCTACCCTCTTGGCTTAACTTCTCCAGTGTTTTGTAACACCTCAACGCATCTTTCTCACGCACTATGACAATCATCTCTGCGTCGCAGCTCATGAAGTCGGTGAGACTTATACCGTTCAAAGCGACCTCGGATGTTAAAGTGGCAATGACGCCGATCTCTGGAGCCTTTCTCTGGAGGTTGCTCATACCAATCACTATCTCGGCGAGCCCCCTGTTGGTTTTGCGAATATATTTCTTGGGAATAACCGCAATAAGCTTGTCCAGGTTCTTAGTGTCAACTAGTACCCTCAAAGAATTGATGCCCTTGACGATGTGTAGAGTGTCTCCTCCTTTGACCCAGGTATCAGCCAAGAGTTTGTCGAGAGCCAGGTTCACGTTTAGTTCGTTTTCTATCGTCAAAGCTGCTATCTTATTTTTCATCGTGAGCTTTCCGATGAGCTTCCCGATTTCGCTATATTTTGAGTAACTCTCGTTGACTGGATATCTCCTTATAGCGCTAACGATGGCCTCGAGCGTGGGTTTATCACTCATCTGAGGTTGAATCATTCTGGCAAGCGCCCTAATGTTAACGAATCCTCTTGTAAGAGCTTGTTTTATCACAGGGTCTTTTTCGATGATCTCTCTCAAGTTATCGCTGAGTGATTGCTGCGACTCATCCATGATCGTGTCAGTGGTTCAATTAATATGTGCATATATTTGAATGTCGGCAGTGGAAGATAGCTTAAATCTAGTCGCAATGTTCTCTGGGGTCGAAGATATTCGTGTAGAAACGTGTCTAATATCCGGCAAATGTTAAACCATGTGTCGTGTACGCTACATTTATGTCGAATTCGACGCGTTCTTTAAGTGACGTGGTGAAGGAGACCATCGAGCAGGATGCGGTCATAAAGAAGGGGCTTGCGAGAAACCTCATCAACATCAGGGCGCTCGCCAGAGTTATTCAGGGTACGGTTGGGGAGAAGACCTCGCTTGAGGCTGTGGTCAGTGCGATCCGACGCTACCCCATTCTTGAGATGATGGAGAACTACAGCAATATTGGGAGACTAATCTCTAAGCTCACCTTGAAGAACAAGATATTAGGGATGACTCTTGATAATGATCCCGACATTGTCACTCTCCTAAAAAGATCTCCCTGGAAACGGATTACAATACTGGGGACACCTTTCGCTTCGTGAAGGGTTTCGAAAACATCAGGGTTGCGATGGATGAGAAGAACGTCAATAAAGTCCTAGATGTTTTACCGAGCCAGAGAATCCTGCAGACGAACCGAGGGCTTGCGGGTATCCTGATTCCCCTCTCAGAGGAGGCTGCGAATACCCCGGGGTGTCATCTCCGCGATTACTACAGAGGTCTACATGAATGAGATTAACATAACCGACTTCATGAGTTGTGATGCGGAGATGATTATACTGGTCTTTGAGAGGGACGCTCTTAAGACGTATGAGGTGCTCTCGAGGTTCAGTGAAGCACCGCCTGATAGCGTGGTCTCAGCTTGATTTCTCGCTCAGGGGGGTTTAAGAAGATGGGAGGCTATAGGCCTTCCTGATCACTTGGCCTGGCTTTGCACCAGTGTGTTCACCATTTTCAATCACCACCGAGCCATTGACGATGACATAAGGTATGCCTGATGGTTTTTTCTTCGGCTCCAAGGGTGTTCCGTTTACCTTCAGCTTGTCCATTTCTAGAAGAACGACATCGGCGAAGGATCTGGATTTTATCTCGCCTCTTCCCTTTAGACCGTAGCGTTTCGCGGGCTGCGTCGAGGTTTTGTATCTGCCTGTTCTATCGTGAGTATCTTCTCGCGAATCACGAATTTCTCTAGGAATGATGGGGGAATGCTGAGTAAAACATGACCATGGGCAGCATGTAGGTGGGGACCGGGGGTTCATACTGGTAATCGTATACGTCTGCATGAACGATCCCTAGGGCACGGCTGGGTGCTGCCAGAATACTTTATGGTATTCGGCGTTAAGGTCTGGCGGTCCTCCGGGATACGTGAATGGATGTCCACATAGGGCATCTGGATCCTCCCTTATCAGGTCGAACCAGACGTCGTAGGGGTCTTTGCTCCTCTCTTCCGCTATCTTTGCGATCGTTTTGTTTATTGTGTTTGGGTCCCTATGTCTCAGTATCGTCATGCCTTCAGCCCAGTGGGGATTTATATTGGGTCCCTCTCTCGTGTACCACTTACCCGCCTTTACGGCGTCCTTTATCTCCTGCCTGTACTCTTCTACATTGAGCCACTTCGCGAACTCGGCTCGGCTTCCCTTCTCCCTGACCCATGGTTCAAAGCTGCCGCAGAGGAAGGCGGCGCCTCCATAGACTGAGGTCATGCAACTTGGGAGCGCATCGAAGCTGATATCGAGTCCCTCCTTGATCGCGTCGTCTATGACCTTGAGGGTAGCTCTCCTATTCGCCTCCTCCAGCGTCGAACTGGTGTCCGGGTTAATGTACCAGCCTGTGAAGAGGTGGGCGATATTCATGCGCACCTTGGATGCGCGGCAGAGGTCAATGACCTCGTTTATGGCATCGATCTTGTCGTGTGGCCTCTGACCCGCGGTTACGCCTTTGCGCCTCCCCGTCCTCCGGGAGTGGGGGACGAAGATGGCTCCGTACTCTGCGGCTACTTTACACGCATCAACAAGCTCTTCCCTGTCGGCAAAGGTGTCCGGGTCGTAGTCGAGACCCATGGATAAACCGATGCACCCTTCATCTAGGGACCTTCGGATCAGTGACGCCATCATATCCCTCTCCTCCTTTTTAGCCGGCCTCTCAAAATCATCCTCCATCACGGTCCTCCTTACCGTAACGTGACCGACCATGGTTGCGAGGTTGATCGACGTCTTCTTCTCTTCTACTACTTTGAACCAGTCAGCCATTGAGTGCCAGTCTATCGTCCACCCAAATTTCTCCCTCATTAGTCTGTTGACTGTCTCACGTGGGTAGACGGTGTGAGTGGGCTCGTACTTGTAGGGTTCGAGCTCGAACTGGTAATACTCTGCGATCCCTGGTAGGGTGATCTTATCGCCTATCGGGGCGGGGGACATGCCGCATTGTCCAGTCACCATCGTGGTGACGCCCTGGTAGAGATAACTTTCGCAACGGGGGAAGAAGAGGATGTTGAAATCCCCGTGACTGTGTGAGTCTATAAAACCCGGAATGGCTGTGAGCTTCTTTCCGTCGATCTCGGTCACGGCGTCTCCTTTCACCATACCGACCTGCTCGACCTTGTCTCCCCTTATACCTATGCTAGCCCTGTATGGAGGCTTACCTGATCCATCGACAACGGCGGTATCCGTTATCAGAATCGAGAACTCATCCAATTCATCGACACTCCTGGTTAGTCCATCTGGGAGTTGAGGAGAAATAATTTACGACCTATCCTAGTCGGCGACTTCGATAGATAGTAAAAATGTGTTTGTATTAGAAATTCAGTGTCTCTCATTGTGGAAATTCATTAATTTGTGTCGAAAATGAAACAAGATGACCACGTTTCTTAATCATCGCTACTGTTTTTGTCTAAAGTGAGTAAAACAGAAAGGAGTTTTTTTAAGTTCATCTAAAGAAAGGTAGGGGAACGACATGAAGCCACTCGAGGAGGCTCGGTACATTCTGGCAACCGACGTCGGTAGCACAACCACTAAGGCCCGCTTCTTTGCCAACAGGGCGGACGGGTGGAGATTCGTCGTAGCCGGTGAGGCACCTACAACCGTGGAAGCACCCTTCGAGAACGTAACCCAGGGTGTTAAGAACGCCATCAAGGAGATCGAAGAATTGACCAACCATAAGATACTCTCCCCAGATGGACACGGGATCTCGATGCCGTGCATCAACGACTCGGGCGTGGACATCTATTGCACAACGAGTAGCGCTGGTGGTGGATTGCAGATGATGGTCGCCGGCGCGATGAAAGGGATCACCGCTGAGAGCGCGAACAGGGCTGCACTCGGCGCCGGAGCGATGGTCATGGATGTGATCGCCACTAACGACCTGCGGCCAGACTACGTCAAAATACAGAGGATTCGAAGCCTCAGGCCAGACATGATCCTATTAGCAGGAGGAACGGATGGCGGCGCGATAAAGGTCGTTCTCGAAACCGCGGAGCTGATTAAGGCGGCGGAGCCTAAACCGAGGCTCGGGGTAGATTATAGCCTCCCCCTCCTCTACGCGGGTAACAAAGATGCCACCGAGGAGGTTAAGGAGATCTTGTGCAAGGACTTCGACTTCACAAGCGTCCCGAATTTGCGACCGAAACTGGATGTGGAGAACACAGAGCCCGCAAGACGAGCCATACACGAGATATTCATGAAGCATGTAATGTCCCACGCCCCAGGGTATCCCGATCTGATGAAGTGGACAAACATCGACATAATGCCCACCCCCGGCGGCGAGGGGATGGCGATGCAGCTCATCGCCAACACATTCAAGGAGAACGTTTTAGGTGTGGGGCTAGGTGGAGCCACCACAAATATCTACTCGATCTTTGATGGGAGGTTCGTGAGGAGCGTCAGCGCCAACCTCGGGATGAGCTACAGCATATGTAACGTGCTCCTCGAGACAGGTGTCGAGAATATTGTGAGGTGGCTCCCATTCGACCTCGACGAATCTGAGGTTAAGAACAGGCTCATGAATAAGATGATCCGGCCCACAATCATACCTCATACACTAGATAACTTGATCTTGGAACACGCTGTCGCTAGGGAGGCCCTTAGGCTAGGACTAGTCCACCATAAAAGCATAGCAACACGCCTCAAGGGCGTCGGTGAGAAGAGGGACCTCGACCAGATCCTCAACCAGGAGCTTGCAGAGTCATACATAGACATGATGAAGATAAGAATTATAGCTGGTACCGGAGGCCTCCTTTCACATGCCCCAAGACGCGAGCAGTCGATGCTCATAATGACCGACGCGTTTCAACCAGAGGGCGTTACAAGGATCTTCCAAGACAGCGTCTTCATGATGCCTCACCTCGGCGTTCTCTCTACAATCCACCCGGATGCGGCATGGCAGATATTCGACAAAGATTGCCTTGTGAGGGTTGGAACTGTCATCGCTCCAGTCGGCACAGCTGAGTTCGGAGCGGAGGCACTAAGGGTCAACTTTGAGATACCCGATGGCTCTAAAGTGGATAAAGAGCTAAAGTTCGGTGAGATAGTGAAGGTTTCCCTCCCCGAGGGGCATGAGGCGAAGGCGGTGATCACACCTTCGCGGGGTTTCGATGTTGGGGCTGGGCCCGGGAAAACCCTGAAAACAACCATACAAGGCGGCGTCGTCGGGGTCTACATCGACGCGAGGGGGAGACCAATAAGATTCCCAGAAAGCCCAGAGCTCTGTAAACGAAAGATAAAAACCTGGAATGAATCGCTGGGGCTTTACCCGAACAAGGAGGTGTAAACTGATGACAATTATCGAAACCGACGCGGTTGCCTCCGAGGCACAAGCTTACTCACCCGGCCTGAAAGTCAAGAGAAGAGTGGATGTAAAGAAGATCAGGAAGTTGCCAATGCACGGCAACGTCGTTGTCAAACTGGGGGACGTCGTCGACTACGACACCGTTGTGGCCGAGGTAAAAATGCCGGGAAGACCCTACATCCTTAAAGCAGCGGGTATTCTGAACGTTGATTCTGAGGAGCTCGAGAGTTACTTAGTGAAGAAGGTTGGTGACCCTGTCAAAGAGAACGAGGTTATCGCGCAGTGCATAACGATGTTTGGACTCATAAAAAAATTCGTTAGGTCTCCAATAGATGGCGTAGTTGATAATGTTTCAGCTTTGACGGGTAGGATCATTGTCAGGACTCACCCGGAGCCCATCAGTGTGAACGCATATGTTCCTGGAAGGGTCAGTGAGATCATCGAAGATGTTGGCGCCGTAATAGAGACGGAGGCTGCTTTCATCCAGGGAATATTCGGTGTAGGCGGAGAGGCACACGGCAATATTGCTGTGATGGTAAGTTCCCCAGAGGATCAACTTTCAGCCGATGCGATTCAGTCCGAACATAAAGGTAACATACTTGTGTCGGGGGGAATCGTCACCTTCGAGACGTTAAAAAAAGCTGTTGAACTCGGCGTATCAGGCATAATCTCGGGAGGCATTAAAGAGGAAGATTTGACGAGCTTTATAGGCCACGCTATCGGAGTGGCGATAACCGGGGAAGAAGAAATTGGGTTAACCCTGATCATCACCGAGGGCTTCGGCAAGATGGCGATGTCGAAGAGAACCTTTGACCTCTTCAACGAGTTCAACGGATATCTAGCCCACATCAATGGCGCCACCCAGATCAGGGCCGGTGTTCAACGTCCAGAGATCATCATTCCGAACAAGGAAACACCCCCCACAGACGAGAAAGAAGAAGCTCCATCGACTATGAGGGTTGGAACCCCTGTAAGAGTGATTCAGACCCCCTATTTCGGGGAGAATGGCACTGTCATTAGTCTGCCAATCAATCTTCACAAGGTTGAGACAGAAGCAGACGTGAGGGTAGTCGAGGTTGAACTAAATAACGGGAAGCGGGTGACTCTGCCGAGAGCGAACATTGAGGTACTAGATGAGTGATAACTTATTCATATCATTCTCTTCCCGGCAGTAAGTTAGAAAATTGATGGTTATTAAGTTAAATAATAAGTAAGTATTAGTGTTTTAAAATATGACATAATTGATAAAAATAGTATTTCATCCAGTTAATCAGTCGTGAATATTACTTAATTGACTAAAAAATACTAAATTTTTCCTCAAATGAAATAAGTTTTAATGGAAAGTTATTAATATGTATCACAAATATCGATTAATCTGACTTAAATTGTTACTGTTATTCCCTGGCAAGGCTTTTCCATTTGCCGTGCTCATCGGACTTTTTTTAGTGATTTATTATCTGATGACGCAGGCTGGAAAAGCCAAGGAGTTACCATATATCAGAAAAGTTGCCGCACTAGATGCTATCGAGGAGGCTGTTGAAAGGTCTTCGGAGATGAACCGCCCTGTTATGAGTGGCTATGGTTTAGATAGTTTTGGCCCAAACACGCTAGCGGCCTTGAGCATAACGGGTTATATTGCCAAAATTGCAGCGCGCACACATACAACATTATACGTCCCCGCTGGTGGAGACATAGGGACATCTATCATCTACCCTCAGGCTGTCGAAACTGTTAGGAACGCCTACGATGACGAGGGAAGAATTGAGGACTTTAAACCAGAGAATGTGATATTCCTCTCAGAAGACCAGTTTGCGTGGGCTACCGGCCAAATAGGGCTGATCCACGAAAAAAACATTGCCGCAGCCGCCTTCACTGGACTGTATGGCCCCGAACAACTGGCTTTGAGTGAGGAAGCGGAGTCGGTTGGGGCTATCGTCATCGCTGGCAGCGGCCAAAACTATCAGCAGACGGCAGTGCTGGCTTGTATAGCTGATTATGTACTTATCGGTGAGGAGCTTTATGCAGCTGGAGCTTATCTCTCAAAGGATCCCGTGGAGATAGGAAGCCTTCGTGGCCAAGACTGGGGCAAAATCTTTGTTGTCGGTTTAATCGTCGTCGGTGCTGTGGTTGCAATATTCGGATACAACATCGTATCCATACTTCTTAGCGTTTAGGAGGCATTGAAATGTCATGGTATAAACGTAAGGAGATATCGATAGCAATCACAGCGATAGCAATCATCGTTTTCCTCTTAGATTGGAACCTCGATATACCCATCCTTAGGGCAACCACCGATCAACTAACCAACTGGGGAACAGTTATAGCAGCTTTCGCAATCGGACTCGGTTTCATCAACATGTTTCAGAATTACGGGAAAAAAATTGCTAAAAGAAGACCTGGATGGTACTATGCCGCCTGGTTTATTCTATTGACCTCTATAACTTCGATCATAGGCGTAATTCAGGGGAACTCGGGTGATATCTCAAGCTACATATACAATAACGTGTACTCCCCACTTAGCGCCACATTCTACTCAATAGCCCTCTTCTACATGGCGTCCGCAGCCTACAAATCATTCAGATTCAAGAGCATCGAGTCATCACTGCTCCTCATATCCGCATTTATAGTTCTCTTGAAAAACGCACCTATCGGTGCAATCATATGGGGAGGATTCGACCCAATTGGCACATTCATATTAAATTATCCAACAATGGGCGTGAGCAGAGGCATTGGCATAAGTATCACATTGGCTGCAGTTGCCCTCGCTCTAAGGGTCATGACCGGCAAGGAGTATGGTTTCCTGGCCGGAACTTCGGAGAAGTGATTTGAATGAGTTGGTTAAATGGCTACCAAAACCAGAAGCGAATAGTGTACATAATCATGTTCATAGCCATAGCTATCCCTATACTTCACCCACTAGGATTACCGATAACGGTAAGCCAGTATACTCAGGACTACTATAACACCGTTGTAAACTTACCATCAGGCAGCATCGTGCTGGTCCACTACGGTGGCGACGCAGCATCCTGGGGCGAACTGGGCCCACAAGTCCTCGACACCACACAGTTTCTAATGACCAGACCCCTCAAGGTGATCTACTTTAGCGCATGGACTATGGGTTCTCAGTGGATCGACTATACTCTGAAAAACGTTAACTTGGAAGGGAAAAAATACGGTCAAGACTATGTCAATATAGGGTACGTCGCGGGTTGGGACACTGGGTTAGCCGCATTAGCAACTAACTTCCACGGTGTTGTGCACAATGATTACTACGGTAACTCGATCTCCGGAACTTTCCTCGATAACGTAAAAACCGGTGCTGACATAACACTGATAATAACATTCGATTCAGGCTCAGCTAGCGCCACTAGTTTCCTCATGCAGTTCCAACAGAAATTTAATAACAAAGTCATAGCCGGCGAAACAGGTGTTATGCTGCCTACTATGCTTCCATATTTCCAAGCAGGCCAGATCTCTGGGTTGCTCTCCAGCGTCAGAGGAGCAGGCGAATTCGAGATACTGACAAAAACCCCCGGTCTAGGAGTAGAGAGCACCGACGTTCTCTCAATCGCCCACCTATGGCTGATAGCAGCCGTGGTTATTGGCAATATAGTGTACTTCGTGGGGATAGGAGGTAAGAAGTAATGGTCATTGGTTTAGATAGTCTACTTGTAGTCTTCTTCACCCTATGCATTTTCAGTATGTTGTTCAAAGATAATCCCTTCACAGTCTTCGCTGAACACACATTCGTTGCTACAGCCCAAGCCTTCGCCCTCGTGGCTGCGATAGGCTTCATCATGGACTACGGTATAACTCCACTACAGAGCGGAAACTATCTAGTCATAATCCCCATTCTCCTTGGCTTAGCAACGTATCTCAGGTACACAGAGAAATATCGATGGGTAGCAAGATACCCAATCGCGCTCTCCATAGGCGTCGGTATGGGCATCACATTGAGGGCAGTGATAGAAGTCAGTCTCACAAGCCAGATCCAAGCGACAATAGTGCCTCTATTCATCACCGGAAACCTGACGCAATCTCTTGAGAACATCCTGGTGGTTGTCACTGTGATAACCTCTCTGCTGTACTTCTACTTCTCGAGGCCACACACAGGAGCCTTGGGAACGACGTCCCGCATCGGATACTACCTGATATACATCGCCTTCGGTGCCTACTTCGCTAACACCTTCATGAGCAGAACTGCTCTAGTGAATGGAAGGATGGTAATGCTTCTGAATTCCGATAACATGTACCTCACAATCGGAATGATAGTCGTCATCGTAGCAACCGTCTATGTACTGAAAACGAGGAATCTGTTGAGAAAATCGATGGGATACGAGATGTGACTCGATTGGATGCCCTTTCAGCAGTTAAGACTGCACTTTTTAACACACGAGACGCTACTGTGGGTGAATCAGCCCTCATATTTTGCGACTCAGAGTTGAAGCCACTTGGAGACTTATTTTCGAGGGCTACACTCGAACTCGGTCTCTGGACGAAGTTATGTATGATGGATACAAGCAGCAACATACGAACCAAACTTGATGATCACACGAAGGAGCTAATTGCTGCAAATAAACCAGACCTGTATATTAACCTCTTCAGAAACTCTGGTGAAGAGACAGCCTACAGGATCCAGTTCAACAAACTCGAACGGCATAAATCAGCAAGAATCTGTCACTGCCCAGGTCTAACGATAGACATGTTCACAGAGGGCGCTGCTTCCCTTACAGATGCTGAATACGAGTCGATGTTTGCCTTCGGCGAGAAGCTCAGAGAGAAACTGAAGGATACAAAGAAGGTTAGAGTACAGAGCCAGTTAGGCGCCGACTTCACATTCAGAATAGACCATGAATTCATAGTAGAATACGGTGGCAACCTACCATGTGGTGAAGTTATGTGCATGCCTCCCGTGGGTGACTCATTTGATGGAAAACTTGTCTGCACATCAGGCGGATTCGACAGACTCTACCGCGAAACTCCAGTCGAGATCAGTTCCAAAAATGGCAAAGCAGGCTTAGTCAAATGTAGCGACAAGAAAATCAAGAGTCGAATAGAGGAGGAACTTCGAAGAGACCCTGGGTCGAGATACTTGGGAGAATTCTCCTTTGGAATAAACCCGAAAGCAAGACTCGTCGATGAGTTCCTCGAGGCAGAGAAGGTGATAGGTACCATACATGTGGCTTTTGGAGGGAGCTTTTACCCATCAAAGACCCATATGGATTCTACTAGTTGAGCATCCTACAATCACCGTGACGAAGCAAGACCAAAAGCCCTTCATCGTGATGGATTCTGGAAAATTCACCATATGAGCCGTGCTCGTCTCAAAAGATATTTATTGTGTTGATTCATCGTATTAACGTGGAAAATTTAGAAAAAACTACTAAAACTCCATTACAAATTTATGTATCAGGGGGAGTATTAGAAGCAACGCCTGCTTATATTATGGCCCTCATTTTAGTTACGTTCATTACTGCTGACCCCTACCTTTATTTTGGTGTGATATTTTCCTCTTCATTATTAAGCGGAGTTGCAGTATCAAATTTATTCAAGAGACGTTATCCAGACACTAATGTCTCTGTCGGTGTTCTATTGGGTTTTATTGCCTATTTATTTTACTCTCTTTTTCTATTCATTAGTGGTATTTCTATTAATGTAAATGATTTCCTCATACTAATCGCATTTATATTTGGCGGTGCGATTGGGATCCGCATATATTCTGGTCCTAAAAATGATTCAAAGACGACGAATTCCGGGATTAATCCAAACTAAGATTTAGGGCATTAACGATGTTGGCTTCAGGATTGATTGTGGTCATTACCCTGCCAGGTCTCGCGCTGATTAACGTAGTTACGCCTGGTCCATGTCCCGGGTGATTACTCCAGCCGTGGATTACGACTCCTATACTAACTGCACCCTTGTAATATCCCCTACCATAATCGTTTAACTGGTCCCTTAAAACAACGAAGTCGCCGAGGCGCAGCCTATCTACACCCAGCTCAACAGCAACATCTGGGCACGTGCTCTGGATGTCGTAGTCGATTGAGTGTGGGGACATACCATAGCCTGATCCCATGATCTCGGCAGGGAACTCAGCGACGACTGGCACAAGCAGTCGACCATTTTTGATCTCTATCCCCATTTTTTCGAGAAGTTCTGGTCCGCACTTATGTATATTCACATCTTCATAACCTTTGATCTTTAATCCAACCCCCCAAGCCTTGAACTGGACCTTATCGCCGATCGAGATGTTCGCTTTATCTTTTGCGCGGAAGTGGACATGAAATGGACCGTGTTTACCGGTTATTACTCCATTAGCTCCCTTGGCATCCCCGGATTTTACCGTGGCTTCGTTGCCAACACACGCGAGTACTGCGAGAGCGTTGTTCTGCAAATTATCTGGGTTCGCGACGCTCACTCCAGGCTCTACGTGCTCACCCTCAACCCAGCCAGCGCATGGGTCACCTATCTTGATGTTACATTTTACTCCATTCATACCAAGCCTAAGTCCATTCCCAATTCTTGGTGAACCATCGAACGCCGTGGAGTAGGTCTCATTAGCCCAAGGCATATTAACCTCGCCCATTACGGCAACCTTTACGAGTCGATCCTTATTGGTCTCAATCATAGTAGGTCACATCGATGTAGCGCCTTAGGTTTGCTGATCTATCTACGTCGGGGAGGATCATACCAGGTTTTGATGAAGCAAGCGCCAGTACACCAGGACCATGCCCAGCGTTATCACTCGCTCCAGTCATCACTACACCTACCGTAATCGCACCTCTATGGTAAGCCTTCCCATAATGCATCAGAATGTCCTTGAGAGCAACGAAATCACCCATCTTCAAATCCGCAATTCCTAGTTCCTCAACAAGCTCCGGCGGATTACTCTGAATACTAAAGTTACCCCTCTGGGCCTCTGATCCACCGACCCCACTTCCCATAGCATAAGCCGGAATGATTTTGGCGACAGGGAATACAAGTTTTCCCCCATTCAAACTTAGATTTAATGAGTCGAGAAATTCTCCTGACATGTTAAAGACGCTGCCTTCAAAGCCCTCAACTTCGAGTCCCACACCTTCAGCTATGATACGAACATGGTCACCAATCGTGAGGTCCTCAAGTATCTTATCAGAGAATTCAGCGAGGACGTGTCTATCGCTCTTACCTATAATTACACCTTTTCTACTCTTTGCGTCCCCGGATACAAGTCTAGCTTCATTGCCTAGACAGCATACCGTATGCATAGTAGTCGAAAAGCTGGAGGGATTCTGATATGGTGCAGCCTTTGCCTCAACCTCTTTTAATGATACCCCAGGTTCAAGATACTCCGTCTCTGGCCAACCCAAACATGGTGATCCCAATCTTACGTTATATTTGATACCTCCAGGGCCAGCACCGTGCTTTGCCCTCCCATCCCACGTTGTTAGATAGCCCCCATTGAAACCAGCTTGTGACTCAAGAATTGGAGGCGCTATTTGTGCCATAACCTGGGTTTGTATCAATCTACTTCTATTACTTTTGATCATACATTATTCATCTTCTTATTTTAGATATAAAAATTCTGCTCGATTTGATATTCAAAAAATATCATCAATATAAATAAATAATTATTTTATTTCTAAATCGACATAAATTTTTCAATTAATATCACGAGAGCATTATGGTCTTCTTGCCATAAGCCCTTCATCGTTTGCGAAAAAGTATTTTAAACCAAATAATATTTAGTTTAATTGAAAAGTTGCGGGGGTAGTACAAGGCTGTCGTTTGAACTCTCAAAGCTTAGAAATCTGAAAAAATCTGAGTATGATACGCGCGAGCGAAATAGGGTATAGGTCCCATCGCTCTATGAAGACTTGGCAGTTGTTGGCGTCTTCTTCTCTGGGTGTGCTTTGGCTATATGAGCATCTCTCTGCTTGGCACTCGGAAAAACTTCGCCACACTCTTTGCACTTACATGGCATACAAGGTCAAAAAAAGAATGCAAATAACCCTTATTTATCTTATTATACACGCGAACGTTGAGGGGGTAGTACGTGGTAGCGGGGAAAGAGATCTCTTTCATCACAATTCACTTGTTTTTGTTAAAAAGTGGTTGTTAAAGTGTGTTTGTATGTGTTTTTAGGGTTTTTTTGTGTTTTATGTCATGGTCGTTTTTTTTTTGATGGGTTTTGGTTGTTTTGTAATTGTTCTTTTGGGTTAATTTTCTGGCGGTATGTTTGATTGTTTTTTTGAGCTAAAGGCAAGTTCGAAAAATGAGATAAGCATTTAAGTAGTCTATAATGTTCTTGAAATAATGATTTTATCTTAGCTTCTATGTGCGTAGGCGTAGTCTAGTGTGTTGTAGGTCGGGTTAGGGCTTCTCCAATTAAAAAGGCCTTTATGGTCTTGTTATTTGTTAGGTCGTGGGTTGTTTTTCCACTGCAGAAATAGGTGATCTTTTTTGTATTTCTAGCAT
This sequence comes from Candidatus Bathyarchaeota archaeon, assembly GCA_963769425.1. Lineage (GTDB taxonomy): Archaea > Thermoproteota > Bathyarchaeia > TCS64 > TCS64 > UBA8941. The sequence continues at coordinate 61,855 of CAVYLP010000003.1, read as the reverse complement.
CTTTCAATACGGATGCGCCGCATAATGGACAGCTGACTCCCGGGATGTCCTGATAAATTCGTTTGAAGGCCATACATTGCTATTTGTTTAAAAATTATATATAGGTTTAGTTTCGTTGTACTCGTAATCTTTTAGCTTCCCTGTGATTATCAGCTTGCGCGGGCATATGAAGGGATCAGTAAGGGGGTTAGACGCCTGTATTCTTGGACCGGATCTTCGCGCCTTTGATCCTGAGAGACTCAAGCGTATAGTCGTCCACGGTCTCCACTTGTTGCCTGCTCTTGGAGGCGCTTGACGTGACCTTTACCCATACTTGTGTGTCTCTGGGTGCATCCGAGTATCTTGCGGTGAGCTTGGCTGCGGCGTTGATGGCGGATTCGTCGTATCCCATGACAAGGGTGACGGGGCCGTTTATCCCCTCGACCTCGAGGCGCGTTCCGCCTCTCTGTGCGAAGCCCTCGAGAATATTGTTCTCGAGTTCGTTCCTGCCGACGACGATGCGTGTCTCCCTCGCCCTGAAGTGTCTGCCGACCTTGAGGAGCAGTATCGACTCGATCGTTGGCGTGCCCTCGTTGTCGATGTAGTCCCGAAGCCTTGAGGCGAACTCGGGGTCGGTTAGGAGGCAGCCGCCAGATGGGCACGGGTAGTCGTAGACGCCCAGCTTCTCCGCGAGCTCGAACTGCGGAAGCCTCCTCCTGCCACTGATCTCCAGTAGGTCGTCGCGGTCGACGATTCCCTCGTCCTCCATGCGCGTCTCCTTCATGAGCTTGCCCGAGAGTGGCCTGAGTACCAGGTCCTCGACGCCCGCCTCTCGCTCTATGAGGCGCATGGCCGACCCATGCTGGCTCATGGGGCGCTGCCCGAGAACCTCGCCGGTGACGAAGAAGCCCGCGCCTATCTGCTCGGCGAGGGTCTTCGCCTTCCTGAGCATGAGTATGCGGCAGTCGATGCAGACATTCATGTGGCTGCCCCTGCCGTGGGGCGGGTCGACGACGATCGAGAGGAACTCCTCCCCGAGGAAGACGTTGTGGACCTTGAGGTCTAGCTGCTCCGCGGTGGTGTCGACGCTGCACTTGTCGCACTGGCAGAATGGGGTGGTGAAGTGAACAGCCTCGACCTCGAGCCCCATCTCCTTCACCATCTTCACAGCGAGGGTGCTGTCGAGCCCCCCGGAGATGAGTGCGAGCGCCTTCCCCTTCATGGTGGATACCAACGGCTTCAACACGGAGCCCGATTTTAACCCTTCTCTATTAAATCCTTTTAGTTAAGATGCTAGGTTAAGAATCGCTATCTTTTTTTCATTTACAATACTTCGGCATCAAGAACATAATCAAGTCAAATAAGTAGGTAATGAATGAAGAGATTCAATTAATTAGCCAACTATAATGTTTTTTAGCCCTGTATGCCCAGACAGTTTTCACCCTTCCCAACACACCCAATCACACAATAGAACTCGCTATCTCCATTAGAGAGATTCTTGAAACCATGCACCTCATTCGCCGGGAAATATCCTACATCTCCCTCATTCAGAATCTGAACATTGGCAGCTCCTAAAACCTGAATCCTTCCCTTCGTGACGGCGATCTCCTGCTCCCACGGATGCTTATGAGGATTCATGTAGGCATTAGGCTTGAAGGTGAAGTATCTGAGTGCGAAGTTGTGCAGATACTCATCCCCGCCCGTGCGTTTCTCAGAGATCCACCTGATCGATACTCCCTCAGCATCCTGCCCATACGCCTCCTTGACGTCGAAGTCCTTGACTTCCTTCACCTTTTTCACAATCATCGTTTATCTATCCCCTAAATTGTTATCACAGTCTTAGTTTTTGTAGCTATGTCAAGGAAGGTGGCGTACCCAATAAGGCTGATTTTTTCCTCGATGTTATCACGTGTTAACCCACGCTTCCTTGCCGCCTCTTCGCACACATATACCCTGAGCCTGGGGTCGTTTGTGATTCGTCTGAACCTGGAGTCCATTTCCACGCTTACCTTCTGGATGTTACCCTGTTTGGCGAGGATCGCCGCTTCTGTGAAGAGAAAGATCGAGGTATTCATGCCCATCGATATCCCCGTCTCTGCTATGTAGAGGAGGGATGAGAGTTTTCCATCCTCCTCCGGTCCCCAGCCGTATACCAGCAATAGCTCTTCGCTCATTGTTCGCTCAGCATCCTGAGGCTATGCATAGCATCTTTGGTAACCCGGCGAGTTTGCATATTACTCCCCTCGCTGTGCTGCTGCCTCTCTTGAATTGTTCATCTATCTCTGATGTGGTTAGGTCGAATTCGTCTCTGATTGTTTTAAGCATTGGTAGTGTCTCCCATTTTTTGTAGTAGTCTCTGATGTAAAGGATGATCTTTGTCTGTTGGTCGGTGAGGGTTATGTCGAATTGGGTCTTAGCCATACTCTTTGATAGTTCTTTGGTCCATAGATTGGCGTTGATTAGAAATCCCTCATCGTCAAATGCTTCGGCATTCATGATTCTGTATTGAGAATTGAATTTTAAAAAGTGTATGAGACGGCAAGCGTGCGAGGATGACCAGCACATAATATACGCAACCCCATAATCCTTACGCGTGCGCGACAGGATGCGAGATTTTTCTCCTCTTCTGCATATTCGAGTTCTGAATGTGTAGTTGAACTGGATAATATTCATAAATTTATTAAAAGTAGCGGGGGGAAGCCCCATACTAACGTTTTCACTTGCGAGTCTGACTTGACACTTTTATTAAAAATAAGAGAGTCATTCGCGCGCAACTGAAATATCCGCAGACTACGAATCTCCACATATGGTTCTAACGGACTATGAAAAGGAGGCACTTAACCGAGTCTCAAGGGAGAAGAGCTGGGAACACACCAAATGGTTCGCGGAATCAGGACAGAAGCTTTCGGGAACTCCGGAAAACGAGAGAGCCGTCGAATACGTACTGAACGTCCTGAAAGGGTACCATGTTCAGGCGAAAGCAGTTGAGTATCAGAGCTGGCTCGACTTCCCCAAGCTTACTGAAGCCGAACTCCGAGTCACGGCGCCAAAAAAGAGGTCCATAGATGCGATGCCTCTCGCACAGATGGCTTCCACCGGTTCAGAAGGGGTCGAGGGAGAATTAGTCTACGTCGCCGGAGGCGGCCTCGAAGACTACAAAGATAAGAACGTCAAGGACAAGATTGTTCTGGCAGAGTTCGAACTCGGACCAGCTAGGCCCTGGAAGAACTACGTAGCGGGCGTGTTGAAGGGTGCTGCAGGTCTGATCGTCATCAGTTACCATGCCCCCCGCAGGGTCTTAAACAGGGGCACAGTCAAGTCCGTGTGGGGTAACCCTACCCCGGAGAACATCGACGAGATCGGGAGAATCCCAGCCTTTCTCATCAACTATGAGGATGGAAACGAGCTCAAGCAGCTCCTTCAGAGCGGGCCCGTGAGGGTCTTTATGCGTGGCCGCAATGAAAGGGGCTGGGCTAGAACAAGACAGCCCACGGCATCTATTCAGGGGGAGGAGGAGGACTATGTCCTACTCGGCAGCCACATGGATGCCTGGGCCGCGGCTGGTAGCTGCAACGCCGTCGGGGTCGCGTGCACTCTCGAAGTCGCGAGGGTTCTATCAAGTCTTAAACCGATGAGAAGAGGAGCGGAGTTCCTCTTCTTCCAGGGGCACGAGACCGGCATCATGACTGGATCAACATACTACCTGGACAACAACTGGGATAGAGTGAAGCAACACTGTGTCGCATACCTAAACGACGATACGCCGTGCATGATTGGGACAACGGTATACACCGTCGACTCGGACCCCGTTTGCCACGACTTCATGGACCAGACGATCAAGGATCTAGCCGAATACGAGGGAGCTGATTACAGGAGAATCGCTGGCTACACACCGTGGAAAGCCGGTGACCAGTCCTACCTCGGGGTCGGGGTGCCATCCACAAGGGTCTTGACTGTGACACCTAACGGAGAGGAGCAGAAACCTGGTGGTTGGTGGTACCACAGCGAATACGACACCATCGAGAAATGCGACCCTGAGACCCTCTACATGGCTAACAAGGCTCACCTCCTTGTCATTCTGAGGCTCTGCACTCTGCCATTACTGCCATACAGATTTACCCCAGTTGCGGACTGGACACTCACAGCCCTCGATGAGCTCGAGAAGATCTCAGGCGACGCACTAGACCTCTCAGGGCTAAGTGAGAAAGCCAAGGGCTTCAAGGAGGCTGCAGTCACGTTCGACTTAAGAACAGAGGAACTAAACAGGGCCTCCGAAAATTCTCACGAGGATGATGAGACGAGAGCAAAATCAACAAACGCTACGATGTTGAAGATCTGCAGAGTCATCAACCCAATCAACTACACCCTCAGCGGACCATACGGGCAGGACCATTATGGCGCCGAATACATCAAGCCAATACCTGTGCTGCATCCGCTCTCCGAACTTGTGAAGTTAAACCCCGATACTAGCAGCTTCAAAGCCTTGAAGACGAAGCTTGTCCGTGAGGCTAACCGGGTTTCAGACGCTCTGGGTGAGGCAACTTGGCTCGCCCAGCTGAACCTGGACTAAATCTTTAGTCACATGAGTTGCGCACTCGCATCATTTCTTACATAACTCTCCATGCACAACTGTCGATCTCCTCGGCCAATGATAGGTACTATGTAGGCGCACAGTAGCTCTATCATCGATAAACTTGGAGAAGAAAGAGGAGTACAGGTACAGAGGTCACCTATGGTTCGCGATGAGGCCCGGAGTCGGCCGCCTCACAGAGCCGATGGCGCCTGAGTTCCAGAGAGCGGAAAAGGGGTGGGAGAAGACCCCACCCTACCTCGCCTACCACATGTTCGACAAGGCCCACACCGTTATGCTCACCGAACAGGGCATAATTCCGAAGGGCGACGGAGCGGCGATCCTCAGAGCCTTCAGGGAGATGGAGGCGGAGGGTGTTTTGGCGGAACGCGTCAGAGTTGGCGGAGTTGACCACTCGGGTGAATCCTACCTGATTGAGAAGCTTGGCTGGGAGGTCGGAGGTCGAATCCACATCGGGAGAAGTACTGGAGACCTCGCCACGGTGAGCCAACACATCACACAGCGCGAATACATCCTCGAAGCCATGGAGTTGCTCACCACCGTTAGGATGGCCTTAGCTGACTTTGCGGAGAAACACGTGGAAACCATCTGGCCGATGTACTCTCCAGGGCTGACAGTCTATGGCTCAAGCTACATCCTCCAGCATGCTCAGCCTATGACGCTCGGGTTCTACGCGATGGCCTTCCTCAATCAGCTCGAAAGGGAGCAGAGAAAACTTGAGGCCGCCTACGATCTGTCCCAGATCAGCCCCGCGGGCTCGGCGATTGGCACGGGAACCGACATCCCTGGATTCGACCGACATCGCACCATGGACCTCCTAGGCTTCGACGCGCTGTACAGGAACTGCTACGACGCCGAGAAACACGAGTGGTACACACTGGACAGCTTCGCCGTCCTCCTCACTCTGAGCCACGTTATCAGCGGTCTGTTCTACGACATGCTCATCTTTAGCTCGAACGAGTTCGGACTTGTCGACCCAGCCGACAGGTACTGCGGAACAAGCAGCATAATGCCGCAGAAGAGAAATCCCACGGCCCTCAGATTCTTAGCTGACCTGACAGTCAACGTCAAGTCAAGGATGCTGGGAGCAGACTCCGTCGATGGGATGCACAGATCCTGGACCGACATCAACAATGGGCTGAGAATGATCCCTGGAATTTTAAGCACCCTGAAGATAGATTCCTCCCGCGCTGAAGAGTTAGCTGGTGCCCACTGGGCGGGGGCGTCTGACCTCGCCGCAGCCGTTGTGCGCGAGAAGGGATTATCGTGGAGGACCGCCCATCAGATAGTCGCGACACTTGTCAGGGTAGGTGTCGAACGTGGAGTGAAACCCAGCCAGGTCACGGAGGAGAATCTTGACGAAGCTGCAACGATGTATCCCGACTATGGAAGGAATCTGGGGCTATCGACCCAAATCATTCAGGAGGCTATGGATCCACGGAAGATGGTGTATCGACGAACACTCATCGGTGGTCCTGCCCCAGTGAGAGTCCTAGAAGAGATTGGCCTCAGCCAGAGAAAGATCGAGGAAGACTCAGTATACATCATGGAGAAGAGGAGAAAACTAGAGAAGGCCGCGGGCGATCTCGAGGAAGCGATTGATGGAATAATCGGAAATTAAACAGTGCCACGCTGTCGCAAAAACCTCTAACCCAATAACTAATTCAAAGAAGAAATGCATCTGGATCAAGGCAAGTTGATCTCTAAATAAATCGCTAGATTCTCTTTTCAATCTCAGCGTCCATTCAAGACCAAGCTTTGATGTTCTAACCGAAAGCTCACCTCTATCCCCATTAAAAACTGAGTTTTATCTTACTGATTTCATCGGGTCTTAGCCCATGTTTGCTCAGATGAAAGATTAGTGCAAACCTCTCGGAAGAATCAAGGTTTACTCCTTTAGCCAGCCTTCTGAGATGCTTGGCATATGTCAACTGAGAGTTCTTGTTAAGGATCCTGATACTCCGTAACGCTTTGAGTACTCTCTCTGAGATTGAGGGGTTAGCTAATGGTAGCGGGGCGTGCGCGAGACGCGATTTTACTCATAAAGACAACCAACATTTACCCACAACCGCGCAATAATTTTCGTTGAAAGTTTGTTGGCATTTTTCAATACAACCTCCTCATCAAAGATGAGATCATGGCAAACTGTATAAACAATCATGTAAGATGAATCCATGATGTGGGAACTCGAAGATCTATTAATTTTCGGTTCGATCATGGTCGTGACATGGTTCCTTTTCATCTACAATTGGCCACGCATAATTCTGTACGTGTACAAGAGAGCGATCCTCGTTAAAGGGTTCGGCGAAGGCCCCATCCCGGTCAATACGCTCTATACGGAGCCCCAAACACTCTTTGCAGACCCCCTCCACCCGCCCGCCTCGGCCTCAAACCTGGTGACTACGGCGTGAACCGCGACACGCTCTACGGTCGGCTGGCTTGACCTCAGAAAAGGGCCGCAAGTCCTGCACGTCCCGGACATGAACGGCCGCTACTACAGCGTGCAGTTCACCGACCCGTCGAACAACACAGTTTTCGCCTACGTCGGCAAACGTACCACGGGAACCGAAGCCGGCGACTACCTCATCACGGGGCCGAACTGGAAAGGACAGGTGCCGAGCGGCATGAAACAGATATCCTCGCCGAACAACTCGGTGCTCGTCATCGGCCGAGTGCTCGTGGAGAGCGACAGCGACCTGCCGACCGCCCATCATCTTGCAAAGCAGATACGGCTCACACCGCTAAACCAGGAGGGATCAATATGAGCAGCAGAACATACGCTATTCTGACGGTACTCATCGGCGTGGTATTCGTCTTTTTCATCATCAATTCGTTCATCTTAAATCCCAATTCAAGAACTGTGCGTAATGACGTGATACAAGGCATCCTCCTCGGCTTCGGGCTGGCGTTTGTCACGCTCCCGATTATTGCGAGGATCTATGTCACGAAGGTCAACGGCTGGACCACCATTTTCGGATGCGGCGAGCCTGGCAATCGGCTTTCTGTTCAGAGCCGCATGCGCCCAGATATTTCCTGGCCCGGTAAACGTACCGGAGGAGGCGATGTACTGGACGACGGACGCAGATGGCGCGGGTCATCCGCTCTCCGGAGAGCACGACTACATCATGCACTTCCCGGCAGGACAACTCCCGCCGAACAATGCATTCTGGTCGCTGACTATGGGTGATGACCACAATCGCTTTGTGCCGAATCCAATCAACCGGTACAGCGTGAGCGACCGGTCGGGACTCGTGCCAAACGCCGACGGCTCCGTCGACATTTATATTCAGAACGCCGCTCCGGCAGGCCATGAATCCAACTGGTTGCCCGCGCCTGCAGGCAAATTCATACTCTGGCTGCGCGTCTACCAGCCCGGCCCGGCCATCCTGAACGGCGAGTATCGCGTCCCGCCTGTTATGGAGACGCGGGCCCAGTAAGATTTCCGAGTTTTCTCGCTAGCTTTCTATGTTGATCATGTCTAACGAATTACTGCGGTGCATGTTCAGGTTTTTTGAGCCTCTTTGCCATCTACAACGACTTTGATGGGTGAGAAGCCCCCGGCGCTGATTTCCACTGATGCTTTTCGGAAGTTCCCACGTCGAACTGGAATTTCTTCGGCATCGGTGAATAACTGTACTCATTAACCATTGTTTTCCCATCTATTTCGATGGTTATATGTTTCCAAAATATGCTCGCGTCAACTATTATAAGGTGTTTTTCGGTCTCACCTATTTCGAACGTCTCTTTCGTCATTTATTTTTCGCCACTTATTGGTGCAATAGATCGATTTTGCACCAGAGTTTATAAATATTAAATTTAACTGCGCGCGCATATCTATACACATCTTTCACATACTTTAAGAAATATTTAGTTTTTTCTTTCAAAGAATAAAAATCTAGCAGAAATCAAGATCTAATTTGGGTTTGGGGCCATAGTCTTATCGCGCGCTGCCTTGTCCCTAAATTCGAGACAAGTTTATCTTGAAAGTTAGGGTCTCGTCACCCATGGCGGGAACCAGAGGAGGTCGAGTCCGTTAGGACAGGACGAACACGAGACCCTTGAAACACTCTTCAGAAACGTCGACTTAAGCATTGCCCAAAAACAACTCATCGGCTGCTACCACACAACCGGAGCCGGCAGACCACCCAGAAACCCACTCGGAATCCTAAGAGCCCTCCTCATAATGAGGCTGAAAGGCATCCGAAGCCTCCGCGAGCTCACCCGGATCCTCGACGTCGACCGGCGACTCAGACGGCTCTGCCTCATATACGGGAAACAGAGAGGCTACCCCAGATCCGTCATCAGCAGATTCACGAAGCGGGTCGGATCCGACGTCCTCCAGCTCATCCTCGAGGAGAAGGTGGTCAAACTCCTCAGATTCAGAGCCCCTGAGGTCGATGTGCTCCTGGATGCGAGCTTCATCAAGGCACGGAGCATCAGGCACCCGGATAACAGCAGGGTCGCGTACTCTGACCCAGACGCCCTAGTGGGCAGGAACGGCAGGGGCTACGACCTCGGCTACAAACTCCACGTCGCGGTGGACCACAAAACGATGCTTCCCTTAGCCACTCTGCTGGCTCCCGCTAACGACAACGAGAAGAAGCACGCTCCAGGCTTGGTTGAGAAGGCCAGGGCGGTGCTGGTTAGGGCCGGCGGGTTGGTGAGGAGCCTGGTGGCGGACAGCCAGTACAGTAGCTCGGCGGTGAGGGGTCTCGTCTCTGATTCGGTGATTCCGTATACTGCTAACCAGAGAGGTGAGGGGATTCTGAGGGTTGATCGTAGGTTCAGGACTCACGGTCCACCTGGGCTCGTGGCCGAGTACCATAAGCGTCCGCTGGTGGAGTCGGTGTTCAGCTGGCTGAAGACCCAGTACGGTTTGACCGTGAACAATGTGAGGAGGCTGGGATGCGTTTCGGTGTATGCGTTGCTGAGCCTGCTCTGTGTCGTGCTGGTTCGTGAGGCGGCTGAGTGTCTGGGTCGGCCTGAGAAGGCTGTTTCGCCTACGTTCTTCAACGTGTGAGGGTCTCGTCTGAGGGGTTTCTGGTGGGGGTGGCTAGTGGGTAGTGGGTTTGGGGTTCTGGGGGTGTAGTCTGTTGTGGGTGTTTTGTGGGCTTCGGAGGGGTTGATGTGGCTTAGTGGTTTTTGTGAGTTGATTTTATGTCTCCTTGCTCGAGGGATTGGTGTTTGGCCGTTAATTTCGGGACAAGGCAGCGCGCATTAGCTGGGACATTGCATACCCCAACCGTTGAGTATCCGTTAGGATAGGTAAACCTGAAGTCCCATTGAAACGCCGTGACCTTTATCTCGTAGGAATTAGTGGCGATCGGCGGATTCTGGATGTATACTACTGCCCTGTATGAGACTATGGCTAATCCAAAGAGTACAAGGAATGATATTGAGGCGAAGATTATCGCTTCCCTCCAACGGGTAGTGTTTTCGTGAGATGGGTCAATCGGTCTCTCTGTCCACTCCCCTCCCCTAAATCTGTATTTTACAAGCATGTAGAGCATTGATCCCATGACCACCGTCAAGGCGATCGCTCCAAGTACGAGAAATATCTCGAAGACCTTACCCCAGTCTATAGCTGACGGAGGGATCGGAGCGGACATTTTTACTACCTCACGGTTCTCCGTTTTTATAAAAGGAAGAATCGTATTTATAGTTAGGAGAAATTTCTTAAATCTAAGTCAATTCTAGCTTATTTCTACGCCTTGCCATGACCCTTATATCCTATCTACAAGGGCCTTGTGTGAACGCTACAATAAGTGATAGCCCCCTAGCGTTGTGAAGGTCATAGTGAGTGTTTGGTTCTGGTCAGGGATTTGCAAGTCCATGTTGTCATGGCTTTTCTGGGTAAATTGTGTTAATTCGCCAAACCTATTTAATAGGATTAGAGCCAGTTAATCCGTCGATGTCACTTGGCTGAAGCCTATTTCGCTAGGCAGCTTTCCTCTGAAGAGATAGAGAAACGTATCCAGGGCTTTCCCTCTTGGCTCGAGATCGACCTCGACGCTATCACATACAACCTTGAAGAAGTTAAGAAAAAGGTCCAAGTCGAAGTGATCCCCTGTGTTAAAACGAATGCCTACGGCCATGGGTTGGTACCAGTAGTTGCGCATATGATGAGGATGGGCATCAAGCAGTACCTCGTAGCAAAGCTTTGGGAGGCCGAGCAGATCAGGGACTCTCACCTTGATTGTGGTGTGATCAGCATGGATCCCCTCTTCTCAGATGAGCATTATGAATTGGTTGTCACAAAAGAAATCACGCAGACGATTTACCAGAAGAAAACGGCGGAGAGACTAGAATCCGCAGCCCAAAAAGTCGGGAAGAAGGCTGAGACTCGGGTTAAGATCGACACAGGACTCGGTAGAGTTGGTGTAAGGTGGAGCGAAGCCGTTGATCTCGTTCAGTATATTTCGTCTCTTACGCACCTTGAGATAACCGGTATTTTCTCGACCATGTCGGAGGATGCGGAACTTGATCGGATTCAGGTTGATAGAATGAAGGATGTCAGCGCAGAGTTGGATCGATTGGGGATTAGGTATGGGGTCCGCAGCATGGCAAGTGGAAACGCGGTCTTCCACAGACCCTTCACGTTTTTGGACGCTGTTCGGCCGGGCTTAATGCTCTACGGGTTCTATCCCGACCCTGAGGATCGGGAGAGCGGTTTGGACCTAAAGTTGGCAATTTCCCTCAAAGCTCGAGTCGAACAGGTCAAGTGGGTTGAGTCTGGAGAGTCCCTCACCTATTCTAGGAGATTCACGGCTTCTAAGAGGATGAAGGTGGGGACAGTTCATATCGGGTACTCCGACGGCTACCCGAGGGGCTTGACGAAGAAAGGCCTAGTCATGGTGGATGGGAGGATCAAACATGTACTAGGGACGGTATCTGTCAATCACTTCCTAGTCGATCTTGATGGGACAGACGTCGACGTGGGTGGGGTAGTAGAAGCCATAGGGCGTGGTGGTGTGAATAACGCGCATAACGTGGCTGAACTAGCCGGAATTATGACGTATTCCCTCATGGTTGGGTTGCATCCACTGTTACCAAGGGTGTATTTTGAGAAGGGAAGACCTATCGCCCTTAGTGAACCTAGGCTCGTTGAGCGATGATCAGGATTTAAATTTGTGCAGTGTGTATGGGTCAGAAGGGCCGGGGTAGCATAGCTTGGCTAATGCGCTGGACTCATGATCCAGAGGTTATAGGCACCAGTGCCTTAGCCGGATAGAGACCATGGGTTCAATTCCCATTCCCGGCACCAATTATATTTTTAATAATTAACTGAAATCTTCATTATTGGTGTGAATCATGAGGGTCTGGACTTTTTTAGCAGCGTCAAGGTGGCAGGTATGATGTTTTTATGGTTGCTTTGACGGCTAGTTCCTGTTTTCGAAATGCTGGAATGAAGCCTAATCCATTGAATTAATTACGTTTGGCTGACCTTCGATCCTTTAGTAGGATTGAACGCTTGTTAATTGGATATTTATGATGGGTGAGCGAACGTTATTTCTCGAATTGCCTTCGGTTGAATCTCCGGGAAGGTGAAGCTCTCATATACGAATTTTTCGTAGTTGGTGCTGGTTAACAGGAAGGGATACACTTTGTTTCTGTTGTTGATGCCGAGGACGACTTTTCCGGCTCTGTATCCTAGAGTCGCCTCCTGGGAATGGTCTGAAGCTTATCGTTGTGCTTTGAGGCTCTCTGTGTCATGTGTACTCCGTGTTGGAAAAAGCTGTAGAATAACTCATCTGTTCTGTCTCCTATCTGTTTGTATGTTAGTATTCTCCTAATTGCCTCTTCTTTGGAGCAGGCGCGCCCAATGAATCGTTCGACGTTTTCATGTTCATCTTTTGTGAGTTCGTAGGATTTTATTTCATCTTCGGGGATTGGTTTAACATCATAGTCTGATACGTTGAAGTGCTCCGATTCGACGAGGAGTTTTACATGGTCCTCCATATTCATCTCTCTTATTAGTTCCCTGAATCGGCTGCAGTAGTGCTCCGTTTCCTTAGTGTTGATGTCGTTTACGTAGACAGCGCACACGTTGTCAATTATAATGTTGAACTCAGCCCCGGGTGGATAGATTTTATTTACTCTATTGATGAATTTTCTCATCTGATATAGAACTAGGAGTTCTCCTAGGTCTACCTCGAAGGAGAGGCGTCTTGGGTCGCTTTTTTCAAGGGCTGCGTGGTATCCGGGCCCGAGGTCAAGGTACATGGGTAGTGGTTTGTTTTTCTGTGTTGCGGATTGGAATGCGTCGATTATCTGCGATGTGTAGGGTACGACTTGGGTTCTCGTTAGGTAGCAGAAGTCGTGTGAGAGTAGTGTGTCGAAGAGTGTTTCTACGAGTTTATTTGAGGTAATTTGTTTGTTGGGTTGTTCTTTTGTCTTTACGTAGTCAATGATTTGGTTCAAGTATTGCTTTAATGAAGGTTCGCCTACTTTTTCCAATGTGTTATCAGACACAGATGTGATTTTTACCATTATAGGAGTTACGTATTTTCTAACCAATATGTGCGTGCTCTCAACTGCATGCGAGGTTTTGGGGGCATCAGTTAATTAGTCGAATAGAGATGTGTGAAAAGGACAGCCGTTATATGGCTATTACAATTGGTTCAATTTCCATTCCTACACCACCCGCCTCGCTGTCGAGCAGTGGTTTCTCCATTAGAATTTTTTTTTATAAATAGATAAGATGAAAAACTGTATCTTGATGAATTGATTAGCTATTTTAAATTAAAAATAGCTAATCGATTAGGTATATTAAGAAAGCTTCCCTTCGCTGAATCGATGGAAAATGGCGTTAGATCCACTTGAACTGGTTGTAATTGTCGGAGCCATCATGATATTCCTGATCTGGGGACCTAACAAGATCCCTGAATTAGCCAGGGCGCTCGGACGCGCGAAGAATGAATATTCTAAGGCCGCGAGTGAGGTAGAGGTCTTCACGCAGGAGGCCATGAAGGAGGCTCCTAAGAGTGCTCCGGCACCCGATAAAATCATTGAGGTGGCGCAGCAACTCGGCATCGAAACAGTCGGGAAGACGCGGGATGAGATCGCCGACGCGATTGTTGCGAAGAAGACCAACCTCTAAGGTCTTTCCTTTTTTTAATTACTCACCAGTCCTGTAGGGATGCTATGTGGCGGCGACTGAAGAACCTGGTATAGTGGCTAATTTTCTTGAGCATGTTCAGGAGTTGGCCGACAGATCTAAGGTTATTATTATTGCACTTCTCGTAAGCACTATCTTTTTCATGCTTTTCCCCGCGAATCCCCTTGATTTAATTAATCCTTCAAGTTTTCTTACAGGATTTTACAGACCAATGATCTCGGTCATGCTGGAGGTCGTCAAGAACTATGTTGCTCCAACTGAGCTACAGATTATCAGTCTGCAGATTGGTGATCCTCTCGAGGTTTATGTCTTCGCCTCTATCCTACTCGGGTTTGTTGTCAGTTCCCCGATCATTGGATACGAGATATTTCAATTCATTAATCCAGCCCTGCTAGAGAACGAAAGGAAGGCAGTTTACCCCTTTGTGTTAGGATTTACACTCTTCTTCGCAGCCGGGGCAGCCTTCGGTTACCTATTTTTAGCTCCATTTATGTCGTTGACGGTGATTATTTTCGCACAGTTCGTGGGCGCGCAGCCAATCATCACGGCTCTTGATTTCTACTCGATGATCTTCACTACGGTACTATTCACTGGATTTGGATTTACATTTCCGGTCTTTTTTGTGCTTCTGGTAAAATTTGGCGTAGTTGGTACCTCCATCATCACACAGAACAGGAAGATCTTCTACATTATAATCTACGCCATCACAGCGCTGATAAGTCCAGATGGAGGCCCGCTCGCGGATCTTGCTCTATTCATACCAGTGATTATAATGATCGAGGGCGCGATTATAGTTGCTAAGAGGTATGAGAAGAACAGGGTGACTCCAAACCTCATTGAATTCCCTAAAGCAGTCGAATCCAAGTGCAATTATTGTGGGACTAAGTTTAAGGGGAATGAGGCATTCTGCCGGAAGTGCGGGAAGTCAAGAATATAGTCTTGACTATGTGAAATATCATGACTAATGAGTCCGCTTAGACGAGGAATCCTAAAACTCATCTTTTCTTAGAAAGATTTTTTATCAATTATCTCCTTAGCAATCTGGTCCTTTGACTTTCCTTCCACGCTTATTCCTAGGCTTAGGGCCACAGTTGTTAACGGGTCTTCGGGGGTCTCCTTTCGTGATTTAGGCTTCTCCTCGTTATCTATTTCCTTGCTGGCTTTACTGTACTCACCTCTTGCTCTTCCGAGTGCTCTCGCTAGTTCGGGGATCTGCTTGGGCCCTAGAAAAGAAGTGCAACTGCTACGACGATAATAACCAATTCAAGTGGATCGAATGCCATTTTGTAACAATAAAAGTTATTTTTTTAGCTATTAATATACATCCTTGAAAAGGGTGCGATTTTCATCCTCATTTATAAGAATTTATTCCCGAAACACTCTTTTTAATAAGTGATAATGATTGTAGAAACTGTTATGAATTTCCAATTAATTTGAGCCATTTATGAATTGCGTGCGCCGAAACCCAATAGCACTTTCGTTCTCATTGTTACTTTCCTCTTCACTACCTTTTCTACATAAAAAACAAACAGAAACAAGAAGGCATAAACTATTATTAAACTGGTCGAAGTAACTAGTGGACATGAGTTCTTTTTTAAAGGGAAACAACACGATTTTTTTAGTTCCAGGTTTTTTTCTGATACTACTAGGTATTGGTCTGATGATAGTAGGACCGTTAATAGTATCAGAATCTTACCACATTTATCCAACGGAAGCAAATTCGACTATTAATCCCTCCTCCCAGAATTATCTCTTGACTTGGCTTCCCCAAGGAACAAAAGTAGTCTGTCGAGATCCACATATCTGGCGGAAATAACAACCTCGATTTCAGCATAAAGAGTCCCTCGAATACGTCTATAGTCGAAAAGAGAATCATCAACCCTGAACAAGTAACGTGGACAGCCAACGAAAATGGATACTATAGACTCAACTTTGATAATTCGTTTAGTAATGCAACGAAGTATCTCTGGTATGGGGTTGTCTCAGCTGATTTTTCTCATCCCTTCTCCTACTTTTTACGAGACATAAACGCTAGAGGAGTATCACTTTTTCTCGCATCCTTGGGCGTATTTGTATTACTAATCTGGGGTGTACGCGTTTGGTACCGTAATGAATCGAAAACGAGCCCATCCAAGGTGAAGGCAACGCGAAAGATTAAGATCTCCCCCTACATCCTTCTTGGGTTCATCCTCACATCCATCGGTGCCGGGCTGTCAGTGATTGCATTTTTCAGATTCAACAGCAGTCTCTTTACAGCGATAGGGATCGCCATATTCGTTTTAGGCGCCACCACTATGCTGCTCCCAAACGATCCCACACCCCATAAAAATCTGCTCGCGATGTTAAAAGAGTCATTATATAATGTGGAAGCCATTCTCGAGCAATTCGAAGCTAAAGAGAAGGCGATCTATCTCCCTAGTAAGGAGGGAAGAACGTATGCATATATACCTCTCGGAGAGCCTACTGATTTTAATCTATTTAAAAAACTGGTAGATGCCCCACCGAGGCTCGTTATAGATATCGATAGGAAGCTAGGGCTAATGATCCGTATGCCGATTGGTGGCGATTTAATCGAATCACTAAATAATGATGTTTCAATTGAGGAAGCACTCAGAAACACTCTCGTAGAGGGTTTAGGCCTTATCCAGTCGGTTAAGGAGATCAAACAGGGTGAAGACGTCCTCATTCAAATGAAAGTAAGCACGCTCAACTTCGACTTTCCACGCTACATAGCCGTCCTAGGAACACTCCAAACAAGCATAGTTGGTAGCGTACTCGCAAATAATCTACCACGCCCCAATTATTCTAAAGGAAGAGAATACAACTGGAAAAATAATTACGGCGATATTTAGGGTGATAAAAGATGAATAAACAAAAACTCTATATTTCAACACTCAGTATCGTTTTCTTTGTATCACTCTTAACTGCACAATTCCTAATCCCAAAGATTACTTTGGACATCTATCTCACAATTCTGAGTATTTGTTATTTTGGAACAACTCTAATTTTCAGACAAAAGAGACGAGACGTAGATTTAGTTGGGGTAGCCTTTCTTATGACACTTAGCTATTTTGCTTTAATTAAGGTTCTCGGTATAGTCAGCTAAAATGAATTTAAACCGGGGACTAATTATTAAATTAATTTACACTGTGCTACGTGCTGGAGCTCACAATATGTAGATGATCCTAAGGCTCACAATCTCAGTTTATATAAAAATTTCAACTTTCTTCCTGAAGTTTATAAACATTTTTTGACGAAGCAAAATAGGTTAATTAATTGCCGCGAATTGCTTCTTTTTTCCTTCTGGACTCTTGATCATTGGCAAGAGTGTATCCTTATTTTAATAACCCATTAATCCTTCAACTAACAACATCTCTACTATGTCGACGATTAATGCCGCAGTAATAGGATGTGGGAGCTGGGGTCGAAACCACGCTCGCGTTTACAGGAGCCTACCCGGAGCCAAACTTGTGGCAATATCGGATGCTCATGAACCTACCGCTAGAGAGATCGGTGAACTTTACCATGTACCATACTACACCGATCCAAAAATAATATTCCACGACCCTAACATACAAGTCGTCGATATTTGTACACCAACTATAACACACCACGATCTCGCCCTACAAGCCATTGAAAATGGTAAGCATGTTCTTGTCGAGAAACCGATGACGAATACAATTGAAGAGGCGAAAAACCTGATCGATAAGGCCCACAAAGCTGGGGTCTTTCTAACGGTTGGCTTCGTAGAACGATTCAATCCCGCAGTCCAAGAGGTGTATAGAGAAGTTCCAATGGCGAAATTGGAGATGTAATACTTGCTCACTCCCGTAGAGTAAGTCGAAGTCCAGATCGGATTGGTGACGTTGGTGTTGTGAAAGACCTTGCCATCCACGATATTGATATTATTAATCACATTCTCATAGGGGAGCCACAGTATGTTTCAGCCGTAGCAGGGTGTATCAGGCATAAGTATGAAGATTATGCTAACATCAATCTTTTCTATGATAGAGACCGGAGTGCATTTATCGAAACAAACTGGCTTACCCCAAGAAGAATCAGGACACTCACAGTAACCGGAACAGAAGGAATAATCAACGTCGAGTACACTACCCAGCAGATCACCATCGAAAATAACGAAATGATTGTACAGCCCTTTTTACCATATAAAGAACCTCTTCAGGAGGAACTTCGCTCATTCATAGACCACGTCGCCAACGGTTTATCTCCTGAGATAACCGGGGAAGACGGTCTTCGTGCACTTACCCTCTGTGAGGAGGCTCTGAGATCTTCGAAGACAAGGCAGAGAGTCCTGGTGGGCTAAATAGTAAAATGGGCAATATGGTCAATACGTCTTATCTTTAATGCGCGCTGTTCTATTTCGACTGGTTTTATTCAATGCTTTATTTAACTTGACAAAGATTGTAACACTTTTATCAGGGTCTAATAGTTTTTTATTCTGCACCTAATAATTATTAAGATTATTTTAATTTACTACCTAACGATAGATTAGAACTAGAATATCGGAGACGATATTAATAAGTCAAGGATATTCTGTAACGGAACTGATATGCGTGCGATGATAATCCATCGATCAGATAGAAGATTTACTCATAATAGCATATTAAAATGAATAGGGTCCCGATAATGTATAAAAATAAGAAACTCTCTGTAGTCGTACCCGCATACAAAGAAGAGCTTCTTATTGGACAAACCATACAAACAATTCCGGATTACATTGATCAGATTTACGTAATTGACGATGATTCCCCTGATCGAACATACGAAATAGCAGCAGAACTAGCACTTTCTGATTTCCGAATTCACCCAATTAAGCATGAAGTAAACAAGGGAGTAGGTGCCGGGATAATTACAGGGTATAAAAAAAGCATCGACGATAATATTGACATAGTAGTTGTAATGGCCGGAGATAACCAAATGGATCCAAGTTATATACCTTCACTTGTTGACCCAATAATTGATGATAAGGCCGACTACACCAAGGGAAATAGACTTTTATCAATCAAAGATATGAAGGGTATGAGTAACTTTCGTAGACTTGGGAACTTTTTATTGACGTTGCTAACCAAATTTTCATCAGGATATTGGAATATTGGTGATCCTCAGAATGGGTACACAGCTATCAGTTCGAAAGCTCTACATGGAATTGATCTTAATGGTGTCTATCCCTCCTATGGCTACTGTAATGATCTTCTTGCGAAACTAAATGTGGTTGGCTTCCGAGTGATGGACGTCCACATACCTGCACGTTATGGCAATGAGAAATCGAAGATTCGTTATACAAGATATATTGTTAATGTGTCTAGATTGTTGCTTCGTGACTATTTCTGGAGAATTAAAATGAAGTATTTTTATAAGTTTTTTCATTCGAATGTAGTGATTACTAGTACAAATAATCTGGACTTAAAAAAGGCAAAAATCGTTGATTATTAATAGTTCATTAGGCATTGAAATATTTATAGTGTTTAACAAGTCATTAACAGGGGAATTTACGCTTTTTTTTTAACTTTTGAAACCAATTTAGCATGGTTTACTTGAGCAGCCATGAGTATTCACATAACTATTTAACCGATTTGTCGAAGTATTATTTTCCGGTTAGTTTAACTGGACAGTAGAACGCGCATTACTTGGCTAAGGGTATCAGAGGTGTTTGGTGAGCACTTCTCAAACCGTTATCCATAATGTTGACAAAAAAATCTTGCGGTAAAGAGATCATTGTCATGCAGTTTATCTGAACAAGCCAGATTCCCTTTCATACTGCCGGCGACTCTCACGAGTCACATTTTATACCCCGATTTAGTGAAAGTCAAATTCCATTGAAAGATTGATGTGGTTGGCTTTGTACGTCAGTGGTTAGAGATAGTCGCTTAGTGTGAAGTGAATTTTATTAGACGGTGCTGCTTTGATTGTCTCGTACTCTTTCTCAGCACCCTTGTATTGCCATGAAAAGTATCTTTTAGATATCAGCGACGTGTCTACGAGGTTATATTTGCTCGCTAGACTCTGGTATGGGTGTCCCCTAATAACCTGATATTCGACACCATTTATTCCCAGACTATTAAAGTAACTGAGAGCATTTTCTAAAAGGCTTCCAGCGGCGTCGAGTCTTTCGGGGAGCGCTAGAAGATCCAAAATGTAGCCTTTTTGGATGTTGTCGGCATAATTCCTCAGTTCGGTCACAACATATCCGATTACCTCGTCCTTAATCACGGCTTCTCGGATTTTTATTTCATCGGCAGTGGGGTCAGAGTATCTCCAATTCAGGTACTCATTGCTTCTTTCGAAGATGAGAGAGTATTCTTGTTCTATTGTTTTCCAGAACTCCCACATATTCTCTTTAAATTTTGAGACCTGAATTATCTCGAAATTTGTGTTTCTTTGTTTTTCTTTAAATTGGTTAACAATCGTGTTACCCGTCTTAAGGATTTTGAAACCAAGACTATATAGTGTTAAGTTTTTTACCTTTGATGTTTTAAGGTAGAGGTCTATGTCATTCACATTAAGCATGTTAATTAGTTGGTGCGGAAAAGGAAGGCGGCCCTTTTCGAGTCCCCTATTGACAACTGTTTGGCTTGTTGTGAACGAGAAAGCTATCTTAATCTCATTTCGTTTTCTTTCTTCTTCAAGCAACCTATTGATCTTGTTATAGATTCCACGACCTCTATAATCAGGGTGGGTCGCAGCGTCGTCACCGTAGTATATTTCCTGGGTTGATTCTCCTATTTTTGCCTTGAGCCTAGTGAAATGATCGACTCCTACGATTTTGCCGTCTGTTTCGGCGATGAATATGATTGGGGCCTTCGGGTTTTCAAGGTATTTCCATCTCCAATAGTTGAGAGGGGATTTAATCTTTTTCCAGAATGGGAATGACATCTGTAGGAGTTCAACAATGCCATTCTCATCGCTTGGATTGTAGACTCTAATGACTGTATCGTCGTCCAATATGATGTTTAATATGTTGGGAAGTTATATTGTTTTTTACTAATGATTCGCTTCCCTTTATATATGTAATTATACATGATCATCTAGATCTATAATGTTTAAATTTAAGAAGTATTTTAAGAGCCAGATTCGTAAACCCTGGAGGGGACGGAATCCGATACTAAAAAACCCATTCCCTACAACATACTTTTAGCCTAATCGTTTTGAAATATCCTCTCTTGCGCACGTAGCATTCAGTTAAGGAACTTGTCTAGTACTAAAATATGTATATCGTTCCATACACACGATTCTTTGAACAATGAATATTAAATATATACCGGTTTCTAGAAATAATCGCCATAATTGAAGTGTATACTTCCTGGTTCAGTCGCTAAAAGAGTCTCCTTTGCTTCTTCAGCGTTATCAAATTGACAGTAGACATGCATATCAATTACATTAGGTGGTGCCACGAAGCCAAGTTTTTCTGAAATTTTTTGATAGGGATGGTTCTTTACAACCCTGTAGTTAAATGTACCAACTCCTAGAACTGCTAAAGAGTTAATGCCATCTTTTAAAAGGGAAGTAGCAACCTCATCGTCCTCAGCTAGCATATCAATGATGTATCCTTCCGAGTTTTCTCCTTTAGTCTTAACCTCAAGAATGATATAACCTAAAACGTCATCGCCTCGTTTTGCTTGTTTAATTAAAAATCTGCCTCCTCTGATGTCGCAGTACCGCCAGTTCATGAATTCCTTGTTTCTCTCGACGATGAAGTTGTATGAGTCTTTTATTCGTTCATAGAATGTATCAGATGCACCGTTAAATTCCCTTATTGTCTCGATTAAATAGTCCCCATGGGGTTTCGAGGAGGCGGCATGGGAAGGACTTTTTGTCAGTCGTTTTAACCCGCCATACAAGTAAAGACCTGCTTGCGTTCCGGATCTAGCCTGCTTTACAAGGATCATGTGTAGAAGTGGCTGGGGTAAGTCAAATCTGCCCATCTTGATATTATCTTTCATTACGATTGGATTTGTGGTTATCGTGTAGAGAAAATTTACCCCACTATTATGACGTTCATCTTCTAATACATTAAGTACTTTATTATATACACCTCTGCCCCTGAAATCTGGATGTGTCGCGAAATCATCTCCGTAATGACTTCTTAGAACCCTTTCTCCGATCTTAATTCGATAATTTAACCTATGGCCAGATTCCTGCCAATTTATCGTCGATTGTTACAAGCGCAATAGATGACCCTAGGGGCGTAGATTGATATTTCCATTTCCAGAAGTCAATTGGTTTTATGCGGAGCAGCCCAGTCATCGAAAATACGCCTTAGTAATTTTACGATTTCCAGTTCATCGCCATTTTTATAAAATCTTGTTTGAAGCTCGTTTGACATATATTCCCTCCTAAGTGCTCGTCAGGGACAATACTTTTTTGTAATTGTATATTTATCGTTTGTCCGAGTCTCCAGTCAGATGAAATGGATGCTCTTTAGGGTGATGTGTGCACGCCTTATAGTCCCCGACATGCACTTTATCTTACCTCTAATTACTTGAACTTTATTTCTAAACCAACCACCTCGTTAAAAGGGCTTTGTTTTCGGTCGTAAATGACATCACTGCCAAGTATAGGATATTCTCGAACGCTACGATAGAGCGTACAAACATACTTATTTTTTTATATAGGTTTCTACCCAATCGAACTACATGAGTCTTGATTTTAATGTCCGTCCTTATGAATCTGGCGATGAGGAGGGAATAGTGGAATTATTGATACAGTCATTTCCAGATTGGGCCAGAATAAAGGCTCCACTTGATTTTTGGCGGTGGAAGTATATCGATTGTCCCGAGGGCTCGATAATAACTGTTGCTGTGAATGATGGAAAAGTAGTTGGCTGCTGATCATGCAATTCTTCTAACAATAAAGATCGGTAGCCGCACCTTCATGGGGAGGTACGGAGACGACGCGGCTACCCATAGGGAGTTCAAAGGTTTGGGGGTATATTCTAGGGTATTCGACTCCAACATGCTGGAGCTGACCCGTAAGGGCTATGAGGTAAGTTATGAAATTCCTCTAAGTCCCATTATAGTGAAGCACCACTTCAAGAAGGGTCGAAGGGTCTTCCCACATGCAATATGCCACATGCTCAGAGTGAAGAACGTTCGCAAATACTTCAGGTCAGTGTCTATAGAAAATGCTACTATGAAGTGCTTTGCTTTCAGCACTTTCAAAGGAATGAAATCGATTGAAGGTAGATTGATTCCCAAACCTAGCTATCGAGGTGACTTTGTCATCGCCGAGAAATCTTTCTTCGATGAACGTATCAATGTCTTCTACGACAGAGTCAAGGCGGGTCTAAATTTCGTGGTTGAGAGGAACAAAGATTACCTGAATTGGAGATATTTAGATCCGCGATGGCACCGTATCCTTGTCAAGCAGGTCACTGAGGGGGAAGAGATTCTGGGGTACTGTGTGCTTCAGGTTAAGGGAGATGGTGCGTTATCGGAGGGTTACATAATGGACCTCCTTGCTTTACCTGGGAGATTGGATGTGGCTTCAAGCCTGTTTGTGGACGCGTGTGACTACTTCGATGGCTTGAGTGTAAATGCTATAAATTATAGAGTTGTGGCAGGTCATAACTACCAGAAAATTGCATCTAAATTGGGCTTTATTGATGTCAGAAGCAATCTGCCACTTATGATGTATTGCCATACCGACCTGGCAAAGAAGGAGTTCAAACTCCTTGAGAACTCCCAACCTAGCAAAATACACTTTTCCTACGGGGACTACTATTAATCTAACTCAAGAACTCAACTACTATGTATACTCATCCGAACCGAAGTAAAGAAGGTTTTGCTGATGCTCACTGAATCACCCTCTCCGATTCTTGGACAAGTTGAAAATTAGCTCGTACCACTATTATATGAGCTGAATTCTTTTTATACACCGTTTAAAACTAAGTTATACTGTATATTATTTATTAATCAGGAAGTAGTTAGATTATTATGCGCGCGACGCTGATATATATGTGGTAGTTTATGTGATAATATCTTCCTCGATATATTTTTTTCTCCACCAGTCATGTATCTCGGAGGCATTTGTCATCCAAGCCTTTCTTCTTCTCCCTTCCTCCAGGAGATGCACGTACAGCTTCATGAAGTCTGCTTTGTAGGGGGCGTGAAACACTTCGTTGTGGAAATTAACGGTGAGAACCCCGTGATTTTTCTCGACAACTTTTAACATCTTCTTTAATTCCCACCAATTAGTTACTAGTGTGCCTTTTGGAAATGCAGAGTCCATGATAATTGGGGGAATTTCAATAATATTTATATAATTATTAATATTCCGATCATATGGTTTGTATGGGTGGCACATGCCATTTCTGAATCCGTTATTTGTGTTGTATCCGATGGTTGAATCATATGTAAATCCCGCTTTTGTCAGATAATACCATGTCTGAGGGACGTTAAAATTTAGATAATGATTCCTGTAACCAATTACTTGGCTGTTAGAAACTCTTTCGAGTCTAATTTTTTGTTGAATGATGTCCTCAAGATTATTGTAAGCATAGTATCCACCGTGAAGTCCTATTTCGAATCCTTCTGATTGAATATCTTTGATGATTTCCGTTGCGTCTTCAATGACATATCGAAATCTGATGGGATCTTTTTCAGTTGCTAGGAAAAAGAATGTGGATCTAACATTGTATGTTTTCTCAAGATCGAGTATCTTTTTAAAATCTAGATATGGACTCTCTTTTTTACGAAATTTCCAATGGAAGGAATTTATTATTCCATGCGTATTCATTTTTTTGGCGTAATAAATTATGGCTTGTAGTAAATGGCTCCATGGAAAGTAAATTTCATCGACGTCGTGTGTAAGACATAAAGCAAATCCCTCCCCATTTGGATATTCGGGCACCTTTTCATTTTTAAATAGATATTCTGAGGCCAGAGGATTTTTTATTATTTCAGAGTTGCGTTTTAAATTATTATTAGTTTCATTAATTTGATAATCATTTTTTACCGTGTAGATGTCCCAAATTTTATCACTTGATTTCAATATGTCGTAATTCATTGTACATAATTAAGTTAAGAATAATATATATGGTTAATAATAATCAATTTATCTTTGAGCTGTTAGATAGAGTCCGAGGACTGGCCTTTTGATAAAAATAATTGATGACCCGCAGGTCTGGGATAAATTCATTAAGGATTGCAGTCACTCAACAATATTTCATCGTTGGGATTTTCTTAAAACAACGGCTAAATACTCTGGATTCGATTTGTTAACCTACGGTTTTTTTAAGACCGATGAACTGTTTTGCTTATTCCCTGTTTTCTATAAACAACAATATTCCGTTAAGATGTTATTCTCACCACCGCCGAGAGCTAGTATACCCTATCTTGGATATGCCCTTAAAGACACATTTTATGATTTTAACCAAGAGAAACAGGAAGAATATCTCAAGATTATTTATGATGATTTCTCTAAAACATTAGAACAATTAAACCCCGATTACATATTTATTTCGTTCATGCCTGATATTATTGATACTAGACAGTTAATTTGGGGTGGATATGATGTGAATGTTAACTATACATATATCCTAGACTTATCTTCCGATATAGATACAATTTGGAAGGGTATTAATATTAAGAAACGTTCTAAAATAAGAAAAGCGGAAGAATTGAATATAAAAATAGTTGAAACTGATAAAAGTGATCTTGTATTTGGTATGATTTCAAAGAGATATATTGAACAAGGATTAACAATTCCATTATATAGTAAAGATTATTTAAACGAACTTAGGGCACTATTTCCAGATAATATATGCATCCACTTAGTAAAAAATGGCGAGGATATAGTCGGATCTGAAGTTGTTCTATGGCACAATGATACTTACATGGATTGGCTTGGAAGCGTAAGACCTGAAGGAAAAATACCTGTAAATGAGTTGCTCACTTGGGAAAACATAAAAAAATGTAAGCAGGAAGGCATCCTAAAAATAGATTTTGTAGGCGCTAACAAAGAAGGAATTGCCACATATAAATCAAAATTTGGACCGAAACTTACCGCTTTTTATACCGTTAGGAAACAGAATATACGGGGTAAATTCGCAGAGTCAGTGTATTTGAGGCTCCTTAAAAGGCGATTTTTTTAATACTCATTAGTTAGCACGAGTTCTTCAAAGTAATACTGTTTTCTTATTTAGGTTGGCAATCATTGTAATAACGGCGAAACGTACTCTTAATAAATTGCATACTATTTAATAATAGAATTATGATCGTTAATTCATTACGATGTGAGCTATATGACTCTTGATTTTACATTAGCTAAGTATAAAGAACTGTGTAATATTATTTCTAGATATAGATTCATTACCGTAGAAGAATATTTAAAATCTCATCCGGTGGATGGATTTATAATTTTAAGACATGATGTTGACCGAAAGCCCAAGAATGCCTTAAAAATGGCTGAACTGGAATACAATTTAGGAATTTCAGCGACATATTATTTTAGATATTCTTCTGGAGTTTTTGATAAGGATATTATTCGATCAATTTCGGTTATGGGGCATGAGATTGGCTATCATTATGAGACGCTCTGCAAGACAAATGGTGACCAATTTGAAGCCATTAATGTTTTTAAGAAAGAGCTCGAAGAATTTAGAAAAATATGCTATGTTAATACGATTAGCATGCATGGGCGGCCCTTGTCGAGATATGTGAGCAGCTCTATTTGGGAAAATGTAAAGTTTGAAGATTTTAATTTGCTTGGCGATGGTAGTCTATCTATTTCTGATATAGATTATTATACGGATGCTGGACGTAGCTGGGATAATAAAAACAATTTAAGGGACTACATTAAAACTGATATAAATTCGATTAAAATAAGAAATACAAATGATTTAATAAAAGTAATTTCCACAAAGTCCTTTTCTAAATTATATTTAAATATTCACCCTGAAAGATGGGCAACGAATTATTCTGAATTTGTAATAAGTTGGTGTTTAGATAATTTGTTTAACTCGGGTAAATTGGCTATACGTATTTTTAGAGGAGGGTAACTTATGCTACAAATTATGAATATAGATAAAGTTAATGAAAAACAATGGAAAGAGTATGTTTTAACTAATAAATTTGGCAATATATTTCAAACGCCTGAGTATTATAAAGTAAATAATATTGATAATTATAATAAATCAGTGGGTTTGACTATATTAAATAATAACAATATAAAGGGGTTAATGGTTGGGAATTTAACAAATTATTATAATTTATTTTCAAGATTATCTTTTCAGGGGGGACCAATTATCGATGAATCGATGTATGCGTCGATGCTATTATCCTACATCGATGAATTAAATCCAAAAATTATACCTTCTTCTATGATAGATATTAAAAATATGTGGGATACAAGCAGCATTAAAAATGCTCTTTCAAAAATAAGTTATTATTATGAGGATCACTTGAATTATGAAATACCACTAAATCTAGATTCAAAAATAACATGGGATTCAATTCCTAAAAATAGAAGAAAAAATATTAAAAAAGCATTAAGTAAAAATATCGTGATTTCCGATATTAAAACTCAAAAAAATATCGATGAATCGTATCGTCTTATTTGTAATACTTATAAAAGAGTAAATATGCCTAATCCAAACAAGATAGTTTTTATCAATGCTTTTAAGTATCTTAAGGGACAAATAATAGGAAAAATTGGATATAAAAATGATGAGCCTATAGTTACAAGAATATTTCTGACCTATAAGGATGTAATGTATGATTGGTATGCTGGATCTTTGTATAATGACGTTTCTGAATATTCAAATGAATTAATGGTATGGTTAGGTTTAGAAATTGGCAGTAAAAATGGATATAAATTTTTTGACTTTGGAGGGGCGGGAAATCCTCAAAGGCCTTACGGGCCCCGTGAGTTTAAGAGAAGATTTGGTGGAAATTTGGTAAATTATGGAAAATATTATAAATTTATTAGAAAACCAATTTTCGATTGTTTTAAAAATATTTTGCAATTGAAGTATAAGGGAATCGAGGCTCAAATATAACCATTCAATTGATATTTAGAAAACAATTCTATAATATTAGAGTGTATTGAATATCATTACGGATATTAATCATCCTGCTCATGTTCACTTTTTCAAATATTTTATCCGTGAAATGGAGCGATTAGGTAATAAAGTATTAGTTATAGCGTCAGGTAGACCTATTGTTTTTGAGTTATTGGATTGCTATGGTGTTAATTATATCAACTTTGGTAATTACGGCGATTCTATTACTAAGAAATTATTGAACATGCCTTTGATGGATTTAAAACTGTATAAAGCCGCATTGGATTTTAAGCCAGATATTTTCATCGGTCTTGGATAGGTTCGTGCAGCACATGTAGCCTGGCTATTAAAAAAACCATCGATTACTTTTGAAGATACGGAGCACTCGAGAGAACAGTATAGATTGTACGCACCCTTCACGAGCGTCATTTTTACCCCTGATAACTATAAGCTAAATTTAGGTTCAAAACAAATCAGGTATCAAGGGGATCAAAAAATAGTTTATCTTCACCCAAGATGGTTTTCACCAAATCCAGCTGTTCTTGATATGCTTAGCCTTAAGATTGAGGATAAGTTCACAATTATCCGATTCAGTGCTTGGACCGCCACACATGATGTTCGTCAAACAGGAATTCTTGATAAAATGGCATTTATTGAAGAATTATCGAAGTATGGAAAAGTTTTTGTGAGTGCCGAAGGGCAATTGCCAAACGATATTGAAAAATTCAAATTAACAATTCATCCAGTGTATATCCATGATTTACTGTATTATGCATCGCTTTATGTGGGGGAGGGGGCTTCGATGGCGACTGAAGCCGCCTTATTGGGCACTCCTTCGGTATACGTTTCATCGCTATCGAATACAATGGGTAATCTGTTGGAACTTGAGAAAAAGTATGATCTTTTGCATAGTTTTTCGAATCCTTCTGAGGCTTTGAAATACGCTACAATGTTGATATCTGAGAATGGTGTCAAACAAGATTGGCGTGTCAAGAGAAATCATTTATTGAATGATAAAATTGATGTGACATCTTTCTTGGTATGGTTTATTAGCTATTATCCGGAAAGCTTGGTTCAAATAAAGGAAGATCCAGCGTTACAGAACAAATTCAAAACCATTAGTAGTTGAACACTATTGTACTTTATGTGCCGGAATTGAAATTCTTAATCAATCGTTATCATAAAAGCGATAAATAAATCTCTTCTAATTGTTCTGAGATCTTAGAAAATGTTCTTTTTTCAATAACCCATTTTTTCCCATTTTCTCCTAGTAATTTAAAATTATCATAGTTTTTAATGGAATAATTTATCGCATTTTTTATATCATTTGTATTATATTCTGTTAATAGGCCACAATTTGATTCTGATATTACTCTTTCATGTTCAGGAATTTCTTTATTAGCAATTATCGGTTTCCCTAGTATCATATACTCAAAAAGTTTACATGGAGAACTAACAAAAAAGCTCTTTAAAGGTTTAATTATAGACAAACAAACGTTAGATATGGAAATATAATTTGGAACCTCATCATGACTTACTTGGCCGGTAAAAATTATTGAATTATTAAGATTTTTACGGTCAACCTTATTTTTTAAGTAATTGAAATCATTTCCTGACCCAATTAATAATAATTTTGTTTGGGGGTTATCTTTTAAAACCATCTCAAAGGCGTCTATTATTATTTCAATGCCTCTTGAAGATGATAGTGATCCGACGTACGAAATGATAAATTCGTTATCATTAATGTTGAGAATTTTTTTCAGTTCGTTATAATTCGAATTGATTTTAAATGTGGTTGGTTCTATTCCTTCTGTAAGCGGATACATTTTATCTCGTGGAATACCGATTTTGACCAGTTCTGATAGCATTTCACCACTTATTGGAAAAATATAGGTACTTTTTTTGAATAGTAAATTTTTTAAAATAATATCTTGAATATAGAAAAATAATAACTGAATTTTATTTACTTTTTCACCATTCCTATATGCTTCATTTAATCCCTCAAAAAATGGAAATGAGTAGTTGAATGTATATTTTTTCTTTAATAAGATGTTATATAATAATACGGTTATTCCTGAGAATATTTCGTCTCTAACCTGAAATATGTTATAATGATTTTCCTTATTTAATTTTAATAAACTAAAGAAAAGTCTCATTTGGTATATCATGAATGTAACCATAGAAAATAGGTATGAATTGGTTTTCATCCAAGGAATTAAATAAATTCTGCTTTTATACAAAGCTATAGATTGTGTTTTTTGAAATGCATTTGCATGATAAGGCATGAACATGTCGACGAGGTGTCCTTTGTTTGGTAAATTTAAACCATATACCCCAGTAACCTGTGGCCAGCTCGGAAAAGATTTGGTATAAAAATTTCCTAATATTAGCGCCATTCGTATTTGTTTCATTATATATTCATTTAGTCATTACTTAGGGAATTGGGTCTTAAACTTTCTTATTATTCTACTTAAAAGCATATTTT
The DNA here is from genome assembly GCA_963769425.1 of Candidatus Bathyarchaeota archaeon. Classification (GTDB taxonomy): domain Archaea; phylum Thermoproteota; class Bathyarchaeia; order TCS64; family TCS64; genus UBA8941. The sequence goes on along the minus strand of CAVYLP010000003.1, from coordinate 31,662 downwards.
TATTTTTATTTATGATGTTATATTTTTTATAACTGTTTTTAAAATTTAAAATTAGAATATTTAAAAAATTTTTATATGCTTATTTGATGACATGTAAAGGATTTATGCATATAGTGTTCTTATTATTATATAATACGTTATTATTCAATAAATTTTGTTTTTTAATTTGTTGAATTCCGTAGTATTGTATTAACATGTTCATTTTTGGCGTATATAAAATTAAGTCCATGTTAGATGTTTTATTTGTTATATTGATGTACTCAAAGTACCCTGGTTGAACATAATAGATTTTAAGACCTGAGGGATACCCGGTTGGAAATCCATTGTTTGCAGCTAAAACTTTTTGATCACTCAGAGCAAATTTGTCAATAATTTGACCCGATTTCTCCATCTCAAAATCTTTGACTGAATAACTTCCAGTCAAAAAGGTGTCTCCCCAAGAAGTTAATGAGAAAACAATAGGGGATATAATTATTAGTAATAGAATTATTGATTTCATGATGGTCGATTTTTTAATTATATAGTTGTAGCTCTTTGCGACTGGTATGAAAAACACCTGAAGTGAGCGTTGACCTAAAAATGAAGAAAATAATCCAATTATCCAAAAAATTAGTGTAGAAATCATGATTGAGATGTCTAACTGTTTAATGGTTTTGAATAATTGTTTTTCTTTAAGCATTATAAGACCATCGATCATGAGGATTCCTATGAATGATAGTAAAATTAATCTTGATATATTAGCTAAAAGTGATAGGTATTGGATATTTACTAAATTATAAAACGGATATGTTGCAGAAGTCTGATTGTTAATTTTTAGTCCTAAAAAGCTGAATATAGTTGTCCATGTCTCGCTTTTAAATAATCCAACATTGCTTATTAGATCTATGAATTGAGAATTTATGCTCGAAAAGAATATTTTATAGCTTATTAAATATATGGCTAGTAATGAGAGAAATAAATTAATATTTATAATCTTCTTTTTATTTTTAAATAATGTAATCTCTATTAAAATGGATGTTATGAAAAATATGAAAAAAAATGGATGTGTGAAAATTAATGCTATATAAATTATATATAATAATGACTTTACATTTATTTTTTCAATGCTAATGAACAAAATAAATATCAATATGGTATATAAAAGAGCTAATGTTTGTTGAGCAAATTGTAAAACTATAAAATGATAACTTAATATGTTATATATTGGTAGAATGTAAAATATATTTTTAATACTAATATTAAGTTTAATAAGGAAAAATGTTATAAAAAATGTAAATAAAATATTGAATAGACTGTACCCAATTTTAATTGTTGTTGATATATCTGTGTTGAACACAAGCATTATGATTTTCGCAAATATAAAATATATCGGCCATTGAAAATAGCTATCAATATTAATTTGGGTTATGCCAATGTTATTAGATGAATTTAATACCGTAAGATATTTTGTTACTGAATTTATATCTGATTGTCCTACAGGTATAAAAAATATATAATTAAGAAACAGTGAAGTGCAGGAATCCAAAATTAGTAATGAGAATAGCAATTTTTTATTTTTAATAAATCTACTAATGGTAAAAATGAATATAAAATTTAATAAAGTTAAAACCCAATATAAAGGCGGAAGAACACTAAAGAGGGTACTATTTTCAGTTAAAGTAAACGGTTTTGATGTATAAGTTAAAATAAATAACAAACTTATTGAAATGATTAATAACGTTATGAATATGGCTAATATCCATTTTTGTTTTTTATTTATAATATCTAATAATAAATGTTTTTTTAAATCCATATATAACATCAATGCTTCATTTAATTAATAAAGGCTGTGAAGTTCTGTTCAGTATCATTCATCTAGTATCGAAGGTTTTTCAAGATTTTCAGAAGCAGAGTCTTGTTACCGATAGATTCAATGTCGAATCTTTAAGGCCCTGCTTTTATTTGTAAAAGCAAATTTTTTTATTACGTCATGTTGGTTAGATTTCTGAGATCTATTTGTTGCATAGATTCCGGCCAACAATTGATTTGGATGATCTTCTCAGGAATATGTCTGTTCCTGAAGATTTTTCAGAGAAGAATATCGCAGAATTTGAAGAATCATTCTCTAGATCTGTTGGAACTAAACTCAGTCTAGCTATGGATAAAGGAAGGACAGCATTATTTCTAGCGTTAAAGCTATTAAACGTAAAAAAGGATGATGAAGTAATTATTCAGACTTATACTTGTAAGACTGCCATCGATCCTTTATTACAATTAGGTGCGAAAGTTAGATTAGTAGATATAGATGAAGATTTTAATCTACCAATCGATAATTTAAAGAAAATTGTAACAAATAGAACAAAGGTTATAGTTGCAACACATTTGTTTGGTCAGCCATGCAACATTGGGGAGATTTCTGATTATTGTAAAGAAAATAATGTGTTTCTGATAGAGGATAGTTGTCAGTGTTTAGGTGGGAAATATTATGGTAAAAATGTTGGAACCTTTGGTGATTTCTCAGTTTTCAGTTTTAATGTGGATAAACCTTTTTCCCTTGGTGAGGGTGGAATGCTCTGCGTTAATAATTCTGACTTGGTAGATGATGCCTTATCTTCAAAAACTAAATATTCGAAGACTTCGATAGAGGTTGAGGAAGAACTTCTATTTTCATTGTTGATTTATAATATTTTAACTGATCCTTCAGTATATCAATTTGATTTATCCATTAACTTCGCGAAAAATTTTGTGCATAACAATAAAAAAATCAAAAAAATTATTAAAAATTCAATTGAAAATGATTCATCCGATATTACGGGAAAAATATTAAATTCGATGAATAAATTAGATAAATTAACTTTAAAGATAAAAGATCTATATTATTTGATGAGTAATTTCAATAAACTGGAATTGATTGATGAGTCAAGATTCTTTATGAATTCGTATCGTGCTAAATATGGTTTACATCAATTAAACTCATACGAGAAGTTGAGGCGTATTCGAAATGAAAATGCCTCTATGTATAAAGATGGCTTATTTGAATCGGGAAAATATAAATTACCTTCGATAACAAAAGACATTGATCCTGCGTATATTCGTTATAGTATCCTAAATAAAACTAATATTGATACTAAGCAAATATATAAAGACATATGCGTTAATGGGTATGAGGTTGGAAATTTTAATTGGCCAAAAACAATTAATTTAAGATCGCCGTACAAAAAAATTATTCATTTTAAGGGAGAAGATTTGCAGAATTCTATGAATATAGTAGATAATATAATACAACTGCCGATACATAGTTATGTAAATAAATCTGACATATCTGAAATTGTTAATCATTTAATTAATATTTCATAAGGACTTAATGTATTAGATTTTAAGGAGTATTTTTCTTAAAAGATTTCAAATCACCAAATCCTTTTATATTTTAGGAAAAAAAAAGTAGTCATGGAACAGATCGAGGGATGTGATATTTTTTATAAAAATAAGAATTTATTAGTAGTTTCACATAGTTATATTGATGTTGTAAAGGATTTTACAGAAACAATTGCCCCCCATTTTAATCAGATATTGGCGCTTGTTCGTTTCAATTCCTTTATTTCCTTGGGAAATATGCTACATATAAAATCTGTTAGTAACTATAGTAATAAGTTATTATCGTTATCCAATTTACCTAGTAATATAGATGTTAAAGTTACTTCATTTTATTATTTGCCATTTGATAGTGATTATAAGAGGGTTGGGAAGAGACATGTTGAATCTGTAAATAAAGTATTAGATAAGTCAAATTTCAAAATGGATCTTATTCATACACACTTTGTTTGGTCTTCAGGTTATGTTGGTTCATATTTGAAAAAAAAATATAATAAACCACTTGTTATAACTGCTCATGGGTATGATATTTATGATCTGCCTTTTAGAGATAGTGATTGGAGAAATAAGATAGAGGCTGTTTTGAATTCAGCTGATCATATAATTACTGTTAGTGAAAAAAACCATGAATGTATTAAGAAATTGAATGTAAGTACCCCGGTAACGGTATTGCCCAATGGTTATAGAAATACATTATTTAAATATCGAGATAAAACTGAATGTAGAAAAATGTTAGAACTACCATTGGATAAGAGAGTAATAGTTACTGTTGGAAATTTAACGCAGGTTAAAGGACATATTTATTTAATAGAGGCATTGCTGAAATTGAGTAAAATCCGAAAGGATTTTATTTGTTATATAATTGGGGAAGGTGAGTTAAAACAAGATTTAATTTCAATGGTCAAAAAGCTGGATTTGGATTCATTTGTTAAAATTTTAGGTGGAAAAAAACATGAAGAGATCCCATTTTGGCTGAGCTCCGGTGATGTTTTTGTTTTATCAAGTCTTAATGAGGGGAATCCTACTGTGATGTTTGAGTCCTTAGCAGTAGGGTTACCTTTTGTCGGGACTAGAGTGGGAGGCATACCTGAGATAATTAAATCAAGGGATTATGGTTTAATAGCAGAGCCAAAAGATTCAGAAGACCTTTTCAATAAACTCCAACAAGCCCTCGAACAAGATTTCGATGTATATAAGATTCTTGAATACTCTGAGAACTTTACTTGGGACGCAATTTCTCAAAAGGTCCTCAAAATATATCAAAACTTATTGTAATCCTGGTTCATGTTGCTTACGTTCGCGCGTGCATAAGATGAAATAACACTCGTATTAATATTTTATAAAGTCAAATTAGTCACTTTTTTAACGTCTCTGTATTAATCTCAATATATTAGAAATACATAACATCATTATTAATTTATTTGATATTATGTACATATGATACGTATTATCTGTTTTTCATTAAAATATACCTGAAAATAGATATAATTTAATTCATATCATGTGACAGTTTTATAATTCCATTTTCCTTTTAATTACTATTATAGTTACTTTTTCCAAGTTGAGTACTATGTCATCTACTACCCCCCCATCAATAATGCAGCTAGGTTTCATAGTACTCATCATTATTGTTACCGGGGTAGGACTTGTCGCAAATAGCGGTATTCTCTATCCAATGAATTCAGGGATAAATCAGAAAGCAGCTGCCACGAATGGTACTATCGTAATCGAGGAACCAATTACTAACGTTTCAAATATTACTGGTTCCAGCTCATCAATTAATGGCACTAATAAAGCCCTTATCAAACCTATCCAGTACGAACTTGAAATAAGATTCGTTGGAAATGGCACCGTTTCAACATTTCCGAGTCAATTGATATATGATTCAGGCTCAGCGATTCAGCTTACCGCTCACCCTGATGAAGGTTGGATTTTCGAAAGGTGGAGTGGTGCGATATCCAACACAACAAATCCTATCACAATAACAATAGCTGAGGACACAAAAATTACAGCGATTTTCAAAGAACAGGACTCTCCCAAATATGTTTTAACCGTAGAAAAAATTGGGACAGGAAACGGGACAGTCACACTTGACCCGCCTGGAGGGATCTACACAAAGGGAACTTTAGTAACCCTCATTGCTAAACCCAATTCCGATACACTCTTCGATGGATGGAGTAATTCAAATAATATTTCCAACGTCACCAAATTAACTGTCACATCAAACGAGACGATTGTGGCTACTTTTACGAAAAAGTCCTACAACTTAACAATAAATATCAATCCCGCTGGCAGTGGCTCAGTGAGTAGAGACCATGATGGGCCATATCAGCTAAACGAAAAAGTGACCTTGATTCCAACATCAAACAACGAATACATTTTCGCTGGCTGGTCAGGTGACGAAGCTAGCTCGGAATCAGCATTAAATTTAACCATCTCTGGCAACGAAGTAATAACCGCCAACTTCGAAGAACAGCAACATATAGATCCACCCCAACAAAATACTCCTCCCCAACAGTCAACACCAAACTTGCCTGCAACATCCCAAAATCAAATAAACATCTTAATAGTTGGTCAAGGCTCCGTCTCTAAAAATCCGGATAAACAATCCTACTCATCAAGCTCTAGTGTCCAACTCTTAGCCACCCCTCTAACAGGATGGCGTTTTGTTAGTTGGAATGGCGACGTATCCGGAAATAACTAACCCAGTAACAATTACTATGGATCTAACAAGTACCATAACGGCAACATTTACCCCAATAATCAATAATTATCTTTTAACGATTACCACAACCGGCACAGGAAGCGGTTCAGTGATATTAACCCCTCCTGGGGGCAGTTACCCCGCAGGGACAGTCGTCATTTTGACAGCGACGGCAGTACCAGGTTCGAGCTTAACAGGATGGAGTGGAGATTTATCTGGAGCAACAAACTCGATCACAATCACAATCAATGGTAACAAAGCTGTTACGGCAACATTTACACAGAATTCCTGACACGTTAACTGCCGCTATTAGCCCGTTGAACGGAGGAAAAGTAACTTCAATTCCAAACCAATCATCGTATCACTAGACGAGACACAGTTACATTAACAGAGTCTCCAAATGCGGGGTATTATTTCTCTAGCTGGACAGGTGAGGGATCTGGACAGGCATTCTCCTGATGGTTACAATCACAGGTAATATGATTGTGACCGCAACCTTCACTAAACAACATACGTTCGTGACAGTTACGTTTGTTGGCGCAGGCTGCTCGGTTATTAAGAGCCCAAATCAAGCTACATATACGTATGGCTCGAGTGTTCAGCTGACGCCAGTACCTGCAGCGGGTTGGGTCTTCTCAGGGTGGAGTGGGAGCATCACGGGATCCGCGAACCCTACCTCCCTCACCATCGACGGGACCAAGGCGGTTACGGCTACCTTCACACAGATCTTACCCGCGCAATACACATTAACTGTTGGTACAACTGGAAGTGGCAAGGTCAACTTCAATCCGTCAGGTGGCATATATGCTCCTAATACACCCGTCACAATCACTGCTACGCCAAATGCAGGTTGGACCTTTGCTGGTTGGAACGGCGATGTCTCCGGATCATCGAACCCCCTTTCAGTAATTATTAATAAAAACACGACCTTAACTGCAACATTCACCGCAATTCAATACACTCTGACAGTAAACGTGAGCCCGGGTTCAGGCGGTGTCATCACAAAGAGCAACAACGGGCCATACCACCTGAATGATGTCGTTACTCGAACAGAGGCCCCAAATCCCGGTTACACATTCGCAGGCTGGAGTGGAGACGGAGCAGGAACCGGGACAACAAGGACGGTTACAATCATGGGGAACATGGCGGTGACTGGTTCCTTCACTCAGAACTATTACACACTGTCACTGACTAGCGCAGGTTCAGGAAGTGGATCAGTCACCATCAACCCATCAAGTGGAAGCTATGTCTACGGCACGACCGTCACACTAACCGCTAATCCAACATCTGGGTCATTCACCAGTTGGGGGAAGACTCACAGGGGCTTCAAATCCAATAACGATCACAATGGACAGCAACAAGGCGGTAACAGCCACATTCAGCCTGACCACCTACACCCTAACAGTAAACGTTGTCGGAACTGGTTGTTCAGTTACCCGGAATCCAAGCCAAACAAGCTACATATCCGGATCAACGGTCCAATTGACACCTGTAGCAGCAGCAGGCTGGACATTCTCGAAGTGGGGTGGGAGCCTCACCGGCTCATCTAACCCAGCTACAATCACAATAAATAGCAACAAGGCGGTTACGGCTACATTTACACAGAATAAGTACACACTCACTATTAGTGCCTCAGGCTCTGGGTCTACGAGCCCATCAGCAGGTTCACGAAGTTATTTATCCAACACTCAAATTCAGGTTACGGCTACGTCATTGACGGGATGGTACTTTAGCCACTGGATTTTAGACGGTATTGACTCAGGTTCATCCAATCCAATAGGGGTGACCATGAATTCTATACACAAATTACAAGCAGTCTTTACACAAACCACTAAAACATTAGTGATAAACGTAACAGGGTCTGGATCAACGTCTCCAACCGTTGGTAGTCACAGCTATATCCTAGGTTCCGGCGTCCCAGTTACAGCGAACCCGACCCTAGGCTGGTCATTCGACCATTGGGTCCTCGACGGATCATTAGTTGGCTCTACAAACCCATTCACCGTGACTATCAACAGCGAACACACGCTCACTGCCAACTTCACACAAAATCAATACACAATTTCCACAAATACCTCTGGACAGGGTACTATTTCGATTAACCCCAACCAAAGTTCGTACAACTACGGTACTACAGTACAATTGACTGCCACGTCAGTTGCCGGCTGGGCCTTCACTGGCTGGGGTGGAGACGCCTCCGGGAGCTCAAATCCACTGCAGGCGACTGTGACTAAGAACATGCTTATAACAGCCATTTTCACCGCGAATGGTTTCACACTCACAACGACTACCAACCCAGTTAATTCGGGAACAGTGCTCAAGAGTCCCGACCAGCAATCGTATACCTCTGGATCCACCGTTCAGTTAACCGCGAACCCCCAACTAGGCTGGACATTCTCAAGCTGGGGTGGAGACTTGAGTAGTTCAACGAACCCAGTAACCATTTCATTGGATTCATCTAAGGTCGTGACGGCTTCTTTCATTCAGAACCAATATACTATTACCGTAACCACCTCGGGTCAAGGATCGGTTTCAATGAGCCCAAGTCAGACCACCTATACCTACGGCTCATCTGTTCAACTTACAGCCATTCCAGCCACAGGCTGGACTTTCTCAGGTTGGAGTGGTGATGCATTGAGCACTTCGAATCCGGTCTCACTCAGAGTCACCGGGGAAATTGCGCTAGTAGCTACATTTACTCAAAACACTAATATCCCGGATTCAAACTACTCCATTAAAAATATTGGATCATCTTATAGCTCATATAATCAGGTAGGAACCGTTATAGCATCAAGTACTGATTTTGGTTATTTATTAAATAATTTGAATGGGATTCTTGTCCCAGGTGATGTAATTTCTATTTTCAGTGGGACCTATATGGTAAAAACTATGCCCCTCATATCCTCCAGTCACGTAACTATTCAGGGTGTTGGCAATCCCACCTTAATAATTTCAAGCAGTCTAACTCATTACGGGTTTGACTTAAGTGGAAGCTACAACACAGTGGAAAACATCACCATAAACGCGAACTACAACGGTGTCATCTCACCTGTCTTTATGGTCAACGGTCAATATAATACAGTTCAATACTGTACCTTTAAGAACGCGATTCAATACTGCCTCGAAGTATTCGGATCGGATCACTTCACCTTCAGTCATAACGTTTTCAACAAGGCACAATACGGAATAGCCACCGGCGGCGGAAATGGATATCCCTTCAGTACAAATGGAGAAATCTCCTATAACGTGTTCAAGGACTGTCAACAGGTTGGAATCAAGCTTAGATGGTGCCAGAACACTATAGTTCACGACAATAGTATCGATATCGCTTGGGTCACTTGGCTCAATCAGACAGTTCAGACTGATCAACAACCCACCGGTATCAGATTTTACCAAGCAGATGGACCAACAAATTCTGTAACGGTTGAGAATAACAATATAGTCAACTCTGGACCGGCTACATGGACTGTGGCAGGCATGACATATCGCTCAGTAGGCATTTTAATAGACACCGACGCTCCTGTCAACTGGGGAGGTTATACCGGTTCGTCATCGGGACAGATCGTATTGAACAATAGCGTTGCTGGAGTTTATGTTGGAATACGAAACTGCTTCGTTCCAGGTACGACGCCATCAATTAGTGGCACAATCTTCACTAATGTAGTTAATAAAATGTGGATTGGATAAGAAATTCATATTAATTAATTAGCAAAGTTTTTGATTGGATAACTCTATTTATGAATACAATTGTCTTTTCTTTTATGTCTTCTAGAAGAGTCGATTTATCTGTTAGTTACCACAGATTGTGGATATTAAGGTGACTTGAGCTGACTTGGGACTTATCTGACGTTTTGCGTAGCTCGGCTAGAAATAGCATGATGCTACTAATAGGTCAAATCATTACAGCAATAATTTCAACCCTAACTATTATTTGGATGGCTAGAATTTTAGGTCCAACCGAATATGGGCAATATACTATCGCATTATTGCCAGTCTCAATTGCTTTACTTTTCCAAGATCTTGGTATGAATACTGCGCTAGTTAGATTCAGTGCGCTCTATCGACATGAAGGACAGCTAAACAAACTCAAGTCAGTTGTAATTACTGGTCTAGTCTTCAGCGTTGCCACCAGCATTTTGCTTAGTGGGGCCATGTACGCATTTGCTGGACCGATAGCTTCCGGCTTCCTCAAGAGGCCTGATATGACACCTCTTGTTCAGGCAGCAGCTTTATCAGTTTTAGGTGGTGGGGGGCTTCTATCAACAATCCAAGTTATTCTCGTGGGCTACGAGCTTATGGGATTTAGAAGTTTATCTCAAATCATTTGGTCTGTTACTCGAACGGTCTTTACTGTGGGTTTTCTATTAATCGGTATGGGGGCTTTCGGCGCAGTATTAGCAAATACGGTATCTCAACTTGTTGTTGGTTTACTTGGTGTTTTTCTGATCTTTATTATCATAAAGTTCGAAGGCAACGGAATAGGTTTGAGTTTTACCACACTTAAAGAGTTGCTAAACTATGGGTTACCGGTATTCATGGGGGCTTTTCTAGGAGCTGTGCTTGGGCAAATATATAATAGTATTATGGTCATTTACGTAGCGACCGATTTAATAGGTAACTATGGCGCTGCCACAAATTTCGCAGTCTTAGTTTCGTTTATAACCATGCCCTTAGCTACAACACTCTTCCCATTGTTTAGCAAATTCAAGAAGGATGATCAGCAACTAAAAAGCGTCTACCAGATTGCAGTGAAGTATACGACCATGTTAACGTTACCGGTGGTTCTAGTTCTAATCGTTCTTTCATCCTCACTATCAAATATATTATATGGCGCAGAATACCCATTTGTCGCCCAGTATCTCAGCCTTTTTATACTAACTTACGTCTGGGAGGGTTTAGGCGGCATATCCCTAAATAACCTAATTTTCGGAATCGGCGAATCAAAGGTGATGTTCCGCTCTGATTTATGCTCGTTTATAATTGGTGCCACATTAGTGATTGTTTTAGGTCCCACCTTTGGAATGATAGGGATCCTTGTTACAATGTTGATATCTCCTAGGGCAGGATGGCTCTACCAAACAATATGGGCAAAGAAAAACTTGAATTTGAATGTGGACTTGAACTCAACTTTGAGGAATCTATTTGGTAGGTTTGATAGCTTTGATTCCAACTTATCTACTGATAAATTATCTCAGTCTACAAGCATGGGAGACTCTCGTATTGGGAGGGGCAGCCTACTTTCTAATCTACATATTAGGTCTACCTCTAATCGGAGCACTGAAAACAAAGGATCTCGCTCAACTTGACACCATTCTTAAGGAATTAGGCCCTATTGGTAAAGTCGGAGATCCATTACTAGCAATCATCAAAAGATTAACGAGAAACTGAATGATTTATCGACGTATTTTGATGCGCACGCTATACAAATTATAAATAAATCGAAAATATAATTAATTCAATATTCTATTAATTTTAGATAAATCAACCTAACTATTGATGCAAAACAAAGAATATTGTTTTATGAATATATCTATGAATCTCAATAAACTTACTAAAATCAATGAAACGAAAATACTTATCTGAAAGTACTAACTGAATAATAAGAGTACGTTCAGGTTGGTATACGTTATTGAAGAATAAAATAATCTATGTTTTAATGATCGGTTTAATTTTAATAATATCTTTTTCGGCTTGGAATTACTCCAACATACATAATCTTAAACGTCAAAACATAAATAATGTCTCTGCTTCGATAATAATTTCATACAGATACGGTCCATCTCCAATTCATTTATCAAATCTGACTGTTGTAAATTCATTGTCTCTCCTAACAAATCAAACAGGCATAACTGCTATAGAAGCAAAAATTAGGTTGAATTACATTCACAATGAAACCATCAAAGAATCTAGCATTTTAGGTAATTTATTCGTTCAATTCGATGGGATTACAAAAGAGAAAATTCCATTAGTAATTGACTACCCAAATTCTCCTACTCAAATAGCTAGTACTAAATTATTCATTAATAATATAACAAGTTGGGATTTAGGAAGATTCCAAAATCACACTCTTTCCTTTAAAATCCCTTCTAATGTAACCTACAATTTTAGATTAGAAAATAATATCTCTTATAAGGTATATCTAAATAGTTCTGAGTACTCAATTCCAATTATTGTAAGCCCAATTGAAAACATTACCAGATATTATATTTCTAATACAGAATCTAACATAATTATTAAAAGTTCAAACAATAGAGCGATTATTTTGGACAATAATTTTGGAGATGCAATTAACTCTCTAAATAACGTTTTAAAAAAGAATGATAAAATATACATACAAAAAGGAACCTATATTGTTTCAGAACCAATCCTTATAACGCAAAATGCTATTTCAATTCAAGGAGAAACCGAGACCACTTTAACGTCTTCTACAAACTTATCCTCTTATATTCTAAAAATAACTGGAGACCACGACACTATACAGAGTATTATTTTTGATGCGAATCATAACAATAACATTTCTCCAGTTGTTATGGTAACCGGAGACTTTGATCTCGTTCGGAATTGCACATTTACGAATGCCATTCAATATAGCCTACTTGCTTTTAGTGCAAATCATTTTAAAATTATTTACAATAATGTTGAAAAAGCACAATATGGGATTTCAACAGGCGGGGGTAATGGGTATCCCTTTAGCCAAAACGGTTTGATAGCCCATAATACAATTAAGGATTGCAGAGATTGTTGCGTTAAATTAAGATGGTGTAATAATGTAACTGTAGAAAATAACTTAATTGATATAGGATATCTTACATGGGGAAATCAAAATGAAAATAATGGTATGTGGGGTACTAGCGTATCTTCTGATAACCCAGTATTTGGTTGTGAGGGAATCAAATTTTATCAAGCTGACGGACCTGATATAAACTGTACAGTTAAAAATAATATTATTTACGATTCTAATAAAACTGCTCATACCTGCGGAATTGAAGTTGGAAGTGATTTTAGATTAGACAAAACTATTTTAATTAATAGCAGTGGTCAAATACTTTATAATAACACTGTCAGTGATGCATTCTATGGAATAATAATTAAATCTCCAAAAGTATTAGTAGGAATAAATATAAATGATGATATTGAAGGTAATGAAATTAATAACTCAAGAAATATAGGTATTCTTTTGGGCTGGACAATTAATAACGCATCAAATTCTAAAGTTATTGGTAATTTGATTACTAATTCATCTCAATTTGGTATAGAAATTAGTAATGGAACGAATAATTGTATAATTAGCAAAAATATAATAAAAAATAGCGGCTTACAAAATATTAAAGATTTAGATAACGGAAATATAATTAATTAATAAAAATATTTTCTTATTTGTATGATCGAATTATATTAAAAATACCTTTTCCTTTATACACATAAGCCATAAATTTAATCGTTCATCCCACAATTGCAAATAGGTTAATGGCAGTAAAATCCAATCTTCGCGATTAACAAATTTATTTTTATGATTTAAATATAGACCAATTAAAAATGGAGGGAATAAAATAATCGCTAAATCCTTAGGAAAGACTATCCTATGATAAATACCATATGTATCATTGAATTTTTTAAATAGCAGAACTCTGTTCTTAATAATATTACCAAACTTGATAAATTTAAAAGCCTTCCATTTGCTTTTAGAATGATATACTATCATGTCTGAATTGAATATAATGTTACCTTGTTTTAAGATTCGGAATGCGATGTCCCTATCTTCGTGGTAAGAAAAGCGGGAGTCGAATCCATGTACATAATCAATGATATTTTTCGAATAAGCCATATTGCAGGTATTATAGTTTCCACCGTCCAAATTTGAAATTATTCTGTCCGAAAAAGTTGGTTGGTAGTTTTCAGAAACGTAGAATGTTCGCCCCTCTACGCCGACGCATGAAATATTTTGAAATGTTTGAACGCCTGATTCAATCCATTTTGAGGAAACAACGCAATCCGAATCTGTAAAAAATAGATATCTCCCCCGAGCATTTTCAATAGCAACGTTTCTACTCTGACTTAACCCCAATCTCTTCGTATTACCAATGTAACTTATTCTATTATCGCCGTATTCATCGATTATTTGTTTAGAACCATCAAATGGAGGATCTTCGACAACAATTATTTCAAAGTCAGAAAATGATTGATTTACTAATGAGTCTAAACATTTTTTTAACTCATTTTTAGCATTATAAATTGTAATTAATACTGAAACCGTAACCATTTTTCTAAACCCTTTCTTATTCTAAAGATATCTATTAATCAGTGTCAGTTTCCTAATATTTTAAACGGTACGATACACAAGGCATCTCGAAATTGTTCGATTTTAATATAAACAACTCAGAATTGTTTTTAAATCAATCACCAACATAAGCGTAACTTGACCAAAATCTTAAAACACCCTATTAAAAGAACGAGTAGATCCGGAGTATCAATTTGTTTGTTCCTTTTGATAGTAACCGGAACATTATTCACTCAAATTGGGGGTTTTTCACCATTCGCTGCGGCATCTAGTTCCTATTCCATTGTGATCTCGTCGCAAGGCGGAGGAACAACGAGTCCAAATTCGGGAACCCACAGCTATTCGGTAGGACAGACGATTACACTTACTGCCACAGCGAATACTGGTTGGATCTTTGATCACTGGATTTATCAAGGCTCACAAATAGTGACTCGAAATCCCCTCCCCTTCGTTTCGAATTGGGGCGGCGCCGTGTTCACTCTAATTGCGGTCTTCACAAGTACACAACCCCAACAATTTACACTTAACTTAATAACTATCGGCCAGGGATCAATTTTGGTCTCACCCAACAAGTCCACGTATTCGATGAACGATCAAGTCCAGATATCGGCAACTCCTCTCGCCGGCTGGAGTTTTAATAATTGGAGTGGTGCGGTTTCAAGCACTCAAAACCCGTTGACTCTTACTATGAATAATAATAAAGTGGTAACGGCAACATTTACTCAAATTCAATCAATGACCGCCGGATCAGCAGACTACATAGTGTATGTATCCGGTTCAACATATTATGTAAAATCTGTCTCTCAAAACACAATTGTTTCAAAACAGTCGGATTTTGGCGCCCTCATAAATTCATTGAACAGCATTATTAGATCTTCAGATGTTGTTCTGTTCCAGAATGGTGTTTACATCGCTTACACGACACCCAACTTAACAGTTAGTGGTGTAACGTTAACGGGTGAAGACAATACAATAATACAGGCATCCAACTCCTTAACCGGGTATTTATTTAAAGTAAATACAATCACAAATGGCGTCACGATCCAAAAACTGATCTTCGATGCAAACTATAATTCGAATATATCACCTGCAATTATAGTGTGTGGTAGCTATACCACAGTTCAATATTGCACAATTAAAAATGTCATTCAATACGGCTTGTTAGCTTATGGTGCGCAGAATTTCCAATTCCTACACAATACGATAATTAAAGCGCAATATGGCATCGCAACAGGCGGTTCTTCAAGTTCCTGGTCCGGCTCCGGGTTGATTGCATATAATACAATCAAAGATTGTCGTGACGTTTGTGTCAAACTAAGATGGTCCAAAGATGTTACCGTCGTGGGAAACGATATAGACACTGCATATCTAACCTGGGGAACTTCAAGCGCCAATAATGGGTTATTTGGAACTTCGATAAGTACAAACTCTCCAATCTCAGGCTGCGTGGGTATTAGCTTCTACGAAGCTGATGGTCCTGTTGTAAACAATGTAGTAAAAGACAACATCATCTACGATTCTAAGCAAAACTACAAAACCTGTGGCATAGAAGTTGATCCCGATATCTCTGGCAGCTCAACATCGAGCTCCGGACAGGTGATTATCAATAATCAAATTAAAGCTACATACTATGGAATCCTTGCGCGGTCTACTGGGGGTATCAGAATAGGTATTTCTCAAGATGGGTCCGTCCACGGAAACACTATTTCGAATGTAAGGGGTGATGGTATCGTCCTTGGTTGGACAGCTTATAATGCTTCAGGGGCAAAGCTCTATGGAAATTCAGTAACAAATAGCGGGATCTATGGTTTGCTAATTTCAAGTGGCACCAATAGTTGCTCCGGGTCGGGCAATACCTTCACTGGCAGTCTCAAAGCAAACATAGTAAACAATGGATCCAGCAACTCCATCAATTAAATGTAAAGCGCGCGGATCCGATCGAATCTGAGCGAGTATCTTTCTGTTTAAATCATTGAGATGTCTTTTTTTAAAGAGCATGTGGTTTCTTGGGCACTTCGCCTTAGGATATTTTTCAGCTTCTTTCATTAATAGGTATACACGAGAGAAGATAATTATCCCCGTGGTATGGCTCTTTTCGATAGCTCCAGACATCGATGAGTTTTTCCACAATTATATTACTCATAGGGGGTCTGGTCATAGCCTCATTATTGCAGTTGTTGCGTTTGTCCCAGTTCTCATCTATCTTAGGGGTGGTTGGGCATACCTCGCTGCGCTTGCCTCGCATATTCTCATTGGTGATTTTCTAGTTCCTCCGACTCAGATGTTTTGGCCACTTTCAACCTCCTGGTTTGGTGCTCCACCGGCGATTCAGTTGACTGGTTTGTTCGAGACATTTGTGGAGGTTGTTCTATTTATTTTGATGGTGTTTGTGATCTTCTATAGGTATAAACACACAAATGATAAAGAATTAAATAAAATATGGATATTTTTATGAGATAGAATTTGGAATTACTTTGTTGAATAAGTACTATGTGAAAAGATAATAATCTTATATTATGAGTCGAAAAGAGTTAAATATTTAGACATTTTAATGAAAAGTATATCATAATGTATAATTTTAGTCTTATAGCCGGTGCGATTGTTATATTATTAGGTTTTACCATCGCGACGATTGGTTGGAAAATTCATCGTTCTATGATTGCTTTATCGGGATTTGTTATAGGCGTAATATCCTGTGATCTCATTATTTATTCTTTTAATCTTTTTAGTGATGTAGTTTTCTTATGGGGTTTATCGATACTTGCTGGCGTGCTTGTGGGTGCTCTTTTCATAATTTATGAGAAAATCTCAATTGGGTTAACCAGTGGATTTATTGGGGCTGCAATAGTTTCCGATCTTACATCTACCAGAACCCTAGTCGGTTGGAATTTTGGATATCCAATTCTTGAAACAAGATTGAATTATTTGCCGATTCTAATTGCCTTTACTTTGTCCACATACGCGGGGTTGCGATTCTATAGGATTGGTTACATAATTTTGTCTACGGGTATAGGTGCTCTACTCGTTGCTTGGGGTGGTACTATTACTGGTTTTTGGGCTGTTGATCGCGTAGGTTTCCCAATTATCCTATCCTTGTTCATTGGAGCCATAATGCAACTTTCTCAAGAGGGATATACGAAGAGAAGTACATATCATTGAACGGGAAATGTTGCATTGCACAACATGTAACAAAAATCTTCCGAAAGACTATGTGGTTTGCCCTAATTGTGGCTCTGTACTGCTGAAGCCCAAACAAAATTAGATACGCTTATTTTTCTTATTTAATAAGTAGCTTTTTAATTATGTTTTCCAATTCGTTAATTTTATTTTTTAAGATCTTTATCTGGCTTCTGGTGAGAGCTCCTCCAGCTTTGCGTCTTCTGTGACCTCGTAGACTCCGAATTTTACGTTTCTCACGTAGCCCTTTGCCTTTAGGGCGACTAGGCAGCTTGCGACTTGATGGTATCCGAGGGAGCAGCTTTGTGTGATCTGTCTCAGAGACATAGGTCTCCCTAATCGTAACAATATTTTCAGGACCTCGTCCTGGAATGGGGCTGAAACCCTCATGAGTGCTAGAACTAATGACCAGATTAAAAAAAGCTTACTATCCATCTAATGTTTCAGACATTTTTAGATGAAAATAAAGATTCTGTGTATAATGCCCGCCTATATCTTATAAGTGTAAAATTTAGGTCTAAAGGAGGAGTTATGTTTATCCCCTTTCTGAATTTCATATGCTAGTTAATTGAATCTAACACTCGATTATTTGCGGAAGTTTCGTTTATTTGCAATGATGATATAATTTAAGTGCTATTTTTTGGTGTAATTTTGATTAATTTAATTAATATCTCGGGAAGATAATCGTGTATATGTTGTTTGATTTTGCTAATTTTATAATAAATAGGCCTTCTTTATTAGCATAACCAAAGTCTAAAATGAAAGTCTTTGGCTTGTAAAAACTGGACACAAACGAAAGTTAATATATCGATAAATCATTTTAGATACAATGGTGAAGATTGACCGATTGAACAGCAAGGTGCTCGCTGGGCTCGGTCTCATTAGTCTTATGAGTCTAAAACAGGTCAACTCAGAAACGATGCTTACGATCGTTTCAAGTCTTAGCTTGCTGCAACTTCTGGTGCTAAAGCTTCGTGGTTCTGTGTTGATTGATCGTATGCGTCTTGATGGATGGAAAATAAAAATACCCCTTCAGAAGCAGTTTGGGTGGCCGGACATGCCATTCCCAGCTCTGATTATGGTGGGCTACTTACTCGGAGTCTCCTATTATGGGACCCTGGAAGGAATATGGGGGATAAGCGTCGGCAAAGCAGCATGTGGACTGCGCGTGGTTTCAGCAGGGGGCATGCATCTCGACCTCGGGACTGCCTTTCTACGTTCATCACTTTTTTGCGGCAGCCTAGTCGTTGTATCCTACTTGACTAAATTCATATCCATTGATCTTGGTGGTGGTCCGGGTTTTTTGAACAAAATAGAGGTCTTGATGCGGCCAGAAGTCCCAATCTGCATGGGATTATTGTTCTCCACTGCCCGCAGGATCAACGGATTTGCTGCTCTGCATGATCTTTGCACCGGAACGCGAGTGGTAGAGAAAGCGGATCTCCGCCTCCGACCTGCATCTATCCAAGTGCAGGACTACCCGGAAATAGAAAGCGTTGTCAGAATCGGCCCGTACTCGGTAATTGGCACCCTGAAGGCAAGCACACGACAAGAGATCCTGTCGCGTATGATGACCGCTTGCGACGCAAAGTTTGGATTCGTAAGCAGCCGATCGGAACCCCGCCCGTTCCGCGAGCAAGGTGTGAATTGGCGCGAAACGGTCGCCTGCGCTGGTTGGCCGGCCGGCGATCTCCGGACGGGTGCTGGGACGCTTATGAAATGCCCTCGGGAAAGCCGTTGCTCGAAATAGTGAAACAGCCACAGCCGTGGCATTTGGTGCGAAATTGGATGGCAGACTTGGTTGCAGAACTTAGCGCTTCAGCGCGGCAAAGTCGCGCCAATATCACTCGACTTGGGCAGACTGTGGATCACTGAAGACAACCGCGTGAAAATGCTCGATTTCGAAGGCCACAGTGAGGGCGACGAATCTTCTGCCGACAACATCCCAACCCTAGGCAGTCCAGCAATTGCCTCCGTTGTTTTGTTCCTGCGGCGATTCTGCCAGATTTGCCTGGAAGGCGACGAGGTAAAACCTGCCTATCAAGTTCGCCAATTCCCGGCGTCCCCGCTGCCACTCCATGCCCGCAGTTTCTTCAACGAGTTGGATGGTATTAACAACTATGAAGATCTGACGGTTGCAATAGAAGAACCTGCTTCACAGGGCCCCTTCAGTTTCACAAGGGCGGCGTTTGGCACTCCTCATAACATGCGGTGTGCCTTTGTTAGTCAGCCTATTAGGTTGCGGAAATATCCCCTCCATCCTTGACTGACGCCTCCGAATTGAGGGGCTGGTTGTCAGTAATTCTATTCTTATGCTCTCTTTTCATTCTGTCGAGGTGTTTTGAACATGAATCATATACGTTGTATTTTGATCAACCTCGATTTACCTTCTACAGGTTTCCCCTCTTGACAGCCTTCGGTATAGCAGTCGTTACGACTAGTGGGCATCCGGCATCGTCCAGCTTAGTTTCGGATAGGCGTTGGCTGACGTCGTCATTCTTAGTCAGCAGCGCAGTTTGGTGGTTTTTGAACACCGCTTATCCGAACGAACCGTTCTCCCTTGGTTTTGCGGTGGAGTAGTGATTATCGTTTTGATGACGACCTTTCTTGTCGGTGTTGTGTGGTCAATTGTTACGCCCGACCGAACATTGGCTGATAGACTCTTGGGCACATTTCTTGGTTCCCAAATGATGCTCCGCAGCAAATCGTTCGACTACGCGCCAACAGTGAATCACACGTCGCGCCCCTCCGTCATGTGTAGAAATTGTCTTTAGTTGAAAGCGATCCTCGAAGGCGGCTGAGTTTCCTGTTCCGATTGTTGTTCGGGCACTCTCGCCATCGCTTGTTCAACTTGCCGCAGGACTTCGTGCGGCGACCGAGCGCCATAGATTACGGTCATGAACGCCTGGAAATGAACATCCGTCATGAGCAGGATAGTGTCCATGACGAATTGAATCACGTCATCCGACAGTTCCCCTTTGGGATAGAGCACACTGATCCGAAACCGAAGTTCGCCGTCGTTGAAATCCAGGTCGAAATTGCCCAGCTTCAACTCGCAGGATGTCCGCAGACAGAGCTCCGCCACCGCCCCGCGCTTTTGGGGAGGCACAACAACAGGAAAGATCATGAAAACCTGAAGGAGATCATCGTTTTCGTTCACCGCGGCCATGCACCGACATTCGCCATTCTGTAAGGCGAAGTGGGCGCATAGAATGTCGCGTTCCTCATTGGTTTCATGGTGCCAGCCTTGTTTCCTAAAGTGTTCCACCAATGTATGAAAGCCTTTCAGAAGTTTCATTTACTGATTTCTTTCCTCGTAACTCTGGTTCTCGATTGCGTTCTCTTGAAAGGTGAATGTGATGGAACAAGCCATCCGGTTTATTATCGCCTTGAGTTGTTAAGGTTCGTGGCCATCCATCTTAGTTTCGATACAGATTCAGGTGGACGACTTCGCCCTCATCCACCAAGGCAAAGCCTGAAATCTTTCCGCCGGCGAAGCGGTGGTCCACGCCCCGGCCCACGGACGGGTAAACCTCTTCGGCGCACCCCTTCGATTCCTCAAAGAAGGCCGTCGCGTTTTCGCGGGACGCAGGCTCGTCAGCGGATGACTCTCGTCCGATCACCGCGTCAAATGCGTAACTTTTTACGAACTTTTCGTGCATGGACCGGTAAACTCGCTCCGAACGGAGAACATCCAGACCGACAGCCTGGCCGTTGACCAGTCAAGCAATCCCTTTTGACCCGGCACGGGTTTCAGCGCGTTGAGATAGGCCGCCAAGTCGGCCTCCTTCGCCTTGAGAACGTCGTGCAGCGCGTGCGACGGCGATTTGAACGACGACGCCTGCTCAAAGCATCGGATGGTGTCCCAGACCATTCCCTGGTCCGATTTGTGCCCCAGTTTCTGTTTCAAGGCGGCGCTGACACTGGAGGATTTGGTCTGCCGGAGCTTCGATGGGGACATGAAGCACGAGTGGCTTAAGGATGGTGAAGTGTAGCGCCAACGCCCCGCCTCGGTGCAACTCACCGGAATGATGGTTTCGGACTTCTCCCTCGCCAGCACGGTGGTATTCAGCACGCGGTTCTGTTTCGAGCCGATAAGTTCTTCACCTTCAATCAGCGGTACGGTTACAGTCGCTGCATTGGTGAGCTTTAGTTGAGGAACAGGCCAGCCTGGCTGGTTTCGGTGATGGTGACGAGATTCTGCTGCAGCGCCTCGGCCAATGTAAGGTAATTCGGCTCACGCCCATTGGGCGTGAAGAGGGGGAAGATCGTCAGATGCCTGAATTGCTGCGGTTCGCCCAGCTTGATTCGCGGCAGGTAATCGCTCAGTAATGTATTCATTCTATCATTCAATACGCCGAGGACTCAAACATCTTGCAGGATCAATCGCAGAAACTTGGGCCCCGGCTGCGGCCGATCAGGGATTTAACTCCCTCAACCAGCGATTCAATGGCGAATGGCTTCTCCAAGAAGCGGTCAGGCTTTACACTACATAGGCTCAGGCAGGATTCTGCGTATCCGCTCACCATCAGAACTTTGAGGTTCGGTTGAGAGTCTAGGCAGTAGTGCATCAATTCCTCTGCGCTGATCGGGTAACCGTCGTAATCCGTAATGAGCAAGGCTGGCTGCGGGTTCGCAACGAGCAAAGACGTCAACGCTTCCACCCGGTTGGTAAAGGTTTTCACTTCGTAACCGGTCTCCTCAAACACAATTCGATACAGCCCGTTCAGGTCGGCTTGATCATCCACTACATAGATCAAGTTCTTTGAAACCCTGGTAGAGGAGTTCCGGTTTGGGTCGCCCGCCGACAATTCCACTGGCGGCAAGCCATAAGCCGAAACGAGAACCGCGCTCGACAACTGGGTGAGAAAGCCGCGGCGTGTCGTTCCCCGGCACTGTTCTGGGCTGTGCGTGTCGGTGGGCGCGAAAGTATGCTTCACGCTCATTCATACGTTGACCAGTTGGCAATCTTGCAACGTTAATCGGCGCTCGGCGGTAGCCTCGTCAACGGACCGCGCCGAAAAAAGCCGTCAGCTTCCTTAGTTTCACCGAAATCTCTCCGCAATCATCAGACGCGCAGAAATCGTGTCCAAAGGCAGATCCTTTTATCCAACGCGCGGATTCTTGAATTTTGACTTCTGATTGAATGCAAGATCAACCCTCGCGGCGCGTATTGAACAATGAAAGCTGCACATGACGTGCAGCCAAAACAGAATTCAACGAACTATGAAATCTTTAATCGTTTCTTCTTTAGTAACTTTGCAGTTATTCATATCCACCGCGTATGCGGGGAGTGGATTTCTGTTCGCCAACGGTGAGCTCAGCCGAGTCAATTATCCCGGCTCTATTGAGACGCTGGCTTTTGCCATAAACGACAGGGGTGAGATTGTGGGGTCGTGTATCCAACAGCAGGAAACAACCACGGTTTCATAAAGAGAGGTGCGAATTACATATCTGTTGATCATCCGCGCGCGACGGGAGGCACGTTATGCACAGGCATCAACAACAAAGGAACAATGGTCGGCAGTTACTGGGACGGTTCGACTTCACACGGCTTCCTGTACAACGGCAGAACGTTCACTGAAATCAAATATCCCCGTGTTGATTACACTGAACCTTTTGGGATAAACGACAAAGGAGACATCGTTGGTTTCTATTGGGACGGGTCCGCAACGCATGGGTTTCTGTTCGTTGACGGCGGCTTCAAAACTTTGGACATGCCTGGCGCGCTCGCTACGCAGCCTTACGGTATCAACGACAAAGGACAAATTGTTGGTGGTTATTACGATGGCGACAAGGACGGTGGTTTTCTGTACGAGCAAGGCGGATTCAGGGGATTTGCCCTTCCCTCTTATGGAGTAAATAACAACGGTAAGATTGCACGCGACACCATTATTGCTTTTCCACAAGGTTATGCGGGCTGGATTACTCGAATAAACAACCGCGGTCACGTTGTTGGCTGCATTTACGCAGGAAATTAAAGCTCTGCCCGAATTCCCACCGCCTTTGCATGAAAGGTCATCTGGCTGTTGATGGAATGAATCGGCAAAGGCCGTAACTCCCGCAGGTTTAGCCGCGTTTTGTTGATTGTCCGATCGCCCTGTCCCCGGTCCCACCGGCACCACGCCACGACAACGGAGTCAACGACAAACTGGTGAAAATCCTGCCGACGCGATTCAATCACCTGATGGGGAGGGCGAAGCCCGACCGGAGCTGGGGATGGACAGCCTGCTGCGGTTGCTGTTCTGAAACTTTTGGGAGCGGACGCTGTGTCGTCTGCACTGTGACGTGCACTCTCGGATTGCGGTTGCTCACGGCCTGCGCGAACTTTGACGGGACACGATAGCCTTAACTCCAAGCGTTCTGAGGAGTCGCCAGCCTCGACAATGACGGATTCGTCACGATTCTCTTGGGTGAGGTGACTTTCAACGTCGGCAAAAGGAAAGCCACGAGCGGCACGGTTTGGCGGCGGCCGAGACGACGAAACGAGCATTCAGGACATTTGTCCGAAGGGCCCGCCTGAAAATGAACCGGCATTTTGTTGTCGCCTCGGTCGTGGGATTCTGTCCGTCGGCACGGCGAAATCGAAGGTGCAGAATGAACCCCACCACGATCGGGAAGAAGCCCTCTTCAACGAGGCAGTCCAACTTGCCACGCCGGAGGCCCGTGCGGCCTTTCTCGCCCAAGCCTGCGGCGAGGACGAGACCCTCCGTGAGCGCGTCGAAGCGCTGCTGCAAGCCCACGACAAAGCGAAGACTGGCCGTGTAGACCCGCTGCCGATGTCAGAAGGTGCGATCGAAACCCAAGTTTTCGTCCTCACCGAACGAACCCGGCGACCGGATTGGCCGCTACAAGCTCCTCGAGCAGATCGGCGAAGGCGGCTGCGGGGTGGTCTATGTGGCCGAGCAGGAGGAGCCGGTCCGCCGCCGGGTGGCGCTCAAGATCATCAAGCTGGGCATGGACACCAAGCAGGTCGTGGCCCGGTTCGAGGCCGAGCGGCAGGCGCTGGCGCTGATGGATCATCCCAACATCGCCAAGGTGCTCGACGCGCGGCGCCACGCGAGACCGGCCGGCCCTACTTCGTGATGGAACTGGTGCGGGGCGTCCCGATCACCGAGTACTGCGACCAGAAGCGAAGCTCTCCACCGAGGAGCGGCTCGAGCTGTTCATCCAGGTCTGCCAGGCCATCCAGCACGCGCACCAGAAGGGGATCATCCACCGCGACATCAAGCCGTCGAACATCCTGGTCACGCTGCAACGATGGCGTGCCGGTGCCCAAGGTGATTGACTTCGGCATCGCCAAGGCCACCGAGCCAGCAGCTGACCGACAAGACGCTGTTCACCGCACTTCGAGCAGTTCATCGGCACGCCGGCCTACATGAGCCCGGAGCAGGCGGAGATGAGCGGGCTGGACATTGACACGCGCAGCGACATCTACAGCCTGGGCGTGCTGCTCTACGAACTGCTGACCGGGCAGCACGCCGTTCGACGGCGAAGGAGCTGCTGCAGCGCGGGCCTGGACGAGATGCGGCGGATCATCCGGGAGAAGGAGCCGGCGCGGCCCTCGACGCGGCTGAGCACGCTGGCAGGCGAGGAGCTGACGACGACGGCCAAGCGCCGTCAGGCCGAGCCGCCGAAGCTGATCCACCTGGTGCGCGGGCGACCTGGACTGGATCGTGATGAAGTGCCTGGAGAAGGACCGGGCGCGGCGCTACGAGACGGCCAACGGCCTGGCGCAGGACATCGAGCGGCATCTGAGCAACGAGCCGGTGCACCGCGGCCGCGCCGGGCGCCGTCTATCGGGTGCGGAAATTCGTCCGGCGGCACCGGGTTGGCATGGCGACCGCCGCCGCGCTGGTTGCTCTGCTGGTGGCCGGGGTGGTCGTGAGCACCTGGCAGGCGGTGCGGGCGACCCGGGCGGAGAAGGAGGCGCGGACGGTGGCCGACCTTCCTGGAGGATATGCTCAACAGCGTGAAGCCGGAGGAAGCCAAGGGCAAGGACACCACCCTGCTGCGGCAGATGCTGGACCGGGCTGCGGCGCGCGTGGACACGGAACTCAAGAACCAGCCCCTGATTGAGGCCGTGGCTGCGGAGTACCCTCGGCGAAGTTTACCTGGCACTTGGGGGAGTACCCCAAAGCGGAGCCGATGTTCCGCAAGGCGTTGGAAGTGCGCGAGCGCACGCTGGGCAAGGAGCATCCCGACACGCTGGGCAGCGTGAACAACCTGGCCGTCTTGCTTACGACAAAGGCGACTACGCCGGGGCGGAGCCGCTTTATCCGCCGGGCGCTGGAGGCGAGCGAGCGCACGCTGGGCAAGGAGCATCCCGACACGCTGGCGCAGCGTGAACAACCTGGCCGGCTTGCTTGCGGCCAAAGGCGACTACGCCGGGGCGGAGCCGCTGTATCGGCGGGCGCTGGAGGCGCGCGAGCGGACGCTGGGCAAGGAGCATCCCGACACGCTGGGCAGCGTGAACGACCTGGCCGGCTTGCTGGCGAGCAAAGGCGACTACGCCGGGGCGGAGCCGCTGTATCCGGCGGGCGCTGGAGGCGCGCGAGCGGACGCTGGGGCCGGAGCATCCCGACACGCTGGGCAGCGTGAACAACCTGGCCGGCTTGCTTGCAGAGCAAAGGCGACTACGCCGGGGCGGAGCCGCTTGTATCGGCGGGCGCTGGAGGCGCGCGAGCGCACGCTGGGCAAGGAGCATCCCGACACGCTGGCGAGCGTGAACAACCTGGCCGGCTTGCTGGCAAGCAAAGG
Source organism: Candidatus Bathyarchaeota archaeon (assembly GCA_963769425.1). GTDB lineage: Archaea > Thermoproteota > Bathyarchaeia > TCS64 > TCS64 > UBA8941. The sequence continues at coordinate 5,392 of CAVYLP010000003.1, read as the reverse complement.
CGACTACGCCGGGGCGGAGCCGCTTGTACCGGCGGGCGCTGGAGGCGCAGCGAGCGCACGCTGGGCAAGGAGCATCCCGACACGCTGAGCAGCGTGAACAACCTGGCCGGCTTGCTGGGGAGCAAAGGCGACTACGCCGGGGCGGAGCCGCTTGTACCGGCGGGCGCTGGAGGCGCAGCGAGCGCATGCTGGGCAAGGAGCATCCCGACACGCTGAACAGCGTGAACAACCTGGCCAACTTGCTTGGCGACAAAGGCGACTACGCCGGGGCGGAGCCGCTTTACCGCCGGGCGCTGGAGGCGCGCGAGCGCACGCTGGGCAAGGAGCATCCCGACACGCTGAGCAGCGTGAACAACCTGGCCGGCTTGCTTTACAACAAAGGCGACTACGCCGGGGCGGAGCCGCTTTACCGCCGGGCGCTGGAGGCGCGCGAGCGCACGCTGGGCAAGGAGCATCCCGACACGCTGAGCAGCGTGAACAACCTGGCCAGCTTGCTTTACGAGCAAAGGCGACTACGCCGGGGCGGAGCCGCTTTACCGCCGGGCGCTGGAGGCGCGCGAGCGCACGCTGGGCAAGGAGCATCCCGACACGCTGATCAGCGTGAACGACCTGGCCGACTTGCTTTACCTGAAAGGCGACTACGCGGGGCGGAGCACTTTTTCCACCGGGCGATGGAAGCGCGCTGCGAACACTGGGCAAGAAACACCCCGACACGCTGAGAAGCGCGTCCGGGCAATTTCTCAAGCCTGAGGCCAAGACATTGCTTGAAGGCAGTGCCGCGCCGTCCTCCAACGAAACTACCCAGCTGCCTCAGCAGAAGTGAAAGTAACGGCACAACTCCGCACAATGCCATCGCGCGATTTCCGCTTTCACGGCGTCAAGATACCCGCTAACAGCCGGGAACGGCGACAGCGGGCGCTCCCTTCGTCGCATCGTCCCCGCCACCCTCATCCAGCCGTCAAATATCGGAGTCTCCCCGGGAGGCGGAGGATTTTCTGGAACGTTAATTCTTGCCGAAGACCGTCCGGGCATCCACAAGAGCTTACGGACGGTTTCCCCGACCCACTCTTGCTTTAGCGCCCACTCAATGCCTGATAAGAACTCCGAATCCTTGAGATTCGTGATCCGTTTTCCCAGACGCAAACGTGCCACGACCACGCTCAAGCAGATAACACATGTAAGCAACCTGGTGCTCATCAGAATCTTTCGGATGCGCTTTTGGCCGTCCGCTTGAAGAAGTCTTTGGACAGCTTCAATAAACTCATCGGCGGTTCGTTGTGCAAAAAAAGTGTGCCGAAAGTCGTGATGCCGGCGTGCCCGGCGACGGGCAGATCCTTCAACGCTGCCACGGTGGTTGCCCCGTGCACGACCTCGCCGGACAGGTCAAAGTCCAGTGACGCCGACAATTGGTGCTGGAACATCGCCCCGACATCCGCCATGGGCCAACTGGTGGAAGTGTGTTCGTTCACGTCGAGGAGACGGAGCAGTCGCCCGGCGTCGCTGCGATTAACAGCCGAAGTTGAATCAAATTCGTGCACATCAGTCTTCGCATTCATATACGATTCTGGTTTTGTGAATCTTGCGCATCGTCACTTTTCTCCTGAAATGCGGGCCAGAAGGCGTTTCACGTCTTCAAGTTCCGTCCGTTGCCTTTGTCGTGCCCTCGTATTCGGAAATAACTGCGAGCAGATGTCGCTGAAAATGCGTTTTGCGCTGAGCAGCATGTTTGACGCTTCGCTGGGAGATCTCAGTTTGAATGTTCAACCACTTGCGCGTAAGACCAGGGTTGCGTGTTCTCCAGGAATGGGTCAAGCAGCGAATCTGAACAGATCTCCCAAATATTGCCGCGTTTGGCGGTCTTTACCCGGTTTCCGGCAGTCTTCCTCCATCCGCTTGAGCGCCTCGTCCAGAATCGCCCTTGTCCAGTCGAGATCGAACGAGTCGGCAGCGGCCTGAGGTGCGGAATCTCCTGCTCCAATTCATGGATGCGGCGGCGCACCTTTTGGATGATCCTTCTTCTTGGCGATCAGAACGAAGTTCTCGAGACAGCGTTTCAAGAAGTCCCGAAAACGACCCCGGCTAGATTGGGGTTTCTCTGGGCAGCCTTCCTTGAGCATGCGATCTTCGGCAGAATTCCGGGACGAGCTGCTCGACCTCGTCCGACAAAGCCACGGGAAACTGAAACCAATAAACTCTAAGGGCTTTTGATATCTCCGAATGACAGAGCTCCAGCGGTTCTGTGTCCCTTGCCAACGGCCTCAGCCGCGTGCCCCAAGGCGGACCAGGCCCTCCCCGTTACCGGCCAGAGAGATGTATTCTCCACTTTGACATCCATATTGTTTCAATCTGGCATGGGTCAGGTTCGGTCAGGTTCGGCCTTGCCACCCACAATGTGTATTGTGCAAGTGATGTAACGGGTCCCAGGCAAACTGGCCATCTGCCAGCATTCCCGCAGATACAGCGGCATTCAATATCTCGCTCAGGCCGACGCCAAGCCAAAATACTTCTTCGTGTCTCGCAAGGTCGAGTAACAAATGGCAAATAACCCTGCTTCCGGGATGTCCTTCGGCACCACGATTCAGGAAAGCAGTCCATCCACGTGCAAAACCCTGCAAGATTCCATCGATGAACTCGTAAGGGATGGTGAGTGCGCCGTTGGTGGCGCATTCAGGAAAAATAATATTACAAAAACGAAAACGAAACCTATGAAAACTATGAAAAGAAGCTCACTCGCAACCCTGATTGGCGGTGTCATGCTAAGCATGGTGTCTGGCCTCGCCGCAACGTTGCTGCTCTTTGCCGCAACAGGCACAGGGCAGGGCGAGCTTGAAAGCCCTCTACCCCCAGATGACGGTTTACAGTGACGACTTTTCTGTAGAGCCCGGCTGGGTGTCAAATGATCCACGAATCTGCGGCGGGACCAACGAACAACACCTTTCACGGCTGGCAGTCCAACACCGGCACCAGTTATGTCTACACGCCAGTCACCTGGGACGGCAAGGCCTCGTTCGAGTTGAACTACGACCTAAAATCAATTCCTGCGAATGGTCGGCGGATGCACCTTCGGCCTGTTTGAGACCGGCCTGATGAGCAATGTGACCAGCACGGCGTATCATTGTTGCCACCTTCGCGTGGCCGACGGTGGCCATCGCATTGACCGTAACGGCAACAACGGCGTCCAGTCCAAGACCACTAGTAATAACGGGGTCTGGACCGACGGCGTTTGGTACCGGGTTATCCCTTCGGTATGACAGCTGTGGCGGGGTGGCGCGATTGACCGTGCAGAACCGGGACACGGGCCAACAGTGACCGAACTCAGTGCGGCGATCAGCGCGCCGTTTGGGAACGGCTTGCCGTATCTCGGCGTCAGCCGCCGGTTCATGGAGGGCTACACCACAGTTGCCGTTGATTACAACTGGACAACATCCAGCTCACCTTCCTGCCAGCCTACGTCCAGGATTTCTCAGCCGATCCGGGCTGGGTGTCGAACGATCCCACGAATCTGCGGCGGGACCCGACCAACAACACCTTCCACGGCTGGCAGTCCAACACCGGCACCAGTTACGCCTACACACCGGTCAACTGGGACGGCAAGGCTTCCTTCAACTGGACTACGATCTGAGAATCAATTCCTGCGAATGGTCAGCAGGATACACGTTCGGTCTGTTTGGGACCGGCTTGCTGAGCAATATGAACAACCAGCCGTTCATTGCTTGCCGACCTTCGGCGTGGTGGACGGCGGGCGCAGCATCGCCATCTTGGCCAACAACGGCGACCAGTTCAACAACGCCGGCTAGCAACCAACGGGGTGTGGGCAGACGGCGTTTGGTACCGGCTATCCCTTCAGTATGACGCCGTGGCCGGGTTGGCGCGATTGACCGTGTGGAACCGGGACACGGGCCTGCAGGTGACCCAGCTCAGCGTGGCCATCAGTGCGCCGTTTGGGAACGGCTTGCCGTATCTTGGCGTGAGCCGCCTGTTCATGGAAGGCTACACCAGCAACTGCGTTGATTACAACTTGGATAACATCCAACTCACCTTCTTGCCAGCCTACGTCCAGGATTTCTCCGCCGATCCGGGCTGGGTGTCGAACGATCCGACGAATCTGCGGCGGGACCCGACCAACAACACCTTCCACGGCTGGCAGTGCAACACCGGCACCAGTTATGCCTACACGCCGGTCAACTGGGACGGCAAGGCCTCCTTCGAACTGAACTACGACCTAAAGATCAATTCCTGCGAATGGTCAGCCGGATGCACCTTCGGTCTGTTTGGGACCGGCTTGCTGAGCAATATGAACAACCAGGCGTTCATTATTGCCGACTTTAGCGTGGTGGACGGTGGCCATCAGCATCGCCGTAATGGCCAACAACGGAGTCCAGTCCAACGAACACTAGTAATTACGGCTTGTGGACCGACGGGGTTTGGTATCGGCTATCCCTTCAGTATGACGCTGTGGCAGGGTTGGCGCAATTGACCGTGTGGAACCGGGACACGGGCCAACAGGTGACCCAGCTCAGCATGGCGATCAGTGTGCCGTTTGGGAACGGCTTGCCGTATCTTGGGGTCAGCCGCCTGTTCATGGAAGGCTACACCAGCAACTGCGTTGATTACAACTTGGATAATATTCGATTCGCGGTCTCGGTCGTACCGCCTGAAATCTCGGTGCAGCCTCAATCGCAAGTTGGGTATTGGGGTAAGAGCGTGACTCTCAGCGTCACTGCGACAAATCGTGGGCCTTTCACTTACCAGTGGTTCAAGGACGGTATCGCCATTCTGGGTGCTACGAACTCAACGCTCGTGTTAACCAACTTGGATGTCAGCAACGCAGGCAGCTACACGGTCGTCGTTGCAAACAGTATGGGCAGCATTGCGAGTGCTGCCGCCATGGTGACGGTGAGTCCGGCAGCAACGTCGCTCGCCATGTACACGGGTCTGACCATTGACGGCGTCGCGGGCAGGACGTACTGCATCCAATGTGCGACGAACGTGAACCAAACCAATTGGGTCACGCTTACAAATCTCACCCTGACATCGCCGGTCGAGGTGTGGATTGACATGGGCTCGGCCGGGCAGTCAAAACGGTTCTATCGGGTCACGATACCGTGATTGCTGGCGCGACGCGTTTGCGCACACAGAAAAGGAACAGGCCGGGCGACACACGTTTGTGCCCGGCCTGTGAAATTCTGATGTCGATATCTTCAATACATGCCCCGTGGCGTAGTCGGGCATGCAGGGATTCCTCCGCGTTTGAGAAGTGCCCGCATGCAGCTTGGTGGATTTGCGACAGCAAACCGGCGTTGCGTTGAGCATTGAAATCATGGCGCGGCACTCTGGCATTCTTGCGCCGTGCATCTTTACGAGCGAGCGCCATACCCGCCGGAAGACGGCC
>CAVYLP010000002.1:0-198203 GCA_963769425.1 Candidatus Bathyarchaeota archaeon | reverse complement strand
TATACAGAATCCGTGAATTGGATAAGCTGAGGAAGCAGGATGAGGAGAAAGCGAGGGAACTGATGGGTGGCGCCGAAAAGATAGTTAGCATGGTGCGCAACGACCTGAGGACACCTCTACAGAGGATACAAAACGCCTCGTATCTTCTAAGAAGAAGATTCACCGGAGCAGAAGAGTACACAAGTAAGATCGATGCCGGGGTCGAGCACGCAGCAAAAATACTCGACGACCTAAAAACGATGATGAGTCTACCGCAGCTAAAACTAGAGAAACTGGAATACAACGACCTGGTTAAGAACTGCCTTGAGGATGTAAAAATCCCCACCTCGATCAATGTTAACGCAAGGTATGGTGCCCCTGTGCTCGGTGAAGCAGACTCTTACAAGATTAGACGCGTTATCGATAACTTGTTAAAGAACGCGGTCGAGGCGATGCCTGGTGGCGGCAAATTGTCGGTTAGAGTCGAAGCAGCTGAGGAGATGGCGATACTAACAATTGGGGACACGGGTCAGGGAATACCTGATGATGTTGCCCATAGCCTGTTCACCCCATTCTACACCACGAAATCGGAGGGGACCGGTCTAGGACTCGCCATATGCAAGCAGATCATAGAGGCTCATGGGGGAAGGATCACGTTTGAATCCAGAGTGAGTGAGGGCACCTCTTTCACGGTGACTTTACCGTTGTCACCCCGAATCTTTTCAGACGAAGAGGCGGGCAGTGAAGGTTATATAAAAAATTCTGCTCATCTAGCAAGACCTAAAAAACAAAAAATAGATTCTCATCGTTAAACGTGCATAAGCGCAAATTTGGCCTGTAATTTTCTGAGTCGATAGGTACTCAACAAAGTGCCGAGGATTAGAAAATAACTTGTGCAACCCCTTTTTTTATATAAACTGTGCTCTACATCTTTAATTACAAATTTATTTTTCGATGAAGTTATGCCTCCCATAGACGGTAGTTACTGTATCACGAGCACGGAAACGTGAATTCTTAGCTATCTCTGAGGGCGGGTACTTTGATGGTAAAGGTCGTTCCTAAACTCACACCTGTTTTAAATGTAATCGAACCACCATGAGCCTCAACCGCTCTCTTACTATAGGTTAGCCCCAAACCCATCCCACCAGGCTTTGAGGTGTAAAGAGGGGAGAAGATACGCTCTTTTTACTCCTCAGCGATACCTGTACCAGTCTTGGCACCGCGATTAAGAACGAAGTGAAATCGTTAATTTTTATGACGTATGTTAAACTTTATTTTCGTGTCATCCCAGCTCAGGAAAAACCTCAAACCGAGAAAGGCCATCGTCATTCCTACTCCAAAAAGAGCCAATTTAATCTCCTCATCCGTCATAGAACATCAAATATTATTTGGAATAGAGACTATTTATCTCTTATTGACCACAAATCCTAAACAATTCCAGGAAACGCCTTGGTCTCCAATCCGCGCGTGATAGTCAGGAAATTGATCCTCTATGATAGTTATTGGGGGGTGCCATCATATTCAGTTACGAAAATTACGGGGAAATCTATTGAATAAATGAAATGAAGAACACTTACAGCATCATATGAGGGGAATGGGTAAATAGGTTGGGGGCTGAGATGATTCACATCCCCGAGTCGGTGGGGATCATCAACGGGTGGCTAAGATCAAATTGTTAAAAGTTAAGGGTCTCAAGAGCACAGAACAGGCGATGCATCTACTAGAGACAGGGAGCACCTCTGGATACGGGGAATGAGAACGTCCTCATATACGTCCATCGGCTAGGGGAAGCGAGTTACAGAATATGCGTTTGTTCAGTGGAGTGCGTCACGACACGCTTCTCAGTCAAGCGACTAGGTGTAGATGCGAAAGTAGACCAGATGGAGGCCTACCGGCTCGTAAAGAAACTCGGGGCGAGGCCATGCAAAGTAGTGAAGAACAGCCTCGTTGATGAGCTGGAAAAGTTGAGTGAAACCTGCGGTGCTGAGCTCAGCTACCATGATTTCGTGAACGCCGTTAAAGGGTTGGGCCTTCGAGTACAGGTCAACCCGTAGAGAAGGGACGACATTTTATCAACTATCTGTTGTCCAGATTACCTACTTATCTGGTGTATGAAACTCTATTGATAAAATGAATAAAGTAATGTGGTAAACTCCCGCATCTTTATTATGAATTAAATGTATACTATAAGTAAAAGTTTAAGATCTTTATAAGAAAAAACAATGATTCAAGAATCCATTTACTTGAAATATACTCTTATGACCATCTAGGATAGACTCACAGAGAAGAGTAATATCATCTAGTAGAAAGGTGGGATAACTGGTTGGATTCAATAAATCAAGAGCCAATCGCGGATAACAGTCTTACCAGTTCAATAATCAGAGTGCTTCATCTTGATGATGAGGAGCAACAGCAAATGTTCCTCAAGGTCTTCATCGAAAGCGACCCAAACATCAAGATCACCTCAGCCAAAAACGCTGAGGATACCCTATTACTGATTCAGACAGACGCCTACGATTGCCTAGTTTCCGACTACGACATGCCTGATATGAACGGAATAACCCTAGCAAAACAGATCAGGAAAAACAGCAACATACCGATAATACTCTACACTGGCAGAGGCAGCGAAGAGATCGCTGAGCAGGCTTACTCCGTCGGAATAAACGACTACATCAGAAAAGAAAATCACCCAGCCCACTATCAGGTACTAGCCGAGCGGATACGGCAAGCAGTCGAGAGAAACCGGTCCGAAAAGGCATTAAAAGAGTCAGAGGAACGCTACAGGGCCCTCATAGAGAATTCACCTAATGCGATATCAGTCACAGTCGGAGACAAGATTGTTTACGCTAATCCCACCAGGGTAAAAATGGCTGGATTGGACGATTTGTCGAAGCTTATTGGTGCCTCTAGCCAGCTTCAGGTAGTTGAGGAGGATAGGGCGGCGATTGAAAAGAGGCGAAAGATGAGAGAGAATGGAAAGAAGCCCTCCTCGCCTTTTGAATTCCGGTTAGAGAGTTCAGATGGTAGTATCAGATACGTTGTGGACTACTGTTCTGAGATCGTGTATAATGGAGTGAAAGCCCTTCAGCACATGCTCATGGATATGACAGAGCATAAACTATTCGAGGAGCGGCTTGAGGCACTTCATAGGAATGAGTTGGAGCTGGTTGGCGCTGAGACTCTCGATGAGGTAGTGGAGTTGACCCTCAACGCCATAGAGAGGACGCTTGGATTTGATCGATGTGATTTCGGTGTAGTCGAAGGAAACACACTCAGTTTTAAACATGTCAGAGGGTTTGCTAGCGCTCAAGTCGTTAATCTTCCTCTGAGTGGTCGAGGCATTACCGTAAGGGCAGTTAGGACAGGTGAAACCCAGTTTGTCTCCGATGTTCCAAACGACGCTGACTTCGTCGAGGTGATAAAAGGTACCTATCAGGTTTTATCGGAGATGGCTGTCCCGGTGAGGATAGGAGATAGTACTGTAGCTGTACTTAATTTGGAGAACTCGAAGCCCGACGCCTACACCCTCGATGATGAGAAACTGGTCGAAATACTCTCAGAGAACGTAGCCTCCGCGATCTCCCGCCTTAATCAGATAGAGGTAATCAGGGAGTCTGAGGAGACATACAGGACACTATTAAACTCGTCCTTGGAGTTAGTGGCACTAGTCACTGGTACGACAATCACATACATTAATGACTGGGCTGTGAAGCTCCTCGGATATGATTCCCCACATGACTTAGTTGGCATGGATATTTCACATGTTGTCTCGGAAGATGTGCTACCTGTGATCAGGGAGAGAGCCCTGAGCAGGCAGAGGGGGGAGTCGCAGCCTGGTCGATACGAGCTGAAGCTTCGCGCGAAGAACGGCAGAACCGTACCCGTCGACGCATCATTCAGCCTCATAACGAGACAGGGTAAAATGTCGATCCTCGTGATTGGCCGGAACATGACGGAGATGAATAGGCACAAGCGGCAGATGACTGCCCTTCACCGTCACGCTACGAGGTTGGCGGAGGCTAAGACCAGAGATGAGGTAATGATAGCTACACTCGACGCGGTCGAGTCCGTCGTCGGTTTTCACTTCCTCTCGATCCTCGAACCTTTGAATGATGCGCTCTTACTCACACATAGTAAGGGTGAAGAAAACATCCAAGTCAGGTTGCCGCTGGATGGAAAAGGTCTCACCGTCAGGGCATTTAACGAGAGAAGATCGATTCTTACGCTCGATACGGGAAGTGATCCTAATTGGGTTCGGGGTATCGCTGATTCAAATTCTGAGCTAGATGTCCCTGTGATCATTAACGGTGAGGCTGTGGCTGTGATCAATATTGAGAGTGAGAACATGAACGCCTTCGATGAGGTAGATAGGGAACTCATGGAGACCCTTGCGTTACATGTCTCGTCTGCATTACAGAGAATAGGTCAATGAAATAAACGCTAGTATCAGTTCAATTAAGTTTAAGAAATGGGCTTAGACCAACGAGTCAACCCAATATTGTCACTTAGTTTGTAGATTGAGCTACATCGATTTTACTCCTTCTAAGTCTTGAGAATGTGAGTATCGAACCCTTGACTATGATTAGAAGTGGTGTGGACATGGAGGCTACCATCAGTGTTGTGATGTTGAGGGATAGGTGAGCCTGAATACTAATTGCGGTGTTGATTCCGAGGGAGTTCTGGATTGCGGTAGCCGGGATCTGAAAGTTGACTGTGCCTCCCTGAAGAAGAACATAGCTGTAGGTGATGAGAGTGGCCCCTAGGAAGATGAGGAGGGGCCCCTCGATCTTCGTTTTTCTAAGTGTGATGGTGATGAATACGAGGGCGGATGCGATTATGCCCAGTGTGGGGATCCTCGGGTCGAGTAGTTGATTCACGAGACCCTGAATCTGGGTGTCGGGGATAGCGTTGCTCGTGTAGTCGATTATGAACCTCGGGAAGAGATACAGGGCTGTGAGGCTTAGTGAGGATAGAAGTAAGGCTATGATTATCCAAAGGGTTAGCCTAGTCGCTCCGATCTCCGTGTCCAGCAACTTAACCAAGTGAGTTCGCCTCCAAGTCGATGGACCCGATCTGCGTATCGACGCCGAGAATCAGCCTCGGGTTTTCACTAATTAACAGGCTGTTTGGGATGACCACATCGAAGTTAAGTGAGGCCGTGCCTCCCGGTGCGACGTTGAGTGGCTGTGTGCTGCCCACCCATGATATACCTGAATCGTTCACTAGTCTTACAGTAACTGATCCGTCAGCAGTGATGAAGCGGTTACTGTTTAGGAAGCTCAGAGTGGCCATGACTCTGGTGTGGGTTGAATTCACAGGTGAGTAACTGGTCGAGATCTGCAGGTCCTTTATTGGAGCGCCCCAGTCTACTGTGATGTTCTGATCCATCCTTGTTGTGACAGGGAGACCTCTTAAGGTGAAGTCCTCTTCAACTCGGTACTTTAAAGTCGCGTCCTTCAGGAGCAGGTCCTCAGTGTTCGTCGGCAGAGAGAGCACAATTTTCGCTGAGTCGCTCCACTTCGTAGAGGGCTGTGACGAGATCTCTAGAACTCCATCACCAACCTGCTGATCAGAAGAGTCGAAGACCGAGACCACCCCCTCGCCATCAAACGCGAAGAAGGGTGACTGATTTTCGAATGAGAAAGGCACCTCTAACGTAACCTGTTTTTTATTTGCATCCCTCAAGATTGGCTGCCCGACTGTCAGGTTCTGCATGGGTGGCAACCAATTAACCTGCGCTGTGGCCTCCGCGGTCAGTGAAGTGATTGGCTGTATACCAACATGTGCCGAGACCTCGATTGTTAAGTTCTCAGGGTTTGATGCGAGACGCCCCACGTCCTTCTCCGAGAGCGTGCTGAGGTCGATCAATATGGAGACTGGGATTTTTTGCTCTTGGGAACTCGTCTTCACCAGTAACTGAGGTCCGGTGATGCCAATCCGGGCACTATGGTCGCCTTTGAATGAAGCCATTATGCCAGCTTCGACATTGAAGGGGCCCGGGTTCCTTACTGTGAGAATAGAGGATAATTCAAGTATACCATCCTTGAACGACGGCGTGAGATCGGCGAATTTGATTGAGTTGGCAACGCCGGCGATATTGTTTGCGGTTAATACAACAATTGTGGGTAGAATGAATAGTGAGAAAAGGATCAGCATATTAAGCAGAGTTAGGCCCTTTTTCATCAATTTATTTGCCTATCCTCCGTCTAGCCGATCATTGCACAGTTTTTGAGATTCGGGCCCTCTTCGGGCCCTGATGTTGGTGCTTGGCAGAGATTCCTAGGTTAGCTGGAATCGCCAAATCTAGAAATGGATGTTGTTAAAATAGGGTTTATGGATTGATAATATCAAGATAAAGCATCATTTATTGATCTTCACTCTTTATAGTTGTCTGAAGTGTCCTTTCTTAATCCAAAGTGTCAAAGACTGTTTAATTGGATCACGTGAGTTCACTAGGAGCCTGTTGGATGTCTTTCTGAGTTTTAAGTATCCTCCAGCGAAGCCCTAGGGATAAAGCCGCGTCGAATGCACCCATTGTAGCCAAGAATATTGGCCCCAGCCATATTGTGACGAAGTTATTTACTCTGACGGTCTCTTTGGGGTTAGTTGAGTCGTAGATTATTGGAACCTTCTGATCTATTCTATATGTTCTGCTTGTTCCGCCATCCATGCCTTGTGCTGTCACTGTCAAACCAGAGACGTCTGTAAAGCTGAAAAGGGGATAGTAGATTTCGCCTTCGAGGTAGTAATCAATCACTGTACCTGTCGTCTTCTGGCTCGTGTTTAGTAATACGACTGTGCTGTTGATCATATATAGCCCAGCTAGGAGGCTGGCGACTCCAAGTATTGCTGCGAAGGTGAATAGTTTATCGACCAAAACTTTCAGGTCCTGAGTTTGATATTCTACTAATTATCCTTTTCTAAAACCCTTACTCTCACTCACCCACACGCTTCCATTACAATTGATAGACATAGGAAAAATAATCAGGAGTAAATGATCATTAACTTTATTATATCTGGCTAAAATTTAAATAATTTAGCTACTAATTCTAATCTATCTTTCTTTGTCCTTAAATATAGATTTCAAATCAATATTTTCGATGGCCAAGATAACTAATACTCGTTATAAAATGCACTTAAAGAGTCTTGGCCGATTGAAACTAACCCTTACGGTAGCAATGCTTGGCTTCTTCATAGATACGGTCATGACTAGCTGGATGTTGAACAGTAACAATGAATACTATGAATCCAACACTATGCTGTTTCCTGAGATTGGTATTCCATTAATGGTCTTAAATTACGTTGTTGCTGATCACTGGATACCGAGAACCACCCTATTTGACAACATTTTTTACAGTTTGTCGATTTTGCAGTGGTCTGGTCCCGTGCAGAATCTGCTTGTTCTGCTTGGGATAACCTCAGGTATCAGCTATTTTTATACTCTACCAATTATTCTTACAGTTAGCTTTCTAATTTTATCATTCAAGCTAAACAAAGACGATAGAATAATGAACGATATTATAAAAATTTTAAACTTGAAATAAAAAAATCCATGCAGTGAACTGGTTCTAAATGGAAATTCACCCTTACGAAGTAAAAAATATCTGAAATCAAGAACATCGTCTTAACAAGAGGAAAAATGCAACTACAATGATCGCGATTGCTGATACGCCCAAGTAGAGTAGGAGAGTATGATTTCGCAACTAGTTCTCTAAAACCTATTTTACCACATTTACTTGGTTAGGGTATAGATTTGACCATCCTGAGTGCTCAGGTATAGCTCTCCTTTTTCATCTAAACCAAAGGAGGTGATGTTGTAGCCGCTATCCACGAGTTCGGTGACCTTGATTGTTAAATCAGCTGCACGGCTTAACGCCCATATTCGACCCGAGCCGTAGTCCCCGAAAATGTATTGGCCTTGTAGTTCAGGGAGTCTTTCACCCCTGTAGACGTATCCCCCGATAACAGCGTTATTGCCAAGAGTGTGATTGTAAACGTAGATGGGCGCCTCATACATCGTTGGGTCGCAGTTGCTTTCTGAGTAGCAGAGGGTCCCCTCCACGATGTTCCAACCGTAGTTTCCACCATTCTTCACGATGTCCACCTCCTCCATTCTGTTCTGGCCAACGTCTCCGACCCAGAGAACCCCCTTCCCTGGATCGAAGCTGAATCTCCAAGGGTTGCGGAAACCGTAGGCGTAGATTTCATCCCTATATCCCATTGTGTTGTTATTGAACGGGTTATCCTGCGGGATTGTGTAGTTTTTACCTGACGTTACTTGGTCGACGTTTATCCTCAGAATTTTCCCTAAGAGAGTGGATCTGTTTTGACCATTTCCTAGGGGATCGCCCTCCGGGCCACCGTCTCCTACTCCGATGTATAGGTATCCATCGGGTCCAAAGGCCAGCTGTCCACCCTTATGGAATGAGTACGGCTGCGGTATCTCTATGAGAATCCTTTCGCTGCCGGGGTCTGCTTTTTCATTATTTGTGGAGCTTACTGAGAATCTAGCAATCACCGTTCGAGTTGGATCTGGTGCAGTATAGTCAACGTATAAAAATCCGTTCTCACCGTATTGTGGGTGAAAGGCTAACCCAAGGAGGCCGAACTCGCCTCCGGAGATCACCCTCGAGCTAATGTCTAGGAAGTCGGTTTTAGTCCATGTTCCCGATTGATCTCTTTGAATTAGCTGGATTTTTCCACTCTGTTCAATGATAAACAGTCTACCTGAAGAGTCGGTGGGACTGATGATGCCAACTGGATTGGTGAATGTTGTGGAGCCGAACGCCAACGTTAGATTGTAATGTCCTACGGGCGGTGAGGACCCGAATTGGTTACGAAGAAATAACACTGTGGTGAGTATTATTATCGCTAAAACTACGAGCATTACGGAGGCTCTTTTTGTATTTATTCTCAGCTCGAATCGCCTCAAATAATTTAGTTGAAAGCCACGATATACACACGTTGATGTTCGTGCTTCGATGAAGGCACATTCATAAATAATTTGATGGGGAGGGCGAGAACTCCTCATCCTTGTGTTAAACAACGATTAAGGGATAATAGCTTACTTTGACTTGTTTAGAAATTAAATAGACACAGTTTGAGCACGAGTTACCTGAAAATTGAGAGACTTCGAACAGCGTCCTTCACGGCTTTTTCAGCGTACTCCCCGAACCTCATAGCTATTGTGCTCGGGGTTATAACACCATAGAATATGTTGTTCTTAACGACGAGAAGCAGGTTTGCCCCTCCCCGGATAATCTCCGAGGCGTGCATCAGGTCGTCATCCGGGCTTATAGTCGGACACGACGTAGTCATCACGTCTCTGACCCTGACATCATCCGGATCCGAGCCCAACGCGATAACCTTAGAGACGATGTCAGCTGCGGAGACGAATCCCTTAGGGATGCCCTTCTCCATCACCACTATAAGGTCATGCATACCATCGCCGATCATACAGGCCACTTCACGAATCGGGGTCTCAAAGCTTGTGACCGGGAAGCTCAACTCCATGTAGTCCTTTACTTTGAATGACACGGTTATCTTATGACTGCGGTGTTTAAAAAATGCGCGTGTGATATTAGTTGGAGGTTTTTCTAAGCATTAGGAGATTGAACCTAGTTTCAATAAACGGGTTTACTAAGTCTCACTGAGATGATAACATAACGTCACTATCCGACCGCCTCAGAAAGTCCTTTATTTAGACTCGATGATGATTACGGCTTCCTAATTTCTGTTCGAAGAGGAGGATGTTTGAACGGTTCAATATTAATAATCTTCGGTTCCAAACCCTATTCCGGAAATGAATTATGAGAACTACAAATGAGCGAACCGGATTTCGCGTAGTAACACTTATAGTAATTCTCAGTTTAACGACACAAATCGGGTACTCCTCAAATTCTCGGCGTCATGGCAAGTACCGACTCACCTGTTTCCGGGGCAATTATTGTCGCAACTAGCCCAGGAGGAAACGGCTACAACGTCACAGCACTCAATGGAAAATATATTATAACTCAGGGTTTGACGACAGGAACCTACAACGTAAGTACGTTAGCTGAAGGATACATCAGTCAGGAAGTTGGAGGCATCTCCGTCACCGTAGGATCTGAAACGGGGAACGTCAACTTCAACCTCAAACGCTCTGGAGGAATCTCCGGTAAAGTCACTGACTCCAGCCACAGGAGCGGGAATAGCAAACACCATAGTCACTGCCTTCAGCCATGGTAAGTACGGTTGGTTCAGTCAAACTGACTCAAGCGGCAACTACAAGATAATCACGAACCTAGAATCAGGGACTTACAATGTCACAGTAACTACTGCTACCGGATACTTCACGAAGACGATTAGTGGTGTAAGCGTCACGGCGGGTGTGGAGACAGTTGGGGTTAACATCTCACTCAGCCGCTCCGGGGTGATATCTGGAAAAGTAAGGACGCCATCAGGTGATCCAGTGCCGGGTGTAAGCGTTACTGCCCTCTCCTCCGACGGAGCAAGCTACTCAGGCTTTGCCACTACCGGGTTGGATGGCAGTTACAAGATTGAAAGCGGCCTCGGTGCAGGCACCTATATGGTGACCGCTTACTCTGGGACAAGCTTCGACCAGATACAGAACGTCATAGTGACAGTAGGTCATGAGACACCTAACATAGATCTCACGTTGAACGTGGTGGTTCAGCCAAGCGGGGCCATCTCTGGACTCGTAACGGACGCAAACAACAAACCGATAGCCGGGGCAACAGTCTCAGCCGGTTCCAGCCAAGACACATCCGACTCCCAGGGCGCATATATGATTTCAAGTGGTCTCCCCACTGGAACATATACGGTCTACGTCTCGGCGACGGGATACCAGCAACAAAATAGAACCGGTATCTCGGTCACCACAGGGAGTACCACATCAGGAATCAACTTCAAGCTAGTAAAAAGTCCAGCCACGCAGTCAGGCCGGATCTCGGGTACAGTAACCGGCGAGGATAACCCACTCACCAACAAGCAGCCTAGCAGCATCACATGTATCCCAAGCCAGACAAGCATCAACGTTGGGACTACACTCTCCATCTCCGGAGGAGTCACCCCACCAGTCGTCGGTGCATCCATTAACATTGAGTATAAGATGGGATCAACCGATGTCTCGAGGTCAGCAACTACTGGAAGTGACGGTAAATACAGTGATAGCTACGCTCCAACGGCTGCTGGATCTTGGACAGTTCAGGCTTCTTGGGAGGGGAACACACAGTACACAGGGGCGAGCAGTGACGACAGCAGCATTCACGGTAACGCAACCCACAGCTACTACGGGCGGAGTCAAGATCACTGTCCTCGACAGCAGCGGCAAACCCATAGTCGGGGCAACGGTATCTTCGACCACAACGCCAAGTGGACAGGCTACACTCAACGGTGTCTCAGGGTCGGACGGATCTATATCCTTCTCGGGTGTCACCGCGGGCTCCTACACATTCCAAGCTGCGATGACGGGATACCTGACTAACTCTGGAACTGCGAATGTTGTTGCCGGAAGCACAGCTGCCTCATCGATCACACTCCAGACCCAATCCACGGGCGGAGGAGGTACCCCTTCCAGTGGAGTACCCGGTTATCCTTATGAGGTAATCATAGCTGGTGTCCTCATCGGCGTGATAGCGCTCATCTGGCTACGGCGAAAACTGTAAATCCTCTTTTTTTTTAATACAATTATCTTTAATATTGCTTATTTTCATTATATTCAGTTCAAATAGAACAACACTCAGCACTAACCGAATAAATTCTTCCATAACTTAATAATTACATAATTTTGCCTAAAGACTCAGACAGTCGATGGTTCTAAGGGTATTCTGAACAACAGTAGGATTAGTGGAATATAATATCAATTTATAATGTGAGTTTCCCAAGTGTCTTCTGACTAGCAAAATGTTGTCAAGGATGGCTTCGGAGATGACAACTTGGCCGAATTAATAAAAAAGACATCCGCACGGGTTTACCTAAACAGCGTAGTCTTCCCCATGATCGAAGGAGTAGCGAAGAAGGAGAACGTCTCGCTCGAGCAACAAGTCTCAAACATGATCAAGAAAGGGGATACGCTTGGGACCTACGCGGATAAGCCCGAGTACCGGAAAAAGATCGACGAAGTATTCAGTCACTCCAGCGTGCGTTTCCTCCTAAACCGATTCAAGGGTCAACTCAATACCCCTGAGAGTGAGATCCGAGATTCAATGCCCTGGTGGATGGAGAGAATTAAGGAAACGAAGCCCGAGCTCCAATGTGTTATCTCCAATGAACCTAAGGGGCAGGAGTGGCTGGCTCAGATATTCATAGACGTTATCAAACTATGTAAGGGCTATCTGAAGTAACTCTTAAAATTCACTTTTAGTTTTATATCGATTAGGAAATATTCAGATTTTCAATCAAGCGTAATGATGGGGAATTTAGAGTCTTTTATATAATTCAATTCCAAAAATCCCGCCTGATCACCAATCATTACAAATATCAAGAACAACTTAAAAGTATTTTTTTAATATTAAAATTTATTGCTATTTCTTTTTCTTGCGCCATGTTGAATAGCATATTGCACTAATCTGTTCGTTTGAGCGTTTCTCACTCAAGGGTTTGGTTTCATTTTCCTCATGCATATATTTTTCACATCTGGAAATGTAATCTCTCTCCGACTCGTTTACTTTAGGTTCTGGCACTGGCATACTAATTCACAAACTCCTTACTTATTCAACTCCTCCCAGGTCCGCCTGAGCTTATCTTTAATAACGTTATACCTTCTTTCTAGGTCCCTTCCTAGTTTTTCATCGGCGTCCTCACCCTCGTGTTTATAAGAGTCAACAAGTTTTGCTCCCTCATCTTGGAGTGCTTTTAATTGTTGCTCTAGCTTCTTCGAGGCAGTTGCGCCAACCTTCTTGGTTTCATTTATAAACTCGTTTGCGGCTCTCTCCCAGTCGTCAATGGCTTCCTTCATTGTTTTATCAGTCATAAACTTAACCCAATTTATGACTGAGGAACCTTCGTATATTAACACAGCAAGGCGATGGGAACTTTGAAATTATAGCCAAATAATCTCGCTAAATATCAAATCATGAATCTGAATTTTCCATGAACATGACACTGACTTACTATTGATTTATTTATAAACAAAAAGAATAATTTTAGATTAGGTGCATAGATTCGATGATTTTACTGTTATAAATGGTAGGTTAGAGTATACTTATCATCGGAAAGTGTCATAATTCTACTAATCGGGCTAATCATCCTCTGAGCCATCGTTTCAATCCCCGTCTGGATAGCTGCAAAGGTGGTTACCGTGGGGAAGGCCACGTTTGGGGAGGCTATGGGCGCCACGTTGGCTGGCCCAATTGTTTTGTGGTCTTCTTAGCTGTCGAATTCTTCCTAGGCGCCGTCATTGGGGGTGGAACACTGGTTTGGGCATATATCCTCGCCTTCATAGCGTGGATTTGGGCTTACAAGTCGAGTTTCGAGACTGATTGGCTACAGGGAGTCGCCATCGCTTTCCTCGCGGTCGTGGCCTTCGGTCGGCTGAGTCTTCTCGCTGGTTCACTCTTGGGGGCAATGATTCCAAGTGGCTACTTCCCAACTATATAACTCGGACGAGGTCGGTCTTCTCGCGTCTATAACTAGACGGTGTTGGTCTTTAACTAGAATTGCGAACCTATTAGTCGGACGCTAAGAAATCGGCTCGAATTGATTATTGGTTGAGTAGAGCTACTGGTCTTCGCGTCATCGCTCAACCCTGTGCTTTTTTGCATTTTTTTTTGAGTATGGGGGCCAAAGGCCCCATTGTACAGTGGTTGCTTTCGGCATCCAGATGTTTCCTGTGGCCAGCTCTCTACGAAGCTGGTTATATCAAGATTAGGCTAAAAATATTTAAAGTAAATCGATTCATAAATCATTTATTTTTCATTTTGGCGAGGGGGCGACTTGAAAAATTCGAGTAAATAATCCTCATGCCGATTCAATCATCCCGATCAGAACGCATGGGCGAACACAGGCCTAGATGATCTTTCACAAGGGATCAGCGAGGAACCATTAGACTACTCCGTAAAACGCTTATAATATGCTACAACTTACAGAAGGGGCTCAAAAAACGCGCCAATTCACACTCACCGATCATGACCATAGGAGAGCCGAGAAAATAGTTGAAGACTGGGGAAGAGAAAGTGCCAGGATCGACTCTGAGGGGAATCGGGTCAATTATATCATTCGTCTTGAGTCCCTCATCAGAGATGGACTCATTCATCGATTTGCTGATGGATTTGACCCGATGAGGCTTCAGGCGGTGGAGTGCCTGGTCCACATAGTCATATCTTATAACATCCGCTTCCGAATCGACTAGGGAGTAGATTATGTCCCGAAAAATTACGGCGGTACCAATCGGGGAAAAATGGTGTAGACGATGCATTAACTCCAGAAAACCTTGTAGTAAATCCGAGGGGAACTGGTGCACCAAATTCGACCCGACCATTCCCTTGGCGAGGAAGCACTTCAGGGAACGTTCAGGCCTAGAGTAATATATTCGCTTGCACCATTCATCAAAAAAGCGAACACACAGTCAAATAGAAGCTTGGAACTCTTCACCCTCTCGTTCACACAGCTCCTCGAGGGACGAGGAGACATAGACCCCACCCCTCTCAAGGACCCGATACATCTTCTCGTAGTACCTCCACCTCTCCACAGCACCCTCTAATAGGACAGCGCTGATCCAGGGCCGTGTTGGCTGCAGAATCTCAACTGTCCACCCCCTCGCGCCCCCGAGCCGAGCCAGCTCGATGAGAGGAACCGGATCCAAGATCGATGAAACCGCGGTAATCCTTAGGTGCTCAACATCCTTACCAGTAAAGATATTCACAATTGGGTGTGCAAACGAACTAACTGGGGCTACCCCCGACCCACTTAACCCACCAAGGAAACCTTTGAGGAAGGAGGTAGACCTCGGGTCGAGAAGCTCGTATAGGACCTCGGGCTCCACCTCAGCCACGTCGAGTGCGTACTTCATCGCTTGCCCGACTGCCACTGAGGGCTGAATCTGCTCAACGTCGAGTAGAACCCCAGACTTGTCGTATATCACCAGGTCCAACGGCGCGTCCATCCTCGCATACATCGTCACCACCCGAAGGAACGCCGCGGAGACCTCATCCCTCGACTCCGCATCCCCTGCCTCCGCCTCGAACAACACACACGCCCGAACCCCACCCTCCAGGTAGAACTCCTTAACCATCAACCGGTCAAGCCTAGCAGACGCCTTCCAGTCAAACTGACGAACTGAGTCACCAACAACATATGGCCGGGTATCCGCGTACTCCGAGCCCCCACCCCTAAGCCGGGTCAACTGAGCCCCGGAACCAAAAACATCCGTCTGCATAAGGTACTCCGTGGCCTCAACCACCGCTTCGAGTACCCGGGGATAAACCCTGTAAGACTGGACGAAGGGCAGACTACACCCACCCTCGAAGAGCCTCCAGCCATCCACGAGGGAGGCTTCGACGCGCCCCGAGGAGTACTCCCCCGAGATCCTGGGCTTAAAGACACATGACACCTTGTTCCCGCCTGGCTGGATCTCAGAGGGCTCAAAGGACACGCCCGCAATCGGTGAACCCAGCCTGACCACCCCAGAGTAGGTTGAATCGATCGTGTACTCAATTTCATTAACCTGCCCGGCAGTGAGAGTACCCTCAACACCCTTCAAGCTCTGAACCACCAGGCTACCAAGCCCTTGTACGCTCCGCCTCATCCCCAGCCACGAGTAGACGAGCAACCCGCCTAGCCCCAGAGACAGAACACCGATGAAGACATCAGCGAAGAATACGGCGACGAAAGCCGTAACCATCACCCCGGCGAGGAGCCTCCAGCCCCTCTCAGTGAGTCGAACCAGGTTTGTGCTTTGTGACATCCAGAAATGCCTAGAGTTCCTTCGGAACGGGAATCGTATTCAAAGCGGACTTCACGAGGCTCTCCGGTGAAACATCTTCCGCCCTAGCCTGGGGGGTCAGGTCGATCCTGTGGATCAGCACCTTGTCCGCAAGGAACTTTACGTCATCAGGGATCACGTAGTTCCTCCCCTCGAAGAGAGCCCTTGCTCTCGCACCCTTCAGTAGCCAGACCGAGGCCCTAGTACTCGGCCCCTCCCTGACACTCGGGTCCCCCCTAAGATTGGCAATCAGGTCTAGGATGTAGCCCCTGACCCTCTCGTGGACGAAGACGGTGAGCACCTTATCCGATAACTCGAGGACTTCGCTTGACTTCATCACAGATTCGATACTCGGATCCTCAATCGCATCGATCTTGCCGAGGATCTCGTCCTCTATCGCCCTCTCCGGGTAACCGAGGGTGACCTTGAACGCGAAACGGTCCAACTGAACATCCGTCAGTAGATACGTCCCCGCCCTCGCGAACGGTACTTGCGTCGCGACAACCATGAAGGGTCTCTCCATGCCGAGGGTCTGCCCTTCGATCGTCACCTGCCTCTCCTGCATGACCTCGAGGAACGCCGCCTGAACCTTCGGCGGAGCCCTATTCATCTCATCAACCAGCACCACGTTCCCGAAGATCGGCCCCCTCTTCAAGCTCCACGACCCATCCCTCTGGTTGTACACATTCACACCGAGCACATCCGCCGGAAGCAGATCCGGGGTCATCTGAATCCTCCTGAACTCCCCACCGACGGACTGTGCAAATGCCTTAGCCAGCGTCGTCTTCCCGATCCCGGGCGGCCCCTCAAGCAACACGTGGCCACCCGACAGCAGTGCGATAATGAGGGTCTCGACGACGTCGTCGTGGCCCAACACAGCCTCACCGACCCCACTCTGAATCTTCTTTAAGCGGGACTGTACTTCAGCGATCTCCATCTTTTCTCTTCCTCAGTTCATCCACGTGCTCGACCAGATCCCTACTCCAGTCGGGGCGACGCTTGATGGTCTCCTCGACTTCGTCCACCCTATCAGCCTTCGGTTCATCCCATTTAACCTTAAAGGAGAGTACGAGCCCGAGCCCCAGCAGCGAATACCTCACCTCGGCGATTGCGAGTATCGCGTAGATCTGAACCATGTAATCCCTCACGACGGTGAGGGTCGAGGAGATCGAGTGAGCCTCGTCGATGGCCACCGAGCCCCTTACGAAGCTCCCCAGCACCACCGAGTTGTCACCAGACGTAAGCATACCATTGATGAACATACTCGGGTCACTGACTAAGACCAGATGCCCAGCCCCAACCTCCACCTCCGCTATTAGTGGAAATGGCCCACTCCCCGAGGCTGCCGAGGGAGATGCAGGCTTGTCAGAAACGTAACTGAAAGAACTGGACCACGAGTAGACCCTGGCATCCTCTATTCCACTAAGCACTGTCGGGTAATTCATCACCATGAGCCTAACCCCCCTATCTTGGAGGAATTGGTTAAAGGTGTACGAAAGTGGCATCAACTCATTCCTATCCTTGAACAACGGGTCCTCTAACAACTCCCCGGAGAACCGAACATGTAGACCCAGTCCCTCTAGCAAAGTGTTTGCTGTTCCAAAGTCATCGGCTAAAAAGACGGTCCCGCCACTAGCCAGATAGCCACTCACCTGCTGAACGTCAGTTATAGTGTACGGCTTAGAAGGTCCGAGCATCAGAAGCGTCGAATTAGAGGGATCACTGAACACCCCACTCAGCGCCTCAAGCGTCTCCAACCTCGCCGGGTGGTAGATGCTGTAGACTTCGGATAACCCATTCCAGAACGAGTTACCCACGAACAAGTCGTCAATCGAGGGGAACCAAGCCGCGAGGCCCACGATGAAGGCCGCGGACACGACAAGCCCGACTAAAAGGATGAATCTAGCCCTCAAACCGAGAAGAGCTCCCTCACCCTGCGCAGCAATACGCGGATGGCGCCAAGGTTCACATCCACGTCTCTATCATACAACCACCCCTCATAGAGCATGGTCAATGACCTGAATGGTCCCCCACTCTCACCTAAACTGCCCCAAACCTCGACCAGGTATTCCCTGAGCGTGGAGCTGGGACGCGGGATTACACCCGTTTTCCTAGAAACCACATCCAAAGCGTAAGCGTAAGAGTCCCTCACTCCCTCAGGTTCCACACCTGTTACCGGAGCAACCGTCACAGGTATCGACTCTGCGACAAGCGTTTTCTCCCTAGCCGTTGGAGAAATATGCGGCTTTCGCCGAATTTTTTTAGAGGTATAGAAGCCACCAGCTACCACCAAAGCGGATCCTCCAACAAGCGTTAGAAGGTTCGTCATGAACACCCCTCCGCTAAAGGAGGAGGACCTTATCCAAGGCTCAACGGGCGTAGCCTTGACCACGAACGGATAGTTCTCGGTCCCCAGGACCATTGGTGGGCTCAACTCTACCTCGAATCCACCGTCACCTCCCGTTTTTGTAACGACCGAGCCGACCCCACTCTCAAGCCTTATAGAGCAGTTCACAGCAGGGGCACCGCCACTCGAAGCAGTGCCTTTAATCCTGACTGGAAAACCCGAGACAGCCCAACTCGGAGCATCAACACTAAGCTCCAGTGGCTGGCGGACAACATCAACATGTGCTAAGGCCTTAACTGGAGCATAGACGCCATCGGCGAGGCTCGCCAATGTTATTGAAGTGGTTCCCTCTACTGAGTCATGGGGAACAGGAACTTCGAAGCTAATTCCCCCGTCGATCCCCGACACAGTGACAACGTCAAATCCGAAGACAACGACATTCACGCCGACTCCGACGACCGACGCACCCCCGTAGGTGACGTTGCCCTCGATCATCAGCATCTTCCCAGGGTAGACTATCTTTGGAACAGAGACATCGATCACTGGAGTGTAGTAGACCAGTTTCACCTGCACCTCGTTCGACGCCGAAGGAAGATACATAATAGCGTCACCTCCGCTCGGCCAGTATTCCGCGGTTACGTTGAGAATATCCTCGTAAACGAAGGGGGCTGATAGCTCTAAAACGAACACCCCTGAACCATTTATCGCAGACACTCCGACCACTTTATCGTCGAATAAAACCTCGATTGACCTAGCCTCAAGCGCATTACCTAACACGTCAGTGAGCTTACCCGTCACCATTATCTTGGAGCCGACAAGAACCTCTTTTGGTGCGACATTAATAGATAGGATCGTAGCGTTGAGGGTTCCCCCATTCTGCATACTCTGAATTACAAGTTCGACCTGCTGTGTGTACTCCGCATGAAGCACCCTCAGATCATCAACACCGGCGAGAAGCGCATCAGGGGGCCTCTTAAGAAGAGTGGCAAGCTCAAGCGAGGTTGATTGAAGTCCATTAAGAGTAACATTCCCTTTGTTCAGATCCTCCTGGATTCGCTGAAGCAGAACCTCAAGATCATCCGTCCTCAGGTGCCTGAGATTCTCCCTAGCTAGATTGAGGTCAGCCTTGGTCACATTCATGCCGCTGATAAAAGCCCCAAGCTGCCCATTGTAACGGTCGATCAAAGACTCCGAGCCCGGGGAAGGGTAGACCAGCCTCGCCCAGTCAAGCCAACTGACAGCACCGGTGTAGTTTCCCGCCGCCGTCATGTTGAACACGAAACCATACAAGTCGAATAGACTACCAACGTCAGGGGGCTGGGGACCCAGCGTCTGAGGGTCCTGATGCCTTGGCAACGTATCCGCCCCAACGGGAACAACGAACTGCAGAACCAGCAGAAGGCACACAACCAGAGCCACAGACCTGGAACCTGTCAACCCAACACCAGCTTCAGACCCAAGATCTGAACAACCTTCAAAGCCACAATGAGGCAGAAGGACGCGAAGAGAACTCCGCCCACGTAGTCGAACCCCCTCCGCCTCGGCCTGAATAGCGCCGAAGCAGCGAAGTAGCAGACGGCGAAGAGGCTAACGTAGACCTCGAGCCTCCACTCCACAAGCGCCGCAAGCGCTACCGTGGTTGCCACCAGCAGCGCCGCCAAGGACACAACGTACTGCTTGTGCCTATCCAACAGACTCAAGCACCCTGAACGTCGCGCTCAAAACCTTACCCGACGCGGCCTCCTCTACTAGCGCCACCGGTTTCCCCAGCGTCGCCGCGAGGACACAACCAGCAATACTCGTAGGTAGAGAACCAAGAACCATCCTAAACCGGGGGAACCCGGTCTCCACCCGGGAACCCGCCATCTCCACGACCACGCGGTCCCCCTCCATCGCCGCCTTAACCCTCTCAACCTCCTCGAGGAAGTCCACGAGAACGTACCCCAGCGCCTCCTCCACCCCCGACTCCGCCTCCAACCCAGCGATTCGAACAATCTCGGACCCGGGCGGAAACACCATCAGCGCCCGACCCCCACTTACATCGCTCAGCACTCGGAGCGGGGCTCTCATCGCCGCGGCGACCCCCACGTAGCCAGGACTACTCGAAAGCGGAGCGTAGGCGACTACCCTCCCCTCCCGTGGAGGAAGATAGACACAGGGGAGCCTCGCGTCAAACTCCTCAAGCAGTGCCTCAACCCCCACGCAAGCACCCTCCACCATAGCCCGAACCGTCTCACGCGGCATCGGACTAGAAGGCACCAAGAACAATGTCCCCCCCAGGACCATGCAGCCAAGCCCCAACGCCGTCAACGGAGTATTCACCAACACGAACCAGGAGAACAACGACGACGGCAAACCAAATACCACAAACATGAGGCCAAGCGCCGAGTACCGATCCAAGGACCTGTCGAGCGGCTTCAAAGTGACACCCCCGATAATCGCTTTGCCTCTCCAATATGATAGCGAAGCATAAAAGTGACTCCTAGCAGTCGGTGATTGGTAACCAGAAGAGAGTCGGCCAACCCCTCAATAGATTAACCTTTACTCCATCCTATCGGCTGGTTGAAATCGAGGAATGCTAGGTAACGAGCAAAATCACAGTCAGCCGACCACCCTAATCCCTTGAACGACCTGACCTGCGCGACTATCTTCCTAGCCCTAAGAACTCCGAATGTCTCAACGTGCCTGACAAACCCGCTAACACTAGCATCCCTGATCTTCGCAATGATCTTCACTAACTCAACGCCTAGAACAGTATCATGGACTTCATCGACTACGCGGCTCGCCAGAGTAAGTATCCCCCTCTCCAGACGATCGAGGGAACGATACCAGACACCCTTACGCATCGCCCTCAACCTCACAGCTGAGAGAAAGACCTTCGTAAACATAACGAGGAGACTTAATCTTACTCCATTGCAGATACAAATAAACTAATCGTCCCATAAAGATTCAGAAAAAAAGGGGAGTTAACACCACTAGAAAGAGGAGCACGAAATCACTAAAATTACATGCGTGATGTGAGGCTTAAAACCGTAAAGCTCAGAAAGAGCACCAAATCCCTTAAGATGCATTAGTTAGATCCTATAAAACCCATTAATTTGCTCGCTTTGGGGGAGTGTCATGCATTTTTCATGATTCTACTTGAACCAAAGGCAATTTTACCGTAAAAAACAAGCCATCGCTGGCTTTTGACTCGCATGCTTACGTTATAATGGATATGAAGCACGATAAAGATAATATATTAAAGGTAATGGTTCCTTTCTGCGAACATAATGTGTGATGCATAACTCGATATCACCAATCCACTTCTCTTAAAAGGAAATGAAAGATATAGAAGAACATGAAATTGACCTCTCTACTTCTCGTGGACGATGATCAAGACACAACCACCATACTTTCAGAGCTATTAGAGCTAAAGGTTACGACGTAGACGTCTCTCGAAACGGGATCAACGCCCTTGAGAGGATGAAGGAAAAGAAGTATGCGGCAATAATCCTGGACTACGTGATGCCATACCTAAACGGGGACGAGGTAGCTGAGATGATAAGAGACATAGACCCCGGAGTTGGGATACTCCTGATAACGGGTCATAAACAGACACTAAACGAGAGGAAACTAAACGAGTTCGACTTCATCCTCGAAAAACCCGCTAATCCAGATCAGGTCCTCAAAGCCCTAAGAAAAATCATCCCTAACAATACAACACAAGAGGCAAGAAAACAGGAAAAGCCTATACAATCAAGTAGCCTTCCGTGAGATGAAGATTATCTCATCCCCATAAGCTACAATTATCATCTCCCATGCACTGAGGTTTCCAATTAAACCAACGATTAAAATCAATTAGTTTCTCGAGATTTAGCTCTAAACAAATAACATATAAGGATCAATAAAAAATGGATAAAAAAAGGTTAATCTTAATAAAATAATATTATAAATAGCTAATAATCCACATGAATCAACCTGAATATGAAATGAAAGAATATATAATAGTATAATAACTAAGGTAAGAACCAATCATCCGATTTGTTTAAAAACATTGTCTCACATGAAGAAACCATGGAGAAACCTCAGTTAGCTAAACAGGAACCCGTAAGATGCGTAAACTGCAAAGAACCCCTTACAACTTTTATTGCTTATATTCCAGGTAAAGGCGAAGCGTGCATGAAATGTTTCGCAGAGTTCGCTAAAGCGGATGAGCAGCTCCATAAATGACCTAAACTAGAAAACCTGAGAGGCAATGGAGAATCTGATTGTATCCACTTCAAAGATCGATTAGCACGACCGATAAGAATATTAATCCACTGGGGACTTCCATCGAATTAATTAGGCGATAGAAAACATCTTTTGAGAAAGCCGGGTTGGCTGAGTGGATTAGGCGACTGCCTGCAAAGCAGTTCAACGGAGGTTCGAATCCTTCGCCCGGCTCCAACTCCTCATCAAATCGCGTCTACAACTCAAACCTCGTCGAACAAGGTCCGTGGCTTGGTATTCAAAGCCATTCCTCGTTTTCCGAGTTTTCATTGTCAATGAGATCCAAGTAGTTCCTGACCCCGGTGAGGGCTCTATCGGCTTCGCGTCTCTTTTTCCATCTGCTGTTGAGGTGCTCAGGTTCTCCGACGAATAGCTCTAGGAATTCTTTTCCCTCCTCGACTGGGACAAGTCCGACCTCCATGAGGTACCCCAAGTAATCCTCGAACCTCCAATCGGGTGAGGGTGCCTCCTCTGGTCCGAGTTCCTTTGCATAGGCTCCTGTCAGGTCTTCAACGATGCTCCGGGTGGCCTCTCTTGAGAGGAGATACGACGTCAAGTATTCACCAGCCTCGAATCTTGCTTGTGCGAGTTCGAGGAGTAGTCTGGATGCGTCCAGATTTTTAGGTACAACATGGAGTTCGATTATTTCCTTGAATGCTTCGTTGAGATCCTTGTTGAATGTTAGGTTGAGGATCTCGGCGGAGTCCAGAATTTTAAGCATCTGGGCAGCCATCTCAGGGTCTAGTTTCGTGGCGAAACGTGCTGCTTCCTCCACCTTCGGCATGAATTCCTCGATGAGATTCCTTGCGTATTCTGATTCGTCGATGTGGAGAAGTGGTTCTATGATCTTACTAAGTTGGTTCGCGTAAGAGCCAATTTGTCTTAATCTTGTTTTGGTCCCCTCTCTGTAGGCCAGTTTTTTTCCGGTTCCCCGATTTTTCTCTATTATTCTCTTTGAGGCTTCGAGTATGATTTGTCTCCCCCGTTTCCGGGTTTCGGGATCGCGTATCAAATCGTAGTTATTTATCGACTTTAGAAGCGTGCTAAGGGTTAGATTCTTTTTTGTTGGCGTACCTTGATTGTCAAGTATTGCCTCCATTTTTAGGATCCATTCGCTGCCTGCGTCATGCTCTGAAGCCATGGTTAGATAGTGTAGCGTTTATAGTAATCAGGGGTTATTCTCATGAAACGCGAAATATCCAGGTTAAATCATGTAGGAAGTGCGTCTATTTGATTAGTACTGATTCGACTTTATGTTAAGTTCTAAATATTGGAGTAGTTATTTTCACAGCTTCACGTATAGTAGCAGTTTTATATATCCTACCTTCTATGCTGCGCGCGAGGACACTCATAGCAAGTATGATACGAAGATAGTGAGGGTGCCCAAGATAACCTCCATTAAAACTCGATCTTCGGCGGTAGGCTACTAGCTCAAGAATTTCGAGGAGATCAACTCAAGAAACTCCAGGCCACTCATCTATTTACCCTAACAAATGAGTCACGTGCGAATTATTGCATCTCGGAGTTACTTATATTCGAGTTTAATAACTGCCTCTATAAATAACCAAGTTCTAAGATTCAAATGTGAATACGGCTGGCTACGACCTGGTTGTGGAGATCCATAGACAACTCTATAACAAAATACTGGAAGACGTCTATAGAACGAACCCTATTATCGGTAAAAGGGGCGGACTAATCTCATACAAGATGACATTGGATAAATCCCCAACCGTCGACCGCTTCGACGAGGACCGCATAACCTTCACGATTGATCTAAAAATCAACATCCGCATACTTAGCCTCATCCCCATCAACATGAACTCGAAGGCTAATCTTATTGTATCCATCCAAAGCGATGAGACATCCAAGAGACTGGAGGCTAAACTCATCGAGTCGAAGCTGAAGATGGAGTCAGTCGAACGCCGGAACCCTGTCTTAAGGCAACTTTCAGTACAATACTATAATCTGCTAACCTTCCTCATCGATAACCGTCTCGCACGCCACTATGAGGAGCTGGCCTTATCATCTAATCTCTATTCTTTTGCGCTACCTGAACTCGGGGAAGAGAATCTCTCACCCATCCCACTAGATATAGCGAAAATAACATCCGTAAACGGTGACGTCTCAGCTATCCTCATTAATCTTCTGGGACGAACAAATGATTCGACAACAGTCTTAACTGACCTCACAGCTGGGCAGGACATCTCCTTCAGCCTATCCGCGGGCGCAATCCAGAGGGTAAAGAAGTACTGGTGGGGAAACCCAGACAAACCAATAATAGACGAGGTGAAAGGGCAGTTGGATATTAAACCAGATCTACCCCTTGAGCTGTTCACCAGGCTCGGACTCGCACTGGATTACTTGCTTCAGAGACATAAAATAATGATAAACCGTGAGGTGAAGAAGTGGTGGCTGGACTATAGGATATTGGTGAAACTAGGAGAACCGGAGTTCGTCTTAAAGGAGGGAAACGAACTTGATGTCCCGGGCCTCACCATTAAGCTAGACATCGACGCGAAGCTGCAGCTCCTAACACACGCATCAGATGAAAAAGGAAAAGACGAGACAATAACGGGGGCAACATTCACGGAGAGGGACCTTGAGTTAATCATCAAGGAGGCATCTGCATCCATTCACCTCGACAACAAGCTCCGCGTCGTGGTAAGACTTGAGAAGCTCGACACAACTCTTCCACTAAACTGGGGTTTACCCGGTGAGATCATCGACCTTTTCATCGACAGGGTCGAGGAACATCTCATAAAGATATTATCAAATGTTGTGATATCCCCTGCTATTATCCGGGAGGACATACCTGGTACTGGTTTACACTTCAACCTTGATGTTAACAGCATAGTAACATCCCAGGATGAGGTAACCATAAGTGGTTCCCTCGAGCCTTCGGCCAAGTGATGATGAGCACATTTTCGGTTATTCGTATGCTTTTACAAGCACTAGATAATCAGAGATCTATGAAAATATCATGCCTCTAGATGGGCTATTAGAAAGTGTTCTTTTCTACTTAGCCTCGGGCGTGCTCTTGAGCCGAGGCGTTAATTAAATCGGTTATTTAACTCATATCTTAATCGTGAAGGTTGTACCTTCACCAAGCTTGGATACAAAAGATATTCTACCGCCATGCGCCTCCACAGCCATACGAACGAAGTAAAGCCCGAGCCCTAGACCACTCTTCTTAGTCGTGAACAATGGCTCGAAGAGATTCTTAGCATCCTCCTCTCGTATGCCAACCCCAGTGTCGACTACCTCAACCACCACATCACCACGATCACGTTTAGCTGAAATTGTCAACTTACCGCCGCCCGACATGGCCTCGACGGCGTTTCTCACAAGATTATCAATTACACGATGAATAACATCAGGGTCGATCTCAGCCTCGAACCTCTCCGGTAGATCCAAGTTCACGCTAATAGACTCGGGCACATGAACTTCATCCACAACGCCCTTGACCAGTGAGGATAGATCAGCTTTCCTTTTCACCACCTTTACCTCTCGTGTACCTGCCCTGAACTCCTCTATCATGCGAATGGACCGATCCACACTCCCAGATATGATTTCAAACATCTTCTCAGAGAGCTCCGGCTTCTGCCTACCCACCCAGGCTGCGTTATTTATGGCGCTAAGAGGCGAACGCAGGTCATGAGCAACTGTAGCACCTAACCTGTTGATTGTGTCAAACTGCTCAGCTCTACGAAGCTTCTCCTCAAGCTTCTTATGATTCGTTATATCTCGCGAAATAAGCCCCAAATGATCTCCGATCTTGAAGACCCACTGATCCATCCACTCGCAACTAAACTTGGATAAAGATTGAAAATCCTCAATGTACTCAGGCTTCCCCGTCTCCAATACCTTGAGGAATCTAGCATACCTCTCCTCTTTTTCTATCCCCGGTTCCAATTCTGTAAGGCATTTTCCGATTACATCCTCCTTTCTGGATCCAAGAATTTCCAATGCCTTCCTATTAAGATCCATGAGTACAAGCTCAGATGAGTAGATCCAGAAGCTGTCAGGAGCAGAGTCCATGAAACCCCTAAGCGTCTCCTCGCTCTCTCTAAGCTCAGCTGTTCTATCGGCAATCATCGTTTCGAGCCCACCGGCGTACTGCTGCACCTTTTCTCTGGATATTCTCAGATCTTCCTCGGTGCTTCTGAGTTCCTCATTGGAGGATAACAGTTTCTTGTTTAATTCTATGAGTGTTTCCTCGCCCCTCTTTCTCTCGTCTATGTTGGCCGCGTAGAACCGTACCTTATCGACGCCGGGAACCATGTGAAAAGTCAGCGAATACCATACGCCGTTAAATAATGTGTCCTTAACTAGGGTCTTCTTCTCTGTACTCAGTATCTTTGCAACCGTCTCGCCCCAGTTCAAACCGAGAGAACTGATCGACCCTGACCTGAAGAGCTCGGGAAATTCGAGCCTCGCCGTGGGATTCATATAATCGATCTTACCGGTGAAGTCCGCCTCCACAATAGGGTTGGGATTAAGTTGAGGGTATGAGGCTAACCTTATCATCTCCTCCTCATTCCGACGTTTCTCAACGGCGTTCCTTATCCTCTTAGCCAAGACGCTGTAATTCGCGAGTGTATGTTCCTTCATGACGTAGTCATCGACGCCGACACTGAAGGCTACTTCAGCGACCTCCTCGCTCCCTCGCCCGGTGTATAGTATGAATGGGATTTTGCTAGTCTTTTTGATCTCTGTATTTAGTTTGAGACCGCTCATTCCTTGCATCTTGTAATCCGATACGACGCAGTCGAAGGACTGATGGATGAGTTCGATTGTTCGCGGCGGATTAGTGGTTCCAGTGATTATTAGGTTGGGGTCAACCTTCTCGAGGTTCAACTTCGTCAGTTCTATCTGAGACTCTTCGTCATCGATGAGAAGAACCCGAATTGATGCACCGACTTTTAAACTCGTTTCCTGAAGCAAGTCTTCCACCAATCAGTCTTTGTATTTTTTTTGGCATGGTCGAATAACAACCTTGATCACCAGTTGTCTGTGTCAAAAGGTAATATCTCTCGCGTACTCCCGCTAATGTACTGGTAATAGGCAGTTGAAAATATTGGAAAATCGAAGAAATGGTATCCAACGTTTTCAAAGTTTATTTTACTTGTTCTAGTGATGACTATATAATTTAAATGCGAGAATTAATGAGAAATCAAGGGTGCCCGCCATCCGATTTTCAATTTATTAGACTCTGTGATTGTGACTATATTTCGAAAGGATTTAACCCGAGGTTATTTTAATTATTAGTTTTTTAAAGTGTTTTTAGCGGTTAGTTTTTCTAAAAATTGATGTTGGGCAGCTAAGAGGTTAAACTGAGTTTGTTGTCTTCATTAATTTACGGGCCAGTGTGAAGTACCCGTACTTCCTCCAAACCCCCAAAAACCCTAACCCCAACACGAGTATAGATAACGATGCAAAGATAGGGTCAAGCCTGATCCCCCAAGGCGTATAGTTTAGCACCAACCCAACCAGGGGCACAACAGCGATGCTCAGTCCTACATCGAGCGCGAACCTCTCAAGCCTATCAAGCTCATCCGCCTTCGGGTAAAGCGCCTCAATCAGCACATACCCAGGCACAAACAAGACGAATATTGCACCAACGAGGTACCTCAGGTAGTTGAAAGGGTAAAACTGAGGCATTATGTAGATCGATGCTAAAACGACCACCACGAACCCCTCTACCAACCAGAACCAGCTACTATAGAGGGAAACCCAGTAGCCCAGTAAACCACTCGGAGGCTTAGGGTCAACTAAACGAACCTTTTCGTCCTCTACCGCCCGAATTAACCCCCGAGCCGCAGACTCAAACTTCACCCCTTCCCCCACTGCGATATGGTTGACAAGCTCGATCACTGGTTCACCAACGTGTCCCAGCACCGCGCCCTCCAGTGGATTCGGCTCACGTTCCTCAACCTCCTCCACTTCAGGTTCCTCAGGCTCATCCCGGGGTGAACCGGAACCGAATATCCTCTTACGCCAACTCATAGTCATCACGGAATTACGGTTGAAGTCACGTTCATCCATAGCTGCGTCCAGCGCTGGTGATAGACGAAGTCGTTTACACTGGAGTCGTACATGTCGAGCTCGAAGACGACCCGCTGGTTAAGCCCAGCCCTATCCACGGAGAGCGTAATGGGAAGTGTACTGTTACTTTCATTAGGCATCACGAAGGCCCAGGAGGCAAACACAGGCGCATCCAGGGGAGTCGTGTCACTCACATTGCTATTAACATCCCCAAGCTTCGCTTGCACCCTGAAGTACTCCACCCCACCCTCGTGGTTCCCCACGTAGAGGTACAGATTGAAGCTCTGCCCGACAGCAAGTTCACGCGGATAGTCCCCCAACTTCATGTTAGGTCCAAGGATCCCAAGCTCCGAGAAAGGCTCCACAGTTCCTCGGTACTCCGCTAGGATGGGATAGATTGCTACCGCCGCCATCAACCCGATAAGGGTCAGCGCCACGATCTTAAGCTCGTCGTCCCTCAAGCCCGCTCCACCCTCCAACCACCACGGGTCCTCAACCAGAGCCCATAGTACACCCTGGACCCGTAGAACCAGACCAACAGAGCAGAGACTGCAAGAACTGCCAGCAGGACACCCCTAATAGCCAACCTCATCGTCTGGGCCTGGCTCCCCGCAGACTCCCTGGAGGGAGTTGAAGCTAAAACATCTGAGATCAGAACCGAGGCTTGGGCAACATTATCGTCCCCCCCAGCGTCGAGGAGATGTGCAGCA
Source organism: Candidatus Bathyarchaeota archaeon (assembly GCA_963769425.1). GTDB lineage: Archaea > Thermoproteota > Bathyarchaeia > TCS64 > TCS64 > UBA8941. The sequence continues at coordinate 168,949 of CAVYLP010000002.1, read as the reverse complement.
GTATTCAGCTTATCCACCAAATCTCCCACATAAGCAAATGAACGCTCAGCCCTCTGAACACCAACAAAGGCTCTCGCAAGATCCGCCTTCGCCTCATCCTGCGTGACTGCACCCACCGGCACCACTAAAACGGCCAGAATGGTAAAAACCAAAATACCGATGAAAGCTCTTCTCAAGATCCCCAACCCACCAACTGGTTAAAATCGAGGAAACCAAGGTAACTTCTCAATCTCACACCCGAGAGGAAGACCTTCGTAAACATAGCTAGGAGACTTGACCATAACTTCTCCTCAGACACAATATAAGTGAATCGACCAAAAAAGTAAATATTAAAAAGAACTAATCTTCAAGGCGAGTAAAATGATTGTAATAAAAACACACCGTAAAAGTCAATAACAGATAGAATCGCGAATCGCAAGAGCCATACTCAGATTTCATTAATTTAAAATATTCGATACGAGGGTTAGATTAAAATTTCTGCAAACGTCTTGATCAAATCTAACGATAAAGGCGGTGTCTTTTGCTTACCCTTTTATTTCTAAAAGCATTTTGCAGCATTCGATCGCATTCATCAAGGTCGAGCTCCATGCCTGACAAGACTCCGAGGTCGAAGACCTCACCACATTTATGACACTCAAGACTCTCAGAGCCTTCTATGCGGTTCAATGGGCTACCACAAGATAGGCACCGAAGTGTGTTTTGTTGGGCAGTCTTCATCAATCTTTCCCAATTTGGGAAATAATATTTAATTATAATTGACGATTACGGAGTATGAAACTATATTAAGAACTCATAATCTTCACTAAAGATCTCGACTAAGTGAGTAACATCTACTCCATTATACGTATTAATGAAAATGAATAGTAACCTATGGTTGATACGATGAATGCCTTTGAGTGGAGAATACTCACTCATCTAAGGGAGAATCGTGGCAAACCGTTAACAGCGTATCAGATAGCCAACAATGATGGAACCACAATTCATCGTGTATCCATTGCCAACCCAAATAGAAATTCCAACGACGTTCAACTGGCTCGCAAAGCCCTTGATAACCTAGCAGCTGAAGGATACATCGTTAAACAATCTAGAAAAAAAGGCACTACAAGTGACATCTACTACTTTGCAAGATTATAGAAAATCGTATCAGTAATAATAGTAAATAACGTGGGCGCATATAGGTGACGACTTAATGTGGCAATATGTAATCTTTACCCAGAGCTTATCCCTAAAATCATAAGTGAAAGTTATACTACGAAATGAACCGCCTTCTCACTATGAGGTACAAGGTTGCGCGCTATCTTCTAAACATCCTTGATAGGATAATTAGTACAATGAAGCCGATGACGAGGAGCAAATCTGTATTGTCAGAACCAGACAACGATGACCCGGACTGGACGGGCTGCTGTGAATAATAGACGCCATCAACCAATGTATAAGCCGTCCAATCTCCATCAAAAAAATCAGAAGGCGTCCACCCAAGTGGATTCCTGGAACCCGTCGATTCTACCCAGATCCAGCCAGCGCCTCGACCATCTTCAGGTAGCTCCCAATACTGGTTCGCATTCTGAAAATCTGGCAACCAAATCAAGAGCGCAACATGCTCAGGAGCATCAATAATAGCTGTCTCGAACCCGGCTCCATTATAAATAGTTGCACATAGGAAAGCTAAGTCCTCACAGTCCCCAACCGCAACTGCACCCGAACTCTCATCGATGTTGTGCGCCATCTCATCTGCGTTCCAAGCCCACTCTTCCTGAGCTACTCCTCCCATAACCACATTCTCATCATCATAACCATACTGTGTCCAAGTCTGGACATACTTTAGAATTGCTGTAGCCATTGTGTTTCGGTCAGAGTAGGTGTCTCTGAACCTCTCACCGATGCTGTAGGCTAACTCCTTGTTGACTCCGATCGTCTCCGATTCCAGCCCAGGGATGTAGCCGTCTCTTCCCTCTGCGTAGTCGCGGGTGAGTCCCCACTCATCATACCAGAACCCTGATCTATGCGTGAATGTAGGAGGCATCACTCCGCCACTTGGAATCCCCCTAACCTGTGGAACAAAGAAGAGGACTATGAGAACGAAGACAAAAGAAGTTTTTAGTAGCGACATAGTCATCAAGTTTATCCTAAGGGTATGTTAAGACTCGCGAAAATAATCAAACCAAGGAATATCTCATAACAAAAAAGGAAGACCCCTACAGCAACTGGGTGCTTATTGATGTCATCCAAATCCACGTTGAATAATTTTAGCTTGGAGAATATGAAATAAAATAAACTCCCAAAGATGAAGCTAACGAGGAAGCTTAAAACCACTATCAAAAGTCTCTCAACATTAAAGAAGGTACCAAGTGAGACCGACTGCGAAAGAAAGAATGGGTTAACCATCGAGCCGTAGATCACCAAACCCGAGTAGATGAGGAAACCACCAAGGAAAAGGCTGGTGGCGAGAGGGTGTCCCCGTATGCTCTCGAACTCACTAATCTTCGTTGTGACGAAGGATATTGCACGGATCCCGAGAAGCCCAATAGCCAAACAGATGACGCTGGAAATCAGAGCCCTCACAAACCATAGAAGTAGGGAAAAAAGGAACTCAGAACCTATCATGTCCAGTTTATCTACCCGTGGAATATATTTTATTTTTGTGAGTCTCGTGAAGTCTGATCACGAAGAAAGTAAGGTTCAACAATGAGACGCTTTCTCCGATAAAAGGCATCAGATTTTTATTTATTCAACCATATACGGAATAGTATCTAAGTAAGGAAATGCACTATCAAACCCTAGGTAAATAAGTTGGTCTTATCACCGATTCACTTCGCACCCTCAATTGCGGCCGCCATACTGACAATAATCCTAGTATTCACCAAGCGCGGACCGGCTCATAAGACACTTGCCTATGGAATGGCTCTCTTCGCTGGACTCGGACTCCTAGGATTCATTCTAGGTGACTGGTCCGAACTAATTGGGTTGAACTTTCACTCGATACACGCGTGGGTGGGGCTTCTTACTATTTTTACATCATTGGCTACCTTCCTCCTCAAGAACACAGGTCATCATTGCTTGGTTGGAAGAGTCGCCGGCATTCTAGCGCTGATCTCGTTAACTATGGGGTTAATGATACTTTTCGGTCTAGTCCCAGGCGCGCAGACATCATTCAGTGAGGTACCACTTCAGGTTCCTACCTCGAGCAAGCTGCCTGAGGTTGAAACCCTAAAGTTCCTGAATACGACACTCACACCAATCTCTAGTCAGGGGAACAACGCAATCCTAGGAACACAATTCATAGACCGCGGAACATACACGTTAGAGGTCGGGGGTCTAGTAAACAAGACCCTTACACGGACATACATTGACCTATTAAACCTCCCAGCATACTCGGAGGTCTCCTACATGCCATGCGTGGAGGGCTGGGGTTTCCCAGCGAAGTGGACCGGCTTTCGAGTCACCGACCTACTAGACGAGGCGGGAGTATCCCAAGAGGGCGCCTACGTGGTCTTCGTATGCAAAGATGGGTACTCGACTGGCCTACCCCTCACATATCTCCGAGACAAGAGTATCCTCCTCGCCTATGGTCTAAACGATGTCACACTACCCGCTGACAGGGGATTCCCTCTTCAACTCGTCGCCGAGAGCAAGTACGGGTACAAGTGGGCGAAGTGGATCATCAGAATCGAGGTTGTCTCCGAAGAATACAGTGGATACTGGGAGTCCCGCGGTTATACAGACTCGGCGGATGTTGGAACATTTCCTTACGGGTAGATGATTGACGGCAAATTCAAGAGGGAATCTAGCGAAAATGAGATTTTAATTAGTTATGAGGTTACCCGCTCTATAAAGAGCCTATTAAACCTCTTCCAGTCGCAGTCCACCGTCAAGTCGACGTTCATCTCCTTAGGAGCCGGATTCCTCTGGGATAGCCCGTAGGCGACTGTCTGCCCAGCAGTTAGCTCTCCCCGAGTCTCGACGTCGACGAAGCACCTCCTACTTTTCATAAGACTGGGATCGATGGCCGCTCCTACAGTAAGGGCGTCCCCCACTTGGAGGCCACCTTTCCAATCGGTGTGGAGGCCTATGAGGTACTTGAACCAGGGCTCAAAGTTCTCGAAGCAGTAACGAGTCGCCGGGTTCGCCTCCCTGATGAGGCTCCACTCCTCCCCAGTCAAGACTGGCTGGTAGTACGTCTCGAGGCCCACCATTGTGATATGCATCCCAGAGTTGAAGAAGATCTTCGCCGCGAGGGGGTCGCCCCAGATGTTAAACTCGGCGACCGGGGTCGTGTTACCCGGGGCAAGGACGGCCCCACCCATCGAGTAGACTTCCTTAACCTTCTTTGCCATCCCCGGCTCCCTGAGCAGCGCGGAGGCAACATTCGTCAGTGCACCAAGAGTGACTAGGGTCACCTCACCGGGGTTCTCATTGACCGTCCTAATCATGAGGCTGACGCCATCCTCTTCCACAGGCTTGATACCTGGCCTCCTGATAGCCCTAGTGGAGGTCCTCCCACCAGACCTCCAAATCTTCAGAATGTTCCGCCTCTCCTCCGCGAGGTCCTGCGACATGGAGACCTCAAGCCCCTCCCCGACCGGGACATCCCCACGACCAAGTAGCTCAACCGCGTTGAGAACATCGTCTGTGGAGTCTCGAAGGTTACGGATACCGCTAAGTGTGGTGATAGCTTCCACGCTTAGGTCCTTAGACTTGAGTGCGAGGGTCAGGGCCATGAAGTCGTCGAACTCACCATCTGTGTCGATTATAATCTTCTTCATGGAATATAATACGCGGTTAACTTAATCGATTTTTCGTCTAGTATTTTGACCTTAATAATTACGCATAAGGACACACCCATCAATAAAAAATTGTATCGTTGAATTGTTATATCAATTCAACATAGAATCCCTTGACTGAACATGAGCGTATGGCCTGACTCCAAGAAGATGGCCGTCGTCCTAAGCTTCGATCTGGACGCCGAGTCACTTTGGATCCCACGTGACCCGAAGAACATTGAGAGACCCGTGACAATGTCCCAAGGTGAATACGGCCCCAGAGTGGGAGTCCCGCGGATACTTAAGCTCCTCAACCACTACGATATCAAGGCAACATTCTTCGTGACGGGCTGGGCGATGGAAAAGTATCCCGATACGGTGAGAGACATCGTCGCCCACGGCCACGAGATCGGACACCACGGCTACTACCACGAGTGGCCCGACACTCTCAACCTAGAGCAGGAGAAAGAGATTTTGGCGAAGGGAACATCCCTCATAAAGGACTTCGTCCCCGAAGGACCCGTCGGCTACAGGTCCCCCGCCTGGGAGTTTAGCCCCAACACCCTCAGGCTACTCGTCGAGAACCGATTCAAGTACTCGAGCAACATGATGAACAGCGACCTCCCCTATCTCCACAAACTCGATGATGCACAGACGAGCCTCGTCGAGGTCCCCGTCAGCTGGATTATGGACGACGCTCCCTACTATCTCTACAGCACACGTCTTACGGGCAGAAACATTACAGACCCTGCCCACGTCTACTCAATATGGGAGCAGGAGTACACTGGATTCTACGATGAGGGACTCTGCTTCGTCCTAACCATGCACCCACAACTAACAGGACGTCCATCAAGGATCAAGGCCCTCGAGAGGCTCATCAAGCGAATGCGGGAAGACCCGGGAGTCTGGTTCGCTACGGGAAGAGATGTAGCCGAATATTGGCTAAGAAACAAGAAACACGTCGCCTAACAGAAATATAATGATACTTTTTTTTTATTAGTCATTTCACAACAAGCACAGGTATCTTTGATTCATTCACAACCTGGTGGCTAACACTTCCCAAAACAAGCTCCTTAAAACCGCCGAGCCCCCTATTCCCAATAACGATAAGATCAAATCCACCTTGAGATGCCTCAGCGATAATTATGCTCCCAGGCTTTCCTATGAGAAGCTTCGAATAGACTTTATCGGATAAACCCAGAGCCTTAGCTTCCTCAACGGCGTTGCCAAGCATTTTATTATCCTTTTTCCTAACTCTGGTCATATAATCGTCAATCCATGAATCAAGGGCATTCTTCTCCCCTGATTTATCAGGTATCTCTGGGAGATCCTCAGTAAAAGTCATGACGTGCAGTATCTCGACCTCAGAGCCGTGAATTCTCGCTATCTGAAGCGCATTAACTAACGCATTATGCGCTGGATTCGATCCGTCTATCGGAACAAGGATTTTCTGAAACATCTATCTACTTTATCGTGGTTTAAAGTAAAATAACATTTTGATGATGAGATGTTGCGAATATTCTGATTCTTAAATTATTAAGTCACTATTTATCTTGACAACTATTCTTAACCATGCTAGCTATTTTTGCCACTTTCTCCCCGAGCCCCATCGCCGATCTCAAGCCGAGCTCGTCCTCGGCCACAGCGTCGAGGATTTTGCTCCTCTTCGGGTAAGTAACCGAGCCTCCGCCATAGTAGCACCCCGGTGTCTCCACAGGGCCCGAGCCCACGACGATCATGTCGTGGACCAAGAAGTAACTATGGATCATCTGTATGGAGGTCTCCTGGCCCCCATTCCTGTTGTATCCAACAGCGATCGCTCCACCCACCTTGTTTGAGAGCCCCCCTCCATACCCCGTTCGGGCATACCTGACGAAGGGCTCGGTTCTGTCGAGCAGAGTCTTTAACTGGCCGGTTATGCCCCCGAAGTATACGGGGCTCGCGATAATTATTCCGTCGCTTCTCGCTAGCATCGGGTAGACCTTCTCCATGTCGTCCTCGAAACTAGGACATACGTGGGTTCCATCGTTTTCATCGAAGCACCTGAAACAGGCAACGCATGGGTGGATCTTGAGGCGGGCTATACGTAGAACCTCGGTTTCCACGTTGCCGACGGCCTCCGCTGACTTCAGGGCCTCATTGACGAGAAGCTCAGTGTTCCCTCTTCGGGGACTCCCGACGATGCCGAGTATCCTGACTGGTTCCCCAGATTGAACCATGGCCTACCCCCAATCAGCTTTAACGATGAGGTGAGGCTATATAAGACCAGTCGAGGATGCGAAGAATGGTTCGCCAACTTATAACAGAATACGTCGACAGCGCGTCGGCATCAAACCTTCTTAGGAACATGATCAGAGCCGCCAGCGTCAATCCACCCGGTGGGGAACGGGAGTGCGCGGAAGTCGTATATGAGAAACTGAAAGGACTCGGCCTCGACGTAAAACTCGTCGAGAAGGTGCCCCGGAGAACCAATGTCGTCGCCACACTCCACGGAAAAATTGGAACCCCGAAACTGCTGTACAACGGCCATATAGACGTCGTCCCCCCCGGTGACGGGTGGACCCACGACCCATTTGGGGCCGAAATCATCAATGGAAAGATGTACGGGCGAGGCGCTGCGGATATGAAGTCGGGCGTCGCCTCAATGATAGCCTCGATCGAGGCCATAGTGAAGTCAGACACGAAGCTGAATGGTGATCTTATCCTCACAGCTGTGGCGGATGAGGAGACGGGCAGTATCTACGGAACACGCCACCTCATCGAGGCTGGTTTAAAGGCCGACATGGCTGTGGTGTCCGAGCCAACTGACCTACGGGTCGAGATAGCGAACAAGGGAATCCTCTGGGCCGAGGTGACTACCCACGGGAGTGGCGCCCACGCCTCGAGGCCACATCTCGGCGTCAATGCAATAGATAAGATGCGCAAAGTAATGGATGCCCTGAAAAACGTAAAGCTTGAGGGCAGGAACGAGCTCTTCGACGTCCCACAGCCGGTGCTCAGCGTCACCACAATCAAAGGAGGAACCAAGATTAACGTCATACCCGATCGATGCAGCATCGAACTCGACAGACGCCTCCTACCCGGAGAATACCCCGATAAAGCCCTAAGAGACATAACTGATGCAATCGAGGCAGCAAGAGGCAAGGACCCTCAGCTCAAGACAAGCATAAAAGTCCTCGAAGAATGGCCACCCATGGAGACCTCGCCCGAAGAACCGATAGTGAAGAGCCTCGTAGACTCTGTCCACTCGGTGACTGGTATCCTACCAGGCCTCTACGGAAAAGCAGCAGGAACCGACGCCTCCTGGCTTGTCCGAGACGCAAAAATACCCACCCCCCTATTCGGACCCGGAGACCCCAGACTCTCTCACACACCCGACGAGAGCGTCGACCTAGAGAAAGTCGCCATCGCAGGGAAGGTATTCGTGATGCTTGCGACGAGCGTTCTAGGTTTATCATGAGAGACCTAATTCGCACAATTAGGATCTCAAATTAATCATAAGTGATTCTTTTTCCAGAATCCTTGCAATGAAGAATTGAATGAGCCACTTACACGGCCATAAACCAAAGAAGCGTGTTCTGTATCACGACTTACATTATAGCCCATTAAAAAACTCTTATTAAGCCAACAAATTTTTAATCATTGTAAAAATTTAGTTTATTATACGTGTATCTCGAATCAACGGACTATACCTAACTCTTAGTCTTCTTCTCCCTTAAGCTCATCATTACTCCGTCTTTCTTTGTGTACTCGTGGAGCTTCTCATAGTCGGTCTCAGCGAGTACTTTGTCCTCTTTTTGTATCTTATACAGGCAGAACTTGTATTGCACACCCTTGTGGCTGAAGACTATGTCGTATGGTAGGCCACCGCACTTCTCGCAGACCGCGTCAGGGTCGATCTCGTCTAGGAACGCCCTGACGCCCTCCCCGCTGGGCGTGGAGGTATCGACTCTCTCGATTCTATGCTCTTCGACAAACTTCTTTTTTCCCATTTTTAGCACCCTGGTAGGATGACGTCGAGTAGGGCGTGTGTGCCCTTCTTCAACTGCTTCAGCGCCCTGAGCAAGGCAGGCTTGACCTCGGATGGGTCGATGACCTCCTCCCCGTATCCGCCGAACACCTCCGATAGCTTGGCGTAGTCGGGCTTGGGCTCGCAAGCGACGCCGTATATCCTGCCGCTGCTCATGGCGTACCCCTTCGGGTAGTAGCGTGGGTGGTGCTTCATCGCCGCGTAGCCTTGGTTGTCGTAGATGACGGTCAGGAACGGTATCGCGTACTCTTGGGCTAAGCCGAGGCAGGCGTGGACGGGGTTATAGTTGAAGCTGCCGTCCCCCTCGAGGGCGATGACGTTCTTCTCCGGGGCGGCGAGTTTCGCGCCTAGGGCGACGCCGAGGCCCTGTCCCAGCCCCGTGTGGGCTATGGGGCCCGTGGCCTCCAGCTGTGATCCTGGCACGACTCGGTGGCGTTCGATGTGCTCGAAGATCATCGTGCTGTGGCTGATGGTCTCGTGGACGAGTATCGTGTTCTCATCCACGACCTCGTCTATGCAGTGGCAGAGCCACCTCGGACTGATGGGGCACTGGTCCTTGGCGGAGAATGCTGCCTTTCTCCACTCCTCCCTGAGGCGCTTGTGCTCCTTCCCCCATCGGGCGAGCCGATCCTCCACGCCCTTCCCGTTGTCGTGCACCTTCTTCACCTCGGCGACAAGCGCTGGGAGAGCGAGACTCGAGTCGGCGGCGATTAGTAGGTCGGCGGGATAGCTGTAGACTGGGTACTTCACCTGCAGGGGGTCGAGGTCCATGAAGACTATCTTCGCCCTGCTCCTCTCGGTGATGCTGTTCGGCGGGTACCATGGTGGCCACCCGTTGGCATCTACGACGAGGATGAGGTCGGCGTCCGCGAGGTAGTTTCCCATGCTTGTGCCCATGTGGAGTGGGTTGGTGGTCGGGAAATTCGTGTAACCAGGCGTCTCGAAGACGGGGGCACCAACTAGCTCTGCTAGTTCGACGAGAGAGACGACCGCACCCCTGTTCCTTCCGAGGTAGCGTGTGTATATGAGGGGGTTCTCCGCCTTCGCCAGCATCCTCGCCAGCTTCCTCAGAGCCTCCGGGTCCGCCTGAAGGGGCGATGGCCTCGGGTTCGGGTATGGCACCCTCATCTTCTCCCTCTTATCGAAGAGCAGCTCCCTGCTTAGGGAGAGCATCACCGGCCCCTTAATGTCAGTCGACGCTATGTCGAGGCCCCTGATAATTGTGGATAGGATGTTGTCGTTGCACTGGGGTGTATCTACCCACTTCATGTAGGGCTGGATGAGCCTCTGCTGCCCGCCAACCTCAGTAAAGGAGAGATAATGGGGGCCGGGCGTCCCGCCGTAGACCTCATCGTCGTGTGTCCTCGCCTCTCCAACCAGCAGCATGAGGGGTATCTGGTCGGTGTAGGCTGCCTTCAACTCCATGGCGCCGTGGAGCATCCCAGTGAGGACATGCGCCATGAGGACCTGCGGCCTCCCCGACACCATGTAGTAGCCCTTCGCAAGCGAGACGGAGAGCCCCTCGTGCCTCGTGTTCATGTACAGGGGCTTCTTCCCCGCCTCGTTGTACTTCGCGAGGAACTCCCAGACCGGGACGAACTCCGTCCCAGGCGAGGCGAAGACGTAGTCCACACCGTAGCGGTGCAGCATCTCGACGTAGCCCTCGGCCGCGCCCTCGACCTTTATCTCCTCCAACACAGGAACCACTGTGGGAACTGGTGGCCGAGGGGGTTAAATCACTTGGGTGCTTACCCGAACCACTTGTCGAGCCTCGCGGAGCCCTTCGTGGCGTTGCTGAAGCCCTTATCCATCTTCTCGATGGCGGAGAGAACCTTCTCCCTGCTGAAGTTGTGCTCCCCGCAGAGGTAACTGAGAATCCCCGCCGTGTCGGGCTTCCCCCACTCGATCTTGTAGTCGTCGGTCACATCGGGGCTTAGGAATAGCGACCTTATGTCGTCGATTGGGTGGGGGAACTCCGCGTTCGGTAGATCAGATAACGCGCCCTCTAGGTTGCCGTGCTTCTTGATGAGCTTGATCGCTGTCTTCGGCCCGATCCCCTTGATCCCCTCAGGGTTGTAGTCGGTCCCGATGAGTATGCCCACGTCGATAAGCTGCTCCCTCGTGAGGCCGAGCTCCGTCAGTAGCTTCTGGTACTCGTACATCTCGGGCTCGACCTTTATGTATACGTTCTTCCGGGGGAGCTTCCGGCGCCCACTTATAGAGAGGTTGCGGACAAGGCGCGGAGCCCCGAAGAGCATCGAGTCGAAGTCCTGGCTAGACGCGGCCCAGACTGAGCCCTTGATAGCCATGTGGGCGGCTTGCGCCTCACCCTCACCTGGGGCCTGAATCCAGGGTATGCCCATGAGGGTTAGGAGCCTCTTCGCGTCCCCGATGATGTCGGAGGTTGCGATGACGCTCTGCTGTCCCCAGCGGCGGGCGCCCTCTTTGTCACCCTCCTCCACAGCCTTCGTGTACCTCTGCCGGGCCTTCACCCGGACCTCATGGCGTGCCTCTAGTGTCTGCCTCTTGAACTCATGTGGCTTTCCGTCGAAGCAGTAGACGACACGGACCCCCGCCTCCATCAAGTTGCTGTTCCTGTAGATGAGGCCGCTGAGGTGGCTGGTGATGTTGCCGTTGGCGTCCTTCAGGGGCTCCCCGCCCACTCCGCGAATTATGGCTAGAAACTGGTAGATGACGTTGTGCCCGTCGAAGGCGACGGACCTGCCCTTGAGCTCGTCAAGTGCTATCTTGCGGGGTTCCACGAGGTCGCCGAACTGGACGCCCAACACCGTAGCCCCCTACGCGAGCTCTATGCGCCTCTTACCCTTGGCCATCTTCGTGACTCTGACGAGGCCCTGTATCTCCATCTCCATCAGTATCTTCTCGAGCTCGGTCTCGTTTATGCCGTTCTGGTACTTCTGAACCTGCTTTAGGAGGTCGTCGAACTCTAGCGCTCCCCCCTTCCCGAGGGCCTCGACGATTGTTGACGGGATGAGCTTCGCGTCCATGAGATCACCTATGCTATGTCCATCGGGGGCTTGAGCTGGTCCCGGATGCGCTTGTTCGTATCCTGGTACCACTTCTCCATCTCAGGGGTTATCGAGGGTACTATATCAGCCATGACCTTGTCAAAGTCTGTGCCCAGCACCTTCTGGGTCTCGGGGTCTCGGCGTAGGGCGTTTATCGCCGCCTCGCGGCAGATGGAGTCTATGTCGGCTCCGCTGTAGCCCTGCATCTTCTTTGCTAGGTCCTCGATCTTCACTTTCTCGAGGGGCATGTCCTTCGTCTTTATCTGCAGTATCCTGAGGCGGGCCTCGCCGTCTGGTGGCGGGACATAGACGCGCCTGTCGAACCTGCCGGGGCGTAGTATTGCGGGGTCGATCATGTCTGGGCGGTTCGTCGCAGCGATGACGACTATGTTCTGCAGGCTCATCAGGCCGTCGATCTCGGTGAGCAGCTGGCTTATGACGCGCTCCGTGACGCGGTTGTCGCCGCCTCCGCCCCTCGCTGGGACGAGGGCGTCGAACTCGTCGAAGAATATGATGCTCGGCGCGGCCATGCGTGCCTTACGGAACGTCTCGCGGATGGCCTTCTCCGACTCCCCGACCCACTTACTGAATATCTCGGGGCCGCGTATGCTGATGAAGTTTGCCTCGGACTCCGTCGCAACGGCGCGTGCCAGAAGCGTCTTGCCGCAGCCCGGTGGGCCATGTAGCAGTATACCCTTGGGCGGCTGTATGCCAAGGCGCGTGAACCTCTCAGGGTATTTCAGCGGCCACTCAACGGCCTCCTTAAGGCTCTGCTTGACCTCCTCCAGTCCGCCGACCTCGTCCCAGGGGACGTTCGGCGTCTCGATGTAGACTTCGCGCATCGCGGTTGGAGTGACCTCTCTGAAGGCGCCCATGATGTCCTCCGTGGTGACCACCATCTGGTCGAGGACCTCGTGGGGTATCCTCTTCTGCTCCAGGTCGATCTTGGGGAGGTACCTGCGGAGCGCCTTCATGGCGGCCTCGCGGCTTAGTGCCTCGAGGTCAGCACCCGTGTAGCCGTGGGTGAACTCTGAGACCTTCTGCAGGTTTACGTCCTCTGCGAGTGGCATGCCGCGCGTGTGTATCTGCAGGATCTCAAGGCGGCCCTCCCTGCCCGGGGTCGCGATCTCGATCTCCCTGTCGAACCTGCCGGGGCGGCGGAGCGCCTCGTCTATAGCATCTGGCCTGTTCGTGGCGCCGATGACTATGATGTGACCCCTGCTCTTCAGACCGTCCATGCTGGCGAGTAGCTGGGCGACGACGCGCCTCTCTACCTCACCAGTGACCTCGCTCCTCTTCGGGGCGATGGCGTCGATCTCATCTATGAATAATATGCTGGGCGCGTTCTTCTCCGCGTCCTCGAACATCTTCCTGAGCCTGCCCTCGGATTCGCCGTAGAACTTGCTCATGATCTCGGGGCCGTTTATGGCGTAGAAGTTGGCGTCCGACTCGTTGGCGACGGCTCGGGCGAGGAGGGTCTTACCGCAGCCGGGTGGCCCGTGGAGGAGCACGCCCTTCGGCGGGTCGATGCCCAGCCTCTGGAATATCTCGGGGTGGCGGAGCGGGAGCTCAACCATCTCCCTTATGCGCCGGATCTCCTCGTTCAGTCCACCGATGTCCTCGTAGGTGGTCCTGCTCGGCATCTCCATCTCGGGGACGGGCTCGCTGAGGATCTGGATCTCGGAGGTTGGTGAGATCTTCACTATGCCCGCGGGGCGGGTGTTCACCACCATGAAGGGGACCGAGTGGCCAAGCATCATGATTAGCAGCGTGTCGCCGCGGGTCGCCGGCCTGTCGATGAGGCGGTCCTTCACGAAGCGTATGAAGTCGTTATCAACGCTGATCCTTATATCGACGGGGGCGAGCTTCACCGAGACGGCGTATTCCGCCTCCGCCTTCTTCACCTGGACAAACTCGTTTATGCTGACGTTGCAATTCTTGCGAATGAACCCATCTATGCGTAGGAGGCTGAGACCCTGGTCCTCAGGATAAGCGGGCCACGCCTTCGCGGCCGTGGATTTCTTACCCACTATCTCCACGACATCACCCACCGTGACACCTAGGGTCTTCATCGTCTCGGAGTCCATCCGGGCTATGCTGCGCCCGACGTCTCTCTGCTGCTTCGCTTCGGCTATCTTCAACTGGACGCTGCTCAAAAGGTCCACCCTGGGGCTAACTCGTCTTTTGAGTGGGTTCTATTCATATAAAGATTAGTTTGTAGCCGATGCAGCAGCCCTGCTATGCGGGGTGGCTATATGACCCCTGTCTCGGTCGCGAGGGCCTCCGCGGAAGCGCGATCCAGCCTTATCTTCGACAAAATCGTGAACCTGTCTGGCCTAACGTCCTGCGCCATTGTGAGAGCCTCCAGTATCTTCTCCCTCTTCACGCCGAGACCCTTCGCGGTCGTTGGCGCGCCTATCGTCATGAGGCTGTCCCTTATCTTCTCCCAGTCGAGGCCGTGCAGCTTCGCCATCATTATGGTGCCTACACCGCATTGCTCCCCGTGTAGGGCGGGCTTATCGACGATCAGGTCGAGGGAATGACTGAAGAGGTGGGCGGAGCCGCTGCAGGGTCTACTGCTCCCCGCGATGCTCATGGCTGTGCTGCAGCTGATCAGAGCCTCAAGTAAGTCTCTAATGGTCTCCACTGTGTTTTGGCGTATCTTTTCGGCGCTCTCCATGATAAGCTGGCTACTCATAAGGGCGAGGCTTCCAGCGTAGGCGCCGTAGTAGTCACCATTATCCCTGTGTGCGAGCTTCCAGTCCTCCACCTCTGTGGCCTTGCTAATCACATCTCCACACCCCGCGGCGGTGAACCTGTAGGGGGAGGCGGCAATGATGCCGCTGTCCATGACGACCGCTATTGGGGAGACGGCCTTGACAGTGTATGGGCGGTCCATGCCCTTGACCGATGCGAGGCTGCTGGCTATCCCATCGTGACTCGCTACTGTTGGGACGCTTATGAATGCGCAGCCCGTCTTCGCCGCAGCGAGCTTGGCGACATCGATGCTCCTACCTCCCCCTACACCGATGAGGACTTCAGCCTTCGACCTCTGCGCGTCTTCCATGACGCGCCCAACCGTCTCAAGCTGGGCGTCTTCAACGATGGACTTATCCGAATTAATCCCGTCGTTCGCTAGAATCCACTGGACCTTCTCCCCCGCAATCTTTAGGGTGTTCCTCCCAGTCACAATCAGTGCCCTATGGAAGCCCAAGCTCTCCGCATATCCCGTTAAGTGCGGAGAGAACACCCTTACCAACCAACACTATCCGGGGTAGGTCGATGCGATGGACAGGAATCGCCTTGGGCGGGTCGGGTGAAGCCATCTGGAACCCCGGGGGCTAGAATCAAGGAGGGATCCAGTTGGCTATAACCCCATTGGTTTCCCTTTCTTCAGTAAACGGAAAAGGTTTTTAAACCACACCCAGAATCTAAACTTGGTCTTCCTTCTAAGGATACCCTCTCTAAGAGCGTTAGTAGGGGAAGGATGAAAATGGCTAAAGAAGTCGAGGCGTTTAAAGGGACAACGACGGTTGGCGTCGTCTGCAAGGACGGCGTCATACTAGGCACTGACACCAGGGCCACCGCTGGTAACTACGTCGCGAGCAAGCACGCGAAGAAGGTTTACCAGATAACCGATAACCTCGCGATGACCATCGCCGGTGGTGTCGCTGTAGCGCAGAGGGTTGTCGAGATACTCAAGGTCAACACCAGGCTCTACGAGCTGGAGAAGGGCCGCAGAATGCCCGTGAAGTCGGCGGCTACCCTCGTCTCCGGCATCCTCTTCCAGAACCGCGAGGCAGGCGCACCTCTCCCCATGCAGGCAATCGTCGGCGGATTCGACGAGACCGGCCCACACATATTCAACCTCGACCCCTTCGGCAGCCTCCTCGAGGACAAGATGATCTCCACCGGCTCCGGCAGCCCCTTCGCCTATGGTGTACTCGAGGCCATGTATAAGGAGGAGAAACCCGTGAAGGAGATGCTCCCAGTCGTTGTAAGGGCTATCGACTCCGCTATGAAGAGGGACACATACAGCGGGGACAGCTTTGACGTCGCTGTCATTGACAAGAAGGGATATCGTGAGCTCACCCCCTCCGAGAAGGAAGCGTTATTGAAGGCATAGTTGGATGCATGGATGCAGAAGCCCCAAGGACTGAGCTACGAAGAGATCAGGAAGACGATCCTCGAGAAGATCCCCGCCGACGTCGGTATAACAAGGATTGAGTTCGAGGGTCCGAGACTTGCCATTTACACTCAGAAGCCCGAGACACTAGTCGAGCAGAGCCACATAGTCGGTGAGATAGCTGGCATCATAAAGAAGCGAATTGTCATTCGAAGTGACCCCTCCGTCCGCGCCAACGAGCTTGAAGCGGAGAGGATCGTGAAGGAGATACTCGCGGAGGCTGGGCTCGTCCAGAGCAACTTCGACCCGAGCCTCGGCGAGGTCACGCTCGAGGTGGAGAAGCCAGGGGTCGCCATAGGGAAGAACGGGCAGAACCTCCTCGAGATAGTGAAGCGGACACGGTGGAGCCCCAATGTGGTCCGTTCACCGCCGATCCCCAGCATGACCATCAAGATGGTGCGCGGATACCTCTACGGCAAGAGCAAGGAGCGCGAGCGCTTCCTCCGCGAGACGGGTGAGGCCATCTTCCGCCCCATGTACCAGCAGTCGGGGGATGTGAGGGTCACCTTCCTCGGCGCAGCCCGGCAGGTGGGTAGGTCCGCTGTCCTCATCAGGACGAGGGAGAGCCGCATCCTCATGGACTGCGGTATAAACCCGGGCACTTCAAACCCCATCGGGGCCTACCCGAGGATCGACACCGAGGAGTTCGACATTACCAAGCTCGACGCCGTGGTCATCACACATGCCCACCTCGACCACTGCGGGTTCCTACCTTACCTCTACAAGTACGGGTACGAGGGCCCCATCTACTGCTCGGAGCCAACAGCCAGCCTCATGGTGCTCCTACAGAGTGACTACCTCGACGTTACGAGCAAGGAGGGGCGATTCCTCCCCTACAGTAACGAGGAGGTACGGGAGGTTATCATGAGGACCATCCCCCTCGGATACGGGGAGGTGACGGACATAAGCCCGGATGTCAGGCTCACGCTCCACAATGCGGGGCACATACTCGGCTCCGCCCAGGCGCACCTGCACATCGGCAAGGGGCTTCATAACGTCGTCTACACGGGCGACTTCAAGTACGGCCCTACGCAGCTACTGCAGCCGGCGTCCATCCAGTTCCCACGGGTTGAGACACTCATCATGGAGAGCACCTACGGCGGCATCGATAACGTGACGCCGGACCGCGAGGAGACGGAGGCGAACTTCGTCGAGATCGCCAACAAGACCCTCACGAAGGGGAAGCTTCTGATCCCAGTGCCCGCCGTCGGGCGCGCTCAGGAGATCATGATGGTCATCAACAAGTACATGAAGGAGGGGAAGATGACGGAGGCCCCCGTCTACATCGAGGGCATGATCAGCGAGGTCACCGGCATCCACACCGCCTATCCCCAGTACCTGAGTAACGACATAAGGGACCAGATACTGCGCGACGGCATCAACCCATTCGAGAGCGACTACTTCACCGTCGTCAAGCAGCAGGATAAGAGGGACGAGATAGTGAACGGCGGCCCGGCGATCATCATGGCCACGGCGGGCATGATGGAGGGCGGACCCGTCATCGACTACTTCAAGCGCCTCGCCCCCGACGAGAACAACGCCCTCTGCTTCGTCAGCTACCAGGTGGCTGGCACGATGGGTCAGCGCATACAGTCTGGGATGGGCTCGGCGCAGATGTACGGGCAGAACGGCAAGATGGAGATCATAAACGTCGCGATGAAGAACTACACGATCGAGGGCTTCAGCGGCCACAGTGACTGGCGCCAGCTCGTAAACTATGTTCGCCGCCTCCACCCGCAACCGAAGCGCGTCTTCGTCATACACGGCGAGGAGTCGAAGTGCGAGAACCTCGCGCGCGTCGTCGCCAAGCAGAGGGGAATATACGGGATAGCGCCCGAGAACCTCGACACCTACACCGTCGCTTAAGTGAGGAAAAATTCCCATAACTTTTCGCGTATAGGTTTTACTCGATCTGGTTATAGGCCCCGCATTTGGGGCACTTGTAGAGCGCCTTAGTCACCTGACTCTGGCGGACGTTTCTCAAAAGGACGTGGTCACATTTACCACACAGATACACGTACGGGCCTTCGCCGGTCACGAATGGCTCAAGGTTCCTCGGCGTCGGCGCATTATCTTTATTGAAAACCGTTACGCCTTCGGGTTTCGTCGTGTACAGCTTCATTTTAAATGTTTTTTGATCATTCATTTTAGTTTACCTCAGGTTCTTGCACGCTTTGTTAAACATGATATAGAGACGGCTTTGTAAAAAGGTGTCCCTCAACCTCGAAGGGGCGAATCGAATGTTTTCAACAATCATCAGCCGCGTAGGCTTCTTAACCTCGGCGACGTAACTTGTCCCGATGAGCGAATCAGCTCCAAGGGTCAAGAAGAGGCGGGCCCTCAGAAGGCAGGACGCCAGGAGCGTCCTTGAGGGCGCTGCGAGCTACCTGAAGGGCCAATCATTCAATTTGGTTGAGGAGGCGGAGACCGAGGACGGCACCAAGGTCTACGTCTTAGACGACGAGATTTTGTTGTTCAGGTTTGAGGGGAGCCTCTACCCGACGCTGAGGTGCAAGTGCATTGACTCACTACCCGCCGTGATCGTCGACATGGGTGCGATACCATTTGTCTGCAAGGGCGCGGATGTGATGGCTCCGGGCATAACCGAGATCAAGACCCCATTCGAGGAGGGTACCCTGGTTGTTGTTCGTGACGTGAAGCACGGAAAAGCGTTGGCTATCGGTAAGGCGTTGAAGCCTTCGGCCGCCATCTTGGCCGAGAAGAAGGGCAAGGTGATACACAACCTCCACTACGTCGGAGACAAGATCTGGGATTCGAAGCCCTAGACGCTGCTAAAGCTGGGGAAGATGAAGAAGTAGAGGCCGAGGGCGAATGTTCCTAAGACAAGCAACGCGAACAGCATGACGCTAGTGAAGACCACCCACAAGACACCGTACTACTTCCACCCCTCTCGAAACTCTCAAGGTACCCCTTGAAGTAGCCCCTGAGCCGACCCAGGAGGCCTCCCGCTAAGCTATAACTCGCATACGTGTCATGGGCGTGGACCGCATAAACTTTATCCGCCCCGCCCGTCTCTTTCACAGGATTCGGTGAACGTTATGGGTAAGGGTATGCTCGACGGCGTACGCGTCCTAGACTTCGGCCACGTCTTCTTCGGCCCCTACGCGACCATGATCATGGCGGACATGGGCGCTGAGGTCCTCAAGGTTGAGCCCCCGTGGGGTGAGATCAATAGGCTCGGCACAAACCTCTTCGGAGGCGCCAGCGCCAGCTTTCACTACCTCAACAGGAACAAGAAGGGACTCGCCTTCAACCTCAAGGACCCCAAGGCCCTTGAGATCGTGAAGGAGCTGGCTAAGAAGAGCGACGTGATAGTCGAGAACTTCAAGCGTGGCACGATGGACAAGCTCGGCCTCAGCTACGAGCAGGTCAAGGCCGTGAAGCCAGATATAATCTACGCTAGTCTAAGCGGATTCGGCCTTGACGGCCCCTTCAGGGACCGCACCAGCTTCGCGCCGATCGCCGAGAGCGAGAGCAGCTGGCTACGCCTCTCAGGCGACAACATCGATCCCAATGGCCCACCGGTGGTACCCGCTGAATACCATGGCGACCTCGACCCTGGCCTCTACGCCACCATCGCTATCCTCGGCGCACTCAGGCACCGCGACAGGACGGGCGAAGGCCAGCTCATCGACGTATCGCAGCTCGACTGCATGATCGCCCAGTGTGGGGTCGACATCGCGAGCTACAGCCTCAGCGGCAAACTCCCCTGGGTCACGAGGCAGGAGCGCAAGGGCATCGGTGCGTGGGGCGTCTTCCAGGCTAAGGACGGGAAGTACATCTACGTCGCTGCCGATCAGAACATGGACGGTAGGGTCATGAAGGCCATAGGAGTCGAGGAGATCGAGGAGGGGAGTGACGTCTTCAAGAAGTGGCTTGACGGACAGACCGCGGCGGACGCGATAACGATACTCGCCGCTAACGCTGTACCATGCGCACCCATCCACCACATCCCCGACATGTTCGAGGACCCACAGGTCAAGGCGAGGAACACCGTCGTCCAGCTCGACCACAAGCTCGCTGGTAAATTCAAGGTCCCGCAGCACCCCGTCAAGTACAGCAAGACACCCGCCGTCATCAATGCGCCAGCCCCTATCCTCGGCGAGCACAACGACGAGGTACTCAAGGGCCTCCTAGGCTACAACGACGAGAAGCTCGCGGAGTTACGCGCCGCAGGCATCATCGTCTAAACCCTTTCTGCGACTTTTCCCCGGTGGGTCTTTAAATCACCGCCGAGGCTCTTCTCAGTTGAAGAGCCATGAGGGTTGGCGTCGTCTCTAGGACGGACACGGATGCCGCGTTCCCCGTGACCCGGAGGGTCATTGAGCTTCTCGAGTCCCGGGGCGCTGAGGTTCTCGTCGAGACGGAGACCGCCATGGCGCTTGAGATGAAGAACGAGACCGTCGACCTCACCGACATGGAGGCGGACTTCGTCGTCGCCGTGGGAGGCGACGGAACAATCCTTCGCGTCGCGATGGGGCTCAAGGTCCCAGACACGCCCCTCCTCGGCGTGAACATGGGCAGGAGGGGCTTCCTCTGCGAGGTATTCAAGGATGAGATTGAGTCGGCGATCGACAGGGTTGCTGAGGGTAAGTACGATCTTGAGACCTGCGTTAAGCTGCGGAGCCGATGTCTCGAAATGGATGAGGACTTCCCCGATTCCCTCAACGAGGTACTCGTTTCATCCAGTCTACCCTCGAAGATGATCCTCTGCAGGTTACTCGTCGATGAGGAGCCGCTCACCGAGATTCAGGCGGACGGAATCATCGTCTCGACGCCAACCGGGTCTACCGCCTACAACCTCTCAGCCGGCGGTTCGATACTCGCCCCTGGAGTTGATGCGATGATACTCACCGCCGTCAACCCCTACAGCTATTTCAGAAGCATAACCCTCCCACTGGGCTCCAAGGTCACGATCGAGCTGCGGAAGCCCAAGGCGGACGCTCTCGCCATCGTCGACGGGAAGGTCTACACCGGGTTGAAGCCCCTCTCAACGGTCGAGATCGAGGTCTCCTCCAATAAAACTCGCTTCATAAGGTTCAAGCCCTTCTACGAGAGGCTCAGGAGCCGGCTTACTCACATACAGGCGCAGTGAGGGGACCCCGCCTGAGACACGTTATTTTGGACACGTCTGCCTTCATCCAGGGGTACAATCTCTCAACCGACGAGGAGTACTATACGGTCCCTGAGGTACTTGAGGAGATCAGGGAGGACCTGGGGAAGATGAGGTACGAAGGCGCGAGGTCCTCGGGGAAGCTGCAGGAAGTAACCCCCGAGAAGAGGTGGTCTGACGAGCTCGAGGCGAGGGCGAGGTCCGCTGGAGAGGCCCATAAGTTGTCCCCCACGGATAAGCAACTCCTCTCACTCGGCCTCCGGCTCAAGTCCGAGGGGAAGGAGCCCACTATCGTTTCCGACGATTACTCGGTACAGAACATGGCGGCTCGGCTCGGGTTCCGCTTCGTCTCCCAGGCTACGAAGGGGATAAAGAAGGTGCTCAACTGGGGCATCTACTGCCCCGGGTGCAGGAAGAACTTTGACTCCCCGCAGGAGGACAACGTCTGCCCTATCTGTGGGACGGAGCTGAAGAGGAAACCTAGAAGAAGTTAGGTGAAACGGGGAGGAGACCCGCTAAACCCAAAGCAATTAGAACTAGGTCAGCAACCCCCAAAATCGTTTAAACGCGGGGCCTGAAGAGTAGCCAGATGTACGACCTCAAAATCAAGGGCGGAAGGATAGTGGACGGCGCCGGCAACCCGTGGTACAACGGGGACGTCGCCGTGACCAAGGGCAGGATCAGCGCTGTGGGGAGGTGCGAGGACGAGGCGCTGGAGACGATAGACGCCTCTGGCCTTGTTGTCTCCCCTGGCTTCATAGATGCCCACAGCCACGGTGACCTCGTCCTAATCTCCGAGCCGGAGGCCCGGATCAAGATAATGCAGGGGATAACCACCGAGGTCGTCGGCCAGGACGGCCTAGGAGAGGCCCCACTCACCGACGGGACCGTCGACATGTGGCGCAGGTACCTCTCCGGGCTCAACGGGAACCCCGACATAGGATGGGAGTGGAGGAGCCTCGGCGACTACCTCGTCCGGCTTGAGGCCGCGAGGCCCTCAGTCAACGTCGCCTCACTAGTCGGCCACGGCAACCTCCGCCTAGCAATCATGGGGATGGATGACCGGAAACCGACACCCGCCGAACTCACCGAGATGATGACGCTCCTAGACAAATCCCTTAGCGAGGGCGGCATCGGCCTCAGCACCGGCCTCATCTACCCCCCGTGCGTCTACGCTGACTCGTCTGAACTGACCGAGCTATGCAAGGTAGTCTCATCCCACCGGGGAGTATTCGTCGTCCACATGAGGAACGAGGGCGACAGGCTCTTCGACTCGATAGACGAGGTAGTGGGCGTGGGACGCAGCTCGGGCGCCGCTGTCCATATAAGCCACTTCAAGACAAATGGGCGGGCGAACTGGGGGAGGGCACCAGAGGCGTTAGCGAGGGTTGAGGACGCCCGAAAGAGTGGTGTTGATGTCACCTTCGACCAGTATCCCTACACGGCGGGGAGCACCTTCCTCGGTAGCCTCCTCCCCCCTTGGGCTCACGAGGGCGGACTAGACAAGCTACTCACTCGGCTCAGGGATAAGGAAATCCGGAAGAAGCTCGCCGAATATCTAGGAGGGGCAAGAGGCGATGAAGGAAGCCCAAACGAGTGGAACAGGATACTGATAACGAACGTTCAGACGAGACCGAATAAGCGCTTCGAGGGGAAGTACGTCTCTCAGATTGCCTCCGATCTAGGTAAGACGCCCGCGGAGACGGTTCTCGACCTCGTCCTCGAGGAGGAGAACTCGGCTACGATGGCGACCTTCACGATGGATGAGGGGGACGTACGGACTATAATGAGAAGTCCTCTGGGAATGGTCTGCACGGACGGTATCGTCCTCGGCAAACCCCACCCTAGGGCCTACGGTAGTTTCCCGCGCGTGGCTGGTCGATACGTGAGAGATGGGGTCCTCAGGTTAGAGGAGGCGATAAGGAAGATGACAAGCTACACCGCTCAGACACACGGCCTCAATGACCGCGGCTTGCTCCGTCCTGGCTTAGCTGCGGACATTACTATCTTTGACCCTGATGTTATCGAGGACACAGCGACATTCGAAGACCCGATTCAACACCCGGTGGGTGTAGAGTATGTCATAGTGAATGGAGTCGTCACGGTGGAGCATTGTAGACACAACGGGTGTAGGGCGGGGGCGGTTCTGCGTCCGTTCAAGAATCATTAACCGATAATATGACAGGATAATCATTGTTTCTCGAGTTTTCATTCTTATCATATGCTTGATTAGTTGGATAGAAGGGGTCAGTCTCCATACGGAGGGGGGAGGGGGTACTAGTAACAAGTAACATGATTTTTCTTCAATGAACCTGTTCTTCGGGTAGCTTGTGTTCTCTCTGAATTGGATGTCTGCGTTAATTTCAGGTATGATTTTTCGAATTTATCTCTATTTAAGACGGATGTTACTCGTTTATGATACTAGTAACATCACCCATCTTTTTTAAATAAATTTTTTTATTGAATTCGCAATGTCTCTGGATCACATCAAGGAACAGTAAATGTGAAAAAAAACGTTTTTATAAATTTTGGTGCTCCCGCCGGGATTTGAACCCGGGATCTCGGACTCGAGAGGCCCATATCCTTGACCGGACTAGACGACAGGAGCGCGCCAAATAGACTATCCAGTCACCAATAAAAACATTAACCTGTTGTATTGATAGGCGGATTTCGCTTAAAGGCTCAACCTGTCCATCGGTCTTGTCTCCAAGACGCCTAAGCAGATTGTGCTGTTGCAATCTTGCCATTTCTTGCTTTGCAGGTTAAACTGGGACTTCTCGTTGGGTAATGGTGGATTTAGCACCGATGCTGAGTCACCTCACGATTACGGGAGGCACACGACTGGCATTGCCCAACACGCGCTCGACTGGCTCGCTCGTACAGAAGATCAAGTACATGCATCGATAACCTCCAGTTCTCCTCTAGAGACTGAGCTGCCCGACAACGGGCAAGTGGGGGTTGTTTGTTGGATTATAAAACTCGTATGAAGCAGACACAAAGCTAATCGCGTTGTAGGAGTCGTTGCTGAATCGTATCCTCGCGACGAGCCCGTTCTCAAGCTGCCCTCCAGCGAGGTGGGGTGGGGCGTTCATTGTCAACATTATGAAAATTGCGACGGCAGATAGAATGGATAAGAGAGCTACTTTGACTCTCATCGATTACTCACCTCGATTATGTTGATCATATTCGTCATGCCACTTCTTCTCCTACGAATCCTACCCCTCGCCTCAAGCCTGTCCAGCACAAGACTAACCTTACCCTTAGAGAAACCACTACGCTCAACAAGATCACTCTGAAACATCGACCCACCCATCTCAACAATAACCCTGAGAAGCGTCTTCTCATCCTCATCCTCGACCCCAACAATCGCGTCGGATAACGTAATACTCGTACCACTTCCGGTAACTCTCGTATCCTCTACGAGTAAGAGAAACATGAGGCAGATACCAGACGTAAACGCTGAAGCCGCCACGAGTGCAACGTCCCCCAGACCATAGAAAGCTGGCTGCTCAGTGAACACGATGCTCTCCCCGTTGACCATCATCTGAATAGACACCGGCTGAAGCAGCTTCACGGTCAACACAAACATGGAGACGAGGAGCCCGGCGAAGAACACCAGCCTCAAGTTCCTCAGATCAAATGCCTCCCTTCAGAGTTTACTTTGGGTATCTACTAGCTACCTCAGGTATACGTCGTTTCCTACCCAAACTACATGGACTGGCTCGCCCACCAGCTTATCCGTGATGTTGACATCGACGCTATAACCAGAATTGTCAGTGTATCGAATCCAGACCGTGGCTCGGTATATTTGATCCCAATCCACTGTATTCTTTCCCGATTGGGTAACGTTGTTATCGAATATTATCTGAAAGTGCATAGTGAATACTGCGAATATCTTAACCCCCGATTGGTTTGCTAATGGTTGGATCCTCGGGTCTGCGAGAGCCAGCTCTATTGCTTGCTCAGGGTAGTTCTACCTCAGCGCTCGTGGACGTCTATTGATCCCGCGGTCAATGAGGTCGCCGATGTTCTTTCAACTCTCTATGATGATTTTTCAGCTACAGCCCAACAACCTACGACAATTACTTGTTCTAGTTTCTGAAAACTAAGTGACCGTGAACCATCAATTTACTATATTCTGACCGATTAGTGCAGATGTTTCATCGACCATTTTCGTACATAAACCTTGTCAATGACACTTGGATAAACATAGCGACTGCAACAACAGTTCATGGGGTTTATACAACTCAGATTTCTCTCCCGGAGGGTTCACACCTTATTAGGTCATCGCGGACTCGAGAGGCCCATATCCTTGACCGGACTAGACGACAGGAGCGCGCCAAATAGACTATCCAGTCACCAATAAAAACATTAACCCGAGCTTTTGGATTAAGATTCTTGACCTGCCTATTTCCCTCCGCTCCATTCAGCCAAACCCTCTCCTCTTCTCTTCCTCTGTGAAGAAATACAACTCAATCGAAACACCGCAGATTATTGGTCAGGGGGTTCAAGTTCCACGTCATCCCCCCCACCAATCCTCGATCCTCCTCCGCATAATGACCGTGAATATGACTTTCTCTTGCACATCCACTCCTTTGACCCGTATTCCCAGTTGCAGGAAGTCAATTCCTAGTAGCTGGAAGGTCTTCTTCCTTGTAGCAGGAATTTACTTCTTGGTAGCTGGAATGTCGCTCTTCCCTGCAACAGGAATTTTCTTCCAAGTAACTGGTATTCTCTTCCTAGCAGCAGGTAGTTTCTTCCATGTAGCTAGGAATGGGATTCCTAGTAGCATAGGATAACGATTTTTCCATGCTTCTGTTCCGAGTAGGAGTGTACCAGAGTAAATGATTGTTTAGACCGATAATGGTTATTGAATTCCAAGCGAGGCAAGACTGTATAGAGTATTTACGCCTCACGATCTCCATGGGTTGAAGTTGGTAATCATTCCTAACGCAATACCTCTAAAAATTATCCGAATTATTTGATATTTCTTATTTATTTTTGGATAAAAACGAATTAATAAGACAATTTAATAATTTTAAGATTATCATATTTTATATTAATCATCACACTGGATAGCGACTAGTATTTGTTCGTATAAGCCGTGATAATGTTTAGGATCTATGGCTTTCTGAACGTAGCCATCTGCACCAGCAGCCTTCGCGACTTCCTCAATTTCCTCGCTGCCTCGCCCCGTGTAGATAATGATTGGAATATCACTACGCTCACGGATTCGTTTAGTCAAAATGATCCCGTCCATCTCGTCCATCTGGTAATCTGAAACGACGCAGTCGAAAGACCTAGAGTTGACTGCTCGCACCGCGTCTGATGGAATCGAGATAGACTCGACACTGATGTTGGGGTCGCATTCCTCTAGGAAGAGCTTCGTGAACATCAATTGGTCCAAATCGTCATCGATATGTAACACTCGAAGATGCTTCTGTCTGTGTGAGGTGTTTGCTCTTTTCCTATGAGTCTTGCTGATCGATGTGGGGTTTTTATCTACCATTACTTGGCCTCCGGAGCTTTTTGGCTGGGGCGATTGGGAAGACGGACTTTGAATGTTGTGCCCTTTCCGACCTCGGATTCGACTTCAACTGTTCCCCCGTGGGCCTCAACGGCCTTCTGAGTGTATGCGAGTCCTAGGCCCAGGCCGTTCGACTTTGTGGTGAAGAATGATTTGAATAAATTGGGGAAATTCTCTTTGGGTATGCCTACTCCTGTATCTGTGACGAGCACGGTGAAATAGTCCCCCTCCGCCTTCGTCTCGACTGTAAGTCGCCCTCCGTTAGGCATGGCGTCGAGCGCGTTTCTAACCAGGTTCTCGACGACCCTTCTAATCTTCATGGGGTCTAACCTAACCACCTTGATGGAGGGGTCGAGCCTCATGTCAACTTGGATGCCCTCGCCCATCGGCGTATCCTTGAGTATGCTCATGACCATCTCGGGGAGATCCACAGATTCCTCTTTGAGGGGAGTCTCCCTGGTTTGGTGTCTAAGCTCCTCAAGCATAGCGAGTGCGCGGTCGACAGAGGATTCTATTGAGTTCAGCATATCTTCGGATCTTGTTGGTTGACGGCGCATGAGGTACGCAGCGTTTTTAATCGATTGCAGTGGACTCCTGAGGTCGTGGCCTACCATGCTAGCCATCCTCCCCGCGGCTGCGAACTGCTGAGCTTCTAGGAGTTCTTGGGTCCTCTTCTCAATCTGCAACTCCAGTTCGGCCGTGCGCTTGTTCAGCTGGCTCTGCTTCTGTTTCTGCGCTGTTACATCTTTCTCGATGGTGAGCGATGCTGGCTTTCCCTCAAAGATTATTCTAGAGGCGTCAACCTCGATGTCTATGGTCGTCCCGTCAGCCTTAACGAGTTTGATCTCATAGGTGGATGGAACGGCCTCACCAATTAGGCGCCCCTCAATCCTAGTTTTAACAAGTTCTCTGAACTCGGGAGAGACGTGTCTGTAAATGTCTGTGCCAACGATCTCAGATGGATCAGAGTATCCGAGTAGCTCTACTCCCCTCTTGTTAACGTATAGATACTTTGATTCATCCAGTACGAAGACCGCGTCGTTAAACGCATCCAGCAGCCTCCGATACTGTGTCTCGGAGCTCTCCGCTGACCTCAGATCATCTATTAACTTGTGAACACTGCCAACGTAAGTCGAGAGCGAATTTAGGGCATCGATATCGGTCTCGGTGAATGCATCCTCTCGACTACTGCGTAGATCGATGACGGCTACAATTTTATCATCCTGCTTAACCGGTACCGAAATTCCTGACCTCGGAGCCGAATCCTCTAGCATGGTAGGCTCCTTGCGAAAATCGTTAACGCTAATGGGTTTTCCCTGAAGGACGGCTCTCCCCATAGTGTTGCCGCTGTTTATGGGCATCCTTAGCCCACGGGCTCTCCATCGACGTTCGACACAAACGAGGTCGTCTCTATCGACTATCATGTAACTGATGACTTCTGAGTCAAAGCCCGCCTCGATGGAATCCAATGTCTTCTTAGCTAATTCATCTACACTCCGAGCCTGTAGTATTCTAGAGGCCTGAGAATGAAGAGAGTTTAACCGGTTTTCTCTCTCCAGTGTATCAGTGATGTCTTCAATTATTGCAATCGAGGCGTCTTTGCCCTGGAGTTTCGTCTTTGTAATTTTGATTCTGCATTTTCGACTGGGAGCATTTTGGCGGAGAACTGTTAGAGTGGACTCTCCTCCATCGCTGAAAAGTTTTTCCATATTAGTTTTTTCGAAAGTAGGTACGAATGATGTAAGGCTTTTACTAATGATGTCAGAGGCATTCTTAGAGACTAACTGTTCGAATGGATAGTTGACGTAGATAATCTCGTCCCCAACCTCCACTGCGACAGCGTACTTCTCTGCTTCCGAGATCGCATTTTTCAGGTCCTCGGCGTGTCTTCTGTTAACTAAGACGGATATCCTTCGTGCAAAGTCGAGGGGATGATCAAGTGAAGGCTTAACGACTAATTCATCGGCGCCTGCGTCGAAAGAACGTGAGACTAAATTCTCAGAATCCTCCAAGGCGTAGATTATTATTGGTACGCTTGATGTGCTCCTAAAATTCTTGGTTAACTCAAATGCGTTAAGTGTTTGAGATTGCCCGATTAACACACAATCAAAGTATTGACTCTCAAACTTTGTTTTCGCTTCTACAACATTTATCACTGACTCGAATTGAAATGATGAATCTGCTTCCTCGATTCGTCGCTTAAGGAGCCCCATAAAGTCTCCATCCGAATCTATATGGAGTACCCTAATCATGTGGGTATCACCGGGGCTCGCCTTCGCCAAGCTTGTTCGTATTTGAGGGGATAGATTGAGCTATTGAGATATGGGTGTCCACATCTATGACACACAAATAATCAACCCCTCCTAAATTCAACATTATTCTACTGACTAGAGTTTTAACTACTTCGCTCATATCTTAATAAATTTATAAAAGTCTAGAGAATTAACACAGTAAAAATAGTAAATAATCCTGAGAAAGTAGTTAATTTATTGGTTAATAGTTATACGATTCCTGACCGCCTTAGCTAATATTATACCGAGTGGAATTGTGTACAAAGCTAATGTAGCATTAAAGAAGCCAATTAAGGGCAAAAACGTAATAGCAATATCGGAAGGAATACTGAATCCAATTGGGGGAGGAAATGGAAGGACAATCCAATTTATAATAGTCATTGTTATAACTCTCGTTATCATACCGAGAATAGTAGATGTAGTAATAGATATTTTTTCATTATCCATTTTATAAAAATTTAAAAAGAACTTTCTAAAAATATATATACCGAATAACATGCTTAGTACTGCAATAAAATTATAGAGTGGTCCAGTGGGTAATGCACCAGGATAAACTAATAATAATATTAGAGTGTTAATTATAGATACTGAAATACCCATCTGAAATCCATAAAGTAATGAAACAGTAACAATTGGTATCTCCCATAATTGATAAATTAGAAAAGGAGCATAAGGTGCAGGAATCTTTATTGGAGAAATATTTAAGAACACAGTGAGAGCCGAAAATACGACTAAAATGGAGATTTTTCTTGAATTCATTAATTATCTCTAATAATTACGGCATTACTGATTTAAAAGTGGCTACTAAATTTTAGGTTAATCATTATTAGGTTACCATAAGAACATTTCAATCAAAATATCGAACTATTAGAGGAGCATATATCCAAAATTAAAATATTAATCAATTAGTGATCAGATGGCGCATACCATTTAATATAATATATATATTGAAACTAAATTATGTACTCAGATTAGCGATTTTATTTGGATTTTCACTCATAGGTGTTATTTTTCTAATTAGTTAAGATAACTTTTTGAATTTAATCGCAAGATGTTAAAGTGAATTTTCCATGAGGTGAGGCGTCGACAATAATTCACTCACCTAAGGTGCAGTTGTTAATTATGCTACAGATAGATCATTGATTATACAATACTTGATTTAGTGATCATTTCATTAAGCACTCCAATAGCCTTTCTTGCATCCTTTTTCTTAACAAGAATATGATCCGTTAGGTAAGTTGAAAGCGCATACACACTAACTCCTGATTCCGCTAAAGCTGTAGATACTACTGAGAGGAATCCGACAATTGATAGGTCTAGTACAATATCGAAAGTTATAAGCCTGTATGGTCCCTCTTCCTTGCTTCCACCGAAACATTTTTTTAATTTCTCCCATTCTGTGGAACGAATTACAAGGGACACCTCGTCATCAGTGAAGGTGTAGGAAGTAAAAGACTTCAGATTCTTTAAAGCGTTCCAGACTTCATCTCTCTGAGCAGGATCAATAAACACAATTGAGTAATCGTCTTGATGCTCCTTGATCTTAGTTTGCGCTAAAATATTTCCGACATTTCTGGCTATTGGCGCCAACTCACTCTAGCTCCTGAATATTTTTCCCCTTGGCGTTCAGCTCAACGACCTTCGCCGTGAGCTTGGGGGCCCTCCTCTTCAAGCTCTTCAGGAAGGCGCGCGGCTTGGTGGGGGAGATCATGTAGATCTTCCGCCCCGACATGAGAAGGACTATGTTCGCCTCCGAGTTCGTGAAGTCTACGAATCCGAAGCCGGTCTTCTTGAGCTTCTCGGCGTTCACTCTCGTGTAGTTGATGGCGTCCTCGGGGATCTCGCCGGGCTCACGGATGTAAACCTCGGTACGCGCTATCTCCTTGTAGGGGAGGAACACGCTCTTCTTCAGCAGCCTACTGATTCTGAGGCCGCTTTCCTCGAGGGTGTAACTGCTTGTGTAGACGGGCACCCAGAGTGGGAGCAGGAGGCCGAGGGCGATAGTGGCGACCATGACTAGAACGTTGCTTATGAAATCCTCTGAGTTCGTTGGGGCACCCGCGAGATACATGGTCACGGTTGTGTACGCGCTGAAGGTGAAGAGTGGGAGGTTAATAGCGGGTATGATGATGCCGAGCCATCGCCTCTTCGCGATGAGTGGGAGGGCCTCAACGTGCTCGATCTGCTCTGCCAAGGGCGATCCAGACTGTATATGGGGTTATGCTTAAAAATGGTGCAGGGGCTCAACCCTTTTATCGGCTAAGCTGCCTGTAATCTGGGGCGCCGACATGGCAGAGAAGCACGATCAGGAGGTTGTCGTTCTACGCCTGGGTCACAGGCCATCGAGGGACAAGAGGGTTTCAACCCACCTCCTCCTCGCCGCGCGCACGTTCGGCGCTAAAAGGGCATACTACACA
Organism: Candidatus Bathyarchaeota archaeon; assembly: GCA_963769425.1. Classification (GTDB taxonomy): domain Archaea; phylum Thermoproteota; class Bathyarchaeia; order TCS64; family TCS64; genus UBA8941. The sequence goes on along the minus strand of CAVYLP010000002.1, from coordinate 137,575 downwards.
GGAATTCGCCCTCTTCTTCAGGCTCTTCAGGAAGGCACGCGGCTTAGTGGGGGAGATCATGTAGATCTTCCTCCCCGACATGAGGAGGACAATGTTCGCCTCCGAGTTCGTGAAGTCTACGAATCCGAAGCCAGTCTTCTTGAGCTTCTCGGCGTTCACCCTCGTGTAGTTTATGGCGTCCTCGGGGATCTCTCCGGGCTCTCGGATGTAGACCTCGGTGCGCGCTATCTCCTTGTAGGGGAGGAACACGCTCTTCTTCAGCAGCCTGCTGATCCTGAGGCCACCTTCCTCGAGGGTGTAACTGCTTGTGTAGACGGGCACCCAGAGGGGGAGCAGGAGGCCGAGGGCGATGGTTGCGACCATGACTAGAACGTTGCTTATGAAGTCCTCGGAGTTCGTTGGGGCACCCGCGAGGTACATGGTCACGGTCGTGTACGCGCTGAAGGCGAAGAGTGGGAGGTTTATGGCGGGTATGATTATCCCGAGCCATCGCCTCTTCGCGATGAGTGGGAGGGCCTCAACGTGCTCGATCTGCTCTGCCAAGGGCGATCCAGACTGTATATGGGGTTATGCTTAAAAATGGTGCAGGGGGCTCAACCCTTTTATCGGCCACGCTGCCTGTAATCTGGGGCGCCGACATGGCAGAGAAGCACGATCAGGAGGTTGTCGTTCTACGCCTGGGTCACAGGCCATCGAGGGACAAGAGGGTTTCCACCCACCTCCTCCTCGCCGCGCGCACGTTCGGCGCTAAAAGGGCATACTACACAGGAATTCAGGACCCCTCCCTCGAGGAGTCGATTAAAAAGATAGTTGCTGACTGGGGCGGGGACTTCACTCTCGAATACACGGTGGGCTGGAAGACGGTATTCGCCGATTGGAAGGGGAAGATCGTCCACCTCACCATGTACGGGTTGCCCTACCAGGAGGTCGTCGGTGAGATTCGATCCGACCCTTCGCCGAAGCTAATCGTCGTTGGCGGTGCTAAGGTGCCGGGGGAGGTCTACGGGGCGGCAGACTGGAACGTCGCCGTGACGGGGCAGCCGCACTCGGAGGTTAGCGCCCTCGCACTCTTCCTACACGAATTATACCAGGGGCATGAGTTACAGCGGGAGTTCCTAGGGGCCCGCCTGACAGTTATCCCGCAGGCAAACGGTAAAAAGATCAAAACCTCGAGTAGGCGAGTTTAAACATTTAAGTTGCCCGGATAGGAGTATACGTAGGAGCTTAGACATTGATGACAGTGAGCGACGAGACCCTGTATGGAATCGCCAACGTACTGGGAGGCGAACAGGGCGTTGAGGTCATCAAGGTCCTCAAGGACAAGCAGGACATAACAGTCGAGGAAATAAGCGCAGCTACGAACATCCAGATAAATGACGTCCGCAAGCTCCTATACAAGTTCTATAACCACAGCCTCGTGACCTCGAAGAGGTTCAGGGACAAGGAGACTGGTTGGTTCATATTCCAGTGGCGCCTCCAGCCCGAGTTCGTCGAGGCCTATATTCACGGGATGAAGCAGAAGATTCTGAAGAAGCTGGAGACAAGGCTGGAGTTCGAGAGGCTCCACGAGTTCTACCACTGCGGGAACCCGACGTGCCCCAAGACGACGTTCGAGACGGCGATGGAGACGGTGTTCAGGTGCCCGACATGTGGCGAGCCCCTCCACCGCTTGGACAACGTTGAGATCGTCGAGTTCCTCGAGAAGAAGGTTTCAGAAATCAAGGAGGAGTTAGAGGCCTGAGTCTCCCATCCCGGGATGAGTGCATCCAGATCCTCAGGAGAGCTGGCTGCAGCAACGGCGTCATCGAGCACTGCATAAACGTGACGAGGGTAGCGAATAGGATCGCCAACGTCTTCAAGAGCAAGGGGTACCGAGTGGACCTGAGGTTAGTGGAGTCAGGGGCCCTGCTCCACGACCTGGGGCGGGGCCAGACTCACGGTATAGAACACGGCGCTGTTGGGGGCCAGATGGCGCGACAGTTAGGTATGCCGATGGAACTCGCCCATATTATAGAGCGCCACGTCGGCGCAGGCCTTTCACAGGAAGAGGCGCATAGGAACAATCTCCCGAGAGGGAGCTACATCCCCGAGACCCTCGAGGAGAAGATTGTCTGCTACGCCGACAAGCTCATCGAGGGAGCCCACGAGGTGGGGATTGACTCAACCATCGACAACTTCGCCCAGGAGCTGGGGAGCGACCACCCCGCCATTAAGAGGCTTCAGGACCTCCACAAGGAGATGACTGCAGTCCTCGGGGACAAGTTTTAGGCTCGAATTAGGCACCCCATTTTCCCTTTTTTAATGGGGTAATTTCATATCTCTTAATGGATTACACCAATTCATGGTAAACCTGAATTTCACCGACTGCTCCGTTGTTGACGCTCACTGTCATCCCTTCCTTCCAGAGAAGGAGACGAAATCATTCGAAGCCTACCTCACTCTCAGCGACATACCACAAAGACGCGAAGATCTCACATCCACGATGCTTTACCGCTCGGTGATGCGGGAGCTTAGCCGGATCCTGCGCGTGCGTGGTGAGGAGAATATCATCGCTGAAAGGCAGAGGTGGATAAGGTCTGATCCCTCAGAGTATATCCAGATGCTTTTCGACGAGGCGGGACTTGAGATACTGCTTGTGGACTCTGGTTACCCATTCAAGGAGTTCGTCGGATACGAGATCAACCTAGAAGACTTCTCGGAGATGATCGGTAGAGAGGTCCGCGAGATATTCAGGCTAGAGGTCGCGGTCCACGGGCTGCTGAAGGGGCTCGTCCCGTACGATCAGGCGGTCGAGGATTTCCGGGCCCAGATAGGGGAAGCCGTCTCGGGCGGATGTGTCGCCTTGAAGTCGATCATCGCCTATAGGACCGGCCTCGCGGTGAGGAGCTGGGAGGATGGTGTGGCGAAGCGATCCTGGGGTGAGATGACCTCGCTGGTCCGGGAGGGAAAGAAGCCAAGCGCGGTGCTATCCGAGAGGAACGAGAGGAATAAGTCGGTCTACGACACCTTCCTGATGGTCGGCGTGGAGGAGGCGAGGCGCCTAGGCGTCCCACTCCAGATACACACGGGCATGGGGGACAGCCCGTCCATGGACCTAAGGATCGCGAACCCGTCTCTCCTATATGATCTACTTCAGAATCCCGTGGCCCGGGAGACCAGCATCGTCCTCACCCACGGTGGGTACCCCTACATGGAGGAGGCAGCCTTCCTCGCCAACGCGTACCCGAACGTCTACATCGACCTCAGCGAGACGATCCCGATCGTCTCCGTCGGGCTCAGGAGCAGGCTCCTAAGTCTACTCGAGATGGCCCCCACGACCAAGATAATGTACGGCTCAGACGGCTTCAACATCCCCGAGCTCTACTGGTTCTCCTCGATACAGACGAAGAGGGCCCTCACCTCGACTCTCAGCGAGCTTGTGAGGCACGAGGGGCTCTCGGAGGAAGACGCCGTGACCATCGGTGAGGGTTTCCTCGCCGGGAACGCGAGGAGGCTCTACCGGCTCTAGCCTAACGGTTTTAAACTTCCTGCAACTCCTTTCACCGGATGGGGGCCGGTCGTCCAGCACGGTAGGACGCCGCCCTTACGCGGCGGAAGTCGCCGGTTCAAGTCCGGCCCGGCCCACCATAATTACGGTTCAAAATCCTCATATGATCGTGGATCCAATTCCAAACCGTGAAGGAACGCCTCTACTCCACGCTACTCGAGGAGCTCATAATCAAGCGCTGGCACACAAACTTCACGCGCGCTGTCTTATCCCGAAATTATCCAATACTATTTTAAATGGTCATGATACTCAACAAATTTAGAGGCAATCCCCGGCACATCACAAACTCCCACCTTTCTAAGGTTTTAGGCTTTAGTGGTGTCTGTTATTGAAATTGTTTTGAATATTTCACTATTATTTAAGAGCTCTTGCATGTTTTGGTTGAGGTTCTCGTATATGTCCTTGATGTATATCGGAGGTCCAACGAGCTTTTCATGCATTAACCCAAACAGTAAGACGCCTGCTCCAATTGGCGTTGATATTGGATCAGGGATTATAAGAAGAGTAATTCCCAGTGATAGAAGGGGCGTGTGGCTTGTGTCCCTATCTATGGCGTAGAGGTCTCGTGTTTCTCGTAAATGTTCTACAAACTGTGTTAGATTATCGAAGGTCTCCATCGAAACGGATTGGAGCTCTTTTACGGCCGTTACAACGTAATCATATTTTCTGTTCATAATTTGTGACCTCAAGATGCTTTACTAATTCAAATAAGAGGAGCTAATAAAACATTTGTATTTGTATTCGTTATGTAAAAATCTTGACTAATTTGATTATTTACTGCAGGATTTTTGATTTAAACATGTAATAAGATTCAATCTGCATGTTATTTATATTGCATAGAGGAATTAAATTAGTATCAGTGATTCAACTGATTTGACAAATTAAACTTCATTACGATCTCTTTCAATATTCATGCTCTGGACTTTAGTCTAAAAGAAACCTGTAGATTAAAATTCAAAAGGTTCCTGGTTAGTGTAATGCTAGTCATTCATTTCTGATTCATTCTTGAGCAATTTTAATGTAACATACTTTAATGAAAGACCCTGAACGATGACTGAGAATAGAACTATTCCAAATACTATATTTGTTAGTGTACCGGAGTAAGGTGCGTCAAGGCTGGAGACTAGCATAATTGAGACGACGCCCCTCAGGCCTGCCAGAGATATCAGTAACTGCCACCGTTCGCTGATACGATTTTTCCCGAAGTTTAGAATCCTAGTCATACCGAAAGTTGTGGCCAGACGCGAGAGGAACACTATGACGATGGCGATGACAACTATTTCGATCACCTGAATCAGATTACCAATACTGACCGATGTGCCAATCAGTATGAAGGAGAAGCTGGTGATCAGGTACGTCAGGAACTCCCATACGTTATCGATGTTAAGCCACACCGATTCCTCAACCCTTCTCGCGTGAAGGTTACCAAGTACTATCCCGGCCATTGCCGTTCCGATGATACCGCTTCCCCCCGCTGAGGAGGCCAACTGATACGAGGTATACATCGCGAAGAAGGAGATCACCGTCTGGATCAGAACATCCCCCTTGAACCTCGTGATAATAAAGGAGGCAACATAACCAACGCCGACGCCGAAGGCTAGCCCGAGTACAACCGCCGTAATTATCCCCAGTGATACGCCAACGGGATCGATCACTACGGACATTGAAGCTACGAGGGACGTGAAGACCACGATCGCAACTCCGTCGTTGAAGAGGGATTCACCCTCGATTATCTTGACGAGTCGCTTCGGCGCCTTCAATCCCTCGAGGATAGTGATCACCGCGATTGGGTCTGTCGGCGAGATGATTATCCCGAGTAGGAATGCCTCGACTAGTTCCAAGCCAAGAAGGTAGTGGGCAACGAGCCCAATGAGGATTGATGAAAATAGTGTACCGAGGATAGCGTAGCTGAAAATGAATTTTCCCTGTTTGATGAGTGTGGTGATGTCGATGTGGAAGGCTGCGTGGAAGATTATGGGTGGTAGTAGTAGCTGTAGGTAGATAGCCGGTGAGATGTAGGGTAGCTGATTGGGGGCTATGAAGGCAGCTGCTAGGCCCGCGATTACGAGTCCGACGGTGTAGGGGAACTTGAAGTAGTAGGTTATTGAGGCGACGACGAGTATTACTAGTAGTACGTTCCATAGGAGGTTGATGGAGAGGGACTGTGTGATTGAGACAATCATTTATTAGAAGTCTTCATCCTCACCATTTATACATAATCGCTTTCAGAGAGGTAACATGTCTCGTTTCTACCTTGTTAATGAGATGAAGTTTCATTTCATTACAGCTCTGGTGATATTGATTATTAGCTCATTAAATATTTAGGCGCTATCGACCTTTCTAACCGAATCTCGGTGAATAGCTCTAAAGTTGATCATAGAAGAGGTTTGAGCACGATTGTCTCTTCGATTCTAATATCTTCGTAGCGGTCGCCTGCTCTGTCTTAACCTACTCCTGCGTCATCTCCATGGTTGGGTTTCAATCAATTCGTGCCCAAACCGAGATCAGAGTCGAGCAGGTGACATGGATCGACAACAGAAATCTCGTGGTCACAGTAAGAGAATTGGGGGCCTCAACAGCTAACATAGAATCGGTTTCAATTAAAAAGAGTCAATCTGGTATTCCTGGGTTAATACCCGTAAACACGTCTATCCCACCGTGTACAGTCGATGAGGTACCCCTTGTTCTTTCAACTATGACTCTCGAAAATAGCACCTCCAACCTCATAAGGGTTACAACGACCACCGGATTCTACTATGAATACACTTCATTCACAAGGATCATCAATTTAATTCGAGTCATAATATTTATATGAAAATAAATAGTTCAATTAATCGCAATCGCGAATACCATCGTTGAGTAACATTAATACAAACCCAGCTGCGTTTGAATATCCCATGAAGAGCCCGTGAATGGATGAATAAGCCCGATATTAACATAGGAATCTTCAGCGACTTCGCCAAACTGGCAATTACGTCGGCGCTCATAGGAACCTCTGTGGGCCTCGCCTTCGTAGTTTTGATGTTCTTTTATCAGTTTATACAAGCAATATCTATAGATGCAGCTTCCTCAAGTTGGCTAGTAATAATCATCATACCCGTAGTCGGTGTCCTCGCCGCGTACCTCTTAGTAAAATCAGTTGGGACAAGCAAGGAAACGGGCAGCGGTTCCCACATGTTACTCGAGGCCTACCACTACCACGGCGGATACATCTCCACCACCGATACAGTCGTGGACCCCATCGCCTCAGCCATAACGATCGGAACTGGTGGTAGCGCAGGATTCGAGGGTCCCAGTCTCTTACTCGGGGGCGGTATAGGATCATTAATAGCGAGACGATTCAAGCCAACTCAACAGGAGCTGAAGGCCTTCCTGATCTCCGGGGCAGCCGCCGGCATCTCCGCGGTATTCAAGGCACCCCTCACCGGGATCCTCTTCGCCCTCGAAATACCATACAAGAGAGACATAACCCGGAGAGCACTCATACCTGCCACCATCGCCTCACTCACCTCGTACGCCATCTCAATAACCTTCTTTGGTGCTGAATCACTCTTCCCGCAGACTCAGGGAGAGGGTGTCAGCCTCCTTCTTGTAGGGCACTCCTTTCTCATCGGGCTAATCACGGCGGCCGCCGGTGTGGCCTTCGTCGAGGTGCTGAAGCTGATGAAGCGGGGCATGAGGAGAGTAAACATCAAGTATTTTGCACCCCTGCTGGGTGGTCTCATCATCGGTGTGGCTGGGATTCTCCTCCCACAGATTCAGGGAGTCGGCTACTCCACAATTTCCAGTCTAGCCAGCTCACCGACCAGCTTCCCAATAACCCTCCTCCTATCACTGGCAGTTTTCAAGATCCTCCTGACGGGAGTGACACTCAGGATGGGCGGGAGCGGCGGGCTCTTCACACCTACAATATTCGTTGGCGCTGCAATCGGAGCCATCTATTGCTCCTTCTTCCCCAGCCTCAACTCTGTGACGATCGTGATGGCATCAATGGCCGCCCTCCTCGCGGCAACGAACAAGACACTGCTCACAAGCGTAGCGTTCGTAGCTGAAACCTCGGGGCCAGCCACGATAATCACGACCCTCGTCGCCGCCGCCACTAGCTACTTCTTCTCCCAGGGCTCTTCCTTCTACGGGGATATACAGCCACTCGACGAGTTCGTCGAGGAGGAGGAGATGATTGGTATCCTCTACCACCAGATCGAGGATAGCGCAAACGCAAAACGACTTGAGGCTCTCAAGGTCGGTGACCTGAGCGGCGATGTGCTGAGCGTAGACGAGTCCTCAACGATCGGGGAGGTGATGGGGTTTGTGCGGGATAAGAGTCACCGAGAGTACCCGGTTGTGGACAAGGAACGCAGACTTCACGGCACAATAACTCTTGAGGACATCCTTGTGGGTGCTGAGAAGAACAATAACCTGACTATCGGAAGCCTCACTTTGAGAAGCTCTGTTGTAGCCACCCCTGATACGCCTCTTAATGAATTGGTGCCTGAACTGATGGAGTCTGATCTCGACAACGCTTGGGTGGTTGATAACCTTGAGGACAGGCGTTTGCTTGGGGTGGTTAACGAGACTGATATACTCAAGTGTCTTCTAGGTCTCACATGTGCGCTCGAAAATCTATAGGATAGTCTTCATCTTTCCAAATGTCACGGTACTCGCTGTCTTTCGCCTCGTATTCGCTTTTTCTCCTCCTCAATACCCTCCATTACACCCTTCTCGAAATTAGAAATCGCTTCGGTGGCCTTCCTAGCATCGGTCTTTAATGGCTTCTCCATCTTCCCAGCTCCGATCTTTACTCCCTTCCCTAGAGCTTCGTTGGTCTTTTCGGATCCTTTCTTCACTCTGCTTCCAACTACTTCTCCAGTTTTTCCAGTTCTCTCTTCGATTGTCTTCTTTTTCTTTTCGGACATATAATTTACCCAAGTATACGTCAAGAGTACTAGAACAAAATGTTTAGTAAAAATTTGCTTCGGGAACAGTTTGGGCATGATTCATTTTCATCATCGTACAAGGGAAGACTGAACGGCACGAGTTAGGAATCTTATCGATGACGTGGTTCTTCTGCCCTTTGCTAAAGAACCCTTCATTACATTTATAGGGAAATTATTTGCATGCGCGCCATTATTCTTAACTAGTCTTATTTTCCTCCTTATTTTCTCCCACAATTTTAGCGACGGCGATGGTGCCTGAGAGGATGCTATTATTAAGGAAAGATAACTCCATTCCCGAGTCGAGTCTTATTCGTGTGTGCATCGAGTCGAGTCGCGCGACGACGCCCTCAGTGTTCATGTACGTCGTGTAGACGCGATCATCTTTTGTGTAAGGAAGCCTTCTCACCAAATCACCGTTGACGTCCGGGAACCGGGTGACTATCGACGCTTCCCTGCGGCAATTGCGGTGTTTGGTATTGACACTAATCCCGCCTGTATCGTTTCTGAACCTTGTCACGAGGGCGCTGATCTCCTCGACCCTGCACGGTATGCTGTTTACTAAAACCGTATCCCCGACGTGGTACAGATTCAGTAGGAATACCAGCATACCCGCGAGGGTGTCCCCTACGAATGTCGACACCACTAATCCTAGCGTGATCGAGATGATGCCCCCGCTGAGCAGCAGCGTATTCGTGTCGACGTTGAAGATGTGCAGAAGCGAAAACGTCGACACCAGTAAGATGAGGACAATCATGATGAACTCGAAGAAGTTCGCCGCGTTCGTTCGAGTCCTCCCCACGATGAACCTCTTCGTCCTCCTAATGACGAATACTGCGATGCCCGTCGTCGTCAGTACTATGAGTACCCTGAGGGTTTGCACGAACACTACGTTTGGAGGGATCTCGGGCGCCACTAATTCGTCGAATACAAACACGCTAACTAAGGTCATCGATGCGAGCACGAGAAAAATGAATACAATGCGCCAAGCTGATTGCCTTGTATCGCCCAGATCTTACACCCACTAACACTAAGTGACTTCATTATAAAATTGTGAGGTCCCTCGACAAGGAAATTCAATGTGGATCTGAGTTTTTCAGACATGAGGTATTTTACGGAATCCTAAGATATGAGCACTTATAGTGGTTGACTTGTCATAAAAATTGCGAAATATAGATTAAATGCTTAAGTTAGAAAAAAGTAAACTCATATAGCATTAATATAGGTTAGCTACGCCTCCACTACCTCTCCATCCAATAATGCCCTCGATCTCTTTGAGTTTCTCTGCAACACGCTGACCCGAGGGAGTAAGGGTGATGTCCCTGTTATAAGGTACCATCCGCTCATTACGACTCTCAATAAGGTTAGCCACTTCTAACTCATCAATGGCGTGAACAATACCCCCGTGAGACTCTCTCATTTCATCAGCGACCTCCTCAACGTTCATTGTACGAGCCTCCCTCAACAAGATCAATAGCGTCTTAAGGGCGAATATGTGAGTTAGAGATTCCATCAAATGACTTTCTGGTCGGGACATAATAAAGATGCATGTGCGCGCAGTCTCGATTACATTCTCCAGGAAGTAGTTGGCTTTCTCTAGATTGTCCCAGAACATATGATATATTTCGAAGCTCGAAGGTGTAAGCTTCAGTTTTTTCATGGCCTTTTGTGCGAGGAGGCTCAGCCCTGAGAAGAGCCAGCATCTACCTGACCTCTCCTGATTGGTTGCATCGGGGAAGTCAATGAGGTCGCTAAAGGTGAAGTTTTTTCTATCTACCTCGCTTCGGCAGAGAGCAACTGCGGCAATACCATTCTGGGTTACTGCATTCATGGCTAACGTGTTCCTCGGATCCGAGTACGTCTGCTGAGAATCTTTCTAGCTCTTCAATTCCAAGTGACTTATCCCTTAACAATCACTCTACAAATAATTTCTATTGAACGAATTTTATTAACTACTAGTAATATCAATGAACGATTAAAGAACTCAAATATTTTTAGCTAACTTATTCCAAGAAGCGCGCGCTAAAAACCAGCAATTCACCGGCTCCTAATATTTTAGAGAACGTTTATAAATTATCAAAAATATTAATTTGTGAGGAAAAGTCAATGTCTGCGGAAATAGAGAAAATGAAGAAGAAGATAGAAGAACTAGAGGAAAAGATTAAGGGATCAGAGAAGAAGAGAATTGATGATATCGAAGCTAGATTAAAGAATCTAGAAGAGAAGGTAAAGAAGCATTAAGTATTTAATAACCTATCTTTAAAATACCCTCGTTTTTTAACTATTTTTTGACTTAGTTACTTAGGTAAGAAAAGTCTGCTACTTTGCAGATTTAGTAGAACTAGGGGCGAGAATAATATGCTCGATGCCAGGCGGCGGATTCCCATTATTAATCACACTAAGCCCAAGCGGGCCCTCGTAGGATTTAACGAACTCCTCATTTCGGATAGGCTTAACTCTATAGACTAGTAGCTGCTCTGTGACTTCGATGTTATTTAAGTCCTCTCTTCTGGCCACACCGGCATAGAGGGAGCAGTTCTCATAAACATACTCTAAGAGTTTGTACCCGGAGGGCTTCTCCTCTGGCACCACTTTGAGCTTCCTCAGACCCTCCCAATACGTGGAGAGCCTCCCCTCTTTAGCCTCTCGAAATATTCCCTTACCATGCATCGCCTTGCCTATGAGAATAATATTCGAGCCGTGTGCAGTCGCGTATAGTCCCTTCTTGCCCCTGAGCTCCTTAGGGGTGGTCTGGTTAAGGGAGTATGGTCCTAACCAGTTTATGACTATGGGATCCATCTCTTTCGCCTTAGAAGTAGTTGAGAATGATTTGCCTTAAAGATTACTTTGGAGTCCGATGGCTTCTGTTAATGGGTTTTTAATACAATGTGTCTATTTCAGATAATGTGAAAAGGTCTTATGGATGAGAAGGGAGAAACTCTGTAAATTGATTTGAAGGATCTGAAGACGGGTAAACCAATTAGATCAAGATCAAACTGTGTAAGGTCGCTCTACCGCATCACGAGAAAATTGTCATCGCGCGCGCGTCCCTCCCCGACTTGATCCCGTAGAGATGCATCTTATCCTTGAGAGCTATACTGGGTGAATTAACCACAAACTCGCCCTGTTCAAGAATCAGGTCGTGGCTGTACCTCTCAGGAGCTATCCCAATGCATACCTGAGGCGGGTCGATGCTGATCGGCATACACATGCCGACTGTTATGATGTTGGCTCGACCATCCCGATCACAGCATGTTACCATCACCACGTTCCCGGTGGGCCCTACTTGTAGCATCTTTCCCTGAGGCATCTCGACCTTCGACATGAGGGGTTCGTGAACTTGTTTGATTAAAAAGGTTAGCAACCCTGTCCGCGTAATAGCAGCAATGGCAGGGCAAATTTTGGAAGTGGCAATGAAGAGAAGAAAGGATGTCACCTGAACAAGAGCCAGTTCATTTTAATATCAAGAAATGGCACCATTTTGTTACGCGCGCAGAGCCAGCTATTGTTGGGAGGCGTATCCTTGGCTAATTACACTTGCCCTCCTCAACCGCCATTGAGTTAGGCTTCTGAGAAGTTAATGCACCCTAGTTACAATTCGGAGAATATCTCCCATGTGATTCTCGTAATAGAACTTGCGCCTAAACGCTTAGTTCATCCCTTCTTCAAATATTCTCGGTACCAGACCTCACTTCTCTTCTTATCCACAGCGTGCCTAATCTTCCTAGCTAAGACCTCGTAGTGTGCTAGATTCGGCTCCTTTCTAACGTAGTCATCGACACCGACCGAGAAGGCGGCGCCGGCCACCTCATCACTACCCCGCCCCGTGTATAGGATGTAGGGGACGCCGAACTCCTTGATTGCTAGGTAGAGCTCGATTCCATTCATCTCAGGCATCAGGTAATCGGAGACGACGCAGTCTGGTTTGATTGTCTTGAGGATACTCATCGCCTCGGTTACGGTTTGTGCTCCGGTTACCTTGAGGGAGGTATCTGTTTTCTCTAGGTTGAGCTTCGCGAGTTCAATCTGGTTCTTCTCGTCGTCGATGAGGAGAACTTGGATGTCTTTTCCTAATTTGTATTCGAGGCCACTCATTTACTCACCGATTCTAGGTAGTTGGGTAGGAAGCGGGAGGCGGATAATAAAAACCACACATAGGCTTTAGAGTCGTGTGTCGCTCCATTGCCTTTTCCTGAGCGCTACCTGATACTATTGTGGCATGCAGAAGACACTCCAGCCGTTTGTATCAACCTTCAGAATTTGGTAGACGCCGATCCACTACTCATTGAGCCGAAGTCAATACTAGTTCTAACTGGCCGCCTGAAGAGAACATCTTGGGGGCCATCCCGTCGGTATTTAGGTGCGCGCGCTGTGGATGGGGTTGGGGCTGAGAATGTTGAGGCCGTCGGTGAGCTGGTTGAGGCCTCAGGGTTAGGGATGGCTCCCTCAGGGCGATGCATAAGAAATACGGGGATGCTGATCACTTCACCGTGGTCCCCAGGGCTTTCCCAGAGGCTCTTGAGTTCATCGCACCCGTCTTAGCCCACCGTCATGAATAATTTATTCGATATGAAAAGTAACTATAAATGAGACTATTTAACGGTGTTAAACGTGTCCTACCGGCGGCCATCGTTCTGGGCTGCGCTAGCAATAATCGCCGCTGCGGTAATCGCTGTATCAATTATTTACCTTGGGATAGTGAGGCTCCCATTCATCTTAATCAACGTACTGGGGGTGGCGAACTCGCCTGTTCACTGGCTCGGCTGGATCGGCTCAATCCTCATCCTCGTAACCACCGTGGCTTACTCGCTGATGAAGAGGGCGCGACACAGAGCCTCGGGATCCCTGCTTAAGTTCCACGCGTTCGGGAACCTTCTGGGATTCGTACTCATCTCGATCCACTTCATCAGCCAGGTGACTAGACCGGCTTCGAGCTATCCCGTCCTTGGGACGGGAATTGTGCTGTACTCGGCTATGCTGATCCTTGTGGTGACTGGATTCCTGGCATACTTCGCCGTGAGGCCGGGATGGGTGCGGTACTATAAGTGGCTGCACCCGGCCGCTGCCTTCACCCTGGTGATGGTCATAATAGTACACATTATCCATGGAATCTGATGTGATTACTTGATCTTCATCGGGTGCGCGTGGTTCTGCGGGTAAACATTTTTTTACTCTGTTGTCTTCCCATCGAATTCTTCGGGTTTCGCCTCGGCGTCTGCTTTGGTGTGGCGTATGACTTTGTCCTGGTGTTCTGGTGGTGAGTAGATGGTGTAGAGCTTCAGGTGTTTAGTCTTTGAGGTATTAATCACGTTATGCTTGGATCCCGCGGGTACTATTACCGCGTCACCGTCCTTGACGGGGTATTGGTTTGCATCGATAGTGACCTTTCCCTCACCTTCTTCGAACCTGAAGAACTGGTCTAGGTGGCTGTGTACTTCTTCGCCAATTTCCTCCCCGGGTTTAAGGTTCATTAAAACGAGTTGACTGTGCTTTCCCGTGTAGAGGACTCGTCTATAGTCGGTGTTTTTCAGGGTCTCTTTCTCAACGTTAGTGTGATATCCTTTCATTTCCTATCACTATGCCTTACTTCTCCGCGGCTTTTGTAACTTGCTCAAGATCAAGCCCCAGGCTCTCGGCGACGCGCGCGTATATTAGCTCTGCACAAGATAGTTTCAAAATGTTTAGGGTGAGACTTATAGATTAATGTCTTTAGCCTCCATTTTTCACTAATCTAGACATCTTTATACATCTTTGGCCAGAAGATGATTTGATGGAGTCTCTAACTCATATATTTGCCCTATGCTGGTGTTGCTGAGAGCCTCCACCTTTAGGGTCTCGGTGTCTACCACCAAGACAATCTGACATCTTCCAAACCGCGGGTCAACCTGGCTATCCAGGCTGTTCCCCGTACTAGACACTGCTATCCTCATTTTTCAACCACCTCGATTATCTTTTTCACTATTTCTCCAAACGCCTTCGCCGCCACCGAGTCGGGGTGCACCTCAATGAAGGGTTTGCCAGAGTCTGAATCACCGGATATCCCAGGGTCGATCAGCTCACACATAGTAGAGCCGCCCTCAGGCTAGTTGCAGGGGAGATAATGAACACTCTTCCATACGGAATCGAGTTGAAGAGACCTCTCACCCGACTCCGGGAGGCTATCGAGGTTATAAAGAGGCTCTGGGAAGCGTCACCCTCTAACCTTGCCAGTTATTCTGGCGAGATCTTTACTCTGAAAAACGCCTACATGAGATTGGATGCGTTCAGAAGCCTCATCCTCCAGTATACGTCGGCACAATTGGGAAAAAGACGAAGGAACTCGCTGGAGAGCTTGCTGATGGCTGGATTGGGATGGTGACCAACTCCCAAACGAGCTAGGAGAAAAGATCAGAGACATAGAGTGTGGTGCTGGGAGGTCTGGTAGAAGAATGGATGTTTTTGATGTCGTGGTCACCTGCTTCACTGATGTGGATAATGATCTGGAGAGAGCATACAAGAGTGTGGAAGGCGATGCGCGTGGATGACTCATAGCTAAGCGAATGTTACTGGAAAAGAGGGCGGGGCTCAAAGATCCCCAAGAACTCTCGATTCAGAGGATGGATGTTACTGATACAACTTGATAAAGAGGATCAACGAGTTCCGTGCTCTGACTCCACGTGATCTTGTAGAGGAGATTACTATCACAGGTGGGGTTGACGATTGTATTTCGAAGATTGAGAGGTTTTTGGACGCGGGTGCAACATGCGCGCGCGGCGAGTTCGGCGTGTACCTTGTTCTTCAACCTGGTTCGCATCCCCACGAGGAATGCCCTCCTCTTGACCAGCTCCCGAAGATCCCGGATCTCCTTAGGCGGCACGTAGGACTCCGGTAGCAGGTCGGCCCTCAGCAGGTGGGCGAGTGTCTCCGAGTCTATCTCGTCTGTCATGATCTTTGCCTCGGCTATTGCCTTCACTTTGAGTAGGTGGGCGAGCCTGACATCGTATCCGGCCTCTTCGAGGTGGTCGTATATGTGTTGCCAGCAGTAGCCTGACTCCATCACCACCTTCTTCTTAATACTATTCTCCTTCACTCTTTGTGCTTAACTTTTGGTTTGGTTTGGGGGATAAGACTTTAGGGCTAATTTCACCCAACTGCCTCTTCTTCAGAGGTACTGATGTATTATGGCTTGGTGTTTTGGCTCACCCTGAGTCTCATCTGATGGGGCGGTGATATTGGCGCATAAAAACGTGGACGGAGCACGGGTGAGGCTGTGAGGCCACACGACATTCGAGATGATTAATTATGAATAAGGACCTTGATGAAGCATCTAGGTAAGTTTGGAAAGATTCTATGTTGCGGTTTGAGGGAGATGTGATAAAGGCATTATAAAACTTGGAGGACCGCACGCGCACATAACAAGTGGAGGCGACTAGGTGAGCCCGCATTACGCATACGCGCATCTAACTAAGATAATTTATTTTAAGAAACTCGATCCCACTTCGGGTTTTGAAGAACTTGTTCATCCCCACCTCGATTTCATTACGGCTTAGATTACCTTCATCCGCATTCACCAGAAAATCTGCCTCAAGCAAAATCTGGTAATCCAAACCATCCACACAAGAGTAAGTATGATGATGCCCCACCAAGAAAGCGACTCGCTCGATTAAGGATCCAGCAAATCCAAGGTCGCTGAGCATCATTTTCGCTACTGGCGGTCCCTCTATCTCCTGGTATCTCCCTTCATGGCTACCATACTTTGCCATGCTGACAGGTATGCCTATGTCATGAACTATCGCCGCCACCTCCAGTGTCTCCTGAGTCACTTCGTCGAGTTTTTCCTGCTCCCCGATGGCTTTGGCGTAAGCGTATACTTTTAGGAAATGATTTACTCCATTCACGTCTCCCCTCAAGTATGTAATCATGGATGCGATAACCTGCCCGATTCTCATTCAAACACCCCTCTAGACATTCAATAGAATAACTACGCTCACTTACTGCATAAAAAAATGCGCGTACGGCGCATAAAATGTGGAGCGGAGCGAAGGTGAGGTAATGAATCCCCGTGACATCTATGCGTACGATAAACACGGAGAATATCAGGTTTCTTGCAGATATAGGAAACTTTCACGTTTTTTATTAATTATAGGTTTAAGTGCGTGGAAAATTAAAATTTAATCAGGTGAATTGAATGTTCTTCATCGTGTATGGTAAATTCAGAAAGAAGCCGACGAAGGAGATGTTGGCTCAGGTATCGATGATCTTCGAGCAGATGGCTAAGGAGGGAATTAAGTGGGTGGTTCAGTACTGGACGGTTGGCAGGTACGATGTGCTTTCTGTCGCCGAGGCAAGGGATGAGAAGGTTTTGATGAAGGCTGTTCTTCGATTCGGCGACTTTCTCTCGTTAGAGACTCTTGTGGCTGTCCCCAGGGAGGAAGCTGTCAAGTTCGTTGAGTGAATACATCGGGTTCTACAGGTATGTTTCATTTTTCTTTCTATCGGGGAAATTCTTGTTCAGATTCCCATTTGCCATAACCATCATAGGTCTTCTGATGAATGCATTGACTGGGCAGGTCCTGATACACGCTGTACACCAGATGCAGGAATATGGATCAACATTCACCATTCTGGTACTCAATGAAAGTCTGGGAGACAGACCTGCCACAACGTGATCGATTGATACTGCGCCGACCGGGCAGACATTAACGCATGCCCCACATTTAGTGCATTTTTCCTCATCGACGTAGGGACTCGTCGGCTTCTCAAAGACCCCTTGAGCTGTCCGCATGGTGTAGGGAGTCTTTCCAGGCATCTTTGCAGGGGTAACGCCGTGCGCGCGGGTTGAGGGTGAACAACGTGAGGAGGCTGGACATCGTCTCTGTGTATGCTCTGCTGAGTCTTCTCTGCTTCGTGCTGGTTCGGGAGGCTGCTGAGTGTTTGGGTCGGCCTGAGAAGGCAGTATCTCCTACGTTCTTCAACGTTTGAGGCTCGTGTGTTCACGGTGGGGGTGGGGCTCGTAGGTGATGGTTTGCTTCTGATCTAGTTTGTGGGGCTGAGCTTGGTTGTTTTGTTTCCTGGGAAGGTTTGTTTGTGTTGGTTTTTGGTTTAGGTGTGGATGTCGTGGTGTGGTTTGTTTGGTGGATTTGTTTGGGTACTCTATTTAGGAACAGGGTAGCGCGCGCAAATATGAAACGTTAAAGATAATATTAAAAGAACTATGCGAATATGATCAGAACTAATTATTTATTGGAAAATTTTACACAATACTATCATTTAGGATCTGTTAAAATATCGTCTGGTTTCGACATTCTAGATCCATTCATGTGATCTCGTACCAATGATTCAAGCTTTCTGATGTTTTCCTCTTTCTGCTTCTCTAACTCCTTCCAAAAGGCTAAACAAGCTGGGCAATCCGGAGTTTCGGGCGGGTGTGCAATGCTCCATAGGCAGCTTCTACACTCCTCAGCGTTCTCCTTGTAATCGTTCTTTATCTTCCAGAGACTTCTACTCTCTATTATCAGCTGCTCCATGAGATTGTATAGATTGTTGTCCATCATTTTCTATTTACCCACTAGAACTATATGAATTGGTTATTATAAATATAATTCGCATGAGTCATTTAATTTTTTGACAGATTATCGAGGTCTCCGAAGCTGTCTCGGTGATGATAGTAAAGAAAATTATTCTTATGTATTTCTTAAAAATTTACCTATAGTATGAGCAGCAAAATCTAATCAGATACATAAATCATTTTTAGGGTATGTTATCTAAGGTGAATGGAAAATGACACGGATGAGATGGAAGTATCCGCTCGAGTACGAAGTAACTCCCGCAGTAGTAGATAAAGGAACTAGCTGGCTAAGATTGAAACTAAAAAACATTGGAGCAGAAACCATTAACGATCTTGACGTACAATTACACTCCTTAGATACCTACAATCTAACTGTTTATGGATCATTGGGATTTGGGGCTGGACAATACCTATATGATCTGGAACCGACTAAAGAGAAAGAGCTGATTTTCAGGGTCAACGCAGTGGGTTCTGCCGATGTATTCGCCACAATCAAAGGGCGTAAGAATGGAGGCTACTTCTGGTGGGAATCCGGTTGGACTTATATCAAGTTAAGTGAAGCTAAAGCAGGTATTGAACGCTTGCTAGTGCTTTCACACCCATATTCGACGATTGGGAAGACCATCAGTGTTGAGGCAACCATTAAGGGTGTGCAGAAAGGTATGGGTCTGAAACTGGAGTTCTGGGTTGAAACTCCCTCAGGAAAGTCTGAGGAGCAGGCATCTATAGACCTTAAGGATCTCCCTCTTGGAGAAGAAGCCCGTTACACTGCCGAGTTCACGCCAAAGGAAACTGGGGGCTACACGATTTACGCGTATTTGTTCGATGGATGGTGGAGAATAGGGTACAAAATGGGTTACGTTTATATTCAGAAAAAATAGCCAATAAGACAACTTATTAAAATGTTCTAACTTTTTTTTGCTGCCGTATTTTTATTTGTTGATTATCATCGATGGGAAGCAGATCTGGATCGTCTGCTCAAGTACACCTGCCTCCTTGAATACTCTCTGCATCTCCGCCGTCTTTGCGAAATTAGCAAAGTCGTGAGCCTCCTCGTCGCTCCACTCAAAGACAATGTAATGGCTGTTGGGATCGTTTTCAAACTGTAGTATCACTCCACCTCTGGACCCTTTCCTGTTAGGTGCGTCACCATTGAAAGTTTTCAACCAGTTGGTGTGGTCCCTAACTTTCTCATAGACAACTACGTGAACCAAGCTGACCTCATCCTCATATATGCCAAAGAAATCTTTTTAGTTAAACATTATCCTGTTAGTTTGCCTAATATCCGTGTCTCCTACAAGTTTGGGTTAAAAAAAGGATCTTCATACACGTTCACAGTGTGTTATCCTTCTAATTCCGAAATCAAATGTGCGATAGTAAAATTGTCAGCTAATTTTAAATGAGGTCATAGTAATTGAACCTGCGACAGGTTTATCGTTAAAATAGGCTATGACTTCGTTTTCTTGTTTTAAAGCAAGCGCGTAAAGCATGGGTAAATAGTGTTCATTTGTAGGCACGGCCAACCGGACCGCACCTCCTAGGCTCTTATAGTCAACAAGTTCTTCGAACCTATTTTCATTTATAAGTTTCTTGAAAAGAGTATTTGCTTCTAAGGCCCACGTAAATCCATAAGGAGTATTAAAATCTCCACCCTTCATTCTTGCCATACCAAGATTATGTACCATGTTGCCGCTGCCAATGATGAGTACCCCTTTTCTTCGCAAAGGCATTAGTTCTTTAGCTAATTTGTAGTGGTATTGGGTTTGCTGAGTATAATCCAAGCTTAGCTGAACAACTGGGATATCAGCTTTTGGATACATTCTCCTTAGCACAATCCAGCATCCATGGTCCAATCCCCAACTACTATCTAAACCAATAGTCGCGTTACTAATGGCATTCCTAGTCTCTTGTGCAAGCCAATTGCTACCAATCGCTGGGTATTGTATATTATTTAATTCTGGAGGGAAACCAGAGAAGTCATGGATTGTTCGAGGTTTCTCCGTCGCTGTTACATATGTTCCGTTAGTTTCCCAATGAGCTGAAATACACAAAACGGCTTTTGGCTTGGGTAACGTATCTGCGATTGTTTTCCAGCCTCGAGAAAATTCATTATCTTCAACACCATTCATCGGATTGCCATGTCCAATAAATAGAACTGGCATCATATATCCAATGGATGAATCTTTCTGTAGGCTTGTCTCAGCTTCCATTTTAACCAAAAATATTATAGAAATAGATGCTTTTAATCTTCACACTGTCCCCCGCCTCGTGTGAGGGATCCTTCAAATTAGTAATTGAGGCTAAACATATCATCATGTTAAAATATTTTTCTTACAGTCAGGATACCAGAGGAAATGATAAAATGACAAAATATGAAGAAAATGTTGGTCCTGTCGAATCACTCACGTCGCAGAATGCGGCTCTTTTACTAATCGACCACCAAGTCGGACTGATGCAGATCGTCCGAGACATGTCCCCCGAAGAGTTTAAGAACAATATAGTTGGTCTAGCTAAGACCGCAAAAAACTTTGGATTACCTACGGTTCTCACAACAAGCAGGGACTACGGACCAAACGGCCCTATTCTTCCGGAGTTGAAGACTCTATTCCCTGACGTTCAAATTATAAGACGAACGGGAGTAATCAACGCTTGGCGCTGGCCGGCATTTCGGGTGGCTGTTGAGGCTACCCACAGAAAGAAACTGATCATCGCTGGTATAAGTGATTCCACCTGTCTGCAGTTTCCATCAATCGATGCTAAAAAAGAGGGTTTCGATGTCCACGCAGTCATAGATGCATCTGGTGCGGTAAGCGTTCTTGAACGTGAGGCCACAATAGCAACATTATCGCAATCAGGTGTTAAAGTGAGAAATTGGTGGTCCATTGGGGCCGAGTTAGAGGCTGACTGGCGTCGAGATGAGGCTGTCGGGTGGAAATACGCGATGGTGTTTAGAGAACACCTGCCAAGTTGGGGTCACCTTCTAGATACCGCTTCAGCCTATGGAGGGGGGGAGATGGTGCCACCCAAGGAAAAATAGAGTATAAAAATAAATTTTTAAAAAAGTTGTCATTACAACTTTATCATTTATGATTCTACTAATTATAAAAAGAACTTATTACTAAATTAAAGTGATAGTTGGTTATTCTTATCTTAAACAACACGCGCTCGTAAAATCCTTGATCTGGTCTCAAATTCCTCTGAAATCGAGCGTAGTTAGAAGGTAAAGATTGGATAAATGCGCATGCGGCGTGTATGAAGATCGTTAATAAGAAACTAGGCGAAAAAATGTTCTAAACCTTCTTTTTGATATAGAATTTGAAAGTATCGCGCGCGTAGCTAATTATTTCGCATGAAAAAATCTTCTCTAGATTGGGTCACGAGCATGAATGTTGTATGAGCTTAGTACAGCGCATTCTTATACAGAAGCTCAGGTCTCCCTATTTCCGTCTAGGGTTCTTCGGGAAAACTCTCCTAAGAATCTTCTCGATATACCTCTTAGGCTTCCTCACCTTCTTACTCTCAACAGTGGCAACTTCCATAACGACTCAGATTCAGTAGAGAAATCCACATTTAAAGAGTTAATTAAAAATTGTATCGTACACTCAATCCATATATAAAACGCTTCCAAAATATTAGCTGAAGGTAAAACATTTTGATAGATATGATTGTACTTGCATTTACCAGTGAAGATGGAGCAGATCAGGGAAGGAAAAAACTGGTAGAATTAAACGATGAATATGTTCTCAATCTCAATGATGCGGTTGAGGTTGTTCGAAAAGCCGATGGCAAGATTAAGATAAAGAACATCCGCAACCTTACCGGAATCGGTGCAATGGGCGGAGCGTTCTGGGGACTACTATTCGGCCTATTATTCTTCGTGCCATTGATAGGCGCAGTTGCTATCGGGGCGGTGTCAGGAGCCATCGCGGGCCACTTCGCGCATTACGGTGTTAGCAAAGATTTTCTGAAGCAGGTCGAGGAATCCGTGACGCCTGGGACCTCTGCTCTGGCGATCATTGCATCAAATGTCACCGTTGATAAGGCTGTTCAGGCACTCAACCCGCTTCATCCAAAGGTTATTCGCAGTTCTCTATCCTCTGAGCAGGAGGCGAAACTGAATGAAGCCTTCGGATCGCACACGAAGTAATCTCCGTAGCTAAATCAAGTCCAATATAGCGTGGTTTCCTAGGTCCATTTTTTTCCCTTATATTATAAATAAGTCTGATTATAAGATTTGAAGCAAACTCCTTTGATTAAAGGTTGAACATTCAAGCCGACGCTTGATTCCCTACGTCCATACTCCTAAAGGCCAAGACCATATCACTGAACCAGGAAAAGACTACTGAAGTTTTTTACTTTGGATTCGGATTTGGGTGATCGCGATCACTCGCGACATCATCCGGTGATTTATCACCCGGGATCGGTGGAGGATTATACTCAGGCTTCTTCGTAGCAGTTCTCAGTTGTTGGCATGTTTTCCACGATCTGAGTTATCTCCTTGACGATCTCCTTCTCGACATGCCGGGTCCAGAGCATCTCAGGCACATCGACGGCGAGGAACAACCAAGTTAGAAGCAGCGTCTCGACAGCTGCGACCGCGAGGTTCTGGATCCACTTTCCAATACCAATGTGAATCGAAAAATCGTTTGGCTGCCCGGTTATAAGAATACTGAACGCCCTATCGGCGGTGATTATATCGCGTAGAACACCGGCTTTTTTCGCTTGAATGATCTGCCCCAGAGGGGCACTTGTGCCTGTGTCTTGTATCCTTCACTCCGAGCTGCTTTACGATCTGCTGTGATAGCTGACTCAGATCCTTATTTTTCCCCTGAAACCGAATAACTTTCTCTGATACCAAAACAACACTTCAATCCTTACGCAAAGGTTTTTTGGAAGCTTTCTATTTTATCCTTTCCTTTTCAAATCCATTGGATACTCCCTTTTTCTCACTCGATGCGCGCTCGGCCAAGACTACGATTACTTTTGGTTAAAATGAATATATATTCATAGGCATACCCTAAACCCTCGATCGTGAGAGTAACTGGAGAAAAATGCTTCGAAGGTTAAGCCAGGTGGCAAGATTCTCGTCGGTTGGAACGACTCAATATCCTCAAACAAAGCACTTGAGAAGGCAATTAAAATTGCAAAGTCGTCTAAAGCGACGCATTACCAATACTCTATGCCTACCACGATTCGGCACTTGCAAGGCAGAAAAGATAATGGAACAACTGAAGAATGCTGAGGAGGATAATGGGGCTCTGATATTCAAGTATCTCGCAGATAAATTAAATGTTCATGACATCGAATATGACCTCCGAACTGATGAGGCAAACGATGAGGCCAAGGCAATCCTGCATATAGCCGAAGACGAGGGCTACGACCTGATAGTCGTTGGCGCAGGCATCAAGGGGAGGCGGCTCTATAGCTGAGAAGGTCACGGCGGGAAAGAAGGTACCGGTTCTCGTAGTGTAGCTCGTTATCTTGGGTAGCGAGAGATCATGTGGCCTAGCCTTTTTTGTGAGCTCTATTATAATGTGTCCGCCAGAAGAGGTCTTGACTGCTGCGACAAGCGCGCCGGTTATACTGATTCCTTAACTTCAGAGAAAACCGCACAAATGAGATATTCGATAAGTTTGCACTTCGCATAATTCGTAAAAAACCCGAAAAACAAATAGTAAACCCAGATTTTATGAACCAGTTTAGCTTGATTTTTAAAAGGGTATAATCTTTAGACTTATATGACGACTCCGGAGGAGCTCAGATTTTTCAGAAGAATCCTGATAGTATCTATCACCATACTGATAATAGTCACCTCATTTTACATAGCCTGGCTATATCTCCAATTCAGCATATTCCAATACGTATACCAAGTCAAAGCCGGCTTGGATTGGGTATACCTACGATTCTACCACGGCTACACCTTCTGGGTAGCCGGACTCATAGCCCTCTTGGTGATAAACCCCAAAATCGGTCACAGTGACCTCCTGAGGATCATCAGGGGATTCTTCGCATCATCAGCCCCTACAACACAGAGATCGGAGACTCCTCTAAGCATGAGAACGTGGCTGTTCTGGCAGCTAACAAAGTGGATAGCAGTGTTCGCAATGATAGTCCCCTAGCGGATCCATTCCCATACTTGGGGACATAATGAACCCGGTGATGCTGAACGCCATGGGCTACGGCAGCTGGGCAAACCTTCCCCGCGTGATAATGTTACCGCTACTCCCTGCCTCAGGAACCGAACTCGTCAACCTCATGCCGACACTCGAGACCCAGTACCGCATCATCTACATCATCGCCTGGCTCATTCTATCTGTCTTCGCCATCAGAATGTTGATCAGAACCTTCCTCGGCATAGGCCTAAGACTAACAAGTGGACTCAGCTGGAGAGACACCTGGGTGGAGCACTTCTTCCTCATAGTAACTTCACTTCTCGCGCTTCTGATCCTAAACGCAGCATATTGGTCGATGAACGCCGCTACTCCCTACTGGTACATCGGAGCCTGGACGATGCTCCTTCTCGCCCTCTCAGTCTCGCAGCTGGTCCGAAACGGGGGAAAGGTGACCCCCCTGAAGATTAGAAGCAGATTCATCCTTGCACCCATCCTCCTGGGCTTAGTCCTCCTCTCAATGTCTGGAGTCATAGGCTATCTTCAGCTGAACTGGAACAACAACTACCTGAACTACGAGTGGTACCCCCAGACACAGAAGAGCATAGCCGTGACTGATTGGGCAGCTGGATTAAACGGAATAAGTGTCCGCACGCTCCAGAACCTACCCACAAGCAACGCTGGAACCATACTTGGGCTCGTAAGACAGTGGGATGGGCAGTCAGCGTCGGTCACAATGACTAAGGAGATCGGTGCCTACAACTGGATGCAGCTAGCGAGCTCCGAGATCGTATTCCTGAACAACGGGGAGTACTGGGTTTCACCCACTGTCCCGAGTTACCCAGCAACTGACTGGATAAGCGAGCACCTCATCTACACACACGCCTCAAGGACCCTCGTAATCAACACCCACACCGGAGTCGAGCTTCAGCCCCAGCAGGCATTCGGCGTAAGCAATGAGCCACTAATTTACTATGGACAGTCGTCACCTAGCGGCGGCTTCGACACGAATGTCTACGTCCACGTGCCCGGTTACCAGGAGGTCCAGAACGCTAGCTTCTCAGGTCAACCCGACTACACCCTAAGTGGTTGGCAGAAGAGTATGTGGTTTACCTTCGGCGAGGGCCAGTTGGGGTTCGCCTTCTCAAACTACAACATCGACATGCTGTGGCATAGGGATGTTTACAAGAGGGTGGGCGACGTGCTCATACCCGGGCTCACCATGGATCCGGCGGCTTACTTGGCGACGGACGGTAGCAGGCTTTACTATGTTGTCCAGCTTTACACTAGCTACCCGATACAGTCCGGCTTCTCGGCAAGTCCATATCTTCGGTTCTTCGGAGTCGTGCTCGTGGACATCAGCGACGGCTCTATGCATGGGTACACCACGTACGACCTTATCAGCATGGGTGGAAACGACTTCCTAACTGATTACTATTCTCGTTACTATAGCAGCTGGGGGAAAGCGCCTGACTGGCTAATTCCCCAGCTAAGATATCCCGAACAGTTACTTGGTTCACCAAACTCCCCTGGCCAGTTGGACTATGACTTCCTTTACCACGTTGATCAACCATTTGTGTGGCGTTCAGGATCAGAGTTCTATGAGCGGCCAAATAATAATACGGTACAGTACATCCCCTGGGCTGTTGGTAATTCAACTTACTTCGTTGGGATGCAGCTGGCGCACTTCCAAAGTGCAGCGAGTAAGAACCTGGCAGGGGTCTATATAGCTTATAACGGGGATAGACTTGGCCAGATCGATCTATATCAGACGCCTTCGTCTAACGCCACCTTCATCGGGCCTTCAGCGGCGGAGAATGCCCTCACGACTAATAGCCATGTGAGGACGGAGCTCACACTTCTCCCCAACTATCGTTTCGGCTCGTATCTCCTCTACTCGGTCGGCGGTACTCTGGAGTACTTCGTCGCAGTTTACACTAATCCGGGGACTCAGGGGGTTGTGACCCAGCTAGCCTTTATGACTGCGATAGATCCAACGTCTGGAAGCGTTGGTGCTGGCGTCGACGCTGTGGCGGCGTACGACGATTTGTTCAGCCTTGCTCCGCCAACGAGCAATACCACGACCGCCCTCATTCAGGGGGTCTACAAGGCGATTGTGGCTTCTGGGTTGCGTATCGTTAATGCAACTTCTGTTAATCCTAACGTTTTCATCAATGTTGGCTCTTCGTCTCTTAGTTCTAATGGGTTAGATAACTCTCTTAATGTTGTCTCGGCTTTCCTTCAGAAGTATAAGGACCTCGCAGTTGATGGAACTGTGTTTATTTGGTCAACCCCCAGCATTATCAACGTTGGAGTCTTCGCTTCAGGGGGTCAGGGATTAACCGAGCTCTATTATATATCTATAGCGCCATAACGGATTTGCGTAGCGCGCTGCGCGTACCTAAGCCTTTCTTTTAATAAAGAATTTGAAGTATCTCCCCATGTTGATTGTTTAACTATTTCATTACCAGTTGATGAAGCCCAGTGAGATATATCCGTTAAAAACCCCCGGATCAGTCGCATTAATCTCCAGGATATCGTTTACAGCAATCTCTTTCATCGCGGAAGAGAGCTTCACGATTGGTACCGGACAGTACAGATTACTAGCATCGACGATCTTAGCGACCTTAATCTCAGTCATAAAGAATTACATCAACGCTAATCAAGTATATAGCAGAATTGTATTCTCTTTTGCCATTCCTATTACCGTCGCCGATGCGCGCGGATTAGCGCGCGGATTACACTTAGCTAGTGATGGCAACCCACTCATTGAGAGCTCGCTGCCGAGATTTCCGATTGCTGCATTCTCGACTGAGCAGCATAGAATAATGATGATGGTTTAACTGAGGAAATTCTGGCTTGACCGTGACCTTCTACTTCATGGTAACTTGATTCATGACGTCAGCAAAAGCGCGTATTCACAAACCCATACATGAAAATGGTTTGATACTTCGAACTTTCTCATTTCTATTCAACTATGACTAGAATCGAGAGCTCGATTTGTTCTTTATACCACGCATAGAATAGACCTTTCGAGCCAATTCATCTATTTCTGCCGAACCTTTCACGACAAGGATCTCCAAACAGTTTTGGTGGTCCAAGTGACGTGTGTTGTCGATGTAATAGCATTATAGTAGTCATGCTGCCATTTGTCAGTTCACACTAAGCAGAATTAACAATAAGGTTTATAGATATTTATTCATCAAATTTACTTACCCTTTGTCTCAAACCAAAAAGAAATTTATCACAAAAACATTTCGAATCGACGCCGATTGTGAAAAAATATTGGATGAGGAGGCGAAAAAAAGGGGAATAACCGTAAGTGCTTTGCATAACATTATTCTTTGTAGATTTATTTTTGATGATAGATTCTTCGGAGATAGAGAAAAAATCACGTTAACTGATTCTACTTTTAATCATATAATCAATTTATTAAATGATGAGGAGTTGGATTCTCTTGGAGCATTTGCTGGTTCAACTCGGCCAAAGCTTATCATTGCTGGAATGAATAAAAAATTAAATTTTGAAAATATTGTAGAATTTGTAACAAATATTTTAGGGAAGTATTGGGGTTGGTTCACGAGTAAATATTCAACTATTGATGACAAAAAAATTTTTATTTTAGAGCATAATTTCGACAGTAGATTTGGTATTTTTCTACACGGATATTTTCAATGTATGTTGAAAGAAATTATTGACGGCGATATTATTTCCGAAATTGGAGAAGATTATATAACAATAGCAATTAATAACTCCCAAATTATCAACTAAGATTTGTCTCAATTATCGTTTCTCAGAAAATGTATTATAAAATAAACTATTGTCGGGAATTACGCTTAAAAAGTAATAATTAACCCCCTTTTTTTCTGAGTTTATTAACAATAAATTGTAATAAACTTAATATAAAATAATCTTTAATAATTAAAAAAAACTCCGAATATAAATAGCGCCATTTCCCACTGGAACGCGGTTTAAACATTGATTCATATGGGGGAAATGGGTTAATGGCTGCCCCTAGTTTTAGCACAGGCAACCCTATCTTAGATTTCTTCTATATTCTATTAAACGGGATATCCGAAGTCCCGCTGCTGAGTTCGCCTCTCAATGGCCTCTTGATACTTGCCGGTGTCTTCATTGCATCCCGAAAGTCTGGCATTATGATGGCGGTCTCCGGCCTCATCGGAGCAGCAGTAGCACTGATGATGGGCGCATCATATGATTTAGTAACCTTTGGGCTCTTCGGCTATAACTCGATACTAACCGGGATGGCCTTCTATTCAGGTCCGTTCACAAAATCTAACAAAGCAACACTTATTATGTCGTTAATTGGCGCCGCGGTCACGGCGTTCATCTGGATGGCCTTTGCTCACATTATGGGTGACTTCTTCGTATTGGGCGGAAATGGTTGGGCAATACCTGGTTTCACCGCCTCCTTCATTTTCACAACCTGGGTCATGATGTACGCTTCAAAGAGATATGGGCATGATATCTGGCCCTCAACATCGACAGATGTCTCTCCCCATACTATATCACAGCTTAACATTTTCAACTTAGCCAGTGGTGTACGGAACCAAGATGATCTACTCCAAAACAGCGAAAACCCGAAACAAGTAATAGTCCCCGGATTCAAGTGGACCGCTTGGGAGTTCGTTAAGGCCACTTTAAAGGGGATTTCACAAGTCACCTTTGTAGAGAACTGGAAAACCGGTCTCATGTGGGTTCTAGGTTTAACCTTCTCTTTCGAACTCGTAGGAAATCGCCTCCTTACTAACGCTTTCACAACCGGCTGGGACCCCTATTCAATGCTCTACTTGGGGGGCGCTATGGCGTTTATCGGATCGGCCATCGGCGTAAGCCTTGCCATCCTCGCAAAACTCCCGGTGACAGAAATCAGGGCTGGTATTCACGGGTTCAATCAAGTTCTAGTCATGATCGCCATAACCAGCTTCCTACCCCTAACTTTGCAGTCATTCCTTTACGCTGTAATTGCAACCGTCGTATGTAGCCTATTCACGATGCCCGCGCTACAAAACTTCTTTGGCAGGTGGGGATTACCTGCACTGACTGGACCATTTGTCTTCACTACTTGGTTCTTCCTACTCGCAGCTCCCTACGTAATGTACATACCATTTGGAATTGGCTGGGGAAGACCATGACACCCAATTACTAATTCGTTTAAACAAAAAGTGAAAGAAAAGGAGAAGTAATGAGAGAAGAAGGAGAAGAAAAAAGAAAATGATGCTCGCACCAAGAGAAATTGATAAGATGATGATCTGGACCGCTGCCCAGATCGCTATACAGAGAAAGGCGAAGGGCCTGAAACTCAACTACCCGGAATCCAATGCATACATTGCACACTACATAGTTGAGGGGGCCCGGGAAGGAAAGAGCGTCGCTGAGCTGATGAAGTCAGCCCGAACCATACTTAAACGCGACGAGGTAATGCCCGGAGTACCTGAACTTATACACACAGTACAGTGTGAAGCGACATTCCCCGATGGAACGAAGCTGGTCACCGTCCATGATCCGATACAATAGGTGAAATGAAAAATGGCACAAACGAAGCAAAGTACAGAAGTGAAGAAGGCAGTCTTCGTCCCAGGTGAATATATGCTGAAAGACGAGCCGGTTCTCTGTAACGTGAACAGAGGGACAGTGAAGATGACTGTCAAGAATACTGGTGACAGACCCATCCAGATAGGTTCACACACACACTTCTTTGAGGTCAACCGTGCGATGGAGTTTCCACGGGAGAAGGCTTTCGGTTACCATCTGAACATTCCCGCAGGCACGTCCATGAGGTTCGAGCCGGGAGACACAAAGGAAGTCGAACTCTGTGAACTCGGTGGAAAGAAGGTGGTTTTCGGGTTCAACAGCCTCACGATGGGAAGCATCAAGTCCAAAGTGGTCAAAGATGCCGCAATTGAGAAGGCGAAGAAACTCGGGTTTAAAGGAGCGTAGATGAAAAATGGTACTTAAATTATCCCGGAAGCAATACACCGACCTCTACGGACCGACAAAGGGCGATAAGATACGCCTCGCCGACACGGATTTATTCGTACAGGTCGAGCGTGACTATCTCACACCTGGAGACGAAGAGGTCTTCGGTGGAGGCAAGACGGTTAGAGATGGTTTGGGACAAACCCCCGGAATCACGAGTGCGAATGGTGCTCTAGATTTCCTCATCACTAACGCGGTGATAATTGACCCCGTACTGGGGATTGTCAAGGCCGACATTGGGATCAAGGATGGTAAGATCGCGGGGATCGGTAAGGCTGGCAACCCGAATACGATGGATGGTGTAGATCCTGACATGGTTGTCTCGGCTTGCACAGAGGTCACCGCGGGTGAGCACACCATATGCACACCTGGTCACTTTGACACCCACGTACACATGATCAGTCCTCAGCAGTACGTTGATGCAATCAGCAACGGCATCTGTAACATGATTGGAGGTGGCACTGGTCCCGCGGATGGTACTAACGCTACAACATGTACCCCTGGCCCATTTAACATCGCTAGGATGATGGAGGCCGCGAGGACATACCGCTGAACTGGGGTTTCCTAGGTAAGGGAAACGACTCGCACCCTTCGTTGGCGACTCAGATGGAGCAGATCGAAGCAGGTGCCTGTGGCCTGAAGGACCACGAGGACTGGGGTACGACTCCAGCAATCATCGACGCCTCTCTAAGGGCAGCTGATCTGACCGATACCCAGGTGTCGATCCACACAGACTCGATCAATGAGTGTGGCTACGTTGATGACTCAATCGCAGCGATAGATGGAAGAACGATCCACACATACCACACTGAAGGAGCTGGAGGCGGACACGCACCAGACATTATGAAGATCGCTGGAGAAATGAATGCTCTGCCCTCTTCAACCAACCCGACAAGACCATATACAGTGAATACAATCGACGAGCACCTGGACATGCTGATGTTCTGTCACCACCTCAACCCAGCTGTTCCTGAGGACGTTGCCTTCGCCGAGTCTAGAATAAGGGCTGAGACAATCGCAGCAGAGGATGTCCTGCATGACAAGGGCGTCTTGAGCATGTACTCCTCCGACAGCCAAGCCATGGGCAGGATCGGTGAGGTCGTGATCAGATGCTGGCAGACGGCCGATAAGATGAAGAAGATGACCGGACCGCTCCCAGAGGAAACTGGCGACAACGACAACTTCAGGGCCATGAGGTACATCGCAAAGACCACAATCAACCCCGCAATTACCAACGGAGTCGCGGACTACCTTGGTTCACTGGAACCCGGCAAGTACGCGGACATTGTAATGTACCAGGACGCCTTCTTCGCCGTGAAGCCAAAGATGGTTTTCAAGGGAGGCTTCATCTCCTGGGGCATTATGGGTGACCCCAATGCGTCGATACCCACTCCGGAGCCGGTGTACTATCGACCGATGTTCGGTGCAATGGGCCGCGCGGTGAAGAAGACAAGCTTCACATTCACATCGAAGGCGGCAATCGATCTCGGTGTACCGGAAAAGCTCGGACTAGAGAAGACTATGCTACCCGTAAAGAACTGCAGAAACATCAGCAAGAAGGACATGATGTGGAACGACAAGACGCCTAAGATAACCATTGACCCCGAGACCTATGAAGTTAGGCTGGATGGAGAGATAGCCACCGTCGAGCCGGCTACCGAGTTAGCATTGGCCCAGCGATACTTCATGGCGTAATTTCCCCAATTTTATTTTTTAAAATACAAGAACAGACAACACTTGGAGAGATGGATATGTCAAGTCAAGGTGTATGGAGACCTGTAGCTCAGAACATTGAGGTTAACGCTTTAGAATCAAATTGTAACGCCGTTATAGCGGTTGCTGAAACAGTCAGGACGACTCTTGGTCCTAAGGGCCTCGATAAACTGCTAATTGATCAGTCGATGAATCGGCACGTCACTAACGACGGCGTCACCATTCTTCTGTCATTAAAGACCATTCACCCTGTCGCTAGAATGATTGTCGAGATAGCTGAACGCCAGGAGGAATTGGTTGGAGACGGAACCACAACGGCTGTGGTTATGGCTGCAGAGATGGTGAAGGTCGGGAAAAATCTCATCAAGGAGCTTGGTGTACACCCATCAAAAGTTGTGGATGGCGTGGAAAGTGGGGTAAAGAGTGTCTGTCAACTTTTAGAGGCCGAGGCAAAAAAGATCTCCATGGATTCACCTGAACTTGAATCCATCGTAAGAACATCACTCGCTTCAAAACTTGACGGTGGAAAACTGGCTCCAATTGTTATTGAGACAATAAGGTTGGTTGGAGATAGGGCTAAGATCAATAATGAGTACGATTTCAACAAGTCAATAATGGTGATTAGAAAGACCAACATGAATGACTCATTATTCAACGGTGTTGTTCTAGAGCGAAAAAGAATGGATCCAGAGATGCCACTAGAAGTAAAAGGTGCAAAAATATTAATTTCAAAACTCGACTTAAAACCGATAAAAGAGGCTTGGATTAAGGAGAGTAAACAATATGGAGATATTATGAGCATGGAAAATGATCGTGCTATTAAATGTAAAAATATTGTTGATAGCATATCAGCTACAGGTGCCAATGTCGTGCTCATCGATTCTCCTGAGGTAGATCAGTACATTGAAAATCTTCTCATATCAAAAAATATCATGGCGATGCATATTTCGACGGATGAAGTAGAGCCTCTTTCAAGATACACCGAGGCAAAGCCTGTAAGGATGTTGGATGATCTGGCCCTACCTAATATTTTGGGTAAGGCAGAACACATTTACGAGGACGAGGAAAAAGGGCTGATTTTCATAGAAAGTGGTTCAGGAAGTAACATTGTTACAATGATCGTTTCCGGGACAACGAAGGAAACCTCACTGGAGCGCTGGAGAGCCGCCAGGGATGGCGTGAATGCAGCCGAGGCGGCATTGAATAAGGGCGTTGTCGCCGGTGGCGGTGCAGCTGAACTACACCTCATTTCTAAGGTTAAGAATATTCAACTAAGAGGGATCGAAAGCGTAGGTTTGGACGTTGTCGTGGCTGCATTAGAGAGTATAATGCGTCAAATTCTCACCAACGCCGGATTTAACGGGCTGGAGAAGGTCATGGAGGCAAAATCATCTCCGGAGGGATACGGGATCGACATAGAAACCGGTGTCCCAGTTGATATGTGGCAACGAGGAATAATCGATCCACTACTTGTCAAGACCACCGCACTTGAAGCTGCGGGTGAGATCACTAAAGCAGTCCTTAGAATAGATCGTAATCTAGCAGCAGAAGAACTCAACATTCAGTCATTGTCCGAAACAAGGAGGTAGAAAACCTGTTAATACGACACTGTGTCGAAGAAGAGAACTTGGATCAACGTCGACAGGTCATTGACGCGACAAAAATCAAACATGTGACTATCACTGCTGGTTTCATAGATACCATCTCCGGTTTCATAGATCCTAAAACTCACTTGAACCTCGATTTCCCCGATCATCGTGTGACTCTTTGTGTTATCTCTGAAAAGTTGGAGAGCGGGGGAAGGATTCTCCAGGATCCTCAAGGGCTTGTAATGGCTAAAGTAAAACAATCATCTTATAGTCACTTGGGAAAAGTAGATTACATGCAGAGGCTGGAAGATATGAAATCAGCTATTGATAACATGCATAAAGAAAAAGAGAGTGATGATCACTGATGATAAATATAAATAAATATGTTGGAAACAAATACACAGATCAAAACCTAAAAACTAAATGCTCTGAGTTAAAAGATGCCGGCATTTTAGATACTGTGGTTATGAGTAGATTTGAGGCTCAGAGATCC
This sequence comes from Candidatus Bathyarchaeota archaeon, assembly GCA_963769425.1. GTDB lineage: Archaea > Thermoproteota > Bathyarchaeia > TCS64 > TCS64 > UBA8941. The sequence continues at coordinate 103,642 of CAVYLP010000002.1, read as the reverse complement.
CGAATGATGAAAACCACCGAACAAGGAAAAGAGGTTGCCATCAAGTTAGAATTTGAGAAGCCCTTGAAGCGGGGAGACGTTCTTGAGGCGGAAGATGGCAAGCTATTTGAGATCGAAATCGAGCCCGAATCTGTGGCGGTTATTAAAGTCGAGGACGAGGCGAAAGGTCATCACTTTTTCGAGACATCGGTTAGATTAGGTCATGCCTTAGGTAACCTTCACAGGCCCATCAAAGTTGAGGGTGATAATATCTATGTACCAATCCAAGCAGATACTGAGCTAGAACTTCTCGAAAAATTACTTGGTAAGGTAAGCCATCACCTGACAATTTCCAAAACTAAGATGGTCTTTGAGCCCGATGAAGGAGTAGCAAATCATGTCCATACCTAAATTGGATGAAAGCGATATTACGTTTCTACAGTTAGGGGATTCCTTCTTCCCCACCGGCATGTATTCTACTTCAAGTGGCCTCGAGAACTTTTTCTACGCAGGTAAAGTAAAAACAGGGAAGGAGCTGAAGGCTCTACTCGAGGTCTACCTAATTAATCAAATCGGACCCGCTGACTGCGTCGCGCTTGGTAATGCTTATCACGCTGCAAAGGAGGGTGACCTCAACTCGTTACTATTGATCGATGATCAGTTATCTACTATGAAACTAGTTGCGGAGGTCAGAGACGCTTCTATTCGGTCAGGGGGTCAGATGTTAAAATGTATTCATGGATTTAGAGATAATTCTCTAATTAACGATTATTTAAAGGCAATAAAAACTGGATCAGCCACAGGGATATACCCAGTTTCATTAGCTGTTATCTTGGTGGCGTTTGATGTATCCCGAGAAAAAGCGGCACTAATTCTCGTTTACTCGTTTATTGTTAGCGTCGTAGGGGCGGCTCTTAGGCTGGGTATGATTGACCACGTAGCTGGTCAGAAAATTATTGACGAACTCAAGCCAGTCATGTTGAAGGTTATAGCTGACAACATTGACCGGCCTGCAACCTGGATGAGGCAATTCGCCCCAGAGATTGATCTCAACCAAATATGGCATGAGACATCAAACAATAGGATGTTCATCACTTAGGAAAGGAATTTGAAAATGTCTGAATTGAAACATGTACCCAGGGTCGGAATAGGAGGCCCTGTCGGCTCCGGTAAAACGGCTCTGATCGAACAGGTGGTCCCATTCCTGACGAGAAAAGGCTACCAGTTGGGAATAATCTCCAACGATGTGGTCTCGAAGGAAGATGCTGAGAGGATCCGAAAGAATCTCTTCAAGGAGCGAAACATTATACCCGATGACCTCATAATCGGTCTGGCTGTTGGCGGTTGTCCTCATACAGCTATCCGTGAGGACCCTTCAATGAATCTCTCCCTAGTTGAGGAGATGGAGGAGCATCACCCGGAACTGGATTTGATATTAATTGAGAGTGGCGGAGACAACATCACCACTACTTTTAGTCCAGCTTTGGCAGATTACTTCATCTACATCATAGATGTAGCTGGCGGTGACAAGTATCCACGGAAGAGGGGGATGGGAATTGAGAACTGTGATTTGCTGCTCATAAATAAAATTGATTTGGCACCATACGTTGGCGCTGATCTCTCCGTCATGGAGCGAGATGCCAAGATCATTAGAGGCACTAAGCCCTTCCTCTTTGTGAACTGTAAGACTGGACAAGGGATACAAGAAGTTGCAGATCATCTGCAGCACGATGTTCTGTTTGACGTCCCACCAAAGGTGCCACTTGTTAGAGGTTGAATGAGCTTGAGCCTTGAAGATTATACACCTTCAGAAATTCCGCCTGAGATATTATCCTATGAGGCTGAGTTAGTTCAGCTCAAGCCAGGTAGATCAGGAAAACTTGGCGCTTTAACTCTGAATTTTGAGAAAGAACAATTGACTAGCAGAACCGTGATCAGAGAACAGTTCAGCAAGGTGCCATTGTTCTCCATGAAGGCGTTATACCTCGAAGAGACATTGCCTGAGATGGCATATGTATACATAATGAGCCCTTCGGGGGGTATGCTTCAAGGCGATAGATACAAAATTGAACTCAATTTAAGTAAGGAAGCAAAGGTTCACATTACCACACAGGGAGCCACCCGAATTTATAAAATGGATAAGAACTATGCGACTCAGATTGTTAAGATAAATGTCGATAATGGTTGCTATCTTGAGTATATTCCCGATCAAATTATCCCTTATAGAAACTCTCGTTTTTATCAACTATCTGATATAACTGTACGAGAAGGGGGTAATCTTGTTTACTCCGAGATCATTGTTCCTGGTAGGGTCGCTAGCGGTGAGAGCTTCGAATACGATATTTGCTATTTGAAAACACAGGCAAGAGACCAAAACGGGAACTTGAGGTTTAATGATGTCTATTTATTGGAACCTAAGAAGAATGAATTAAATCATCTTGGATTATTAGATGATAATAGTGTTTTTGCCAGTGTCTATATTATTACTTCTAAGATTAAAGCAAAAGAGGTTCTCGATAAATTGAATATGAGATTGAAGGAAAAATCAAATGTTGTTGGAGGAGCTACACTACTTCCTAAAGGAGATGGTGTATTAGTTAGATTACTTGGGAATTATTCGGAGGACCTCAGAAAAACGATCAATAACATAGTTGATGATACTAGAATGATATTAATTGGCGCCAAGTTTAGTGGTGTAAGAAAGTACTAATTTATATTTTGGGGAAAAATGAGGTCAAATAGATGTGTGCACGCGGAATTAGCGGCAAGAAGTGCAACGGTGGTTTGATGAAATGAATGAGGCAGATGTAGCATGGGTCTTGACGGCGACGGCACTTGTTATGTTCATGACGCCCGGCCTCGGTTTCTTTTATGGCGGGTTGGTGAGGAAGAAGAACATAATATCCACAGTAATTCAATGCATGATCATTTTTGCATTTGTCAGTTTAACTTGGGCTCTATGGGGGTATAGTTTAGTCTTTGGGCCAAGCATTAGCGGATTTATAGGCAATTTATCAAACGCTTTACTGAACAACATTGGAGTTGATCCTAGTCCTCTTTATGGACCTACTATACCTGAACTTTTACACTTTGCATTCCAGTTAAAATTTGCAGCCATAACCCCCGCCCTTATTATTGGGGCATTTGTCGAAAGAATCAGATTCCGATCCCTCATAGTATTTATCGTCTTATGGTCGACTTTGATTTACTCGCCAATCGCACATTGGGTTTGGAATGATGCGGGTTGGCTCAAGGCTCTTGGCGCCTTAGATTTTGCTGGTGGGCTTGTGGTCCACGTCGCTGCTGGTGTATCTGCACTTGCAGCTGCGATTGTTATTGGGCGAAGGCAAGATCTTGAGGAGAAGAAGGATTTCAAGCCAAGTAATATTCCATATGTGATTCTCGGCTCAGCAATTCTATGGTTCGGTTGGTTTGGTTTCAATGCTGGCAGCTCACTGGCAGCGAATGGTTTAGCTGTATACGCTATGGTCAACACAAATCTTGCCGCTGCTGCTGCTGCAGTGAGCTGGATGGTAGTTGATTGGATAAGTAAGGGTAAGCCTTCCGCTGTTGGGATGGCTGTTGGTGGAGTGTGTGGTTTGGTCGCCATAACTCCTGGTTCAGGGTATGTGATGCCTTGGGCGTCTATAGTGATCGGCCTAGTTGCTGGTGTTTTATCAAACCTAGTATCAAGTTGGCGTGCGAGTAGAACAAAAATCGATGATTCCTTAGATGTCTTTGCATGTCATGGAGTGGGTGGAATGTGGGGTGCCCTGGCAACTGGAATATTTGCCACCCTTGCTGTGAATGCTGATGGCGCCAATGGATTAGTTTATGGTCAGACCTCTTTATTTATTTCTCAAATTTTTGGTGTATTAATTGTTTCTGCATATGCATTTGTTGGTACCTTTTTACTTTTAAAGGTCATTAATATTTTCCTGCCAATCCGAGTGAGTTCAGAGGCTGAAAAGGAGGGTCTAGACTTGGAGGAATTGGGTGAGGAAGTGTAAACTTGCTGCAGCTTCAAGAGACGAAAATCAATACTTATGCAGATTTGTATCGGCAGGGAGTCGATTTCCATGGGCATGGCGGCCCATTCTTAGCTGTTGGAATCAGAATGGGAATATTTGCCGTGGAAACGCTTCACGCAAAGGGTTGGTTCGATATTAGTACTAAATTGAATCTGAGATGGGCTCCTCCAGACTCATGTATTATAGATGGGATTCAAATATCAACTGGATGTACCATGGGAAAACATAATATAGATGTTGAACCCGGAGTGGGAGCTACAGGAATTTTTACTAAAGATACTACCCAATTGGAAATTAAATTAAAAGCAGACGTGTTTGAAACAATCAAATCAATACTTGGAAAAGGTAACACCATTGAAATAGCTACACTTACATCAAGCTTGGAAAAAATGGAAATCAACCAATTATTCGACGTCACTATACTAAATTAATTATCTTTTAGGATATTTATGAAAGCAGTTTGGGAAGTAAGAAGATATGACGAATACAGAGGAGTCAGAACCCGAACGCAAACGTAGGAAAGACCTAAGGAAGGAATGGTTAGAGGTGATCGCGGAATTTGAGGCACCATGGAAAAAAAACTTTGACGATCCTACCCTTGAATGGAGGAGACTCTTCTCCGAGTTATTTGGGACCTTTTTTCTAGTTTTAGTAGGGGTTGGAGCAAACGTTGTCAATGACGTAACTCAAGGAGCTATAAGTTCACTCGCGTTAGTTGTTGCACCCGGGTTAATGGTGATGGTAATCATCCTCTTTATGGGAAATGTTTCAGGAGCCCATTTAAATCCGGCTGTTAGTATTTCTTTTGCAGCCCGCGGTGATTTTCCTTGGCGCAGGGTTCCCGGTTATATTATTGCCCAATTAATAGGCTCAATTAGTGCCTGCATATTTTTAAGAGAGCTATTTGGAAACGTTGGCACATTAGGCATTACTTCACCGGGTATCGGAATCAATGATATTCAAGCTATGGTTATCGAACTTGTTCTTACACTTGGTTTAGTAAGCACGATTCTTGGCACAGCCTCAAAGGCACAAAACGTCGGACCTCTCTCCGCAATAGCCGTTGGTAGCTATATTGCTCTGGCAGGCTTATGGGCTTCTCCCATAAGTGGTGCTTCGATGAATCCTGCAAGGTCCTTTGGACCGGACTTAATACTATTAGATTTCAGTCATTATTGGGTATATCTAATTGGTCCTTTAGTTGGGGGGTTGTTAGCTGTGTTTTTCGCATATATATTGAGGGGAAAGGGGGGGGATGAACCGGCAATTAAAGCTGCGCAAGGAACACTTGGTTTGAACAGTAATCCAGGTGCTTAAGAAACGGATTCCCTTTTGCCCTCTTTTTTTAAATATATTAAATTTGAAATTTAAAATCTAGTTCAAACGGGCGTATTTTAAATTCGTTTTTCAACTTGGTAACTAGGGACAAAATGCACAAAAATGATGGGTTGGAAGAAATATTTAGAAGATGCAAAATAGTATTTATGCATATTCGATGAAAACGGGGTTGAACACAGTAAGCCTATAACTTATTTAAAACAAGATTCCTACCTTGAAATATGGTTCCCAAACCGCCGAGTATCATCGGAACCAAAATAGAAAACTAGGAGAAACTACCTCACGAGTATCGATCTTATTTAATAATAAAAAGACCAAATAATCACCTTGAAAAGAAAATGAGTGGAGAAGATGGTTGAGGATGGATTATTCAAAAATATTAGTGGCTTTCGATGGCTCTGACCAGTCCCAAAAGGCATTAAACGAAGCTGCGTCTGTTGCAATAAAATATTCTTCTGAATTGATAGTGCTCCACGTTTATTGGGGCGAATCAGCAGATGTCAATCTAGTGATAGGCCATAAGGATCCAAGAGACGAAGATCTTCTGATGAAATCCCTGTCCCCTAGTATAACCAGTAAGTTTGGAAACAAGATCAAACTCACAATAATCTCAGAACGAAGTTCTGACGTGGCATTTTCCATTGTTGAACAGGCGACAAAAAGAAAATGTGATCTAATTGTTATCGGCGCTGCGAGTGAAGGTAAGTTGAAACAGAGGTTATTAGGCTCCGTTACTTCTAAAGTACTTAACGAGTCTAATTGTAATGTGCTTGTTGTAAAGTAATAATAAACCTTCTTATTTTAATTATTCAAAATGCGCGCGAATGTATAATTATTCTTCCATTATTCTCTTTTATTTTTTTTTACATTCACTCATAAGACAATAATGATGGATTATTGATAATTATGTATACGCGCGTGCACAACATCAAGGGACGAGACTTGAACGTCGATGCAGGTGCCTTGATCACGCGTGCATTATTAAGGACTTTTCCAAGATCATGCTCTACAAACTTATTTTAACAAAAACATGAGGTTATATAAGATTGCAAAAGCTCCATAATAAAGGATTGTCAATATGGAAGGAATAGAGGGACTAGAGGAGAGCTTTAAAGCTTCAAAGATAGTTTTTCTGGTTACATTTGGCCCTGATGATGAAAGGCATAGTCGTCCAATGACGAATGTGAATACTAATCCGAGTTCAATGATGTGGTTTCCTACCTATAGAAACACAAGGAAAGTACGTGACATAGAGAATAATCCGCGGGTTCGTGTTTTCTTTCCCCACTTTAAAGATAGCGGAAAATATTTTGAATTAGAGGGTCACGCAAAGTTTGGGGATAAGAACGAAGTAGAGGAGAAGTGGTATTTCTGGTACTTGTATCTTCATCCCGATATGAGCGACTATTTTTGGTTCCCTGCTGGGGAAAAAGCTGAGAACAGAGCCATCATAAATATATTTCCCGACTCTGCAAAGTTGCTGAGTTATGAAGACCTAAAAGCGGTTTCAGAGCCCTACAAATCTTACGAATTAAAATAAGCGTCGTAAAAAGGTTTGTGGGTATCTATCTGTGCGCGCGGATAGCAACCTTGTTTCAGCAAAAGCACATCCAATCATTTAATTTAAGGCTTGAAATAGCACCGTTTTCTTTTACGTATTTTACATGTTACGTAATTCCAACAGGGATTCGTAGCTCTTCTCCGCAACAAGAGCGCCCAACACGATGTAGAGGACAGTTACAACAATTGGAAGCCCACCACCAACCTCAAGGCCTGGTTGAGTGCTAACAATCACCCGCAAAACAACGCCTACAGCACCCAAGATTGAAGCCCCAGCATAGCCCAAAACTTTCCTCTTTCTACAGTAGTAGATGAATGCTAAGCTGAGAATTATGATGGGTGTGATTAAAGCCAAGCTGATAAGCCGCATCTCAGCCGTTCCAGTTGTTAATGTGATTATGAAGGCGAGGATTATTGCTACGAGGAAAATCTCCTGTAAGGCTATCGCGGTTCGCATTTTGGTGCTAAGAGGCTCGTTAGTGTACGTCAACTTCATTTTCTGCCTTGTATAACCGAATGAAACCTTATCTAGTTTTATAATAATTTGCAACCATTATCATCTTTCCCTTTTATCATAGAGGTAAATAACGTTCTTAAGCATCCAGTATTCAAGGGATTAAAAGGACTAAGGAACCGATCCATTTTATTAGTAAATACTGGTTGGTGCCTCACCCCTCGCACACAATAAATTACGCTTTCGGATATTGAGTATTTTTTAACATTTGTTTGTTAACCTATTAATCAGAACCTGAACCCATATAGGTTCAAATCCCACCGGGTCCGCTAAGTGATTAATATTACTGAATTAAAAAATACTGATTGCGACTCACTGGATTACATTTGTAAGTTCGATTCCCTAGTTTTATTTCCACTTTTTATCGCGCGCATTTGGAGGTATTCACCCCAATTTTGGGATGAACACGGCCCGGCCCACCAACATTACAGTAATCAATCCTTCCCTCCACCGTTCAACTCTATATTAGATGATCAAAATTAACACGACTCTATAATTACATTTACTTGGTCCACAATGCACTAATTAAACCAACGCAGGATACCACTTAACATTCACCAGAAATTGTTTTTGTAATCCATAAACCTTTTTAAATTCATGAAAGAAAAGCCAATTCAGGAGGATTAAACGGAAAGTTTAATCTGATAAAAATCCAACTAAGCGATCTCATTCTCCTACCTAGAGTAGAGCCATTGAAGACAATGACTGGGAGAAGAAAATGCTTCAAGGAGCCGTTCTACAGCTAAATCAAGCTCGTCTAATCCTCCAAATGAGGTGAAAAGAGCGTTAACGACAATTTGCGCTAAGCATATACACTTGTTCTCGGAGGACCAACGACCCAAGAGAAACTATAACACCCTCCGAATCCTCGTGGTAATTGGCAACTCACTGAGGACCGATAGAGAATCCAAGGTATCCAGATATCTCGTACGGGATTCGATCTTCCGGGAATTAACTAATTTTCCATGGATTAGAGCGAAACATGGGTTGATTTCCGCATGTTAACGATGTCACGGAGTGAGCCAGGATGCGGAGCTACATCTTCACGGATCAAGAGCGGCGGAGGCTAAGACAATGGCTGGACACTGGAGCGGAGGACCAGGAGACGACAAACATCTTCCTGAGGATACGGACAAACTTGATGGATATCAGGGAGGACGTGAATCTCCTTACAGAAACAACGGAGAGGCTCAGGGTGAAGGGGAGGATGATGGGAAGAGCAAGGCTGACAAACAAGGTCCCAGAGCCATTCGACGAGCCAGCATAAATACGAGGAAGAAGCGGGTTCAGTACCTACACAAACTGGAGTCGATAATCAAGAAACTGGATATGATCGTTGAGGATCCAGAGAACTTTGAACCACTCCAGATCATGGCAATAAACTCAATGACCAAAAACCTACACGCGGCATACACCATCATAAAAGACGTGAACGTGGAGGAGTTGGAGAGTGACCTTCGAAAGTTTGAGGAGGAGATACGAAAGATTAAGGCGAGTCGGGGAGAGCGTCGAGTCGAGTTCGTACCCGAGCCAAGTGATGATCCCAAAGGACACGATTGAGTTCTGCAGGCGCTGGCTCTACTACGACCCCTACCCCTACATGTATCCATTCCTCAGGGATGAGTCCCACTTCATAGCAAATCTCCAAGCTAGGCAGACGGGCAAGACCTTCAACGGCATGGCTAAGCTCCTCCACCTAGCCCTCCTCAACAGGGACAGCTTAGTCCTTATCACGGCCCCAAAATTCGATCAAGTCAAAAACATCGCCTTCAAAGCCCTCACAGACCACCTGCACAGAATGGAGGCAAACAACCTAGAGCTATTCAAACTCGTATGCGGCAAGGATAAGCTGTTACATACAGTGATACGGTTGAAGAACGGCTCCACAATCCTAGCTGAGTCACCGGTACCGGAGACGATAAGAGGCCACACCGCTCGGGTCGTCTACTTGATGGAGGCGAACTTCATCAGAGACGATGCGGACCTCTACACCGCTGTCCTCTTCACTCTTAACACAACGAACGGCTACTTGATAGCGGAGTCGACGCCTTGGAACACCGACTCCATATTCCACAAGATGTTTCACGATAAGGCATACGACTCGTTCAGCAAACACAAAGTACCATACACTGAGGCTCTCCCACCAAACGGGCCACTGAGCCCAGAGATTGTGCGAATGGTCGAGGTACAACTAGCAGGAGACCCTTCACGGTGGAGAAGGGAAATGCTCTGCGAGTGGACCGAGGACATGAACGCCTGGTTATCAACAAGCCTCATCACACTCGCTCAGGACAGCCAGCTAGAGTATACCAAAGCAACAGATCAAGTAACAGGCGAATTCTTCCTAGGCATTGATTTCGGCAAACACAACGACTACACCGCTGTAGCCGTCCTCGAACGCGCCAAAAACCACCTGTACCTTCGCCACCTCCACGTCTTCCCCCTCGAGACCGCCTATGGAGCCGTCATAGGCTACGTTAAACGCCTACAGGACAACTGGAGAACCATAAGGTCAATATATGCAGACAATAGCAACGTCGGCGACTACATCGTCGAGGATATGCATAGAGGCGGAATCAAGTATGTGGAGGGGATCAACTTCACAGATCAGAGCAAAGAGACAATGGCGACTGCCCTCAAGGAGAAGATGAGGAAGGCGGAATGCGTAAGCTGTGATTGGGAGGGCTACATCGACACGAGGGAGGGAGAATGGAGGACGACGTGCCCATCATGCAACTCGAACCTACGACCACTCCTTCACATACCCTATGACTCGGAATTATTCCACGAGCTCAACGTCGAGAGACACGAGTTAGCTAAAACGGGGAAACTGCTATTCAACCACCCAGAGGGAACACATGACGATAGGTTCTGGGCACTAGCCCTCGCAGTCTATGCCGTTGAGTCAACCAAGATCGCATCGAGACCAATTGCGAAAATGTTCTAAATAATGTCTTCAGATGGTTAGATTTCCTCTGGCTCGTAGTCCTTGGGCACATTGATGGGATTCAACGTAGAGTCTACGGTGAGCAAAAACTCGTTTCCCAGGTCCGGATATGTCGATTTCAGAATTAGGCAGCTCATAGAAATCAACAAACAATTCAAAAATCTTCATCCTTATCTGATGCTCCCTTCTTCTCAATCTGGGACTCACTCACCAATTCCCGCTCATACTCCCCACACTTTCAACTATATATAGCGAAGTCGTCGGGGACGCGTCGCCGGAACCATCTGAAACGTGTCCAAAACCATTGAATATCCATTGAAAACCGTTGCATTCCGGATGCCTTCAACAATCATTGAAGGGAGTGGATCGCGGTTCATTGAACGATGTGAATGTAGGCGTGGTTGGGTGGACGCCATTCAATCTGAGGCGTAACACTGTTTGGATGTGTTCATTCATCGGTGTGAAGGCGTCCCGTGGAATCACCTTATTAGTGGTTACCACTTATGGGGAAACGTTGTGGCGGGCGGGTTGAAGAGAGGGGAAACTCGAAAAAAACATTTGAAAAAGGATCTATTCGGAAAATTTCTTTATGATTTATAGTGGATTCAAATCTCTGCAGGCCCACCACCATCAATTCCTGATGAAGTGACTCTAATACTCAAATTTTTGAACCCTAGCTATGAACATTTATCCGTGAACACTCCGACGAATGCCCATCGGGAGTAATGGTGTAATTTAGCTATGGAACCCGAAGACATCATACTGATAATCACCCTCATCCTCGTCACCGTCGACATCATCCTGTTCACTCGTCGGGGTGGGGCGAGGCGCGGGCTGGGCGTCGGGTTATCAGCCCTCGGATTCGCGATGTTTGTCGCCTACTACATCCTGTTCATCAGGTCCTTCCTCGTCTCAGACTTCTCCATCCAGCAGGTCTACGACTACAGCAGCTCAAGCCTGTCGTGGACGCTGAAGCTCTTCGCTTCCTGGGGTGGCTCATCGGGGAGCTTGCTAATGATCGCGTTCTTCATCGGGATTGCTTACATCGGGTACCGGCTCTACATGCAGAGGACCCAATCCAAGGACGCCTCCGCGGCGAAGCTCCTAGGGCTGCTGTTCCTCTACTTCATGGTTCTGACCCTGTTTAAGGGGCCGTTCCAGCGGTTCACAGTAACTCCACCTGACGGGATGGGGCTCAATCCCCAGCTGCAGTCGATCTGGATGTTCTACCACCCAATAAGTCGTCTTCGCGGGGTATGCCTTCGTTGTCCTCGCCTTCGCCCTGACCCTCGCCGAGATGGAGACCGGCGCGAAGCAGGGGAGGCTCCTCGACCTCTCACTTAAGTCGGGGTGGCTTCTACTCACGATAGGTATAGCCCTAGGGGGGCTCTGGGCCTACCAGGTTCTAGGCTGGGGTGGCTACTGGTCCTGGGACCCCGTCGAGACGGCGAGCCTGCTGCCGTGGCTGGCCCTGACTGCGTACTTCCACAGTTCATCCACAGGCGCGCGTAAGGACCTATTCAGAGAGTTCATGGTGGTCCTGAGCTTCGACTCCCTACTCTTCCTCAGCGCCCTCACCAGGGGCGGGCTACTGAACTCGGTGCACGCCTACGCCTTCTCCCCAGCCGGCCCCGCCCTCCTCGTCTGCATAGTAGCCGCGACGGCATACTTCTTCTACCTCAAGAAAAAGGTGGGGAAGCCCCTACTCAACTGGCCGAACGGCCAGACGCCTCTGCAGGGCAAGATGATGTTCGCGAGCCAGCTGTCTTTGATGGGGGTCTTCTGGGTCTGCTTCGCGGGGGTGATCATACCGACTATCCAGAACCTCGTGACCGGGACCGCAGCGTCAACGAGCATCGAGTTCTACAACTACGTCTCGATGCCCTTCGTCCTCGCCTTCGTGTTGGCTTCTCTATTCTGTGGTGCGAGTGAGAAGTCAATCAAGATACGGCTTGGCGCGTTGGTGGCCACGGTCGCGGCGTCACTGGTCTTCATCGTATTCGGGTTCCCGTCGGTTTTCCCCGTGGTCAACGCCGTCCTTCCACTTCTAATCGTAGCAGCCATAACAGCGACGATTGGAGTGCTCATGGCAATCGCCAAGAACAGGTCAGTCGCCCTCACAGGAAGGCAAATCATGCACCTTGGCGTTATAGTCGTACTATTCGGGGTCTTCGTGAGTTCGTCGATGAGCCCCGACCCTCAATCGGTGACCGTGGGAGTCTCCTCCGCCCCCGCCAGTGTGCTCGGGGTGGACCTATCGGTCGGGAACGTGACCATGGGCCTGGGCTCGGGGAGCGCCTACGTCTCTGAGATCGACATAGTCGCCCCCGAGCAGTCATCGATGAGCGTCCCATTTCAGGTCTCATACGCGGGGAGGATATACAGTGGGGTCCTCACCGGGCAGTACTTTCCCAACTACGGGCTTGTCGCCCACCCAACGGTGCTCGGTGACGGCGTGACTGACATCTACGTCAACCTCAACCTCGACCAGACAGCCTACAACTCCCTCTTCAGCGCACTTATCGGCATGAACAATCCACCATCCACACTGACCCTTCAGGTGTCAACTAAGCCACTCGTCAACGTCATCTGGTGGGGGAGTGCCCTGATGAGCCTCGGAATCATCATTTCCATGCCCTCGACCCTCTCGGAGGGGAAGAAAAAGGCGTCAAAGTCCATAGAGGAACACAAGCGCGATGGCGACGACCGAGACCAAGACTAGGATGTAGTCGATCCTCGGCACCTTGATCCTGCGCCTCGTTAACGCGAACTTCACGCCGATCGCACCGTGTACGACTAGCGTGGAGAACAGCAGCTCATCTATTCTTATGTGTGGCAGTATCGGAACGATCGAGGCCACGGTTGGGAAGGCCCACCCGAGCCCTGTCAACACCTGGGCACCCGAGAAGACGACCAGAAGCAGCGCGGTCACCACCTGCAGGAACATGGCGACGGACCACGAGGTTCTCCTGTCGAGGAAGTTTCTCACCATCATCTTCCACGGGTAACCCGCCAGAAGTGTGAGAAGCACGTGGACCACCAACATCACCGCGAATGTGTACCCAAGAAGCTCGTGTATCTGGAATGTGACGTCGACGTCCAGGTTCAGACGCGTCATGATGTACCCTGTGGACAGCGAAAACGCGGAGAAGAGGAGGAATAGCCAAGAGACTACGCGGTTCAGCTTCGAGGCCACCATGCGCCTGTGAACGACCTGCGGCGACTTCGCCCCAGCGGGGCCGGCGTCGAACCTGAAGGCTGTAACAAGTATCAGTAGGACGAGGCTGACGAGGCCGAAGTAGTATGGGAGGATGAGCGCGGCGGGTACGCAGGACACCACGGCGAGGAGCTTCGACAACATCGTCCACCCCTCGCCGAAGAGTATCATCGTGGCGGAGATGAGTACGAAGAGTGACAACATCGTCGTCGGGTCCGGCACCCACGCGAAGAATGTGGTCGACGTCCTTCCCCAGACGACCCCGTCTATCATGGCGATGAGCGCGACTATCCAAGCCATGAAGCCTAGGCGGTTGAGGATCGGCGTCCGCTCCTTCTTGGCCAGGATGTAGGCGGCGAAGGCGTAGACGAGCACGAAGGCGGTTACGGAGAGCGGAGGGTAGATGAAGGCCATGAAGGGGTTGAGGTCCGTCGCTGGCGGTGGGGGCGTGGCGGAGACGACCCGGCTGAGGGTTACGCTAGCATTCACCGGTACGGTCTCACTCCATGAATCGTAGCCCACCTTAACGATCTCAAGCTGATACGTCCCAGAGAGCACCGTGAATGACGAGACGCCGTCGGCGCTTGTTACCTGTGTGACCCCGCCAAAGGTCACGTTCGCGCCCGATATTTGAACCTTAGACGCGGCGTCCGAGACCCTTATAGCCACGACATACCTCGGCGCCACGGGCGTCGGGGTCAGGCTCCGGCTGATGCTCAGGTCCCCACCGACCACGAGCGTCTCGCTCGTCTGGTTGTACCCCGCCTTACTGATCTCGAGGGGATACGTGCCGGCCTGAACCGTGAACGTGGAGACGCCGTTCGGGTTCGTGGCCTGCTGCTGCGAGCCGAGGGTCACATTCGCGCCGACCAATCTTGATGAGTTCGTCGAGTCGATGACAGTCACGAAAACAGTGTAGGTCGGAGGCGGGACAAGCTCGGGTTTGAGGCTTCGACTAATGCTAGTCGAGGCTGTCACGGTGATGGATTCGCTTAGGGGCGTGTACCCTGCCTTCGAGATGGATAGGCTGAACGTGCCAGCGACGGTGGCGAAGGTCGCCGCACCGCTGGCGTCCGTCGTCTTCACAGAATCCCCCAGGGCCACGGACGCCCCCTGCAGCTTGGCCGACGTCGCCGAGTCCGTAGCCGTCACGGTGACCGTATAGGTCGGCGGTGGCGCTGCCCCAGTGACGCTGATAGTTGCGGATGGCGCGTATGAATCGGTCAGCAACAGGCTGTTGTGGGGGTTCGTACCCCGCGCCGTGATTATCAGGGCATCCGAGCCCGCGGATACCCCCGTGATCTGCCAAGTCGCCGTCTTCGTCCCCGGATTCATCGTCCCTAGGCTGATGGTGGGTGTCCCGACACTGAAGTGCCCGTTCTGAGACGACAGAGTCGCAGACACCTCCACCAGCGTATTGTACACCTGGGCGGCGATCTGGTTCTGGATGACGACGGTTACGGTTTTCGTCTCGCCGACCCCGATCGATGCGGGGATCTGGTTTCCCGAGTTCCCTTCCAGTATGTCCAGGTACTGGTAACGCGAAGCGGAGTGGCATGAAGCGCAGGGGTTGCTGGACTTGGCTTGGCTCCCCGGGGACATGACGATGGCCAGTACTGTGATGAGGGCCAAGATCATGCAGACTAGATACTTCCTCAACTCCAGCACTCATCCTCAATCATAGTAACTTTCTTACCCATCTATCCGAATCCCAGAAAAAAAACGTGTTTCAACACAAAGCACATCTTTTCTATTATGTTTTAATCTACGCCTTACTTCTTGATTAAACATGGCGCTCCCCCTCAGACGCTACGAGCAGATCGCCGCAATCCTCGTCAAGTATGGTTTCGAGGTAGCCGTTGCCGACCTTCTTCCTAACACGATCCAATGGCGCCTCCGCAGACAGAAGCCGGAAACAACGAACTTAAACGTGAACCGGAGGGTGCGCCTCGCTATCCAGGAGATGGGGCCTACATTCGTCAAGTTCGGGCAGATAATGAGCACCAGACGAGAGCTTCTCTCCCCCGAGCTCATCGAGGAGCTGAAGTACCTCACCGATAAAGTCGAACCCGTAGCCTTCGAACGGGTCAAGCCAACAATCGAGGAGTATTGTGGAAATATCGAGGAGACGTTTGTTTACCTCAACGAGCGTCCATTCGCCGCTGCCAGCCTCAGCCAAGTGCATCACGGCAAGCTGAAGGACGGCACGGTCGTGGTCCTGAAGGTCCAGCGCCCGGGGATAAAGGAGCAGATAGAGACGGACCTACGAATCCTCAAAGCTATCGCCGATAGGGCTGAGCAGACCTCGAGCGACCTGCAGATATTCAACTTCCCAGCCCTCGTCGTGGACTTTGCAAGACAGATACTCTCAGAGCTCGACTTCACGAAGGATGGCAGGAACGCTGAGCTAATAGCCAAGAACATGAAGCCCTTCTCGAAGGTGAGGGTACCGAAGATTTTCTGGGAGTACTCTGGGACCCGCCTCCTCGTGATGGAGTACATGAAGGGCGTGAGGATAGACAAGGTGGACCTCATCAAGAAGTTGGGCGTCGATCCGAAGGAGATCGCCCAGCTCGGGTTCAAGGCCTACATGAAGCAGATCTTCGAGGACGGCTTCTTCCACGGGGACCCTCACCCGGGTAACCTTCTCGTCAACCCCCAGGGGGAGCTAATTTTCCTTGACTTCGGCCTCATCGGTGTGCTCCGCCCTGAGAAGAGGGACCTACTTCTCAAGATGCTTGTGGCGATAGTCGAAAAGGACGTCGACGACCTCTTCGAGGTGTTTAACGCCATAGGGATCAGGATAAGGGATCAGTGGGTGGACGCCTTCAAGGACGACCTCTACCTCGCCGTCATGCAGAGCGATGGCCACGCTGCGGGTGACGGCTCGGACGCCCTCGAGGGCGTCGTCGCTGCCCTGAGGAAGTACAAGCTCAGGGTGCCGATGGTCACCATGCTCATGATCAAGGTCATAATCATGGTCGAGGACGACGGCTACAAACTGAACCCCGACTTCGACTTCATGGAGGAGGTGAAGCCCGTCATCACCGGCGTCTTCAGGAAGAGGGTGATGAACCAGGCGAACATCGCGAAGGCCGGCTTCGACCTCATCGAGGCGTTCCAGAGCGCGAAGGATCTGCCCGATAACCTGAATGCCTTCTTCAAGAGGCTCTCAACGGGCACGATAACATTCAAGATCGCGCACGACGACCTAGATAGGCTCGGGAAATGCCGTAGATAGAGCGTCATACAAGATCCTATTAGGCCTCGTGATGGCGTCCATAGTCATCGGGATGAGCCTTGTGATTCTTGCCACGCAGAGTGTCTTCACCCCCGAGACATTTCAGGTCTCGGTAGTCGTCTACGCTATAGCGGTTGTGCTTGGGTTGGTCTCCGTCATCCAGCTCATACGTGAGAGGGATAAGCGTTAACTTTAGCCGCTCACTCTCACTCTGGAGTGCCGACTTGTCGGAGAAGATCATAGGGATACTCGGGGGGATGGGCCCCGAGGCGACCGCGGACCTCTACATGAGGATAATAAGGACCACCCCGGCGAAGAGGGATCAGGACCACCCACGCGTCATCATCTACAGCAACTCAAAGGTTCCAGACAGGACGGCGGCTATAATCGGCACTGGGCCGAGCCCATTGCCTGAGCTGATTCGGGCGGGGAAGAGGCTCGAGGAAGCTGGCGCCGACTTCATAATCATTCCCTGCAACACTGCCCACTACTTCCTGGAGCCACTCCAGAAGGAGCTGCGTGTACCTATACTCAACATGATCAAGCTCTCAGCGGGGAGGGCAAAGAGCCTCTACCCCAAGATACGGAGGGCTGGACTCCTCGCAAGCGACGGGACAGTGAGGACTGGCCTCTACTCAGCGGCCTACGCGGAAGCAGAGGTTGAGATGCTTCAACCGACCCCTGATAAGCAGGCGGATGTCATGAAGGCGATCTACCAGTGCATAAAGGCGGGTAACCTCATCGACGGAGGTTTTCTACTCCGCGGTGTAGCGAACGAACTCGTAGCCGGCGGGGCTGAGATGATCATCTGCGGATGCACCGAGGTGAGTCTCGTCCTGAAGGACGGCGACCTCTCCGTGCCAGTCCTCGACCCGTTACAGGTCTTGGCCGAAGCCGCTGTGGCTGAGGCGCTGCCGAAGGAGCACGGATGACAATTGGGTAAGAAGAGGGGCGCAATGACGGAGGGGAATGAAATAGTCATCCCATACGCTAGAGGAAGACTCACGACACCTTCCGGCGAGTACGAGTTTTACTATCCCAAGGTCAGGTGGGGGTGCAAGCGATGCGGAGCCTGCTGCAGGGACGCATCCCACCGACCGAGGAAAGTGCTGCTCCTCCCAGCCGACGTCGAGAAGCTCGAGAAGGCTGGGGAGGTAGGGTTCAAGGTGGAGGTAAAGGGGGAAGCCCCGTTCGTCGCTGAGATGAGGAAGGCGGGGGGCGCATGTATCTACCTCACTAAGGAGGGGTGCAGGGTCTACCCACATCGCGCCCTGCTCTGCAGGACGTACCCATTCTGGATAGAGAGGGACGGCAGGAGCTTCGAGATCAGGTTCGACGCGCGCTGCATCGGCTTCGGCCACGGCGGTGAGCTTAAGGAAGACTTCTTCAGAGACCTCGTCGAACAGGCCCTAGAACAGCGCGGGGACGCCTGAGCGAACCCCTTTATAGACCATCGGACGAAGTTTGACGCCATGAGTCCGCCCGAGATCAGGGTCATGACGCATGGCGATATCGACTTCGTGATGAGGTTGCAGGAGTTGGTCGGTTGGGGGAACACCCGCGCAGACGTGGATAGGAGCATCTACTACGAGCCAGCGGGGTGTTTTGTGGCGAGCATCGACGGGGTCGACGTCGGTATAGTTAACAGCTTCCTGTACGGGGACGTGGGATTCATCGGGAATCTGATAGTATCTCCCGAGACGAGGGGAGGGGGGGTTGGTGCCGCGTTGATGAAGCACGCAATCACCAGGTTGACCTCCGAAGGTGCAGCCAGTATTCGGCTAGACGGTGTCCAGAAGGCGATACCCCTCTACGAGCGCCTCGGCTTTAAGGGCGAGTACTTGTCGCTGAGGTACAGCGGCACCGCCACAAAAGCTCCACACCACAGCATAGAGCCCATGGTGAGGGATGACCTCGAAAAGGTCGCCGCACTCGACAAGCGCTTCTTCGGCCTCGACAGGACTCAGAAGCTGAGGAGGGTCCAACACGACTTCCCCGAGCTATGCTTCAAGGCCTCGAAGGGGGGTGTGCTACACGGCTTCATAATGGCGAAGCCCGGTGCCTCAAACGTCAGAGTGGGGCCGTGGATATGCGACCCGAAGCACTCGGAGTACGCCGAGCCGCTCCTGAACGCCCTATCGTCGAAGGTCGATGGCAGGAAGCTCTGGATAGGCATCCCCGAGCTAAACAAGGCGTCGGTGAAGATAGTGGAGGCTAAGCGTTTCACAGCTGATGCCCTCGAGCCTCAGGATGTGCTACGGCGCACTGCAAGAAGGTCGAGGACACTTCGGGGATATTTGGGATAGGGGCGCCGGATAAGGGCTAACCGGGTCTGTGGAAGACTATCTTGTCGCCCACGGCGAGCGAGGGCTCGTCGAGTGTTGGCGCCCAGAGGATTATTCCGAGGTGGTTCGGCATGTGGTTCTCGTCGTAGCCGACTAGATTCGCCTATCTTGGTTCCGGCGGCGGTGACCCTGTCCCCCGTCACGATTAGGCCACCCTTCGTGATCTCGAAGAAGGCAACTGCGGCGACCCTGTCCGCGCCCCCACCCGGGGCCGCCTTCTTCTCGTCCGTTATCATGATCTCGTGTATCTCGTGCTTGAGGACAGCGCGGCTCTTAGTGTCGATGAGCTTTAGGCCGCGATCCTTGAAACTGACGTGGAGGATGGCGACTACCCTGCCCTCGACGGGGCTGCGGTCGCCGTAGAGGTCGGGCGTGATCTTCTTCGGGTCGTAGGGAGGGTTGGACATCGTCTCTACTCCGGGATGTAGATGCCCTTGCGCTGCTCGGCCTCCTTGGAGTCGACGTCCATGTACCAGTGGAAGTTCTCCCGGCTGGTGGAGGCGCTCATCGTGTTACCCTTGTTGTCCATGGCTAGGCAGTTCATTCCGCCCTTCTCGCCAAGCTCGTTTATGTCCTTCATGCCGCGTGCGCACGCCTCGCGGACGGTCATGCCGTTCTCCATATAGCTGAGGATGGTCCTGGCGAGGCTGAGGCGTATCGCGAGCTCCCCGCGCCCCGTGCAGGCGGCCGCGCCGAAGCGGTTGTCGCAGTAGTTGCCCGCTCCGATTATCGGGCTGTCCCCGAGGCGCCCGGGGAACTTGAAGGCGGTTCCGCTGGTGCTGACTCCGCTGCAGATGTCGCCGTTCTTGTCGATCGCCATGATGTTGACGGTGCCATGCTGCTTGTCGCTAAGCTTGTCGTACCAGCCGCGTAGACCGAAGTCGACGTCGTAGTTGACGTACCAGGGCTTCTCACCCTCCTTGGGCAGGTCAGCGTACTTCGTCAGGAAGCTCTGATAGGCGGCCTTCGCCTCCTTCGTGAGAAGATTCTGCTTTTTGAAGCCCATCGACTTCGCGAACAGCTCCGCGCCGCTGCCCACCAGCATCACGTGTGGAGTCTTCTCCATCACCATACGGGCGATGCTTATGACGTGCATGTACCCCTTAACGGCGCCCACGGCGCCGGTCCTCAGGGTCTTACCGTCCATTATGCTGGCGTCCAGCTCAACCTCACCGAGGAGGTTGGGCACGCCCCCGTAGCCGACGCTGTCATCCTTAGGGTTCGCCTCCACGAGCTTCGTCGAAGCCTCGACGGCATCGATCGCTGAGCCACCATCGCGCAGCACCTTGGCGCCCGCATGTAGGAACTCGCCGGCGTTCCGGGTCCCGATTATGAAGGGTTTGACTTTAGCCATGTCTATGACTGGTGCCCAAGGCGTATAAAAAACAGATTAAACCCCTAAACGGACTAGGTTTTTGTAATAATTACAGTAAAATGGTTCACGGGTGGTCTGCTTATCGCTTTTCGCTACCGGCGTTCAGCATTTCCATGACCTCGTCGACGAAGTGGAAATAGACTGAGTCGCGAATGTGTTCTGAACGCGGGCGGGGGATATCGATCTTTACGTCTCCGACGACATGTCCGGGTCTACCCGACATTACGATTACCCTATCCGCGAGGTAGACTGCCTCCTCGACGTTGTGGCTGACCATAAGAACACTATCAGGAGGCTCATCTCTCTTCCGCCAAATGCTGAGGGTGAGATCTCTCAGTGTTTTCGCCGTCAACTCGTCGAGGCTGCTGAAGGGCTCGTCCATGAGGAGGATTTCTGGCTTAAGGGCAAGTGCGCGGGCAATTCCGACCCGCTGCTTCATTCCGCCCGAGAGGTCGTGGGGGTAAGTGCTTTCGAAGCCCTCGAGATGGACCATCTTTAGATACGATTTCGCAGCCTCGGTGCGCTCCTTCTTCGGGACCCCGAGTATCTCGAGGGGAACTTCGACGTTCTCTTGGGCCGTCTTCCAGGGGAGGAGCCCGAATAGCTGGAAAACCATGGAAATCTTCGGTGCTCGGACTGCGATGATTGGTTTTCCCTCGAAGATGACCTCGCCGGCGGTCGCCTGCTCAAGCCCGGCGATAATTCGGAGCATAGTGGACTTGCCGCATCCGGATGGTCCGACGAGTAGTACGAACTCACCGTTATTCACGGTGAAGTTCACGTCGTCGAGGGCGAGGGTCTCATTCTTGTCCTCTTTGAAGACTTTTCTGACGTGTTGTACATCAAGCACTGACATCTTATCCGACCTCCACCTTGTATTTCTCGAATCGCCTGATGAGACGCCTCCAGATCAGGCCTTCCATCGACAAAACTATTACACATATGATGACGAGAAGGAACACTAGCACAATGGTATTTCCATAAAAGTTTCGACAGGTCGAGAAGCGAGCCAATCCCTGGAACCCATACTGATGGTACTCCGGGTTCGGATGACTGGAGATACTCGGAGAAGATTATCGTGTTCCAACCCGTCCCCCATGACAGTATGCTACCGGTCACTATTGCAGGGAGAATCGAGGGAATGATGAGATGGGTTATTCTATGAAGCCCCTTGAAGCCAAAGAGCGATCCAACCTCCTTAATCTCTGTGGGTATATTCTTGATCGCGCTAGTAATGTTGATGAACATATACCATATCATATCTAGGACAAGCATCACGATGCACGTTATTTCAAGAGCGAGTCTCTGAGATCCGACTACCCCGCTTAATCCAAGATATATGACGGGAAAGAGGGCGAGTATTGGGACACCTTGGCCTATGTCGTAGATCGGGTAGATTAGCGAAGCCGCGCGTTTGCTTTCAGCGGCGAGTACACCTAGACCAATGGCTACAACTAACGAGACTAAGTAAGCGATCGTGAGTCTCCCCATCGTGAGAAGTATAAACATAGATAGATTGCCGAGCTGGTCAGCAGGTGGCGAAGACAATCCTTGTTGAACGATGCTGAGCGCAGGGAAATGATCGTATTCGATTACAACAAAATAGAGTAGTAAGCCGCCTAGAACACACCAAAGGATGATCCTCTCTAATCGGGAGTACTGTCTCAACCTCTGGCTTACGGCCGAGAAGCCCTTCGGCATGTGTATACCTAAAGCTAAGATACTTGATTCTTCAGCCGCTATTATTTTTCCAACACCGGAAAGGTCGATGCTAATGATGGGTTTGAATGTGCCTGTATTAGCTTTGTCCATTAGTTTGTGCCACGTGAGGCTGTTGATTACGATGATTAGTGTTGTGATGAAGACTAGGAGTATGATGGCAAGATTCATGTCTTTATAAAAATATGCTGCTTGGGCTAGAAGGTAGCCCACTCCACCCGACGGGGGTGATACAACTTTCTGCTGGTATTGGACGTACTCAGCAGCTATCATGAAGAACCAGCCGTCGCTCCACGCTAGATTCGCGCCTGAAACAACCGCGGGGGCTATCGCGGGAAGTACGATGTGTCGAGTATATTTCCAACCTTGAATTCCAAAGCTCTTGGACGACTCGACTACATTCGCCGGTATGCTACTGATAGCCCCGAGCACACCAAAGTAGATGGCCCATGCCATCGATGTGAATAACAGTAAAATGACAGATGTCTCGATGCCCCAAGCACCCCAAGCGTAGAGGAAGCCTATAGCAAGTGGGAAATATCCTAGTATCGGGATGGATTGGAGAATATCGACTATCGGGGTGAGTATCCTCCCGAACGTCTTGTTCGTAGCTGCCAGGATTCCAAAAGATACACCCCATGCCACCGAAATCATGAGGGTAAAAAAGATCCTCCAAACGGTAGTTAGAGTGAATAAAGGTAAATTCTTCATCTCAGGGTATGGTGAGAAGGTACCGATAAGATAGGCCATGGCAGCCAGGAGGGTGAACCCCCCCACTACCTTAAGCAGGTACCTTCTCATCGTTTACACTCCGCGTAAACACCTAAAACGGAGAGGCGACGACTCGAAGATTTAAAGCTACTTCAATTGGGCGATGCTGAAAGTTGGACCAATTTCACCCATCTCCCCTAGGCTCGCCACCTCCTAGAAGCCTTAAAAAACGCCCCCGGGGGTTATCAGGTGAATCGTCATGAGCAGCGGTGTATGGGCGGAGAAGTACAGACCCAAGACCCTCGACGAGATGGTCGACAGGGAGGAAATCGTCTCGAGGTTCAAGAGCTTCGTCAAGGACAAGAACCTCCCCCACCTCCTGCTCGTTGGGCCGGCGGGCGTTGGGAAGACAACCAGTATCCTCTGCCTATCACGCGACCTATACGGCCCCGGCTTCCAGAACTACATCCTGGAGCTTAACGCGAGCGACGAGCGCGGCATCGACGTCATCAGGGAGAAGGTGAAGAACTTCGCCAGGACAGCCGCCATCGCCAGCGAGGTCTCCTTCAAGATACTGGTGCTCGACGAGGCGGACAGCCTCACGACGGCTGCGCAGCACGCGCTCCGCCGAACGATGGAGGTCTACACACGCACCTGCCGCTTCTGCCTCATCGGAAACTATAGTGAGAATATAATCGACCCAATCCAGAGCAGGTGCAGCGTTTTCAGGTTCGGCCCCCTCGCCGAGAAGGACGTGAAGAGCTACATCACTACGATAGCGAAGAAGGAGGGGGTCAAGCTCATCCCTGAGGGGCTGGACGCCGTCTTCGAGGCGAGCGGCGGGGATATGCGCAAGGCGACGAATCTCCTGCAGGCGGCCGCCGCGACGCAGGGGGAGGTCGATGACATCGCCATCTACAGCGTCCTCGGGAAGGTCAGCCCACAGCGCGTCCGCGAGATGATAAACCTCGGCATGAAGGGCGAGTTCCTAGAGGCGCGGGAAATTCTACGCAGCCTCCTCATCGACGAGGGGTTAGGCGCCGAGGACGTGCTCAGGATGGTCTACTCCGAGCTGATGCGCATGCAGATGCCCGAGAAGTGGAAGGTGAGGATAAGCGACACCGTCGGGGAGATCGACTTCCGCCTCACACAGGGGGCACGCCCCGAGATACAGCTCAGCACACTCATCGCGAAGCTAGCCCTAGCAAGTGAAGAAAGTTGAGCGCGGACAGGCTACCCTGGGCGGTCAGGTTCAGGCCACGCACCGTCGCGGACATAGCCGACAACAGGGAGGCAGTAAACGAGCTCAAGCTCTGGCTCCGCGGCTGGGAGAAGGGAGTGCCCAAGGAGCGGGCCGTCTTCCTCCACGGCCCACCCGGCACTGGGAAGACGAGCAGCGTGCATGTCCTCGCCGAGGAGCTCGGCTTCGACCTCCTAGAGGTCAACGCCAGCGACTACCGAACCCGCACCCGGATGGAGGAGCTCATCGGGCGCGCCGCGACGCAGAACATCACCATCTTCGGGAAGAGGCGCCTCATCCTCTTCGACGAGATGGAGGGGGTGAGCGGCCACGAGGACCAGGGGGGCATCGCCGCCATCTCCGACATCATCAAGATGACTCGCGCACCCATCATCCTCATCGCAACGGCCATCGCGGAGGACAACGACGAAAAGTTCCGCCCCCTACGAGACAAGGCGATCGCCATCGAGTTCAAACCCATTCCAACGATGGACGTAGTCACCAAGCTGGAGAAGATAGCGAGGGAGCTGAAGCTCGATGCGCCTCCGGAGGCGTTAGAGGCTCTCGCCATCCACTGTGAGGGTGATCTACGCTCAGCAATAAACGACCTTGAAACCATCGCACGCGGGAAGGGGGTGGTGACCGTCGAGGACGTTGAGGGCCTCGGCCATAGGGACAGGCAGGAGTACACCCCTGCCCTTGTGCGCAACATCTTCGCCGCAAAGACCCTCTACGAGGCTCGCAAGGCCATAGGGCAGGCCTACATCGACCACGAGGAGCTATTTGACTGGATATACGAGAACCTCCCCCTGATACTCGACGACAAGAGGGACCTCGCCGAGGGGCTCGAGGCACTGAGCCGCGCCGACATCTTCGAGAAGAGGGCACGGAGCAGCAGCTACAGGCTCCAGAAGTACATGTTCAACTCGATGACGGGGGGTGTCGCCTTCAGCAGGGGGCACAGCGAGGGACTCGGCCTCCGCCGACAAGTAATGACGGCGACGACTAAGCTAGGGTACCCTCAGAGCGCCTTCGTCACCCAGGAGACTGCGGCGGGGATGCTAGTGAAGCCCGTCAAGTACATGGGGGACGACTGGAGGCGCGTAAACGAGGCTCTGAGGGGGCTCGGGGCGACCTGGGTCCGCGGCGGGAACGGCTGGTCCATCCCCTACCTACGCCCACCCCAGCTCAAGTGGAGATATATACGCACCTACCACAGCCGCCATAAGCTGCAGGACGTCGCCGCGAAGGTCGCCGTCAAGTGCCACATCTCGAGCAAGGAAGCCATCTCCGAGGTCATCCCCCTCATCCGCCTCATGTACAAGAACGCGGCGATGGCGGAGGCCGCGACAGCGTGGCTGGGGCTCGAGGAGGACGAGGTCGACTGGCTCAAGGGCTAGAAGATATCCGACGACACTATTCTCCAATTCCCGATGTTAGTCAGCTCGACGCCGCCCTTGTATAGCTTCTTCCCGGATTCCTCCAGCCCTCTGATGTTCTTCATGATTAGCGTGTAGTAGTGGTCAGGGGCGAAACCGAGCTGCTGAGTCGCCTCGCTCATCGGCGAGCCCGTGGCTTCGGTCAGGTAGACCTCGTTGACCGGTTCGTCCTCATCCAGCAATTGTTTAATTAGGGCCGAGAGGACCCGTGGCCCTTCTAATATCGGGGAGTAGTCCTCGAGGAAGAGGGTATTCGATGCGCCGTCTCTCTCCATGCTCACGGCGGCGTAGCCAGTGTCGCCTCCCTCTCGGATGCGATAGAACCTGCTCCGCCTTATCGGATGGCTGTACCGCCAGCGAAGGTACTCGGGAGTCCTCTGGTAGTGGAGCTTCGGTGTGGCCTTGCCCCAATTCTCGTAGAGAGCGTGGAGCTCGTCGAGGCTGCAGGGCTCTATCTCGACCCCGTTCGACCCTTCGACGCTCTTGAGGTCGGTCGCCTTGGCGCAGAGGGCGTGGAAATCGCAGGTCAGGGTGGAGCCCACCTTCTGCGCAGCCCCCGCGGAGCCCGCGAAGTTGAAGCCCATCAGCATCTCGGGTCCCATCCCAGCGAGCTCCCCGAAAGCGAACTTGAGAGTCTCCTGGAAGAGGCCCATCCTCCTGTGCTCGGGCTCGACGAAGCCGTCACAGCCCTGCACGATAGGGAAGATGTCCTTACCCCGCCGCACCCTGAGGGGGAGGAAGCTGTTGAAGGCCACCGGCTCCCCCGCGTACTCCACGACGGCGATCGACACGAAGCCGAGGCTGAAAGGGCTGTCCACCATCTTCCACCTGAACCTCGCCTCGTCGTACTCGTCGTAGAGGTTCTCGTTTAGCCCCCGAATGTAGGCGGGGAGGTCCCCCTCCTCGAACCACCTGACCCTGTACTGCCCGGACAACGGATCATAGGCACCCACTTGGCCGGATAAATCCTGCCACAGGGGGTCAAAGATGTTATACTGCCCAGCGACGGATTCTTCACCGATCTGTATGAAGCTGGGATCGTTGCCTAGGGCAAGGCTCGCGAACCTCCCCACACCCATTCAAGAGATGCCGAACCTCACTAAGAAGCTGGGCGGCCCGAGGATATGGGTTAAGAGGGATGACCTGACAGGCCTCGCCTTCGGGGGTAACAAGGCGAGGAAGCTCGAGTACCTCATGGGGGACGCCCTTGCGAAGAAGGCGGACGTCATAGTGACGGGCGCCGGGTTCCACTCAAACTGGTGCACACAGACGGTGGCCGCCGCACGTAAGCTTGGCCTCGACTGTGTCCTCGTCAAGAATGGGCCGAAGGATGGCTGGGAGCCGAAGGAGTGGGATGGCAACCACCTCCTCCACGAGCTCATGGGTGCCGAGATCAAGGTAGTTCGGCCTGAGAAGTTCAATGGGGCTCTAGACGCCGAGATGGAGGCGCAGAGGAAGAAGGGCAAGAACCCCTACTTCATCCCCGTCGGCGGATCAGTCCCCCTCGGCGCAGCCGGCTACGTCAACGCTATGCTGGAGACATTCAACCAGTCCTCCGAGATGGGAGTAGACTTCGACTACGTAGTCCACGGCACCGGTTCCGGTGGGACGCAGGCGGGGCTCGTCATGGGCGCGAGGGCCCTGAACACGGGCACGAAGATCGTCGGCGCCGCCGTCGGGTGGACCTCGAAGGAGGAGATGCAGGCGAGCGTCAACCAGATCATAAAGGACAGCCATGATGTCCTCGACCTCGACGTCGAGATACCCATGTCTGACATCATCGTCTACAACGAGTACGTCGGGGGCGGCTACGGCGTCATAAGCAAGGAGAAGGCGGAGGCGGTAAAGGTGCTGGCGGAGACGGAGGGCATCCTCATAGACCCCGTCTACACCGCCACGGCAATGGCCTGCCTCATCGACCTCTGCAGGAAGAAGAAGTTCAGGAAGCGCGACAACGTCCTCTTCCTACACACCGGCGGGGCGGTGGCGCTGTTCCCCTACAGGGAGCCTCTGAAGGCCTACTCGAAGGGGAAGCCGTTCCCCTGGACCGTCCCGGACTGGAGCCCACAGTCCACCTAAACCCTTTTTCCCTAGCCTATTCTCTATCAACCGAAATGGCCCAACCCCCCGAGCTTGACCTCAGCCTCCCGTACGTTACTCCTGAACTCCCAGGGATCGGCGGGGTCATCAGGGCGAGACCGGAGCTGTTTACCGTCGTCGAGGTGCCCGCTTATGAACCCCTCGGGTACGGGGACCACATCTACCTCAGCGTGACGAAGAGCGGGAGGACGACGAGGGACACGCAGATCGCCATCGCGAGTCTCCTAGGGCTGAGGCGTGAGGACGTGGGCCACGCGGGGCTCAAGGACAAGAACGCCGTCTCCACCCAGACCTTCAGCCTCCTCATGCCCGCGGACGATCCGAAGGAGGTGGCGAAGATAATCGAGTCGAGCCTCGGCGTCACGGTGAACTGGGCGAGGAGGCACCCGAAGAAGCTGAGGTCGGGTCACCTCAAGGGCAACACTTTCACCATCACCGTCACGGACCTAGAGACCTCCCCGAAGGTAGCCCTCAGGAGGGCGGAGGGGATACAATCCACAATTGCCCACCTCGGGATACCCAATTACTTCGGTTCCCAGAGGACGGGGAAGAACGGCGGCAACGTCCTCGACGGCTACGACCTCATAAAGGGCAACTTCAAGGAGCGGAACAGGTGGCTCCGCCGGTTCCTAGTCTCCAGTTACCTGAGCCACCTCTGCAACCGCTACCTCGCCAAGAGGCTGAACGACGGCAACTTCACCAGGCTTCTCAACGGCGACCTCGCGAAGAAGCATGACACCGGCGGAGTCTTCACCGTCGAGGACGCCCAGGTGGAGCAGCCCCGCTTCGAGAAGGGGGAGATCAGCTTCACTGCCCCCATCTACGGGTACAAGATGAGGGAGACGAAGTACGAGGCGAAGGAGCTCGAGGACGCCATATTCTCCGATGCTGGCGTCACTTTAGATGACCTACGCAGGGTCGGGGCCGATGGCACGAGGCGCCTCGGCAGGCTACTGCCCGAGATCAAGGTAAGCGAGCACCCCGAGGGGGTGACGCTCTCATTTACCCTCCCAGCAGGAGGATATGCTACTGTAGTTTTGAGGGAATTCATGAAGAACGACGGTTCGGTCACCGAGGTTGAGGTTGAAGAACCCGACGAGGAGGACTCGGAGCTATAAGCTCTACCGAGACCTCACTTCTACAACTCTGAGGAGCTCCTCTATCATCTCCTCGTCGGTCTCCGCCCCCATCTTCCGCCGATACTCACTCAGTCGTCCGAGAGTCTCGTCGGATATACCACTCCGGTTCTGGGACGCGAGGTCCAGCCACTCCCTGTATCTCATCTGCTCCCGGTCGACCTCCTCGAACGAGAGGTCGATTAGATGTAGGTGTGTCTCAATCTTCTTGACGCTTCTCGGGTCCCTTACTGGGAGGCCCGAGATGCCGTCCTTGAGTGTGGTGAGGACCTTTCGGAGTTTTTCGTGCCGCCTCTCCATTATCTCATCTAGTTCCCGGAGCTCAGCCGCCAACGTGGCATTCGGAGCCATCCAGCACGCCCAAGACGCCACCTACCCGAGCTAATAAAGGATTAATGGAGTGGTAAAACGAGGTTACGAAACTGATTAGGCCTTCCACCATTTAAACTCAAGGTACTCGACGCCGTCGCGGTCAGGAATAGCCGCTATAAAGGTCTTCCTCACCGTCGAGGCCAGGCGCCCCGCCTTGACTATGTCTAACGCTGACATCTGGTCATCCCTGGACATTACCTGTATAATGTATGGAGCGTGGTCGATCCCGGGGCCGTGCTCGTAGACGGCGAAGTCGCAACCGTACTTCAAGCCGGGGGTAACGACGAATCCCTTATCCCTAAGGTCATGATAGACGCTGTACTTCGCGTCGAAGCTCTCCAGTTTCTCACGCGCCACCTTCCTCAGGCCAGCCACGGTCAGTTTCCGCTTGTTGGAACGGACCGTCACTGCCTTCTTTTCAAGGAGGTAGATGCCCTCGATGAGGTCGAGGATGAGGGGCTCGTCGAAGTCCTCCTTCGGCTTCGGGTTGCCCAGAGGCTTACCGTAGAAGTCGGAGTTGAAGAGGTTTCTACTGTCCTCGGTGGACCAGACTACGAGTCTCCCGTCGACGAGTAGCTCGACTTCGACGGGCGTTGCCAACGCCAGCCCACCTAGAGCGCTAGTATTCTGACGAGGTCGCTCGCATCGTGGACCTTGTCGCCGAGGCGCTCAAGTTCGCGCGCAACGTCCCTGTTGATTAGTATGGCGGGCAGTTCGCTCTTGCCCGTGACGATGTCGAGGTCCAACTTAATGTAGAGAAGGTCGAGCTTCTTCTCGATCTCGTCGATGTCCTTGGCGAAGTTAGTGGCCTTCTCGCTGTTAAATCCGAGGCTCATGATGCTGTCCCTCAGCTTCACTAAGGCGTCGAAGCCGAGGTCTGACATGGCCCCCATGTCCTCCGCCTGTGTCTTGCTAAGCTTCCACCCACGGGCCTCGACCTCAACTAGCCTCATCGTGATGACCTCGATCGAGTCCATCATGCCCGAGAAGCTGCTTGAGAGTCGGAGGAAGTCATCCCTGCTAACAAGGATGCCGCCGATCTCCCCCAGCTCCTTAACAGTGGAGCCCTTGACCCTGTTCGAGTCCTCGATGATCTTCTGGATGTCGGCCAGCGGGTTACCACTTGCCATCGGTTTCCCCTTGGTTATCCGGTCGAAGACTATGAGGGACTTGCGGTAGGCTTCGACCACTAGGCGAGCGTTGTCCTGACAGAGCATCAACAGGTTACGGAGTGTCCTGTCTTCGCTCTCTACTGGGAATACCATGGGAAATGCATCCTGAAACGGTCCACTGTGGTTAATGGCTGCCGTTGTTTAAAATGATGATGCTCGGTAGTTTGGGTGAACTCTTACAGTAATTACGTGGACGTCCCTATAATGACGAAATAAAAAACGTGGGTCGTCGCTCTGCTTACTTCTTTTTCTTGTCCTTGTCGCTCAACCACCATTCGAGATAGTCGTCGTGCCTCTGGCGAGTCTTTTCGTCTTCGCTCAGCGGGCGCTCAAACTTCTTGTCCATCGCATCGCTGAGCTGAGCCTCGTTGAACGTGACGCCGCAGCTCTCACAACTATAGTGTTTGAGTTTCCGGTCCCAGTTCAGCTTTCCACCACAGTCTGGGCAATACGGTGACATTTCCGGTCTCTCCCATAGCTTTACGCCTTCGGCAGGCGCAATTCGTCCCACTATTTAGTGGGCTACGGTTTAAACCCTTCTCAGACTTGATGATGCTTAATAGGGCGCGCGGGGCAGAGAGAGACGATGTTGGTTAGGGTCAGGCTGCTCGGGTCGCTGAGACTCCCCAAGATACAGGGGGGGATCGAGGTGGAACTCCCAGCCGACTCCAAAATAACATCATTAATCGAGGAACTGTCGAGACTGTACCCAGAAATCTCCTCATCGCTTCGAAACTCATCCACGAACAACCTGATTATGCTCGGTGGGATCGAGGTCGGGAACCTAACCGGACAAAATACTCCGCTAGCCGAGGGCTCGGAGGTCGTGTTCGTGCCAGTCACGCATGGGGGCTGATGACGCGCGTGTCGTCAATCTGCACGAAGTGCCACGAGCATCCCTCGGTCTACTTCCGGGCCTACAGCGGGGAGAGGCTCTGCCCTACATGTTTCAAGGCGAGCCTCAGGGAGCGGGTACAGGGGGCAATCAACCGGTTCGAGATGCTCGACCACTGGAGCCGCGTCGCCGTAGGTGTCAGCGGTGGCAAGGATAGCCTCACTCTCCTCCACATCCTAAAGGTGATCGAGGAGGGGACACACGGCTCAGAGCTCATCGCCGTCACCGTGGACGAGGGCATCAAGGGGTACAGAGATGAGGCTCTCGGGATAGTAGAGCGGAGCTGCCGAGAGATGGGGGTCGAATGGGTGAGCGTAAACTTCATCGACCTGTTTGGGTACACTATGGATGATATAGCGGCCTCGGAGAGGACGCTCGGGGCGTGCAGTTTCTGCGGCGTCCTCAGGCGTCGGGCCCTGAACGAGGCGGCGAAGTGCGTCAACGCCGACAGGTTAGCCACGGGCCATACCCTCGACGACATGGCGCAGTCTGCCCTACTCAACCTCTTGCGCGGCGACATTGGAAAGATGGTGAGCCTCGATCCAGGAGGCTACACGAGCCCCAGCTTCGTCAGACGGATCAAGCCACTATGCGAGGTCCCGGAGAGGGAGACGACCCTCTACGCCTACCTGCAGGGCTTCGAGCTCCAATCAACCGCCTGCCCCTACGCGGGGGAGGCGATGAGGGGAGACGCGCGCGCCTTCCTAGGCGAGATGGAGGCTAGGCGCCCGGGCACACTCTTTACAACATTCAATACCGCCCTCAAACTCATCCCCGCCGCCACTGCCACCGAGGCCATGAAGACATGCAGGATATGCGGCGAGCCATCCGTCGGAGACACATGCCGAGTCTGCCAGCTCCTGGAGAAAAGGTAGGGGAAGGTGGGTACCCCAGATATACAGTTTTCAAGCGCGATCGGATCTAGGTAAAAGGAGCACATATTCACTACCAAATATTTTTTTTCTTGTTATTATTGGTAGCACATTATTCACCCTGGTG
Source organism: Candidatus Bathyarchaeota archaeon (assembly GCA_963769425.1). GTDB lineage: Archaea > Thermoproteota > Bathyarchaeia > TCS64 > TCS64 > UBA8941. The sequence continues at coordinate 71,312 of CAVYLP010000002.1, read as the reverse complement.
AGGCAGAGACGCTAAAAACAGGGTGTCACACACATACACCCGAAAGGTGAAAACCGTGACCAGCATCCACATCAAGAACGCCTTCATTGCCACCATGGACAAAGCGAAGCACGTCTACCCACACGGTGAGGTCCTCATAGAGGACGACCACATAGCCGAAGTCGGGAAGAAGGTGAAACCCCCACGGAGCCCCGAGTACACCCTCGACGCCTCCAACCATGTCGTCATGCCCGGCTTCGTCAACGCCCACACACACCTCCAGCAGTACTTCCGAGGAGTCTACGAGCTCATGGGCGACTTCTTCGAGACAAACCTCCCCCTGGAGGGCTACCGCAGGGAGGAGCAGATGGACACCTTAGGAGCCGCCAGCTGCGCCGAGCTCATCTACGGCGGATGCACCACGAGCATGCTCGTCTACACCTACCCCGACGGCTGGGCCAAGGCGGTCAACCAGGCGGGCAACCGCTGCATAATCGCGGGGGACATCGAGCACGTTGACCTCGAGAAGCTCAGGGGCGGCATCTTTGAGTACCTCCCGGACAAGCGGGACAAGGCCATTAGGCGCGCCACCGACCTTTACGCCAACTGGCACGGCAAGGCTGAGGGAAGGATAACCACCATCATGTGCCCAAAGGCCCCCGACATGGCCGAGCCAGAGGTCTACCACAAATGCAAGGACTTTGCCGACAAGCACGACCTACGAATGACTACACACCTCAGCCAGAGCATGCGCGAGTACAGACAGGTCATGAAGCTCTACGGTAAGACCCCTCCACAACACCTATACGACCTCGGCGTCATGGACGAGAAGCTCAGCGGAGCCCACCTCACATACGCCACCGAGAAGGACATGCAGCTTGTCCAAAAGACCGGCATGGCGATCCTCCATTGCCACGCCGTCGAGAACCCACTAAACACATGGATCGACCGCGGCATTCCCGTCGGCTTCGGCACGGACGACTACTTCCACAACATGAACGACCTGCTACGCGAGATACGCCAGGGTCAGATGACGCGCGCGAGGCTCGTAGGGGGCGCCGACGGCATGATCAACGACAGCCGCAGGACCGCACGCCCCAGCTTCTACGATCTGCTCGAACGCGCCACGCGGGGCGGAGCAGAGGCACTCGGCATCGCCGACAAGGTCGGGAGCATCGAGCCCGGCAAGAAGGCGGACATCATCACCATCAACATGGTCAACCCCTACCTCACGCCGACCCGCGAGCCACTCACCAGCGTCCTCCTCTACGCCAATCCAGGAGACATCGACAACGTCATCTGCGACGGCAAGTGGCTCAAGAAAGACGGTGAGATGCAGACAATCGACATGAAGAAAGCGCTAACCACCGCGCAGAAAACATGCGACGCAATAATCGACAAGTTCTTCGAGGAGCACCCCGACCAGAAGAAGATCTGGCAGGGTAAACTCCCCTACTGACCCGGCTACTTCTCGTAGACTATCTTCCCGCCGACTATCGTCGTCAGCACCTTGACGTCCTTGATCTCATCAGAGGGGATAGTCTGTCACGTCCCTGTCGAGCACGATCATGTCAGCGAGCTTACCCGCCTCGATGCTGCCCTTGAGGGCCTCTTCCTTCGATAGATACGCGCCGTTGATCGTGTAAACCCTGAGGGCATCCATGATGCCGATAGCCTCCTCGGGGCCCACGACCTGACCGCTGCTCGATTTTCTCGTCACTGCGGCGTATATCTGCACCCAGGGGCTGTAGAAGGTCACTGGGCAGTCGCTATTACCGCCCGCGATTATGTCCATCTCCTTCAGGGTCTTGTGCGGGTGGAGCCACCGGACCCTCTCCGGCCCGAAGTTCTCCGCGTACTGGTCACCGAGACCATACATGTAGCCAATGCTGCTTGACGGTACAACGCCGAGCTTCTTCATCCTCTTAAGCTGCTTCGGGGTGCAGCAGCTGTTGTGTTCGATGCGGTGGCGCATGTCCGCGACGGGCTTCGCCTTCTGCGCCTTCTCTATCGCGTCGAGGGCGATGTCGACGCCCCTATCACCGATGCTGTGGATGCTCACACGGAGCCCGGCCATGTGGGCCCGCATCACAATCTTATCCATCTCCTCAGAGGGCGTCGTCATTAGCCCTAGCCCCTTGGGCCCCCTGTGCTGGGGGGTATAGACGCCGCATGTGCCTCCAGCGCCGGAACCGTCCCCCATGATCTTGAGGGACATTACCTTGAGCCACTCGTCCCCGAAGCCGCTCTCGAGCCCGAGTCCCTCCATGGCATCGAGCATGTCCTCGTCCCCAGCTCTCCAGGGCTTGATGCTCACCATAAGGGAGACCCTCATCCTCCTGAAGCCCTCCGCGAGGAGCTGCTGGTAACCCCTGATACCTAGCATCTGCGCGCTCGCATCGTGCGTCGATGTGATCCCCCACTCATTGAACTGCATCCATAGCTGCCTCAACCCTTCCCTTACCTGCTCAACTGTGTACTGGGGGATCTTATCGGACATCAGCTTCGTCGCGGTCTCATAGAGGAGGCCGGTGCACTCCCCCTTGGCGTCGCGGTCTATCTGCCCCCCGGCGGGGTCCGGCGTCGACCTCGTTATTCCAGCGAGGTTAAGAGCGACCGAGTTCGCGATACCCTGGTGCCCTGTGTCGGAGACTATGTAAACCGGGTTTTTCGGCGCGGCCTCGTCCAGTTCCCACCTAGTGATCTGGCGCCTCTCTTTCAGTTTCGAGTCATTGTAGCCGCTGCCACGGACCCACTTGCCTGGCCCTAGAGCCTTAGCCTTCTTCTGAACGGCTTCCTGAATGTCTTTTACACCCTTGATGTCTTTGCCCCTGCAGTCTATCTCGAGAAAGTTCATCGCGGCGTTGTGGGGGTGTGTGTGGGAGTCGATTATGCCGGGGAGAGCTACCTTCCCCTTGAGGTCTATGACCTTCGCCCCCTTTGCAGCGAGCTTCTTCATCTCCACCGTAGAGCCGGTGGCGACGATCCTGTCGCCCTTTAAGGCGACGGCCTCCACTATGGAATCATTCGCGTCTATGGTCAGAATCTTCCCGTTCACGAGCAGAAGGTCTGCCCCGAACAGGTCTTTAACACTTGAACTCATGCAAGAATAAGGCTCGCCACCGAATAAAAGACCATTCGCCGATGGGTAAGATTCTATAAGAGGGAAAACGATCGTCAAATTGACCAATATGGCGAAAGACCCGATCTGCGGAATGATGGTAGATGAGAAGACGGCGAAGTGGACAAGCGACTTCAACGGGAAGAAGTACTACTTCTGTAACGAGAACTGCAAGATAACCTTCGACAAGAACCCGAAGCGCTTCGCGAAGTAAAATCGTTAGCTACTGCTTTGCGATCTCCTCGACCGCGGCTACTAACTTCTCTACCTCCTCCTTCGTGTTATACAGATATGATGAGGCCCGGACGTTGCCCTCGTTGAGGTTGAACAGTTCCTTCATCAGCGGGAGGGCGCAGTGGTGCCCCGAGCGGACTGCGATGGCGTAGTCGTTGTCGAGCGTCAAGGCGACGTCGACTGGGTTCAGATCCCTTATATTGAAGGTAATCAGCCCCACCCTCTTCTTCGGATCCTTCGGGCCGTAGATAGTGACTCCCTCTATCCCGGATAACCCCTCTACCATCTTCTCCGCTAGAACGTGATCCCAAAGTGTAACGTTCTCCATACCCTCCCTGTTCAGGTACCTGCATGCCTCCCCGAGGCCGATCACCTGGGCTATAGCTGGCGTGCCTGCCTCGAAGCGGAGCGGAGGCTCAGTCAGCGTATAGCTATCAATGTTCACATCAGCTATAGTTCCCCCGCCGATGCAGAGAGGCTCCGTCGTATAGAGCTCCTCCTCGGCTATGTAGAGACCACCGACACCCGTCGGCCCAAGCATTTTATGACCCGAAAACGCGAGGAAATCCATCTTGTCCCTCTTGACGTCCGTCTTCATATGGGGGACACTCTGGGCGCCGTCGACCAGCATCTTCGCACCATGCTCGTGTGCGATCTCAGCGATCTCCTTCACTGGGACTATCACGCCGAGGACATTGCTGACGCCCGTCACGGCCACTATCTTGGTCTTATCATCGATGGTTTTCTCGAAGTCGCCGAGGTCGAACGCACCCTCGGAGGTCGCCTTAACGACGTTCACCTTACACCCATACTTGTTACCCACCCTGAGCCAGGTTATGAAGTTGGAGTGGTGCTCGATTACGGTCGTAACTATTTTGTCTTCCTTCTTCCAGTCGAGGCTGTTGGCGACCAAGTTAATGCCCTCCGTCGTGTTCCGGAGCATCGCAACGTTCTCTGGACCCGGGGCGTTAATGAACCTCGCAACCTCCTCATGGGCCATCTCGAACTCCGCGCTCGCCCGCTGGCTCCAGCGGTGGACCCCCCGCTCGACGTTAGCGCGGTAATCGTGGTAGAACTCCATCTCCTTGAGCACAACCTGCTCAGGGGTGAGACTACTTGCGGCGCTGTCGAAGTAGGTCAAACCCTTATTGAGAATCGGGAAATCCCGACGGATCGCGTCGACGTTTAGCAAATTGGGTCTGGGGATTATGGAGGAGGGTTGGTTTAAAGACTTTCAGAGCCTACGGGACTGTAACGCTCTTTGCCAGGTTGCGCGGTTTGTCCGGGTCCAGCTTTTTGAGTATTGCAAGCTCATAGGCGAGAAGCTGCAGAGGCACAATATAGGGCACGGGAGAGAGGAGCTCGGGTATACCCTTCGGCATCTCGATGATCTCATCCGACATGCCGATTATGTTCGTGTCCCCCTCTTCGCAGATGGAGATGATCCTCGCCCCCCTCGCCTTCATCTCCATGATGCTACCGATTATCTCGGCGTGTGTCTCGCCACGCGGGCAGACGAAGATGCATGAGGTATCCTTCTCGACGATGCTGATGGGGCCATGCTTGCTCTCGCCAGCGGGATAGGCTAAGGAGGGGACATAAGTGATCTCAAGTAACTTTAGTCGCCCCTCCATCGCCGTCGCCGAGCTGATCCCCCTCCCAAGGAAAAGGAAAAGATGCGAATCCTTCTCAGCTTTTGCTATTTTCTTCACTTGCTCATGAGTAGTTTCTAGAACAGTTTCAACCATATCTGGTATTTTACGTAGACTCGCGCCATACTCATCGAGTTCATCCTGAGAAAGTTTACCACGTAATTTTGCCAACCTCATGGCTAGCTGGGCAAGCACTAGAACCTGGGCTGTGAACGTCTTCGTTGCTGCGACACCTATTTCTGGCCCCGACTGTTGGATCAAATAAGCTCTCGATACTCTTGTGAGTGTCGAGCCGACCGTGTTAGTGAGACCGAGGACGGTCGCCGCCCTCATCCGGGAGTGGTCGACTGCCTTTAGTGTGTCGTATGTCTCTCCAGATTGGCTCACCGCTAAAACAATGGAATCTATGCCCACTGTCGACCCGTAGCGTTCGACGAATTCGGATGATACAACAGGATAAGTCGTGAGGCGGGCGATTTTCGAGAATATGTAGGACCCCGCGATGCAAGAGTGCTGTGAGGTACCTGCACTCACAAGATAGACCTCTTTCCCCCTGTCAAGGAATGTTGTGAGAAGATCCATGTACTTCTCCTGCAGTCTGAGGCTATTTCTCAGACTGAGTGGTTGCTCGAAGATCTCCTTTAGCATGTAATGGGGGAAATCCTGCTTCTCTGCCATCTCGAGGGTCCATGTGATCTCTTCGGGCGCACGCTCAACAACCGAGCCGTCCGAGACCTTGACGATCTTGTACCCGTTCACGTCTATCGTGGCGAGTTCTCCGTTTCTCAGGTAGACTACCTTGTTCGTGTAGGGGCGGATTGCCGGCGCGTCGGATGCGCAATACGTCGCATTCTCGGAGACGCCTAGGACAAGTGGGCTCTCGAGTCGAGCGCAGACGATCTTGTCTGGCTCTAGACTCGATAGCACGCAGACCGCGTAGGAACCCTTCAGGCGCCTTAGGGTCCTGAGGGTAGCCTCCGCGAGCCCCACGTCCCCTTTCATCTCCTCCTCGATGAGGTGAGGGATAACCTCTGTATCAGTCTTCGAGACGAAGCTGTGTCCCTTGTCGAGGAGCTCCTGCTTCAGCTCAAGGAAGTTTTCTATGACGCCGTTATGGATGACCGCTATCTTACCGTGCTGGTCGGTATGTGGGTGGGCGTTTATCATGTTGGGTGCGCCGTGGGTCGCCCAGCGCGTGTGACCTATACCTATGCTCCCCTTCATTTCGGCGATATGTAGACGATCTGCTACCTCCTTGATCTTGCCGGCGTCCTTCCTGATCCTGAGGACGCCATCGTCTATTGTCGCGACGCCAGTCGAGTCATAACCCCTGTACTCCAACCGACTCAAACCCTCTAGAATAGTGGGAGCGACGTCACCGGAGCGCTGGACTAGTCCGAAAATGCCGCACATCACATATTCCATTCATGTGCGTGCTTTTATGTGATACGGATATAAACAACATGAACTAGGGTAAAATTCCACCTGTATTTGATGGGCGAGTGGGTTTCCTCAAAACCTTTTTCAGAAAAGTGGGTCGCTCTGATCTCGATGTAGAGTTTGGGGCCTTTCTCGGTTGTGATGCCCGTACATAACGAAGAAGATAACCTACGTTACAGCCTACCTACTCTGTTCTCGATTGAACCGGATCAGATCATAATCATACTCGATAGGTGCAACGACAGGAGTAGAGATGTAATAGAGGCATCGTCGAGAAGGTTGAACTACAAAGGCGATCTAGTGCTTGTTGACGTGGAGGAGAATTTCCCCGACTGGCGATACCGAGTCGCCCGACTATTCAGGATGGGTTTCGAACTCTCAAAAAATGACTCGATCCTGACGATGGCGGCTGACATCGTCCTCGACCCTCGGGTAAAGGACTACGCCTCAACCATTCAGGGAAGTGAGATAAAACTGGTGAGTTTCGGCTTGAAGTACTACCCGGTCGATCTCACCTACTTCGTCAAGAGGCTCGTCACTCTGGTCTTCCCCGCGAGAGGCTTCAGCGGAGTCTTCCTCTTCTCGAAGAGGGCGTGGATGGAGACCGAGGACGAGGAGGCAGTGAAGAGGATACCGAAGGCGCAGGACACATTCCTCTCGAACTCCATCAAGAAGAAGTACGCCACGAGGAATGTGTGGCTTAACGTCGTCCATCTGCGGCACAGGAAAGACGCGAAGGATCAATACCTCCGGGGCGTAACGGCCTTCAGGATCAGTAAGAAGTCGCTCCCATCCGTGTTTGTCTCCAGCGTCCTATATCTAAGCCCCTTCATGTTGAAGGGATACGTCAACGAGAGGGAGAGGGCGCACAGAAGGCTAGTCTAATTCGAGTATTACTTCCGCGGCCTTGACTCGACCGTTCTCGAAATGGGGTTTCTTGTGGGATTCAGCCTTTTGTATCAGGGACTTAATCTTGGCTCCGTCAACCACTTCGAGGAAAGGCGCCTCCACTTTCCTAGCCAACACGAGCATATCCTCCATGTTCGCCGCCCTCGTGAGCTCAGGGTTGAAGACGATTATGAGCGGCTTCTCGTAGAGGAGCGCCTCGAAGATGGTCCCCCCGCCCTGATGTGTTATTACGATCGATGATTCGGCGACAAGCTTCTCGAACTCGTTCGAGTAGGGGATGATTGTCCAGTTCGGGTGCTTCTCACGATACGGCGCGGGGTCAACCTTCCCCGTCTGCATTACCACCTTCTCCAAGTCAAGTTCTACGATGGCGTCGAAGAGCTGCTTGTGGCCCTCGGTCCCGCCCGTCACGAGAACGTACCCTAGGTCCCTCGCTTCGTACCTCTTCTCGGGAAAGATCGGCCCCGTGACGACGCCTTCGAGGTTCTTCTTCTGCTCCTCCCACTGGAGCAGTGTCCTCCTTGAGAAGTGCTGGAGGAGTCGGGCGGTCTTGGAGGGCTTGGTTATGGCGACCCGGCTCTCTATATTTATGACGGGTATGGACTTAAGCCATGCGATGATGGCTGGGGGTATGCAGAAGTTGCTGCCGGATGAAACAACTACATCGTAATCCACTTTCACCAACGGGAATGAGTGGTAGAACGACGCCGCGAGGCGGAAGGGAAAGAGGAGGTTAGACGTCTGCGGGTACCTCCCCTTGATCAGCTCCTTAACAGGTCCGTAGGGGGAAAGCAGCTCACCGCTAAGCCTGTCCCTCTCGGGGATCAGAAAGGAGGTCTCGGCCTTCCCCCTCAGCGCCTGGGCGAGTGCTAGGGCTATGCTCGTGTGGCCCCCACCGCCGGCCAGAATCAGGACCCTTTTCCCCAAATTCAGCACCTAGATGAGGTGTATTATCGAGAACGCGAGCAAGCAGACGGCGACCTCGAGCCCGATGAGGATCGTGGTAACCTGCTTCTCGGTGAAGCGCCCCGCCCTCATTATGATGTGTGTCAGGGAGCGTATCTTCGGCTCCCTCGGCTTGACGGTCCCATCTTCCTGAAGAATACCGAAGGTCTCTGCCTTGAAGCCAGACAGCGCCTTCAACACCGCCTCGATTATCCAGGGTGTGAAGCATAGGATCGCGAACTTCTCCATGTTACCGAGCACGGTGACGCAGGCAGCAACGGCACCTATAGTGTAGTTAAGGTCGCCGGGGAAGACCTTGCCCGGGTACCAGTTATATCTGAGGAAGGAGGCTAGTGCGGCCGCGAAGATGAGGGCGAGGGCGGCCGCGGCCAGCCTGTTGCTCATCAACGCGAAGATACCCAGTGAGAGGTGTAGGACTAGGCCCATTCCCGCCTCTAATCCGTTGAAGCCGGCGAGGAAGTTTGTCGCGTTCGAGCAGCAGAGGACAGCCAGTGGGACGAGCACGAGTGGATAGATCAACCCTAGCTCGACCCTCCCAATGAAGGGCAGGGACATGAAGGTTACACCCGCATTCACAGCCATCAGTGGAACGGCGGCTGGCAGGGGTATGAAGAAGTAGAACCACGAGGGGATGCCCCGCCTCTTCAGCCTCTCGAAGATGCCGAGACCCTCCTTTTGCTTCATGAGAGAGGTCAGCACGTCGAATATTCCGATCAGGGTTATGATCAGTATGGTGTTCAGGCTCGCGAGGATGTTGATGAGGTCGGTTGAGTTCTTTAGGGCGAATACCTCGAAGCCGATGAAGATGAATATCCCCGCGAGGAAACCAGTAACTACTCCCGGCCCGCCCATGTCGGGGATCGGCTTCCCCCCGCGCTTCATGATGTCCCTGCCGACTATCCCCGCGGCGACCATGAATCTGTTGAATATAGGTATGCTGAGGTACGAGATAGTGAAGGAGAAGGCTATGGCGGCGATGATGGAGAGAGGGATAGCAGTCATGGCTAAGGGTATTATGGAGCGTTGATTTATCACTATCTTGCGCTGGGAACATTTATCACGAGACGCCGTGGGGGCTCATACGTGAAGTCTCTGATAGTCGACGCCCTTGCCTCTGGTAAGGGGGAGAGGAAGGTGACGAGGGACGCCATCGGGGCCGGCCCGAGGGCGGTAGCTGGTATCTTAGAGTCCAGGGACATTACTGTGTCGATATTTGAGGCGGAGGTCATCCTGACCGGTGACTTCCCGAGTGGGTTCAACCTGCTAATGGTCAGTGGGATGACGGGAGATATACCATCGATCCGGAAGGTGGTATCACGCTGGGAGGGAGGCCCGGTTTTGATCGGCGGTCCAGTCACCTCCGACCCGGAGCAGGCGCTCAGGAGGACAGGGTGCGACCTTGCCATTATAGGTGAGGGGGAGGAGACCCTGTCGGAGCTACTGGAGGCGGGGCTCGCGAGTGGGGAATTGCCTAACGAGGATTCGCTGAGGAAGATCAGAGGGTTAGCCTTCAAAACGAGAAGCGGCGTCGAGATAACCCAGCTTAGGGGGGTCATGCCTCGGCAGACCTTCGATGGGTACAAGCCATCGACCTCGACAATCAAAGGCTACACACTGTATCGTTCAGCCAGAGTATACGTCGAGGTGTTGAGGGGATGCAGCAACTATCATCGGTCGCTATTAGGTGGGGACTGTGAATCATGCGGTGTGTGTCGGAGAGGTTCCCTGCTTGAGAGATACGATTGTCCCATTGGTACCCCTCCTGGTTGTGGTTACTGTTCCGTCCCCAGTCTCTACGGCCCCCCTAAGAGCCGCTCAGCGGGCGGAATCAAGGAGGAGGTTGTCGCCCTATTGGAGGAGGGGGTGAGTCGGGTCGTTCTCAGTGCCCCATGCTTCCTCGACTATGGCAGGGATCTACTCGTCGAGCCCGAGCCCCTCACCGACCCGAGGAGCCCCGAACCCAACTATGGTGAGATCGAGAAACTATTGTCCTCTTTGATGGATATTCCACGGATGAAGGAGGAGACCGCCGCCATCATGATCGAGAACATTAAGGCCTCCCTAGTCACTGAGAAGGCGGCGAGGCTCCTCGGGAAATACTTAGCTGGTACCCCGGTTAGCATCGGATTCGAGACCGGGTCGGAAACGCACAGTGAACTTATGGGCAGACCCTCGACGCCGAGGGAAACCCTCGCAGCGATCGGGCGACTTAGGAGGGCGGGTATGAAGCCTTACGTCTACTTCATTCATGGCCTACCCGGGCAAACGGAGGAGACCGTCAATGAGACTGTCAGGGCCATCGAGGACAGCAGGGACGAGGGAGCGGAGCGCATCATTCTATACAGATTCCAGTCCCTGCCGATGTCCGCCTTCAGTTTGTTTCCATCAGCTCCTCCAAATGTAAGTGATCCGGGGAGCAGGAGAATCCACGAGGCGGCAGCTAAGGCGAACATGGGAGCGAAGGAGAGCATGGTAGGCAAGGTGATACGCGTCGTTGTCGCCGAGAGGTTCGACCGGAACCGAAGACTGCTGGTCGCCTATCCTCTCAAGCACGGCCCAGTAGTGCTCATCGAGTCACCCGAACCGATGGAGGGGAGGGTCATTGATGTAGAGATCACGGGCGTCGCTTCAGAGAGAATAGTAAACGGGCGGCCAGTCGCTATGTTTTAATTAGACCTGATCGAGTGCTTAATGCTGGTTGAACCTCTTGTCTGTCGACGAGCCTAAGAAGGAGCAGCAGGCGCCCGCTGAGGGACCCGTATACGAGTGTGTCCAGTGCGGCAGGCGAGTCAGTTACGAGGACCTCGAGAAGTACATTAGCTTCCGCTGTCCCTACTGCGGCTACAGGATCTTCAGGAAGGTCCGGGCCCCGATAGTTAAGAGGGTCAAGGCGAGGTAAGCAGGATGAGCAAGAACCTATCCCTCGAGGAGAAGCGCGCCAACCTCATCATAAAATACAGGAAACTCACCACCGAGACAGAGAAGCCCGTCGGCGAGGAGGACAAGCTCGTCTACAGGTTACACGATCCAAAGAACCAGCTCATAATCATGCACGCGGTCCTTGGGCAGAAGACGATCGGTATTAGCTACGTCAGGGAGCTCAAAGAAGCTGTGGAGAAAGAGGGTGCCTCTAAGGGTATCCTTGTGGGTGACGGGAAGTACACGTACTCGGCTAGGAGCAGCGCGGAGGAGCTAGGCATCGAGCTGATCCCGCCGACCCTCCCGACCTTCGACATTTTCGAGCACGCCTTGGTCCCCCGCCACGAGATAGTCTCCGAGGAGGAGCTGACAGAGGTCACGAAGAAGTACCACGCCGAGCCCTTCCAGTTCCCTTGGATAAAATTAAACGATCCTATCGCCATCATTCTTGGGGCTAAGAGGGGGGACGTTGTGAAGGTCACACAGAAGAGCGAGACCGCCGGGACGGCCATCTCGTATAGGTACGTCGTTTAATCTGTCTTCGGCTTATCGGTTTTCAATTCTTCCAGTATAACCATAGCCTCGCCTACTGGTATGCCGAGCCTACCCGACAGTTCTTCGGATGAGACATCTGGCTTCTGTGGAAGGATAGTCTCCCTCACGTAGGATTTGTGACTCTTGTATATGGGGAGGCAGTGTACTACTTCGACGAGTACGCCCCAAAGTGGGCTCTTCTCGATGTCGCTTTCCATGGCTCTATCCTCGCTTTACCTTATCATACATCTTATCGAGGCTCCAGCGGAGGCTGCTCTGTATTTCGCGTAGGCGCCTCTCTCCGCCGATGTTTCGAATGGCTATGGATTTGATGACCTCTCCATCCGCCTCGACCTTGTAACTGAGGACCTGCTCGGGGGTTATCTCGCCCGTGGCTGCTCGGGCCTCGTCGGTGGTCTTCATATTGGCGAGGACCCGGTCGATGAGGAAGGACTGGAAGGGGGGCGTGGAGGTCGTGAATGAGAGTCCCTCGCGGGGGGTGAATACTAAGTCGTCGCCGGCGATCTGAACCCTCCCCAGCGCCGTGCCGTCCTTCGCCTGGATAGATGAGCCGTCACCGTGTTGCTCGGTCATCCCCTCAAGAGGCTTATTCTCGACTTTAAGTTCCTCCTTCTTGGTGTCAGACAGCTTCATCGGTTGGAAGCCCGCGTCTGGCTGTCGAAACCCCTGCTGCACGATGGCCTTGTCGATCTCAGCCATGGCCACCTTTAGGTCGTCTACCTCGGTTTGAAGCTGCTCGGCGCGCTCCTCGAGATCCGCTCGGATCTTCAGTAGCTTGCGTATATCCGCCTCGTTGCTCATCCTTGGTCCCAACTTAGAGGAGGTTCTGAATGAAGTGGGGTATTAGACGTTTAAAGGCATGCCCCCGTGTGCCCCCTTTTTTATTCATGTGAGTGCCCTTTCCCTCTGGTGTTCGAATGCTCGGGAGAAGATTCGTCGAGAAATACTACGAGCTGAGTAGGGAGAAGAATAGCTTTCTTTGTGTGGGCCTCGACCCGGCGACGAGGGCATTCCGGGACAAGTATGTGGTCCCCCAACCCCTCATTGATAGGCATGGGGTAGCGGGGGGCATCGAGAGGTTCTGCGTCGACTTCGTCAAGGCCGTGGCACCGTACACGCCGATAATTAAGCCGAACGCCCAGTTCCTCGTCTACCCATTAGGGTACGATGGGCTGAAGGCCATCGCCGATGCCATACATGAAGGGGGATGCCTAGCTCTTCTTGATTGTAAGCTCTCGGACATAGGGACCACGATGGATGCGGCTCTTCACTGGATCGGTGAGCTGGGCTACGACGCGGTAACGTTCAGCCCCTTCCCGGGCTACAAGAACGGCGTCGATTCCGTCTACAGGTGGTCGGAGGAGAGACAGAAGGGGATATTCGCACTCTGTAGGATGTCTAATCCCGGTACCCACGATTATCAATCGAGAGACATGGAGGGGGTCCCCTTCTATCAGAGGCTCGCGATGGACGCGACCGAGCACGGGTCGAATGGCTTCGTAGTTGGTTGCACGGCGTCGGAGGAGCTCGGGATAGTGAGGGGGATAATCGGTGAGGAGAGACTCATCCTATCCCCGGGGCTCGGGCCTCAGGGTGGCGATCCCTCCGCTGCCATCAGGCTTGGATCCAACGGTGATGGAGAGGGACTCCTAGTCTCTTCTAGCCGTAGCGTAAATTACGCCTATGAGGTGATGGGGTGGGGCTGGGAGAGGTTCGCTGAGGCATCCGCGATCCAGGCGAAAAAGAGTAAAGACGAGATGAACGAGCTGAGGCGGAAAGCGGGTAAGTAGCCAGCTAAGGCTGTTTACGGTAACGCGGTAGAGACTGCCTTGGTCTCCCCTCCTTCGTGAAGGTTAGGGGCGTGACGGTTCCCATGAGTGACAGTGATTCGCCGGTCTTCGGCGTCTTTAGGTAGTCGAGACGCCGTAGGAGATTGCCATCGCCGAGGAGGCTATTGCCATTATGCCGATTGATTCGGTTTTTTAGTATCCTGATCATATACGTTTAAACCGTTGGGGACTATGTCAAGAGGAGAGTAGTCGATTTGGACAGGCTCTACGAGATCAGGTTCCACGGCCGCGGTGGCCAGGGAGCTTGGACGGCATCACTCCTATTGGCCCAGGCGGGTCTCTTGGAGGGGAAGCAGATTCAGAGCTTCCCGGCCTTCGGCCCTGAGAGGGCGGGGGCGCCCATGACGGCTTACACTCGCATAAGCGATAAGCCCATTCAGATACACTCCAGCGTCTACGAGCCGGATATGGTGGTCGTGCTGGATCCCACACTTCTTGGCCCGGCTGTGGCTGAAGGCCTAAAACCATCCAGTAAGATTGTGGTTAACACGACTGAGACCGCTACGGCTGTCAAGAAGAAGCTTGGTGTTGATAACGAAACTTGGGTCGTCGACGCGACGGGTATGGCGATGAGAATAATGGGCGTGAACATTACGAACACGGTCCTGCTCGGGGCTGTCGTAAAGGCTTCAGGAGCTGTTAAGCTGGATTCGGTCCTCGCCGTCGTGAAGGAGAGGTTCCAGGGCAAGGTAAGGGACCAGAACCTGGAGGTCGTCGAGGCCGCGTATAAGGAGGCCGTCAAGGGTTGAGTGAGGAGAAGAAGCGGGGCTGGAAGACGCTGCCTAAGGGCGCGGTCCCATACAAGTCCAGCAAGGACTATAAGACCGGTGACTGGGGCGTAGCTAAGCCCGTCATCGACCATAAGAAGTGTACCAAGTGTACTCTCTGCCACTTCTTCTGCCCGGAGGGGGCGATAACTGTGAGGGCGGACGGGTATACCGAGGTTAACGAGGAGTACTGCAAGGGCTGCGGTGTCTGCGCTAACGAGTGCCCGGTGAAGTGTATTAAGATGGAGATGAAGAAGTGATGGTCGTAAAGCAGAAGATGACTGGCCTCAATGGTGACGAGGCTTCAGCGTTTGCTACGAAGCAGGTCGACCCGGATGTGGTGGCCGCTTATCCTATCACGCCTCAGACTATCATCGTCGAGAAGTACAGCGAGTACGTCGCTGACGGCCTCGTTGGCTCCGAGTTCGTCGCGGTGGAGTCCGAGCATAGCGCGTTGAGCGCCTGCGTTGGTGCATCCGCGGCTGGTGCGCGCGCCTTCACGGCGACGGCGGCTAATGGCCTCGCATTGATGTGGGAGATTCTCTTCATCGCAGCGGGTCTACGCCTGCCGATAGTGATGGCGGTGGCGAACAGGTGTGTCGGTGGTCCAATCAACATCCACAACGACCACAGCGACGCCATGGGCGCACGGGACACGGGTTGGATCCAGATATTCTGCGAGAACAACCAGGAGGTCTACGACACGAGCGTTGAGGCTTGGAGGATCGCGGAGCACCCCGACGTCCAGATGCCGGTCATGGTCAACTTCGACGGCTTCACCATCAGCCACACGATGGAGAACGTCTACATCATGGAGGACGCTGACGTGAAGAAGTTCGTCGGTAAGAGAGTCTACATGAAGACCGAGGGTACCCAGGGCGAGGTCGACTTCAAGCTCGACCCCGAGCACCCGATAACCATCGGTCCACTCGACCTGCAGGACTACTACTTCGAGCACAAGGTTCAGCAGATGGAGGCGATGAAGGGCGCCCTCAAGGCGATCAAGGCTGTGGACAAGGAGTTTGAGAAGATTACGGGCAGGAAGCTTGAGTACGTCTATCCGTACAAGATGGATGACGCCGAGGTCGCGGTCATCGGGATGGGCTCGATGATGGGCACCGTCCGCGAGGTCGTGGACGAGCTGCGTGCCGAGGGCGTAAAGGCTGGGATGGTCAAGCTCCGCCTCTTCCGTCCCTTCCCCCTCGATGAGGTCGTGAAGGCGATCAGGAATGTTCCGGCGCTTGGCGTAATGGAGAAGGCGTACAGCATCGGCGGCCCGGGTGCTCCCCTCTACATGGAGGTCAAGACCGCGCTCTACGACCAGCCGAAGAAGCCGCTCGTCGCCGATTACATAAACGGCCTCGGAGGCAAGGACACGAGCCCCGAGATGATACGTGACATCTTCAAGAGCCTCCAACAGATCAAGGAGAAGGGCTCCGTGGCTGAGCCGGTCAGCTACATCGGTGTGAGGGAATAGACATGAGCGACATAACTCTAAAGGACATGGCTAGGAAGCCCGATGCGCTGATATGCGGTGGTCGCCTGTGCGCTGGCTGCGACGAGACCATCGTCGCCAGACAGGTGCTGAAGGCGACGAGGGGCCCGACGATCGTGACGAACGCGACGGGGTGCTTCGAGGTCTCCACGACCATATTCCCATACACATCGTGGGAGGTCCCGTGGATCCACTGCGCCTTCGAGAACGTCGCCGCGGTCGCGAGCGGCATAGAGGCCACCATCAAGGCGATGCATAAGAAGAAGGAGGGTCACCTCGCCAAGTACCCGCACGTCGACGTGATCAGCTTCGCCGGCGACGGCGGGACCTACGACATCGGGTTCCAGGCTCTGTCCGGGGCCATCGAGCGTGGTCACGACTTCACCTACGTGCTGCTGGACAACGAGGCTTACATGAACACAGGCATCCAGAGGAGCGGCGGCACGCCCTTCGGGGCTGCTACGACTACTACACCCGCCGGTAAGGTAATCTTCGGAAAAACGGAGACTAAGAAGCCGATCGACGAGATAATCATCGCCCACGGCACGCCGTACGTTGCGACGATCAACTCCGCCTGGCCCCTCGACGTGATGAAGAAGACGAGGAAGGCCATCGAGGTCGACGGCCCAACGTTCCTCCACAGCCTCGCTCCGTGCAGCAGGGGCTGGAGGTTCCCGCCGGAGAAGACGATAGAGATCAGCAGGCTAGCCACGCAGACATGCGTCTTTCCCCTCTTCGAGTGCACGCAGGAGAAGGGGAGGCCAGTCTACGAGCTATCGGCACCGAGCCTCGCCATCGCGAAGAAGCCCGAGTCTAAGAAGCCCATCGAGGCGTACCTCGAGCAGCAGGGCAGGTTCAGGCACTTCTTCAGGCCTGCGAGGAACGAGGCACTCCTGAAGGAGCTTCAGGACTCGATCGACACCAGGTGGCAGATACTCTGCGAGAAGGCAGGCGTCTAGCCGCCTTCACACTTTTTACCTAGATAGGTGCTTCTGTTTCTGATGTCAGCCTACAATCCAGTCAGGGATACGCTTGCAAAGAGGATCGCCGGCGAGATCGTATTGAGTAGCAACCCGGGCCAGACCATGAGGAAGTGGAGGGGGCTGCTGAACGTGAACCAGATGGAGTTGGCTGACGAGCTGGATCTCTCGCCGTCGGTGATCAGCGACTACGAGACTGGGAGGAGGCAGTCGCCGGGGAGCGGATTCATCAAGCGGTACGTTGAGGCGCTTCTGGACATCGATCAGAGCAGGGGTGGGGACTACATCCGGCAGATGGCTAGGATAACCATCGACCCTAGCGACGTCTTCACCGACATACGCGAGTTCACCCAGCCGGTTACGGTTGAGCAGCTCTGCAGGGCTGTGGACGCTGAGGTGCTAACAGGTAAGGAGAAGCTTGAGAATCAGGTCCTAGGCTACACGATAATCGACAGCGTGAAGGCGATCACGACGCTGTCGGGGCTAGACTTCTACAGGATATTCGGTGCAACGAGTGAGAGGGCACTCGTCTTCACCCAAGTGACACAGGGACGCAGCCCGATGATCGCTGTTAAGATAAGCCC
The DNA here is from genome assembly GCA_963769425.1 of Candidatus Bathyarchaeota archaeon. GTDB lineage: Archaea > Thermoproteota > Bathyarchaeia > TCS64 > TCS64 > UBA8941. The sequence continues at coordinate 53,861 of CAVYLP010000002.1, read as the reverse complement.
CTTCAAGCCGAGGGTCGTCATCCTACATGGTAAGATCAAGAAGATCGACCCCCTCGCGGTTAGCCTAGCTGAGCACGAGGGGATACCCCTCGGGTACTCTCGCCTCATATCTGAGGAGGAACTTGTGGACGCGCTCATCGACCTCTATAAGCAGAAGAGCTAGCTGCAAGTGTAGGCGAAGAGGAGCTATATCGCCCCAACTTATAGTCCTCTCGGCGATATAGCGAAGATGAAGTCATCGCTCCTGTAGACGTAAAGTATTCTCGAGACATCTTGTCGGTGTCGATGACGCTGCCGATTTAGGAGACCTAAAATATATCTCACTTCTCTCCCGCAAGATATCGGCACGCCACGGGACGCTTCAAACCCATTGGAGCCGCATGGAGCTAAGCGAGCTTCTCCTTCGCCAGTTTCTCCACGGCGACGACCACAGCCTGCGTTCCCTTGTCTCTGAGCCCCTCAGCGTCGAGGTTCTTGAACATCTGCTGGACAACAGCAGTCCCTACGAGAGGCATCTTGACACTGTCACTTGTCTCCATTATGATACGGAGGTCCTTAAGGTAGTCCTTCACCTTGAATCCGGGCTCATGGTCTCCGACGAGGAGCTTGGCTCCGTTGTTAGTGAGTTGCCAACTCCCCGCTGCGCCGGGAGAGACTGCGGCGTGGACTTTCTTTACGTCGACGCCCGCCTTCTTAGCGAAGACGAGGGCCTCTGCGACCCCAAGCATATTCATACCAACGAGGATCTGGTTCACAGCCTTGCAGATCTGACCGTCCCCGTTCCCACCGATGTGTGTGATGGTTTTCCCCATCGCCTGGAAGATAGGGACAGCCTCATCGAAGGCATCCTTATCGCCGCCGACCATGATACTTAGGGTACCGTTTCGCGCGCCTATGTCTCCGCCGCTGACTGGAGCATCGAGCATCTTGATGCCCTTTTCCCTGAACTTCGCTGCCATCTCCCTCGTCCTAATGGGACTTATGGTGCTCATGTCGATGACTATCGTCCCCGGCTTGACGCCATGGATGACTCCATTAAGCCCCAGAAGGACCTCCTCCACATCCTTCGAGTCGGTGACTATATCGATGACGATGTCGCTCTGCTCTGCAACATCTTTAGGAGACTTTCCCAACTTGGCACCAGCCTTCACAAGTGGTTCCGTCTTGGAAACTGTCCGATTCCAAACCGTAATGGGGAAACCAGCCTTGAGGATATTCATGGACATGCCGCTGCCCATGAGGCCCAACCCTATGAAACCAATCCGCTTCAACTAGATCACGGATCCAATACACACCCAATGCTCATAAGACCTTTTCAAGGGCGTCGTAGAATAATCGAATATAAGAAACTGGCTACTGGAATTCCAAGATAAAGTGTTCCTCTAACCCTTTAGAAGGAGCAGAACGTAGGCTCCCGCGGCACCCACGAGGGCCAGGCTCAGACCTATCATCAGGGTTATGTTCGCCTTCGATTTGTCGTAGAGTACCTGCGCGCTCCTGTAGACGAGGAAAAGGCCGACGAAACAGAAGCCAATCAGGAACATGCTGACTATGCTCTCGTTGATGGTCTGCTCCCCAGCGTAGGGACTGATGGACGTGTAGGAGCCGCTTGACGTCTGGAGAACCGCCGCGGGCGTCTCAATTATGTCGTAAACTCCCCCGCCTAAAAGGAAGATTATAAAGACCACCATCGCTATGCCCGCGTAGCTTGATATCGTCTCAAGCTGTTTATTATGGCGTATCCTTGGGACATCCTTTGCCTTGCCTGATGGGTGAGCCACCTTAGACCCCTTCTCGGAATGATGTGCTCGGTACCAATATATCCTTTTGCGCCGTGGAAGGGACGAAAAGGGGCTCCCTGATGATGAGGTTTATATGCCATTGGCTTGGAGCTTCTCTAGACGGTGGGCGAATTGCCTCAGAAGATTGTCTGCAAATCGTGTAAGGAAGTTCTCTACGAGGGGGACCTCCTGAAGTCTCCGCAGGATGTCATAAAGAAGTATGAGGGGAAGTGCCCGAAGTGCAAGAAGGAGCTAAAGTTTTCCACCGAGGGCGTCGACGTCCGCCCTACCGGCGGTAAGTAGAGTATACCTTCCAGATAGGGTTTTAACCATCCCCCCATTGCATATCTAACCGGTAATCCGGTTTGGAGCTCAGGAAGACACATATTTACAAATACCACGCTGAGCACGGCAACGTTGTTGACTTCGGCGGATTCGCTATGCCTGTCTGGTACGAGGGCATCATCCCCGAACACACAGCCGTTCGAGAGGCGTGCGGCATATTCGACACGAGTCACATGGGCAGGGTCTACGCCGAGGGCCCCGAGGTCGTCAAATTCCTCGACTACATCGACTCGAACGACATAGGCGCTCTCACAGACGGGAAGGGCGTCTACGGCGTCATGTGCAAGCCAGACGGCGGAATAGTCGACGACCTCATAGTCTATAGGAGGAACGCCGAGAACTTCCTCGTCGTCTACAACGCGGGGAACCGCGCCAAGGACTTCGCCTGGCTGCAGAAGAACACGAAGGGCTTCAAGGTCAAGCTCACCGACATGAGCGATAAGATCGGCATGATCGCCGTCCAGGGACCTAAGGCAGCCGAGGTCCTCGCCAAGATAAGCGCGACCGACCCGAACGCCATCGAGAGGTTCAACGTCGCACCCCTCAAGGTTAGTGGCATAGACTGCCTAGCTGCCCGAACCGGATACACGGGCGAGGACGGCTTCGAGCTATTCATTCTCGACGATCCAGTTAACGACCCGTCGAAGTCACTGAAGGTCTGGAACGACCTCGTCGCGGCTGGGGCCAAGCCCTGCGGCCTCGGCGCCCGGGACAGCCTACGCCTCGAGGCGGGTCTCTGGCTCTACGGCAACGACATCGACGAGACCACCAACCCCGTCGAGGCCGGCCTCAAGTGGGTGCTTGAAGATGAAGAAGCCCTACTTCAACGGCAAGAAGGCGCTCGAAGGGATAATCGAGAAGGGCACGACCCGCACGCTCGTGGGTATCATGCTCACTGAGCGCGGTATCCCCCGCCACGGCTACGAAGTCTACGACGGCGAGAAGAAGATCGGCGTCGTGACCAGTGGAGGCGTCGCACCCACCCTCGACGCGAGCATCGCTCTAGCCTACCTGCCCCCAGAGTACAAGGAGGTGGGCAAAGAGGTTCAAGTCAAGATCAGGGCGAACCTCGTCAAGGGAAAGATTGTTAAACACCACCCATTTTATGATGATTCAAAGTACGGTTGGAAGAGGGTTAAGGCATGACAGATGAAGTAAAGGTTGAAACCGGATTATTCTACACGAGCGAGCACGAGTGGGCTAAGCCCGCCGGCGAGGTCGTCACAATCGGCATAAGCGACTACGCACAGGCGCAGCTACACGAGATAGTCTATGTTGAGCTACCAAAGAAGGAAGCCGCCATCGCTCAAGGTGAGGCGATTGGCGCCGTTGAATCCGTGAAGGCGGTCTCAGACTTTTACAGCCCCGTCACGGGCACTGTTGTAGAAGTCAACGAGGCTCTCCTGGACAGCCCAGAGAAGATCAACACTGACCCCTACGGTGAGGGATGGATCGCGAAGGTAAAGCCCAGCAACTGGGAGGCTAACGCAGCAAAACTAATGGACGCCGAAAAGTATAAACAACACCTCACGACGCTCAAGCACTAGCCACCTAATTATTGTGCAGGGGTTCCCGAGTGGCCAAAGGGGTCAGGTTCAGGACCTGATGGTTAGTCCTCCGTGGGTTCGAACCCCACCCCCTGCACCAACTAATTTAACGCCTCTCCACTAGGAGAGAGACACCGCGTCCATTCAGGTCCCTACCCAGCTTCATATCGTCGATTCTCATGATTAGTACTTCAGCCAAGTAGAGCACAACGCATCCTGGCTCAACATGTCCGGTGTATGTCCTCTGATCCCTGCAGCCCGCCGTCATGTGCAAGTGGGGCTCATAGTCCGCGATCAACCCACTGATCGAGCCAATCTCAAGAGGCTCCTCGATAACGTAGAACCTATTCTCCGCCGGGAACGTCGTCGTGTTGACGTAGTGCATGTGGCACCGCTTCAGCGTGCCTATCCCCGAGACCACTGTGCCATCACGGATGTTGTGGCTCTTAATCACGGCTTGAATGGACTCTAGGAGTTTATCGTCGGGCCCTAGACCGATGGCGACCAGCCCCGGTGGCCCCTTTGATTCGATTACGTTCATGGTTGAAGAAGCAATCGAGGCTACTTCAATTCTTCTAGAAAAATTGGTAGTTGGTGGATGTCGCCACTTAAAAAGGGGGCTCACCATCCAGGCCAAAATAGGGCACTTGAGATGAAAATGGGGCTCGAATAAGGCGCCGATTGGGATCGATTATATGCAAAAACGTACATTTAATGCATTTTAAAATGATTTAAAATATTGATGAAAAGTGTGGTCTTACCGCTGCTGGCCCCAAGCCTTTGTCCACTTGAACTTCCTAGGGTCTCTCTTCAACTTCAGGCTGCACTTCCTGCACTTACTGCCACAGAACCTGAGGACACGCCCGTCCCTGCGGACGAAGCCTATCCCGGTGCCGGGAGCGATGTCGCTCCCGCAGAACGCGCACTTGTAGACAGTCGGCATATACTATACCTACCTGATCTTCCTAGCCTCGCGCTCAGTCTCGCGTAGCAGCAGCAGGTCGTCTATCCTCACCGGACCCTTTACGTTTCTGGTGATGATGCGACCCTTGTCCCTGCCATCCTCGATCCTGACGCGGACCTGCATGACCTCACCGGTCAGACCGGTCCTGCCCAGTATCTGGATGACCGTCGCTTGCGTCAGGCTCTCCTGTTCCTCGGACACTGAGGTTCACCCTACTTTACTATACCCTTGAGCTTCTCGACGATCTCGGCGACCAGCTTCTCGGAGTCACCCGTCTCCTCGATGGCCGCAGCGGCGCTGCCCACTGTCAGGCCGAGAGCCTCGCCGATGCGCTGCTTCTCCGGCACGTAGACATAGGCGGCCTTTCTCTCATCGCAGAGGAGGGGAAGATGTGCTACTACCTCTGGGGGCGATACATCCTCGGCGATGAGGACGAGCTTCGCCTTGCCCCTCTCGATCGTCTTGGTCGTCTCGTTCGTGCCCTTCCTGATCTTACCCGTCTCTCGGGCGACCTTCAGGGCCTCATAGGCGGCTTCGACTACTTCTTTTGGGACTTCAAACTTTACGTAGAATGGTTTCTTCGAAGGATCGGACATTGTCATTTCCTCCAGTTGTGCATAGTAGACGCCGACTCTTTCTTTTTAAACGTTATGTAAACGGCGACGCTAGTCATGGGCGTAGTAGAACCTGAGGGGCTCCTTCGAGTCGACACGTACGAAGCCGAACCTCTCGAACTGGAGCATGGCGTCGACATCGAGCTCCGAGGCGAGCCTCTCAGCCCTACCCTTGGCAGTGGACGCGTCTGGCATGACGACCTCAGCATCCACTGAGTTGTCCTTGGTTAGCCAGTGTATGAAAGGCGCCCCTTTCTCGCGTGCGACTTGGTGCTCCTTGGAGTGGAACTTTGCCTCAGCTCTCTTACCCGTCTTCGTCACCTCGACGTTGACGAGTCCCATGAGGCGGATGATTTTTCCCTTCGCGTCATCCAAGTCCTTTGAAGAGAGAAGGAAGGTGCAAACACCATTCTCAGGCAAAACAACGTACTCACGATATCCCTTCTCAGGGTGATCGGGGTGAAGGGGCAGCTTCGCCTTGAGGGCATCCATTACCCCCTTCACCTTTAGCTCGACGGGCTCGTTGACGAAGAAGTAACGGTTAGCATTTGGGTCGATTATCTTCTTGTTCGCGGCAGCGAAGTTCCCCCAGCTGATCATTACGTTGATCGGTTTAGGCCCAATCTGCAGCATTATCTCTCTGATCGTCTCGGGTTGTAGGCCCCTGCGCTTCAGTGCTCTGAGGGTGCCGAGCCGAGGATCGTCCCAGCCGGTGTAGACGCCGGCGTCCACCCCTGCTCTGATCTTCGATTTGCTCAGAATCCCCGCCTCGAGCCCGAGACGCCCGACGTTGATGACCTCCGGGAACTGCCAGCCGAAGTGGTCGTAGAGGTATTTCTGGCGGGCGCTGTTCACCTCGTGCTCCTTACCCCTGATGACGTGGCTGACGCCCATTAAATGGTCGTCCACGGCACAACTGAAGTTATAGAGGGGCCAGACGCGGTACTTTTTCTTCTGGAGTGGGTGCGACCGAGTGCTTATTCTGAGGGCTGGCCAGTCCCTGACAGCCGGGTTTGGGTGTGTGATGTCCGTCTTAACCCTGACGACTGCCTCCCCCCGCTTGAAGCCGCCATCAATCATCATATGCCAACGCCTTAGGTGCTCCTCCGGAGACATGTTCCTGCAGGGACATGGTTCCTTCGCCATGTAGAGCCTCTTGTACTCCTCTGACTCGCACGTGCACACGTAGGCAGCGCCCATGCCGAGGATCTTTTCGGCGTATTCGTAGTAAATGGGGAGTCTGTCGGATTGGACGTACGTCTCGTCCACCTTGACGCCGAGCCACTTGAGGTCCTCTTGGATCCACTCATACATCTGGGGGATCGGTGGCTTCACGTCGGCGCTCGTGTCCTCAAAGCGAAGTATGAAGTGACCCTTATACTGCTTGGCGTACTCGTCGCTGAAGATGATGGACTCGGCACTCCCGAGGTGGAGGGGCCCATCGGGGTTAGGGGCGAACCTCACCTTGACTATCGGCCACTCGTCTACGTTTTTTAGCGGTGGGAGGGTCTTCTTCTCCTTCGCCTTCTTCACCTCGAACAGCTCAGGCCACTGCTTAACGGTCTCCATTATCTTCTCTAGGGGCCAGGAGTTGACGTCGGCGACTACGCCCATTACGAGGCGCTGGACGTCCTTGGCATTTGCCTTCGCCTCTGGGTACTCGGCGAATATCCTCCCCATCACCGAGCCGAGGCTCGCCTTACCGCCATACTGGGACGCGTTGAAGACGGCGTACTTGACCGCAGACTCCTTCATTTTATCTAGGCCCACAGGAGACCACTACGCCCCAATAGGCAGGTGGAAAACACTTATCCTTTTCCAAATTTACCATTGGTTATAGTCACAAAAAATAAAACGAATATATTAACAGCGATTACGTGAAAAAACCCAGTGATTAAGATGAAGACCTTCCTCAAACTTGAAGGACCCGTAAAGGACGGGGTAAAGGCCCTGGAGAAACTTGCTCTTGAGACGCCCGAGGTGTGCATCATGGATCTGTACATCCAATCAGAGGAGCCTATGTTCAACACGCAGACTGGTACAATGAACTACTTTGCGGCTGAAGGGGAAACCATGGAGAAGCGCTGCGCAAACATCATAAGCAAATCCAAGGACATGAAGGGCTATGACTTCGTCTTCGAATGGTTCAAGGAGCCGAGCAAGGACCAATTGAGTATGATCATGAAGAAGATCGACGATACTCTGAAGCCTCTCGGCGTCAAGTACACGTACACGACGAAGAAGTAGATGTACCGTCTTCGCTTTTTTTAATACTGTCTGTTAATGAAGTAGTCGATTAGCGCCAACAGGTCGCTCTTCGCCTCAGTGTCGGGGAGTTTATTAATGTGCTTCTTGGCAGTCGCAATGTACTTGTCCGCCCTCTTCAGCGTGTAGTCGATTGAGTCGATCTCCTTTAGGAGGGTGTTAGTCTCCTCGATCTGTTGCTTGGTCGCGGCTGGGTTCCCGAGGACGGTGAGTATCCTCTCCTTCTGGCGTGGCTTAGCCTTCCGGAGGGCGTGGAGGATGATGAAGGTCTTCTTTCCCTCTCTGAGGTCGCTCCCCACAGGCTTCCCGAGGGTCTTCTCGTCGGCGGTTGCCCCAAGGTAGTCGTCCATGAGCTGGAAGGCGATTCCCGCGTCCCATGCGAACTGTCCTATCGCCTTGACTTGACGCTTCTTACCCCCGCCGACTATGGCGCCCACCTCGGCGCACGCCTTAAAGAGGGCGCTCGTCTTTCCACCGACCATAGTTATGTAGTCGTCCTCGGTGACATCGACCGTATTCGGGAAGGAGATGTCCAGTGCCTGCCCCTCGCAGATCTCGATGGTCGCCGTCGTGGCGATCTCGATACACTCGTTGATGCGCCTGGCGTTCATTCCTTCGGGGGCGTAGGTTGTCATCGCCTGGAAGACCTTTGCGAAGAGTAGGTCCCCTGCGGCTATGGCCATGGGGACGCCCCACTTCGTGTGGACGGTCGGTGCCCCCCGCCTCATCGAGTCGTTGTCCATGACGTCGTCGTGGACGAGGGTGAAGTTGTGGAGTATCTCGAGGGCCGCAGCGAAGGGGATCGCGTCCTTGGAGTGGCCTCCCATGGCCTCACATGACTTCATTGTGAGGAACGGGCGGAGCCTCTTCCCACCCGCCATGACAAGGTGCCTCGAGGCGTCGTAGAGCACCTCTGGTCTCCTTGGCTTTAGTATCTCATCGATGAAGGCGTCCACTGGTTTGACGCTCTGCACCAGCTTCTTCTTTATGACGTCGCCGCTTGACATTCCGACCACTCGGTAGCAAATCCCCGACGGAGATAAAAGCTGTCCTACCTCCCCCGTGTTCCGAGGTGGGCGGTGTCGAGGCCCCTCGTCCTTAGCCATTCCGCGGTCCACCCTGTGACGACGACGGGGACGCGCCTCATCTCCGCGACGTTCCGTGCACCGACTAGAAACATGCAGATCTTGGTCTCAGTGATGATGGTCTCGACGTATTTCTGGAGGGCCTCCTCGCCCTCGATCGCCTTCTGGAGGAAGGGTTTGGCGATCCCTGTGGCGTCAGCTCCAAGCGCGAGGGCTTTAGTGATGTCTAGACCGCTCCTGAGTCCACCGGAGGCGATGATCTTTCCCTTCGAGGCTGCCCTGACCTCGACGAGGCTGCAGGCCGTGGGTATGCCCCAGCTCCAGAGGGATTTGCCGAGGTACTCCTGGCGGGCGTCGCCGACCTCTCTCGCGATGTGATGCTCCACGGCTGCCCAGCTCGTGCCCCCGAGGCCGCTTATCTCAAATCCAGATACCCCGGCCTTCTCGAGCCTCGCGGTGTCCTCGTATGAGATACCCGCACCCGTCTCCTTCATGATAACCGGGACCCCGAGGGACGAGGTGAGGGAACCGATCTTCTCCACAAGACCACGGTAGTTTGTATCGCCACCGACCTGAACTGCTTCCTGTAGGGGGTTCATGTGAATTGCGAGGGCGTCCGCCTCGACCATGTCGACGGCCTTCTTGGCCTCCTCGGCGCCCCAGCCGAGGCTTAGCTGGGGGCAGCCTATGTTGCCTATTATTAGGGCGTCTGGGGCCTCGTCCCTGACGACGCGGAAGGTCCCCTCGACCTCGGGTTGCTGGATAGCTATCCTCTGGCTACCTACGCCTATTCCGATACCGGTTCTCTGGGCGACCCTAGCTAGGGTTCCATTTATCTTCCTAGCCTCCTCGGTGCCGCCTGTTATGGCCGAGATGATGATGGGCGCGGAGAGCCTCCTCCCGAGGAGCTCTACGCTTGCGTCGACGTCACTGAGGTCGATCTCTGGGAGGGCCCTGTGGACTAGGTTGATATCGCCGAAACCGGTCGGTATCTCTGATTCGACGTTCTCCTCGAGGCTGATCCTGATGTGTCTCTGCTTTCTCTCCTCTATGCTCATGTCCTTACCTCCTTAGCCACGTGCACGCCACTTTTTCGCCGCGGAGCGCGTCGTGGACAACTCCTGGTTTGAGGGCGTTTACTAGCTGGACCTCGACCCCCGCCTCGACGGCTGCCCCGGCCTCCCTGATCTTCCCCAGCATCCCGCCGGTGACATCCGTTGATAGCGCCTCACCCACCTTGATCATGCCCCTCATCTGCTCTAAGGACAGTTCTTCAATCAATCGGGCCTCCTTTACTAGCTTGGGGTTGGCTGTGTAAACGCCGTCGACGTCAACGCCGAAGATTATCCGGCACGCTCCTAGATCTGTAGCCAGCCTCGCGGCGAGCTGGTCCCCTGATAGGATCGTGAACTTGAGCATCGTGTCAAGAACTGCGTCTCCGTAGAGGACGGGGACGAAGCTAGATTCGACCGCTCTCGAAACGATGCCGAAGTCGATTGTTGTGATTCTCCGGTCCTCGGTTGTGATGAATGATGACGGCGCGATCGAGATGGCTGGCACACCCGCGTCAAGGAAGGCATCAACTATCAGCTTGTTTAACTCGACCATGGCCTGATGCGTCAGGGAGAAGCCGGCTAGTTGATTGGGGGACTTGTAGCCGGTTGCTATGTCGTACTCCTTGGCTAGGGGGTGACCGTAGCTGCCCCCGCCATGGATTATTATGAGCCTTCTCGGCCCTGCGGTTGCGACCTCCGTCGCGAGGCGGGCTATTGCCTCGTTGTTGGGTGTCCGTTTCCTGTCCTTGTGGGTGACGACTGAGCCGCCGAGCTTAAGAATCTCCATCCTTGATCTTCCTCGTTTTCACACCCTCGTCGGTGACGTTGACCCTCATGGATTGGCCGCGCGAGGCCCTGATGCTCTTCTCGATATTGCTTAGATGCTCCTCTTCAGCTAGGGCGATCATGCAGCCTCCTCCCCCGGCGCCGGTGAGCTTTGCGCCCAGAGCCCCCTCTCGACGGGCTGCGTAGACGAGGTCGTCTAGCTCGATCGTCGAGACGCCGATAGCGGAGAGGAGGCCATGGTTGATGTTCATGAGGTCGCCTAGCTTCTGCTTATCCCCCCGGAGGAGGGCGTCTAGGCCGGTCTGGGATAGGCCCGCCATGGTGTATATTATCGGGTCGACGACCTCCGGGTTCTTGTCCTTTAGTTCCTTGACGCCCTCGACCATGTTGCGTGTGGAGCGCTTCCTGCGTGTATTGCCGATGATGAAGGGGAGGGGGGCGTCGAGTTGGAGTCTCTTAAGGCCGACGCCGCGCTCGTACCGCATTATACCCCCGTAGGTAGCAATGCTGTTGTCGGCGCCGCTTGGATTGCCGTGTATGACCTTCTCTCCCTCGAAGCTGAGCTCGGATATTTTCTCCTTTGTAAGATTGGCGTCGAATAGCTCGCCCACGGCCGCGGTTGTTGCGACGCATACGGCTGCGGAGGAGCCGAGGCCGACGGCGATGGGTATCATGCTCCTGACCTTGAGGTTAACCCCTGCGTCGACGCCGAGGTGGGACATGACCTTCCGCGCGGCGACGTCGAGTGCCATCATGTTCCTACCTCTCCACGCCTTCCCGGTGACGGCGGTGTACTCGCTGTCGTTAAAGTAGCCGGAGAAGCCGAGGTCCTCAGAGTCTATGTAGATTCGTTTATCGTCGCGTTTGGAGGCGGTGACGGTGGCGCGTCTATCAACGGCGAGGAGTATTGCCGGTCCCTTGTAGACCACGCTGTGTTCTCCGAATAGGATTATCTTCCCTGGAGCCGTCGCCTCTGCGCTCATCTATTGCACCGTTCGGGTGATCTTCGCAGAGGCGTATCCGACCACCGCCCCATGGTCACCCGTTATATCCCCGCTCGTGTGGTATGATAAGATTTCTGCCCTGTTCGCTCCTAAGCGCTTTGAGGCGACGAGGGCGGCTGAGACTGGGCCGTATCCGCACATGGTGATTCGGTGGCTCTCGACGGTTTTTTGGACTTTTTCCTCGTCCATGGCTTCGATAGCGTCGAGGACGAGTCGGTCTTTTCGCGTGGCGGACTGCTGGGACTCTTGGTGTGTCATATCGGTTGAGGCGATGACAACTGTGTTCTTCGATTTAGTGGCCTCTGCTATTGCCTCGCCGAGGTTCCTGCTGATGTCGAGATCCTGGAGTCCCATGCAGATTGGGACTATGCAGATAGCTGAATCGTAGAGGTACTGGAGGAACGGGAGCTGGACCTCGATCGAGTGCTCATATGCGTGAGCGGTATCATCCATGTCGACCATGCCGGAGGCGTCGAAGATAGCCCTCGACATCTCCTCGTCGATGTTGACCCTGCCGAGCGGAGTTTCCCAAACGCCTTTTCCCATAAGGGAGAGGGCGCTACCCCTCCCCGTGTGGTTCGGGCAGAGGATGATGGCTGTGTCCGGCTTCTTCTCCTCTGAGAGTGCTAGGTAGCTGTGTGCCGCGACTGGGCCACTGTACATGTAACCGGCGTGTGGGCAGACGATAGCTGTGATGGTCCTTGGTTTATAGCCCTCGATGGGAAGTCTCCCCGGCCCTAGGGTGTGCTTGAAACAAGTTTCAATATCTTGTCTGAGGCGCTGGGGTTCGCGGGGATAGAAGCTCCCCGCGACGTAGGGGCGCCTCACCGACAACTTGAGTCCTCCTAACTGGTCTCGAAGTCGTCGATGCTGTACTTCATCTCGCCGCTGGCGGGTAGCTCGTTGCGCTCCTTGAGTATCTCGCGCGCGATGAGCCAGAAGGCGATGGCGAGTGCTCGGCGACCCTTGTTGTTCATGGGGATTACGAGGTCGACGTTGCTCTTGCTGTTATCCGTGCTGGCTAGGGCGATCACCGGGACGCCGATCTGGCTCGCCTCGACGACTATCTGGTCGTCGGCGAGGCTGTCGGTCACGATGACTGCTGTTGGCTCGAAGAAGCCCGCGTAGACTGGGTTTGTGAAGGTGCCTGAGGTGAATCTGCCCGTGATGGCCTTGCAGCCGACGGTCTCGCAGAACATCTCGACTGGGCTCCTGCCGTAGCGCTTGCTCGAGGCGACGACTACCTTGCTGAGGTTCATTCGGCTGAGGAACTTCGCGGCAACCTTGACGCGCTCATTCATCTGCTCCATGTCGAGGACGTAGAGGCCGTCTGGGCGGACCTTGTAGATGAATGGCTCCATGTCCTTTGTTTTCACGCGTGTCCCGATGTGGACGCCCGCTGATAGTAGGACCTCCTGCGGTAGCAGTAGGTTCTCGTTGATCGGCTGCTGTGCCTCATTCTCCGGTTCCAACTAGTTTACCCCTTGACCTCTAGACCTTTCTGTCCTTCGTGGAACTTGATCACGTCGTCTATGATCTCTACGTGGGATAGTATCATTCGGCGGCAGCAGTAGCGGGTGACGCCCAGGTCGTCGAGAACCTTGCCGGGCTCTTCGCCTGCCTCGACGCGCTTCTTGAACGGCTCCCACTTGTCGCCTATTACCTTCCCGCACGAGAAACATCTCACGGGTATTATCATTCTTTCAGTCTCCTTCCCACGTCTCTGTGGCGATTCTACCTTGTCAACTATCAGGAGGAATAAAAATACTTCTCTATTCACTTATCCTCTTCTTTTTTTGGCTTCTCGATCCCCGCCTTCCTGCGGAGCGCCTTGATGGTGCCGCTGGTCCTCTGGACCCTGAAGGCAACTGGTATGCTCGACACGATCATGATAGAGGCGAGTGAGGCCCTTAGGAACCTCTCTGTGTCGTGGGTGCACCTGATTATCCCGTTTTTAGTCTCCTCGTTATACTCGATCAAGTTGGGGTCGATGAGTGAAAGCCCCTTCGAGCCGTAGAGGGTAAGAATAGAGTCCCTGATCGTCTCCCAGATAGCCTTCTCACCTAGCGAATGTTCCCCTGCGACGTTGAAGAGCAGATACCTACGCCTGATTCCCCTGACCGGCATTATGGTCCCTCCTCTCTGAGTTTGGTATGGTTCCTCTCGAGGATCGCCTCGGGTACGGTGGATATCATATCGACGGCGTATTCCTCGTCGATGTCGAGGAGGCTGGCTAGTGCGGATAGCGCCCTCGGCTCCCTCATTGAGAAAGGCGTCGTCGCCCCGCTTGACAGCACGATAGGTATGTCGTGCCTCATCGCCACCACTAGATCCCGCTTGAGCTGGGTAATCACCTTAGCCAGATGAGTCGGGCTCGTCGCTAGTAGGTCCGAGGCGTTCACCTCGTAGGCGCGCCCGGTTCCCTCGACTAGCTCGGCCTCGTGGTGGTCGAGCCAGTTCCGCTTCCTCTGAGCCGGGTCGTCGGGGAAGAGAAGTATGTCAACGCGGTCGTCCTTGGCGGCCTGCCTCGCCACCTCTTTGGAGTAGCACCTGACCGCGATTACGTCGACCCTCCTCCTGTTCCTCTTGAGGCCGTCGACCAGTTCCTTGCATTGCCTCGCCTCGATGTCTATGCGGGTAGCTGCCGTTATTTTATCGTTTGAATCTGTCGGGGATTTCGTCGAGGCGACGTGCGTGTACCCGAGCCGGTGGGCGAGGTTAACCATCTCAAGCGCCTGCTCCGAAGCGGAGGGTCTGAGGTGGAGGTCGACGTAGTGTCTCATTCCCCGGTGTCGTCCTCCAGGTTGATGATACACTCCCTTATGACGACGACTGGGTCGGCCTTGTGGGGGAGCTGGAACTTGATCTTGACGCGTATGGGGTCGTTTTCCTGCAGGGTGACCCTGCCGTTGAACGCCCTCTGCTTGTCGAAACGTAGGTAGAGGTTGCCCTGTGGGTCGATGTGGTTTGGGAGCTCATCGAGAAGGGTTTGCTTATCTAAGCTTGAGAGTTTCCTAACGATGTTGGCAAGGAGGTCTGTAGCCTCCTTCTTCTTAGTCGTCTTCGAGGTGATGAGGATTATCGGGTCCTCATAGTGGCCGGAGAGACGCTGGGACTCGAAGACGTGCTCGTACGGGGCGATCCTCTTGACGGCCTGCTTGACCTTTTCCTCGTCCTCCGTGGCGTGTGCGAAGACGCTTATCTCCGCGACCTTGGCGAGTCTCTCCTCTTGCATTGGGGCTCCCTTTTTGTTGTATTCGTCTAGCGCTGCCTTATTATGGGTTCGCCCGGCGTGATAACGCTTAACTGCGTTGGTGCATGCATCCCTGCTGGTGCGGCCGTAGCTTAGCGGATAGAGCGTGGGCCTTCGGAGCCCATGGTCGCGGGTCCGAATCCTGCCGGCCGCGCCACCCCAACAACTTATCTGGATTGTAACCTCTCATACATCCGGTGTACTGATTGGAGAAGACGATTCTATACTGTGAGTCGACCGGCTCTGGGAGTACCGAACTCGTCCTCGCCGCAGCGAAGAAGCGAGCGACGGAGCTGAAGATTAAAGATGTCGTCGTAGCCTCGACGCACGGGGGAACCGCGATCAAGGCGAAGGAGGTCTTCGCCGACCCAGGCATCAACCTTGTCGCTGTTGGAATAGCTGAAGGTTATAAGGAGAATGGTTGGTGCTTCACCGACGCGGAGAAGAAACGACTTGAGAGGGCGGGGATTAAGCCCCTCGTCGCTAGCCATGCCCTAGGCGACGGCGTCGCTAGCAGCTTCACTGAGAAGAGTGGTGGGAAGAGCATCGAAGAGGTCGTGAGGGACACCCTCTACCGCTTCGGGCAGGGTATGAAGGTCTGTGTCGAGATCGTCCTCATGGCGGCCGACGCGGGATTGATCCCTATGGATAAGGAGGTAATGGCCATAGCAGGAACCGCCGAGGGCACCGATACCTGCATAGTTGTTAAGCCCGCGTACCCGAGGAAATTCTATGAGTTGGAGATCAGGGAGATTGTAGCAAAACCCAGAAACCTCGGGTAATACGCTTAATTGTCTCATTTTGGTACATAATCGTGAGATAACTGTTTTCTGGACTAATGGGTAAGTGAATTCTATGTGTGTTTACTGTGTCCACGAACCGTATCCTCCACATGTCACGCTCCTTCTCAAACCCATAGGGGATTACCGGCTCTACCACCATCGCCCTTCAAAGACCTACTTCCACTGGGGAAATGAAAGTAGGAGGCGTAGACGCTGTACCCTCCTACTGGATCAAACACGCGAAAAAAAACGTTATACCCCCCCTATTGGGTACACCGATCCCCCCTACTGGGAATCGGATACCCTGCTACTGGGATCAGATGGACAGAGATCATGTACACCTATACCCCCCCTACTGGATCAGATGATCCGCTACTTGGATCAGCCTATACCCCCCTAGTGGGATCAACTGATCCTGCCACTGGATCACTTGATCCCGACACTGGATCAACAGTCTGCGGTGTAGTCGAATGAAGTCATGCATTTTTACCGAGGTTAAGAGGAGGAAGGGGCTCGATGACGATCTCGGATTAGAATACACCAAATATAGCCGCGACGAGAATCGATTCCTAGTGGCAGGTATCCGTGCGGGATGGTTATCATGAGGAAGTATCTATTCACGGAGCTGAGATAGAACAACTGATAGATGTAGATGGATACGGAGATCTACGTAAATTGATAATAATAAATATTGGCGATAATTTTTACAATTAAATATCATTAATTCACAGAATAATAACTGCCCTGTTTTTAGGGTTCTTTCGATAATTAGCTTCGTTTTGGGCTCCGTCTGGGGTGTTATTCTACTCTTTTTAGATATGGTGGAAAAAGGATGGTTTAGTGGCGTTCAGAGCCGGTTTACGGTTTGTAGAAGTAGGGGAAAGCAGCGTAGATCTTGACACCGAGGACTAAGTTCTCTACCGTGATATACTCATTCGGCTGGTGGGCAACGCCGCTGATGCTTGTGCCGTAGCCGAGGCTGGGTATGCCCGAGATCTTGCTAGTGCTGATTCCATCTGTTCCGCCGGTGAGTATCTTCATGCCGGGTCTCTTTCCGATTGCCTTCCTTATGGTCTTGGAGAGCTGCTTGGCGAAGACTGTGTCGGGGCTCTCGTAGAATCCTGCTTGGTCTCCGAGCTTCCCAGAAGCCCTTGCGTGTGTCTCAGTACCGGCGGCTATCTCGACGCCGGGGACTCCCGCCGCCTTCACTATTTTTTCAATCTCCTTCCTCACGGCTGAAACACTTGCGCCTGGTGTAAGGCGAATGTCGAACTCTGCTTCTGCGTAGTCGGGGACGACGTTGATCTTGACGCCGCCGTTGATGATGTTGCAGGTGACGGTAGGGTAGTTGAAGAGTCGCTTGACCGCCTTCTTTAACTCGGGACTCTTTGCATCGCCCATATAGAACTTGACACTGTCCCTGATGGGTTTGTTGAGGTTCTCGGGTAGGGTTAGCTTAAAGTTGCCAATCTTGTAGACTTCGGGTATTACCTTGATGAGTTTGGTGATAGCGTTGTCGCCTAGGAAGGGTGTGCTGCCGTGGGCGGTCTTGCCCCTGGCGATGAGGCGAGTCTGCGCGCCACCCTTGCACCCAAGATCAATGCTCGGATTCTCAGCTCCCCCTCCGTTACCGTCGCCTATGATGCAAACCTCTCCCTTGAAGCGGCCTGATTCGGCGAGCCACTTCGCCCCTGCGCCGCCTCCGATTTCCTCGTCGGATGTGAACCAGAACTCGACTGGGTGGGGTAGCCTCATCTTGCTGAGTATTCGGGTGCTTACCAACGCAGCGGCGTCGCTTCCCTTCATGTCGCTGCTGCCCCTGCCGTGGACGATCCCGTCTTTTATGACACCGTCGTAGGCGGGGTATTTCCACGCTTCCGGCTTCCCCTCGGGGACGACGTCGATGTGTCCCAGCCAAAGGATCTTGTGATCGGACCTCCCCGGAAGCTTTGCTACTATATTCGGCTTCTTCGGGTCCTCAGCGTGCACCTCGTGCTCGATGCCGTACTTCTCGAGGTACTCTGCGATGTAGGGAACTATCTCGTCGGTACGCCCCTCGGGATGGGCACTGTTGAACTTCACGAGCCCCGACGTGAGCTCAGCGACTTCCTTCGATGTCTTGTCCGCTTCCGCGAAAACCTTTGAGACACTCATACGGTGGAAGTGTTGTGGAAGGTAGTTTTACCACTTTCCCTGTTTATACTTTGGATCGGTCTTCGATGAACTCTGCTGTATAAAGGGGAGTATAGAAAAGGCTGTTGTCTATGGGATGCTCCGCTCCTCAAGGCGCTTGAGTAGGGCGTCCATCTTCTCTGGGAGGAGTTTCCTTATCGGGAGCTGGTATGGGCAGCGTGTCTCGCAGGCGCCGCAGTCAAGGCAGGCCGCCACCTTGGGTGCAGTCTCCCTCGTCTGCTTTATCGTGCCCTCAGTCCAACCCATACGACGCAGGGTGCTCATCTCGGTGCGGAGCACAAAACTGATGGGAATGCCGACAGGGCAGGGCTGGCAGTAATCGCACGCAGCGCAGAACTCGTCTCCGAGGGCGGCGCGGTCAATCTCGATCGAGTCGAGTTCGTCCTTCGACAGAGTAAGACTCCCGCCGCAGACCGCGATGTTTTCCTCAACCTCGGCTACGTTTTGCATCCCAGGGATGGTGCAGTCAGCGTTCTTGTCCGCGAGGACGAACTTGAGTGCCGTACGCGCGTTTGTAAAGGCGCCTCCACCAAAGGGTTTCATTATGATCGTACCGACGTCCATCCTCTTGCAGGTGGGGAGGAGCTCCTTCGAGGGCTCGAGGGCGATGTAGTTGTACCCGACCATGATGGTTTCGAAGGGGCTGCCCTCGCCGACGATTCGGGTGAGGAATGTTGGGCTGTGGCTCGTCACGCCTATGTGGCGGGCGATGCCCTCCTCCTTGATCTTCAGTATCTCCTCATAGACTCCCCCAGGGGCGCTGACTATCTTCCAGCTATCATCCGTCACGTTGTGTAGCTGGTAGAGGTCTAGGTAGTCGGTGCGCAGGTTCTTGAGGCTTGTCGCGAGGTTCTCCCGTAGCTCCTTCGCCGTCTTGGCGTGGCTCTTCGTCGCTATGTATACTTTATCTCTCACACCATCTAGGGCCTTCCCGATGCGTTCCTCGCTAGTTGTGTAGCCCCGGGCGGTGTCGTAGTAATTTATGCCAAGGTCGTAGCACCGCTTAACGACCCTGATGGCCTCCTCTTCGGAGACCCTCTGTATCGGTATCCCGCCGAAGCCCATCTCAGTGACTTGGAGGCCGGTCTTCCCGAGTCTTCTCTTCTTTAATGCCATAAAGGAGGAAGCGTCATGAAGGCTAATAAATGGTTCAGCTAGAAAACCTACTCCATGAGCAACCCAGTAACCGTGGATAAGCCGGGGGAGACGGTGCTCCTCATGGGCAACGAGGCCCAGAAGATTAACAGAGAGGCGAAGTTCGACTTCGAGCAGTTCAGTTACATCGCTGCGGGCTTCGACAAGCTCTTCTACGGCAGGAGAAGGAAGCGAACGAGAAGATCGCCAAGATCAAGGTCGAGTTCGACTCCTCGCCCCTGAACAAGCTCGTGATGACTGGAAAGGAGAGGGTCGGCGTCATCGCGACGGGGCAGACGTACAACTACGTGATGGACGCCCTCGTCAAGCTGGGTGCGAAGGATAAGATCGCAGTCCTAAAGCTCGGCACTTCAAACCCTCTCCCCGAGGGGCTCGTCTCTAAGCTCCTAAAGGATGTCGACAAGGTCCTCGTCACCGAGGAACCCGACCCATTCGTCGAACTGCACGTCAAGGCGCTGGCGAAGGACGTTAACCCGAAGTGTGGAACTCTATGGGCGTCATTAACGGTAAGCTCCCCGGCGAGGGCGAGCTGATGCCTGTTGATGGTGGACGGCGTCATCGCCGAGATGCTCGGGCGAGAAAATCCCGCCGAATCCGCGTTCTAAGGTTGAGAAGGAGGCTAAAGACATGATATTCGGCAGGATGCTCACCGTCTGCGCAGGGCTGCCCACACAGGTCCGAGCATCTACGCCCTCAAAAAGGCAGTCAAGGCGGTGAAGGGCGACATACACAAGGTCGTCATAAATGGGGACATCGGCTGCTACGGCCTCGCTTGGGCGCCTCCGATGAGCTACGAGGACACCTACTTCTGCATGGGGGCAAGCCTCGGCGTGAGCCAGGGGATGAGCCAAGTCGGCGTCGACACCATCGCCTGGATCGGGGACGGCACCTTCTTCCACGCCGCCATACCCGCCCTCATGAACGCGGTCCAAATGAAGACAAATATCAAGGTAGTCGTCGCCGACAACAGCGTCACCGCCATGACCGGGTTCCAGCCCAACCCCCAGTCGGGCAAGACGGCGACGGGTGAGCCCACGGTAAGCATACCCATCGAGGCCATCGCGAAGGCCGTCGGCGTCGAGCATGTCGAGGTCGCAGATGCCTACGACACTAAGGCGACTGAGGCCGCGTTCAAGAGGATGCTACAGACCGATGGAGTCGCCATGGTCATCAGTAGACGCGTCTGCGCCACCGAGGCCGTCCGCAGGATGAGACCGAAGCGCCCCGTCCAATACGAAGTCGATGAATCGAAGTGCGTTGGCTGCAAGCAGTGCTTTAGCACGTTCGGGTGCCCTGGGCTCAGCTTCGACGAGGAGAAGAAGAAGGCGAGCATCGACCCGACCATCTGCATGGGCTGCGGCGTATGCGCGCAGGTGTGCTACGTCGGCTGCATCAACAGGAGGGACGAGTGATGAAGACGACTCGCGTAGTAATCGCCGGTGTTGGGGGCCAGGGGACGCTCTTAGCTACACGCCTCATCGCAGAGACGGCGATCAGGCAGGGGTTAAACGTCCGAATTGGTGAGACCTACGGGATGGCGCAGAGGGGCGGCCCCGTCATGGGACACATCCAGATCGGTGAAGCCTACTCTCCACAGATAAGGCCGGGTGAGGCAGACGCCCTACTTGGCTTCGAGCTCGCTGAGGCCACGCGGAGGGGAGTCACCTACCTCAAGCAGGGCGGCCTCGCCATAGTCAACAGCAAGAAGATACCCCCTGTCGAGGTCATCAGTGGCATGCGCAAGTACCCGAAGGAGGAGGAGCTGATAAAGCTCCTTAAGAGGGTGTCGAGCAAGGTCGCAGTCTTCGACGCGACCAGCCTCGCCGAAAAGGCAGGGGACCCCATAGCCACCAACATGGTGATGCTAGGAGCCCTCGCTGCCTCGGACGTCCTCCCCTTCGGCGAGGATGAGATAACAGCGATGATGAATGAGTCAATCTCAGCCCGATTCTTAGAGCTGAACACGAAGGCGTTCAGGTTTGGGGCCGAGGCGTTTAGGGAATCGCAGTGACTATCTATTTTTCATCCCAAAGCTTGAACGCGAGTGGGCTTACCTCGTCGGCGGTCTGCTTAAGATAGTGGTGCTCTGGTATCCGTGCCCAGATGTCCTCGCCTGCCTTCTGGACATCCCTTAGTAGCTTCTTTTCGTCGATTGTTGTTAGTTTTCCATCCTCAACGACTACATTACCATCCACTATAACCCATTTGACGTCGGCGCGCTGGCTGCTGTTTATGAGGTTCTTTATGGGGTCGCGGTAGGGGACGCCGTTGAAGGTCTCCATGTCGACAACGGCGATGTCGGCTAGAGCCCCGGGGGCGAGGCGACCAAGGTCGCTCCTGCCCAAACCCTTCGCGCCCCCGAGGGTGGCGCTATTGAATATGTCCCTGCTCGCCCCGCTGTGGCAATCCCAGTCCGCCAGCTTCGATGTGTAGCTCGCCATCCTCATCTCGTTGAGGAGGTCCTGCGGCACCGTATCTGTGCCTATGCTGACGTTGACACCCGCCTTGAGGTAGGCGGTGTGGCTGTGCATCTTGTTGCCGCGTTTAACGAAGACAAGTGGGTCGTGGCTCACAGTAGCGCCACTCTTTGCGAGTATGGCGAGATCTCAACCATCGACAGGCGGGTAGCTAACCACTGGGTGGCCCGCTATCGCCCAACCGTGGCCGACAATGAGGTCGGGGCCGAGGAGCCCCGTATCACTGAGGAACTCGATGGGGGTCCTGCGGTACATCCTGATCATGTTGTTGAACTCAACCACCCACTGCCCGCCGTGGATCGTGATAGGTACCTTCAACTCGTTCGCCTTGGCACGTATCGCCTTCTGTAGTTCTGCGCTACACTTGTCGACGATGTCCCCGTAGATAGCGGGGATAAGACGTCCGCCGCAGGCGCCGGTGTAGCTCTTGGCGAACCTCTCCGCCTCATCGAGCTTCTTCAGCCCCGCCTCGAGACCGATCCACTTGGTCCTAAGGTCGGCGGCTTGGCTCCGGTCCCATATCCCGTCCGCAACTATCGGACTCTCGGTCGCCCTAATGCCCAGTTCATCGACGACCTTAACTGCCTTCTCCGAGCCGAGGTTTGGCACCATGCTGATCTCCACGAAAAAAACAGTTATTTACAGCCACGCAAATTCTGTGTGTACCATAAGCCTTTAAAACCGTCAACCATCAGCTACCAGTCGAGTGGTGAACAATGTCCCACCAATTCGATTACTAGAAGCCGACGAGGAAGACCTCAGGCGGCTTCTACTAAGAGCGCTTAACGAGAACCAGATCCTGATTCTGAGCAACATCGGCGGAAGGGGAGAGAGGGTGTCTCGCATCCTGCAGAGGATAAGCGACTTCCGTGGCGTCCCCCTCTCAACGCTGAAGCTCAACGCGAAGATACTCCGGGAGCTCAGGCTAATCCGCTATGGCACACAGTCGGAGCCGGATGAGGCGGAGCTGACGCCGCTGGGGAAGGCCATCCTCGGTATAGTAAATGACCCAGTGAACAGGTGCGTCCCCTTCTGCCCCTCCCAACACGGCGATACGGCCCGGGGCAGGTGTTTTAAACCCTCCCCAGTACATCTAAGCGACTGAAATGCCGGAACCAAAGAAGAAGATGAACGCCGAGGAGGAGCTCAAGGACATATACACGAGGCTCCATCCCCAGGTTCTCTCCGAGTTCGAGGAGATGATGCCCAAGTACTGGGGCAGCAAGTGGAAGGCCAACTCAAGCATAGGGAAGCTACGCACCGTCCTCGTCCACCGCCCCGGAAAGGAGTTTCTGAGCGTGGGCAAGAAGACGCCGTGGCCGCCACACGAGTCGAGCCTCGCCGCCTGGCGCATGACCTACAAGCCCGACCTCAAGGAACTCGTCGAACACCATGAGAACCTAATCAAGGCGTACAAAGACAACGGCATAAACGTCATCGTCCGCGACCCAGACCCATACGATCCGCCCTACCAGGTTAAGGCCATCTACACCGACGACGTCTGCCACGCAGCCGTCTACGGTCAGGTAATCCTCCGAATGTACGACTGGATCAGGATGGGGGAGGAGAAGCCCACCTACCAGACGCTTGCGAGGATCGGCTGCCCCGTTGTGGGCATGATCACGGGCAACGGCATGGTCGAGGGTGGGCCCTGCGGGTGGCTCGACGAGAAGCATCTCCTCATCGAGGTCCACTACCCCCGCGGAAACACGGGCGACCCCGCAATCCACCGCGCTAACGAGTCTGGGCACGAGCAGTATGCTCGGATAGTGAAGCAGCAGGACCCGGAGGTCGACATACGCCTCGGTCCAGGCTACGGCACACGCAAGGGCACCATCCACTACAGCATGATCGACCGCCACACAAGCGTCGCCGACCCCAGCTTCTACGACCCATACCTCGTCGAGTGGATGAAGAGGGAGATGAACTGGAACTTCATCACCCCACCCGAAGACCTCGTCAGCATCGACACACGCGGCTTCAAGAAGGGCCCTGACACCGGCGTCGTCCTAGGACCCATGAAGATCATGGTTCCAACGGGGAGCCCCAAGAACGTCAAGTGGCTCGAATCAATCGGCGTCGACGTCACCGAGGTCGAGTGCAGCAGCCTCACCCGCCCACGAAACAGCGGCAGCATCCACTGCACCAGCGGGAGCCTCGAGCGCGACCCCGAGCCCTGCGACTAACCCTTTTAACACCATCGTCCTAAGCTACTTCTTTGCCATCTAAACTGCCCCTATCGATCACGTCTGCTAGGCGGCTGAGTTTATTAGCGAAGTATCCGCGTTATGTCGATATATGACTCAGCGAGGCGCGACGAGGTACTACTTCTCGACTCGGGAACTAGCGGTGATCGTTCTCATGGCTGCCCTGGGCGCTGTGGTCAGCGTCCCACTCGGCTACCTAAGTCAGGGGCTGAACGCGCTCGCCATTTTTCCTTTCGGTGCGCCACAACTGCTCGCTGGCATACACATTCTCTGGCTCCTCATTGCCGCCCTCTACAATAAGCGCCGTGGCTCCGCCCTTGCCACAGGCGCAATAAAGGGCCTAGTCGAGACTACCCTCTTCAGCGCCCAAGGTATAACCGCAATCCCGATCTCCCTTCTCGAAGGAGCAATACTTGAGGCGGGCCTGATTTTGCTGGGCAAAAGAAAAGCATCGGTAGTCTTATCGGGTGGACTGTCTGCCGTCGGCAATGTGATTGTGCTGAGGCTCCTCATTCTCTATGCGTTTCCCATCGAGGTGATAGCCTTCATGGCGGTCCTCGCATTCATCTCGGGCGCCCTCGTGAGCCTGCTCGGGCTCAGAATTGACTCGGTTCTGGAGAAGACGATTCACTCAGCTTGACCGTACAAGGTCTTCATCTCAGCGGCTTTCCCGCAGCTGAAACGTCCCTCAGGACACTTACCTAGCTGGACGCAGTATGGGCCCGCCAGGCTGAACAGTTCCGGCTCAGCCAACCGTACTTGACGTAGCATCTCCTCCGCCATCTCCCTGACCTCCCACTGGGCTCTGTTACATAGTCTCAGGCCGAAGAAGTGCATGAGGCTTCTCCCGTCCATCGTAATTAGGAGGCTCGTCTCGGTGGCGTTTGGCAGGACGAAGCGGGCATCCTCTCTCGGCACCCCCTCTTCAACCAGCTTAGAGTAGACCCTGCTCGCCGTCTCGACGAATGAGGAGAATTCGCCACCCGCCTTCTCGGCTACCGTTGTTGGGGTTACGACGTGTTCATTGAGTCTCTTGACCTGTATGTATCTCTGGCTCTGTTGGCTGAAGCTCGCGACCCTGTGGCGGACGAGCTGGTGGCTGCAGGCCCTGCTTATTCCCTCGACGGCGAATGTGAAGGAGAGGTGGCCTAAGAACTCTTTCTCTGGTATTTCTGAGGCGGGAAGCGCGGCGAGGAGTTCTCTGCTCGACGTGTGCGCGAGGAGTTCCACCTTCACTTCTTGAGCCTCCCAAATGAGTACGCTGAGGGAACTAGATTCTCGATGGAAGCCATGAGGAGTCCCGAGAACTCGTCTCCCTCTTCCTGATATTCGAGGATGGTTCGGAGGTTCGCGCTCACGAGCCATCTATCGGAACTGAGCCTCGTTACTGTGAAAAACCTATTCGCGAGGATTATCTTGAGGACTTCCCTCTCCTCGGCCTCGAGGAGCCAGTCTAACCGGTTATGTTCAAGTATGCTCCCGTGCTGTACCTCGATCCTCCCAACGGTCTCCGCCACCTTTGTTGGGTTGGCTGAGAGCCTGTGGAAGAGACTTGATGGCAACGCGCCGCTCGTCGTTGTTAGCATCGCGGTCGCGATGAGTGTCTCAACGGCGGGCGTCGAGGCTAGGAGCCTTAGCTTCAAGGTTCTACACCGGCGGCATGCTGCTCTTCTTCGGCTTCGCTTTGACCGCGGGGGGGATGTCGATCGCCCTCACGACGTTCATGGAGTTGATTAGGTAGACGGGGGTCCCGTCAGGCTCAAACTGGTTGAGCCTCTTCACACCCCTAACAATGAGCTTGACCTTCAGCTTGGTCCCGTCGCTGAGCTGATAGGTATTCCAGTGTTCCTCGATCTCGGTGAAGTCAAGGTCAACGCTCTCGTTTAGTGCATCGGCTGGTAATGCCATGATTGTACCCACCCCAAACTATGGGGGTCGGCAATTTATCTTTAGCCCGTGGAAAGTCGCTCAATCTTCTTCGCGACCTCACCGCAGAGGTCAACCAACCCAAGGTAGGCCTCGATCTTCTCGATCTTCTCCACTCTGCTCGTCGTGGCGGGTGTGGATGGTACAACTTTACACCCTTCGACCCTATGGGCGGTCAGCGAGTAGGTGCCTATGATCCTTGCCTTGTCCTCTATCTCAACCTTGTCGAGCCCTATGAGGGGACGCAGGAGGGGGATACTGACGGCCGAGTCTAGGACGAATAGGTTGTCGAGTGTCTGGCTCGCCACCTGCCCCATACTCTCACCCGTCACTATCGCCTTCGCCTTCTTGTGCCTGCAGAACTCCTCCGCTATCCTGTACATAGAGCGCTTGCAGAGGACGCAGGTGAACCTGGGCTCGGGGGAATCTAGTATCCTCTCCATGACTGGGCCCATCGGTGCCGAGTATAGGGCGAAGCCCTCGGCTGGGGCGTACTTTGACATCCAGGTGAATGTCTCTTTAGCTCGAACGAGGTAGCTTTCCCCTACGTATGGGGTCTGGTCCATGAAGAGTGGGAGGGTCTCAACTCCCCGCTTCATTATCAACCACGTCGCGACCGGGCTATCGATGCCACCGCTGAATAGGGAGACGGCCCGGCCCTGGGATCCGTATGGAAGGCCACCTACGCCATCGATCTTGCCTGAGTAGGCGTAGGCGTCATTATCCCTCACCTCGATCCCAATTGTAATGTCGGGTGAGGTCAGGTTCACCTTCACGCCTCTGTCCTTTTGAGCCTCGTTGATTGCCGCCCCAGACTTTGATGGCGAGATCATGGCTTCCGTACGGCTGATCGCCAACGACCTTAGGCCTGACAGCGAATGTTGAACCGGGCTTCAGTGCGGTGCCTGCTACCTTAACGGCGAGTGCTACCACATCGTTGATCTCGGAACTAGACTCCTCCGCAGGGATGGCGTGGACCACTCCGAAGATGTTTGCTACGACCTTCGCAGCCTCCGCGGGCGCGCCGCTGACTATTATCCTGCCGAACTGCCTCCTAGCCCTAACCTCGTTATAACCTTCCCTCCTCAGAACGAACTCGATCTGCGCTGCCAGCCTCCGTTCTAATGTCGCTCGGACGTACCTGCTCTTGAGGGCTATCTCGTTGTAGGCCACTAGTATCGGCATCGCAGTTGGCTCTACGCTGCGGAGCCTCTTAAGCTGCTCGGGATACCCTTAAAACGGGAGCGTCTTCACACTCTACAAGGTGCAGCACTTGTCTTTCTGGGAGGAGTGGGAGAAGCGCAGAAAGCGTGGGTCGCCCTTCTTCTTCCCCGACCTCGAGCGGATGGTCGAGGAGATGGAGAAGGAGATGGCAGACTTCTTCAAAGAGATCGAGGCGGAAGTGCCTGATGATCTCGCGCAGGAGCATGTCCTCCCCGACGGCTCCGTGAGGAAGGAGTACGGCCCATTCGTCTACGGTTACTCGGTCAAGGTAGGGCCGGATGGGAAGCCGGTCGTCCGCGAGTTCGGTAACATGAAGCCGAACCCATCCGCGGGGGAGGATAAGAGGCAACTCAACCTCCAGGAGGCGCGTGAGCCCCTCGTAGACGTCATCCAGGAGCCAGAACAGGTCAAGATTATCACCGAGCTCCCCGGCGTCGAGAAGGAAGACATCCAGCTCTTCGCCACGGAAAGATCGCTCACCATCGACGTCACGAACCCGGAGCACAGATACCACAAGGAGCTGGAGCTGCCCTTCGAGGTGGACGACGAATCGGCGACGAGCACATACAGGAACGGTGTGCTTGAGACGATAATCAAGAGGAAGCGAGACAGGGGCTCCGGGCGGAGCATAATGATCCAGTGATCTGCGCTAGTGCTCCATGAAGCAATCATCTTGGGATTTATTTCTGCAATTTTAAGGGATATTGAATTGCACTTAGTTAATCGAGGGTTAAATAGACAAAATTAATACATTATTATAAATGAAAATTAGGGGAACCTATTTATCCTGACGGCTCATAGGTTTGTCAGCCGATGATGTGAAGGCATTAGAGCGATTCGTGAGCGATCAGAGTTACACTGAGGCTACCCGTTTGAATGTTTTATAGTGGCTCGAACTTGAATGCCGCGTAATTGAAAAAGCGGTAGATGTAGGGCAACGAGAGATCGTTAAACTATAAAAATATCGAGAAAACCTCTTTCGACGACTAAAATGAAATTAACTAGGCAGACGCGTCTCCCATGCATCCGGTTTGATCACTTCTTCTTGTAGAAATTGACCTCGCAGATGGCGTCGCCGGCGGCGATGGTCTTGCCTAGTTTGAACTCTGCGCCGACGGTCTTCGCGATGTTGCGATCGCCATCCATCGCTATGTCGCAAAGCGTGGGGATCTCCTCCTTGGGAATGCCTGCCTTGAGCCACGCGGCGACGAGTGGGCAGTAGTGGAACTGGATCTCGAGGGCGTCTTTGTTCTTCGTCTTGACCTCCATCTCGAAGGTCTTCATGCCCAGCGGCGTGAGGAAGACGTCTGCGAACTCCTCGATCTTTCCCGCAGTCTTCATCTTGGACTTGAATCCGGCGCCGTGCATGCCCCCGGTCTGGGCAACGGCGGCTCGCGCAATCTTCTCCGCGTCTGCACCCGCCTTCTTCCCCTCCATGTAGGTGAGGCCCATCCAGGTGGCGCGGTGCTCGATGGCGCTTCTGTTGACGTTGACTAGTTCCTCGTTTGTGATCTTTGGATTGTTGGTAATTTTTGTCATCATATCTCTCCACATCTGTAAACTGTCGTTTATTACAAGATGGAACAGGTTAAATTTTTGCTATTTACATGCATACCTTTTTGTAAACTTCGGCTTACCTGCGACAGTCTTCTCCTCGAAAGCGAATCCATGATATCCTGAGAAACCTCAACGCCAAATATCGAATGGCTTTAAAAAGTTGAATTTAAGGGTTATTTTTAAAATATTAATAATCTAAATATTTAGATGTGAAAATACTCAGATGTTTTGTGTGAAATATTCAGAGTTACACTGAGGCTAAGTCCAGTGAGTGCGCGCCCGTTCAATTCCTATTGAGGAGTTTTAATCTCATCACAGCTCACACAAGAGTTTGCGACACTTGTTTATTATTCACGATTCCAAACGCCTAAACAGGTGAAAAAATAATGCAATTCGTTATGCTAGGAAAGTTTACTCAGAAACGAATCGAGACCATCAAAGATCTTGAAGCATCAATTAAGGAGAGTAGGAGTGTCTTCGAATCATTCGGGGTAAAGATAACTAATTTAGTTTTTACGAATGGACCTTATAACGTTGTTTCGATAATGGAAGCTCCTGATGAAGAGACGATGGCTAAGGCAGTTCTTAGTTGGGGAAGCAAGGGATTGTTGAAAATAGAGACATTCAGAGCCTTCTCTCCAGACCTGATGATTAAGATAACCAAAGAAATCTAAAATCACATGCTTACATCGTTTTAGTTTCTTCTATATCGAAGGTCGCGGAGTATCTAATCAAACACGCGCGCAGAAAATTATACGTTTAATATCTAGGATTCAGAAAAAAATATCGGGTGAAAAATTTGGTTCTTCAAAAGAAGAATTTCCAGAAACCTGATGAGACGAAGACGCCTCCAAATTCAAGGGTAGACACCATCAAAATAGGCGATATGTCTGTTCTGAAGCAAACGTATCAACCTGGGTGGCGATGGTCAAAAGACCAGAAGGCCATCGCTGGAACGAAGTCTTGTCAAATGCACCATTTCGGAGTATTGTTGTCAGGTAAATTACATGTGAAAGCTGACGATGGCCAGGAAATCGATATGGGTCCGGGTGATGTGGTCGATATTCCGCCGGGGCATGATGGCTGGGTCGTGGGAAACGAGCCTGCAACATTCTACTGGTTCCAAGAAGCCAAATAGCCTCAATCTAAACCCCCCTCTTTTTCTTTCTTCCATGATTAGAAGTAGATCAGAATTGCGGAGAGGCGGACTTCATCTCTCGCAGGCGAGTTCAACTTTACTTCTAATGAGGTAGCTATTCCTACGCATCCAATTCGTGAACTCCCTCTCCTGATCAGATGTCACATGGTTGCCATGAAGCAATGCCCACTGATTCTCCAAATAAGACCATATCTGACCAATCACAGCGTCAATCACCGAATCGATTACCCCGTTTTCCTTCCAAACAGCCCAGCCTTTAACCAGCCTATCCAAGTTGTCCTCCCCTATGAAGAGGTCGAGGCTTCTATCCATAACTCCGATTATAGTGGACTCCAAAGCTCATCACTCAAGTTAGTATAGTGTACTTATGTAATCTTTTCCGCATATGAGGCGTTTATCTTTCATATTGTACTGTATATAAGTCCAATGGGGTCAGAGTTACTCTGAGGCTACCTCTATATTTTAAGGCGTCTGCGACTCAGTTAACTTGAGCTGGAGCATCTGGCGGCTCCGTGAGGAGAAACGAATGAAAGTCATCGATGTCCACAACCATGTGAACCCGCGTCCATTCCTGGAGGCGGTGCGAGCCGGTCACAGTTGGCACGGGTTCACCGCCGAGCACGGTGAGCTTGAGAACCCCCGAAACCATTGGACACTGGAGGAGCGGATCGCCGACATGGATCGACTCGGGGTGGGAATGCAGGCGCTCACCGTCTACGGGGACTTTAACAAATACGACCGGGACCCGAAGCTCACCAAGGTAGCGGTAAGAGCCTGCAACGACGAGGTGGCGGCTATGGTCGATGAATATCCCGACCGGTTCGTGGGCTTGGGCATTCTTCCCATGCAGGACGTGGCGGCATCGGTGGCTGAGCTCGAGCGGGTGGTCGCCGATCTCGGGCTGAAGGGCGTCACTATAAAGGACCACGTCAATGGGAATACCCTGGACGAGCCGCGGTTCCTTCCATTCTGGGAGGCCGCCGAGCGTCTGGGAGCCGTCATTGAATTTCATCAGGGCAGCACGATCGTGGCGCAGCGGATCCCTCGCTACTTCCTGGAGAACACCGTGGGCAACCTAGTGGAGCGGACCCTCACCTTCGGGGCTCTCGTGCAGGGTGGGATCATCGATCGCTTCCCCAAGCTGAAGATTTGTCTGCTACACGGAGGCGGCTATGTTGCTTTCGGGGTTGCACGAATGGACAAGGGTTGGGAAGCGGAGAAGCTGGACTACATGGTCGAGTACTCTGCCGGTGAGGATGCCCGCCAGTCGATCCCCCAGCCTCCGAGCCATTACGTGGGGAGCTTCTATTACGACTGTGCCACCTTCAGCGAACCGACTCTGCGATTCCTGATAGACACTGTGGGGATCGATAGGGTCGTATTCGGGACGGACTACCCCTGCCCCATGGAGATGGTGGACTCAGTTAACTGGATCAACAGCTTGGGGAGTCTGACTTGCTCGGAGAAGCAGGCGATTTTATCGGTGAACCCGGCCAAGATGCTCGGTATCTGACTCGTCGGCTATCCCCTCGGGGGGCTATAGTGTTAGTCTGAGCATGCATGTTAAACCGCATATACGTGCAGTAAGATCAGAGTAACACTGAGGCACTATGATTTTCGACTAGAGAAAAGGAGCCCTGAAACACGTGCTCCCATCCTCACGAGGTAAAGTGGAAACATTGTCCCATGTTCATAGTTATGAAAATCTTCAAATCTTCCCTTGTCAGGTTTCAGATAATCTGAAAAATAAAGGACCATATTCACCCGCTGCTCCTATATGTCCTGAACCTATAATAGCCACGCACGCGTAGATATCATGAAAGGGTGAATTGTAAGTATGCCAACGAGTAGAATGACTAAGAAGAAGGATCATGATAGAAAAGCCCATAAGAAGGAATTGAAAGGGTATGGGCTTCTACGCGCGCCCAAAAAGGTTGAAGATGCCCCGATAAAAGCTTAATTTTTTTAAGGATCACGTTGTAAAAAGGTAGCGCGCGTCTTTCATATTTCACTGTTATAAGTCTGGTGGAGTCAGAGTTACACTAAGACTACTCTAACTGTTTAGTAGGGACTTAAGTGATCATCAATTAAACCGAAAAAATACGTCTATCACGGAGATTGCTATTGCGTTGAAAACGCCACATCCTCATTTAGAGTGTTTACTCATATACTTCTCGACCTCGGCGAATTGCTTCTTGAAATCTTCGAGGTCGATGTCCGAGGCATGAAGGATCGAGCTCCACCCCGTCGTGAAGCGGGTGAGGAAAGCCGTCTCGGCAATCTCCTCGTCCGTCGCACCATTCATCCTCGCCGCGCGGGTGTGGAAGTGGACGCAGTAGGGGCACTTAATCGATGCAGCCACGGCTAGCCCCATGAGCTCACGGTACTTGGCAGGGATCTTCGTCTCACCGAAGGAGTACGCCTTCATCTCCGCCCACTCGTGTGGGAGGGTGTCTTTAGGGATCGCCTCAAACTGATCTAGGACGACTCCCATGGTCTTCTTGATGTCGGCTAACGTCTCTTTATACTCGGATAAGGTTGGTCACCGATTTGAAAATTGGAAGCGTCAGCAATAAACATCCGCGGAAGAAGTGACCCGTTTTAATGCGTGTTCACGAGCTTGGATTTGGTAACGTCTAAAAATATCGTTTCGGAGAGTTATCTAGGCGCAGGGATCTTTCACGGACGCGTCCGCATCGGAATCCCACCCCGCGTCTCATTCTCGATGATTAATACGATCTGAGCAGCGATCTCCAGAGGTTGGGGGACGGGGTGCGCGGGGCGATGCCCAAGCTCTCGATCGGGGGCCTGCTTCCGCAGACCATAGCAGCCATTATCTGTGACTTCGCCGCGTTCTCGAGGGCTATCGTAAGCATGCATGCCTCCTCTACGCTTCTCCCGACGATGATAGGGCCGTGTGCCTTCAGTATGAGGGCGCTTGAGGAGCCGATCTTCCTCGCTGCGATTCTTCCCTGAGTCTCGTTCCGTATCAGGGTTCCCACTCCTTGGTGAAGTACGTCGAGTCATCGACCTCGTCGTAGGTTGGTATCCCGTTGGTGAAAGCGAGTGTACTCGGGTCTAGTAGCTCCAACTTGAGACCGAGCGTCCCCATGAGGGTGGCATAGGTCTGGTGGGTGTGTACAACTGCGGCAACGTCTGCTCTGTTATGATACACTCGATATGGATGGGTATCTCGACTATCTCGTAGTCGGGCCCCGACACCTTGCGATAGTCGAGGGTATAGGTGATCAGATCATCATCGGTGACTTTGTTCCACGCCACGTCTCGGGGCTTGATTACTCTCTCGTCCGTCCCGGGTATCCTCGCGCTGAAGTGGCCCATCGGGTTGGGGTTATGGACGGAGGGCACCTCCCTGTGGAGCGCCCTGCATGAATTGATGAGCTTCTCAATGAACTCGGCTCTACCTTCGCCGATCAAAGTGGGAACGGTGGACTGGTGCCCGCCTTCGAATAAGTAACTTGCCACATCACGTTCTCAAGATTTATGAACTGGCCTTCTTTTGGGAACACGAGGCGACGACACATGGCGAAGACTGTTAAAATCACGCAGAAGGTCATAATCCCCGCAACGCCGATAGAAGTCTACGAGGCCTATATCGACGAGGAGAAGCAGACCGAATTCACTGGCAGCAAGGCCACCTCCGACTCGAGAGTCGGTGGCGAGTTCACGGCTTGGGACGGGTACATAACAGGAAAGTACCTTGAGCTTGAGCCGGGTAAAAAGATAGTGCAGGAATGGACATCCACCGACTTCCCTGAGGGAGCGCCACCGTCCAGGTTTGAGATCAGCCTGAAGGAAGCGAAGGGCGGGACGGAGCTGACGATGATCCACTCGGGTGTCCCTGAGGACGCGGCCGAAGACATAGACCAGGGGTGGAAGGACTACTATTGGGAGCCCATGAAGAAGTACTTCAAGGAAAGGAAACACTGACTATTCGTATCGGAAATTGCCGTAAGGCGACCGAATTTCCAAGGAATTCTTCCCGCTGGACTTCTCGCATCGCCCTATTACCTGCGCGCCGACGCCGAATCCCTCGGCTACGTGGAGGACCCGCTCAACACACCCTTGGCCGACTGTGACCTCAAAGCCGACGCCCATGTTGAAGTCCTGGTACATCTCCCTCCACTCGACGCCGGACTCGCCCTTGATGAGGTGGAAGACGGGGTCGGGCTCGAGTAGGCTGTCTTTGATGTACCTTACATTACTCCCGACGCGTAGGCACTTCGTCTGCCCACCGCCGGTGTTGTGGACCATGCCGTGGACGCCCGTGCCTACTTCCCTGAGGATCGCCGATGCTATCGGTGAGAATAGCCGAGTGGGGTGTAGTAGCGCCTCCCCCACCGACTCGCCGAGGCCCGCCGGTGTGTCATCAAGCCTGAATCTCCCCGTGTACCTCCCCCTGCTGGGGTGGGATATCTCCGGGTACTTCTTAAGGTAACTCGGTGAGAGGAGACTGGTCCTCGCGAGGGTGTGGCCGTTGCTCATTATCCCGCTGTTTACGCGCTTCTCGAAGCGGGCCTTCCCGCCGCTCCTAAGGCCGATGATGACGTCCCCTGGCTTAACCGCCTCCCCCGAGATCACCTTGTTTAGTTTTACACGCCCGTGGATGGTGACGCAGACATCAAGAGTCCTGAGGAGGTCTGGTAGGTCCGCGGTCTCGCCCCCCGCGAATGCGATGGAGGAGCCCTCATCCGCGAGCACCTTCTTACACTCGGTGAATCCGTCGGCGAGGGCGGTGAGCATCGCGACTCGGTTGATGTTCAGCGTGTTGTAGGCAACGTAGTCCACGAAGCTCACCGGCTCGGCGCCGACGCAGAGGACGTCGTTTATGTTCATTGCGAGGGCGTCCTGCGCGAGCCCACTGAGCCAGGATGCTTCGCCGGTCTCCTTGTACATGAGGTACGCTTGAATCGGCTTGCTCCCCGCCGAGTCGGTGTGGAGGACGAGTCCCATGGAAGTATCGCTTGGGTCCCGGTAGACAACGCAGAACGCGCCGGGGAATAGGTCGTCTATGCCGCCCTTGAACC
The DNA here is from genome assembly GCA_963769425.1 of Candidatus Bathyarchaeota archaeon. GTDB lineage: Archaea > Thermoproteota > Bathyarchaeia > TCS64 > TCS64 > UBA8941. The sequence continues at coordinate 19,434 of CAVYLP010000002.1, read as the reverse complement.
GCTCAACGCCGGGCTTGCTCACGTCAACTCCCAGCTCTCTGTAGCGTGAAGCCAAAACCGATGCCACCGACGAGTAAATTGGTTCCGACTCGTTATAAGAGGGTTAGGGCTCTAGTGGGACGTCCATAGACTCCTTCACGGGGTCGAAGACCATGATGGTGAGTGTCTTGGATATCCCAGGGACCGTCCTGAGCTTGTCCACGACGAACTTGCCCACGGCGTTCACGTCCTTCTCCTTCACCTTGACTAGGAAGTCCCAGTCCCCAGTGATTATGTGGACCTCCTGGACCTCGGGGAACCTCCCAACCTTCTTTGCGACCTCCCTCTGGTCCAGATCCTTATCCATCCCCGGCGGGCGGTAGGTGAAGCTGACGAAGATGAAAGCCGTCGTCGGCCTCCCCAGCTTACCCGCGTCGAGGACGGGCTTGTAGCCCCTTATGACTCTTGAGTCCTCGAGCCTCTTTATCCTGCTGTAGACGGTGGTTATCGGTGAGTCTATCTTGGTACTGATGTCCTTCGCCGACACCTTAGCGTCGTCCATGAGCATCCGGAGGATCTCCCGATCCTTGTCGTCGAGTGTGATAGTCGACATGGAAAAACTACGAACTTGACAGACTATTTAAGTTTAATTCGCGGCAAGTGGAGCCATGGATTGAATAATTTTAAACCCTTCATCCCAGAATCTGTGAGAGTTCCGCCGGGTCCACGAGGTACACCTTGATCCCCGAGTTCTCGTAGGCTTCGACGAACAGCTTCGGCGACATTCTCTGGACGGCGGAGTAGACGACCTCGGCATCCGCCCCGTACCTCACCCAGAGAGTCACCCTGTTATTATAGAGCCACTTAACGTAATCGATCGGCTCCGCTGTTCCTGCGTATTGGGGTGCGTAGTGGTTGCCGAGCAGGCACTTCTCTGGAAGCTCCCACCGGGTGACGAAGCGGTAGTTCATCATCGGGTAGTCGCAGACAAGAGTCCCCCCTGGGTAGAGCCCAATCACCTCGTCGGCGATCTTCATCGTTCTCGCCGCCTCCTCCTGATAGATTGTATACGCTGGGATTAGCGCGTAGAAGCCCACCGTGATGATTAGTAGAAGGGCGACCGAGTAACCCTTGAACCCTGGATTCACCCGCGACAAGACGAATCCAAATAAGATGGGTGCCCCCAAGGCGACGACGGGCGTGGCGACCCGAAGCATGATCGTTAGCATTCGTACATCGGAGCCGATGTAGGTGAGGAAGATGGGCGCGGAGACCGCCGCCGTGGGGAGGAAGTAGACTAGCTGATAGTCTCGGGGCCTCCGGATGAGGGAGTAGAAGAAGTAGGCGAAGGTGGATGCCGTCGCGGTCAGGATTAGTATGCCTGTTGCCTTGTAGGGCCAGACGCTCAGCTTCCAAGACACCCAATTCCACATCGAGCCGAGGAATGACAAGCCCCCCGAACCCGGGGAGCCGCTGAAAACGTTGTAGAGACTCCAGTACAGGTTGTAGAAGGGATTCCCCGTCTGGCTGTAGAGGTAGAAGGAGGCGACCCCAGTCACGAGGAGCCACCCTATCACCGTTGGAAGCCGCTCCGTCGAGAGGCGATCGATGAGCGCGACCCAGACCACAACCACGACCGAGACAAGGAGCAACTCCGTCCGGCTCTGCCCCGCGAGCCCGAGCAGCACACCCGACCAGAAGAGTTTCCCCCTTGATATGTAGAGGGAAGCGAGGAGGAAGGTGAGGGCCATCGTGTCCTGCAGGGCGAGTACGTCGAAGATGGCCGCGACGGGGAAGGCGGCGAAGAGTAGGCCCGCCCACAGCCCCGCCCGGGGTGAACCGTACCTCCTCCCGACTAAGTAGACCAGCGCCGCGTTCACTCCCCCGAGTATGGAGTTCAGCAACCTGAAGGTCTGGATCCCTGGGGACCCCGACAGCGCCATCGTGGCGGACTCGACCAGGTGGGGGAAAATCGCCCAGTAGTACTCGCACCCGTTCAGGTCCCAGAGCCTCCACTGTGGGAAGCCCACTCTGAGGCTCAGCCAACTAATCTGCCAGTGGTGGTAGCTGTCCCAGTTCCAGTCGAGGGGGAGGAGTTGCCAGCTGAGCGCCCTGATCGCGAGAGCTAAGCTTAGCACCAGCAGTAAGTCCCGCTTCGAGTGGGAGACCGTGGACGCCATGACTAAAATATAATGTTAAATGTAAATAAAAGTTTAGAGGAGGCTCTTCAGTCCCGGGTCGCTTTTCTCCAGCTCCCTGCAGTTGTCGATGGTCTCGAATGCCCGCCTGATGTGGGGGACGGTGATCGAGCCGCCGACTATGACACAGACGTTGAGGGCGTCGTAGAGCTCCTTGTCGGTTATCCCGAGCTGAATACACCTGACTATGTGGTATGTGACGCAGTCGTCGCAGCGGAGCACCATGCTCGTGGTCAGCCCGAGGAGCTCCAGAGTCTTCTCGTCGAGAGCCCCCTTCTCGTAGGCACGACTATCCAGCGCCCAGAACCTCTTCAACCCAAGGTGGCCGCAGTTTAGGATGCGCTCGTTCATCTCCTTCCTGAACTTGTTGTACTCTTCCAGGTTCTTCATGGTCGGGGTCTCCGCGTCGCGGGGTTAAAAGCTCTGCCACGGGGGGTGAAGGTTTTATTCCGCTCCAACCCATGCTTCGCCGTGAAGACAATAGCCGAGGGCGACGACGTCCTCCTCTATCTAGACCGGGAGCGGACCTACCAGATCAGGGTCGAGTCGGGGGAGCAGTTCCACACCCACAAAGGATTCATAATCCTCGACGACCTCGTCGGTAAGCCCTACGGCTCAACAGTCGTCAGTAGTCTCGACATCAGCTTCTACGCCCTGAAACCATTAATAAGGGACAGGGTTCTGAAAACAGACCGGAGAACCCAGGTCCTCTACCCAAAGGACATCGGGTACATCCTCTACCAGCTCGGGATCGGGAACGGCTCCACCGTCGTGGAGGCTGGTACCGGGAGTGGGGCGCTGACCATGTCTCTCGCGAACGCCGTCATGCCCGACGGAAAGATCTACACATACGAGATAGATGAGAGAAGCCAGCGAATAGCGGCAGGGAACATCGACAGGTCCGGCCTCCGACCCATAGTCGAGATGAAGCTAGGGGACATCACGCAGGGTATCACCGAGAGGGGAGTGGACGCTGTGACGCTTGACATGGCGACCCCGTGGCTCGTCATCGACCACGCTTGGGAGGCCCTTGCTGGGAGTGGCGTCTTCCTCAGCTTCAGCCCCACAATCGAGCAGGTGATGAAGACGGTCTACGCATTGGAGGCGAAGCCCTTCATTGAGGTGGAGACGGTGGAGCTCATCATGCGCCGCATCACGGTGGCGGAGAACAAGACGCGCCCCGAGACCCTCATGATCGGGCACAGCGGCTACCTGACCACGGCGCGCAAGGTCATCCCCTGACCAACTTATTTACCTCTTAGAAATTCTTCTAATGCATGGAGCTAGTCAAGCCCAGGCGCCTCCGCGTGGGGGACACAATACGAATCGTTGCCCCAGCGAGCAGCATGGACATACTCGACAAGAGCGTCGTCGACAGGGGTGTGGAGAACCTCAAGAAACTCGGGTTCAAGGTCGAGGTGAGCCCCCTAGCTAGCCACCGCCACGGCCACACCTCAGGGACCCCAGATGAAAGAGCTGCAGACTTCATGAACGCCTTCACAGACCCCAACGTCGACGGTATAATGACTGTCTGGGGGGGCTGGAACTCCAACGACATCATCGACCTCCTCGACTACGCGACAATCCGAAGACACCCGAAGGTCTTCGTCGGGTACAGCGACATAACCGTGCTAAACGTCGCGCTACTCGAGAAGGCGTGGCTCGTCAACTTCCAGGGACCCGCACTGGTCACATGGACACACGCCCATCTCATGGACTGGGAGGTGGAGGACTTCAAGAGGGCCACAATGACCACTACTGCCCCGAGGACGCTTGAGGCGGCGCCAACATACATCGACGACCCCTACTACTGGCAACATCCGGAGAAGCCGCCGCAGGAGATCCCGAACACGGGTTGGAAAACTTATCGAAGGGGAGAGGCCGACGGCACACTACTGGGGGGCCACCTTGGGACACTCCTCACGCTCGCGGGGACAGACTACTGGCCAGATCTAGAGGGGAGGATACTCTTCGTCGAGGAGGATGAGGACGGTGGGCCGACGGGGAGGATCGCCCGGGAGTTCAAACAGCTTGAGCAGACGGGCGCGTTCGAGAAGATAAGTGGTCTGATGGTTGGAAGGATTCCCTCCGTCGTGGGTTTGAAGGAGGGCGACTCGCTGGAGATGATCCTCGACGAATGCTTGGAGGGGTACGATTTCCCGATCGTGACGGGCGTTGACCTAGGGCACACTAATCCGATTGCGACTATCCCCGTCGGGGTTAGGGCATCTTTGGATGCGATCGGGTGCAGGTTAAGATATCAGGAATCCGGAGTCCAGAATTAGCACGTTCTCATTATTTTGAGACAATCCCATACATTTGAGTTGTTCTCATTTGATGAGAGAATAACCTTTTACGTTGATACAATCATAATTTTAAGGTGCCGTGACCGCGGGCAGCGGGCTTCCAAGGAACGGTAAGGCTGTCGCTCCTCGAATACCACCGGGGGAGACCGCCCCAACGGCAACGCGGAACGACGCTCGACGCGGTGCGGCTCCTTACTTCTAAGACCCCTGTGACATACGGATAAAACCCCCACTTCAACAATCCATAACTATATGAATCAAAAACAATCGGAAAAGAGATGGTATTTGATTCTATCATGTTAATAATAGGGTGTTCTACCACGGGACCCTGACGGTTCCCAATAACAACACCTCCGTGAAATGTTGAGGGGTCACCACGGCGTTCAGTTTCACGATGGCGGAAACAAGGAGCAGTCGATTAGTAACATAGAGCCTATATACTATAGAGAGCGTGCTCCGCGCGCGGGCGGAGGCGATTAAGCTAAATCGCCGATGAATCCAACGAGTATCGAAACAAGTTGTTCGACAACAAATCCATGAAGCTCATGAAGGAGATGATGGAGGCCTTCGGCCCCTCAGGCTTCGAGAGGGAGGTCAACAGCCTCTTCAAGAAGCACATGGCGCCCTACGCCGACGAGGTGATAACCGACAAGCTCGGCTCTGTCGGCTTCGTCGCTAAGGGCAGCTCCGACCGCCCACGCGTCCTTATCACAGGACACACGGACGAGGTCGGCTTCATAATCTCCAGCGTGACCGATGAGGGCTTCCTCACATTCAACCAGCTTGGTGGCTGGTTTGACCAGGTCCTCCTCGGGCAGCGCGTCGTCATCAGGGGGAGCAAGGGCGACGTACATGGCATCATAGCCTCTAAGCCGCCGCACATCCTCTCTGAGGAGGAGAGAAAGAAGGTTGTCGAGAAGAAGGACATGTTCATCGACGTCGGCGCCACGAGTAGGCAGGAGGCCGAGGATTGCGGAGTTAAAGTCGGCGACCCAGTCGTACCCTACAGCACCTTCCAACTCATCCAGAACGGAAAGGTCGCCATGGGGAAGGCCTTCGACGACCGCATCGGTGCATTCGTCTTCGCCGAGGCCATCAAGAGAATGAAGGCCCAGAAGATAAGCCACCCCAACACCATCTACGGCGTAGCCACCGTTCAGGAGGAGGTCGGCCTCAGGGGGGCCCAAACAATAGCGCACGTCGTCGACCCCGACGTGGCGATCATCCTCGAGGTGGACATCGCGGGGGATGTTCCCGGGATCAAACCTCAGGACGCCCAGGCGAAGATGGGTAAGGGCCCAAGCCTGCTTACCTTCGACGCGGGGATGATTCCGAACCAGCCCCTGAAGGAGTGGGTGATTGAGGTCGCGAGGCAGAGTCAGATACCCCTCCAGCTCAGCCAGATGAAGGGCGGCAGGACGGACGGCGCACCCATTCACATGAGCAGGGCGGGTTGCCCAACCGTCGTCATCAGCGTCCCCACGAGGCACATACACAGCCACAGTGGCCTCCTCAGCCTCAAGGACACTGAGAACACCGTGCGCCTCATCATGGAGCTGACGAAGAGGCTCGACGCGAAGACCGTCGAGGGCTTCACCGCGCTCTAGGCGGAAAACTGATACCCCGCCCCCCGCACTCTGCACCCATGAGCGCTGTCACCGTCCGGGATGTTACCGAGGAGAACCTGGACGACGCCTTCAGGGTCTGCAGCAATGGGAGGCTCGGGGACCCACTTCAGATGCAGGGAATCGAACTCAGGCGGCGATGGATTAGAAAAATGCTGGCCGTGACTGGGGCCTGCGTCAAGGTCGCCTATCTCGACGGGCACCCGGTCGCCCAGCTCCTATTCTACCCCGAAACCTCGGTCCCCTATCAGCCACACCCGAGGACTGGGGTCGTCCTCCTCCGATGCGTCTACAACCCCTTCAAGGAGGCCCAGGGGAAGGGTGCATCAACCGCCTTGATCAAGAACCTCATCGACGAGTGCAAACGCGGACCTAGATGCCTGAACGGGGGCAAGTGCAGCTTCATCGCCTCCGAGGCTTTCAACACGGGGGAGGGCGTCCCGATGGAGAGGCTCTACGAGGCGAACGGCTTCAGGAAGATGGACACGGAGATGGCGTACGAGGTAGCCGGAAAATACATCCCTCCCCACGAACTGAGTTACACTAAATCGAAACGTGACGAGGGCAGGGCCATCATCGTCTACAACCCGACGTGCGAGTACTCCTACCCCACCGCGCTCAGGGTGAGGGATCTCATCACCGGCATCTTTCCCGTCATGCCCGTCGCGATCATTAACCAGTGGGAGGAGCCCCAGGAGTCGATCCGCCTCGCGAACCACGAGCTGACCGTCAACGGCGTCCAGATAAGCGGCAGCCTACACCAAAGGGAGAAACTCGTGGGCGAGATCAAGAAGGCCGTCGAGGGTGCGAGCCAGAGTTGATCAAGGGGCTCATCTTCGACCTCGGTGGGGTCGTCGTCGAGTGGACCAACTCTACAACTTACCGTTACATTGAGGAGAGATACGGCATACCCGCGGAGAGCTTCAAGTCGGTTGCAGAGAGGGGTATGCCAGACGCACAGACGGGGAAGGTAACAGAAGTCGATTGGCTGAGGGAGACGTTCAGCCGCTTCGGTCCCCCACCCCCCTGCTTCAATGAGGTCTGGGGGAAGACGTTCGAGGCAGCGAGATACAATCCCAAGTTACTCGAACTGCTAACTGAACTGAGAACGGCAGGATACCGCGTAGCCGCGCTCTCAAACCTCGAACCATCAAGGGCGAGGTGGCTCAGAGCTCACGGGATAGAGGCCCTCTTCGACGCCGTTGTCTTCTCGTGTGAGGTCGGGTTGAGAAAACCTGACATATCAAAGTGCACCCCTGAGAATCTGGAGATTTACAGGCTCGCAATGAGACGCCTTGGTCTTGGGGCGGATGAGTGCCTTTTCATCGACGACAACGTCAATTGCGTTAGTGCTGCCGAGTCCATGGGGATACGATCGATAAAATTTGAAAACGTTGAGCAGTTGAGGAAAGAACTCCCCACTCGGGGAGTGACCATTCAGAAAGTTTAGCCTATGGGAAAGGACCAGCGCAGGATGTCCTTGACGGACTTGTTGACGTACTCGCCGCATTTCTGTGCGATGTTCGTCGCAGTTACCACGCCGTAGATGACGCCGCCCTTAACGACGGGTATCCTCTTTATGTCCTTCTTCTGCATGAGCTCGGACGCCTTGAGCAGGTCCAAGTCGGGGTCGATAGTCACTAGGGGCGTGGAGGCGATCTGCTTCACCGTCAGCTTCTTCGGATCCATCTCGGCGGCGACCACCTTGCTCACTATATCCCACTCGGTTACGATCCCATAGGGCTTGCCCTTCTCGAGGACGATGACGTAGCCCTTCTTCTCCTTGTCGAGGATCTTCGCCGCGTCGACGACCATCGCCTCGACCTCTATGGTGGGGAACTCCTTGTCCATGTAGTCCTTGACGTAGTATGACATAGCTACTTCCATACTAATATTGAATTACTCCTTTATATATGGCTAATAAAATTTGGCGCCGGGGATGGGATTCGAACCCATGTGAGCAAGGCTCACGGACTTAGCAGGCCCGCTCCCTACCAGGCTAGGAGACCCCAGCGCGACGCCCCATACCGGGGCACCGCTTTCTATGCAACCCTCCCAGCCATTTTAAGCCTTTCTAGAAACGAGATCGGAAAGGTATATCTAAAAAAACTGTTCCAAGAGTCAACATGGAGAACCAATCAACGACGGTGCCGCTCCACCACCCCGGCACCCTCGAGATGACATCTTTCCTCGTGCAAGGGCTTATAGTCAGCGTAGCGATCTCAGTCTTCCTCGAGACACTGGCGCGGGACTACGTCGCTGTCACCATCCCCGGAGACATAGGGTATGTCATCCTCGTCACCGTCTTCGCCCCCCTGATAGAAGAGTTCACCAAAATCTTTCCCTTGCTTAACCGCCATGCTGAGACTGAGAAGTCGATCATCAAGCTGGGCTTTCTGTCAGGGCTGGGCTTCGGGATCGCTGAGTTCGTCGTCTACGTCGCTTTTTTCGGCGCCCCTATCTCGATTAGGTTTCCGGAGATGTTCTTCCACGCCGCGAACACCTCCCTAGTCGCCTACGGAGTGGCTAAGCACAAATTCCTGATGTACTATGGCATCGCCGTCTTCTTCCACTTCGCAACAAATGCCCTGACTTTCGCTGGAGACTTCTGGTTAATAGGAGGTCTGGGAATAATCGCACTCGTCTATTACCTCGCGTACGCTGCTTACTCTAAGAGCTCGGACTCGTTCCTAGAATAGATTAAATCTTCTTAAGTGTGGCGTCGGGCTGAGGCTTGAGCTTCTTCACCGAGCCCCTGCCGCCGATGTAAGCGATGTGTGCGTAGCCGAGGAACATCCCCGTCTCGATTATCCCGGGTATGGCATGCAGCTCCCTGTTCAGCCACCACGGATCCTGGATGGGGCCAAAGTCGGCGTCGATTATGTAGTTGCCGTTGTCGGTGACGAGTGGGCCGAGCTTGCCCGAGCTCTGTCTCAGGCTGACCTTTGCCCCCAGCTTCTCCACATTTTTCAGAGCGGGAGTGACGGCGAAGGGGTGAATTTCGATAGGGACTACTTTTCCAGTCCCGAGGACATCCGTGAGCTTCGACTCGTCCGCTATTAGGATGTACTCTTTGCAGGCGGCTGCGACAATCTTTTCTCTCATCAGGGCGCCGCCGCCCCCCTTTATTGCGTTGAGCTTGACGTCGAGTTGATCCGCGCCGTCTATGCCGAGGTCAAGCTGTGGGTGCTCGTCGAGGCTCGTTAGCGGTATCTTGGCTTTTATCGCTTCGAAAGTAGTCTGGATGCTCGTCGGGACCCCGTAGATGTCGTAGAGCTCGTCGGTGGCGATGAGTTCCCCGATGTACCTTATGGCGAAGGAGACGGTTGTGCCGCTCCCGAGGCCGAGTATCATGCCGTTCTCTATGTGTTTAACCGCCCTCATGGCGGCCTTCTTCTTGGCTGCTGTGCTTGCACTCAAGTTTAGGTCTCCAGTTCAAGCTTGTCGAGTTCGTCTAGTTCCTTCATTACCTCTTTCTTAAGCTGTTCTAGGCGGGTCTCGACATCGCCCTTGCCGGCCGGCTGCTTCTCCTCCCCCTCTGCCTCCGTTGTTTCCTCGCTCTCCTCCTCCCCTTCCTCGGTCTTCACCTTAGGCACCACGCGGCGCTTCTTAGTGGCCGCGGGGAGTTTCGGCTTCTCCTCCTCAGTCGGTTTGGGGGGTTCCTCGATCTTCAGCTCTTTTATTATCTGGTCTATGCGGCCCTGGGTTTGGCTTAGACTGTCCTCGAACTTCTTCACGATCTCCTCGCGTATCGACTCCAGCTCCGCGAGGCTGACGAGCATCTCACTTCGCTTCAGGTCATCGGCGATCTGCTTCATCTCGTCCTCGTAGCTCTTCCCGAGGCGGACGCGTTCCTCGCGGCTGACCTCGCCCTCGTCCTCAGCCTCGAAGAGGCGTCGGAGTACCATGCTGTTGATCTCCTGCTTGAGGGTGAGGGTCCTGATCTGGCTCTTCGCTCGATCGATGTCCGTTGAGGCGATCTTCTTCTCGAGGGGCGGGACTTTGACCTTGCGCTCGGTCATCTGTAGCTCGACCCTGAGGGGATCCTCCTCCTTCGGGGGGTCCTCGGGTTTGGCAGTGGCTTCACCCTCTTTCTTCTTCGACCCGCCGCTTGCGCGCCAGAACATGAATATCGCGATGGCGGCGACAGCGACGACTACTACTCCTAGAATTAGGTCTATGGAGAGATCGGCCATTCCCTTCACCTTCCTCAGTGAATGGCTACGATATTTAAGCCCTAACCCTAAAGGGGTGTTTTCTGAGCGTTTTCAGGAGGAAAAGCTATTTAAGCCGTTGACGGTCTGGCTGTGTCAGAGGGGAGCTGGGCGGGTGCCCGGCTGAGAGGACGGTAAACGTCGACCCTAGGAACCTGATCCGGATAATGCCGGCGTAGGGAGGTGCGCGTTATCGTCAACCTGCCAAGCGGTTGACGCCTGCATCCCCTCTAGGATGCATGAAGTGAAATGGAGTCAAGGTTCAAGTCTACGAGCGGTAAGCTGGCGCTTTTCGCCATAATGACCGCCGTCACGGTTGTCGCTAACCTGATAATGGTGCCTATGCCGCAGCCTCTGGCACAGTACGATGCTGCGCCTATTTTGATCTACGCCCTGGGGGTGCTCATGGACCCGCTGCTTGCAGGTGCGACCGTCGCTGTGGCTATGGGTATCGGTGTCAGCTACAAGATGGTCACCTTCGGTTTCCCGCCGGTCTTCGTCATCGGCGCTATGGTCGTTAGAGGGCTTGAGGCGGTGCTCATCAGCGTCCTCGTTCGCTGGAGGAAGGGTAACCCGCCGAAGACGGTGAGCAAATGGGAGATAGCCGCAATGGGCATAGGCTGCGTCTGGGAGACGGTAGGCTTCCTATCCCTAGACTGGTTCCTCTTCGGCCCCGGGATGGCCATGATCGACATCGCCACGCTGGTCGATCTGATCTTCATCCCAATCTCAGTGGCCGTCGTTGCGGCTGTCCGGAGTCGACTAGGGATTTATAGACTGACGTAGAGGTAGTGTTGGAAGGCTATGAGCGGCGTCCTTGGGCTCGGGAAAGTTTCCAGGGAGATATTTGAGCGAAGCGTCTTGCCCTTCATCCCGTTAGACAGGGAGCTGGAGCTGGACGGGGCCACGGTGAAGCTGACGGATAGGACTGTTATCTCCCACAGCCCAAGCATAGGGGTCCCCCTCGAGGCGCTGGGCTTCTTCGCCTTTCACTACGCGGCGTGCAACGTTGCCTGCCGATTTGGGCGACCCACCCACATGATCACGGGCATCTACCTCCCTCTCAGGACTAGGGAGGCGGATCTAAGGACTATCGCTAAGAGCCTCGGTGATGAGGCGAGGAAGTATGGTGTGAAGATCGCTGCGGGGCAGACAGCCACCTACTACGGATTGGAGATACCCTTCGTCTCAACCACCTGTCTCGGCGAGCAGACTCGGATACCGAAGAAGCCACAGGAGGGGGACGTCGTCCTTCTCGTCGGCGAGGTCGGGGGGGAGGCGGTGTGGCTCACAAGTCTGAGCAGGGGGGGCTCCGACGAGAGGTGGAGGGGCCTTACGGCGCTCCAGACGATCCTCGCCCTCGGAGAGGTGGAGGGGGTTAAGCTTCTCCACGACGTCTCTGAGGGGGGAGTCAAAGGAGCCCTCGGTGAGGTCCTCAGGAGCCTCAGCGTGAGCCTCAGCTTCGACTCCGCCGACGTAGCTTACGCTAGGGGGGCCCAGAATCTGAAACAGGACCTCCTCCGCGCCCCAACATACGGCACAATCATCGCCATAGTTGACCCCAGATCCGCGGGTGAGATAATCGCGAAATGCTCCGATCTGGGCGTTAAGGTGTCCCGCCTCGGTTCACTACGGAGCGGCTCCGGCCTCATCGTGGACGGGAAGAGGGTCGAGGAAGGGGCGAGGATTGAGATCGACGAGCTCTACGGTAGCTTCAGGAAGCTGGACGAGTTGGAAGACTCCGTGAACCACGCACTCGAGGAGATCGAGCTACTGAAGGGGGCTGAGAAGCTGATCCCCCAGGTTGGCCTCAATTTAGTTTACTCCAAGCCCGATCCCATGGGCCCCCTCGACGTCGTCGGGCTCAACGGGCGCGTCATCGTGAGCAAGGGCAAGCCAAAGGCGTGTGGGGAGGTCGAGTACGGTGGTTCGAGGTTCCTCGCCTCCGTAATCGTCGAGGCTCAGAGGAGGGACCCGAGACTACGCGCCGCAGTCGATCTTAGGGGTGGCGAGGACATCGCTGAGGCCCTTAGGGGCATGGGGCTGAGCGTTGTGGATCTGCCTCCGGAATCCATAGGAGAGGGGTGCCCCGTCGCACGGTTCCTATTCTCGGGTGGCAACATGGCCGACGCCTACAGCCACCCCGGGGCGTTCGGGATAGAGTCAACAACCACGATCCTTTCTACCACACCTGAGTCACTGATCGAGACCCTCAGAGAGCTGCTCAAGTATGTCTGAAGCCGTCAGGGCCTTCGATAGGTCAGCGAGTGGTTACGACGACTGGTACATGGAGGAGAAGGGGCGGCAGGTGCTAGAGGCCGAAAGCGCTCTAGTCGACGCGCTCATACCGGCTGACGGTGTGGGGCTGGAGATCGGGGCGGGTACCGGAGTCTTCGCGGAATCGCTCACCAATGATAACCGCATCATCGTCTGCATCGATCTCTCTGTGAACATGCTGACAAGGGCTAGGCGAAGGGGGCTTCCCTGTGTTTTGGGCAGCGCGGAGTCCCTGCCAATAAGACAGGGGATTCTAAGTTTCACCTACATGATCACGGTTATGGAGTTCCTCCCAGCTCCAGTGAAAGCCTTTGGGGAGGCAGCAAAGATTGGCGAGTCTCTCGTCGTACTTTTCGTGAACAGGGACAGCTCGTGGGGGAGGTTCTACGCGGAGATGACCAGCAAGGGCGACCCGATATTCCGCTACGCTCACCTTTACTCGCTGGAGGATGTGGAGGAGGTTGCACAAGCCGCTGGGCTTACCCTTGTTGAGGCGCATGGGACGCTGACCACCGGCCCCACCGATCCTGCTCCTGGAGGCAACATCGTGGAGCCGAGCCCGAAAGCGGGGGTCATCGCTGTAAAAATGGCGAATCATAGGAATTAGCAGCTTTTTGGTAAGTTTTATTAACCCGCCACATTCCTTTCGAGGAGGAGGGGAGCTGGGCTCGAGCCCGGCTGAGAGGACGAAAGTCGTCGACCCTTTGAACCTGATCCGGGTAATACCGGCGAAGGGAGATCTACATGAGCGCAAAAAGCACGAACACGAGGATACTGGCTGAGGTTTCTATAACCGTAGCCCTCTCCGTCGTACTGAACTACATCAAGATCTTCCAGCTGCCCTACGGGGGCAGTATCACGCTCGGTAGCATGGTCCCAGTTCTGTTAATAGCTTACAGGCGCGGGGCGAAGGTCGGCATCTTCACGGGTGTCGTCTTCGGCCTAGTCCAGATGGCTCTAGACGGGTTCATCTACAACCCGATAGGGATGATTCTAGACTACCCGCTCGCCTTCGGCTGCCTCGGGCTGGCAGGATTCTTCAAGAAGCAACCCCTCATAGGCGTCGTCGTAGCACTCGGCGGTCGCCTCCTCTCACACTTCGTCTCAGGCGTCGTATTCTTCGCGATGTACGCGCCCGAGGGGTGGAGTCCTGTCGTCTATAGCGCAGTCTACAATGCGAGCTACATGTTACCGGAGATGCTGATCAGCGGCGTGATAATCTACATAATCTGGAAGAGGAAACTATTGGACCTCAACATCTAGCCAGAATCCTTCCCCTTTTTTCTTTTTCGACTGATAGCGGTAGCCCTTCCTATGGGCTGACCCTGCTGCCAATGTCCATGATCCCCTGCACCCAGTACAGGTAGCTGTTCACCGCGGCCCTCATGGCGGTGATGTCATCTGCTGAAACCTCGATGACTAACCCCTTCTCAGATGCGTTGATGAAAACCTTCGATCTGTCTGAGATGCCGGATTCAAGCTCCGGTCTGAGCGCCTTGATTATTATGTCGACGGCGCCTCGCGGCGCCTCGACTAGAATCTTTGCCTCGGCTTGTGTTCGAGGCTCCAAAAACATCGCCTGGTTGGGTCTAGACTTCCTGGACCCTTGTGGAGGCCTGGCCGGTCTTCGTCGACGGCACGTAGGCCCCGCCCGCGAACTTGTAGCCGCACTTACTGCAGCTCCATATGCCGGCGGCGGTGCGCTTCACCTTCGGGCTGGCGCAGCTAGGGCACTTGTGGGGCATGTTCATCTGGAGCATTATGCGTGTCCAGCGCTTCTGTATGGCGGCTCCTCCGCGCGTCCTGAGTCGTAGACCGAACGTCTTCTTTTTCCTCGTCATGATTAGTCGCCTAAGACCTTGGCCCTGATCTGGGGCGCTTTCTCCTGCGCCATATTTATGCATTTCTTAATCTCGTCCACCGTTAGGCCGGCTGAGCCGCTCTTCTGCATCGTGCAGATGTGGTCGTCCTCGTCGAACGTGACGGTTAGGCGGGCGTCCATGACGTCCTCCTCGTCGGCGGTGGGGTCTAGGATCAGGCTGTCCCCGATCTTTATGACGCTGACCGCGACTGGCTTCTTGCAGACGATGAGTGGCACCTTCTCGCCAGTGGGCTTAGCCTCCTTCTCGACGACGTTGAAGACTGGCTTCTTAGCGACCATTAAGGCGGCGACGGCACCTGCGCTGCAGGCGTCGATGAGGTTACCGTCGTAGTTGAGGACATAGAGATCCACGAAGACTATCTGAACGAACTTGCCGGGGATTATGCAGAGTGACTCGGTTGTGAGTACATTCGCGCTGCGCAGGCCTCTGTCGACGACTCTGGCTAGCTCGATGCTGGCCTCGTTCGGTGGGCCGGGTTCCCATGCCGCGTTGGCGATGGGTGTGAATTCTGCGTTAGTCATGAGGACGCCTTCGTTGGGTGTGTCCTCGAAGGGTGTGCCGGTTCCGACTTTCACGCCGACCATGATGTGGGACTTGCCAAGCCAGACCTCGGCGCTCCCTTCGCTCTTGTATAGCACGTTGCTCTTGATGGTTAGCTCGCGGAAGTCACTGAAGCCGCGCCCGTCCATCCGTTTGCCTGTAGAGAGGACCTCGGAGATCTTCTTCTGCTTTAGGTGACTGACTATGTTGTTCTTGCTCATTGTGGACCCTCCTCACTCGTGGGCTCCTCGGAGGGCTCCTCCGGCGGGAACTCCTTCGGCGGCTTATCCTGTGGCTGGTCAATGCCGTACTTTTTCTTCAGCGCCTCGCGCTGAACCTCGTAGACTTTCTTGCATCCCTCGATTGCTAGGTTGAGTGCCTTTTCGTTCTCCTCCGGGGTCATGATGCCGTCCATTTGGAGGAGGGTGACCTTGCCAAGTTTCGGCATGTAGGCCACGGGCATATCGCTCTGTCCCTTCTTGTCCTCGTAGTCGCCGAGGTCGACGATAATTCTTTCATCGATCTTGCCAACGGCGCATGCGGCTACTAGGTCCCTCATGGGGATGCCGGCGTCGACGAGGGCAACCGCCGCGGCGTTAATGCTCGCGCAGCGTGTGCCGCCGTCGGCTTCGAGTACTTCGATGTAAACGTCGATGCTGGCTCTGGGGTAGCGGTCGAGGAAGACCGCGGGCTCGAGGGCGGACCTCATGACCATGCTTATCTCTTGGTCCCTGCGTGAGGGGGCGGGGGATCGGCGAGGGTCGACGCTGAAGGGCGCCATGTGGTACCTGCAGCGGAGCACTGCCTCGTTGGGCTTCGCGTTGTGCTTCGGGTGCATCTCGCGGGGCCCGAAGACTCCTGCGAGTATCTTGTTTCTGCCCATTTCTATGTATGCGGAACCATCCGCGTTTGGAAGGACGCCGCTCTCAATCTTCAGTGTGCGGAGCTCATCAAAAGCTCGCCCGTCGGCTCTCTTCCAGCTGTCGACTTTTGCTTTTTTAGACCTCGTTGCTGGCTTCCGGGCCGCCGTCTTCTTTGTCGTTGGTTTCTTACTCATCGTGAACTCTCCTTAAGTTGTCTCAAATACTCTTGAGTCCTGTTTGTGAGCCCGGAGGTGTGAGCCTCTAGCTCTATTTTGGTGACTGTCTTAACCACCATCTCTTCGCGTTCCCTGTTAGGTCCGGAGATGAGGATGCGGCCGTTCTGCCCTATGGCGACGCGGCACCCCGTCTCCCTGATTATCATGTTGATCATGCTCCCCTTCTTGCCGATAAGGCGGGGGATCTTCGACGGCGTGATGCGCATCATGAAGCCGTCGTAGACCCTGCCGAGGCCGGGGCCGAGGATGCTTAGTATAACCGTCCTCCTCCTGTCGAGGTCTACTATCTTTGCGATTATTGTGTCGCCGATGTTTAGGACCCTCGTCATGACGAACTCTGTCCTGAATGGGCGGTCGACCGCGTCGGGGATGCCCATCACGGCTAGGTCCTGCGCCCCTATGTCGATCTTCCACTCGCCGAGGTCGATGTCGACGACCTGCCCGATCACGACGTCGCCGACGAGGGGGGTGTACCCCGCCGAGAGGGCGACTACGTAGACGTTGTCCGGGGAGTAGTTGACTAGGCCGAGGCGGGTCGCGTACACGTGGTCTTGATCGCGGTAGGTGTTCTCACCTGTCCTGATCTTTCCTTCGTACACGACATCCCCGGGGACGACAATTTCCCTATCCTGGAAGTTTGCACTCATGTTCAGCATCACTTCATGATCTTTGACTGGAGGTTCCCCTGCGTGGCCTTTCCGAGCTTATCTAATAGCTCGAGCTGCATCGCCGCGGGTAGCTCCACGACGGCCACCCAGCTGCCGTCGCGCTGCCACTCCTCCCTCTTGATCTCGCCGTAGTTCTTGACTATCCCGAAGCACCTGGCGGCGTGCTCAGGGGGAACCTTGAGGGCGAGTTGGATGTTCTCACTGCTCATGGGTAGGATGGGTCTGAGTAGCTGGACTAGCTCCTTCACCTGCTCCTCCGCTGTCTTGAAGGGGTCTATGTTGAACTTGACCTCCTCCATGGCGTTCTCTATGCGGGTGACGGGGTGTGGTAGCTTCGTGGCGGGGTCGACGTAGGTCCGGGAGATGATTGTGATGATCTGTCTGAGCTTCTGATCCGTCATCTCCTTCCGCTGGGCGGCAGTAAGGAGGAACGTGCCCTTCTCGAACATTATCTTCGCGACTTCGAGTGGGTCACTCGTCTTGAACTCGTCCTTCAGCTTAGACTCCGACGCCTTCTCCCCCTTATTCGCGTCAGTGAAGATGGTGTCGATGAGGATCACGTTGGAGATGTCGATGGGCTCCCCTTTTTTATAGGCGAATCCTTTGTCTGGATCTACGAGAATCTCGTACTTTTCTCCACCGTGTTGGTAACGAACTAGGGTGTAGTTGCTTCCCATCCCTTTGGCCCTTCTACCTCATGTGCTTCTGCACTTCGGAGTCGGAGAGCCTTCGGAAAACCTTCGTCTCTACTGGGATTACGGCTACCTTAACGTTCTCTGGGGCCACGTTCCCGTCGGACGCGGTCTTCACTGCCTCTACTGCGAGGCTGATCGCGCCGTCCAGCGATATGTCGTCGTTGTATTTCTCCTCCAGGAGCTTGTTGGCTTCTTCACTCTTCCTCCCAACAGCCGTGGCCTTGTAGCCCCTGTAGCTGCCGCTGGGGTCCGTCGTCATCACTCTGCTGCCCTCGGAATCTACACCTGCTAGGATTGTACTGACGCCGAAGGGGCGGACGCCCGCGTGCTGCGTATAAATCTGAGCGATGTCACCTAAGCGCCTCGCCAGCATCTCCACGTCAACGGGCTCGTCGTAGAGGAGCCTGTTGCTCTGGGAGAACACGCGTGCCTGGTTTATGAGTACACGTGCATCGCTGCTGAGCCCCGCGATGGCCATGCCGACGTGTGCGTCGAGCTGGAATATCTTGCGGAAGTAGTCTCCGTCCTCCAGCACGCTCTCAGGGGACTCGTTAGCCGCTATGGCTACCCCCTGAGGTGACGAGACGCCGACGATTGGTGCGCCTCTTTTCACCAGCTCCAGGGCGTATTCGACCTGGTAGAGTCTTCCCTCTGGTGAGAAGATCGTTATGGCGCGGTCATAGGCACGGGGCATGAACAAAGCGCTGGTTCTCCTCGACTCTCCTTCTCTCGTTCGCCCATTCTAACCTAATCCGCCTTAAAAAGGGTTTGCCGGCACCGGTGAATAACACATTGTGGAATCCACCTGTTTTTCACTTTTATGTAAGCGCGAGAATTTGGCGTACTAGCAACTGTGTAAAAGGCTGGTAAACATCGTTTCTAAGGAGTGAGCGATGGAATGGCTAAGACTTAAACACGCTGAAACCTGCCCATATGCCATGATTACCCGCGAGGAATCCATCGCGATCGTGAAGCAGCATGTGAAGAACGAGAACCTCGTCAAACACATGATTGCGGTGGGCGCGATCATGAGGGGGCTCGCCGAGAAGCTGGGTGGCGACCCCGACCTCTGGGAGGCGGCTGGCATCCTCCACGACGTTGACTACGAGGAGGTAGGGCAGGACTGGACGAAGCACGGGGCGGTCTCGGCTGAGATAGTGAAGAGTCTCATCCCTGAGGAGGGGCTATACGCGATAAGGGCCCACAACCCCCAGACGGGCTCGCTCCCCAAGAGCAAGATGGACTGGAGCCTCTACGCCGCCGATGGCCTCTCCGGCCTCATCATCGCTCAGGGGCTCATGATGCCCGACAAGAAGATAGCCTCCATCAAGGTCTCAAGCCTCGGCAAGAGGATGAAGGACAAGAGCTTCGCCAAGGGTGTGAACAGGGAGAACATAGTTAAGTGCACTGAGCTTGGCTTGGAGCTTGACGAGTTCTTCCGCATCGGCCTTGACTCGATGGCGAAGGTCGGCGGCGAGTTGGGACTGTAGGTGCCATCGGATGGTTGGCGACGAGACCCTCCGTAACAGGATAATCAGGATCATAGCGGCGACACGCTTCCCCTTCGTCGACCAGGAGGACTGGGGTGAGGGCTACATCACCATAGTGAACGACGAGGTGAAGAGGAAGGGGATAGAGACTGGGACGGAGATCGTCTATCCCAGCATCGTTATAACCCGAGCCGACGGGGGCATCCAGGAGATTGGCGAAGTCGAGTTCGAGAGCGAGGTGAACGTGGCAAACGTGCCGAAGTGGAGACTCTTCAGCGACTCCGCTGGCAAGGGCAGGTTCGTGAAGAAGTTCTTCCTGTACGTCCCCGAGGGCGCCGAGGAGAAGGCGGTGAAGCTCCTAGAGAATAATAACATCGAGTTCAGCGGGGTCCGCACCTACGGGGTCAAGAACGGAAACCTCGTCATCACGCCGATTAAGAGCAACGACGGGCCCCACGAC
>CAVYLP010000001.1:0-423803 GCA_963769425.1 Candidatus Bathyarchaeota archaeon | reverse complement strand
GGCATGCAGAGAATGCGATGGGCCCAGCAGCTTGCCGTTCTCAAACAGCGCGAGCCTGGATTTGTACGGCGCTCCCATCGTGTCGACCGGGAGCACATAGGGGAAGCCTTTGTCCAAATGGACGGCTGCAATGTAAGCCGCTCCCCCCTCCCGCAGCGATCGAAGAACTTGCGATCGATGCCCTGAAGCTGGGCGTGAACGAAACAGCGCCAATGACAGCGGCATGCAGGAGGACGACAAGTCCGATAACAGGCAACCGCCACGCGCGGACGCAATTTGCGATCGCTGTCTTGCGGCCCCATCCAAGTCCGATCAAAAGGCGGTCCCCGGGAATTTCCGATACTTCGTCGGTCCAAAAATGGCGCACAAGCTAGAGAGCACCCTGATAGACGCTCTCCAGCTTGTCGACAATCGCCGGCCACCCGTACCTGTCGCGCGCGAGGGCAAACGCCGCATCCGAAGCTGCGCTGCGGAGTGCCGAATTGGAGAGAAAGCGAGAGATGGCCTGCGCAACGAGGTTGGCATCCCGTTCAACGATCGCCCCTGCTTTGACCTCCTCAACATCGGGAAAATTGCATTCCGGCGATATGATGACGGGGGTTCCGCTGGCGAGCGCCTCAAGAATGGCCATTGATTGGCCTTCGCCGATCGAAGGCAAAACAAACAAGTCCGCCCGCGCCAGGAGGTCTGTCTTGAGATCACCCGTCACCATCCCTGGGATGCGAATTCGGTGCTCAAGGTTTTGCTGCGCGGCCCTGTCGAGCAATTGCGCCGCGAACCCGTGTTCGTCGGGCCCCGCGATGACGAGCAATGCGTCGGGGTGCCGTGATATGACCTGAAAAAAGGCATTCAGCAATACATCCACGCCTTTGGACGGATGAAGGCGGCCGAGAAAGAGGACCACCTGATCCGATTCCTCGATGTCGACCGCCGAAAGCGAAGCCGTAGCAGGCGCTCGCCGGAACCTGGCAACGTCAATTCCATTCGGGATAATGTGGCAGGGCGAGTTGATGCCAAGAGCGCGGTAGCTGTCGATCTCGTCGGGCGTCAATGCAATCAGGCCTGTGGCTCCGCGCATGATCGGCTTTTCAAACAGCTCGATATAAATCCGCTTCTTCAAGCCCCGATATCCGAGGCGCATTGGATGGAAATTGCCGCGCTGGCTGTAAAACAGCGGCTTTTTCGCGGATATGGCGAGGCGCCCTGCCCCCATTGTCGGATAAACGAACGGCATCTGGGTGTGAACGATGTCGACGGATGGCAAAATCTGCCGCATTGAGGGTACGAGGGCGGGAGCGAACAGAAAGCCCATCGATTGCGAAAAATAGTTCGACCACCCAAAGTATTTTTTCATCAAGTCTTGACACCGAAAATACCAAACTTCCACGCCGTCCACGAGGACGGGCTGGTCCACTACGACATCCAGATCCTGATCCAGATTGTTATTGGTCGTAACCACCGTGACACGGTGTCCGCGAGCGACCATCGCCTCGGCGACGGCAGACACCGACCAGATTGGGCCACCGATGCGATAAGCGGGCTTATAGCCGTGTGTAGCGAAAAGAATGTGCATCAGGGTACGGAAAATTTCCGAGGGCCCATTCCGCCAGGCCCCCATGAGGAGTTACGAGATTGGCTCATATCAAAGAAGTTCCGAACTGAGAAATCGGACTGCGGTCGCTGGGACAAAGGCCTTGTCGTGAAGAATGGTGATGAGGGAACTTGCTGCCTCCGGGCCGGACCTGTCGAGTGACTTGCTGCACCCCATATAGCTCCAAACATGGCGAAATTTAGCTACGAATCCCGTTAAATTCCCAATCCCTGTAAAGGGGCTGTTTGACTAACCAGCTCCTCCTGATTTATCCGACTTGCCTTCGATTCACCCGAGGAATCGCTGCATTTCGACCTTGGCGGAGCTTGTCTAGCTCCGGTTGACAGAAAATGCCATTGCAGGCATTGAGGTCCGATATTTTAAAGGCGGCGGCCGAATGCGACGGCTAAAATGGGGTCTGTTTCCGTGAAAAAAGTTCTTGTTACCGGAAACGCCGGCCTTATCGGGGCTGCCCTGGTTCAGGATCTGGCCAGCAGGGGGTTGCGGTTGCTGGCCTCGACTGCAAACCGGTGGAAGATTCCACCGGCGCCACCGTCAACAACCTCGTGAGCACCGTCACCCCGGCTCGCTGCATGCGTCAGCGAGTTCGCCCCTGATGCCGTTGTGCACCTCGCCGCCCGCACCCGACTCGAATTCGAAAAGCCTGAGCGGTTACGCAGCAAATATCGAGGGTGTGTCCAATCTGGTGGAGGCGATCCGGGCGACGCCGAGCGTCAAGCGCTGTATCTGGACATCCACCCAGCTGGTTTGTCGTGTCGGCCATGTTCCGGCCGGCCCGCTCGATTACCAGCCTGATACGATGTATGGCCGAAGCAAGGTGCGCACCGAAGAGATCGTGCGGACTTCAGACGGTGCCGGCAGAGAATGGTGCCTCGTGCGGCCCACCACAGTATGGGGGCCCGGCGTCAGTCCGCACTATCAAAGATTCCCGAAGCTGGTGAAGCGCGGATTGTATTTTCATGTGCATCCGGGACCGTTGTACAAATCCTACAGCTATATCGGCAACATCACCTATCAATATAAACGTCTGTTGAGCGTACCGGCGGAAATGATACAGGGTCGCACCCTCTATCTGGCCGACTACGCGCCGATCGATCTGTCGGCTGGTGCAATGCTTTTCGAGCGATCCTTTGGGGCCCGTCCGATTCCGGTCATGCCGAAGAATTTGGTTCGCTTCCTTGCATCGGCGGGTGACGTGTTGGGAAAACTGGGAATAGAGGGGGTCCCGTTCAATTCGCGTCGCCAGCAGAACATGTTAACTCAGTACCAGTTCGACATGCGTGAGACGGAAGCGATCTGCGGCCCGCTGCCCTATACAACCGATGACGGTATCCGAGAGACGGTCAAATGGCTGAACAATCAGTCCTGAGGCAAAGCTCCGGTCAATTCGAGACTGACCGATCCGTCACTCTTTGGCCAACGGCCTTTTTTTCCGGCGCGCGAGAACCGCCTCGTAAACGGCCTCGTACTTTCCAGATATCGTCGCAACGCTATATCCGCGGTCCAGGCGCGCGCGCGCCGCGCGGCTGCGCTTCGAGGCGGCTTCAGCATCCCCCAGAACTTCAAGGATGGCGTTCGCGACCGCGCCGGGGTCCTCATATTGTGCGACAAAGACTGCCGTCGTCGTCGAGAAATTCCCGATGCGACGGGATATCGGACACGATCAACGGACAGCCGCACGCCATCGCTTCCAGCACCACATTCGGGTGTCCTTCGTATCGGCTCAGCGAGACGAAGATCCGGGCTGACTTCAGCGCACTCCAAATGCTTGGCACCGTTCCGGGCAAAAGAATTTTTTCCTGCATGCCGCGATCTCGAATGAGGACTTCGAGCCGTCCGCGAAGGGATCCCTCGCCGTATATCACGGCCCCAACCCCGGTCTGATCGAGGACCCTCGCCAATCCTCTAATCATGACTTCGAAATTCTTTTGCTCGTCCAGGCGACCCGCCGACATGATGATCGGCCGCTTATCCGAAAACCCAAGAGACCCTTCGGGGGCTTTCGGGACCGCCGCGATTTCATCCACGGGAACAACGTTTCCGATCACAAAGCGCTGCTCCGCGGGTTTGATATCGGCCCAGTAAGCGTCGCCACCGGCCGAGTTGGAAACGATTGCATCGGCGCGAGCCCCGATCCGGCGGCGCAGGCGGGTTTTCAGGCCCCCTGTCCAAAACAAGCCACTGACGGGTTCGCGCAGCAGCCAGGGGGTTCTTGTCAGCGACGCAGCCAGTCCGCCCAGAATGTCCATCTGCAGCAGCCAAGTCTGAACTATGTCGGGCCTCAGACGCCAAATAAGCCGAACAAGGCGCAGAAAAGCATCGGATCATAATTGCCAGAATGGGCAATCGGGTGAAGGTGGACACTCGACTCTTTCCAGTTCATCAGGAACCGGTGTACCAGCAAGATAGCCCACGTGGACCTCGTTGCCGGTCCGCGCTCCATATGTTGCGAGATAAACAAGTTGCCGCTCGGCACCGCCTTTGGTCAGGTGCGAAATCAGATGCAATATATTCACTTGCCGTTCCGGTAGTTATGCTGCGCGAGATGTAAACTGTGCGATCGCCTGGCAGCTAGCCCGATGGACGACGCCCGCGGGCAACAACCCCGTTCAACCCGTATTCGACGGCGATATCGACAAAGCCGGCCTCCTGAAACGCGACCGTCTGCACGGATTGCGGATGATCGTGTACCGGCGACAGCATGTCGAACGTATCCAAAATTGCCCATTCGCGATTGAGGTCAGCGGCAAACCCCAATGATCATATTCCAGGATCGGCAGCAGGCGGGGACCGGCCTTGCCGAAGATACGGCGGAGAAAGATCTGACAACGGCATCATTGCCGGTGCCAATTTGGCAATCAGCCTGTAGAGGCGCTCCTTGTCCATCCGTGTCGTGATCGGACGTCGGCCGTGATACTGTCCACAACAGCGTCAAAGGATTCATTGTCATAAGCGGAAAGAGAGACGGAAGCATCCTGGCCTATTTTCACTCCCGTGATGTCGTCCTCGGAAACAGACGCGGACATGGAAACGGAATCCGTACTGGAGATCGTCAGCATCGCTGCGTTCGCCTCCACGCTTTTTCCGGCGGTATAGAGGATCGTAGACACAATTCCGTCGCACGGCGCGGTAATGACGCCGTTTCCGTTCATGGCATTGTTGATTTCATCCATTTCCCTTTGCAGCTTGTCATAGGAATCCTGCGCGACCGCAGCGTGGCTTCCTCGGGCACCGCTTGGTCCAGCACAGCGGGAGCGTATTCGGCTCCAGCGCCTACATCAACTTCGTCCCCGACGCGGGCTGTGGCGTCGCCATCCTTGCGAATGGCGGCTACTTCCTGGAGGACATCGGTGAGTACGCGACGGCGCTGCTGCTGGGTAAGAGTCCTCTGGAGATCACGAGCTTCAGGAGGGGCAGGATACTGGACGGCCTCGCGGGGTCGTACAAGACTTTCAAGGACACCTCCTCGTATCATGTGGTGAGGAGTGGGGGTATCCTTCAGCTCGAGCAGCGGTGGGGTGAGCGGACCTTCACGACGCCGATGATACCGGTCGATATCGAGGGGGATACGAAGACCTTCAGGACGTATGGTGTGGACACGACGACGCCGGCGCTCTTCGTCCATAAGGGCGATGATATCTTCCTCATCTACGAGAGGAACCTCGCTAAGAGGGTAGACAGCTCATAGAAGGCCTCTGAACCCTTCCTGATTCTTAGCCTCGTATTTTACTCTCCAATTGCTCTCGTGGTTAGTTAATTATGTCTCTCCACCAAACACATTGAAAAAATCATGAGTTTTGCGTCAGTTGCAAGGAATAGTGTGGATGGCTGTCTACTGAGAGTCGGTCTTTCATTGTGACTAGTAGCTGTTTTATCACTCGACTGTCTCCATCTTAGTGATTTAATTGATCGTGGATATGCACGCTCACGTCTTCACCAAGGAGGCGTTAGCGGGGGTGGATAGGAGGTACAAGAGGTATGCCCCTCAGCTCCTTGAGGAGGGGGGCAAGTACGTCATAGTCACGGGGGATAAGTCGAGCGGCCCGTTGGAGCCGATGCCCGGGTTCAGCGATGTGGAGGGGCGTCTCAGGCTCATGGATGAGTGGGGTGTGGATGTGCAGGTTGTTTCGGTGACGCCTGGGAACTTCTGCTACGACGCGCCCCCCGAGGCCGGCGCAGCTATAGCTGCTGCGCAGAATGACGCGATAGCGGATATGGTTGCGGATCACCCGGGGAGATTCGTAGGATGTGGCACGGTGCCTCTTCAGGACCCCGGGGCAGCGGTTGAGGAGCTGAATCGCTGTGTTCGGGACCTCGGGTTTACAAGCGTGGAGATTGGGTCGAACGTGGTGGGGAAGAACCTCGACTCACCCGAGCTGATACCCTTCTACTCCGAGGCAGAGAGGTTGGGGGCGCCGATCGTAGTTCACCCGATTAACAACGCTGGTGCGGACCGGATGGGGAGGTACTACCTCGGCAACATCGTGGGGAACCCTCTTGAGACGACCCTCGCGGTGGGGAGCGTCGTTTTCGGAGGCGTGCTGGAGAAGTTCAAAAAGTTGACGTTCTGTTGGGGGCACGGCGGAGGCTTCTGGCCCTACCAGATGGGGCGCTTCGACCATGGGTATGAGGTGCGCCCGGAGCCGAAGGCGAACATTCCTAGGTTGCCGAGCGAGTATGCGTCCCGAATGTATTACGATACCATCACCCATTCGGAAGCGGCTCTTGGTTACCTCGTCTCTGTGATGGGGGCGGGGAACGTCCTCTACGGAACCGACTTTCCCTGGGACATGGGGGACTACGACTTGATACCGATGATAAAGGGGCTGAAGGGCGTCAAGGCGGGGGACAGGGAGAGGATACTCGGCGAGACCAGTGCGAAGCTATTCAACGTCCCGGGTTGAGTCCCTATCAGCATTATAAGGGCGCCTCCCCCGGTATTCCCTGATTGACATGAAGTTCTACCTAACCGGTCTCGGCAACCTCGCCGAGAATCAGGACTATATTACCAAGTCGATTATTGAGGCGGATCACCTCGGATTCGACGGGGCGCTGATGCCCGACCACTACATGTGGGGGACGGAGATTGGGCACAGCATGAAGAACCCCTACAGCACGTTGGAGACTTGGACGACGCTGAGCTACCTCGCGGGGAAGACGGAGAAGATCAGTTTAGGGACGCTGGTGACGCCTCTGGGGCTGCGCCACCCGGGGATGCTGGCGAAGATGCTCTCGACGCTCGATAACCTCTCGGGGGGCAGGGTGGTCCTCGGCGTGGGGGCGGGGTGGAGTCAGGTCGAGTTCAGGGGCTATAGCAGTTGGCTGGAGCCCGCGGAGAGGGTGGCGAAGACGGTTGAGGCGCTGAAGGTGATACTTGCCCTCTGGTCGGAGGAGAGCGTGACTCACCACGGCAAGTTCTACGACTTGGAGGGCGCGGTTCTTTCGCCGAAGCCCCTGCAGAAGCCTCACCCCAGGCTGCTCTTCGGGAGTCAGGGGAAGCGGATGCTCCGGCTGACTGGGCAGTTCGCGGACATGTTCTTCGTGCCGCCGTGGGTTCAGGGGAACGTGCAGGATCTGATCTCGGAGGTGGAGTCGGCGGCGGAGGAGGCGGGGAGGGTGGGGCCCGCGCTTATGCGGGGGACGATGGATGCGAGGGCCTACGACCCGAAGGAGTACTCTGCGGGGGTCGAAGCTGCGGCGGAGCTTGGGGCCCAGTACTACGCGGTGGCGTTCCCCCGGGGCGACCCGACGGCGATGAGCAGGTTCTCTGACGAGGTCATGCCCTGCTACTGCTGAGCTGGATGGTCTTAAGTATAGTAGTTGTCACTCTTCATGGGTTCGCGTTCGGGGATGCGACCGGGGAATGGACGCGTGGTCGGTGGCTGTTCAGGGGTTCGTCGTCGCCGTCCTGTGTATGGGTTTCAGCTTCACCTTCACCACTGAGAGGTTCCCGAACTTCGCGCACGTCAGCATCGCGAACATGGGTGGATTCTTCGCCTTCGCCGTCGTTTACTTCCTCGGGGTGAACCCATACCTCTCGTTCCCCGTAGCGGTTGTGCTCTCGGGCCTACTGGGGGCAGTCCTGTATCTGTTCTTGGCTCGGCCCCTTACAAGGCGTGGTAGGAGCATTATCTACCTCACCCTAGCGTTCCTCGCGGCCTCGTTGGTGCTGAACTCGACCTTCCTAGCGATCCGCTACTGGGCGCTGATGGGGGAAGGCATCACGAACACGGCGTTCAGGCTGAGTGGCTACGACTTCAGCGTCCTCGGCGTACCCGGTGGGCGAGTCTTCGTACCAGTGGCGTCGGTCGCCGCGGTGCTGATCATCTACGCCTTCCTGAGCCGAAACAGGCTTGGGCTCTCGCTGAGGGCTGTGTCGGAGAACGAGGAGTTGGCTATGGTTCTCGGAGTGAATACCTTTCGGGCACATCTCGCGTCGTGGGTGCTCGGGGGGGCCCTCGCGGGCTTCGCTGGCTTCGCGACGGCGTTACTCCAGGGGATCAATCCACTTGGGGCGGACGCGATGCTGGTCACGGTGATGGCGGGGAGCTTCCTCGGGGGAATCTGGAGTGTACCCGGGGCCGCGGTGGGGGGTTTCACCCTCGTCTTTGTGCAGAGCTGGGTCGTCGACGCGTTGAGCACCTACATCGGGAACCGCCCCATCATGGGGTTCGCGTACGCGAGCAACTTCATCTCCATGCTCGGGCTTATCCCCTACGCGGTGATCTGGGGGATGCTGCTCTTCGAGCCGGACGGCTTCGCGGGGCTGGTTGCTAGGGCGCAGGCGCGATTGAGAAAGCCAATTGTTGCTGGGGGAACCTAATCCCGTTCAGTGGGACCCAACTAACTGCTATCAATTTGGATTTGTAACCTCCGAATTAGAAGTGTGTGACATCGATGTTGTATTTGACTAACTAACGCTAAATTCCTTCGAAGAGGTCTACTCGTCGTTGGAGGGCTTGATGGCGGCTAAGATCTAGTCGAATTCCTCGGAATAAGTAGACGAACCACATCTCCTAGGCCGAGAGGATCCCCTGAACGTCCTCCCCGAGTTTATCCCCACCGTCAACCCTCCCGCTAAGATGTTTCCCCATAAGTGGTAACCACTAATAAGGTGTTTCCACGGGACGCCTTCACACCGATGAATGAACACATCTAGACTGTTTTACGCCTCCGATTGAACGGCGTACACCCACCCCATACCTAATTCACACCGTTCATTGAACCGCGATCCACTCCCTTCAATGATTGTTGAAGGCACACGGAATGCAACGGTTTTCAATGGATATTCAACGATTTTCGACACGTTTCAGATGGTTCCGGCGACGCGTCCCCGGTGACTTCGCTATATATAGCTGAATGTGTGGAGGAGTGTGCGACGGGGTTTGGTGAGAAGCCTCGTTGAAAAAATTAGTCAATATTTTTTAATTGTGAGAGGCATTCGGATACCGATTTTACCAGTAAACTCGCAGACGCGATTTTGTGTTATGAATAGATACTTGCGCCTTCTTTATCCGCAGACCCTATCTCCCGCGTCCCCAAGACCGGGCAGAATATAGCCATGCTCATTCAATCCCTCATCGACTGTGACGGTGAAGAACTCTACATTTGGGTACCTAGCACCTACCCTCTCTATCCCAATGGGCGCTGAGACCACCGACGCGGCGATGACACGCTTAGGGGAGCCAGACCGCACTAGCCGCTCCAGCACCGCCAGCAGGGTACTTCCACTGGCGAGCATGGGATCCGCAACTATCAGTGTGTCCTCGGGACGTATCGCGGGGACCCGGAAGTAGGGCATCTCTATCCTGAAGTTGTACTCCGGTGCCGCGACGCCCTCCTCCACGCGCCTCGCGCTGACGACCCCGAGCCTAGCCCTTGGGTAGGATCTCGACAAGCCCTCCGACGAAGGGCATGGCGGCCCTTAGGACGTTGATTACGACGACGTTCTGCGCGTCCGTGAGGGAGACGCCACTCGACTTGACGCACATCGGCGTCTCTACCTCTACCTCCTCGTAGCTCATGGTCCTGGCGATCTCGAACGCCGTTAACTTACCGAGCAGTGCCAGGGCCCTGCGGAAGCCTGCCATGTCGGTGCCCTTGTCACGTAGGGTGGTCAGCGTCTCCTGAGCGAGTGGATTGTCGATAAGGTGAAGGACTAGTTGTTTTTTCAAGAGAGCACCCTTCGAGATAATGCTGGAGAGATGCATATTTATGTTCAATAATGGGCCGGAAAATCCTCTGGGCACACAGCAACGCGTCGCGCATTGGGATTCGTTTCTATAGATATATTTGGTGCGGGGGGATAGAGCATTGATACCGTTCATTTTACTTGTTTGTGTTAATTTTAAATTGATAAGGGTGGGGTCGGGTAAACCCATGCCCCGTTCATTTTTCTTTTGTTGCGTTAATTTTGGTATTTTTTGGGATTGTTTTTGGTAGTTTTTGTTATGTTGGTGTTTTGAGTTGTTTCTTGTGGGGTTGCCAGGATGGTCAAACGGGTAAATTAAACGTTTTATTCACTAGGGTATTTGTGGGTGACACGGATCTTATTTTGTATGTTATTTTTATTATGATTGTTATTTCTCTCCATGTGCGCGTAGAAACGTTAGGGGGCGCGCAGTGAGAGTGATCTATCGACTGCATATGGCCTTTCGATGCAGGTACGACTCACACCGTTGGCCAATGGGGGTTGGCCCATGCGCATCGAGATGTGAAGGAAGTGTGTAATCCTCGTATTCTTAAAAGATAATTTCAATATATTTATTCATATGTATATGACGATATGAACCATGTCGTCGAGTGTGCTGAAGGCCTTATCGGATCCGACTAGGATCAAAATAGTCGAAGCTCTTAAGGGTAGAGAGATTTGTGCCTGTGAGTTCGTGATACTTACGGGAAGAGCGCAGCCAACGGTTTCTCGGCACCTTAGTGTCCTTGAGAATGCGGGGGTCGTGAAGTCTAGGCGTGATGGTAAGAGGATTCTCTACAGCCTTACCGACGAGAGAGTGTCGACGATAATAGAGATCGCTAGTCAGATTCGAAATAGTATACGTACCAATTAATTTATTCTTGTAAGAGATTCGCGTATCACCTTACGAATGAGGAATAATCTGGTCACTAAACTACTATGAATTCTGGATTGTTATCTACTGATTTAGGGGCTAGGTTCTAGGAAAATATGGGCACTTAAGACCGTGGCACTGACCATTTAATAGGTGATCCTCACATCGCCCAGCGGTCCTCTCCGCAGGTAAATTATACCCCATCTTTGCGAGACGTTTCACAGCCAAACTCAACGTCGTATATGTGCTCAACCTACAGCACCTGGGTCCCCCAAGCTTCGCGATATCACCGATGGCTTCGCTGGCGGCATCCAAGGCCTCAGAGCGCTCCTCGTCGTGGAAATCCGTTGACTTGGTTACTATGCTGGTGGCAATCCCGACGCCGGTCCCAGCCCCGCAGATCCCATGGAAGCCACACGCACCACCCGGAACCATTAGCCCACGCTTCATCGCCTCTTTAATATCGGCATCTGTGAAGTTGTATCCATTGTTTCTGAGAGCGGTGATGATTATGCCCGGAACGAGGCCGTGATGCCAAGGCCCGTGGAAGGGCAGCTGTTTTGAGGCTGTCCAACGCTTACTCAACTCTTTTATGACATTTTCGTACATGAGGATGGGTTCTTTTTCCGTCCTCTTAGGGACCACATCGAAGATGATTGGCATGAATCCTTGATAGTCCTTCATCGTGAGGCCATCGGCCCCTAAGGCTGCCTCGAAGAACCCATCATATTTGTCGATCTTCTTACAGTCCTCAAACTCTTTGCGGTTCATACTTCCCAATATCGTAATACATCCAAATATTTAAATATATACATAATCAGTTGGGTGAGCGATTAACTAGATCCTGCTACGAGGTCCACTATGGATTCTATCTCCTCCCTAACCGCATCGGATAATCCCATGACCCCAACATCCATGAAGCCCCTCACCAATACCCCAACGGCGGCGTCCCTACTCAGGCGCCTGCTCATAAGGTACGTGATCTCACCCTCACTCAGCTTGCCGATAGCTGCCTCGTGACTCAACTCCGCGCCTGATCGGGTCGCTATGAGTATTGGAATAGCCTCCAAAACCGACTCCTCATCGAGCAGCAGACCCCTGCACTCCAGGTGGCCACGGCAGCCGTCGCTGTTACCGTAAATAGTACCCCTGCTAACGAGGTGGCTTCCAGCTCGAGTGACTGCTCGTGTGTTTAACTCCGTCACACACCCCTCCCCATTCAGAACCGCCTCTGACCCTATATCCATCGCTGATCCTTCGTGGACGTATAGCACGCTGTTGAAGACCGCCTTCGAGTTAGGGCCAACGCAGGTAGCCCTAGGGGACATCTGGACATCCTTGGCGGGGGTCAAGCAGACGTAGTTAGACACGAATTCGGCGTCTCCTTCCACTTTAACACCTGTTCGAGGCCTAACTAATGTCTCCGGGGCCCAGTGGTGCACCATCGTGTACGTGAGCTTGGCGCCTTCCTCCACCCAGATCTCACTTACGCCGAGGTGGGCTCCCAGGCTTGCCTCATGGTGCTGGGCACATGTCGTGAGGATCTGACTCTCACTTCCCTTACCCGCGATTATTATGTTGTGAACGCGTTGCCTGCTGTTCTCGGCTGTGATCATCAGGCAGCTCTGAAGTGGGAGAGTCACCTTCGCCCCCGGATTGATGCGCATGAAGTACCCGCCGCTCCAGCTCTCCGCAACCTCACGAGTGTACTCATCCTTATCCTTCTCTACAAGCGTCCACATGCGTTCCCTGAGCCACGGATACTTCTCCAACGCGTCCTTCGTATCCATCATCTCTATCTGATCCTGGAAGAAGGAGCCGATTTTAGAGTAGATTGTCTTCTGGTCAACGTGGAAAAATACACCGGAGGTGTCGGACTCGCTCACGTTGACGCCGGCGCGTAAAGCTTCGCTGAGTATCCTGTGAGGCAGCTCAACGAGTTTATCTGAGTCACTCAACGTTGTTCCCCCGTAATCCTTGTTGGGCAGCTCAGGCAGTGTTCGTACCCGCCACGACGGATCTCCTCATAGATCATTTTAGGGTCGGGATAGCAATAGTTCATTCCATCCATTATTACGCACGCCCTCTCCGCCTTGACGTACTCGAGGATGTCTCCCTTGTGGGTGATTATCAGGGCGGAGGCCTTTGAAACACTGAGGTAACTCTCAAGCTCGACGGAGAGGAGCCTAAGGCTGTCTATGTCCACCCCCGAGTCCGGCTCATCCAGCAGCACGAGGCTCGGCCTCATGAATAGTATCTGTAGCATCTCGGCCCTCTTGCGCTCGCCGCCTGAAAAACCGACGTTGGTGTCTCTGTCGAGGAATTCTCGGAGCTTGAACCTCTCTATGGCATCCATCTCATCGGCGTTGAATTCTTCTTTTCTCTTCTTTCCGAGGCAGAGCTTGAGAAGTTGAGACAGCTTCACGCCTCGAATGTCTGGTGGCTGCTGGAAGGCCATAGTTACGCCGAGTTTGGCCCTTTCATAGACATCCAAGTCAGTGATTTTTTGGCCTCTATATTGTATGGAGCCAGCCACGACCTCATACGGGGGGATGCCCATTATTGTTTTCAGTAGCGTGGATTTTCCTGAGCCGTTTGGACCGAATATGAATGACCGCTCTCCGGCCTCTAGTCTTATGTTGATGTTGTTTAGGATCTTCTTTTCTCCAATTTTTACGGAGAGGCCTTCAACTTCAAGAGCTGCCTCACTATTCAACTAAAATCACCCTTAGCGAATAAACCGTGAGTCGTTGTTTATACTTGTTTTCTCATTTTGCTTTTTAATAGATTTGGTAGAGTTAGGTCTATCATTTAATTATCTAGAGGTTGCCTTTCTTGAATCTATTATTAAGATACACCTTGACAGGGTCGTTAATCAAGAATGATGCCAGAAAAGAGAACCCTAGGATTGCTAGCGTTGGTAACAAACCTATTGGCACTAATTCCAAGAAGCCGAAGACTGCCACAAGTATGACGAAGAGGATTTCTAGCAATACAGTCGTAATGAAGAAGTTGCTTGGACGAGTCTTCCAGAAGCGGCCTCGCTCACGCACAATGAGGAGAGTGGATATCCCCGCGATGTTAAGGTAGGCGAACCCAAATGTGTAGATCTTGTCAACGTTACCAATCAGCCCAAAGTAGGATAGGGCAGCCATCGTCAGAATCGCCCCCTCGATTGTGCTCAGCACCCCGAGTGTTCCGCCTAAGGTGAACATCTTGGTGACATCGAACTTATCGGGCTTCGTGGAGAATTTGACGTTATCAGTTGATATCGACATGGAGACGAAGTCGCCGAGGAAGAGCATCAGCACCGTGCCCATTATCGACAGCATAAATGAGTGAGCGAGGAAGAGCATGAGGACAATATAGCCTACTATGTGTAGCTTCCTAGAGATCATCATCAGGGCCCAGCTGTAGATCCTCTGGTAGATCGTCCTCCCTGTCTTCACCATGCTGACGATCTCCCCCAGTCCCTCAGAGGTTAGCACGGCGCTGGCGGAGTCCTTCGCGATGTCCGTCGCGTTCTTAACCGCTATCCCAACCTCTGCTTGCCGTAGAGAGGGGGCATCGTTGACTCCGTCGCCGGTCATCCCGACGACGTGTCCTCTGCCCTGTAGGGCCTTGACTATGGTGAACTTGTCCTCCGGGTAGATCTCGGCGATGCCACTACTCTCATCGATCATCTGACCTATGGGTTTACCCTGGATCTCGGCCTCCTCGATGTCGGTTTTAGTTAAAACTACCCCGTCTAAGCCTACCTGCTGCGCTATGTTCTGTGCAATTGGCTTGGAGTCGCCGGTCAGCATCTTCACTGATATCCCGAGTTCACGAACCTGATCCAGCGTCCGCCTTGCGTCATCCCTTACAGCATCAGCCAGACCTACGAGGCCAACAAACTGCAACTCATCGTGACTTGAACCCTTAACGACGCTGATTACCCTTAATCCTCTGGCCGACAGGGATTGCGCCTGCTTGGATCGCTCTGCGGTCTCTACTTCTGATAATTTGCACGCTGTGCAGATCGCGTTGAGAGCCCCCTTAGCCACATAGAACTTTTCGCCCGATTTCTGAATCGTTGCCTCTGTCATCCGGGTCTTGGGGTCAAACGGTATGAATTCAGTCTGCGAGTAGCCCTCTACTGATATTTCGGCATCTGCCGCCGCGGCTAGGAACGCTATGTCAATTGGGTCGTGGTTTGCCTCGTTTGAGGCGAGTGCGCCATAGAGCAGGACATCGCCCTCGCTGAACCCGTTCGACGGATGCTCCTCCTCGATGAAGAGTTTATTCACGGTTATCGTCCCTGTCTTGTCTGCGCAGAGAACGTCCATGAGGGCGGCGTCCTCGCTGGAGCTAAGCCTAGTAACGAGGACTCCTTGCTTCGCTAGGACTGAGGAGCCTAGCGCCATGTTCAGGGTGAACATAGTTGGCATTGCAACGGGGACCGATGCTACTAGAAGCACGCCGGCGAGTGGGAGTAATACGGCGAAGGAGAACCCGGTCAGCAGGGCGTACACGAATACTATCAGGAGCGATGCGAGTACAATCGCGGCTAGGCGGCGGGTGACGTTTACGGTGACCTCCTCCATGTGGAGCTTCGGCTTCGCGAGTTCTAGGAGGGAGACTGTTTTCCCGAAATAGGTCTTAAGCCCGGTCGCGTCTACTAACCCCGTGGCTTCTCCGCGTTTTATGGATGACCCAGAGTAGGCTACTTCTCCCGCTGACTTCTCAACTATTACTGACTCGCCTGTTAGAGTCGACTGGTCTACGCCGAGGTTTCCATCAAATATCTTTATGTCCGCAGGTAGAAGGTCCCCTGATCTTACCCTAACTAAGTCTCCTGGGACTAGTTCCCTGGCGGGGATTGTTGACCATTTCCCATCCCTCTTGACCCTGCTGAGGATCTTGAGTCGCTGCTTCAAGCCAGCCATCGCGGCCTTTGCCTTTCCTTCGCGCCAGAGTGACATTCCGGCGTTGAAGAAGAGAAGAAACACGATCACGCCCGTGTCCACATATTTACCGAGGAGAAAGGTCACAGCTGCTGTGACCTCGAGCATCCATGGTACTATTCCCCAGAAGCGTTTTCCAAGACGGGTCAGGAGGCTCTCCTTCTTTGTCGGGGCCTCGTTGTAGCCGTATTTTGCGAGTCTGCTTCGGACTTCCTCCGAGTTCAGGCCGTTATCAAGAACTTCTTTATCTGAGCTTTCAGTCATAACGATCATCGCTGTTTTTTCCAAGTATCGCGAGTGAAGCTGAGTTGATCACTGCGACTTTAGGGCTTTCTTGGCTGTTGTACACGCAACTATTAGTCATATTCTAATATTTATATATTTGGATATACAAATGTATATTGTTGGTTATCCATGGAAAGGATCGAAACACGCAGAAGAATAGGGAAATCGCGCAAAAATTCACTTTCAAAGATAAACGATAGTGAGGATACCATCAGAAGACTTGTAGCACATACTCGCTGCGTCTGCGATATGGCCAAGTACAGTGATCAACTTAGGCAGTTTGCGAAACAGGGGGATTTTCTTCTATTTAAAAAAATGAGTAATATCTATAAGGCGTTAGGCGATGAGAGGCGACAGAATATCATTTACCTTCTCTTAGAGAAAGAGATGTGCGTATGCGAAATATTGACTGCTCTAGAATGTAATCAATCCACTGTAAGTCACCACCTTAGGATACTTGAGAATGCTGGGGTAGTCACTAGTAGGAGAGAGGGGAAATGGGTATTCTACAGGGTTATAGAGGAGGAGAGGGTAAAACAACTAAATCAGATCGTCTCCTCTCTAGTTAAAGCCTAAAATGACAGGGTTACAAATCTTCACTTGATGATTATGGCTGAGTCAGGGATAGAAAAGTGGCATGGAATCAACAGGGAGGAGATCGAGTGGTTTCCATCCGTGGATAATGGTCTGTGTATTGGCTGCGGAGTCTGTGTTCTTGGTTGTGGCCCGCATGTCTTCGACTTTGATTTCGAGAACAAGAAATCTGTCGTGACACACCCGTATAGGTGTAAGGTCGGGTGCGTCACATGCGCGAACACTTGCCCAACCCACGCAATAGCGTTTCCCTCCTTAACCTATCTTCACAGCATGTACAAGGGTCATAACGTGCTCAACGTGAGCAGAAGCGAGTTGGATGAGAAGAGAGACAAGTACTATGTTAGACACGAGGAAAAGTCAGGGACAGAAACATCTACAAGTTAACTCGTGATTCGTCGAGGATTCTCTTAAATTCCTCGTAGTCGGGGAATGCGCCGTTGAATACCAGTTTTTCGTCTAAGAATATGAGTGGGGCATCAGCCCCAGCGTCGATTAGGTCCCTGACGTGGTCCGGGTAGCTCGACCGGGGCCGCTGAGGATGGATGACATCCCTCTCAAAATTAAGTTCTGGGAATTCTATTTTCAGGCGCTTAACAGTCTCATCTCTCTGCCTCATCACGCCGACTATCCTATCTGCCTGAATCTGCGTGATTCGAACAGGTGCGCAGGCGCAGCCTCCGACCATCATTGGGTCCTTCTCCCAGATCTCAAGAAGTTTAGCCATTTCTACAATCACCTATGAGTTGATCATAATCTCTGGCTCAAGGACAACCTTGGCTTTTATTGATTGCCAGACGAGGCTGTACTTCTCGGCGAGCTCCAGTGCTCGCCTGACCCTTTCCTCGCTGCAACCTCTAACAACTATCCTAGGCTTCAGCGTCACACGATCAAACATCGAGGTCTTGTCGAGGAAATCCTCAACATGACCCTCAGCCTCGCAGGTG
This sequence comes from Candidatus Bathyarchaeota archaeon, assembly GCA_963769425.1. GTDB lineage: Archaea > Thermoproteota > Bathyarchaeia > TCS64 > TCS64 > UBA8941. The sequence continues at coordinate 406,354 of CAVYLP010000001.1, read as the reverse complement.
TAACTAACTAGGTCTATCTTCAGGCGCTCGACGCTCCAGATGAACATCAGCATATAGCACGTGTTGAGGGCCGCTACGAAGGCGTCCTCCGGCGTCAACACACCCTCCACGCCCTGAACAGCGGCTGGGGCGGAGAAGGGAAGCACCGGGCCGTTGCTCAGCCGAACCTCGCCGAGGTGACCACTCTTCCACTCCGTAACGGTCTTGTATGTCGCCAACTTAGGCGGCCTCCTGGATCTCGTCGACCTTCTCGGCTAGAAGCTCCGCTATTCGTTTTGCCACTTCGACGTTTTCCTCGTCTAAGACCCGCCGGATCTTCGGCTGCTCGACGCCCCACTCCTTCAGGAGTGCCTCCACGTCGAAGCCGGCCGCAGGTTCCTTGCTGTATTTCGTAATTGCCTTGTATGCGCAGTGCTTGTTGCAGCCGTCAACGGCGATCGTCGGGTACTCCTTGGCGAACCCATGCTCCTGAGTCTCACCGGCGAGGAAGAGGGGTAGGCATATCGTGACGGTCTGGTCGTAGCGTAGGTCCTCGAGCACCATGCGCGTCGCCACTCGGCTGAGTGTGCCCAGTCCGCAGCATTCCCCGCTGCAGGACACGACCCCGATCTTGGGCTTTATCTTCATTCAGGTTCCTCCATGAGCTCGTCTACCTTCTCAACTAGTTTCTCGGCCAGGATCTTTGACAGCTTCTCGCCGTCCTCGTCGAGGAAGGTGACCTCCCGCGGTTTTAGTCCTCGGTTCTCCCTCAGGAGATCCATGACCCTGAACTCGGCGACGACGTTGCCCTCGCTTCGCTCAACGTTGTTCCTCGAGCATGCTGCGGGGCAGCCGTCTATCACTATGCATCGGCTTGACGCAACCCTCTCCCGCGCCTCCTCGTCGCCCATGACGAGAAGGGAGAGGCAGAGTGTGTCAGCCTTACCGGGGCGCAGCTCGTCGCAGACTCGGAATGTTGCGTCTCGCGCGATTGATCCGAAGGACTTGCCGATGCCGCTGCAGGGTAGGATAAGGATTGGTTTCTTCATTGTTTTACCCCTTGATCTTCTTCAATTCATCAACGACCTTCACCTTCATCACCTCGAAGTAGTCTTCCGCCGAGAGAAGGCCGCTGAGGCTTGAAGACAGCTTGATGACTGCAATCCATCCCTCCCCGTAAGGATCCATGTTGATGACCTCGGGCTTTGACTCAAAAGCGGGGTTGACTTCTATTATCTCCCCGTCTACTGGGCTCAGTATGTCCTGAACCATCTTGATGGTTTCATAGCTTCCCATGAAACTGCCATTATTGACCTTGGTTCCGACCGGTTGGACCTCGGCGAACACTAGGTCGCCGGCTCTCCTCTGCCCGAAGTCGGTGAGGCCAACCCTGATGTTTCCTTCTTTTTCCTGCTTCACCCAGACCTCGTCCTTGGAATACTTCAGGTCTTTCTTTACCTTGAATACGAACTTGTCGGCCGTTGTACTCGTAGTATTCACTCATTGTGTTTTTTCCTCCATCTTCTCAACCTCTTTCATGTTACGCGGGAAGTAGCCGCAAGTGTGGAGACCAAACCTGACCAGGCTAAGCATCAGCGGCACCTCAAACAGTGGACCGATCACCGTCGCCAGCGCTGCCCCGCTGCTGATCCCGTAGAGTGTCGTCGCGACGGCGATGGCTACCTCGAAGTGGCTGCTCGCCCCGATCAATGTGCAGTCGATGGCAACCGGGTAAGGCCACTTCGCCCACCAAGCTGTGAAGTAGGTCCAGGATATCATTACAACGTAGCCGATTAGGTTGGGCACTGCTATGTAGAGTACGAGGAGGGGGTCGCTTAGGATGACGTTTCCCTGCAGGCTGAAGAGCACTACGAGGGTTATGAGGAGGGCGATGAAGCTTACCTCACCCATCCTCTTGCGGAAGACGTTGTCAAACCAGTCCAGGCCCTTTCTGGGTATTAGTATTCTCCGCGTGACAGCTCCAGCTCCTACTGGTACGAGGATGAAGAAGAGGACACTCATCAGGATGAGGTCGTATGGTACGGGTATCCCGCTTATCCCGAGGAAGAATGCCGCCATCGGAGCGTAGAGTATTATCATCATCATCGCGTTTACAGCAGTGTTGATGAGTCCCTGCGCCATGTCGCCCTTGGCGAGGAGCATCCACCACATCACCATGGCTGTGCATGGTGAGAGGCCGAGGAGGATGATTCCCGCGATGTAGTCGGGGTGTCCGGCGAGGAAAACGTTTGCGAGGATGGTCATGAGTATCGGGGATACGACCCAGTTCGCGAATAGTGTCAGCATGATTGGCTTCGGGTTCTTTGACGCCCTCTTTACGTCTCCGAATGCGATGCCGAGGATGGTTGGGTACATCATGAAGAAGAGGCATAGGCCGATGGGGATTGAGATCTTCGAGAACTTGAGTGAGTCGAGGTATATCCCGACGCTTGGGGCGAATCTACCGAGCAGTAGGCCTGCAACTATGCAGAGGGCTATCCATAGTGTGAGGTATTTCTCTATTAGTCCTAGTTTTGCTTCTTTCTCCGCCATTTTCTCAACCTTTTTCGGATTGTTCTAATCTACGAATATATCCAAGTATTTAAATTTATATTTAAGCTTCGTTTGTTTTAGGCATGACCATTAATGATGCAAGTTACTTCAAGTTGAATTTTTTAGGAGTGTAGCGACTTTTTCTTTGTCCCTTATTTTGTAGTAGACCCATTTGCCCTCCTTGATACCTGAAATAATTCCTGATTCCTCGAGGATACTCAGGTGGTGGCTGGTCGTTGGCTGAGTCATGTTGAGGGCTATCTTCAGCTCACATACGCACATTTCTCGACTCATCAATAGACCTATTAGTCGTTGACGTGTCGCGTCGCCGAGTGCTTTGAAAAATCTACCCTTATTCGTGGCTTCTTTAGGATCCGCTTCTTTTTGAGCCAGTTGCCTTAATTCCTTTTGGTAGTCTTTGGCGTTGAGGCAGCTGCATTTTCCCTGTGAGACTAGTCTCTCAAGGGTTTCCTCGTTCTTCGACATCTCACAATTATGTATATGTATGAATTTAAATATAGTTATTCGATTTGTATCATTGATCAAAAGCAGCCGGTATGTGTGATGTTTTATTGCTCTTTATATGCGCTCATCAGTGAGGCAATCCGGGGCTTATTATTAACACTATAGAATACCCAAGTACCTTCCTTAGAACTCTGAATAACACCGGCGTCCTCGAGGATCTTAAGGTGATGGCTCGTGGTGGGTTGCGTAATCTTCAGCGCTGTCACTAGCTCGCACACACACATCTGCCCCTCCATGAGAAGGCCCAGTATTCTCTGCCTCGTCTCATCGCCAAACGCCTTGAAGAATCGGCCTCTTTTCTTAGCCTCCTCCCGATTAGCCTTCTGATCCGCTAACTTCCTCAGGTGATCAGCATACTCCTTCACGTTCGAGCAACTGCCCCTTCCGCAGGAGACGATCCTCTCAAGAGACTTCTCGGCCTTATCCATCTCAACAAAGGGATGGGTTTAATGAATTTAAATATGTTTACAGGGTTATGCCATTTGAGTCGTCGGTGAAAAGAAGATTCTTTAATATTTTCGCTATCAATGTAGCATTTGATTGAATTTGGCTAAAATTGATAGACTTAAGATTCTATTCCTGTGCACTCACAACTCAGCGAGGTCACAGATTGCTGAGGGCCTGCTTAGGAACCTCTATGGGGACAAGTATGAGGTCTTCAGCGCTGGGGCTACCCCTTCCTCGGTCCACCCACTCGCGGTGAAGGCTATGAGTGAGATTGGCATCGACATTTCTAGGCAGTCTTCGAAGAGCATAGAGCAGTTCCGTGGAAGGGACCTTGACCTCGTCGTCACCGTATGTAAGAGCACGCCTAGGCTCTCGTGCCCCTTCTGCTCAACACCGTTGACGATGGGGAGGCCAGACATTATCAAGTATAATCTGCCGGGGGCCAAGCACTGGATTGAGCATGGGTTTGATGACCCGGCCGATGTTGAGGGGAGTGAGGAGGAGAAGCTCAATTCGTTCAGGAGAATTAGGGATGAGATTTTGGGCTGGGTGAGAGTCTACTTCTCTGATCCTAGTAGAGTCCTTAACGAGGGAAAGATATAATCGTCGATGCGCGTACGCTCACTTTCAGGCTGCTGGGTGCTTCGAGTGACTGCGTCTTAGTTATATTGGCTCCAATGGTTTGCTGTTTTTACCTCTGGTCGTGAGCGGGTCTGTGATGTTTGCTGATTCCCCGCTTTGAAGGGCCTCTGGTTGGGTCCGCTGATCGTGTCGATGGTTAGTGGGTCGGCTTAGCCTGGTGTGGTGTGCCTTTGGAGGATGTGGATGGTGGGTGGGATGATGTTACTCAGAGGATCGTTGAGGGGGTCGTGTCCTCGATTAGGAGGGAGTACTTCATGGGCTATATCAGTAGGATGCGGGAGCTGGGGGCATCGTCGGAGAAGCTCGTCTACATCTACCTCGCCCTCTTCCAGCCTCAGACCGCCCTTTCTATTCGCCACGGGACGGGGCTGCACATGAATACGTTGAGTGACGCACTTCACTCCCTACAGGATGCTGGTTATGTGAGGCTTGATGATGGTGCACTATGGTGGACAGAGTCTACAAACAGATGTTAGTCTGATTGACTATTCTAGCTAATGTTTTCGTTTACTTGTACGAGAAAGATCGAGAATGATGTTGTCGATCCTATGAAATTTACCTCAACGTCGAAGTGAGGGGGAAGTGATGATGGCGGAGGTCGATGCGCATAACCTACGGGAGTGAATATTTGAAGCAAGAACGAGACGGATCCACCAGTCCTTAGGGTTGCCGAGGTGACATTCTGATCAACCAAATAGTCTGGTGATACGCTGACCACCTTCAGTGAAATGGGAATGGAGGCATCGTAGTAGGGTGGCGCTGTTAGTGTCAGAATTAGCGGCGTGAATTCGCCGAGCTCCACCCTTAGGGCGTGGTCGGTGAAGTTCATTGGGATTGTGAGGGCGCTCTGGTACCAGATTCCAATGTTTTGGCTGGTTGACATCCAATAGTCAGGCCCCTTTGCCGTTACTCCGCCGCCGAAGCTTTCAAGGGACATCATTAGCTCCCCCGTTTCCGCGTCGATGAGGTATTTCCCGGAGCCAACGTAATCACCTGGAAGGGGTGAGAGTTCTGTCTCGTATTCGATTATCCAGTATGGCTTGATCTCTCCGACAGGCGACGTGGAAACGTAGATTCGGTCGTGGTGCTCGGGGCCTGTGTTTCTCAGGTAGTTCGCCCAGTTGATGGCGATGTAGTCTAGGTCAGTTTTCACAGGTTGGCTTCCGCAAACGATTCTGCGATCTGCTCTGTCGCTCGCTTTTAGGATGTTTACTGCCTGTTCAGCGGTCACGCTTACATTGGATGTTGGTTGCGTGGTTGAGACGGCGAGGAAGCCGGAGGTGGCTAGGATGATGGAGATCATTGCAGATATTGCTGTGGTTGTTGAAGTCATTTGATATCAAGTGTGGCTATGGAGGCTTAATGCTAATGTTTAGAACAGCTTGGTTAGGTTACTTGTTTGCTTATCTTATTAGTTTACGAATGAGGATAGGCGCGTCCTCCCGTGAAGCTCCTAAGCGTAGTGTTAGGCTGATCATTTAGCCTGTTAATGTTATGAGAAGGGGACCTACAATACTTCACACTACATTTCGTTAAATGTCCCATGGCCTCCGTGTAAAATTAGGATCGTCAAGCTTCTTCTTTGGCTCATATTTATTTTTTCTCCTCTTTTCTCTGAATATATACAATATAATAAAAATAACTGCTAATATTATCAAGGCTACAATTTCTTCTTCGGGGTTAATTTCGTATGTCCTCTCTGAAGCTCCTATTAATAATTCGGATAGCATGCAGATCTAACGTAGTTTAATGATTCCTTAAGTTTTTTTGATAGAAACACAACACCGAACAACCGCATTCTCAACCTGACGAAAACCCAAACCCGACAAATCAGCGAGCTCCCTACAACTCCTAGGAATACCATCCGCCAAAGCATCCAACAAAATCCTAAGCGAGGGCCTATACCTCATACACACCAACGAAAACAACAAATCGAGTAAATTAAAGCACTACGCACAACGCCGCAGGAGGTGTCAAAAAAATAGTAGGCAATATAATCTACTCTTTAGTCAAAAGGGACTAAAAAACAGCTTATTTTAGAGTCCAGCTTTGGTGCGGGGGGAGGGATTCGAACCCTCGAAAGCCTGAGCTAGGGGATCTTGAGTCCCGCCCCTTTGGCCACTTGGGAACCCCCGCCCCATCAACGATACTGGTGCACAACTTAAAACCTATTCGAAAAAAGGGGCGTATGAACCCTCCTTAATATAGAAACCGAACAAACGATAGTTATACTAAATAAGGCAAAACTATGTTGATTTTAATCGGGAATTTGAATGTTTTTTATAACGAGCATGTAACCCCTATTGAGATAATTGCTTAAAAAGGGCAAATTTCTTCATATTTAGTCTATAAAGATGACTTGGTTGATCATCTTGGGAACTGAACACCTATCCGGGTGACGCGTGACTTAAACATCAGAGGTATTTAGAGATGTCATTCGGTAAGCAATGGGAGGGGGGCGGCTCTCAACCCCTCGGTAAGGCAATCAGGGAGACCATCAACCCACCCGGTGCATTAAAGCCCCGGATGGACTATGCATCCAAGCGCGTCCAAGCTCAGGTGTTAAAGCTTGACCGCGAGTCCCAGCGAATGGCTGAGAGGGATAAGTCACTCTTCGCCAAGGTCGTTGACGCTTACCAGAAGCATGATACTCCACACGCCAACATCTACGCGGGTGAGCTAGCAGAGCTCCGTAAGATGCAGAAGACGGTCCTAAACGCAAAGCTTGCCCTCGACCAGATAGTGATGCGCATCGAGGCAATCAGCGAGATGGGCGACCTCGCCTTCACGCTGCTACCCGTCATCGGCGTCATGCGCGACGTCATGGTCGGCATGGCGGCCGTCAACCCCCAGATCGCCAAGGAGATGGGTGACATCAGCAACATCCTCAGCGGAATAGTAATGGACGCGGGCGCAACCTCGGGCATGACCCTCAACTTCCAGTCAGCCAACGAGGACTCCGCCAAGATAATGGAGGAGGCCGCCTCCGTCGCCGAGTCGAGGATGAAGGACACCTTCCCAGAGCTCCCAGGAGCCGGGAAGGTCCCCATCTAAACAACTTTCATCACATAGGCAACCATTTTATCTGCACAGACCAAACGGTGGGTGAACCCGGATGAAGGTCTCGATTAGCCTCGGCGGAAGCCTACTCACCAAGAACATGGAGGCATCTTCGTACAGGCGTTACGCCGACGTCATCAAGCGTCTCTGGGAAGCAGGCCACACAGTCATTGTGACCTGTGGGGGAGGCCGCCCCGCGCGCCAGTTCATCACCATCGCTAAGGACCTAGATGCCACCAGCGAAATACAAGACGGCCTCGGCATCCTCGCCACACACGTCAACGCCCTACTCTTAATCGCCGCCCTCGGAGACGCAGCCGACCCCCACATCCATCGTCGAGCATCCGAGATCAAGAGCCACCTCGGCGACAGGATACTCGTCGGCGGAGGCCACAGACCCGGAAGCAGCACCGACTACCGCGCCGCCATCTTCGCCGAGGCAATCGACGCAGACCTCATAATCAACGCCACCGACGTCCCCGGCGTCTACGACAAGAACCCAAAGACCAACCCGGACGCCAAGAAACTGGACACCCTAACCTACCCCGAGCTAGAGGAGATAATCAGGGCGAACACCCACCAGGCCCCGGGCGAGTACGGCCTCTTCGACCTCAAAGCCGTCAGACTCGCCGCAAAGCTGGGCACCCCCCTAATATTCGTCGACGGGACCGATCCCGAGGAGATAATACGCGCCGTCACCGGGGCCCACCACGGCACAACCGTCCGCCCCTAGAAAGTAACGTATATATGCAGTTATCCGATAATCAAGGCGTTCAAGGTCGATGAAAGATGAGCGGCAACGCACCCCTAGACAGGCTACGCGCACAGCGAATGCTGGAGCAGCTCGAGAACCTACAGGGGCGCGGAACCGAACTCGTCAGCGTCTACGTCCCACCGGGTAAGCAAGTATCTGAGGTCATGAACGACCTACGCAACGAGTGGGGCACAGCCGTCAACATAAAGAGCAAGACAACCCGCAAGAACGTCCAGGATGCTCTCAGCAAAGTCATGGAGCGCCTGAAGCTCTTCAAAACCATTCCCCCTACAGGCCTCGCCATCTTCGCCGGGAGCATTGCCAGCGACCAGCTCGGCGTCGGCGACATGCAGACATTCGTCATCGTGCCCCCCGAGCCCATTACTATCTACTACTACCGCTGCGAACACCAGTTCCTCCTCGAGCCCCTATTCAACATGATCAGAGCCAAGGACGTCTATGGCTTAGTCGTCATAGACTCCAAGGAAGCCGCATTCGGCTTCCTCAAGGGCAACCGAACCGAGATAATCAAAGAGTACAGTAGCGGAGTCGCCGGGAAGACACGCGCGGGAGGTCAGTCCAGCCGACGCTACGAGCGCCTACGCGATATGCACCTCAACGAGTGGTACATACGCCTCGGCGGCTACTTCACGGAGCACTTCCGCAACACCCCGGGCCTCAAGGGAATAATAGTCGGCGGACCCGGACCCACAAAAGATGACTTCCTAAAAGGCAACTACCTCCATTACGAGTTAAAGGACAAAGTACTAGCGCAGGTAGACACCGGATACACTGGTCCAGAGGGAATAAAGGAACTCGTAAACCGCAGCCGGGAACTCATGAAGGACGCGCGATACTACGAGGAGCGAAAGAATGTTCAGGAGTTCCTCAAACACCTAGGCGAGGACGATGGCTTAGGCACCTACGGCGAGCAAGAGATATTCCAGGCTCTCAAGGGGCAGAATGTCCAGCTTCTCCTCATAAGCGAGGACGTGCGAAGGACCCTCTACAGGCTCAAGTGTAAGGCCTGCGACCACGTCGAGAACAAGGTCGTGGACAACGACAAGGCTGCAGACTTTGAAGCTAATCTCTCCTCGTTCAAGTGCCTCAAGTGTGGCGGGGACGTCGAGGTGCTGGAGAAGAAGGACCTGATCGAAGCCCTCATCGAGATGGCTGAGGCGGCGAACGTTCGAGCCGAGCTCATCTCTGGCAATACGGAGGAGGGTGATATGCTCACCCGCAGCTTCGGCGGGATAGCAGCCGTCACGAACTACCGGACCTACTAATCCGCCTCTTCTTCAGGTAGTCGTCTATTATCGGGTCCACGTGCGTCCAGTCATGGTCCTCCGCGAGGTCCTTTTTCTCCGCCTCCGTCGTAGGGATGGTTTCGAAGCCGCACTCGTCGTCACCGATGATCATGTTCTTTGTATGAATCATCTTCTTGTCGGGGTCAGCCGCCATCGTCTTCGCAGGGTCTATGAGACAGTAAAGAGCGCCGAGCTCTGGCTCACCCAACTCGATCATCACCTTCCCCAACTCACAGAGCTCCGGCTTCCCCTCGCGCCTCTCCCAGAACCCGAATCGCGGCAGTCCCTGGTGACCCGCAGCGGTCCAGTTCGCCACGTTCACCCCGTACCTCTTCATCGACTTCAGGATCAATCTCTTTCCTTCGTCCCAGCCGAACTCGTCTACAAGTGTTCGCGCGTAAGATAGGTGGAGTAGGGCGAGGCGCTGAGTGACGACCTTGACCTCGTTCTCTGCTTCGCTAAGTGGGATTGTCTTTTCGGGCAACTGGATCAGAAAAACCGATGTTATGGCCCTAGAAATGTGTTTGGTATCAAGAGGTAGGGGTTGGTATCCACCACTCCTCCCCACGGACAGTCGATATATACTCTGGCCACCTCATGTCGACCGGCGCCTTGAAATCCTTGGGTAGCAGTGGGCCGACCCACATCGAGCCGCCGATGCCGCCGCCCGTCCTCTCCTCAAACTCCTTTCTGCATCTCACTAGTTCGCCGGGTTTCGTAAGTAGGTCCACTAGAGTGGCGCCTATTACCTTGCCACCCGCGAAGATCATCGGGTCAATAGTCTCCGGATACCCCGCCATCGCATTCGATGCCCATTGGGGGTAAACGTACCCCGGCTTCGGGGACCTGAGGACGGCCTTGGCGGTGAACATCCTCACCGAGGGCGAGTGCCAAGTGTAGTCGACGTAGTCATCTGCGCCGAAATGCATCTGCCAGGGCTCCAAAGTCGCTCTCTGCTCCGCCTCGTAGTCCTTAGGAGTGATCAACTTCTGGCAAGCCTCCGTGAATGGGTCCTCCATCGGTTCCAGACCGAGGTTCTTCTGGATATCACGCCCAAACTTCTTCGCCTTCTCCCCATACTTTGGGGGCCCAACGATCTCATGGTTCGCGTAGGTGATTTCTGTCATGGCATTATTGGGGAGGCCAACCCTAGTCTTTGTCACCCACCTCGTCGTCAGTTTGCAGAACGCGATCTCTGCAACGTGCTTCGCGTTGTTCTCGAGGACGTCGAATATCTGCTGAGCCATCCCAAGGGTGGGTGTTCTCCATGCGTATTGTATCTGCCCGATCCGGGGCGGGAGGTTATCCGATGTACATTGCCCGGCTACCATGACGTATTCGTTGAGTGTCCAATAGGCCCCGTGGGGGAGCATAGCCTCCTTCGTGTACTTCGTCGTCGTATACATGAGACAGATCGCGTCGAGGGCTGCAGGGCATCGACCACCCGCGTGGCCACCAACCTTCATCGGTCCCACCGGCCTGAACCACTTCTCAGGTTCGAGGCACTCGAAGGTGAAGATGACGCTCCAGTAGGCTCCCATCTGAGTCTCATGAAGGGCCGTGTTGACCCCTGAAGGGTGGTAGCAGATGGAGGCGTCGTGGTCGTCGAAGTAACCCCACGCCGCGTGTACTGGCTTAGAACCGCATACCTTCTCAGCCGGCTCACCGAAAATCTTCAGTGTCCCCTCAAGACCGTGCTTCACCATCGCCTCCTTCGCAGCTAGAACGCCGGCAAGCGCCGTCGTACCGAGGGCGGAGTGGGGGTCGGTGTGCCCGGCTGCCCACCTATTCAGCCCATCCCTAGCCTCTTGGCGAGGCACCGGCTTCTGGGATGTCCCAGGGACCGCATCGTACTCCGCGTACGTCGCGAGCACCGGCTTTCCCTCCCCGAAGGTCGCGAGGAAAGCTGTGGGCATGCCGCCGGTACCCTTTACAACCTTGAACCCCTCATCCTCAAGCAGCTTGCAGTAGGCCGCCGCGGACTTGTACTCCCTCCAAGCCGGCTCGGCGTATCCCCAGATCCTCTTGTCAAACCCTGAGATCATCTTCTCGTTCGCTTCGACCCAGTCGAGAGCTGTCTGCTTCTCCTTCGATATCTTCGCCAAGAAAACCAACTCGATATCACCTACTTTTAATCAGGATTTATAATTTGCCAATAAATTTTGCGAAGCAGGAACGCGCCTGAGACCTCTATAATGTTTATTAGGAGCAACAGGGGCGTACTCTGATAACTAGGTAGAAGTCTACCTAACAGCGCCCAGTGAAGATGGCTAACCATGAGGCCCACGGCGCCCTCAAAGATAGAAAAAAAGGATAAAAAAGAGAAGTGATTGAATGAATGGAAAGAAGAGCACCCTGATAGCTGCTCTATTCATCTGCCTTATGGCTGGACAGATCGCATATGCCTACGCAGACGATATCATACCTCACCTCGAGGTCTATGTATCGAACACAACGTTCTCAGCTGGAACACATGGCAACATCGGCATCACAGTACACAACGGCGGAAATTATGATGCGAGTGAGGTTGAGGCCCTCATTACCTCCACCACCCCCGGGATATCCGTCCTAGATGGATCCCAGAAGGTCATCAACAAGATACTCGAGGGGAAATCGACTTTCTACAATGCCACAGTTATGGTCGACCAGGGGGTCACCCTCGGCGCCTATACACTGACGATGCAGCTCACCTACCTCAGGGCAGGACGTGGAATAGTCACGGTACCGATCCCAATCACAATCGTCGTCAACAAACTCTACATGCCAATGGTCGAGTTGACAGCCTCGCCGAAGAAGCTCAATGTCGGTGAGCCAAACGATGTCATCGTGACTTTGAGGAACATCGCCGACTCCGAGTTAAGGGGCATCGACCTCACACTTTCAACATCCTCCCCGTTCCTCTCCATAGAGAGTCCACTAAACTACAACTTTACCAGCGTAAAGGCGGGTGATTCTGTGAGCTTCACAGCCCGTGTCTACGCACTCGAGAGTACGCCAATGGGCGCCTATACCCTAACCGCCTCAATGTTCTACTCTGACCCCTCTAGCGACAGCTACAAGCAGTCAGCCACCCTCCCACTTGAGGTCACAGCACCACTGATCAACAACATCCCCGTACTCACAGTCACGAATCTTAACACAACAACCGCCATCCCCGGTCAGAAATTCACGCTTCAGGCAAGGATCGACTGCAGTGACGCCTCAGCCTACAACGCTAAGGCGACTTTTACACTCGATGCTGCAGGTCTTCTGCGCCCCCTCACCTCGACCACAGTGAGTCTCAGTGAAATGAGTCCCGGCGACTCTCAAACTGTAAGCTTAACAGTGTTAGTCGATGGCGCCGCACCCGCGAGCCAGATACCTGCTACCCTCGCTCTCACGTTCATGGATTCTAAGGGTGTCCAGAGGGCAACTACTGAGACCCTCACGGTTCAGGTCGGGCAGGTAGTCGACTTCGAGATCATGAACCCAACACAGGTGAGTGCAGACCAAGGTGCCACTGGCAAGATCGACTCCACCCTCATACTCAAGGGCACGAGCAAGGTTCAGTTTACATCCATTGACGTTGTCGGCGACCCGACTGTGACTGTCATCCCCGAGAGCAGCTACTACGTCGGTGCGATATACCCGGACAGCCCAGTGCTCTTCACCGTGAAGTTCAACGTCGCATCCACAGCGGCCCTGGGAGACGCAACAGTCAAAATCAGGGTCAGCTACCTCGACAACCTAAACAGGCCACAGCAGCAGACCCTCAGCTACCCGGTGACTATCACAAAGCCGGCAGCGACAATAGGGAGCGACTTCTGGGGATGGCTCCGACACCTCCTCGGGATGGGGTAACCTCCCAGACCAGGGATAGATTCAGGTAAGTAGGGAAGGGACGAAGGAAGATCAAAGGGAGTCTGACTATAGATGAGCGAAATCCAAGTGAAAGATATAGTTAAGAAATTCGGCGAGTTCACCGCGGTTGATCACATCTCCTTCGATGTCGAAAAGGGGGAGATATTCGGTCTCCTCGGCCCAAACGGAGCCGGTAAGTCAACGCTGATCAGGATGCTCGCGACGCTATCTCAGCCCACTTCTGGCACAGCTACTATAGGCGGATACGATATAGTGAAGGAGGATTCAAAAGTCAGGACCCTAATCGGACTCGTCTCTGAGAAGCTGATCATGTACGAGCGGCTCACCGCAGAGGAGAACCTCCGGTTCTTCGGGAAACTCTACGGGGTCCCCGAGGACGAGATGAAGAAGAGCATAGTGGAGCTCCTTGAGTTGGTACAGATGACCAAGTGGAAGGATGTACAGGTCGGCACCTTCTCCACGGGCATGAGACAGAGGGTGAACATTATCCGAGCGCTCCTCAACAAGCCTCAGGTGCTCTTCCTAGACGAACCCACACTTGGGCTAGATCCTCAGACCACAGTCGAGATCAGGGAGTTCATCAGAAAGATAAACAAGGAAAATGGCATGACCGTGATTCTAACCACTCACATGATGGCTGAAGCCGACCTTCTCTGCAAACACATAGGAATCGTGGATCACGGAAAGATCGCAGCCCTCGACACGTCATCGAATCTGAAGAAGCTCATCTCTGGTGGAGAGGGGACGGTACTTGAGTTTGTGATCCCCAACCTCAACTCCGAAATGTTGTCAACCTTAAAGTCACTTAGCAATGTAACCGGCGTCTCTCAAGAAGACCCAACCCACCTCATGGTCCACGCCATCGGGGTAGACGCCTTCGACACGATCATCGACTCAATCAGGTCAAAAAACGGCAAAATAATGTCTGTGAGCAGCCGAGAGCCCACACTCGAAGATGTGTTCCTCCAGATAACAGGCCATGAGGTGCGTGACTCGGCGAACCAGAAGATAGCCCCCCAAAGACGCGGATTCATGCTCGGAGGGGCGCGTTCCAGAGTAAGGTGACATGAATGGCAATTAAAAAAACAATGTATCACGTCTACCTCGTTGCGAGGAAGGATCTAACAGAGCTGTTCAGGAATAGGCTCGGGTTGGCGATGCTGATCATCATGCCGGTGTTCATGATGGGCATGGTGGGCTTCATATTCCCCTCAAATTCGAGTCTTGGCCCTGTCACCCTCGCAGTCGCAAACATGGATCAGGCCTACGGTCTCCAGAAAGGTCAGGTAAGCACGAGTGGGCTGCTCGTCACGTACCTAAACCGGATGGATAATTTCACAATCACACAGGTATCATCGATGGATGATGTCAGGGGAATGATCCAGAGTGGAGAGGTGATGGGAGGGATCGTCATACCCGCTAACTTCACGGCCTGTCTCAACAGCGGGCGACAGGGGACAATCATAGTCGTGACGGATCAATCGAACCCGCAGATGTCCGGACTCCTCCAAGGGGCGATGACTGGCATATTCCATGCGATAGGGGCATCCTTCGCGGAGCAGACGATTAAGACGATGGTCCCGACGATGAAGAACCCCATCGCCGTTATTCAGCCGCTGACAGTCACTACACCAGGGGGCAGTTCCAGGTAACTTCAGCTACTTTGAGTTCATGGCCCCCGGCATCATGGCCATGAACGTCATGATGAGTGTGATGACTGGTCTCCCAGCCGCCATCAGCCACGAGAGGGAGATTGGCACCCTTGACGGCATGATGGTTGCGCCGATTAATCGTCTCTCGATAATTCTCGGGAAGACTCTCGCCCAAACCATGAGAGGATTGCTACAGGGCACACTCATCCTCATCATGGCCGTGACGTTGTTTGGGGTGACGATACAGGGGAGTATACCCCTCATCTTTGGCCTACTGCTACTCGACGTCTTCAGCTTCGTCGGCATCGGGATCGTGATAACCTCCTTCGCGAAGGACCAGGAGACCGCGACCATGATGATGATGACCATAATGTTCCCCATGATGTTCCTCAGCGGCGTATTCTTCCCTACTCAGCAGATGCCCTGGTACATGCAGGACATCTCTAAGCTGATCCCGCTATCATACGCGACCACGGCCCTGCGAAAGGTCCTTGTCCTGGGGGCGGGCATCCCCGCCATATCGACCGAGATAGCAATACTCGCCGCATTCGGGATAGTCTTCACGGCGATAGCCATACCACTCTTCAAGAGAAACATGACCCGCTAAGAAGAATCAGCCTTTTTTAGAATTAAGCTTAGTATAGGAAAAACTAGGATTTTACTTACTGAAGCTGATTTCGTTGATGGGCCCGCCCTGTGGGAGTGTCCCCTCCCAAGTGAAGGACCCCTCTGGGCCGGTGTAGTTTATCGAGACGGTGTGGGTTGGCTTCCAGACAACTGGTGCTGAGACCGTTATGGTCCACCCGCCAGCGGTGTATTGTACCTTCGTGATTCCGACAAGGTTCTGTGGCACAAGGTTCGTCTCGACCCACTCAGTTGGCAGTCTGTGCCACGACCTCGGGGTGGTTGGCGAGTAGGTAATCAATGCACATCTTACGGGCTATGTCTGGTGTGTAGATGAGCTGAGGGACGTTTGGATTAGCGGGCTCACCTCGACTGAACGGAGCCGCTCTGGTCCACGCTGCCAGTCCATGAGATGGTGGAGCCGTTCTCAACTGTGACGTTGTACATGGGCTTCCAGACCACTGCGTACTTTACTGTGATCACCCAGTCGCCTGAGGTGTATCGAGTTGTCTGGGAACCTACAAGTCCCGTTGGGTTGAGATTCTCTATCATCCAGTCGCTTGGGAGAGAGTTATCAGATTCCATACTTCTGAATGACGTAGTTGAAGGCTATGTCCCTCGCCTGCTCGGGGGTGAGGATGGTTGAGACTAGGCGTTAGCTCAACCTGCTTTACCTCATCCCACTTGTCATCGATGACTGCGAAGTTAACTGCGCCTTCCGTCACGTGGATCTTTGCGACGTGGTGGGTTATGACCTGTGCAAGCATCTGGTCGCTGCGGTCACCGTAGCCTGCGTGCAGGCAGTCGAACTCGATTGTCACGCCCCAGAAGCTCGGCGCGACGAAGGTCATGGCGAGCCACGAGTCGACGACCTTGGCGGAGCCCTTGACGCCATCGAACTTGAATGTTGGGGCATTGACCAGCCAGTTGAGGGCTATCGCCTCGATTGTTGCCTTCATGTCGTCATTGGTGACAGGCCTCTGTGCAACCTCATTCCATGCATCCGTCGATGACTGCGCTGATGACCTTGCCATCGACGACTGTCACGACCGCCGTGTGCGATGTAATCGCCTGAGTGATTATCTGGTCAGTCCTGTCACCGTAGCCGCCGTGCAGGCACTGGAAATCCAACTGTCACAATATACTGAGGAGGTGTTGCTCTTGTTGATGGTCACATCGGTGATCTTTAGCGTGGTTGTGATGCCGTCGAAGCTGAAGGTTGGACCATCCCTGATGAATCTGAGAGCGATGTCCTCGGGTTTGCTGATGTTGCTCCCCTGACTGGGGTTCTGTATGAGCGTAGATGCTGGTCGGCACTATGAGCGCCGCCAGGAAGATCGCGACTAGTGTCGTGATGTGTCTCACGTCTCTTCACTACCTAGTGCTCTACGGGTGTTCAGTATAATCCCACAGTTTAGTACAGTAGTTCTAAGTATGTAGAACGGTGGTGATTTGGGTTTCGTGAAAAATGGGGGCTAGAGTGTAAGGTGAGGCTCAAGCCCGCGTGTCCCTCGACCTCAGCCTCGCCGGAGCCGGAGGTCGTAGGTCGATCTCCTCGATCTTGAGCGTCTCCTTCATGTCCCGGTCCCCGAGGCGGGCGTCCGCGAGCGCCTTCTCGTCAGCGTAGATCGCGAGCCTCTTCACTGGCTTGTTGAGTGGGACGCCCAGCTTGTTCTTCTGCTTCCTCACCTCACCCATGATCGCCGTCATTAGGTCGCCCGCTCTCTCCGCCTCCTCGTCCACGAGCGAGGCGTCGTGTCGGGCCACTTGCTGATGTGGATGCTGTCCTTCGCATCGGCAGCGTACATGGTGCTGTATATCTCCTCCGTGATGTGCGGAATTACGGGGGCGAGCAGCTGCAGCGTCCTCTTGATGGTGTAGTATAGCGTCTGCTGCGCGGCGAGTTTCGGCGTTCCTTCACCGTACAACCTGTACTTCGATGGCCTCGAGGTAGTCGTCGCAGAAGACGTGCCACGTGAAGTTGCGAGCCGCCTCCGTGGCGTTCATCCACTCGCAGTTCTCCATCGCGTCCGTCGAGACCTTGACAGTCTTCTCCAGCTTTGAGAGTATCCAGCGGTCGAGCAGCGTAGGCTCCGCCTCCGCGGCGGGGTCGTAGTCCTCGAGCCTCATGGCGCTGAACCTGCAGGCGTTCCAGAGCTTGGTCTGGAACCTGCGTCCGTACTCGACGTCCTCCCACCTGAACGGGATGTCGGTGCCGGTGCTTCCGCCCGCGGCTGCCCACTGGCGTGCGGCGTCTGCGCCGTGCTTCCCGAATACCTCGGGGGTGTTGACGAAGTTACCGAGGCTCTTGCTCATCTTCCTGCCGTCGCCGCCGAGGACCATCCCGTTGATGAGGACGGAGTTGTAGGCGGGCTCGTCGAAGAGGGCGAGGTGCCTCACCATGAGGTAGTATGCCCAGGTCCTGATGATGTCCTGCCCGCTCGGGTGGAGGGATGCGGGGAAGAGCTTGTGCCAGTCTGGCCTGTCCGGCCACCCTGCGTGTATGGCGCAGGTCATGCTGCTGTCGAACCACGTGTCCATTACGTCGTAGTCGGGGATGAACTCGGAGCCGCCGCACTTGGCGCACTTGCCCCTTGGCTGAGTGACCTTCGTGTCCACTGGTAGCTCCTCCGGTTCGGCTAGATGTATCTCGCCGCACTGCTTGCAGTACCACGCGGGAACGGGCGTCGCGAATACGCGCTGCCTGCTCAGCACCCAGTCCCAGTCGAGGCTCTTCGTCCAGTCGATGAGCCTGTATCTCATGAAGTCGGGGTACCAGGTGATCTTCTTCGCCTGCTCGATGATCTGGTCGCTGAAGGCGGTTGTGCGCATGAACCATTGCTTGGCGTTCACCACCTCGATGGGTGTGTCGCAGCGCCAGCATGTGCCCACCTCCTGCTCGAGGGGCTTCTCCTCCTTGAGGAGCCCGGCGGCCTTGCAGGTCCTCGACGATAGCCTTTCTGCCTTCGGTGATGGTCATGCCGGCGTACTTGCCCGCGTTCTCGTTGAGGCGCCCCCTCTTGTCGAGGAGGTTTACCACGGGGAGCTTGAAGCGGGCTACGTCGATGACGTCCGCCTTGTCGCCGTAGGTACAGATCATCATGGCGCCTGTGCCGAAGGTGGTGTCGACGTCGTCCTTAGCGATGATCGGTATCTTCTTTCCGTAGATCGGTGTCGTCGCGTCCTTGCCGATGAGCTTGTTGTAGCGCTCGTCGGTGGGGTTCACGCCTATGGCGACACAGGCGGCTACGTACTCGGGGCGTGTGGTCGCGATGACGAGTTCACCACCGGGGACGCCGAAGGCGAGGCTGTAGATCTTCCCAGTTCTCTTGAGGCGCTCGACCTCTGCGTCGGCGATGGCCGTCTCGCATCTGGGGCAGTAGTTAATTGGGTGCTCCCCCTTGTAGATGAGTCCCTTCCCGTAGAGTATGAGGAAGCTGAGCTGCACCTTCCTGATGTAGTCAGGGTCCATGGTGCGGTATTCGAGGCTCCAGTCGGTACTTGTGCCGAGGCGCACGATTGCGGTCTTCATCTTGGCGATGTATTGGGCGACCCACTCCTCGCACATCTTCCGGAAGACATCTGGTGGGACGTCGCTACGACGTATCTTTTTGTTCTTCTCCACGGCGACCTCCGTGGGCATCCCGTGGCAGTCCCAGCCCTGTGGGAAGTGGACGTTGAAGCCCCGCATCCTCTTGTAGCGGGCTCTCATGTCGAAGTAGGTCCAGTTTAGGACGTTGCCCATGTGGAAGTCGCCACTAGGGTAGGGGGGAGGCGTGTCTATGCTGTACCTGGGGCGAACGTCATCGTTCCAATCGTACCTGTAGGTGCCGTGTTCCTCCCAGAGTTTCTCCCACTTCTCCTCTGTTTGCAGGAAGTCTATCTTGTTAGGCAGCTGTTTCATCGCTTTTCACCGTCTACTGGATGCGGCTGAATAGGCTCAGAAGCGTGGCGGAGCCTTAAAACCTTGTCCGCGGGGACTAGGATGCTATCTTGGTTATACGATCCTTCAGGCCCCGCACAGGGCGAGGACAAAACGATACCCCATAGACAGCCCCCGCATCCGAAATAGGGTTCATCGAAGACTGATAAAAAGATTTAGCTGGAATAAAAAAAACCGGTTTTTTAGAGCAAAGGAGAGGAGGTGGGGTCTTGGCTTTTCTCGACCTCATTGAGTTGTAGTATACAATGAAGGCGATGGATTAGAGGGGGTCTAGGCTAGGCGCTTCCCCGCGTCTGGGCCTGGCGCCTGGAACCAGAGCTCCTCGACCTTGAGTTTCCACACCGCCCTCGCGGGTAGCTCTATGGGGTTCTTCTTCTTGTACTCCTCGACTCTTTTCTTGCCCTCGTTGAAGAGGGGGCCAGATGTGACTAGCTCTGCCTTGCACTTGATCTGGTAGCTCTTGTGTATGGACATGTCATAAGCTACCATACACCCCCACTTGGTGGAATTGAGGTTGTCGCGTGTTTTTTGCAGGAAGTTTTCGACGACGGCGATGTGTTCGTCGTCTATCCACCACCAGAAAGCGACCATGACGACGTTCGGTTTGCCCGACTTGTCGACTGTGGCTAGTGGGATGATACGTTCCTTATCGAAAACTGCCTTTGCTTCTTCGGGTACTTTTACCATTTCAATCAGTCCAAGTATAATTGGTGATTGAAAATTATTTAACTCCTATGTGTATTTTTTTAACCTTTTCCCTTCCGTAGCTTAGCCGAGGCGGGGATTATGAGGAGGCTGATGAGGCCGAGCCCCACGTAGGTAGTCGAGAGCGGGTAGAGCTGGCTAATGTAGCCCGCCGCGATGGGGCTAACGCACGTGAAGGCGCCGTACATGAATTCGTAGAAGCTCATCGTGGCGCCGAGGCTGCCCCTGGGTGAGCCGTGGGCGATGAAGTCGAGGATGAGGGGCTCTATGACGCCGTTCGCAGCGCCGAAGAGGATGAGTGGCCAGAGGAACTCGAGTGTGCTCGAGGCGTAGGCGACGCCGGCGAGGCTGACGGCTAGGGCGATGGTGGCGACTAACATCCCCCTCTTGACTCCGACTCTAACGATTTTCTCCGAGTAGTAGAAGCCGAGCCCCTTCACGGCGCTGTCTAGAGCTAGGAGAAAGCCAATCACGGTGGCTGTGAGCCCCTTCTCCGCCATGTAGCCGGGGAGGATGTAGAAGTAAATCCCCAGCCCGAGGGCGTAAGGGATCATAGTCAGGTACGCCCACCTAAGCTGGGAAACGGCGGAGAAGTCGAACTTAATCTCCAGTGACTCGGATTCGAGCCTGATCCTCGGCACGAGGATGCCGTTGACGACGAGTGCGGCGGCCATTACGACTGCGAGCATCCACCACAGCGCGGCGTAACCGAAGGAATCAGCGACCCAGCCCCCGACGAAGGGGCCGAGGACGAAGCCGAGTATCCAGCTAAGGTTGTACCTACCGATTGCGTGTGTGAGGAGCTCCGGGGGCGCCATGTCTGCTGTGATGGCCCCCGCCGCGGCCCAGAAGGCTCCGCCTGCGACCCCGAGGAGGACTCTGCTTATGAATACCCCCGTGAAGTCGGTGGCCATGGCGAGGTAGACGAGGCTCACCGCCGTGAAGACGTTGAAGATAAGGAAGAGGCGAACCTTCTCGAACCTGTCGAGGAGGGTTCCCGCTATGAGGGTCATCGCGGTGTAGACCGCGGCGGCGGCTGTGCCCATGATGCCGATGTCGAGGAGGGTGGCGCCAAGCCTCTCCGCCTGAACGGGGGTGAGCATCATCGGCGTCCCAATGGCCGTCGCCACAAGGAAGACTGATATATAGAGGAGCCTGAGAAGCCCCCTTCGATCCCCGCCGGACATGATGCAGAACGATAAGGGGTTGCCCGGATAAACCTAACTAGGCTTCGATGACCCTGGGCTCGTCCAGCTTCCGGGGCCCTCTAACTGTGATGTTTTCCCCGAGGGTCACGGTCATCCCATCAACCGCCGAGACTACCGGAACACCTGATTGCTCCTCAAGCCACTCCGCCTCCTTCGCAGGGTCCTTGTACAGGAGCTTGAGCCCGAAGTGCGTCGTAACCGCGCAGCCGGGCTTCGCCTCCTCAATAACCCTGAGAGCGTCATCCGTGCACATGTGGCCGACCAATGGGCTCCCCCTTGGCCACATCGTGCCGAGGGCTATGAGTCGACACCCTTTGAGTGATTCACCTAGGCCGGGGTACGCCTCGGTATCGCTCGTGTACGCGAGTGAGCCGACGTCTGGGACATCGAATTTGATACAAATAGCATCCCCATCCCCATGAATGGCTTTTAAGGCCTCGAAGGCTATGTCCCCGATCTCAAACTTGGAACCTGGGACGAGCTCCTCGACCCTCCCCGCGAGCCTCTGGTGGTACTGGCTTATGCTGGGGTCTAGGTCTTCACCCCCCTTGAGGACACTCTTAGCGGCGGCGAGGACTCCTCGCTTCCTTGTTGTGCCGCCGGTCATGGCCTCGACGAGGACCTCGGCATCAGTATAGTGATCGGGGTGACAGTGGGTGACGACTACGCCGTCAAGCTTCATGGGTGTGAGGCCTGCGTATATGCTGTGGACGAGGGCGCCGGGACCGGGGTCGACGTGTATATGCGTCTCCCCGTGCTCGAGCCTTATCCCCGCGGTTTTCCTCCTCTGGGTGCACATCGTGTGGCGGCCCCCGCCGGTGCCGAGGAAGTGGATGGTGAGCGGCTCCATGTGGGTCCCATCGGTGGGGGAGAGTTAAATATTTAACAGGGCGATGCATCCAGAAAGGGTGCCGGGCCCGTGGCCTAGTTAGGCTAAGGCGTCTGACTGATAATCAGAAGATCAAGAGTTCAAATCTCTTCGGGCCCACCATTCTTAAAATCCACTTTAGATAGTCTTATGGATTCAGTAGAAGAAACTTGTTAAAGTTTGAGGGTGCGAGTTGTTGGAACAGATGTAAGAGTGATAGCACGATTCAATGATCATTTACTTAGAAATAACTTGTATATTGCGAAGGCACCGAGTGACACAGCCAACAAATAGGCAATCAACGTGCTTATGGGGAAATTGAAAATTGTGATGTTTTGGTATGAGAGAATTACCAGCGCTACGGCGACGAGGATCCTATAGGTCGCGTTATCGACGCTTTTCGCCAGGTTGTCTAGGTTCTCGTAGTCGAGTTTGAAACGAATCGGTCCCTCTGTTATAGTTAGTAGGGCATCGTTCATGTGTTGAGGCAAGTCTTTTGAGCTTTGTATAGTATCTAGGAAAGATAACCCACTCTTTCTAATGTTACCGAGGTCCACGACCCTCTTTCTAGCAACTTCGCTCAGGTAAGTATTTGTCTCATCCATGAGCTTAAAGTCTGGATATAGGGACTTCGTGTTGAAATCTACCTTGAGTAGAGTATTAATTGCTAGCATCGATTGCATTGGGAGTTCAAGATCGCGTTTCCTGACGGCTGTTATGATGCTTGCGAGTTTATTGCCACTTACATAACTGGTTTTAACTTTCGCTTCCTTCAGAACAACGTATATGTCGTCGTTAAGGAGTTCTTTATCTTCGCTTCTACCCCGTAGTCCGAGTCCCTCCAGTGACCTTACGACCTCATCTGTATCGTCTTCAAATATCGCGATCATGAGTCGAGTAAACATGTCTCTCTTCCCTTGGCGGAGTACCCCCATCAGGCCGAAGTCTATGAAGAAGAGTTCACCTTTCTTTGTTACAATTAGGTTCTCTGGTTCCGGGTCTCCGTGGTAGAATCCATCGAGGAAGATTTGTTTAAGGTAGGAGCGGAAGCAGAGGAGTGCGAGTTCCCCAGTGTCGACCCCCATTGCAGCAATCTCTTCCACGTGATCTATTGTTATTCCTTCGACATATTCGATCGCGAGTAGGTCTTCACTTGTGTACTTCCAGTAGATCCTTGGCACACGTATCTTTGTGTACTCTTCCATATCCTTCGAAAGGAGTTCGGCGCTCTTACCCTCCTCCACGAAGTCGAGTTCCTTCTGGATCTCTATTGAGAACTCCTTCACCACCTCAGGGAAGTTGAAGAGTTTCAGCTCATCAGAGATCTTTCCAGCGTGAATAGCTATTGTGTCAAGGGCCTTGAGATCTGTGTCAATTTCATCTGATATCTCAGGCCTCTTGATCTTGAGGACGACTTTGTCTCCCATCTTTTAGTGTGGCGACGTGTTTCTGGCTTAGGCTCCCGGATGATAGCGGCTCCTCTTTTATATCAGTGAATATTTCATCAACATTGCCAATCTTCTCCTCTATGATTTTCTTCACCTCCTCATAGGGGATTGGTTTGATTTTATCGGGTAATAATTCGAGCTCCTTGACTAGCTCTGGTGGGAGAAGATCTGGGCGTGTCCTCATGTAGTGTCCAAATTTAATAAAAGTTGGACCTAGCTCGCCTAGAGCTTCGCGTAGTCGTACGTAGGTATCCTCTTCTCTAATTAGAGGCCGAAGCCCTCTCAGCCTCAGCCTCGCGGTGATTGGAATTATCTCCTTAACAACTTCTTCGAAACCGTATTTTATTAAAATCGCACCGATGTCTTCGAGGCGCTTTCGTTGGTTCATGTTTAGTTTATTCATTTACTCCATATAAAGGGCACTTGAAACATGAGCATGGCAATGTACTCGCGCATCTTACGATGAAAAGGTTTCATATATTTACTATATAATCATAATATTTGTCAAGTGAGTTAGTGTGGAAATTTATTTAATTTATTTAGTAGTGGGTTTTTGCGTCCTATTGATAATTGGATTATTTGCATTGCCAATTATACCTTCATTAGATTACTCTAATCCGATTATTATCGATGTCCAACATACTGAAAAGGAGTATGTCACTAAGACTCACAAAGTAGTATCCGAGAACGTCCCTCTTGGCGCGGTTACCTTCAAGAAAATAGATTTTTCACTCTCGCAAGGACAGACAGTAAAGGTTCAGTGGTCAAGCACAAAGCAGGTTTCGTTAGTAGCGGTGATGAAACAGTCCAGCTGGGATAGTTTCTATAAAAGTATAGTATTAACACTCGGTGCGGCTGGCGCTACCGCGTTTTTAAGTAGTGGTCTTTCGATTCCGATTGTCACATCTCTGCTGGTCCCAAGACTACCTGATCTATTGAAGAGTTTGGGATCTGTAGATTATTACACCCTAAACTCCTCGAAGGATACGAAGACACTGAATTTAGAAGCAGGACCATACAGAGTCGTGGTGTTCAGTGTGCGCACTCGTGCAGGCTCATCCACAATTAACCTCACATACGATTATCAGGTTCTTGAGGACGTGATTAAACATCGAACCGAGACTCACTATCATTCCAAGAAAATTACTATATGGCAGAGGCTTTTTACGAAAAATTCTAGAAATCTACATGCTCGTGAAGTGGATGACTAGATAAAACATTCGTTACCTAGAAGTGGTTCATGATAAAATCGCGGACAGTTTTGTGATTGGTCATAGTTTCAACAATCTTTTTCGTGGCTTTAATGAGTTGTGCATCAAATAATCTTGTAATGACGAGGGAAAACACGAATACAAAAATACCGATGAATATTCCGCCAACGACATTTATCGTACCAAAAAACAAGATTATGAGAGCGGTGACTATCCCACTTATCAGTCCCATTATCGAGGATCTTATGATAAAGTAGAGTCTCTGCAACCATGTAGAGAGCAATAGTACCTTGATTATTGCTCTTTTTCCGACCTCATTTTTATCTTCAGATGCTACGCTCTCAACTTGTTTAAGCACTCGTTTCGTGAAATTAATATCAGATAACTGTAATATCGTCTTTGCATATGATGCGTCGGATAAATCTGTGGACGTTGCATTTTCAAGCTCTTCTAGAATCCTCTGTGATATCTCATCCACTTCATTATCTATTGCACTTACAAAGGAAGTTGTGTTTATTTCATCAACCAACGCGACTTACCCTAGATTCAAACACTATCGTGCACGATATTTATTATTTCATTTCCGATAGACGCTCATCAATAAATGCATAAATAATACATTGAATCATTCCAAATAATTGTTTATTCGAGTGGCTAGGGTGATTCAACTCTGACAAATCGCAAGTAGGTAAGAACTCATGAATCTTCCCACACATTTCATGTTTGGTGCACTAATCGGGGCCCTCTTCTTTGGGAGATGGGACATAATTTGGTTAGCTGCCATCGGGTCAGTACTCCCAGATATTGATAGGGAGTATGGTTTCTTCAGCAAAGACTACTTCCGAGACCATCAACTCCACCGCGCGCTATGCCACAACTTCGCCTTCATTGGCATCATTTATCTGATTAATCCATACCTAGCACTGGGGGCTTTCTCCCATGTTCTACTTGATAGCCTCAACACCGCAAAGGACCGCGGAGTTGAGTGGCTCTACCCCTTCTCGAGGATGGTGAAGAAGGCCAGATACGATCACGACGGCAAGAAAATCGCATTCGATATCAAAACCAGGGTATACATGTACCAAAACGACCCGGTGGAGCTCACAAGAAAAACGGCTGAGGATATGGCGGATTACACTGTCAGGCCCTGGAGAAGAATATACGGTCCCTTCTATTCAGGCGGTATTTTGGACACTGGGATTCTTGTTGGGTCAGCCTCTCTTCTCCTGTTTATGGCAATCCTAAGTGTGTTTGGGTTTAAGACTTTCATCGATTTTTACCAACCAAAACTTGGCATCAACTTTTGGGCTCCATGTATAATCGGTGTTCTGGGTATGTCCCTGGTTTTGGGTGTAGGTGAGGTGAAGAGACATATTGAGGCGAAAAGAGCTTCTCGGGCACCGCCGATCCTGTGGAAGTTATCGTTCCTTCTCTCGTTATCTTTAATGGCGTTCGGTGTTGGGCTTGGGGCCTACCTTAATCCAAATTCATTTTCAACACTCGCGAGCAATTTTCCCTACTTAGCAGCTGGAATCTTGATCGTGTTCTTGGTCGCCTTCGTTGTGCTTAGAATCTTTTCTTCGAGGGCAGTTGCGAGAATGTTACAGGGCCATGATCCCTACGCAGTTTAATGTATTATTCTCCAGTGATCTATTGTTCGTGGCGAGGAATACATGTTCTAGAATGTGTGCTTATAGGCGAGTATTCTCTGCATCTTTTTTGGCAGCTTCAATATAGCAGTCCAACATGCTTCGCCCATTGATTGAATATATGCAGCGAAATATGTTAGTTTTTACCAAATTTTATGCATCTCAGTTCCTCCTATCGGTAAAAAAATGAGATATATTTAAAAGGGGTGTTTGAAGGCCTCTAATCTTTAGCCTTCCTCTTTATTTTCCCGACTTCCTCCTGAACCTTCCCTTCGACCTGCTCAATCTTGCCCTTGACCTGCTCCGTTTTGTTATCGGTTATTTTTCCGATTTCTTCACGGATCTGTCCCTTTATCTTCTTACCTCTACCCTTTACTTCGTCTTTACTCATGATTGTAAGATAAGTGGCGCTGTTAATAAACCAAAAATGGCGCGCGCTTACTCCCAAATTCCCGGGCGTTGTACCTTCAATACGATGAATCTTCTATATTTCAGATTTGCTTAGCGTGCCTAACTGAGGCTGGCAGCCGCGAAAGGGCGCTCATTCAGATAGCTCAATTTCCTTTTAACTATTAAAATTACCTGAAGAACAGATACAAGATTACACCGGAGAGAATAATGATACCAAATAAAATCCTGTTAGCTCCACTCTTCACAGCGGTCCCAATACGATCTCCAAGACGATCAACGTCATCGTCTGTTAATCTAACAATAAGATTTCCGTTTGTTAGAACCCTGCTTGCTTCGTTAACGCTACGTGGCATCTGAGCAACTTCCTGTGCTGTGTCGGGGAGATTATAAACAGTCTTTTCCACTTGGCCAATAATCCTGTCCTTTACAATTTCCGTTAAATAAGGTCTAACCTCAACTAGGAAATTAAACTCGGGCCAGATATCCAAACTATAGTCACCGACCATCATAATTACTTTAATCATCAGCATAGCGACCATCGGAATTCGAAGACGATACTTTCGCAGTGTATTGGTAATCGCTAAGAAGGCTTCAGTATCTGGTTTCTTAGGATCAATAATTTTGACATTTTGACCCTCAAGGAGATTAACATAGAGTTCATCCTTAAAAGACTCGACCAATGCGTCATTAATCTTCATGCCCAATTCATTAAACACACGAACTAACTCGTCAACATCGGCATTGAGAACCCCGGTTAGCATTCTTAGTAATAAATCCCTTTTCTCAGGGCGAAGTACCCCTATCAAACCAAAATCTAGGAATACAATATCACCATTCTGGGTAACCAGAAGATTACCCGGATGCGGGTCCCCATGGAAGAAACCGTCCTGAAATATCTGCTTAAGATAGGCGTGTAAACCATTACGTGCGACGTCACGAGTATCAATCCCCATGCTTTTTAGGGCAACAACATCATCTATCCGAACGCCATACATGTGCTCCATAACTAGTAGACGACTTCCGGAAAACTCCCAATAGATTTTAGGAATTCGAATGCCCTTCATTCCCTCCATATTCTTTGCTAAAAGTTCAGCATTTTTTCCGTCTCTAGTGAAGTCGAGTTCAGAGGTAATCTGTTTAGAAAAATCCTCAACTATCCCGGGGAAATTGTAGATATTTAAGTCATATAATGAGTCGAACTTTTTGGCTATGAATTTGAGTATGCTTAAATCTATAGCGACTTTCTCTCGTATTCCGGGACGTTGTACCTTTAGCACGACGTCTGAGCCGTCTTTCAATTTTGCTTCATGTTCTTGACTGAGACTCGCCGCCGCAAAGGGAATCTCATTCAAATAGGCAAAGCTCTTCTCGATTGGGGCATACTCCTCAATTATTGCCTTAATCTCTTCAAATGGCACCGGCTCTACTTTATCATTAAGCATCTTCAACTCTTTTATCAATTCGACTGGCAACGATTCCTGGCGGGTGCTCATGATCTGTCCAAATTTGACGAATACTGGACCGAGCTCTTGTATGGCTAGACGGAAACGTCTATAGATGTTGAGATTTGCAAGATTAGGATCCTGTCTGAGAATCTTCGACTTGATGACTTTCGGGACCAGTTTCGGAATAATGTCTGGAATGACTATAGGAATAATTTCCGGTGCAGGGATGGTATCGTATCTATGAAACCTTTCCTTTATTCTGCCCTGGAAAATGTCTAATAACACTATCTCAAAACCATACTTCGTTAGTATAGCAGAGATTTCCTGAGCACGTCTACGACGACTATAAAGATGCGTTTTAACCATTCTAGTCACATCATAAATATTCACGAAGCAGAGCAACCATGTCTACTAAGACAGCACCAAACCAGATTCTGCCAGCTGGTTCGAGATCGATTGCATTATACAGACTCGGCTTTGATTCCTTTAACCGATCCATCCACCAAGGAACGGAATCCATTATCTTTTCATTTGAGATTTCGAGGCGAGATCCAAATTTTGACAGGGTAAAACGTACCCCACGATAATCAAGTATCTCATCGAACTTCTTTCTCAATCTAGGGTCATTAAAATGGTCTCTCAGATGTTCATTGCGTCTTATCATTAAGCAAATTTCATGCTCGGAATCAACATTTTCCTCACTTCCTAGCCGATCAAAAATCGGAACAATAATGTGATTGATGCAGGAGTGGGAAATCATCCGATACAACTTAAAATCCTCCCGAGTGATTACCGGATATATTGTGTATTATTGTCATTATCGAGTAATTGTTATTGAATGCCATAAAATTCACAATCCGCGTGCGGAAAAAAAGTCTTAACTCTGCTCCCGAGGATGATTCCTAAACCACTCACGGAGAGCCTGAATCACAATGATGGATAGTCCACCCTTGATTCCAGCATAATCGACCTCAGTCCTTAACCTAAGCTCATTTTCCAATTCGTCAGGCAGGCTCAATGTAATTTTTCTCATACCACAGCTACACAATATACCACTTAATACCACCATATATACCTATCGTGGTATACATCAGTATATATACTACGTAGTACCACTATAGTGTGAGTAAGTTCGAAGGATTGATAATAAAAATGACAAGTTACAACATGCAGACAACAAAACCATCGAGGAGACAGCGCAGGAAATTGGTATAGTCGTTGGAAAGAACGCAAAAATGGCGTGCAAGGCAGTGAAGGCATTTGGAGAAGGAATCCAGAAGGGAATGGATGAGAATAGGCCCTTAGAGGAAAAAGTTGGGGACGTCAGAGAGGCCGTAATTAAGGGCGTGATGGAGGCGCCGAAAAGGTGGGTAAGGCCGCTGGGGCGTTTGGGGACGGGATAAAGAAGGGAATCGATGATGCTAAGCCTTTAGAGCAAAAGGCTGAGGAAGCAGGTGAAGCCTTAGTTAAGGTAGTGATCGATGGCGTCGACGACATTAAGGGTGAAATCCAGATAGAGAAAGATAAAATCAAGAATATTTAAAAAAAACGATATTATGGAAATAATTGAGGTTTGATGAAAATGTCAACGAACAAGAAAAAGACAATAGAGGAAAATGCGAAGGCAATCGGAGAAGCCGTGGGGAAGAGCGCTGAAAAGGCAGGCAACACCGCCAAAGCGTTTGGTAAAGGCGTAAAAAAGGGAATCAACGATAATAAGAGCGTAGAGCAAAAGGCGGAGGATGCTGGAGAGGCCGTAGTTAAGGGAGTTAGAAAGGGCGCGGATAAGATCAAGAAGGGGCTCGAGAAAGAGAAAGACAAAATCGAGCACGCTCACAGGGGCTGATTTAAATGGACCTTTTCTGGACGGTCGCCGTAGTCCTCGTTGTTCTCTGGCTGCTTGGGCTAATCGGTGGAATCGGTGGTAGCTTAATTCATGTATTATTAGTTATCGCCGTAATCGTGGTAGTCATCAGGCTCATTCAGGGAAGAGACGTAGTCACAGGTAAATGACTACTATCTAGCGGGAATAAAACTGGAAAAGTGATACCTAATGAGTGGAATTGAGACAATCGTTGCCTTAGGGGTCCTCGTTTTAATTGGGGTTATTATCATCATGGTGGCTGGGGCTCTTCTATTCTTCCTACCCGCGGCAATAATAGCAGCGGTGGTCTGGTTTTTGACTGGTAATGAACTCTACACTGGTATTGCTTTCTTAGTCATTGCCGTTCTTTCTTTAACTCGGAGAAAATAAAGAATATAACCCCCCAGTTTGGGAATTATTTTCTTTTAATATCTTATCCTTCAAATATTGTTTTTACTTAGCAACGCACCTCTTGGATTAAAATTTATGAATACGTTATTACGGTGTATTTTCAATTTCTACTGAGATGATTTTAAAACCGTTGATCTCCCCAGCTGATACTTGTGAATCTAGCTTCGTGGTCAATATCTCCTCCGCCTCTTCTTTCGAATAGGCGTGTACCTTCTGTTTCTTGGATCTGGATCCCTCAACTTCATAAGTTACTAAAAAATCGATTCTCTTTCTATTTACCTTATTATCCAGTATCTCTTTCGCTTTGTTGAGTGCCTTCTTCGGCCTCTTTTTCTCTTCTCCCATTATAACCGATTAAATTAAATTAGTAAGTTGTTTAAATTTTTGGTGGCGCGTATCCGATTTTTTCTAGGCTTGTGCCATTATCACATCCTAATACTTATTGTCTGGCTGGAACTTATTCAAAGCGCGCTTAATGCCTCTAAAATATTGACCCAGGCCGCACTCAAGAAAATCATTACACTACATTTTCACTGAGGCATTTTACCGTGGCGCGCGTACATTGTCGAACTAGGTAGATTTACATTCTAATCGATTAAAATGAGTTGAAGGGAGAACAAGTAATATTGAAAACGTCATCGAAAAACCCAAGAAATAATCTAGGATCATTGTTGTTCCTCACATTATACGGCATATTTGCATTGGGTCCGCTACAAATGAACAATATCCCAGTCCCAGTCGTAATCCGCGCTATCTACAAAATAGCGGTCCCCATTGTATCCCTCATCCTCGTAATAACCCTGCGAAAAAGCAGTCAATTCAACAAATATTGGCCGGTCCTATTCTCCTTCTTCATCGGGGGAGCAGCATTCCTACTTCAATGGCTGGTTTTCCAGTTCATATCATACCAGCTAACTACGGAGTCTATAGCCCTTGAAAAGGCGCTAGCAGCGCTACTGACTATCATACCCATAATAGCATTGACAAGGATATCTGGAGATGATCTGGGCTCAATATATGTCAAGTGGGGAAAATTCAGAATTGGACTTCTTGTAGGTATAGTTGCCTTCGCATTTTTTGCAATATCTTCAGTCCCAGTTGCCACGTTATTGTTCGGAGCTCAGAACATGAGTTCCAAAGTAATCGAGTGGGCCCCTTGGATCTTGGTATTCGTACTCTCAAACGGATTACTGGAGGAGTCGATGTACCGTGGGTTATTTCTAAAAAAGTATGAGGCGCTCTTCGGACCTAAACTCGCTAACCTCCTGCAGGCGATCGTCTTCTGTACTATACACCTGAGCGTTGCTTACACCCCTGAGCCCTACTTCTTCGTGATCCTCACGTTCTTCCTCGGTCTCGCTTGGGGGTATATCTCGCAGAGAACGGATAGTATCATGGGCTCGGTTCTGTTCCACGCCGGAACTGACATCCCCATAATCATCAGCATATTTTTAGCACTATAAAGGGAAGGCAACCGGTCCTTACAATAGGGGAACTCTTCAATGGGTGTGCGTGCATAGCTTTTTACCCTTAAAGTAAAAATTCTTGATGGTTTATTATCTTGAAGGAAACTGCGTGGACCTGGATCGAGAATAACAAAAACCAGTTAGCTAAAATCAGCGACGATATCTGGGGTTTCGCTGAGTATGGGCTACTCGAGGAAAAGAGCAGTAAATTAATCGCAGACACCCTTGAGAAACACGGATTCAAAGTCAAACTCGGAGTAGCAGGCATGCCAACCGCGATTACCGCGGAATGGGGCCAGGGGAAGCCCACAATCGGCGTTATGGGCGAATACGATGCCCTCCCCGGCATCAGCAACAAGGTCGTGCCCCACCAAGAAGCCCTCATAGAAGGAGGCATGGGTCACGGCTGCGGTCACAACATCCACGGAACCACAGCCATGAGCGCAGCAATTGCTGTTCGTTACGCCCTAGAGAAGAGTGAGCAGCAGGGCACTATACGCTTCTACGGCACCCCCGCCGAGGAGAACTTTCAGGGAAAGATATTCATGGTCGCCGCCGGTCTCTTCGACGGCGTCGACGCCTGCCTCAGCCACCACCCCGGCTCCCTAAATGTTGCCAGCTTATCCAGCAGCACCGCCACCATACACGCCAAGTTCAACTACTACGGCAAGACTGCACACGCCGCCGCTAACCCCGAGCAGGGCCGCAGCGCCCTCGATGCTGTTGAACTCATGAACGTCGGCGTCAACTACCTACGCGAACATATCATCGAAAAAGCCCGCATCCACTACGTAATCGAAGCCGGGGGCGGCCAGCCAAACGTCGTCCCAGACTACGCCCGCAGCTGGTACTACGTACGAGCCCCCGAAATGGACCAGCTAGAATCCATCTACAAACGCGTCGAGAAGATCGCCGAAGGCGCCGCCCTCATGACCGAGACCACCCTCAAGATAGAGATGGACCGCGGAAGCTACAACAAGATCCCAAGCAGGGCACTGAGCGAACTCGTCGTCGCCAACATGAGGCAGGTCGGCGCACCCACCTACACCCCGGAGGAGCTCCACTTCGCCGCCGAGATAGCCAAGACCTTCCCCAAGGAAAACAAGATCGAAACCCTCAAGAAGTCGAAGATGCCGAACTGGGAGAGGTACGCCGACGTCGACCTCCCCACCGACATCCTCGACGCCTGGGACGACGGCGAGGTCAGCCCCGGCAGCACAGACGTCAGCCACGTCAGCTGGAACGTGCCCACCATGGAGTTCGGCACCGCCTGCAACATACTCGGCGCCCCCGGTCACAGCTGGCAGTTCGTCGCCGCCGCCGGCTCAACTATCGGCCACAAGAGCCTCATATTCGCCGCGAAGACGATGGCGGGCAGCGTCCTCGACCTCATGACCAATCCCGAGATCCTCGCCAAGGCCAAGGAGGAGCAAAGGAAGCGCCTCGGCGCCAACGTCTACAGGCCGGACACGGAGCGGAGACCCCCACTAGAGCTCGCCAGGGCGAGTGCCGAGAAGCTCAAGGGAAAAGCCTAGATTCACCTACTTGCTGGTAACCAATTTATCTCAAGATGAATGAATATTCGTTATTAACGTCAAAAGTATTATCGGTGGATAAGGCACCGATTAGTCGATTAAATTGAGTTGGGTTATGGATCTGCCAAAGATCGCAGAAACAATTGGAGCTGACACAGTCCTTCAAGAAGGGAAGATAATCACGGTCGATGAGAAGGACACAATCGCCCAAGCCTTAGCAATAAAATATGGGAGAATTGCCTACGTTGGCACAAACGAGGACGTAAAAAAATATATCGGCAAACAAACAAATTTGATCATTCTAGACGGCAGATGTGTAACTCCTGGGCTAATTACCTCACACGAGCACTTCCTTCGATACGGTCTCAATGCTCTATTTGGAATCGACCTATGGTACCCTAAGGTCAAATCAATTCAAGATATAATCGAAGCAGTCTCGCAGAAGGCCAAGGAGACACCTAAGGGTGAATGGGTCTTCGGGTGGGGCTGGGACGAGAACCTCCTCAAGGAGAAGAGGTACCCCAACCGATGGGATCTAGACGAGGCGGCTCCCGATAACCCGGTTTACCTCGGCAGAGTCTACCAGAAGGTCGCCGCCAACAGTCTAGCACTCAAGATAGCAGGAGTCAACAGAGACACTCCGGACCCGGAGTACGGAAAGGTGTACAAGGATGAGAACGGTGAGCCTACTGGAGTCTTCTTGACAATCCTTCCCTCGGCAAACCCCTTCGAGGAGATGATGCCGAAGATCACAACAAAGAGGAAGGAGGAGGCCATCGTCAAAGCCTGCCACGACTATAACGCTGAGGGCATGACGACAGTCGTCGACGCGGTGGTTGGGGCAGCGGAGCCGGATGACCTCGTAGCTTACGAGAACACTCGGATGAGGGGTGAGCTCACCGCAAGGGTATATGCCCTCTACGGCTTCGTGAGAACTGTGGACCAGGCTAAGGAGACCATTCAGCACATCTCAACTTATGGGGACGACATGTTCAGGGTCGGGGGAGTCAAACTCAGCCTCGACGGCGGCGTCGTGCCAAAGACCGGCTACTTCTACGAACCCTATGTTGGGGAGCCCGAGAATTTCGGCCGCACCAAGTGGAAGAAGGAGGACCTCATGGAGGCGATCCGCCTCTTCCACGACGCCGGATTCCAGACGTGTACACACACGATCGGTGACAAGGCCATCGACTGGGTCCTCGACGGTATAGAGAACGCCATGAAGCTCAACCCACGACCCGATCCCCGCCACCAGATCATACACATCTACTACCCGACACCCGAAGCCATCGACCGTGTCAAGAGACTCGGCGTCATGGCCAACGTCCAGTCGACCTTCATCCACTTCGAGGGCGACACCTACATCCGCTTCCTCGGCGAAAGAGGCGCCTGCGTCAAACCCCTGAAGACCTTCATCTCGAAGGGGATTCCTGTAGGCAACAGCCACGACTACCCGTCGGGTCCCATAAGCGCCAACGTTGGCCTCTGGGCGGCCGTGACACGCGAGACCTTCGGGGGGAATGTACTCTGCCCCAAGGAGAGGCTCACGGTTCAGGAGGCCCTGAGGACGTACACTATATGGAATGCTAAGCACCTCTTCATGGAGGACAGGATCGGCTCACTTGAGCCCGGAAAGTACGCCGACCTAGTTGTCTGGGACACCGACCTATACTCGGCGCCAACTGAGAAACTCAAAGATATGAGGGCCGAGATGACGATGCTAAACGGCGAAATCGTTTACGAGGCGGAAGGAAGCCGGTGAATAAAATTGTCGAAAATTAAAATCACATTGGCCTGTGGGCCATACGACCGAACCTGGCCGTTGGCGAGTGGTCAGGTTCAGCCTGAGGGTGTCGACCTGAACTACGTCACCCTGCCCCCAGAGGAGCTTTTCTGGAGGATGGCGGTGCACGGAGAGTTCGATGCATCCGAGTTCTCACTAGGTGCAATGTCTATCCTCTTAGGAAGGGGAGATCACCGCTTTGTGGGGATACCCGTCTTTCCTTCACGATTCTTCCGCCACTCCTCCATCTTCATCAACAGCCACTCGGGGATCAAGCGCCCAGAGGACCTGAAAGGCAGAAGGGTAGGCGTACCAGATTACACAATGACCGCGAACACCTGGATCAGGGGCTTCCTCGAGCATGACTATGGAGTAAAGCCAACTGATATCAAATGGGTCACTGGCGGGCTCAACGAACCGGGGAGAAAACAGAGGGTGGAAACCAAGCCCATCAAAGGACTTCAAATCACCAACATGGAAGCCGGGACCCTGAGTGAGATGCTGAATAGCGGGGAGATCGACGCCCTGATTGGCGCCAGGGAACCGGATAGCTTCCGTAAGAGGTCACCTAATGTCACTCGCCTGTTCCCAAACTACCGGGATGTGGAGACCGAATATTATCAGCGAACAGGAATATTCCCGATAATGCACCTCATCGTCGTCAAACGAGAAATCTACGAGAAACACCCATGGCTCGCGTACAGCCTATACAAGGCCTTCGCGGAGAGTAAGGATATCTGTGCGAGGGAGATGAGTGCGCAAAGTGCCCTCAAATACATGCTACCCTGGATGATCTCTGAGCTTGAGAAAACCACGCAAATTATGGGTGAGGACTACTGGCCCTACGGCGTCGAAAAGAGCCGTAAGACCCTCGAGGCATTCATTAACTATTCAAGTGAGCAAGGATTAGTCGAATCACCTTTCAAGGTGGAGGATTTCTTCTCCCCAGAGACTATAAACACAGCCAAAATCTAGTTCAACGAAAATAACCTTACTCGATTTTTGCTTAAAGGGGATTAATTCTCGGGAAGCAGCCAGAATCATGGAGCTGATCCACCCAACTAGCATATCTAGGCTAAGTAGAATTCAACGATTTTTCTATTCCTTAAGCAGATCCCTGACTCGCTCGATCGCGAGTGAGGACCCCAGTGTTGGCTCATTCATGATGGCTGAGATCAGCTCGATTGTGCAGTAACCACCGTAGCCGGTTGCTTCTATCTCGCGGAAGAGCTGGCGCAACGGAATCTTCCCTTCTCCAGGCATCATGTGGGCGTCCGACTGTCCGTCGCTGTCGATGATGTGCATGTGGCGCAGACGATTTCCCAGTTTCTCAAAGTAGGACATTATAGGCTCACGGTTGCAGAAAGGCGGGCAGATGTCACACATTCCGAAAAGCCTCTCAGAGCCGACTTCGTCCAGCGCCGCGACTAGATCGTTGCAGGTGACGACCACATTGCTCTCGTACATTGTGAGGGGCTCCAGGACCAAGTCGATGCCGATGTCTTCGGCGTGGCTGGCGAGTTCCCTGAGGTTCTTGATCAGACGTGGCCAGTACTCCTGTCGTGTGGCCTCATAGCCGGCGTGGGCGGCGGAGATCAGAGTAAAGCCCGCGTCCATCTCTTTCGCCATATCCATGGAGAGCTTGACATAATCGAGGCTATCGCGTCGCATCGCCTCGGAGCCAATCATCATGTTGTACGGGTACATGTTCATCTCCGGAGTGAAACCGATGATCGGCAGACCATATTTTCTGGAGAGTTCCTTGATCTCAGAGATTCCACCTGCCTTAAGATCGAAGGAGTAAGCGTGTGGGCGACCTCCCCATAGTTCGACCCCGTCGTAGCCGAAATGTGACGCATCCTTGAAGGCACTCTCGAGAGGCAGACGCATGTAGGGCATCGTGAAAAGTCCAATCTTCATTTTTTCCTCACCCATGAATTGGGCATACTAGTGATTACTAGAATTTTAGTGTTCATTTAAAACTATGTTAAACGAGAAATCCCCTCTTTTCGACTCTTACATCTACTTTGGGACCGTGGAGTTAGCCTCAGCGTCATCGGATGGTTTTAGCTGCACGACTTGAGCTTAGACGACTCAGTAGGCTTGATTACGTACTCAGGTAAGGAGAAGCTTGCCTACAATGTTTGGCTAAACCTCGGTAGCTAAGATCACTTCATCGATTTGACTCAGAACCCTTCTGGGTGATAACCGCATCTTGAATTTAGGTCCCAAACGAAGATCAAGTGTAGAAAACTAACCCTTATCGAGTCTCTGTACACACCCGCCTGCCTTTTATCACTCAACGCCGGATTAAAGTCGAAGACCCATGAAGTACCACATGAGGCGCATGGACCGCGCGGTAACCGACCCGGAGAAGCTTGAGCGGGTCCTCAAGGAGACTCAATACATCACCGTCGCAATGTGCAAGGACAACGTCCCTTACCTCGTCAGCCTCAGCCACGCCTACGACCCCGACGGAAGACGCCTCTACTTCCACTGCGCCTCCGAGGGAAAGAAGATGGACTACATGAAGGCCAACCCACACGTCTGGGGTCAGGCAATAATCGACCACGGCTACGTTGAGGGGAAGTGCAACCACCTCTACGTCACAGCCATGTTCGAGGGCACCGTCCATCTCGCCAAGGACACGGCTGAGAAGAGGAGGATAATGAGCTTCATGTTCGCCCGCCAGGAGAAGCTGTCCCCCACCGGCGAAGTCGACCCCCACAAGACCAGAATAGGAAAGGACGTGGAGATCGAACGAACAACCATAGGTTGGATCGCCATCGAGGATCTGACGGGAAAGAAGTCCACTGAGGTCAAATTCTAAAAGTGTTTAGGTCAAAGAAACATACAGAATAAAAACTCTGTATGAGATGAGCACGAATTATTACACAGTCTGCGAATGTAGGTCCAAGTTTATCTACGGAAAAGCAAAGAAAAAATGGATATTTTTTTAATAGATTTTATGGCCCGATGGGTCT
Organism: Candidatus Bathyarchaeota archaeon; assembly: GCA_963769425.1. Taxonomy (GTDB): domain Archaea; phylum Thermoproteota; class Bathyarchaeia; order TCS64; family TCS64; genus UBA8941. Next base: position 368,019 of record CAVYLP010000001.1, on the reverse strand, counting down.
GGGTCCGAAGTCTTCAACTGGGAAGAAGACCGTCCCCTCACCCTCCTTCATCTCCTCAGCATCAGGGTTGTACTGACCCACTATGCGACTCACTGAAGCCTTGGTGGCGCTGGGTTCGAACCACCAGATATCATATGATGGGCCAAGTCGGTCACCGAACTCATCAAGTCGACAGGAGCCCGCTGCACCAAACGTACGATCAGCGGTGGGTTTCTGCAGCGGCACCAGTACGGCGCCTGACGTGCTCTGGGTCTGGTAAATCGTGTTACTGATCACAAGAGAGATGTCGTAGGAGTAAGCCTGATAGGAACTGTACTGCTGCTTGGTAAGATTCTCATACCTATTCTCGAGGCTATTGTAGAGTGGGGTTATCTCCGGACGCGCTAATAAACTGTAGAAGCCGATGTGGTTCGCCTCATCGGGGGCATCATCCATGGCCCTCTGGTTCTTCGCCGTGCCGTCGCTGCCCCACCAGTGGACGTTGTAAACGTTCGAGTAGTTGCTCACCTGCTTGAGGATGACGGAGATTTCATCGAGGGCCAGCATAACGACACCGACTCCATGTGTCTCACCGCCGTTGGCTGCGACGGCGGATGCAACCTGCTGGTCAGCCACCGTTAGATAGTTAGCGAACTCTGTCGCATTAGTCGCGTACCTGATTTTATTGCCTGCAACCGTTCCACCCTTAGCCGTCCAGAGGGGGACCAGAAGGTTGACGATGCCGTCGCCCCATGAGTCGCCGCGTTGGAATATGACGATGCTCCTTACACCCGCTGCCCACATGACGTTCACCATGGCGGGTGCGAGGTGGGTATCGGCGGCGCACATGCGGAAGAGGTTATCGTTAGCTATTGCGAGGGCTGGGGAGGTTGAGGATGAGCTCCACATCAGCATGCCATTTTCGTTAACGTAGCTGAGGGCCGACTGAGCCTGGCTCGACCAGCCACCACCCTCAAGTATTGTGATTCCCGCGGACTTGAAGCCCTGCACCTTCTCGAGGTGAGTGTTGTCCTGACCCTGAGCATCGTCGATTAGGTACGAGAAAGTAACCTTGCCCAAATTGGCTGAGGTCACGTATCCGAGGAGCTCAGCGTATTTGTTTAGGTCAGCCGCTATAATTTGCTCATGGTACGGTTTGCCGACCTCTAGTGCTGTCGTGTCCGATGCGATGTAGCCAAGTTTGACAGCTGACGTTCCTTAAGGGGGGGTAATCAACGAATGTACGGAATCATTGTTTTCCCCGCCTCTTTTGGGATGGTGAAGTACCCGATTCCTGCTCCTATGATCAAGCCTGAGACTAGTAATATTATCGCTAGCATATTTTTTTTATCGACCAAGGTTTGCACCCTTTTTTAAATTTTTCTTGAATATTAGCTGAAAAGAGAGATGGGAAAATGGGATATTAATATCTTAACCTAGTTAATGCACGTAGAGATGTTTCCAATATCAACCCAACAAGCATACTGAGTCCCATTTGTTTAACGAAACGATACTCAAGCTGGATGTTTATTCAAGCAACATATTGATAGTTAAATATTTTAAATTAAGTAATTAAAAGGTTAAGCGAGAAAGTGGCTGTCCTTCTGCCTCTTCCTAGTGATTGCGCCGCGGATGTACGCGATCTGACCCTCATGGTGGATGATCTCTGAGATCTGCCTCAACAACCTGTCGTACCGCTTCACCATGCCACTGTACGATTGAACCTCCACGTTCAGATCAGCCGCTTTGAGTTTGCTGAATCCCTCGAGGACCGCCGCCTTGCCCTTCGACAAATCGTTCATCAGTTGAGTATATGTGATCGACTTACTCCCGACGTAGTCGTCGGGCCACCCCGCGGGCTTGTAGTTGTTGTCACCCTTGAATGTCCTCGGGAACCCGACGTTCCACTGCTGAGAGAGGTGCATCAGTATCCACCTGATGTTGTTCGCCTCCTCAACCGGCTTCCACTCTACCTCCGACTCCTTGAGATCCTTCATCGTCACATCGAACCTTCCGAGGGCAACGTTTGCAATCGACTTAAGCGACTCGACTTTCTCAGACAACCAGATCACTTCTCCGATGACGTTGTGCGTAAACCGGGTTATTACCGCTTTCCCCGAGCCCGAATAAACTCTTTAAATCGAGGCGAATGCCCCATTAATCCCCGTCGAGCTGATGCAATGGACCTCCACGGACTCAAGGTGCTAGACTTCCACGCCCACTTCCCAATCCAGCGAGCCGAATCGAGGGCAGGCTACACTCAGACAATCACCCAGCGGTACGGTGAGACCAAGGCGAAGATCATCATCGAGAACTCGGCCAAGTACAGGGACGAGTGGAGGAAGAAGTGGGGATTCGACGCCCCGGAGACCGGGATCCACAGCGACTCGGAGCAGGCTGAGCGATGGATCGCCGACATGGACGCGAAGGGACTGACCCGAGTCAACTTCGTCATGGGTGGAGGCAACGACAACCTCTCAGGGATAGTCAAGATGCACCCAGACAGGTTCACAGGCTTCGCCCACCACGACCTCTTCTCCGAGGGCGCCGCGGCGGAGCTGGAGCGTGGTGTGAAGACTCTTGGCCTCAGGGGTTTCAAGCTCATAGCCTCGGGCCTCACACGCCCAGTGGATGACAAGGCCGGGTACCCCGTTTGGGAGATGGCTGAGAAACTAGGAGTCCCCGTGCTCATTCACTTCGGCGTCCTCGGCGGAGGGGGAGGCCCCGCGCGGAGCCTTCACAACCTCGACCCACTGAGTCTCTGGGACATAGCCGCGAGCTTCCCTACGCTAAACTTCGTCATCCCCCACTTCGGCGCCTGCTACTTCCGGGAGCTCCTCCAGCTCTGCTGGGCCTGCCCAAACGTACTCATCGACACCTCTGGCAGCAACCAGTGGATGGCGTGGATGCCCTACAGACTCACCCTCCGTGATCTGTTCCTGAAATGTCTAGAGACCGTCGGCCCAGACCGCATAGTCTTTGGCACCGACTCCAGCTACTTCCCCCGCGGCTTCAGCGTCGACTACCTACGCGAGCAGCTCAGGGAGGTCCGCGCAATAGGGGTTGGGGAGGAAGATGTCGGCAAGATATTCTACGGCAACGCGGCTAGGCTCCTCAAACTAGAATGAGCCTCACAAACGAGAAATAACCCTGAGCCGTGCTAGAGACCTGAGATAGCCATGGCGGACATGGGAATTCTGAGAACGCTTCTAGCCCCCCGCAAGACCCTCTTCGGGGTCGGTGCAGTAGACAAGGTCGCCGATGAGGCGAAGCAACTCGGGGGGAAGAAGATTCTGCTCGTCACGGATGAGACCGTGATGAAGCTCAAGATCGTGGACAAGGTACAGAACCCCCTCACATCTGAGGGGTTCGAAGTCGACATTTGGGACAAGGTCGAACCCGAGCCGACGATGCCCGTCGCCGAGGCCCTCACCAAGTTCGCGAGGAAGAAGCAATACGACTCCGTCGTGGGCGTCGGCGGGGGGAGCAGCCTCGACATGGCGAAGGTCGCCGCTCTGATGCGCAAAAACCCAGGGGACTTCAAAGACTACGTGGGAGGCGTCCCGCTCGCAAGTAGGGGGGTCCCGCTCCTAGCAATACCGACGACAAGCGGCACGGGCAGCGAGGCGACAGCTACACTCGTCGTCACCCACAAGGAGATGAAGACGGGGATAACCCACCCCTACATCATGCCCGACACGGCCCTCATAGACCCAGCCCTCACGCTGAGCCTACCCCAGAAGGTCACCGCAAACACGGGTATGGACGCCCTGAGCCACGCCATCGAGGCCTACATGTCCCAGAAGAACAACACCTTCGCCGACGCCGTCGCCCTACAGTCCATGAGGCTAATCTCGGATTACCTTCGCCTCGCCTATGCACAGGGAAGCAACGTCGAGGCACGCGCCAACATGAGCATGGGGAGCATGCTCGGCGGGCTGTCGATCGCCAACTCGAGCACATGCGGAGGACACGCCCTCGCCTACGGTTTCGCCGTCATGAAGCAGCTACCACACGGATTCACATGCGCTACGGCGCTCCCATTCATAATGGAGTACAACCTCCTCGCCATACCCGAGAGGCTCGCGGACGTCGCCGAGGCCCTCGGCGAGGATACCAGCGGCATGAATGTCAGAGAAGCAGCCTACGAGGCGGTCAACGCGGTGGCGAGACTCAACAATGACCTCGGCATCCCGCTCAGCCTCGAGGAGCTCGACATAAAGCACGACGAGATACCGCTCATGGCCGACGAGACAATGAGGATAGGTAGGCTCCTCTCAGTCAACCCGAGGAGCATGAACAGAGACGAGGCCGTCGGCGTATTCGAGAGAATGTGGCACGGCTTCGAGTAGCCACATTCATTTAAATTGGGGGAAAAGACCCCCGGCAATCTATCAGTGGGCTTTCATATCAATATTTTTGACATTCGTCTTATAGCGGCAAACCGGGCACGTCGTCTTAGGGAAGGGAGAATTTGTCTCGAACCTATTCCCACAATTAGTGCAGATTACAGTAGTCTTATCCAACTCGTTTTCACCTCCCCCATTTTCAGCGTCGTCTTGAGCCGTAGTTTTGCTGCTGAGAAATTCACCGAGGCGGGATTGACCTTTACTTATGAACCAACCTATAAAAAAGATTGTAGATGATAATCTGAGACCTTTTCCGACATGAATAAAAGAATTTTACAGTACACCGAGCTTTGTCAGCTGCTCTCTGAGACCTTGTGTCTCCTTCTCCGTCATCGCCCTGAGCGGCGCCCTCGGGTTCCCGCAGTCGATGCCCCTCAAGCGTAATGCCTCGTAGTGTGGTGAGATCGCAGGCTTCTGCAGGAGCTTCCTCAGAGTGTTGACCCTGAACTGGAGCTGCCTCGCCTCCTCCGACTTTCCATCCTTGTAGGCTTTCCAAAGTTGAGCGTAGATCTCCGGGAATGCGTTGGCATACCCCGTTATGGCCCCCTTCGCCCCCATGAGGAGCGCGGGTAGAATGTAGCTGTCCGTTCCACAGATCACCGTCGATGTCGGCGGGAGAGCCTGCAGATACTCCATCACCTGGACGAAGTCCCTGCTACTATCCTTCACACCTGCGATTCCCGCCTCCACGAGCTTCTTCATTAGATCGGGGGAGACGTTGTTGACGGCGTTTCGCGGAATGTTATAGACATAAACGGGGAGCTTCACCGATGCCAGAACCGCCTTGTAATGTGTAAGCATCGACTCATCGTCTGGGGTGACATAATAGGGCGTAACGCATCCCAAGGCGTCGACCCCAGCTGCCTCAGCCTGCTTGGCGAGGCTCACCGTCTCCTCGGTGCTCGGTGCCCCCACGTGTGCCACAATCGGTATCCTACCGTGAGAGTGCTTCGCCGCTATCATGAAAGCCTCGACACGCTGGTCATGCCTCATTATCGCGCCGAGCCCCGCTGTCCCACAGAGGAAGAGCCCATTTACGCCACCCTTCACCTGGAAGTCGATAAGCTTCTTGAGCGCCTCCTCGTCGACCTCGCCCTCGTCGTCGAAGGGGGTGATTAATGCGGTGATTATCCCCTCGATCTTCATACCGGTCCCCTGATCCTACCCCTCTGGAGTAATAAGCGTCACCCAATCGCTTATCCGAGAGATTAGATGATCCCCTATGATGGGCACCCCTGAGATTCTCAGCATCGGCGAGCCGATGGCGGAGTTCTGCGCCTCCGATCTTGGCCACCTAGGCGCAGTCGAGTCCTTCAAGAGAGGCTGGGGCGGTGACACAAGCAACTTCATAGTTGCGGTTGCCCGCTTAGGTGGGAGCGCCGGCTACATTTGCAGGTTAGGCGGGGACTCATTCGGAGCCAGCTTCCTAGATCTCTGGGCAAGGGAGAACGTCGACGCGAGCCGGGTCATCAGGGAGCCAGCCGGCTTCACCGCGGTCTACTTCATCAGTCTGAAACCTGAAGGTGGGCATGACTTCACCTACTATAGGGCGGGAGCATCCGCAAGCAGGTTCAGTCCAGCTGACCTAGACGTTGAATATGTTAGGCAGGCAAAGGCATTACACAACAGTGGAATAACCCTAGCTGTAGGTGAGGGGCTTAGGAAGGCATCTCTGCAGGCGATGAGGGAAGCGAAGGGGCAGGGAGCACTCATCAGCTTCGACATAAACATGAGGCCGAAGCTCTGGCCGACGCCTCTCGCACGTGAGAGTTGCGAGGAGGCCTTCTCCTTGAGCGACATCGTTTTCGCGAGCATGGAGGACATGAAGACCCTATACAACATTGCGGAGCCCAAACGGGCGGTTGAGAAGTTGAGGCGTCTCGGCGTCGGCACAGTCGTAGTCAAGCACGGCGGAGAGGGGTGTCTCGTTTCAAATGGTGACGAATCATTCACCTCACCCGGATTCAGTGTTAATGTCCTCGATACGACTGGATCTGGGGACGCCTTCGACGGCGCCTTCGTACTCGCAACGATGGAGAAATGGGCTCCTAGGAGGGTCGCCTCCTTCGCCAACGCCGTTGGCGCACTCACAGCAACCGGCCTAGGAGCTGTTGCACCCATACCCACCCGCGAGCAGGCCCTCAGGCTCATGAAGGAACAAGGAAGAAGTTAGTCAGTTAAATGGCGTCGATCTGTTTGAAGATATAATAATATAGAGTATTTTCAGAGTCTTCCTCGTTTCTGGATATCCTCTCTCGCTCAATCGAGTGTATATGATTGCATTCACCAGACAATCCCGACGATGAGAAATTGAACAAGTGGATATCCGCCCTGCTCATCATCTTGGTATTCACCATAACGCTAAGCATAGCCACATTCTATATACTACACACTTCTTCCCCCAACGCAGAGCAAATCAAGCTCACGAGGGTATTCAATTCAACGAAGTTCACTAGCCCCCTCGGCATCGTTAGAACACCCGCCCCTTCAGGCCAATTATTCATAATCGAGCAGGCCGGAACCATCAAACTCCTACAGAAAAATACATCAGGAGACTGGGTCTCAGGAACCTTCCTAAACATAACATCGAGAGTTTTAAGCGGAGGTGAATGGGGGCTACTCGGGTTAGCTTTCCATCCCAAATACGCAGAGAATGGTCAGCTCTACATATACTATACTGCCCCTAACCCGAACCGAACCGTCGTCGCTAGATTCACCGTAAACGCAACAGACAAAACTAAAGTGGACATAAACAGTGAGAAGATCCTCCTCGAGATACCCCAACCAAATACATGGCATAAGGCAGGGCAACTCGCCTTCGGGAGCGACGGGTACCTCTACATAGGCGTCGGCGACGGCGGCCCCGAGGGGGACCCATTTGATCACGGACAGGATAGATCCATCCTACTCGGCAAAATACTCAGGATAGACGTCGACCGCACAACCCCTAATATGAATTACTCTATTCCGCCAGACAATCCATACGCTGGCAACAAGGACGGGTTCAGGGAGGAGATCTACGCATATGGGCTGCGGAATCCGTGGAGGTTTAGCTTCGATGCGGAGACGGGTCTCCTGTGGGTCGGAGACGTGGGCCAGGATAGGCAGGAGGAGATAGACCTCGTGAATAGTGGCGGGAACTATGGTTGGAACGTCATGGAGGGGAACCTCTGCTACTCGGAAACCAACTGCGACTCCTCACTGTACGAGGCGCCGATCTACGTCTATAATCACACACAAGGTAACAGCGCGGTCATCGGTGGATACGTCTACAGGGGTACTCTGTTAACGGGTCTTCAAGGTCGATACATCTTCGGCGACTACGTATCTGGCCGAATATGGGCACTCACCCAAGGGACTAACTCAACGATTCAGGTCAGTGAACTCGTGAATAGTGGCCTCCGAATCACATCGTTTGGCATCGATGACGGTGGAGAAATTTACCTCAGCACCCAGGATGGACAAATCTACACACTGACCAAATGAGTATTTGCTCGTCGAGGGAACACCGGTTAACATTTGAACTTGCTGATTGAAATTAAAACCTCACTTATCAGACAACCAATCATTTATCGCATTCACTGCGTCTCTATCAAGAATGCGACCTTCTTCATTGTAATGTAGAGAAGCTTCAGCAGTTAGTTTATCTCGGGGCGTCTCCTCGTGTTTAAGAACGTGGTTCGCGTTTTCGGGGTAAACGAAGGATGCATTTCCTCCATTCGCAGTCGCCCTTTCTAGGGCCTGGCCATCCAACACCCAATCTACTTGAACGTCTTTCTTGCCAATAATGATCAACATCGGCTCCTTTACATTTCCAAATATACTCTGATGAATTGTAAGCCCATAGTTCACGCGCAAAAGGGAGGTTAGCTGGAACCGTTAAACTACTCAGCAGCATCTTGATGCCTTCTGGAAGACTCGCATCTGGAATCACCGGTTTTCCCTCAATGAAAGAGGCGATCGCCTCATCGTAATGCTTCATGATTGTTTCGGCGTATGGCAACGATTTCACCTGGGCATCAACCTGCATTCGCGCCACGTCGCCAATGGATCTTCCGGGGGCACCCGTAAGCACCAGTCCCTTAAACTGGTTGTCCTTCGCCTGAAGCTGATAGTTCAAGGCGTGGATCGTCCCTTCGCTATTGGTGAGTACAAACAGGTTACGCGGGTCCGTCAGTCCCTCGGCGAGTAGAGTTTTTACTGCTCCAGATAACTCGTCGACGTGACTCTGCATGCTTATTTTGCCTATCATCTTGGGGATGTTCTCTCTGACATGTGGCCCGGAAGCCCGTTTGTCGTAACGCAGTGTTATCATGCCCTTAGCCGCCAGTTCCGCAGCCAGTAGTTTGGCGCTGCCGTTTTTTCCAGGTAGGAGCGGTGAGCACCAGTCTCGGTCCGTTGGGCCACTGCCTGCTACGAAGACTACCGCTGAGTGTGGCTTCTCCGTTTTTGGTCGCGTCAGAGTACCGAATACGGGGATATCATCGACGAGCCATTCTACCTCTTTCTCCACAAATTGTTGAGCCTCAGTCATTTTTTATTACCTTATACAATTTCCTCATGAACTACCTATACTTTTAGAGTTAACGGAATCCGTGTTCAATTGCGCGTGCGTTTTGGAAAGCCATCACATTTGATTTGATTCGCTATTTTCTTTCCGAACTCTACACATTTAGATAGTTCGCCCTCTGGGATTGGACCCTTCATTCCGTCAACTTTAATCGATAAGCTAGGAGTCATCAGCTTCAAGCCCGGAACTTTTTCGCTTATCTTCTTTTCCATTTTAATGTACGCACCCTTATCCTCGGCCAAGTGCGTATCGTAAACCGCAACTCCCTTCATCTTATTATCAAATTTACCGAGTTTATCGATGAACGCGACAATCCCGCGGGCGGGTCCATCAAAATGGTTCGGTGACCCTATCAGTACCGCATCCGAACTAGCTACCTCCTTAATGTCGACATCCTTGACATCAGAGATAGCAGTCTCTATTCCTTTAACCACCCTCATTCCATCCACGATCTTCTCTGCTACGAGTTTAGTGTTGCCATACTTTGTGTCATAAACAACGAAAACCTTCACCACGAATGGTCGACTCCTATCATGAAAGGATCTTAAACTACATTCAAAAATATATTGAAGACATAAAATTACTTTATTTGATTTTAAACCCATGTAATAATAGTTTCTCATATAGTCATGGTGTTCTCTGACCCCAAAATGTTCATACTTCCATCGATCTAAGACTCTACTATGTTCTCAAGCGTCGGCGGTTTTGGTGCATCAGACTTACCCGGTTTAAAGACGTGGAAAACGAAGCAGCTCTCCAGTAGTGATCCCACCGGCGGCAACATGGACTTTATCCCCGTCCCCGCTGGGAAGACGGTTAAGCTCGGTGAGGTGAAGGGCTCGGGGTGGGTATCCCGCGCCTGGTTCACTGTGATGTGCCCAGACAAGGACGTTTATAGGAAGCTCATCCTCCGCTTCTACTGGGATGGTGAGGAGAATCCGAGCGTCGAGACCCCCTTCGGGGACTTCTTCGGAGTCGGATTCAGCGAGTACGCCCAGAACACGAGCCTGATACAGGGCGTGACGAGCGGCGGCTTCTACAGCTACTGGCCGATGCCCTTCACGAAGGGGGCACGATTTGAGGCGAGGAACATCGGCGAGGTCGATATCTCACACCTATACTTCGGCATACAGATACATGAAACTGAGGTCGACGAAAACGTGCCTAGGTTCCACGCCAAGTGGAGAAGGGAGAACCCCACCACGATTGGCGAGAACTACACAATCTTGGAGGCCAAAGGGCGGGGCCACTACTGCGGTGTCGTCCTCAGTATGCAGGAGTACGATAAGGGGAGCCGCCAGATGCTGGAGGGGGACGAGATGATCTGGGTGGACGGCGAGGCGGAGCCCAGCATCAAGGGGACCGGCACCGAGGACTACTTCCAGGGGGGCTGGTACTGGGAGAACGGCCCATTCTCCGCACCCTTCCACGGCCTCACCGTCGGGGACAAGATGAACAGCAAGTACTGCGCCTATAGGCTGCACATTCCCGACCCCATCCCCTTCACCGAGGACATTCGGGTCACAATTGAGCACGGCAGCAGTAATATGCTTCAGCAGGACTACTCCAGCCTCGCCTACTGGTATCAGCTTGAGCCCCACGACGCCTCCTTCGGGGGAATCCCGGACGACGCCTCATACGTTAAACCGATCGGTACCAGGGCGGAGGCCTACCTCATGAGCGAACTTGTTCAGGATCCTCCGGCGAACATTGAGCGGAGGAAGGTGATCTCCGAGGCGGCTCGTCTTAGGCTTCAGCTTAAGGAGGCGAAGGCTAGGGGCGTTATCCCGCCGGAGTTGGAGGGCTTCGACGACTCCGACTTCCTGAGGGCCGACTACGAGGGACTCCGCAGGATTGTTGATAAGGTCATGCAAAGAAGGAACTCAACTCTGGAGCGGGTTTAACATACATTATCTTTAAAAGGCGGGCGCGTGATGGCATGCGTGTATATTGGGAGCCTTCTAGGTGACCGCTATACAGCAAAGGAGTGAATGAAATGGGTTATAGAGATAGACGAAGCAGCTTCAACAGTGGACCACGCGAGATGCACAAGGTAACGTGCTCTGACTGCGGTAAGGAGACGGAAGTCCCCTTCAAGCCGACAGAGGGCCGTCCGGTCTACTGTCAAGAGTGCTTCGCCAAGCACAGGCCACCGAGAAGGTTCTAAGCCGTAAAGTGAGCCATGAGCGCGGGGATACCCGCGTTAACGTTTTTTTTATCTGTTTATTTTCTGAAAACCCGAGGAGGGTTCCAGTTGATTTTTAGTATCCTATCGCCTGCTGCATCGGCGTCGTCCTCGACATTATCTCGCCTAGGAGCCTGCGGCCGAGGTCCGTGAGCTCGAGTATCTTCCACTTTATGACGCCGAGGTGCTGTAGGCTTCGACGTACCCCATGTGGTAGAGCATTCGCTGGTACGATCCCGTCCTGATATTTTGCGAGTTCGTCCTGGTAGAGGTAGAGGAGGTTCATCCTTGTGAGGTCGTCGAACTCCTCGAGCTGCTCGGCGGAGTACGCCTTTATCGTGACGCGTGTCTCCATCTCGGGGGGGAAGTTCTCAAAGTGAACGACCCCATTCGTTATTCTGATGTTGCCCGACTTCTCGAGTCTTGAGAGACTTCTCTCGCCCCCCTGCTTGTACCTGTACTCCTTCAGGAGGGTGTCGAGGGGTATGCCGTCTGGGGAGTCGTGTAAGCGTCTGAGAATCTCGACCTGTATCGGACCTATCACTGCGACTCCTCCGGGCATTATCTGATGACTTGCTTGGATTTAGATGTATTTATATAAATAAAAAAGCGAGCCTTTTTCGCGTGACTAATCTTCCACGGGCATCAGCTTGGAGAGGGTGTTGTAGCCCAGGATTAGTCCCTTCTCCTCGCGGCCATACATCTCGACGATGCCGGACTCTGTGTCGATGTGCTCCTTCGCGTATGCCGCGGCGAAGACGTCGTCCTCATGCTCAATGTCTATGTTGCCCTTGTAGCCTGTCTCTATGAGGGCGGTGAGGAACTTCGGCCAGTCCATCTCTCCCCAGCCGGGTAGGCGCGCCCTCCACCAGCCGTGGCCGAGGCCGACTGTCTCCCCGAAGGCTTGCCCTATGATACCGACGCGTTTGAGTACCTTGTGGTTGATCTCCATGTCCTTGGCGTGGATGTGGAAGATGCGGTCCCCGTAGTCGTAGATGGCCTGCACGTAGTCGATTCTCTGCCAGATCATGTGGCTTGGGTCGAGTTCGATGCCGAGGGACTTTGACTTTACGACCTTGTACATCTCGTCCCAGACCTCTGGGCTTATTGCGATGTTCTCGCCGCGGAGGTAGAATCTGTCCATCATTGGGCAGTTCTCGATTGCGATTTTGATGCCCCGCTTCTCGGCTTCCGCGCAGAAGGGTGTGAAGGCCTCCTCGAAGAGGGGTATGTTCTCCTTTATCGACTTCTCGGGGTATCGTCCCGCGAAGGTGCAGACGACGTCGACGTCCATCCTGTTGGCGAGCTCCATCACCTTGTAGAAGTATCGGGTGGCTTCCTTCGCGTTGGTCTTGTTGGGTTCGAGGTAGTTGGGGTAGTAGCCGAGGGCGGATATCTCGATGTCGTGGTCCTTGAGGTCCTTCTTTACCTCCTTGATTCGTCTGTCTGTGACCTTGTCGGCGTTTAGGCTCGAGTCGGGCCACGTCGAGAGCTCCATCGAGCGAAAGCCAACCTTTTGTGCGAACTCTACCGTCTTCTCGTCGTAGTTCGTGTAGAATCCTAGCTTCATAGTTGATTCTTTCGATAAAACTAATATTTAGAATGTTGCACCAGCAGATAATAACCTAGCATATCGGCCGCTATGGCTTTGGGTCTGTCAACAGCAATCATAATGTGCTGCTTCAGAAGGTCTGTGAGCCCTGTCCCAGCTGCTTTCCCATAATATGGGACGATTGCGTTACCGATGTCCTCCTGGTTTCTGAGGAGTCTACCTGCAGCTGCTTCTGCGTCGGGGGTCCCGGCGGCCGCTGCTACGATGTACATTCTGGTCCAAAACACGTGGTCTGACCAGAGTCTGCGCATACCCATCTTGAGTGATAAATCTGCGGTCATGTTTTTCGTTTGGGAACCTTAGATAATATATGTTACGTAAAATCGTTAGCTGACATGGTTTTATTCTGTTTTTGTAGGTTTTTTAGCCCCTGGAGAACATATTTTTCTGGGTTTGAGTCAAATTCCTCTTTACATATTGGTCCACAGAAGTAGTACGTCTTATCCTTGTAGGTTGTCGTCCACTTCGCTGTCTTTTCGTCTACCGTCATTCCACAGATAGGATCTATAGCCAAGAGACTTTACCATGTTTTGAAACAGAGCGCTGATTTTATTGTTTATGTATTTAGCCCAAAGCATGGATGTTAATTGAAAATACTATCAAATTTTCAAATTAGAGACGCCGAAATCTCCATCTATATCCCCAACTGCTATGAAGGGAGCATCTACAAGACCAAGTCTGCGCGACTCAAGAGAAACTTTACCTCGTTGAATATCTAAAATCTCTTTTTAATTACATCCCTTGCAATTTTCATGGTAGTTTATTTAATTCATTGTATCTAGTTTTAAGAGAATGGGTCAAACCTGGTACCAAGCGACTGGCTCCAAGTGGGCGGAGCTCTGGACCATTCTACACTTACCCTACACCCTGATGAGCCTGAGCTTCCTGGCAATTGGGTTTGGATTAGGTGGTGTTACTAGGTGGGATGCGGTAGTCGGCATAACCATTGCCTATTTTCTTGGTCTTGGTTTAGCTGCTCACTCATTCGATCAAATTCCAGGCAGAGGGAGCATCTATGTTAAACAGCTGACCCCGAGGACGCTCACCATTTTAGGCGTCTCTGCATTAGTTGGAGGGATCCTCCTGGGAGTTTATTGGATGATTATGCTCGGGGCTTGGCACCTACTCTGGATGATTCCATTGCAATCATTCTTCACCTATGCCTACCCCAACGGGAGGTTCCTGAATGGCTTCTTCCATAACGACTTTTGGTTCTCGATTTCCTTCGGATTTATTCCGGTATTGGTGGGATCTTATGTTAACACCCTGACTATCGGATACTCCTTCATCCCCTGGGCGTTTCTTGCCACATTAATCTCAGCGATCGAGATCACCCTATCCCGACATTCTCGACTAATCAGGAAACAATCCCAAGAGGATCCTACACTAAAGATCTTTGCACAAAAGCCGGAGCGAGCATTGCAGCTCCTCTGTTTAACGAGTTATCTCCTCGCGATCCTGGCACTATCCGGTTTTCTGATTGGAGGATAAAAAATGAGAATCGCGATTGCAGGGATGGGCATAGCCGGCTCCTACCTCCTAAGACTACTCAGTAAGGAAGATTATCACGTAGACGTCTATGAGATAAAGAGGCAAACACTGTGTGGTCTTCACCCATGTGCATGGGGGACCTCGAGGGAGTTTTCTGATCTGGTGAATGAGGCTGGCCTTGATCCCGATGAATACATTCTGGAGAGGTTCAACTCAGTGATATTCGATGATGTGAGAGTACCAGCGGAGATAATGACCTTCGACAAGCCTCGTTTCGTGAATGATCTTTCAGAAAATGTTGAGGTTCATTACACACCTCTTAACCCGAAGAATTATGATAGGGTGATTGATGCCACAGGGGTAGCTAGAGCTTTCCTCCCCCCGATCAAATACGATGTCATCATTAATTGTAAACAGTTGAGACTAGCATCAAAGATAGCACCAGAGTTGAAAATTAAGCCCGGGGGCGGAGGTTACGCTTGGTGCTTTCCCCTTGGAGGCGGGAAATGTCATGTTGGATGTGGGAGTCTGTACGGTGATCCTGAGGAGCTATTTAGTCATCTGGAATGGATTGGTGACAACTTCTCCGAGATAATCTGTGGATGCAGCGGCCAGATGCGCCTCACTGGGCCCATTGGCTCAAAGCCCTTCTTTGTGAAGGGGATTCCCGATGTTTGGGGGGTGGGTGAGGCTATCGGGTGTGTTGGCCCCTTGGCTGGTGATGGTGTGATATCCGGGATGACTTGTGCGAAGTTGCTCATGCGTAACTGGGAGGATCCAGAAGGCTATACTAGGGCGATTTTGAAAGAGTTTAACTGGATGGAGAGGGAGCGCAGGGTGGTCGATAAGATTGCGGCTAGAAAATCACCTGGCCTCATTGATGCACTGGTCATACTTAGGAACTCTCGGAGGATGGGTATTAGGATAGGTCTCAGGGATTCCTTGAGACTGGTCAGGAGTCTCCTATGAATATGTATAAACCCCGGAAATCATGTGACGTTTGTCAATAGGGGTGCGCGCTGGTGGGCGTTAACAGGGAGAGGCTGGTCAGCTCCTTCTTCTCGGAGACGGGTAATAGCTACGATAAAGTAGTTCAGACATTCACGCTTGGGCTAGATTCCTACTGGAAAGAGGAGATGCTGAAGCTGGTGCCTCAATCGGGGAGGATACTTGACCTCGGCTGCGGCACAGGTATAGTCACCGAGTACCTTGCGAAAAAGTACCCCACCGCGGAGATCGTCGGCGTAGACATCACCGAGGATTACCTCGCGGTCTACCGTGAGCGCCTTAAAGAAAACCCCTGGATCAACGCTCAACCGATCTTAGGTAATGCAGAGACCGTTAGTCTTCAGGGAGAGTTCGATGTCATCGTCTCATCGTACCTAGCAAAATACGTCGACCCCGAGCTCCTGCTCAATAATGTTGTATCGCATCTTCGTAGGGGTGGAGTCTTCATCGCTCATGACTTCACCCAACCCATCAATCCACTGTATCTTAACTTCTGGTCAATCTACGTTTGGGGGATGAACCAAGTCGGGTCGATTCTATATCCGGAGTGGCACACCGTTTTCAACAAGGGTTTGAGTGACCTCATTAGGAAGACTCGTTGGATAGACGAGTTTGAGGAGGCCCTCATGGAGTTCGGCTTTAAGGGAGTTAATAGTAGGCGGCTTAGCTTCGAAACCGCGGGTCTGGTTTGGGCTACTAAAACTTGAATTGTTATTGAGTAGACTTTACCTGATCCATCAAGTAGTCTGTTAGCGACGCGAGCGCGTTATGAGGTATGCCTTCTGGTAGTCCACTTAACGACTTCTTGCAGGATACCGCGTAATGTTCCACCTCTCTCAAGGAGGCTTCTAGCGCCCCGGACTTCTTTAAGGCCTTAATGATTGTGGCTATCTGGAAGTCGGTTAACTCGCCAGAGGGTCGAATCTGTTCACCATGTTGATGTTCTTGGTAGATGATCATTGGTAAAGTGTAGGTGCCTCTCCTGAGGTCCAGTCTCAGGGTTTTACCTAGAACTTCCTCATCTCCGATTAAGTCTAGGATGTCATCTACAATCTGGTAAAGCGTCCCGAGTTCTAATCCATAGTCCCTTAGTTTAATACGTGTCTTGGAGTCGGTCCCCGATAATACAGCCGCCATCTCTGCTGATCCAGCGAAAAGTGAAGCTGTTTTTTTCTGAATGATGTCGTAATAGGTCTGTTTACTAAGAGCCTTCCCTGATAAGCGCCATTGCTGATATTCTCCTTCACACGTCATCAGGAGTGTATTTGAATGGATCTTCAATAGAGTGGGATCATTTAGGCTTGCTAGCTCGGATGTTGACCGGGCTAGTAGATAGTCACCAGCGAGGAGGGAGATTGGGAGTGATAGTGAGTTACTTATTGCTTGGTTTCTCCTCATGTTACCTCCATCTATGAGGTCATCGTGAGCAAGTGTTGCGCTGTGTAGCAATTCTATTGAGGCTGCAAGGCTATAGAAAGGTTCCATCTCTGCGTTAAGCATCTTACCTATAAGGAGAACAATGGCTGATCTCAGGCGTTTTCCTCCAGTAATATACCTGGTTAAATCATCATTTGGGATTATGCCATTATTGTTTGTGAGTTTTTTGATTTTTTTCTCGACCCAATTAATATCGGTCTTAATCGGTAACAATAGTTGATTTAAAAGAGATCTTGATGCCAATTTTCCTCAAATAATTTGATACATTGTTTGATATAAGGCAATAAAGTATAAAGGCATCTTTGAAAATGGAATTAGCAGATCCAGTACTTTTATTTACATTACTTTTATTCAATGTCAAGGGAGTTTGATGAGCGAATTAAAAAAATTTACACTTGAACAGTTAAAACAGTACGATGGCAAGAATGGTAAGCCCGCGTACATTGCTAACAATGGGAAAGTCTATGATGTCACTGGAAGTCGATTATGGGGGAACGGCGACCATTTCAGCATGCATAAAGCGGGACAAGATATCAGTGAGGGATTATCCATGGCACCACATGGAGAAGAAAAACTTGAATCGATTGTATTAATTGGGGAATTAGTAGGATAACGAAATTTTAGGGCTATTTTAAACTAATAAATTTAGGCAATAATACCCGCTCTTTCAGAGGGATAATATTTAATGTTTCAAGTTTATAGTATTCATTGGACCGAAAAATCAACAGTTTGAGGTTTTCAAAAAAAGGAGAGAAAAGACGAAACCTCAAACTAATAACAACAATGCAGACTCCACTCCCATTTCTAACCTGTTTATTAATAATTAACAACATCTTTCAAATTGTGGTAAGAGATGGAAACAGAGAAAAAGAAACGCACCTTCAAATGCCATGTTTGCGGACAGGAGTTTGACAGTTTATCCGATTTGGTAAGATACGATCTCAAATTAAAGCCCAAACATGAAATAAAATCTGAACCCCCAAAGTGACTCTTCGACTTTATTTTAGAATGTTTGGCTAACCGTTTTCTCGGTTTCAGTGAGAAATAATCTAGGCTTCGGGTTTGGTTATCTTCACGGCCTTCCCGATGGAGTCCCCGGGTAGCCCCCTTCTGAAGGTTGCGAGCAGATAGCCCTTGCGGACGCCGTGGAACCGCGTGATCCTGCCGAAGATCTTCGGTTCGTCATATGGCCAGGCTACCGTCGATCCGACCAGCCCCTTCGCCTCGCTGGGCGTGGCCCCTGGAACCATGATTATCATCCTATGCGGGTACTGCATCTTGGCGCCGACGCCGTAGTTCATGACTATGCCCTTGTACTCCATTTTTATCGCATCCATTCGGCGGGGGCATTGTCCCTTGGGCGTTCTGTCAGAAATCATCCAACGGGGGCCCGCGTGGCGTCCCTCAGCCGCCTAGAGGGGTACCGCGGCGCTAATAAAGTTATTATGAAGAGAAAATAAAAAAAGGATAAGCGTTAACAGGTCGAGCGGGCTTAAGCGGCTTCCTAAGGATTAATATGATAATCTCCCAGGTTAATCGCCTGAGTCCTTCAGATCTTCAGGGGCGCCGCAGTCCAAGTACTCACTACAGGGTGTTGTCGAAAAAGTTCATCGACTACTAGGTTTCAGATGAGGGTCAGGGATATACAAAGTGTATGGCTGGCCCACAAACCTGTATCAGTTTAACCAGATACATCCAGAAGGGGTCGTTTTCTGCCCCTGTTTTAAACATCGGTTTATAGGATGGCGTGTTTCGGTTGCCCTTTGATAGTAATGTATCGAATGCATCCTATGAGGTGGACTATGATCGGGTTCGGAGTGTTGTTCCTGATCGTGGGCTCGATATGGTTCTTCTCGGCCTTAACCCGACCAGCGTTTTACACTGGGGGCTACTACGGCATGCCCATGATGAGGTGGGGAGGCGTCTGGATGATCGGAGCCGGGATACTAGGGTTCATCCTAGTGGTCTTCTTGGTGATGATGGTGCTCAGGTTCACTTTCCGGGCCCCCATGAGTCATCGGGGCTATGGAATGGGTATCTCAACCGAGTCGGAGGAGATCCTCAGACAGAGGTACGCTCGAGGCGAAGTTACAAAGGAGCAATACGACCAGATACTCCGCGACCTCCGAGAAGGACGAAATTAGTCTATCAACGCTTTTTCTGGCAGGCTAATCTTTCTGGTTAAAATGTACTGGCTATGTGACTGATTTTTATCGTAGCCTTCTCTCAAATATACCCCTAGAACTTGTCTTAATAGATGCTTCTTAGAATATCGTAAAGATGAGTCAGTGCTTTTTCACGTAAGGCTCGACCTGGTTGTAGTTCCCGCACTTGGGGCACTTGTAGATCGCTTGGGTCACCTGCGCTGGGCGAAGAGACCTGAGCATGAAGTGGCCGCAGCTCCCGCACTGGTAATCCATTACACCCTCACCGATTACGAACGGTTCCATCTTCCTCTCCTGCGTGGAGTTATCCTTGCTGAATATCGTGCCCTCAATAGGCTTCGACGGTAAGATCCTCATCTTGAACGTGTTTTGGTTGTTCATGCTCTATCCTCAACATAGGTCCTCGCGGGTTATATTAACCATATCAAAAAAGAGTGTTCTTTCATATTGAAATTTAAAAAAAACAGCAAAAAGAGGCTATTTGATTACATTTGTTGAAAGGTCTATAAGAGCCGGGCGCATAGTAGTGCTATGTCGTTCTCCCAGCGTAACACCACATTACTCAGGGTGCTTGAGATTGAGTCCAAGATCAAGGACATAGAACACGGCGAGGAGTATCTGCGCGTTAAGCGTGAGATCCGGGTCCTCGAAAACGCGCATAATAGCGGCGGGAAGATAGTAGTGAGTTCCCCCGAGGACACTGGTACGTTTGTTGAACTGAGAAAGAACAGCGCCGACGTGAAAGTGTTCCTGAACGCGTATCGTGGAAAGATGAGGAGCATCTCTGATAGGATCGATAGCCTAAACGCCGAGAAGTCGAGCCTCAAGAGGGCGCTTTTCAACGCTTAATCTCACATATCGCATTTATTTACGGCGATTTTAACGCAGCTTTAAAAGTGAGAGCCAGATAATATAGGCTGGGATTTTATGGGATTCTCTATTCGTCGTACGCATTCGTCTCTAGGCTTGTCCTGGGGGCAGATCTTATGGAGGTCGTCGCTTTGAGAAAGATGGTTTTACCGAAAAAGGACAAGAAGAAGAGGAAGCACGCGAAGATTTAGTCTTCGCCTGACGGTTTCGAAGCTCGCCGCTTTGAGACACACGTTCGATTTAGCGTATGACGACAAAGAATTCTCCCACCTCGTCTCATTTTCAACAAACTAATTAAAAAATGGGTCTAAACAGATGTGTTTTTAATACGTTTCTTTATAAGAAACGAAGACACACTATTATTTGGAGATTACATGGACCACATATTCACATTCAAGATGGTTGTTCTTCCAACATTACCGATGGGTGGGAGCGCGTTCCAGAGTAGGGATAACTCACCCAAGGAGAGAAAGATGGAGCCATTCATCGCAGGGAAGGGCGCCCTAAACTACGTGTGTGGTCAGTGTAATCACGTCCTGCTGAAATCTCTTCTAAGGATGCAGGTACCCGACGCCGTCTACAAGTGCCCAAAATGCGGGGCGTTTAACCAGGTTAAGGCGTAGTTTCCGCGGGTGATAGATAAAACGGCGGGTGGCATGGTTGAGTGTCTACGAGAGGATAGAGCGGATGCAGGAGAAGGACCCTTCCAAGATACTGGGCGGGGACTTCGTCGTTAGCCTGAAGTCCGGTATGAATATTCCCGTCGGCGCCTTCCCGCGTGAGGAGCTCAAACTGAGAATCATGTCAAGCCCCGAAGACGAGTAAATTTTTGGAATTCTTAGAATTTTAGTCGTGAAAAAGGAGCTTTTTTCAAGTCTTCCTTGTCAACGTGGCATATGATACATAAAAAAAAATTCGTAAGCCTTCTAATCCAACTACGATTTAATGAAAAGGAGTTGTTTTCATGTCCCCCTTGCGCAAGTAGCTAGTCATAACGGAAAAAAATTCAGTAAGCCAATTCTTTTCTCGGCGTCGCTGTAGGTAAGGCATTGATGTCGCTGCTGTTGACGGAGGTCTCGTGGGATCGGTCTATTCCCTGGTGGTAATCAATGCTTGATGAAGATCTAAACAAGTGTTAGAATTCTATTCTAGCCTCTCTTTACGGAAATGATATTGTTCTATTAGGCGCCGCGTCTACTTCTGTAGTGTCTGACGCGGATCTTCTCTGGCTTCGGCGGCGGTTCGGGCTCAAGCTCCGTTGGGATAGTTTTCTCTACTTCAATGGCGTGGTGTATGAGTGTCAAGATGTACGAGGTGTTGTAGCCGACTTCGTCCCTAAGCTTCTGCTTAACGCCAGCCACACCGTCGATGTAGTCGTTGTAGTGCTTGGCCGCCTTCTCGAACTCCGGGAACCCCACAGTGCGGATGCCCTTGATCCCCTTCCCCTCTATGAACACCCGATCAGAGACGCCGCGCGCATAGAAGTGGCCGCCCGTTGGTTCAAGCGCCCAGGTCTCGAGATCAAGATTGCCCTTCTTAAGCTCGGTTTGCAGTTGGTCCCAGAATGCGCGTATCTTGTTCGGTTGAAGGTGACTCAATTAGCCTCTAGACTATTAGTGATGCATGATGCATAAAAACAAGCACTATAATGTGTGAAATAGATCGTAGATTTATTCCGTTCTAGAGGATCTAAATTATTATTAGGAATCCCCGCCTTTCAGTATTTTAATAAGAATTACGTAGTCATTTTTTAGAATTATTATTTTCTATTAATAAATATATGGCATGTGAAGATCGAACCCTATGCCTTCACTGGGGACGGACCTGTCGGGGCGTCTCGCTTGGCTCTCCTTCTCTTCAAGACTATGAATGGCGTGACGATGATCACTGTGACTATTGCCACAAATATTGCGACGCCGATCAACGTGTTGGTATCCAACTCGTTGATGGTGTGGTATCCGCCGTCAATGGTGGCGGTCCCGTTAATTGGCTTCATCGCGTTGGAAGTCTGGTTAGATATAGTTATTCGGGTAAGGAAAAGGTGATCATTGTATGCCGTCGCGTTGTTAACGCCCCACCAGTAATAGCCATCGCCTCCTGGAGCTTCCCTGTTTCTGCTCCTGGCAATATGGACATCGTCGAGCTTTGCAAATTCCTTCCACGTTGCGTCAACCTCAACCCACCCGTACCTAGGCACGTATGCAGCGGACCACGCATGTCCATTTTTAATGTTGTCGCTCCCGTTCACCCCGTTGTAGGCGTTGCCGGTGATCGCGATAGCGGGTATTCCCGATGCGCGGCAGAGGGTTATGAAGAGGTTGGAGATGTCTTCGCAGACTCCCTTCCTCAGCGACAGCGTCTGGGGTGCGGTATACTGCACCGTCGGCTTACCACTCATCGACGCGTCATATTTCTCGTGGTCATACTCTATGTTATCCGCGACCCAGAAGTAGATTGCCTGGATCTTACCCGCCACGGTTGGTTGGTTGGCAGTGAGGGAGAGGGATAGTTGCTTGATCGATGTGTCGTTCGTCTCCCAGTACTTCGCGTAATCTGTGTACTTGAGGAAGTTGGGAGGTATGTCGCTGAGTGTCCCGTTGAAGTTTTTGGTCATGGTTGGGAGAGTCAGTATCTTCACGTTGAAGCGTACCACAATGGTGTAGTTTTCACCTGGGTTCAACTCTAGGGGGCTGAACTTTGCCCTGAGACCGCTGTCGGTGTAGGTGAGGCTTATTGGCATTGGTTCTATGCTGAGGAGGGTGGTGTCCTGCGTAGGAAGAATGGTGTAAAGGTTGACGTCGAAGACTGGTGACTGCTCCACCTCCACACCGTTGTTGGTGAAGGTGTAGACACCCTCAGCGTCGTATGAGGCGACGAGTCGTTTGTTGTCCGATGAGAGTACTTGGCCGGAGTATAGGTCCGTCGGGTGGACGAGAAAGGTAGTGTTCATTCGGACGGCCTTGCAGTCATCGGTCTCGGGCACATACAGAGACGCGGTCCAGTTCCCCGAGGTGTCTGGGGTGAACCTCACGGTGAAGGATCCATACGTGATATTGTGGCTTACCCTGGTGTATACGCTGCCGTCCGGTCGTATCAGGGAGGCCGAGATGTCGGCCTGATGAATGGGTGCCACCACGTAGTTGAGGGATGTCTCCTTTGAGGTCTCGATGTAGTCAGGCGCCACGTTGCAGGCCGCGATAGTGTCGTAGATTCGGCGCGTCACGTTAATGGTGCAGTTTCTATATTGGATATTTGTGATACCGTTGCCGTCTGTATAAGCGAACTTTACGTATATGTAGGATGAATGGGGGTATGAGGCGTTAGCTGTGAATCGCAGATACCTAGCCTCAAATGGGCGTAATTCCCCCACCGCGGGAAGGCCTACGCCACGGAGGCTCATGGTAGGTGAGGCGGCGACAGTGACGTTTACCAAATGCGCCGTGCCGTTGCCGAGGTTCATTACGGCGAGGACGACGGGGGTTGGTACTCCCGCCATGACTGTGCTTGTCCACTTATTGATTTCGACACTCGGCACGTATTCCAGGTTCCCCGTATCCTGCTTCGCGAATAGGTCCGCGTTAAGGTAGTAGTTCGTGTCGTAGCTTACGTTCTGAGCGTGGGTGGAGAGCACGGTTCCACCTTCCTGTGTATGTTCAGCCTCTAGGAAAGATGGATCATACCTTCTGACGGAGAACCATCCCGGTATGATGATTCTTACTGACACGACCTCCTTGGGTGAGAGATCCCACATAATCCACATTGCCACATGGTATGACCCTAGTAGACTCTGCCCGTCGTTTGTGACTCGGTTCTCGGCGTAGTAGTTGACCGTGAAGTAGCAGCTTTCTCCGGCATTGATCTCCGTTCTCAGTTTTACCGGGAGCCACCCATTCTCGACTTTGTAGTTTGTGCCGTAGTTCAGAGGCCCTTTCTTGTCCTCTGTTGTGATGCCATAGGCGTTGTCGCCGGTGTAGACGTACCACGTGTCCCGGGAGTGGTCCGCATCGAGCCATTTGAAGCCGTAGTCGATGGAGACGTGGATGGTCTTCTCATCGATGATCGTCACAGTGGTGTTGAACCTTTTTACGATGTGGTCTGTGGATTCAGCGATCGCGTGTACTACCGTCGTCGCTTCACTGATTGACGCCTGTCCTGAGGGTGTCGGGGGTAGTACTGAGCAGATGAGGAAACATGATAATACGAGCATGATACTGGTCTTCAAATGATGTTTCTCGTGCCACACTCGTATTGACTGTATCAGTGATGCATCACCTGTGCACTTCTTACAATCTTCGATTTATCTTAATCAAGCACATTGATTGAGGGCCATCGATTGGACATTTTACATACAAGTAAATATTTGATTTTAATTGCTTTGTGGATTATAGAAACTGTATCTATACATTATTGCGTGGTATTGTTAAATTCTAGCTCTAATAGTTTTATGAAGTCTTTCAGAATTAACACGGATTTTTATTATTCCACAAAGCAATTTTAATAACATTTCCTTAGAAGACGTAAAATCACTGCACCTCTGACAGACCGTGCGTACTAAGATGCAAACTTTTTCTACGCATCCTCTATAACGGATAGCGTGGAGATGATGAAGTCACTTTACTTTTATCTATTATCTGGGGCATTGGCCGCGTTTGAATGCGGGCTTATCCTCTCCGGGCTTCTGCCTCCCCTATCCTCTTACTCAACCGGCCAGATAGTCTTCGGCTTGATCATAGTAGCGATGGTAGTTTACATGGGCTGGGGCTACGCCGGGCTCGGTTTTAAGCGTGTCGCCATAAAAGGCGCGATCATGGCACTCGTCTCCGTAGCCGTTGTTTCTCTGGCTTTGGTGGTTGGCAACAGTACTAAGAGGCCTCTGCTGGGGGTATCCCTTCAGTCAGTATATTATCTGCCCGTCAACCTGTTAATCATGGCCGCGTTCGGTGTTTTAATCTACGCTTTCTTTGCGGTATTGGGCGCATGGTTTTCAAAAAAGGTTAAGTCTCCAACAAATTGAGAAAAGCAGATGAACATCAAGGTATATGGAATTTTTTCATACCATTGATGATAATACTTAAAGCCGATCCGCCCAGTGGGGTATACGTGGAAGCGATTGGATTCTGAGAATGTAGTGGCGAAGGTTGAGGTAGGCTTCTACCCTAAAGAAAAACCTGGGATGGGTCAGGCCATGAAGGGGCAGCTTATCCTCACGAGTCAAAGGCTAGTCTACGTAAAGTATCCCGGCGGCAAGTTCATGACCGCCAAACCCACCGACTACTCGGATAAGATAGATGAAGGACTGAGGAACGAAGGAAGCTTCACAATCGCGATAGATGGTGTTCATGAAGCAAAGGCGGATAGGGTATGGGGAACGCCCTATCTCAGGGTACGCTACAAGGCCAACGGGGGCGAGGCGGCGTGTTCCTTCATCCTAGTATCGTCTATGAACGCCATCGGCGCGGGTGACATATTTGGTGTCATGAAAAGCCCCTACGATCAGCTGGCCAAAATCATAGACCATGTAAAGACCGAACACAACGCAGGCGCGGGTGGAAGCACCGACAAAAAGAGTTGACAACTAGCAACGGTAATTAAAGAAGTCCCCGTATGAAATCGTCATTTCGTCCATAGCAACGTATCGAAATAAGTATCTCGTTCTGAAAAATATTCAGTAATTAAAACCAGCCGATGCCGTAAATCGCCTCACCCATAGAATTCTCACTAACGAGGGATACCCAGTTAACGAGTGTCTTGTCCCTGATCAGAATGACTCCGCTGTTAGGGAAATTTGTCGTGACGTCGCTATTATCTTCAGTTATCCTGACCGTGTTATTATCAAACGGTGGGGAGATAACTACGCCACCCAAGGAGATGTTCGTGAGTAGTAGGTGTCCATTATAACTGACGGCGATAGAGTACACCCACTCCCCGCTCGTATCATTAAAATATCGTTCCGTCCTACCCTCGATTATATTTATCTCGCCCGCCTGCACGACCACGATGGAAGGGTGACGCATGCTCGGGTTCGTCACGAGGCCGGGAGGCAACGCGAACATCAAGATCATCGGCACGGTGAGAATCAGTGCGCACGTCTTCGTGGTGAATACCCTCGCCATCACCTTCTCTATCCTCTTGACGCCCGACAATGAGCTGAGGAGCAGCATGACTACGCCCGAGAACATCACTACGGAGTAGAACATCCACCATATGTTATACCCCAGCGGGCCGAAGTAGGGCGCGTTTCTCGTGACCTCCGTGAAGAGTTGGGTGAAGTGTATCGGCGACATCGATTCGCTGACGGCCGAGAACCATCCATACCATACAAGTAGAAAGAACAGCGACGCGACTAGGCTTCGTTTGCCCCTCAAGAGGTAGATGAAGAAGATGATGTACGGGATTAGCCCCACTGCGAAGATCATGAGGGGACTCAACGTGGCTAAGAGCAGCCCGATTAGCAGGAGCGCTGTGGCTCCATAGATTTTACGTGCCTGTTTTTCCCACCTCGGTATAGAGGCCCGCGGTTTCTCCTCGGGGTGCTCAGCGGGGAGTGGTTGCACCGTTGTGGGCTTTTTGTCTTCGTGGGGTGCTGCGAGGTATATGAAGATTCCCGATAACATGAGTGTTGGTGAGGCGGCGAGGCAGAGTGCCCTACCGACTTGGTACTGGATGCTGTCGGCGGGGTTGACGACGGTGTTCATGAGGAGAAGACCGCTGACCACGAACAGGATCGGGGCTGCAACCAAGATAGCCGCCGCCTTTCGTCGGGTGAGTTTCCCGTCCCTCCTGCCTTTGATGAGCGGGATGAGTATCAGTGCGACTGAGAGGATCGAAAGCAATGGCCAGAGTTCCACTATTGTTTCACACCTTCATCCTAGGCAACTTGGGCCCTTATTGTATACTGGACCCAACATTTTACTCCCATATCGAGCTTAATAATTCGACCCACGGCGTGTTATGCCAAAACGTCATTGATATCGAGTCCTTGAATAATATGCCTCATGTCTTCGAAGAAGCCACATATTCGACTCTATGCATCACAAAAAAATGATAAATCTTCAAAATGAATAGAAGTATTAGTCATGTCTAATTCACCCTCGCCGATGCCAGACCCCGGAGACCAAAAAGTCACGGCTAAGCCCGAATCGAAGATGCCGGCGTGGGAGCGGAGGGCACGTGTGATCTATGCGTTGGTCATCCTGGCCTGGCTTGCGACCGCGGTCATCTTCTTCAACATGTACACCATCCAATATCCGATTCCATTCGTGCTGCTTGTCTTCTTCTTGCCACTGATCACGTGTCTCTACCTCAGGTCTGGCAGGCGAGGCTGGTTAGGTGCGGTATCCATCCTGCTCATCTCCTCGATCATCTTTTTCGGGGTGTTGCCGGCGGCTTTGGCGCTGTTTGTGGGCACGTCGGGCCTTGGGTTCATTGACCGCTACCTGGATTGGATCGTCGGTGTCGACCAAGGCGGTGGGTTAGTGATGCTACTTACGGTGCGTGCGGCGATAATATTTTCGGCTGGTATCTTCTTGGTCGTCGCGCGGCTGCCGCGGTACCAGAAGATAGGTCAGTTCCAGGGGAGGAGGTTCTTCAGGGCCGCGGTGATCGGCGCCGTCCTTCTTCCGCTGTTGTTCATGATGGTGACCTCGTCTGGGGAGACAAACGCTGACCCGGCGGTGGTGCCTCCAGCCGGCGTCAGCTTCGGTGGTGCCCAGGACTTGCTGGTGCCAGACGTTTTTCAGACTTCACGCATCTTCGACCAGGCAACCGGAACGTGGACGTACACCCTCTTCTTCTCTAACCCGTCCCAGGTGGAGCTGACGGTCACGCGTGTGTGGGCGGGTCGCGACGCCATCGCACCGTTTAACGAGCGCGTTATAATCGACGGTTCTAGTGTAAGTATCAACGACGATGGTATAATATTTGGGGCTGGTTACAGCGGAACGATCAAGTTCATTACTATGCGGAGGCACAACACGGTGACCGTCATCGATGGTAACAGTGCCCAATACACGGTCAGTTGGTCTGAGCAGCTATAATCGGCGTCGATGACTAGGATTAAGTTGGATCCTTAAGATATACAGTAAATGGGTTCCGATAGTTTCACATCTATTACCTTTGGGACTTCGACTTGAACGTTGCGGGAATCCTGAAGAGGAGATTAGGTTGATAACGCACCAATACGAACGCTCATAGAAAATCAAATTTGAAAGCAGAATTCAAGCTCAATTAATATCTCCTCAATATTAAAAATATGCCTTTAAACTGCCCCATTCATTTATTTTGAATGGCGCAGAGGAAGAGCTCCACATCTTGGTTTAGACTGGCAGAATTTGATTCCTAAATTTGTGATAATTAGCGCGCGTGGAAAAGAATTAGGCAATATATCGCTAGCGAATAAAGAATATAGTAACTTATGCTAGTTCGAAGGCATCGTTTCTACACCATATATAATCGCCTTGCATTCTCCCAATACAACTTTTCAAGACTTGAAAGAGGTAGATCAAGACCATTGATCACCGTTCCACCAGTATCCTTAGTGTCAGCGTCAGGGAAAGGCAGTGGAGTATCTCGTTCATTTGTCTCCCACAGAATTCTCTGCGCAACGTATCGGCCAGAGAAGTAATCACGGTCATCCTGATCGGATTCGATGTCGGTCCCAAACAGGACCCTATCCGAGTACCTTAACATGAATTCCCGAGCCTTCCTCGAGTCCTTGCTCAACTCTCGGGCCATCCATCTTGACGAAGCTGTATCGACTACGACATTGGGAAACTTGTCCATCCACCTAGTCAGATTGGGTAACCTATGTATCTCAGGCTGTGCACCAAAGTGAGGGATCTGAAACTTTAGTTTAGGGTGACTGGATAAGACATCCTCCATCTGTTTGAGGTGCTCATCCTTAGTACCATATTTCTCCGAGTCCTTATACTGAGTCGCGTAATAGGTGTCGGGATCACCCATGTGAATGATGAGTGGTATCCCGTTGTCCTCTAGGGCCTGAAAAATGGGCTCTAGTTTGGGGTGATTAATCCGAAAATCCTTCGGAACATCAACCCAGTCACGCCAGCGGGGGCCAAACCATGACTTGGCGAGGGAATAGCCCTGATCTTTGAGTTTAGCTATCTCATTAAGAACGGGTTCCACGTTGTACTTGGCTATATCTTTCAGGGAGAGATATTTTGCGAAGATGAACCTGTTTGGATACTTCTCTTTTGCAGCCTGAAATCCTTCTTCATTATGTACAATTCCAATCTGTTTTGAAATCCCAAAATCATCTTCGATGGCAATCATCCTAGATATTTCAGTGATTGTTCCAATGTGTGTATGCGCATCAAAAATGGGACCGGAATACTTCCATGTATTTCTCAAGTTAAAGGTCTAAAGAGTCGAACTCACTCAAAAGCCATTCTTCTGTCTTATCCGCAAACAAATATTTTTTTTACGTATACGCTAGACGCGCGCGCCCATTCGACCGTATACAATTACCTTGGAACGGGCCAGCGCGTTTGTAATCTCTGTACCTTTTTGAAGTGATTGTCGTCTGAAACGACTGGGCAGCCTCTCGATAGTGCCGCGGCGGCGATAACGCTGTCTGCGAAGGGGATCGGAGCCTCGTTTCTTATCTGGGCGCTGAGCAGAGCTTGCTCATAGTCAAGGTCAATTATCTTGAACTCGTTTCTTATGGCGTTACATCTGAGTTGTGCTGCTTCTCTACCTGCTTTGCCTAGGTTTATTCTATAGAATTCATGGATGGTCACCGTGGAGACGATTTTCTCACCTGTTTCTCGCGCGTCTTTTTTTAGGGCTCTTACAGCCTCCTCGTCTCCGGAGTAGAAGTATTCGACGAAGTATCTCGTGTCATAGACGCTGGTTTTCTTCATCGTCTTTTCTCATCTCGTCCAGCGTCTCTTTTAGCTCCTCGACTGTGGCTTCTCCCACAGCTGATCCGGCGAGGTCGTAGAAGCTGATCGCTTTTTTGACTACGATCTTCCCGTCTTCCTCGACGACTTGGACCCTACCGCCTTCCTCTATGTTGTATTTGCGTCTGAGTTCCGAGGGGATGGTTATCTGCCCCTTGCTGGTTACCTGAACCTCAGTCATACTTGACCTATGTTATACATTGTATGGGTATGAATTAAATCTATTCTTATATTTCGATCCGCTGAATCGCGAGCTTGGTTGTTTAGAAGATCATCCTATTAGATGCCTCATTCACCCCACATCTTCATCAAGAACACTTTGAACACCAAATCCACAAATCAGGTTCAAAACTAAAAAGGATCCGTTTTCGTCAACTTAATACAAACATTATCTTATGAATATAGCAAGGTGGCATCTTAGTTGGAGTTTTACGAAGCGGTCAACAATCGAAGAAGCGTGAGGGAGTTTCAGTCAAGATCCGTAGAAGAAGAGAAGCTCCGTAGAGTTCTAGAGGCGGGGCTAAAAGCACCGTCAAATAACCATCTCCGGCAGTGGGAGTTCATCCTCGTTAAAGACCCTGAGCAGAGGGTAAAGGTCGCGGAGCTGGTCTCGAAGGGGAAGAACATCACGAACGAGATGGAGCTCGAAAAGGCGTTAAACAATTGGTCGGATGAGCTGCAGAGGGAGATGTATCGTAAGGCGCTGCCGGTTCAGGTGAAGATGCTGGTGACCTCGCCGGAGCTGCTTGTCGTCTGCTATAGGTTGAGGAAGCCTCTGAAGGAATGCGAGATTCTGTATGACCTGAACGATTTGGCTTCTATCTGGATGTGCATAGAGAACATCATGCTGGCGATGGCTGCGGAGGGGTTATATGGGGTTACCAGTGTGCCTCGTGAGACGGTTGTTCTCAAGAAGGTTCTGGGCGTGCCTGATGGTTATGAGGTGGCAGCGGCGATTCCGATTGGCTACCCCATGGACTATTCTGTTAGGCAGAAGACCGTTACGCTCAAGGATAAACTACACTACAATAAGTGGGGAAATGTCTGAGTGCGTTTGCGTGCGCGTCGAATACTTCCAACCTCATTTAAGCACTCTGACGTTAATTTTTGGTTAACCTGTTGCGTCATTCCTGCGCTTTGTCTAGATAACAGGAACGGGGAGCACCAGACCCAAGAGACGCTGATAAATGAAGAGTCTCTATTATTCGCTAAGTATCTTAGGGGTGAGACTAAAAATTGGGATCCTAGAGTCATTAATCTTAACAATAATGTGCGCACGCATAATACCGTTCTACCCAGCCCGGACATTGCGCAGTTTGATTGATTAACTCTTTGGAGTTTTATTTATCGAAGATAATCTTTAGGGGTAAGAAAGATAATGCCATAAAACCAATGTAATATACAAAACTCCAGATATTGGGCATCTCACCAATTAACACCCCTCCATATAACAAAATGCGACCATTACTAATGAGTAAAAAGTATACACTTGCAAGACCCATAAATCCGAACTCAAAAAGGGCGATTCTGAGATAGATAGGCATAACAAGGTCTGATAGATCATTTTTTCTAAATTTTTGATACAACTTAAGGGAAAAAAATGTAGCCACCAAATATATTAATTCAAATGAACTAATTTGGAAAAAATAGAATAAGTGACCCTCAAAATAATTAATATAATACAACAATTGATATATTGAAAAACTTGTAAATATAAAGAAAATTAATATGAGTATATTTTCATTAATTAAATTTAACCCATAGGAAATATTCCTGATTATATAAATATATAAAATAATACTAAATATAGCTATAGATATAGATAGAGTATAATTAGAAATGTCAAGTGGTTGAAAACTTATAGATGATAAATTAAAGTATAACATAGAGACGGGTCTTGCTATTTGATATATTATCTGAAGTAAAAACAAGCTTACTATCTCAAGTCTATTTCGTTGAGTAATTTCTTTCGAACGTAAAATATCAATGAGTAGGAATAATAATAGTATTCCTGAAAAGGAGGAAATTAGGCTCTCTAATAGTTCATAGTATAAAAAACCTTGTGTAAAATATTGATAAAAATAAATTGAATTAAAGATTCCACCCATTATATTATATATGCTCCACCCAAATAGGACGATTAATAAAGAGATATTTCTGAACAAAGATAAACGAATATAATTGACTTTAATCTCAGACATCGAAATAAAATATTTTTTTAACT
The DNA here is from genome assembly GCA_963769425.1 of Candidatus Bathyarchaeota archaeon. Classification (GTDB taxonomy): domain Archaea; phylum Thermoproteota; class Bathyarchaeia; order TCS64; family TCS64; genus UBA8941. The sequence continues at coordinate 336,149 of CAVYLP010000001.1, read as the reverse complement.
CTTTTAATACTTCTTATTTGTTTGCCTGTTCGTTTCCCTGTCTGTTTGTCTGTCTGACCCAGAGAGAGAGTAAGAGTATGTGAGAGTAGAAGGGAGATTGTTAGACAGGTATGAAGGATAGAAAACTGGGGTTTGGGTGATAACCATAGTCTTATCCTCACTTCCACCTGATGCTAGTTTTAATTCACACAGATTTAATTTAAGGGATTAAGAGAAGATAATCGACATGAACATGGGCACAGATGTGAACAAATGGACGGACTTCGGACCAATTGACGTAGTACGCTGCTTTCACAACGCATTTCGCAGGGACTTGCTGGAGATAGATGAGGATACCTTAAAAACGGTAAGGACCCGCGGAGATTTTACTCCTATTCTTAACCGAATGAAGGTCACTGGAGAGATTTTGAATTACCATGCAAAGGGTGAGGAGGAGGCAGTCTTCCCGGCGGTCGATAAGGTGGCGCCGCTCCTAGCTAAGACATATGTCACTGATCATCGTGAACTGGATGATATGGTCGCTGGGCTAGGTGTGATGAGTGCTGCAACTGATCCCCTTGTGGTTGCCAGGGCGACGGCTGTCTTGAGGTCACATCTTAGGATTCACCTCTACAAGGAGGACACCTATCTGTACCCGACTCTCCGAGAGAATACGGGGTTGGATGAACAAGTGTCCATTGTTGGGGTCATGGCGAGGAGTGTGCCTCAGGAAAAGACTCCCCTCTTGGTGAGGTGGCTTTTCCCTCTGCTGAAGCAGGATGACCAAGTTATCCTAACTAAGGGATGGATGAATCTGATGCCTCCTCAGGTATTTTCGGGTCTTAAGTCTCTCATTCGGGAGGCCGTCGATAAGGACTGGACTGAGCTAACTGGGAGAGTACTTGGATTAGCCTAATAGCATAAAATACTCGAAATATATTCCAAAGCTTCTTTGGCATTAGCCTCATCTAATGTAAAAGTATTTGTCTGGCGGATGTCTTATCCTCACTTCCACCGTGCACATGCTGATAATCAACTAATCGCTGGTTTAAGAAAAACACAAAAAAAAAGGGGTTTGGGTTTGGGGGGATAAGGCTATGGCCCGCGCGCGCCTCATCAGTCAACCTACTCGCCATCTAGGAACATTTTATTCTTAAGGTTTGGAGCCATGAAAATCATCATTTCAGAGGTTTATTAAGAAATATATATGTTGGTAATTATTGCTTTCCGCTGCCGAGATTTCTCATGCTTGCGTGCGCATTTTCCACTGTATAATACTCATTGCACGCGCGGAGAACAACTTATGAATGACCTCGTCTGAGATGTTGCCACCACGTGATTTACGCGCAACATAGACGATGCCACACCGTTCGGGACTCGGTTATGGGATGATTGAAGATATGCACGAAGTCATCCTATTTTCACGATTTATCCACTTTCTTCCCCCCCGGCACAAACCTCCAGAAGATCAGGAAAGATAAGGCGCATGCTATGCCAGCCGTTACGAAAACAAAGTTGAATCCATAAACCCCAATCAGGAAACCGCTGAATATGGAGCCAACAGTCGAACTCTGTTGCGCCGTCGCCGAGTAGATCCCCATACCCAGGCCACGTTTCTCCACCGTAAGTAAATCGGCCAGCGACGTGTAGATCCCCGTGATCAAGATGGCGGTAGAAGCGGCGTCCCACGCCCTCAAGACCAACATCAGCGGAAACGTCAGGGTGAAGGGGTAGCTAATGACGGTTATCGTGGTCATGGCGAGGCCCATCAGAAGCACAGTCTTCTTGCTGAACCTATCGATGAGATAGCCACCAACGAAGGAGAACGCGATGTAGCATATAGCTCTGGAAGCGTATATAGCGCTCACTGAGTCGAGGTTAAGTTTGAGCACCTCTGTCAGGTAGAGGCTCAGGAACGGATCGATCATCGTGTACGCTGTCCTATAGAAGATGACTGCGCCGAGGAATATCCCAACGACCACGCCGAGGCCCCTAAGAGAGGTGATGAATCCCCGAACGTTCAGCTTCTTGCGGATAGACTCGTTTACACTGGACTTGAGCTCCGAGGGCAGCGTCTCCTTGATGATGAAGGCCATAAAGACGCCGCTTATCATGATCGAGATGGCTGAGAACAGGAAATAATGGCTGAAATCGGTTCCAAATATTAGCAGTGGAACGATCAGCGGCCCAATCAACGAGCCTACCCCGCTCGTTGCCTGATAGAGACTCATGGCCCTCCCGCGGATCCCCATCGGAAATATGTCCGCCGCCATGGTGGTCACCATGACCGGCATCATGTAGAATCCTATTCCGGCGACGATCCTCGAGAGCGCCAGGCTACCAAAATCTGTGCCCATGTACTCGAGCATTAGATAGGATACCGAGTATATTATGGCGCTCAGTGTGAGAATCTTCTTCCTCCCGTACCTATTAGATAGAACCCCTGCGGTTAGGCCGCTCAGTATCCCCATGAAGGTGCTTATCGATATTAAGACGCCATTCTCCGCCACCGATACTCCTACGCTCGCATAGAAGAGTGGTAGAACCATGTAGATGGTCGACGAGGTGATCTGCATCATCACAACTAAGCCAATGATGAAGTAATAGTTCCGCCTCTGAGCCGCTGTGACTATCTGCGCCAATCTGAACTCATTTGCGGTATTATATTGAGCATTTATACCTTTCTCGTATAGAATTAAATAATGTAAAATATTCCTTAATTAATAATTTATACGCGCGCGTTTGTCTGTCTGGCTGCTTAGCACCTCTTGCAACGAAGTCCCGGCCAACACACAGTACCGCATCAACCCGGGAGTCCCTCTTAGCCGGGATGATCGGCTCAGCCTCGAGCCACTCAGCCGCGTCACGTACCACCGATCTATACTGCGCATCCGCCAGAACGGATCTGAACTTGACTCCGAGGCGGTGAACCCGCTCTAACAGCGGTTCGAAGTAGACCTTGTCGTTCTCGTTGCATGGAGCCACCGTGAATGCCAAGGGCAGCTCGGAGTCGGCGCAGTGGGCCGTGTGGACGCGGTAGCCGAGGATGAAGCCTCCTCTTCTACGCTCACCCTCGCATCCGGGTCGCTTTTCCCGGTTCGGTTGTCCATGGCTCTTTTACTGTAGGCCTTCACGTGGGTGCTGGTGACGGCGGGCTTTGAGCATTGAGAGTGGTTCAATTGTTGTTCTTACGGTCCTTCTCTGTGGTAGTGGTCAGTTAGGTCTTTGTTTTTCTGGTCTAGGTTGAGTGAGTCAAGCACATGTTTAGCATTCAACCTGTACTTTTCTATGCCCAAAACTAGCTGCTGGCTTGATTTTTGATAGGCTCTTGGTGATCCATCTGCTGCTCTGAGAACGACAGGATGTCCTCATGGTCCAAGTCTACCGTTTCCCTTTGCTCTTGAGGTTCAAAGCTACGGCTTCGCGAATGAGTTTCTTAAACGCAGCTTCATCGATCTTGTCGCCTTCATGGATGTCGATAGCGCGCCTGACGGTCCCAGGCTGGTTGAACAGGTGAGCGGGATCCTCCAGCGAAGCACCCTTGAAGAAAGTGAGCTTGACTACACTCTTGTAGGTCTCGCCGGTGCAGATGCCGCCGTTGTGGGACCAGACTGGAGTTCCAGGCGACGTAGGTTTCACCCACTTCCACTCTTCTACTATCTCCGGGTCCGCCTCCTTGATGAGCCTGCGCACTCTTTCAAGCGTCTCGCCACGCCAATCGCCCAGTTCCTTGACTCTCTTGCGGAACAACTCAGACGCAGGTTCTTTTAATTCAGTCCCTTCTCTTGCGCTCATATTATCAAATTGAAATTAAAATTTCTTCTTTATATATAGTTCGGCAAAGGTTTTCAAAACTTTAGATCGCAAGATTCAGACCTAAATCAATTTTTCACTTTCAGCTTGCGCGCGAGTAATGTTTTCGTCGGCTCCATGGTGAACTTCACTCCCAATCTCTTCAGTCTCTGATACTCTTTCTGAATGTCATCAACGTCGAACATAGCTGCGGGAACACCTTGCTTGAAAATAGATTCCTGGTAGGATTTTGCTGCGGGATTATCGTTGAGAGCGAGTTGTAACTGGGTACCGTCTTGATCTTCAGGCGAAACAACTGTTAACCATCTGAATTTCCCTGCGGTGTTATCCGATTTCTTAACGAAGCCCAAAACCTCGGTATAAAACTTTAGAGCCTTGCCTTGGTTGTCTACAAATACGCTTGTCAGTTTGATCTTCATAGTAAAAAAATAATATTCATTATTCTAAAACTGACGGTTTTTGCAATACTATCCAATAACTTAAATAAAAAGTGTTTTAAGTAAATCATTCTAAATGAAAAAGATAAATTCTAATATTTTCGACTCTTTTTAGAAATTACGTCTAAATAATGACTTTGGGTTTGACTTGGCGCAGAGGAATAGCTTCACACTACGGTTTAGACTGCTAAATTAGCTTTTATCCTCTACTTGTCGCGCGGGTGATGGAAAGATATTATTTACTGAACTACAGATAAATGTTCCATGCTTCACCGGATTGTGATTTCATTATGAAACGATTTGCAAGTCTAGATTTTTTGCGTGGATTATCCATTTTTTTGATGATCGGATTACACGTAATCAACGGGATTCTCAACACAGATGCTCTGTTGGCCAATGTGACAAATCTCACTCTGATTAACTTGGTATCCCTAGTGGTGCTTCCGTTTCTAGGTGGCTTAGCCGGCCTTTTCCTGCTCGTCAGCGCTATCTCGAATATGGTCTCAATGTATCGGCGTCTGGAAAACGGACAACCGACAAACACCCTGATCGTGCAACAAGTGGTAACTGGCGTACTGCTTGTTCTCTTCGGCATGCTCACCGAGGCCGTTACTGGTTATAATGGATCGTTTGGTCTATTTGTGAGGGACTTAGGAGGAACCTATCGATGGTCACTGTATCTGCAGACAGCCCTTTGGCGGTGGAATTGGTTTGAAATGATCCACACTATTGGGTGGTGCGTGATCCTCAACGGCATTATTCAAGGCGTCGTAAGCCGGAAGGAGCAGTGGAAAAACGTATCCCATCAGATCCGGACCTATCTTATCATCGCTGCGGTGATGGTTGTACTCACGATCCCTGTGTGGGTAGGTGTGTCTCAACTTGTTCCCGGGTATCCGTGGCAGCCAACCACCACGGGAGGTGGTGAAATCTATTTACCCCAGATCGGGGTGGACTCGATCGGCTATTTACTGGTCAGCCCCTTCCTAGCGGCTCTAGCAGCGCCGATGGGGCCGGTCTTTCCCTTTCTGGCGGTTTCATGCATAGGCTCGATCATCGGGATCGTGATGTGTCAACCTCCTGAACGAATCCCAAAACAATTTGTGAAAAAGGTGCTTGTGGGCAGCCTCATCGCCTTCTTAGTGGGAATGGTAGGCGTTGTCGCCACTGCGTTCGATGTGTTCAAGGGTGCAGGTCTTATGAATACTGTGCAGCTGTGGGAGGACCTTTCGCATTTCCGCAACTGGTTCCCAGATGACATATCGCGGGCGTATGGTGCGTATATGTCCCCATTATCGTGGCTCTGGCAGTTCCTGGCCCTCAACGGCTTCGCGGTCATGCTGGCGATGATAGTCATTTACTTAGTCGATTGGCGGGGGTATGGGCATGACTTTTCCAAGTCAAAGCCGGTCCAGTTTATCCGGCGCTTCGGCTTCACGGCGTTCTCCAACTATAACAACCAGTGGTTATACTACATGGGGTGGATCCTCGTGTCGATTCTCCTCACGGGTCAGCGGCGTATCAAGCTTGATTGGAATGGGACGCTGCTCGTGATTGTGGTCTCGTACTTCGCCTACTATCTGGTGATGAGGGGCTGGGAGAAGGTCAAGTTCATCGGTTCGATTGAGTGGTTGATGGGTACTATAGGGGCGGCGATTACCCCGTCGAAGTGGCAGCCGGAGAGCCTTCAAGGCCTCAAATGGTACCAGAAGGGTCAACTCGATGTGCAGGGAGGCTTTTATAACGTTGAATCAGTTAGCGTGGTAACACCTGATGCGACATACCATGCCCAGCTCAAGGACTCGCGATTGATTGCTAAGCTATCCAAGATCTCGCTCTTCAGCGTCATTTTCCTCCCCTTCACGGTCATCACGCTGCTACTCGCTCGAGATATTCAAAAGAAGGAGGGATCGAACCCCATGGTGAAAACAGCCATCAGACTCTCATGGATCGGGACAATAATAACTGTGGCTTTTCTGTTGGTGTGCTTTATTTTGACCCCTAAGATGCTCAGTTAACCATTTAGCGCCGCTCATTGAGCCAATCTCTTTTGAGGCGTTAATGAGCGAATTAATACGCACGCCAGACAACGACTTTATCTTCCTGAATGTTTCTTCTCCTTAACTACACTTATTTAGCATATGAGCTGAAGAGTAATTATGACTGATTTTTCAAATCCCCCATGGCGAAAATTTTATGGAAGTGTGCCGCATTCCGTTGAATATCCTCAAATAACCCTTTATGAACGCCTAAAACAATCCTGTGACAAATATCCCGACTCTATCGCCTGGGATTTTATGGGAACCACCTGTACTTATGAAAATCTTCTGAAAGAAATAGATCAATTTTCAGCTGCATTAAATTCTCTCGGTTTCAAGAAGGGGGATATCATTACGATTGGGATGCCAACAGCTCCTCAAGGGATCATTCCGATTTATGCCGTGAATAAACTTGGAGGAGTCTGCTCCGTCATTCACCCCTTAAGCCCGTCGAATCAGATCGAAAATTTCCTACAAATAAGTGATAGTAAATGGTTAATGACCCTTGATGTGTTTTATAAACCATTCAAAGAAGGAATGGCAAAAACCAGCGTGCAAAAACTGATTCTCGCTCGGATTTCCGATTATCTCAAAGGAATCACAAAATTTGGCTTCAAAGTCACAATGGGGAGAAAAATACCTCCCGTGCCCGCAGACCCCCAAGTCATCTGGATGAGTGATATGATGAAGCAATCGTATCCACCGGTGGAAATGCAGCGAATGGGATCGGATGAATGTGCTATTATGTTGTATACGGGTGGGACGACGGGGACGCCGAAAGCTGTTCAACTCTCGAATCTAAACATAATTGCAGAAGGAATGCAAGTCATCGCATGGGGTAATCTAAATCATACTCAGTCTGTTTTAGCAATTCTGCCAATTTTTCATGGCTTTGGTTTGGGAATCTGTGTAAATGCCGCGTTCATGGCTGGCGGAAAGAGTATTCTGATTCCAACGTTTACACCGAAGGAAGTTGCCAAATTGGTCAAGAAGAAACGTCCCACTTTTTTGGTCGGAGTACCCACACTTTTTGAAACCTTAGCTAACAATCCCGGATTTCAAAAGTCAGATTTATCATGCCTCGAGGCGACCTTCTCTGGTGCAGACACATTGCCAAGAAGCACCAAAGAAAAATTTGAAGCCGTCGTAAGAGCTGGTGGCGGCAATGTCCAATTGTTGGAAGGTTACGGATTAACCGAGGCGGTCAGTGCAATAATGGCCATGCCATTGGACAAATATCGCGAAGGCAGTATGGGCATACCTTTTCCTGATATGTTGGCAAAAATTGTGAAACCCGGTACAGAAGACGAGTTGCCAGTTGATACTGTTGGCGAAATCTGTGTCTCTGGGCCGAATGTGATGTTAGGTTATTTGAATCAATCAGAAGAGAATGCAAAAACTCTTAGAAAGCACTCAGATGGACGAATTTGGTTGCATACTGGTGATCTTGCATGCGTGGATGCGGATGGGTTCTTCTATTTCAAATCAAGATTGAAACGAATGTTAAAGGTATCAGGGATAAACGTGTATCCTGAGCAAGTCGAGAAGACACTTCAGAGCCATCCCGACGTCGACTCTGTATGTGTCATAGGAGTACCAGATGATCTACAAATCTCTCGCGTCAAGGCATTTGTCGTCTTGAAAAATAAAGCAAAGGCCACAGAAGAAACAAAACAGAGCATCCTAAAATTTGGGCGGAATAATTTATTGATCTGGGAAGCTCCTCGGGACTTGGAATTTCTTGACGAGTTGCCAAAGACATTGATTGGGAAGATTTCGTTCAAGGATTTAGAAAAAGAAACAGACGGTTGACCCCAAACTAATTAGGATAATTCCTAGCGAGCGTATTTTAAATGAGATGTATTATAGATTTCTTTGACATTTTCTTACTCCAGCTAATAAAGTCTAATATTTAAGTTTCTTTTTGAAAAATACGCCTAAAAATATTATAATTAGTAATTAGTAGAAGCGCAAAGTGATAACTTCCATGTATTAAATTCAAATTTTTCATATTTCAGTTAATTCGTTCCCGTGAAGGCGAAAAAGACTTAGTATCTTAAACAATCCCGGTTCTTAGCTGGGGTTGTCTATTCTCCACTGTATCCCCGATCTGAGGAAGTGGTAGTCGTCGGTTCGAGGCTTGAGAATCGCGGGGAGCGTCGTTCCCTCGCCCCTGATGCCCTCCCACTTTCCGGTGCCTCCGACGAACTTGTATAGCCCGCGGCCCCTCGCGTACCACCAGACGTGGCAGAGCCACGACATGTCGCCCTCCGCGTCGCAGTCCTCGAGCAGCATCACGTCGGCGAGCCTCTCCCCATCCTTCCACACGGTCACCCCGTTGTCGTTGCTGGCCGCGTAACCGCGTGGGCTAGGGACCGCCGGGTCCTCAGGCAGTAGAACACCTATCTGCGTGTTAATGATGAGCTTCAGCCCGTTGGATAGTTCCCTTATCGACTCGGTGACGTGGGGTCCGTGGAAGCTCAGGCTCGAAGCCTTGTTCGTGTATGGGCCCTTGGGATCGAACGCCGGTATCGTCTGGTCGTTCTTCTCGTCGATCTCCCAGTTCATCTCGTAGTTCGGCATCGTGCCTTCGTCGGCGCGGCTCTGCGTGCCCGTGATGACCGCCTCGCCGGCTATGCCCTTCCACTTCCCAGTGCCGACTACGAAGTGGTAGGTGGGCTTCCCATCGCTCGGCTCCCAGAGGATGCTCCACGTCACGTCGCCGTCGGCGTCGATCGTCTCGACGAACGCCGCCTGCCGGATGAGCTTGCCCTCCTCGTCCTGCAGGATGCTCCCGTGCGCGTAGTACGTTGCCTTGTACCAGGGGCTCTCCTTGTTATCGGCGACGATGACCCCCGACTTGTGGTTGTCGATGAGTATCTGACCCGGCTTCACGGTCTTCCTCTTCCGCTCCACCATGGGGTTCGCGAAGATGTAACCGGAGTCTTTGCCAACCTTCTTTCCAGCCATGTTGTGTCGTCGTCCAATTCTCCCATCGACTAGAAAATATTTTCCACACAAAAAACCGTGCTAGCACGCCCTGAGACTGGATCCAGATATGGTCGAATGCCTTCGACGCTACTAAATATATGCGTTATTTCCCTTTTTAGGGGCAAGGCTGTACACGGATCTCCTATTCCAAAATCAGTTTGATTCGGTTTTACAAGTTTTACAAATTTGACGAGAGCAATATGTAAAATCAACTTCTTTTCAAAATAATGGAACTAGTTTACCCTAATTTGATATACCATCTTTTGTTAGTCCATGCCATATTTACGGCATACTTTTAATACTTAAATGATAATATGTCAAATATTGCCCGAAGAAGAATTAGTAAAAACTACCTTTAGGTTACCTAAATCACTATTGAAAAGAATCAAACAATATGGATTAGATAATGATAAATCGGACACTCAAATATACAATGAATCTTTAAAGGAATATCTAGATAAAAAAAGGGTAGTTAAGTAATGGATTCGCTACATCCTGTTGAAAGAAGTCTGTATGCACCAATATTACAATTACTTGAAGATATGGATTTTATCGTTGCACAAGAATTAAAAAATGAGAAGAATTATTATGATTTATTGATAAAATATGAGAAAAATAGTTATATTTTGGAAGTCAAAATTGATCATAAAGATGATTCTAAAACCTTAATTGATGGAATTATTCAAGTCTATAATTATTCTATTCAGTATAATACTCCAAATATGATTGTTATTTCTTATCCCTCGTTTACTAGTAATAAGATTGATATTTTACAAGAAGTTAAAGAAAGAGCGTTAAATATACATGTAGAATCTGTAATCTTAACTGAAAATTGGCATAGTTATGAATCAAAAATGAATGTAGAAGAAATATTTTCAACTTTAAAAAATAAAATAGATCAGCAAATAGTTGCAACTGTGAGAGTTGAAACAGCATCTTCAATAATTCAACAAAGTGTTAAAGCATTATCGAAGTTATTGAATAAACATTATAAAAATGAAAAATCACTTGATGAAATAAAAAACCATCTAACTAAAGACTATGGTCTATTCATTACCCTTACTAACCCAAAAATAGGAAAATCAAAAATTAGAAATCAAACAATTGATTTACTCGCATATATACTCACAAACCAAATACTATTTTATTTTTTTTATTCAAAACAATCAGGTTCAGTAAAAGGCATAAAAAAAGTACCAGAAATAGAAAAAATAAAATATCTTGGAGAATTAAATAATTATTTTGATAGAATAAGAGCCATAGATTATCGCCCAATCTATGATATTGAAGTAGTGTCTAGAATCCCCTCTAATGCTGATATCACTCAAGAAATAAATAAACTAATTGAATGTTTAATTCCATTAAAGCTTTCTGAGATGAAACATGATGTATATGGCAGACTGATAGGGAATGCACTCCCTAAAGAAACAAGAGAGATTTTGGCCTCGTATTACACCAAAACCGCTTCGGCTGACCTTTTAGCATCTTTAACTATAGATAAATATGATGATACGGTATGGGATTTAGCGTGTGGCTCTGGAACACTTCTTGTTTCAAGCTATGAACGAAAAATAAGACTTTATCAAAATATTAAAGATATTAGTCCAACCCAAAAAGATATTTTACATAAAAAATTTATTGAAAATGATTTGACGGGAACGGATATTATGCCGTTCGCTTGCCATTTATCCGGTTTAAATCTCTCTGCAAAAAATATACGTGCTCCGACGAATTTTATTAGAATAGCAGTTATGAACTCTTTGAGTATCGAATCTTTAGAAAGCCCAATATCAATAAAAGAATCGTATGGAGATATCAGTGACGAAATTCGTCGACTTAGATTATCGGCAAAAACTCTTTATGATTTTGTGCCACATAAAGTTGAAATTATTTCAGAGCCTAAAACATTTCTACTAAATAAAGTAAACTGTGTAGTTGTCAATCCACCATTTACGAGTATTAGACAACTTCCACCTATGTATAAAGATGAGTTTATAAAAAAGTCTACAAGCAATATTTGCGGAAGACGTATTAATCTTTGGGGTCATTTTTTAGTATTAACGGATAAGGTCTTAAAAGTAGGAGGTAAAATAGGAGCAATAATACCAATAAGTCTTTTACATGGAAAAGATACCTTGAAACTTAGAAAATTTTACCTAACTTCTTATTCAATTGAATACATCATTAAATCTTTAGTGGGAAAACCGTTTAGTGAAGATTCTGAATTTACAGATATTATATTTATAGCTAAAAAAGGTATTCCTGATAGTGATCATAAAGTAAAAATAATATGTTTAAAAGAAGATTTAACAGAATGGAGTAGTACTGAAATTGATAATTTAGTACGAAATATTAAAAGCGAATTAAATGAATCAAATAATAAAAAAGAATATCTCTACTATGAAGTATTACAGAAAGAATTATTTGACAATGTAGATAATTTAATGAAGTACGTTTTTACAAATGAAATAGATTTTAAAAATCAATCAGAAAAAATTTATAAAATATTAGAGAAAAGTAATTTTACTATAAAAATGGATGGTGGTTTAATTAGAGATGGTCATCAGTTAAGACCTAAAGGTGTTGTCGATAGATCTGTTTTTACTAGAGATAGAATATCTGATAAAGATGTTAAGTTTCTATTAACGTTTAAACCTACTGATGATACTAAAGATAATCTTACTTATTACAATAAAAAGGCGGCTACTACATCAATAATATCAAAAAGGGAAGTTGAAAAAACTCTAAGAACTCTAGTCGGCATAAATGTATATGATATTACAGGAAAACACGATTATGTTCTTAAAGAAAAATTGAATATAACTGATAAAGGTAAGTTATTCATACAAAATAGACTATGGTTAAAATCTAATAATTTATTTTCTATGGCTGTATATACCGAAGATAAATATTGTCCATTAAATCTCTTAATGCTCTACAAAGGAGATGAATTTTCTTCTAAAGCATTGACATTATATTTTAATTCGATTTATTATTTGATACAATTTCTAATGTTTACTAAACAATCAACAAGAGGATACCTAGAAATAAAACAATTAGATTTAAAAAATATGTATATTCCTGATTTTGATAAAATTGGAGAAGAATCAAAAAAACTAATTGGAGAGTATTTCAATAATATTCGAAGTTGTAATAATAAATGCATTTTAGAACAACTTAAGAGTAGTGAAAAAAGTAGAATTGAGTTAGATATATTTATGGCGTCAATATTACAACTTAATGTATCAAAGTCAGAATTAGAACAGTTATATTCATTAATTTATTCTCATGTGACAAATATGCCTTAATTATCAAAGCGCGCGCGCATACGCGTATAAAAGGAATCTATCGGACAACAATCTCAGGTCCATCGTTAATTAATAATTTTTTAAGGGTCATTTGTATTGATTGTTTTTTCCGATTGCTCAAGTGTAAATCTGCATTTAGTTGTTCACCTTCGAATTGAATAGATAACGCATAGGGATCAGACATTCTAGCTTTTGGGGAATATCTGTCCCATTCCTGCAATGTATCAGCAAGAATTAATAAATATAATATGGGAGTTTTTTCGAATTTGATTATTGAATCCGTTCTATCGATTATATTATGAACTGAGATGGCTGTTGCGGCAGCAACAACATCATCATCAAAAAAATGTCTACTCCAAGCCTCTTTCTCTCTTTCATTTTCAATGAACTCATTTTCGTGAACATAATGATTGGGGTTATTTTGACAGTATTTGTCATCAATTATTTTTAAAACTAGGAGTGCGCCTAAAATACCATGATCAATATCGCCTTTTTTTAGGCCTTTTTTAAATTCTTCTCGTATATCAAAATCAATATCCCATTCTGTCAGTTTGCGTTCAATAAGAGTGAAGGAATTATTTGGACTTCTAGGTCTTTTATGTAGAGTTTCTAGATTCTGAATTGAAATTTTCGGATAAAAAAAATCGAAGGTTGAGTCTTTTTGAAGTCTATCCAAATAGCTCTTCATTGAGTAACAAAGTAACGAAGGGGGACTTCCCACGTCATGCAATAGCGAGGCTAGTTTCCACTGAAATCCAATATTCTCTTCTTGAAGATCAAAACGATTATGAAATTGTGGCGGGAGCACGGATAAACCTAAAAGATAAACATAAACTGAGTGGGTTAGATGGTCCCTGAGAGTTGGATTGAATATCTGTATTCCGCTTTCAATCTTACCTGCATATTTTAAAACTTCGTAGAATGGTTGATTTTTAGCGTGTCTTGATAGAACTTTCTTAAATATTCTAAAACTTAAATTGAATCTCTCTTCGATGCTTGTGCATGATAAAAACTTACATAACAAATTACCTCGAATAATATCTTCAGTATGAAAAGACTGAGGTATATTTTGATGAGTTTTAATTTGATTAAAAATGTATTCATTTATTCCTTCGGGGACAGGCTTTTTAACACCCATACACTCGTTTAGTTCAGATAAATATTAATATTTTTTCAAAATACATCTCTTTAACTTGCGCGTGGTCTTGAGATTGGAATATCTTGACATCTCAATTTTCCAGTCCCGCCGCGAGGGGTCAGTTCCTGCGCTTGCCGGGTCTGGTTGTGTGTCATAAATTAAATCAAATAATTTGATATTGTTCGGTACCTCAAAGTGATATCGAAAAATTTCGATATGTGCTATAATGATATCGAGATGCTCACAAGTTAAAGTATAGACAAGACCCGACAAGTATGCACAAAAATATTTAATAGAAATTTAATCTATTTTTTTAGATTGTTCGGTCTTTGATTTTTCCTTTTTATTCATATTGTCTGTAGTATCTAAGACAGGGATATTTTGAAACATCGTCTCGAAATTCTTTTTAAAATCCATACTAATTGAGGCACTCAGTTCATTTAGAAGTTTTATCACCGAGTTTGGATCTCCTTGAATAATTGTCACTTTAGGCATAATTAGTTTCTTTTTCTTAAATGAATCAATTAATTCAACATTAACTCTCTCAAGAGTTTTCGTTGAGAGATTGGCTATTATGTAAATATTTTCTATCCCAACTTCTTTATAATTTAGTATTTGTTGTTTTAACTCTCCAGCGATACTTTTAGCCCGTGTTGGCGTGTCGGGTATAGAAGTGGATAAATAATTTTTACACTCTATACCGATATTATATCTTGGAATATATACATCAACTTCTACATTTTTTCCTTCAAGTTTAATGACAGCATTAGGAAATATAGTTAATTCTTCGCCTAAAGATTGTATTGCAGTTTGGTGCTTTAAATAACTTGAAATAAATAGGGGGAGATCCGCATTTATTGACTTAACTTTCCCAAATTGTTCATTGAATAGATATAACACGCTATTCGACCATTTATTTCCGCATTTTGGACATGTATCATTGACTTGTGGATACTTAGAAACTACTAATTCATTATTCATGCAATAGGGGCAAACACTGATCCTGATTTTGGGTTCGATTATCGCAAGTTTTGACAGTTGGTGAATCATTTCTTCGTAGGCACCCGTACTAATGCCAGAGCGAAGATGAGATTTCTTAATTTCTGAAAACCCTTTGTAAGCTTCTACTACGAATAGATCTGAGAACAGAAAGGCTCCATTAATGAAAAATCCCGTCATTTCTTTTATCTTTGCCTCTAATTCCGGCATAGTAGTCATAAACGATGCAACAATACCTGCCGTAATATGTAATTCATCTTGATTCTTATCCACAGAACTGACACTTTGCTTGTAGGCCAAGATTATGCGAGGAAGAATTACTTTACTAATTTCTTTAATAAATGGAACTACGTCAGTTTTCGACTTACCCTCGATCAAATCAATGCTTTCTTCAATTTTATTATCTGCTCCGCTCATGCTGATTAAGCAGCATATCCCACTATTTTCAAAGACTTCTAATATGGAACCATTTAAGAAGAGGATGTTCAAGGAATTGCCAAAATATTTAGTATTTGTAGCGTCAATGAAACCTTTTAGAAGTGGTTCTAAATTACTGGATTCCCGAATGATTTCAACCATTAATTGAAGACTACTCTTAATCGACTATAAATTAATTTCAAATTGGTTTCTTCTAAAAAATATTATAAACTATTTATTCCGTAAAACCAAATTAAAAATTGTAAATTTTATAAAACTTGTAAAAGTTGAACCCAAAAATGGTTTGGAGATCTAGTCGATACTCTGTCGTTGTTTCAAGACCTGAAGAC
Source organism: Candidatus Bathyarchaeota archaeon (assembly GCA_963769425.1). Classification (GTDB taxonomy): domain Archaea; phylum Thermoproteota; class Bathyarchaeia; order TCS64; family TCS64; genus UBA8941. The sequence goes on along the minus strand of CAVYLP010000001.1, from coordinate 320,678 downwards.
CTACTTCCTCTTCCTCCGCACCTTCTTCCCCTCGAAGTCGGACACGTACTCGAAGCCTGATTCGAGAAGCGGGGTGAATTCGTCGATGGTTGAGGCTACTTTAATGGTGTATGAATTTTCTTCTTCCGAAGTCCCACAAGATGCGTATAAATTAGGGTATTCTTGATTGAATTTGTGTCCAAGCATTTCCTTAACGTATAAAGAATGTCCTTAGTTCTGTGATATTCCATAGTTGCCTTCCAATGTCTAAAGGTCTTGATTGAGATACTTCAAGAGTCAAGGATTTCCGAGTTTAATAGCTAAGTATCTACGTTTAACCAATGAATGTGTAACGGATGGAGTTAGGCTTAGCATCCCAGATCCGTTCCTTGAACTCCTTTCTTGCTATCGTTCTCCTTAACACATTGCGTTAAGCATTGATGACATTCTGAACTGTCTAGGATTGCTATGCTTTGCAGGTGAATTGAGAGTAATTACATTTCGTTCAAAATCAATATCAGATACGTGTTAAGTGTCAAAGTCTCAGCTAATCTGAAACCCGACTCCTTGATCAATTGAAGTAAACAGGAATAGGTCGGACCAAATCCCGCTATTAATTGATCGAATTTCCTTCTCTAGTGGAATGTATGGTAGAGCCTGTGTTTCTTCTCTGAAATTCTCAAACTTAAACTCGAAACCCTTCCACTTGCACCAATCCTGATAGGCGTATCCCGCGTTATTCTTCCTACGTCCACCCCACTTCGCATTCGTAGATGTATTTTCTGATTGAATCAGAATCCCAGAGATTGAATTTGGATGCTAGATGCTTGACGAGTTTAATCTTTGCTTCAATTGTTGATTCTTCGAGTCTCTTTTCCTTTAGATATTCAACAAATCATCATACCTAAAGGAAGGGACTGTGGCGCAGAGGAAGGGATTCGAACCCTTGAGGCTCAAAGGCCACTAGTTTTCGAGACTAGCCCAATAACCGCTCTGGCACCTCTGCCCAGACATAGCAACAATTAGAGCCCCAATATTAGCTTTCCCAGATCAAGCAGATCCAGCGCAGATGCTCCGATACGAGGCGAAGAACTCGTCGCCCCCCACCCTCACCAACTCACGCAGCGTCCCTCGTCCCCTTCCCGACTCGATGACGCGGGCTATCTCACACCCCGCCACATACCAAAGCCTCAGTGGCTTTCGGCTCAACTCGTCGTAAACGTTGAGGTCATCTTTCACAACCTTACGATCCGGCTCCTCCTCAAGCCAAGAGAGCTTCTCGAGGAAAGCATCGAGCCTCCTCCTCGTTTCGACTGGGTTGAGCAAGGCGAGGTAATCCGGATCCCCGAGCCCGCCCTCCTCGGTCCTCTTCTTTAGGGGGGTTAGCACACCCATTCCTTCAAGGTGGGTAAGGAACCGCACATTGGCTGCTAGCTCGGCGAAGGTTCTCGGCCCGGATAAGTTCGGGGCGGCGTGGTAGCTGAAGTACCCGGAGTGTGCTAGCTCGTGCATGAGGTAATAGATGGATTCTCTGGGGTCGGCGTGGAAGGATTGGTTGTTGAGGTTGAGGGCGACGTCCTTCGCGTAGGAGATGTTGTCGTAGCCGATGTTTAGATGGATTGTCGAATCGAATCTGTGGCCTTCGGGTAGGTACTCGAGGACGTCGGGTAGCCATTCTGACTGGCTCTGAGCTAGGATGTAGTCCCTCACTCTGGAGGTGTCATGAATCGCATCCCTCACGTTTAGTATCTTTCCGAGGGTCCTAACCCAGAATTCCTCCGGTGTTTCACGTGATTCGAAGTTAGACCATCTAAAATGGGAGTAAGCGAATCGACCCCCTCGACTTTCCACTAGTACTTTGAGGGTCTCCTGATTTTTTTCCTCAAGATAAGCAACTGCAGCATCAAACCCTGATGAGTCGAATTGTATCTTCTGCTCGGCATCAAAAGAAGACGAAGTCAAACCGCCCCTCTGACAATCCATTTGAATATACAAAAGTCAACATTGTTTACTAATTAAGGCCTTATCGATAACTCCAACAACACGATTCACTCAGCAGAATCAAGATAAAAAATCTAAGAAATTATGCAATTTTTTTTGCTTATACTATGCTACTGGTACAAGGGAGTCTTGAAAACAACTCCTTTTTTCACATTCATCGACGGCTGAACCTATCAGAGGCTGAGGCTAGGAATCGTTGTACTATGCTACCACTTACGGGAGAGTCTTGAAAAACGCTCCTTTTCACAACCACCAAATTTATGCTATTTGAGTTTGGAGTCTCTCAAATAATAAATGAATGTGCCTGTTCGACCCCAATCAGAGAGACCTATGAATGGCTAGTAGATCAGTGAGGATACCGTGGCCAGTCTCTATCCCGCCCGCCCCCTTACCGATGATCGTTACAGCCCCGAGGCCATCCGTCTCGAATGTGAGTGCATTCGTGGTCCCCGAGACGCTCGCGAGTGGGTCTGAAAGCTCCACGAGTTCGGGTGACACCTTCGCCTTAACCTTCGAGCCGTCTCTCCAGGCGTGGGCTATGAGTTTGATCCTCTTCCCCTGCTTCTTCGCCGCCTCGATGTCCTTAGTCGTGATCTTTGTGATACCTTCCCTCTCAACATCTCCGGGCCTGAGCTCCGCGCCCATGACACTGTTAGCTAGGATGACCGTCTTCCCAACGGCGTCCCACCCCTCGACGTCGGCTGAAGGCTCAACCTCCGCGTATCCGAGCCTCTGAGCCTCCTTCAGGATGTCCGAGTAGGCGCCCCCCTTCTCCATATTCGTGAGTATATAGTTCGTTGTCCCGTTGAGGATCCCACGGAAACCGTTGACGACGTGGCCCGCGAGGCCGTCTATCCCCAACATGATGGTGGGTGTACCACTCATCACGGTGCACTCGAATCTCAGCTGGACACCATTTTCGTCGGCGAGCCGCTTCAGCTCCGGGTAGGCGAGGGCGATGGGCCCCTTATTGCTCGTGATGACGTGCCTCTTAGCCTTAAGCGCCTCCTTGATGTGGGTAAGCCCCGGCTCACCAGTCTCAAGGTTCGTCCACGCGACCTCGATGACCACGTCGGCGTCCACCTCCTTAATAGTCCTAATACTGTCGAGCCCCTTTGTCCCGCCCTTGTAGCCCTCAATCTTGTTCGTCTCCTTGACGAGGCGGAGGAGCTCAGGTATGTCGAGTCCCTTTGGGTCGTGAACAGATCCCCTAAGCAGATCACTTACCGCCACGATTTCACATTCGAAGCCGTACTTGTCTTTGAGCATCCTCCTCTTCTCGTGGAGGACCCTAGCGAAGTTTGTGCCCACGGTGCCGAAGCCGATTAACGCTACCTTCATCGCCGTTCGACTCACTACGCTGAGTCAGGGGGAACTAGGTATTTTAGCCTTGAGCAGCGGATATGGGGCGATAATTTCTATACCCGAAAACGAGTTGCTCAGCTCTTTCCGTTGCTGAGCTTCCTGACGCCGTCCCAGCCTTCCCTGCTCTTCGCCTGGACGAGGTCCAGCGCCTCTCTGCTGGAGCCGAGCTTCGGCTGGCTCTCCCCCATCTGCCTGAGGAGGTACTCGGCGGCCCGAAGCGTCTTCCTGCTTAGCTCGGAGTCGGCGAGGTCCGCGATGCTCACTATTAGTGCCTCCATAGTCTTGGGCTTGACGGGGCTCACGTCACCGTGGTGAGAAGCCGCGATGTGTATGACCTCGACGGGGAAGCCGCGCTTGTAGAGCTCAGCGACGAGGAGGGTGAGGTGGTCGACCTTCTCCCCCAGTGGGCTGCTCATGTAGCTCCCGTCCCCCCGAGGCTCGTAAGTGTAGGTCTTCATGATGTCGTGGATGAGCGCCCCCGCGATGACTGTGTCCCTGTCAACCTTCCCCCCGTAGACCCCCTCGACGAGGTCGCATAACGTGATGCTCAGCTTGGTGACGCCGATCGTGTGCTGGAGAAGCCCACCGCTGTAACTGTGGTGCTGGAACGCGCCCGCTGGACACTCCTCCAAGCTTAGACAAGGGTAGTCAAGGTCGAGGGTCGGCTTCCTGAGAAGCTCGAGAACCATCCCCCTAAGCTTCTTGTCCCTAATCTCCTCGGCGAGCTTCTCAACCTCGTCCATCATGGCAAGAACCAGCGATGAATCCTAAACACTGCACGTAAACCGTTCTTAAATCTATTGACTAAGAGCCATTCATTCCCCGCATCTTCGCGACTATGGCCGGGTAAGCTTCCTCGGGGTCAGTAATGCCCTGGACCATCGCCTCGAAGGGGCAATAGATGCGCCCATCCTTCTCCTTGATCGCGGGGACCTCCACGTCTGGACAAACCCTGACCCCGTTGACCATCAGCAGCTCCTTCGCCTTCGTTGTGATGACACCCGCGTGCACCTCGATTGGAACCGAGTAAAGCATCAGTAAAGCAGCGGCCCTCCCCACGATCTTATCCGCCATCACCGAGCCAGCCAGTTTCTCCTTGCCGAGTCTCTCAATGGCTTCAAGGTGGGGGCGAATCCCCTTGCTCGGGCTGCTGAAGACAACCTCTCCCCCCTTCCAAATCATGAGGCACATCCCGGTTTTATCCAGCTCAGCTAGGTAGGCGTCCAATGGGTAACGCCAATGCATCTGAACACCCGTTTAAGTATCTTACCGCTAGACGACCAACGGTATGTGCAAATCGGAGGGTAGCCTAAAGGAACCTTGAATAAACTCGCGTTGATGTCTTATAGGGTCCCAGAAGAGGCGAGTACTCGTCGATAACACTGAATTAGCTGTCCGAAAAAATACGTTGCCGCAGCCTGTAAAAATGGACGGTACTATGAAGATCGCACTAGAGACTTCTTACGACAGTGTCGGTCAAGATATGGAGCAGGTTGGACGAACATATTTGAGAATACGCGAGGTGGGCACGTTCGCTTCGGATACCCCATATCCAATTATTAGAGAAAAGCTGAACGAGGTTCTCCAACACGAGGCACTCAGAGACAAGAAAGCTCTGGAACACGTTGAAAGTGCCTCTGAACGGCGAAAGAACGTTCAACACAGACCATGACTGGCCAACAGAACAGCTAATTCGCGCGCCCGACTGGTGGGTAATACTTCTTCGTACCGCGAACCGTCTTCAACGCCTCTAGAAGTTGATTGTTCCGCTTCTCGGATTCGGTCAATAACCTATAGCCCTTTTTCACATCTTTTATTTTCATCAGTTAGTCGACTCCATTAAACCATCTTTGGAAATGTAGCTTTAGAACCTCCACATGCACATGAGCATACGGGGGGTGTCCAGGCGAGGTCACCGCGTTGACCACGCTTTGGCGTTGTCAACTGGGGAGTGCAGGTTTCCCGACTAGCCAAAGCCAGCCAAGTTCCTTCGCAGCCCACTCCTCACGGCTCCGCGGCTTTCAGGTCTTCCACTGCTTCGACCTTTCGTCCGCTCCCACCTGGGCAAACCAATCACAGCCGCCGGGGTATAAGCGCGTTCCATTGTACCATATGCCATCTATAGCGACTTCTACGCCCTCCTATTTGCATTTTAATGCACTGTATGTGCTAAGTTTAAACAAAGGCCAAAATATACTAATTTATTGCGTCTAATTCAGCCACCCGAATCCAGTTTGAGTATTGGTGGAATTGAGGACAAGCGGATCTACTATAAAGTTCCTAGGCGTAATGTTAGGCTTGATCATTCTAGCCTGTTAATTTTATGAAAAGGGCCCTACAATACTTCACATTAACCTTAGCTAGGCGGACCAATGGGCTTACCACCGCTCAGAGGCCCCCATACCAAATTAGGGTCGTCAGGGTCGCGCTTCTTCTCTGGCTCATACTTGTTTTTTTTCCTCTTTTCCCTGAATACGTACAATAGAATAACAATAACAACTAGTATGACGATCACTAAGACTAGTAATAGGGGATGCGTGCTCGCATAGTCATCATTGATGCTATCGGTGACTAACTGACCGAACATAGGAATTTACAGATTCTCTTTACGCGTAGCTATCCTTTAACCCTTTATGATGTCTTGCACGCGCAGGTCCCAGGATTTGAGGTGTCAGCGATAAAACATCTATCCTAGTATCAGGTGGAAGTGAGGATGAGATTAAGAAGCTGCCTCGCTTGTGTACACGCGAGAAACCCGTTTAAGGTGTGACATGAGAGTCACTAATGGTTCTTAGATTGTCTACTAGCACACATCAACCAAACACACATACAAACATCATCACGGTGATGCTGGTAGTACTCTTGATCGTCTCAGGCTTCACGTGGATACAGTACAACGACCTCCAAAGCAAGAACACAGAGTTGAAAACGAAGGACGCAGAGATAGAGTCGTTAAACCAACGAGTACTTCAACTGTCGACATTCGAGAATCTCGTCAACCTGCTAAAACCTCCAAACTACAGCCCCGGACTCTACCAATCAGGAGTCCAACTAGTATCATCCTACCCTATGTACTTCGAATACAATTACCCAGACACCTACGATGACACGAAAACAATTAGTGTACTTTACATTCCGAGAAACAGCTCAACTGTGAGCATTGACCTATTCATAGACTCTGTTGGCAAGTACCCAATCAACCTCACGTTACAGAGGGGAGACGCTTGGAAGAACGAGTCCTGGGTGAGAGTTGGGACTGTCAATGAGATATACCACACAAACCATAGCAGTGGCGTGATATGGCAGGCTCCAGTGGTCTGGTCATCGAATGTAACGGAAACGGGGATTTATCACACTTCTCACCTTGAGAATGGCTGGTATACTCTCAGCATGTTTGGTCCGGTGTATGCAGCAAAAGACGTGGAAAGCTCAGCTGCTCAGGTTGGTACGCCTATGTCCTACAGCTATCTCCATTATAGTGGCTAAGATTGATAGTTACAGGGTCCTCGATCACCGTTACTGTACCGAATGAGAGTCTGAATGACTTCTTCCTTGCGTCTAGTGACTGGTTCAGGTAATGGGCGCGCGCAAGCTGACCGCTTAACGCATTACCAATCATATAAAAATCTAATAAAATGTTTGTTTATCAGATGGAATTCAGGTTAAGATTATTGTATATAAGATGAGGCTTAACCCAAAGTAACTTTGAGATAAGATTTTTCGAGGCATTCAACTATAATAGCTACTTGATTATCTCCGGGTCCCTAGGCCCATCCCAGTGGAATAACACGATGCACTCTTCAACAGCTATCGTCCCACCGTGGCTCTCACTTTTAGGGCAGTAACCCATCACCCCAGCCGCGTCCTCTACAGGGCCATCTTTTTCCTTGATTTTTCCACTCAGGATATAGTTCCACTGATTCGCGTGAGGATGCTTATGCTTCATATCGATCGGCCCTGGGGGCCACTTCATTAAGGAGACTAAGGCTCCCGTTTTAGGATCGGTCCAAAGTATTTTTTCTCTTACGTCGCTCAGGTAGTAGCCGGTTGGCGGTTTTTTCCATTCAAGGTCTGCTGCTTTCTTGATGTACATATTAATCCGACCAGTTGATATGTTGATGGAGATTTAAACATCGTGCGCCCTTTTCAGGGACTCGTTAGAGACACTTCGCCCACCCGTGGAAGTCAGAATAAGGCTATTGAATGCGCGCAAACTGTAGACGCTCATATCTGCTTTATTGCTCAGCGAGTTTAGATCACTATTGACTGAGTGATATGGATGTCATGTAACATTTGCATCTGGTTTGAGGGTGGCAGATGTACAAAGAGTAAACCACTGACTAAGAAGAAGTGTTCAGCGTTCCTTTCCAAAGGCGGCAAAAAGGCGACTGATGACCTATTGGAAGTAAAATAACTGGCGCACACGTTACGAAGGCAGCTTAGGGGAGAACATGCGCGGGCAGGTTATCTAATGGTGCATTGAGGCGCCTCGGGCATCCTATCTGTACCTTAGCCTGATGATTAATGTCGCCGGCACCATAGCGTACCATGAGATCCAACAAAGCAACACGCTGATGAAGCTTAGGGGAATCGACACGAAGAAGGCAATCGGTGCAATGAAACCAGAGATCCTAATTCTCTTAATAACTCTCTGATCTAAATGTGAATCAACGAATCTACGGTTCCTCGTCGCATGCCACCAAGTCAAAGACAGGAAAAAACCCGCTAAGCCCTGATTCAAAGCATAGAGAGCGACAGCAAATGGCGCAGCGTTCCACACATCAAGGAGCTTCGTGAAGAATGGAACCAGCGTGATTGAAAGAAGAACCATGAGGTTCAGCACCTTCAATAACCCATCGTAGCCGTTGATGTACTCGAAGTTACGATGGTGCGCGTTCCACCAGATGGCTATTATGACGAAGCTCAGGAAGTAGTTAATGAAGCCCAGTGACTCACCGGCTAACAGGCTTGGCAGAGAGGATACATCTCCTTGTCCGATTACTGGAACGACGAGGTCTAGAACCATCAGGGTAATAGCGAAGGCGAAGATTCCGTCACTTAGTCCCAGTATACGGTCTAGCCCACGTTCCCTGAGTTCCTTGAAATCGTCCAACTCAGCCATGTCAAATATGAGATTGGTGAATGCTAATAACTTCATACCTCAGACATGCCGCGCGGATAGAACGTAGGGGATTAACTTCGTGAGCCTGAGCTCCGAGTAACCCACAAGGGGAGGTAAGGAAAAGATTATTGCAAACGCGCGACGAAACCCAAGTAACCACGGTTTATATTAAACGAAAGTTTTCGAAGCATAGGTGAATCCGAAATGTCCATTGATAAGAATAAGGCGGTGGTCCGCCGTTTTATCACCGAAGTTTTGGGTGAAGGCAAAGTCGGCGTAATGGATGAATTACTTGCGCCGAATTACACGAACCCGAGCATGGGTGTCACCAACCGTGATGGCTTCAAGGCCGTGATTTCTGGCCTGAAGACGGCCGTACCGATACGCAAATTTGAAATCACGAACCTTGTAGCCGAAGGCGACTCGGTAGTGTTTCGGGGTAACATGCACTTCATCCCTACCAGCGGAAAAGAAGTCTCTGCCAGAGTAATCACCTACTACCGTCTATCCAACGGATTAATAGTCGAAGATGAACCGATCAGCATGCCGCCTCTAACCGAAGTGTTAGGAGGCATGATGCCGAAGCCCAGTTCCTAGTCGGCAACTCATCCCACGCACTCTTAGAACGCTGTTTACGCACGTAGATGAGGCTTAACCCAAAGATTAACTAGATTAGAAAACGCGCACGCAATATCTATTAGGTTCGCGTATTTCCTGTGAGCCATGCACGAGTGGGCCCTAGCCGAGGGCATCATCAAAACCGCCGACAAGTTCGCCGAGGATCAGGGCATGGAGGAGGTAACCGAGGTCAGGATAGCCATCGGCGAACTACAGCAGATCGAGCACGAAATCATCGAGTTCGCCCTCGACCAGATGCGGACCCCACGGATGAAAAACACCAAATTCGTCATAGAAACGGTTCCCGCCGCCTTCAAGTGCCGTAAGTGTGGTCACGAGTGGAAGCTGGAGACGAATAAGCTGGACGAGGAAACAGGCGAGGCAATCCACTTCGTCCCCGAGATGGCACACGTCTACCTCAAGTGCCCCAACTGCGGTAGCCCCGACTTCGAGATAACCGAGGGGCGCGGTGTCTGGCTCGCAAGCATGAAGGGGAGGAAGAAGGAGTGAGCGACCCCCGCCTCGCCATAATCCCCGAGAGATTCGACAAAGTCAAGCGGATTATTGCCGTAAGCAGCGGGAAGGGGGGAGTGGGCAAGAGCATGATCGCCGTCGCCCTGTCCCTGGCCCTTAGAGACAAGGGGCGGAGTGTCGGCTTACTTGACCTAGACTTTACAAGCCCTAGCACACATGTCATCCTCGGCGTCGAGGGCCTCGTCCCACACGAGGAGAGGGGAATAACTCCCCCCCTTGCCCACGGCCTCCACTACATGAGCATAGTCCACTACAGCACCGACGAGCCCGTCCCCCTACGCGGCGCTGATGCGAGCAACGCCATAATCGAGCTACTCGCTATAACCCGTTGGGAGACCCTAGACTACCTTATCATAGACATGCCCCCCGGCATAGGAGACGCCACCCTCGACATGATCCGACTCATCCCCCGAATAGAGTTCCTGGTAGTAACAACGCCGAGTCGATTAGCCTACGAGTCCGTCCGTAAACTTCTCGTCCTACTCAAAGACCAACATGTACCAACGATAGGCGTACTGGAGAACATGTCCATGGATCACACGGGCTATATCGAGGCGGAGACGAGGAAAATGAGTGTCAGATACTTAGGCTGTATCGACTTCGACTCCTCAGTTGAGGAATCCATAGGACAACCTGACAAGTTGACTAGGACAAATCTATACAAACAAGTTTTCGAGATAATCAAAAAATTCTAGCAGCGCGATATTACATCGGAGCCGGCTGCAACATTCCAATTGGGTTGCCCTCGGGATCTCTGAGGACCGCGAACCATCCGATCTTAGGTATCTCCGCCTTGTCACTGACAACCTTCGCACCGAGTCTCTTCGCCTCCTTGATCGCCTTGTCTATATCGGCGACAGCGACGTAGTTTACGGCGGTTGCACCTTCCATTTCCTTCTTGTACATGCCACCATTAACCCCGGGGCGGAGGAGCATGCCCTTATCGTCTGTAGGCACCGTCTGGATGATCCAGTATTCCATCTCCGCCATCGGAGGCGACTTCACTATCTTCCATCCGAAAACTTTCTCGTAGAATCCCTTGAGCTTTTCAAGGTCCTTTGCGGGTATCTCGAAGTGAACGATTGTCTGATCCATAAAGGGTCGATTGTTTAGTGTAAACGGAAGTTCTTAAACTGTAGAATTTCACATTTAATGGCTCAATGGGTTTCGATAAGGTAGTCCAAGAGCTGGCGAAAAAAATCTCTACAAGCAGTTGCAGAGAATAATCGCTTCTTTGTAAGATCCCCAAATTTCCTAATCGAGAATCATGCCCACCAGCGCAACATATCTTAAAAGAGCCCATCGTAAAGCTCTCTGGGAGTGGTATGTCTTCACCCGAGCTTGAGAGCCTGACGTGGCTGGCCATCCACGGACGGGGGGTAATAAACACGGCTCACTCTTCCCAGATAGCGCTGACGCTTTCACAGGCGGGCGTAGCCGCGGGGAGAGAAGCCTTCTACTACATGAGATACGACGACAGCCCTGAGAGGGTTCAGCTGCCCTTCATCTACTATGCCGTCTTCGGTAACCCAAAGATCAAAATGATACTGCCAGAGGAGGTTGAGCCCATCGGCAGCGTATTCGACACGATTGCCGTCCTCGACTCGTCCCTCCTCGTTAAGTCGACCTCGCAGAGGGCGCTGCTTCTCGACGGGGCGAAGAGGAACGCCTCGCTCGTGGTCAACACGTCGCTCAAACCCGATGTAATCCTCAGACTGGTCAAAAAGTATGGCTGCGCCCACGATTGGGATGGAAAAATATTCACTCTGCGCGCAAAAAAGTATGACAAGAATATAGCATACGGAATGATAGGTGCCATCGCCAAGTCGATGGAACCCTTGGTCACACTAGAACACGTCATCGACTCCCTCGAATCTTCTGAGGACCAGAGGGAAGCCGTTGACGCCGTGAGGAGAGCATACGACGAAGCCGAGTCGATTGATGTCTCGCTCAAGGCTTCCGAGTGCGAGCAGTATAGTAAAGTATCGCACCTCGGCGAAGGTGCCAAAGTAGGGGGAGCTAAGCCCGGTCCTTGGGACAAGGAGTCCTACCTCAAGATCAAGCGAGCCGTAGCCGAAGCCCCAACCTACGAGGAGAGAATGAAGGCGATGCCGACTTGGGAACAGATCGCGCCGGCCCTCATCGAGTTCGGCCCTAATGTGGGTGAGAGGAACTTCGGCTTCAAGACGAGCTTCGCTAGAACATTCCGACCCGTCATCGACAAGAGCAAATGTGTGGACTGCAAACTCTGCCACATCTTCTGCCCCGATGGAGCCATCGATTTCGACACTATCAAGGTAGACTACGACTACTGCAAGGGGTGCGGCATATGTGCAAAGGTCTGCGGGCCAAAGGCGATATCGATGCCACATGAACTCGCCGCCCTAGAGGGCCTCGATGAGGAGGAGTTCCTCACAATACGCGAGGCGCTCATCGAGTACGCGTACTGAGGTGCTGATGATGAGTAAAACTTCGCAAGTATCAGTGCAAAAGAGCGTTCAGAAGAGGCGGGTATGGACAGGGGCGAGAGCCGTAGCCGAGGCCGTGAAACTAGCCGACGTGGACGTCATCGCCGCCTACCCGATTCGACCCTACACGGGCATAATGAACTCACTAGCAACAATGATAGCGGGTGGAGACTTCTACGCCGAGTACCTCATATGCGACTCAGAGCACAGTCAATTCGAGGTTGTAAAGCACGCCTCCGCCGTTGGTGCGAGGACATTCGTCGGAAGCTCCGGAACCGGGCTAATATACGGAACTGAAGCCGTCATAACGACCGCCCTCGGCCAGCTACCCGTCGTCGGCGTCGTTGGGTGCAGATCACTCGACGATCCCGGAAACTTTGGCATGGAGTGGAATGATGCCTTCCTGTTCAGGGACGTTGGCTGGCTAATGAATTGGTCTAAAGACCCGCAGGAAGCACTGGAGATGACCCTCGTCGCCTACAAGATCGCGGAAGATGAGCGGGTACTACTCCCACACTTCGTTGCCCTAGACGGCGCCACCATCACACACGTCGCGTCACCCGTCCTTCCCCCAAAGAAGGATCTCGTGGACCGCTTCTTACCCCCATACAAGCAACCACACCCACTAGACCCCAGCTACGACACCGTCAGCAAGGCCATGCACATAGCCCCCTCACTAATAGGGCCAGAGCAGAGGAAGTCTCTCGACGCCGCAATTAAGAGAGCTAAGAACGTCGTCATCCCCGAGGCTTGGAAGAGCTGGGGCGACATAACCGGCAAGGAGGTCGATCCATGGTTCGAGTCAATGAAGATGGAAGACGCTGACTACGTCCTACTGTCGATGGGTGCATACTCACGTAACGCAGACTACATAGTCGAGAAACTACGCGAGAAGGGAATCAAAGTTGGTTCCCTGAGGCTAAAATATCTCCGACCCTTCCCAACAGAGGAGCTGAAAAACATCCTCGAGGACGTGAGGGGAGTAGGCGTGATCGACTTCTCATTCAGCCTCGGCTCTCCCTGGAACGGTAGCGTATTATACAACGAGGTCAAGGCGGCGCTTTACGACTCCAAAAACAGGCCGATAATAATGGACTACATTTTCGCTGGTGGAAGAGAGATGACGCTAACGGAGCTCGAGAACTCCACGAAGCAGCTCATCGAATCAGTGAAGAAGGGTAAGGTGGACAAACCCGTCAGGTGGGTTACCGTGAGAGGTGAAGATCAATGAGCCGCGAAACTAAACTGATCCAAAAACCAACCGAAATACCACCGGAGGACTACTACGTCTCCGGGCACCGGACATGTGCAGGCTGTGGCCCCGCCCTCGGATACCGGCTCGTGCTCAAAGCCGCCGGCCCGAAGACCGTAGTGCTCGGTCCAACCGGCTGCATGTACGTCGCCAACGGCCACCAGTTCCTATCCTCACCATACGCGGTCCCATGGTACCACACCCAACTCGGGGCAGGAGGACCGGCTGGAATAGGCACCGCCGCGGCGCTCCGGTCGCTGATGTTCAAGGGTAAGCGGAAGAAGGAGGACGTAAACGTCATTGTCTACGGTGGAGATGGGGGATTCTCAGATATAGGGCTGAGCGGTTTGTCAATGGGTCTGACCTACGACTACTCCCGCCTGCTCTACCTCCTATACGACAACGAGTCTTACGCAAATACAGGCGTCCAGGCTTCTAGCACAACGCCCTTCGGCTCCTCAACGACGTTCACCCCGTCAGGGAAGGTGAAGCCCATAGGCAACGAGAGGCTGAAGAAGGACATGGCATTAATCGCTGCTGTTCACCCCTCCATAGGTTACGTCGCCACCGCCTGCATCTCCTACCCTGTGGACCTTGTTAACAAGGTCCGTAAAGCCCTTAATAGCGGTAGACCTTCACTGGTACAGCTTCTTACACCCTGCCCCAAGGGCTGGGCGTTCCCACCGGAGGAGACTGTGGAGATAGGGCGAACCGCAGTAAACACCGGAATGTGGGTCTTATGGGAGTACGAAAACGGCCACTTCCACCTCACTACGAAGCCGAATCCCCGGAAGAAGATACGAGAATACGTTACGAAGCAGGGGAGGTTCGCGCATCTCTGGGAGAACGAGGCTGCCCTAGAGTATCTGCAACTCTCTGTCGACAACCAGTGGAAGTATTGGGATGAGATGGATGAGACAGGGAAGATAATCCTTCCCTGGACCTCATCCTTCAACCAATAAGTCCCTTCCATTTTACGCCATACAGTGCTTACTTGTTTGGATGTTTTGTGAATGTTGGGAGTTTCAGCGTCAAATTCTTAACGCAGACCCCCCATATTACTACAGGGATGTCGACAGCCAAGCTCAAGAAAGACGTAGTCAAGCACCTCCAAGATAAGCCGCTCAGCCTAGCCGAGATCGCGGCCTCAATGGAGCTTAAGGAGAAGCGCGTCTTCCGCCTACTCCGCAGCCTCTTCGAGGGCGGCGAGATAGTTTCTGCCCGTGGGTTGGATGGGATCCGCAAGTACCGCCTCACCACCGACGAGGAGAAGGCCGCCGCAGCCAAGAAAGCCGCGGAGGGTGGAGCGGAGGCGGTAGAAGTCGACGTAGATGAGGAAGACGACGAGGACGAAGACGCTTAGACCTTTCTCCTCTTTGCTTCCTTGAGTATCCTCTCGACCTCAGATACGCTGAGGTCCAAGTTATTATTCGCCTTGAGGCGTCTCGCCACCTCCTCAGGCGGCGCGCCATCAGCTGCTGTCTTTGGGACTATGTTACACATATCCTCATTGTAGTTCCAGGGGAAGACGACCCACCTCCAGCTTATCTCGTCGCCGAAGTAGTCGGGCGTGAACTTGCTGCCCTTGATGGTGCGCAGCGTCGCCGTCTTCACGACCTGTGGGTTCATCGTCTCAACGTACTCCTTGGCGACAATCATGCTCTCACCAGTGTCCGTGATGTCGTCAACTATCAGCACCTTCCTGCCCCTGAGCTCGATGCGGAACGGGTACTTTATCTGCGCTGTGCCGTCGGGCGTCGCCGTTACGCCCCAGTGCTCCACCTTCAGGCTCACGAGGTCCTTCACGCCGAGGAAGTCGCAGAGGACGCGACTCAGGACCCAGCCCCCACGGGCGAGGCCCACCATGAAGTCGGGCTTGAACCTCGACGTGATGATCTTGTCGGCGGTCTTCTTCGAGAGCTCGTAGAAGAGGTCCCAGTCCATTACCTCGCATTCGAACTTTTCGGACACGGGTATGAGATTCGGGGGTGGGTGGATAAAACGGTTCGGGTGTGCCCTAGAACTCGGGCATTACACTCTCACTGAATAGTTGGAGCGGTCTGGGGTCCCGTGTCGCCCCGGGGAAGACGAGCATGAAGCAGGAGACGCCGAGGTCCGTGTACTCTCGTAGCTTCTCGACGCAGCGATCCGGGGTGCCGACTACATTGTGTTCCTCGTCGACCTCCCCCATTTTGACCTTCATCTTCTTTAACTCGTCCTCATCCTTCGCGATTAGGATTCTACCCTGCCACGACTTCTGGATGTCGTTAACGTTTCTACCAATCTTAGCGCAGTGTTCCCCCAGGACATCCAACTTGTGGCTATACTCCGATGTGGAGAGACCAATGAAGTTACACCCATCCGCGAGCTCCGCGATGGCCTTCAGGGTTAATCCCTCCCCTCCGCCTCCAATCCAGATCGGCGGGTGAGGCTTCTGGATCGGCTTCGGGTTGTTTACAGCGCCCTCGATGTCGTAGTACTTGCCGTGGAAGCTCGTCTTCTCCTCTGTCCACATACTCCTGATTATCTTTACAGACTCCCTGAGTCTCCCGATCCTAATGGCGGGCTTGTCGAAGGGGAAGCCGTAAGCCTCATGCTCAACCCCCGCCCACCCAGCACCGATTCCGAATTCGAGTCTGCCGTTGCTAATCACATCAAGGGTCGAGGCCATCTTTGCTAGAAGAGCTGGGTTCCGGTAGGTTGCACACAGTACCGTCACTCCAAGTCTCAGCTTCTTAGTCTCCGCGGCTAGTGCCGATAGAGAGGTCCAACATTCCAAGCAGGGCTCTAGGCTGGGCCCCGCACCTGGTAGCTCGAACAAGTGGTCGAAGAGCCACCCTGAGTGGAAGCCGAGCCTCTCCGCCTCCAGCCAGACCCTCCTCAACGCAGCGTAGTCGCCATAGTCCCTAGCTTGGGACGTCTTAACCCCGAACCTGATCAACTGGCAGCACCGATCGATTGGTTCGATCGCCCGTATTTGAATAAGACTGAGTCAATCCACGTATTGCCTGCATATTTGGACCATGTCCACAAACGTTGTACTGAGCCAGATATCCCTTGGGATCTTGAGAGATGACGCTACAGAGCTCTGGTCTCGTCTCAATGATCCTAATTGACAAAACTACTGAATCATAACCATATTTATTTAATAAACAGCTCATTCTAAAGACGAGTAGGGGATTCAATATGCCGTATTGTAAGGAATGTGGCGCCGAGAACGAGGAAGGATCTAGGTTCTGCCAAAAGTGTGGGGCTCCTCTTCAGACTACAGGTGTCGTTTACCGGAGGGCCTCCGGCTGGAACGCCGGTAGTGTAGTTGCTCTCATATTCGGGGGCTTCATCCTGCTCATCGCTCTCGGCCTAATCGCCGGGGGAGGCGTGCTCATCTGGAGCCAGACCGCCATAACTGACAGCTCCGGGTACATGGTAACGAGCCCAGTTCCACTAACCGTCAGCAGCTTCGCTATCGTCCAAAACAACGTCAACGTGGATACAGGCGGATTTATGCCTCAAAACCAAAACATAGTCTCCCTAAAGATAACAGCCACCTCTAACAACGCTAAACCAATCTTTGTAGGCATAGTACCTCAGCAATCCGCAGTGACCTACTTCGACGGGGTAAACATTGACAGGATAATCTCGTACAACTGGGCTCCAGGTAGGATGATGAGTAACGGGGTGCCCACCTACCAGACCATACCCGGCGGAAAACCACCTACCCCGCCAACTAGTCAAGTCATATGGGTCGCTCAGGCCTCCGGAAGCGGTACACAGACCGTGACGTGGACGCCCTCTTCGGGCGAGTACTGGGTCGTGATAATGAACGCTGACGGCTCACAGGGAGTTGACGCTAACGTACAGGTTGGGGCTCGCGTCACCATCCTTAGCCCGATAGGCTGGGGCCTACTAATCGGCGGATTCCTCGTCGCCCTAGTTGGAGTCGTCATAATCTACTTCGGCGCGATCCACCGGCGCTAAATCCGAGAACCTTTTTTAAGACCCGACACACCTCATTCTTGGACGCCCGAAGCGTTACTTGGGCGCCAACGAGGATGTGAGCAGGTTTGGAGAAGGATTACAAGGCGATGTTGGACAGAGCCTACAAAGAACTCCCCGAGCAGACAAGCTTCGTGGACAGGTTCGCCGTCCCGAGGGCGAATATAGCCCTCCAGGGGAGGAAAACCGTCATAATCAACTTCAGGGAGATCGCCGAGCAGCTCCGCAGAGAGCCCGACCACCTCCTCAAGTACCTCACCGGGGAGATGGCGACTCTCGCCAACTTCGACGGTAACCGTGCTCTCTTCCAGGGCAAGCACAACGCCGAGTCCATACGCGGACTCATAGACGCATATGCGAAGAAGTACGTCATCTGCCCAGTCTGCGGTCGCCCAGATACTCAGCTCATCAAGGAGAAGCGCCTCTGGTTCCTCCAATGCGAGGCCTGCGGCGCACGCAGCAGCATAGGTACGGGTTGAGCGAAATGAGCGAGGTCTACCTCCGGACTATAAAGCACGGAAGGGACACCCTCGTCGCAGTCTGTGACGCCGAGCTACTGGGCCAAACCCTCCAGGGGGGCCGCGTCCCATTCAAGGTCAGCGAAGAGTTCTACAAGGGCATACCCGGAAGCGTAGAGGAGGCATTAGAGGCCATGCGCCGCGCCTCCATCTGCAACCTAGTCGGAAAGCGCATAGTCGAGGCCGCGATCGAAAAGAGACTCGTCAACGGAAGGGCCGTCATCTACTTCGGTGACGTCCCACACGCCCAAATCGTGAAGATGTAGGCTCCGCCTAACTCATCTTAACGCCCTTCTCAGTCTTCTCCAGTATCCCCTTAGACACGAGGTAGTCGAGGGTCTCCTCAGTCTCTCCCGTGCTGTAGCCCTGTTTCGAAAGCTCCCTCTCAAGCCAGGGGGTACCGTACTCGAAGCCGGGTATCCTTATCGTGCGAAGAACTTGGTTAGTACACGCCTTGATCCGGGTCTCCCCCCTCTGGACGGTACCGTTAAGCGTCTCTTCCTTCGTCGAAAGTGGGCGAGCATCGACCCCGAGTTTCTTCCGGACGTACTCGGGGAACTCCCTCGTCATGTTACCCCCGTGAAATGTGAGCACCCTCTTAGGCTTACATTTGCGTATGAAGCCGAGTAGACCCTTGAAGTCGGCGTGATCGCTTAAGGCGAAGGCTCGCTGACGCCCCCCGAATAGTACAGCCCACCCCGAGGCAAGGGCACTTTCGAGGTTATCGTAGGGCAGCTTCGATCCCTTTGGTGAGATGATGGCGCACTTCCCACCCTCCAGAAGTTCCTCCCCCTCCGGGGACTTGAAGTCGTAGTATTCGAGGCTGTGGCCGAAGCCCTTGTAAACATCGCTAACCTTTGTGGCGCTCTTCGCCGTGACGACGGGGAGCTTAGTGAGGGTGTTGAAGATCCGAATGACCTCCTGAGCGTTACCTATGGAGTCGGTCTTGAAGGTGGGGATTCGCCCGGCTGGGATGGCCTCCATGGTGGCCCATCGGACGACGTCGAGGGCGACGTCCCTCCGCTTCGGGAAGTTGAACATGGGCGCCCCGAAGGTCGTCTCGACGACGAGTATGTCGCAATCCACCGGCTCAGCGGGGTGCATCGTGTACGATTCCTCGAGGCCTATATCCCCAGTGTATAGAACTGTACCCTCGGGGGTGTTGACCTCGAACTGGACGCTTCCGAGGACGTGGCCCGCGTTGTGTACGTGGACCTCTATATCGTCGACCTTGATCTTATCGCCTAGCTTAATCTGCTGCCAGTTATCGAGGTGTTTCCAGCCGAGGCTGTGGAGGAGCTGGTGGGTCTCCTCAGTTGCATACTTCTGGCGGTCGGGGTACTTGAAGGCGGCCGCGTGGTCGGCGTGAGCGTGACTGACGAATACTGGGTAGCCATGCCCGTTACCAGTGGGGTCCAAGACGACCCCTGAACCCTTGTACTCGACGACGACGCCGCGCTGCTGCCTTACCCGGAGAGCCACTGCAAAACCTCTAACCCGTCTGGAGCATCAGGATGGCCCTGGCAAGGTCACCGTCGCACTTGACGAGGGTCTCACGCGCCTTATCCATCGAGACCTTGGCCTGCTGGGCGACGAGGAGTACGTCCTCCTCGGGTACCTGCACGGCGGGCTTCTCGGTAATCGCCGACGCTGCGCCCTGAGCGATGGCTGCCTGAGGCGCCCTCTCAACCGTCTTTCCGCCGAGGACCTGGTACATCTTCTGCCCCTGCACGTTGATGCTTGTGACCGTTGGCTGCTCGATGACAATCTCCTTGCCGGGGCTCTGTATTATGACCCTGGTGACGCCGCTGAGTTCGTTCATCTGCATGCCCATGCGCTGCATCATGCGTCGGGCGTTTCGTGAGTCCATCCTCGCCAAAAGGCTACACCTTGTAGAATGAGGGGTAGTGCCCCTCTTTAAAATCCTTGATGGCCCGCGGTGTTGGTGGAGTGCGAAAGTGGCGAAACTAGGCAGTTGAAGCCGCCATTACCGTGTTCCGCAGGAGCATCGTGATGAGGAGGGGCCCGACGCCACCGGGGACGGGGGTGATCGCTGATGCTAGTGGCGCGACGCGCTCGTAGTCGACGTCCCCGAAGACCTTCTTGCCCTCGTAGCTGTTGCCGTTGTCGATGACGACGACTCCCTTCTTCACCATGTCTGCGGTGACGGTCCACTTCCTGTGTATCTCGATGCAGAGGACGTCCGCCTGTTTCACGAACTCGGGTAGCCGTGGGTCCCCTGCGGCGAAGGCGGTGACCTCTACCCTCTTGTTGAGGAGCATCGCTGCCATGGGTTTACCAAGCCAGCTCGGTAAGCCGGCGACTACCCAGTGCTTGCCCTCGGGGTCGACATTGTAGCGTTTGAGTAGCTCCATGATGGCCTCGACGCCGGCGGGGAGGAAGCTCTTCTCTCCGAGGACTATCTTGCCGAAGGTGACGGGGCTGAGGGCGTCGACATCCTTCTCCGGGGCGATCGCCTCGACTATGGTGCCCTCGTTCACCTCCTTGGGCGCGGGGAGCTGGACCATTATACCGTGGACCTTGGGGTCCGTGTTCAGCTTCTTGATGAGCGTGACGACTTGCTCCGTCGTGGCGGTCTCCAGGTGGTGGAACTGTGTGGCTATGCCGGCCTCCTCGGCGCGCTTGACCTTGATGTTGACATATCGGACCGAGCCGGGGTCTCCCCCGATCAGTATGAGTGCAAGCGTCGGGTTGACACCTTTAGCCTTCAGGGCGGCGATCTCCGCCTTGATCTCCTCAACGATCTTGGCTGATGTCTCCTTGCCGTCGAGGATTATCGCCATTCTACGCCAACCCCTTTATGATGCCGTTCTCGTCGATGTCCATCTCTTCACTGGCTGGGTGTGTCGGCTCCCCGGGCATCGTGCTTATGTCGCCGCAGTAGGCGACGATGAAGCCAGCGCCTGTGCTCGGCTTGAGGTTGACTATGGGCAGTATGTAGCCGGTGGGTGGCAGACCCTGCAGATCCTCGTTGTCCGTGAGGCTGAGCGGCGTCTTCGCCATGCAGATTGGGAGCTTGTCGAAGCCGAATTTCTCGATCTGCTTCAGCGCCTTCCTCGCGTCGTCCGTGAGGCGTATGTCGGCCACGCCGTAGATCTCCTTGGCGATGGTCCTGATCTTCTCCTCGACGGGCATCTCGAGTGGGTAGAGGAAGTGGAAGTTGTTCGGCTTCTCCAGCTCCTTGAGGACGAGGTTCGCTAGCTCGGTGCCACCCGCGCCGCCCTTGAGGACGGTGTCCGTGAAGGCCGCGGGGACCCCGTTCTCCTTGGCCCAGTTCATGACTATATCGATCTCCTCCTGGGCGTCGTTGAGGAAGTGGTTCATGCAGACGACGGGGTGGAGGCCGAACTTCTTGGCGTTCTCCACCTCCTTGGCGAGGATTGGCAACCCCTTCCTGACGGCGTCGGCACTGGGCTTGTCGATGTCCCTGTACTTGGTGCCTCCGTGCCTCTTCAGCGCCTTAATCGTGGCGACGATGACGGCGACGCTGGGCTTCAGCCCGCCTGCGCGGCTTGCGATGTTGCAGAACTTCTCCATGCCGAGGTCGGCGCCGAAGCCGGGCTCGAGGACGACGTAGTCGGTGAGCTTCTGCGCGGTCTTTATGGCGATGAGGCTCGGGCAGCCGTGCGCGATGTTCGCGAATGGGCCGCCGTGGATGATGCCGGGTGTCCCCTCGATCGTCTGGATGAGGTTGGGCTTAACCGCGTCCTTCATCAGGATAGCCATGGCGCCGACGACCTGAAGCTGACCTGCCGTAACCGGTTTCCCATCCTTATCGTATGCGACGGTGATCGCTGCCATGCGCTTCTTGAGATCCATGAAGTCGCTGCTTATGGCGTGTATTGCGGCGATCTCGGATGCGGTGGTGATCTCGAAGCCGCTCTCGTAGGGGATGCCATTGTTCTTGCCGCCGAGGCCTATGACCATCTTGCGGAGGGTCCTGCTCTCTATGTCGATTACGCGCTTCCACATGATGTCGTGGAGGCTTATGCCCAGCTCGTTGCCGCGGTTTATGTGGTTCTCCATGATGCTGGTGAGGAGGTCGTGGGCGCAGGTGATGGCGTGTAGATCGCCGGTGAAGTGGACGTTTATGTCCTCCATGGGGAGGACTTGGGCGTAGCCGGCCCCGCAGGCGCCGCCCTTGACGCCGAAGACGGGGCCGAGGCTCGGCTGGCGGAGGACGACGATGTTCCTCTTCCCCAGCTTCCCCAACGCCTCGGCGAGGCCGATGCTCATAGTCGTCTTACCCTCCCCGAACTTCGTCGGGGTGATTGCGGTGACTATTATCAGTTTCCCGTCGGGCTTGTCCTTATTCCTTGTGTAGACCTCGGGGCGTATCTTCGCCTTGTACTTCCCATACATCTCGATGTCATCGGGGCTGAGCCCGAGACCCGCTGCGATCTCGGTTATCGGCTTGAGCTTGGCGCTCTGGGCGATCTCGATCTTCGTCGGTAGAGCCATAGGCATTCGTACAATAGTTTCCCGTATCTGTTTTAATAACTTGTCAACGAAAAAATTGCTAAGTACTTATCCGGGGACTCTAGCCACTAAGTCGAGTAGTAACTATTAAGCGCTGGCTCGACGATCCGAGTGGAATGTAATCGCTCTGGCGGTATGAATGAGTGTAGCCAAACCGGTTCTCGATTGGATAGACGCGATGAAGCCCCGCACCGACATCAGGGGCTCGGGGAAGGAGTTCAGGATGATTCTGAGGTACCACAGGCCCTACCTCCCCTACTCCATCCTTACGGTGATCTTCAGCGCGGCGAGGGCGGCCCTCTTCGCCTTGGAGCCACTCTACCTCGCCCAGATAATCAACTTGGTAGTCCTCGGTGGACAGACCGCCCTGCTTCCCGGGCTCGTGCTTAGCACGATACTCGCCGTCCTCGGAGTGGGAATGTTCACCTTCTTCGAGACCTTCACGAACGGCTACGTGGCAGAACTGATAATCAGAGACATAAGATCCGACTACTACCGCTCCCTCGAGGAAAAGTCCTTCGGCTTCTTCGACTCCAACTCGGTCGGTGACCTCATCTCGAGGGCGACGATGGACCTTCAGGCGGTGAACAACTTCTGCGCGAACTGGCTGATGAACATATTCGACTCCCTCTTCGTCGTCGTCGCCTGTATTTTGATCATGTTCCCGATCAACCCGTTACTGACCCTGCTCACGTTCGCGCCGATGCCCCTGGTCGCATACATCCAGATCAGGCAGTTCACCAAGGTGCGTCCCCTATTCCGGAAGATGATGCTCATCCTCGGCAAGCTCGGCGCCTACGTCCAGCAGAACATCATAGGCATGAAGAATGTGCGTATCTTCGAGATGGAGGAGGGGATGAAGGACGGCTTCGAGGAGGTAGAGTCAAAGTACGTCGCCACAGCCATCTCCGCGGGCAAAATCCAGGCCCTCTACATCCCCTCCCCCCAAACGATCCTGCAGATCGGCGTAGCCTTCGTATATATATACGGGACGAGCCTCCTCTTGGGACCAAACCCCGTCCTCATAGTTGGGAACCTGCTCCTATTCGCGACGTACATGCAGAGGATCGTCCCCCAGCTCAACCAGCTCGCTAACATCGTAGGTAGCTGGATAAACTCCTCCGCTAGCCTCGAACGAATAAATGAGGTAAGAAACACACCGATCGACGTCAAAGAGGGCCCCAACGCCAAGGATATACAGATACCACATGGTGAGGTCGAGTTCCAAAACGTCAGCTTCGGCTACACGAAGGACTTGGACATACTGTCCGATATCAGCTTCAAAGCCCATGCGGGGGAGAAGATAGCCATACTGGGCGCAACAGGCTCGGGAAAGACGTCGCTAATCTACCTCATCCCGAGGTTCTACGACCCCCACGCCGGCAGCATAAAGATCGACGGCGTAGACATCAGAGACTGCAAGATCGACTCTCTGCAGCGGCAGGTGGGCATAGTCCTTCAGGATGTTTTCCTCTTCTCTGGCACGATAAAAAGCAACATAGCTTTCGGTAAGCCCGAGGCGACGGATGAGGAGATCATCAACGCCGCCAAGCTCGCCAGGATACACGACTTCATCGACTCCCTGCCGGATAAGTACAACAGTTACGTCGGGGAGAGGGGAGTCACCCTCTCCGGTGGGCAGAAGCAGAGGATAACCATCGCGAGGGCCATCCTAACGAACCCGAAGATACTCATCCTCGACGACTCACTCAGCTTCGTTGACGCGAAGACTGAGCAGGAGATACAGGAGGCACTCGAGGACGCGATGAGGGGAAGAACCACGTTCATCATCGCGCAGCGCCTCTCCACTATCAAGAACGCCGACAAGATACTCGTCCTCGAGAAGGGGCGCGTCGCCGAGTTCGGGAGACACGCCGAGCTCATGGCGGAGAATGGCATATACAAGCGCGTCTACGAGACCCAGTTCCTAGAGAAATCCACCGAG
The DNA here is from genome assembly GCA_963769425.1 of Candidatus Bathyarchaeota archaeon. Taxonomy (GTDB): domain Archaea; phylum Thermoproteota; class Bathyarchaeia; order TCS64; family TCS64; genus UBA8941. The sequence goes on along the minus strand of CAVYLP010000001.1, from coordinate 296,380 downwards.
GAGATACTCGGCGGGGGAGTGGCATAGATGGCGATAAGCACACCCGGCGGGGGCGGAGGCGGCGGTGGAGGTGGTGGGGGAGGCGGCTATGGCGTCTTCTCCACACTCGGAGAGGCGCAGAAGGAGAGGACCTACACAGACAGGGAGCTGCTAAGAAGGCTTCTCAAGTACGCCGTTGCCTACAAGAAGAACTTCATCTACGCCACCATCGCCCTCATCGTCAACTCAATAACCACTGTCCTCGTACCCTACATGGGCAAACTCGTCATCGACGACATCATAACCCCGCGGGACATGGGCGGCTTCGTCTGGTGGGTGCCCATCTTCATGGCCATCACGGCGGCCTACTTCATTGCGCAGTACGTCCAGACGTGGCAGGTCAGGATCCTCGGCGAGAACACGGTCGCGAGGATAAGGGAGGACATCGTGGCGAAGTTGCAGATCATATCCCTCAGGTACTTCTCTGAGGGTGAGACGGGGAGGATAATAGCCCGCCCGATAAACGACGCCAACGCCCTCAGGATGTTCTTCCGGACCGGCTTCACGAGCATAGTCCTGAATACGGCATCTCTTATCGGTGGCTTCATAATCATCTTCTTCCTCAACGTCCGGCTCGCCCTGCTCTCCATCGCCGTTATGCCAATCGCCGCGTTTGCGACCTACTACCTCGGCATACTCTCACGCAAGTACAACAGGGCAGCGTTCCTCCACACCTCGGGTATGATCTCGACGATGCAGGAGAGCCTCAGCGGGATGAAGGTTATAAAGGCCTTTGTCCAGCTCGACAGGTCCCACAAGACCTTCAACGAGGAGCAGGACAAGGTGGTTAAACAGAGGATCAGGGCGGTGGTGGTCTCCGCGGCGTACCAGCCAGTCGCCTACACGATAAGGGTCGCGGGCACCGCCTTGGTAATCTGGTTCGGCGCCAACATGGCGATGAGCGGGGACATAACCCTAGGCACATTCATAGCCTTCACCAGCTACCAGCTCCTATTCTTCAACCCAATACTCGCCCTCGTGCAGGCGTACGATCAGTACCAGCAGGCGATGGCTGCCACCGAGAGGATGTTCGACCTCATAGACACAGAGCCCGAGGTCGAAGACCCCCCCGAGGAGAAGGTCGTCAAGTTGGGGAGGGCCGAGGAGCTCAGCGCCAAGGACGTGACCTTCGGTTACGACCCGGCTATTCCGGTGATACACGACGTAAACTTCGAGATAAACTCGAAGACCATGAAACTTGCCATAGTGGGGCCGACGGGGGCGGGGAAGAGCACTATAATCAACCTGATCTCGCGGTTCTACGACCCCCTAAGCGGAAAGATAGAGCTCAATGGGGAGGACATCAGAAATGTCAAGATCGCAGACCTTCGCAGCCACCAGAGCATCGTCCTTCAGGACTCTTACCTCTTCCCGATGTGCATAAGGGACAACATCAGGTTCGGGAAGCCCGGGGCCACCGACGAGGAGGTCATCGAGGCCGCGACGATGGTGGGCGCCCACGAGTTCATCATGAACCTCCCCGGGGGATACAACTACATAATCCAGGAGGGTAGCTCGAACATCTCAATCGGTCAGAGACAACTCATCAGCTTCGCGAGAGCGATCCTCACCGACCCGGAGATACTCATCCTCGACGAGGCAACGTCAAGCATCGACCCCTATACCGAGTTGGTCATCCAGAACGCCCTGAAGAAGCTCTTAGCGAACAGGAGGGTGATAATAATCGCACACAGGCTCTCGACGATTAGGCTCTGCGACGAGATAATCGTACTAGATCAGGGAAGGATCGTGGAGAAGGGGACGCACTTCGAGCTGATGGAGAAGGGTGGCATCTACTCCGCCTTCTACCGGATGCAGTTCAAGGAGGAGAAGGGCATCGGCGTGGGCGGAATCGACTAGCCCCCTCCTTGAAAATCTTATTACCCCGTCGAATGAAAACCATACCAGAGCCGTGATTTGCCTTGGTAAAGGTCACCTTCGTCAAGATCGGGTATATAGCCACAACCACTCTGATTGACGCCCTCCTAGATGAGAGATCGGGGCGCAAGGACCTGCAGATGAGGGTCGTCTCATCCAGCGTGAGCATGGAGGAGGAGGCGGCCGTCGACGTCGCCAGGATAGCCGCGGACATACCCTCGGACCTCTACATTGTGGTCTCCCCGAATGCCGCGATGCCGGGGCCTACGAAGGCCAGAGAGGCACTCCGCGCAACGGGTAAGCCCATCATAGTGGTCTCCGATGAACCGAGCAGGAAGACATTGAAAGAGAACCCAGTCGAGGGAGTCGGGTACATCGTTGTCATGAACGACCCGATGATCGGGGCGAAGCAGAGCTTCCTTGACCCAGTCGAGATGGCTCTCTTCAACTCGGATGCAATAAGGGTCCTCGCCGTCACGGGCAGCTTCAGGATTGTGCAGCAGGAGATCGACAAGGTGATCGAGCAGATCGGTAAAGGTGAGAAGCCGACCCTGCCACAGGTTGTGGTGGAGAAGGAGAACGCATTGGCCGCGGCGCAGATCACGAACCCCTACGCCCAGGGTAAGGCGATGGCCGCATTCGAAGCCGCCCGCCGCGTAGCCAACCTCAGCACAGAGGGCACATTTAAAGTCGAGGAACCGGAGAGGTACCTACCAATCCTCGCCGCCGCCCACGAGCTTCTCAGACAGGCAGCGAAGACCGCAGACGAGGCTAGAGAGATGGAGAAGGCGAACGACTCGGCGGCCCGCCTCGCCCACTTCAGCAAGGGTGAGACTCGGAAGAAGACGAAGCTCGGCGACAAGTTCGAGAAGTAGCTAGACGTCGGTCTCTGAGCCGCGACGGGTCTTCACGGCGACCCCGATCTTAAAAGCCCTCATCTCATCGCTGATTAGAAGCGCCTTCCCCACGCCGATGACGCCGGATTTCTCGGCGATTATTATGACCTCGTCTCCGGGGCGTATCTTCTCCCCCGCATGTAGGACGTGTTTGGCGAAGACGTTCTTGCCCTTAGAGATAAACGGGGCTGCCTCCTCGGTGACCGTTACCGTGTAGCCAAGGTCGGGAACCTGTACAAGCAGACGCTGTGCTGCGGCTATTGTGAGCGTGAAGACGCCGTCATTGGGGCGGAATGTGGCGATGAGTGTGTCCCCGAGGAGTATGTGCCTGATCCTGCCTGTGTTCCGTGAGTGGATCATCCTAACCTCGTCAGGGAAGAGGGCCATACCGGAGCCTGGGCCGAGCTGGTACTCGGCAACCGCCCTGATCCTCCTCAGTTCGCTGTCCATTCCACCCAGACTGGTTGCCATCCTCTATTAGGTGTTGCTGAGGTGCCCACTACACCTTCAAGATGTGTGGGAGCTGGGACTGCTTACTTCGTCTTTTTGGCGGGCTTGAGCCCCCTTCACAAAGCTGTCAAGGCCCTGATTCAGGGCCTTTATTATACCCTGTTGCATCTCGTTGTCGATCTTTGCCTCGAACTTCACATACGGGGAGCTGCACTTGACTTGGAACAACTCGACCTTGTCGTGGTCCTTCTCGTTTACCTTCTTATTCGCGATCAACGGGGACCCTGCCTTGGCGTTGTTCTCGACATCGAACCCGTTCTTCTCGAGTATCCTCAGCGCGCACTCCATGTTTACCTTGATTTCCATTTTGAGCACCTGTTGGGACGTGGTCTGATTATTTTTTCTTAGATCATCCCGGTTTTTTTACCCTCCTATCAAATAGCCTCTATGATCTTCACTGGGGCCGAGGGAAATAGAGCGGTATTTAAATATAAAATCCAATGAATTTTCCGGGGTCGTGTTGGCGCACTTGGATGAGGTCAAGCTTGACATCGACAACGAGTCGGTTAGGAAGACGCGTGAGGATGTTGAGGCGAACGCCAGGACACAGATAGACCCCTTGCTGATCAATACGATCCTAGATCAGATAGGTAGCGCCGATGGGGGCGTGAAGAAGGAGGTGGTTATTAGAGCCCTGCTCGCCTTCACGTGGGGGCAGAGGCTCTACTTCATCATCAGGTCAGCTATGATGGGGCTTATGGGGGCTGTGATGACGGCGGGGATCGTACTCTTCATTGGTGAGGTCAACGCCCTCCAGGTCGGCGTCATCGGCGTCGCCTCATTCATAGCCACTCTGGCGATCACTAGGCTCTTCGACGCCAGAATCACCGCGGGCTCCAAACGAATAGTTTCCTCACTATCTCGCCATAAAAGGCTCCGCTCCGCTATCCTCAACCATTTCTGATCACATCATACGATTTACATCACGCCGAGAGGTTTGAGAATATATATCCTTCATTGAAAATTAATTTAGAAGAATTTGAACCTGAAATTCGTCCTAACGCTAGCGATCGGGACGATGGGGGTGTTCATCGTTACACTCCCCCCAGTGTACGGCGTAGGTGACTTATCCGTCTCTCTCATAGTCGACGTTTACGTTACGATGTACTCCACCGGCGTCCTCTACCTCTATAAGCGCTTCAGAACGAAAATGAAGTCTCGCCCCCAACGATGAAAAAACGCGTATTTTCCAAGGGCTAACATCCCTCGACCAATCTATCTAAACCTGATTGAGCACTCGAGGTACTTCGAGAAGGTCGAGGAGGCTGAACCCGCCAGGTGCAAATAGGCAAATCGGTTATAGGCAAAGCTTTTTACGACACCTTTCCTTTATAAGTCGATTTCTCGCCTCTTTAGTGAGGCTCCGATATGCGCTGCGAGGTTTGCGGTAAAGAGATATTGGGTCCACCCCAGCGGAGAGTCATAGAGGGCGCAAAGCTGACGGTTTGTTCGAGGTGCGCCCCGTTCGGTTCATCTGAATGGTCAACAGCTAAACCTGCGCCGGCGAGGACCCCCAGCAGGGGGCATGCGCTCCCACAGGCCGCCCCACGCCCGAGGATAAGGAACGACGTCGAATCAGTCGAGTCACTGGAGCTAGTCGATGACTACGGCGCCCAGATAAGGAAGGCGCGCCAGAAGCTCGGCCTATCAGAGAAGGACCTTGCTAAGAAGATGCAGGAGAAGGAGTCCGTTATAAAGAACCTGGAGAAGATGGACCTCACCCCTGACTATAAGCTAATCACAAAGATCAGGAAGTACCTTAGCTTGGACATCGTGGAGCACACTGACGCGTCGAAGTCGCAGATTATCGCAAAGCCAACGGGGGCAAAGACGATCGGGGACATGCTCCGCATGGACTCGGAGAAGGACGAGAAGCCTTAGGCGTGGGACATGGAGCCCATACGCGAAGTCGTTTTAATCACAGGCACACCAGGCACGGGCAAGAGCACAGTATCCAGCTTACTCGCCGCTGAGCTACACGGGGAGCACATCGAACTCACTCGCCTCGTAAAGGAGGGTGGCCTCAGCCAGGGCTGGGACGAGACCCGCGCCACAGTAATAGCTGATATGAAGGCCCTGCGCCTCGCACTCGCCAACATCATCGGGTCCGCGAAGAAGCTGGTCATTGTAGACGGCCACTACTCCCCCGATGTCGTCTCCCGCGATGAGGTAACCCTCACAGTCGTCCTCCGGCGAGCCCCCTGGGTCCTCCGCGAGGAGCTAAGAGCACGCGGATATGACGCAAACAAGATACGAGAGAACATTGAAGCTGAGCTGCTAGGCACCTGCCTCGTCGAGGCACTCGCCGCCCAGAACCCCGACAAGGTCTGCGAGATCGACACCACGGGGATCACCCCCGAGGAGACCGTTAAGCTGATAACCGCCACAATCGATGGCGAGGCGGAGTGCCACCACGGGGCAGTCGACTGGATGAACAGCCCCGAGGTCGAGAAGCTACTAAGGGAGCTCTAGAAATGTACATCGTGGTCCGATGCCCGAGGTGCGGCGAGCTGATGCTCGCCAATACCACCAACCAGACCCGGTCCTGCCCTCATTGCAACAACCGGGCAGAGCTCAGGAGCCTCCGAGTCTATGGGAGGGCTGAGACTCCAGCTGAAGCGACGCAGCTCATGAAGACCCTCAAAGCAAAGGAGGGGGGCGGCGAGGACTACACGCCAACATTCAGGCGCCTCGACCCATAAGCTAACTGTTAGCCCCCTGAAACCCATATGCGCTTTACTTTCGCATTTTTATACTGGGGGAGGGTATCTGTGCTCTAGAGGTTAAACGAGATGGCGGCTGTAACCAGCAGGAAATTCTTCGAGGAACTCGGCCTACTCGTCGGCAAGCCCGTGGCGGTCTTCGACACTGCGGGCAAATCCTACGATGGTGAGCTACTCGGGTACGACTCGAATACGCTGAGCATCTGCCTGGGTAACGTCAACACCGAGCGCGGGAAGGCCCATAGGGTCTTCATCGCCGGCACCAGCGTCGCCCGAATCCTTGCGTCTGAGAGGCCATTCAACCTCGAGGGGCTCAAGGAGAGGCTGGAGAAGGTCTTCCCCAACATGGTGCAGCTAATCCCGGAGGCGCGGGTGATCATCGTCATGGGGAAGATTAGGCTTAACGAGACCGGCGTCATCGAGGGGACGGGCCCCGCCGCGGACAGGGTCAGGGACATCTTCACCCGGTTCAAGACTGAGACCCAGGGCTAAACTTTTTTTTCCTCAAGTATCGTAAAGGCATAACTTTTTCCGAACATCACCAAGGTGAAATACCCGGCTCCACACACCCTGAGCCGATATGGCCTTCGAGCTCAGGGACAGGGACCTCATGGGGAGGATCGGGCGCCTCAAGACGAAGGGCGGCGTCGTCGAGACCCCCACCTTCATGCCCGTCATAAACCCCCTCACCCAGATCATCCCCCCTAAGAGGATGAGGAAGGAGTTCCATACTGACATCGTCATCACCAACAGTTACCTTACCAAGAAGAACTTCTCCGAGATCTCCGACCTCGACATCCATAGGCTCCTAGACTACGACGGCGTAGTGATGACCGACTCGGGCGCCTACCAGATACTCGTCTACGGGGAGGTTGAGATTACCCAGCCGGAGATCATCGAGTACCAGAAGAAGATTCGAAGTGACATAGCTGTAATTCTTGACATCCCAACGGGCTGGGACGTTCCCCGAGAGAAGTGTGGAGTACACTGTCGATGAGACGCTCCGCCGTGCCGAGGCTGCCATCCCTCTGATCGAGAACAGTGATGCCCTCTGGGTCGGCCCAGTGCAGGGCGGTAAGCACCTAGACCTTGTCGCCAAATCGGCGAAGAGCATCGGCGAGATGCCATTCCAGATACACGCCCTCGGGAGCCCCACGGAGGTCATGGAGCGGTATATGTTTCCCGTCCTCGTCGATATGATCGTTGCCGCGAAGCGAAACCTCCCACCGGATAGGCCTCTCCACCTCTTCGGCGCGGGCCACCCCATGATGTTCAGCCTCGCCGCTGCGCTGGGTTGCGACCTATTCGACTCAGCAAGCTACGCCCTCTACGCGAAGGACGGGCGATACCTCACCCCCCACGGAACCCTCCGTCTCGAGGACATCAGCTACCTCCCGTGCACCTGCCCCGTCTGCAGGAAGCACTCCGCCGAGGAGCTGAAGACCGCCATAAAGAGCGAGAGAGAGAGGCTCCTCGCCGAGCACAACCTCCACGCGTGCATGTCCGAGATAGACGCGGTGAAACAGGCCATCTTCGAGGGGAGCCTCTGGGATCTCGTCGAGAGGAGGGCGAGGGGGCACCCCGCCATGACCTCGGCACTCAAGAGGCTCTGGGAGTACCGCGACGACCTCGAAAAGGGGAGCCCCGCCTTCAAGGGGCACGGCGTCTTCTACTACGATTACCACAGCCTCACACGGCCAGAGATTACCCGATACACCCATCACCTCAACCAGAACTACAGGAGATTCGCAGGTGCCGACACACTCATCCTCATCACGACCCCTACCCACAAACCATTCGACAGCAGCGACGAGTACAGACACCTCAGGCAGCACATCTATAACGAACTAGGCGAGGATGTCGACGGGCTCCACTTCTGTTTCTACGCGGCCCCATACGGGCCCGTCCCAGCCGACCTATCAGAAACGTACCCCTTATCCCAATTCGAGATAGCGACCCCCCTCGACTTGGAGACCATCCGATACACTGCAAGTGAAGTCGCCAATTATGTCGCCTGCAGCGGCCACAAGGCCGTCTACCTCTACAGGGGGAAGGGCGACCTCGACGACGAGGTTGAGAGCACCCTCATGGACGCCTGTGAGGGGGCGAGGATCAACCTCACAACCATCTGGAACAACGACCCCTGGAACAAGGACGCCTACTCCGCTCTCAGCAACACCCTGAAGACCCGAAAGTAGACGAGAGATAGTCTGAACCAACTATCCATCACCCTTTTTAAGCTTCTCTTCAGTGGGAAGGTATAAGTGCACGAAAACCATAGTTGCACCGTCCCCCCAGGGGGCTGAGATAGGCCGCCGGGGAAAGGACTCGACGATCCGTAGGCTCATATGCCTGTAAACAGCGGGTCGCTTCGTTGCCTAGGCAAGGTATAGACAGCAATGGTAAAGTTAAGTTTCATGGGTGGAACCCATGAGGTAGGTCGTAATGCGATTGTGCTTCAGTCGAACGACGCGAAGTTGTTACTGGAGTACGGCGTGAAGGTCGGGGAGCCGACGGAGTTCCCCGCACACGTTAGGGCTAAAGACATCGACGGCATTGTGTTGGCGCACGCCCACCTGGACCACAGCGGCGGCGTCCCCATGTTCTACCTCAGCGAGAAGAAACCACTCTTCTGCACGGCCACAACGGCTGACATATCGAAGATACTCATCGAGGACATGATCAAGCTCAACAACTACTACCTCCCCTTCGAGTACATCGAACTCGATAACATGATGAAGCAGAGGAACGACCTCGCCTACGGGCAGGAGGTCAAGCTCAAGGACATCAACTTCAACCTCCAGAACGCGGGCCACATCCCCGGCTCCGCCATGGTGGACATCGAGGTAAATGGAAAGAGCATCCTCTATACAAGTGACTTCAACACGATCGAGACCCGACTCTGCATCGCGGCCAAGGTCCCGAAGAAGAAGTACGACGCAGTAATCATCGAATCAACGTACGCCACACACGAGCACCCCGAGAGGAAACAGCTCGAAGAAGACTTCGTCAAGGCAGTCAAAGACGTCGTCAACGACGGAGGCAAGGTCCTCATCCCCGCCTTCGCAGTGGGCAGAAGCCAAGAGATGTTCAGCATCCTCCACGCCCACGGCTTCCAGGGTAATATCGTCCTCGATGGAATGGCCCGCGCCGTAGACCGCATACTACTCGATAAGCAAGAAGCCGTCAAGACCCCGGCCCAGTTCGAGCAAGCATGCATGAGCGTCCAAGAGGTACGTGGTTGGAGGGATAGACGGAAGGCAATCAGCCAGGCGAACGTGATAGTCGCCCCAAGCGGAATGCTTCAGGGGGGAACCGCCGTCTTCTACATGGAGAAACTCGGTTTCCGCCCAGAGAACGCGGTCTTCCTAGTCAGCTTCCAGGTCCCCGGAACAGGTGGCAACAAGCTCCTTGAACAGGGCACCTTCAATGTTGCGGAGAAGGATGAGAAGGTCACCGCCAAGGTGCGTCACTTCGACTTCAGCAGCCACACCGGCGCGACCCCTCTCCAGAACTTCATAAAGGGGCTGAAGGGGAAGCCCGATCTCTATGTTATCCACGGGGAGTCGGACAGCTGCGACTTCCTCGCCCAGTGGGCGCAGGACGAGTTGGGCCTAAAGGCCACTGCCCCGAACATGAACGACGAGTTCGAGGTCTGACCCACCCGACCGAAAGGCTAAATATTAGCCTCCATTTCTCTTGTCAAGACACGGTGGCAGGTATGCCGAAAGAAATAACAAACGTTGACGAGTTCCTCAAGTTGTCAGAGAAGGCGAGCGAGTGCAAGGTAAAGAAGCTCGGTGAGGTCACCAAGCTCAAGCTGAGGACCCCCGGCAACCTCTTCACCATAAAGCTCGAGGCAAAGGCAGCTGACGAGCTCCTCGCCAAGATCACGTGCGCCAAGACCGAGTTGTAACTCGGCCCCGTCTTTTAGACCGGTGCCAGAGGCACCACAAATTAAATCACAAATGAAGTTACATATTCAATAAGATTCTGTGGGGGGGGGAGAGACCAAGAGTTTAGGCATTAAGCTTCTGGGGGGAGGGTGGGTGGGGGAGAAGTCAAGCTACGACGAATACGCCTTATCGAGGGTCGATGAGGTCTACAGGCTACTCCAGTCAGGGCCAGATGGGCTGACCGGGGATAAGGCAGCGGACGGCTTCAACAATATGGACCCAACAAACTACCTTCCGCCAAGAAGAGGAGCCTAACAAGCAGAACGATCCTCCAGATCAGGAACGCCTTCAACCTACTCCTACTATTCGCCTCGGGTCTCAGCTTCTTCAGCGGATACGCTTACCACGATCCGGGTTCGGTGCAGATGGGTGCCGCGATACTCGCGGTCGTAATCATCAACGTCGCATTCAGTATCTTCCAAGAATATCGCGCTGAGCAAGCCGTCCAGACCATTACCAAGATGATCCCGACGAAGGCTAAGGTCCTCAGAAACGCTGTCGAGGTGGAGGTCGAGGTGGCGGACGTCGTGCCCGGGGATGTCGTCGTCCTCGACGAGGGGGACAGAGTCCCGGCTGACCTCCGTCTCATGAGCGCCTTCGAGGTCTCAGTCGACAACTCGATCCTCACCGGCGAGTCGGAGGCGCTGAGGACGCTTCGTCGACATGACGCCTGGGATGACCGTGAACAACTCGGTGGAGTACCAGAACCTCCTCTTCGCGGGCACGACGATGGTCTCCGGCGTGGCGAGGGGCGTCGTCCTCACGACTGGGAAGGAAACCCAGTTCGGGCGAATCGTCGCCCTCTCAAGCCAGATCGAGGACCCCCTCAGCCCCCTACAGAGGGACATCGACAGGACAGCGAAGCTCAACCTCGTCCTCTCCGTCGCCGTGGGCGCCCTCTTCTTCCTCGTCGCCAAGACCTTCGTCAACCTCACTATCATCGAGAGCATACTCTTCGCCATCGGCGTGATGATCAGCCTCGTCCCTGAGGGCTTCCAGCTAACCGTCTCCCTGAGCCTAGCCATCACCGCCCTCGGCATGGCAAAGAGACACGTCGTCGTCAAGCGCCTCTCCGCAATAGAGACCATTGGCTCAATGACCGTACTCTGCGTCGACAAGACGGGGACGATCACGAGCGGAGAGATGATGGTGGAGAAGCTGTGGGCAACTGGGAAGGTCTTCGAGGTCACGGGGGACGGCTACAGCCCCGAGGGCTTCGTCACCGTCGAGGGTAGGAGGATAAACCCCGAAGAGAGGCCCCACCTCGTAAGCCTCTTCGAGGTCTCCGCCTTCTGCACGAACGCGAAGCTAGTCGCCCCAACCGACCGGATCGGGCGCTGGTCGGTACTCGGTGACCCCACGGACGGCGCCTTCCTAGTCTTCGCCGGCAAGGGTGACTTCAACGCCGTCGCCGCCCTCGCGGAGAGTCCCCGAACGGGGCTCCTACCCTTCGACTCGGCGAGGAGGATGATGACAGTCATCCATAGCACCCCCAGCGGGGTCTGGAAGGCCTACACTAAGGGCTCATGCTACGACGTGCTCGCCCGCTGCACCTCCGTCTTCTACGGAGGGAAGATCGAGCCTCTCACTGATGCGATGAGGGACGAGGTGGCCCGTCAGATAACCACCTTCGCCTCAGACGGCTACAGAGTCCTCGCCCTAGCGTCTAGAGAACTATCACCGGGGGTGGAGGCGAAATCGGAGCTCGTAGAGACCAACATGACGTTCCTAGGTCTCGCGGCCCTACATGACCCGCCTAGGCCGAAGACGGAGGCAGCTGTCCAACAGGCGAAAATGGCCGGCGTCAGGGTCATCATGATCACGGGCGACCACGAGCTCACCGCCGAGGCTGTGGCGAGGAAGGTCGGTATAATATCCGACTCGAAGCACGTCGCGGTGACGGGCTCGGAGTTGAACAAAATGAGCGACGACGAGTTATCGAGAGTACTAGACACACCCGAGATAGTGTTCGCGAGGACGACGCCTGAGCACAAGTTAAGGGTCGTGAAGGCCCTGATGGGAAAGGGCGAGATAGTCGCCGTGACAGGGGACGGTGTGAACGACTCCCCCGCCCTGATCGAGGCGAACGTGGGCATCGCGATGGGTGCGGGCGGCACCGACGTGGCGCGGGAGTCCGCGGACATGGTGCTACTCGACAACGACTTCACATCAATCGTCGAGGGGCTGAGGCTGGGGAGGGCGACGTACGACAACCTCCGCAAGTTCGTCTACTACGTCTACACCCACAACTTCGCCGAGCTCGTCACCTTCGTCGCCTTCATAATCCTCGGTATCCCCCTCCCGCTCCTAGTCATCCAGGTCCTCGCCATCGACCTGCTCCTCGAGATACCCGTCTCACTCGCCCTCATCACCGAGCCGCCGGAGTCGGATGTCCTCGAGAGGCCGCCAAGGGCGAGGAGCGTCAAGCTGATGGGCGGTGAGACGCTGGAGCGGGCTGCGGTCATCGGCGCGATTGTCGGTACTGTCGCGGTTCTGTACGCCTTCAACGTCTGGGGTCGAGGAGGTTGGCACTACGGTGTCAGCTCCATAGCTGACGCTCGGGTCTACGCGATGGGCACGACCGCAGTGCTCGTGGGAATCATGGCGGGGCAGCTCGGGAACCTCATCTCGACACGCGTCGGCCTCCACTCGTCGCTCAAGTCGAACCCGCTAAGCAACAGGTGGATACCGATTGGCATACTCGTCGAGCTGGGGCTACTCGCACTAATCGTCTACGCGCCCTTCCTCCAGCCCATCTTCGGGACTGCGGCGCTACCCCCAGCGGACTGGCTGGCACTCTTCCTACTGGCGCCCGCTGTCCTAGTGATCGATGAAGTGAGGAAATACCTAGTTCGAAGAATAACTAAGAGGGGGAACTAGCCCTCTTCGGCCAGTGAGCGTATCCCCTGACCCCCTCCTCCTCAAGGACATCCCCCGTTATCTCGGCGGGTGTTTTTAGGAGCCTGTAGATGTCCTCGATTTTGATGTATGGGGCTCCCTTCGTGACGAGTTTCGCGAATGTGTTGTAGGTAACACCGTAGACGATTCGGGTTATCCCCGCCTCCCAGATAGCGTAGGCGCACATGGGACAGGGGGCGGTGCTGGCGTAGAACGTGCTCTCCGCCAGAGTCTTTAGCGGGAGTGTCCTCCTCGCCTCCGCGATCAGGTTAAGCTCCGCGTGCCACGTCTGATCGTTAGCGGTGTTGACCGTGTTCTCAGCGGTGAGGATGACCTCGCCGTTGTGTACGAGGACGGCGCCGAAGGGGTGGTTGCCCTTCACCGCCGCGGAGACGGCGAGGTCGAACGCCCTCCTCATGAAGGTGTTGTTGAGAGACACGGGTAGAAATGAGTGTTTGACCTAAAAAAATGGGTGTGGTCTACGCCTTGGCGAAGACCTTCATCGCGGCGCCTACGCCCGCGCCCGGTTCCTTGACGTAGCCGAGCTGGTGGAGCGCCATCTCCATCGCTGCGAGGGTGGCCGTGATGTCGTTCACCATGTCGCTGCCCATGTGGCCGACGCGTATCGTCTTGTCGGCGACGGCGCCGAGCCCGCCCGCCGTGATGACGTTGAACTTGCCGATGGCGGCGCGGAAGTCGCTGCCCTTCACAGACTCGGGTAGCTTGGGGACGCTCAGGGTGTGGGCGAGGCTCTTCTCGTCGGGGAAGCTCGTCAATCCCATGCCCTTGATGCCCGCCTGGAACGCCTTGCTGAAAAGGGCATGCCTCTTCCACCGCGCCTCAAGCCCCTCCTCGTGGATAATCTTGAACGCCTCGAGCATTCCGAGGACCATCCCCGTGGCTGGGGTGGCGAAGTACTTCTTCGGGTCCTCCATGATTGGGCGCCACCTCTTGAGATTGGTGTAGTAGTCGGCGATGGGCGTCTTCCTGCCCTCGATGGCCTTCCACGTCTTCTCGTTGAGGCAGAAGAGGCTGAGGCCCGGCGGCGCGCCGATGGCCTTCTGGCTGCCGCTGAGGCAGAAGTCGATGCCCCACTCGTCCATCTTGAGGGGCATGCCGCCGAGTCCGCAGACACTGTCAACCACGTAGAGGGAGTCGGTACCCCTGACGAGCTTGCCTATCTCCTCGATGGGGTTTCCTATCCCCGTGCTTGTGTCGACGTGCTCGACGAAGACGGCCTTGTATCCGCCCTTGCTCAGCTTCTCCTTCACCAGTTTGAGGTCGACTGCCTTGCCCCACTCGAAGGTGAGGCGGTCGGCGACTCCTCCGTGGGCGGGGACTATCTCCTGCCACTTCTCGCCGAAGAAGCCGTTCTCGATTGTGAGGACCTTGTCCCCCTTCTCAACGAGGTTAGCAGCTGCTGCCTCCATACCGAGTGTCCCGCTCCCCGAGAGGAGGAAGGGCGTACCGCTCGTCATGAAGAGGCTCTTCTGCAGCTTGAGCGTCTCCGCGTATGCCTCCGTGAACTCCGCCGCGCCGTGGCTTAGAATCGGCTTGGCTAGGGCCCTGAGGACCCTGGGTGAGACCATCGTCGGTCCCGGAATCATGAGTAACTCGCGCTCGTGGTCCAAAACGCGCACCTAGGAGCATAGCCCTCAACAGGCGATTAATGTCTTTCCCAACAGGGGTTTTCGCCGAAGGGAATAAGAGCCATGGATCGGTGTATGGGCGTATGGCTCCACAGGGCGGCGGCATACAGAGGGCTCTAGCTAGGCGCGTTCCCCATATGGTCATCTGGAACTTCACAAACGTCTGCAACCTCAAGTGCAAGCACTGCTACCAGAACGCCGGCCCAGAGACGACGCCAGACGAGCTGACACTCCCCGAGAAGATGACACTCATCGACCAGCTCGTGGAGGCAGGGGTCAAAGTCCCCGTCCTCTCCGGGGGCGAGCCACTCATACACCCCGACTTCTGGCCCGTCCTCGACAGGCTCACCCAGAAGGGGATGCACGTGGGGGTCGCCACGAACGCCGTCACCCTCACGCCGGACGTCGCGCAGCGCCTCAAGGCCGCGGGCCTCGGCTACATCGAGATAAGCCTCGACTCCGTCCACCCTGGGGTGCACGACGAGTTCCGGGGCGTCCCCGGCTCATGGGAGCGCACCGTGCAGGGGATAAAGAACTGCATAGAGGCCAAGATATTCACAGCCGTCGCCATGGTGGTCACCAAGAAGACCCTAGAGGAGGTGGACGAGATGCTTGACCTCGCCGCGGGCTGGGGGGCGAACAGGTTCATCCACTTCAACTTCGTCCCCACGGGGCGCGCGCCGGGGATCAAGGAGCAGGACCCGTCACCCGAGGAGAGGGACGCGCTGCTGCGGAAGCTGGCGAAGAGGAGGAGGACCGCCGGGTTGGAGGTGCTCTCCACCGCTCCCCAGTACAATAGAGTCTGCCTAGAGTACAGCCTCGGGGAGGACATCGACCCGGACCAGCTATACATAGAGACGCGTAGCGCCGCCAACCAGTTCTACATCGAGGCGCCCACCTACTACACGGCCCTCGCCAACACGGGGAGGCCCTCTGTGCCCCTCGAGGCGATAAAGGGCTGCGGGGCGGGTCGCCAGTTCTGCTGCATACAGCCGAACGGGGACATCACCCCCTGCATGTTCATCCCTGGGTGGAAGTTCGGAAATATCCGGAAGACTCCCTTCCGGGACATCTGGGTGAAGCTCGGGGAGGAGACAAGCCTCTGGGACAGGGAGGCTCTCGAGCCACACTGCGGTAAGTGCCAGTTCAGGTACCTATGCGGAGGCTGCAGAGGACGCGCCTACAACTACCACAACAACCCCTACGCCGCAGACACGGGGTGCCTGAGAAACCTGCAGAAGACTAGCTCTCCCTCTTCTTCATGAGCATGAGGGGCATCCTGCTCCTGTCGGGAGCGCAGACCATGTCGTGTATCATCTCGGAGCCGTCGCTGTCCATGAGTCTGCGGACCTCCTCGGCGCACCCCCTCATCTCCTCCCCCGTCGCCCTGTGGACGTCTGGTTCGAGAACGGGGCCGGGTCTCCCGCAGACTGGGCAGTGGTCGCGCAGCTTTACGATATCTCCCGTGACTATTGCACCTGGGTAGCTGTTGGCGAGGGGGTCGACGAAGGCGAAGCGCCCCGCCTCCCCCTCCGGGAGCGGCTTCATGTTCTCATCCAGCACCATCGGGTAGACGACGGTCTGCGGCAGGTGGAAGTAGTGTCCCTCGGGGCATTGTATCGCGTGCCAGTTGCTCTCGCACATCGTGTAGAGGTCGACGCACATGTGCCCGGGGATGCCGAGGGTCTCCTCCACGTTCCTCCGGAACGCATCGTGTGGCTGCTTCTCGTCCTCGTTATTCTTCCAGCCGCCCCCCGTGACTATGGCGCCCCGCTCACCGAAGTCAAAGCTCCTCCCCTGCTCCCTCAGTTCATTCATGACGCGCTGGAGGATGAAGGGCGCCTCGCAGATGAAGATCTTGTCCCTCTTCTTCTCCCGCTCCGCTAGCCAGTTGATGATGTTCGGGACTATGCGCCTGCTAGCGGAGATGAGTGGCATCACCGCCGCCATCGCCTTCTCACCGACGCCGTGAGCATCACCCTGGCTCAGCCTCACCATCTGCGTCGTCACCTCGGCGTCGATGGCGTAGCGGGTGTCCCTGAAGACGCGTGGCAGCGGGTAGACGACTTTCCCAACCCAGAGGTTGGTCTTCGCCGGGTTGGGCCCGAGTAGGTATGTGTAGCTCTCAGGGTCGTACCACTCCCTCCAGAACTCGCCCACGGTCAGCTTCACGATGAGGTACTGTGACCTATTCAGCGTCGTCTGATCCTTCGGTAGGAAGCTGAAGCGGCCACTCGTGCCGCTGCTGTAGACGGCCTGTAGGCCCGTGGCGGCATATGCCTCGATGACATCGTCTATGCTCGGGTTTTTCTTACCTATCTCCGGTACCGGTGCGCCGTCTAGGGAGAGCTGGCTGAGCCACCCCGCGAACTCTGGGCCCTCCGGGTACGTCTTGAAGAACCTGTGGGAGACTAGGGGAACCTTGGCGATGTCCTCCGTTGTCTTTAGAGCTGTGGGGTCGAAGTCGAACTCCCTGCAGTAGCGCCTGTACCAGTTGCACCCTGAGTACCATCTGGCGACGCTGTGCCTGATGGCCCGCAGCCTCAAATCCTCCGCCCGCTCAGGTTCCACGTTCAGCGCCAAGTCGACGCTGTAGAGTGCCTCGTCCGCGGGGGTCCACTGGTCCCTCGAGGGGATGTATCCCGATGTTCTGAGGAAGGCGTCGGCTTTGTACTCCATGGCGGCTGACCTACACAGCCATATGTACTCGGGTTAAAAGCCTGACCCCAGGTTACGACTTGAGCTTGGCGTGGTTCTCCCAGAACCTCTTCTGGCTAACCTCTATCAGCTTCGTTGCCTCCCCCATCCAGACCGTCGTAGACGCTGATCTTGTCGTAAGTGCGCCAGCCGGTGAAGGTGTGCTCGTTTATGAGTGGCACCACGTCTAGTGGGGCGCCGTCGTCGTCTAGGGTCCGGGGGATGAAGCAGTAGTCGCAGGGGTAGTACGTGTAGAGGACGCAGTCGAGGATGAAAACGCCCTGCTTCGCCTGTACTCGTACTTGTTCCGCCCCCCACGGGTTATCTCGGTGACGACGTATATCTCCTCGGGTGCGTTCGGCCCCGCTGGGAAGCCGCGCCAGTAGTCAACCATGAGCCTTCAGAATAGAAGAGGTGGCCCGCTTACCCGAAGACCAGCAAACGATAATTAGCCACCAGACAAGTTCAAGGGCAGCTTGATCAGGGGCAAGACCGTTCGCCTGAGGCCCTTCAGCCTAGAGGACATCGACTTCCTCCTCAGATGGAACAACGACCCGGACTACTCGGGCGAGTTCGAGCCCCTCGAGCCTGTCTCCCGGGGCGAGCTGGAGGAGTGGCTCCCGAGGGAGAAGCCGGGGCAGCTCTGGTACATAATCGAGACCGCGGATGGTGAGAAGGTCGGGCAGATCGTGGGCAGGCATCAGGAAAACGGCTCGGTCCAGATCGGCTACCGCGTAATCCCATCTGCCCGTGGGAGGGGCTACTGCACTAAGGCGACGAGGATGCTGGTCACCCACCTGTTCGCGTCCGGCGTGGCGAGTGTCGTCGCGGAGGCCAACCCAGGCAACATGCCCTCGATCAGGGTCCTCGAGAAACTCGGATTCAAGAAGATAGAGTACAAGAAGAGAGCTGTCGAGATAAACGGTGTCTGGCTGGAAGGGGTAGTCTACGAACTGAAGCGGAGCTAGAACTCGTCCTCGGGCATCGGTGTGTTGGCGAGGACTTCCCTCCACGCCTCGAGGGTTTCCAGCGCCTCCTTCTCATCTAGAGTTTGGATGACGAAGCCTGTGTGGACGAGGACCCATGTGCCGGGGACTATGGTGCCCTTCTCCATGAGGTCGACGATTGCCTCGCGCTTGACGCCTCCGAAGTCAACTATGGCAACCCTACCATCGACTGACTCAATCTTGCCGGGGATAGCGAGACACATATCAGCAGTTGCAGAGGGTCGGAGGCTTATAACCCCTACTCTGTCGCGAGGATTGTGGATTTTTTGAGACAATCACCTTTTTTGGGAAGGTTTTAATCCCCGCCCCATCGCCTGCTATCGTGCTTAGTCGATGGGGATAGCATGGATAGTAAGAAGCGTCTGATATTCCTCGGCCTCTGGGGGGCCACTTTCATGGTGCAGTTCGGGGAGACGATCCCGCAGAGCTTCCAGCCACTCTTCTTCGAGCAGCTAGGCATATCCGCCGCCCTCGTCGGCCTCGTCTACAACATCAGGAACATCGAGCAGAGTGTCCTCAGGGTCGTCGCCGGGTCGCTAAGCGACGTCCTCGGGAGGAAGAGGCTCATCATGATCGGTCTCATCCTCGTGGCGCTGGTCCCATTCATCTACGCCGTTTCGTGGAACGCGTGGCTTCCACTCGTGGGGATGTTCATCAGCGGCCTCGGCCTGAGCATATTCTTTCCCCCGATGGAGTCGTACGCCTCTAGCCTCTACCCGCCGCATCAGGTGGGTGCCGCCATGGGACGGTACCACATGAGCTGGGCGGTCAGCGCCGTGATCGGCCCAAGCATCGGCGGTTTCCTAGCCCTCTACTTCCCCGAGTATCGCCAGATATTCGTGATGGCGGGGGTCGTCGCCATGGTAGCAGTCTTCGTCTTCATGCTCCTCACGCGGGGTGACCATGAAAAGAAGAGTGGCGGGAACGTCGGGGGCCAGACGTCGAAGCTCGTCAAGGAGTTCCCCGCTACCATGAGGCGCCTCTTCGCGAACAAGGCGGTCGTCGCGGGTTCGGCGGCTGTCTTCGCCCATGCCTTCTGCCACTGGATGCTCCCAACCTTCATACCGATATACGCTGCAGGGGTCCTGGGCTTCAGCACCGTGGACATAGGTCTCGCACTGACGGCGAACGCCCTTATGACGGCGGTGGCCCTTCCCATCGTGGGGACAGTCTCGGATAGAATAGGCCGTTTCGTCCCGATAGTGACCGGGCTTCTGGTAAGCGTCGCCGCCTTCACCATCCTTCCCCGTGTACAGTCACCCATCATGCTCATCGCCATAATGGGGGTCCTCGGCCTCTGCGCCGTCCTAGAGTTCCCGGTGAGCCAAGCCGTCGTCATGGAGTCGCTCCCGCTGGCCGACAGGG
Organism: Candidatus Bathyarchaeota archaeon; assembly: GCA_963769425.1. Lineage (GTDB taxonomy): Archaea > Thermoproteota > Bathyarchaeia > TCS64 > TCS64 > UBA8941. The sequence continues at coordinate 276,762 of CAVYLP010000001.1, read as the reverse complement.
GCTCCGCTACCGGCGTCTGGGGGATGATGATGAGCATCGGCGGAACCCTCGGCATGTTCGTCATAGCGGGCATTGTATCTGTGGCGCCTATCGAGTGGATATTCTACTTCTGCGCCGCCTTCAGCTTCGCTGCGGGGCTCGTCCTCGTGGCGATAAGGGGCTACTTCAAAGCCTAACCCTGAACAGGCGAGTCCGCTCCCCGTCCACCGCACCGTCCCTGATCGAGACGGCGTAGTCCCTCTCCGCGGACTCCGGAGAGACGAGACCATTCAGAACGTCTCTGAGGACGCTTTGCGGGTCCCTCCTCCTTGGGTCCCCGAATCCTCCCCCTCCCGGCGTGTGGATCACGAGTGTGTCCCCTTCCTCGATCTGGACGGTGCACTTCGAGGGGAGAGTCAGGGTCTCACCGCTTCTCTTAATGAGTTTATACTCACCCAGGGCACCGCCCCCGCCCCCCTTTAGCCCCCATGGCTGAATCTTCGTCCTCTCAGCGAGTATGCTGAGAGTCGCTTTCGGGGCGGTGAGAGTCCAACTCCTCTCGATCCCGCAGCCCCCGCGATATTGCCCGGCGCCACCCGTGTCTGGGCGCAGCCTGTAGGAGACGAAGTGCATCGGGAGATACGCTTCAAGGCTCTCGATGGGGGTGTTCATGGTGTTCGTCATGTTTACGTGTACCCCGTCGACGCCGTCGCTATCCGGGCGCCCACCCGAACCGCCCCCGATGGTCTCGTAGAAGGTCCAGGGGGTCCCATCTCGGCGGGTGCCGCCGACGCTGACGTTGCTCATGGTGCCGAGGCCAGCAGCGGGCACCTTCCCGGGCGTGATCTTGGAGAACGCCTTCATTAGGACGTCGACGTTTCTCTGGCTCGTCTCCACGTTGCCCCCGGCGACCGGCGCGGGTCTCCTCGGGTTCATGATGGTTCCCTCGGGGATGTGGAGGGTGATCGGGCGGAAGCAGCCGTCGTTCACGGGTATGGTCGGGTCCGTGACGGTGATGAGAGTGTAGTAGATGCCCGCGATGGTGACCCCCAGCGGGGCGTTTATTGGTGCCTCGACCTGTGGGCAGGTCCCAGAGTAGTCGAAGGTGATGCCGTCGCCTTCTACGGTGACCTTCGCCCTGATCTCGGCGAGGCCCACCCCGGGGACGTCCTCCATGTAGTCGGATGCCTCGTAGACGCCGCTCGGCATCGTGGAGATGGCGGCCCTCATGCGCCTCTCGGAGTAGTCCATGATCTCCTCCATCGCCGAGTGGAGCGTGTCCGCGCCATACTGTGCTGCGAGCTCAAGGACACGTCTGATCCCCGTGTTGTTGGCCGCTATCTGCGCGCGTAGGTCCCCCATCTGGACGTCCGGGGTCCTGACGTTGCTCCTGATAAGCCAGCTAAGCTCGGGGTCGATGACGCCCGCCTTCACGAACTTGACGGGCGGGATGATGAGTCCCTCTTGGTATAGCTCCGTGGAGTCACCGGCGATGCTGCCTGGTGCCTTGCCGCCAACGTCTGTGTGGTGTGCCTTGTTCGCGGCGTAGCCGAGTAGACGTGTGCCCTCGTAAATGGGAGCGATGAGGGTTAGGTCGGGGAGGTGCGTGCCGCTGATGTACGGGTCGTTTAAGAGGATCATATCCCCCGGCCCGAGCGTGCCCTTGTAAGCTGCGATCCCTTCATGCACACCTAGTGCCATCGAGCCGAGGTGTACGGGGATGTGCTCCGCCTGAGCTATGAGGCGCCTCTGCGGGTCGAAGAGGGCGCAGCTGTGGTCCATCCTCTCCTTGATGTTGGGGCTATAAGCCGACTTCTTCAGGGCGATGCCCATCTCCTCTGCGGCGTAGACGAGGGCGCCTCGGATCACCTCGACGGTCGTCTTATCGATCATACGGTTGTCCTCCTGAGGACGAGGTCACCCACCCCGTCCGTCTCAACCGCCCAGCCCGGGTAGATGACGGTGGTCGCGTCGTACTGCTCAACTATTGCGGGGCCGGTGAATCCGCTCGCCCAGTTTTCTCTCTGGTAGACCGGAGTGTCGAGCCACCCTTTCCCCTCGAAGTAGACCTTCCGGGATTCCTGACTCCTTGGTTCACCGCGCTGCTTGGTAGCCCCAAGTTCGGGCTTTGGGATATTTCCGATCGCCCTGAGCCTGAGGTTGACTAGTTCGACTGGCTCCCCGTCGGCAGAGTAGCCGTAAGCCTCTCTGTGTCGCTTGTGGAAGGCAATTAGCGTCGCGACTAGGGACTCGCCGTTGATCCTCCTCGGGGCGGGGACGGTCAGCTCGTACGCCTGCCCGAGGTAACGGAGGTCCGCCTGCCGTAGGAAGCTCATCTTCTCCAGCGGTACGTGCTCCCCCCTGAGCGTCTCACGCCCCTCCGCCTCCATCTCGCGGTACGCGGCCTCAACCTCACCCGGGTCTACCACGGTGACCCTCTTGACGACTGGGCGGATGTAGTCGTGGAACATGTCCGCGGTCAGCAGACCGAGGGCGCTGAACATCCCCGGGTTGGGCGGGATCACGATCTTGGCGACCTCGAGCTCCTCCGTGAGGGCGCAGACATGCATGGGGCCTGCGCCACCGAAGGCGACGAGCGTGAAGCCGCGCGGGTCGTATCCCCTTTCCACGGAGACTATGCGGAGTATCTTCCCCATCATTGAGTTCGCGATGCGAATCACCGCCACCGCTGCTTCATCCGCACCCATCCCCGTCTTCTCCCCCAGCCTTGCGAGCGCCGCCTTTGACTTCTCGGGGTAGATGGGCATTCCGCCGCTCAGCAGGTTCCCGGGGTTAAGGCGCCCGAGGAGAAGGTTCGCGTCGGTTATCGTGGGCTCCTCCCCACCTCGACCGTAGCAGGCGGGTCCGGGGAAGGCTCCGGCGCTCGTGGGCCCGACCCTGAGTGCTCCTCCCTCGTCAGCCCACGCGATCGTGCCCCCGCCGCTGCTGCACTCGGCGAGGTCTATGAAGGGGAACCTGACGGGGTAACCACTCCCCTTGACGAGGCGGCCTATGTGGATGTGGCCCGCGACCTCGTACTCGGGGACGACCTCGGGCATCCCGCCGCGCACCGTCCCCGCTTTCGCCGTGGTCCCACCCATGTCGAAGCTGATTATGTCCCCCGCTCCAGAGAGTTTCCCGAGCCAGGCAGCGGCGATGACACCCGCGGCTGGGCCTGACTCAACTATTGTGGCGGGCTTCTCGGAGACGTTCCCCACGGTGGAGAGGCCTCCGTTGCTTTGCATGACGTAGAGCGGAGCCTCGACACCCATCCCCTTCAGGTCCTTGCTGAGCTGGGTGAGGTACCGGTGGATTATTGGCATGAGGGTGGCGTTGACGACGGCGGTGCTCGTGCGCTCGTACTCTCGGTATTCGTTGCTGACCCTGTGAGAGGCTGTGAGGTAGGGGGCGACCCTTCTCTCCTTCGCCATGACAAGGGCGCGCTCCTCGTGAGTATGGTTCGCGTAGCTGTTTAGGAACGAGAAGGCGACGGATGAGATGCCTAGGCCGGTGATCTCGTCAAACACTCTGCCGAGTTCAGCCTCATCTAACGGGGTCGAGACGGAGCCGTTGTACTCCACCCTCTCCTCCACCTCGTACCTTAGTCTCCTCTCCACGAGCATCTTGGGGCGCTTGAAGAATAGGTTGTAGACCTCAGCGCGACGCTGGCGCCCGATCTCGACGACGTCCCTGAAGCCCCGCGTGGTCACGAGGGCGACACGTGGGACGTCGAGGTCGACCTGACCAAGAAGCGCGTTCGTCGCAATGGTGGTCGCGTGTCCGATCAACCGCACGTCGCTCGGCTGGTGCCCCCGCAGGAACGCCTCGAAGGCGTCAGTTACGCCCCTCTCCGGGTTCCTCGGGACGGATGGGACCTTGATGTTCTCGACCCTCCCAGTCTCCTCGTCTAGGGCGACGAGGTCTGTGAAGGTCCCGCCGACGTCGACGCTGACCCTGATCACGGTGCCTCATAAACACGTGTGGCGAGGCGTTAAAAACGGCTTCTAGCCTACTTGAGTCTGAACCCGGAGAGTTTCAGGGACTCGAGCACGACGTGGCTCTCTGCCTTTTCGATGCCCTCAACCCTGTTGATCCTCGAGAGCAGGTCTAGGGCGGCCTGCCTGTCCCCGCTTAGAGTCAGGGCGAGTAGCTCGCACTCGCCGCTCACCCTCATGACGACGTGTACCTCGGGGAACTCGGCTATCCTCCTACCGATCTCCCCGAGTTCGTAACCAGACTTCGCCGAAATCCTCAGGCACAGCGGGTAGAGTCCCTCGGCGTCCGGGTTGATGACCGCGGCGTAGCCCTTGATGACGCCGCCCTCCTCGAGCCTCTTGATGCGGGCCGAGACGCTCGCGTGGCTCAGCCCAAGATGCTTAGCTATGTCCCTGTAGCTGAGGCGGGCATCCCTCGCCAGCGTCTCAAGAATCTGCCTATCCCAGGAGTCTATGTCCATTTCATGGCGCCTCAGAGATTGATCACCGTTTTACCGCCCTCGAGTAGTAGTGCGGCCAGCTCATCGTATCCGACGAGCCGGAGCCGCTTTTGGAGTTTATCCCTCACGCCACGCTTCTCGGCGTCCTCTGCGAGCGCGTAGACTTCGTCTGCCTTGATGGGCGAAGTCGCCAGGAACACCCCGTCCTGCAGTAAGACGATTGATGCGCCATTAACGGACTCGGCCAACCTGAGCTGCGACGCGTCGTGTTTCCTGATGATGAAGAGTTTCATGCATCTCACCTCAGAAGACCAAGGATGCCTCTGCGTTCGCTACAAGCTCCGTGAGCTTCCCCGCATCGGCTGGTGCGATGAATGAGGCCAGCTCCGAGTCAGTTATTCCCCTCTCCCTCATCGCGTTAACGTCTGCGTACAACTCGACCCCCAGATCGGGTAAATCCGAGAGGAATTGGCCCGTCAGCTTCTTATCAGATGCCTTGGTCGCGGCGTAGACGCCGTCGCCGGTGTAGAGTATCCTGAGCTTGTGCTCTATGAGCCCTGCGGCGGTCCTCGTACCCTCGTAGTAGTCGAGCGTCGTATATGGCGCGGATTTAATTATGATCAGCAGGTTCTTCTCGGGCATCTCATCCACCCCCCGCGAAGCTGAGGACCGCGTCGGACTCGGCTATAGACTCGCTTAGGTCGAAGAGACCCCCGACCTCAATGCCCTTGGGCATGGTGTCCTCGGATATGCCTCTGAGCTCGGCGCAGACCCTGCAGAGCACGACCCTCCCGCCCTTCGTCATAAGATCTTCGAGCCTCTGGTAGACCGCCTCTACGTTGAATGGCTCACCGCTTTGCCTGTTGTAAGCGGAGTAGACCCCGTCCATCATCAAGAAGATGTCCAGCTTATGCCCCCGGGTCAGTGCGGCGCGCCCGATCTCTATGGCCTCGTCGACCGACTCGTGGTGGAAAGGGCTGTGACAGAGCAGGATGGTTAGGCGACCCATCACGTGCACCTAGATGAACAGCTGAACGTCGCTGTCCAGTGCGATGCTGAGGAAGGTCGCCGCGCCGACGACCTCGTCGACCTCGGGGATCAGCTCCTCCCTCTTCACGCCCATGATCTCCATCGTTGTGCTACAGGCATAGATTTTGACGTTACCCATCTGCTTGCACATCTTCAGGAGCTCGGTGAGGGTGGGTACCTTGGCATCCTTGATCTTGCCCTTCATCATATCGGTACCTATCATCATGAAGTCGGGGAGGCCCGCCTTTTCGAGGCCGCCCTTCTTGAGTGCCATAAGGCCCCAGAACGTGAAGAATAGGTGGGTCTCCACATCCATCGCCCCCCCGGTGCTACTCAGCATGAAGACGGGGTAGAGCTTGTCGAGGCTCCCCGAGTGCACTATGATTGCCATCTTCTTCGGCTTCTTCTCTTCACTCATTTTTTCATCCCTTCCGTATCGTGTAGGTGTAGACGTCGTTCTCCTCCTTCACGTCAAGGAGGGTGTGCCCGCCATTCTTCGCCCAGCCCTCGAAGTCCCTCCTCGAGCCCGGGTCTGTAGCTGTTATCTTGAGAATCTGACCAGGCTTCATATCTTTGATGACCCTCGTGGCCTTCATTATTGGCATAGGGCACCTCAACCCCTTGGCGTCAAGTTCTACGTCGGCTGACATCCTACATCTGGTTAACCAGTTGGGAGAATCAATATATAAATAGTATCCAAATGGTCAGAGAAGCTTCTCTTCCCGGGTCACCTTCTCCACGAAGGCACGCGTCGACTCCATTATGTTGACAGAGCCGAGGTCGTCGAGCCTCACCCACCTCGCTTCGTCGGCGTCGTCGCTGGCCTTTGGCTCCCCCGAGATGTATTCGCAGAGGTACTCGAATAGGACGTAGTGCCAGTGGACGCGCCCATCCGGGTCCCTGCGGATCGAGTCGAAGGTCGTGAGTTGTTTTATTGGGCGGCACTCGCAGCCAGTCTCCTCTCGGACCTCCCTGACGAGTGCCTCCTCGACGGTCTCGCCGACCTCGACGACGCCCCCGGGGATCCCCCACAATCCTTTGGCCGGCTCCCGCCCACGCTTAACCAGTAGAAGCTCCTTGCCCCTCACTACTATCCCGGCGACTCCGGGGATGGGGTGGGCCGGGTACTCCCTGCTCGTGCTCGGGTCCCTCAGACTGCCGCCGCGCCCGCCTCGATCGCCTTGAGGTTGAGGTCGTGGAATTGGGGCCTCATCAACGCCTTAACCGAGCCACGTAGCTGGTCGAGGGTGATGATGCCCGTCTTCTTCGTGTAGGCGGCGAGGATTATCATATTGGCGACGATGGGGTTGCCGAGCTTCTCGGCGAGGTCCGCGGCGGGGACCGCGACGGTCTCCACGTCCTTCCTCGCCTCCTCCGGCTTGAGGCGCGACATGACTCGGCTGTCGACCATGACAAGGCTCCCACTCTTAGCCACCCCTATGTACTTCCTGTAAGCGGGGAGGCTGAGGACGAGCATCGCGTCACTCGCCTCGAACTGTATGTCGTAGATCTCCTTGTCGCTCGCGATGACGACGCTCTGGGCGCTGCCCCCACGGGCCTCGGCGCCATAGCTGCGGGTCCCCACGACGTGGAAGCCGTTGCGGAAGAGTGCCTCGCTGAGGAAGTCGGCGGCTGCTAGGATGCCCTGTCCGCCAGTGCCGCTGATCATGATGTTCGTCTGCATCACTGCTCACCCCTCGCGCGTCTACCGACCTCGCGAAGCGCCTCCGTGTACTCGGTGCGCGTCTTCCTGACGAAGACGCCTATCTCCTGCTTCCCCTCGCGGGCAGTCGGCTATGCGCTTCACCTCGGGTATGCCGAGCTTCGCCTTCGCGGCCTCGATGTCGTCCGCGTCGACGCGCGCCACCCTCCCGAGGGTGAGGTGGTCGACGAGCTGCGCCTTACCCGTGTCTCCCAGCGCCTTCTCCACCGCCTTCAGGGCGGCCTCGGGCTCACCGGCGAGGACGGTGTAGATGTAGCTCTTCCTCTCCTCCCTATCGGCTATGTAGGTGCTCTCGGCGAGCATGTCGAGTAGCCTGCTGGGTAGCTCCTGCGCGGGTGCACGGACGCCGAGGATGTTCCTCTGCTGCGTCGGGCACTGGCTCAGGACCTCGATGAAGCTGAAGCCGGGGTTCTGCATCGCCTCCTTCATGCTCTTTGTGAGTTCTATGACGTGGTTTGTGGTCCACTTGGCGACGTAGGTGGCACCCGCTGCTGCGACTAACTTCGCGATGTCGAAGGGCTGCTCGGGGTTACCGTATGGGCTCGTGCTCGTTTTAGAGTCGTGGAGCGTCGTCGGGGCGATCTGTCCTCCAGTCATGGCGTAGTTGAAGTTGTTGACGAGTATGCAGGTGATCCCGATGTTGCGGCGAGCCGCGTGGATCAGGTGGTTGCCACCTATCCCGGCACCGTCGCCGTCACCCGTGAAGACCACCGTCTTCAGCGACGGGTTGAAGACCTTCGCGCCCGTGGCGAAGGCTAGCGCCCTCCCGTGCGTCGTGTGGAGGGTGTCTCCCCTGAAGTGGGGGCTCGGTATCCAGCTGCTGCACCCGATACCCGAGACGCAGAGCATGTCGTCCACGTTCCAGCCGAGGTCGTCGACAGCGCGGACGAAGCAGTTCAGAATCATGCCGTTGCCGCAGCCGGGGCAGAACGCCGTCAGATTGTTGACTATGTAGTCCGCCTTCAGCTCTCCTAGGTTCTTCATTGCGCTAGCCTCCTGAGCTCCTGTGCTATGTCACCCTGCGTGGGGGTGACGCCGCCGAGGCGGGTGAGGGACGCGATCTTCGTCTTCCCGCATGCGACGCGCTGGACCTCGCGGACGAGCTTCCCCGCGTTCATCTCGACGACGAGGATGGCGTCCACCTTGTTAGCTAGGTCGGCGAACTCCTCCTCGGGGAGGGGCCAGAGGGTCTTGAGCCTCAGCAGCCCCGCCTTGATTCCCTCCTCGCGGAGCTTCTTCACCGCCCCGTAGCTGGGGCGAGCGGAGGCGCCGAAGCTGACCACCGCGACCCTCGCGTCGTCGAGGTCGACCTTGGCGACGTCCCTGATCTTTGGCTCGGCCTGCGCGATCTTCTTCATTATCCTCCTCACCTTGTCGGAGTGGACCTTGGGGCTGTAGTCGCGGACGCCGTTTGGGCGGTGGCTGCTCCCCGTGACCTGCAGGCGGTAACCCTGCCCGAACTTTGGCATCTCGGGGACGAGTGAGGGGTCATCCGTCCCGAACGGCGTGACGTTGGGCCCGGATGGCGCCTTCCTGTTCACTATCTCGACCTCCTCGGGGACCGTGAGCTCCTCCTTGATGTGGCCGATCATGCCGTCTGCAAGGAAGTAGACGGGGGTCCTGTACTGCTCGGCGAGGTTGAATGCCCGGACGGTTAGGTCGAACATCTCCTGCGCGCTCCATGGGCTCAGAGCGATGATCTCGTAGTCACCGTGCGCCCCGTAGCGCGCCTGGTAGAAGTCCTGCTGGCTCGCGTCCGTCGACTGTCCCGTCGAGGGGCCGCTGCGCTGAACGTCGACGACGACCAGCGGCGTCTCCGTCATGTGAGCGTAGCTGAGGTTCTCCTGCATGAGGCTGAAGCCAGGGCCGCTCGTGGCTGTCATGGGCTTGGCCCCCGCCCAACTGCCCACCGATGCAGGCGGCGATGCTCGCTATCTCGTCCTCCATCTGTAGGAAGTAGCCGCCGACCTTGGGTAGCTCCCCGCTCATGTACTCGGTTATCTCGTTTGCGGGCGTGATTGGGTAGCCGGCGAAGAGTCGGCACCCGGCTCGGAGCGCCCCCTCGGCGCAGGCTATGTTCCCTAATACCAGGTTCTTACCGGGCTTAAGCATCCTTTTTCTCCTCCTCAATGGTTATGGCGAAGTCTGGGCAGTACCTCTCGCACCAGCGGCAGCCGGTGCACTTGTCGGTGCCCTCGGGAAGGCTCCCCCCGAGGAGCGTCCTCTTCTGCCCGTACCTCAGGTTCTTATTCCCCTTAGTCTCGCAGATGTGGACGCAGATGCCGCACCCCTTGCAGGTCGCCTCGTCCACCTTCACCCTGAACTTCTTAGCCAAAAGCGTCACTCCGGTCTAATCAGGTGAACTAGCCTCCCCACGTGTTTATAGATAACGGCTCGGATGGGAGAAGATATTTCCCAGATCGGTACCTCTAGCCTTGACTCGATTTGGGTAACGAAAGGCTACGCGTTGGAGTAGCAAAGTTCCTGCACGACGGTAACTTCGGGAGGAAGGAGTTCGACGAGGGCCCCGACATCATGGAGAGGGGCGGCCTCTACCCGCTGCTTGAGCGCCTCGGCGTCGAGGTCACTGAGACGAAGACCGCGATGCTCACCCCCGAGGAGGGGAAGCAGTACGGGACGCTGAACAGGCTCGGTTTAGCTGGGCGCCATATGGCGGAGATAGTCTCCGGACAGATCAAGAGGGGTGAGCTCAACATCTCCCTCCTCTCGAACTGCGTCGGGCTCACGGGGATGCTGGCGGGGGCGCAGCTCGCCGGCCCCGACTGGAAACCCCTGCGGGTGGGCCTTGTATACTTCGACGCTCACGGAGACATCAACACGCCGGAGACGAGCCTCAGCATGATGATTGGCGGGATGCCCGTCGCCGTCGGCTGCGGCCTCTGCCTTCACCGGCTCAGGAGGCAAAGCGGGCTCGAAGTACCCCTTCCCACCCGCTACGTCACACTCGCCGGGGTCCGCGACACCGACCCCCTAGAGCAAGAGATCATCGACAACAGCGACATCGAACACATCACCGTCGATGACATCCGCAGACTAGGCCCGAATGTAAAGACACAGATGGACCGGCTCAGCAGCCTCACAGACATCATCTACGTACACGTCGACACCGACGTGCTGAGCGCCGAGGAGGTCCCCGGCCACTCAACGCCTGTGCCGGACGGATGCAACAGTGACCAGCTCTCCGCCACCCTCGAGGCCATGTTCAGGTACCCAAACGCAGCCTCCTTCGGGGTTGCTAGCCTACCCACGAAGGGCGACCCCGACGGCATCGCGCTTAAGGCCGTCTACAAGATGATCGATGGAGTCATCAAGGGTGTGAAGAGCCGCCCGAGAACAGCTTAGAGCTGTACGATTATTTTGTCGGCCTTCTTCCCACTCATGTAGTCGATGTCTATCCGACCGATGAGTATGCGATCCGTTGAGTGGGGCGTGATCTGCTCATGCTTGATCCTCTCCGGGTCATCGTCGAGGTGCCTGATCATGACGCCTAGGGCGTGCTCTTTCTCCCTCTGGTCGTCTACGAAGGTGACCCTGCCGCGGAACTGGGCTGTCCTGTAGAGGTGGTCGCAGCTCCCCTGCTGGTAGCCGTTGTCGACGAGGGCCTGCCCCCAGACACGTGGATTCGTTCTCAGAATCTCCACTTTCTTCCCTTCCCGCGCGCAGTGGAAGTAGATGCAGTCGCGGTCCTCGTCGTAGCCGTGGCTGAGGGTGGCGAGGTAGGGCTCGTCGTCGAGGCTCATGGCAATCGTCATGTGCTCAGCCTCCCGAAGTATTCCCTTAATCTCACCCTCGTCGATGATCTCCTTGTCCTTGCGCCTGAGTGGGTGCATTAACGACATCCACATTGCCTACGCCCTCGGCATTTTTAAGCTGATTTTCTAATAACGGCCACAACGATAGGCTACGGAGTACCATGCTTTCTCTTTCTTACATATCGAGTTTGAGCCATCCCATAGACCGCGATGATGGCAAGGAGAACTCCCACTATCAACGGTGATGATCGTAGGATTGGGGCCTCCTCTGGGGGCAACACCACGTTGGGCGAGGTGTACTTCCTAACGAGGATCTGCATGTCGAGGTTCCTCCAGTACGTCTCCCCGACCACGTAGACGTCGTCGCCGTGTATGGTGACCGCCCTGTACCTGTCTATGCTGTAGTCGCGGTAGTAGTACTCCCAGAGCATAGCGCCGCCGGGGCCCAGCTTGTAGATGGCGGCATCGCTAAGGTCGTCGAAGTAGGGGCGGGTGTGACCCACGATGTACGTGTACTCCCCCGTCTCCGCCACACCCCAGATCATGTCCTCTATCGCCGAGACGCCCATAATCTTCGTAGACACAAGTTCGCCGTCCCTCCCGTACCGCAGGAGGACATCCTTAGCGGTTTCGTTCCTGTACATCATATAGCCCCCGACGACTATGTCCCCCGTAGAGTCAACCGAGTTCGCGACGCTGTCCAGCCCGAACAAGGCCTCCCTAGACCAGATCACCTCGCCGTCTAGGCTGACCTTCCTCAACAACATGCTGGCGGTTGCCACCCCGTACTTCTCCAGCATGGTCGTGTTGTGGGTGACCTCACCACAGATGTAGACGGCGTCGGTGACGGAGAGGCCCCACGCAGTCTCTGTGCCGTTCGCGTCTATGACCCTAGAGTAGATGAGGCTCCCGTCACCGCCGTACTTGAGCAGGAACTCCCTGTTCTCGAAGGGCGAGAGGATCACGTAGCCGGTAACGTAGACGTTGCCCCTCGCGTCAAGTGCGACCCCGCTCGACTTGGCGTCGGGGCCCGGCCGCCACTCCCTCGACCAGAGCAGCCGCCCCTCCTGGTCGTATTTGAGCAAGAGCGAGTAGGAGGCGTTCTCGTCGATGTGTATCCCGCTGACGTAGACGGAGCTGCCGTCGGAGGCGAGGCCTCGCCCCATAGTGTAGCCCCCGTCCCAGAAGGTCCTGTTCCAGAGCCGCTCCCCCTCCCCGCTGTACTTCAGCAGGACGAGGTTGATCGGACCGGGACCGTAGTTGAAGGAAGCGCCGGTGACGTAGAGGGCGTCGCCTGCGAAGACTGCGTCGTAGGCGTAGTCCCTGTAGGGACCCCCCCATGTGTCCGTCCAGCCGACCTGGAACGACGAGGCGTCGCTAAAGATAAGCCCCTTCTGGGTGTATAGAACGGCTATTAGTACGAACTCCGAAGCGAGAAGGATGAGGTAGAGGGCGCCTGTCTTCCGCATATCACCGAGTATTACTTTCCCTCAACTAGTATTTGTGATTAATAATAGGCTTGCTTAGAGCTTGAGGGGCTTCGGCGGGCTCGGGTAGGTGAACCTGCTCTGGGTCAAGCCTAGCTCGACGAGCATCTCCGCCAACCTGATCGATGTTCTGCCGGGATGGACGATTGTTGCCCCCGGGTGGGTCTCCCTGAGCTCCTCCGTGAGCCTGTCCACGTGGTTGTTCAACGCCATGCAGCCGAAGCAGACGGCGTCCGCGCCGTCGTCGATCGACTCGATCACCGTCTCCTTTACCGCATCGTAGCTCTCCGGCTTCCCCAGCTCCAGCACGGGGATGTCGACGCTGTAGACGCCGACACACTTCTCCTCAAGTCTGTAGTCTCTTATCTGGCGCCACGCGAGCTGCTCCACCTCGGGGAGCTGCACTATTAGGCTGAAGTAGTCGGCTAGGAAGCTGGCGACGTGCATCGAGGCGCTTCCGGGACCGAGTACGGGTATGTCGACGAGGCTTCGGGCAGAGAGCAGCGACGGGTCGTGGCCGCCCCAGATGAGCACCGCGTCAGCGCCCTCCCTCTCCGACTTGACGACCCGCTCGAGTATCCCGGGGGCCGCTAGCTCCATCTCCGCAAGCGAATCAACGGACGGGGGTGGATTCTTTGTGAATACGAGGTTCACCTCCGTGCCTGGAGAGGCATAGCTCCTCAGGATCTCGATCCTTTTCTTCAGGTCGGCCTCGGAAAGACCACCAATCAGCATGACAGCGTCTATGCGCAATCTAGTCACTAACAATAGGAACTAGATCTGAGAATAAAAGCCCCAGTGTGTTTACTTAATTAGGGCAAAAAATACCGTCTAGGCTCGTCGTTTTAATTTTCCTTAATCTTCTTGAGTACGAGATTCGCGACTGATGAGTCCTGAATGGCGATGCCAACGCTCTTGAAGACCGTGAGACCGTCTGAGGAGATTCTACCCTGTTTCTCGCCGGTGACCAACTGGCCAAGTTCGGCGTATATATGTGACTCATTTATGGAACCCTCCTTGATTGGGATGAGTATGTCGCCCGACTCAAGTCTTATCGCAGACCATTCGTCGATGACTACCTTCGCATCTCTGATGATGCCCGTCTCGAGCTCCCTCCAGTCTGGGTAGAAGGCGCCTATTGCGGAGACGTGAACCCTATCGCCGAGCCACGCCCGCTTAACGACGGGAGTCTTGGATGTGGTAGCGGTAAGTACAATATCAGCGCCTCTACATGCCTCCTCCCCACTAACCGACTTGACGATGGGTATCCCCAGCTTCTTCTCCATGTCCTCTGCGAACTTGTCCACGGCAAGCTTGATGGGGTCGTAGACCCTTATCTCGTCGAGCTTCCGAACGGTGGCTGCCGCCCACGCCTGGTTGCGGGCCTGCGCTCCAGCCCCGAAGACGGCGGCGACCCTCGCATCCTTGGGCGCGAGGTATTTCGCCGCGACGCCCGAGACCGCGCCAGTCCTTACACCTGTCAGGTAGGTCCCGTCCATGAAGGCCTTGATCTGCCCCGTCTCAGGGTCGTTCACGACGATCCAGGCCGCCGTCGTCGGCAGCCCCTTCCTCGGGTTGTTGGGATAAATACTGATTATCTTCATCGCCTGAGCCTTTGACTCCTCCAAGTAGGAGGGCATGAAGCTGATGCTCCCATTGTACTCGGGTAGCATGATGGTGCTCCTTGTCGGCATCACCACCTTCCCGCGGCGGAGCTGGGCGAAGGCCCCCTCCACCGCCTCGATCGCCTCCCCCATTGTCAGTAAGCCAGCAACATCGCTATCGCTCAAAACGAGCATGGGTTAACCACCACACCAACCCAATAAAAAACATGAGGGGAGACACGGGCGATTTTAAAAGGGGGGAGGGGGGGAATCAAGATAACCGGATATAAACTGCTAAATGCCGGACCCTTAAAAATGACCCGATGGGTCCCGATCATTCCATTTTTGCGTATTTATGGACGTGAAAGGGATCTACAGTTTGCTTGTGAAGCTCTTGACGCGCTCGACGACGTCCTTGAGGACCGGTATCGGAGCCGTCATGGGCACCCTGATGAAGCCCTCCTGCTTCGTCCCGAATGCCGAACCGCTGCTTAGCGCCACGTTCTCCGCCTTCTCAAGCTTTGCGATGAAGTCGTCACTCTTCAAACCGTACTTCCTTGCGTCGAACCAAGCGTAGAAGGCTCCCTCGAATTTGTGGCAGGGCATACCCATGTCGTCGATGGCCTTCGTGAAGTAGTCGCGGCGGGCAGAGTACTCCTTCCGCCTCTCATCAACGTACTTGAAGTCGCCGCGCAGGCACGCGACGCCAGCGGGGTATATGAACGTCGCGGGACGAGGAGCGGTCACCTTCGCAACCGTCTGAGCCTTCGCCAGATACTTGTCGGGCACGATAACGTAGCCTAGCCTCCAACCCGTCATGCTGAACGTCTTGCTGAAGCTCATGATGTTGATCGTCCTCTCCTTCAGGTTCCTGATCGTGCTCGGGGCGACGAACTTGTTGTTATCATAGACGTAATGGAGGTAGATCTCGTCGCTGAAGATAGCGAGGTCGTGGTCTTCCGCTAGGTCGCCGACTGCCTCAATCTCCTTCTTCGTGTAGACGGAGCCCGTCGGGTTGTTCGGGTTGCAGACCAGCACCGCCTTCGTCTTCTTCGTCACGTAGTTCGACAGCTTGTCGAGGTCCATGTGGTACTTCTTCTCCCGGGGCAGCTCAGGGATCTGCATCTTTATGCCCATGTCCCTGAGCATGACGTAGTGGTTGCTGTAGCTGGGTTCCCAGAGGATGATCTCGTCCCCCTCCTTGAGGACGGAAGCCATAGCGATATAGAGAGCCGCGCTGCTGCCCGCCACCGGGATAACCTGCGATTCCTTGTACTGGGGCCGATAAACTTCTTGTAGTAGTCCACGACCGCCTCGCGGAACTGCTTCGGAATCTCGTTCCCGCCGTAGTGGGTCCAGTCGCCACCCTTCTTTATCGCGTCCTGAACCGCTTCGATGGCGTACTTCGGGGCCTCTACGTCGGGGTCACCGGCGTTCAACTTCACATAAGGCTTGCTCGGCATAACCAGGCACCTTTCAGCTAGAAGGCGTCTAAAAGGGTATTTAACACTAGCCGATTCCACCCCGTGCCAGTTCCTCAACCAACCGGTTCAAGAAACGCCCCTAAAAGCCACCTGCGGGTGCCCGAAACGATCCCGACCAGCTAACACACCCCTATAAGCGGATGCCCACCCTCCAAGGAATGACAGAAATGTACTCGATAGAACTCCAGAACCTCACGAAGCGGTTCGAGGACAAGACGGCGGTAGATGACCTCACCCTCACTATCAATGCTGGTGAGCTCTTCGGTCTCCTCGGCCCGAACGGGGCGGGGAAGACAGTAACGATAAAGACCCTATGTGGGATACTGAAGCCAACGTCGGGCACGGCGAGGGTCAACGGCTTCGACGCCACCAAGGACGCTAACAAGGTTCACAAGATAATCGGCTTCTGCCCACAGGAGCCGGCATACTACAGCTACCTGACTGGCCGGGAGAACATAGAGATATTCGGGACCTTCCATGGCGTAGAGCCGAAGCTGCTCAAGGAGAGAACGAATCAGCTCATCGAGGCAGTTGGTCTCGGCGAGGACGCGGGGAGACGCGCGAGCAAATACAGCGGGGGTATGGTCCGCAGGGTCAGCCTCGCCATGGCCCTCATCAACGACCCAGCCGTCGCCTTCCTAGACGAGCCGACCGTCGCGATGGACCCACAGAGCCGCCACGCCACCTGGGACATCATACGTGACCTGAAGAAACGCGGCAAGACCGTCGTCCTCACCAGCCACTACATAGAGGAGGTTGAGGCCCTCGCCGACCGAGTCGGCATCATAGACAACGGGAAGCTTATAGCTCTCGGGACCCCGGCTGAGCTAAAACAGAAGCACGACGCCGCCAGCCTCGAGGACGTGTTCATCGCCATGACGGGGCGCAAGATCAGGGAGGCAGCGTAGATGAACCCGAGAAGCGTATCAGCTCTAATCGTCAAGGAACTCAAGAAGACTATTCGGGAACCCGCCAACCTCTTCATGGTCATAGCCTTCCCGCTGATTCTCACGATCGCCTTCGGCGCCAGCTTCGGCGCAATCGGCGGAGGCGAGAGCAGGTATAGCGTAGCTGTAATCAACCAGGACGCAGGACCGGTGGGGGTGGCATTCACTTCGGCCCTCAGCCACATCGAGGTCCTCTCAATACAGAACTACACGGACCCCGCGGCTGCCCAGTCAAACCTGAAACAGGGTAACCTGAAGGCGGTTATAACGATCCCCTCGGACTTCACCGAGAGCATCCAGTCCTACAACCTGAGCCCCACTCAACCATCTAACTGGCACAACACAACACTTGGCCTATCGATCGACCAGGGCTCGATGGTCGCCAGCGCAGCTATCCCGTCGATCATCGGTCAGACTCTATCCGCTATGACGCAGACGACGAGCAGGGTCCGCACACCCATCACGATCGGAGCACCAACACTCGTCGAGGCACAGAAGATCAGCCAGTTCTCATACATGGCGCCGGGTCTCTTCGGATACGCGGCGGTCTTCCTCATAATGATCGTCGCCCAGGCACTTACGACGGAGCGTGAGCAGGGCATCCTTAGGAGATTAAGCGTGACGCCCACGACGGTCGGTGACATTTTCGCGGGCCACATAGGGGCGAACCTCGTCCTCGGCGCAGTCCAGGTCGCCATGGTCTTCGGCGCGTCCTATATGATGGGCTTCAGGCCCCTCGGCGGTGTCGCGGGGGTAGCTGTCGCCTTCGCCGCCGTGCTCGCGTTAACCGTGACCAGCGTCGGCCTTGGCCTCATCACCGCCGCGTTCGCTAGGAACAGCGGCGCAGCGACAGGCATCAGCTTCGTCTTCATACTCCCCCTCATGTTCCTCGGCACCTTCGTCCCGGCCCCCGAGTACATCTCACGTCTTGTGCCGACATGGTACGTTACCGACGCGCTGACGAGCATCTTCCTCAGGGGTGCGCCTGTGACGAGCCCGGCCATCATCAACGATCTGCTGACCGTGACCGGGGCAAGCCTGACCATCATCGTGGTCGGGATACTCGCCTTCCGCCGCTTCGGGAAGAACTGAGGAAAAGGTGATGCGACCTATCGATCTTGAGGCCCTGAAGAGGGAGGCGCGGTCCTCCCCCCGGGGTGAATCCTATACCCACCTAGAATCCTGCGAGGACAAACGCGTCGGGGTCGGGGCACGGATAAAGCAAGAGGAGGTACAATACTTCGTCGAGGTTGTGATTCCCCTCTGTCGTGGCGAGAAAGTTAACATCCCAAAGCTAGAGAAGAAGACCACCCTCCTCAAAGCTCTTGAGAAACGAGGCTACACCCTCATTTGCGAGGACGACGGGAGCATCTCGTGTGAGATAGAGCTACCAAGATCGGAGATCGACTCGGAGTTGGTACGACTAGCCGAAGCTAGGGAACTCTGAGCGAGCGGTTAATCTTAAACAACCCTCGGACGACTCTAAATCGTGGCGTCCCTTTGAAGCCAATAATCCTCGAAACCTACCCCGGCCTCGAGGCAAAACCCCAACCGGGCTCGGTGATTTTTCCACCTCAATCCAGCGGCTAGAGAAGCTCGGGAAGGTAATAGAATTCAGTAACCTCTACGTCAAACGCGAGGACATTAACTCCCGTAAATACGGGGGGAACAAAGTGAGGAACCCGATTCAGGAAGAGGAGCTAGCGTAGCAGACTCTGCAGGTAGTCTGCTATCCTCTCATGCACGCATATGCCCGTGGCCTCCATGAGGGCCTTGTAGCCGGGATAACAGTTTGCTTCTAGGACGTATGGTTTTCCGTCCTCACCGGGAAGGATGTCCGCTCCGCATATTTTGAGTCCAGTGGCGTCTGCTACGGCGACAGATAGATCATCATAGATGGGGTCGGTGTAGGCCTCTGCCGAGCCTCCCACTGCGACGTTGTATCGGAAGTCCTGCTGGTTGAACCTCCTCTCTCTCCCGACCACATTGCCGTCTATGACGAGGCAACGGACGTCATAGCCGAGGTTCGGTATGTACTCCTGGAGGTAGTAGACACCCTCCGCGTGCTCACGGGTGTACCAGACGAGGAACTGCAGAAGGTCGTCGCGTCTCCTTATGCCGCTGAGCTTCGTGACTCCCACACCCCTCGCCCCGCAGGTGGGCTTGAGGACGACCTCCTTCCCCTTCTCGAGGAGGTTATAGGCGAAGGCATACGCCTCCTCAACGTTCTCCGTCGCAATCGTGCTGGGGTGAGGCAGACCAAGCTTCGCAAGCCTCATGCTCAGCTGCTCCTTCGAGTACTCAAGCATCGACTCGACGGGGTTGACGACAGTTGCTCCTTTCTCCAGCTCTCGGAGGATCAGAAGCCTGTGCGTGAGCTCGTATGTGCTGCCACGGTGAAGCATGTTGCTCGGAGCGTATACCACACTCGCGTCGAGGTTTGGCATATTCGGCAGGCTGAAGTCCCAAGGTGCCATAGCTCGCACCTTGATGCCCCTCCCTCTGAGCTCCTCGGCGACGAGCTTTACCTCCTGAACCCCTGGATTGTCCGTGAATATGAGCACGCTCAAGCTGGCAGCCCGAATAGGGTTGAGGTGCTTCGCTTAAATCCCTTTTCAGGAGGTCCGGGCAAAATACTCCGGAGTTGGTCCCCGAGCGAGATTTATATAGATTATATAGATTATAGTGAAATATATTTTCTATGAAAGGAAATTATAAAGCTGATAGACTGCTTCGATTCATGAAACAGCGTTCGTAACTATATACCGGAGTAGGGAAGATGGCGAATCGTATACTCGGCTCGATCATGGTGAGGCTTGACAGGTTGTCGTCTCACCGCGGGTCGAAGCGGGCAGTTTACGTCCTCGCCATCGTCTTCCTCGTCTCCTTCATCCTCCTCCCCCCGATCCTCGGGATAACCTTTAAACTAAACCTAGCGGGGGAGGTCCTCTCGAACAGCGCCCTTCTCGGGCGCGCGGAGGCCTCGATCTTCTGGTCGTTCGCGATCGCGCTCTCCGTGGCGACACTTGACCTTCTGGCGGGTCTTCCGTTCGCTTGGTACATCGCGAGGGGGAAGTCGAGATGGATCAGCGTGTTGGACGCCCTCGCCGACATCCCGTTCGTCATCCCGACAGTGGCCCTGGGCTTTTCAACGCTCCTCTTCTGGGGTAACACGGGTCCCATTAGCATCCTCGGGGTCTCGATTGCCCCGGGACTCATCCTCGTCCTTCTCCTCCACTTCACGTTCTCCTTCCCAGTCGTCGTCAGGGTCATGGTCGGCGAGCTACTCGCGTATAACACGATCTATGAGACAGCAGCTAAGACCCTCGGGGCACGGGCCTTCACTATCGCGAGAACAGTGACGCTTCCACTCCTCAGACCAGGGTTGATAGCCGCATTTCTGCTCGCCTTCGCTAGATCACTGTCGGAAACAGGCGCAACTGTTATCGTAGCCGGGGGCTTCGAGAACGGCCCAGTTTTCATCAAGAACGCTCAGGATGCAGGCCTCCAGGGTCCCATGGTCCTCGTTAGCTTCACACTCATAATATCCTCGGTGACAGTATTCGCTATCATCCGCCTTCTCGGCAATAGGTTGAAGATACCAATAAACAGGGTCTACCCAGATCCGGAGGCGAGGCTGAGCTCGGATTGGAGCGTGAACACGCGTAACACCCTCATGTTGCTGATATTTGGCTTCTTCGTCCTGATTCCTGCAATCTACATCACGTTCCCCGCAGCGACCGCGTTGACAGACGGAACGCTACAGAAAGCCATCTCAGGGGTTGGAGTCTGGGGCAGCTTCTGGCAGGCGATGTCCCTCTCCTATACTATAGCCATCCTCGTGACGTTCATAAATATCGGTCTGGGACTGCCCATCGCCATCCTCATCGCGAGGAAGAGGCTGGGAAGGCTCTGGACGACGCTCCTCGACGCCGTCGTGAACGTCCCCATCGTCGTGCCAAGTGTCGCCCTTGGTGTATCTCTGGGAATATTCTGGCGCTCATTCGGCTTCCTACCCGAGTTCTGGATACTAGTCTTCGCACACATGACTATCACCTACACCTACTTCGTACAGGCCATGGCAGCCGCAATAGAGGGGATACCTGAGGAGATGGAGGAGACAGCGAGGACCCTAGGGAGCAAGCCCCTTCATGTCTTCAGGAAGATCATCGTCCCCCTCACGAAGTACAGTTTCCTCTCGGGGGCTATCCTCGTCTTCACGAGGAGCGTCGACGAGACCGGGGCCGCGACTGCCGTCTCACAGACGCTGAAGACGGCCCCGGTGCTACTAGTTTCATGGGTCAAGGGGCAGGTGCCCGCGACCCAGTCAGATATTGCGCTTGGAATCCTATTCCTCGTCTTAACCTCCTTCGCTTCCTTACTAGTTCTAAGGCTCATAGTTTACAGGAGGAAGAAGTGACGTGCCCTCACTCCGGCTGCTGAACGTGACGAAGCGCTTCGGCGACGTGAAGGCTCTCGACGATGTGACCTTCGATGTTAAGGATCGGGAGTACGTCTGCATCCTAGGGTCTACTGGAAGCGGGAAGACGACGCTTCTCCGCACGATAGCGGGAATCATCAAGCCGGATGAGGGCGAGGTTTTCATAGACTCGGTGAACGCCGGAGGAGTCGCCGCCGAGGACAGGAACGCCGTCTACGTCCCACAGACGTACGCCCTATTCCCCCATATGACCGTCCTTGACAACGTCGCCTTCGGCCCAATGGCAAAGGACACGAGCAAGGCAGCCGCCGAGGAGACCGCCATGAACGTGCTCAGACTCGTCCGGCTGGATAAGCGCGCAGACGCATACCCGAACGAGCTCAGCGGGGGCATGCAGCAACGTGTAGCCTTAGCGAGGGGCCTCGCGTCCGGGGCACGACTCCTACTACTCGATGAGCCCCTCGGCGCACTCGATGTGAGGCTACGCCTCGAGCTCAGGACAGAACTCAGGAGGCTCGCTAAGGAGTCGGGGTTAACCGTCATCCACGTGACCCACGACCAGGAGGAGGCTATGACCATCGGCGACCGTATCCTCATCCTTCGACGGGGGCGCCTCCAGCAGTACGGGACCCCCTACCACGTCTACAACCGCCCTGAGAAGATATTCGTCGCCAACTTCGTCGGGAACACGAACTTCCTCGAGGCGATAGTCGATACAAGAACGAGGGAGGGAAGCACCCTCACCCTCAGGGAGGGCCTGAAGATACGGGTCCTCGACTCAAGCTTCGAGCCAGAGGAAGCCGTCATCGTCGCCATCAGGGAGGAGAAGACCTCGGTCACGCCCGAGCCAACGGGTGAGGAGCCAAACAGGTTGTCAGGGGAGGTGGTCGAGGTCCACTTCCTCGGCAGCCACATACGGTATGTCATCAAGCTTTCCAACGGTGACGAGATTGCCGCGCGTGTCCCCCTCAAGGAAGCGAGGACGGAGCTCAAGCATGGCGACTGGGTTAGCGTCAGCTTCGACCCGGTCAATTCCCACGTCTACGAGTACCCGATGCTTGGGCTGCAGGGCGAACTGGAGGCGAGCTAAATGCCGGAGATAAGGGCTTCGGGTCTCAGAAAGCAGTACGGTGACGTCGTGGCGCTAAACGACGTCGACCTCACCATCCACGATGGCGAGTACCTGTCAATAGTTGGCCCGAGCGGCTGCGGGAAGACAAGTCTAATCAAGTCCATCGCCGGCGTTGTTCATCCGGACGCGGGGGACGTATTCATCGACGAGAAGAACGTGACCCTCCTACCCATCGAGGACAGGGGGATAGGCTACGTCTTCCAGGAGATCGCCCTCTTCCCACACATGAACGTCTACGACAACGTCTCCTACGGTCTCATGATCAGGGGCAGCTCACCACCGGAGCGCAAAGGCCCAGTCGAGGAGATGCTCCACATGATGAACCTCGACGACTACGTGGCCCTCTACCCAAAGGAGCTGAGCGGCGGGGCGAAGCAGAAGACGGCGATATCTAGGGCGCTCACCTCGGGTTCAACCCTCCTGCTCCTCGACGAGCCACTGGGGGCACTCGACCTCAAGGTGAGAACAGTGCTCAGATACGAGCTCAGGCGACTCGTGAAGGACCTCGGCCTGACTGCGATCCACGTGACCCACGATCAGGAGGAGGCGCTCTCCATCTCGGACCGGATTGTCGTGATGAAAGCAGGGCGGATAATCGAGGTCGGTACCCCCGAGCAGCTCTACATGAAGCCGAGGGAGCTCTTCACGGCGAAGTTCCTCGGTGAGGCCAACTTCATCGGCGGTGAGGTGACGAAGGCGGATGGATCCGATCTCGCTATAACTGTGAACAATTCGGAGATTCGGGCGAGATGCGAACTCGTACCTTCACTTGGTGCCAACGAAGCCTGCGTGCTCGCCATACGCCCCGAGTTCATCGGCATAACCAGAAGGCCCCAAGAAGAAAACTCGATAAGATGCGAGGTAGCCGTGGCGAGCTTCGTCGGGGACTCGATGAGATACACGGTTAAGACAGAGAACGGGATAACCCTACTCGTGAAAATGCCGATCACCGGCTTGGAGCCGAGCCTAGAAATCGGGGACGAGGCCTACCTGAGCCTACCCGTCGAGAATCTACTTGTTTTCAGGGCCCCCGAGGAGGGGCTGGAGAAAGCTCTATCACTTGAATAGGCGGTAATGTAACTGTGAAACCCCTCGATAGTTGGCTGAAGACACGGAGGAAGGTCCAGGCCATCAGCATGGTCCTTGAACACTCGAAAGCGACCGTTATGGCCGCTGAGCTGCTAGACCGCTGCATTAACTTCTCCCTCCAAGGTAAGAGGGAGGACTTGGTCCGGAGCTTCGAGGTCCTCCAACTCAAGGAGAAGGAGGCAGATTTGCTCAAACGGAAGATCATCGGGGAGCTCGCTAAAGGTGACCTCCCCGTTTCGGAGAGGGAGGACTTGATGCGCCTCGCGAGGCAGATCGACGATGTGATCGACTGGATAAACGAGACGGGGCGCATACTCGTCGAGTTCAACCTCAAGGACATGCCAAACGACGTAAAGGCGACCACCGGCGAGATGGCGCACGTGATCAAGAGTTGCGTGATAAAGCTGGACGACTGCATCGAGAAGCTGACAGCCCGGGAGTTCCAGGACGCTTTAAAGGCAGCGGACGAGGTGGAGAGACTCGAGGAGCAGATGGACGGCCTCTACCAAAGGGGGCGTAGGTCCATCTCGGGGCTCACCACCGAAACCGTTGAGATCGGGCAGGCAATTCTCCTCTCCGATTTCTTTGAGTCTCTCGAGAACATCACGGATCGTTGCGAGGATAGCTGTGATGAGGCCAGGGTCATCGCAGTAACGGCGCCGCTGATCTAATCTCGGTTTGTTTTAGATACTCTTCTAGATTAGCGTGGACATTTCGATAGCCCCTCGATTATCTCTACCAGAATAAGAGGGCTCATATCCCTGAGTATACTTTCTCTAAAATGTTTTAAATCGTCTGCGCGTGAACAGTTCTTCGGTGCTAGTTTTGACCAACCCCTTGCTTGAGGTTGACAAGAAGATAGTGTCGGAGATTTACACATCGTCGGAGCCGATGGATAACCTGAAGATGCTCTGCGATGTCTACGGGAGCAGGTTCCCTGGAACGCCGGGTGACCTCGGCTCCGTCAAGTACATGGTGGAGAAGCTAAAGGGCTATGGTATCGAGGACGCCCACTACGAGAGCTACAAGATACCCGGCTGGAGGCGTGGCCCCGCGAAACTCACGATGGTGAGCCCCTTCAAGAAGGAGATCGACTGCATAAGCCTCCCCCACAGCATCGGCGGCGAGGTAGAGGCGAAGCTCGTCTGGCTCGGCGACGGCGCCGTCGACGTCTACGAGAAGAGGAAGGGCGGAGATCGACGGCAACATCGTCATGGTTAGCAGCGCGAACCCGCTGGGGATGACGCGCAGCGCTCCACAGGTCGGAGAAGTTCATGAGGAGCGTCCTCGCCGGGGCAAAGGGCTGGATATTCATGAACCAGTACCCCGCCTACGGGCCCCAGACGGGAGGCATCAGCCCCATCATCCCATCAATAAGCGTCAGCTACGAGGACGGGATGTACCTCGTCCGCACCCTTGAGCGCGAGGGAGAGGTGAAGCTCAGCATAAAGACCTCGGACAAGAACATGGAGGTCACCACCTACAACGTCATCGCAGACGTCCCCGGGACATCCCGGAGCAAGGAATACGTCGTCGTCGGGAGCCACTACGACGGGCACGACATCAGTCAGGGCGCAGAGGATCCCGCCTCGGGCACCGTAACCGTGATGGAGATCGCCCGCAACCTCCAGATGGTAAAACAGAAACTCAAGAGACGCGTCCGCTGCATCTGCTTCGGCGCCGAGGAGATCGGTCTCTACGGCAGCTACAACTACACCGCTATGCACCCGACGAGATGGACGACATCCGATTCATGCTCAACCTCGACGCTGGGGGCAGCAAGGGGAGGAAGGGCGTCATCCTCCACGATTTTCCCGAGCTGGAACCATTCATGGACCAGTGCGCCAGCCGAGATGAAGTCTGAGCTCCCTACTTCGAGCGCGTCAGCCCCTACAGCGACCACTGGCCCTTTTTCCTTCGCAGCGTCCCCTGCGGGAGCGGTGGAGACCCCGAGACCATCCGCACCAGCACAGGCGGGGCTTCGGCCACAGCAAGTACGACACCGTCGACAAGGTCGACCTAGAGTACCTCCGCCTCGCCGCCTCCAACTACACGCGCTTCCTCCTCAGGGTCGCCAACGCGGACAAGTGGATGGCGAAGAGGAAGACTCAGAAGGAGATACAGGACTTCATAAAGAAGCAGGGGTACGACCAGACGGTCCAGCTCGCCGACAAGGCGAAGGCTTACGTGAGGACGTGGCCTGAGATCCACCCCGAGACGAAGGTGTGGCTGGAGAGCAAGAGCGACTGGTAAAGCGGGTGGAGGTTTGCTTCCCCAACTTCCGTGGCTGTAGATAACCGTTATTTTTTTACTTTAGCGGGATGAGGAAGTTGCCGTCCGTCCCGACTATCAGAGTGTCGATGTTGGGGCTGATCTCCTTCAGCTTCTGCATGTTGTAGTAGGTCTGCCAGCCGTCCTGGCCGACGACGGCGATTATCTGCTGTATGGCGTCGGCCTCGCCCTTCGCGCGTGCGATCTGGGCCCTCGCCTCACCCTCGCCTGTATCAGGGCGGTCTGCGCCGTCGCGTTCGCTAGGATGATAGCGCTCTTCCTCTGGTTCTCCGCCGTCACGACCGCCTGCTGCGCAGCGACGGTCGCCTGAAGCTCGTTGACGAGCCTCTCCGGGAAGGCGACGTTCTTCAGGTCGACCTCGATGTTGATTATCGCGCCTTTGAGGCTCGGCTCGTCGCTGAGCGCCTCCACTATGGCGCCCTGTATCTGGTTGGCGAGCTCGACACGCTTGTCCTTGATCTCGATCCACGTGTAGTTCTTCGTTATGCCCTTCGTCGTCTCGCTGGTTATGCTGTTGATGGTCGTCAGCTCCCAGTTCATCGCGGGGTAGCTCTGGTAGAGGGCGGCGGCCTTATTCACGTCTATTCCGAAGCGGACTACGACGTCCGTCGTCACCTCGATGCCCTCGCTGCTGAAGCACATGAGGCTGGCGAAGTCGGCGTTAGGATCGCTGTCGCTGAGAATGAGGTACTGCGTCGAGTATGGCACCTTGACGACGCTCTGGTATGGGAGCTTCAGGAACCAGCGGGGGCCGACGACGGGGTTGCTCACCGTCCCGCCGAGGGGGTCCACAACTAGGCGACGTCGCCACTCCGACGCTGGCCCCGGAGAGGAGGGCGAAGACGCCCACCACGACTAAAATCACTATCGCGACCGGGATTATCACCGGGATCTTGGGGTACCTGTACTCAGTCATATTCTCACGCTTCAGATTGAGTACTCAGTAAGCCTCCGGTGTTAAGGATGCTGATTTTCCAAATCATTTGGGTTTTGGGTATTTTTAACGTTCTAGCAAGCCAATTGATCGAAATTTTCTTAGAAAATCTCAATGAGCTTTTATGAAACCTTTAGGGAACTCACACTTCCGAGTTCATCTATCATCTTCTCGCGCCACGTCGGGTATATCTCCCCGGTGTAGAGGATGTTCGGCCACACCGAGTCAAAGCCCTCTTCCCCCTCGATTCTGTTGCCTAGGTCTCGGAGCTCCTTCATGTTCCTCGTCCAGGTGACGAGCAGGTACTCCCCGGGGAGATTGCTGAAGATCATAGTGAAGAGGATGTTTGGTGAGTATCTTCTTCGCAACGTCCACCGGGTCGATCCTCCTCGTCGCGCTGTCTTGACGTGGAAGATGGTGATTATGTCGTTTCCCTTGTCCGGGAACCACTTTATGCTGAGGTCGATGTAGTAATTGTCATCATCCGATCTAGGTGGCGCCTCACCGTCTTCGCTGACGTGTTAAGTACCTCAGCGATCTCCGCTAGCGGCTTCCGCGAGTTATCTTTGAGTTGGTAGATTATCTGCCAGTCCAGCTCGTCGAGGGCGTCCCTTGGTGCCTTGTATGGGCCGACCCCAAGTTTACTATGCCGACCTTGGGATCTGGTATCTTCCCCTTCTCGCGGATGTATTCGGCGATGTGTTCGAGCTCCCCCAAGTTCTGGAAGTAGCAGCCGACGAAGAGGTAGTTTCCGCTCGCGGCTGCGACCCAATAGATGGAGTCGTTCTCCGAGAGCCTCTTCATGGTGTCTCGGATGGACGCAGTGTCTGATTTTCCGTAGATTATGACGTCGATGGCTCCGAGGACCACGAGGTGGGGGCGCGCTGTGAAGCCGGCGATAACGCCCTCATCGATGAGTGACTGTACCCTCTTGTGGACGGCGTTGACGGACAGGTTAAGCCTCTTCGCCAGTTCCTGGTATGGTGTGCGGCTGTTTGTGAGCAGCATGAGGATTAGAGCGATGTCAACCTCGTCCATTGTCTCAACCTTCAAATTCGGACGGATAAGTCCATCGGAGGCGACCAGCAAGGTTAAAGTTCTCTTATTCCCAAAACTTGAATAGGTGTAGAAATTGACTTACTGTTCAAACTGTGGCAAGGAGATCGACGCCGAGGCTAACTTCTGCCCCAAGTGTGGCGTGAGGACCGAGAAGGGTGTCAAGGAGGACGTCTCTATTCCCTGGGCATCCGACCCCCACTGGAGGCAGGAGATGGACGTAGCGCTGACCAAGGCCTCTAAGGCCATAGACGAGGGCGTAAAGATTGTGCAGGACACGTTCCGCGATGTCGCCCACGAGGTGGACAAGAATGTTAAGACGGCGAGGACGAATGTCGCAGAGAGGTCGGCCCCCGTATTCTGCAAGTTCTGCGGCCAGGAGAACACCCGATACGCGAAGTTCTGCACGAAGTGCGGTAAGCCCCTCTAAGCCCTTACTTTCTCGGGACCTTATCAACGTCGACGAGTACGACGATGACGGCGTTGACCATCACTATCGAGTGAGTCTTCGCCTCTTCCTTCGTCGAGTCGGCGGGGAACTTTAGGCCGCCCTTGATGACGTTTATACGCCTCTTTCCCTCGGGGAGCGTCGCGAGGACTGCCTCGCCGTCCACCTTCTCGGGGTCAGGTGCCGCAACAGTGACATCCACCATGAGTGCCTCCTCGATCTCGGAGAAACTCTTGATCTTGAACAGCTGGCCGAGGCCGATCATGCTGCTGTGACTTATCGCGTCCTTCACGGCCCTCTGGGCCGCCTTCGTCGCGTCCTCGCCGTGTAGGTCGATCCCCGTTCCAACCTCGACTAGGTATCTCCTGTAGTCCATCCCCTTCACCGCGGGATACGGTGGAAGGACGAGATAAAAGCCTTAGGAACAACAAGCGCATCCATAATTTGTAGGTAGTTTTTTCACTGGCTGCCCCCATTTTTCTCAGCATGTCTGTAATCGAGTTCGAGGGCAAGAAGCCGAAGATTCACCCGAGTGTCTTCCTGGCCCCTGGGAGCTGGGTCATAGGCGATGTGACTTTGGACGAGGACGTGAACGTCTGGACGAACGCTGTGATACGGGGGGACGACGACAAGGTCGTGATAGGTGCACGCACAACGGTGCTTGAGGGGTGCCTCATCGAGGCGCCGACGGGTAACCCCGTCAGCATCGGGAAGGACGTCATCGTGAGTCACGGCGCCACGGTTCACGGCGCTAAGATCGGGGACAACGCAATCATCGGCATTCAGGCCGTCGTGCTCGACAGGGCGGAGATCGGCGAGGGGGCGATGGTCGGCTCCGGCGCCCTCGTGAGCCCCCGGAAGGTCATTCCCCCGAGGATGGTCGCCCTCGGCATGCCCGCCGAGCCGAAGAGCGAGGTCACGGAGGTCACGGTCCAGTACATGGCGAAGGAGCGTGAGAGGACCCTGAGCAAGGCCAAGGTATACAAGCAGATCTATGCGAAGAAGTAATTTTTGAGGATGTGGGGGCTCGCGCCCCCTGATGCTGGTGTCGTCGGCTACGGGAGTATGGGTGTAGTCGTCGGCGTGGAAAATCTCGGAATCCCTTAATATAAACTGAAAGCAGAAAGTTGGGGGCCTCTGATGGGTGAAACTGGCTCATCTGCGGTTGTGGGGGAAGGTGAACGCGGAGGGGCAGAGCCTATTTACGACGCAGTTGGCGCAGTCGGGTCTCTGTGCCTCGCAGATCTTTCTCCCGTGGGTTATGAGAAGGTAGTTTACCTCGAACCACTTATCGCGGGGGATGAGCGCCAGGAGGTCCCTCTCTATCTTGTCCCTGTCCTTCTCCTTGGACCAGCCGAGGCGCTGGCTCAGGCGCATCACGTGTGTGTCGACGGCGATCCCCTCGACGATGCCGTACGCGTTCCCCAGAACGAGGTTCGCCGTCTTCCTCGCCACACCCTTGAGGGTGAGGAGCTCATCCATCGTCTTGGGGACCTCCCCGCCGAAGTCATCGACTATTTGGCGAGTGGCTGCCTGTATCAGCTCCGCCTTCCTGTGGAAGAAGCCCGAGGACTTGACGTAGGTCTCCAGCTCGACCCTGTCCGCGTTGGCGTAGTCCGCGGCGGTCCTGTACCTCTTGAAGAGGGCGGGGGTGAGCTTGTTGATCTGTTCGTCGGTGCTCTGGGCTGATAGTATCGTGGCCACGAGGAGCTCGTAGGGGCGTCTCCCAGTGGAGCATCGTGCCCTTCTCGAGGGGGTGCGCGGTCTCCAGCAGGGCTACGACCTTCTCAGCTCTCTCCCGTTCATCCATGATGGTACCTTGGTGGTCCACGCGTTTAACCCATTCTGGGCCCGGGGCAGGTTTAATTCCCCCGATTGTAACGGGATTACTCGACGTTGTTCTGGAGGAAGAAGAAACCCGAGGGGCCCCGCGGCGAGCTCCCACCGGACCAGGCACCCAGTAAGGGAGATACTGAGGTGGGGCATCGACCACCCAGGCATCACCCCCGTCCTCCCCATCATCGACAAGAAGGAGTGGAGCCTCGTCGTCGACGGTGAGGTGGAGGCACCGCTCAAGCTCAACTGGGACGACTTCATGGCCCTCCCGCAGGTCGAGGTCGTGAGCAACTTCCACTGCGTGGAGGGTTGGAGCGTCCTCTCCCAGAGGTGGGGCGGTGTGCTATTCAGCGCCCTACAAGAAAGGGTGAAGCCGAGGGAGGGAGTGGAGTACGTGCTGTTCGAGTGCGCCGACGGGTACACAACAAGCCTCCCCCTGTCGGATCTACAGGAGGGAAGAGCGGGGGTGAAGTATGCACTGTTCGAGTGCGCCGACGGGTACACGACAAGTCTCCCTCTCTCGGATCTACAAGGCAGCGACATCGTTCTCGCCCACAAGCTGAACGGTGGCGACCTCAGCCAGCCGCTGGGGGGGCCGATGAGGCTCGTCGTCCCCCAGAAGTACGCCTACAAGTCACCCATGTGGCTCACGAGGATCACCTTCGCCACCCGGGACAAGCCGGGGTTCTGGGAGCGCGGCTACTACAGCAACACCGCGGACGTCTGGACGAATGACAGGTACAGGAAGGACGCTTAGGTGCCGCGCTCGACCTGCTCATAAAAAAACCCAATGAGACGAATTGAGCAGTTTACCCCCACAATAGCCCAATTTTCACTAAAACCCGATAACTTTTTAACCCAACAACAACTAGGTTAGCACACCTACAGAAAACGAATGTCTGGAGGAGTCCAAAGTGGAGAGATCTAACACCGTATTCATCGGACGCAAGCCTGTCCTCAACTATGTCCTCGCCTGTATGACACTCTTCAAGAGCGGTCAGGAGATTGTACTAGTTAAGGCGCGCGGACAGTCCATCAGCAGGGCTGTCGACGTCGTGGAGGTACTCAGGAACAGGTTCATGCCCAGTGTCACAGTTCAGGAGATCAAGATAGGCACCGAGCAGGTCCAGTCCGAGGAGCGCACAACGCCTTCAAACGTGAGCACAATCGAGATAGTGCTCAAGCCGTGAAGACGCGTATAGATTAGGCTCTCGCGGCGGCTCCCCCGGATGACCGGAGGACCACTGAGTGCAAACGCAACTATGTGAGTTCTGTCTCAAGAGCGGCATGCTATGCTCGAAGTGCCAGACCAAGATCAAGACGGGCGCAGTATCTAGCGAGTACATGGAAGTAGCCAAGAAGCTCATCAGCTACGAGGGCCAGAACCCGTTCCTACAATCCGTCACCCTCGACAACGTCGTCGACGCTGGGGGCTTTTTAGTCCTCGTCGTCGGCAAGGGCGACTCAGCGAAGTTCAACGCCAACCCCAAACCCATACGCGATCTCGGCGACGCCCTCAACAAGAAGGTAGTCGTCATCGAGGCGGGGATGAACGACCGAAAGTTCCTTGAGGACCTCTTCTCGGGACAGCAGATCGTGACGATCAACATCATCTGGCTCCCCGACGGGAGCACCGAGACACGCGTCGTCCTAGGTGCACGGGGCGCGAAGCGGCTGAGCAAAAAGCGTATACAGGCCCTAACAGAGATAGCGAAGAAGGTCCGCAAGATGGACCTGCGTGTAGAGTACGCCTACTAGCCACTCGAAAGTATTTTTATACCCACCCCTCACCTAGCAGGGTAGTTTAGGGGTTTCCTTCATGTTTGAGAGGGTCTACATCATTGAAGCCAAGCGGAGGGTCGGCGAGCAGGTCACAATAGCTGGCTGGGTGGTCCGCACCCGCGACCTTGCGAAGATCAAGTTCATCGTGATGCGCGACAGGACGGGGGAGATTCAGGTCACGGTGAAGAACCTCGACCTCTACCCGAAGGAGGGCCTCGGCAGGGAGGACGTTATCGCCGTCACAGGTATGGCGCAGCAGAGCAAGATCGCCAACGCGGGCGTCGAGTTCTTCCCAGATGTAATCGAGGTCGTCAACAAGTCCAGGCAGCCCCTCCCCGTCGACATAGCGGAGACTAGCCAGAGCGAACTGGAGACTCGGCTCAACTGGCGCTTCCTCGACTTCAGGGCGCCGCAGACCCGTGCCATATTCACGATACAGAACCGGATTCTCTCAACCTTCAGAGGCTGGCTCACAGAGAACGGATACGTCGAGATTCAGCCACCGTGCATAATCGCGTCAGCGTCCGAGGGCGGCGCTGACCTCTTCAGCCTACCCTACTTCGAGAAGAAGGCGTTCCTCGCCCAGAGCCCCCAGCTCTACAAGCAGATGTGCGCCATCAGTTTCGAGAAGGTCTTCACTGTGACACCCATCTGGAGGGCGGAGAAGTTCAACACTCCCACCCACCTCAATGAGGTGCGCCAGATGGACATCGAGCAGGCCTTTGCCGACGACGAGATTGTGATGAAGGTACTGGAGAGGGTGCTCGTCCACATGCTAGAGGATGTGAAGGAGCACTGCCCCGAGGAGTTGAAAACGTTGGGGCGTGACCTTGTGGTCCCCAAACTGCCCTTCAAACGCGTCACTTACTCCGAGGCGATCGAGATGCTCCAGAAGACGGGTGAGCAGATCGTCTGGGGGGACGACTTCACGAAGCCCCAGGAAAGGAAAATGATGGAGCTTGTCGGGGAGCAAGCCTTCTTCCTCAAGGACTGGCCCGCGACGCAGAAGGCCTTCTACTCCATGCCCTACACGGATAACCCCGAGGTAGTGCACGCCTTCGACTGCATCTACGGTGGCATCGAGATCAGCAGTGGGACGCAGCGCATACACCTCCCCGAGCTGCTCCGCGAGAGAATCAGTAAGAAGGGACTGCACCCGGAGAACTTCGAGAGCTACATCGAGGCATTCGCCTACGGAGCACCCCCACACGCGGGTTGGAGCATCGGTCTTGAGCGCCTCACGATGATAGTGACGGGTAAGGATAACATCAGGGAGTGCTGCATGTTCCCGAGGGACAGGGAGAGGCTCCAACCATGAGCAGGCAGAGCCAGTTCGAGTACAAGATGTGCATAGTCATCCGCACCGACCTCAAGATGAGCACTGGGAAGATGATCGCGCAGGCGTGCCACGCGGCGGTCGATTGCTCGGAGAAGGCGAAGCAGCAGAACCACGCGGGGTGGCGGAAGTGGCACGACGAGGGCGCCAAGAAGGTCGCCCTACAGGTCGACTCCCAGGAGGAGCTCAAGGAGCTCGCGGAGAAGGCGGATAAGTTGGACGTCGTCTACTCGGTTATACAGGACAGGGGGCTCACTGAGGTGCCACCGGGCAGCATCACCGCATTGGGATTGGGTCCAGAGCGGAATGACAAGCTGGACAAGATAACAGGTAACCTCCCGCTGATGAAGTGAGAAATGGCTATTCGATTTCTGGTAAAATCATCCCTCCGGAGGGAGTATTTACAATTAAATTAGTCTATTTATGGGCCCTGGAATCCACAGGCGGGGCACCTGTATGCGCGGCCGAAGAGGCGGCACTTCTCGCAGCGCCAGATCGTTACGGCGCCACAGTTGGGGCAGCTCATCTTGACCGCCTTCTCCCCGGGGGCGACCTTCCTGCCACAAGAGATGCATATGGACATACTGATCAGCCCAGATACAAGCTTGGCTCGATATTTAAATGTTGACTAGCTCGCGCAGCTCGGCGAGTACGAGCCTTCCGAGGCCGCCAATGGCCGCACGCATAAGTCGGGGCTCCGAAAGGGCGCGTCTGATCACCCCATCCTGCAGGTCCATGTCCCCCTCTGAGACGAGGTCGTTGAGCCTCTCTCCCAACTTCGCTTTATTGAAGGCGGCGAAGAACCTGTTCATCCTCTCATCTGAGATCCTGTCTGCGAGGGAACGCATCATTTGCATACTCTTGAACTCGGAGCCATAGAGCCCCCTCCACGCCTCGTCGTACGAGGTGGCGTCGAGGGTACCGGATTCGAGGGCTAGTGCGGAGGCTTTCCCCGCTTCGATGGCGCAGAGTCCCCCTAGGACCACGCCGCCCCCGGTCGTCGGTTTGACGTGCCCAGCTGCGTCACCGACGAGCAGAATGCCAGGGAACGATGTCCTGTCTAGGGGACCGTCGACGAGCACTTGCCCTACCCTCGGAGGTTGGATGGAGGCTGAGTTGAAGCGCTTCTTGATGAAGTTAGTGAGGTGCCTTGTTGGATCGCCGTTCCTGGCAGCGAGTCCCACCCTCGCCTGTCTGTCGGAGGTGGGTATAACCCACGCGAAGAAGCCGGGAGCTGTCTCCTCGCTGAACCAGACCTCAACCATTTCTGGGTCGATCTCGCACTCAACCTCGGTGTTCACACCGAGGAGTGGTGCTCGCCTGTTAGTGGCTAGACCCGCTGCTTTGGCGAGTCGCCGAGAGGGGCCCTCAGCGTCGATGACGATGCGTGCCTCCTCGGCCCAGCCCGCACCTGAAGCACCTGTTACAGCACCATTGGTGAGTGTGAGCCTATCCACTCTCTTTCCGAGTACTAGCTCCACCCCGGCGTCGAGGGCCATTTCCGCCAGGTGCTGGTCGAGGGCAGCCCTGTCCACGACATGTGCGCGTGAGCGCTTGTCCCGGATCTCGATGCACTGACCGTCGGGGGAGTAGATTCGGCTCCCGTAGACCGAATTCTGGATGAAGCTAAACGACGGTACGACACCGATACGCTTGAGCCCCTCGATGCTAATTAGGCCCGCGCAATGGCTTGGGATCCCAACCTGGCTGTGTTCCTCCAGAATCTTTACTGAGTAGCCACTTGATGCGATTTGCTTGGCTGCTAGAAGACCCGCAGGCCCCGCGCCCACGACTAGTGAGTCGGAGCCCATGAGGTCACCGATGAAAAAGAGAGTTTAGCTGCGCTTAACGATTTCCAAGAACTCGACGTCTTCGAGCTCGGGGAAGAACTTTAGGACATCCATGGCGAGGCCCCTCTTGGCGATCTGTATGTTCTCGCCGAAGAAGATCTCGTCGGGGACCGTGAGGGTCATCTTCTTCTTGCCCATCTTCTGGCCGAACTTCTCGGCGTCGACGCCGACGAAGCGGCGGCCGATGAGGGCTTTGACCTTCGCCTTCTCCTCCGTTATGATCTCTGTGACCTTGACGTCGTAGATGATCTTCCTCCCCGCGAGCGCGTGGTTGTAGTCGACTTGTACGCGGCCGGCGCCGACGCTGCGGATGACCGCCTGTCGGCCATCGATCTCAAGCTCAGCCCCGGGTACCGGGTTGACGCCTTTGCTGCGTAGTATGCGGAAGGGGATGAGCTGGACCTGTGCGGGGTCGCGCTCGCCGAATGCCTCGGCTGGCGGAATCTCGATTGCCGTCTGCTCGTTCGGCTTCGTGCCGCGCAAGCGGGCGTCGAGTCCGCGTAGCACCCAGCCCTCGCCGACAACGACGAGGCGTGGGCCGTAGACGTTGCCCTCGCGGTGGATGCCCTTCTCCTTGGCTGTCTCCTCGTTTGTGGTGTCGAAGACCTCGCCGGTCTCCTCTGCCTTGCCCGTCATCTCCATGAGGATGAAGTCGCCCTTATTGACGGCGCCCTCGATGCGGGGCTCCTCAGCGGGTTTCTCTTCCTTAGCCTCGACGGGTGCCTCAGCCGGCGCCTCCTCTGTCTTAACCTCGGCTGCGGGCGCCTCTATCTTCGGCTCCTCGACTGGCTTCTCTTCCGTCTTCTCCTCGATGGGCTTCTTCTCTTCGCTCATATTGAACACTCTGAGAGTCATTGCCCCCCGTGTAACCGGGGGATTCACGCATGGAGATGCGGAGCCCGGTTTAAAGCCTTTCTGTAAAAGTTGACGGCTCTCCCTCAGGGGGCTCCGCACGGTTTTTAGCCGGGTGTACTCGTCTAGTGGCGGATTGCCGCTAACCCCCAAGATCATAGTGCCTCGGAACCCGGAGCGGTGCCTAAGATGCAGGAAGAGATACCTCTACTGGGTACGAGGATCGGAGTCTGTGATAAGGTGCTTCTCCCCCTGCGACAACGCGGGCGTGGTCGAGGAGCCAAGGAGGCAGTCGCAAAGCATCAGGGGCCTCATGGCTGAGCTTACTGCCCCGAGGCCTGCTCCACCCCGAGGGATTGACCTCTCCTTCACCTTGGACGTAGATGATGAGGACCGCCACGTCATCGAGGTCAATGCGTCAGGAGTTTCGGAGCACGTCGACGTATCCCAGATCGACACCACAGGGGGAACGATCACAATCAACGGGCTGAAGAAAACCCTCAACCCTGAGAGCCTCAGCGTGCTCGCGAGCATCCGCTCCCTCAGGCCGGATGTGCAAGGGGGGCACCTCGTTTTCTCCTTTAGCCCCAATATCCTCCTCACCCTCAGGAGGCTCCTCCGCGTCCGCGAGACAGAGAAGTCGAGGGGGATTAGGGTAAGGACGGGTAGCCCGATAATGGGCATCACGGTCGACTACAAGCCGGATTTGGGCGTCACGGTCGCCCCCCAGTTCGCGGATGCCGACGGGCATAAGATCGAGAGCTCCGCCGTCGAGCACCTCGACGGCTACCTCAAGGTCGACGACACCTTCTACCTCCTCAACGAGGCCGCAGAGAAGGCGATGAGCCTCGCCGAGAAGCCAATCGACCTACGCGACATCCCCGAGTTCTTCCTCAGGGACCTCGTGCTTCTGAGGAGTGAGTTCTCCGCTGTCCTCACTGATAGAGCCAGCAAGATCAACATAACCGAGGACTACCTCCCCCCCACAGTAGTCATCGACTACACGGAGCCGGGGTGGCTAGACTTCAACGTCATCTACGACCCCCTCACAGACGCCCCGGGACTATCCGTCAGCGGCGATGGGCAGTACGTGAAGACCGACGATTATACCTGGGCCAAGCGGGTCGAGGTCCAGAGGCGCGGTGACGAAGAAAGTCTCAAGAAACTCGGCGCCAAGAAGACGCCGAAGGGCTACCGCCTCGGCCTACACGCCTACAAGTCGCTTGAAGAGTTTATAGAGGAGATAGGTGGCCTCAAGAAGGCGTCCGAGGACTACCACAATTTCCTCGACAAGATAACCGACTTCCGCGGTGATGACACGTATCATCTTCCCACGAAGATCGAGGAGCACCTGGAGTCCCACGGGCGGGGCCTCTTCCCCTACCAGCGCTCGGGAATCCAGTGGCTCAACTGGCTATTCGAGCACAACCTCCACGGACTCCTCGCCGATGATATGGGGCTCGGGAAGACCCTCCAGAGTCTAGTCTCAATGAGATACATATACGAGGAAGCGGGTGCCTCGGAGCCATCCCTCATCATCTGCCCTGTCGCCGTCATGCGCCACTGGGAGAAGGAGATAGCCGCCGTCTTTCCCTGCACAACCGTCGTCAGAGTCTACCACGGGCAGGGGCGGAGGCTAGAGCCCCCGGACGGTAAACGGGTTATCTACGTCTCCAGCTATGACACAGTCGTCGCCGACATTGAGGAGTTCAGGTGTATCGCCTGGTTCTTCGTCGTCCTCGACGAGGGGACCCGCATAAAGAACCCAGGCACACAGAGGGCGGGAGCGGTGAAGACCCTGAACGCGGCGCACAAGCTCGCGCTCAGCGGCACCCCAATTGAGAACCGGCCCGCTGAGCTCTGGAGCCTCTTCGACTTCCTCATGCGCGACCACCTCGGTACGTACCATGAGTTCCTTTGGCGGTACGAGAAACCAATAGTCGAAGGGGACTCGACGCAGGTCGAGGAGTTGAAGAGGCGTGTACGCCCGTTCATCCTCCGTCGGAAGAAGGAGCAGGTCGCGAAGGACCTGCCCGAGAAGATACAGATGGGGTACTGGGTCAGCCTCACGGGTGAGCAGAAGCTGCTCTACCAGCGCATACAGGACTCCGAGGTGGCCCCGATGGAGGGGCGCATCCGATCCGGGCAGCGCGTCGGTTACATTGACAGCGTCCTCCCCGTCATAATGAAGCTCCGCCAGCTCTGCGACCATCCAGCCATGATCGACGGTGTCTGGGAGCCCATCCTAGGCCGCTCAGAGAAGTTTGATCTAGTCTGCGAGAAGATAGGCGAAATATGGGAGGGTGGGGAGAGCTGTGTCGTCTTCACCAACTTTATTGGTACCCTCAACCTGCTGGAGGAGCACCTCAAG
Source organism: Candidatus Bathyarchaeota archaeon (assembly GCA_963769425.1). Taxonomy (GTDB): domain Archaea; phylum Thermoproteota; class Bathyarchaeia; order TCS64; family TCS64; genus UBA8941. The sequence goes on along the minus strand of CAVYLP010000001.1, from coordinate 238,882 downwards.
GGCGCTGGAATTAGGTACATCCGGATAGATGGGCAGACCCGCGACAGGCAGGGACTCATCGACGCCTTCAACTGCGGCGGCTACGCGGTGGCGCTCTGCAGCGTCCTCGCCTCGGGCCACGGCATCAACCTCACAGCCGCCAACCACGTCATACACGTCGACAACTGGTTCAGCCCCGCCATCGAGGACCAGGCCACAGACAGGGTCCACCGCATAGGTCAGACGCGTACAGTCTACATCCACAAGATACTCGTCGAGAACACGCTGGAGGAGAAGATCGACGCCCTCATCAAGAGGAAGAGGCGGATCATCGACGGCGTCATCGACGCAGGGCTTGAGGGGGAGAAGTTCTGGTCGAAGAGCGACTTGCTTGAGATTTTGACGCCGCTCTAGATCAGGCCGTTGATGTTAGTAAATGCCGGATTTTTTGTAAGTTTTAATAGAATCGCTCCTACGCTTTGAAACTTTATACGCGCAGTGGAGAGGAGGCGGGCGGAGTGACACTGAGTCAGGACACGGGTATGGGCATCCCCAAGGAGGCGATGGATCGCATATTCTCTCCCCTCTACACCAAGAAACCAAGTGAAATGTGGCTCGTCGACAGTCAAAAGGCCGTGGAGGTCCTCTGGGGCGCCATCAAATTCACTCTCCTCAAAGGCTCAGTTCCGCCATCCGAAGCGAATCAATTCCCTTAATCTTTCGGTGGACAGCCAATTTAACTATAGTGAATAAGTCTATTGATCGAGTGAACATACAACGCGGCATCAAGTTTTGGTGTCCTGGACCCCATTTTAATTCATCCATAAGGGTGGATGATTTACTCAAGTTTTTAATAGGTTCTTTATTTAGTTAAAAATTACTTTAATATCATTAAAACGAGTAGTAGGTCAAAAGATAAATATATCGTGAGCCGATGTATTTTCGGTGAATCATCACCAAAATTCAAAAAGGTGTAAAACTTGGCAGATAAAGGAATGACACTAGCAATAGTTCTTCTAGTCGCTGGCTTGATCGTAGGCGGAGGCATCGGATACTTCGCCGCACCACAGGGTGGCAATGGCAGCACAACGGTATTAACTACCGTTGTTCCCACCGTTGTTCCCGAGATTCCCCTGAAGAATGCAGCGGTCAAGATCGGCTACATAGCCGCAGACACTACGGCCCTAGAGGTCGGTAAACCATACCACGAGCAGATAATCGCCACCGACATGAACGCGTATAGCCAGATACTTGGCTACGGAACAACGTTCACGTACCTTGTCGACGACGCCCAGGGTCAGGCAAACACCCACCTCGAGAAGGTTCAGGGCTTCAAGTCAGCAGGAGTCACCGTCTTCGAGGGTGGAGGCTGGTCGGCCGAGGCCGAATCGGCCCTCAGCTACTGCAACTCAAACGGCATGCTCATGTGGAGCTCGTCCTCCACCTCCCCGACGCTCGCGATCGCTAACGACAACCTCTTCCGCATGTGCACCGCCGACAGCCACCTCGCACCCGCGATGGTGAACATCATGTGGGCGGCCGGCGTGAAGAGCCTCGTCCTCTTCCAGCGCGGCGACTCTTGGGGTGACGGCATCATCAACCTCCTGGTCCCCGCCTGGACGGCGAAGGGCGGAAACATCGTCGGTGACAAGATCAGGTACGCGGCTGAGGCGACGGAGTTCTCGAACTACTTGACGGTCGCTGACCAGCAGGTAGCAGACTGCGGTTGCAGCTAATGGCGGCGAGACTCAGAGGGTCGGCGTAGTGATGCTCTCCTTCAGCGAGATCTCCGTCATCCTCAAGCAGGTGAGCAGCTACCCGAACATCTACAACGTCCACTGGTGGGGCAGCGATGGCACGGCAGTTAGCCAGAGGGCTATGGATGATGCTCCCGATGAGGCTAACCACATCGGCTTCTACAGCCTACTATCTCAGCAGACGCTTACCCCCCTCTACAACAGCCTAGATACAAGGTACACAGCAGCGACAAAGCAGCAGTTCAATGCCTATCAGGCTTACTCCTACGACATCGCCCTGGTACTCATGAACTCGATGTACCAGACTCAGAGCACTTCAGGTGCTGTACTAGTCCCGCTACAGAAGCCCACTGCAGACCAGACGTTCGGTGCAGCAGGTTCCTGCCGCCTCGACGCGACCGGCGACAGGATCGGTCCATCATACGATGTATGGGGCTTCTACCCGAGTGCCACGAAGGCCTCGGTGAGTATAATCATGGCGCAGTACAACCCTGACGCCGAGGAGATCAAGGAAGGAGAAGGAACAGTCTTCTTCCCAGCCGTCCTCGGATTCACGCCCATCGGGCCATAAACTCACTAACCTATTCGACCTTTTTTTCTTAACTTTTTTAGAACCGAAAAGATTCTTTTCCAGTAATTACTATATTTACTTTCTATTTTTTCTGATGGTGATTAGATAATGTTAAATGTATCAGCTGTCGATAGATTTCTTGGTCGAATGGCTCTTGTTAGCCGAAGACTATAGTATAGTATCGGACTTCTCCCGATTCTACATGCTTACAATCCTCTACGAGGGCCCCGAGCACGGTTACGGGATACTCAGAAAGTATAAGGAACGCGTTGGGAAAAAGATCAGCCCTGGAACCGTTTACCCTTTCCTCCAACAGTTAAATGGAAAAGGGCTGATATCGGTCGAAAGCTACATGATTGGAAACAAAGAGAAAAAACTCTACTCCCTTACCGATGAGGGGCGAATCTATGCTCGCGCCATGTTCAAACGCTTCTATGGTATAGTCTCTGCCGCTATCGAGCCGAGCCTCGATATCTGTCCCCACTGTGGGTGTGTTGTATACAAAGGTGGGCATAAGGAAATGGTCGAGGGTAAGGAACAGGTATTTTGCTGTGTCCACTGTGCACAGGCTTATATTCAGGGTTTATAAATCTACGATTATTATGCTAATAATTTTTTATGTAAGTTTTGAGTGTGTGCAGAAGGGGAACTGTTTCCAAGTCTCCCTTGTACCTGTAGCAAGGTATAAGTAAAAAAAAATCAGCCATGTGGTCCATCGAATGCCTTCAGAACCTCGCAGTCCTCGGGCAGAGCAAGGCCTACCTCTACTGGTGCAGCGACTGGAAGGGGTAAGGTAAAATGATGAAAAACGTGGATAAACCAATATACCGTCCTACAAGGAACATGTTCCATGTAGCTAGGAACAATTGTACCCTGCTACCAGGAACACGTACCACCTTACCCGGAACACCACGCGTGAATCAAGGACCCGCATGTTCCACCCTACTAGGAACGATCTGTTCCACGCTACTAGGAACATGTACCATGTTACTGGGAACAAAGGAGTCCATGATACCCTGTTTTTACCCGGTTTTTACCCGGGTGTTTGGGGGGCATCCATGTGAAAACACGCATATTCACGGCGATTGAGCAGAGGAGGCTCGAAGATTGGCTAAGGGGAGGAAGCGGACATGGATGCACTAAAACTGTTCGTGAGGTGAGGCGAAGATACTTTTCCAACTTTTTATTAACTTATATAAATTAATAAATTCGATATATCAAAACAAAATATATTTATATTTGTTGGGATGAAGATATATTAACCTGGATGAACTCGTAGAACGTTCTTGGTCTTAACTGCCCAAGTATCACCTGTTTGTCGCAGAACGAGTGACGTTCAGAGTGACAGGTTTTTCTCATAAAAAACTTCAATTTTTCGTTAAAATCTATACAACGCTTTCCACCAAAATAACATGGTGGGCCCGAAGGGACTTGAACCCATGACCACCCGGTTATGAGCCGGGTGCTCTAGCCAAACTGAGCTACGGGCCCACGCATCAGGTAAACCCCCACGAAGAATATAAAAACACTACCGACCAGAGTCTGAGCAACGATTATAAACGGGTCGAAGCCTAACATCTCAGCACGCTCCCGTGGTGTAGACCGGACAAGCATACTGGCCTTTCGAGTCAGGGATCCCGGGTTCAAATCCCGGCGGGAGCACCAAAAACCTCTACCGAATCGGATCATTTTTACATTCCATTCGAGCGAGGTTGTCCACCTCCTAGCCAAGATACTCCACAAGCAGCCCTCAGGGCGCACCTCACGGCGGGGATACCCCCAGTGATCTGCGGACCCGACAACATCGATCAAGCTCAAACACCTGACGAATACATAACTCTGAAATAACTTCAACTCGGAGTAAAAACCTTCAAAGAGATAACCCGTCAGGTGTGCCTAATATAAGCATTAACCTGAATTCCATTAAGTTACCTCAACTTACATTCCTAAAATGTCACAAATCTTGTTGATAATTTAGAAGATCCAATATGTGCAATAAATTTAATAACTCATTTAAACACTTCTGGTACAGGTGGAAAAAATGAGCGATGTACCATTCAAATTGGTAGACGTCGAGAAGAAGCCCTCTAGAAAGTACAGAAAGGGCAGCAAATATGACCCCATCATCGACAAGTTCGTCGGTGGAAAGTCCAGCCTAGTGAAGGTTGAGGTATCAGGTAAGGATGCAAACTACCTGAGGACTCAGCTAAAGAAGAGAATCGACGCCCGAGACCTGAACGCCAAGATTGAGGTTTCAGTCGTCAACAACGTTGCCTACCTCGAAAAGATGTAGGCATTCCTGATCATCGTTTACTACTTTTTATTTAAATAGTGTTGACTGCACATGAGATAATAATCACTATTTATACAGCTCGAATTTAGCAATATTTACTTGAGGAGTGCAGCAATCTGCTCGTCCGTAGCGCCCTTCTCGATCTGGATCTTCTCCTCGAGGGGCTTGAGGTGGTTGACGTTAACCCTACGGCGCCGGACACCCGAGATACTCTTCGGCCCCGTCACGAGGGCGAAGTTCTTATCCATCAGGTCGATTATAACGCAGCGTCTACCCGAGTCCCTACCCGCGGTCTTGACGCAGACTCTACCGACTTCGAATGCTGGCACAATGCTCACCTTTCGCCCATGTATGCTTCGACCACGTTCTTAAGGATATTCGCGATACCCTCCTCGCCCGCGATGGCCGTGTTAAGGACGACATCATATATAGTAAGATCAGTAATGTCGTAGCCGTAGTAGCGGCGGAACCTCTCCACCTCCACCTCCTCCCGGTGCCTCGTCTCCTCCTCTACCTCGAATGCGCTCCGCTTCTCCCTCTCGGCGATACGCCTCACGCGGACATCAAGTGGGGCCGTCAGGTAGATACGGATGTCTGGGTCCTCGGCGACCCAACCAGACAATGTAGCGTCAAGAATGACTCCGCCCTTCCTAGTTTCATCCCTAGCCTGGTTGTCGAGGAGCCTGTCGAAGGAGCCGTCAGAAGCGGCAATCTTCGACATCTCGCTGAGGGAGACCCCCATCTGCTGCGCCTTTTCCCTGAAGAGGGTTCCGGTCGAGATGTATCTAAGGTTGAAGATTTCAGCCAGCTTCCTCGCTTGTGTGCTCCTGCCGGAGCCGTGGGGCCCCGCGACAGTTATAACAAGTTTTCGCTTACTCATCTTTTACGTTCCGCTCCTCGGGGTCGATCTCGAACGTGAGGCCGAGGAGGCGGCTGATTATGACACTTGACGAGAAGCTGCAGAGGAGGTACCAGTTGGCTACGCTGAGTTCCGTGGGGATGAATGGGAACTGGAAGGGGAAGTAGGCGATGATTATGTTCCCGAAGAAGCTGCCGAGGAGCTGCCAGATTAGCAGGAAGGGTATCATGAAGAATAGGCTGATCTTGAGCCGGTCCATGCTCATCTTGCTCTGCTGCCCCATGACCTCCTGCTGCTTCTTCTGCGCCTTGTCGATTGCCCTCTGGTTTCCGCTCTTCGCCGCCTCCATCATCTGGTGCTGAGCCTTGGCGCTGTCAAGCATCATCCTCCTATAGGCCTTGAGGTCCGTCATCCTCGCGTTGACGAAGCTGGTCAGCAGGCCGAGGGCGACTGCTATGCCCAGGATAGCGTATGTGGCGAACGGCGGTGTCTTTAGGAAATCAAGTCCCTGAGAGACCAAGGCAGGCAGCATCTTCGATCCTTACCCGCCTATCCGCGCCCTAGGGATAAAAACTGTTCTCATTCAGCGACTAGTTGACAGAGCTTCCGCCAGCTGAGGCAGATCGTCTTCGGGTGCGCCGCCTTCGCCTCATCTAACTTGCCCACGACCGTGTTCACGGGTGCCTTCAGGGCCTCAGCCGGGTTCGTATAGGCCAACTCGCACGTACTCTTCACCACCTCGATGAAGTCATCGAGCGCCTCAACTGGCTCCGTCTCGGTCGGCTCCACCATGAGGGCCTCGTGGACGATCAATGGGAAGTAGATAGTGGAGGCGTGCTGACCGCTGTCGAGGAGATTCTTCGCCACATTCAGGGCGCGCACACCAGTGTCGATACTTAGCTTCTCGGCACTCAGCACCGCCTCGTGCATGCGGGGCTTCTCGGGTGCAAATGGTAGACTTAGACCTTTAGTGTTCATGAGTTTCCGGGCGATATAGTTGGCGTTCAGGACGCTGAGCTCCGAGGCCTCACGTAGCCCATCTGGGCCCATCGTGATCATGTAGGCATACGCCTTGAGTATGACGTTGACGTTGCCGTAGTAGCCGTGGACCTTTCCGATGCTCTTCGGCTTGTCGTAGCTGAGGGCGTACTTGCCGTCCTTGTAGACGATGTCGGGGACGGGGAGGTACTTGGCGAGGATCGCCTTGCAGCCGACCGGGCCGCTGCCTGGGCCGCCTCCCCCGTGGGGGGTGCTGAAGGTCTTGTGTAGGTTGACGTGGACGACATCGAATCCCATGTCGCCTGGGCGGCACTTGCCCATGATTGCGTTTAGGTTCGCACCGTCGTAGTACATGAGGCCACCCGCCTTGTGCACGATCTCGGCGATCTCCGCGATCTGGTGGTCGAAGATGCCCAAGGTGTTAGGGTTCGTGAGCATCAGCCCAGCGGTCTGCGGGCCGACCGCAGTCCTGAGTGCTTCGAGGTTGACTATACCCTCCGGGGTTGATGGCACCTCGACTATCTTGAAGCCGCCCATCGCAGCGCTTGCGGGATTCGTTCCATGGGCGCTGTCCGGGACAATGATCTCGGTACGCTGAGCCAGCTCCCCGCGGTCCTGATGGTAGGCACGGATGAGCATGATGCCCGTCCACTCACCGTGGGCGCCGGCAGCCGGCTGCAGGGTCGCGTCATCCATCCCTGTGACTGAGAGGTAGCCCTGCTTCAGCTTGTAGAGGAACTCGAGGACTCCCTGGACGGTTGATGGGTCTTGGTCTGGGTGTGCCTCGGTTAGACTCGGATGCCCCGCGAGTACCTCGTTGATTATCGGGTTGTACTTCATGGTGCAGCTGCCGAGGGGGTAGATGAGGCCGCTGTTGACGCCGTAGTTCATCTGGCTGAGGTGTATGTAGTGGCGGAGTACCTCCATCTCGCTTATCTCGGGTAGTCCTGGAGGTTTCTCCCTCATGATACCCTGGGGTACGAGCCACTCCACATTCACCTCATCCTTTATCTCCTCCTCCGCCTCCGGCGGGTGGAAGCCGTACCTGCCTTCGTGGCTGAGCTCGAATACGAGGGGCTCATCCCAGTCAGCCTGCCTGAATTTGCGCACGGTCATCACTGGTTCGCCTCCTTGAGCGCGACCACGAGGCCATCTATGTCCTTCTTAGTATGCATCTCGGTGACGCAGAAGAGAGCTGACTCCCCCAGCTCCGGGAACTCCCCTTTGAGGGGCTTACCACCCTGGTAACCGTGGTTGAGAAGTACCTTGTTGACGTCAGCCGCCTTCTTCTTCTCGTACTTGACCGTGAACTCCTTGAAGTGGTAGGAACTGAAGACAGGTGTCTTGACACCTTCGAGGTCGTTTATTCTGCGGATGGCGTAGTGCGCCCTGCTTGTGCAGGTCTCAGCGAGGTCCTTTAGGCCATTGGGGCCGAGTAGGCTGAGGTAGGTGGCGCTCGCGACGCTGCAGAGCGCCTCGTTGCTGCAGATGTTGCTGGTCGCCTTCTCGCGGCGGATGTGCTGCTCGCGGGTCTGGAGGGTCATGACGAAGGCGCGACGCTTGTCGGCGATCGCCTCAGTTACTCCGATGATGCGGCCTGGCATCTGGCGGATTATGGCGTTGTCGTGGTTGCATGCAAAGATGCCGAGGAGAGGTCCACCGTAGCTCATGTGGTTGCCGAGTGGCTGACCCTCCCCGACGACGACGTCTGCCCCGTAGCTGCCCGGTGTGCTGAGGAGGCCGAGGCTGATCGGGTCGACTCCCGTGATGTAGATTGCCTTCTTTTCATGTGCTATCTCGCCGATGGCTTGAACGTTCTCCTCGGCGAAACCGAGGTAGCTGGGTGTCTCGACGTAGACGGCCGCGGTCTTGTCATCGACCTTCGCCTTAAGGTCCTCGAGGTCCATCATGCCTGTTTCTGTGTCGTGGTTGACCTTCTCAATGTGCATTCCGGCTGGTCCGGTGTAGGTCTTGAGGACGGCGAGGCGGGCAGGGCTGATGAAGCTGGGGACGAGGACCGTCTCCTTGTGGTTGAGCCTGCTGGAGAGGAGAGCGGCCTCCCCGAGGGCGCTGCTCCAGTCGTACATGCTGGCGTTGGCGACGGCCATGTCGACGAGTTCGCAAATTAGGCTCTGGTACTCGAATATGCTCTGTAGCATGCCCTGGCTTATCTCGGGTTGGTAAGGGGTATAGCTAGTTAGGAACTCGGCGCGGTGAACGACCTCGTCCACAACGCTCGGGACGTAGTGGGGCCAGACTCCCCCGCCCAGAAAGGGCGCGCACTTAAGGGGGGTGTTCCTCTCCAGTGTGTCGGAGACGAGTTTCTTGACCTCCTGCTCCGTATAGGGGCCAGGGACCTGTAGCTCGCCCTTGAAGCGGAGCTTCTCGGGGATGTTGACGTATAGATCGTCGATGGTGTCGACGCCTATCTCTTCGAGCATCTTTTCCTTGATCTCTGGTACGCTGTTTGGTAGGTACGGGTGGGCTCTGTTCATTGGTTTGCCTCCGTGTTGGTGTCTGTGTTGGTGGTTCGGGGATTTAACCGCTTACTCGGAGCGTGCGTGGGTAGGGCGAGGGAGTGCTTTCGCCGCCGCAGCATTTTTAATTATTTTAGCCGGTTTCGTAGTTTGAGGTTTTTTTCTGGGCATTTTACAGCGGATGCTGGCGACGGACACATCCATCTTTCCATAAATATTGGGCTCTTTAAAGTGCTTCTTCAGGGGATGGGACTAGTTGGTCTCTCTGGGCTACGATCAAAACCCAAAGAACACGTGCCCGCCCGGTGGAGATTTATATCTCAGTGTCTCCTCTCCGAGGAGAGGCGAGCAAGTTGCATAAGGTCACAATCGACTACGATAAGTGCGCCTACTGTAAAACCTGCGTGAGCATCTGCCCCTGGGGGGTCTACGAGGACACCGGGGACAGGGTCGAGGTGACGCACATGAAGGACTGCGTCTGCTGCATGAGCTGCGTCGCGCCCTGCCCAACGGACGCCGTAACCGTCGAGGAAGACCCCGCCTACCTCAACAAGTAGAACCAGTCAAGTCGATTTAACCGCCGCGACGCTTCAAAGACATTCAGTCATCCCCCCTCACCCACCATGCGCCTCGTTTAAATGGGCTGGAAATCCGTGTGCCAGTGCTGCATGGATTCTCAGGCGCAAGTCAGGCCCACAGCTGGCACCTTCTTATCAGCCTCCTCGCTCCTAAAACAGAGAGAGGAGAAGCAACTTCTAGCGTCAAACATAGGGGCGTTGGACGAGCTGACCGGCGGATTCGAGCCGGGCCTCATGTACCTCTTCTACAGCACTGAGAAAAGCCGCCTAGCCGACGCGGTCCTCCATCACGTAATTGTCAACGCCGTCAGGGACAATGGCAAAGCGGTCCACCTAGTATGCGGTAACTACCGCAGATCCCGCACGCTTTTGGACACCACGTTGCTGCTAGACCTCCTCGACGCCGAGGGACAGAGCGTGAACGGCGCCCTGAACAGGATACATGTAATCGGCTCCTTCTCCGAGCGCCATCAGGTGCGGGCAGCGGAGCTGACGGAGGAGCTCGTGGGCCGCATAGGTGGCGTCTCCGCGATAACGGTGCAACAGATAGCGAAGATGTTTACGGGGACGCCCCTCGTGCAGGGTGTCCATCGCGGGGACCTCGGGGGCATGGCGTCGCGGCTGAAGAGGCTCGGCCTCGAACGGGATATACCTATAATCGCGTCGTGCAGGGACAGCGGCCGCGACGCCCCCGTGCCGGAGCCCGAGGCCAGCGGCTACCTGACACACCTGGCCAACGTGATCGTTTACCTGCGCGCGAGCCCCAGCGGTGCATCTGCCTATCTCGTGAAGCACTTCGACAGGGCGCGGGTCGGGAGGAGAGTGGAGTTGGGAGGCTACAGAGGATTGGGAAGGATAACTAGCGATTCGATGAGGACATTGCTGCAGGAGCAGATGGTCAAACTCAGGGAGAAGTACAGGGCCACGCTGAAGGACGGGGGGAGGAGGGAGGCGTTCGATGCGCTGTGGCCGGTGTGGGCGGACGAGCAGGGCGCGATGATCAACAGCGACATGGTTTCCGGTCTCGACCTCCTGCTGCTCACCGCCATAGTCGACAACCGGCGGGAGATAGAAGAACTGAAACGCAGGGGGGGCCGGAAGGATGCTGGTTGACGGCTGGCTGCTGGACGTCGGGTTTGAGGAGGGGCGGGCCGTGCTCTGGGTCAGGGACCCGGAGCTGGGGAGGGTGAAGCTCCTAGACCCCTATCACCCGGACTTCTACGCCGAGCCGAGAGGCGTCGCCGTCGAGGACCTGAAGGCGGCGGTGGAGGAGCATCCAGGCATCCGAGACGTTGCAGTCGTTAAGCGGGTCTCTACCATACGACGGGATGCGGAGTCGACTGTGCTGAGGATCAGAGCGCGAGGCGTCGACGCTTTTCACGAGGTCTCACGGTTGGTGGAGCGTCTCCCACTCGTGGCACGGGTCTACGATGTCGATGTAGGCCACGAGTTAAGGTATCTCAGCGAGAGGGGGCTGACGCCGTTCGAAGCCATAGCCGTCGAGTCCGACTGCGAGGACGTGATAAGATCGATCCACGCCGCCGATCTGGGCTTGGACGCCGAGCCACCGCCGTTACACGTGTTGAGCTTCGAGGCTGATGCATCGGGGGGCCGCGGCTCTATCGTTGTCCTCGACCGGCTTATGAAGCCGGCATACACCTTCGACGGCGATGCGGAGAGCGTCTTCCGCGACTTCCTTGACTACTTCGCCGACGAGGACCCCGACATTATACGTGCAAGCGTGGCGTCGCTCCGATTGGTCATCCACCTCGGACGTGTCTATGGGGGAAGGCGCTTCGGGCGGCTCGCGGGCTCCGAGGTCGAGCTATTCGGCGGGAGGATGCACGTCGAACCCCGCGCGTGGGATCGTCTCGGCTTCGCCGGGCTGGTGGAGCGGTCGATGTTCACAAAGGTCCCGCTCAGGCTCTGCGCGGACTGGGCCGCGGGTAAGTGCATCGACTCGAGGCAGTGCTACGAGGCGCGGAGGCACGGCATACTCGTGCCACGCGCGGCAGACTATCAGCCGGTGATGAGTCTGGGGAAGCTGCTGGAGCAGGACAAGGGTGGGCTCATACTCGCGCCGACGGTGGGGCTGCACGAGAACGTTGCGCTGCTCGACTTCGAGAGCATGTTTCCCAACATCATCGTCCGGCGCAACGTGAGCTACGAGACCACCGGCGACGTCGGAGACGAGGAGGGCTTCATATCGGGCTTCACCCGTGACGCCCTGACCCGCCGCCTATACTTCAAGCACAGGCGCCGCGAGCTGGTGAAGGGCTCGGAGGAGTGGCTGTGGTGCGAGGAGCGGCAGACGGCACTGAAGGAGAACCTCGTCGTCATATACGGCTACAGCGGATGCTTCGCGAACCGCTTCGGAAGCATGGACACCTTCATGGAGATCAATCGGCAGGCGCGCTCGGCCTTGACGGTGGCCATGACGTTTGCGAACGAACACGGGTTCAGAACTCTTTACGGCAACTCTGACAGCCTCTTTCTCACCCGCCCGGGCGCGACGGGGGAGGATTACGAGGCGCTGGCGGCGGGGATCGCGCAGATGACGGGGCTCCCCATGGCGGTGGAGCACGTGTTCAGGTATCTGGCGCTGCTACCCCAGAAGTCTGGTGCCAGGGTCGGTGCGGTGAACCGATACTACGGCGTAACCACGGCGGGTGAGATAGAGTGCCGCGGCGTGGAGCTTAGGAGGCACGACACGCCGCCATTCGTTTCGCACATCCAGAGGAAGATGATGGAGGCATTGATGGGATGTGGCTCACGCGAGGAGATGCTTACTGTCGGCAGGGAGAGTGCGCAGCGGGTTGTGGACGACGCGTGCAGGCGGATCGAGAGAGGGGATGTGCCCGCCGAGGAGCTTAAGATATCGAAGGTGCTCAGCAGGGATATCGGCGAATACATCTCCCACGGCGGCCACGTGACGGCGGCGAACGCACTCAACATGAACCACTTGAGGGTCGGGTCGGGAGACCTCGTCGATTACCTCTACGTGGATGCGGGGAACTCGAATCAGTTCCGCAGGGTCAAACCGGTGAAGTTGGGCAGAGCGAAACCGGACGCTGTAAAGTACCTGAGCATCATCAGGCAGATGGCTGAGACCATATTCAGCGGTCTCGTTTAAAAATCGCTTATTCCTTGTTTAACGCTTGTTGACGAACCTCTTTTAACCGTGCCAGTTGTTTTTCCTCCCAAGTGACCAGTTTGGCTGGTTCGATAGGTGATTGGGTCAAGGATCATAGGAACGAAGCGATTCAGCTCCTACAGGAGTTCATCAGAGTACCAAGTCTGAGTGGGTATGAGAAGGCGTGCGGGGAGAGGGTGGCGGAGGCGATGCGTGTCGCGGGTTTCGACACCGCGAAGGTTGACACCCTCGGCGACGCCATGGGTGTGCTGAGGGGCTCTGGCGGTGGGCGCAGCCTCCTGATGAATGGGCACATAGACCACGTGCCTGTCGGGGACATGGTAGATCCCTACTCGGCGAAGCTTATGGACGGCGCATCCTTTGGGACGGCGGGGGAGGTCGTCTACGGGCGGGCTGCCTGCGACATGAAGGCGGGGGTCGCCGCGATGGTGATGGCTGGCGCTTACTTCAGGGACGCGGGGGTCAAGCTCAAGGGTGACTACAAGGTCGCCGCAGTGACGCAGGAGGAGGTCGGCGGAGCCGGCACCATATCTACGATAGATGAGAACCAATTCCTCGCCGACGTCGTCCTCATCGGGGAGGCGACAAACATGGACCTAGCACTCGGCCACAGGGGCTCAATGAAGATGAGTGTAGTAGTCAGGGGGAGGAGCTGCCACGCGAGCGCCCCCGAGAGGGGGATAAACGCCCTCTACAAGGCAACCGACCTGATGACCAGGATCAGGAACGAACTGATCCCGAGGCTCCCAACCGACCCCCTCTACGGAAAGACGAGCCTAGCTATGACGATGATCGAAGTCAAGCCCGGCGCTTTCAACGTCGTCCCCGAGGAGTGCCGATTCTACGTCGACTGCCGCAACACCCCCAACTACCCAGCCGAGCAGCTCTATCACGACCTCCAAGCTATGATCAAGGATCAGTCCGAGAGGGACCCAGAGTTCAAGGCAAGTGTCCTTCCCTCACCGATAATAAACGGGCAGAGGAGCTTCACCGGCTTCTACACTGACCCCGAGACATACACGGTCGTGGGGGAGGCGGAGGCCGTCATCAAGGATACCCTTAGGAAGGATCCGAAAAGGAAGACGTGGACATTCGCGACCGATGGACGATTCTACAGCTGGCTCGGGATCCCCGTGATAGGCTTCGGCCCCGGTGAGGAGAGGTTTGCCCACACCGAGATGGACCACGTCAAGGTCGAGGATTACCTCAAGACCATCGAGGTCTACGCCGCGGTGGCCCAGCAGAGTGTGCGGGTAGCCCAGCCAAGTTTAAACACTGATTTCGCCAACTCATCCCCCATGGATGCTCCTCTAGACGACCTGAACCACATCGGACGCGTTGACCCGCGTGGGATGCTTGACGTTATTACCGCCCTCCCTGAGAGCGCGGTGGACGCCATAGAAGTCGCGGAGAAGGTGAACCTTAGGGTTCGTCGGTTCAGGAATCTTGTAGTCGCGGGTATGGGGGGCTCCGCAGTCGGAGGCCTCCTACTCAGGGATTGGCTGCAACAGACATCAAAGGTCCCAATCGTAGTCTCGCGCGACTACTCACTCCCCGGCTTTGTAGGGAGGGACACGCTCCTCTTCGTAGTCAGTTACTCGGGGGGGACTGAGGAGACGTTGAGCGCCTTCGAGGAGGGGAGGGTTAAGGGAGCGAAGATTGTTGCCTTCACCTCCGGGGGCGAGCTTGGGAAGAGGGCTAAGGCAGCCCGCATCACGACCTTCAAACTCCCTGCAGGGTTCCAGCCACGTGCTGCCATCGCCCACCAGTTTCTCTCGCTTGTCGTAGCAGCGAAGAAGGCGGGGATAGCACAGGACTCGTGGTGGGAGGTTAGGGAGGCAATCGACGTGTTGAATGCGATGCGCGAGGAGATGCGCCCCGAGACGCCCCAGTGGTCGAACCCCGCCAAGAAGCTTGCCACGGAACTACGCGGTTACGTTCCGCTCGTCTACGGGAGCCGAATCCACGAAGCGGTAGCCTACCGGTGGAACACACAACTCAATGAGAACGGGAAGACGCCCGCTGGGTCGAGCTTCATCCCGGAGGCGTTCCACAACGCAATCGTTGCAGGGGAGGCCGATAAGGAACTGCTTAAGACTTTGTGCGCTGTCTTCCTCCTAGACCCCGCCGAGGGCGAACGAGTGACCGCTAAGACACGTCGATTCATCGACATCATCAAGCCCAACTTTGGGAAGGTTTTAGAGGTCCAGGCCAATGGAGAGGGCCACTTAGCCCGGATGCTTAGTTTGCTTTACGTGGGCGACTATGTGAGCGCCTACCTCGGTGTACTCTACGGCAAGGACCCAAGCACTGTTGAATCAATCGACCGACTTAAGCGGGGCTAGCCCCTTTTAAACAGCCGCGCCGATAATTTTCCGATCACATGGTAGTCGAGGTGGATGACTCAGGCTGGGGCGACCTAGTTGGGGGAGCTGTAATAGTGATGCGGCGAGTCGGAACAAACGAGAGGTACGTCGGCGAGGTGCCTGTCGAGACGTTCCAGGGATCAGCCTTCAAGACGAAGGCTTACCTCCACCATGTCCTCCGAATCGTGAGGGAGGGGGCAGAAGCCCTCGGCATCACTAAGGATGAGCCCGTCCACGTCTGCACTGGTTACATACTCTCCGAAGTCAGGAAGGCCCTCGCCAACGAGGGCTACAAGGTCGTCCCAAGCAAGATAACAGGCATCACTCAGGAGTTCGCGGAGGAGGAGTACGCCAAGCACCTGAGTCGCCTCGGTGTAGGCACCCCCGACCAGGCTAGGAAGCTACGCGGCTTCGACAGCTTCCTCGCGTGGGTGCTCCGAGACGTTGATAAGCGGGAGCGCCTCGTAAAGACGGGCTGGAAGGCTTGGCCTAGGTTAAAAGCAGGTGAAGATTTTGACCCCGAGCAGGCGAAGGAGTAGGCTTTCGATTGCAGTCCCCGCGTCCCTGGTTGCTGAGTACGTGAACCTCAGGGACAAAACCGAGGTCATAGGCCGCGTCGCGCGGAGCGCCGCCATTTTCAGGGCCGAGGAGATAGTCATCTACCCCGACCAACCCGACGAGTCGGCACTTATCAAGCTCATCCTCGGCTACGTCGAGACGCCTCAGTACCTGCGCAAGTATCTCTACAAGATCCGCCCCGAGCTACAGTACGCGGGCACACTCCAGCCACTACGCACCCCCCACCATCAACTAGAGGCCCATGCCGCGAACCTGCGCGTTGGCGATTTCCGCGAAGGTGTCCTTCTCGATCAGCAGGGCGTAAACGTCGTCGACATAGGAGTCGATAAGTCGATACGCTTCGTGGGCAAGTCCCCCTCCCGCGGTAGTAGGGTCACAGTAAAGATCGTTGAGATAGGCACAGAGCCTCGCTGCGAGATGGCGAGGAGGATCGACATCCCACACTACTGGGGCTACGAGATACAGGCGTCGAGGAAGCCGCTCGGCGAGCTGGCCTCCAGCGGCTACTACGACCTCACCATAGCAACGAGCAGGACGGGCGCGCCCATAGCATCTGAGGAAGAGCGACTGAAGACAAGGCTCATGGAGGCCCGCAATATCCTCGTCGCATTCGGCAGCCCCCGCGCTGGGCTACAGGAGATACTGAAGCACGAGAACAGGGAAGTCCCGGATTGCTTCCAGTTCAACCTCAACTTGATCCCGGAGCAGGGGACGGAGACGGTCCGCACAGAGGAAGCCGTCCACGCAACCCTCGCCATCCTTAATCTCCTCCCATAGCGCCAATGTTAAATGTCTCACATTTTTCTTAAAGGTGAAGCCGATTGGACGACGCCAACATAGAGTCGGAGCTGAAGGGGAAGACGCTCCTCGTCTATATGCACATCCTAAAGGGTGGGCAGGAGACGGTGGGCGTCCGCGAGGTCCAGCGAGCCTTGGGCTTCAGCAGCCCCAGCGTCGCCGCCTACCACCTGCAGAAGCTTCAGGACCTCGGCCTTGTTGAGAACGCCTACGGGGACTACCATCTCATCAAGGAGGTCAAGGTCGGCGTCCTCCGCAGCTTCGTCAGCGTCGGGGGCGTGATGCTCCCCAGGTTCCTCTTCTACGCCGTACTCGTCACGTCCATGCTCGTGACCTTCCTCGCCACCTTCCCCTTCATCCCCACCCGGGAGTACATCACCACACTCGTCATGGGTCTCGTCCCAGCCGCCGTATTCTGGTACGAGACGGTCAAGATCTGGAGGGAGAAGCCGAGCTGATCGCTGTTC
Source organism: Candidatus Bathyarchaeota archaeon (assembly GCA_963769425.1). Taxonomy (GTDB): domain Archaea; phylum Thermoproteota; class Bathyarchaeia; order TCS64; family TCS64; genus UBA8941. The sequence goes on along the minus strand of CAVYLP010000001.1, from coordinate 222,005 downwards.
TAACAGTAGAACGGGTGTTCGGAAGCCTAGCATTAAGAGAGTCGGCGGGATGGGTATAGATTGACAGCGATGAGGACGGGTATATACGCGGTATTAGCGGTTGTCGTCGGGGTGATGCTGGTCGGGCTGCTGCCAGGGCAGCTCTCCAACTTCGCGGCGCCAGCGGTGGTTCAGACGCCCACCCTGCACTCGGGGGCAGCACCTGAGTCCACGCTGAACAAGACCTCCACGGCGGGAGACACAGTAGTCACGGGCAGAGGGTTTTCAAACTCCTCAGCAGCATTTGTAATAACTACACCGAACAACTCCTCGGGGTTCGAAGTTCCGTCGACGAGTACAGCGGCATTGACTGCTAGCATAGCTGCGACTGGAACTACTATCGCTGCTGATGCCGCGGCAACTGCCTCACAGGCGGCGGGGACAAAGTCCGATGCCGCGTCCACGGTTGAAAACGCCGACCGAAGTTACAACCCCTACGCCGACTTGGGGTACTACGCAATGTGGGGAGTCGGTCTAGTGGCCGCCCTCAGCGTCTACTTCGTCTCGAAGAGGATGCTAGGCTAGAAGCCTGATCCCGTCGAGCACCTTCTCCGCCCTCTCGAATAGTTCTGCTCTCCCGATCTTTATTCTGGGCCCGACTGTTTCAACGACCGCGGACGCTGCCGCGGAGCCCAGAGCGGCGCTGCACTCGACGCTCTCCCCGAAGGCGTAGGCGGAGAAGAAGCCAGCTATGAAGGCATCCCCCGCACCAGTGGTGTCCACCGTCTCCCCTGCATATGCGGGCACGATCATCCTCCCACTAGCGTACCTAATTTGGGCGCCCTCCCCGCCACGCGTCTCAATCGCGACCTTCACCCCGAGCCTAACCAGCTTCTCCAAGCCAACCCAACCCCCTTCTCCCGCGACTAGGCGCAGTTCCCGCTCCGATGCCTTGAAGACGGATAGGCGGCTAAGAAGCTCAACGTCGCACCATGGTTGGAGACTTATCGAGCCTCCTGGCTCAAGCCTCCTCACGAATCCCTGCGGGTCGAGGGCGATGTTCCTCGACTTTATGACTCGGAGCGTCTCCACTGATATCTCCCCGACTATGGGAGCAAGGATAGCAGCGTCGGGCAGCCTCTCGACGTCCCGAGGCTCAATTGGGTCGCAAAGGCTCTCATAGCCGAGGCCCCTCTCCGTGCCAGTGTAGTCTAGGACGAAGCGCGTCGTCTCCGCAGAGGGCACAACGGAGCCGCGGATGTCCAGACCCCTCGCCTCCAGCTCCGAGACATACTCGTCAGGAAAGTCCCCGCCCACCTTCGTCGCAGTGACAAGTGGGACGCCGAGCAGGTTGGTTATCAATGAGATGTATGTGGGTGGCCCGCCGAGCTGCCGCCGCTCACCGCCGCGGTTGATGATCCGGTCTATAGCGATGTGGCCGACGACGGCGATTGGCTCCACGCCTAGCAAATGGGTCGAGAAGATAAAAGGGGGAGGCTGACTCTTGGTCAGGTTTATACATCGGGGTTCCTCGGGGAGAATCGGGGCGGGGGGACGTCTTGTCGACGTGTACGCCGACCATAAACGTTGAGACGAGTATGGTATGCCCTCCCCACCCCGCCTTCTAGCAACCGATAAAAACCGCCGTCCCAATGATCCCCATAGTGATAAAAATGGTTAGAACTATGACCGAGCTGAACCTGATCAGCGCCTTCAGCGGGGAGAGCCAGGCACACATGAGGTACCTCATCTTCGCGAAGAGGGCCGCAGAGTCCGGTTTTCCAAACATAAGCCGCCTCTTCACAGCCGTCTCCCATGCAGAGAGAATACACGCGGGCAACCACTACCGAAACATAATGACTAAGGGGCCCCAGAACACCTTCGGCGGCGCCCTCTTCGGGAGCAGGTCAACCGCCGAGGACCTCCAGCACGGCATAGACGGGGAGACCCACGAGGTTAACGAGATGTACCCCTCCTACATGGCAGTGGCGAAGGACCAGAAGGAGTATGGCGCCGAGATCACGTTTCGCTATGCATGGGAAGCCGAGAAGACCCACGCAGGCCTATACGCGAAAGCCAAGGAGGCGGCAGACCAGAACAGGGACGCCGATCTCAAACAGATAGGTGTCTGCGAGGTCTGCGGCTGGACCACCGAGGGGGAGATCCCTGACCAGTGCCCAGTCTGCAAAGCGAAGAAGGAGAAGTTCGCGGTCTTCGCCTAAGCTATCCTCTACTAGGGACAACCATATACTTCTGGAACAGCTCCAAGTAATCCTCTAAAGTTACGTTACCCCGATCCATCATGTTGGAGAGAGCCTGAAGAGTGGAGTGGTGTCTCTTTTCGTCCTCAAGGATGTATTGAATCATCACCTTCACCCTCCTATCCTTCGCCTCGCGGGCCATTACCCCGACACGCGTCAGCATGTCCGCCTCGACTCTGATGAGCTGCTTTATTTCCTGTTGGAGATCGGGTACTGCGCCTTTGTCTAAATCCGTGGAGGCGGGCATCTCGCCTGCCCTAACATCGACGAGGGCCTGGCATATGGCCGCGTGTTTTTGGCTGTCCAGTACTATACTCTCCAGAAGTGCGGCGACGAGTTTGTTCTGAGCCTTCGCCACGCTAGGTTTTAACTCCTTGACGTGGCTTAGCTCCATCTTCTTCTGTTCCTTGAGTTGCTCGACTAGGTTCGCCATGGTTTCTCATGCTGGACACGAGATAAAAAATTGATTCCCCGCGTGCTCAGCGGGTGTTGGGCTTTGCTATGATCTCCTTCACGTAAAGGTCGAACATGTCGTTGAGGTATGCGGGTTTTATTACGACGGAAGTGTCCGCGCCCTTCCCTGAGCCAGCGATGGCCACGACGTCCCCCGTCATCGGAATCATACCCGAGTCTGCAGCCATGAAAGTGATCTCGACGCAGACCTTCATTCCCTGTCCGAATAGGCGGAGGACGCTTGCTGCTAGCTCCGCTGGGCCAATGGTGTTAAACTTCCTGTTAATGGCGCGGCTCACACCCGCGAAGGCGTGGCCCGTCACGAGTACCCTTCCACCTGCTCCCCTGATCTTATCTTGGACGTCGTCTGACATCTCGTTGCGTCCCATCTCCTTGAAGCCCTGGCTATGTGCGACGACGACTAGGTTGTACCCCTTGAAGAACTCCGCTGCGCGGAGCCCGACGCTGCCACGGGTCGAGGCTACGAGTATATCCTTGATGCCTAACTCATCCGCCCTCCTCTTCGCTGCTTCAAAGGTGGGCAGCGTGTTCTCCTCTCCCAGCTTATCATAGTAGGTTATCCTCTTTTCAGATGGCAAAACATAGCACCGGTACCCGCTGGGGCGGGGTGGAATAAACCGTTTTCGGGATCGAATAGGATTATTAACTCTCGAAAATTGGAATTACATGAGTCAAACCGGAGCTGCTTTTTAGCCCATAATAATAAGAAACTCTAGGATAGTATACCTTTCTGAACTCACTTGGTGGAATGCTGGCTACCCTACGGGAACACCGAAGTCTACGTAACCGTCGACATGAGAGACCTCCTCAGCATAGCCGAGCCTGTGAGGCAGGAGCCCCAACTCAACGCTAGGGAGATTGTCAACAGGGCTCTCGCCGAACCGCGTGGCTCGAAGAGGCTGGAGGAACTTGTGGGACCAGACTGCACGGTGTCCATCGCAGTCGAGGGGACGACGATGCCCGCCAACGCGGTGGCCGCCCTCGCCCCTATCGTCACACAACTCGTCAACCTCATTGTCCCTAGGGACAAGATCACCGTCATAGTCGCCAACGGTGTCCGTGAGCGGAGTGGCAAGGAGCTTTTAAAGGCTTTGAAGTCATCCGATGACCTCAAAGGGGTGAACCTCGTAGAGCACACGAGGAATACCACCACACTCGCCAAACTGGGTGAGACAAAGCAGAAGACGCCCCTCTCGATGAACAAGGCGTACGTTGATGCGAAGGTGAAGATGGCAGTCGGGGAGGTGGAAGCGGATGGCTACACGGGATTCACCGGGGCCCACACCGCGATTATGCCCGGCCTCGCCTCACCCGAGACAGCTGAGACCCACCAGAAACTCGTTCTCAGGGGAGATGTGAGACCTGGGATCGTCGAGCTCAACCAAGTGAAGGAGGATGCCCTCGAGGCGGCGCGGCTGGCCGGGTGTGATCTCGCCATCCAACTAGTGACGAACCCCCGCGGGAAGCTCCTATCCGCCTTCGCGGGCGCCATAGAGGAGACATGGGGACAGGCCATCTACACACTCGGCGCCAGCTACCAGATCAATGCCGAGGCGGGGGCGGACATAGTCATCGTGAGCGCGGGGGGCGCCAAGCACGACTACAACCTTTACTCGGCGGCCTGGGCCCTCCAGTCAACGACGCGGCTCGTTAAAAAGGGCGGAGCCATCGTACTCCTCGCCGAGTGCCCCGAGGGACTGGGTGCTGAGACATTTAGCACCCTCGCCCAAGTCGATCAGCAATCCGAGTTGGAGAGGCGATACGCCCTCGGCGCCGAGGCGCTCCAGGTGCTCAAGGCGGCGACATTCAAGAGCCAGGTATTCCTCGTCTCCAGCCTGCCGAAGTACATGGTCGAGCCCCTAGGTGTAACAGTCGCGAGGACAGCTAACGACGCCTACATGAAGGCCAGTGATGGGAGGAGGGGGCGCCGGACACTCGTCATTCCCTACGGGTGTTCAACCGTGCCAGTCGGGACACCCGCGGTGACGCCCAGTCCACAGTAGAATTCTTGAGTATTACTGGAGCAGAACGATGAGCGACAGCCCCATGAGAATGGCGTAGCCGATTAAGCCGATCTTACGGGTTAGGCTAGTCGGCGAGACATCGTCGAGGGGCGCCATCGACTCCGTCCCCTCCCTCATCAGGAAGAATGCGATTATCACCGCCATGATTACGTAACCCGAGATCATCAGGAGGAAGACCCCCGCGATAGAGATGATCTTATGCGTCTCCCTCCCGAACAGGGACCTGATGACGTGTCCCCCGTCGAGCTGCCAGCTGGGGATTAGGTTGACGAAGGTCACGAGGAACCCGACCCACGACGCGAAGGCAAGGGGGTGGAGGACGAGCACTGTATCCTTCGCGGCGGGTCTTATCCAGTCTGAAATCATCTGCATGGCGATGGGCATGGGTATCTGCTGGAACCTGATCTCGGGGTAGGCGACGGCCCAGTTCGAGACCTGGCTGAGGGGCACCGTGTAGGAGAGCCAGATCCCGACAATCCCTATTATGATCGACGCAACGAAGCCGAAGAAGGGCCCCGAGAGTCCGAGGTCGAATAGGTCGTCCCGGTTCGTGGGTGGCTCATCCTGGCTTATCACTGCTCCGAACGTCCCCCCGAGTCCCGGGGGAGCCGGGATGAAGAACGGCCACGAGGCGCGTACCCCTCTCCTTTCCGATACGAGCTTATGGCCCAGCTCGTGGATGCCGAAGACAGCGATTATACCGAGTGTGAATATGAGGGCGTTGACAAACACTGGCGTCCCAGCCATTAAAACTTGTGTTAGCACCGGGTTACCGCTCCTCAGGTAGCCATCGAGGAAGACCGTTCCCACAGTCACCGCGAAGAGCAGGCGGTTCCTCTTGCTATTCCTCTTCGCCTCCGTTGGCCTCGGCGTGATGGTTACGTAGTACTTGCCGACTATCCACCTGAACTCAGCGAGGTACCCCATTGACCTCAGCCTATCCGCCAAGTTCCTGAAGGAGTTCTTCAGAACGCGTTGCTTGTCGCCCGGTATCTTCTGGGAGACTATGTAGTTTGGGGTCTCCCTGTCCTTGAATCTCTCCTCGACAACGAAGAAGGACTCAACTAAGCCGTCTATCTCGGCGCTTACCAGATAGTCCCCCGACAAGCCTCTCGATTCTCCCTCCGTCCGAAACGGTAAAAAGCCTTGCAGAGGCATCCGACGTGTTTAAATCCGCGTTTCTCTGATTGAAAGGAGAATCGGGGATGAGCCAAGGCTTCACACTAAGAACATTCAAGGGTGAGGACCTGAACAGGGTCATGGCCATAAACTTCGAGTGCCTCCCCGAGAACTACAGCAGCAGCTTCTACAGGGAGCTGTTCAGCAGGTTCCCGGAGACGTTCGTAGTAGCCGAGGCGGACGGTGAGATACAGGGGTACATTATGTGCCGGGTAGAGCGCGGCTTTAGCAAGCTTCGCAACCTCAGCCCGGCGCGGCTGCTCCACGTGGTCTCCATAGCCGTCAGGGAGTCCTACAGGCGCAGAGGCATGGCGAAGGCGCTAATGCTCGAGGCGATGAAGAGGGGCCCGGTGACCTACGAAGCGACGGAGTGCTACCTAGAGGTGCGCGTCGGGAACGAGCCCGCCGTCAAGCTCTATGAGGGGTTGGGCTTCGCGAAGACGAAGCGGAACTATGGCTACTACCTCGATGGGGAGGACGCTTGGGTCATGTCCCTATCCCTCGCGGGCAAGGGGAAGCTTCAATAGATCGCTCCGCACAGCCCTTGATGGTGGATTAAGTGGACACAGTCCTCGTATATACCATCATAATCTACGTGGCGGCCATCGCCATGATAGTCGTCTTCGCGGGGTTCACACTCAAACTCATCAAGCAGCACAACGACATCTACCCCTACCTCTACGACTTTGAGGAGGCAGAGAAGAAGCACAAGCGTGGCGAGGACTAGACGTACTAGAGCATCCTTTTTTGAAAATGGGATCTCTCATTTCACAGCAGGTAGAATGAACTCAGTCAACAGCCTGCCCGGATTATAGCGCGCTGCATTGTCACTTTATTGATTAATACCGGTTTTAAATCGTCATAACCCCCAACACCGGCTCAGAGGATTCACTGAATGCCTTCCCCGAGTTTACCTCTCGTCAACCCGACTTGCAATGTTTCCCTGTAAGTGGTAACCACTAATAAGGTGTTTCCACGGGACACCCTTCACACCGATGAATGAACACATCCAAACTGGGTTACGCCTTCGATTGAATGGCGTCCACCCACCCCGCCTCTATTCACATCGTTCAATGAACCGCGATCCACGCCCTTCAATGGATGTTGAAGGCACACGGAATGCAACGGTTTTCAATCGATATTCAACGGTTTTCGACGCGTTTCAGATGGTTCCGGCGACGCGTCCCCGACGACTTCGCTATATATAGCTGAATGTGTGGAGGAGAATGCAACGGGATTTTTAGGAAGCCTTGTTGTTGAGAGTTTCCTAAGTAGCTTTCTTAAAATCGTATTTATCTTTAGAGCATCGGCCCTGGTTCGGTGAGCGAGTGTTATTTATTTGGTTCGGAGGCTTCGAGCCATTGTTACTAGTTGTTTCCTCTGTGCCTCGTGTCGGATGCGCGTGCCGCCCGCTTAATGAGGTGGAGCGATATCTCCCTCTGGCTCACACCTTTCTGCAGCTTCCGGGCCGTGGAAATGGCTATGGAGGTCCCGGAGAGGAAGAAGAAGGTGGGGGCGTAGAGGGTGATGAAACGAGCTATGAAGGGGAGGAGGTCGCCGTTCAGGTAGGGGAAGAGCCCCCCGAGGCCCTCACTCCCATAGTGCTGTGAGTATCAGAACCCCGCGATGTGGTCCCACGCCATCAACGCCATGATCACGCCGCGTGTGAAGTCGATGAACCTTAATCTACCCTGAGGGAGTGCTGCATGGAGCCAATTTGATCCAGACAATGTAAAAATTTTCCATGGCCCGATCCTGTCTTCTAAGCACCGATTTTGTCGCTAACGTGCGGGGTAAGTCTCGGCAAAGTATTTAGGTTTCAAGCATACAGGGGCTAGAGACCGACATGGGGGACAAGACTCTCATACCTTGGCGTGAGGTCGCCAACTGGCAGTGCAGGGCATGTGGTAACTGCTGCGTCGGCTACAGGGTCCCCCTACGCATGGACGAGTTCGTGAAGGTCGGGAGCGCCTGCGGACAGGGCGTCTTCGAGTACGGCACGGGCAAGGTCTACCTCCGGAACGGCCCCGATCGCCGCTGCGTTCTCCAGCGCCCACTCATGGACAGGTGGATATGCACTATACAGGGCATGAAGCCCACCGCCTGCCGCCTCTTCCCTTTTCGCATACAGCACAAACCAGTCTACCCCCGCGGCGACAACAGCGCCTACAGGCTCGGGGACAAGATCTACTATATCTACCTCGACTCCGACTGCGAGGGCATAGTTCCGGGCCAGCCGACGGAGAAGTTCGCGAACCAGGTGCTCCCGGAGATCATCAGGAGCGGCTTCGGGGTGTCTCAGAAGCAGAGGTACACCACGTCGAGGTACATCTCATGGACGCCCCCGTGACCTCCATCCACTGAGGTTAATCAGCATTAAAACTGTTAAGAGCGGAATGTATTCGTACTTGTTGTTTGCTCTTCGCCAACAATTAATCGACGCGTCAATATTATGGGACATTGTTTAGTCGTAGGAGACAATAATTGGGGTTGATCTCCGGTATAATCTCCCGTAGTTGTATGCACGATGCAACGCAGATTGTTTAACCGCTGAGGTTAATGTATGGATTGCCCAGGTGGGAGCGCCTCAAGGGTCGGAGCAGCGTTCAAGACCCCCCCGAGACGCCGAACCAAGAGGGACGGGCTGCGTAAGGCCCCGGGGGCTTAGGCTCCTGGGAATCCTTCGTCCCCTAGGTGAGAACACTTGGGCACCTCCATTTTAATGGAAAATTTTCCTATCACTGAACTATGGGTATCGTCCAGATAGATGTCGTTCGTCGTGATGCGTTTGAAACCCGCTTACCCAAGTCGCCTCATACCGGCGAAGAGGCCGCTGCCCTGATTCGCTGAGGCGGCTGTTAACCCGCCGAATAACTGTCGGGCGAGCAGGGCGAGGGCGATGCTGATGATCGTTGGCAGTAGGGCGACCAAGGCGGCCTTCCTTCCAGAAAGCCCGTAGTTGACCATCACCGCGATGCCTACGAGTATCAACCCGATAATCGAGAAGAAGTTGAAGTAGTTGAGGATCGTCCCTAAGATGCCACCTGTTGACGTGATTGCGGTCTGGTTGAGGATGGCGTAGTTGACGAATCGGAGCAGCTGCTGGGCGAGGGCGGGGATCGAGGCGTACCCCGCGAGGGCGAACATCCTGTTGAGGCTCCCCTTCCCCCCGAGAACACTTGCGCCCACGTGGTAGATGACCGAGGAAATGACCCACCCGAGTAGGGTCACTATGACCGCCGCGATTGCGGCTATGGACTGGACCATGCCTGCGACGCCCGCGGTTCCCGTGACGGGGATCTGAATCTTCGAGGCATTTGTGTAAGCCGTGGCACCAGCCAACAGACCCGTCAGCAGGACGATGCCCGCGCCCCTAATTAGGTGCTTCTCGGTGACTCCGTCGAGCCACTTCTTGACCGGGGCGAGCCGCCCTGTGTACTGCTTGGTCTCGGTCATCTTTTATCCCTGTAGAGGAACTGACACCCAAATATATAGTTGACCTCTACCTAGTCAGGGTCGTCTGCCCCCCAATTTTATATTCCGAGTGGCTGAATGGGTTCTGGAAATGGTCGCGTCTGATGATGTCAGGAGCCACACCGCCATCCACATACTGAAGGGGGCGGTGGTACACGTCCTAGGCAGGGGCGCCAAGTGGTCCACCAGCGCCTACAGCCAAGGAACACACGGAGGACTAACCGTCCAGTTCGACAGGAAGCCCACCGACGAGGAGATGCAGAGGATAGAGGAGGCAGCGAACCAGAAGATCGGGGAGGACGTCCCTACAGAGGTCCACGAGATGACCCGCGGCGACGCCGAGGCTCGCTGGGGTGACGACGTATACGACCTCTTTCCCCTCCCAGCTGAACTGAAGGTCGTCAAGGTCTTCCACCTACCCAACTGGAACGTCAACACCTGCGGGAAGCAACACTGCGCTAAGACGGGGGAGGTCGGCGGGATCAAGATCGAGAAGTGGCGTTACCGCGCCAATAAGCAGCTCCTAGAGATGAGCTTCGACGTAACAGGTTAAATCCGCGTCGAGCCTAACCTCTACTCGGTGTAACCGGTTTGAAGTTCAGCAGGTACCTCTCGTGCATCGACACCCACTGCAGCGGCGAGTCCACGAGGATCGTCGTCGGTGGGCTGCCGAAGCTACGCGGTAAGACGATGGCGGAGAAGCAGAAGTATTTTCAGGATCACTACCACAGTCTCCTCGGCACCCTGATGAAGGAGCCGAGAGGCTTCGACGGCATGCTCGGCAGCGTCCTGACCGAGTCCACCGTCCCCGAGGCAGATGTCGGAGTCATCTACCTCTGGACCGACGGATACTTCAGCGCCTGCGGCGACTCCACGTACAGTTGTAGCGCCGCACTTGTCAACACGGGCATGGTCGACGTCAAGGAGCCGTACACGGAGATCACATTCGACACCGTCAGCGGCCTAGTCAAGACGAAGGTCGAGGTCAAGGACGGCGTCGCCAAGAGCATCGCCATGCAGGGCGTCCCCAGCTTCTACTGGAAGACGATGAAGTTCGACGTCCCCAAGGTGGGCGAAGTCGAAGCGGACATCGCCTACGGCGGGCTCTGGTATGCCTTCATCAACGCGGACAGCATCGGCCTAAAACCCACCCTCGAGAACAAGGGCGAGTGGATACCCCTCGGGTGGAAGATAAGAAACTTCATAGCCGACAGCATCAAAGTAGACCACCCTGTGTACCCCGAACTGAATATCCTCGACCTCGTCACCTTCTACACGAAGCCGAGCAAGAAGGAGTACACGAGCAGGCACTGGAACGTCTTCGGCCCCAAGCAGACGTGCAGGAGCCCCGCGGGCACATGCACGAACGCGAGGATGGCTGCCCTCTACGGCAAGGGCGAGCTGAAGCCCGGGCAGGAGGTCAAGTTCGAGTCCACCATCAGCACCGTGATGACTGGCAGGATCGCGAAGGAGGTCAAGGTGGGGAAATACAAGGCGATAGTCCCCGACGTCCTCGCCTCCGCCTACATCACCGCGTTCACGCAGGTGGTCATCGACCCCGACGACCCCCTCAAGGGCGGATTCCTACTCTAATACTTCCTTTCAATACCTATTTATACTACATATCACCGCCTTTTTGTGGTCTAATTTGTCGAGTTCACAGAAGATCGTGTTTCTGGTCATTGGGATAATTACGCTACTAATCGGCATTATCCTCGTCGGGACGGCTGGGATAAGAGGCTTCAACGGAACCGGCGGAGAGGACGCCCTGCTCTTCCAACTCGTCACCTACGTGATGGTACCGGCTATACTCGGGGGCTTGCTCGCTGTCGCCGCGGCTTTCCGCCCAAGCAGGCTCTTCGCCCTCCTATCCGGGGTTCTGCTGATCCTCCCCGGGCTCTTCCTGACACTCGTCAACCCGATGTTCGGGTTGCCGATGGTTGTTCTTGGGGTCGTCGCCCTCTTTATGCGTGGTAAAATCCCGAAGAAGTAGCCGAATCTACTCGGTTTCCGCTTACTTGTGTGGCTTTGGGAGTAGTTCCTCAAGCTTCGCCTTCTTCAATTCCTCCGCGAAGGCGCATAGTTCATCGACGTGGGTCTTTACGATCTCCTCGCCGTGTGCGGCGGTCGCCTTCGTCGCCTCGATCGTCTTTCCCGCCGCGCCGAATACCCCAGTGGGGCTTAGGTCAATCGTGTCGAAGCCGAAGTCGGCGGGGCCTACCTTCTGTGTCTTCATCCTGATGCCGGCCAAGGCCTCGTTCTGCTTAGTGTCGACGGCCTTCTCCATCTTCACCAGCTCGGGGCGTAGGTAGAGCATGATGCTCGTCTCATCTTCTCCGGCGTGGCCGTCCAATTTAGTCGGGTATGCGGTAGCAATGGCGACGAATATGTCCTCGTCGCTTCGTAGGTCTTCAGCGACCTCCTTGAGGCTAGCAGTATTGCCGCCGTGGCCGTTGATTATTATGAACTTCGTGGGCCGTGGCTTGAGGCGCTGAGTATTATGGCTTTGACGTACTCCCGGAAGACCGATGGTGGCGCCCAGAGTGTGCCGGGGAACTGCCTGTGGTGGCTGCTGACACCGACTGGGACTACGGGGAGAACCGGGAGCTTGACCCTGTCCCCGACCATGTTTGCCACGGCGTCCGCCGTCATGTGGTCCGTACCTAGAGGGCAATGCGGCCCGTGCTGCTCCGTGCTCCCCACGGGCAGGATGACGGTGTCGACCTTCTTCAGGATCGCTTGCGCCTCGACCCAGGAGACCTCTGCGAGCTTCATGATTATCGATCAGAGATGCCCGTCGGGGGTATAAACGGTTGACCGCCACCCGTGGTCTTTTCAACGCGTGGGCGACGAGTATACCGTGTCCTCCGCCGAGCCGGGGCTTGTCGTCGTCTTTGAGGGGAGGCGGACCCGGGTAAGGGTCTTCCGCCGTTTCTTCTACCCTGTGCAGGCGAGGGACGAGAACGTGGACGTTGTCGTCTACTCCGACACGGGGCAGGAGAGGGAGGTCACGTACAGGCGAGCCGACGAGTTCGGGCTCGACGACCCATTCAAGCTTTCAGCGATGATTCGCCTCGCCCGAGCCATGAAGGTCCTACAGACAGACATCCCTACAAACGGCATCGAGAACCTTCGCCTCACAATCTGCAGAAGCACGGAGTTGATAGGACCCGACGCGGAGAGGGATGAGTGGATGCCCTTCAATCCCACCCGCATGAGGCCCCTCGACGAGCGGATAAGGGACGCCAAGAAGAGGGCGAGGTGGAGGCAGAGGCTTAATGTCCATTGAGGGCCTTCGCGATTTCCTCGATGAATGCGTTGAGCTTCTCCTTCGGCACCTTCGCGCCGCTCGCGCGGGCGTGGCCCCCGCCGAAGCCACCATACTTGGCCGAGAGACTTGAGACGAGGTCTCCGAGGTGCTCGGGTAGCCTCCTCTCGCCGCGGAGACTTATGTTCACCATCTCCCCCTGGTCCTTCCAGCACATGCCCACGGGGACGAGCATTGTGTCCATGATTATGTTGGCGACCTCTCCGGTGGAGGAGTCGTCGCCGCACTCCATGACGGCGAGGCGACCGATGACCCGCACCCTACCCTTGATCGTCTCCTTGATCCTCACGATCTTTTCGAGTTGGTCGACCGATGCCTTAACTACACCCCTGATCCTATGGGGGTAGGCATAATTGCTAAGCTCCCGGAGGAGTCTCACCTTGAAGGAAGTGGACTGGTTGCTCCCCAGCGCTGCACTGAGCATCAACGCCTCGTGGTGCACAAACTTCCTGTCCATGCCGTCCATTAGGCGCGAGGCAACGGGTCCGTCCTCGAACATGTCGGAGACGGCGGCGTAGGCGGCTAGGCGCGCTGCGTCGATCTCCAGCTTGTTTTTGAAGTGGTCGTAAACGAGTGCTGCAGCGCAGTCCTTTGTGTCGTGGACTATCTCGACTCCTAGGTCGCGTAGGCGCTTGGCTAGGCTGGCCTCCATGGGGTGGTGGTCGATTATAGTGACTGAGGCGTGTGTGGTAATCGTCTCTATGTAGGGGATGAGCGCCTCTCTGAGGTTCAGGTCCGTTATGAAAAGCTTATCCACGTCCTTTCCCACGCCGGCGAGGGCCTCCTCGAGGTCGTCATAGTTCGCCGGGGTCACCACCGCGTCGAAGAGGTGGATTAGTATCGCCCCACAGGTGAGGCCGTCGAGGTCGTCGCCGTGGGTTATGCTTGCGGTGGGCATTGATTCTTCAAAACATGGCGACTGTTCTCGGTCTTAAACACTGCCCCGCTAGAGCTTCCGCCCATGTGGGGTGGAGGCGGAGACCTCCTCGAAGTAGGCTTGGATGAGCCTCGCAGCCTCAGTGAGAGCGTTGAGGGCGTTAACCATGTGGAGATCGGAGGCAGGGATATGCTTGGCTAGGAGCGCTACCACGTATGGATGCCTCTGCTGCTTGACTATGCCTGCGTCGAGTGTCGCCCCACCGACCCACCCCGACTTATCTGCAACCTCGACCGAGTCAGGGACTGCATTCCTGATGACTCCCTGAACCATTCCCTCCTTCGGCTTCCCAAGCATCTTCAGTGTCTCCTCGCAGACGAAAGGGCTCAGGATGCTGGGCTTGTGGAGTTCCTCGAATATTGCGATGAGCTCTCTGGGCGTAGTGAAACTGTCCTTCCCTGCCTTGAACGCCTCGAGGTCCATCATCTTCCGTGCGAGGCGCGTCTCCCTGAGGCCGAGCGTGGAGATGAGCGCGTTGATCTGGTCCATCCCGAGTAGGTCGATGAAGTAGTTGGTGGTAGAGTTGTCGCTCACGTTGATCATCAGCGTGGCGTAGTCGATGATGGTCATCGTCACTGTCCCAGGGGTCAGTGTCTTGATGACCCCGCTCCCGCCCGTCTTGTGCGCCTCGACGTACGTCACAGGTGACATAGGGTCTAGGGTCTTCGCTTCTACTCGTCTGTAGAACTCGATCAGTATCGGTACCTTGATGGTGCTCGCTACGGGGAAGACCTCGTCGCCGTTGACCGCGAAAAAATCGCTGTTGGTGAGGTCCTTGACCGCGACCCCCATTACGCCTTCGTAGCGCTCCGAGGCCTCCCCTAGCCTCGCGCCGAGCTTCCTAAAGAGAAGAGACATCGGGGGAGAAGTGGCGCGGACGGGATTTAACTCTAATAGCCGCGGCGGGGATCGCAGACGTTTAGCAGAGGCTCCCCGGCGACATACCTACTGAGATTCTCACAAAATTGGGTGACGAGCCTCTCCCCGATCTTCGGGCTCGAGTGGCTGTCATGCGGCACCAGAAAGACGTTGTCCAACCCCCAGAGTGGGCTATCCGCTGGCAGGGGCTCGACGCCGAAGCAATCTAGGTATGCCCCCGCGATTCGGTGCTCCTTTAATGCTCTCGTCATCGCCTCCTCGTCGGCAACCCTGCCTCGGCCTACGTTGATGAAGTAACAGCTCCTTTTCATCACACTGAAGGCGGCTTCGCCGATGAGTCCCTCCGTCTCTGTGGTCAGAGGGGCGAGCTCCACCACATAGTCCGCCTCGGGGATGTGATCTACTAGCTTCGATGGTGGGAAGACCTCGTCGACGTTGGGCACCGGTTCGATTGTCTTCTTTGTACCGATGACCCGCATGTCGAACGCCTTTGAAAGGTTTGCAACACGCTTACCCAGGTTGCCGAGGCCGATGAGAAGGATCGTCTGCCCCTCAAGGTCCTCGCACATGAGCTGCCTCCACCTACGATCTCTTTGATCAACCCTCCTTTGCCTGAAGCGCTTCGCGTGCTCAAGCACCGCAGCCATGACGCTCTCCGCTATCGGGATAGTGTGTATCCCGGGACTGTTAGTGAGGGTGACCCTTCCGTCGATTATCTCTGTGGTTATATTGTCGCTGAAGCCCGTGCTGCAGAGCTGAACCCAGCGGAGGCTGGGCGTGAAGAACTTTTCGTAGTCCGCCCTGTCAAGCTCACCAGTGTAGTGCGTGTAGTTACCACCCTCAACGAGGGCAACCTCCACTCCCTCGACCCACTCCATATCGTGGACGACCTGCTCGGGAAGCTCCCGTAGCTCAATCTTCGACGAGACTGAGAGAATTCTCTGGCGCTGCTTCTCCGTGAGCCAGTTCCCGTCTAGGCGTGGTGACTGGTGGCCACGTGGGATTCCGCTGATCGCAACGCGAATCAATTTAACCCACTAACAACCGCGCCTGAATAAAACGTTAGTTCAAACTATATTAGGGAATTTTAGGTCCGCTTCACGGCGTTTCTTTTCCTCCTCTGCACTTGCATCGCGGAACTTCACCAGAGCCTGTAACACGTTGAGGGCCACCACCCCTATAGTCAGCCAGATGAATACCCTGAGATCTAGGAGTATCTCTGTTGTGACTTTTCCCTGCGTGAGTTTGAAGCTACTGTAGCCAAGACTCCCGATGTTTCCGACACCTACTATGAGGAGGGCGAAAGCGAGTGATACGAGATTCGAGGATACGTCGAGAATCAGGTAGGCTATGGAAGTGCTAGCGGTGATTGCCTTGGCAAGGGAGATGGCGGATACCACGAGGCCGAGCAGCGCCGTCTGAGTGGCGAGGCTCTGTACGTCGAGCCCCGTCGCCGCTAGCTGGTCGAGTGTCTGCAGGGGGATGAGCCGGATGGCCGCCAGGGGTAGCACGACTAGGATGAGGAACGTGAGCAGCGCACTGGCTACCTCGCCCCACCTCAGCACCATGTCAGCCGCCTCCCTCCGCCTTCGAGTTGTAGTCGATCCTGACAAGATCGTTCAGAGTGATTATACTCGTGTAGATGTCTAGGGTCCCCTTCGCATCGGCGTATTCCTGCAACTTGCTAACCGGCACCTTGATGGATAGGTCAACGTTTTGCTGCGCCCCCGGTGTGAGGTAGATCGAAGTGGTGTTTCTAACGGTGAAGGAGCCATCCGTGAGCGTGAGGCCGAAGCCGAGGTTCAAGCGGGCGGCTAGATAGCCCGTGTTGTGGGGTGTGAAGGTGAACGTTATAGTTACAACCTGGGTATGCTCATCGACTGAGACGTTTGGTGCGCCTCCCTTTGGCGTGACCGTACCTATCAGCGAGAATATGGTCTGCCCGCTAAGCAGGAACAACCCCACCCCCGCAACCTCAAGGATGATGAGAACAACCCCGATGATCTGTGATGTCTTCAGGAAGCTTCCCCAATGAACCATTGGGGAGTCCGTTGAAAAATTTTATCGACTACTTCTTCCTGTAGACCTCGACGTTGTGCTGGAGGCTACTCTTGTCGAGGGCCTTTACAGTGGCAGCTATGAGCTTCCCGGCGTTTGTAAGGTCGCTGAGGCTGACGACCTCGTTGGGACTGTGCATGTAGCGGTTGGGGAGACTTATTAGGCCGGTGATGGTACCGCCACGTGTGACCTGTATGGCCCAGGCGTCGGTCCCGCTTGCGGATGGGACGCCCTGCCTCTGCACGGGTATCTTTCCCCTCTTCGCCTCCTTCTCCATCATCTCCCAGAGAGCGCGGGTGAAGTTGGCGCCTATACCCACGACGGGGCCCTTACCGATCTGGACGTCCCCGACCCTGTTAGCATCTACCCCCGGCGCAACAGCATGCGTCACATCCGCCGCGATTGCGGCCCAGGGCTGGATGTTGTAGGCGCTGACCTGCGCCCCCCTGAGACCTATCTCCTCCTGAGTCGTAGCGACTGCGTAGACCTTAACCTTCTTCGGCGGGTCCTTAGTGAGGATGTCGAGGGCCTCTATGAAAGCAGCAACTGCGCAGACGTCGTCGAAGGCTGGGCCGATGACCATGTCTGATCCCTCCTTTCCGAGGTACTCCACCTCTGCGATCGGTGTGCACGGGCAGCCGATCCTGACCCCCATCTTCTCAGCTTCCTCCGCAGACGATGCACCTAAGTCTATCCTCATGTCCTTGAGCGGGATGGCCTTCTCCCTCTCGGCGGCGTCCGTGAGGTGTGCCGCCTTCGTCCCGATAGTGCCGACGACGAAGTCTTCCACTCCGTCGCCGACCCATATCTTCACCCTCGTCCCATAGGCGACGCGTGGGTCCCAGCCGCCGACCTGGTCGAAGCTGACATACCCCTTCTCGTCCACGTGCTTCACGAGGAACCCGATCTGGTCGTAGTGTCCTGCGAGCATCACCGCCCTCTCCCCGGAGCCGATAGTCCCCACGACGTTCCCGATAACGTCAACGGAGACCGTATCGCAGTACTTCGAGTACTGCTCGATTACCTTCTTCCTTCTCGGCTCTTCGAACCCCGTCACGGCTGGGGCGCTCATGAGCTCCTTCAGGACCTTGTACATGTCAACTGGCATACTTCTTCACAGCTATGTGGAGGTGGACAACGGTTTAAGGTTTGGCGAGCTCAACGGTTTTAAGGGCAATCCACCGATCAACCCAAACAGTGTCTTCTATGGAGCCTAAGAGAGCACTCGTCCGCGACATAGGCAACAGGTACAAGAGCTGCCTGTCGACGCACCCCCTCCACTCGACCCTCGACTTAAATCTGGCGAGGGAGCAGCACGCAGCTTACTGCTCGGCGCTGAAGGAGATCGGGCTTGAGATCATACACGTCCCACGGGACGACGAGCGCCCCGACTCCGTCTTCGTCGAGGATAATGTCGTCGTTCACGGTGGTAAGGCCCTCATCTGCAGGATGGCGAAGACGAGCCGCCGTGGTGAGGAAACAGGCGTTGAGGCGGTCCTCAAGCAGTACCTCAAGGTGAAAAGGGCGACCAGCCCCGCCACCGTCGAGGGGGGAGACGTCGTCCACCTCGACGACAAGCTCATCAGCGGGATAAGCCAGCGGACGAACCCCGAGGGCATCGCTCAGATGCAGGAGTGGCTCGAGGTGCCAGTCGCCACCGTCTTCGACCCATCCATCATGCACCTGAAGAGCTACGTGACCTACCTCGGGAGGGACATAATGATCGCCACTGAGCGGTACGCGACCCACCCCGCCCTCGAGGGGTTCCAGATCATCATCCCGCCCAGCGACAACGAGTACGCTGCGGACACCCTCGCAGTCGGTGATACCGTCCTCATGGCGGAGGGCTATCCGGAGGCCCACAAGATGGTGGAGGAGGCGGGCTTCGACGTCGTCGTCCTCAATGTCTCTGAGATACAGAAGTGCGATGGCGCCCTCACCTGCATGAGCGTACTATTCTAGTCACTACCCACAACCCTTTTCTCCGCGTGGGGCTTGAGTGCTAACCGCCCCCACAAGCAAACGATGAAATGACGAGGCACAAGCTTGATAGAAACAGTCCTGGTAGCCCTCTACTTCCTCTTCACCTTCCTGATGCTACCATACGGGTACAACTGCTTCGTCATGGTCCTCTACTCTCGGAGGTACAAGGGACCCAGCCCGAACATCGTCAGGAACCACAACATGGTCACCATCCAGCTTCCCGTCTACAACGAGAAGCACGTCGTCGGGAGGCTGATTGACGCTATATGTAACCTCGACTGGCCACGTGACAAGCTTGAGGTTCTAATACTCGACGACAGTACCGACGAGACGAAGGAGATCGTGGATAAGGAGGTTGCCGTAAGGAGCGCACAGGGGATCAACATTAGCGTAATCCGCCGCCCCGAGCGCATCGGCTACCGCGCGGGGGCCCTCAAGAACGCCCTCGAGTTCACCCACGGCAAGTACCTCGCCGTCATCGACGCCGACTTTGTCCCCCCGAGGGATTTCCTCGAACGTACCGTTGCAGCAATAGAGACTGACCCCAAGATAGGCATAGTCCAGGCTCGGTGGGACCACCTTAACAGGGACTACAGCAAGTTCACGGAGGCGTTCTCCCTCGGCATAGATGCGTATCACATCGTGGAGCAGTCCGCCCGAAGCGCCATAGGTATAGTCAACTTCAATGGCTCCGCGGGTCTCCTCAGGACCGAGGCGATTAGGGATGTCGGCGGGTGGAGTTGGGACATACTCAGTGAGGACATAGACATCAGCTATAGGGTGCAGAACAAGGGGTGGAAGACCCTCTACCTACGGGACCTCACTGTCATGGGTGAGATTCCCCCAAACATGGCTGCCTTCAGGACCCAGCAGGGTCGGTGGGCGAGGGGAAGCGTCCAGTGCGCCAAGAAGTTCCTCGGCGCAGTGTGGAAGAGCCCACGCACCCTCCTCCAGAAGGTCGAGGCGAGCATCCACCTCACCTACTACATGGTCATACTCTGGATGTTCATTGGGCTACTCGTCACGGTCCCCCTCCTCGCCATGAACAAGTTCCCGTACGTAACCACACCATGGTACGTCGGCCTCTTTGGGGTATGCACCCTCAGCAGCTTCACACTCTACTACGCCACCCTGAGGTGGCAGAACCAGAGCCTCTTCAAGAAACTCCCCTACATCGGGCTCCTTGCCCTCGTCGGCTACGGTATCTCCGCAAAGGTCTCCGTTGAAATGTTTAAAGGGCTCATGAAGAACGGGGGCCAATACGAGCGCGTCCCTAAGTACAACGTCGTGAAGAAGAGCGATAAAATAGAGTCCAGCTACGCCACGCTGAAGGAGCTGCCGTGGCTCGAGATGTTCATGCTCGTCTACACCTCGCTCGGGATAATGTTCGCCTTCGTCAACGCGTCTTGGGGCATAATGGCTTACCTCCTCGTCTACTGGATGGGCTACTTCGCGGTGGCCTTCAGCATCGCGCCACTGGGGAACTAAGCCTTCTTCCTGATCAGGGTGATTCCCACCAAGTTTAGCAGCATATAGGCCGCCAAGATGGCGTTGCGGTAAAATAGCGCGAAGAGGAGCGTGGAGCCCGTCACCGCGACGAAGAGACCGTCGACCACCGTCCACTCCAAAAGTGAGTTCACCTTCATCCTCGCCCTGCTCGCCCCAGTCTCCAGCATCCCCCTAAGGAGGTTGTAGGTGAGGAAGAAGATGGAGCCGTAGCCGACGACGACAGCGAGGACTAGGTCGCGGAAATGTTTCCTCATCGGTAGCCCCCTAAACTTCGTGACGTGGTAGTAGTAGACGTATAGTGAGAAGCCTGTGACGGAAACTATACTCCATAGGGCGGCGTATTGGGGCCCAGGTATGGCGTTTAGCATTATTAAGGCGAAGACAGCGATCAGGTTGACGACACTGGCGAGCATCTGGACGAACCCTGTCGAGAGGGTTAGGAGGAGAAACTTGTCAACCCTATCCATCTTACCCTTTATGATCGTGCCAACGTCCTTGCGCATGTACTGGCCTGAGGCCCGTGCCCACCTCTCCGCCGTCCTCCTGTACTCCTTCAGCGTGTCGGGGGCCTCGCACGGGAACTCGACGTCCCTCAAGAAGAGTGAGCCGTAGCCACTCGACAGTATCCTCGCGCCGGTGTCGTAGTCGTCGCAGATCGTGTCCCCCTGCCAACCACCGGCGTCAAGGAGCGCCTGCTTCCTGATTACGACCCCAAATCCCGTGAGCATGGGGAGCCCGTTCAGATTCATTATACCCATGTCCAGTATTATGGAGGTGACCTGGGTCTGGCCGCTAAACGACCTATTGTGATAGACGTGGTTGGACATCACGTAGCCGATCTTGGGGTCGGCATGTATCGCGCCCACCATTCTCTCTAGGAAGTCTGCGGGGGGTATGCAGTCGACGTTTACGATGGCTATATACTCCCCGCGCACACTGGGCATCGAGCTGGCGAAGGCCCCCGCCCTATAGCCCTCCCTAGTCTCCCTGTGGAGGAACTCGACACCCCTAGACGCGCAGGCGTCATGGACGAACCCCGCCACATCCGGTTTGGTGCTGTCGTCGAGCACTTGTATCTGTAGATTTTCCGGGGGGTAGCTCATCTTCACGACTGTGTCGAGGCACCGGATGAAGGCCCCCCTTTCGGGATTGTAGACAGGCAGCTGGACCGTGACGTTGGGAGTATCCTTGGAGATGTCGACGGAGGCCGGCGCCCTGTAGCGCCTGTACCTGACTATGACAAAGAGCAGCGCCACCGTGTACACTGAGACGACCATAAAGCTGGCGAAGTAGGCGGTGATCAACCACTCGATCATAGTCGGGTCGCTTCTGGTATAGGCGTCAGCCTTTCCCTTATTTTCCTTTCCCAAGTGCACAAAGCGCCTGTTAAGGCTCCATTTGTTTCAATTCGGTGCTGATATACATATTCAACCGCATCGCAGACTATATCACTATCACTTTATCGTCGAGCCTCAAATAACCCCTTTCCATCTGAGAAAAGATAATATACCCCGGACCGTATAGCTTCAGAGCCCGTTTGAAAGGTGGATCGACATGGCTCTACGTGACCCATTCAAGACAGAACTCAGCCGCGAAGCGAACCTAGAGAAGACCGTCTGTAGGCAGTGCGGCGCCACCAACCCCAAGAACGCAACAAAGTGTCGCAAGTGCCACAGTAAGAACATTCGCCCTAAGAGGACGAAGAGCAGAGGCCGCTAAACAGGTATAGACTCGCTCCACACTAGTTGCTTCTCAGATTCGATTTCATATTCGTTCTCGATTTTACCTAATTCACTACGTTGGGGTAAAGTGTAATAACGCCTCGCCCCGACTACCTAGTTATGGTCAGTTTCACGCTATTCCTCACACTTTTCGCCTCGGGGCTCCTAGAGATATTCATCCCTCTGATCCTCGGCTTCTGGGTTGGCTCAAAGCTGGGGGCCAAGTGGACCATCTTCTTCATCGGCGCTGCGATGTGGGTAACGGCCTTCGTCGTCAGGCTGCCGATAAACAACTATGCGGCGGTCTGGATCTACGACAACTTTAGCGGCGCCGCTTACATCTACCTGAGTATCGCCATACCCTCTCTCACGGCTGGCATTTTCGAGGAGGGGGCGCGCTGGGTGGCCTTTAGGTTTGCCATAAAGGATCATAAGCTTGAGAACGGCATTATGTACGGGGCTGGGCATGGGGGCATCGAGTCCATGCTGCTTGTGGGTCTATCCGTCCTTTCAACAGCGGTTGTGGTCTACTTCTACCCACAGACCTTGACCACCGCCCAGCTCAACTCGATAGCGGCGACGCCCGAGTGGTACGTCCTCGTCGGCGTCTGGGAGAGGCTTGCCGCAATAGCCTTTCACCTCGGGATGAGCGTCCTCATCCTCCAGTCCTTCCGGCAGAAGCAGCCTTACCTCGTGGGCGTAGCGATTGCGTCCCACTTCTTCCTGAACTTCACCGCCATCTACGCTGGGCAGTGGGGGGTGATCGCCTCTGAGGCCGTGACCACCGCCTGGGGTGTAGTAGCCCTATGGTACGTATGGGTCACGTGGAAGTCGTACAAGGACGAGATGGCCGCGGCCCCGGCGCCTCAGGTGCCCGAGTCTCCAGCGCCGCCTACTCCGGTTTGAAGGGCTTACCCTCGTCTAGAACCTTCTTGGGTACGACACCCTTCCACTTACCGAGCCACTCTAACTCCTTCTCCGCTTCCCTCAACTCATCCGGCATTAGCTCCGGTATGGTCTCGACGGATCGGCCGATGGGGTACCATCGCCCGCACTCCGGGCAGACTAGGAGGCCCTCCCTAACATCGAGGGTGTTAAGGTAACTGTACAGAGTGTCTAGGTCTTCCTTCGACTCGGGTTTGCTCTGCAGCAGTTTCGTCGCCTTCACCTGGAGGGATATTGTAACCTTCGATCCCGTGAGGTCCTTTATAGCAGCGACTGAGAGGGGGCTGATCGTACCATCACTCAACTGCTTCCTGAGAATCCTGTACTTCTCCTCCAGCTCCTTCTTGGGCTTCCCCGCGTCGGCTATGATGTTCTTTACATCCTTCTCGGGGGTCTCCCAGCTGAAGAAGTAGGCTTCGAGGGGGTGGTGCTTGTCGATGGGGCAGGCGAGTATGTTGAGGAGCCAGGGCTTCATCCTTATCGCTGAATCTGGTGGCACCACCGGTTATAAGATTATCAGCGGCTCTGGAATATCTTGAACTTCCTCAGGTTGGGGAACCCAGTCTTCGCCCACTTGACCCTCTCCTCGGGGTCCCTCTTCACCCAGTCGTACATGTGCCAGAAGCTCTTCCCCCACCTCTCGGTGCGGTCGGGCATCGGCTCGTAGCCGAGGTTCCGAAGCTCGTCAGTGTAGGCGCCCTCGATTAGCTCCTGGGCGCGCCCCTCCACGTGGACACGCTCGACGGTGTCCTCGCCGTACCGCTCCTTGAGCCTCTCCGCGGCGATGTTGAGTATATCACCTTGGCAGACCTTGATCTTCTCATAGGTCTTCGGGTTTAGGCGTTCGACGAGGTTCAGAGATATCCTCGCCGCCTCCTCGAAGTGCTTCTTCTCCTGGAATGTCCCCTCCTTGAAGAACGAGACGTCTATGATGTCGTAGAGGAAGGTGTCCGTCTCGGGTTGGTATGCGCCGATGACGACACCCCAAAGGAGGTCGCCGGTACCGGCGTCATCTATGAGGATCGTCAAGCTTTCATACCCTTGAGCTTGGCGACTATCTCCTGGGCCTTCGGGAAGCGGATCTGGCCGGATTCGATGAGCTGCTTCACCGCCTCGTCCATCATCTCGGGAGTGGCGCCGGCCATCACAATGAGGTTCCTCGCATGGAGCCTCATGTGGCCCTGCTGTATGCCCTCCTGTGTGAGTGCGCGTAGGGCGCCGAGGTTCTGCGCGAGGCCGACCGCAGTCATTGCCTCACCAAGCTCCTGGGCCTTCGTGCACCCGAGGATCTTCACGGCGATCTGGGCCATGGGGTGGCTTCTTGTCGCGCCTCCGACGAGGCCGACCGCCATCGGTATCTCAAGCTCCCCGACGAGGTCGCCGTCGCTGTTCTTGCTCCATTTGCTGAGGCTGCGGTATCTACCGGTCTTCGCCGCGTAGGCGTGTGCGCCAGCCTCAAGGGCGCGGTGGTCCTGTGCGAAGGCGAGAGCGACGGCGATGGTGCCGTTCATGATGCCCTTGTTGTGGGTGGATGCCCTGTAGGGGTCCGCGTCAGCGAATGCCCACGCCTTGACAATCCTGTCGACCTTGTCCTCTCCGCCGATGTCCTCCTTCTTCACCACGGCCTCGGCCTTGCAGGTGCGCCTGTCGGCGAGGTTGCTGATGATGCGTAGGAGGGACTTGCCTCCGGTGAGCTCGGCCAGCATGGGTGCGAGGGTTTCAGCCATCGTGTTGACGGCGTTGGCGCCCATGGCGTCGCGGCAGTCGACTAATAGGTGGCAGATGAGCATCGGTCCCGCCGGGGTCTCTAGAGGGCGCAACTCCAGATCTTTAGCGCCTCCCCCGAACTTGACTAGGACGGGGTCGACCTCGTTCGCCATGTCGAGGATCTTCTGCTTCCTCTCGCGGAGGGTGTTGATGGCCTTCTTCATGTCGGGAATGTCAGTGAGTTGTATCTGTCCGATCATGATGGGTGGGCTGCTCGTGACCTTGATGCCGAAGCCGTTCCTCATTATGCGCGCCATGTTGCTCGCGGCAGCGACGACGCTGGGCTCTTCCCCCGCCATGGGTATGAGGAGGTCCCTGCCGTTTAGCATGAAGTTGACCGCGACGCTGAACGGGTAGTTGATGGTGCTGATCACGTTCTCGGTCATGTGGTCTGCCTGGTCGATGCCGAGTCCGCCGCCCGCCTTGAGTAGCTTTACCTCTTCGGGGGTGAGTCCGACCTGCTCGGCGACGATCTTGAGCCGCTCATCGACGGGCATCTTATAGAAGCCTGAGATTCTGCTCGATACCATGCGTATAGCCTCTTCTTGCAGATAGCTTTCCCGATCAGTGATAAAAGCTAGGCGATGCTGGTAGATGATCTATTCGACGATTGTCTAAAAGGGATCAGTTGAGGGGGCTCTTGAAGCTCTCCGTTATCTTGATGTCGCGGCGCGCCATCTCCTTGAAGAAGATGTCGGAGAGCTTCTCATCGTAGCCGATCCTCGCCGGGTGGATGACGCCGGGTACCTTCATCTGCCCCTTCGCTATCATCTGGCCGACTATACTGCAGGGGAAGGCCGTCGTCTTCGCCATGGCGGAGAGGCCGTTCTTGAAGTCCTGGAACTCCATGAACTCGTAGGTGTAGGAGGCGGATGCCCCGTCCTTCTTCCCGCTGACGATGACGCGCTGGCAGATGGCGTCCCCCTCGTCGGGCTCGTACTGGAGGTACTTGTTGCCCCACACCTCCCAGAACTCGAGCGGGCTCACGTCCACGCCCTTCACCTTCAAGGGCTCCTTGTCCATAAGGTGTAGGTCCTTGAGCTTCGTCCACATGGCGCAGTGGCCTGGCCACCTGATGGTCTGACCATATGCATCCTTGACCCCCTTGAGATCGAGGTGCTCCACCGTGTCCATGAGGCCGCTGTTGGTGTATGCCTCGAGCATTCCGAGGGGCTCCGGGAACTCTATGGGTCCTGGGTCGCTGAGGACCTTGATCTCGATGGTCTTGCCATTTTTGAGGATCTTACATGTGCCAATGCTGCCCTGTATGGCGAATGGCCAACTCCAGCTGATCTTATAATTGAGCGGATTGTAGTAGCCGGGTGTCCCCTTCTGTGGGAAGCCACCGCAGGCTACATAGAGCTTATCCACCTTGTCGAGCTTCCTCGAGCCGACACCGAGGAGTATCCTGTCGGTGCCGACGTCTAGACCGCAGTGGGGGATAACGGTGACGCCCGCCTTCTTCGCCGCCGCATCCATGCTGAAGACCGTGTTGAAGTCGGCCGCGATGTCTGCCCAGCTTACGCCAGCCTCGATTGTGGCAGATATTGCCTGGTCGCAGAACGTCCTCGGGATGGCGGCAATGACTACATCGAAGCCCTTGATGAGCTTCACCGTCGCCTTCTTGTCGGTGACGTCGAGCTTCTGGGTGCCCTTCACCTTGTCGTTGCCGATCCGTGCGGCGACATTCTTCGCGGCGTCGATGTTCGCGTCGGCCGCGACTATCTCCTCAACTTCTTTCTGGGCCACAAGGTCCTTCATTAAGCCATAACCCATCTTCCCGGTACCGAGCACAAGTACTTTCATGACTAATCCCGGTATGAATGCCCGGGGTTGGGGATAAAACACATACGATGCTACTGCTGTTTGTCGACTTCCCAGCCGTCGCGGTCCATGTCCTCGACGAAGGAGACTAGGTGATCTACAAGGGCGTTCCACATTAGTATGCCCTTCTCAGACGTTGCCTTCGTCGGGTCGCCGGTGACGCCGAAGGGGGTGATCTCCTTGAAAAGCCACTTGACCTGAACGTGTTCGGGGAGAATGGGAACATGTCCCTTTGCCCTGCTTAGATTCACGAGCTCTGGCGCCACTTTCAACATTATTGATGTCTCGGCCTCCCCCGCGTGGCCGAGGCCCCCCCAAGCCTCGAAGGTCCCCTTAGGTAGAAGCTCAACAGCTGATATCCACCAGGCGTCGAGAACGGCTATCTTCATTTCGGGGTGTTCGACGCGGTACTCTCTCGTCGCAGCCTCGATCCCTGGGAGATTTCCGTCATGCCCATTGATGATGAGGAGCCTTCGTAGCCCCTGCTGGTTCAGGGAGTCCAAAATCTCCTTGATCACATGTATCTGGGTCTCCGTAGAAAGAGTGATGGAGAGGGGGAAGCTGGAGTAGTGGCGACTCATGCCGAAGGGGAGGGCGGGGAGGCACAACATCCCGTTCACCCGCTGGGCTACAGCTTCGGCTAAGCTCTCAGCGACAAGTGTATCCGTACCAAAGGGTAAATGGTCACCGTGATATTCCGTTGACCCCAGCGGCAGGATCGCCTTATCGAAGTAATTCTCCTTTAGGAGGTAACCGGTCATCTTGAGCAAGCGGACGTCAACCAACTAACCCACCAATGATATTGGTGAGAGTGGAAGTAGAAATACCTTGCAATATTGTTAATATTTCATAATATGTGATTTATAATATGCTTCTAATTTTCACTTTAGTAGTTATCTAGCCGAGGACCTCTGCTATCGTTTTGAGAATTAATTCAGGGTGAATTGGTTTCAGGAGAACCCGCGCATAGTCTTTTTCGTTTGTCTCATCACCACTCTTAGAATACCCCGTTAGCAGCACTATTTTAGTATCTGGTGAAACTTTCTTCATTATTACTGATGCGTCATGTCCTTTCATATCTGGTAGAAGAAAGTCCAAGAGCACTAGGTCAAACTTCTTCATAGATACCTTTTCGACGCCCAATTCCCCTGTCTCAGCAAGATCGACATCATAGCCCTCATCCGTGAGAATGAAGCTCAATATTTGGCTGCTCATCGTGTCGTCGTCGACTAATAGAATTGAGCCTTTGCCCATGCCTTATGTAGTTATTTTAGCCTTTTTTAAATGGTGATGGAGTTATAATATTATTTACTATTATATTAGTTAATTATAGCTAATATTCGTGGTGTAAATGTTTCACTGCCTAAATTCTGGCAGTTGTAAAGCTTGGACCAAGCTCTTGTATTGCTGTGGTGATTATCTTGATGAGGTTTTCAAGGTCGTTAGGGGAAAAGACCTCCACGGGGCTGTGACTGTAGCGGCGAGGTATGCCTATTGTTGCTGATGGGATGCCTCCGCGGGTCTGCATCATTGACATAGCATCTGTGCCCCCGCTCATTATACCGACCTGATGTGGGATGTCGTGAGCCTCAGCAGTCTTGCGGAGCCATCTATGAACCTGCTGGCTCTGAATACGGACCCTTTCGCCGATCTCCCCCACATGGAGGCCCGGCCCCTTCCCGACCTCATAGTAGATGTCGCGCATATTGACGTCGGGTTGGTAGCCTGCGGGGAAGGTGTCGACAGCGACAGCCATATCGACATCAAGGTCGTGTAGGCACGTTTCTGCCCCCCTGAGTCCTATCTCTTCCTCAACGGAGCCGATATAGTAGATTGTTGCTTTGGGGCGCTTTTTAGCGAAGGACTTAGCAACGAGAATCACCGCAGTGCATCCGGCGCGGTCGTCGATGCTGGGAGCCGCGACTAAGTCGTTGGCGAGCTTGACGGGTGTTGTGGAGTAGGTTATCGGTGTGCCGTTCCTCACACCCATCGCCTCAGCTTCGTCTCTGCTGGCGGCGCCGATATCGATGTACATGTCCTCTATTTGGGGAATCGTGTTTGCCTCGGCGGGGGTGGTTATGTGGCCGGGTTTCATCCCAACGACGCCAAGGACGGGGCCTTTCTCGGTGAGTATCTGAAGATGCTGCCCTTGTATTGCGCGGGTGACGCTTCCGCCTATCTTTCTGAACCTCACGAAGCCAGTGGGATCTACGTTGAAGACTATGAATCCGATCTGGTCGAGGTGGGCAACTAGGGCTACCTTTGGAGCCTTTGGGTCGGTGCCCCTCTGCGTTGCTATAACGTTGCCGCGGGGGGTCTCGTGGACTTCGTCGACGTATGGTTTGATCTCGTCGATGAATGCCTTCATCATCGGCTCCTCGAAGCCGGAGGGGGCTTGGACCTCAGCGAGCCTGTAGAAAAGGTCGAGAATCGAGTCTTTCTTGCTCATTAATCTAGGATTGACAAATAGCGGGAAGAGGTTTTGGGTGGCTAGATGTCGATTACGTCGTCCTCTAGGCCGCCCCTCTGCTTTTTCTGAGTCGGGGGGTTTACTTTGTCGAGCATATCGAAGACGGTTTCCATCTTCTCGTTGCTGAGTATCTCTTTGAACTCCTCATACTCGGAGACATCCCGGATTAGGAGGCCCTTCCTCTTCGTGGGGGCGCCGGAGGCGTCGACTGGGTTTACCTCTATAGCGAGGCGTGCGGGCTGGCCGTGGTAGGATGGTAGCTTCTGTATGAAGACGCCGGGGACGGTGGTCTTCACCTTCGCCCAGTCCTTACCTGTCGCTAGGAACTCCTGAAGTTTCTCGGACATGGGTATGGGATGCGCCCCTCGGATATTCAAGCTTAACCCCGGGGCACGGGAAGGGGTTTAAACCATCCCGACGATCACTGATCATGTCTGATTCTGGGCTCGTCTATCAGCTTAGGCGTTGGGGTGGTCCCGGTAGGCACGACGGCGTCGCCTCGAACGGGGTTGTGGCCTCGAAGCACACCTTCATCGGGGAGGCGGGGTGCAAGATGATTCGGCGCGGGGGGAACGCAGTTGACGCGGCGGTGGCGGCGGCCTTCATGGACTGCGTCGTCGAGCCCGCGATGAACGGCATCGGCGGGGAGGGCGTAATGGCCATCCACATGGCCTCCGGGGAGAACGTTATAGTGGACTACGTCGGGAGGCCCTCGAAGGACTGCACACCCGACATGTACGAGCTGTCCGAGGCGACTGAGCCTGGGTGGATGGGTTGGAGGAGCGTCGTTGGCGACGCCAACGTCCTCGGCCACAGGGCTTGCGTTACGCCGGGGACCGTGGCTGGTCTCATCGAGGCGCTAGAGCGCCACGGGACGATGAAGCTACCCGAAGTTTTAGCACCAGCGATAAGCGTCGCCGAGGAGGGTTTCCCAGTCGGCTGGTGGACTGCTGGTTACATCTTCCAGCGCATGAAGACCTTCTGGCACCTCCCCGAGTGGAGGAGGACATTCCTGCACGACTCCCAGTTCCCCTACATCCCATTCAGCTACGACATCCCCGAGCCGGAGATGTTCGTCCAGAAGGACCTGGCGAAGAGCCTCAAGGCGATATCCGAGGGCGGGAGGGACGCCTTCTACAAGGGGTGGATCGCGGACGCGATAGCTGAGGAGATGGAGGCGAACAAAGGCCTCATCAGCCGCGAGGACCTCGCCATGTACGAGCCCATAGTCTCCGAGCCCGAGCCCGGTAAATACAGGGGCCACGAGGTCATCTACGACCCCACCCACGGCGGCACGACACTGGTCGAGATGCTCAATATTTTGGAGGGCTACGACCTCGCGGGGTACGGCTTCGGCTCGGCTGAGCACCTACATCTAGTGGGGGACGCGATAGGGCTCGCATACGCTGACAGGTTTGAGTATATGGGAGACCCCGGTTACGTGAAGGTTCCCCAGAGGGCGCTGGTTTCGAAGAAGTACGCAACGGAGTTGAGGAAGAAGATGAGCCCGAATAGGGCAGCGAAGATCGGGTTCGGGAAGCCCTGGCCATTCGAGCCCGACCACACAACCTCCTTGGCCGTCGCGGACAAGGCGGGGAACATGGTCTGCATAAACCAGACCCTAGTCAACCTCTTCGGCTCCGGCGTCGTTGTCCCCAGGACTGGGATAACGATGAACAACGCGATGTACGGGTTAAACCCCGAGCCGGGGCACGCCAACTCCATCGACGGGAGGAAGAGGAGGATACAGAACGTCTGCCCGATAGTCGTTCTGAAGGGCGGATCACCCCTGCTCGCCTGCGGCGCACCAGGTGGTAGAAACATACCGGTCGCCGTAATGCAGGTGATCCTACACGTCATCGACTTCAAGATGGGGATACAGGAGGCAATCGAGGCCCCGCGTTGCACGCGGGAGACGGGGCGCCTCTTCATCGACAGCAGGTTCTCGCCCGAGGTGAGGGAGAGGCTCAGGGCTATGGGTCACGACCTCGACTGGGTCGACGAGGAGCTTCGTAGCTGGGCGAGGCCCGTGGGGGTCCTGAGGGACCCGGAGACGAAGATGCTCCACGGCGGCGTCACGACGACTCTCACAAACTACGAGTCCCGGGTCGTCGGCTGCTGACCCCCCACGTTTTTTATTCCCACGCTACGTTGATTCCACATGGCTCCCAGAAGCTACTCTATCACTGACAAAGGATGAGCTTGCCCACGCCGAGGCCCTCCACAGGGAGAGCATAGTCATAGACAGCAGCATAGTCGCCGTCATCGACTACGTCGCCGAGAACATGTGGCTCAACGACGTCATCAAGGGCGGCCTAACCGCCTCAAACCTCACAGTCTGCATGCAGAGGAGCTTCTCCGAGGCCCTCTCCGAGTTGATGAAACACAACAAGTGGGCGGATAAGAACAAGGATCGGGTGCTGCTCGTCAGGAAGGGGGCGGACATCGAGAGAGCGAAGAGGGAGGGGAAACACGGCATCATCTACGGGCCGCAGGACTCGATGTTCCTCGAAGGAAATGTAGACTTCCTCGACGTCGCCTACGAGCACGGGCTGCGCGCTATGCAGTTGACCTACAACTGGCAGGGCGAGGTCGGCGCCGGGTGCAGGGAGAAGAAGGACGCAGGCCTCAGCGCCTTCGGTGAGAGGGTCGTGGAGAGGATGAATAAGCTCGGCATACTCATCGACCTCAGTCACACGGGGGACAAGAC
The DNA here is from genome assembly GCA_963769425.1 of Candidatus Bathyarchaeota archaeon. GTDB lineage: Archaea > Thermoproteota > Bathyarchaeia > TCS64 > TCS64 > UBA8941. Next base: position 190,483 of record CAVYLP010000001.1, on the reverse strand, counting down.
ATGCTGGGACGCGATAAACCAGTCGAAGGACCCCGTCAGCTTCACACACGTAATTCCCCGCAAGTCGGCCCCAGAGACGCCCGGCGGCTACGCGGAGTGGGCGAACCGGAGCACTAGCCTCTGGGGAGACTTTGTCGCTTACTCTAAGCAGCGCGGGAAGCCCGACGACATGATGAAGGCGTGCGTCGAGAAGGGTGGCGTTGTCGGCGTGACGCCCTTCTTCGTGAAGAAGGCGGGGAAGAGCACCCTGACTGACGACCTCATGGATCAGCTCGACGTGCTCGTGGACGTTGTCGGCGTCGACAACGTGGGCTTCGGCAGTGACCTCGAGTTCCCCAACTCGGTCACACGCGCCGCCTTCATCTGGAAGAACCCGGGGAGGGTCGACGTTGACTACTTCACCCCGATGGACAAGTCGTGGGGCTACGGGTGGATGGAGAATATGCCCAACTTCACGATGGGCCTCGTGGCGCGGGGCTACAGCGACCAGGAGATAAAAAAGATACTTGGCCTCAACTTCGTGAAACTTTTCGAAAAAGTGTGGAGAGGCTAGAGGAAGAACTCCGGTTCCCTGCGCTTGCTATAATTAGTTACGAGCCAGACCGCCGCCTTCTTTACCCCCTCATTCGTCCAGACCCTAGCACCAGTGGGGCAGGCCTTTACGCAGGCGGAGCATGCGGAGCAATTCTCTTTCACCGTCTCGACCTTATCGGTTACTGTGACCGCCTTCGTGGGGCAGACCTCGGCGCAAGCGCCACATAGGGTGCAAGTCTCTGCCGTGGTCTCGGGGGCCCTGGGGACGGGGTTTCTCTCTCTGTATGGTTTGTTTCCTGGGACATTGACCTCGACGGGCTTCTCCATTCCCTCGATCTTAGTCTTAACCTTCTCGCCGAAGGCCTTCGCCTTCTCAAGGTCCTCCTTGTCGGGGCGGCCAACGGCTATTGGTGTAGAGTCGTTGGAGAAGCTATGCTCACCGATGAACGCGGCGCCGGCCACGGGCTTGAACCCCTGCTCTGTAGCGATGTCTTTGAGTTCGATTAGGGCGTCCTCGAATGCCCGGTTACCGTAGAGTGTGACGATTACGGCTGGTGTGCCGTTTCCCTTGACTGTTTTAAGCCTCTGGGCCGCGACGATTGGGACGCGCCCGCCGTAGACTGGGACGGCGATGACCGCCAGTTCCCCCGCTGGGACGGAGTGGCTCTTAGTCGCCGCCTCGGTGGTGGTCAGGTCTATGTGCTCGACGCCCTTGATTCCGAGGCCCTTCGCGACACCCTCTAGTACCTTCTTCGAGGTGCCTGTGGGTGAGTAGTAGATCAGTTCAACCTTGCTTGGCTTCATAGACTAGACTCAAGTTATGAACCATATTTAACCTAGAGGGTTAACGAGTTACACCTAACGATTCTACTCTATGGAGTCTATGGGAGGCGGGATAGATCACCTTAAGTTCAGCCTAAGCGCCTCATCGCTGAAAACAGAAGGCCGATCTGTTGAACTACAAGTGGACAGTTCTCACCGTCACCACAATAGGTGTCCTAATGGCCGGGATAGACTCCCGCATCCTCATAGTCGGGCTCCCCCAGGTCGCCGCCGCACTTCACGCTGACGCGGAGCAGGCAATCTGGCTTACGCAAGCCTACACGCTCGGCAGTACTATTGTACTCCTCCTCGTCGGGCGCGTCAGTGACATGTTCGGCAGGGTGAAGATCTACATCGTGGGCTTCGCCCTGTTCACCTTGGGTTCCGCCCTCATCAGCTTCTCATTTGGCCCAACTGAGGTCATAGCCTTCAGGTTCCTGCAGGGCATCGGCTCGGGCATATTGAATACGAATAGTGTGGCGATGATCGTCGACGCGACGCCTATCAGTGAGCTCGGGTTCAGCCTCGGCCTAAACATGAGTTCCTTCAGGTTCGGCGCCATGGCGGGCCTCACGCTGAGCGGTGTCCTGCTCGCCCTCTTCGACTGGAGGGCCCTGTTCTGGGTTAATGTCCCCGTCGGCGTATTCGGCACACTGTGGGCCTGGAAGAGGCTCAAGGAGGTGGGGAAGACCGAGAAGAACGAGCCATTCGATATCGTTGGCCTGCTCACATTCACGGTGACGCTGACGAGCTTCCTGCTTGCCCTCACCTTCCAGGCGTACGGCCTCACCGAGGTGAACACTGTCTACCTCCTCATGCTCGTGTGCGTGTTAAGCCTCGCCGCTTTCGTGGGATATGAGAGGCGGATAGAGCACCCCATCCTCGACCTAAGGCTTCTCGGAATAAGGGAGTTCACGGGGGGTGTAATCGCCCAACTGCTCAACGCCGCTGCTTGGGGAGCGGTGCTTCTACTTCTCAGCCTATACCTGCAGATCGTGCTGGGTCTCTCCCCCTTCGACGCTGGCATTAGGCTGATACCCTTTGAGATCGTCGGTCTCGTCGTCGGGTTGACTAGCGGCAGGCTCTCAGACAAATATGGCCCGCTCCCGTTCACGACGAGTGGGCTTCTAATAACGAGTCTGTCCCTATACCTCTTCTCAACCGTCTCGATTAATACGCCCTACCCCTACGTGTTGGTGTACACTCTCATCTTCGGCGTCGGCACGGGGCTCTTCGGCTCCCCGAACATGAGCTCCATAATGGGAGCTGTCCCCCCCGAGCGCAGGGGCATAGCCTCCGCCTTTAGGTCTATCATGTTCAGCATCGGGTTCACGATAAGCCTCAACATTGCGATCCTCCTGATGGCGATGGTCATGCCATACCAGTTGCTCAGTCAGATAATCACGGAGCAGGTGGCTGAGCTGACCGACGCGAACAAGCTGCTCTTCCTCGACGCGATGAAGACGACCTACCTATGGCTCGCGGCTTTCAACACTCTTGCGATCATCCCCTCTATCCTCAGGGGGAAGAGGGTGGCCCACGCGCCCCTCTCGCCGGTTGATGCTGCCCTCGAGTAAACCGTTGCATTCGGGGGTAATACTTTTTTACGTCCTCCTCTAAGCCCATGAGACGGATATGAGACTCGCCTTCAAAGTATTAATCGGCGTCTTTCTCGTTCTGGTCGGCGTACTCGGCTACAGCCTATGGGCGATTACGGCGGAGAACCCCTCGCCGGTCACAGCAATCAACCCTCAGAGCAGTGGTCCAAAGGCACTGGTGATTAGCGACCCCGGTATCAGCGGTTTTGAGCAGGGCGTCGCCGACTCATTCGCGAGTGGCCTTACCACAAACGGTTGGCACGTTGAGGTCACCACAGCGAGTTCCCAGACCCCGACCGACCTGACCGGATACACTCTGGTGGCCCTCGTCTCTCCCATCTACGGGGGTGAGCCCTCCGTACCCATGCAGTCCTACCTCACCAGGCTCGGGAGCCTCGCGGGCAAGCGGGTCGCGGTCGTCCTCACGGGTGCCGGGGCCGGCTCCGAGGCTCTCCAATGGATGAAGTCCAGGGTCGTGTCAATGGGGGGCGAGGAGGTCCTCTCCATCGCGGTCTACTCGATGTCGCCTAATGAACCCCAGTTTGGCTCCTCGGACGCCCAGGGGATAGCCGAGGCAGCTGCGGAGTCGCTTCAGCCATAGGAGTTGGTGTTGTATGGGGGCGCCTCGAACACTTGGTTGGCTCAGGTGGAGCGTGGTCGCGTCGGTCGCCCCCTCGATCCTAACCAGCACACGCTTCATGGCGACCCCCCTGCTCCTCATCCAGCTTCAGTCGGGAAGCCTCGGGGTCCCAATTTACATCTACGCCTGCGCCACTGATCTACTCGACGGTATCATCGCGAGGCGCTTACACGCTGAGTCTATACTTGGCTCTATGCTGGACGCCTTCGCGGACTTCGGACTCGTCGCCGGGGTCTCCGCCTACCTAATTAGCGTCGGTCTCATCTCCCCATGGTTTCTGGCGCTGATCCTACTAGCCTTCACTCAGTTCGTCGCAGCCAAGCCCGTACCGGGCTCGGATCCCCTCGGGAGGCACATTGGCACGGTCCTCTTCATATCCCTGGGCCTATCCCTGATGTACCCGACCACATGGTTCGTCTGGTGGTCTACCCTCGTAGCGTCTGGTTATGTTGTCGCCTCACTGGCGTTGAGGTGGGTCGCCCCTTGCGTCAAACGCGTCTAAGACGTGTAGTAGCTGAGAAGTCTGATCCTTCTGACGCTGGGGAAGATTAATACAGCGGCTGCAGCGACTGCGAGCACGATCAGGGCCGCCATGGAGATTATCGGGTTATCCGCCTGCTTGAGTGATATACCTGCGACGGCCCAGATTACAACCGCCCCGAAGGCAAGGTCCCTCCTGTCCCACAGCATGTATAGGGTAAGCCCCAGGGCGACGAACAGCATAATCGCCGTCACTATTGATTGAATCTCCACGGGTATCCCGGGTATTACCGCATTTATCGCGGACGCTATGCCTGCTATGGTCGCCACGGATATCCACCCGAGATACAGGCTCATCGGGGCGTGGACGGCGAGTTTGAACTCCCTATGTGGCACCTCGCTTCCCCCTATGTCTAGTCTACGGTAGATGGTGGTGAGGTCCACGAGGAGGAGAATGAGCAGAGCAGTGGAGACAAGGTAGAGAAGCGGAATCCCGTATGAGTAGTGGAAGACGATCAGCCACGAGGAGTTTAGGAGGGCGCTTCCGAGGTAGAGCCACCCTATTTTACCGATGTAGGGAGACGAAATCTGGCTTGGCCTAACTTGGTAAGCCACGAATAGCAGCGCCATTAGGTAGATTACCCCCCAGATGGCGAAGACATACCCCGGGGGTGTGAAGAGGTTCGGGTAGGAGTCGGAGACCTGAGCCGTGTAGACTCCATTCACGGGAAGTTTGTCGATTAAGAAGTTCATCACGAGAACGATTAAGAAAGCCACGAAGTTGCCGATCTGAAACCAGAGGTAATGTGCCCTCTCCATGGATGAACAGAGACAAATTACTATAAACTCTTTCTTATAGGTATCAAACCATGGCAGCGGATGTGTTCACCATTGGGTACGGTGGGAAGAAGCCCGATGTTTTTTTTGCCGAGCTTGAGGCGTTAAACCCCGACGTAGTCGTCGACGTGCGAGAGGATCCCTTTCACGCCTTCCTCGGAGTCTACACTCAAAGGGGACTCATCAACCGTCTGGGAGACCGATACACATGGATAAAGGAGCTAGGGAATAAGACTCGTCAACTGCCCCCGACGTTAGTAGATGAAGCAGAGGGTCTCCGGAAACTCCGCATACTTGTGGAAACACATCATCGAGTCATCCTCCTCTGCGCCGAGAAGGATGAAACTCATTGCCACCGTAGCTATATCAAGGCGAAACTCCTAAGCGAAAACAAGTAAAAATTAAGTTTACCAGTCTTCGTGTCTAGAACACCCCCGATGAAGTGACTCCTGTCACGGATGAAAGACAAAGTGTAGTAGATGGCTCGTAGCAAGGTCATCCCCTAGAGAACTCGACTGAATTTCACGAAGCTCTTACGGCCCTGATCATCACATCCATTTCCCTCAGCTTGGCCGACTCTATCCCGCTCACGTCACTCATTATCTCTTTAAGCTCGTGATGAGTTCCTCGAGCCTCCTCCGCTCAATCTCCGTGAAGACGTATTTCCTCAAATGAACACTCCTCCCCGTAAACCCTGCAACGGCGTTCCGACTCCTAGTAGCAAGGGCACCGACACCCGCTGGTGCGTTCCGACTCCAAGCCACAGGGTTTCCCAATTCCTAGCAGCGGCGTCCCGATTCCTAGTAGCAGGGGTTCCAACTCCTGCAGCGGCGAGTCTCTTCCACGTAGCGGGAGTCATGAAACACGATTTTACTCCTACCTGTGGCGTTCCGACTCCACCTAGCGGGGTTCCGACTCCATGTAGCAGGGTTCCGATTCCTAGTAGGGTGGTATAACGTTTTTTCCACGCCGTTATTCCTAGCAGCGGTGATTCTCATACCGACGAAGTCCTCCGTGAAGTCGCAGGTTACCTGGACGCTGATAACAAGTCACTGCACGAGAAGAAGATCATTTAACCTCATTTTCGTTTAATCCGAGGTCTTCTTGTCCCCTCTTTTCGAGAGCGTGTAGGCTAGTGGAAGCATTGTTAGGGCGAGTACAGCAAGGAGCCTGTAGAGGAGTGGCGGCCCCCAGATGTCAGCTATTGCTCCACCCACAAGTGGGCCGAGGCACATACCGACTCCGTATACTCCCTCATGGAACCCCATTGCAGCGCCAAGGCTCCCCTTGTCGCATCGCTTTGCGATGTAGTCGAGCATTAACGGGGTCATTATTCCCGCTGCGATGCCGTACAGGACTAATGGGATGACGTACTCTAGGGTGGAGGACGCGAATGAGAAGACGATCATCCCAGTGAATAGGAGAAGAGAAGCTAGGGATACTGACCTCCTAGTTCCCCAATTGATGAACCTCTCAGCGTTGAAGAAGCCAACCCCGCGGACCCCGTTCGTCATCGTGAGGAGAAGCCCAACGATCGCTGGAGTGAGCCCGACTAGCTTCAGGTATCCGGGCATTATTGCCATGTAGATGCCGAGGATGCAGGTGAAGGGGATGAGTGTGAGGTAGGCGAGGGCGAGTCCTTTAAGTGGTGCAAGACTGGAGCCCTTGGAACTACTGCTATTGCGGAGCGTTATTAGCCGGCCTAATCTTCCATAAGATAATTACGATGCTCGTTACAATGACGGCGGATAAGCAGAGGAAGAGTGTCTGGTATCCGTAGGCGTCGACGATGTAGCCGCCGGCGGTTGGCCCCACGACAAAACCAATAATCCACGATAAATTATAGCGTCCCATCGACTGGCTAAGCCTCTCGGGGGGCGAGATGTTCGCTGTGACCGTGCTCGCGGTCACCCAGAACGCCGCGGAGACGAGGCCGAGCAGGCTGCTCCACGCTATCAGGAGGGCGACCTGTGTCATGATACCGAAGAGGGCGACGACGGCGACGCCGATGAACATGAAGCCGACGTATATCCTGATCCTCTCGAACCTATCGAGGAGGTAGCCGACCGTGAGGGTCATGATGGTGTAGACGATGTTCCGGAGCGCCCCCATTAGGCCGAGGTCGATATAGTTGGCGCCGAGGCTAGTCGCGTAGACGGGGAGCATGAAGGAGGCGGTGCCGAGTCCCGTGGCGGTGAGGAAGATTGTGACGTAGAGGACCCTGAGGAGCCCCGCCCTGTCCTCCGCCTCCCCCGCCATGGATATGTGCCCGCGGACCCCGTCTATAAGCTCTGGGTAGAGCTTATCTAGGAGAAACAGGTCTGTTTGGGTGCTGGGTCCGTGGTCTAGCCAGGATATGACATCAGCCTGCGGAGTTGATGGTCGTGGGTTCGAATCCCACCGGGCCCGCCATCTCATCCAACCGAGCCCTGTTTCTACTTGCGCTTCCTGTAGGGGAATACTTAGTCTATCTCGTTGAAGTATTCGAAGCCAAACTCGATTAGCTCAACCACCTCTTCGACTGTCTTGGAGACCTTGCAGTGAAACCCTCATTCTGTTCCTTGAAGAGTACCTTTTCGAGTTGAACGTATCGCGCGCTGCCTTGTCCCTTTATTGAATAATACCGGTTTAAAACGGTCATATCCCCCAACACCAGCTGAGAGGATCAACCGAATGCCTTCCCCGAGTCCTCCCCTCGCCAACCCGCTTGCCATGATGTTTCCCTGTAAGTGGTAACCACTAATAAGGTGTTTCCACGGGACACCCTTCACACCGATGACTAAACGCATCCAAACTGAGTTACGCCTTCGACTGAATGGCGTCCACTCAACCCACCTCTATTCACATCGTTCAATGAATCGCGTCCCACGCCCTTCAATGGATGTTGAAGGCACACGGAATGCAACGGTTTTCAATCGATATTCAACGGTTTTCGACACGTTTCAGATGGTTCCGGCGACGCGTCCCCGATGACTTCGCTATATATAGCTGAATACGTGGAAGAGTGTGCAGCGGGGTTTGGTGAGAAATCTACGTGGTGCGGGTGAGGGGAAGGGAGACCGATTTTTAAAGTACCTCGCTGATTTTGTCGTCTCTTTGGTGGTTCAGGATCTCGATGTCAGAAGGGTGCATTCGGTGTCTTATTTGGCATAATGGTGCTTAGGACCGGCGCAGCTCGTCACTCCTCGGCGTTCCTCTCATACTCGTTCTTTATTACTGTGCACATCAGGTTGAAAACATTGTTATCCAACATTTTCCAGGCACCAGATCCGTTTTTGGAAACTACTTTATTGATACATAATCCTTACGAAAAAGTTGAATCGCCAATTATCCGTTTTTCTTATTCACCTGTTTATAAAGCATTGAATTCAATATTTTAATTGGAAAACTGAGGTGTGGTTGAGAATGCCGGCTTTAACGATGAAGCAGGGTGATGACCTGACCAAAGAGGTCAGCGTGATGCTTGTACATGAGCTCGAATCCGAGTCAATCAGGAAGAAGGTCGATAAACTGGTTACCGACTATGTTAAGAAGAATGGGATTGACTCTAAACCTGAGGTTCTATCCAAGAAGATTCAGTGGTCCGTGAAGGTAGCTCTGAAAGAGTAAATATCATGCGCGCGTAGCGTGCAATTTTCATTCTGCTAATTAAGTGTGGGGGAATACCGTATGACACTTTAGACATTTGTAAACCAGCTTCCTTTGAGAAAAATCGACGCCAGCGTATATCGATCTGATTGCTCCACATACTGGGCAATTACCACCCCATTTGACTTTCTTATCAGTATCCGGGTTATTCATCAAAAGTACCTCGATGAGTTTGGAGGAAACCTTACATCGCTGTATATATTGTTTCGTGCACCAGTTTACTGATAATATTCTGAAGATAATCTGCGGCCTTTTTTGGGAGGTTGTTAATTTTAAAGAACCCGATCTTGAGTACTCTTATTCACGTTTTCATGAGTTATCGAGATGGTAGGGAACTCTACAAAAAGTTGTAGGGTGACTGGTTCAAATTTGTCCATCGTCTTTGCAGTATATCCACATTGCTCTTATTCATGGATTCCTGACGCTTCCATATGTCTGATAGACTAAAGGCTATACTCTATGCTCTGGTTGAGAAGGAGAAGCAACGAATCGATGATGAGCTTCCAGCCTACGCTGATGCTCTATCCCGATGCATCGAGCCCGCGGGCCTTGTCCTAACGATCCAGGTCGAGGGGGTCGACCAGAATGAGCACCTTCGTAAGGTCCTAGATGATTTATGCAAGGTTGGCTTGGTGATGATCGACACACATTATACACACAGGAACATTCAGCTAACTGCACACGCAACGCCACTCGGTGAGCAGATCGGTGATTTGCTGAGGGAGTGGAAGAGGTAAAATCAGCTTCGAGCTTCTTCACTTGCTTAAAGTCGTAGGAGACTCCGTCGCGTATCTGCGCTACGTTGTCGCCGTCCTCTATCGCGCGCGCAATTTAAATCGATGAGTTAGACATTTTGATAATCGTTCGTAAATATACCAAGGATTTTAACGGAGAATTAGAAGAATCCTTTGTCGCTAAGAGTTCACGAACGTCATCTGGCGTATCTATATCCAGAGATGTGCCCAAAGATCTATAGATCCTCACGTCAGTGCTGATCGACTTTAATAGAAGTATATGTCGTTCGTAACTCCCGACACCAAAGCTAGGCCTAATTAATCCACATGGGTGCATAAAGAGCACATTCGTGCCACCATCTCTCGAAGGTGAAATCACGACGATTGGGTCACGGGAAACCTGCTCGATTATGTGTCTTAGATCATCACCCGAGAGGGTAGGCAGGTCTGCTAAGACAATCAACGCAGATCCAGCTTCGTCACCGCTGCACCAGGCTAACGCGTTCTCCAAATCAGTGTTAAGATCCCCCGAATTCGACGCGAAAGACCCGATGCCGAGCCTCTCGGCGAACCGGATGACCCTCTCATCAGGTGTCACTACTAGAATCTTCGAGACTAGTCCCGATGATTGAATCTCCCTAACCACATCCTCGAGCATCATAAGTGTAAGGGTCACACGCTCTTCAGGGTCAAGGATGCTTGATAGTCTGGACTTCGAGTCCCGAAGCATCTTCACCGGCACAAGAGCATATACCCCTCCCATCCTCTAAGTCGCCTACAGGTTACCTAATGATCTAAGGGCAGCCTCAGCTAGAGCCACCTTATCCTCAAGGGTACCCATAATCGTGTTCGTAACCATTACATTAATTCCCAATCCCTCGATCGCCTCGGCGTGGCTCTGATCCCGGTTATCAATTATGAAGGTATCGAGGAAGTCCCGGTATAGCTCCGCGACGGCGCGGGATGACACTTCTAACCCTATACCCGCCATGATCTTGTCCGCAGGACCTTTAACGGGTGCACCGCCTACGATGGGGCTGATCGCTGTAACCCTCGCCTCGGTTTCACATAATGCATCTCGGACTCCGGGGACTCTAAGTATTGTGCCGATGCTCACAATCGGGTTACTAGGACACACAATGACGTAATCCGCCTCCATCAATGAGTCAATTACCCCCGAGGCAGGCCTAGACTCCTCCGCTCCCACATATTTCACACCCCTGACAGCATCGGATGCCCCCCTATGAACGAGGTACTCCTCGAAGTGCACGAGCCCAGTATCAATAGCAATATGCGTGGCGAATGGATCATCGGTCATCGGGATAATTCTGGCCTCTACGCCGAGTGACTTGGCGTGCATAGTCGTTACCTCGGATAGTGTGTGGCCCTCCTTGAGGAGTCTGGTTCTGCTTATATGGGTGGCCATGTCTGCGTCGCCGAGGTTGAACCATGTCTCGTGTCCAAGTATGCCCAGGGCCTTGAGGCATTGGAAGGAGTCGCCGCGTATGCCCCAGCCAGTCTGCTCGTTAACGATGCCTGCGAGTGTGTAGGTGATGATGTCGACATCGGGGGAGATATGTAGACCATGTTGCTCAAAGTCGTCGCCTGTGTTGACTATAATGGTTAGGTCCTTCGGGGGTACGACTTTGATGAGGCCTTGGAGGAGTCGTGCGGCTCCGACTCCGCCGGCGAGGCAGGTTATTTTAGGCATCGTCTAATCTGTAGGCTAAAACTATTTTAGATAACTGCTTTCACTCAGATGGCTAAGTCTTATCTGCGATTTTCAGGAGTTCTACCGATATCTGATCGATGATTTCCTGGTTGTATTGTCAACGTATCAGTAAAGGGATTTTAGGGTGAAGGCTGAGTCCTCGGAGTCACACGAAAAAGAGTGAGAGGGAATATTTGGCAATACTCAGGGACAAAGATCCTTCTTGATAAGCTTGATTCTTCGAGACGAAGGTTGAGGTTAAAAGGATCAGACATGAGAAGCATCAGACCCTTGCGACTCTTACTAATGAAGAGCCATTTCTATCGAAGTATCTTAGAGGAGAGATTAAGAGCTGGTTTCTTAGGTTGCGAATATAGAACAATTTTTACTCGCGGGCAAAACAACCACGGGAGTGTTATGGTTTCGGTTGGATAATGTTATATTAGATAAGTAACGATTTCCACTAATGGAAGGTTTTTGAAATGGGTGAAAAGGTGGCAACTGTAAAGATGAACAAACAACAAGATATGGGTCTGGGTTTGGTAGGTCTGATCTTGTTGATCGTTGGAGCATTGATTGTGTTTGTTCCTGGGATGCCGTTTCGTGGCTCTGGGCTTGGCACCATCCTCATCGTGCTAGGCATTGTGGTACTGATCGCAGTTGTATATAGAAGGAGACCAGAACAGACAAAGACACAGACTGGATAAGAGGAAGAGAGAAGAAAAGAAATAAATAAAATTAAGATAGAGTTAATTTTGGGTTTGGGGTAAAAGGCATAATCAATCAGATTATGATAGTTTCTCTATCGTTATTTTATCTGAAGATGAATCAAATGGGTGAATCAAAAAAGGTTGGACCAGAGCTCATTGTTTCTATCCTCAGCGGAGCAAAAAAACCCTTGACTACAAGGCAACTACAGCAAGAGGTTCAGTATGTTCCATTCTGTATATCTGACAATATAATCGCGTTAAACCTGATGAGGGTCAGAGGAACGATTAAAGGAAAACGCATCGAGGATGAATCTTGGATCTGGTGGATCGAGGATAAAGAGGAAAGCAAATGAAATAAATAGGCGAGTCTAGCGATTTTCAAACCTAAATGGTTTCAAGGTTCTTTGCGCACGCGTACAAGAACGATCGGATGTACTTGAGCAGTTGCTGAAGCAGGTCTGCAGTCTCGGAGTTTTGTCCAGATCGGCGCGTGGCTTTTAATCTTGGTGAATTAAACTATTCTAACTGTTCTTAGGACTCTCGCAACTCGTAATTATAGCAATTTTAACTTATCTCGCGCGCCTACATTGGCAATGATAATATAATTTCTAGAACATGTATTGACGAGAGTGGTTAGCATGGCTGGAGACCTCAAAGATGTAAACGAAAAACTGGAGGAGGTCATCCACCGGTTAAATAGCCTCGAAGCAATGATCACAGAGACCCGAAGATACCCGGAGGTCGCCTCCCTAATGCACGACCTCAAAATCGGCGCACAACTCTACGACGAGCCACTAAAAATGCTACAGAGACTACTCGAAGTAAAACACTACCTCGACCGAAACACTGAGAGCAAAGACGAGATAACGAGAGAGGTCCTCAACGTGTTGGCTTTGAAAGGCCCGATGAATATATCGGAGTTAACGAGGGAGATGGCGAGCATACGAGGGAAAGCATCCAGGGTTACTGTGAAGAAGCACATAGATGTACTCCTAAAGGAAAAAATTGTCTCCAAAACTGAGACAAAGCGATATCAGCTGATTTAACTGATCAGTTATTGATCAGTTCTTTGCACCAACCCTATACCGATTGATCACATACCTATTAGTTGAGGAATAGATGATGAGTCAAAACCCGAAACATGAGAGAATGGACCCCAAGGAGATCGCTGAGATCATGGAGTCGGTCAGCGAAAAGATCCCTATGCTAATCAAGGGCGTGCTGGACAGCTTCTTCTCCCCCGAGGCGGCTGCCAATATCGGTAAGTCGGTCGCAGTCTTCAGAAAGAGCCTGATCGAGGGTGGGATACCTGAGGCTGAGGCTCAGGAGATGACCCGGGAGTACCTTGGGACGTTGACGAAGTGGTCGAACGTCATGAGGGAGGCCCGTGGCCGAAGGGATGAGTAGGCGGATTGCGCCTCCCGAGTTATTTCTCCATCCTATTTTCTTCGGAGAAGATCCTTATCACTGTTTTACTTTTCTTACTCGTTTTCCCCTTTTGGCGTTGGGCTGCCCTGAGGCGTTTTAAGAAGATACTCGTCTCATCGGGATTGTCTAAGGGTGAAGCAGAATCGTTGTCCAGTGATTATCCTTTGAGTTTGTCGAGTTTGATTAGAATCTTGTAGGTTCGCGAGAGCAAAACCAAGAACTCAAATAACCTAGTACGTTGACGCGAGCATTAATTTTATAGATAATTTTATTTAATTATCTTCCCATTTTGCTCCAAAAACAGGTGTGCGACCTGAGCGGAACTCCTCACATAGAGTTGGTAAAATTACATTCATTTTAAGAATAATAGGAAGATAACCCAGATGTTCCAGATCTTTAATCCTTAAACTACAATTAATTCCGTTTGTTTCTCCTCGGATGGTTTCGAAGCCTCGCCTGCATTCACCTCGGTGACAACTTCTACCAAATTGGCAACATATGAGTGGTTCTCTACAACGGGGGTCTCAGCGATTAATTCTTCGACCTTGGGAGTTTCAGCGATGACTGTTTCTACAACCGGCGCCTCAACTTTTTGAGCCTCCGTGGGTGCAGGTTCGACTACTTGAGCTTCAGCCAATTCCTCTGTTTCTTTGGTATTCGATTCAGGTTGTGCAGTTTCAACGGGCGTTACCTGAACGGGCTCGGAAATACTCTGAGGGGTTAATTCAGAGACAGTTTCTTCGACTGGCTTCTCTTCCTCTATCTCCTTAGCCATCCCTGATATCACCTCATCAAGCGTTTCAACCGGATCAACGACATCTATGGCTGGTTCCGTTAATTTGTCCTCAATAGGCGTTTCACCTATCGAAGGCTCATTGATGGATGTAACTACGGGTGAAGGGATCTCCACAAAATTTTCCTCTGCAAGTGTGGGTGATTCAACTAGGACGGTTACCGCTGGGGCAACCTCAACAGGTTTCACCTCAATGAGGGGCTCAGCAATAAGTGGCTCACTTGATACCTCCTTAGTCTTGTCAGCAAATTCTGTTACTGTTTCAACCGGAGCTGTGGTCATCGGGGTAGTTTCTGGCTTCGCTTCGACAGGTACTTCATGAGATTCTATCATCGGAGCAGCTACGGTTTTTTCATCTATTATTGGTGCAACGACTTGAGGTTGGCTTGGGGAAACATCGACTTGGACTGCCTCCAGCGGGGCTACCTCAACCACTTCGATAACAACGGGGTTCTCAATCGCGGGCGTCTCGGCCTGCTGATAGTCGATACTTACTGCGTCTATCGGAGATGCATCAATGACGGATGGTGCCTCATCTATGGGAGAAGCCTCGACTGGTTGAATATCAGAAACTACGGTTTCGGCAGGAATTTCAATGATCTTCTCCTCAATCGTCAACGTATCACTCAAAAGTGTCTCTGTCGATGCCTCCGTTATGGTCAGTGCTTCCTCCGAGATAACCTCAACAGGGGTAACTTCAATCGGAGAGACATCCATTGGCTTCTCCTCAATAGACGTCTCGACGGGCAGATCTACCGGCGCCGATGCGTCTGTAGCGACGGCATCAATCACAGGTGACTCGGTCACGGTCTCGTCGGTTCCAGCTTCATTGCATTCGCATATACTCTCCTCGATGGGGGCTGGTGCCTCAATATTCGCGGCTTCAGAGATGTAGGCTTCCAGCGGTTTTTCGACGGGTTCTGGCTGAACAATTGGTGCAGCATCAGTGGCAAGCTTAGTGAGCCTGCTCATCAACGTGCCCTTCTCTTCTCGAAGTCTCGCTATGTCAGATTCGAGCGTAGACACCTTTTCCTCAAGTACCGGTATGGCTCTAAGCGCCTCAACCTCGGCGAAGAGCTGGGCTTTCTCCTCCTCGAGAGTCTTCACAATACACTCTAACTCGGATTTTTTATTTGTAGCTTCCATCAGTTGTTCTTCCAGTGAGTTATTTTTTTCTAGAACCCCCCTCAGGGTTATCTTCTCCTTCCCGATAACGCTTCTAAAACTCTTATCGGAGCAAACGCAATTATACAGACCGATCGTCAGCTTGAACATCTCTCCAGATCTGTCAGGCTTTCCGATCATTGACCAAGACTTCACAGGGTCGACGACTTCAGCTCCACACCTCGGACACTTGGCCAAAAGACATCACTTTTAATTGTATTAGGTAAAAAATTCTATTTATCAACTTCCACATGAGTAATGTATGATTCAAGCATCTACATACTATGCAACCTAGCAAAGTTGTTTCTTAGCCGCATCTTTAACCTCTATTATTAATTAATAATAGATGCCTAGGAACAAGAATGGTATATATTTGTTTCAAGAATTTTCAAGTAATGTGAAACTACGTATCTGGAAAACGCAGTTAGAAAAAAAATGTTTAGCGTAAACCCAATACCTGGGGGCTAAATTGATCATTCTTTTAACTACTCGCTCCCCATCATTCAGCAACTCAGTATCCGTACATGGTGGCATCCGTGCAGGAAAAAACCGGGAATACGAAGAACATCACTCGCGTCCTATTAATAGACGATGAAGAAGACAATGCTGAGCTAGTTAGTCTCAACCTTGAGAACTCAACACTGAAAGTTACCACGACATCGACACCATCACAAGCCCTGATGCTCCTCACCGACCAGAGCTTTGACTGCATAGTCTCCGACTACAAGATGCCGGAGATGAACGGAATCCAACTCTGTACCGAAGTAAAGAAGAAGAGCAACATCCCCTTCATCATCTACACTAGTTGGGAGAGCGAGAAGGTCGCTAAAGCCGCCCTCGCCGCAGGTGTAGACTACTATATCAGGAAGCAGGAGACACTCGCTCACTACCATAACCTGGCAAGAAGTATTGAATACGCCGTGAAAAATAAGCGAAATATATGAAAATCCTGAATATAGCATAAATTATCTTAAGGTATTTAATGATTTTTTGAGTATCCCTAGAAGGTCGTAACTTAGAAAAACCAATTAGAGTTTGCCCTATGTCCGTTGATGCCGCCGTTGACGTAAAAATAATGTGCTTAACCCAATCACAAGAATGAGTAGAAACGGCGTCCAATCCCCCCAATACTTCTCTTCTCATCCAGATCGGCTCCGACCAAACATTCGTCTCTTTAAGATCAAAGCTTTGATTAAGTGTCTACTTTTCATGATTTGGCTTTCACGATCGCATAATTAGGATATCTTCTATTAAATCTGTTAAAGCTTGAAAAATTACTTTGTCATATTCAACCTTTACGAATTCCCTAATATATAATCTTAAGATGCACGGCTTGTTGTTTTAATTAGACATTTTTTTTTACTATTATTGGGAAAATAGTTCATGAATATGAATAGCCCTGTCAAGAGAAAGATGATGGATGCTATCCCGAGGACTAACGGTTGGTAAGGCATGGCAAATATTGAGAGACTAGAATAGTCTAGGAAAAAGTTCACAGCCAATAGGATGAGGACTATAATGAACGTTGATCCCCCAATCATTAGGGTGTATTGTAGAGATGCTATTTCACCACCGTGCACGGCTTCCCCAGGGACTCCTCGGGTGTGGTAGTTGTGCATGATCTCTCGTTCCTTTGAAACGAACTCGATCATGCAAGACGACAAGACTATGATGAGTCCCGTGACGATTACTGTTTGTAGGCTTCTATTGGGTGAGAATAGGTGTGAGAGATCCAGAAGATTCAGGTAGTTGACCTGTGAGTGGCTCAAGACCTCGGGGGCGAAGAGAATCAGGTTGTATATGTAAATGTAGCTGAAGTTCTCCTGCTTCAGGTCAACTGACACTATCACAACAAAGAATATTGTCAACGCCAACTCGACGAGAATCGTTTTTCCAAGAGGTATCGAGTTGTAAATCGTGTTATTTTGAAGGAGTAGATATGCGTAGCTTGAGAAGCTTGAGAATAAGGTTGAGCTCAGAAACGAGATGAGAGCTACAGCGGTGCTTAACGCGACGAGAATCACCTGGAGTAAATACAGGGGTTCGGTCCTCATCACTGCGTTGCCTCCGCTATCAGGGTGGTCGTGAAGCTAGTCTCCGATGGATCCCAGTTGATTAGCGTCACCTTTCCGGTGATTGCTCTCCTGAGCAGAGTCTCCTCCTCGTACTTCATTATCTGTGCAGCCACTTTCTCAGCATCGGTCTTCGAGGATAGGCTGTACCCCTGGATGTTGATCAGATAGGTCTGTTTCTGCTACTCTCCTGCTTTTTCCATTTGTTGCCTCGAGGTCGAGGAGTTCCTCGTGGAGGAGGTCCATTTTATCGCGTCTCGCACTGGTGATAAGGAAAGTCATCGGGTTGGCGCTTTCAAGATGATTCTTGTTGAGTCTCAAGGTCTGCTTAAGGTTGAATGAGACTCTATCGGCCTCGGTGCTCTGGAGGAGTCTTTCAATTCTGTGGAGCTGCTGTCTACCCGCTTCTGGGGTGAGGCTGAATAGAGTAGATGAGGGTCGAGTTTTAGTTGAAGTGTTATTCTCCTGAATGAGAGGGTCCGCGGGGAAGAGGTCGGGAAGTGTTCTCTTCACCTCTTCATCGATTTCTTCTTGTTGAATCACCGGGGAAGCACTGGGTTGACTAACCGCATCATTATTGTATAGTGAAAAGCCTACCATGCATCGTCTCTGAACATAGTACTCAGCTAATCCTAGGGCTACCTGGACACCATATTCAAAGACGTTCGTGACATTGTTCCCGAGCTCCATCTTCGGCGAGGCGTCGAGGAAAATCCACACCACCTTGTTTCCCTCCCTCTCATATTCGTTGACTATGGGGAGGTCGGTTGACGATTGTATTGTTCTGGCTGTTGCCTTCCAGTTTATGTGCTTGTAGGGGTCTCCGCTCTGGTACGTTGCTAGGTCCTTGAAGTCATGTGACACGATTCCTAGCTGCATCTTGGAGTCGGAAGGTAGCGGCAAACCTATCGACCGCTGCTTGGTCTCGGATGCGCCTAACACTCGTTCGGGGAGGCTTAACCACGATTTTCTGCTTCAGATTCAGTGTACCCTTTTTCGAGGTAGTCGATTCCAGGACGTGTCGGATGTTATAAGATATTTCGTTGAAGTCGTAGACGCCTCTGCGGGTACATCGTAACTTGTATGAGAAACATACGTGGAGATCCTTAGAGTCCTTAACGTGGAGTTGAAGATTGTCCCCTTCCACCAACTCGAAGGGCTCTGGGACCTCCTCGTAGAGTACAACGTATCCGACGCCTCCCCTGAAAGTGACGTTTCTCGTTAACTCGATTACTTCGCCCCTGGAAACCTCCAACTGTTCATCAACTGGCTCGATCTCAATAGATTCAACGCTGGGCAAGGTAAGCGATAATCCGAAGAAGATGAGTGGCGCAAAGCCCGCGTAGATTAAGGGTAGACTCCCGAGAGCCATCCCAAGGCCGATGAAGATGAATGAGGTTGTGAGCAGATTGAGGGAAAGTCGGGTGAGAGGCATTGGAGTTACCGTCGCATACTCTTTCTAGGCACTTCAACCCTGGATAGAGCCTCATCTACAAGACTTCCCAGATCCGCCTCTCTCTGTACTGCATACTCTACCTTGGGAATTATGCGGTGGCTAAGGGCGTCGCGTGCAAATATTTTGACGTCGTCGGGTACCACGTAGTCTCGTCCATTAATGGCGGCGTTTGCCTTCGAGAGTTTGAAGAGGCTTAAGCCTCCCCTGGGGCTTGAGCCTACCTCGACTTGTGGGTTGTCTCGGGTTGCTCTAACTATCTGAGCGATATAGCTGAGGATCTGGTCATCGACGTAGACCTTTTCCTCAACGACCTGCTGGAGGTCCCTGAAGACCTTCTCGCTCGTCACCGCCGGTATCTCATCTATCGGGCTATCGCGACGCCAAGTTGCGCGCCTCTTCAGAATCTCTGACTCGAGGTCGAGTGTCTTAACGTATCCCGTGGATAGCTTTAGCATGAATCTGTCCATCTGGGCCTCGGGTAGCGGGTATGTTCCCTCCAACTCGAGGGGGTTCTGGGTGGCGAGAACTAGGAAGGGGGCGTTCAGCTTGTGGGTTTCGCCCTCTATGGTGACTTGTCGTTCCTCCATGCATTCGAGCAGCGCTGACTGGACCTTGGGTGGGGACCTGTTGATCTCATCCGCGAGTAAGATATGTGTGAACACGGGGCCCTTCTCGAGGACGAAGCTCGATTTATCCATCTTCCACACCTTGGTCCCCACAATGTCCGAGGGCATGAGATCGGGCGTGAACTGTATCCGGTTGAACTCGCATCCAGTCGCTTTCGCGAATAGCCTTGGCTAGGAGGGTCTTACCCAGCCCAGGATAATCCTCGAAAAGGACGTGTCCGTTAGCGTAGCCGGCGGCGAGTACCTTCTGGAGGAGCATTCTCTCCCCGACAAAGTACCTCGCTATCGTGTCTAGTAGCTCATTGCTTACACTGCGTACTTCATTTAGGTCCGTTTTAGGTCACCTTCATTCGCTGTAGATAATGTGCCTTCTGGCAACTGTATCTTCAATCCTATCTTACTCAACTGGCTGAGTGTCCCGGAGAATATCGACATGCGACGTTTCCTATTCTTCTCTTCAATGTACTCCTTTTGCAACGTGTGGAATACGACACCGGGGCGCAAGTCCTCGTATTCAATTAGTGGAGAGAGGCTTGACGTTATGCTGTCCTCAAGTTCACCTGCGTCCCTCATCAAGCCTACGAGGCAGACGACGAGGGAGTCTTTGACTCCTCGGTCAAGGAAAGTCCTGTATCGAATCAGCGATCCCTTTCATCCTCTCGTCGGTCGCCCATTCGATACTCTGTACATGGCGGCTCCAATTCTCAATTTGATCCGGCTTAACGTACTCGTTCTCAATGAATCCCTTGAACTGCCAATATGATCGGAGCACTAATGCGCTAAGAGTGATCCATTCAGCTACTATCAGGTAAGTCTGAGCATCAGGATATCTATTTATTAGAATGCCTCTGCCGACGAACAGGTAAGCCGAGGTCAACAGGAGGAAAATAGACCTCCGCCACAAGTTTCTGCTCAGGTATGTAGCTATAAAAGAGATGGTTCTCCCTGGGAGCTCCCTGATAGCTTCGAACAGAGAGAACAAACCCGTACCTAAGAAGCTGACTAGAATGACGTAGCCTATTCCCTCCCGTATCCCAGTCTTGGGAGATATGATTTGATTCGATAAGATACCAGAGAATCAGTCCCACTAACGCTAGGAGCATACTTCTTGAAACAGGGTATATGATCTCCCGATAGTTCTCCGACACTGAGTTAATGATCAAGAAAAAGGAGTATGCTAACACTCCCAGAAGAATCGAATAGGAAAGCGGCTTAAAATATGGATAGGCTCCCTCCCAGGATGGTAGAAGCGCAACGAAGGTTGGAACTGAGAGCAGATTAAGGCTGGTTGTTAACGCGGAAACGAGCTGTCCCTTATAGAGTTTTGAGACGACGATGGAGGTGTATAGTAGAACTATTAACGCTATGAATGAGGCTACTGCATATCCCAGTACAAGAATTGTGGCTACCAGAAATATGGAGATTAAGGTTAAGAGTGAGATGGATCGAGTCATCTTCCTAATCAAAATTTAAAGACCTCCAGACTCCGCGTCTCAGCGGAATAGAATCGCTCATAATACTCGCGGTTGATAGAATGTAAGCTATATTCAGCCTCCTCGAAGAGGTCGACGAGTGTCTCAAGGTCTTGGTGCTTCGATTTTGGGGTTCTAAGTTTTATTGCCTCAATGATCTCTCTGACTGTATGCTTATCACTGAAATCCCTCTCCTTTCTAACCCTCTCTAGATACTCGTTCAGCAGCTTGATCACTTCACTCCTATACGCCACGATCCTAACTCTGAATATACACTCAACAGGGCCTTTTGCATAATTATATCGTACCTTGACTTCTTTAATCCCTAGATCAGCGTATGATTTGGTGAATTCCAACTCTCCTTTTTCACTGGTCACAAGTGAAGTTGATTTCTCTCCATCATCGATTATCAACTTGGAATTGGATACTGGTTTACCTTTCTTATCACTCAGCGTGATATCCAGAATCAATGGATCGTCCACGCCCCAGACCGTCAGGTACGGGGCTCTAATCTGAGGAGTAACTATATCGATTGAGAAGTCATTCTCCATTGGTTTTATGTAGCCTAATCCGAGTTCATCGGTTTGAACCAACGTCGATAACTCGGGCTCGATGACCGATGCACTCCTTGTTCTCTCTTGTTTTATCTTCACGCCTCGAGAAGTTATGGCTCTTCTCGAGAAGAAGAACACCGTAACAAGAGAGACAACAATAAGGAAGATCTGAAGACTTGAGCCAATGTAATCCACCACAGGTGTGAAACTTATGTCTTCTTCAAGTCTAGCGGGGTAGTAGAATCCATAATTCTGCGACGTTAAATTGAAGTGAACTATGTCGGAGCCCGGGCTCGTGGTTAACTTTATAGGAAACACAGCTGAACCCGATTCATCAGTAGTCAAAGTACGAGTTGTCGACACTCCGCCGTCGATGTAGCTTAATGTGACGTTCATCCCCTGCATGGGTTCACTGAAATCATCAGTTAGCCAAGCTGTGACGTTGAAAGGATTATACCAGTAGCCTAGTTTTTGGTCAAGTGTAATTAGCTGTGTCTTTGCGTAAACTGTGGCGTTCCTAGTTGCAATGTAATTGTTACGCTCCAACACATATTCTATAGTTATATTTCCTAGGGGGCTGTCCTGAGCCATAGTTAAGGGCAGCTTGAAGACTCCATTGTCATCACTTACCACGCTTCCCATGTACATGCCGTTTTTAATGATTTGCACTCTCTCATTGCCCCCCGTCAGGTTCATGGCATGTATGGTTCCGGTAAGTTGGGTTGTTTCAGACCTGAATATCTTCTCAGGCGTCTTTGGTGTCACCGTGAGGGGAACTGACCAAATCACCTTGCTCTCGGACGCGGGGAGGAGATACTCGGTACCATCCCATCTCAGTGTATATGAGTAATTGCCGGGCGGCAATCCGCCCCTTGAAATAATAATTTTACCCGTTTGTCCCGAATAGTATTCGTAAAGGTTACTATGAATAGTCCACTGATTCGGCGGCACTTCAGTTACGTTGCCTAACGAAATGGTTGTGCCTACGGATCCTGAGCTGTTGGTTCCACTAAATCCCCCCAGGATTATTTGTATTCCGCCATCGACGACGTCCCAATTCAGAGTTGGTTCGTCTGCTTCAAGGTAATAAAAGACGTTGGGGACGACTGTTGAACTCTCTTTTTCCCTTAGCACACCTTCGATATTGAATGGCTTATCGGCTATGACCATCGATGGGAGGGACACGTTGAAGAAAGTCTCGGCTTTGAGCATAATCGGTGGGTCACTAGAGGACCCCATATAAACCCTATTCGTGACCGTGTTTACCTCGATGAAATAGTCGCCGACATTCAAGTATCTAGGAGCCTCGCAGGTGATCAGGTAGCTTCCGTTAACAACTTGCGAGAATCCCACGGGGATGCCCTCGTCAAATTTCGTCAACTTCATGTAAGCGATTACCTTGACATCATTTACTGGTCCAACCGGAGAGGTGACCGTGCCCTCAACACTAAACGTCTTGCCTTTGAGGCAGACATTGTCCTGATTGGTAATCGCCGTGTTTGTTGGTATTATTCCAGGAGCTTCATGGTCCAGAACTTGTCCAGGGGACGCATCGAAAATAACCCAGCCATATCCATCAAACTCAGCCTCTGCCCACGCATGAAGCTGATCCGCTTTAACAACCTGATACTCTGCTCTGGGATCTACCATGTATCCGGTGACGAGCCTCGCTGGGAGACCAATCGATCTAGCCAGAAGGACGAATGCTGAGTTAAAGTGCCAGCATACGCCTCTCATATCCTCGAATAGGAACCATTCCACTGGGTCGATTCCCTCCGGGGGAGAGTTATACTTCAAATCATACGTATAATGAGTCAATAGATAGGACTCAATGGCCTGCAGCTTGGAGTAGTCATTAACGGACCCCTGGGTGATGCTTAAAGCTAATGGCTTCAGCCTCTCGGTGAGATTCTCCGGGATAGCGACGTATTTTCCGCTTGTCAATAGTCGACTATTCTCTAGATTGAAGCCCTGAGGAGACCATTCATAATATCTGACAGGATAAGGGCCAACCGGAGTCTTTGAGTAAAACGCTAGCTGATTAGGGTAATAGATGAGTTGGTCAGATCCCCCAATCTCGGATGTATAGATTACTGATGGGATGAACCCCTTCAGCGGGTAAATGGGATTCACGTAGAA
Organism: Candidatus Bathyarchaeota archaeon; assembly: GCA_963769425.1. GTDB lineage: Archaea > Thermoproteota > Bathyarchaeia > TCS64 > TCS64 > UBA8941. Next base: position 167,065 of record CAVYLP010000001.1, on the reverse strand, counting down.
AGAGGCGAGTGACCCAGTGAGCCCAGCATTATCATGCTCAATAGGCCGATGATCATAGTCCTTCAATGTTCCATTGAAGGCGAACCAGAAGCCCCCGTCGTAGACTTCTAAGGCCTGCAACCTGATGTAGGGTGTCTGAGGGGCTCCAAGTAACTCGAACAGGCTTGCGCTACCGAGGTTCTTCCCCGAGTCAATTGAGGTCATGGAACCCGTAGTCTCACCGAAGTCGGGATCCGTTGAGTTGGAATCGTTTTCCTTCTGACCGGCTATGTGAATTATTACTGGAACCTTTGGAGCAAAGTTGATCGCCTCAGATAACAACATCAGTGATAGAAAGATTGTAGTCAATAGGAGGATGGTTCTAGTGGCTCTATTCAAGATACGTCATCCGTGTTAATGGCTGATCGAACCCTCATCGGTATTAAAACCACTTTTTAGAACACCTGTAAACAATAAATTGGCACTTATAGAGTTTGGCAATTTTCTCAATTTTCTAGAAGTATCTATGTCGGTCAACCCATCTTTCTGCTCACCATTAATATAAATGCTAAAAAGGGTTACCCTTGAAGTGTGCACAATAACTAAATTCTATTGAATACGACTTTAAGAAACTAAAGTTGACACTCATTATCTAAGTTATAAAACCTATCATTCATGTTTATTTAAAAAATAATCCATTTTAAAATTAGAATAATATTAATAGGTTTAGATTTAAAAATTGTTATATACATCAACTGTTATAAACGTCTGCAAACCTCCTTTTGTACTACTAGCAAATAGTGCAACCGACAATTGAGCTTAGTAAAAGAAGTTATTCCACTAGTTTCAAATTGCACGTAGTACAACATTGCTCATAACATACTTCGGTTTTTGCACTCTCGACGTCAGGCTAAGGTAACTTCCAAATAGGAAATGAGGTGAAAACATCCAAAGCAAAAGTATGAGCGGAGAATTATAGAGTAAAACATGCACAGTGATAAAGAACACTAACAAAGAAAAGACAATATACCATTTTTCATAATATATCAGAGAATTAGTTGACCTACCATTTACTATAGTTGAAAATAGGCCCTCTTTCCGAGGCGGCTCAAGCCCCGGCGGGAACGGGCAAGCGTCCCAGATAAAACAAATCAACTTCTCAAACAACCTTCGAACCTCCTAAGTACTTTGAGAAGACTTTTAACACAAGTAGAGTCGGCGGCAACCCCCAATCCTCCTTTGTTAACTCAACACCCCTCTCAGACGCCTCAGCCTCGAGAAATTTCCTGCAGCTCTTCTCCTCGGAGCAAGAGTCGCAGTGTCCTTCATGCATGTACCAGATCCTGAGACCGTTTATTCGGGACATGCTCACTAAAACTTGCATCTTATGTATGGGACTATAAGCTTCCATTATGCCGTCGATGAGATTAATGCTCCTCACCATGAGGCTATTGGAGACCGCTGCTTCATTGAAAGCCTTATCAATCTTGGTGTCAATGACATCAAATGCTCTATTCGATGCCTGTCGCGTGAAACCTAGGAGTCTACCTATCTCTGCCTGCGTCTTATGTTGTCTTCTAAGGTCCCAGATGCCTATTTCCCTTATAGTAAGGTACGCCGTCGAGAAGCTCATAGTCCCAAGTTAACCTGTGTCAGTTTACCTTTTTAAGAGTTCTCATCCGGTTAAATATCTTAAGTCATATTTTACAATGTAAACTAATATACGTTAACGTTAAATATGTAAACTAATACATGTTTACTTGGGCGTTGTGAGATGATGATTTTCAAGAAGGATGTCTCGAAAGAAGAATTCGATGAAGAATGGAGAAGGCTGATGAAACGATGAGAGAACGTATTCTACCGGTTATGATAATTTTAGTGGGAGTCGTACTCGTAGTAATTACTGGATACGGTTATAATGTGTATAGTTCAAATGCAATCCAAGCTCTTCACGACAGATACAACGCAGTTGTCGATGTTCACATCACGGTTCCTCCAGCTTCGCCTTCATCGCTGGGTCAGGGTAAGAGTACTGAATTATGGGTAGTGGACCCACTTGGCATAGATTTTGGAACCGTTGAAGCTGGTCAGAAATCTGCTACCAAAACTGTTGTAGTCACTTATACGATGTTAGAATCGACACCTTCTCCAGATAGCATGTGGATGTTCGTCACTACAGATCTTTCAACTCCTGGGATACATTTAGTTGGGAATTCAAAGAAAATTATAAAGGAAATAACATATCAGTACCCACTTTCTGTTGCCACCAATACCAGCAAAACACTATTCTTCCAAATATCCGTGGATCCCAACACTGGAGAGGCCGATATTAACTTCCATATTGTAATTTCACATGATTATCAGGGTGGCTATGCATCACTCTCCGTCTCATAAATAAATAGTTAATAAAACGTACATTATGGGGAAAAAATGTACATGGATTTAGCCCCAAGTAAACTCGAACTGGATTGAGCTAAAATACCTCTCAGCGAATTTTTCCCGGGTATATCTGTATCTACCCTCAACGAGCGTGAAACACCGTCTAAGCAGAGTTTACATTCTGCTGGTAACCGCTAACATCTTCAAGATAAGACAACGCTAAAAATCATAGGCATACTGAGGCAAACAGAAAGAAAAGTTGATAGATAATAAATCGATAGATCGGGTTAGAACAATAATATCGACCGTACATTCAAATGTACAAGGTTAATACGGCTTACCTTTTTAGGGGTTTTCAACGTGTTGAGAACCCTGTTTCAGGTCCATTTTAAACCGTAACACATTCACCACCCACCTTACTCTCGACTTTAAACCCACTGGGAAAATCCGCACCAACCCGCCGTGATTATATAACCAAAGCATAGGAAATCAGAGCTCTCAGACGACTGCGACGATACGCCCGTAATCATAGGGTAATAACCGTAAACTGGCACATCATTCGGTCGATAAGCGGCCTTTAATCCTATATTATTGACCATAAATCGAATTTAATTATAATTAAGTTCGATGAAATGTCAATTATATTACCTGCCAAGGAGCTCTAAATACCTTCACCACACATGACTACCACATGGTCGAAAAGAGAAGAGAGATTATGGTAGCCAGATCCGTTTTATTGTTTTGACCTTGTCGAACCCATATTCTCTGAAGCTATGTGTTTAATATCGTTTCGTCTCATCGATGCGACGTGTATTGCATCCGATGGGTTCATCTTAGTCTCTTTCATCACCTCTATAACGGTTTTGTAATCTTTCAAGTCTAAGGAAGAAATCTCTGTTACTGGTAGGATAACGTCGTCGATGAATTCCTTAGTTATGTCGTATGATATGCCATATCTCTTTTTTGATATATATAGGAGTTCGTCGAGGACAAATATGTCTGCAAATAAACGGTTGTCGGTTGCTAGAAGAAACATCATGTTATTTGTTACTAGTAACCCACTCCCCCCTCCGTATGAGGGTCTATGACTCAATGTATAAGACAAACGTCAAACTCGACAAAACACCCCATTAACGCAACACTCGCATCACAACGCGAATAAACGGTCAAACCCAAACCTAGCCAAATGGCCAAAACAGTGGTCACTCAATAATTATTGGACCTAAACCCATTAAGGTCGAATCGCTCCTGGCCTAGTATAAAATCCAATGACTTCAATTTTCAGCTGCGGGTATCTACCATCTGTGTCAGTTCCTCGGCATTGTATCTCCCTGGTTTCTCGCCCTTGGCGGCCATGTTCTCAGCGACCTTCCACAGGGTCTCGTTGTAGGGCGTCTCGACCCCGAGGGATCGGCCCAACTTAACTATATCACCGTTTAATGCCTCAGCCTCGATGTTCCCTGTTCCTTTGGTGAGGCTCTGCCAAGTGGAACTGCGCTTGTTTTGTCCTTCGTAGCCTTTCGGCATCTTGTTCGTTCCCCTTATAGCTTTGACGCGTCGCTCGTACAACTCGAAGTCCTCCCACTCGATGCCCGCGAGCCTCCAGACCTTCTCCGCCTCACTCCTCGCGAACTGTATGAACTCTTCCCCGTCACCCCTGCCGTCCGTTATCGCCTCGAGGGAATTGCCGAGGTTGAGGATGCACTTCGCCGCCTTCGCCCGCATCACCCACTCATTCACACTGCAAGCGAACCCCGCTACATTCAGAGCGGAAGCGACATTCTTCGTAAGTTCATCGGCCCCTCGGGGGTAGCGTCCCACCTCGATGAAGCCTGCGTTGCCCGTGATGGGGTTGATCACTTCGCCTGGGTTTAGGAAGATGGCGGGCAGATTGATCATCGCGCCGTAGACGTTGTCGAAGACGCGTGTAGCGGCGGGTTCGTTGGTTATTGAGTTCTGGGCGCAGAAGATTGGGAGGCTCCTCTCTGCGCCCGCGTTCTTGAGCTGACCGAGGCAGAGAGCTGTGTGTTGGGACTTCGCCGCCAGTATGACTACGTCGTCGTTCTGGAATGGGGCGAGCTCTTCCGCCCTCTTGCAGGCGGGGACTCGCAGAACATAGGTCTCGTCGGGTGTTAACAGCTTGAGACCTTTGGCGTTGATCTGATCCACGTGCCTGCCGTTCCCCACCAGGACGACTTCGTGTCCGGTCCTGAAGAGGTGGCCCCCTATGGTGCCGCCTATTGCACCAGCACCGTAGACTATGAAGCGCATACCGTGATCCATGATAAGACTCAACTTTGGATATAAATCAGAGGAGACGAATCCCGTAGATTACCCATTTTTTAGCTGCTAGGGAAAGATATTTCATGCTTGCGGCGTGAGTGTGGTGAAGGAGGACCCCAGGATTAACCCAACTTCCAGGAGGGCGGAGTTCACCCCACTCGCCGCGCTGATACTAGGTGCCCTCGCGGTCAGACTGTTTCTCTTCCCCATGCAAGGCTTTCGGGGAGACCTGACTCTCTACATTTCCTGGTTAAGGGCCGCCGCTGACTATGGCTTTAAGACATTCTATTCGGTTACAAACTGTGATTATCCGCCCCTCAACGTCTACCTCTTCTGGCTGTTCGGGAGCGCGGCGAAGAGCCTCTCCTTGTTCGGGACGAATCTGATCACCTATGTCGTGAAACTGATTCCGACGTTGTTCGATATGGCGACGGTTTACCTGATATTCTCATTCGTGAGGTCTCGTTCAAGTTTAAGGGTGTCCCTTTTGGCGGCAGCGGCCTACGCCTTCAACCCCGCCGTCCTCTTCAACTCCTCAGTCTGGGGCCAGTTCGACTCCATCTACACGTTCTTCCTCCTGCTATCCTTCGTGCTGGTTCTCTCGGGGAAGTTCACACTGTCGGTCTCAACGTTTACACTCGCGGTCCTTACAAAGCCCCAGGCCGTCGCCCTCGCTCCACTCATGGCCCTGCTCGTCTACAAGAAGTTCGGGTTACGTAGGATGCTCGCATCCACCCTGATAATCGCTGCCATCACCCTGCTCATGATCTTGCCCTTCCAGTGGGACAACCCCATCACGTTCTTGACCAACATATACCTGCTCGGCTTCGGCAAATACCCCTACACATCCGTGAACGCTTTCAACCTCTGGGCCCTCTTCGGCATGTGGAGGCCTGACACCCAAGGCTACCTTTTCATCAATCCCTACCTGATCGGGTGGATGATGTTCGTCGTCGTGACCTTCCTCGCCCTAGACTCTGTTGATGAGCGGCTGAAGTCAAGGGGGGAGATGCTCGTCTTCTTCGCGGCGTTCATACTCCTCTTCGGATTCTTCATGCTCCCGACAAGAATTCACGAGCGGTACAGTTTCCCCTCGCTAAGCTTCTTGGCCCTGATGATTCCATACGTGAAGAGGGTTTGGACAATCTACGGGGTGATCACGGTGACACTGCTAATCAACTTGGTATATGCGATGATGACCCTGAACGAAGGCATTCTAATAACGTGGACAGACCCAATTATACTCGGAGTTGCCATCGCGAATACAATTGCATTCGCGTACTCGATGGTTTTTATTTGGAGATGGATGAATCAGAAAAGTCCACAGACTTCGATTGAAAGCTAATATCTCTTCTCCGTTTGGCACGAGTAAGTAATTCCTGCGATTTATCACGAATCATGCTCTTGGGTATTCCTTTCAGCCCCGTCATTCAAGAGGTACGTGACTGGGAAGGCGAGGGCATAGATCACCGCAGCGCCGATGAATGGAATCGACGACCCAGGGGCAAGATATAGTAGCCTCGTAATGATGGGTCCGAGGATGAAGCCAAGCCTGGAACCGGTCATATTCAAGCTGAAGGTGGTGCCTTGGAGCTTGGCCGGTAGGAGGTCGGTAAGGATTGCGAGTAGGTGATTATCTAAATGTTTGATTTTTCTACTCTCAGAGTACAAGATGATCCATATGCGAGTACTTCCATTACTATCGCTGGGGCATTTGAAAAAAAGGTTCACCCGGTCACCTTTTTATTTTCAGGGCAACAGTATGCAGAACTGATAGGCGATGCTTAACTCCAAGGCACTCAAGCAACTGATCGAGACAGAGCAGCTCATAACGGGTTACGTCGACCTCGAGAAGCAGCTCCAGCCCGCAGGCTTCGACCTCAGCCTAAAGGAGGTCCACGCCTACTGGGGCGCTGGTGCCGTCGACTTCGATAACAAGGAGAGGAAACTAGCACCGACGAGGCAGTTGAGGCCCGGGGCGGACGGGTGGTACACCCTCCCTGAAGGCTGCTATATGATAGTCTACAACGAGGCTGTGAAGATGCCGCTGAACGTTGTCGCCCTTGCGCGGAGCAGGAGCACAGTCCTCCGCAACGCAGCCGCCATAGAGACGGCGGTGTGGGACCCCGGGTATCAAGGTAGGAGCAGCAGCCTACTCGTCGTCCACAACCCACACGGCATAAGGTTGAAGCAGGACGCACGCGTCGCGCAGCTCATCTTCTACTCCACAGACGAGGTGGAGAAGGGATACAGCGGGGTCTACCAGAATGAACGGATGAAGTGATCAGGGATTCCCGTCGAGGTAGTCGAACCAAGCGAGGCGGGCGGCGACGCTCCTCCAAGGGCGCCATGCCTCACCTATCGCGTCCCAGTCCTCGTGTGTCTGAGGCTTATCCAGACCCTTTATCCTCGTCACCGCGCTGACTAGGGCGAGGTCCCCGTGGGGCCAGATGTCGGGACGTCTCAGCGCCATGAGGAGGTAAATATCGGCGCTCCACCGCCCGATGCCCTTCAACTCGATGAGCCGGGCGCGCACCTCCTCGTCGGGGAGGTTCTCCAGGGTATCGATGTCGAAGGAGCCGTCGAGTATCTCCTCCGCGAGCATGCGACCGTAGCGCGTCTTCTGGCGGCTGAAGCCTACGGCTTTCAGCTCAGCGTCATTCAGCCTGAGGAAGTTAGAGGGCGTGATCTCGCCGAGGGCGTCTTCTAGCCGTTCGTACGCGGCACGCGCCGAGGATAGGGAGACCTGCTGCTCCAAGATAATGCGGATGAGGGTCGGGTAGCCAGGTGGCCTCGACCACATGGGTGGGGCACCATGGCGGCGCACGATGGCGGCGAGGTCGGGGTCGCGGTCGGCTAAAACCCCGACAGCTTTTCGGAGTAATCCCTCATCAAGCACTTCGATGTGCACGCACGCCACCCCGCGAATGATCGTCGAGCCCGGTGATATTCTTAGTGATTCAGCGTGTACTCGTCGATCTGCCTGTGCCACTCGACGGTTTCTGTGGTCTGGGGCAGCGTCTCCTCGCCGAAGAGGAGGTCCACCATGTAGCGGGGTTTCTTACCGCCTATGAACATGGATTTGACACAGGAGACACAGTAGACGACGACGTCCTCGACGGGCATCTCCGCGGCGCGTTTTCTCATGGCCTCGTTGACCTGGTCCACGGGGAGTGCGGGGTAGAGGCTGTCCCCACAGCAAGTGGCGTTGGTTCCTGTCTTCACCGGCTCGACAACTTCGATGTTCATCTTCTTGAGCAGTGTCCTCATTGCCTTGTGTACCCTGACCTGATCACGGGTCGGGCAGGCGTCGTGTATGCTCATTTTCGCGCCGTGGTAGTCGGGGAAGTGGAACCAATCGCCCTCCGCAATTACCTCCCAGACCGACTTTGTCGTCGAGGCTGTGTAGTTGCTCCTGTATCGCCTGTCGCAGCCGGGGCAGGTGTTTATCACTTGCACGCCGTCCCGGAGCGCGGGGTGGTTCCTGCAACAGGTGTCGAGCCTCTCCATCTCGCCTAGGTTCTCGCTGAGTAACTCGTGCATCTTCTCGGCTAGGTGTGGCTTGTATATCGTGAGGGCGCAGCCCGGCGCGTAAATCCTTTCCATTCAGCGTCGATCCACCCTGAAGGCCGCAGCTTAAAACGGGTTCGTCTGTTTCTTGCGGTCAAAGCCGGAGGCTCCCCTAAATCGTTTATACACAAACAGACAACAGTTACCCTGACCTCAAATGATGGGTAAGATTCTCCTCATCGGCTCCGCGGGTAGCGTGGCCCACGACATGATGTACCAGATAGCGAGCATGACCGATAAGATCAGCGTCGTCGGCGCAGACTACAACGAGGCTAAAGGGAAATACGAGGTGGACGAGTGTCTACACGTCGCCCATAACTTCGGCCTCTACCCCGACCTCAGCTTCCGCAAGATCAACCTATTCGACATCGACGAGACGGCGGAGCTGCTCAAGGAGGAGCAGCCCAGCGTCGTCTGCAGCCTCGCGAGCCTAGGCGCGTGGTGGGTCACCCGCCTGCTACCTAGCGAGGTCTATAAGAAGATCAGCCCAATCGGTCCATGGATACCCTTTCACTTCACACTCACCCATAAGCTCATGCAGGCGGTGAAGAAGAGCGGCATCGAGACGAAGGTGGTGAACGGCGCCTACCCGGACCTCACGAACGTGATTCTGGGTAAGCTGAACCTGCCCCCGGTCTGTGGTGGCGGTAACATGGACCTCGGCGCGAGCAGGCTCAGGAAGATCGTTGCGACTGAGAGGAAAGTCCCGGTGAGGGATGTTCAGGTCCTCGCGGTAGGGCACCACGGCACGTTCTACACAGCGAAGATGGATGGCCCCAGCTGGTACAAGATCATAGCCGCCGGCGACGACGTGAGCAAAGAGTACCCAGTCAAAACCGTCGCGAAACTCTACGACAAATATGGGTACGCTAACATGCCCAGCTTCCCCGGCCCGCTAGTCGACCAGATGAAGACGGCGAGTAGCTTCCTCAAGATCACCCTCGCCATCTACTACAACACAGGCGAGATCATCCAGTGTCTACCCGCCCCTAACGGGTTGCCCGGCGGCTACCCCTGCATCCTTGACGCTTCTGGCGCCAAAGTGACCCTCTCCGGTATCAGCCTCAAGGAGGCGGTGAAGCTCAACGAGGACGGGGCAAAGATCGACGGCATCGAGAGGGTAAAGCCCGACGGCACCGTCGTCTTTGTGGACGAGAATGTTAAGCTTGATGCGCGAGGTTGTCGGATACGACTGCCCCGAGATCAAGCCAGCCGAACACGAGGAACGTGCCAAAGAGCTCGACGCGAAGTTGAAGAAACTCTACGAGAGGCACAACGTCGGGAAGGCTTAACCTTATTTTTAATTCTTATACCGAGTTTATTATAGTAAATTTCTAATCGATAATAATGGATTAGATTAATGAAAAATGTCCTGTGCGGGGTATCCACTGGTACCTATCGAGATGGTAAAGGATGCCCTCATTGTGATCTTCTGAATCATTGCTTATTATTTATAACTACTTAGCTAGACTTCAATTCTTTAGGGCTGTAAATAAATTCAAGAATGATTTTCCTTTTACATTCATCAAAAAACATATTATATTATGTAGCGATATATCAAAATTTGAGTTATCTACAAAATTTTATAACTACAAACAGAGAGATGTTTTTTGAAGCGGAGCGTTGTTGATTGTTCATTGAGAAAAAGAAGCTAATCCAATTAGTTATCTTCACCGTTTTTATGGTTACGCTTATTGCCCCCATCACTAACGCGCAAATAAAGGTCGATAACGTCATCATCCCTGACGTTGTGGCCTCTAACTCACCATCTTGGGGGTCCATTGATCTGAAGGTACAGTGCTCGAAGCCAGCGGGTCAAGAGGAAACACTCACTATCCCCATCGTGGTTAACGGAACTACAATGACGAGTGTCGATTTTCACATGTTGGCAAATGAGACCATAAAGAGTATGCCTGTGAACTTCGATTTCCCCGGCGCGACAGTCCTGATGATAAATCCACTCCAAAAAGGTGATCTTGACGTTAAATACGAGGTTAAACTAGACCCCTTCGTTAATCCTATTTCACACGTCCATTACGATATCAAGATCGGCGCCGTCGAAAAGACCGTAGCTTTACTAGTGTACCCTGACTGGACTTTCTGGGCCATCGTTGTAGACATCGTAGCAGTAGCAGCCACTGTATTCATCCTCAGACGTGCTTTTGCTGGATAAAAAAATGTGTGAATTCGCACTCTTTTATAAATAATAGTTCATTTCAAAACAGCTTTTTCATTTTATCTATTTTGCTTGGAGATGAAATACTATCGACCTTTGATATTAAAATATTAAAACCTTTTTAACTAGTATCTAAAGCAAGACGAATCTTTCCATCTATTTGAAAATATCCAAAGTTTTACATATTTTCTTATCCAACAAACTTGTTGAAATGATGATTCGTAACATGCCCTTGAGGCTGGACAACACTGAGCAACAGCATCACAAGGATAAGGTAAGCAATCTCGATATTTTGAATTGAAGTTGTTTGGGTATTTCTTTTTTTATCCGCTCATCGCATCTCAGTTTTTCTAACAATAACTGTCAGTCTAATCGAAATTAGAGGCTAATCGTAATAACTGCCTAGGATAATCTATACTGCCAGATAAGTGTATATGATAGGTTGATCTTCCGTCACTCTTTATATAAAAAATTTCCCATATTTTCAGTCTAAAAATAACTGGATCGAATAAATTCCCAAATCCCCCCGCCCCTTCATTCAGTGAACGGAGCAAGAAGGACGATGATGGAAGGAAGGTGATTCCTGGCAGGGAAACACCCCCTATAGTGAGGGATCAACAATCCTCCACCAAACACGCCCCTACATACAGAAACCAAACCGACATCAAACACGACAAAACACCCCCAAAACGCAACACCCGCGTCACAACGCCTATAAATGGTCCAACCCAAACCCTAGCCAAATGGCCAAACCAGTGACCCAGGGTAGCCTATTCCGGTCACGCCTGGGGAAGGAGTTCGACAATAAGACCGCAGTCTTCCACACAAGCGTCAACGAGGACCTACGAATCTTCGAGGACGACATAAACTGCACAACCGCACACGATATAATGCTCCATGAACAGGGCATCATCCCCGCCAAGGAGCTACGATTAATCCTCACTGCTCTCGAAGAGATCCGCCAGAAATGGCGAAGAGGAGAGGTAACAATCGGCGCCGAATACGAGGACGTCCACGAATACATTGAAACCACCGTTATCAAGCAGATAGGAATCGAGGCTGGCGGAATGATCCACACCGGCCGAAGCAGAAACGACCAAGTGGTAACAGACATAAAGCTCAGGTTACGCGAGGACATCCTCAAGATAGGTGAGGCCACCCTCAACCTCGTCGATGCCCTACAGAAACGCGCAACCGAACACGCCGACACACCCATGATCCTCTACACCCACGGTCAACATGCCCAAGTCGGAACAATGGGCGCGTACCTCAGCGCCTACGCGGACATACTCATACGCGACGAGCAACGGCTAACCGAGCTCTATGCCAGAGTCAATACTAATCCACTAGGCGCCGGGCCCGTTGGTGGAACAAGCATCAATATCAACCGCAAGAGAACCACCGAACTCCTCGGCTTCGACTCCATACACGAGAACTCCATAGACGCCACAAGCAGCAGGGACTGGGCCATGGAGACCGCCACAGTGTGCGCTATAATCATGGGTGACTTAAGCCGGATCGCAGCAGACCTACTTGAGTGGAGTACGGTAGAGTTTGGATACATAGAGCTCGCAGACGAGTACGCCTCAAGCAGCAGCATCATGCCCCAGAAGAAGAACCCAAGCACAATCGAGCTCCTCAGAGGAAAAACAGGCGAATCCTATGGGGCCCTAATCGAACTCCTCACGATGGAGAAGGGGCTGACCACAGGCTACGTTCAGGACCTACAGGAGACGAAGCTCACCCTCTGGCGCACCATCGACAACACCCAGATCTGCTTAGAGATAATGACTGGCGCCGTCGCGACCATGAAGATCAAGCCCGAGAGACTCGCGAAACCCCTTCAAGGCAACTTCGCCATGGCCGTGGAGCTCGCCGAGACCCTAGCAAACGAGACCAACCTAAGCTTCCGAGAATCCTACAAGATAGCAGCAGACCTAGTCAACCTAACAATCAGCCGAGGTGCAACACTCGATAGACTCAAGCCTGAAGACGTGGAAGCTAGCGCCGCTAAACTCTACAAGAAGAAGGTCAAAGTCACCCAAGCCCTCATCGACAAAGCAACGGACCCGATACAAAGCCTCAACAGGAGAGTCAGCCTAGGAAGCCCGAGCCCCTCAGAAGTGAAGCGGATGCTCAAAGAACACAGCGCGATGGCCAAGAAGCAGAGAACCAAGCTCATAGAGAAGAAAAATAAAGTCGAGGCCGCCCTCGACAATCTCCACCAGAGCGCCGCGGCCCACTCGATCTAGCCCCAAACCCCTTTAAACACGCCGTCCCCCATTATCTGACACCCTTGAACAACCGAGACGTCCTCATCCTCGGCGCCCTCATCATAGCGGGGGCGGTCGCCGTCGAACTCTACAGCAACTTCTCAAACCCATTCATAGACTACTCACCCACAGGCTACATCAACCTCCTAACCGGGGCCCCTCAGAGTTTCAACTACTACAAAGATGGCAACCTAATCGGCACCTACACCTACAACCTCAGCAACCAGACATCAGGAGGCTCCAATCAATACACACTCACAACCAAGGTCGACATCATCTACCAGTTCACACATCTAGAAGTAAACACCACACACCAATTCCTAAGTGAAGTATCACACATAAGCTACAACGAAGACTTCAGCTCAAACGGTACCATGACCTCACTACATTGCCTCTTCGCAGGAGACAATGTCAACGTCGTGAATTACTCAGAGGGGAAGAACCAGACTCTCTCCGTAGCGCTCCCCACGAACACGGTCCTAATCGACAACAACGACCCCGCCCACTGGGAACTCCTCTCAAAGAGCTTCAACGCCTCAGAGGGTAGCAAATACTACGTCAACGCCTTCGTACCGCAAGGAGGCGTTATACAGCAGTTCGAGTACGGCGTAGACACCGCACACCAATTCGTCAACATCGGCTCTAAGAGCTACGAGTGTGTGGTCGCGAGGGAACCCAACTTCGAGATCACCCTATACTTCTACAACGGCGACCTAATACAGTACAGGAATGACGTAGACGGCGTACTGATTGTTAAGCAGATACCTTAGCCGAATCCTCGACTACTTCTTATGAAGGCGTAGGGCAATAGCGAGGCCGCCGTAGAGCACGACGTCGGACCCGAGGGGGGTGAGTTTAATCTCCGGTCTCCTGTTAATGAGGTGTTTCCCGATCCCCCTCATGATAGGCTCGATAATTGGACCTGGGTTGTTCAGGGCGACTGATCCCCCGACCGTGATAAGTTCTGGGTCAAAGGCGTTGACAATATTTGCGAATCCGATAGCATTCATCTTACCAATCTCCTCAACTACGAATGCAGCGTCTTTATCCCCCATACCAGCCGCCTTGAAAATCATCTCCGACGAGAGCATGCCGAGGTCACCCCCCACCATCTTCTGCAATATACTCCCTACCAACTCCCTGTCCCTTAGAAGAACCCTCGCGAAGTTGGGGATGTTAGCGCCGCTGCAGTAGGCCTCCCAGTGACCCTTACACCCACACCCGCAGGTCAACTCCGAGTCCGGGTCGAGGGTGAGGTGGCCTATCTCAGGCGCGTTTCCGTCCTTACCGCTCAGCGGGCTACCATCAACGATGGCTCCGCCACCCAACCCGGTGCTGAGGGTAACGTAGAAAAGGTCATCGATCCCTCTACCCGCCCCGTAAACGTGCTCCCCAATCACCCCCGCGTTACAGTCATTCATAATCTGGACGGGCACACCGAACTCGGCCGCGAGGGGGGCTACTACTTGGATATTCTTGAAGCCGAAGTTGGGCGTAGCCCCAATCATCCCCGCCTTTACATCAAGTGGGCCTATTGAACCAACACCGATGGCGAGTGGCTCGGAGACTAAGCCCTTGATCATTCTGGCTATCTGTCTCGGAACACCCTCCGGACCATTTAGCTTATCGGAGGCCTCGGAGTACCTGTTCCTAATCCCTTTCTCATCACCAACCGCCACCCTGATGTTTGTGGCCCCGATGTCAACCGCCGCGTAGGACAACTCATGGAAAAAGGCGGATGATGGATAAAAAGGGTCACTTCGTGACTATGGTCGTGCGGAGCTTTCCCAAGCCGGGGACTTCGGCCTCGAGGACGTCGCCGACCTTGAGGAAGTTGTCAGGCTTCGTTTTTCCGTCGACGACTGGGCTGGTGTCGAGTGCGGTCCCTGAGCAGGTGCCGCCGCATACGATGTCACCGGGGTAGAGATACATGTCTCTGCTTAGCCAAGCGATCCACCACGGGTACTTCCTGATCATGCTCTCCATCGAGCCATTTTGACGGACCTTACCATTGACCGTCTGCTTGAGTTTTAACTTGTACACGTCAGCGATCTCGTCCTTCGTGACGATGCACGGACCCATCGGTGCGCAGTTGTCGAAGTTCTTAGCGAAGAAGAACCCGTCGGGGCCCGCCATACGGCCGCCATCACGTATGCTAAGATCGTTGACCATTGTGTAGCCATAGATGTATTCCTCTCCCTCAGCCTCCTTGATGTCCTTTCCCTTCTTACCTAACACGGCCCCGATCTCCACCTCGTAGTCAAGACGCTGCGTCCTAGCCGGGTAAGGCGTGGATCCGTCGGGATCGACGACGTTGCGAGCCTGCTTCCAGAAGCCCCAAGCGTTGTATGTTCCCTCCTTTACCTGCTTCTTGATCTCATCGATCGAGGAAGGGCGGCCGAACATCTTGGAGACGTCAGCGCTGTGGTCGTAGAAGTTAGCCCCCGCCATGGCTAACCTAGACGCCGCGCTCGGAAGAGGAGCGTGGAGCTTCACATCCTTGAAGAGCAGTTGCTCCCCCTTCGCCGACACCTTCGCCTTCTTAGCGTAGGCGACGGCCTTAGCGGCGGCCTTAAGCCCAGCGTCGCCCTCCTCGATGAACGCAAGTAGACACGAGGGGACCTCCACATCCGCCTTAGCGCAGGCCCTCGCCTCGCCCTTGCTCTCCAGAAGCGCCGCGTAAGCATGATTGAGGTCGACAACTGAGCCGTCCTCAAGCCATGCGCCGAGCCTCTTGTGTGGACCGAATACAACAAGCCTCATAATGGTCGGAGAATAATCGGCGGCTCCACCGATTTAAGTCTGAGCAGCCTTTTCCCTCGCCCCTTTACTGTAAGGGCAAGCGTCAAGGCAACGAGTACACTCGATGAAACTCCCCCTAGTCGGTCTGATTATCAGCTTATTCGCTATTGCCCTAACGTCATCGTCCACATCGCTGGACTCTGGGTTTTCGAGGGCGTAGACCATGCACCTCTTAATCGTGACCTCGTGTGGCTTCAGCGCCCCCGTTGGGCATGCTCTAATACAACGCGTACAGTCCCCACATAGGTCTCTCGTGAAGGGCGCGTCCGATTCGAGAACAGCAGACGTCAACACAGCACCGAGCCTAAGGTTAGGACCATACTCCTTCGATATTAGGACCGTATTCTTTCCCTGCATCCCTAGCCCAGCCAATGGTGCGGCTCGCTTCAGGGGGAGTCCATTGGTTGGAACCGCATCGAATCCAAGCCCACGAAGCCATCCTGCGAGTTGCCACGCCTTCCTCCCCACGACCTCGGAATATAGCTGGTGAAACTCGAACTTATCATTAGGGCTGTGGAAGCCAATGCCCCTCCATCGCGGGTCTAGGGTGTGAACATTGAAGATGGGGTCCCAGATGTGATATCCTAAGACTATGGCCGACCTGACGGAAGGCAACTCATCAGATGCGGATATGAGGGTATGAACCCCCTCCACATCCCCGACCGGTAAATTGCTAAGCTGTTCAAGAGATAAAATACCCACCGCCGAGAACCCGATGCTCCTTGCCCTCTCTTTTACCTCTCTACTTCCGACCATCTCGACCAATCCCTTGTGGTAACTTCATTTAATATTCTATTAGCCGTCGTATGACGTTCCACATTACTTAGCTTTTAGACCCTCAGCGAATCTCTTCGCGTCCTGGATATCGCTGTCGTTTGGTCTACCCTTGTTTATGCCCCCCGTTAGCTTAAGCACGCCGTACGAGTCATAGGCTCTACAATGCCACTCCCCAACAACACTTAGACCCTTATCCATAAGGTGCTTCTTCAAGTCTTCATGTGCCTTCTGATTGCCCTCAGCGCCATGAGTGCTGAAGATGAAAACCGGTTTATTAATGCCCCTCGGAAGAGAATCGATGAACGATATTAATCTCTTATCAAACTTGCCGAAATAGTTCCCAGAAGCGAAGCCGATCAGATCGTACTCACTGATCGACTCAGGTTTCATTGATTCGGGGCTCCTCAGCTCAGCCTCGAGCACCTCACCCATGGCCTGAGCGATCTTCTCGGTGTTGCCGTGATGGTAGGAGATGTAGACGATAAGGGTATTCATGTTTCAATCTTACGCAAGCCATAATTTCAATATTATATCCTCTAGTCGCCCTATTTACTGCATTTACTTTCCGATTCTCCTGTCTCATGGCTGCAGAATGGTTATATGCTGCGGTAAAAGATGTTGAAGGATTCCTTCAAGGAGTTAACCACGTTGATGGAGATCAGGTTCCACGGAAGGGGCGGCCAAGGCGCCGTCACCGGAGTAAGGCTCCTCTCGACAGCCATGTTCTACGAGGGCAAGTACACCCTCGGCATCCCGATGTACGGGACCGAGAGGCGCGGAGCACCGGTCCAGTCATTCCTAAGGGTGAGCGACGACAGGATCTACGAGCGCGACCTCGTCCACGAGCCGGACATGGTCGTCGTACTAGACCCTCTCCTCGCCAAGACGGTCCCCGTGACGCAGGGACTCAAGAAGGGCGGCCTCGTCCTAGTCAACCACCCACATGGTGGCCTAGAGACAGGCATAGGCGGCCCATACAAGGTGGCCACGGTCGACGCGACGAAGGTCGCCATGGAGACCATCGGTAGGCCCATCACAAACACGGCCATCCTCGGCGCATTCGCCAAGGTGACCGGTATGGTCAAGCTCAGCAGCCTCGAGGAGGCGGCCCACCACCAGTGGAGCGGTCGCATCGGTGAGATGAACATAAAGGCGATGCAGAAAGCCTACGAGATGGCTGTACCCGCTGTCGACGTCTCCAACGTAAAGATGGATGAGGTAAAGATTCAGGGCCGCGCACGCAAAGCCGACGACCGCGACGTCTCCAGCTGGAGGCTCTACCGCCCCGTCTTCAACGACGCAAAGTGTGTCGGATGCAAGCGTTGCTTCATCCTCTGCCCAGAGGTCGCCATCGGCATGAAGAACAATAAGGCAGCGGTCAACTACCAGTACTGCAAGGGCTGCGGCATCTGCATGGAGGAGTGCCCAACCAAGGCGATCGGCTGGGTTCAGGAGACCATCTAAGGAGGAGAATGAAGTATGCCACAAAAGTTCGAGGTTATGGTCGGTAACAAGGCGGTCGCCCACGCGGTCAGACTCGCCAGGGCGAAGTTCATCTCCGCCTTCCCAATCACACCCCAGACAACCATAGTCCAGTACATCGCCGACATGGTGGCCAACGGGGAGATCGACGCCGAGTACGTCACAACTGAGGGCGAACTAACCGCCCAAGCATCCGCCTTCACGGCGGGCGCCGCGGGTGTACGAGCCTTCACGGCGACTGCCGGCCCAGGACTCCTCTACATGCACCACCCGATGCTCGCCACGAGAAACAACAGGGTTCCACTCGTCATGGCTCTCATGCACAGGGGCATCAAGGGTATGGACCCCGACCAGACAGACATGATGGCGCAACGCGAGACCGGCTGGATGATGATGGAGTGCGAGAGCGGGCAGGAGATCCTCGACACGGGCCTCATGGCCTACAAGGTCGCCGAGGACGAGCGCGTTCGCCTCCCAATAATCTTCGCGGGAGACGGCTACATACTCAGCTATACGGACGAGCCCATCGACATCCCAGACGAGGCGAAGGTAGATGCCTTCCTCCCGCCATACAAGACGACGATCCCCCTCCTCCCCGACCAGGGAAAAGAGAGCCGGGACTTCCAGATGAAGCAGTGGAGCGTCGGACGCGACGTTCAGACCACTTTCGTCGAGGACCAGCAGGCGATGGAGAACGCTAAGAAGGTCATCAAGGAGGTCAACGCCGAGTTCAAGAAGATGTTCGGCCGCGGCTACGGAAATGGCCTCGTCGAGGAGTACAAAACGAAGGACGTCGACGCGGTAATTGTCGCCATGGGTACAATCGCGAGCACGGCACGCGTCGCAGTCGACAAGCTCCAGGCAGAGGGCAAGAAGGTCGGCCTCATCAAGCTCAAGACCATCAAACCCTTCCCCGCAGAGGAGTTCGTGAAGCTCGGCCCCAAGTTCAAGGCTTTGGGAATCATCGACCGCAATATAAGCATCGGCTCCGGCGGCTGGACATTTGGCGAGATAAGGAACGCCATGTACGAGCTAGACGAGAGACCGAAGACACTCCAGTTCCACGCAGGCCTCAACGGAAAGGAGGTCCGCGTACAGGACATCATGAAGATAGGAGAGAAGACCCTCAAGTTCGCGGGCGGCGCGAAGGTCGCTCCCCTGGTGGAGTGGGTGTAAGGAGGATAATGAAATGAGCAAACCAGTTCCACTCGTGAAGCTAGACGAGAAGGAGTACATACAGCCAGCGAACCAGTCCTGCCAGGGCTGCACCGGCGCCTCGGTCGCGAGGATCGTCGCGAAGGTCCTGAAGGACAAGATGGTCCGCCAGGAGGTCGCCTGCTGTGGCCCAGCGTTCGGCAACCTAGAGCAGCCGAGCATCTACGGTGAGGTCTTCGAGGGCGCAGGAGCGATGTCGACAGGACTCGCCCACGCGTTCAAGAGGTTGAACCGCGAGGACGCCATCGTCACCACGATAGTGGGTGATGGAGGCACGACCGACATCGGATTCCAGGGTCTCTCGGGCGCCGCTGAGCGCAACGAGAACGTTCTCTGGGTCTGCTACGACAACGAGGCCTACATGAACACCGGTGGCCAGCGCAGCAGCGCCACGACGAAGTACGCGGAGACGACAACGACGCCAGTCGGCGAGTTCAGCCGAGGCAAGAAGGAGCGCCGCAAGAACGTCGCCGCCATGGTAGCCCTCCACAGGGTACCATACATGGCAACCGCCAGCATCGCCTACCCCGAGGACTTCATCGGAAAGCTCGAGTACGCAAAGAACATCAAGGGCTTCCGCTACATCCAGGTCTCGGCCCCCTGCCCGACGGGTTGGAGGTTCGAGCCACAGGTAGCAGTGAAGGTGGCCAAGGAGATGGTCCTCAGTGGCATGTGGCCGCTCTACGAGGTCATCAACGGCGAGAGCTTCCGTATCACGTACAAGCCGAAGGAGCTCAAACCGGTGAAGGACGTCCTCAAGATGCAGGGCAGGTTCCGCCACATCACGGAGGACGAGATAAAGGAGATCCAGGATGACGTAACCGCCTACTGGGGTCGCCTCGTCTCCAAGGACGGCAAGGAGTTCTTCTAGGAACCCCTTAGCCTCCACATATTTTTACATCTTTCAGCATCTATTTACAATATTCAGGAATAATCTCCATATTCGCCCCTCCCTTTTCGATGGGGAATTTTTACCTACAGATATTATTCTCTATACCAACATAAACAATATATGTAGTCATTAGAATAATTACTGATTCCCTTTGCCGTACTTTGGGTTCCGGTGGGATGCCGGGTCGGTGATAGCATGGTGAAGATACTGCTTCTGGGGCTCTCGGGTGACACCGGGTGCCAGGTGGCGACGGTGGGGCTACACGAGGCGCTCCTCGGCATCCTCAAGGCGAATGAGTTGGTCTACGCTCCAACGCTCATGGATGCGAAGGAGATACCGGAGAAGATTGACGTTGCCATAATTGAGGGAGGCGTCAGAACCGAGCACGAGGTAGAGACCACGAAGAAGATTCGGGAGAGATCAAGCATCCTCATCACGCTCGGCTCATGCGCATGCTTCGGTGGCGTCCCAGGGCTCGCGAACCTAAAGGAGGGGGACGAGCTACTGAGCAGAATATACTCGGAGCAGAAGGGCACAGTCGCATCCGATATGCCGACCGTCGACAAGCTCCTCCCGAAGCAGCAGGCAATCGGAGACTATGTGAAGGTAGACTTCAGGATACCCGGCTGCCCGCCCGAGACCGGAGACATCGCCGGTGTCCTCACAACCCTACTCAGCGGCGGCACACCCGAGCTCAGCAAGACGGACGTCTGCGAGCTCTGCCCCCGCGAGCGAATAGGAGAGTACAGCAAGAAGCTCAAGAGGATATACGAGGAGGTCGCGGACCCGGAGAGGTGCCTGCTTGAGCAGGGCTTCCTCTGCATGGGTCCCGCCACTATGGGTGGATGCGGCGCACCGTGCCCGAAGGCCGGTATGCCCTGCGACGGCTGCCGCGGACCCACCGCGGGCAACAGCGACCAGGGCCTAACGATGCTCGACGCCTTGACGAGCCTCACCAAGGAGGCGAACGAGAACTTCACGCCTATCCGAGTACGCCGGCACAATCTACCGGTACACCTACCCGAGTAGCCAGCTCGCCAAGGTCCTCAACGGAGGCCGCAAGAAATGACCGAGACAATCATGATCAACCCACTCACCCGTCTCGAGGGGACGGGCAAGGTGAAGATAGAGGTAGAGGGCGGGGCCGTCAAGGACCTGCAGTTCAGCGTCGCCGTCGGCCCAAGGTTCTTCGAGTACCTCCTCACGAACAAGCAAGCGGAGGACGCGCCGAGGATAAGCGAGCGCATCTGCGGAATATGTTATGTCAACCACCACCTCGTGTCGGTGAAGGCGGTCGAGGACGCATGGGGGGTCCAGGTCCCCGAGGTGGCGACCCTGCTGCGCCGCACACTAAACGCTGCTAGCTTCATCACAAGCCACGCTCTGCACCTAGCATTCCTAGCCCTCCCAGACCTCATTCCGATCGAGAACCGTAACGTCATAGGTGTAGCCGACGCTGCACCAGACCTCGCATCAGCAGCCCTGCAGCTCCACGAGTACGGGAACAGGGTCGTCACCGAGATAGGCGGTAGGCTCGTCCACGTTGTCACGAGCGTCCCCGGTGGGCAGACGAAGGGGCTCAACGGTGAGGCTAGGTACAAGCTCCTTCGCGAGGGGCGCGTCGCGCTCACGAATGTTCGCAAGATAGCCGACGCGATATTCGGCATTTACGAGAAGCGCGTCAATGACCCGAATGAGTACATGGGGCTTGACTCGCCATACATGGGGCTTGTCAATAAGGATGGTGGGTACGAGTTATACGATGGCGAGATCAGGGTCAAGGACGGGAAGGGCAAACAGCTGCTCCAGTTCCCTGCCCAAGAGTACTACAAGCAGCTTGAGGAGACGACTAGCGGCCACAGCTTCACGAAGATCCAGTACCTAAAGGACATGGGCCCCATTGGGGGAAACATGAGGGTGGGACCTCTCGCGAGGATGAACGTTATAGATAAGATGCAGTGGGGCACTGCGGCGGAGTACCTGAAGGCATACGAGCGCCTATTCAAGCGCCCAACCGACGACACTGCCGCCTACAACCTCGCCAGAACCGTAGAGTTCGTCGCCTCCGTCGACGAGGTGCTAGACGGCCTAGCGAACGACGTCATAATGACGGAGAGGACGAGGGAACCAGTCAAAGCGAAGGCCGGCGTCGGCTACGCCTTCGTCGAGGCGCCCCGCGGCCTACTCTTCCACAGCTACGAGATCGACGACAGGGGCATCATAAAGGCGGCTAACATAGTCGCGCCGACCACGTTCAACCACAAGAGCATCGAGAAGAACCTCAGGCTCTTTGCCGACGCCCACGCCGAGGCGTTCTCGAAACCCGACGCACGGAAGGACGCCATGTGGGGGATCGAGAAGATCGTCAGGGCCTACGACCCGTGCCTCAGCTGTAGCGTCCACATGGTCGAGGTGGATGTGACCGTGGATGGCGAGAGGCATACGAACAGGAGGGAGCCGCAGTGAGCGCGATTGTGATCTTCGACACCTTCGGGGAGACCCTGAAGGAGAGGCTCGACGTCGACGCCCTAGAGAAGTACGCTAGGGGGATGAACGGCGTCTACGCGGCCTACCAGACCCCGATCCTCAACCAGAAGGTCATGCTCGACCGGCTAACTGACGTGAAGAAGAACGGTGGCAAGGACGTCACGAGCGTTGTCGCCGTCACAGGCTCCCGCGTCAGACTTGAGAAACCCCTACAGAAGGCCATGGAGGGGGCTGGGCTCGACCCCAACCAGCTCATAATAACGAACGTCCGGGAGCAGTGCGCTCTGGTGCACAACGACCGGGTGGAAGCGACCGAGAAGGCGAAGAGCCTCATAAGCGTCGCCGTCGAGAAGGCGAAGATGAGCACCCCCCTCGACAGGAAGGTGGTGCAGCGATTCAACGACGTGCTCGTGATTGGCGGCGGCGTCTCAGGCATCCAGGCCTCCCTTGACCTGGCGAAGCTCGGCATGATGGTTCACCTAGTTGAGCGTGAGCCGACGATCGGTGGCCTGATGCCGTCTGCTGGGCAAGACGTTCCCCGAGGACAGCTGCGCAATCTGCATCGGCGGCCCCAAGATGATGGACGTCGGAAACGAACAGGGCATCGAGGTCCTCGACAACAGCGAGGTCGAGGCCGTCATCAGGATGCCCGTCGGATACCGCGTCCACGTGAGGCGGAAGCCCCGATACGTCGACGAGGAGAAGTGCGTCGCATGCGGGCAGTGCACGGAGAGGTGCCCCGTCAGCGTCCCCGACCAGATAAACCGGGGGATAAGCAAGCGGAAGGCAATATACCTCCCACACTCGAACGCGATCCCGAGGAAACACGTAATCGACCCGGAGGCGTGCCTCTACCTCACAAAGGGAAGTTGCCGCCTCTGCGAGCGCGTCTGCCCCAATCAGGCAATTAACTTCAAGGACGAGGAGAAGTTCAAGGACCTCTACGTCGGCTCGATAATCGTCGCCACTGGGGTCGACAACTGGGACGCCCGGAAGCACCCCAAGTACGGCGCAGAGAACGCGGATGTCATCGACCAGTTCCAGCTCGCCCGCTACCTCGACGGCGAGGGCCCAACCGCGGGAATCCTCACCAAGCCCAGCGACGGGCAGAAGCCGAAGAAGATAGTCATGATCCAGTGCGCGGGGAGCAGGGACCCGGAGATCAACCCGTGGTGCAGCCGATACTGCTGCATGGCGGCGATGAAACACGCCGAGGAGATAAAACTCCACCAGGGCGCGGACATCGACATCACCATCCTCTTCAAGGACATACGCGCCGGCGGGAAGTACTACGAGGAGTTCTACAACCGCGTAAAGACGATTGGCATCAACTTCGTCCACGGGAACCTCGACGCCGTCAGGCAGGCCGAGGGCGGTGGCCTGATCGTCGAGTACACGGACGGGAAGGGACAGAGAACATCTACACCAAGTGACCTGGTGGTCCTCAGTACGGGCATGGTGCCTAGCAAGGGCACCCGCGACCTCGCCGAGAGGCTCGGCCTCGAACTCGACAATGACGGGTTCTTTAAGGAGGTGGATACGAAGGTTGCCAGCACAATAACGAAACGCCCCGGTGTCTATCTCGCGGGCGCTTGCCACTCACCCAAGGACATCCCAGAGTCCGTATCCCAAGCGAGCGCAGCTGCAGCGATGGCGGGCCTTCACCTGATGAAGGAGGTGGACGCTATGAAGCCTATCCTGACGCCGAGGGTCGACTCGGCGAGGTGCGGACGCTGTGGCGTCTGCCCGACGGTCTGCCCATATCAGGCCATTACGATGCCCGTCGAGGGCCCTGTCCGTATCGACGAGACACTCTGCCAGAGCTGCGGTCTATGCATCACAAGCTGCCCAACGAGGGCACTCGATAATCCGAACTTCGGATTTGATCTTGTGGATGCTCAGGTGAAAGCAGCCTTGAGGGTGGAAATGGTGCCACCAAGATCATAGGCTTTGCTTGCAACGACTGCGGGTACAGGCTGCTCGACATCGCGGGAGTGAAGGGAGCGAGCTACAGTCCCTCCTTCATACCCTGTATATGTCCCCTGCATGAGCACCATCAGCCTCCGCCACATAGTCGGCGCCCTAGACCACGGTGCGGACGGCGTCATGCTCATAGGCTGCGTCAAGGACCGCTGCCACTTCGAGAAGGGCGTCGACCACGCTGAGGGGCAGCTAAGATTCATGGATCGCCTCTACGGCGAGGGAAATGCCCCGATAAGGGTTTTGAAGAGCTGCGGTTCGATGCTCGAACAGTTCCTCACGGAGCTGGATGGGCTAGTGAAGCAGATCGAGGAGGCTAAGAAATGAGCAACAACAAGGAGGAGCCGAGGGTCGGCGTCTTCGTCTGCCGATGCGGGCTCAACGTAGCCAAATCCGTCGACACCACCAGCCTCAAGGAGTACGCCTCGAAGCTCCCCGGCGTAGTCTACGCCGAGGAGAGCGACTTCGCCTGCAGCGACGCTGGCGTGAAGACGATAAGCGAGGCGATCAAGGCAAACGGGATCAACAGAGTCGTCGTCGCCGGATGCTCCCCGTGGCTCCACGAGCCCACCTTCCAGAGGATGATGGAGAGGGTACGGCTCAACAAGTACCTGCTCGAGATGGCGAACATACGCGAACACTGTGCCCTCCTCTACCCGGGGCAGATACTAAAAGCGACAGAGAAGGCCAAATTTCTAGTCAAGGCAGCCGTGGAGAGGGCGAAGACACTAGAGCCCATCGAGAAAAAGAGCTTCCCCGTACAGAAGTCTGTGCTAGTCATAGGCGGGGGAGTCGCAGGCGTCGAGGCCTCGAAGAGGCTCGGCGACCTAGGCATGGAGGTGTTCCTCATAGAAAGGACCCCCTTCCTAGGGGGCAAGGTGCTGCAGCTTGGCTCGGTATTCCCGAGTGACGACTGTGGAACTTGCGTCTCCCCATGCGGAAACGACCTCCACCGGCGCTGCTTCTATCGAAACACAGTGGCCAACCACGAGCACGTCAACATCCTCACATCGGCCGAGCTGAAGACGCTCACAGGCCACATCGGCAACTATAAGGCGAAGATTGGGGTCAACCCCCGCTTCGTCAACCCCGAACTATGCATGGGATGCGACAGGTGCGCGGATGTGTGCCCCGTCGAGGTTCCGAACGAGTTCAACTTCGGTCTCGACAAGCGGAAAGCCATCTACATCCTCAGTGACCAGGCCCTGCCGAGGGTCTACGCGATCGACCCCGGCACCTGCACGAGGTGCGGGAAGTGCGTCGATGCCTGCCCGGTGAAGGCGATCGATCTTGGTGAGCAACCGAGGGAGATGATGGTGGACATCGGCGCAGTCGTCGTGGCCTCTGGCTTCGAGACCTTCGACCCCAAGGGGATGCACGGCTACGGTGAAAACCCGAACGTCATAACTCAGCTACAACTGGCGAGGATGCTCGACCAGTCGGGGCCGACGAAGGGGCGGGTGATACGCCCCGGCGACGGGCAGGAGCCCAAACGCATAGCAATGATCCAGTGTGTCGGCTCACGCGACACGAAGACCCACGAATACTGCAGTAAGATATGCTGCGGCATCGCCGTCAAGCACGCCACAGAGATCATGGAGAGGAACCCCGAGGCGGGTCTTGCGATAATTCACAAGGACATCCGCCTCACAGGGAAGCACTACGAGGACTACTACTACAAAGCGCAGAACCAGGGCGTCCGCCTCCTCAGGGGGGAGATAGAGGGCGTCACCACGATGCCAGATGGCTCAATACACGTCGACGTCAAGGACGAGTATGGTGAAATGGTCCCACTCTACGTGGACCTGCTCGTACTGTCCACTGGCCTTGAGCCCTCCAAGGGAGCGCTAGAACTGGCCCAGAAGCTTGGCGTCGCTGTCTCGGCTGACGGCTTCTTCGCGGAGCGCGGCCCGAAGCTGGAGCCTCTAGATACAGCAGTCGAAGGCATATTCATAGCTGGTACAGCACATGGGCCCAAGGACATTCAGGAGAGCGTGACACAGGCGCTTGGCGCCACTGGGCGTGTCGCCTCGATGCTGATGCGCGGTGAGATGGAGATCGACCTCGCGAAGGCCTGGGTGGACAAGGAGAAGTGCGTCGGATGCGGCGCCTGCGCGAGCATCTGCCCCTTCAGCGCCATCGAGTGGAGCGCCTTCGGTGAGCCGAAGGTGATCGAGGTGGCGTGCGAGGGCTGCGGGATATGCAGCGCCGTCTGCCCAGTCTCCGCCATGCAGCTGCGCCACTACAAGGACGACCAGCTCATCCCTAAGATCAAGGCGATACTCACACCGAAGTGGCTGAGCGAGGAGAAGAAGGACGAGCCTGTAATCGTCGCATTCGCCTGCCAGTGGTGTAGCTACGCCGCCGCGGACGCCGCGGGCAACATGGGGATGGAGTACCCGGACAACATCAGGATAATCAGGGTCCCGTGCACGGGCAGGATAGATGCCCTGCACGTCCTCACTGCCTTCAGGAGCGGTGCAGACGGCGTGATCATCAGCGGCTGCCTCCCCACCCAGTGCAACTATCTAACGGGCAACCTCGAGGCAATCGACCGCGTCGACGTGATGAAGAAGACGCTCGACGTCCTCGGCGTCGGAGGGGAGCGGCTTGAGACTATCTTCACGAGCGCCTGCATGCCGACGTGGCTCATCACCATGTTCAACGACTTCACAGAACGTATCAAGAAGATGAACGATGCTAACAAGAGAGTCGAGACGCTGACCCACGACTAACCCTTTTTTAAAAGAATTACTCCGAGATGAGGCAAGTCATCGTCGAGACGACGCCCGGGAGGTTCCTAATCTCCATGACCGTCTTCTTTATCCCCATGGTACTGGGGTCCTCACAGACCGAGTAGATGTCATAGGGCCCGTAGATCATATTCGCCTCTTTGACTCCTGGGTATGCCTTAATTTTGTTAAACAGATTCGTGTCGGCTTGCGATTTCGACTTCACTAAGATCAGTGCCCTCTGCATATGGATCATATAATATATACAATAATTAATATAAATGCTTGTTTGGAAGTCGTTAATTGACATATACCTACGAATATACATAAATTTCCTTGAAATGTACGATTAATGAACAGTCTTCTCGGACAAACATCAAGCTATTTAGAGCGTTACCGTGAGTTGGATAAATTTAAATCACATGTGGGCGATTACTTCTACGATTGTCATGGAACAGGCACTCATTCTCGTGGTCCTGGCACCGTCTTTCAAGTCTGAGACCCTAGATAAGATCCGAAAGATCCCGGGCGTCGCATCCGCCCACCTGCTCTACGGGCCCTACGATCTCTTCGCGACCATCAAGGTGAACACGCGTGAGGAGATGAGGGCGGCCGTGACGAAGATACGCGAGACCGAGGGCATCAAGTCGACTATCACCTGCAACGTGATACCCCAGGCGTAACCCTTCTGGGCATGGTACTTTTCCACTAATTCAAGGCTTATTATCGCCCTACCTAATCATGCATTGAGCACTTCGGCATGACTGAGACCGTACATTACGCGCGGCAAGAGGCCCACTTCGAGTCGTTCCCCGCAGAGAACTACGTCGACTATATGACGAACGTTATGCCGATCCCCGATAGGCAAATCTTCTGGATCCAATCGAGCGGGGTTGGAATTATCTGTGAGGTCTCGGTTTCAGGCGAGGATCGTGTACTGCGATGGCGAGTTGAACGACTCGACGAGCCACCTGAAAACGCTCACCCCATCAAGGTCGATGAATGTCTGATCACATCAGCATTGGATAACCTCGTTGAGGGTAAGGAATCAACAATATGCCCTATCTGCGAAAAAAGCTTAGGGAAGTTCCTTAGATTCTTCTAGGCTGGGAAAATGGTTTGAAGATGGTTAATTTGGAAGGTTACCGTGATTTTTAGCCTACGATGAGAAGGGTTGTCGTTGAGACGACGGAGGGGTAGCCGCGGAGCTCCATAACGAGTTTTGTCATCTCGAGGGACTTTGTTACCTCAGCGATGAGGTAGACGTCGTACTCACCGAAGGTCATCCCCGCCTCCTTAACCTCCGACCTCTGCTTGACCCTGTTTAATACCTCCTCTATGCAGTCCTCGCCGAGGCACTCGACCTTTAGCAGAATCAGAGCTTTTTCCATATGTGATCAATACTAATAAAGAGACTAAATATTTAAGCTATCAGCCCGTCGAAACGGCGTGAATTAATGTGAAAAGGCGGGGTTTAGACTGTTTTAGCGGCCTTAGCGATTATATATGCGTTTATCGCCTTCGCGGCCTTCTTGCCAGCCCCCATAGCGCTGATGACCGTAGCCGCCCCGCTGACCACGTCGCCTCCGGCATAGACGCCAGGGAGGGCAGTCTGCATGGTTTCTTCATTAACCACTATAGTCCCGTGGCGGGTAGTCTGTAGCCCCTCTGTCGTCTGCTGGATGATGGGGTTTGGTGACTGCCCGATGGCGATCACGGCCGTGTCGATGTCGATTGTGAAGTTGCTGCCTTCGATGGGCTCAGGCCTGCGCCTGCCCGACTGGTCCGGCTCGCTGAGTCGCTGCTTCACGCACTCGACCTTCTCCAGGAAGCCGCGGTCGTTCCCGATGAAGCGGATTGGGTTGGTGAGGAGGTTGAACTCTATGCCCTCCTCCTCGGCGTTCTCGGCCTCCTCTGCTCTCGCAGGCATCTCATCTCTGCTCCGTCGGTAGATGATGTAGACACGCTCGGCCCCCAGTCGCAAGGAGCAGCGGGCGGAGTCCATGGCGACATTGCCGGCCCCGACGACCCCGACTTTCTTTCCCACTCTTATCGGCGTATCGTACTCTGGGAACTTGTACGCCTTCATCAGGTTCGTGCGGATGAGAAATTCGTTCGCGGAGTAGATGCCCTTTAGGTTCTCGCCGGGAACATGGAGGAAGTTGGGGAGTCCGGCGCCAGAGCCTATGAAAACCGCATCGTAGCCGCCGGTCATCAGCTCCTGTATGGTGGATAGTAGCCCGATGGTGGAGTCTAGGCGTAGCTCGACGCCGAGGCTCTTCACGTACTCGACCTCGGTCTGGACTATCTCCTTCGGGAGCCTGAACTGGGGGATGCCATACATGAGCACGCCTCCAGCCGTGTGTAGGGACTCGAAGATCGTGACCTTGTGCCCCATCTTGGCGAGGTCAGCGGCTACGGTTAACCCGGCTGGGCCGGAGCCCACGACCGCGACCTTGCCCCCCGTCTGTGTTATTGCCTGGGGCTCGAGCTTCGTGTTAAGCCTCTCCCAGTCTGAGGCGTACCTCTCGAGGCGCCCGATTCCGACGGGGTCGCCCCTGACGCCGAGGACGCAGAACTTCTGGCACTGCTCCTCCTGTGGGCATACCCTACCGCAAACGGCGGGAAGCGCGTTCTTCTCCTTGAGTTTTTTAGCCGCCTCCGCGAACTTGTGCTCTTTTATGAGCTGTATAAACTCGGGGATGGGAACCTCTACCGGGCACCCCTTCTTGCACTGTGGCTTGGGGCAGTTTAGGCACCTCCCCGCCTCCATCAGAGCGAGTTCCTCAATGTAACCTAGCGCGACCTCATCAAAGTTGTGTACCCTTTGTTCGACCGCCTGCTTAGGCATCTCCATCTGGGGGTTCTTTTGCGCCATGTCAGTCGCCTCCGTCGAAAACTACCATGGCAATCTTCTCGTTTGGGTTGTAGAACCTCATGCGACTAATCAGCTCGTCGTAGTTTACCTTGTGGCCATCGAAATCTGGGCCGTTTACGCATGCGAACTTCGTCTCCCCGCCGACAGTTACACGGCAGGCCCCGCACATACCCGTCCCATCCACCATTATAGGGAACAGGTTCACCGTTGTGGGTATACTGTAGGGCCTCGTCATCTCGGAGACGACCATCTGCATGCTCGTCGGCCCGATGGTGATTGCCTGGGCGAACTTCTTCTCCTTAAGCATCTCCGCGAGGAAGGCTATGCCCTCGTGGCCCTCCGAGCCGTCGTCCGTGGCGACGTGGAACTCGTCGCTGGCCTTCCTTAGTTCATCTACGAGGATCAGGTGCTCCTTGCTCCTCGCCCCGAGGATCGTTGTTATGTGGTTCCCCGCATTCTTCAACGCCTTCACCTGGTATAGCAGTGCACCGGCCATAACCCCCCCACCGACGCAGAGGACGTCGCCGTATTTCTGAATCTTAGTCGCGTTCCCGAGGGGGCCGGAGAAGTTCAGTATGCCCTCCCCGACCTCTAGCTTCCCGAGTTGGGTCGATGACTTGCCCACCTCTGCAAAGATGATGTTAACCGTGCCCTTCCTGGGGCTGGCGTCGGCTATCGTTATCGGAAATCTCTCACCCCGTTCGTGGACACGCAGAATTACAAACTGCCCAGGCCTCGATTTAGCGGCAACCGCGGGCGCGTTGACCTCAAAGAGCTTGATGTTCGGTGCAAGCTGCTCCTTCCGCACTATATCGTACATGAAGGGATCACAGTACTTAGGGTCAATACTATAAAAACCTGTACATGTTGTAATTACATATCAGCCATAACTTGCAGCCTTAATTAAAGGGAAGAAACCGATGCATGAAAAATGAATTTTTTATTTAGAATGTAAAAAGGGAAAAAGGAAAATTTAGGCGTATATGCCCTGAGCGATCATCGCGTCGGCTACCTTGAGGAAGCCTGCGATGTTGGCGCCCATGACATAGTTACCGGGCTGACCGAAGAGCTTCGCCGTGTCGTACGCGTTCTTGTGGATGCTGACCATGATGCCGTGTAGCTTCTGGTCAACCTCCTCGAAGCTCCAGAAGTAGCGCTGGCTGTTCTGGCTCATTTCGAGGCCACTCGTGGCTACGCCGCCTGCGTTGCTGGCCTTGCCTGGTGCGTATAGCACGCCCCCGTCCATGAGGACCTTGATGGCCTCTAGGGTGCACGGCATGTTTGCGCCCTCGGTGACCGCCTTGACTCCGTTGTCGATGAGCTTCTTAGCGTCCTTGTCGTTTAGCTCGTTCTGAGTCGCGCAGGGGTATGCTAGGTCGCACTTTACGGCCCACGGGGTCTTCTTCGCCTCGTAGGTGACGCCCTTGAACTTCTCAGCGTACTCGCTGATGCGGCCCCTCTTGACGTTCTTGAGCTCGAGCACGTAGTCAAGCTTCTTCGCGTCGATGCCTGCAGGGTCGTAGATGTAGCCGTCGGAGTCACTAAGAGTGACTGGCTTAGCGCCGAGCTGGATGAGCTTCTGGACCGCGTACTGTGCGACGTTTCCGGAGCCGGAGACGACGGCGACCTTGCCCTTTAGGGACTCCTTCTTCGTCTTCATCATCTCCTCACTGAAGTAGACTGCACCATAGCCGGTCGCCTCGGTCCTCGCGAGGCTGCCGCCGAAGGTAAGGCCCTTACCCGTGAGTACACCTGTGCCGTGGTTGTTGGTGATCTTGCGGTAGGCACCGTACAGGTAGCCGATCTCTCGCCCGCCGACACCGATGTCGCCTGCGGGGACGTCGATGAACTGACCGATGTGCCTGTAGATCTCGAACATGAAGCTCTCGCAGAAGGTCTCTACCTCAGCATCCGTTTTGCCCTTGGGGTCGAAGTCGGAGCCGCCCTTTGCGCCTCCCATTGGGAGCGTTGTGAGGCTGTTCTTGAAGGTCTGCTCGAACCCGAGGAACTTCATGACGCCGAGGTTGACGGTGGGATGGAGTCTGAATCCGCCCTTGTATGGGCCGATGGCTGAGTTGTACTGTACACGGTAGCCGCGGTTGACTTGGATCTTGCCGTCCTTGTCCTTCCAAGGAACACGGAACTGAATGATCCTTTCGGGCTCAACCAAGCGCTCAAGGATGGCGTTCTCCTGGTACTTAGGGAACTTCTTGATCGCCGGCTCGATGGTCGATAGAACCTCGTAAGCTGCCTGATGGAACTCCTTCTGTAGGGGATCCTTCTCAACGAGGCCTTTGTAGATACTCTCAATGTACTTATCCAATTTTCGCGCCTCCCATAAACTCCAGCCATCCGGTATATATTGCTATCCATATTTTTCCCCATATATATTCTATATTTATTTTAATTATAGTAATTACCAATATTACAAATATTAATCGATAAAATTAAGTTAAATAAGCGAATTTGTACGGTAAATATTTCTAATTTATTGACAAATGCCGTTCAGAACATTAAGTAATTCTATCTTTTGTCATTTTAAAGACATATCTTTATAAAGAAAACGTCTTTTTTTAACGATATGTTTAAATCTCTTTATTTTGAAGCGTAGGGGATGGTATGTACAGTTTCGGCGGAGGTATATACTTACCTTTGCGCTGAATCTATGTCATCTATCCCGCCGTTTTCTGTACAAATGTTGTGTGAGAACTCATGAATGGAGATGCTCTCATAGCCCTGACGGTTGGTTTCCCACCATTGGCGGGTCTCCTATGTTATGCCCTAAACAATAAGGCGGCCAGACGAATCCTCGTCGGGTTGACCGCCGTTATCCTAATTGGCTCATCCCTGCTGCTATTCCAGGGGGGTGGCTTCACGTACGAGCCGGCGCCCATATTCGAGAGCATCGTACTCGTGCTTGACCTAGCTCTCCTCGTCTACTTCCTGTACGCTGGACTGAAGAACAATAATTGGCTGGTCATCGGGCTCGCTGCTCTGCAACTCGTCCCAGTGGCCTATTTTGAGTTCGGCCTCGGCGGAATGGCCGTTGAGCCTATGATAGTTGTCAACCAGCTTTCCCTTATTATGAGCCTCATCATCAGCATCGTGGGCTCCCTCATCGTCGTCTACGCGCTTAGCTACATGGATGAGCACGAGCACCACCTGCACATTGAGAAGAGCAAACAGCCACGCTTCTTCTTCTTCATGCTCGTCCTCCTCGGCGCCATGGCTGGCCTAGTCTTCAGCAACAGCCTCTACTGGGTCTACTTCTTCTGGGAGGTCACGACCCTGTGCAGCTACGAGCTGATCAGGCACGACGGCACGGATATCGCTGTGAAGAACGCGCTTACAGCCCTCTGGATGAACCTCCTCGGCGGCGTCGGGTTCGTCGCCGCAATCTACTTGGCTTTCACCTTCGTTGGTACACTCTCAATCGAGACGCTTGTAACCTCGAACCTTAGCCGCCCACTGTTACTCCTCTTCTCTGCGCTCGTCTTCGCAGCTTTCACGAAGTCGGCGCAGTTTCCGTTCAACAAGTGGTTGCAAGGCGCTATGGTCGCACCGACCCCTGTCTCCGCGCTGCTGCACTCCAGCACGATGGTTAACGCGGGCATCTTCCTCATCCTGAGGTTCGCCCCCGCCTTCAGCGGTACCGCACTGAGCTTCGGGGTCGCCCTCGTCGGGGCGTTCACATTCATGATAACGGCTGTCCTCGCCCTAAATGAGAGGGTATCCAAGGGAATACTTGCCTACTCAACAATTGGGAACCTCGGACTCATCATCCTCTGTGTGGGCATCAGCTCCTTCCAGAACCCGCTGGGCTACGTCGCTGCTCTTACGCTACTCGTCTTCCACTCCGTTTCAAAGGGTCTACTCTTCCTCTGCGCGGGTGTCGTCGAGAACCGCGTATACTCGCGCGCGATCGAGGACTGGGAGGGTCTACTCGCTAAGCTCCCGACTACGACGACCATCATGATCGTCGGGATGCTGAGCATGTTCCTACCGCCCTTCGGGATGCTTCTGGGTAAGTGGATAGCCATAGACGCGATAATCTCGTCTTCCACCCTGGGTTTCCTCATAATAATCTCACTCGTACTCATCGGCAGCGCAGCGACTACGCTCTACTACGCTAAGTGGCTGGGTCACATGCTCGTGCTCCCGCAGTCCGGGAAGAAGCTCGGCGAGGAGCAGCTCCCGTTGCCATACTCGATATCCCTGCTGTCCCTGCTGACCATCGGCATAGTGATGGGAGCCGGCGCATCGATGGTGATCGGCGCCGTTGTGCTCCCTGCGCTCCCTACTGGGTGGTCCGCATTCGTGACCACAGGGACCCTCAGTTTCTCCTCCGGCATCGGCACTTTCCTCACATACCCCTTCTGGGTCGGTGCAATCGCCATCTTCGTTATAGGATGGATGATCGCTACGAAGAAGGGCGGCGTGGTGAAGCCCCCATACGTCAGCGGCGAGAACGTCGCGGACCCGGACGCCTTCAGGACGACGGCGGACACGCAGGTCCCGATGGAGGTCTCCGCCCTGTTCATGGAGAATGAGTTCAGCCAATCAAACGTGCTGGCCTACGGAGCAGTGGCGGGTGCGATTCTCGTCATGATAATGTTCATAACGGTGGTGCTTTGACATGGTAGACTTCCTCAACCTCAACACGTACGTTCCGGTGGTCTTAGTCATACTTGCCCCAATAATCGGCGGCCTGCTGATGGGCATAGACCGGAGGATAACCGCCAGGATGCAGAGCCGCATGGGGCCGCCGATACTGCAGCCCTTCTACGACGCGATAAAGCTCTGGGGCAAGGAGCCGTTCATCGCGAGCAGCCTCCAGCCGATACTAGCCTTCGGCTACTTCGGCTTCAGCGTCGCCGCCTTCGCGCTCCTGGCCTTCGGGCAGGACATGCTGTTGCTCGTCTTCACGATGGCGATAGCTGACCTATGCCTGATTGTGGCGGCCTTTAACTCCAAGTCCCCCTACAGCAACATAGGAGCCCGCCGCGAGCTGCTTGGCATGCTCAGCTACGAGCCCGTCCTGCTACTCGCCGCGATAAGCATCTTCTTCGTCTCCGGAAGCTTCATGGTCGGCTCGATCTTCGACGTCCAGGAGCCACTGCTAACCATCCTACCACTGACCTTCCTCGCCCTCATCCCTGTACTCATCATCGACATGAAGAAGTCCCCCTTCGACGTCTCCGGTTCGGGCCACGCCCACCAGGAGCTCGTCAGGGGCGTCTACACCGAGTTCAGCGGCTACACACTCGCACTGGTTGAGTTGGGCCACTGGACGAAGGTCGCCCTGCTCGTAGGCTTCGCGAGCCTATTCTGGGCAAAGGACCTTGTCCTCGGTGCACTCACGGTCCCGTGGATAGTTTTTGGGGCAATCATAGCCTTCGCACTCTTCTTCGTCGTCCTCGTGATCGACAACAGCTACCCGAGGCTCGACTGGAAGACCATGTTGAAGACAACGTGGGTCGTGGGTTTCCTCCTAATAATCGCGAACATCGTCGGGCTCATCGCCCGTGTGGTGATACTATCATGAAGACAATGACTAAGGCACGGCTCAAGTCGCCGTGGGTCATACACTTTGACTGCGGCAGCTGCAACGGCTGCGACATCGAGATACTAGCCGCTCTGACGCCTAAGTTCGATGTGGAGCGCTTCGGCATAGTCAACATAGGCGACCCGAAGCAGGCGGACGTCCTGGTCGTGACTGGCCCCGCCAACAAGCGCAACCAGCACGTGCTGAAGAACCTCTACGACCAGATGCCTCAGCCGAAGGCGGTCATCGCCATCGGCGAGTGCGCGTGTAGCGGTGCGATATTCCACAACTGCCCCAACACCCTCGGGGGCATCGACAAGGTCATCCCCGTGGACGTCTACGTCCCCGGCTGCGCGGCCCGCCCAGAGTCCATCGTGGACGGGGTTGTGCTCGCATTACAGAAGCTCCAGAAGGTGAGTGAGGGAGAGAAGGTGGACTAAGATGACGGTACAGCAGTTCGAGTTAAAATCAAAGACAGAGGACATTTCAGCCGATAAGTCGGAGATGTTCAACAGGCTTGGCGAGCTGAAGGCTCAGGGCGCACGCCTGATAACCATCACGGCCCTCGACCACGGCCAGGAGATGGAGTACGTATACAACTTCGCGAAGGGCTTGGACGTAGTCAACCTCCATGTGAAGATCCCCCGGAAGGAGGCGATGCCGAGTATCACGAGCGTCTACCCATCCGCGCTGCTCTTCGAGAACGAGCTACAGGACCTCTTCAAGATACAGGTCTCAAACATCAGCGTAGACTTTGGCGGAAAGCTTCTCACCATCGAGGGCGCTGACGACACCACGCTCGTAAAGCCGGCGGTCGGTCCCGCGCCTTTCATTAAGAGGTTCTATGGCCGCTGTAGAGAGCAGTGCCCCGGTTCCGTTAATGCTCCGAAGTACATCAGGCAGGTCGCTACGGGCGATCCACAGGGCGGTTACAGCACCGTCTGTGAGAGGGCTCCTCTTCCCGCGATACTCGGGAGGGTCTGCTTCGCCCCGTGTCAGGAAGGCTGCCGCCAGGAGCGCAACGACGAGCCCATACAGATCAGGCTCATAAAGAGGTACACCGCGGACTCGATGCCGAGCCTCAGGCGGAAGATGAAGGTGGAGAAGCCCACAGGTAAGAAGGTCGCTGTAGTCGGTGGGGGACCCGCGGGCGTCGGATGCGCCTACTTCCTCGGCCTGCTCGGCCATGAGGTCACTCTCTACGAGAGGGGCGACCGCTGCGGCGGGGCCATGCTCTGGGGGATACCAAAGTACAGGCTGCCTAAGGACCTCCTTGAGGAGGAGATACAGGCACGTCTAGCCGAGGCGGGTGTCACCCTCAAGACGAAGAAGGAGGTCAAGAACCTCAAGATCGTTAAGAAGGAACACGACGCCGTCTTCGTAGCCATCGGGGCGGTCGACAGCTACAAGCTGGGCGTCGACGGCGAGGACAACGAGGGTGTCATGGACTTCCGTGAGCTCCTCAACCAGGTCAACGTACACGACAAGACCCCGTCCGTCGGCGACCGCGTCGCCATCATCGGCGGAGGCAACAGCTCGATAGACGCGGCACGCGTAGCGAAGCGCCTAGGCGCCAGCAAGGTGGTCATGTACTACAGGCGCACCGAGAAGGAGATGCCCGCCTCGCCCCACGAGATCCACGGGGCCCTACAGGAGGGCGTCAGCTTCGAGTACCTAACCGCACCCATCAAGATCGAGCCGGGTAAGCCACTGAAGCTCACCCTCCAACACATGGAGCTCGGTGCACCCGACGACTCGGGCAGGCGCAGGCCAGTACCGGTGAAGGGGAGCGAGTACACCATCGAGGTTGATACCATAGTGAAGGCGATCGGCCAGTCAGTAGTTGTTCCCGCCGACTTCGGTGTCGAGGTCAACAGGCAGGGCAGGATAGTCATCAACGAGGAGACTATGCAGACGAGTCTCCCCGGCGTCTACGCCGGTGGCGACGGCGTCTTCGGCCCCAGCAGTGTAATCGAGGCCCTGAGGGACGGCAGGAAGGCCGCCCACAGCATAGACATGAGCCTCGGAGGCAAGGGCCTACCGCCGCCTGACCTCAAGGCGGACGAGTTCGTCGGCCGCCCACCAAACATTGAGGAGATCAGGTTCCAGGAGATGGTTACCTGCCGCGAGCTGAACGCTGAGGAGCGCGTGAAGGGCTTCGGCGAGGTCGAGCTCGGCTACAACGAGGACGAGGCGCTTCGCGAGGCTAAGCGCTGCTGGAAGTGTGACTGGAATGAGTGATGCAAAGATGTCCCAGAACAAGTACACTGTAATACCCTTCGGACCCCAGCACCCCGTGCTACCCGAACCCGTACACCTCCGCTTCGTGGTCGACGAGGATAAGATAATCGACGTCGTGCCCAACCTAGGCTACGTCCACCGCGGTATAGAGCGCGCGTGCGAGATCAACGACCTGAAGAGGAACATCTACCTCTGCGAGCGCGTCTGCGGCATCTGCAACTTCATCCACGGCATGACTTACTGCGAGGCGATCGAGAAAACGACGGACACGGAGGTCCCCGCACGAGCAAAGTACATACGCGTCGCCTGGAGCGAGCTACAGCGCCTCCAGAGCCACCTGCTCTGGCTCGGCCTCTTTGCCGACGCCGTCGGCTTCGAGAGCTTATTCATGCAGATCTGGCGCGACCGTGAGGTTATACTTACCCTCAACGAGAAGACGAACGGCCACCGCATCCACCTTGAGACCAACGTGATCGGCGGCTGCAGGAAGGACATCGACGAGGGCCTCGCGAAGACATACGTCGAAGACCTCAGCGTAGTAAGGCAGAAGATGGAGAACCTTCGCCCCGTCTTCTACAAGGACTCCGCCCTTAAGGCCAAGACGCAGGGTAGGGGAATCTTGCCGAAGAGCAAGGCATCTTTCCTCGGAGCCGTTGGCCCAACGATCAGGGGAAGCGGTATAAAGACCGACGCTAGGATGACTGGGTACGAGGCATACGGGGCGCTCGGTTTCGAGCCAGTGACCCACGATGGTGAGGATGCCTACTCGAGGATGCTTGTCAGGTACGACGAGGTCTTCCAGAGCCTAGACCTCATCGAGAAGGCGCTTAAGGAGATGCCTGAGGGGCCGGTGCTCAACAAGAGCGAAAAGTTCCCCGTAGGCACGGCCCTCGTGAGGACTGAGCAGCCACGGGGCGAGCTATTCTACTACGTAGAGGGGAACGGCACGAACAAGTTGAGCCGCTGCAAGATCAGGACCCCTACCGCCGCAAACATTCCGCCGCTCGTCTCAATGCTCATCGGGAACGACGTCCCGGATATACCGACCATCGTCCACAGCATCGACCCGTGCATAAGCTGCACGGAGCGCTTCGTCCGGGTGAAGAAGGAGGCCATCTAAATGCCGGAAATGGTAAAGGAAGTACTGAAGAACCTCTTCAGCAAGCCAGCGACGGTTAAGTACCCGTTCGAGAAGCCGACGCCTGTGCCCGGCACACGAGGGGCGCTGACGTGGGACATGAATAGGTGCGACCAGTGTCAGGACTGCGAGCGCGTCTGCCCTAGTATGGCGATTAAGGTCGTGCCCGAGGAGAAGAGGGTGGAGTACCAGCCGTTTAAGTGCCTCTTCTGCTACCTCTGCATCGATAACTGCATGCAGCAGGCGATCACGGGCGCCGTCGAGATGAGGGCGCCTGAGTACACGAAGAAGACAGAGATCTACGAGACCCCCAAGGCGTAACTCTTTCTTCTCAATCTTTTTAATCCACTGTAATTCATCAGAAGCAGATGGCCCCAGACAGCGTGGTGGATCTATCCGAGGCTGACACCCGGTTCCTGAGGAGGCTCGAAGCCGAGCTGGGCGCGAGCGACCTCAGCAAGTGCTTCCAGTGTGGGGTATGCACCGCCTCTTGTCCAGTTCGGGAGGTGGAGGCTTCGTTCAGCCCCCGGAGGATCATGAAGCTGGCTAAGATGGGGCTTAAGAAGCAGGTCTTCGCGAGCGACACGATCTGGCTCTGCAGCATGTGCTTCATGTGCCTTGAGAGGTGCCCACAGGATGTGCGCCCCCCCGAGGTGATGACGGTCCTGAGGAACATGGCGGCGAAAGAGGGTGTGGCTCCCGCCAACCTCTCGAAGCTCCTCGACACCCTGAGGCGGAACGGGCGCGTCTATTCCGTCGACGACTTTACGAACGAGGAGAGGAGCGACCGGGGTCTCCCCGCAGTCGAGGCCGAGCCCGAGTTCATTAAGCGCATCTCGGAGGCGAAGGCATGAGGTACAGCCTCTTCCTCGGATGCACGATTCCTACCCGGCAGATGAACTATGAGCAGTCCGCGAGGGAGGTTGCGAGGGTGCTCGGCATCGAGTTCGTCGACGGCGGCTACGGCTGCTGTGGGTTCCCCGTGGAGCCGGTCGACGAGGTCAAGGCGCTGTCAATGGCAGCTGCTAACCTGCAGATCGCGTCGGCGAGCGGCTATACTCTCGTCACCCTCTGCTCGGCATGTGGCGAAATGCTGAGCAAGGCGGAGAAGAGGCTCGGTGAGGACGCTGAGGCCGCCAAGGGCGTTGTCAAGGTCCTCGCGCAGGCGGGGGTAACCTACGCGGGGGAGAGGCCGAGGGTGATCCACTTCGCGCGGATGCTCCACGACGACTACGGCCTTAACAACATTCGGGTGCGGGTCGTAAAGCCGCTCAAGAGCCTTAAGATAGCCACTCACCCCGGGTGTCACTATGTGCGCCCATCCACGCTCTATTCCGGATTCGACGACCCAGAGTTCCCCGGCACCCTCGACAGGCTCGTCGAGGCCACTGGGGCGGAGACCCTTGACTACCAGGGGAAGACCGATTGCTGCGGCGGCGGGATACTCGCTGTCCGTGAGGATATAGCTAAGGCGATGACGGGGAAGAAGCTCGCGAAATTATCCGAGAAGGCTGACGCCATGGTTGTCATCTGTCCCTTCTGCGGGATTATGTACGACAAGTACCAGAGGAACTTGGAGGAGGAGCTCGGGAGGCATTTCGGCCTCCCCGTCCTCTATTACCCCCAGTTACTCGGATTAGCACTCGGAATCGATCCATCAAAGCTTGGCTTCGACGTGAACTCGGTGAGCGTCCAAGCTCTCCTGGGGAAGGTGGGTGTCTGACATGACAACAGGCGTATTCATCTGTAAGTGCGGCGGGAACATATCGGGCACCGTGAACTGCGAGAATGTCCGCGATTCGGTGAAGGACGAGGAGGACGTCAAGACGGGGCAGGTCACCGAGTTTCTCTGCTCAAAGCCGGGGCTCCAGCTGATAAAGGGCAGCATCAAGTCCCAAGGGTTGGACCGAGTAGTTGTCGCCTGCTGCAGTCCACATATGCATGAGGAGATGTTCCGCGGCGTCGTTGAGGAAGCCGGTGTAAACCGACACCGGCTCGTCCACGTCAACTTGAGGGAGCAATGCAGCTGGGTCCACGACAGGGGAGCTACCGAGAAGGCAATCAGCCTAGTCAGGGGCGGCGTTGCGCGTGCGCGTACCCTTGAGCCTCTCGAGGAGAAAGTTGTGAAGATAAATAGGGACGTGCTAGTCATCGGCGGGGGCGTCTCGGGGATAACCGCGGCCCTACAACTCAGCAGGGGCGGGTTCAAGGTCAACCTCGTTGAGCGTCGCCCCAGCATAGGGGGACGGATGGCGCAGCTCAGCAAGACTTTTCCAACACTTGACTGTAGTCCCTGCATACTCAGCCCACGCATGGCTGAGGTCGGAAACGACGAGAACATTACCCTCCTGACTGGTGCTGAGGTCGCCTCGGTGTCGGGCGGCCCGGGAGACTATCACGTCAAGGTCAGGGTCGCGCCGAGGGGCGTCGATGCTGACAAATGCTTGAAATGTGGACGATGCGGTCAGGTCTGCCCGACTGAGGTGTCGAACGAGTTCGAGGAGGGTCTCTATAAGCGTAAGGCTGCTTACCTCCCCTTCCCTCAGGCCGTACCCTCCAGCTTCGCAATCGACTTCGAGCACTGCAAGCGATGTGGGGCCTGCGTTGAGGCGTGCCCAGTCGGCGCGATCAACCTAGAGGATCAGGAGAAGATCGTCACAGTCGACGCCGGGTCGATGATAGTGGCCACTGGCTTCGACCT
Source organism: Candidatus Bathyarchaeota archaeon (assembly GCA_963769425.1). Lineage (GTDB taxonomy): Archaea > Thermoproteota > Bathyarchaeia > TCS64 > TCS64 > UBA8941. The sequence goes on along the minus strand of CAVYLP010000001.1, from coordinate 125,535 downwards.
CATCGGGGAGGAGGTGCTTCGCACGTACCACCCTGAGATGAGTGGGGTCGTGAACGCCCTTCAGGTTGAGAGGCTCATAGAGAATGAGCTCACCGAGGGGAAGGTCCTGACGCGTGGTAACGGTGAGAGGGTGAAGTCCATCGCCTACATCCTCTGCGCGGGGAGCCGCGACCCTCACCACGGCGTAGGTTACTGCAGCAGCGTCTGCTGCGCCTACTCGATCAAGCAGGCCATCCTACTCAGGAAGTTTTTGCCATTTCTGAAGGTCTACATCTACTATACGGATATGCGCATGACGGGGCGCGGGTTCGAGGACTTCTACAGGGAGGCCCGTGAGAAGGGGGTCCAGTTCATACACGCTAAGCCCGGCGGACTGACGCCTCTGGACGATGGGCGGTTCGAGATAATCGTCGAGGACCTAGACACGGGGTTGATGTTGAGGAATCCCGTCGACCTCGTGGTGCTCAGCTCCGCGATGGTGCCCTCCGCTGGGACGGGCGAGCTCGCGTCCCGCCTCGGGGTAGCCCTCGGGGAGGACCTCTTTGTGGCGCCGAAGCACGTTAAGCTCGACCCGATCTCGACGCTTAGGGAGGGCGTCTTCGCCGTCGGTGTCGCCACGGGAACGAAGGACATACACGACTCGGTCGTCGACGCGAGGGCCGCGGCGAGCCACGTCTACAACTTCGTGGGGGACGGAACGGCGAAGCTGAGCCCAGAGAAGCCGGTCCACGATGGCGAGTGCGACCTCTGCGGTGCATGCGCGGTCGCCTGCGTCAGGGGCGCTTTGTCGATGGGCGGCGAGGGGCCCGTGCTGGATCCTGTGAGCTGCAACGGCTGCGGGGCGTGTATCGCTGTTTGCCCCAAGGATGCGCTGAGGATACCTAACAACTCAGGGGAGGTTCTGCTTGAGGAGGCTAAGGCTCTCCTCTCCGGGACGGAGGGCGATGTTGCGGTGCTCGGCTTCTTCGACGATAATATAAGTTACACGGCAGCCGACAACGCGGGCACGGCGAGGCTTCACTATCCGACGAACATAAGGATAATGAGGATGACCTCGACCGCGCTCTTGAGTAAGGAGACCATCCTGAAGGCGATGGGGTTGGGCGCTGACGGGGTGTTCATCTGCGAGGTGGAGGATAGCCACGAGGCCGAGCTAGCGGAGAAGCTAGTTGCTGATGTCTCTGAGGTACTGAGTGGACTCGGTATAGAACCGGGGAGGGTTCGCCTCCAACCCATGGTGCTCCCCATCTTTAAGATGCTCCCTAAGTTCATCTCGGATTTTACGGAGCAGGTGAAGCAGATGGGTAAGCTCTCACCGGAGAAGCGGCGACTTTTATCAGGTTGAGACTATTGTAAGTTATAGTTTGTGTGAAAAAGGGGTCGTTTTCAAGTCTCTCTTGCAACCAGTAGGGGGATATAAGAAAAAAAAACTCCATCGATCTCACTCAACCCATGGTGGGTGAAAAGGAGTTGTTTTCAGTTTACTTGTCATTGTGGCATATGATGTTTGAAAAATATTCTCGATATACATAGGATCACACAGATCTGTAATAGTCCGAAGAGGAGCCTTGAGGCGGGTGGATGTCGATCCCCCTCTATGGGGGTATTTCCCCGCCAGAAACAACCTTCCTTCCATCATCGATCTTCTTGCATCTTTCATTGAATGCGATATCGTGGAACCTTGAATGTTTAGTTATATCTATTATTTTTAGACTTGGAACCGTAGTTTTCTTCTATATAAAGAATGATGGCGGATCGATCCGCCGTATAGATTTATTTGTCAGTATGGATTGTCCCGGATGTTTCTTCCGTTGTGCTTAGAGGGACCTGCATTCTTTTTGATATTAGAATTCCAAACGACGTAGGGTGTTTAGAGTGTGGAAAATGAGCTGTTTTCAAGTCTCCCTCGCGCAAGTAGCTAGTCATATTTGAAAAAAAATAATTCAGTCATCTCTTCTCTTTTCCAAGCCTCACTAGGAGTGCGAAGGTAATGTCGCTGCTATCAGTATGTGGTCGTAGTTGACATCTATCTATGGCTCTAGGAGAAACACCTACACTTAATAAAGAACTAAATATGTACGCTGATCTTTAACACTTTTTCAACGAAATTAGCGACCGCGGGGGTTTCTTATATTACCTCTATTCATTTTCTCAGCTCTTATTGAAGTAGGTGTTGTCACTAGTTAGGCGGGGCCTTTGCCCGTGAGAAATTCAATAATTTTTTCCGGTTGTCCATCTATCTCCACTTCTATTGGGCCTAGGGGAGACTTGCTTGCGTGATAGATGCTTACATGGTTCGCATATGCTGCTTGCCTGTTGAGGTGAAAAGTGACCTTCTCGTTTTTAGCGGCCCAGCGACTGAGCATTGCCCTTGCGGCGTCCCTGATCCTGTCGCTTGCAATCCTCTGCCTGAGTTGTCGGAGGGCATCGATGCCCGTGGCCTCAAATTTTAGATATGTGGCGCCGTGCTCCTTGCTACGCTGGGGCTTCACGTCGCCGAAGAGATTGGTGATGGCCTTCTCAAGCTTTTCGGGATCTTCGGTAGCGTTGAGGTGAGCCTTGACGATGACTCTAACTTCAGCCATTCTTTATCTTCTCCATGATCTCGTCGAAGGCGGGTTTTAAGCTGTTTATTCCGTCGTCGTTCTTGATCATGTAGTCGCTGGAGGCGATGGCGTCACCAATCCCGAATCCGAGCTCGCGGTGCTCTCTTTCCTTGAACTCTTCCCAAGTCTTCGGGTCGTCGCTTCGGCCTCTGCGAGTGAGTCTCTTGTACCTGCTGAGGGGGCTGGCCCATAGCGCGATGAGGACAACGTCGAAGTCGTCCTCGAATGCGTCGACCTCGGCGATGCTCCTGATCCCGTCGACGACTGTGAGTCCGTCTGGTCCTTTCTTGAGCATCTCTACACAACGGCGGGCGACGGCGTCGGGGCCACCTTTGCGTATCTCTTCGGCTAGGTGCCCGATGTTCTCCGGGGTTGGGTCAAGCGCTTTCTGCTTTGCGAGGTCTCTGATGACGTCGCCCATGGTTATGACGCGTAGCCCGGATTCGCGTATGATTCCAGAAAGGGTTGTCTTTCCGGAGCCGGCCATCCCCGTCAGGAGAATGAGTCGTCTCCGGGCCATGTCTTAGCCCATCCTCTCGAGCCCATTACTTCGCGTCTTGATGAAGACGTTCCTGAGTCCCGTCTGCAGGGCTACTCGGGCGAGGCTCGTCATTGCCTCCCTCGTAGGAGGTTTCTCCTGTTTAAGGGTTTGGCTCAGCACCTCTCCGAGGTTGTCGAACTGCTGGAGGTAGAATACGTCGCATCTTCCCTTGATTGATTCGGCGATGCTTCGGATGAAGGCGGGGTCGTCGGAGACGCCTGGGGCAACGGTGGTGCGCACCTCCATCTCGATGCCCAGCTCCTTACTCAAGTTGAGGCAATGCTCAACGGCCTCGACAGAGGCTTCCCCAAGGTCGGGACGACCAGTGACCCTGCCATAATCGATGAGGTTTATCGGTGCCTTCACGTCGAGGGCGACCCTGTCAATGACGCCGCTTCTGAGAATCCTATCAATATTTTCCTTGACGCTGCCGTTGCTGTCGAGCATTACCTTTAGTCCGCGGCTCTTGGCGAGTCTAGCGGCCTCGATTATAGCGTCTGGCTGGAGGGCGGGCTCCCCCCCGGTGAAGACGACGGCGTCGTTGATGAACTTGTTCGCCTCGAGGCGCTCCCTGAAGAGGTTGAGGTCTATCTCTTGCCCCGAGTCGAGGGGTATGAGGCCCGAGTTCTGGCAGTAGGAGCACCTGTAGTTGCAGCCCGCGCAGAAAACGATGAGGCTAACGTTACCGTACCAGTCGACGGTGGACATGTCTGTGATGCCGCCGACCCTCAGCCTCGCCTCTGGGCTCAATCAGATCAACTGATGGATGCGGGCTCCGATTTAAAGGGGTTGGGCCCGTCCGGCTTTGTGGGGCCAATACCGCCGACGATGCTTATGTGGCTGAAGTCCTCGCCGACGCTGCCATGCCAGTGGCTCTCGCCGGCGGGGATGAGGAAGGCCATCCCGGGCTCGGCGGTATATTCCCTCTCTCTACTCGCTACTTTACCTCTTCCGGCGAGTATCCAGAGGCACTGATCGTGCTGGTGGGTGTGCCAGGTATTCCTGACCCCCGCTGGGAACGATACAAGGCTTATGTTGAGGTCTGTCGTCCCCGTCTCCTTGCCGAAGACCCTTTGGATGGCTACCTCTCCCGTGAATATTCCGCCGGAGGTGGGCTCCGCCGTCACCTCGCCGAGCTTCTTGACTTGCATGGTGTATCGGTTGACTATTCACCGATGGCTAAATCAATTTAGCGGCGTAGAGGGTCTCGAAGAACTCTTAGACGAATACGCTCATTACTATGATGCCGCCGACGACCATAATCATCCCGATCACCTTCGGCATGCTGAGTCCCTCTTTGAGGACGACGTAGGCGAAGAGGGCGACGAGGATGGCGTTACCGGCCGAGATCGCCGTCGCTGGGCCCGCTGGGCCGATGGCGACGGCCTTCTTTATGAAGAACATGCCCGCCGCTAGGCAGACCCCGGCGACGGCTGGGACCATGAGTAAGAGGGATGATGTTCCGGTTAAGTTGGATGTGAAGGAGCCCGTTGAGTAATAGTAGGCGAAGAAGATGAGGCCGAAGATACCGACGCTGAGCCAGAGTATCTGGGATGCGAAGATACTGTCCATTTTCTCGTGTGAGGCGAATTTTAGTAGTGAGTTTGTGACGCCGAACATGGCCATGGTTCCGAGGGCGTAGCCCCACCAGGGTATCGTGCTGAGTTCCATATCCAGCAGGAACCGGACTGCCGGTATATACACGATTCGGCGGTAATGACTAGGATTTACTTGCCCTAATCAATAAGCGTTAGGGGTTTAGCTCGAGCTTGGATCTGAGAATTTTCACCGTGTTCGGTTCTCAATGGGGGCAAGGATTTAATCTCCCCTACGTTGGTGAGATAATGGGCCGACTCGGAGCCGGTGACGTTTATGGCGGGTAAGAAGCTTGAGCTTACGGAGGACGATCTCCTCTTCCTCGACACCCTGCACGGGTGCGGCTTCGACCACGTCTCCGAGGGCAACCTGAAGATTAAGCTCCAGGAGCACGGTATGGCGGAGTCTACTTATAACGCGGTTAGGCGGAAGCTCCTGTTCGCCCGGTTCATAGGTGCAGTGTATGGTAATTTGACTCTTGAGAAGAAGGATTACCGCCCCGTGGAGGTCGAGGGCGTAGAGGAAGACAGCGAGTAATGCAGCCCTTTTCCATTGTCCTCTTTCAATGACCCTCATAGTAGGGTGTTGGTTTGAATGTTCTTGTTAATTTTTTATAGTTTTAATCGATTTATCTCTATTTAAGTTGGGATGTTACTCACTAGTAACATAAAGTTATATTTAGTGGTAAATTAATCCCATTTAAACCATTACCCCAGCGCTGGCTTAAGGCTGTCTGCAATCTTCACTAGGTCTCTTGTTGAGAATCCTTCTGGCACCCTGAAGAAGTAAACGACGTCCCCTACCTGCGTAGACATGAACCAATGTTGTTCCACCATACATCTCGAAGTATCCCCCATCGAACCAACCCATTATTCCTATGTACCTGGGGCGGCCATCCAATTCGGTGTAGTTACCGCCTAGGTTAACATTGTCACGTAGCCAGCGTGGTGATAAAAACGTCGTCGACCACGGCATCATTACCCTCAGTTGGAGCTCGGCTGTAAACGGATCGTCGATCCCACTGAAACTGTACAGAATCGTAACCTCCTTCAGCTTCCCTGTCTGGGTAGTTGGGTTTTCCCATTGAGCGGAGACTGAGGTCTGCGTTAAACCTTCGGGGAGCCAAGTCGGTTGGAGTAGTGGCTCTCCGCGATCTTTCTTCCACTGGGCCGCCGCTGTCTTTAGGTCGACTTTAGGCCCATACGCTTCTTCGGCTGTGGGACCAATTGGGACCGGACCCAGGAATGGGATGTGATGCGGGTTTGTCCCGAGAGTGCCACTTTCATACGGAACCATCTTGGCCTCTAAGATGACGTAGCATCGTCCCAGCTGGGGAATGTCGGATACGTGGTAGGTTACGTTGTATGTGGTGCCGATCCTCAGGCTATCGAATAATGTCTCGTTGTTCACCACGTATGGGATGTCGGTGAGTTGTCCCTCTTTCCACTCCCGTACAACTTGGAGGGTCGTGGAGGAGTTGAGCATCTCACTGTACCCGATGCCGATTATTATCAGAGCTTGCCTCGATGGTTTATAATTCACCAAATCGATGAACGTGTCCAGATTCATCCCATCGTACTCTTGCCAAACATGGTTGATGGGATGAACTTCACCGTCTTGGACTCTGAACCTGCCCCATTCTCCAGTGGTGGAGTATGGTTTCTGCGTCCCATCGCCCTCGCCGTCGAAGAGGAAGAATACGTTTTGCTCTCCAACCTTCATCAAGGGGTCGTCGATCGTTCCCGCTGATCCTGTGCTGTCACGGGACCCAATCTGGATAACGGTCGCTGTTGTGAAGTTGCTTGCAGTTAAGGGATTCAACCATTTATCTATCCTGACCTCGAACTTGGTCGTCGGCGACTCTACGGAGGGCCCTGTTGTGGACTTGATTTGTGTAACTGTTCCTACGAGTATCATCTTAGTGGACTCGGCCATGTCGGTGAGGTTTTTGTAGCCCGTGTGGTTGACAGTGATGGTCCTCTCAGTGTAAGATGGGGTAACACGGGTTGAGATGAAGGCTGCTGCCGAGATCAAACTGAGAGCAAGTATGGTAAGCAGATAGAGTTGACTGACTCGCACAATGTATCTATTTGACTTTGGGGGATATTACGATAACGTAACAGTATCCGCATCCATAAAATTTTATAAACCCCCATATGTACACAACTATTGCGACTGGAAGGGTTGCCTCGGCGATCCGTTACCAGTTGCATCATTTTATTACCAAGTTAGTGTAATATAAATAATCCAGTTTAAAATGCACCTATTATACATTGATGAATCAGGAGACCCTAATGGATGGAGTAATCAAACCCATTTTGTATTAGGTGCTGTAGCGATTCACGAAGGTCAAATACAAAGATTGACTAAAGAGATGGATATTATTCAAAAACGTTATTTTCCATCAATAAAAATACGCATTCCTCTTCACGCAGTGGACATACATCAAGCCAAGAGTCATTTTGACCATATGCCCCCCGAGAATAGGGAAAAACTCCTAAATGATATATGTGATCTCATCGGTAGACAAACATTTCCAAATTTGGTTTCGTTTTCTACATGTATACATATCAGTGCTTTAAGAACTCCAAAAGAAGCGTTAGAAAAAACAGTGGAAGATTTAACTAGTCGTTTTAATATTTTTATGAAACGGCTATATAGTAAAGATCTTCGAGGAAAAGGATTATTAATAATTGATCAGGCTCACCAAGAACGTTATCGTGAATTAATTGCAGAGTTCCAGAGCATAGGTTCAAAATATGGAAAAATGACAAATATTGTTGATATTCCGTACTTTGCTGGCGCACGTGATACAAGAATGCTTGAACTTGCAGATGTTTGTGCTTATTCAGTTTTTAGATATTATGAACGTAAAGATAGTAAATATTTTGACAGAATATTTCCAAGTTTTGATAAGAAATCACTTCGTGGTGGGCCAGAAGGACTTAAACATTTTATTGATGAAGAATGTTCATGTATTGCATGTAATTGGCATAATTCAGTACGTCATACCTGATTTAAAGTGATTGTAGAATTGAGTCAATTAGACCCTTTTTCATTTCAGGTCAAATAACTTAACAGTATCTTTTCGATGATTCTTTATCAAGTTTAGTTATAAGACGCTTTAATTTGTCCTTGTCCTCTCGCTTCGCCTTAAATTCGCTAGAATGGATGCAAACAGTGTCATAGACGAATTTGTGCGAGTCGACGTCGTAGACGAGTGGGTATATTCTGCAGCCCTCTGGGCGCTCCTCGTAGACAATGCACTTACCCACCCGAAGGAAGAAGCACGACTTCTTCACGTTCCTGAGGCGGGTCTCCCCCTCGGCTTCGACTGTGAAGTCTGCGCGCTTGAAGCCGAGCTTCTCTATTCTCTTGATGTCGTCCTCGGTGAGGGGCATCTCCGTCTCTAGGCAGCAGGCGATACAACGATTGCGCAGGCAGGGGGAGCCATCCGACAACGTCCCCGCTACCACCTCACCCATACCAGGCACCAGAAGAGACTCTGCCTCCCCCGTTATCAACCTGGTGCCCAAAACGGGGAGGGGGTACCCAAAATAATCCAAAACAGGGCACTAATCACTGAAAGGGACGCGGAAACGACGCCGTTCAAGCTCGATTATGTACCGAAATAGGCATTTAACACGCATCATCGACACGCTTATACAGATTCGCCATGAAGATGGAGCCATGCCCCATAGTTACTGGTCGAAGCAGCCGAAGCCCGCCGAGATAAGGCGAAGGATTGAGGGATTCGGCAGCTGGATCGAAGTCGACCTCGACGCCGTCTCAAACAACCTCGCCGAGATTCGGAGGCATACGAGGGCCGAGGTGATGCCGTGCGTCAAGAACAACGCATACGGCCACGGCCTCCTCCCCCTCGTGGCCCACTTCGAGGACAACGGCATCAAGCGCGTCCTCGTCGCCAAGACCCGCGAGGCGATCCAGATCAGTGAGAACACCGGCCTCAGGGCCGTCAACATGGATCCACTCTGGGCAGCGGAGCAGTACGAGGCGGCCGTCGTGAAGGGGGTGACGCAGGTCGTCTACACGATGGACGCCGCGGAGAGTCTCAGCAAGGCAGCGGAGAGGCTTGGCAAGACCGCCGAGGTCTTCGTCAAGGTGGACACCGGCCTGCGCCGCGTCGGCGTCTGGCATGAGGAAGCGCCCGACCTCATCAAGAGAATCGTGGCCCTCCCTCGTATCCACCTAGATGGCATCATGAGCACACTCATGCAGAACCCGGAGCAGGACAAGCAGCAGATAGGGCGCATCAAGGCCGTCGCGGATGAGCTGCGATCCTCCAGCGTCGACCCGGGTCTTCTTAGCCTCGCCAGCACCGACGCGACCCTCAACAACCCGGAGGCCCACCTCGACCTCGTCCGCCCCGGCATGAGCCTCTACGGCGTCTACCCCGAGCCAAAGGACGTAGCCTCAGGCCCCAAGCTCAGGCAGGCACTAAGCTGGAAGGCGAGGATAGAGTACGTCAAGACCATCAGCAGTGGCGACTCGGTTACCTATTGGGGCAAGTTCGTCGCCCCCGAGGACATGCCCGTCGGCACGGTCCATGTCGGCTTCTACGACGGCGTCCCCCGAGAGATGTCGAACAAGGCACGCATACTCGTCGACGGGCAGTACCGGAACAGCGTCGGCTCAATAAGCCTCAACCACATTCTCATCGACCTACGCGGCGTCGAGGCAAAGCAGGGCGACGTCGTCGAGTTGATCGGGTGTACCGGGGAGAACACGCTCAGCAGGTTCGCCGAGACTGCGGGGTGGATGACCTACAGTGTTCTCAACCACCTCAACCCCTACACACCGCGAGTCTACTTGAGGGGTGGCGAACCTGTGGCCCTGCTCGAAGCTAGCTGACCTTCTCGGCTGTGATTAGGACCCATCTGTGGTCGAACTTGACCTTGTCCCCGTAAATCCTCAGGTTGACGCCAGCGGTCACACCCGCTTCCGCGAGGGCTTTCATCACGACGAGAAGGGGGCCCTCCCTCTCAGGCGCATTCGTTATCTTGATCCACTCCCCGAACTCCCTCTCATTCACCCAGCCCTCCTTTGCGACTGTTTTTAACCCGCCCGAGTTCATCAGTCCATCCAGCTCCGGCTCGGGGAGGGCTCTGACGTGGCTCGGGTCGCGCAGGGTCTCAAGCGCGTTGTGGAGCTCAGCCTCAGCCCGCTTCTCCGAGGTGACTATATCTGCGACCACCAGCTAGCCCACCTCTCTTGGTGACGCGCGCCATCTCCTCCACGGCCCTCGCGGGGGACAGCGAGGTGGTGGAGCATAAGTCGCGTGACGACGACGTCGAAGTAGCCGTCCTCGAAGGGTAGCTCCTCAGCCCGCCCAACTTCGAATCGGACGTTCTTCAGCCCGAGCCCATTCGCTCCTCTTCTTCGCTTGGACGATCATCTCGGGGGTCAGGTCAAGGGCCACGACCTCGTCAACGAAGGGGGCGAGGGCGACGGTGAGTATGCCGGGGCCGCAGCCGACGTCGAGGACCCTGATCCTCCCGCCGTTGCGCAGGACGGCGACGCTGATTCTCTTGATCACGTCGGCGTCTGTGAATATCTTCGCCTCCTGCATAGTCCCCGACTGGCGCGTGAACTCCTCCTTCGTCACCTTATCGTGTCTGGCCCCGTCACTGTTCCCCATCTCTGATCCTCTCCCTATCCTCATCAGACCGAATATTTCAAACCCCAGCTACTGAAACGGACACATTCATAACCCCAAATCGCCACATACAACGAAATGGAGAAGACAATCACCACTCGACTACTCCACCAGGGTAGGAGCTTCAGCTTCAAGACCGACGAGGTCGAATTGCCGAACGGTAAGACGACGATACGCGACATTGTGGATCACCCGGGGGTCGTCGCCATCGTGCCCATTCTCGACGACGGGCGAATCGTACTCGTCAGGCAATACCGCTACGCCGCCGGCAAGGAGCTGCTCGAGATACCCGCCGGCACCCTCGAGAAGGGGGAGGCATCCGACACCTGCGCGAGGAGGGAGCTGAAGGAGGAGACCGGCTACACCGCAGGCTCGATGAAGAAGATTCTCTCCATGTACATGGCACCCGGCTACAGCAACGAGGTCATCCACCTCTACCTCGCCACCGAGCTCAAGCCAGGGGAGCAGGGCACCGAGGAGGACGAGAGCATCACCCTCGAGCCATACGGTCCCGACGAGCTGCTCGGTATGATGGAGAAGAACGTCATCGAGGACGCAAAGACCATCGCCGGCGTCCTCACCTACCTCACGCGTTCTTGAAGACCCTGTAGATGACGAGTGTCACCCCGACGACCACCAGTGATATGGCGACGTTCAGCCAGAAGGCGTAGACGATGCCGTGGGCGTCCGTCAGCGCCCCCAGAACGGCTGCGGCGATCGAGCCCAGCCCGAAGCTGCAGAAGAACATCGCCCCGTAGCTCAGCCCCATCAGGTTCCTCGGGGTTACCTTGCTGACGAGGCTCGTCATGGATGGCTGCTGCCCGAAGATCGCGACGCCGTAGATAATTGTGAACAGGATGACGGAGGGGTAGCTGACGGGGACGAGAAGCAGAACGAGGAAGCTGACCAGCAGCCCGGCGCTCGACGCGAGCAGTATCTTCGTCGACCCTATCTTATCGCTTAGTCGCCCGCCGGCGAGCTGCCCCGCGATGCCGAAGAAGAGGATAAGGGACGCACCTATGGCGGCGAACTCCCCCGAGAAGCCCTCGCCGAGGCTGAGGAAGGTCGGGAAGTAGACCTCGATAGCCTTTGATACGAAGCCGACGAGCGCGTTGAAGACGAGGAGAATCCAGAAGTTCTTGATCTTGAAGAAGCCGCCGAGGTCCAGGGTGCGCCTCCCCGTGGGCTCGTCCCCCTCGACTATTATTCGGTCCATGAAGAAGGCAGTTATCATGCTCAGGATACCGAAGAAGACGAAGCTGAATCTCCAGTCGATCAGCACTCCTAGGAGGAAGCCGACCGTCGGCGTCAGCACCTGCCCCGCGTTCCCCGCCGCGTTGTGTATCCCCATCGCGTTCCCCGGCGACTTGGGGAAGGCCTGGGCGATCAGCTTGTTCGCCGTAGGGTGGTAGAAGCTCGCCCAGAGCGCCATAATGAACATCGCCGCCGCGAAGACGTAGACACTGTTGCAGAATACGAAGAGCAGGCTCGAAGACGCCCGCCAGCCCTATGCTGATCCGAGCCACCTTGACACTGCCTATCATGTCGGATAGGGGCCCACCCGCGATGGCGCCTCCGCCGTAGATGAGGAACGTGGCCGTGGTAACTATCCCCAGAGTCTGGTAGGTGACGCCCAGCCCAGAGGCTATCCTGCTGAGCAGCGGCGCGAGGACGAGGAAGAGACTGTGGTTCAGAGAGTGGGCGGCGCCGAGGAGGCCGAAAGTCACGAGGTCCCTATTCATAGAGACGGTAGCCGACCCCACCGGATAATAAACTTGCGGGGAACCCCCAAAACGACCTCGACAACCATGCGGAAAAAAATAAATTTCTCGTTATGCCTAGTAGCACGGCATAAGCCACCACCGCCTAGGAAAACCCATATCCACCCCCCGCGACTCTACACACCTAAGTGAACCACTTGAACCAGGAGGAGTCGCTAACGAGGAGGAGAAAGGAACTCCTCAAGGAAGTAGAGCGCAGGGGATTCGAGACCATAGTCCTCCTAAACGAGGTGGTGAATCAGAACCCGGGTAACTTTGTCTATCTCTGTCCCGACGGCATCGGCGACGAGCACCAGAGCCTAGTGCTCGGTGTGAACGGTGACGTCACCCTCGTCTGCCCCCACTGGGGCGCGAAGGCCGCCGAGGAGAGCGGCAAGTACACGAAGGTCGTCGCCGTGAGGCAGGAGAAGGGCCATCACATGAGGGGAACACAGGTCGCCCTAACCGGCTACAACCCCGACCGCGTCAGCTTCGACCTCAGCACCATGAGTAGCCAGTTCGCCTACGCCCTCGCCGACACCCTCCACATAAAGATCGACCCCAAGCGCGACCTCAGCGACCACATCTTCACGATGCGCAGCATCAAGGACGAGTACGAGGTCAGCGAGATCAGGCGAGCCATCAACATCACCGAGAACGCCGTCTACGAGCTCATCCAGGGTGCCGTCCCCGGGGCAGACACTTGGAAGCTGAAGAAGCGCCTCGACGCCCGCCTCATAGAGCTCGGCGCCCTCGACCACAGCTTCGACTCCAGCCTCAGCTTCTGCAGGGGGCCGAAGAGGCCATACGGTGTCGTGAAGCATCGCGACCTCCTCAGCATCGACGTCGGCGTCAGAGTAGAGTCCGGGTACTGCAGCGACATGGGGCGCACGTGGCCCGTCACCCTCGACGCCGAGGCGAAGGATTTCCTCGACCGCGTCGTCAAGGTTCAGAGGGAGGGCATAAAGCACATCCGCGAGGGCGTCTCGGGCAACGAGGTCCTCCGCTACGCCAACACACTACACGAGGAGATGGGATTCGAGTCCACACCCCGCAGCGGACACCAGATCGGCCTCGACGTCCACGACTACACCATGCCATTCGCCACCAACTTCGGCTCAATCGAGAACGACGCCCTCCCCCTCAAGGCTGGGATGACCCTCACATACGAACCCATCAGGATCGACTCGAAGCTGGGAATGAGGAGCCACGTCGAGGACATAGTCCTCGTCACCAAGGGGGACCCCGTCGTCCTCAACCAGATGCCCTGGGACGTCGTCTTCTAGCCGGGTAACGGTTATCAGCCCCACCGCACCGCCTTATTGCAGGTGTAAAGATTGTCAGTCGACGTGGTCATAAAGAACGGCACACTCGTCCTACCCTCCGGCCTCTGGGAGGGGAGCCTAGTCATAGACGAGGGCAAGATCATCGGCATAATGAAGTCAGGTGAACCGAAGGCGGACAGGGTAATAGACGCCATCGGGAAGTACGTTCTCCCCGGCATGGTGGACATGCACGTTCACCTCAGGGATCCGGGTAACCCGGAGAGGGAGAACTTCGAGTCGGGCACACGCGCCGCGGCAGCCGGGGGCGTAACCACCGTCATGGATATGCCAAACACGATCCCAGCCACAGTCACAGTCAAGGCCTTCGAGGAGAAGAAGGCCATAGTCTCCAAGAAGTCCCTCGTCGACTTCGGCTTAGTCGGGGGAGCCGGCGAGGTTCCGGAGGAGGAGCTACGCGGCCTAGCCAAGGCGGGCGCCGTAGCCTACAAGAGCTTCATGATAGCTCGCTTCAAGGAGCTAGCCGCGGACGACTGGCAGCTACGGAAGAACTTCGAGATAATCGCGGATGAGGGTCTCCCCTGCCTCATCCACGCGGAGAACCAGGTGATAGTCGACAGGGGAACGGCCGAGGCTAAGAGGCTTGGACGTGTCGACCCTATGGCGCACGGTGAGTTCCGTCCGCCGATTGCTGAGGCGGAGGCCGCGAGCCGTGCCCTCATGTTCGCTGAGGAGGCGGGGATGCACCTGCACGTCTGCCACGTAACCGCTGCGATGGTCGTAGACGTCTTAGAGGAGGCCCAGATGAGGGGCGTCGACGCGACGGGTGAGACCTCCACCAACTACCTCCTCATGAACGAGGAGACGATGAAGGAGAGGGGCCCATACGCGAAGGTCGACCCGCCGCTCAGGACGGAGGCCGATCAGGCCCGCCTCTGGGAGGCGCTCAACGACGGCGTCCTCGACGTCCTCGCCAGCGACCACGCCCCCTACACGAAGGAGGAGAAGGAGAAGGGTTGGAAGGACATCTTCGACGCCCCCAGCGGAGGCGTCGTAATCGAGACCACGCTCCCCCTGATGCTCAACGCGGTCAACGACGGCAGGATAGGGCTCGAGCGCCTGGTCGAGGTCTTCAGCACCAACCCCGCTATAATCGACAGCGTCTACCCTAAGAAGGGGGCGCTGAATATCGGCGCTGACGCAGATGTCGTCGTCGTGGACATGGAGAAGCCCTTCAAGATCAGGGGCGAGGATCTGAAGACGATCCAGAAGATCACCCCATACGAGGGAATAGAGGGCGTTGGGGCGCCTGTGTTGACGATGCTTCGCGGCTCAGTCATCTACGAGGACGGGCAAGTCGTCGGTAAACCTGGTTACGGCAAGTGGCTCCGCCCCGTAGAGGAATTTTAAACAGTACAAGCGCGTGGAGCGAACACGCCTATCCAGTCAGATTAAATCTCCATCAGAATAGGATTGTTGGTGTGTTAAGGACGCGGCGGAGGTCACTGAGGAGATTCGCCTCATGGTCTCAATCAGGCACTCCAAATCATGTTTGATGGAACGAGGAGATCATGAAGTGGCGGATCTGAGAAGGTTTCCAACCACTTTTCATCGTCGTTTCTCAGTTTTCATGAATGTACTTCCTCTTGGCAACTAACCCCGCACGGGTACCTGCCACTAGGAACCGGATTCCTAGTAGGGTGGAATCACAAAGTGCTCCGCAATGACCCTCGATACCTACCACTAGGAATCAGATTCCTACTAAGGTGGTATAGCACACTAGCTGGCTGGGCGTATATGCCTCGCTGGTAGGAATAAGGAAAAACATCATTTTTTACACCAGCCACTAGGAATCAGTTCTAGCCTCATCTTGTGAAAGGAGGGTAAGAGTCGCGTTGTCCTCTTTTTTTTGAGCCATTCTTTGATCTTTATCTTTCAGTATCTTTGGAAAATGCAGCTACTCCCCCGCTCCCCTGGCTGGTTAATTATGCTTCGACACTGGACATATGACACACTTGAGGGCTTTCTCGAGTGTCTGTTGTATTGTCTTTTTGGCGAGCTGAGATATTACGCCGTCTACTTGGAATCGTGGTAACTCTCGGTACATCGGGTGCTTGAGGACGCGTAGGCCGGTGATCTTGTAGGGGCGCTCGGGGTGGTCTTCGTCGGGCTCGCAGCCCCACTTGTGCTTGTTGTACTCGATGAGGCCAACACCACGTGGTACCTCGGACGGGGCGAGTAGGCGCAGGGGTGTGAGGAGGTAGTGGTAGTTGCACCCACTGCAGGCGAAGCCGGCTCGAAAGTCGCTGCGGCTTACCTTGACCTCGACACCCCGGAGGACACACTCCCCAGCCTCGGCCCCCATGAGGGAAGCTGGGTCGAAGTCATCCGACGCCTCACCTTTACTGTTCCTCGCGTTGAAACGGAGCCCCACACCCACTGCGTCGATCACCGTCTTGTTATCCATCTCCGTGTAGCGGCTGAGTCCCACTTGGCTCAGCGGCACCTCGGTGTCGGCGAGAAAGCAGCCCCGATTCAAGAGCCAGAGGACCGCGACGTTCTTCAGGTGCTTGTGCTCGGGGGACTCCATGAGCGGTCAGGGGTGCCCAATGTGTCCCCTGCCTATTTAAACGGAGTCGAGCATGCGCGAGCGGTGGCGCATGAAAGTGACCGAGGGGCGGGCAAGTTTCTTCCCTCTCTGAGCAGCATCAAAGATGATTGGCTATGGGCTCCCTACGATTCATGAAAGACGAGGTCACCGCCGAGAACGGGATGGTGACCGCATCCACGCCTCCATCCGCCGAGGCCGGGCTCAAGATACTGAAGGCCGGTGGCAACGCCTTCGACGCCGGCGTGGCCATGGGCTTCTGCAACACGGTGCTCGAACCATACCTTGCGGGGCTCGGCGGCCTCGGCTTCATGGTTGCCTACTCGGCGGAGGAGGGGAAGGTCGTCTCCATCGACTTCAACACGAGGGCACCTAGGGGAGCCTCCCCTGACATGTTCAAGGTCGTCGGCGACGCTGCCGCTGGGGGGACAAAGATATTCGAGGTCGAGGGGAACGAGAACAGCGTCGGGGGGAAAGCGCTTACCATCCCCGCGACCTGCGCCGGCTTCCTCAAGGCTCACGAACTCTTCGGCACCCTCCCACTCTCGGAGGTTATCGAGCCCGCCCATAAGCTCGCCTCTGAGGGCTTCACACTTGGTTGGGACCAGTCGCTCGTCAACATGACCTTGGCTCGGGAGAGCCAGAGGTGCCCAGCCATAGACGACATCTGGCTCCCAGGAGGCTTCCCCGCCGCGCCCGGGACCCGGATAGTACAGCCTGACCTAGCGAGGCTCCTGAAGAAGATTGGCGCGGAGGGGCGCGACGCCATATACGCTGGCGAGGTGGCAAAGGCCGTCGAGGAGGCGGTCGCAGCCGCCGGTGGTGTGATGACCGCGGAGGACCTCGCCGCGTACGAGCCCACCGTCGGGCAGCCCATCAAGATCAGCTACCGAGGCTTGGATGTGTCGACCACATCGACCCCGAGCGGCGGCGTCACAATACTGGAGACGATGAAGATTCTGGAGGGCTTCGACCTCGCAGGGTTTGGGCACAACTCCTCCGAGTACATGCACGTCCTCGCGGAGGCTTCGCGCCACGCCTTCGCCGACAGGTACAGCCTGCTCGGGGACTGGGAGCATGCAGACGTACCCCTCACTGGGCTGCTCTCAGATTCTTACACGACCTACCTCCACGGGCTCATCTCGGAGATGACTAGGTTCCGGAGGGATTCGGCGGAGCCCTGGGTTAGGTACCTCGGCGCCCCGATGCACGACCCTTGGTGGCACGAGGGCAGAAAGATGCCCACGCCGAGAGGTGCATCGTCCCCGAGCCCACCCGGGGGGGAGACGAGCCACTTCAACGTCGTTGATGGCGAGGGGAACGCGGTCGCCTGCACCCACACACCCGGATTCCAGGCGGGGGTCGTACCCGAGGGCACGGGCCTCTACCTAACAGCGGCCATGGGGTGGTTCGTCCCCGCGCCGGGTTACCCTAACAGCGTCGCGCCGTGGAAGAGGCCCGTGATGAACATGGGTCCCCTGATGATTCTGAAAGACGGTGCCCCTATCATAATCGAGGGCGCGCCGGGGAGCCGCCGGATAATCGAGCGGAACCTGCAGGTCGTCCTCAACATGGTTGAGTTCGGGATGGGGCCACAGGAAGCGGTCTCGGCGCCGACCATCGACGCGAGCGGCCTCGATACACTCGTCGACTCACGCATCCCATCCATCCCCGTGGAAGGCCTGCGCAAGCGTCTCCACAACGTTAAGGTGGTCGATGAGGGCCCAGGCCTCAGCTACTTCGCGAGGCCCTCAGCCATCCTGATAGGCGACGAGAACCTGAGGGCGGGCGTCGACCTCTTCCGGAGGTCCACCGCCCTCGGGTACTAATCAGGAAGAGTCTATATCCACCTGTTCTTCACCATCGTTCGATGGTCAAGCGGGCGATAGTCCAGATAGACGAGGAGAGGTGCAACGGCTGCGGTGAGTGCATCCCCAAGTGCGCCGAGGGTGCGCTCAAGATTGTAGATGGTAAGGCGAGGCTCGTAAGCGAGGTCTACTGTGACGGGCTCGGTGCCTGCCTCGGCACCTGTCCGCGGGACGCTATCAGGGTCATCGAGCGAGAGGCCCCGGCCTTCGACGAGGAGGCCACCGAGGAGCATAAGGAGTCCCAGAAGCCGCGGAGGAAGTCACGGCTCAGGAACTGGCCCGTTCAGCTCAACCTCGTTAATCCACACGCCCCCTTCCTCAAGGGCGCGGATCTCCTCATAATGTCCGACTGCGTCCCCGTCGCAAGCCCCGACTGGCAGGACACACTCCTGAAGAACCAAGTCGTCCTAGTAGGGTGCCCCAAGTTCGACGACGTCCCCGCCTACTTGGAGAAGCTCACCGAGATATTCCGATACAACGACATAAAGCATGTCAAGATCGTCCACATGGAGGTCCCCTGCTGCTCGGGTCTCGCCGGCCTCGTTGCCCACGCCATCAGGGACGCGGGAAAGGAACTCTCCATCGAGCGAATAGTCATGAGCGTCGAGGGAGAGCCGCTCTAAAGTCTTTTCCCCCAAACCCAAACCTTTCTATGCTCGCTCGTGATGAAAAATCATATTCTGAGATTTACTGTTTAAATAATAGAAATGTTTAGACCCCGGACCAGTTGGGTAGTCATTATCTCGATCCTCTTCGCCACAGCAGTGTTTCTGAATTTATCCTACCTCGCGCCAACCTTCAAGCGAAATCAATGGAATACAACATACTCACTCGGAGATTGGAGCTACCCCTACTCTATTCAGCAGACACTGGATGGCGGATACATAATAATTGGGAGAAACTCGAATACCAATAACGATCGGACCTTCCTCATCAAAACGAATTCCACCGGAGGCAAAGAATGGGTAAGGTTCTTTCCGGGACAAGGCTTCACCGTGCGAGCGACGCAAGATGGGGGATACCTTCTAGGTGGCTCCAACCACGGACTCTACATCATTAAGACTAACTCCTCCGGATACACTGAATGGAGTAATAAAGAACAAGACATTGACAGCATGGCAAACTCGATCATCGAGACCATAGACGGCGGATGCATAGTGTCTAAATCCAAAGGTGGGTCAATTTACCTCATAAAGTTGGACTCGGCGGGCGAGGTACAGTGGAACAAGAAGCTGGGAGGTTCGCCGATGTGGTTATACGGAGTGGATAACGGGGATAAGGACCTCCAGAGGGCCTCTTATGGTGGCTATGTCATCGTCGGAGGCACCGTCCTAGATAATAATGGCGTCAGCGTTGGCCCAAATGGCTTAGTGGTTCTTGTGAAGACTGACAACAAGGGGAATGTAATCTGGAATAACACATACGGTAAGAGTATCTTAAATCATGCTAACTCAATTCAAGTTGCTTCCGATGGTGGCTACTTTCTGACGGCACAAGCTATTTCGTATCCCGAGACGGGGTATGTGTTCAAGACTGACAAATTGGGAAATATGATGTGGAATAGAACTTACTGGGACGTATCGAGCTTTGATTCAAGTTTAGCCATGCCTAATGGTAATTTAGTCGTCGTCGGCCATAATTCGACTGAGTCTATTTTGATTGGTCTAGTATTTGAGATCGATTCTTCGGGGAACCTGCTCGGTGTTGAGCGTCTCTGGGACTACTTGAGCATGTGTCGCTCCATAAGTGGTACAAGCGATGGAGGCTTCATAATAGCGGGAACAACCTCAGATGGTAAAGTGTTTCTTGTTAAACGTTAGCTTCGTGCTCACACATTTTTGTGCAAGTTTGGGGCCATAGTCTTTTTTCCCAAACCCATCACCCCTAATATTCACGACTACCTAACACTATTCTTCCCTACATTCTCTCCTACTCTCTAAGACAGACAAACAGACAGACACACGCGCGGAGTATCCTCACTAATGAGTTCGTAACAACTGGTCAAGTGCCGAAATTTCCGCGAGTGGGGAAACGCGCGAATACCGCCTCTATGTGATTACGGGAAACTCGATGGCCGTCGGAAACTCCGCAGTCCGCCACACGCGCTGCGTCGCCTTCCGGTAGCTCTCCAGTGGCGCGAACATGATGTTCGGCACGAAGGTCTGCGGGTTTCGGTCGTAGAGCGGGAACCAGCTCGACTGCACCTGCACCATGATCCTGTGGCCGGGCAGGAAGCTGTGGCTAATCTGCGGCAAGGGAATGCGATAGTCCAGCACCTTGCCGGATGCTAGTGGCTTCGCGACCGCGAGGTCCTCGCGGTACCGACCGCGGAAGATGTCGGCCGAAAGCATCTGCTGGTAGCCGCCGAGCTTCGGGTTCTCCGGTACTTCGTCCGGCCAGACGTCGATGATCTTCACGACCCAGTCCGAATCGCTGCCGCTCGTCGAGGCAAATAGCCTCGCGACTGGTTGGCCCGCGACGCGCATGGGTTCCTTTAGTGGCTCCGTGGACCAGACCAACACATCAGTGCGTGAGGCGGTGTGGCGCTGGTCATCCACCAGCCACTCGCCCCAGGTGGACTCCGCCGCGTAGGTCGGTACAGTCGGCCGCTGCCGGTAAGGCACAGGCTTCGCGGGATCCGATACGTACTCATCGAAGGCTTCCTCTGCGGCGGGCGGCGCCTCAAAGCCGAGCCTCCCCTCCGCCTGAACGTAGAGATTGCGCGAGCGTGCTGCGCAACCGTTTACGCAAGCGCGCGGCCAATCGTCATAGCGGTGCCAGATATTCGCGCCGGTCTCGTAAGCGAGCACGCGCGGTGTTTCCGGCTTCGGGGCGTCCCTCAGGTAGTGGTCCAGGAACGGCTGCATCACCGTTGCGCCGGAACCAACCAGCGGTGTCGCCCTCGAACTGTAGGGAGCCGAGACTGCGCGCATCGCGCCTCCCCTGCCCGTGGTTCCAAGGCCCAAGCACGAGGTGCACGAACTTTCCGTCGGGATCCTTCGGCGCTAGCGCCTTGTAGAGCGCGGGAGAGCCGTAGATGTCCTCCTGGTCGAAGAGCCCGCCGACGATAAGCATAGGCACCGCGAGCGGGCGTTCGGCGAGCAGCTTGTCCACGGCCTGCTGCTGCCAGAAGGAGTCGTAAGCCGTGTGCTCCGCGAGTTTCTGCCAGAACCCGAGGCCCTCCATGCCGCGCGAGGCGGCCATCGTGCCCGCGTTACCGGCGCGCAGGAAGGCGTCGTAGGTGTCGTAGGTCCCGGACCACCATTTTGCCTCGTTCTTGCGCGTCGCCTCCTGTTCGTAGGTGTACGACAGCGATGCGTCTTGGCGGAACGCGCCCCTGTGGAACCAGTCGTCGCCCATCCAGCCGTCCACCATCGCCGCGAACGCCACCACGGCCTTCAACGCCGGGTGCGGGTTCACCGTGCACATCAGCGTCGTGTAGCCCTCGTAGGAGCCGCCCATCGCGGCCACGCGGCCGTTCGACTCTGGCACGTGCTTCACCAGCCAGTCGATTGTGTCGTAGCTATCGGTCGCGTGGTCGGTGCCGGTCGCGTTCAGGGGCCCCTCGAGCGGTTTGGTCATCACGTAGTCGCCGTCGGAGCCGTATTTCCCGCGCACGTCCTGGTACACGATGATGTATCGAGCCGCGGACGTAGTGTCGTTCATCTGCGGCACGACTGAGGAGAGGTTTGGGCTGTTGAATCGGAGCGTGCGTTCCGAGGCGTTGTAGGGCGTACGTGTAATAATGATCGGCGCGTCCCGTGCATCCTTCGGCACGAGGATTATGGTCTTGAGCTTTACGCCGTCGCGCATCGGGATCATCTCCTCGCGGCGGACGTAGTCGAAGCTATCGGTCTTCGGTGTGAATTTCTCGGGGATCTCGCTGTTCGCGGCACCGCTTGCGCGTAAAACTTCCTCTTCGCTTTTTGAATGACTCATGGTTATAGTTACGCAAATTATTTTATAAGTTATCTTTAGGATAGTCTAAGCTCATGTGTGCGAAGAGATTTAGTTTTTGTCATTGTCGTAATCTGAAAAAGTGACGCTTGTTTGTGTGTGTCTGTTTTTCTTAGAGAGAGTAAGAGAGAGTGTAGAGGAGAATGAGTGGTTTGGGTTTAGGGCTAAAGTCTAGTAAATGCTCTTATCACGTTGTTTTTAACAGGGCTGTAAATTGGGATCGAAATATGCATATTATTTGCTGGATGGCTTTGGAGTCTCAAATTAAATCATTGATTAATTATGCAATAATGCAGAGTATCAAAGAGTCATCGACTCTGAGAGTTGGACCAAAAGGTTCGAAATCAAGCCCGAGAGTCGTATACCGCTGGGGAAAACTAGACGGACGAGTAAAATTTTACTTAATGAAAGAAAGAAGATCAATAAGATCACGAAAGATAAGTTACTATGTTGAGCACACGTTAGTAAGATGAGGATTAACAGATAATTATGAATGAGATAAGTAATTATTATTTGAGATTTTTTCTTTTATAAGAAAGGACGGTGATGCATAACTGTTTCTTTTGGCTTAATTTTTTTTATTAAACTTACTGCTTTTTGGTGGGCTGTCTTATGCTGTTTAGACGCCTTCTTTTGAAACTTGAAAAAATCTTCAAAAGTTAAAACATCATTTTCTCCAAATAAGTAGTATAAAGGAATTGACTCTCTATCTTTTGTAGTAAAAAGGTATACCAACCCATATTGATAACCCCTAAAATAAGCTACATCCCAATAATTTTTTTGATGTAACTTATCTTTAATAATTATATCATAATCAGTTATCATATTTGATAAATGGGTCATGCAAGAATATTCTCCAGTATTCATTTTTAATAAAATTCGTTCAAATGCATGCATTAAACCATCTTGATAAGCAAGTGAGTATATTGAATCTGGATATTTATTAAGATCTAATAAGGATAATTTATGGTGTTCAGTAATTACTTTTTCTAATTTTTCATTTATTTCCGCAAAATTAGTTTCTGGTAGCATCAATTTTTCTTCGACTAATTTTTTCTTGAATTCATGAATAAAATATGATGAATCTGTGTTTATTGGGAGCGTGTTCATTTTTAACAATCGTATTTTTGTTTCCGCATTTTCGTCAAGTGTTACTATGTAAGATGAGGGCATAATACCATTTGTATCTTTTTTTAGTAAGTTGTATATTTTTTGAAAATCTTCATCGCCTAATGAATAGCCAACAAATACTATTGTTTTTGTAACAAGTAAATTTTTAAGAACTGCTCCAATAATGCCTTTTTGCATTTGTCTATAGCACTTACGATAATCCTCCTCTGTAGCGATTATTGAGCTGTAATTGCTGATTGAACCATGAATTTTGAAAATTTTTCTTCCGGAAATGTCTTGGAATAGTGCAAAGTCTTGTCCTGTAACGATTGGTGTTGAACCACATTCTTTTTCAAAAAAATCATCCCAATTTGTTGTAAAAACTTCGTCTAAATGGGGAATTACTGATAGCTCTCGATGAAATTCTGTAGCTCTAAACAATAATTCTGGAAATGAGGTCACATAATCGATCCGTTGTTTAATATCATTGAATAATTCTTTTTTAGATCCAGTTAAATTACAATATTTAGTCATTAATGTTGAAAATTTTATTTTTTCCTCTTTGGGTATTCCAAGTTTTATTTTAATTTTATTTGAAAAACTGACTGGAAAAATTTCTCTTCGTTCTGTACTAATTCCCGCTCCCGCGAAAATGATTAATTGACCATTTTTATATGCTTCAATGATTTCTCTTGGAAAATCAAATGGTTTTTTATATTTACATATATCACACTGAGGATTAACGCACTCTTCAGAATTATGTTTTTTTGGATTGAGCTCTTCTTGTGCCAAGTTAATCGTCGAAACTAATACCCATTATTGAATTTAACATATCTCCTTACCTCGAATTTTATTTAATGTCTGTCTATTTGTTTATGTTTGTTTGTGGAGAGAGCGGTGGGAGGAAGATTGTAAGGAAGAAGTGAGGAGGGTTTGGGGCTAAAGTCTTTTCCCGCCCAAGAACCATAGACTAGGACAGCTTCTGGAGGCATAGGAGACGAAGATAACTGACATTAAGACCTACCCGATGTGGATACCCCTCAGGGAGACGGAGCCCCTCTCCGCGTACCCGAAGAGGAGGAGCGTGCACATACTCGTCGAGGTCACGACCGATGAGGGAATAAAGGGCTACGGGGAGGCGATCCCCTACACCTACGGCGCGGTGGGTGGCTACATCGAGCAGCAGCTCAAGCCCCTGCTCGTCGGGGAGGACCCGATGCAGGTGGAGCGTCTATGGAACAAGGTCTACCACGTGAGCTTCGGTCACGGCGTCAAGGGGATATCAATTCAATCGCTGAGCAGCGTCGAGATAGCCCTCTGGGACATCATAGGCAAGGCGAGGAAACTCCCCGTCTACGAGATGATAGGTGGGCTCTGTAAGCCCAAGGTAAAGGCCTACGCGAGCCTCATGGAGTACAAGAAGCCCGAGGAAGTCGCCAAAGTAAGCCAACGCTGGGTCGAGGAGGGTTACAAGGGGATTAAGATTCATCAGGGCAAGGACGATGGCGTCGCCTGCACGAGGGCGGTCCGCGACGCGGTGGGCGACGACATAGAGGTGATGCTCGACGTCAACGGGGCGTGGACACCCGGGCAGGCCCTGAAGGCGGCCCGCCAGCTTGAGCGGTACAACCTCACGTGGCTTGAGGAGCCCATCTGGCCAGTCGACGACTACGACAGCCTCGCGTGGCTCAGGACGAAGACCGACATCCCAATCGCCGGCGGGGAGAACGAGTACACCCACTACGGCTTCAAGAACATCGTCGAGAAGCACCCGTACGACCTTGTCCAGCCTGACGTCATCATGACTGGCGGCATCACGGCGTGCAGGAAGATCTTCGCACTCGCGGAGGCGTGGAACCTCGACCTCGCAACTCATAGCTTCTTCTTCGGACCCGGCATCCCAGCATCCGTCCACCTCAGCCTCAGCAACAACCGCAGCGAGTGGGTCGAGATAAACGCCGTACCCCTTGAGTCCTACTTCATAGACCCGGCCTACCGCCCTGAGAAAGGATACCTCAGCGCACCGAACAAGCCGGGGCTCGGCTTCGAGGTAGACTGGGACGTAGTTAAAAAATACGCAATAAAGTAGTTGTAACCTTTTTTATCAGTTTTTTTCTTTCACGTATTTCTAACCTGAATTCTCCTGTTTTGAATTCTTATCAATAAAAAAGACGCGAATCAACTTTATAGGAACTGTCCTCAGCTTAATCCCCCGCTTCCTCTATAAAGTTCCAGAAGACCCACTAAACATCCCGGGCGTCTTCTTTCCTCGAGAATTCGGGGTGATTTACGCCAATTTACCTGCTACTAAGGCAATAAATACTTTAATTAGTAGAATGAGGGAATCTCAGTGGTGGACGAATGAACAAAATAAAAGTCAAATGCCCCAACTGCGGAAACGTTTTCGAGACCCTCGAGGGACCCTTTCCAATGGCGAACTGCGAGAAGTGCCACACAAAGTTCGATAAAGCATCAAATAAGACGGATGAATCTTCATCGAAGATTGCTCAATATTAACCATTCAAGGCTCTGCATGTCTAATTTTTCACCCGCGCGCGCTCTTTAGTAATGTTGAGTATGATTTGTGGATGTGGTGTTCGTGAGTATCCTTGATGCGGTTAAGGGATGGGTGTTGAGACGTCTTAGATGGTGATTTTCTAAACAGGCTCGCGCGTGTGAAATTACCTCTTAGTCAACACGTGTGCCTACTCAACTAGTCTTATTATCCTCTTTCTTTTCGCCAACAATTTTAGCGACAGCGATTGTGCCTGAGAGGATGCTATTGTTAAGAAAAGATAACTCCATTCCCGTGTCAAGTCTTATCCGCGTGTGCATCGAGTCAAGATCTACGACTACACCCTCAGTGTTCATGTACGTTGTGTAGATGCGATCATTTTTAGCGTAAGGAAGCCTACTCACAAAGACGCCTTTATTATCGGGGAACCGGGTGACAATGACACTTCCCTGAGCAATTGCTGTGTTAGGTACTGATACTATTCCACCTGTATCGTTCCTGAACCTAGTCACGAGGGCACTCATTTCCTCGACTCTGCACGGTATACTGTTTACGAAAACCGTGTCACCTACATGGTATAGATTCAACAGGAATACAAGCATACCCGCAAGGGTATCACCAACGAACGTTGACACAACCAACCCCAGGGTGATCGAGATGATGCCACCACTGATCAGTAGAGTGTTAGTGTCGACGTTGAAGATGTGCAATAGGGAAAACATCGACATCAACAAGATTAGCACAATCATGATGAACTCGAAGAAGTTCGCCACATTTGTTCGAGTCCTATCCACGATGAATCTCTTCGTTCTCCTTACGACGAATACTGCTATTCCCGTCGTCGTTATCACTATGAGGACTCTTAGGGATTGCACGAGTACTAAATTTGGGGAGATCTTGGGCGCTACTAATTCGTCAAATATATACACGCTAACTAATGTCATTGATGCAAGCACGAGAAAAATAAAGAGTATTCGCCAAACAGACTGTCTTTCCTGCGCGTCCAAAACCTTCACCAACTTACATTAAGTGGCTTCATTATAAAATTGTGAGGTATCTGAAGATGATCGCTGACTGGAGGTCTAGCACTCGGGAGATCGTGCCTCAGCCAGTCATGACTAGTCTCGGTGACTTGTTCAAGAGGGTTTTAGAGGGGTCGACTATTCCAGCCAACATCGTTGTTGAGACATCGGTTGGCGTTGGTTCAAATTCAGTGGTTATCGACCCGGACATCATGCATCGTGTTATCGATAATCTCGTTAAGAACGCGGTTGAGGCGATGCCTACAGGGGGTAGGCTCACTATCAGGGCGGAGAAGGCGGGTGAGAGATAGTGATCAGTGTCACTGATACTGGTGGTGGGATTTCTGAGGAGTCAAAGAATCGCATCTTCTCTCCGCTGTACACCACGAAGACGGGTGGTATGGGGCTAGGGTTGACGCATTGCCGAAGGGCGGTAGAGGCGATGGGTGGTTCAATCGACCTCAAATCAGAGGTTAGCGCTGGGACTGTTTTCGTTGTGAGGTTACCGGCGAAGGGCGAAGCCTGACTTCACTACACTTATAGCCGTATTATTTTAGCCGAAAATATTCGGGACAGTCTAAGAACGTTCTTTAGGACCCGACTTCTTGGATAACACATGGTTTCACATTATTGTCCGAGCTGTAGCGCACCCTTGAAGGAAATGGAGGTAAACGGATTCAAGCTGTGGAAATGCGAAACTGAGAACAAGTTCTTTGACGTAGATGAGGGAAAGGTTATCGAGATAAACGAAAAGTGGTATAAGGCCCTTGCCGGAGAAAAGGCGATGGTACGATTCTGAGCCTGTTGGCTAGGTCTTACGATTATTTTTAGTTAAATCATAAGTAGATCTAAGTAAAACTATATAAATAGCCATTTATGTGGCTGTGCCGAACCATGACGGACAGTGAGCACAAAGTCAAATGGGGCGACGACTGCCCAGTATGCGGTGCTAAGAAGTCGATAATAGCGGGAATAGACCCCAAAGACAAAAAGGTGGCGATTCTAAGATGCATGAAATGCAAGACCACCTTCAACCAACTCAGTAAGTAAGATTACACATTATATTCCACGCTTCCTTGCCTGGATGCATAATGAGTCAACATCCCCTCAACCTGCGGGTCCTATTGGTTGACGACGATGATACTCACCTTGAGCTATCAGAGATGGCTCTTCGAAGAATTGATGCGTCCTTCATCTTCAATACCGCTGGCTCCGCTGAGAAGGCACTTGAACTAATTCACGGCCAGACTTTCGACTGCATCGTCAGCAACTATACGATGTATAGGATGAATGGAGTCGAATTCTGCGAGAGGCTGAGGGGAGAGGGATGCGACACACCCTTCATCTTGTTCACTTGTCGGGATGACGAAAAGATGGTTGAGAGGGCTTTCAAGGCGGGGGTGGACTCGTATCTGGAGAAGGGCCCGAGTCTTGACGTCTATATTGTTCTTGTTCAGCGTATCATGAACCTCGTCTCAACTCATAGAGTTGAGGAGAGGAGTTGATTCTTTCTCATATTTTTTATTGGTCATGAATTATCATGTTATGTTTTATAGGATTGATAAGTTGTATATGATGCTGAGAGTTTGATGTCCCTGGCACAGCATGATGTTGTCGCGTCTATCGAAATATTGGTATTCGTGTTCATGGGCCTCGTAGTCATCCCCCTCGTCTACTCTTATCTCAGGAAGGGGAAGGAGACGGACAACGTTAGCTTTCACGCCGGTGACACTCGCTCAATGGAGAACTGGAGGAGGTCGGGTGACAAGTTCCCTTTTTTGATTCGTTGGGGGTCAAATGAAGCCTACACCGTCAGCGATGAGTGGTTGGGGGAGCAGTTGAGGCGGGATGAGGAGAGGGACCGACGTGAGCATACGCCTTGAGTGCGACTAGCGAAACCAGACTTGGCCCCGCGTGTGCGCGCGTCTTATTAAGGATGAAGTAATTGGGATGCTGAAAGTGGATAACCCTAATATCAACTCTGAGACGAGGGGGTCTTTCGAGAACGAATAAGGTGAAACGGAAGGAGATAGATGCTAGGAAGCTATCTACTTTAGAGTAGACAAGTAGTATTGAGGATGTCATGTTGACCACGAACTCAATGGTTGCCCTAGTAGCTTTTCTCGTGGGTCTAATTTCCTTCTCCACCCTAGTGGTCACAACTCCAACGAACTACGGTGTTAGAATAATGAGTGATGAGGCAATAACCACAATTGAACACAACCCCAAAGTCAACACTGTAATAGTATCTGGTAATTCCCCGATCACCGTGGATCTGCAGTGGATGAAGATCGATTGGGCTCAGGAGTTCTGGTTAGCCGGTGAGCATCAGCACATCTACGTAACCACAACGCCACCCGGGGACTACTCCCCATACTGGCGAATCGAGTACACAAAGCGCCTCAACGTTACCGGTCAGCCGTGGATCTACGTTGGCAGCTATATTGTTGACGCGACAACGGGCGAACTCATGTCAGCCTTTGAATCCTTCGACCTAGACATCCCCTATTCACACCCACCAACAGGGGAGGGTGACTACTTCATAACATTCAAACCGGATATCTACGGTGAGATCGATCCCATCAGGCTCAAGGCTGGTGATGTTAAGACCTTCGATCTGACGATCGTCACTGACCCCAGCATAGACGCGTATCTGCCCGTCGCCATAAAGGCGGTTGACGTGCGCCCCGATCTTGTGGTAACCCAGAATGCCACATCGGTGATCCCGGGTCCCGGTGGTTCCGCGTGTATAAGGTTTAGTGTCTCGTCGCGTGGTGAGGTTTCGAGTGGTTCGATTCTGGATTTTGATCCGGGGGCTGGTTTTGAGATTTCGGTGAAGGATTACTTCAGCGGCTATCTGAATTATGTTGTCCACGTCGTTCCAGCGACTCCTTAATTTTGCTGAATATCTTCATCCAGGCAACTCTACCTCCTTATTGAGAATTCGCGCTTACACCTACCAGACCAGCCGGAGCTTGTCTTCATGACACGGTCACACAAAAGACATTTTTTAAAAACAGCGATCATCTAATGATAACCAGAGCATCGATAGCTCTCTCAAAATCGTCTTAATGAGGCGGAAATTGTATGACCTTAACGAAGGACGTGGAAAAAGAGCTTGGCAACCAGAGTGATAGGAACGTCTTCGATTTCTGGAGGGATGAAATCATTAACTTGTATGTGTCTCGCCGGATTCGTCCAGATTGGGAGGTCATTCGAAGGGCGCTTCGCAGGAGTAATCTGGTTGATTTTGTGAATAGTCGTTATT
This sequence comes from Candidatus Bathyarchaeota archaeon, assembly GCA_963769425.1. Lineage (GTDB taxonomy): Archaea > Thermoproteota > Bathyarchaeia > TCS64 > TCS64 > UBA8941. The sequence continues at coordinate 95,724 of CAVYLP010000001.1, read as the reverse complement.
TTTGGAGTGATAGAGGCATTGCACTCATTGAAAAGGAGTTAAGTCGTAGGGGTCTGGTTATCGAACGTCACAAGTCTCTTTTTGGTAAAGTGAAAAATATTTCTGTTACTGAAGTCAGGTCAGATTTCAGTCGATGATTCCTTCTTTTATAAGCGAAGTACTAAACCAACCTGAGCCTCACTGGATTAATGGAATGAGGATGACCGGTGTGATTTGGGATTTAATTATCGCATAAGCATCTTGCAGCGAAACCTCAATACTTTGAATTTAATGGTAGTATAGAACCGCAGTTCATACAGAATCTATGAATTTGGGATAATCGTTTATTTTTTAGAATATTTATGGATACTTTTATCTTATATAAAATTATATTAAAATCGGGTCTTCAAACCTTGAGCGAAGACAATCTTCGTAAAAAAATTGCTATCCTGAAGGCTCAAGAAACAAAAATCCGAGAAAATCGCCAATCGATAGAGATGAAATTATTCAAGGTAGTTGCGAGGAGTAACCTAGAAAAACTAAGGGAAGAAACAACACCGGTAACGAGCTAACCGAGTCCCTCTTTCCTTGTTTTTTTCTGACTGCGTGCACGAACACTGAAGAGTACGGTTCCTCCGTAGCTGAGTCCGTCTTAAAGTCGAATTAATAGGAAACAAGTTCACGAGTTAAGCGATTAATCGAGACTTTGCACGTGAAGAACAATCTATCTGTTTGAACGGCGAGATTTTTATATGGATATGGGAAAATACTAAGGGATTAATTACGGGCGCGCCTTGGGTTTACCGTCTCTTAGGTGGTTCAGCATCTCGATGTTAAATGGGTTCATTTGTTGCCTTATTTGGTTCAATTGTATTTTATAACCATTTTAGACCGCCTTTAACCAATTTCGGGAGAAGGCAGCACGCGCGAGTCGTTAGAACTATACAGGATGCTGCTGAACTCGTGGAGCTTTGCTTCGATTATGTAACAGATGTGGACGGCGTGAAGTTGTTTCGGAAACCCGCCTAAAGGTGGGACGAGTGAATTAAATGGTGGGATCGGAGAGATTTGAACCCGCCGAACCGTGGAGATTTCCCCCGCAAGTCCCCTTTTTATGTTTTTCTTAAACCAGCGATTAGTTGATTATCAACATATGCACGGTGGAAGTGAGGATAAGACTATTGAATCTGGAGAGAAATGGCGCCATTTCTAGATTTATGAGGAAATAGATATACCTACGCCTCAAAATCGTTTACAAACTAAAATCTCGAAAAATCGAAAATAAGAGCGGTTCTACTGAAAAGGGATTGCCAAACCACTCAGTCCAAAGAATCTTTCTATATCTACTTATACGGCTTTCTCAACTAAAGCTCCGTGACATTCTCAAAACGTCTAGGATACTCATCTTTATTCCCATCCTTCTCCGCGAGTTCCTGAGCAGCACGAGGGCATCGAGAATGTTCAGTTTCTCAGAATGAACCATCTTGTCCACAACCTTTCTCTCCTCGTCAAGCCACTCGAATTCACGTAAAATCTTCTCAGTATACGCCTCGGGGTCATCCCAACAGTCCAATAATAAGCGGACACTCCTCATACCATGCACAATCCCATCGCCAACGAGTGGCGAGACACATCCAATCGCCTCCCCAACCCCAATCACTTGTGGAGAACCATTCAGTACAAATGGCCTGGATGCTTCAGGTGCCGAGGCGCGGAGCACTGAACGGCATCCGCAGATGGGGTTAGCGATGTCCCATCCAGACAAGGTTTTCCCATAAACTTTACCAATTGGATCCTCAGTAAAAGACCCGTAGCCAATGTGTACAGAATTTCCTAGCGGGAAATGCCACGCATAACCCCCACCACCAATCTTCACTTCAATATGGTTCAAAGCACTCGCTTTAACCCGGTATTCAACGCAATTCATCAATAAGTCGCTCTTAATTGGGGGTAAATACGCCCTTGCGACACCTGTAGCATCGATAACCCGATCAAAGGAAGACATGTTAAGAGGCGTATATTTTACATCAGCCGATTCAACCAGATCTTTGATGAAGCGCGGCTTATCGAATGTATAAAACTCGGCTCTTAGCCTAATACCATCAAAGGTTATGTTGTCGAATCTCTCAGTGATATAAGTCTCGGGGTCGAGGTTAACCGCCTTCGTAAGCTCCGCAAAGCCCAGCGAGGTCCCCCAACCACAGGAGTGTATTCCACATGCGGTGCTGTGTTTTACTTCATATATCTCCGGATTAATCCCCTCCTTTTTAAGGAGCCTAAATAGGTAAGCACCCGTGATCCCCATTCCAGCTATAGCTACCCTCAACCTTTCCACATTCCTGCAGGTAACGTACGCTGCGGACAGTGCACAGTAGGTCATCTACATGATGCTTTATACAAGCACCTCGTAGTGCACAGTTCTTTTCCTTCAATGTATCTTGCACGGATAGTAGTGTAAAACACTTTGGAGAAATTAGTTTAAAATCGTTCTTCAGAGTAACCTTATATCATGAAGAGGGTGATGCCGAGGCAGAGATCCCATATCGCCATCGCTAACGATGCGCCAGGGCCGCCAGCCCACTGGATATTGCCAGCGAATGTGACCATGGCGATAAACCCGTAGATTGCGCCGCATAACCTTCTCAGGTTGACGTACTTCAGTTTGATGCTCGTTATAAGGAGCCCCATGAAGAGAGCGTAGAGAATGCTCTGTTGTAATGCTGGTTGGTTAGGTATTGGTGGGGTTCCCGTTAATGCCAGGAAGATGCATGCGACATAACTAGAGATGCTGGCGCTTACGAAGGCTTCCGTTATCTTCATGATTAGACTTCCTTGGGTTTATTGTCTCTTTTATCTAATAAATAGATTATCGATTTGAAAAATGGATTATTATAGAATACGCGCGCGGCTATCCAAGGGGATGGACCAGATCAAATTGTGCTTTTTGCAGAATCTATCGTATACGCTGCAGAGTTTTTCTTTCTGGGCTTCAGAGACCTGCCTGAATGCGATGTTCTCCTTGACCCACTCAGGTTCCATAAGGTCGCAAGTCTTCGACAGAGCCTTCAGCGAGTGATTTGCGGTATCGATTGCTGTCTGTCGGTAGCCCTGCTTCTTCAGCCAGAAGCTGTGTTCGAGGATGAGCAAGACCTGCTGATCATACTTAGTTATCTGACCCGAAAACTGCGGTGAGTTCAGAGGTTGGTGGGATCGGTGAGATTTGAACTCACGAACTCGTACGCCCCAGGCACGAATCTTACCAAGCTAGACCACGATCCCGAACCCAACACTAGACACAACACCCACAGTAAAAAGGTTACTAGCCCTGAAATAACGTGTAACTTGGCCTATTGGAGCTAATTCTTCTGCTCCGAGAGGCGCTTTGAGTGCTCTCTCCTCGCAGACGCCAACAATTCGGGTCTCGTTATAAGGTCGATGGCTGTGAATGCGAGGGCCTTCGCCGCCTGTATCATGACAGCATGTGCCTCGGGTGTCGCGGTCATCGCCGCACCCTCCGGGCTGTGGAGCACAACCTGGCCTATGTTGACGTAGGCGCTCAGGGCGGGGATCACCTGGCTCACGTTTCCGAAGTCAGTGCTTCCACCGCTTTTTCTCAACTCCTTCTCCTCAGGGAAGTCGACGCCGATCTCCAGCATCTCCTCCCTGAAAAGGTCGGTGAGGGTTTTACTCGGGAGCGAGTTGGCGTAGGTGTTCGCGACACGGGTGACTTTGCTCCTTGCACCTGTGGCGAGCTCCGCTCCCTTTATGATGTTGAGTACTTTGCCATAGTACTCCTCGAGCATGGGCATAGTAGGTGCTCGGACGTAGAGGTGGGCGCTGGCGTAGTCGGGGACGACGTTGGGGCTGTCCCCGCCACGCTTGATTATGCCGTGTATGCGCACGTCCCTGTTGATGTGCTGGCGGAGGGCGTTTATCCCGTTGAAGGTCTGGATGACCCCCTCTAGGGCGTTTATCCCCTTCTCTGGGGCTCCGCCCGCGTGGCTGCTCTTGCCGAAGAACTCTACGAGGAAGCTCTCGCGGGCGTTGCTCGTACCGTAGCTCCCCCACATGTTTGCGGGGTGAACCATGATGACAGCGTTCGCTTTTCGTATCTCATCGAGCATTACAACCTTTCCACCGGCGTTCTCCACTACCCCCTCCTCCGCAGGAGTACCATAGACAACCACGTTCCCCGGAAGCTCCTTAGCAACTGCTGACAGGCCGATTGCGGCGCCCAACGCGGACGCAGCTATGAGGTTGTGTCCACAGGCGTGCCCTATTCCTGGAAGGGCATCGTATTCAGCTAGTATACCGATTGTCGGACCCTCCCTAACTGGTCCACGAGCAATAAAGGCGGTCTTCATCCCCGAGACCCCTAATTCTACATCGTAGCCGTGTCCCTCCAAGGCCTCAACCAGTAGGGAAGACGCCTTGTACTCTTGATGGCCGAGCTCGGGCTCCTCGTGTATCCTCCGGCTGATGTCTACGAGAACCTCCTCATGCTCGTCGATCGCTCGGCGAGCCGCCTCCTTGAACTCCATGACCTATTAGTCTGCAGGAGAGGTGAAATCCTTTTCCAACCCAGCCACACGGAGAAGGGTGTTGAGGCGGAGGTCGCTCATCTCCCTCCGATAAGCTCGTAGCGCCCCGAGCAGCTCCTCCCTATCCGGGAGCCCCATGATACCTCCTATGACGCTGCTCGCTATGGTGTTTAGAAAAAGGGATTGCATAACAGTCGTCACGTTAGCGACACGCCTGCTTGTACTCGCCGTCTCGAAGTCGATTATCACCGGCTCAAGCCCACGCAAGATCGTGTGCCTCCGGAGCCTAACCAGCTCGCCGTGATCGAGCCCAGCCTCATCCATCCTCCTAGCCTGTAAAACGAGCTTTCTTAAAACCCCCCTCAGGGTTACCGCGTCAGCCGGGCCGAGCCCCCTCACCCACACGCTCAGGTATGGCCCAACGATGAGCTCCATCAGGAGACTCCAGCGCCCCCAGCCTAGGAGCCTCGGCCCAACACCGATACTATTTGCCACACCGAGTAGTCTCGCCTCCTCCTCGAAGTCGGTCCTATCAGTGTCTGTCCTCCTTATCTTCGCGGCGCAGATGCCTTTCTCCGTCTCCACCTTCAAGACGATAGAGGTGTTACCCTTACCGAGGACGGGTATGGTGTCAACAATATGGGGACCATCGAATATTATTGCCCTGACCCCTAGCCTCGAAAGCTCGTTGATGCGGGTCTCAGCCGCGCTAGCGTCCCAGATCGGCCAGCAGATCAGGAACCCCTTGGGGTGTGTTATGAGCTCGATGAGTGGGACCCTGTCAGCCAAGCCAGTCAGGCCTTCCCCTGAGGAAGCGTCTCGAGGTATTTGGGGAACTCGCCGCTGTACTCCGTCCCGATCTCCTCGTTTAGCAACACATTTCCGTCCCTTTTGAGCAGGTCTGCCATCCTCTTCGGGACGCCTTGTTCTTCGGAGTCGTTGGATAGGGTTCTTTTTAGGTCGGCACTTGTGAACTCATGCTTCCTCTCCACCTCGACCCACCATTTGCTATCCTCGATGCCTGGTCCGCTTACAAGCTCGGGGGAGTCCTCGTATTTACTTAGGAAGTCCTCGGAGTCCCTGACGAGTCTTACTGGTGGCCCAAGCTTCTTGACTACCGGTGATAAGGCGATTGACTCCAACTCGTAGGTGAAGATGTGTCTCTCAGCTTCGTCGCTCCAGGTACCTGATCTCTAGGACCTTGAACCCTCTTTCCGCAAGGGTCCTCCCCAGCGCCCTCTCGGTCCTGTAGAGTAGACCCCAGAGGGTATCTGGTACGGGGGGATCTTTGTCTGGGATAACGATGAATAGGAAGTCGGAGCCCCTCTTCTGAAGCCTTTTCAGTAAATCTCTTGATTCCTTCAGCGGCTCGGGTTTGAAAAACTTCATACTAGGCTTGGCCGAAAAGGCCCTAGCGGCCGCGACGAATGTCCATAATGTGGTTTCGGTAACAGCTGAGGCGACGTTCCTGTTTGGGTCGACGGGGTCGACGACCACCAAGGGCTCCCTGAACTTTTGTGTGGCGACCTTTTCTAATTGTATCACCGGGGGGTCACCCCAGCTCCCCGTCGCCTCCAATAACTCCCTCAAAGGAGCCGAATGCTACGACTAGTAGTTCGCAGAGGTAGCCGGAAAATCCTCCAACCTTGATCTCTGCACCATACACGCCGACGCCCCTCATGAATGCCTTCAAGATTCTGATATCGTCGCGTAGTTTGTCTGTGAGGCGAGGTTGGAGGTAGGCTGTGTGAAGGGGTGTGCGGTCGGTTGCGGATGCGAAGCCTCGTCCCTCTTCGGCCTTGAAGCAGGGTATGAACTCTACCTCGAAGCCCCCTATCTCCTTCTTAACATAGGGGTGCTCCGCGTACGCCTCGACCCAGCCCTCACCTAGGTAGCCCTTGACTACCTCGTTCACCCTGAGCAGGTCCTTCCTACCCGAGCCGTGGCGGAGTATGATGAAGGTGTCGATGTCACGCTGCCCATGTAGCCAAGTGTCTCGAGCTATGGAACCATGGACCTCGACATCCGCGTCGACACCGCACTCACTCAGTGCCGTTATGAGACCCGACTTTAACTTCGCAACCAGGGCTGTAATCTCTTTATACTCTTGCTCGGTGGGCTTAACCTCCGCGAGTATATCCCTCTTTAATCGGCTCCAAGGCTCAGGCAGAGGCAAAGACCACGTCACTTGTGGGTGGATACGCTGAGATCGTAGAAATATCTACCGACGAAGTCCTAATGGCATCTTAATTGAGGGTCTTCGACAAGGCTATGGTGGTATAGATTGGTCCACTCCTCGTGAGCACGCTCTTCTTCAAGGTGATATGCTCCACTCTGAGTGGGCCGAACTCCTCGTTCTCAAGCCCCTTCACAGCTTCGGCGAGCTGGGCTCTGTTCCTGCCGCTTCTAACTCTGCATAACGTCACGTGTGGTTGGAATGGCCTCCTCTCAGGCTCGAAGCCTAGTGCTTTAAGTCCCTTCTCCAGCTCGGTGAATACTGTCAGCATCTCGGATGCGTCCCCTTGGACACCGGCCCAGACTACGCTTGGCCTGCTTGGGTTAGGGAAGACGCCTACACCGTGGAAGTCGAGCGTGAACGGTTTGAACGCTATTCCCTTGACCAACTCCGCGACCTGTGTGGTCCGCGTCTCCGGTATCTCGCCGAGGAACTTTAGGGTGATGTGGATGTTCTCCTCCTCAACCGCCTTGACATCCGCCCCCGTCGCTAAGATTATACCCTGGGCGCGCACGAACGCCGCTTTTAACGAGGGATCATCTATGTCGACCGCCACGAAGCACCTGTCAACCATGGAGTAGACTCAGGGGACGCTGCTAATGATTTTAACCCCTACAGCTGCATAGCCTACATGGAGCCGCTCGCCGTCGCCCTGATACTCATCAGTGCGGCGTCACACGCGGCGTGGAACTACCTCGCCAAGGGCTCACGCGACAAGGACTCCTTCATGCTCCTCATCAACCTGACAAGTCAAGTCACACTCCTCCCCGTCTTCATCCTAGTCCTCAAGGACTGGTCCCTACCAGTAAGCATCCTCCCCTTCATCATCATCAGCGCAATAGCTGAAGCCGCTTACTTCCTTGCTCTCAGCCGAGCATACGACGCTGGGGACCTTAGTGTAGTCTACCCCGTCGCGAGGAGCGCCCCGCTCTTCGTGGCCGTGGTTGGTGCATTGTTCCTTGGAGACCCGCTCACAGTAGCTGGTATAACTGGGATTCTCCTAGTTCTCTTGGGCGTCTACATACTTCACCTAAAGTCGCTCCGGCTAGCAAGCGTGTTCGAGCCACTTCACAGTTTCAGGGGTCCCGCCTTCGGATTCGCCCTCATAGCTGCATTAGGCACAACGGCCTATTCCCTCAGCGATCAGGCTGCGGTTACTCACTTAGACCCGGTACAATACGATTTTTGGCTCGAGATAGCGATAACATTAGTCCTCACACCCATCATTCTCCAGAGACGAGGGTTGGGCAACCTATCGTCGGAGTGGGGCAGACACTTGGAAGAGGATAACACTATCCGGGGCGCTGATGAGGGGTGGGTACCTCTTGGTCCTCGTCGCGATGACACTAGCACCTGTGGGTTACCTCCTCGCCTTAAGGCAGATCAGCGTCGTAATCGGTGCCCTCCTGGGCGTTGCACTACTCGGAGAGGGCTACGGTGCCCCACGCCTCCTTGGCTCCGCCGCCATCTTTGCGGGCGTTTACATTATCGCTTCGTTTGTATGAGTTAGCGCCTAAATGGCGAGGTTGAATTTCGAAAAATAGCCCTTTTTCAACGCAGAAGGAATTGAGAGAGGCCAACTTTGATAGGCGCCGTAAAATAAAGCGTTGTTAAACCCCTAAATCCTAATTTCATGCAAATGGGAGCTTCATTATCTGATCCGCTTTCTCGATTCTCTGACCAGTTATTCTCCGGATGACCTTTAGAAGATCCTCTGGAGCAAAGGGTTTGAGAAGCACCTCGTCAACTTCGGTGTTTATGTCTCTGAGAGTTTCATCCCAGTACTCATCACGTGTCATCAAGACGACTCTTGTATCAGGGGACATGTTCTTAATGATCTGAGCCATTTCTCCGCCCTTGAGGCCGGGGAGATTAGCCTCCATCACGACAACGTCGTAGTGTTTGTTTATGATCATTCTTAATGCCTGTGCGCCGCTTTGAACTGCATCGACTTGGAGGTTTGAATCCTCTAGAATAGAACGTAGAGTTTCTGTGAGATAATTTTCATCGACTACTAGAATGGATTTTATTTCGTCGATCTTGATATTGTCGAATTTATATTTTGTTCTCAACCACAGGATGTCATGTGGATCTGTACCCTCGCTATTAACGGAGCACTGACAGCTAAGGGTTCCTTCTTTCTTTGGCCTATCCATCCTGTTACCGACTAAGATTCCTGTTATATTTTAAAAGGTTTTATGGTTCATGAATCCATCTATTAGCATAGCAAATGAATTTTTAATAGATGAACCTGCTCACAATCCAGAGAGAGATATCTCCTAAGAATATTGTGGTAAGGTAACCTAGTAGAAGAATGAAGAGGAATGGATGAGTATAGGTCACCCACACGCGTTTCCTTCCCTTTTCCTTTAACAGTCTAAGTGTCTCTATTGTCTTAGAATCGTCTGAAACGTCAGGCCAGAGATTCACGTGTATTAATCCGTCTTCGTTTACTGATTCTAATGGGTACTCGAATGGTGGCCCCTTCACCGAATCTATCTCCTTTCTTCTAGCGGTTAAAATTAAACCTAATTTTACTGCTCCACTAAGACCCTCATATCCCTCGAACCATTCTCTCTTGCTAACGATGTTTAATGCAAGAACTATGAAGATTGTAGACGCCCCTAATAGTACTGAGTTTGAGATCAAGCTTAGGGGAAAAAAGATGGGGGATATTAGAAGTGGCCTTAATTCAAGGTTAGGAGTGATCGGGCTGATAACGGAAATTACTAGAAAAGCTAGGAGGTCGGCTTCCCCGAACAGGTTGAACCACCACCCCCCGATGGCTAGGACAGCTGAAAAACCCAATGCGAGTGCAAGTGATGTGATTGAGAGGCTTCCTGCCCAGATCTCATAGGCATCTAGCGGTATTCCTATGCAGCAAAAAATGATCCAGATCCAGTCACTCACCTCGCGATACCTGAAGTCTTTGTATCCAGCGATGGCTAGCATGGTCACTGTCATGAATACTCTTAGGAGTGTTAATTCGATTTGTACCATGCCTGCGTCTGCCTCTGATTGAAGTCATATGTGTATTGTGTCACCCATTTATGAGTACTATCGATTACAGGTCAATTATTTTATCACTTAATTTGGACTCATCCTCATTATGGAGGTAGTTGTATGAGTTTTATCTTCTGTTATCATTCTTTTTTTGATCATGTCAGTTTGTTCAGTTAAGACAAGGATTGTCTATAGGTAAGATGAGCGCTTCATTGTAATGGCTATCAAGGGCTGGATCCAACGAATATGAGAAGATAGTTATCCTCAAAAATTAAACCTGAAAAAAGCCACTGTTTACGAGGAGATAGAGTAAAACAGAGTTTCTTAGCGCCAGCTCTTTATCTCTGCAGGTGTCTCCTTTTCCACTAGCTCCTTAGCCTTTCTGAAGTAGTGTAAAACGTTTTGGCCTTTTTCGGTTAGGCGATATGCTTTCTTAGTTCTCTTATCGCCCTCCTCAGCTGTGCACTCTTCGATGAGCTCTTGGGAGACTAGCGATTTGAGTATCTGCTGAAGAGGCTTCCAAGACAGGTTTGCAGCGTACATGATCCTTGTAGGCAAGATAGTGCCGTTCCTGATCTCCTCCATGATATCCACGTAAATCTCAAGTTTCGATCTTCGACTGGTCATCTAGTTTTCTCTCCTCTTGTCACACTTTCCTATTCCTGATATAGATTTCAAGTGACTTTTCACTGAGAAGAATTGACTAGTCTCTTCTCACTTAAGCAGTTGTGAGTTCCGTTGGATACACACATATTGTGACTTTTTATCGAAGTCAATCAGAGCTCTATCTTTCTGGGTAGGTGAAAAACGATCATACACTGAAAAAATCGAATTCACTTGATGTCCATGATTTTTAAATATAGACCACTAATCCATATTGTCACACATGATGCTCCCGAGGATTCCCACCTCTAAGTTTGAGGTGCTTGCCTACTTCACCATGATCTTAGGTGTATTAGGTGATCACATCTCGACGAGCATCGCATTAAGTAGGGAAAATTATATTGAGACAAATCCCGTCGCGTTTAATTTGATGCAAAATGGCATGTGGGTTCAGTTCGATGCATTTCTAATTATAACTAGTGTTGTAGCGACTTTCATGCTGCTGAGAACTGTGAAGAATCCCTTGGTTAGATTAATCACCATTTTCCCATTCATTGTAGGGTTATTGAGGTTAGTGGTTACTATCTGGAATGTTTCCCTCTTAATCTAATTTAATGCTCTCTTCGGCTCTGGTTTTTCCAGAGTAGATCAAATAAAGACGTGTATGAATTAAGCATCGAAGCGTAGCTTGTCTCCATCGCGCTGAATTTTTCATCATCATCCTCCATGAGGAGAATTAGGGTCCCATTGTCTGAGACGATGAAGCTTGGCTGGCCTTTCTTTTGAAGGAATGCGAAGTCACACGAAAGCATCTCCAGTTGCTCCATTACGAAGGTGCTGGTTTGGGAGTAATTGGTCAATATTTTCGCCTCGATTTCACCCTTCTTATTTAGTTCCTCGAAGAATGTTGAGTTGAAGAGCCAAACGAGGTGGCGGTCACTTACGACGACTCTAATCTGTTTACGGGTTTCACTCAAGATCTTCGCGACTCTTGCACTGATCTGATTTTTTCCCTCGATAACCTGCAGCGTCTCCTTCACATCTTCGGTATTGTCTGTCTTCGGTAACATTTGCCAGAAGCTTAGCAGTTCATCCTTCTTTTTCTCAAGTTTATAGATCTTCTGTCTTCGCTCCTCGATCTCCCCTTCAATGATCTTTTCAAAAGGCACAATCATGAATCTCATCGGGCGTCCCAAGATCCTGAAGATGAATCCTTTGCTTTCGAGTTCCCGAAGAATCTTGTAAGCCTCGGTTCTAGGTACTCCAAGTGATTCAGCTATCTTTTGGGCCTTTTGAGTTCCATTCCTGGCCAAGAATAAGTATATTTTTATCTCGTTATTTGAGAGTCTTAATCTCAGTAAGGCGGCATTGATCTCTTTAAGAGCTTTATATTGATTCTCTGCTCTGATTGGGGTAAAGTCATTATTTCGCTTGCGAGTTTAATTATCTCCGAGTCAAATTCCTCTTTTTCATTTATGGCTATTTGTTTGTCACTTTTTTGAAGTTGTGAAAGAGTTGTCTGCATCGCATTCCCCACTGCTGAGGGATACTTGTACATAAAAGACAGTTGCGGAGAATTAATCTGTATCTAAAATCCATTAAAATATTATTAATAAAAAATGAGTTTTATCTTGATAGATATAAATTCCTATTAAAAGTGGTGAATTTTCTCTAATAAAAGGATGCAAAATCATGAATATTGAGGTTATTGCTAAAAATGTACGATTGTTAGAAGTACAAATTATGTATCTCTTTCACACATACATTTGCTTATCACCTAGATTCCTCTTATGTGCTCAGTGAAAAGGATTGGCGCGAATAATGATTAAAGATTTGCGTAGAAGTCTGAACAAGGAAGAGATTGAAATTTTAATACTTGCCGTAGCGATTGTGTCCTCTGGTATTTTCTACCTTGCATTGAACTTTGGGCTGCTCGGCATATTTTAGAACAATTTTATATATTCATTTATTATCATTATAGAACCAATCTTCTTCTAGTTATTATCTTTTAATTGAAGTTTGTTTATTATTTATTTTTTATATTTGTGATATGTTTTTCTGATCCATTTGTAATAAATACTCATATAGTTTTTAATGTTCGAAGCGAATTGGATATATTACAACCAATTAAGAAATCTGTTCAGATAGAAGACGAGCAAAAAAGTGTGTGTGATCATTTTGATTATTCAAATTATCAATTTGAGCGTCAGATTCTAGATAACGCTTTCGATGCAATATTCGTTCACACTTTAGATGGCAAGCTTATTGAGATAAATGAAACTGCTTGTGAAAGATTTGGCTTAAGGCGCAGTGAATTAGTCAATAAGGAGCGAGAAGAGCTCCTAGCCCTCGCTTTAGTAGGTTCTATGCCTGAATATGTTGAGCTTATAAAAAGAGACGGTAAACTTTCTTTTGAGTCTGTGAGTATCACCGAGTCTGGTAAGCTGATTCCGGTTGAGGTCAGGTCTCGACTTATTGAGTTCAAGGGAGAGGAGGCGGTCCTTTCCTTTAGCAGAGACCTAACAGATCAAGAAAAAACGAGAATGCTGAGCAGGACAAACTTGATGCCTTGAGACATGCAGTAAACCTGTCTCGACTCTACTCAATAGAAAAAGTCGCCGAGTATTCATTCGATATAATAGAGGAGATCATAGGGCAGGTAAAAGGTACAATAGGTGTTGTCGATCAAGACCATCTTAGATTTGTATATGTTCGCGATCTCGGTGCTAAAAAACTACCAAATCTTCCGCTAAGCAACAAAGGAATAATTGTTAGGGCTGTTAGTACAGGGGAAACACAGTACGTATGGGATACAAGCAAAGACCCACACTACAGAAAGAATTTCGACGGCCCAGATCTTTTATCCGAATTAGATGTTCCCATAAAAATTGATGGAACGGTTAATGCAGTCATAAATCTACAAGTCGAAAAGTCAAACGCTTTCTCAGAAGAGGATATAAAGATAGTTGAGATAATCTCTGAACATATATCCTCTGCAATGAAAAGGATCGAGCTTTTAAAACGTACAAATAATTCTGATGAGACTCTAAGTGCACTTCTTGATTCATCTAACAGCTCGATGATTATCCTAAAAGGTACAAAAATCAAATATGTTAACAAAAATACCGCCACTCAGTTCGGATTCTCTGACGCGTCCAAAATCATTGACAAAGATATTAAAATCCTCGTAGATGAGTAAAAACAAAGTTTTTAAAATAACTTTTTTTTTCCATGTGTCCATAACCAGCATACATGGTTTTTCAAGCTTGTATTGCTGTTTTGATCGATGAAGCTAAACTATGATTTTATGAAGGCTTAACTAAAAATCATCAATATACGAATAACGTCTCACTCGTTTGTATGTTGGTTATGGACACATGGTTTTTTTAGTCTTCCAAGTAATTCATAAAATATTAGTAAATTCCTAGATTGTTTATCGTGAAATAGAATGGTGATACGTATCATTCATCGATAAAGCCCATAAAAGGCAAACATACGTAAAACCTAGATTAATTTGCCGACCCGGATACTAGAGAATAATCAAAGTCTAATTAGGGTATTACATATTGACGATGATGCAAGTCAATTAGAAATGGTACAGGAATTTTTAAAAATTTTTGACCCGGAAATTAATGTGAGTTCTATAAATGATCCAAAAGAAGCCTTAAAAATCGACCTTGTTGCATATGATTGCATTTTAACAGATTTAAAAATGCCTGAAATAGATGGTTTAGAGTTAGCAAAAACAATTAGATCCAATAATAAAGGTATACCCATTATCATTTATACCGGTCAAGGAACTGAAGAAGTTGCAGAAAAGGCATTTTCCATTGGTATAAATGATTATATTCGAAAAGAGCTAACTCCAAGCCATTACCAGGTTTTGGCAAAACGGATTAGAGACGTTGTAGAGAAAAAAAGAACTGAACAAATATATCTGAAAATTGTTGAAAGTACGAAGGAAGCAATAGTTATAGTTAGAGATGAAACACTAATTTTTACAAATCAAGCTTTTGCTGATATGTTAGGGTACGAAAATCCAAAATTATTATTTGGAATAAATGTAATGAAATTTATTGTACCTAAAAATCAAGTGGAAATTAAAGATAGACTTAATAAATATATGAATGATGTATCATTTAATGAACCTTATGAGATGGAATTAATTAGAAACGATGGAAAAATAATAAGGATCGAAAGCAATTCAACCATAATTGATTATGAGGGTAAAAAAGCAATTCTTAGTATTTCTCGAGATATCACACAGAGTATAGAAATTGAAAATAAGTTAAAGAATTCAGAAGAAATGTTTAGAAGTCTCGTGGAGCTTTCTCCCGATGGTATAATTACTCTTGATTTAAAGGGTAAATTGACCTATGTTAACCCTGCCTTTACTCAACTTACCGGTTTTTCTACCGATGAGTTGGTGGGTAAGAATTTTATAAAAGTTGGAACGATCCGTGCAATCGATCTGCCTAAATATATAAAAACATTTTCCAAAATTATTATGGGAAAGATAGAAAAGATTGAAATGTATTATAAAAGAAAAGATGGGTCTATGGGTTGGGGTGAAATTATAATTAAGTTAATTGAAATAAATCATGAAAAAAGACAGATAATATTAATTGCTAGAGATATATCTCAAAGAAAAGAAATGGAAGATAAGTTACTAAATTATTCTAAAAATTTGGAGAGGTTAGTTGAAGAAAGATCTGAGACGATAAGAGAATCTGAGAGAATGGTTACTATGGGTAAACTTGCATCAATGTTAGGCCATGATCTTAGGGGGCCTCTAAATACAATTAAAAATGCAAGTTATTTAATGAATGCCAGACCAGATAAATCAAAAGACATGATTGAAGTAATTGATAAATCTATTGATAGAGCAATAATTATGTTAGATGAATTAAAAAGCAAAGCGAAACAAGTACAGCTAGATTTAAAAGAAACTAATATAACTTCTTTATTAAGAAGTGTATTATCCGAGACTTTAATCCCACCTGGGATTGAATTAAAATTTGAAGCTAATGAAAAAGTGTTTGTTAACATAGATATATTAAAAATAAGAAGAGTATTTGAAAATCTGCTGAGAAATGCGGTGGAAGCTATGCCGGATGGAGGAAAAATACTAATAAACGTTCGCACCTATGAAGGTAAAGTTGACATTTCTTTCATAGACTCCGGAAATGGAATACCTGAACACGTTATGAAAAATCTCTACAAACCATTTACGACCTCTAAGATAAATGGAACCGGACTTGGCCTTAGCTATTGCAAAAGTACTATGGATGCTCATAATTCTAAGATAGATGTTGAAACAAAACCGGGTAAAGGAACTGTATTTCACTTAATTTTTGATGTGATAAATAGTAGTCCACAAGACTCTCAAAATGAATTAGAAAAATTGGTAGTATCAAATAATAATCCTAAAAATTCTAATCATTTTTAAGAACGTAAAGTGTTTACGCGGATAAAAACTTCTTTAATTTTCCAAATATAAAGCTTAAATACAAGATTAACAGCTACCTTTAAAGCGGGAGGTAATCACTAATGGATAAAGATTATGGATTATCCCCAATTCAAGTCATAAAAGATTTCGGTATTTTGATAAAATCGAAAGGATATGCCATTTTTCCATTTACTTGGGCGGCAATAATAGCATCCATGATCGTAGGTCATGGTTTCCCTCAAGTAATAACTACTATAATGGCGGTAACAACTTCAACTCTGATCGCAATTTCCGTGTATGTCTACAATGATGTAGTAGACGTTGAAATGGATAAACTAAACCCATTAAAACAGAATAGACCCCTAGTAAATGGAAAGGCTCATAGAGAATCGGCGATTTTATTAGTCGTATTATCAGGGTTAGGGGCTTTAAGCATCGCATTTCTCATTAATCTAATAACTTTCATTATAAGCTTGGCTTGGTTGATACTTTTATTAAGTTATAGTGATCCGCGCATAAGATTAAAGAATATGTTCATTGTAAAGGAACTAATCACCTCTTCGGGTTTCCCATTTACAAGCCTAATTGCGAGTTTTGCTTTAACCGGAACTTTCAATTTACCTGCAGTTTTTATAGGCTTTATCTTAGGATCATTTGTTTTCCTTTGTCTTCCAGCATTAGCTGACTCTTTCGACATGAACGAGGACAAGATTTACAAAGTAAATTCTTTAAGTAGAGCTTTGAAATGGAGGAGAAAAGTCCTGCTCCTGGGATTAGCGGTTCTCTTTATGATGACTATAACCCCGTTAACATATGCAAGAATGGGATTCAGTGTTCTTTTACCTATAGTTGTTGTAATATCTAGTTTAGTTGCAATTAGGTGGGGAGTATTTCCAATTAGGTCAGCTTTTGATGTCAAGATGACAATGAGGGCTCGTAAAATAATATACGGTTTTTTCTTCGTAACTCAAATTATTATAATAATTAGTTCATTTAGCATTGGTTTGTAGTTATTTACAAGGCATTGCTTGTGAACTAAAAGTTCAAAAGGATCCTTTTTCGCCTTGTGTTTATCCTCCCCTTTTTACTGAGAACAGTACTAGTAATGATATCCTCCTCTGGACTGCAAAGCATGAACGTCGCACTCATAATGTACTCCGGTGTTCCTATCTTTCACAACGCGAGTAACAGATTTAAAAGTGAGATTTTGCGTACGTATCAATCTTCAAATGCTACAAGAATGGATGATATCTGCAATTATGGTGGCACTCCGTGACTAAAAAGAAGACTCAGAAAGAGATCACGGGAAACACCCTCAGAGCCTATTTGTATCTATTAACACATGGACCGAGTGAACTCAGGGAAGTCCAACGAGGTCTAAGCCTCTCAACGCCTTCACTTGCCTCGTACCACCTAGGTAGACTAGTGGATTCCGGTTACGTGCAGCAGGATGAGGAGAGTAGATATGTTGCTTTAAAAGAGGCCTCGACTGAGATTCTCCAAGGATACTCAAAGGTGGGAAACGCACTGGTCCCACAGCTGTTCTTCTTCACGGTATTATTCACTATTCTGATCGCCTTCTTCAGCTTCGAATCCCTATTATCAAGCCTCTTCACACCCTACCTAATTGGTTCATCCGTCGCTCTGGTGGCCCTTCTATGGTTTGAAACAGTTAGGCTCTGGCGTAGGCTCGTTGTGGAGTCGACTAAGGATTCGACGAGTTCATAATCTTATACCAAACCTTTCTTATCTATGGACTCACAGGGATCCCATGTCGCCTTGCACTGAGTCCCCCGTCAACGCTGAGTACCGCCCTGTGATGAACTCAGCCTCGGGGCTGCAGAGCATGAGTATCCTTTTCATCAAAAACGAAGAGAGCGTGCTTTTTGGTTGCCACGATCATCCTAATTAATAAAAATAAGGTTTCCTTGTTCAATTTCATTACCTCTTGGTTTTTGATTGATTCGTACTCCATCATTATTAGAGAAAGTGTATTCACATCCAAGTAAATATAATGATCGAGGCTAATTGTTCTAACCTGTACACGTAAGTTTAATCAAATAAACAATAATTAACATTAAAATACAAAATATCTCATAAATTTCATCAAAATTTACTATATTGGAGACTACATATTTTTTGTAATCCAATATTAATAATAAACATCCAAGGAGTTATCGTCATCCAACAGTTAATTAAGGAATAGGCTTATTCTAGTTAATCAGTGAAAGTCACCTAGAATATATGTTGTGAATAGAGAGGGACTAAACTGGGAAGAAAAGATAATATGACTAACAGACGATCGAAACTTGAAATCTACGTGGACATAATGGAGGAGATCAGGAGCGGGACCATACTACCAACAAAGATTATGTACGCTGCTAACCTATCTTGGAAGCCTCTTCAGCAGATGCTCAAATCGCTAGTCAACCAAGAGCTCATAGAGGAGTTAGGTGCGGATGAACGTGATCAGAGGAGCAACAAGGTATATCATATAACCGAAAAAGGTCAAAACGTCTTACAATATTTCGGTAAGGTTAAATGGGTTATAGAAAAGAAGAAACCCGTCGAGATAATGAACTGGAGATAGAACTCTCCTCACCTTTTTTTAGACCTATTTCGTCGTAGTGCGACGTTGATTGAGTCCGTATTAACCACATAAACTCGAACGTGGAGGTTCTTAACCTGCCTCCCCCGATGTAGATTAATGAAGCCAACAAACTGATGAAAATGAAAGAGCAGAAAAAGCTTAACACTACGAGTTTAGCGTGACAATCCGCTACAGCGTCCTATCAGTCATTGACTTTATCTTTCATTAAAAGAATATTATGTGTTATTCTTAATCACCAATCCATTTTCTATAAATAATTACTTCATGTTAGCATCCTCTTGTGAGTGAGGGTGGCTAAGTTAGACAGCGTTCTATCAAATAGTAGTATTGAACCTACTTCTAAGCAGCGGAAGCGGAACAGGTTCGAGATCTACTTCGATATACTCACTGCCCTCAAACATGAAATCACTGACTATAGGAAGCAGAGCCTCACCCGCGTTGCTGCGCGGGTTAATATGCCCTATGACCGCCTTAAAGATGTTTTAAGCTATCTCGATGACATTGGCTTTTGCGAGTACCTCGGTGCTAAGGTTATGGTCACGGAGAAGGGGGAAAAGTTCCTCCTCGAATACAATAAGTTCAATGAATCTATCAGCAAGATGGGATTAGACCTTTAGAATTAGTTACTTACATTCTTCAACGTGTTATTTTAATAACCTTTAAGTGCAATATGCATCCATCAGCACTATTCTAACTCTCACTATACATACTAACCATCTTAACAAATGAGCATTATTTTAATTTAATTAACTATATCTTTAAATTAACTGGCAAATCTATTAAGGAATTTTGCAAGATCGAATACATTAGAGTATTTATGACTTCTCTGATCGGTTCAAAACGTGGATCAGCATTAACTACAAAACCTCTCGTGTTGACTTTTCACTCACTTGTTGGAGGGATCAGTAAAGCCCTCAGAATATAGACTCCAAAATATTAATTGGTAGCCCGGAAGAGATTCGAACTCTTGTCAGAGGCTCCAGAGGCCCCGATCCTTGACCGCTAGACGACCGGGCTACTGCCGTTTCATAAACCCGGAGGGGTAATATAAGAGTAGTTGTCACCCTCAAATCAACTATTCAGGTCATGAAAAATTGATTGCTAGGAGAATCTAGCAAAATCAAGAGATTATTAGAGTAGCTCTGGAACCTTATTAAAATAACCCATAATCTCGTTCTCCATATTCTCACCTCTAAAATAATTAATATTTAACCTCGTCGAGTTAACAACGATGCGTATTGTCAAATTCATCGTCCTCCCTTAAAGAGCCAATACGTGTCATGATTGTGGACGATGACGCAAACCAAATAGAACTTGTATCATACAATCTCGAAAATGCCGATCAAGTTTTTGAGACTTGTAATGCGTTGAGACCACAAGATGCTTTAAAGATTCTAAGAGAGAAACGCATAGATTGCGTAGTTTCAGATTTTATTTTACCTGGAATGAATGGTATCCAACTCTGCAAGGTGATAAAGGACTTCCTCAGCGTTCCATTCATCCTATATACAGGTAGAGAAAGCGACGAAGTAGCTGACATCTCATACGTCGATGACTACGTCCATAAGGAACCCAATCTCATTCACTATACAATACTAGCAAAGAAAATTAGAGATGCCGTGGAAAAATACAGAAAAACCTGAAAAAAATTGAGAGAATACATTTTAGAAAGTAAACCTCCTCACATAATTCAATCTAAACTAAAAGCAAAAACTTATATGATCTATTTATAAGCATTTCTATGCTCCAAGTGATCAGTTCTACAATCCCACCGATGGTTGAGTAGTCCTCTGAGATGGATATAGACAATTGGAGTGATAACCATAAAGCCGCACCATAAAATCCGTCGAAGCGGTGAAGACCACTGCCCCGAATGCGGCGGTGAAAACCTGATCCACGACGAGGAATCAGGCGAGATAATATGCGGCGACTGTGGCCTAGTACTAAAAGAGTCGATGATAAACGAAGGCCCCGAGTGGCGAGCCTTCACGCCCGGCGAGAAGGAGAGCCGAAGCAGAGTCGGCGTCCCCCTCAGCTTCGCCGTACATGACAAAGGCCTAACCACAGTCATCGGCAGAATCGGAAAAGACGCCTATGGAAGAAGCATCCCTCTAAATACCAAACTACAGATGCTAAGACTCCGAAAATGGCAAATTAGATCACGAGTTCACAGCTCAACAGACCGCAACCTCGCGCAAGCCATGGCTGAACTCGACCGCCTCTGCGACAAGCTTCACATGCCCGCTACAATCAAGGAGCGAGCCGCCGTTATCTACCGAAAGGCTCTGGACAGTGGCTTAGTCCGCGGCAGAAGCATATCCGCAATAGCTGCAGCGTCACTCTACGCAGCCTGCAGGATAACCCAGACACCCCGAACACTAAGAGAGATCACACACCAGAGCCCAATGGACAAGAAGGACATAGCTCGATGCTACCGCCTAATGATCAAGGACCTCGGAATACAGATGCCGAAACCCGACGCGCAGCTCAGAGTCCCCAAAATAGCCGCCAGAGTCGGTGTAGGCGAAAAGACTCAGCAGACCGCCGTAGACATACTCCGTCAAGCCGAGAAGATCCGTACCACCGCGGGTAAGGACCCGATGGGACTCGCCGCAGCAGCCCTCTACATAGCTTGTGTAATAAACAACGAGAAACGCACACAGAAAGTTATTGCTGATGCAGCTGGCGTCACCGAGGTCACGATCCGCAACAGATACAAGGGACTCAAGGATGCACTCGGTTTAGAAGTATGAAATTGGGAAAGTACTCAGCTATATATAGCGACGTCATCGGGGACGCGTCGCCGGAACCATCTGAAACGTGTTGAAAACCATTGAATATCGATTGAAAACCGTTGCATTCCGGGTGCCTTCAACATCCATTGAAGGGCGTGGGGCGCGATTCATTGAACGATGTGAATAGGTACGGGTTGGGTGGACGCCATTCAATCGAAGGCGTAACCCAGTTTGGATGTGTTCATTCATCGGTGTGAAGGGTGTCCCGTGGAAACACCTTATTAGTGGTTACCACTTACAGGGAAACGTCGTGGCGGGCGGGTTGGCGGGGAGAACTCGGGGAAGGCATTCAGTTGATCCTCTCAGCCGGTGATGGGGGTTATGACCGTTTAAAACCAGTATTAATCAATAAAGGGACAAGGCAGCGCGCATTTATTTTAAAAAATTACGGATTCAGTAAGCTTCCGCCTGCGATATTCCATCCATCCCAACGTGTTTGCCACGATATTACACTGATGCTTTGATATACTAGAGGATTAGCAGTGTCGGGAGACCCTGAAACAATCATGTAAAAAATAGCACTATCATAACTTCTCTGATAATATACGGTGGCATTAACGACATCTCCTTTAAATTCAGTGAGCGTATTGGCCGATGATACGGTATTAATTGTCGGATTCCCGACCGTCGTTAAAGGTTTTGCAGATAAGTCGGATATGATTTTATCGCCTCCCTGAACATCACCGCGATACTGAACATATGCTATAACAATTATTGATATAGCAATTAATGCAATCACAGCAATAGCAGTTATCCCCTTCGTGTTCATTTTCTTTTTCTCCTTATCCCATTACCAGTTTTAGCTAGTAGTAATGTCCGCCCTATACAAAAGGGTTCGTGCTAGTAGACGTGCACCTTGACTAGGAAGATAGTCACAGGGATATATGACGCGCGTGTAAAAGAAATAGTAAAAGAGTCAAATAAGTCTGCAAATGACAGCCCCTATTGACACCCTATTCTTAGTTTATTTCCTCATAAATTTGCACGCAGAATCATATATATCCTCGGCGAGTATTCGCTTGAGAGAGACGGTATGTCGGCTAAGGCCAAGACCCTGATTTTGTGCATAGATCAGGACGACGACATCGGTAAGAAGGCCACCGTGCAGACACCCGTCATAGGCGCTAAAGAGAACAGGGAAGCCGCCGCAAACCTCGCGATAGCCGACCCAGAGGAAGCCGACTCAAATGCAATGTTCGGCGCCGTTAAACTCTACAAGGAACTAGTTGCAAAATACCCCGGAGAAGAATTTCAAGTCGCGACAGTCGCGGGCACATCAACCGGTGGGGTCGAAGCGGACCGGAAGATGGTCACAGAACTCCAAACAGTGTTGACCAACTTCCCCGCCACGGGGATCGTCCTCGTCACCGACGGCTTCGCCGACGACGTCCTCAAACCCATAATCCAGACCCGAGTACCGATAACTAGCGTCCACCACGTAGTCGTGAAGCACAGCGAGAGAATCGAGGAGACCTACGCCGTATTCGGAAAGTATCTACGAATGATAATTGACGACCCATATTACTCCCGTTTCGCCCTCGGCGTACCCGGAGTCCTCCTACTAATCTTCGGATTCCTCATAGCCTCCAACCAATTGCAGAACGCTGGCCTCGCAGTCGTCTTCGTCGTCGGATTCGTCCTATTCCTAAAAGGCTTCGGCATATACGACAGGATAACAACCATTAAGCCAAAGCTACCCCCACCAGAAGAGCAGATAATTTTCGTGTGCAGGGTCATCGGTGTCTTGGTCGCACTCGTAGGGGCTTACCAAGGAGTAAGCTCAGCTGCACTCCTAGTGCCGACACCCATCGAGCCTCTGTGGGACTGGGCCTGGTGGGTCGGAGTCGTCCCCCTCTTTGTTTCTATATTCCTCTTGAAGGGGATAGACCTCATAATCCTAGGCACGATTGTCGCCCTAACCGGAGGCGGCGTCTACCACTACCTAAGAAAAGATGAGCGCCTAGGCCAGAGCATAGTCAGCCTAAACCTAGCGGTCTGGGTCAGATTCATCCTAATCGAGTCAGCCCAGATCCTAAGAAACCCGGAAGCCCCCTTGAGTGTCTTCTCCCCACTCATCTTCTACACCGTTGCCAGCATAATCACCACGATAATCATAGTCTTCTTTACCTACAGACGATACAAGCGCCTACCCTTCACATAGTCGGAAGTTTTTAGTCAAGGTTTTATCGGTGAACTCACGCCCCTACCTTGAAGAGCGATGCTTAAGGACCTCCTCACCGCGCTCGGCGTCTACAAGATCTACGGGCGTTGGCTGAAGAGCCAGGTGAAGAGCAGCGAGATGCCTCGCCACATTGGCATAGTTCTCGACGGGAACAGGCGCTGGGCCAAGGAACAGAACATGGATCCCTGGCAAGGTCATTGGGCTGGTGGGGAGCGCGTCAAAGAGTTCCTTGAGTGGTGCCTTAACCTAAACATAACCACTCTCACCCTCTACGCTTTCTCCACGGAGAACTTCAAACGAAACGAAAAGGAGGTCGCCGAACTAATGAAGGTCTACGAGAAGGCGCTCCGGGACGTCCTCGCCTCCGACGTCATAAAAAGGCAAAAGGTACGTGTCATGGCGATAGGACGCAGGAACCTCCTTCCCGAAAACCTACAGAGCCTCATAGCGGACGTCGAGGAGCAGACGAAGACATTCGACAAGTTCTACCTCAACATAGCACTCGCCTACGGTGGAAGGGCTGAGATAGTTGACGCAACACGGGAACTCGCTAAACTGGTTAAACAGGGTAAGATCGAGCCCGAGGATATAAACGAGGACCTGATCGAGGAACACCTCTACACGAAACACCTCCCACAGCAGGAACCCGACCTGATAATCAGGACCGGAAACGAGTCACGACTAAGTAACTTCCTGCTCTGGCAAGCTGCATACAGTGAGCTATTCATCGTCGACGTCTACTGGCCGGAGTTCAGGGAGATAGATCTCCAAAGGGTAATCAGAAACTACCAGCTCCGGAACAGGCGGTATGGTAAGTAGCTAAAACGTTGCCTTGTCGATGTCCCGGGGGAAATTCGTGAGCCTCCTTGAGCCACCCCCTGTTATGAGCACGGTGTCCTCGATCCTTACACCACCGAAGCCATGGATGTAGATGCCGGGCTCGTCGGAGACGACGTTGCCACTTACATAGTATCTCGTTGCTCCTCTGGCTCACGGACGGTGGTTCGTGTATCTCGAGACCGACGCCATGGCCTAAAGAGTGGGTGTAATATTGACCGTATCCAGCGTCCTCGATGATCTTCCTAGAGACTGCATCTACATCCATGCAACTGGCTCCGGGCTTCATCGCAGTATACGTTTCATCGTGGGATCGTAGCACCGTCTCGTAAAGCTCCTTCCTCTTTGCATCGGGCTTCCCGGCGATGAAGGTCCTAGTTATGTCGGAGCAGTAACCTTGGTAAGATGCGCCGATGTCGACAACTATTAGGTCGCCCTTCTCGATCTTTCTCCCCGTGCTCGATGCGTGGGGGTAGGCCGACCTGGGTCCAGAGCCAACTGTGAACTCAAAGGCATGGGCTTCTGCCCCCTCGCGAATCATCGCATAGGATGCCTCCGCGGCGAGCTGATGCTCGGTGACACCTACCTTCAGCTTCTCCCACAGCGCCTCCATCGCGATGTCTGCGAGCTTCCCCGCCTCACTCATCAACTTCACTTCAACAGCATCTTTCACACTTCTCTGGTCCCAAACTACATCTTGATTCTGCTCGAATCTGATCTCGGGAATCCTTTTCCGGATTCTGTCAATAAGAGTTAACGGTAGATCGTCGAATCCAGCTGAACTGCAGTGTACCATTCGAAGCTCGTCTGCAAGTAGATTCAGGAGCCCAGCTACAGAGTAGGTCTTAACATTACAATCCCTTGCTTGATCCCTTGTAACATTCTCATCGAGCACAGTCACGAGAAGGAGGGGATCCGAGTTAGGTGAAATGATGAGAAAGCTCCCTCCTATGCTGCCTGTATAATATCGGATGTTCTGTGGTTTCGCAATTATGTAGGCGCCGAGTCCTCTCTCGGCAATTTTATCTTCGAGTTTGTTGATTCTGTTTGTCATAGGTTATTTCTGGTGGGGAAGGTTTAAAAAAGGAATGGGGATATGATGTTCTCAACTGATGAGAGCAACCCATTCGGAGTCGATGAGCATCAACCATAATCCTGGAATAATACGTAATAATACAGCCACGAACAAGCCATTCCCGAACAACAGACTTGAATATTCACAGGAATATGGCAATTCAAGTGATCGCCCGAACATAGTTGCGTATCAGATTAGCGGACAGCCCGCTGAGTAAGGGGGACGGAACACGGTATACATAAGCAAGATACTGGTCAAGAACTTCAAGTCGTTTGGCGGCCAGATCAAGCTGAATTTTCAACCCGGGTTCAACGTTATTACAGGTCCCAACGGAAGCGGGAAGAGCAATATAATCGACGCGGTCCAGTTCGTCCTCGGTGAGCTAGCGTCCAAGAGAATGAGGGTCCCCGACTTTTCCGGCCTTATCTACGATGGTGCCGGCGAGGAGGACCAGAACAAGCCTCAGATCTCTCAGGTTACAATCTACTTCGATAACAACGACCGCGGACTCGCCTCCGATAGAAGCCAGGTCAGCATAGGAAGAAAAGTCGACAGAGAAGGTAAGAGCGACTACTACCTCAACGGGAAGCGCACAAGCCGAAAGGTCGTGCTCGACCTCCTTCACCTAGCTGGTATAACCCCTGGCGGCTATAACATAGTCCTCCAAGGCACGGCGACTCGACTAAGTGACTTGACTCCAAGCGAGCGCATGGACGCCCTTGAGGACCTAATCGGCATCAAAGAATATGACGAGAAGAAAGCTGAAGCAAAAGGACGCCTCACTGAGGCGGAGCGAAAGATAGAGATCTCCGCCGCCCGAATCGACGAGGTTAGGAAAAGAGTCACAGAACTAGAGCGCCAGAGGAACGACGCCCTAAGATTCAACCACCTCTCCCGAGAGGAGAAGCGCCTCACAGCCGTGAAGCTCAGCTTCCAGATCAACCAGCTTGAAGAAAAGCTAAGCGTCCTCATGGAGCAGATGAAGGAGCGCGAAGCTGAGGCGGCGAAACTAGAACAGGAAAAAATCCAGCTCAGAGAAGAAAGAGAATCCGCCCGCAACAGGATAGAGGAGTTCAACCGAGAAGCAGCCGAGCGCGGCAATACCCGGCTACCCATGCTCAAATCCGATCTCGTCAGTAGACAGACCCTATGCACCGGCCTCAGCAACCGCCTCAGGGAAATTGAGAAACGCCAAGGCCAACTAAACAACCTCATAGCCGAAAAGGAACGAGAAGCCAAGGCCACCGAGGAGGAAATAGCCGAACGGAGAAAGTCCCTGGAATCACTACAGATCTCCGAGACGCAACTCATCGGGCAACTTGAGACTAATAGACGGGAACTTGAGGGCTACTCGCAGACCATCAATAGTAACCGCGAATCCGCTGGGGAAAACCAGAGGAGGAACGAGGAGCTTACTGAAAGCCTAGTTCCTATGCAGGAGAGCCTCAGCGGCATAGAGATCGAGATCAACGGCCACAAGACGAGCATTAGCACATCCAGTGATAAAATAAACGACATTGAAGGCCGGAAACTCGAGTATGGCAAGACAGTTGAGAGCCTACAGGCGAAGCTCTCCGAGTACGCCTCCTTAAAATCCCAGGAGGCGGGTCGCCTCGAGGAAATGCTCAGCAACATCGAGGACCAGATAAAACGTCAGCGTGACCTCAGGAACACAATCGAGAGCGCTAACGACCTCGCTAAGAAGGCCGAGTCCACTATCACCGAGTTCTCCGCGAAGCGCGACCTCTGGCATCACATAGTTGTCGAGGAGAGAGCCTTAGAGCGGATCAGAGAGATCGGAGAAGCTGGAGCCCTCACAGGCTACCACGGCCCACTCCGAAGCCTGATAAAAGTAGACTTACCAAACCAACGCGCCGTCTACTCTGCAGCTGAGGGTTGGATAAATGCAGTTGTCGTCGATGACGTTACAACTGCTCTCGAGTGCGTAGACAGACTTAAGAAGACGAAGCTCGGGATGACTAAATTCATCCCCCTCGCCCAGCTTGGAAAACCCGAGCCCATTCCTGATATCAATGAGGAAGGCGTAGTCGGCGCTCTAAGCAAACTCATCCGCTGCGACGAGACCTACAGCCCAGTTGTTCACCTAATCTGGGGTGACACGTACCTCGTCGAAGATGACTCCGCGGCGCTCAAAGTCATAGCCATTGGCCATAGAGCCGTGACCGTCACAGGCGATGTCTATGAGCCGGGTGGTGGCATCAAAGGTGGATTCTACAGAAGACCCCCCGACTACTCCAAACTCGTACCCACAGAGGAGTCGATAGACAGCCTATCCAAGACGATCAAGGATCTCCGCCAGAGACTCAAGACCCGCATGACTGAGCTGAAGTCGAGTGGCGGAAGCCTCCGCGGTATTAACTCGTTTATGGACGGCTCCAAGAAGACGATGGCGAATATCGACGTCGAGGTCGCCGACACGAACGAGAGAATAGAGCGCTTACAGAAGACCCTCACTCAGGCCGACGAGACGTTAGCAAAGTTCAGGGCCGAGGCGGAGCGCGAGCAAGTACTCATCACAGCCCTCGATGAGAGGAAGCAGCGCATACTACAGCAGATCGAGGGCACAAAGACTGAGATCGCCCACCTCAAGGAGTTCAAGCCTAGCGATGTCACGGACCTCGAGATCAAGAACGCCTCACTCTCAAAGTTCATCTCCGACCAGCAGGAACAGCTGAACAAGGTCCAGAACGAGATCGCCGTACAGAAGAGCTACATCGAGCGCATCCTGACCCTCCGCCTCTCAGATGCTTCAGAACAGAGACACAGGATGCTAGAAGAGATAAAGGCTCTCGAAGACGAACAGATTCGTTCAAACCAGCGTTTAATCGAGGTCAACAGGGAGATAGAGTCCGTCGGGCGGGACCTCGACGCCGTATCCACCGAGGTGGAGGCAACTAGCAAGGTCCTCGACCAGCACCAGAAGACACTCCGTATGGTCAACCAGAGAATGGAGGACCTCGAGAGGCGCCGCGAGGCCGAGGACAAGAGAATGAATCAGCTCAGCCTCGACATCGAGCGCCTCAAGTTACAGAGCGAGCAACGCCTCGACGAGCTGGCCACCAACGGCTACGAGGATAAGGTCGACATAACCGGCGTGGAGTTTGAGCGCGTCGATGGTCGCCTCCAACTCGTCCGCCAAGAGAAGAACAGCCTCGGCGCCGTCAACCAGCTCGCCCTCGACCACTACGACGAGTATATGAACAACTACAAGAGCCAGAGCACCAGGATCAACGAGCTCGAGGAAGAGAAGGCAGGAATCCTCAAGTTCATCGAGCAAGTCGAGAAGGACAAGACCGAGCACTTCATGGCCGCCTTCAACGAGGTCTGTGAGAACTTCAGCCACCTCTTCAGCCGCGTCACAGGCGGCGGTGACGGAAGACTTGAACTCCAGAAACCTGAGGACCCATTCAGCGGAGGCGTCGACCTATACCTCCAGTTCCCCGGCAAGCCGATGAGGCTGGGGAGCGGCGCCTCGGGCGGTGAAAGGTCTGTCGCCGCGATCGCCTACCTCCTCGCCATACAAAAGTTCCTCAAGGCGCCATTCTACCTCTTCGACGAGATAGATGCACACCTCGACGACCATAACACGAGCAGGCTTGCCGAGGTCCTGAAAGATAACAGCATCGAGGCCCAGTTCCTCATGGTCAGCCTCAAGGACATTATGGTCCACAAAGCTGACAGGATATACGGCGTCTTCGCTCAGGGCGGGCGCAGTCGTGTGCTTGCTCTCCCCATGAAGGGGCCCCAAAAGGTAGAGGAGACGACGCCTTGACCGAGAGGAAGGAGAAGCCTTACTATCTCCGTCAGCCCTGGGACATCCTCTTCAGAGAGAACAAGCTGGAGAAAGTGAGCCCTTGGGACATCAACTTAGTCGAGCTACTAACAAGCCTACTTGTAGAGATGGAGCGCGTCGGTATCGACTACAGGATAGCGGGCACAGCCGTGAATAGTTCAGTATACATTTACCTAAAGAAGGCGGAGCTCCTACTCGCGATGGAGGAACCCCCCGCTCCACCGGAGGAGCGGGGCGATGTCTACCTTCCACCCCCTGTGCCGCTCCCGTTTCGGTTCGAGTTCACGACAACGTCAGTGCAAGACCTGATAAACGCCCTCGAGCGCGCGCTACAGGAGGAGAGCGGCCGCGGTGAGGTACCCCGGTTGCCGACTCTTCCGATACCTATCCCCAACTTCCTCGATTTCGAGCAGTATCTCCTCGAGGTGGAGGCGCGCAGCGACGAGCTCCTCGAAAAGATGAGGGTGACAGCGGACTCGGAACTGAGACTCAGCAAGATGATTCAGGGACTCGGCTGGCTCGACGCTGTCAGGCTCTTCATGATGCTCCTCTTCCTCGCCCAGAGAATGGAGATCGACCTCGATCAGGATGAGGAGGAGACGGATGTTACTATCAGGGTGAGGGCGAAGAATCTTTGATGACCATATCGGATAAAAGACAAGTCAAGCTCACGGAGCTTGAGGCCGCACTCTACTCCGCGGGGCACCCGCTGGACCTAGAGGAGCTCATGCAGGCTTTAGGAAGCAGGTCTGAGAAGATCGTACTACGCTACGTCGAGGAGCTAGCTAGTAAGCTCAGGGCCCGCGGCGGGGCACTAGAGATCAAGAAGCTGCCGGGGAACAGGGCAGTCATGCAGCTCAGTCCCGAGTATGGTAAGATGGTGCGCCAGTTCACGAACAGGCCGCTACTAACCGTCGGCCCCCTCAAGACCCTCGGCTACATCGCCTACAACCAACCGATTGAACAGGCGCAGGTCCTCGACTACCGCGGCGTCCACATCTACACCCAACTCAGGCTCCTCGAGGACATGGCGCTGATAAGCAGGGAAAAGACTGAGAAGGGGGTAATCATAAAGACCACGCCCTTCTTCGCAGATTACTTCGACCTCAGCCAAGACCCCGAGAAGAGCAGACTTCAGATAATACAGCTCTTCAGCAGTCTACACCCCGAGCTTTTAGCCAGGGACTAGCAGACGCGGGGGATAGGCTCACCTATCGGCTTCCTCAGTATCCTCGTGCCGCCGACGAGTGTCTTCATTAAGACCATCCCGGGATGATCCGCCCGAACCTCCCCGATTATTTCAGCATCGATACCATACTTCGTGGCTTTGATAGCCGCCAAAGCCGCGTCCGCCCTCTCTGAGGCTACACAGATTACTGGCCTTACCCTCGCATGTGACCTCGTAGGGGTCGAGGCCGAGCATATCAGATGCGGAGCGCACCGCCTTCTTTACAGGGACCTTCCCATCCTCGAGCCAGATGCTTACGTGGGACTTCTCGGCGAACTCGTTCAGTGCGGATGTCAGGCCGCCCCTCGTGGCGTCCTTCATGGCGTGGACTCCACCTACCTCTAGGGCAGCTTGTATGGTCTCGACGATCGGGGAAACGTCTGAGACAAGCTCCGTCTTGAAACTGAGTCCCTCGCGGACGCTCATGAGGGCGATGCCGTGATCACCGACTGTGCCTGTGACTATGACCTTGTCGCCCGGCTTGGCGAGGCTGTCGAGCACCCTCGGGCCGCGTAGCACCCCGACGCCCGCGGTGGATATGACGATGCCGTCTAGGGAACCCGCGGGCATCACCTTGAAGTCGCCGCTGATTATCGCGACCCCCGCCTCCTCGGCGGCCCCATTCATCGAGGCGACGAGCCTCTTTAGATCTGCTATAGGGAAGCCCTCCTCGACGATTATAGAGTCTAGTATCGCGACCGGATCGGCGCCCATGACCACCGTGTCGTTCACGGCTCCGCAGACGGCGAGCTTACCCAGATCGCCACCGGGGAAGAATAGGGGGTCGACGGTGTGGCCGTCCATCGTGAGTACGACCTCCTTGTCCCCTACCTTGATGGATGCCCCGTCGTCGAGGGCGTCGAGGCCGACGCCGTCGAGGGCCTGTCTCCTAGTGAACCCCCCGAGGAACAACTCCTTGATGAGAGCATCCATCGCCGTCCCCCCCGCGCCGTGGGAGAGCTTCACGTACTCGTCTCCGGCCAAACCCTGATCCCAGCCATATGTGGAGCGTTGAGAGATATATCTATCCAAAAAGGCGGCAAAAACGGCGCGCGGAGTAGGTGAAAACCACACCTTTTTTATACCCCGTCCTCTTCTACGGCTATAGCAACTCGCTCTATAGGAGGAGCAAGTTATGCCCTGGAACGACACACTCAATAAGCGGAAGCCGACGGGCGGAAAGAAGAGGCCCTATAGGGCTCACAGGATATTCGACGTCGGTAGGCACCCCGTCGAGACCATCGAGGGTGAGCAAAAGCTCAAGAAGGTCAGCGGACGCGCGGGCATCGAGAAGGTCAAGATCGTCCGTGCGAACGTGGTGAACGTCTCCGACCCCGAGAGCGGGAAGACGGAGAAGTTGGAGATCCTTGACGTCATAAGCAACCCCGCCAACGCCGACTACAATCGTCGCGGCGTTATCACAAAGGGCACGATTGTGAGGACCGAGAAGGGCCTCGCTAGGATAATCTCGCGCCCCGGGCAGAGCGGTGCGCTCAGCGCCGTCGTCCACAAGGAGTAAACCTTTTTCACCCACACCACCCCAAGGGGGCTATGGTGTGCTCCACTTGAGATCAAAGGGCATGATTGTTCTCTGGCCCCTCTACTTCGACTCCGCCGTCACCTGGGGGGAGGGGCGCCGCGTACCAAAGGCTCTGGCGATTAGGGCGCCGAAGACCGAGGACATCGTCAAGGCGGCCGTCTCCGCCGGGCTCAAGGCAGAGCTCCAGCCCTCGGTGGCTCACCCGCGCTACCCATGGATCAAGACCGGATACGTCCTCGTCGAGGCGAAGGAACCCAAAGAAAAGGTTCTCAAGCTCATCGCCTCCAAGCTGCCACGAGGCGGCTGAGCCACCTAACGATTATAAGTCTCCCGTACGTCGCTTAACGCGTGCCCCGCAGAGAGGAACGCCCGAAACCACACAGCATAGGCACAGTGATGCACGTCTCCAAGAGCACAGGCCAGATGATAGTTAGGGCGAAGGAGGAGGCGAGTATCGGCGACTTCGTTTACGACTCGAAGCGGAAGCGCGTTGGAGTGGTCTTCGACTTCTTCGGCCCAGTCGGGGCGCCGTACATCGCCGTGAAGCCCCACAGCGACCCTGCTCCCTTCGTAGGTGTTGAACTCTTCGTCGAGGAGAGGCGCTGGGAAAAGAGACGTTAAACACGAATTGGCTCTATCCCTCTAGGTAGTCACGTGTCTCGGTGACCCTACCCGATTTAAGATATACTCGTGGAACGCGGCGGGCTATGGCGCAAGTCACCTCATGCGGTATGGTGTCAAGCATCCTCGCCGTCTCCTCGACGCTCGGCGAGCACCCGCCCCCGAATAGGGTGACCTCGTCGCCAATCTCGGCCATGTCAATGTCTGTCAAGTCTATCATGCACTGGTCCATGCAGACGCGCCCCACTATAGGCGCCCTCTCGCCCCCGTAATCGACCCAGCTCCTGTTGGAAAGACCCCTCCTGTAACCATCAGCATAGCCGACGGGGAGGGTACCGATGATGCTCGGGCGCTTCGTCGTGTAGGTGAGTCCGTAGCTTATACCCGCTCCCTCGGGCACGACCTTGACGTTTGATAGACGCGCCTTAAGTGTCATCGCAGGCTTTAGGCTCACCCGACTGAGGTCAACTTCGATGCTTGGCTCGTATCCGTAGAGCATGATACCAGGGCGGACCATTTCGAGGGCGTACTCGGGGAGGTCGATTATAGCGGCGCTGTTGGAGACGTGCCTAATGGGGGGCTCGACGCCCCTCGTCCTGAGTTCGTCCAGAACCCACCTGAATAGCTCGAACTGTCGGCGGGTGTACGTCTTGTCGGCGATGTCGGAGACGGCGAAGTGGGTGTAAATGCCCTCAAGCTCCACGTTGGGAAGTACGTTGATCTTGGCTATCGCCCTTAGGGTTTCGTCGTTAGGCTGGAACCCCAGGCGATTCATCCCGGTATCGATCTTGACGTGAACGACGGCCTTAGTGTGGAGCTTTGCCGCGACATCGTCGAGAGCCTGAGCCTGAAGGAATGTGTAGATGGTCGCCGCGATGCCTCTCCCGATTAGAGTTCCGTACTGGGCCTCGGGGGTGTAGCCTAGGTTGAGGATCGGCGCCTCTATACCTGCGTCCCTTAGCTCCACAGCCTCCCCGAGCCTGGCGACACCGAGCCTATCCGCTCCGTTATCGAGGAAGACCTTGGAGGATATCACAGCCCCGTGGCCGTACGCATCCGCCTTGACGGCCGCCAATATCATCGAGTTCGCCGATGTGAGGCGTCTGACCTCCCGTATATTATGGGCGAGGGCGTCGAGGTCTACCTCCGCCCAGATGGGCATCGTGGTGCGCTCATCCATGGCTGAGACTCCTACCTCTCCTCCCAATATCGGTTGCCTTCCCTCGAACCCATTTTAAACCGAGGCGACGATTAACCAACATGGAGCCGAGCAGGGTGCTCATTATACAGAACGACGCCACGGAGAACCTCGGCCTCTACGAGGAGTTCCTAAGGGAACGAGCCGACGTGGATTTAGTCCATGCCTACTCAATGGCTGCGGAGGCGTTCCCGGGGACCGAGAAATATTCGGCATTCGTCGTGGGCCCCACACCTATCTCAGCCAACGACGTCAACAAACACAGGTTCCTGACAAAGGAGTGGGAGTACCTCTCAAGGGTTATGGGGAGTGGTAAACCTGTGCTTGGAGTGTGTTGCGGTGGGCAGATACTCGCGCGACTGCTCGGCGCCGAGGTCGTGAGGAGCCCGAGGAAGGAGGTCGGAGGTTACACAGTCACCCTGACAGACGATGGTATCGCCGACCCACTCTTCAATGGCTTCCCCCGCGAGGTGCCCGTATTCCACTGGCACAGCGACATGTTCAAGGTCCCGCTGGGGGGTAGGCTTCTGGCACGAGGTGACCCATGCCCTATCCAGGCCTACGCTTGGAGGAACGTGCGGGGTATCATCTTCCACCTTGAGATAAACCACATTGAAGCGGAGAGGTGGGCCTCCGCCTATCCTGAGGAGCTTGTGGCTGTCGGGAAGACCCGCGAGCAGGTCCTCAACGAGTGCAGGGAGCGGGAGCCCGAAATGAGGCGACTGGCCGACCTGCTCATTGAGAACTTCCTAAGCCTGACCCACTGAAAAACCTCATCAACAAGTGGAGCCGCATTGGATACGGTCGTGTTCCTGCTTGAAGATAACGAAGGTTGAGATCATACCTATTAATCTGCAGAAGAAGAAGGTCCTCGCCCTCTCTCGATACGGGAAGCTGGGGGAGGGGATGCCCTTCGAGTTCATCCTTGCCCGCGTCCACACGGACGAGGGTATCTCCGGGGTGGGAGAGTGTCCCCCGCTCCCCCCGCTCTCGCCGGAGAACCAGGCAGTGGTCACGGAGATGATCAGGCGCTGGATTGCGCCGAACATAATGGGCATGGACCCCTTCGACCTCGACGGGGTCTGGGAGAAGATGGACTACTGGGCCCCAACCTACCCCATGGCGAAGGCCGCGGTGGATATGGCCCTATGGGATATAATGGGCAGGAGCCTCAACGTCCCAGTCTACAAGCTCCTAGGGGGAGGCTCGAACCCATCGAAGATACCGAACGTCGCCCTCATAGGGATCGACACCCCTGCGAAGGTGGCCGCCGAGGGTAAGCGCCTCGTCAAGGAGGGGTACACGGGCATCCGCCTCAAGATAGGGCCGAAGCGGGACGTATCATGTGTCAAGGCGATGAGGGAAGCCATCGGTGAGGACGTTATCCTCCGCGTTGACTGCAACCAGGGCTACGGGGCCTCCGACGTGATCAAGATGATCAGGGAGATCGAGCAGTACGACGTGGAGCTAGTGGAGCAGCCCACCGTCTGGTGGGACTTCGCCACCCTGGCGAAGGTCGCTGGCTCCGTAGACACCCCCATCATGCCCCACGAGTCACTCTTCTCGATGGCGGACGTTAAGACTCTCATCGACATGGGAGCAATTGGCGTGCTCGGACTGAAGACCTACCGCCCCGCCGGCGGGATAACGAACGTGAAGAGGATACTCGACATGGCGAGGGTGATGAACATCCCGACCCTCATGCACGATGACCTCGAGATGGGTGTGAGCCTCTCCGCCGCGTCCCATATCATAGCCGGGTGCGGGAAGGCGATAACCCAGAAGTGCGAGCTCTCAGGCTTCCCCGAGTGGTTCAACGAGGACGTGATCAAGGAGCCCGTGAAGCTCGAGAAGGGCTACATAGAGGCGCCGAAGGGGCCTGGGCTCGGGTTCGAGCTCAACGAGGCCGCGATAAAGAAGTACACGACTGGGATCGTCACGGTCGGCTAAAGATCCATTCCCGCTGGGGCCGTTTCCCCGGCGATGGTTTTTAAATCAGCAGGGTAAGGTCAGTTGATATGCTCCGTGGGTTGCGGGGGTTCGCCAAATTCATATCCGCGGAGAGGGGCGTGATGGTATTCGCCATCGCCGTCGGCGCAGCCTTCCTCATGCTCGACTCGGGCGCGTGGAACCAGGCCTCCTACCTCGGGGTTATCGTGTTCCTCGGGTGGAGCGGCGTCGACGCACTGAACAACGTCTTCGACAAGGAGCTCGACATCCTTTCCCACCCGTCCAGAGCTGAGTTCACGAGAAGACTCGGTGAGCTGGGTTTGCCAGTAGCACTTGGGCTATGTGCCCTATCATCACTGCTGGGGGTGCTGACGACGTCGATCTACGTGGTCTTCTGGGTCGTGGTGGGCATCTTCTTCGGTGTGCTCTACTCTGTTCCACCCTTTAGGCTCAGGCAGACACTATGGAAACCTGTAGTGAACTTCACTGTCGGGGCTGTCCCAGTTCTCATCGTCGCCGCTTTCGCTGGCGCCACCTATCCCAGCGTTCTGGTGCTTGTAACGGTGATAGGAACCACAACCGCCGTGAACAGCCTCTGGGAGGATCTAGCGGATTATGAACCCGACCTCAAGAGCGGGGCGAGGACCGTTCACATCGTCTTCGGACCTCGTCTGGGGATGATGTTAACCATAGCACTGGGCTACGCACTCCTGCCCCTAATGCTGCTTGTCGGGGTGATGTTTAATCTTCCAATGGTTTTCTATGTTATCCTCTTCACACTCACTGCATTCGTCTCTCTGCGCCTATGGTTGAGTAGGAAGATTCTTGGCTCCCGAGACATCAACCGGTTGCTTGAGTTAGGCAAAGTGCTGGCGAAGGACTTCGTCGTAGTGGCGATTGTGCAGACGCTTAATTTAATGCTAAGCGGCTACCTAAGCGCCGGATAAGCTAGGATTATCTAACTATTCCGCGAGGGATAATCCGATGAGGTCCCTCCCCAATGATTTATATTCCAATACCCGCGCGCTATGCACAAGGAGTCCAACGACAGTATTGTCCCTGGAACCTTGTCCAAGAGTTCTGACGGGCGGCACACTAATCGACGGAACGGGCCGTCCGCCAATCAAAGACAGCATCGTTTTGATGCAAGGCGACTACATCCTAGCCGCGGGAAAGAAGGGGAAGATCGAGATCCCTAAGGGGGCCGAGGTCTACGACGTCTCCGGCATGACGGTCGTGCCGGGGTTCATCGACAGCCACTGCCACTTCTACGGGATGGGAATCTCGATGATACGTGATGTCCAGCTCCGTGACCCGCCCACCCTAGAGGCCGCGATGGCGCGGCTGAAGGAGAAGGCAAAGACGACTAAGAAGGGCGAGTGGATAATCGGTAAGGGCTGGGACGAATCCAAGTGGCCCGAGAACAGATACCCCACGAGGGAGGACCTCGACGCCGTTAGCAAGGTGCATCCCATCATAGTGGTACGCATCTGCGGCCACCTGCTGACGCTAAACACACCAGCGCTCAAGATAGCGGGTATTACCAGGAAAACGAAGCAGCCTGATGGGGGTCAAATAGACATGGGTTCCGACGGCGAACCAACCGGCATCCTGAGAGACTGCCGCCACTTGATCGAGCCATTCATCCCGCCGGTCACTGAGGAGACCGCCGTCGAGGGGCTGAAGATTGCCTCCGAGTACGCGCTGAGCCTCGGCTGCACGAGCATAGGCGACGCCGGGCTCGGCGGGGACGCCCTCAAGGCCTACCAGACGGCGCTCGCCAAAGGGTACCTTAAGGTCCGTGCCTACCTCTTCCTTAACGAGACCATCCAGAAGCAGAGCTATGAGATGGGGATACGAACCGGCTTCGGCAACGATATGATCAAGATCGGGCCGACGAAGTTGCTGATGGATGGTAGTCTAGGTGCGAGGACGGCGGCGCTCTTCGAGCCGTACACGGATGAGCCTTCTTCGAAGGGATTACTGATCATGCCGCCCGAGGTGCTGGATGAGAAGGCGATAGCGGCCCACAGGCACGGTAACCAGCTGGCGATCCACGCCATCGGCGACTACGCGATTGAATGCGTTATCAACAGCATCCAGGCCGCCATCAAGGATACTCCTAGGAAGGATCACCGCCACCGCATCGAGCACTGTGAGATTCTCACGGCTGGGCAGATAGAGCGCATCAAGGAGCTGGGAATC
This sequence comes from Candidatus Bathyarchaeota archaeon, assembly GCA_963769425.1. Taxonomy (GTDB): domain Archaea; phylum Thermoproteota; class Bathyarchaeia; order TCS64; family TCS64; genus UBA8941. Next base: position 57,857 of record CAVYLP010000001.1, on the reverse strand, counting down.
ATACCAGCTGTTCAGCCCAACTTCGTCGGCGAGTGGGCGGGCCCGGGGAGCATGTACGAGCAGCGCCTGGGGAAGGAGAGAAACCGTCTCAACAACCCCTACAGGATAATGATCGATGAGGGGATAACCATCGCATTCGGCAGCGACGGCATGCCGTTCCACCCGATCTACGGCGTCTGGAGCGCGGTCAACCACGGCATAAAGGACGCGCGTATCAAGTTGACAGAAGCGATAAGGTGTTACACCCTGAACGGTGCCTACGCAAGCTTCGAGGAGGACCTCAAAGGAAGTATCGAACCGGGAAAGCTCGCCGACGTGGCGGTCATCGATCGTGATTTGACCGAGATGAAGCCCGAGAATATTCGGGAGGCGAAGGTCTATATGACGATCGTGAACGGGAAGATCCTGTTCCACAAGGGCCTTTAAGCCCCCATTTAACATGGGTAGATCGGAATTGAATGATAATTTGTCTTTATCGAAGACCTTTGCATTTAGTACAACGAAACCTAAGATTTTACTGACTTAACGATGTTTTTTAATGACTCCTGCGTATGTCGCCAATATGAACATAGTTCTACGGGTTACAATATTTACATAGGAAGTCACCGCTATTAATCACATATTTATCGGATTATCCGTTGATTAGTGACAATATCTTAAATGTGAGACGAAAAAATGCGATAGCGAGCAGCATAACAAGAACTGCTAATCGATGGTCTCGATGGCTTCAAGTTCCTTGACATAGTCGGAGTCGAGACGGTGCTCCTTAGCCCCACTAATCATGAGTCCGACGTATCTCTTCGTAGGTTTGAAGGGTCCTTTGGGATTGGTCGTCCTATAAGTAGCTGTTTTAACAGGTTTCCCAAATTCGTCTACGACATAAATTGTCTGCCTATAATAGATCCCTTCAGGAATTCCCTCGATTGTATCGAGGTGAAGTAGTTCCTCATTAGAGACCTCATATAGAACTCCCCTAACGAGTTTGGCAACTGCTGGTTCAACTCCAGTCACGCCGCCATTATATGTACGGCTCAGGAAATTGAACTGTAATTCCCAGTTTGGTAAAGTAGCTCTACCAATGTACTTAGCATTAGGGCAGTGCTTCCTCAGCATCTCCGAGTCTAGAAAGGAACCATATGAAAAGTACAGCATGAAGCAGATGGAGGCTGATTCGGTTAAAAGTGTTATTTCATGGAACGATGATTCTCATTGATCCGGGTTCCTATTGTATTGCTTCTCACTAAGTATGTGACGGTGGTACATCCAGTTCGCGTGGCCGGGGGTGAGCCTGACCCGCATCAGGTCGCCGTACTCGGAGGTTGTGCTGATGTAATCCATACCCATAGCAATGTACCAGTCCCTGAGCTTCCTCCCCTTCTCATCCACCTCCTCCGTGTGGCAGGTGAAGTGGTTGTACCCGTTCTCGTAGCAGTAGATATGGACGAGGGCGAATAGGCTGCTCCCAACCCCCTTCCCCTCGACGATGCTCGCGAGCGTGTCCCCGTAGTACCCGCCAGGGAGCTCGGGGTCCTCGTATCCGAAGAAGAAGGCGAGGGGCTCACTATCTTGCCTCACCATGATGAGGACGAAACCCGGCTTCTCACTTCTCGTCATCAGCTCCCAGAGGCTGTACCTTAGCTCGTCCCGGAACATGTTTGACTCTATCTTGATTATCTCGTCGATCAGCTTTCTGTTGAGGGAGACGTATACGCTTATCTTGACGGGTTCCCCGAGGAGGGTGCCCAGCCTCTCCTCTACCCGCTTGGACGCCTCCTCGAAAAAGGGCGGCTCCTCGCTCATCGGGGAGCTACTTGATGCCGTACCGCTTAAGACCTGCGCCGACGACCTCGCGTATCATGTCGTCGAAGCTCCAGCCGCCCCGCAGCCACATGAAGGGGTAGAAGCTGAAGTCGTCGACGGACGCGTCGGCGTCTATGCCGGGGAGCGGATTGATCTCAAGGAAGTAGAGCTCACCACGGCTGTTGTATCTGTAGTCTAGGCGGCCCCAATCATAGCACTGTAGGACCTTCACTGCTTTTAGCGTCGTCTCCTCTATCTCCCTCTTGAGCTTTGCTGGGAGCTTGGCGGGGCAGATGTAGTTGGCGGACGAGTCGTAGATGGTCTTGGCTTTCTGACCGAGGACGGTGCCGAGTTCGGGGGCGAACTTGCTGAAGTCCATCTCGAAGATGGGTAGGATACGGGGCTTCTCCTCGCCGATGAAGTTGCCGACTATGCCGACGCTGAACTCGCGCCCGTCGATGAACTCCTCCGCGAGTATGCCCTGCTTGTAAACTCCAAGCATCTCCTTGAGTTTTCTGCGTAGTTGCTTCTCGTCGTGGACGACGTTGTCGATGTTGATGCCGATGCTGCTGCCCTCGTGGCTCGGCTTGAGTATGAGGGGATACCTGAGCTTGGGGTCGATTGGGTCGCCCTCTTCAAAGAGTACCATGAAGGGAGCGGTCTTGATGCCGTGCCACTCTAGCACCTTCTTCGTCGTGGGCTTGTCGAGGCAGATAGCGGTCGCCATGACGCCCGCGCCCGTGTAGGGGATGCCAAGCATCTCACAGAAGGAGGGGATATGGCTCTCCCTACTCTCGCCACGGATGCCCTCGGCTCTGTTGAGGACGAGGTCCGGCTTCTCCCTGCGAAGGGTTTCGAAGCAAGTCTCGTCGGCCTCGATCTGGAGATATTCCCAGTCCGCGGCCTCGATGGCGTGCTTCACGAGCTCGATCGTGTGCTGTGGTTCGTACTCGACTTGGAACTCGCCCTTGTCGTGGCGAGTGTTACAACAAAAAGCGATTCTCAACTTCCTGCGGCTAGGGGACGTCCGAAAGGACCTCCTTGTATATGCTGAGGGTCTCGTTCTTGATCTTCTCGGGCATCGTGATTGCCTCGTGGACGCCGAAGAAGAGTTTGTAGAGCTCGTCCTCCCTGCCCTTCGCTTCGTCTAGGAACCTCTGCTCGAACTCCTGAGTGAGTGGGCTCTTGTCGCCATTCTTCCACGCGAGGTAGAATGCGAAGAGTTGCTCGTCGCGGCCCCTGCCCGTTAAGGCGTAGGTGTTGACGTCGCTTCCGCCGAAGAGGCTGAAGTAGTCCTTGCAGTCCTCAGTGAGCATGTTCTTCGTGAGCCCGACCGTCTTGGGGTCGAAGCCGCACGCCTTGATGAGCAGGTACATCTTGCTGCAGACGCTGCAGCTCATGCACCACCTCGTGTCGCGGCCGGCCTCGGTCTCTACGAAGCAACTCATGTGGTACTTTGCTACCTCAGGGTACCTCTTGTAAAGGGCGTAGACGACGGCGATGTCGTTGAGGGGCTCGATGACGCTCATCGTGCGGACGCCGCCATTCGTCAGGAGGCGGGTAATGACGTCGATGTTCACCGTCCACTTGTGGCTCTGGTCGAAGGCAGGGTAGCAGATGAAGCCCTCCTTGTCGTAGTAGTACTCGCTGCAGCTCTGCTCGTTGCCGAAGAGGATGTACTTCGCCTGGAACGTGTTGGCAATGGGAAGCAGCATCATGGCGTACTGAGTGTTCTGGAGGCCCCAGCCGATCTCAGTCTTACCCACACCGAGGCGTATGCCGTCGCGTAGGTGGCCAGTCGTGTGGATTATCTTGTTCAGCTTCACCTTGAACTCGCTCTCGAACTCCTTAGCGAGCACGTCCTTGTGCTTCTCCTCATATAGGAGGAGGGGCTCCACGACGTAAGCCGCCTGGGGGTTGAGGCCGAGCTCGCGGCAGACGGCCCAGGTTAGTAGGCTGTCCTTACCGAAGCTGAGGGCGACGACGCTGCTGTCGTCCCTGCTCGGCTGCTTGTAGGTTGGGAACTTTACGTCGTAGTCGTTGAACTTGATCTTCAGGTTCATGAACTCTTTGATGAGTTCCGACGTTCTGGTCCCGTCTACGTCTGCGCAGCTAGGCAGGTCCATCAAGAGGTTCTGGAAAAACTGGGTCTGGAAGAAGGGGGCGGAGGTGTTGTACCTCAACTCGCTCTTCCGGAGGGTCAGGGGGAGATGGACGGTCTCTGCGTATACGAGGTTGTCGAATAAGACATCCTTTGCCTCCTGGGGGTAATTCTTCCAGAAGCCGTTGGGATATTTTACGACATACCGCGACCCGCGGAGATTTATTTCATAACCCGTCTCGATCTGTCTCGCTTCCACAGAGAGGCTAGACACTATACACATACCTGCGTGGACTTCTTATCCAGAGTCGATAATCATTAATGCTACTTATTATTGCTTACTATCAGGTTAGATTCAGATCTTGACGGCAATGTTACAAGAAGAATTAATCGCACACGGGATCGGCGACACGATATTTACACGTTCACGCAATCTCGAACAGTTGCTCGGATTTGGCAACATTTACTTGAAATTTGAAGGCGGTAACCCGACTGGGACGATGAAGGACCGAGCAGCTTACTCATGCCTTAAAATGGCGAAGGAAAAAGGCTTTGGGGAGCTGGCCATCGCCTCATGCGGGAACTTCGGCGCCAGCTTCGTCCACGTCTCCCGGATCTTCGGCATCACCACGCACGTCTACATCCCGGAGAAGTACCACACCCCACGGATCGCTGAGATGGAGAGGAAGGGCGGTGTGATCCACAGGGCCCCGGGCACCTATGAGGAGGTCGTGGAGTTCTCGGGCGCCGAGGCGAATAGGCGGGGATGGTACAACGCCAACCCGGGCACCCCCGAGAACAGGGCCGTCTCCATCGAGGCGTACGCCACAATCGCATACGAAATAGTGGAGAGGATGGGACGTGCTCCCGACGTCTTAGCCGTCCCAACGGGCAACGGTACAACCCTTGCTGGCATTAACCACGGATTCCAGAGCCTCAGGAAAGCCGGCAAGACGGATAAAAACACAGTAATCATAGCCGCAAGCACGAGCGGTGGGAACCCAATAGTCTCAAACTTCCTTACCGGGAAAAGGAAGATCGAAGACCTTCGACTTGAAGAGATCACGGAAACCAGCTATAACGAACCCCTCGTTAGCTGGATTAGCCTAGACGGGCAGGAAGCCCTCGACGCCCTCTGGGAGAGCGGGGGCTGGGCCACCCAAGTCACCGACAGTGAGCTGCTGAGATACTCAGAGATAGTAGAACGCGAGGAGGGACTCTCGGTGCTCCCCGCCTCATGCGCCTCCTTAGCCGCTCTAACCTACTACGCAAAGGAGAAGAAGCTACAGAAGTGCCTCGACCTAGTCGCCTTCTTCACCGCCCGGAACATGTAACCACGACCAACAATCTTATTCGGGACGGTTACGCGGTAGATGTAATTCCGGTGAAAGCATATGCCGAAACCGATATGGATCGCCCGTGACCCCTCGCACTGCTCGGGCTGCAGGCGTTGCGAGCTTGCCTGCAGCATCGAGCACGAGGGGTGGATGTGGCCCGACGCCTCAAGGGTGCGTGTCTTCATGCCGTTCCCCGGCGTCGAGGTGCCACACCTCTGCGCACAGTGCATGGACTACCCCTGCATAGCCTCCTGCCCGGTACAGGCTCTATCGAAGGACCCCAACACGGCTGCTGTCATCGTCGACCGCGCGAAATGCATCAGCTGCGGGGCATGCATCAGGGTGTGCCCGGGGACCGTGCCCTACCTCCACCCGGGGGATAACAAGGCGGTCATCTGCGACCTCTGCAACGGGGAACCCAAGTGCGTCGAGGTCTGCACAGAGGCGGGCTACAACTGCCTTACCATTGTCAATGAGCCCCCGAACGTACAGCAGGAAGATCTACAGCAGGAACCCCTACGACACGGCGAAGGACCTAGCTGTGAAGATGTTCGGCGAGAAGGGCGAGGAGGTAATCAAATGAGCGGAAACAGCGACAACATCCCCGGCGGATACGCCGGCAAGTGGCTCGACGTAGACCTTACCAAGGGCAGCTTCGAGAAGATCACGTTCCCACGTGGCATGCTTGAGCAGTACCTCGGCGGCAGGGGGATGGCGGCCAAGATCCTATGGGATAGGGTAGGTGAGCACTGGAGCGAGCTTGACTCTCTCGCCCCAGAGAACCCCTTCATAGTGGCGACCGGCCCCATGACGGGCATCTACCCCGGCGCACGCATCTGCGTGAGCGGCAAGAGCCCCGCCAACAACAGCGTAATTGGTAGCACCGCGGCTACGGAGACTGCTGTAGAGCTTAAGGACGCGGGCTACGACGGGATAATCTTCACCGGCAAGTCTGAGACGCCTGTCTACCTCCTAATTACTGACGAATCCATCGAGCTCGTTGACGCAAAGCACCTCTGGGGCTTGGACTCCGAAGAGACGGTAATCGAGCTCAACAAGGAGGTTCGGGACACGCTCGCGAAGAAGATGCCCCGCGTCGGCCTCTGGAAGGAGCCCGCCTCGATGTACATAGGCCCCGCGGGGGAGAACATGGTGCGCAACTCGGCGGTCTGCACGAAGATCTGTCACGCCTGCGGATACGGCGGCTACGGCGCCCTCATGGGGAGCAAGAACCTCAAGGCCATCGTCGTAAAGAGCAGGGGCAAGTTCCCCACAGTCGACGCCCCGGAGACCGTGAAGGTGCTCTGGAGAAAGGTGCACGCCGACCTCATAGCCGTGTCCCCGATGCGCAGGTGGGGCACGGGTGCCATGGGCTACGGCGCCGGAGCGGGCACGAGTAGCGAGCCTATCAGGAACTGGCAGGAGGAGTGGCACGACGACAAGGAGCTCGGCGTAAACCGCTACATGGACCGCTACTGGGTCAAGGTCAAGTGGGCAGACTTCAACTGCACGACGAACTGCATGAAGGTCAGCTGTATAAAGTCTGGTAGATGGAAGGGAGATATAACCGACGTCCCCGATTACGAGCTGCAGGCCTACTGCGGCACGAACTTCGGAATCTACGACGCCGGCGACAACATCCACCTGAGCACGCTGATGGACAAGCTGGGGCACAGCGGCATCAACGGTGCGAACACCGTGGGGTTCGCTGCGGAGCTCTACCAGCGCGGTATCCTCACGGAGGAGGACATAGGCTTCAAGCTCGAGTGGGGCGACGTTGAGGCCTTCGACAAGCTGACGCGCATGATGGCGTACAGGCAGGGCATCGGAGACATCCTCGCCGAGGGCAGCTACCGCGCCGCGATAAAGATCGCGGAGATGAAGGGGCTGCCGAAGGATGATGTCCTCAAGTACGTAGTCCACGTCAAGGGCATCGAGATAGGCGCTCACGGCACCCGGAGCGACGCGGACTACACACACGACATGACATACGCCGCGAGCGTCCAGGGGGGCGACCACACGGCCAACGTGACCGACGGCTACAACGACATGACTGGCAACCTCTACTTCGACTGCGCCGTCTACTGCAGCTTCACGGCCCGGGGTCCCAACCTCGCCCTGCAGTTCGACTTCGCGAAGGCCGTAACCGGCTTCCCCATCACGGTCACCGGTTGGAGGAAGGTAAACGGCCCGAGGATAACCACCCTGCAGAAGGCGTTCCTCCTCATGGGCGGACCCGACCTCACCTGGGAGCCCATCAAGGACGACGTGAACCCGCCTAGGTACTACGAGCCCCTCCCATCGGGTCCCTTCAAGGGGAAGACAACCGACAAGGAGAGGGTGGACATCCGGATGAAGACATACTTCGACACCCTCGGCTGGGACGAGAGGGGCATCCCGAAGAAGGAGACCCTCGACCGGCTGGATCTCGGCTTCCTCGAGAAGTCGATAGCGAAGTACCGGTAGCCTCTCCACTATCCTTCATAAATAATCTGGTAGAAAGCAGACGGCTGTTACGCACCGATTATCGCCGTCATGCTCCTGCTCCACGTCTCCTGAACCTTCTCCCTGTCAAACCCGGCGTAGAGCTGGGTTATCATCTCCCAGTAGAGCGCGAGGACTATATTCGCTAACGTGTACGCGTCCACGTCGCTGCGTATAGTCTTGTTATCTATCTGGCCTTGGAAGAAGTCCTGAAGCGCCTTCAAGTCTTTCTCCCGCTCGTCCCTTAGTATCTTTGTAACCTCCTCGTCGTTCGGTGAGAGCTTCACTATGTCGATGCTGGCGTGTATGAACTCCTTCAGGAGGTCTATCTTCCAGTTGACTATCCCCCCGAGAGCTGCCACGTAGTCGTGGTTGTTGAGCGATGTTTGCAGGGTATCACGCATTCTCTGGTTTGCTGATATTGCGATGATGTTGTAGATGTCCTTCTTGCTGTCGAAGTATGAATAGAGCGTGGCTTTCGTGACGCCTATCTCCTTGGCGATGTCGTCCATGCTGGCGTTCTGGTAACCTTTTTCGGTGAATATTTTGGTGGCCGCCTGGATAATCCTTGTCCGGGCCACTTCTTTGTACTCGGGGACGACCTTCGGCATGATATATTATTCTATTTTGGGGTATAAATACAAAACGGTAAGTATATTAAAATGACCGATAGTATAACATAATATACTCATGGTTAGTTGGAGTTCCTAATGTCTGAAGTGATAAAAACAAGTAACCTGACGAAACGGTTCGGAAAAGTGACGGCGGTGGATCGGCTGTCGATCACGCTAAACAAGGGGGAAATATACGGTTTCCTCGGGTTGAACGGCGCCGGGAAAACGACGACGATCCGGATGCTTCTCGGGATGATCAACCCCACATCGGGATCGGTGAGCATCTTCGGTGAACGTGTGTCCCCAAGCTCCAATGCGCTCTGGTCGCGCGTCGGCTACCTCGTCGAGCGGCCATCCACCTACCCCGAGCTGACCGTGCGGGAGAATCTGGATGTCGCACGCCGACTCCACCTGATACATGATCACAAAGCCGTAGATTCAGTGATAGAAAAGTTGGGCCTGACAGAGTTCACGGATCGACGCGCCCAAGCACTCTCTACAGGTAACATTCAGCGCCTGGGGTTGGCGAAGGCGCTCATCAACGAACCGGAGCTTCTGATCCTAGATGAGCCCTCGAACGGGTTGGACCCGGCGGGAATAGTGGAGGTGCGGGAGATGCTCCTCGGGTTGGTGAAGGCGGGGACGACCGTCTTCATGTCGTCGCATATACTAGGCGAGGTGAATCGCCTCGCGACGCGTATAGGGATAATACATGGTGGGCGGCTGCTTGAGGAGATAGACGCTTCCGATCTGGAGAGGCGCGCCAGGAAGACGCTTGTTATTCAGACCCGCGACAACGCGGCGGCCCTCAGGTATCTCGAGTCCACAGGGCTTGACGCATCACTCAACGGCGAGATCACGGTACACGGTCAGGACGCCGTGGACAACCCGGACCAGATCGCTTCGCTGCTCGTAGAAGCGGGATATCCCCCCATGTCGCTCAGGGTCGAACAGTTAGACTTGGAGGCGCACTTCCTCCAGCTCGTTGAGGGAGGCGTGACGCCATGAAGGGTTTCGTGGCAGCCCTCTGGGCGGAGTTATTGAAGGTCAGGAGATCGAGGGTTCCCCTCTTCATTTCCCTAGGTTATGCCCTGCTTCCACTGGCAATGGCGTTTTTCATGGTGATCATGAAGGACCCCGAGGGGGCGCGTCGCCTCGGCATCATCGGCGTCAAAGCGCAGATACTGGTGGGTGCGGTTGACTGGTCGACGTATCTCGGGATGCTTTCCCAGGGCGTCATGGGACTAATAATCATAAGCGCCTTGATGGGTGGCTGGGTCTTCGGTAGGGAGCATTCAGATCATACCATGAAGGATCTGCTCGCGCTTCCTACATCCCGCTCGGCATTCATAGCCGCGAAGTATTCGGTCTTCGCTCTATGGTCCCTGCTGATGATAGCCCTAGTTTCCGTGCTCGGCGTATTTCTGGGCTACGCGGTGGTGTTACCCGGTCTATCCTCGGAGGTCATTCTTAGTGGTATGTCAACGATTCTCGTCGTCGGGGTCATGAATATCCTGTTGATCACCCCAATTGCTCTCGTCGCCTTCGTTGGGCGCGGATATCTCCCATCTGTGGGCTTCATGTTCTTGGCGCTGGCGTTGGCACAGGTATCAGAGGTGATCGGGTACGGTATGTATTTCCCGTACGCTGTCCCGGCGCTCTTCATCAAGGCCAACACGGGGGGAGACCCGCTAGGTGCCGTCAGCTACCTCATCGTCCTCCTCACCTGTTTGGGCGGGGCGATCGGAACGTACACGTGGATCAAGTACGCTGACCAGACCTAAGAGATATAGTTCATTCCATTGGTGAAACCCGTTTTATTCTAGTCTCGTGCACGTTTTATCGTGCCATCGGTCTTCGATCTGCTTCACCCCCGGCTGCAGGAGGCGCTATCCGAGTTTGGTATGGTGAAGCCGACGCCTCCGCAGGAGAGGGTGATCCCACCGATCTTGGCGGGGGAAAACGTCCTGCTCATCGCCCCGACGGCGAGCGGTAAGACTGAGGCCGCGATACTCCCCGTCTTCGACGCCTATCTGCGCGAGGGGGACAAGACTGGGATCAACATCATCTACATAACCCCCCTCAGGGCGCTGAACAGGGACATCGACAAGCGCATGATGGTTTGGGCGGAGCACCTCGGCATCGACGTGCAGGTGCGCCACAGCGACACGACGCAGAAGCAGAGGCGGAGCCAGCTAAGGAAGCCGCCGCAGATGCTCATCACCACCCCCGAGACGCTCCAGGCCATCCTCCCCACGAAGGACATGAGGAGGCACCTCGCCTCCGTCAAATGGGTGATAATCGACGAGATACACGACCTCGCCGCCTCGAAGAGGGGGGCGCAACTCACAGTGGGGCTGGCGCGCCTCGATGAGGTCGCTGCGAGGCCCCCGCAGAGGATCGGTCTCTCCGCCACCGTCGGCAACCCGGAGACTATCGCCGCCTTCCTCGCCGGCCCACACCTCATCAAGATCGTCGAGGTCACCGTCGACAAGGACTACGTGTACGACGTAGAGTTCCCGGAGCCACGGGACGAGGACTTCGACATCGGCAGCGACCTGAACACGACGCCAGTCGCCGCCTCCAGACTACGCGCCATAAGGGACCTCGTCAAGGCACACAACTCGACACTCATCTTCGTACAGGGCAGGGGGCAGGCGGAGAGCCTCGGCCACAAGCTGGGGAAGCTCGACCCGGGGATCGAGGTCCACCACGGTAGCCTGAGCAGGGAGCAGCGCCACATAGTCGAGGACAAGTTCAAGGCGGGGGAGCTGAAGGCGATAGTAGCCACCTCCACACTCCAGCTCGGCATCGACGTGGGCAACGTCGACCTCACCATCCAGTACAACAGCCCCCGCCAGGTCTCAACACTCATACAGCGCGTGGGACGGGCTGGCCACAGGCTCAGCAAACTATCTCGGGGAATCCTCATCACCGCCTACGGGGAGGACGCGCTTGAGTCGATGGTGACGGCTCGGAAGGCGAAGGTGAACGAGATAGAGCCTACAATGCCACACGTCAACCCACTCGACGTGCTCGCCCACCAGATAACCGGAATGACACTCGACTATGGCGAAGTAGGCCTGGAAAAAATTTTTTCCCTTATCACGGGTGGCGCGAGCTGCTTTAAGACACTGAGTCACGGCGACTTCGACGAGGTCGTAGACTTCCTAAACGCCATCAGGATAGTGAACAGGAGAGGAGATAAGCTGGAGAAGACGAAGAAGGGTCAGAGATACTACTTCGAGAACCTCGGTATGATCAACGACGAAAGACGCTACCCCTTCATCAACGTCGTCACCGACAAGGTCATCGGCACGGTTGGCGACGAGTTTTGGACCCTCCGCGCACGCGTCGGCCTCAACGTCATCCTCAAGGGCAAAGTCTGGAAGATTCTCCAGATCGACGAGGACGAGGGACGCCTCTTCGTCCTCCCCAGCGACGACCCCCTCGGCGCCCTCCCCGGATGGGACGGCGAACTCATCGGTGTCACCAAGGACATCGCCGAAGAAGTGGGTGACATCAGGGAGAGGATAGCCGAGAGCATCAAGGCGAAGGGCCTCGACGCGACAGTCGAGGAGTTATCAAAGGAACTCAAGGTCCCACTCGCCACTATAGGCGTGGCGGCGAAGGAGGTCGACGACCAGCTAAAGCACGGCTTCCCAATCCCAACTAAGGACCTCATCCTCCTCGAGGCCTATGAGCGCTACATAGTCATCCACACCGCCTACGGGAGCAAGGTCAACACCACACTCGGCTGCGTCCTCGACGCCGCACTCAGCGAGCGCGACCTCATTCTAGGCTGGTGGAGCGATGCCTACCGCATCCTCATCGAGACGCCCCAGAAGGCGACCAAGTACGATGTCGACGACATCCTGAACGTCCTGAAGAGCCTGACCCCCGAGGAGGCGGAGAAGAGGCTCACTGAGTACATGGAGGCGCGTTTCCCCTACGCCTACAACATGAAGTTCATCGCGGAGCGCTTCGGCGCCATCCCACGCGGGAAGACGATGGGAGCGGCGGAGCTCAATCGGCTTTACCGCAGGTACCGGAACAGCCCTATCTACAAGGAGTCCCTGCGCGAGGTCTACCGCGAGAAACTCGACTTGGGGTCCGTGAAGGAGATAGCCACCCGAATATCCTCTGGCGCTGTTAAGCTGAGCTACGTCTCGGCGAGGGAGCCGAGCCCACTCGCCCGCCACATTCTCGAGGCGTACGCCGACCTCGAGGAGCTAATGGACTCGAGTATCGCCGTCCCCGACCAACTCGAGTACATGCAGAAGAGCGTCCTCTCCCGCGAAGTGAAGCTGAGCTGCATGAACTGCAATGATTGGCACAAGGAGGCGAGGATAAGGGACCTCCCCGAGCGACCAACATGTCCTAAATGTGGCTCCGGCCTACTCGCGGTCTTACGGCGATACGAGGACCCGGCCCACTTCCAGTCCCTGCTCAACCGCATGAAGGTGGGGGAGCAGCTACTCCCCGAGGAGATGGACACCGTCACGAATGGGCGAAAGACCGCCGACATGGTTCTCAGCTACGGGCACAAGGCGCTGGAGGCCCTCGCCGTCCACGGCGTTGGCCCGGTGACCGCCTACCAGGTCCTCAGCAGGATGCACCCCACCGACAAGGAGTTCTACTCGGACCTGCTTAAGGCAAAAATCCAGTACATGCGCACGCGGCAGTACTGGGACGATAAAAAGAAGTAGGCTTACTCGTCGTCCTTCAAATACTTGCTCTCGTCGTCCCCGGCCTCGAGGGCGAAGTTCATGTGGGCCATGCTTGCGCCCGCGTTTAGCGCCGCGGCGACGGCGATGACCTCGGCGAGCTCCTCCTTCGTCGCGCCTGCGGCGATCGCCCTCTTAGCGTGGGCCTCGATGCAGTACGGGCACCTAGTGATGTAGGTGGCCGCGACCGCGCAGAGCTCCTTCGTCTTCACGTCGAGCTTGCCCGGCTCGAAGACCTTCTCGTCGAACTCGTTGAAGGCCTTGAGGACATTCTGGTTCCAGTACTTCGTTACTTCCCTGTTTCTCTTCTTGGCGTAGTAGTATGCCATAGCCTACGGTCTCGGTGTGACCGTATTCAAGCCTTACGGTCGACCGCGCATGATCCCCGAGAGAGCAGTGAGACTCTTCTCGACACCGCCACCGATCCCCTTGCGGTTAAGCTCTGCAAGGCGCCTGCCGAATGAGTCGTTGCCGAGCATCTCCTCCGTAAGGAGGAGGAGCCCGTCCCTCTCTATATTCCTCTGGTGAACGGCGTGGGCGACGCCCAGCTCCTGGGCCCGCCTCGCGTTGCCGTACTGTTCTGGATGCTTTGGGACAGGGATTATTATCGAGGGCTTATCGTAGCAGATGCTCTGCATCATCGTCTCGTGTCCACCCCGGGAGATGACGAGGTCGCATGCGTTTAGCACGTCGAATCGGTCACTTACCCAATCCACTTCTATGAGTGAACCCATTCTGACGGGCTTCGATGTGCCATTTGGGTTTCCCATCGACATAACGACCCTGAATTCGTCGGGGTACGACTCGAAGATAGGGGCGAGCACCTTGAGCAGAGGTAGCCTCTCGGCGCGTGGGCCGCTTATTCCAGCGTAGATGAGCTTCTGGTCCGGTCCGACGCCCAGCTTCGTCCTGACTTCGTCCCTGTTCCTCGCATCCCTCGGCATCTTTGGGAGAATGGCACCAATCAGCTCCACTTTGCTCTGGTAGGGGCCGGGTATCCTTAAGCAGTCGATGCTTAGAGTGTATGGAGCGGGAAAGTCGGGTATGAGTATCTTGTCGGCGTACCCCCACCCCCTGCCGATGAGTGTCATTATGACGCCGTCTGCGACCTTCGCGAGCATGAACATGTCTCTCTGCCGGGGGAAGAGGGGGGTGAATTGGTTGAGTATGAGGAGGATGGGGACTCGGAGCATCCGCGCCGCGAAGATGGAGGAGAGGCGGGAGTCGGAGACGACGACGTCCGGTCGGTATGCCTTGATGTGTTTGATTTCCCGGTTGACCTGCCTCATGAAGGTGGGGAGGGCCTTTACACCCTGCTTCACGCTGGACATCCTGAGGTCGATACTGCCCGAGGAGTCGTTTGCCATCGAGATGGGCGGCACGGAGACTACGCGGAAGCCCTGCCTCTTCGCGTAGTCCACGCCCTCTAGGTATGTGGAGAAGAGCACGTCGGCGCCTTGTCTCCGCAGCTCATTGGCGATGGGCATATTCCGACTGACGTGGCCGAGCCCTATGCCGTTCGGGGTGAAGTAGACTCGCGCACCCCTGAAGTCCCCCAAGGAGCCCTCACTCGCCCCTAATCTCGAGCCTCTTGACTTCCCCGCCTGGGGACTCCTCAACGAAGATGATAGCCTGGAACTTGGAGACCTGTGTTCCCGGTACGAGCCAAGCGTCGGGTGAGAGCCCTGCCTTCACGCAGCACTGTGATAGGAACTCCTCGGAGTCCCAGCACCATTCGGTCGCTACCTGGGGCAGTAGAAGGCCGCTCCGCCCACCGCGCTTGACAATCAGACCGTCACACCCGACCTTGACGGCGGAGGGGCTCTCCTCTGGCTTCTTCACCCCGATCGACTCAGGAGGAGTAAGGACGCTGACCTCGACGACTATCTCGCTCAGCTCTGTTCTATTCAACTGAGGGAATCTGGGGTCCTCGAAGGCCGCCGCGTAGGCCACGTCGTTAACAGCTTCTACGAGGGGCTTGATCGGGTACGGGTAGCCTATGCAACCCCTGAGCTGCGGCTCCCCGCCGACTAGCTTGTTGAGAGTGACGAAGACTCCGCACTCCTCCTTAGTCTTCTGAGGGGCGTCTTCGAGGCTGACCTCAGCCTTCGTGAAAGCGGCCTCAATCGTCCTCCTCGCTAACTTGACGAGGTAAGTCCCTTCCTCCAGCGTAAGGTCGAAGGTCATCTATCTCTTCCATCATTCGGGTGCCCAGCGCGTTTTAAAGCCTGCCGGAGAGGTGTCTATCTCTTCCCAGCGTCGCTGAGGGTCTCTACTATCCTCGGCCAGTGGCTACCGCGCCAGTAGATGCTACCGCAGTGAGTGCATACCCAATAATCGTCGACGACCTTGTACGTACCCTCGGGGACCCTGTCGGCGACCTCCTCCTTCCCAACCTTATCGACGGTGTTGTTGCACTTCGGGCACCGTGCCTGGGTCGGGTCGTACTCTAACCCCAACTGGGTGGCGAGCTGGCGGAGCGCCTCCTCATCGCCCTCGTTCTCGATGTATATTGTCTCGACGCCCTGCTTACAGGCCCTATGAACTAGTACCTCGTCCCGGGTGAGCAGGATGCGGTCCTCCCCCTTCGCGGCCTCTATCAATTCGTCGTCTGGAGTATCCTTCAGGTACTCGGTGTCGTACCCACCCATGCGGAGCCACCGGGATAGGCTGCCGAGCATGCCATCTAGGAGGAAGCGTGGCCTCATGTCCAGGCTAGAATTGTGCCCCGGCGTTTATTCTTCCTTCTCCTCGACCCGACAGTCCTCGCAGAGGAACTCGCCGTCTACTGCGCGTAGGTTCATCGAGTAGGTCTCACAGCGGTCGCAATAACCCACCGTGGAGGGGCTGAAGCCGTTTGTCGCGCCGTTGATCTTGGAGTTCTCCCTCATGATTTCCATTATCGTGGGGATGATCCTGATGATGTCCTTGTGGCTTATTATGCCGACTAGCTGTCCCTTGTAGGTGACGCCGAGTCGGCGTATGTTGAGCTTATCCATCATCCTCATCGCGTCGACTATCGGGGTCTCCGCCTTGATGACCCGGAGGGGGCTCGACATCACCTGATTCGCCTTCACGCCGTGTAGGGACATGCCGTCGGCGACCACCCTGAGGACTATGTCCCTCTCGGTGACTATGCCGACGGGCTGACCCTCAAGGTTGTTCACAACGATGGCGCCGAGCTTGTGCTCCTTCATCAACTTGGCGACCTCGGTGATGTCACTCTCCTCGCTGATGGAGAAGACGGGGCTCGACATGGCCTCCCGCACCATCATCTTCGGTTCAAGTTCGAGACTCAACGCCTAACGCCTCCGTTTTGACAACGGACTCTTGGTATAAAAAGGGTATGAAGTGGTAACATATAGTAATTGGTGAAGCCTCTAGTCGCCGACGTGGCTGACGCATCCGCAGTTCTCGCAGATGATTATGCCACCATTTGCCTTTACCGATGCCACGCCGACCCACCCCCCGCACCTGCTGCACCTGACGAGGACGCCGCCGCCGATTGAGGCGGAGGTCTTGATCTCCCCCGCCTTCTCTATGCCAGTGAGGAGGTCTGGCCTTCTGAGGCCTAGCCTAGACGCCATAATGCGTATGGAGTTTGGGCTCCTGGAGGGGATGCTATTCTGGAGATCCGTGAGTGTGGCCGTGGTTGGGTATAATCTCCGTAGCGTATCGACTTCTTGTTCGGTCCATCCTCTCGGTCTCATCATTGTATGGCTACCCCTAGGTTTAGGCGTAGCGCAGGTGCGATCATAGTCTGAGAAGGCACTGGAGTCCTGTCTCCCGGTTTGCTTGCCGCCCCCTTCACCCCCCCTTGAAGTACCCCTAGGCCAACCCGAGGGCTCCGTTCCCGCCTGTATCGCGCCTCTCGGCGTGTCTGGGCCCCTCCGGCCTCAGTGGCTTCCCGCGCTACACGAAGTGGGGACCCCGGTTCGTATTTGATGGTTCTGTTGCGCGGATAGTTCATCGGCGACGGGTACAAGTGGAAAATGTTATCCACCCTTTGTCGCATCGGAGTAAATATTGTCATGGGGAGTTGAGACCAAAAGCGGTTTTCTCAGTACTGTAAAAAGGCCCTGTATCACTTGTGTATACTTGACTTATCCAGTAAAAATTCTCCAGATATAAAGGGGTCCAGGTGGCGTGGGCTTAACCCCAAATTCTAAGACATGGGATCCGATGATTTTTCTTGAAACGGATAAGAAGGGAACTACGGGATTTAACTCCGAAGTCACTTCGGGCGATTATTGAAAACTGTCTTGCATTTGAGGCACCGCGGGGTCGTCGACTTATTATTGGTGGAATCTATCCCAGCTATGATGGCTTTCTTCGCCCCACATACGGGGCAGTCATGTCCCCAACTGACCTTATGCCCTGCATTATCCAAAGAGTTCTTCTACTGTCCCTTGATGGTGGGCTAAATAGTTTCTTTCGATTCTGACTATGAGAAGGATCAACCAAGGCCCTCTCTGTTGGGTGCCGTGGGAATAACGAAAGGTTTAATGGAAAACCACGGGTTGGGTTATGCGACTCCTTTGGACATCCACTACATCAGTAAGCCCGAGCTGGACCACCCAGACATGATCGCCGCGTGGCCCGGCATGGGCTACATAGCCAAGATATCCGCCGACTACCTGCGCAGGCGCCTGAACGCGAGGCTCTTCGCCGAGGTGACGTACTTCCACAACATGCTCGTATACAATAAGGGCGTCGGTGAGCTCTCCCCTATCAGGCACAGGTTCTACGCCGCCCCGTCTAGGAATCTAATCATCTGTGTGGGTGACGCGCAGCCCTCGATCCCCGAGGAGTCGTTGAGGCTCGCGGAGAAGGTGGTAGAGCTCGCTGTCGACTTCGGCGTGAAGCGAATGTGGACGATGGCTGCCTACCCGACCGAGTATACTGATGAGCCCCAGGTTTACGGCGTATGCTCTGGGGAGGAGATGAAGGATTTCCTCGGCACACACGGGATCAAGGTGGTGGAAGAGGAGGGGGTCGTTAACGGCCTCAACGGGGTCGTCATTGGCGTCGCGAAGAGCCGCGGCATACCTGGCGCCTGCCTCATGGGGGACATAAAGTATGCTAATGTGCCACAGCACCTATCCTCTCGTGCCGTCCTCATCAAACTCGCCTCAATTCTCAACCTCGAACTCGATACCACGCTCCTCGAAAAGAGGGCGAGGCGCCTCGACGCATCCATAAGGAAGAGGCTCGAGGTCTTCGAGGAGGAGACCGACCTGCTCCCCATCTCGGATAAAAGGCCCGAGTACATCAGCTAGAGGAGAGAAGAATCTTAAGCTGCGGATATTTTTAATTCACCATCTCGGTGACACCCGCTGAACCCTATACCTCCTACTGAGCTGACAATAAGGGTACTCTTCGTCGACGACGAATCCGTCCAGTTCGAACTCGTGAAGCTCTACGTTGAGAGAAATGAGCCGAACATACTCGTCTCCTACGCTTCGAGAGCCTCTGAGGCGTTGAAGCTGCTCTCGGGCGGGGGGGTTGACTGCGTTGTCTCCGATTACCAGATGGGGAACATGGACGGTGTGGGGCTTTGTGCAGAGATCAGACGGACGAGCAATATTCCTTTCATCCTCTACACGGGGCGGGGCAGCGAAGAGGTCGCGGAGCGGGCTTTCCAGAGCGGCGTCGACGACTACGTGAGGAAGGAGGAGGGGCTTAGCAACTTCCAGGTTCTCGTCCAGAGGATAAGGAAAGGTGTAGAGGCGTGGCGCTTCGAGGATGCCCTCGCCAAGAGCGAGCAGAGGTACAGGGACCTCCTTGAGAACCTCAGCGACGCCGTCATTGTGCTGAACGCTGAGAAGTATCTATACGCGAATAGGGCTGCAGCGGATCTGCTAGGCTTCAGCACCCCCACGGAGCTCGTTGGCCTTCCTTCTTTCAGCCTCGTCGCCCCCATCGACAAGGAGATGGTGAGGCGTAGGACCGAGTCCAGGATCAGGGGAGAGGATGAACCTGACAGGTACGAGATCACTCTGCTCAGGAGCGACGGCGGCCTCGTCACCTGCGAGGTGAACGCGTCGAGGATCATTTTTGAGGGGAGTACCGCGTCACTCGGTATACACAGGGATATAACAAAGAGGAAGAAGGACGAGGAGGCCCTCCGTAAGGCGTACGAGGACGTCAAGAGGAGCGAGGCGGAGCTCGCCACGCTGAACGAGGATCTAGCCTCCGCCAACGAGGCCCTCCGTATCTCGGATGAGGAACTCAGGTCTTCGAACGAGCAGCTCCTCGGCCTAAACCAGAAGATGGATAGGACGAACGAGTCGCTGAGGGTTTCTGAGGAGGAGATCCGGAGGGAGAAGGAGGGGCTCGAGGAAAAGGTGAGAGAGAGGACGGAAGCGCTTCGCGCTGCCCTCGAGAAGGTGGAGGCCTCTGCCCACTACACGCGGAGCCTGATTGAGGCGAGTCTCGACCCCCTCGTCACGATAAGCAGGGAGGGCCTCATAACGGACGTGAACGACGCTGCCGTCGAGATTACGGGGGTTTCGCGTGGGCAGTTGGTCGGGACCGACTTCTCCGGCTATTTCACCGAGCCTTTGAAGGCGAGGGAGGCGTATCTGCAAGTCTTCAGCGAGGGCCCGATTAGCGAATACCCGCTGGTGATCAGGAACACTTCGGGGAGGCTGATCAACGTCGTCTACCACGCGACCGTCTACCGGGACAGGGATGGAGTCGTGGATGGGGTGTTCGCTGCCCTCCACGACATCACGAGGCGTATGGAATCCGAAAGGCAGCGCGAGGTGGACCGTATTCGGGTTGCCCATGCGGAGCAGATGGAGGCGGTGACGCGTATGGGGGCGACCGTCGCCCACGACCTGCGTGGGCCCCTCGCCGCGATAATGCAGTCCGTAAACCTCGCGAAGAACGAGCCTGTCCTCACGCCGAGGATGCTGCAGCTCATCGAGGAGAATGCAACACGGTCCCTCAGGATGATCGCGGACTGGAGGTCGAGCACCCGGGATATTGTTCCTCAGCCGACACGGACCGATCTGGGCTCACTCATCAAGAACGTGTTGGAGGGGATGACGATCCCCGGCAACGTGGCAGTAGCCACCTCGATCGGAGGGGGGCTCGACTCCGTGGTCCTCGACCCTGACATCATGCACAGGGTCGTCGATAATCTGGTGAAAAACGCCGTGGAGGCGATGCCCAATGGGGGGAGGCTAACGGTGATAGCAGTCAGGGAGGGAGACTCTGTCAGTGTCTCAGTATCCGACACTGGCATCGGCATCACGGAGGAGTCTAGGAGGAAGTTGTTCTCCCCCCTCTACACGACGAAGTCGGGGGGGATGGGGCTCGGCCTCACCTACTGCAGGCGCGCCGTCGAGGCGCAGGGGGGCACGATCTCGTTCGAGTCCGAGGTCGGCGCCGGGACCACCTTCCACATCACCGTCCCCACCGGGTCCGGCTAATTCGATACACCCAAATATCCCGACGCCGGAATAGAGCGGTGAACGCCCGATGAAACCATCTGAGAAGCTCTACTGGATCAAGGTGGGCCTAGCACTCGTCGCCGCTATACTCTGCGTCGCTCTACAGGTCTTCGGGAAGATCGACGGGACGCTCGTCTTCATGCTCGGGACCCTCCTGTACCTCGCGTCCTCTGATCTGCTTTCGGGGTGGCTCAAGTTGGACCGCGGCCACGGCCTAAAGGTCGGTGTAGGCGCCTACATCTTCATCTGGATAATGGCATGGACTCTGCTTTATACGATCTTCACGGTTGCGCCGCTTTAGCGAACTTGTTCGCGGCGAGCCTGTAGTGGACGAGATCGCTCCATGCGCTGAAGAATCCTAGGTCGAATGGCTTCGGCCTCCCTTTCATGAGTATCTCCCTGAAGTCCCTGCTCTGCTTCTCTAGGTCCTCCTCTGTGTTGCTTGACCTGTTTAGGTAGTCCCTCTCGTCGCCGCTTCGGGCGGATGTAACTATGCCCTCTAGGGCCTTTATGTAGCCGTCTTGGAACTCGGGGTTTGAAAGTTTCCTGTTTCGTACCTCTTCGAGGGCCTTGTCAGCGTCACTGAATCGCCTCTCGATGACGGCGTCGAAGAACACTATAACAGCCTCGCGTGTCTTGCCAGTGGCTGTCAGGGCTCGGGGTCTGTCAGATCTCTTCATCGCTCTCTATTCCTTGCTCGGTTATCCTGATGGGGACCTCTCCCTCGGGGAGGCTCGGGCTCACAGTTAGTTTGGCTATGCGTATATTATCTCTACCCTTCCTGAGGAAGATTCGGGTGTGACTCATGTGGCCTACTATGTGGCCGCCGACGGGCATAACACCCTTGGTGAAGAATGCGTCGGGCTGGGACATAACCTGGTTCGTGATGACGGCGACGGTGTTGAAGGCGCGACTCAGCCTCATTAGCTTGTGCATGTGCTTGTTCAGTAGCTGCTGGCGGCTGGCGAGCATCTCGCGGCCTAGGTACTCACTGCGGAAATGGCTGGTGAGGCTATCAACGATTATGAGACGGATGTTGTTCTCCTTGATGACCTCGTCGGCGTTGTCGAGGAGGACCATCTGGTGGTCGCTAGTGTACGCCTCGGCGAAGATAATCTTCTTTAGCGCCTCGTTCGGGGTCGATGCCGAAGCGCCGGGCCATCTGCTGTATGCGTTCGGGGCGGAACGTGTTCTCGGTGTCCACATATAGAGCCCCACCGTTTAGCCCGCCCTGCTCCTCGGGGAGCTGGACTGTGACGCAGAGCTGGTGGCAGATCTGGCTCTTCCCGGTGCCGAACTCTCCGTAGAACTCGGTGAGGCTCTGAGTCTCTAGCCCGCCCTTGAGTAGCGTGTCAAGGCTCGGGCAGCCGGTCGTGAGCTGCTTGATCTGCTTCCTGATCTCGACTAGTTCGTCGCCGCGGACGAAGGTGATAGCGAAGCTCTTGCGTGCCGCTTCTATGACCTTCCCCGCGGTCTCCTCGCCTATCCCGGCGGTGATCAACTCGGCGGTCGTCGCCATGGCGATGGACTCGACGGTCTTGAAGCCTATCTCCCTGAGTTTCGCTGCTGTGGCTGGCCCTACGGATGGCAAATCCTCTATCGTCTGGTACTTCGCCTTGTAGTAAGCCGAGTCTGTTGGTTCGGCTACGTCTTTAGGTTTGCCCGCCATTCCGTTTATGTCTCAGGGGCCGGGGTTAAAAGGGCGTCGGCTTCGGGGTTCACACCCAACTGAAGAGGTAAAAGAGGCACCAATCACTCGCGAGGAGATCTATATTAGGAGAGAAAAACAAGCCAACTCACCTAAGCTGAGTGGTTGACCACAACTAGTATTTTATAATGACTACAACGTTTTATTCTCGTCCTCGATTTTTTAGTCTAGGTGATTGTATGGAAGAATTGAAAGTTTACGTTGTATCGGGTTACACAAAGTCTCAGTTAGCTGATGTGCATGACAAAGGACTTTTAGGAAAAATTCCCACCCTACACGAGGCCGTGTCTGCTGTTAAAAAAGAGCTAGCCGAGGCGGGTGTCAGCGAGTGGAGCGCCACCCTAGAATTAGATGTCGAAATTGGCACAGGAGTCATACTCCCCGGTGGAAAAACGACTATCAAGACGACGGTCAATATCAAAGGGAAGCCCACATCAACTCCATAACATCTCCATCTTCTTTCATCTTAGGTGCCCCCCATTTTTAATGAATATAAAAGACGTGCCATTCGGAGGAAAGCCGAGTAGGTAATAAAAGACTGGTGCCCGGTGAAATCTACTTCGTGCTACTGGACTTCTATGTTCTCCTCGGGGAAGCCAAGCTCGATAAGAACATCCTTGACAACATCACGGTGGTCGCCCATAAGCATTATCTGCTCATCCTTGGCCGTTCCACCGCAAGCGCACTTGTTCTTGAGCTGCGTGGCTATTTTCTTGAGCTGGTCACCCTTCGAGTCAATTCCGTCGATGATGGTCCAGGTCTTACTCCATTTGCGGTTTTCTAACCGTATCCTTATCCGCTGCTGCTCCCGGCTCATCTCCTCGCAGACGCAAAGGTCCTTAGGGAGTCCGCAGACGGGACAAATCTCCGCCATTCTCAAGCATGAGTTAGTAGCCTCCTACTAAAAGCTTTGCTGTTTTAAAGAAAGGTTGGTGAATTGAAGTATGGGCGCGAGAAGTCACCGATCCTTTCTCCACTTGTTTTTTTGAGCTATTTTAAGGACGCGTTTGGCTGAAGACGTAACGGATTGGGTTATCTATGTTTATGGATTGTTTTAATGTTGTTAGAGTTGGTTTAATTTGGTTATTTTTTATTTAGAACTCCTTCTTACTAAAGAATCAGTTTAGAGTCCTTTCTATGTGTAGTTCTGGAGGAGGCTGAAGGCCTTCAGCGCGTCTCGTGTGTCGAGGACTATGACGGTGTTCGTGAAGCAGCTGATGAACTCTATGATATTTATGTCGTGTCCTCCAAGGAGCTGGGTTATGAAGGCGACGAAACCGGGGGTCGTCTCGACGCGATCCGGGCTGAGTAGGACTAGGGCGACGAGGTTGTTCATCACCTGTACCTGTTTCGGCAGGTCTTTGCCTATGCCTGTCTGGTCGACTATGTAGACATAGCTGTCAGTGAGGTAGGCTGTTACGATGTACGGTATGTCCATCTTTATTGGGCTGATGAGTACAGCAATCTTGTCTTGGAGCCGGACCTTGGACTCTTTTAGGATTCCTCTTACCTCTTCTTCTTGGAGCCTACGATCTTTGGAGAGGTCCTCAGCTATACGAATCACGGCGGCCTTCACGGCCTCTGTGCTTCCTTCTCCAATTTCCTCTTGGAGCATTCTCGCTAGTGCGCTATAGTTGACTATCCCTAATTTGAGTGAGTCAAGTAGGCTCGGTCTCATCTGGATTGCCTCTCTTACACGCTGAGCCACTGACTTTGCTCCATCATTATCTGTCAACGTCATAAACGAAACACCGATGTGCTATTTTATATATTTGTACCCTGTTTTAAAATGATGCGTTTTTTTTAATAATAATACATCTTTTAATAAATTAAAATTCGTGGAAATACGTTTTCTTATTTTTTCCGTGTTCAATGGCCGAGATCCTCCTATTAATATTAGGATCTGAACACGATGCGTGCGCGCTTCGTAGTCCCCAGCTGTCCTCCATTGGAAGTGGTTTGTCAACGTGACTAAGCGACTTGTGAATGGCAGGAGCAGCTCTGCGTAGGCTGACTCTCCCTGAAACAAGATTCACATCGATAAGTTACTAATTGATAGCCTCCTTTTTAGAGCGCTTAACCATCTTTGCTTGAGTTTCGCCGTGTGCAACAACCCTCGCGCCTTATATTGTACCTTAACCAATTCAACCCAAACCGGTGACACAGATGTCGAGGGAGGAGTCATTATTTGAGATACTCGAGGCAGCACTACCACTTCCCCCAAAGGTAGTCCTCGGATACAAGAACCTCGAACCTGTATTCACGAGCGGAGACCTCGCGAGGGTCTGCGATATAAGCCGAAGCAGCGCCAAGTTCTACGTCAACAAGATGGTCCAACTCCGTCTAGTCGCTAAGGTCCCCCACAAGCGCATGTACCAGAAATACCCAAACGCCACAACCTACAGCGGCTGGCTGCGCGACCTCCTCAAACTAGCCATAGAGCCCCTAGAAAACGGCCAGCTACCCCTCCCCGAGGAGAATGAAGACGAGGAGTAACCGTGTCCCTCCGAGACATAGCCAACCCCAAGAAGAGACGCGAAAGATTCACACGCACCCTCACCGGCAAACAGGTTCGTGCCATGAAGAAGCGTGGATACGACGCCGAGAGAGAACTCGTAGGCATGATGCGTGAACAGGGATTCAACGCAGTCAGGGTCCCAGTCAGTGCCCCAAGCACAGAACCTCTCCCCGACGTTTTCGCGGTTAAGAACACAACTGTCGTCGCCTTCGAGGTCAAGAGCCAGGTAAAGTACTCCTACTACAAATCCGATCAAGTTGCAAAACTCAACGCCTTCCTTGACATACACAAGATATACCCCAGACGTTACGCCGTCCTCGCGGGCAAGTTCAAGTACAAGGGCTGGTGCTTCAGCATCGCCGAGCGCCCGGGTGACTACACCCTCAAGACCGGCGAAGGCCTCACATTCAAAGAATTAATCGCCAGATTGACCTGAAGTTGAGCCGACTTTATATACTGAGCTTCTAATTCACTGATCAACAGGCGACAGTGGATGGTAGTCGAACTTAGCTACGAGAAGGCCAGGAAGAAGTGCACATCGGAGATAGCGAACTGTAACTCTACAGCAGAACTTGAGCCACTCAAGCAGATAATCGGGCAGGACCGCGCCGTCAAGGCGCTCCAATTCGGCCTAGCGATGAAGGATGGGGGTTTCAACATCTACGTCTCCGGTATGTCAGGTACTGGACGTAAGACCGCGATCGTCGGCTTCCTACAGGAGAAGGCGAAGGAGATGCCGGTCCCACCGGACTGGTGCTATGTCAACAACTTTAAGGACCAGAACCAGCCAAACGCGCTGAAGTTGCCGGCGGGTAAGGGTAAGACTTTCCGCGACGACATGGATAAGTTCACAGAAGACGTCAAGAAGGAGCTCCAGAAGGCCTTCGAGAGTGAAGACTACGCTCAAAAGCGGGCTAGCACGGTGAAGAAGTTTGACGACGAGAAGACTGAGCTCTGGCAGGAGATAAACCAGAAGGCGAATGAGGCAGGCTTCTTCCTCCAGCGCAGTCCCATAGGCATAGCGATAACACCCGTGATAAATGGTCAACCGATCGCCGACGAGCAATTCACAGCCCTTCCTCCGAAGATAAGGGAGCAGATCAGGGAGCGCCGCGAGAAGCTCCAAGATGATTTTAGGAGCGCCTTCCGCCAGTTCAGGGACCTCGACAGAAGCGCCGAGGAGGCGATCGAAAAGTTCAACAAAGACGTCGCTACCTTCGCCATGGACCACCTCCTGGACACCCTCCTCGAAAAATACGGGGACATCGAAGAAGTCAAGGAGTTCCTCACATCGGTGAAGAACGACATCCTCGAGAACCTCGAGACGATCCTCACAGCTGGGCAGCCAAAACAGCAGCCCGCCCTGCCCTTCTTGATGCCTGGTATTACGGAGGACCCGACAAGCAGCTACAAGGTCAACCTAGTTGTAGACAACTCCGACCTGAAGGGTGCACCTGTTATCACCGAGATGAGCCCCACCCAGCCACACCTCTTCGGCATAGTCCAGAAGGAGGCCCGGTTCGGAGCCCTACTAACCGACTACACGATGATCCGCGGAGGCTCGATACACAAGGCGAACGGCGGATTCATAATCATACCCGTCGAGGACCTCCTCATGGACGCAGTCGCGTGGGACAGTCTAAAGAAGACGATAACCAGCAAGCAGATCAAGGTGGAGGACATAGCCCAGCGCCTCGGCTACATAGCCACTAAGACACTGACACCTGAACCCATCCCCTTCGATGTAAAGGTGGTGATCGTCGGCAGCCCCGACATATACTACCTCCTCATCCAGTACGACAGGGACTTTAAAGAGATATTCAAGGTTAAGGCAGACTTCGACACGACTATGGAGCGAAATGAGGCGAACATCCAGATGTACGCCTCCTTCATGTGCATGCTCTGCAACAAGGAGAACTTAAAGCACCTCGACTCAACCGGTATCGGAGCTATCATCGAGTACAGCTCACGACTAGCAGAGGACCAGGAGAAACTATCCACATGGTTCGCACAGGTCTCAGACATAATCAAAGAGGCGGCACACTACGCTGAGGAGGAGAAGAGCGAATTCACCACTAGCAAACACGTCGAGAGGGCCCTCGAGGAGAGACTTTATAGAAGTAACCTCATCGAGCAGAAGCTGGAGAAGATGATAGAGGAGGGCACAATTCTAGTCGATACAACCGGTGAGAAGGTGGGGCAGATAAACGGCCTCAGCGTCATGGGCCTCGGAGACTTCGCCTTCGGGAAGCCGAGCAGAATAACGGTGAGCACCGGCGTGGGTAAGAAGGGTATAATTGACATTGAGCGCGAAGCCCAGATGGGCGGCCCAATCCACACCAAGGGTGTCCAGATACTCAGCGGTTTCCTCCACGACCGCTACGCGAAGGAGTTCCCGCTTAGCCTCACGGCTCGTCTCGTCTTCGAGCAGAGCTACAGCGGTGTCGAAGGAGACTCCGCTTCTAGCACCGAACTCTACGGCATCCTCAGCGCCCTAAGCGGCAAACCGATCAAGCAACACTTCGCCATCACCGGATCCGTAAACCAGAAGGGAGAGGTCCAAGCCATCGGCGGAGTAAACGAGAAGATCGAGGGCTACTACCAACTCTGCAAGGCGAGGGGCCTCGACGGACAGCACGGAGTCGTCATCCCCTCGAGCAACGTCAAGCACCTCATGCTCAAGCAGGAGGTAATCGACGCCATGAAGGAGGGAAAATTCCACATATACCCCGTCTCAACCATCGACGAGGGCATCGAGGTCCTCACAGGAGTCCCGGCTGGTGCTCTGGGTAAGGACGGGAAATACCCCGCAGGGACAATAAATCGTCTAGTCCAAAATACCCTCTCCGATATGGCCGACAAGGCCAAAGAGTACAGGGAGGAGTAGGCGACAACAAACTCTTTTTCTTTAACCCTCACGTCCACTATCCTTGGCGCGTCTAAGATGGAGAAGATCTGGGACGTAATTATCATAGGCGCGGGACCCGCCGGTTTGACGGCGGGGATCTACACTGCGCGGCAAGGCCACAGCACTCTATTACTTGATAGCGGGAAGGTTGGGGGACGCGCACTTGAGGCAAATAAAATCGAGAATTATCCCGGTTTTCCCCAAGGCCTCACCGGCGCCGAATTAATGACTCTCTTCACCGAGCAAGCTAGGAGGTTTGGCGTCGAGTTAAAGCCGGAAACGGTTATCGGATTCGCAGACGCTGGCGATTATAAAATTGTATCCACTCGCAGTGGATACTATCAGGGGAAGACGGTGATCATAGCAGCCGGTATCCAGCGCAAACAACTCAGTGTACCCGGGGAGATGGAATTTAAGGGTAGAGGCGTCAGCTACTGCGCCATTTGCGACGGTCCGTTCTTTAAGGATAAGGTCGTGGCCGTCGTGGGCTCTGGACATGAAGCAGTGCAGGACGCAATCCACCTCACAAGCACGGCTTCTAAGGTGATAGCTATCCCCGGCAAGAAGGGTTATAGTGAAGATTACCCTGAGTTGGCCACCCTCAGAGCCAACCCCAAGGTTGAGGTGATTGAGGGGCAGGAGATCGCCGAGATCATAGGCGATGAGTTCGTGACCGGGGCGAAGCTCACCGAAGGTAGAGTTGAGAGAATTGCCGCCGATGGCGTCTTCATACTCCTCGAACACATCTCCACATCCAATATACTCGTCGAGGCAGGCATAGACGCTGACGAAGGCGGGTGCATCATCGTCGACAGGAATCAGCAGACCAACCTACCTGGCTTCTACGCGGCGGGGGACTGCTGCTGCATCGGCTGGCAGGTAGTCACGGCGGCGGGTGAAGGAGCCAAGGCTGCTCTCTCAGCTATGAAGTATGTGAAACAGAAGGGAACAACGTGATCAAGATCGAGTACTTCTACAACCCGGTCTGTCCATACTGCCCCGCTGCTAAGACCCTAATCACGAAGG
This sequence comes from Candidatus Bathyarchaeota archaeon, assembly GCA_963769425.1. Classification (GTDB taxonomy): domain Archaea; phylum Thermoproteota; class Bathyarchaeia; order TCS64; family TCS64; genus UBA8941. Next base: position 29,174 of record CAVYLP010000001.1, on the reverse strand, counting down.
TTCTACAGGGGATAAAGGACATTGAGTTAGTCGACGTCGACACATTCACTGACGAGGGCATCGCCCGAGGTATGTCCCTTAATTTGATGGCCGTTCCCGCAATCGCCGTGAACGGCATCGTTAAAATTACGGGCTGGCCATTCGAGGAACGAGATCTCCTCGCCTACATAGAGGAAGCCCGCGAGAAGTAGCGCCGATCGCTACATTTTTACGAGCACCTGCCTCAGTGCCACCAACAAGTGGTGCGGGTGATGCGGTACTTAATAAAGTCGGTTAAGGCAAGGGAGATCCTTGATAGCAGGGGTAATCCAACCATCGAGGTTGACGTCACGACTGAGGATGGAATTAGAGTCTCAGCGGCGGTCCCAAGCGGGGCTTCAACAGGGATATACGAGGCGATCGAGCTACGGGACGGCGGCAAACGATACGGTGGCAAGGGTGTGACAAAGGCGATCGACGCTGTCGTCAAGATTATACAGCCCAAGATAATTGGCATGGACGCCAGGAAGCAGGCCGAAATCGACAGTGTGATGATAAATCTCGATGGTACCGAGAACAAGTCCCGCCTAGGCGGTAACGCGATGTTAGGCGTAAGCCTAGCTTGTGCGCGTGCGGCTGCAGCCTCCGACGGCCTCCGACTCCACGAATATATCGATAAGGACTCATCGCTTCTCCCCATCCCCTTCTTTAACGTGGTCAACGGTGGGAAGCATGCGGGTAATCAGCTCGACTTCCAGGAGTTCATGATAGCACCGACAGGGGCGAAGAGCTTCCGCGAGGCTCTAAGGATGGGTGCAGAGGTCTACCAGACCCTTAAAGGGCGCCTACAGAAGACATATGGTAAGACTTCGATAAACGTAGGGGATGAGGGCGGTTTCGCTCCACCGGTGAAGACTCCTGAGGAGGCCCTTGAGGCGCTCCTTGGAGCTATTCAGGAGGCTGGTTATAGTGATGAGGTGAAGATAGGTATGGACGTTGCCTCGAGCACCTTCTACAAGGATGGCTCGTATAGGGTAGCGGGAGTTGATTATAGCACTGATGAACTGATTGAACTATACCGGGAGCTCATCGCCGCTTACCCAATAATCAGCATAGAGGACCCGATACAGGAGGAGGACTATGAGGGTTTTGTGAAGGCGACGAAGCTCCTACCGGTTCAGGTTGTTGGGGATGATCTCTTCGTAACCAACTCCAAGAGGCTCGCCAGGGGCATAGAGATGGGGGCGTGCAATGCACTACTCTGGAAGGTAAACCAGATTGGGACCCTCACAGAGGCGCTTGAGGCGGCGAACCTCGCGAGGAGTAACAAGTACGGCGTAATGGCGTCGCATCGCAGTGGTGACACCGAGGACCCGTGGGTCGCCGACCTATCCGTTGGCATAGGCTGCGGGCAGATCAAGAGCGGTGCCCCGGCCCGGGGTGAGAGGACGGCGAAGTATAATCAGCTCCTCAGAATAGAGGAGTGGCTTGACACCAAGGCAAAGTATCCGCGAGACCTCTTCAGTTAGCCCCTGGTCTCTTGACTATTGGGTTTCAAAGACTGATTTAGCCATCAATGATCTTGATATTATTCTTCACCCAGTGAGATGCTGAGTCGCTGGGTATTTAATCGGATGAGCACATCTCGTTGTAGGTTACCGAGATTGAGGGTGCTACCGCCGATGATCACCGTGGACGTTGCGGGGAGAATTCTTGGCGGAGCGAGGCGGGTCTCCTTAGACCTGGGGTTATCGGTTTCAGAGATCAAAGTATCCGAGGTATCTGCAGATCTCCTCGGTCATAATGTGAAAATTGATGATCTTAGAGAAATCTCCACCAAGGAGAATGGCGTCTTCTTTCCTGAAGGCGACTCCATCTATCAGGTCGCAATCTCGTCAGGAAGGTTCTACAAGCTCGTCCCCACCGCGGGTGCGCCTACACTTGAGATAGATGGCATCAGGATGCACAGGACCAAGGATACGACGCCTGATAGTGGATACTGAGGACAAGCTTAGGGTTCTCGGAATAGATGGAGGTAGATGTCTTGACACCTGTATGGGGCTAGGCTATACTGCGATTGGTGCCTTAGATAGGGGGGCGGAGGTCGTTGTTTCCATTGAGCGTGAGCCACCAGTGGTCAGGGTGGCTCAGATGAATCCTTGGTCGAGTCATCTCTTCGATGGTGAGATCCGCCTTTTACTTGGCGATAGCTTCTATGTTGTAGATTCTTTACCTCTAGAATTCTTCGACTGGGTGATTCACGATCCTCCTCGCCTTACTCACGCGGGGGAACTCTACAGCGAGGAATTCTACAAGAAGCTGTTCCGAGTGATGGCTGCGGGTGGTAAGCTGTTTCACTATACGGGGGAGCCGCGGTCCCGTTACAGGGGTGTCGATCTTCAGCGAGGTGTTCAAAGGCGTCTCAAGGCGGTCGGCTTCATAGGGATGGAGTACCACACAGGCGTTATGGGGATAACCTGTGAGAAGTGACTAATCCTTACCCAAGATCCTGAAGAGTTCATCCTGGCGGACGGGATCGATAGTCTTCTGGGTTCCGTTGGTCCGGGTGATGACCCTCCCGTCGGGCCTATCCTTCACCTCACCTATAATTGTGGCTTGGACGCCGATGCTCTCTATGGCGTCGAGGATCTTGCCGACACTCGAATCGCTCACTGCCATCAGTAGGGAGCCTGAGCTGAGGAGCTTGAGAGGGTCGATTCCGAGCGTATCAGAGATGATGCGCGTCTCCGGTGCCACTGGTATGAGGTTCTCCTCAACGCTGAGACCGACTCCGGCAGCCGCACCCATCTCGAAGAGCCCGTTGATGACCCCGCCCTCGGTTGGCGTGTGCATCGAGTGGACGCCGCCAGTCTCCACGGCCTTGAGGGCCTCAGGGACGACACTGATAGCGTCGATCATCCTGCGCGCCCTCTGCAGGGTCTTCGAGTCGATCTTCCTCTTGAGCTTCTCCTCAAGATCGGAGGCGAGGATGCTCGTCCCCTCGAGCCCAGCCGTCTTTGTGAGTATAATCCTGTCCCCCGGTTTCGCTCCGCCTGTGGTGACGTACCTGTTCTTAGGGGCCTCTCCCATCATGAAGCCGGATATTATCGGCCTCTCCAACCCAGCGATGCACTCGGTGTGGCCGCCGATTAACTGGACTCCAAGCTCGATGCATGCCCGATTTATCTCCTCCATTATCTCCACAAGCTTCGCCTCCATGCAGCCCTCGGGGAGGAAGGATGGTGTTCATGAACCAGAGTGGCTTGGCGCCGCGTGCGGCCACATCGTTAGCGTTGACATGAACGACGAGCCTACCTATGTTCACCTCCGCCCCGGTTATGGGGTTGGCCTTCGCGACGAGGACTTTAGTCCCCATGTCTATGATCGAGGCATCTTCGCCGATGGCGGCCCCCCTGATCACCCTTTCGGATAGGACGCCGAGGCGGTTGAAGACGCATCGCTTGAGGACGTCGCTTGGTACTTTTCCTGTGCGCAGTCTGCTACTCGGGGGCATTGGTGAATCATTTGTCTATTAGTTGGGTAGCTGTTTAAAGGTTTCAAGAAGAGATCACTTTCACTCACCTCTCCGCAGTTGATCAGCTGGAACCTACGTAAAGCATAAATCCGCACCCGGAGGAGCCCTCACGGGGGAGACCATCTTTGAGCGACCAGAGACTCATCGTAGACGAGGGCATACTCGACATCAACTACATCCCGTCCAAGCTGCTGCACAGGGAGGAGCAGTTGCGCTCCCTCAGACTCACCTACGATTTCATACTCTCGGCGCCCTACGAGATGAGTCAAAGAGCCATCATAGTGGGCGGGGTGGGCTCCGGAAAAACGGCGCTCGCCCGCGTCTTTGGTAGGTGGCTCAGAGACGAGGCGAAGAAGAAGAGGCTAAGGGTCGACTACGTCCACGTAAACTGCAGGGAGCTCAGGGGGAGCCTCTTCATGGTCCTTCGCAGAGTCGTCAAGACGCTGCGCCCAGAGTTCCCCGAGAGAGGCTACGCCCCAAACGAGCTCGTTGAGACCCTCATGCAGATCCTCGGCGAGGATAACGAGCAGCTCCTCCTCTGCCTCGATGAGGTGGACGCGCTCATAGACACGGAGGGGAGCGACGCGCTGTATCAGCTCACCAGAGTCCACGAGACCCAGCCAGACTCTCCGCGCAGGCTCAGCCTCCTCATGATCACAAAGGACCGGAGTGTCTTCGAGAAGCTTGACAGGAGCACCCTGAGTAGCCTCCAGAGGAACCTCATAGAGATGCCCGAGTACTCCACGCCGCAGCTCTCCGACATCGTCGCGGCACGCGCCGAGGCGGCCTTCCGGAGGGGGGCTGTTCCACTCGAGGTGGTGGACTTCATAGCGGAGCTAGCATCCTCGGAGAACGGGGACGCCCGCTGCGCGATCGATCTCCTCTGGGGGGCGGGGAAGAGGGCGGAGATGGATGGGGCGCCCCAGGTCAGGCCTGAACACGTGCGTCAGGTCTCGTCCAGCGTGCTCTCCCCGGTGAAGAAGGAGGGGATGAACCATCTGAGCCTCCACGAGAGGCTCACCCTCCTCTCAGTGGCCCGGTTCTTCCGCAACAGCACAGCCCCACACGCAACGACGGGGGAGGTGGAGCAGCTCTACAGGGTAGCGTGCGAGGAGCGCGGCGAGACACCGCGGGCCCACACTCAATTCTGGAAGTACTTGGAGGGCCTCAAGGCGACCGGGATAATCTCGTCGAAGGTCGACTCGGGGAGCCAGGGGCGCACCCAACTCATAACTCTGGGGAAGGTCTCCGCGGAGGACTTGGAGCGCGAGGTGCTCAGGGGTCTTGAGCAGAAGTAGGGCGCAGGCGGAGGAACTCCTCGGCAGCCGAGGGCGGGTGAGGACCCTGCAGGTCCTCGCTGAGAGCGGGGAGCTTAACATAAGCGAGGTTAGTCGCCGCACGGGGCTCAACTACACGAGCGTCGAGAGGCACCTCGCGAAGCTGGTGAAGCTCGGCCTCGTAAAGGAGAAGCGGTACGGGAAGATCAGGATATTCCAGACCCTCTTCCAGACCCTGACTGTGAGGTTCGAGAAGGGGGGCAACCTCGCGCTGGAGCTGGTCCGGGCGAAGGAAGAGTAACCTCTCCATCATTGACCGCGACAATCTCCCCCCAATGAATCCACTGCAGTTCTCAGGTCAAGACTTCTTTATAGGTGCAGCTGTCGTGGGTGGGGCTGTTCCGCAGAGTAGCTACCCCCTCGTTCAGCTCACTTCTCCACTGAACCTAGCAGGCTAGAGTGGTGTATGATCACACCCGAGCTCGACAACAATGGCGTTGACCCTACTGGCCCAGGCCCGTTCTACATTTCTCTATATTCACGGACGCCATCCCGAAGGGAGCGACTCCGGGCACAACCATACGAACTGGTTTCTGACTCATTCACTATACCCTCGATGTCAGGGTTTCTCATAACACAAAGTTAAAATTATTTTCAAGTTTTTAAATGTGATACGAGTTATTATATTTCGTTTAACCTCATCATGATTTGGTTTAGATGGGTACAGAGGTTCCTTTGAGCCACGCTGATCTACTTCGGAGTACAATCGATGTCTTATTAACGACGATCTCCTCGAGGGGTTATCCACAGAGCACTCTTGTCTGGTGCAGCTTTGATGGTGCCCATATATTACTCAACACCGGGGTCGGCTATCAGAAGGAGCGAAACATTAGAAAAAACAAGAAGGTCTCCGTTTTTGCTGTTGATCCCGCTAATAAGATGAGGTGGATCGAAGTGCAGGGTAATGCAGAGCTTATCGAAGAAGGAGCCTTGGAGCACTTGGATAAGTTATCGAATGCATATCGGGGAAAAAATTTCTACGATTTGATGCCTAAGCTGAGTGGTAAAGAAATCAGAGTAATCATTAAGGTGACTCCGATTAAAGTACACATCGGCAAAGGGTAGTGCAATTTACCCCGTTTTTTTAATTTATATAGTTTCACAAATACGGCCCACAACTTTTTTCTCTTTTTGTAGAAATATTAATCAAGAATAGTTGATGTTTCACATAAGGTGAAGCTAAATGTCCATCGTCGATACCAACGAAATCCTTATCGACCTGCGGAAGAGGTATCCAGGCATCGAGACTAGGAACTACGTTTTTAGAATGTTCTATTCGGCGGAGCATATGGTCTTCTTCGACTGCGACGGTGTACCTCAGGATTGCCTATCTAACGCTTTAACACGTGTTGACTATCCCCGATTCGTAGCCTATGCTGTAGTTGAGGATGCTTCAGGTCATATCTATGTTATGAATGTCAGTTACACCAACCTGGGGAAGGAAACCTTGGAGAAGTTTGTGAATCGTTATCCTAAGCAGCTTAAGCCCTCGAGCGAAATTGCTCTCCAACTCAGTAATCGTAAATATGTTGAATACATCGGGGCGAGCTACGAGGACTAAATAGTCTTACTATTATTCATAGTTAAAAGCGATATTTTGGTTTAATAACTACTGTTCCTTAAAAAAATTTGGAGATGTGATAGATGTTATACGCAGCGGTCCACACTCACCCAGCCTCACAGTGCCCTCTGAATACCAGCGACGGAAAGAAGATGATTAAACAACTCTTCTCGGAGGATAATATAAAGAAAGCCGGGATAAAGCTGACAAGCGCAAACATGAGTTGCCCAACCGACACCAGCGCCGACCATAAAGGCTTCTTCATCGTTGATGCAAAGGATTCTCAGACGGTCAAGAAATTTTTCGGCCCCATGACCGTCGAATTAAGAGAGGTTAAGCCCCTGAGTGAGGTCGCTAAGACCCTCTGAGCGCTAAGTATTCTCCTTCTTTTTCTCCTGTTCAGTTCATAGTTGTTAGCTTGTTTTGAGTCTCTTTGTTGGGGGAGATTTATCAATGACCATGAAGATATCGACGCCATGGTAATCAAAATTACTCGAATAAACGGTTTGAAGTTAAAAGCTGAGGTAGAGGGTTTTGAGATCGTTAGTGGCCAGATCGATGACAAGTCTCCGAGGGAAGGGCCTAGTCCAGGTAGTTTAATGGTTGCTTCTCTGGGTCTGTGTGCTGGCCTCTACGCTGGGTGGTACTTGAAGAGGCACAACATACCTGATGAGGGGTTGACCGTGGAGGTTGACACAGTGGATGAGAAGGATCCGAGCAGGGTAGGGATCTTTAACGTAAGGGTGACGGTGAAGGCGGACTTGTCGCAGGAGGCTAGGACTGGTCTCCTCGGGTCAGTAAATCGTTGCTATGTGGGTAATACGATGAAGGGTAGCCCCGAGATCAACTACGAGCTGAATGTCATCGGTTCATAGCTTTACTCGGGTTAATTTGTTACGAATCATGTTTTACCCTTGGCTTGATATGTCTGAGGGCTCTAAAAGAATCGTAATAATTGGATTGGGGACCGGTGGGTTGCATGCTATCCGGTCGGCTCAGCGTCAGAACCGAAGTGTAGACATCACCGTCGTGGAGCGGAGGAGCTACGACATGTTCAGCCCCTGCGGCCTCCCCTACGCGGTGGGGAAGCGGGTTGAGAGCTTCGAAGCCTTGAAGCACACGATCCCCAGCACGAGGAAACTTAAGAAGCTCCTGAGGCACGAGGCGAAGCGGATTGATCTTAAAAATAGGCTCGTAGAGGTCGAAAACCTCGAGTTCGGGGAACAATTACGGATTCCCTATGATTCGCTTATCCTAGCCACGGGTAGCAAACCTACATCACTCGACATACCTGGGGCTAGCGAGTTGTTCGGAAAGGGTGTGCACGTTGTATCGAACCCTGAGAACGCTAGGGCGCTTCAGGAGCATGCGTTGAGGAGCCGCAGGGCGGTCGTTGTAGGAGGCGGTGCAATTGGCCTCGAGTTGGCGTCGGCTTTGAAGTCCCTCGGTTTGGAGGTAATCGTTACTAAGAGGAGTTTACCGCCATTCCCACGGAATCTGGACCCGGATATGGGTGAGGTGGTGAGGGACTTTATCCTGTCGAAGGGTTGCCAGATCCTGTTCGGGGAGGATATAGAGAGGATCAATGGCTCGGTGAAGGTGGATAGCGTAGTCATCGGGGGGAGGGTGATCGAGACGGACATCGTCATCATGGCGGTCGGAGTCGAGCCCGAAACTAGGTTAGCGGAGGATGCTGGGATCATGATCGAGAACGGGGCCATCTGGACGGATGCTCGCATGAAGACTAGTGTCCCCGACATCTACGCTGTCGGAGAATGCGCTCTGACCTTCAGCGGCATCGATGGTTCGAAGATGAAGATCGACCTCGCTACAACCGCGTTCAGGCAGGCCGTTGTCGGCGGAACCAACGCCGCTGGTGGGGACGCAGTGTTTCCTGGGGCCCTCGGCACCTTCGTCTCGTATATTGGGGAGATGGAAGTTGCGTCTACTGGCTTCAACAGCGAAATTGCCAAGTCGAGAGGAATCGAGGTCGTCACGGGGAAGGCTAAACTCGGGGGTACGCCTAGCTGGATGCCCGATTCAAAGGAGGTCACGGTGAAGATTGTTGCTGAGGCTAGTACGGGTAGGATCATTGGTGGGCAGGCAGTTGGTGAGCAGGGGGCTGCGTGGAGGGTGAACATGATTGCCTTGGCAGTGAGAAATCGTGTGACTCTCAAGGATTTCAGCTCGGTTGAGCTCGCATACTGTCCCGCTGTCTCTGAGCTATATGATCCGCTTCTAGCGGCTGTCGATGTTGCGATCCAAAGAAGTTCATCGAAGAGCCCCTAAACTATACTGAACGACTCGCTGGCTCACCTTCTCAATATATTTTTTATTCGTTTCAAGCGCGATGCTTGCTTGGGTTCCCATCCTGAGGAAGTCTGGGGGTGGAGTTGTACCCAAGTGGTGAAGAATTAATCGGTGTTCCCTAAATATGTTTATTAATATATCTATAGATATAGTTGTTATGGGCGGTCCATGTCGACGCGGCTTAGGTCGGGGATGCTGTAACAACGTATACCCTGGCTCCATGGAGATGCGGCGGGGAATGGGCTTCGGTGTAAGGAGAGGGGACTTCCGTTTCCTAGTGCTGATTGCACTTGCTGAGAAACCCATGCATGGCTACGCTTTGATACAGCAGATTGGAGCGACGTATCAGCACCCCGTGAGCGCTGGTTTGATCTATCCAACACTACAGGAGCTGGGTGACATGGGATACGTATCCTCTGAGGAGACTGATGGGAAGAAGGTCTACTCTCTGACGCCTGATGGCAGGAAGCATCTTGAAGATAACTTCGAGGTTGTCGACAGGTTAAAGGCGGGTAGGATCTACGCCGAGAGGGTTAGTCGGTTCGCATTCATGGGGGATATCCGGGACATGCAGGCGATGGTTCTCATGAATGAGGACAGCCTAGATGATGGTAAGCTTGAGAGGATTCAGGGTATTCTCTCGGACGCTAAGAAGAGGATGGCGTCAGTTGTATTCGAGTGAGGTTGGTAATGTTGAAAATTGCTGTTGTAACTGATGATGGTAAGACGATCTCTCAGCATTTTGGGAGAGCCGTGTACTATATCGTGTATGATGTACAGGGCGGCGTGATTAAGGGCTCGGAAATGAGGGATAAGGCGGCGCACCACGTTGGTGGCGAACCGCATCAGCACGAAGAGGGTGGCCACCACGGGCCGGAGGCTGATGCTAAACATAACTCGATGCTGTCCAACGTCTCTGACTGTGAGGTTTTGATTGCCCGGGGCATGGGTTGGGGAGCGCATGAGGCTATCAAGGGCGCTGGTTTGAAACCCTTCATCACTGAGCTTGTATCCGCAGAAGATGCTGTGAAGGCTTACCTCGCAGGGAAGCTTGATGATCATACTGAGATGCTTCATTAGGTGACCTTCATCTTATATTAGCCCAACAATTGCGCAAGCTCAATTCTATTATCTTTTATATTTTAGAAAAGCTCAAATTTGGATACGCTACCAAATATTAATTGGATATGAATGTTCTCGTAGTGGACCTTGAGACGGGGAACCTTAATCCCACTGCCGACAATTTTCAGCCCGAAAACTGCGTGATCTGTGAGGTCGGCGTCGCTCGCCTCGATCTCGACTCTGGTAAGGTCGATTTGTTGGTTGAAAGCGTCTGTCGCGAGAAGGAGATGTGTCACCCTGGTTCTTGGGTGTTTCAGAACACATCGCTGACCCCTGGTGAGATCAAGGAAGCGGTTCCGCTCGACGATCTTCGTTATCCGCTTCAGGGTTTATTCGACATGGGTGTACCAGTCACCTCGTGGGGGCACGACTTCGATCTGAGGCTCCTGGAGCACGACTCGCGGGGATTCAGGGTTCCGGTGAGATTCTGGGATCCCCTGAAGACTTTATCGGGTTACTTGAAGATCCCAAATTCATTAGGTGGATACAAGTGGCCGAGTGTTGAGGAGGCTCATCGGTTTCTTTTCCCCCGCTGGTCCTACTCTGACTCTCATAGGGCGGGTGTGGATGCGGTGGTTGAGGCGAGGATTATTTACGAGGCGACGCGTAGGTGGCCTGAACTCTTAGAAGATTGGCGCAGTTACTTGTAATCGTTCTAATCAGCAAGTATAAAGTATCGATTTTAGTAAAAATAAAAGGGATCCGAAAAAGATAGTTCCCAAAAAGAAGCGCCTTGATTTCTATAAGTTGTAGCCTCGACCTTGGTGACTCAATTAAAAGGGCTTCAGTGGAGAATTAGATTCATTCTATGATGGTAATGCTCTGTTATCCCTGCACTTGTGCACGTTCTAGTCAACTTTGCTGTAAATTAAATGACGCATATAAAGAATAAGCATAGCAAATGTGCTCTGAGGAAATAGTAACTAAAAAAAGAATTTTACTGGTTTCACAGACAAGTTTTCTTGATGATCTCGTTGAACATTTTGGTACCGCGGCTTAATTGTTCAAGAGTAATAAACTCATCTTGTGTGTGGGCTTGCGCAATATCACCAGGTCCACAGATGACAGTTGGAATCCCAGCCTTCGAGTAACTGACAGCTTCAGTATAATACGGCTCCCCTTCTGGCTTTGTGCCTAGGAGCTTCATGAGAAGCTTGACTACCTCACTGTTCTCAGGAACATCTAGTGCAACTGATGCTGCAAGACCCCTTATTTCAGCTTCTACCGTTGAGTCTTGTTTCTTCATCGAGTTAATTATGTCGTCCATCCAACCTTTGAAAGTAGCAGCGTTGTCTTGGCCAGGTATTAAGCGGGCGTTTATGGTAACTTCGCAGCTTGGCGGGATAATGTTGCTCTTAAGGCCTCCAATTATAAGCGTGGGTTTTACCGTACTATGGCCGAGTAATGGGTAGTTATCAAATTCGAGTTTTTTCTGAAGCTTTTTAACACCCTGTATGAAGTCGGAGGCGTGGATGATGGCATTGATGCCCCACTCGGGGCGGCTACTATGAGCAGCTTTGCCCTTGAACGCGACGACACAGCCCCCGCTCCCTTTATGAGCCCGCACGATTCTCATTACACTTGGTTCGGGTATCACCCCAAACCTAGCGTCGGTTGTTGTAACAAGTTTGTCGGCGATTACTTTTTCCACGAACCAACCTCCAGTGTCCTCGCCTGATGTAAAGACAAGTGTTAGTTGTTTTTTGAAATTATTTTTTATGTTATCGGTTACTGCCTGTAATATGCATGCGTCAGGCCCCTTCATGTCGCATGCACCTCTTCCATAGAGTTTGCCATTCGTCACCTTTGGATAATATGGGGCTGTTTCCTTCCATAATTGAGGATCCCCTGCTAGGACAACGTCAATATGTCCAGATAAGACGACTCCGGGGCCCTTTCCTTCCCCTATTTTAGCGATGACGTTTGCTCTTTCGGGTGCGACATCTTGGATTTGAGTGTTGACGCCCAAGTCCTCCAGGTAGTCCTTAATCCATTTAGCTAACGGTTTTTCTTTGGCGGGTGGACCAGATGTGTCGAATTTTATAAGTTCTTTTGCGATATCGATAGTAGTCAAGTTACTTCCTCCTTATACTTGGTTTCTTTGACTTTATATGATGGGATTAGGCAAAACACAGCTCGTGTTATAAGCCACTTGAGGACATCATTAGCGCTGCCTGCCTCGAGATCTATATTATCATTTTCGATGATAGGCATTCTCATTGGTATCATCGTTACTAGTTATTAATTACAGATAGCAGGCACTTGTCTCGGGCGAAAGCCACAACTTGGTAGCCTTTTGCAATTGCCTGTTGTACAAGTTGTCTACCGGTTTTACCTGTCGCGCCGAAAACAACGACCTTCATTCAGCCCTTCACTATTTTGTTGTTATAAGTTATGACCTATTAAACCATTGAAACCTCCAAACGAATTAGCGAGAAAATACAAATGACAAAATATGAACTATGGCTTCGAATTGTCTTATGATACTCCTACTGGAGTTCCCTTGAACTGGCTCACGTAGAGGTTGTAGTAGAAGCCCCTCTCGGAGAGTAATGAGTCATGCGTACCACGCTCCACGATCTCGCCGTCCCGAATCACTAGGACCTGATCCGCCTTCCTGATAGTACTCAGCCTGTGGGCGATGACGAAACTCGTTCTACCCTCCATCAATTTAAGAAGCGCCTCCTGAATCCTGATCTCAGTCCTCGTGTCAACATTACTCGTAGCCTCGTCTAGAATCAGAATTTTCGGATCCGCAATGACGGCTCTCGCGATGGCGAGTAGTTGGCGCTGCCCCTGGCTTAGGTTGCTACCCCTCTCCGTGAGCATGTTCATGTAGCCTTCGGGTAGACGCGTGATGAATTGGTCCGCGTTCGCCAGTTTCGCTGCAGCTATGCAGTCCTCGTCCGTGGCCTCCAGGTTGCCGTAGCGGATGTTCTCCATCACGGTATCAGCGAAGAGGAAGTTATCCTGCAATACAGTCCCGAGCTGCTTCCTTAGGCTGTCTCGTGTGACGTCCCTGATGTCGACGCCATCGATCCTGATTGAACCGGACTGGATGTCATAGAATCTGCTGAGAACGTTGACCATCGTTGTCTTTCCCGCCCCAGTTGGACCTACTAGTGCCATCATCTGCCCGGGCTCCGCGTGGAAGTTCATATTCTTTAGAATCGGTGTCTTGCCGTCATAGCTAAAATCCACATTCTCAAAGACGATGTCCCCTTTTATCTCCTTGAGTGGCTTCGCGTCAGGTTTATCGTTTAACTCGGGCTTCTCGTCTATCGTCTCGAATATGCGCTCCGCGCCAGCGAGTGCAGATTGAATGGTATTGTAGAGGTTAGCTAGTTGCTGGAGTGGTTGCGAGAAGTTGCGGGCGTAGAAGATGAAGCTGGTGATGACGCCGATCGTGACCATGCCCTGGATTGCCATCCAGCCCCCGAGCCCGGCTACCACTGCGATCGCAACGCTGCCCATGATGTTCATTATAGGCATGATTACGAAGGCGTAGCTGTTCGCCCTCGTAGCGACTTTGCGTACTGATTCGTTCGTCTCGTCGAAGTCCTTCAGCACACGATCTTGCCTGCTGAAGGCTAATACGACTCGCTCACCGCTGATGGTCTCTTCCATCGTGCTGTTTAGCCTGCCGAGGTCCCTCTGTAGGTCTCTGAAGCCTGCGAGTGTTTTGCTACCGATGAATAGTGTAGCAAATATCATGAGGGGAAACACGAGGAGGCTACCTAGAGCCAGCCAGGCGTTGAGGATGAACATTACAATCAGGATTCCGATGATGGAGAGGAAGCTCGAAATAAGCTGCGTGACACTCTGGCTGAGTGCCTGGTTTATTGCGTCTATGTCGTTTGTGAGTCTACTCATTAGCTCCCCCTGTGTGCGCTTGTCGAAGAAGCTCAGGCTGAGGGTCTGGAGGTGCTCGAAGAGCTCCTTCCTCAGCTGCTTCAGTACCTTCTGGGATATCCTCGCCATGAGGATGGCCTGTAGTGCATTGGACAAGTAGCCCACGGCGTAAATGAGACCTAGGATGATGACGACGCCGTAGAGCCCGGGGACGTTCCCTGTGCTTATGTACTGGTCAACGGCAACACCCACGAAGTATGGACCTAATAATGAAGCCACTGTGCCGAGGATAACGAAAATGCCTATTAGAGCCAGCTGGAGCTTGTAGGCGAGGAGGTACCGGATGAGGCGCGAGAGTGTCACACTGGGGTTTTTCGCTCGGGATACTCCTCTTGCGAAGCTCATGCCTGGCCCCCCTCTCCCTGGACCTGATTCAGGTCTACTGGATGGAGCTTTGTTGCTCATAGCCTGATTCCTCCGCCAAGCTGGGAGTCGTATATCTCCCTGTAGATGGAGCTCGTATTCATCAGCTCATTATGTGTGCCCTCAGCGACGATTCGACCCTTGTCGAGGACTACTATTTTGTCTGCTTTGAGAACCGTGCTGATACGCTGGGCGATTATAAAGCTCGTCCTATTCTCCATGATCATGTCTAATTGTTCCTGAATCTTCGCCTCGGTCTCGACATCTACCGAGCTCGTGCTGTCATCGAGGATGAGTATCTTAGGCTTGACCAGCAGGGCCCTCGCGATGCTGACCCTCTGCTTCTGCCCACCAGAGAGACCTGCACCTCTCTCGCCTACGTCCGTGTCGTAGCCTTTGGGCATGCTCATTATAAACTCATGAGCCTGCGCGGCATTCGCGGCGGCAATTACCTCGGCCTCTGAGGCCTCGGGTTTACCGTATCTTATGTTGTCGCGTATGGTACCGCTGAAGAGGATAGCTTCCTGGAGAGCGACGCCTATGTTTGAGCGAAGCGACTCGAGGGTTACGTCTCTCACGTCGATGCTGTCAACGGTGAGCCTGCCTTTTGTAACGTCGTAGAAGCGTGGGATTAGGTCGATTAACGTCGACTTCCCTGAGCCAGTGGCGCCGAGGATCGCGATGGTCTGGCCTGGCTCAGCGACTAGGTTGACGCCCTGAAGCACTGGCTCGCTAAGGTCACCTGCATAGCTGAAGGAAACGTCCTCAAAGATGACCTTTCCTTTGACGTCTGTGAGCTGCTTTGCATCGGGCTTCTCTTGGACCTGAGGCTCGGAGTCGATTATTTCGTAGATTCGTTGAGCTGAGGCTTCAGCGGCTGAGAGTTGGCTGGACATTATGGCGAGAAATATCAGTGGGAAAATGGCGATGAGTAGATAGTTGATGAAGGCGAGTATGTCGCCCACGCTGAACCTCCCGCCTATTGCCTCAAGTCCTCCGAACCAGATGACGCTGAGTACGCTTAGGTTGATTATTATCAGCATCGTGGGAAACAGAATTGCGAAAATCGTGAGCACCTTCGTCGTCTGTTTCGTGAGACTCGTGTTCGCTTCCTCGAAGCGGATCGATTCGTGGTTCTGCCTCACGAAGGCTTTTACGACTCTGACCCCTGCGAGGTTCTCCTGAAGAACTGTGTTGAGCTTATCGAGCCTCTTCTGAACCTCCAGGAACATTGGTAGAGCTTTCCAGATGAATACGACGGCGAGTACGAGGGTGAGGGGGAGCAGGAGAAGGACGATTCTGGCGAGCTCCGCGTTGATAATGAACATGAGCACGATGCTGCCGACGATCATTATCGGGGCGCTGATGAACATCCTCAGCCCCATCATCACTATCATTTGGACGGAGCTTACGTCGCTCGTGAGTCTGACTATAATTTGGCCTGTCTGGAACTTGTCAAGGTTTCCGAAGCTAAACTTCTGTATCCTGTGATATGCGGAGCTTCTAACATCGGCGGCGAAGCTCTGAGCGACCCTTATGGCGAGGAACGTGTTACCTATTGTAGCCCCTGCGCCAAGTAGAGCCACACCGATCATTAACGCGGTTAATGTTACTACGACTGTAATATTCTTGGAGATTATTCCATCGTCTATTATCCGTTGAATTAGGGTGGGGATTACGAGATCAGAGGCCACAGAAGCAAATAGTAGCAATATCGATAATGCGATTATTCGCCAATATGGCCTTAGGTAGCCAAGGATCCGAAGTAGTGGATTACCTTGTTGAGATTTTTTGCCTGAATCGGATTTCTGACCCGCAGTGTCTTCTATTTTTTTACTCATGTCTCAGGGCCTCGACAGGATTCATCTGAGCTGCGTGCCACGCGGGGTAAATACCCGAGACAACGCAAGTCACGACGGCAAAACCAACAACGATGAGCCCAAGGGGCAAGCTTAACTCAGGCGCCAATCCGATGATGTTGCCCGCTAAACTGCTCACCCCAAAGCCAAGGGCCGCCCCGATTATTCCTCCGACTATGCCCGTTAGCACAGCCTCCGAGAGGAAGAGAAATAGGATATCCCTCGCCTTCGTCCCTAGGGCCTTCAGTACACCAATCTCCTTAGTCCTCTCAAGAACACTGATCGTCATAGTGTTGATAATGCCAACTCCGGCAACCACAAGACTGATCGCTGCGATGCCGCCGAGCACTGCCTGAATAGTCCCGAGAATGCTCGTGACTAAACCCTGAGCGGCAGCCGCTGTGATGACGCTGATGTTGCTTACCTTGGTTTTAATCGTTTGCGAAACGGAATCGACTAAATCGGGTGAGGAAGTTAGCACCTGAATTGTGCTGTATTTACCATTTTTCTCGAAGAACTGGTCGAATGTCCCCAACGGTATGATGATGGCGCTGTCACTTGAGCCGAAGCTGCCGCCAGCCCTCTTAAGCACACCCACTACTCGTAACGTCAACTGTTTGGTTATGTCGTTCACGGTCGTTGTGACCTTGATACGATCACCAACCCCGATTATCGGATTGGATGAATCAGATGGTTGAGCAATATCCGCGCCTATCACGGCGACACCGGTATCGGATCTGAGGAGTGCTCTACCCTGAACAATTTCAAGTGACTTGTTGACTTGGAAGTAGACATCCGTTGACCCCGTCAATGAGTGGGAGTAAGTCTTTCCATTCACGGAGTAAGTCACTGATCCTCCCGAGTCGACTGGAACCGTATAGAGGACACCTGAGATCTTCGAAATCGTGCTAACAACCTTGTAATCTAAGGTTCGTGTACCAGTTGAGCCACCGCCGAATGGATTAGTTGCTGCGCCGCCTCCGACGGAGCTGCTTGGCGCTGAGCCACCGCTTATAGGGTTATTAAAAGTACTTCCGGGTAAGATAGTAATTGTCGATGCACCGAGGGTGCCAAGCTGGCCGCTTATGTTGTTGCTGAGTCCCTGGGTAAGAGATATCAAGCCGGTGACAGCGGCGCAGCCGATGAGGATGCCGATGAGGTTAAGCACGAATCGGAACTTGCGAGATTTAACTCCACTCCAAGCTGAATCGATGATATCAAAGAGTCTCATTGATATCGACTCCTATTCGAAGATTCACTTGTTATCCCATGAACAAGCAAGTTTGAATGTCTAAATTCATCAACAACAATAGCCTTGTCGGTCATTTCTTATCCTCCAGTCTCTCAGCGACGTGATTGATTCTTCTAGCGGCTTCCTCCAGTGCTACCTTAACCTCCTCCGAAGAATCCTCCGAGTCAATCTGTATGGCTTTCTTGTGGTATCTCCAGAGCGCCGCCGCGAGGTTCGCAGTCGGCTCATGAAGCCGTTCAAAGGACTTGCTGGCGATCAAGTCTCTCCAAGATGACCCCATGAAGCCGAAATCAGAACCGAGATGAGAGAGTTTCTCACTCATCGTCTTCCACGTCTTCTCCATCTCCGAGAGCAAACCTTTCCCCTTCTCCGAAAGAGAGTACCTCTTGATCCCCTCAGATACCTCAGCCTCTACCACAAACCCGTTGTCCTGCAACCATGCAAGGAGAGGGTAGATTGAGCCTGGGCTAGGCTTCCACTTCCCCCCAGTTTGCACCTCTATCTCCGACATGATCTCTGAGCCGGACATTGACTTCAAGCTTAGGAGATTGAGGACTTTGTACCTCAGGAACCCCTTCGGCACCATAGCGATATTTCTAGGCCATCGCACGTGAATCATCTTCGTGATATCGACATTGATATCGATGTCGATATTTAAACGTCTCTGTTTATATTTTATAACTTATTTTTCTCATAACAAGGGCTGTCGGAAAGAAGACCGACTTCAAGGGCAAGTAGCCATTGACGCGTGCGTTGTTCAATTCATAATTGAGTATCAGGTGAAGGTGAGGATAAGATCATACAGTTCTGCGACACAACATATGTAATTCTAAATATCTATAACTTTCCCAGGGTTCAAGATATTCTGAGGGTCAAACCCACGCTTAATCACTTTCATGAGATTCACCTGCGTATCGCCGACTTTCCTCACTAAGTACTTCTTTTTAGCGTAGCCAACTCCATGCTCGCCCGAGATTGTACCACCCATCCCGAGGCTGAGATCAATTAGCTCTTCGATCGCTACATCAAGCTTCTTCATCCAAGCCCCCCTGTCTTCAATTTGTTCACGAGCCATAATGCTGTGAGCGTTACCATCGCCCGCATGCCCAATCGTCGAGATCAGGATACCGAGCCTCTCCGAGATCTTCTCTGCACCCTCCACGAAATCTGGGAACCGACTTCTGGGGACACAGGCGTCTACCTCATCGATCTCATAGAACGCCTTGTACGCCTCGAAAAGGCACTTTCTCGCCTCCCATAATTGCTGTTGTTGAGATGGGGTGTCGGCGAGATACGCGTCAGCACCACCCATCTCCGTGCACACCTCACCCACGACGTCGAGCTGTCTATCGATTTCATTCTCACTGTTTCCATCGACTCCAACGATGAGGTAAGCTGGGTGATCGTGGTCAGGCAACGTCCGCTCTAGGAAACGCTCAGCGGTCAATACCGCGTGTTGGGGTACATATTCCAAAGCATATGGTACAACCTTCCTGCTAACTATCTCGGAGACTGTTTTTGTTGCTGCCCTAACAGAATTGAATGGGACGTAGATGATGGCGGTGTTCTTCGGCTTCGGTACAAGCCTGAGCGTAGCCTTTGAAACCACACCCAGTGTTCCCTCCGATCCTACAAATAGGTCGATTAATTCGTATCCCGTTGAGTTCTTAACATGCCTTCCACCGATCGTGATTACTTCCCCGCTGGGTAAGACCACCTCGAGGCCTTGGACGAAGTCCCTCGTCACTCCATACTTCATCCCCTTAACGCCACCAGCGTTGGTGGAGATGTTCCCACCGAGACTGCCCGACTCTTGACCCGGGTCAGGGGGGTATAGGAGACCCTTCTTCTCCGTCTCTGTGTGCAGATCCATGATGAGGACACCCGGCTCGACTACAGCCATCAGGTTTCCTTCATCGATCTCTAGAATCTTCGTCATTCGCTCGAGGCTGAGGGCTATACCACCATAGATGGGGTGCGCTCCGCCGCTGAGGCCAGTTCTAGATCCTTGGGGGGTCACCGGGATGTTGTTACTGGAGGCTAGCTTCATGACCGACGATATCTCGCCGGTACTCAGTGGGTACACGATCACTTCAGGAGTGTGAGGGGGCTCAAGGCTCTCATCTTTGCTATGTTTCACGAGGTCTTCGCCGATAACCGAGATGCCCTTGGAGCCTACAACCTCCTCTAGCTGCTGCAGGAATGCTGGTGTCACTTTGCCATAGTCTGTCATGCAGGATACGGTTGTCTTTGTAAGGTACGGGTGTATATCTTTTTGTGATTAGATCGATTCAATAGCATGGTTGCTTGCGACTCGTGTGCAAATTAGAACTTGTTTCCAAGTTTATTATCACGGGTTATGGGGCGAGCGTTCGCGACCTATATGGAACTGATTCCTCGATCAATCTGCTGTACGTTAGATGAGGCTTATGCAAAAGTGAATTTGGGTTAAGATTATTAGAATATTTAGGAAGTTAGGATAGGGTCATTGAGTGGGTAGATGTACGTTAATGTCCGCAGTCCGTACCTTTTCACCCATTTCAAAAATCTCATTAGATTAGGAGCAACCAGGCAACAAAGATTAGTAATGTTATGCTAAAGAGCGTCGCCCAAAGACGCTTACTGTGGTCGAAAATGTCCTTCCCACTCATCGGAGACACGGGGAAAGTACCGAAAAAAGAGCCGATCACGCACATAGACAAACCTGCATCACCAACAGCCACGTAACCGCTTTTCAATAGCAGGAAGAATAACCCGGCGAAGGCTAAGCTTATGAGAATCTCAGCTGCAGAAGCGACGGCACCTAATCGTTCGGTGAATTTCTTGGAGTGTATGCTCCGTGTTGGCGAAGAGAACGGAACCCTGAAGGAGAATGTTGTGAAGAGGAAGAGGAAAAGCCCTAAGGGCCAAATCGTGTATTCACTCCACACGCCCTTGCTTCGCAGGTACACTATTGAAAAGAAGTGTTGGACGAATCCAACAATAACACTCGTAGCGAAGAAAAGGGGCAGCAACTCCCATAGCTGGCTAAGGTTAATGATCTTCACATAGGAGAAGGCGATGGCCAGAACGACTATCGACGTAACGTATGCCAACACTTCGGCTCTGGTTGGAGTAAAGGGAGAACCGGTCTTATCCGCGGCTTCCAACTCGCGTCTAGAAGACACTACTTCCTCAAGCCACTCCCTTATTTCGTCGGGGATTACGTCCTTTATTTTTTCGCTCAATGCTCCACCAAAACCCGCTAATGGGTCGTTTATGGCGGAAAAAAGCAGTGAAACCGCCCCAACCACCACTGCAGATACACCGACTGCCACCACTGTGTTCGTTGGCTCTGGAACCCAGATTTGTTGCAATAGGTCTGATGTTGCGTTTGTGCCCGGTAAAGTAGAGGTATTAGAGGAATCGGACATGACCGAGAGCGTGCCATCACCATAATTGGTAACAAATATCTCGCCTCTGCCAGAATCATAGGCTGCGCCATAGGGCTTGGCTCCCACGGTTAAGGTGGTAATGACCGCATTTGTGCTGTCCGATATGACAGAGACCGAGCCAGAACCTCTATTAACCGCGAATATCTCGCCAGTGTTTGAATCATAGACCATGGGCCCTGGACTAGTTCCTACATTCACAGTTGCGACGACGGTGTTACTGCTATCTGATATCACCGAAACGGTGTTGGAGACGGAGTTGGCTACAAAGACCTCGCCTTTGGCAGAATCATAAGCAACGCCTAATGGGCCACTTCCTACGGGTACGGTTGCAACCACTTGATTGTTAATGTCTGATATGATGGAAACGGATCGGGAGAAAGAGTTGGCGACAAAGATCTCGCCCTTACCTGAATCATAATCTAAGTCATAGGGGTTAGAGCCTACGGTCACGGTAGCCACGACGGAGTTAGTGTTGTCTGAAATAATGGAGACTGTGTTGCCACCTGAATTGGCTACGAATATTTCACCCTTACTCGAATCATAGGCAAAAGATGAGGGTGAAGACCCCACGGGCACGATAGCCAAAACGGTATTGGTTACATCTGATATCACTGAGACTGAGTTCGCACCATAGTTAGCAACGAAGATTTCGCCTCTGCCAGAATCGTAAATGTCTCTATAGGGTTGCTGCCCTACCGTCACTGTTGCAAGTATAGTAAAGTCGCTGTCAGAAAATACTGAGACGGTGCCTGTGCCGGAATTGACCACGAATATTTCTCCCTTAGCGAAATCATAGGCTACACCCCAGGGGGCAGCTCCCACTTTTACTGTAGTCAGCAATGCGTCCGCGTGGACCATATTGGCCGGAAACAAAACAAAACTGATAATAAATATGGAAACTAGAAGCTTCAAGATCTTAGCTCTCATATGCATTCTTCAGCTCTTTTTCTGAAACACAGAATATTTTTTGTGAGCGTTTTTCTATCTTATAACATTATGGCGCATATCTCATACGTTTTCATCAGCTTTTTTTGGAATTCGGCTAGGAAAAGTAGTTTACCAGTCTCCAGAGTGGCTTTTATGTTTCTCTGGGTCATCCTCATGTTGTGTAATTATTAGACTGCTGCTACTAGTACTCCCTTAGTAGCTACCATGTAGTATGCAGATTGAATCACAGTCAAATCAACCATACAATCGCTGGTAACAATCAGGTGGAACTCATGGTAAGATTATTGCACGTAAGATGAGGCTTATACCAAAGTATATTTGGGATAAGATTTTCTTATTGAGAATGTGGAAGTGAGGATAAGACTATTGAGGGTCTAATAACCCCTCAATGTAGAAGAGCAAGAACACCTATCTCCGAAACTCTATCTATGCGAGATTTGAGTAAAATGAGCATGCGCGCGTAGAATCTGTAAATCTTGTAGAGCGCGCACTCTCTCATTTAACTGCTGGTAAAATAAACATATCCAACAGTCTTCCAGGGTTATCGAAATTCAGCTCGTCATGGCCAGTAAAAACAACAACCATGTCCCTATCAGGAAATACGTATATGAACTGTCCTCCGTATCCCGCTGCTGTGTAGTATCCTGCTTTGTCATTTACCCACCATTGGAACCCATATCCTGGAAATAGGTCGGCATCCATCTTCTTCGATGTTGCCTGCCTCGTCCACGCCGTCTGAAACTATCCTCTCGCCGTCCCATGTACCATTGTGCAAGTAAAGGTAACCAATTTTCGCCATATCTAACGGCGTCATGTAAAGGCCCCAGAATCCCCACTGCCTCCCACTCGTATCATTTTTCCATGTTACGTCGTGTATTCCCAGTGGTTCGAAGAGGTTCTTCTTCGCGTAAGAGAGGGTGGCCATGCCAGTCTTCTCGATGATGATAGCGGAGAGGATGTGCGAGTTTGCGTCAGTGTACTTGAAGGTGGTGCCGGGTTTTACAGTTACGTTGAGGTCCAGCGCGTACCTTACTGCATCCTGTGAATTGATGAGCCTGTTAATCCAGATCCAGTTATCGGAGTAGTCGTCTCTCGCGTCGAGGCCGGATGACATCATGAGAAGATCTCTTAGGGTTAGGTCCCTTTTCCAATCACTCATGTTCTCGGGATGGTATTCAGGGAGAAGGTCAAGGACCTTTGAGTCGACACTATCTATTTGTTTCTTGTCTAACGCGATGCCGATGAGTGTACTGACAACGCTCTTCGTGCAGCTATAGAGGTGGTGATTGGTTGTGGCGTTGTAGGAACCGAAGTACTCCTCCTCCGCGATGTAGCCATGGCGAATGATGATGACGCTGTCTATGGTTGGTATGCTCCTCTTAATATCGTCGACCATGGCGACGAGTTTGGATCCATTCATACCAAGTTTATCCGGAGTCTCTCTCCTCCACCCTTCTGTAGGCCAATAAATAGGCTGAGATGTGTTCATAGGACTACCTTCATGTGTTCCTCGGTTCAGGGTAATCACGGCTAGAAGGCCACCTACAAATATCAGCCCAACTATCCATATTATCCTCGATTTTCTGTTCTTAATTTTCATCGAGCTGTTATCAAGCAAGTGTAATCCCCCATACGTTAGATATATTGTAGAAGCGACTCGGGGTGAGATTTCTTAAACTTCTCATATCTAAGGCACAGCCTCCACAACACTACGAGTCCAATAAACCAGAAGACGACCACGGTGGATAGATCCATAGTGAAAAGGGGTGTAGTCATATAGAATGGGCGAACCCTGTAAAGGACAAGGTGGGTGACATAGAAGAAGAGGGGGTTCCTGCCAAAGACAAGCAGAGCGCCAATTATTCCTCCGTTAAACCACTTTTTATCCTCTATTTGTATGCCTAGCGCCAACAGGAAGCACATACCACCGAGGGTGATTGTTAGGAAGGCTAGATCTGGGGGATACTTCGAGACCGCCAGCCAGGATTGAATTGTGTTGCCACTCCTGGGCACTAGGTTACCATAACCGTTGAGCCACCTGATTGCTATGAATGCGAATATTGAGCCGACACCCGTCAGGGCGATTGGCTTCGCTAATCTCTTTATTTGTTCTCTGTCTAGGCGATTAAGGAATACACCGAGGCACCAGCCTAGTCCCATGACGCCGACCCATGGGATTATGGGGTAGAGAACCTGGAACGGGTAGTAATTGTAGCTCGGCTCATGTAGATAGAGTCTCAAGAGGAGCCCGATGCCATCTTTGGGGAGGAAGCTCAGGTCAAGTAGCGGATGGAAGACGACGATGGCTGTGGAGATCGTGAGTATGATCTGCCACGGGAGCCTCCTGAAAACACTGAATATTATGAAGCAGGCTGCGAAGCAGCCGAGGACGCCGAAGTAGATTGGGCTGAGTCCGAAGGCGTTTCCCTCGATAAAGACCATGAGGAGGACTAATATCCCCGCCCTTTTCACAAGGTGGAGGGAGATCGCCTTTTGGCTCTCACCCCTCTGAAGCTTCCTCGCGGTGGAGATGGCTATCGAGGTTCCGGAGAGGAAGAAGAATGTGGGTGCGCAGAAGTGTGTTATGAATCTTGAAAGGAAGGGCAGGAGGTCGGCTCCCAGATATGGGAAGAGTCCTCCGAGGCCCTCGCTTCCGTAGTGCTGGGGCCACCAGAAGGTTGCGACGTGGTCCCAAGCCATGATCGCCATTATTATGCCGCGTGTGAAGTCGATGAACTGGAGTCTACCCTGCGAGGGTTTTGTCTGCTGGGGTCCATCAGAATTCAAAGTATCTCACATCGTATGGGCTTCTCATGTGCACGCATCTTTGCCATCAGTTTTCTAATGAGGTATCAAGAGAAAAAAATTCGTAATGATATTTCATGAGGATTTAAGATTAATTATGCGCGCTCGCTTTTCATTTTACATGTAATTTAATTATTTTTTTTATTTTTACTTTCAGCGATTTTTCTGGGAAGCCAGTCAAAATTCTTTTTCTTTGATTCTGTCCAATAGTGCTCGAATAGGTCCTCGCACCATTTAATGAAATCGGGGTCATCAGATGTTAGACCCGTATAGTCAAAACGCCCATCAATATGTGGGAAACTGAGGGCTGCCACTACCTTCTCTGACATGGCTAGGAAGAAATCACAGCGAGTAATACTGCGGTTGATAAACTGCCTATTCGCTAATGCTTCATCATATTTCGGTGTATTCTTGAAGTCCGAGGGAACAACTATATCTTCCGGGTCCAGCATTCGTTGCGTCACACCCCTCTTCAACGCCTTATCGGCTGAGGGCATTGTAGTGAGCATAAACCTGTCCGTTACCCTGAGAACGTACAAATCAGCCTCATCGTACATTTTCTCAATGTTCCTGAAGACTACCATAACATCATCGACAAGCTGAGACTTACTCAACTCCCCCAGTCTCATCTGAAATTCGGGAGGGATCCATTCCGTTGTATGTTCGAGGAAATAATTCCGATAACGCAAGGAAAAATGAAGAGGTTTGAGTTGCATGATAACTTGATTGGCATAAGGAGTAGTCTGAAAATTACCATCTGGTTTTTTCTCGACGAGTCCTACTATGACTAACCTAGAAACGTGTCTACTGCACTCTTGATTGGTAATCCCTAATGCCTTTGCAATTTGAGTTAGCTTACTTCGTTTGATATTGATTATATTGAGTATTTTCATGCGTTCCTCGCTTGATAGCTCAAAAAGAAGGTCGCATAGATTACTCAATGTCCCATCTTCGAACTAATGTTTCATGGTTAATAGTAAAGAGTTTATGCTTTTACTCCCGCTTCTTCCCATCATTCTATTCTTCCCTCGTATCCAATTAAGAACTGGATGTCCAATTCGCGCGAGCGAATAAGCATTATAGGGTAAGAGTACAGGGAGAATCCTTCGTCAAGCTACACAAGTATCGAAGCTGACCGAAGGTTCTACATCAAATATGTGTCTTAGAAAGTCTACATAAGTGCATAAAACTGGTTGATGCCGGAGCATGTCTGTGATAAGCGATCCTCAGTGGGAGCTTATCCGGTTGGGGGAAAACATGTTATTAGCGCGCGCAATACTTTACAGATTAATATCAGGTGAGAGTGAGGATAAGACTATTCGTATACTAAATACCTTGGTGTAAGATGAGGCTTATTCCAAAGTAAATTTGGGATAATATGATTCGATTACTCGATTAAGGTTAGGAAAACGGGAAAGACTCGCAGAATCTGACGTGCATGGGCATATCTAGATAATCTTATCATCTGTTGAAAATACTACATTAATTGGGCGCGGATTCGCTCAAACCCTCGTACACGTACCTGCGGAGGATTATAATGAAACCAACCAAGGAAACGGAATCAAGGGTAATATCCACCTTAGACAAGGTTGCCGAGGCATTCGAGGAGAGGGATCTGGATAAGATGATGTCCTTATTCTCACCTGATGATGACCTCGTAGTGTTAGGGACCGGTGCTGATGAGAAAAAAATTGGAAAGAGCGAGGTGAAATCCCTCTTCAAACGTGACTGGGCTCAGTCAGAGGCCAGCTCGATCGTCTACAATTGGAGGTCTATCTTCACAGAAGGGAAACTTGCCTGGGCCGTGACGGAAGCAGCATTCTACGCTAGGATAGGCTCCAGGGAGATGCATATACCCACGAGGCTAACGATCATCCTGAAGAAATCTGGTGATGAGTGGCTAATCGTTCACTGGCATGCGTCTAACCCAGCTGCTGAGCAACAAATCGGAGAAGCTTGGCCAAATAGCATCGCAGTGGTTTAAGAAAGATAGTAGATTCAAGTGTGCTAAAATTAGAGTGAGATGACCTCATCATCTTTCATTCACCTCGCACGTTTCTTAGAAAGAGATTTTGGGGCCTCTTCGGCCCCTTTGGCTGTATTGTCGGAGGCTATTGGGAGTATGGACCTACGACGTTATTTACAAGCATTTTGAGAAGGTTAGGTTTTATGGATTTCTGATATTATAATCTCTAAATCAGCCATCTTATCTGCCGCACAATATTTTTTTCAACTTTTTATTTCTTTTCCAAGTTTTTCCTTAGCGAATTTAGCATTTTTCTATCCCTAAATCTCATAATTTTCGTTATTGGATATATCTCCTTGCTGTCTTTCACGTATCTCGGAACAACTCATAATACTCGCCTATCAAATGGTTATCCTAAAATGATTATCTCGGGCTCTAGGCTAACCTTTGCTTTGATGGACTGCCAGATGAGACTGTACTTCTCGGCCAGCTCCAATGCGCGCTTCACCCTCTCCGCCGTGCAGCCCCTCGCCACTATACTAGGCTTAAGTGTCATCCTGTCGAAGGTTAAGGTCCTGTCGAGGAATTCTTCGACGTGGCCCTCCGCCTCACATGTGTTGCTCACGAGGTCGACCTTGAGTCTCTCCACACTCCAGATGAACATCAGCATATAGCAGGTGTTCAGAGCAGCTACGAAAGCATCTTCAGGTGTCAATACGCCATCAACGCTTTGTATAGCTGCGGGGGCGGAGAAGGGGAGCACCGGACCATTGCTTAGCCGAACCTCCCCTAGGTGACCACTCATCCACTCCGTCACAGTCTTGTATGTGGCCAGCTAAGCGGCCTCCTGAATCTCATCTACCTTCTCAGCCAGCAGCTTGGCTAAGCGCCTAGCATTCCCCAAAGCCTCGGAGTCTAGAATCCGCCTATTATTCGGGGGGTCTACACCCCAATCCTTCAGAAGGGCCTCGACGTCGAGGTCGCTCGAGAATCCACCTCGGCATGCCCGAGCCCTCGGTCTACAGGTGCCTCAATACCCTGAGCGCGATGGGGTACGAATCGAGCCCCAGCTACGGTTCACGAATAAGCTGGTGCGCCCGCACGGGCCAAAGCCGAGTGGTCTGGGGCGTCCTCGACTGCACGAAGGAGCAGGTGGCCCAGGCGCTGAACCTCCACGCGAGGTGCATGGAGCCCTAAATACCGGGTGGCCTCTGAGATAGCTCAGACGATACTCGACGACTATGCGAAGAGGGGTCGAGCCGAGATAACGTACAGGGACCCCCTCTCGACACGTTAAGGGGCTTAGGATCCCCTACCACAGCGGAGACGTGACGGACCTCGCGGCGCAGTACCTCGCCGAGAACGGTGTGAAGGTCTGGAGGTGAGAATATGGGTAAAGTCATTGTCGAGACCTATTACCCGGGACAAATCCGATCTGACGTTCAGGCAGAATCGACCATCTGTAGGAACTGCGGACACATACTGGTTTGGCAGAAGATTGCGATCCCGCCGAGGTGGGGAGCATCAGCGGGGCGTGAACTGGAATCTTCACCCGCGCTCGCACTGGATCTGCGAGTGTGGGTGAAAGAGTACTGAGCCGCGCGGATAGCTGGGATAGATTCTTGGAAACTGGAAAAAAGGACCCTGAAAATGTTGAAGCGACAACGTTCAAACTCAAAGGATCAGGGTGCTCCTGTGAGGTGAAGGTGATTGAAAAGAGGCTGTTTGGGGCTGAAAAGGTGTGAAGAGTTTCAACATCAACCCCATCTCGAATAGGATGAAGATCTCCTTCGATCCATCGCTTGTCTCAACCGATGAGACGATAAAATCCGTGTCTAAGGCAGGCATGAGCGCCTCCTTAGTGAACCTCGGGAAGTAGAGGCCAGAAACCTATTTTAGGATATTTTCTTACAAAACTGCTTCATTAGGTAGACCTTGACCGAGTCATTTATCAAAAACGTGACTAGGAATGTGTAAGCGAGTATCACAGCGACGGGTAAGAAGCCTAGTGGGGCCAGTTCAAGGAAGCCGAAGACGCCGATAATGATCACTAATAGGAACTCCGCTAACACGGTGACCACCAAGAAGTCGCTTGGCCTAATCTTCCAGAAACGATCCCTGGCGCGGACGATCAGCATGGTGGAGACCCCAGCGATGTTCAGGTAAGCGAACCCGAATGTGTAGATCTTGTCCACGTTGCCGCTCAATCCGAAGTAGGAGAGACACGCGAGAGTCAGAAGAGCACCCTCTATCGTGCTAAGCAGACCCAAAGACCCGCCAAGGACAAACATCTGTGATACGTCGAACTTGTTTGGCTTAGATGAGAACCTGACGTTATCGGTGGAGATAGACATTGAGACAAAGTCGCCGAGGAACAGCATCAGAACAGTTCCCATGATCGATAACATGAAGGAGTGAGTGAGGAAGAACATGGCGACGATGTAGCCGACTATGTGGAGCTTCCTTGAGATCATCATGAGTGCCCAGCCGTATATCCGCTGGTAGAGAGTTCTACCAATCTTAACCATGCTGACGATCTCCCCCAATCCCTCATCGGTCAGCACGGCACTCGCAGCGTCCTTCGCGGTGTCGGTCGCGTTCTTCACCGCGATGCCGACCTCCGACTGACCAAGCGCGGCGGCGTCGTTCACGCCATCCCCTGTCATTCCGACGACGTGGCCTTGGCCTTGCAAAGCCTTTACAATGGTGAACTTGTCCTCAGGGTAGATCTCAGCAATGCTGCTGAACTCATCCAGCATCGAGCCGAGGGGCTTCTCCTCGATCTCCGCCT